>NZ_CP029550.1:0-2827500 GCF_003173715.1 Methylobacterium durans | reverse complement strand
TATGTCACCACCTACAACCACATGTCACGGTTCGGGCGCGGCATCTCCGCGGGCGCCAAAGTCCGTCAGGGACAGGTGATCGGCTACGTCGGATCCACCGGCCTCTCGACCGGCGCGCATCTCCATTACGAGGTCGTCATCAACGGCCACTTCGTCGACCCGATGAAGATCCGCGTGCCCCGCGGGCGGGAGCTCGACGGGCGGCTGCTCGCCGAGTTCAAGCGGCAGCGCGAGCAGATCGAGGCCGTGATGCAGAAATCGAAGAGCGCCACCGCGATGGCCCAGCGCGACGCGATGCGCTGACAATTCAAGCCTTGGCCGGGAAGCCGAGGCCGATGCGTACCGCTGCCGGACTGTCCCCGCGCGTCCGCAGATCGGCGAGGGAGACCGAGCCCCGCGATTTCGCGAGCTTCCCGCCCCCTCGTCCACGATCAACGCGTGGTGATGATAGGCCGGGCTCGGGAGGCCGAGGAGGCGCTGCAGGAGCACGTGCAGGTCGGTCGCCGCCTCGAGATCCTGACCCCGCACCACATGCGTGATCCCCTGCGCCGCGTCGTCGAGGACGACGGAGAGATGGTAGCTCGTCGGAACGTCGCGGCGGCCGACCAGCGCGTCGCCCCAGCGGGTCGGATCAGAGGCGACCCGGCGCTCGCCTCCATCAGGGTCGAAGACCGACCAAGTCTGCGGGCCGGGCGCATCGGCGCGGGCGCGCTCCATGTTGAGCCGCCACGTGTGCGGCTCGCCGGCCGCACGGCGGGCGGCCGCCTCTCCGGCCGGCAGATGGCGGCAGGTGCCGGGATAGTGCGGCGTGCCGTCCGGATCGGTCGCTCGGTCAATCTCCTCGGCGGCGAGCGCCGCGACGCGAGCGGCGACGGCGCCGCGGGAGCAGAAGCAGGGATAGACGAGGCCGCGCTCGCCGAGATTCATGAGGCTGGCACGGTACGCGGCGATGTGCTCGGATTGCCGGCGCACCGGCTCCGGGAAGTGCAGGCCGAGCCAGGCGAGATCCTCGACGATCCCCGCGATGTATTCGGGTCGCGAGCGCACCGGATCGATATCCTCGATGCGGAGCAGGAGGCGGCCGCCGAGGATGCCCGCGATCCTCGCGTTGAGGAGCGCCGAGTAGGCGTGACCGAGGTGAAGCCGCCCGTTCGGGCTCGGCGCGAAGCGGAGGACCGGTGCGTTCACCCGCCGGCGCGGCGCAGGCAGCGGAATACCTCCGGCGTGCAGGCAATGCCGGGCAGCGAGCAGGCCGGCCCCTCGGGCAGGCGCTGGCAGACCCGGCAGCCGTCACTCCATTCGAGGCAGGCGACGTCGCCGGAGGGCTCCGCTGCGGAGGCCGGACCCTGCGCCGGATGGCCGGGAAGAAGCGCACCGAGAAGGACCGTGGCGGCGACGAGCCCGCCCAGCGCGGCGACGACGAGACCGTCCCGCGATGCCGTCTTCGAATCCGGGTTCGTCATGCGGTTCTGTTCGCGCAAGGACGCCCTGCCTGTCAACGCCGCCGCTCAGGCCGCGCGACGATCGAGGAGCGCGGGCAGCGCCTTCAGGTTGAGGGGCTTGGCAAGGAAGCCGTCGAAGCCGGCCGCCCGCGCGGCGCGCTCGTCCTCGCGACCGGCATTGGCGGTCAGGGCCACGAGATGCAGCGGCCTCTCTCCCGACGCCGCCTCAGCGGCGCGGATGCGCCGGGCGGTCTCCAGCCCGTCGAGTCCTGGCATGCGGATGTCGATCAGCGCGAGGTCGAAGGGCTGGCGCGCGATTCCTGCCTCGGCGAGGCGCGCCAGCGCCTCAACCCCGTCGCGGGCCAGCACCACGCTGGCACCGAGGCGTTCCAGAGCCTTGCCGGCCAGCAGCGCGTTGATGGGATTGTCCTCCGCGAGCAGCACGCGGGCCTGAGCGTGCGCGGCCGCCGCGGGCGGCGGGAATGCGGCCGGCCCGGCATCGATCGGCGTGGCCGGCGCGAGCAGGCGGTCGAACAGGGAGCGGGCGCGCACGGGCTTGATCAAATAGCTGTCGAAACCCGCCGCGTGCGGCGCACCGAACTCGCGCCGGTCGAAGGGCGAGAGCAGGATCAGGCTGCAGCGGACCCCGCAGCGCCGCGCCTCGTCGGCGAGCCGCCGCACGGCCGCATCCCCCAGCGCCCGGTCGGCGATGAGGGCGTCGAAACTGGCACCGGCGAGCGCGTCGAGCCCGGCCTCGACGCTGCCCACCACCACCGCGGCGGCGCCGGAGCGCGACAGGCGGCGGGCGAGGTAGGGGGCCTGAAAGGGCGATTCGGCGACGATCAGGATGCGGCGGTCGTCGAGGATGACGCCCGGGGCCGGCTCCGCCTCCTCCGCCTCGGGCAGCGGCAGCACCACCCGGAAGGTCGAGCCGCGCCCGACCTTCGACATGGTCTCGATGCGCCCGCCCATGCGGGCGACGAGGCGCCGGGTGATGGCGAGACCGAGCCCGGTCCCCTCGTGGGGACGGCTCGCGCTGCCGTCGCCCTGCTCGAACTCCTCGAACAGAGTGGGGATCCGCTCTTCCGGGATGCCGGGACCGGTATCCGCGATGGCAAGGGCAAGCCCGCCATCCGCGCGCGTCAGGGTGACGCCGACGCCCCCGTGCGCGGTGAACTTGATGGCGTTGCCGGCGAGGTTGATCAGGATCTGGCGGACGCGGTCGGCGTCGCCGATCACGCGCGGGTTGAGGTCGTCGGCGATGTCGAGGGCAATCTCGATGCCCTTGTCCTGGGCGCGGGGCGCCAGGAGTTCGACGACGGCCTCGGTGAGCGCGGCGATGTCGAAGGGCTCGGCGGCGAGGTCGAGGCGACCCGCCTCGATGCGCGAGAAATCGAGGATGCCGTCGATCAGCGTCAGCAGGGCCTTGCCGCTCGTGCGCACCGACTCGACGTAGGTGCGCTGTTCCGGGTCGAGGCCCGTGTCGAGGACGAGGTCGGCCATGCCGAGAATGCCGTTGAGCGGCGTGCGGAACTCGTGGCTCACGGTGGCGAGGAAGCGGGATTTCGCGACGCTCGCCGCCTCGGCGTTGGCCAGCGCCTCGTCGAGGGAGCGCGCCGCCTCGACGCGGGTGGTGATATCGTAGCCCGCTCGCAGCCACTGGACCGGCCCGTCCGCGCGGGCGACCGGCATCTCGACGAGGGAGAACCAGCGCGGCAGACCGTCGACGGGCAGCACCCGGGCCTCGAGATGCCGCACGCCGTCGGGCCCGCGGGTCAGCGGCCCCTGCTCCAGGATCTCCAAGTCGACCGTCGCCCCGACGAGATCGAGGGGTTGGCGACCGAGAAGCCGGGCGAAGCCCTCGTTGGCGAAGGTGATTCGCCCGAGCGCGTCGCGCTGGACGATGACCTCCATCGTGGCTTCGACGAGGGCCCGATAGCGCTCCTCGCTCTCCGAGATCCGCCAGATGCGGTCGTGCAGATCCTCGACGCCGGGCTCCTCCCGTCGCGTGGGCCGCCCGCGCCAGACCATCGCCGCGAGGCTGAAGCCGGCGGCGAGCAGGGCGAGGACGAGGGCGATGTCCTTGAGGTCCATGCGGGTCTCTTCCCAGCGCGGAACGCGCCGGTCGGAGAGGGAGGATCGCAGGTGGGCCTGAAGGAGCGCTTGCGAAAGGTGTTTAAGGACAAGTTGCCGGAATGCGGAGGATTTTCTTGGATGTCCGCGGGAGCCGGCAGCGGCGGCCGGGTCTCCTAACGGTGCATCTTGTCCGCCGTCCCGATCGCGCATTGCTGGATGAGGAGAGCCACGAGGCCAGACCATCCGGTCTGGTGGGAGGCGCCGAGCCCCCGTCCCGTGTCGCCGTGGTAGTATTCGTAGAACAGCACGTGGTCGCGGAAATGCGGGTCGTCCTGCTCGATGCGGCTGTCGCCGTAGACCGGGCGCCCGGCGGGGCCGCGGGTCGAGAGCCCGACGAGGCGGCGCGACAGGTCGTCGGCAACCTCCTGCAGCGACAGGGTTTTCCCTGAGCCGGTCGGTGCCTCCACCCGGAAGTCAGGCCCGTAATAGCCGTGGAAGCGGTGCAGGCTCTCGATGAGCAGGTAATTCACCGGCATCCAGACCGGTCCCCGCCAGTTCGAGTTGCCGCCGAACAGCCGCGAGCGCGATTCCGCGGGCTCGTAGGCGAGGCCGAGGTCGCGGCCCTCGTAGGGGAAGCGGAAGGGAGCGTCCGCGTAGACCCGCGAGACCGCGCGGATGCCGTGGTCGGAGAGGAACTCGGCCGGGTCGAGCATCCGCCGCAGCAGCGCCTTCAGGCGGTGGCCGCGCAGGAGGGAGAGCAGCGCCGTGCGGCCCTGGCCCGGCTCGTTCCAGCGGGAGACGAGGCGGGCGAGGTCCGGCCGGTTCACGAGGAAGAAGCGCAGACGCTCGACGAGGCGCGGCAGGCGCGCGACGTCCGACTCCGACAGCACGGCGACCGCGAAGATCGGGATGAGGCCGACCATGGTGCGGACCCGGATCGGCCGGCGCTCGCCGCCGGCCGTCTCGATCACGTCGTAGAAGAAGCCGTCCCGCTCTTCCCAGACTCCCTCTCCCGTCGCCGCCGCGATCAGCAGGAAGTGCTCGAAGAATTTTTCGGCCATGTCCTCGTAGGCCGGATCCGCCGGAGCGATCTCGATCGCGACACGCAGAAGGTTGATCGCGAACATGGCCATCCAGGCGGTGGCATCGGATTGGGTGAGCGTGTCGCCGTTGGCGAGCGGCTTCGAGCGGTCGAAGATCCCGATGTTGTCGAGGCCGAGGAAGCCGCCCTGGAACAGGTTGTGCCCGGCGGCGTCCTTGCGGTTCACCCACCATGTGAAGTTGAGGGCGAGCTTGTTGAAGGCGCGCTTGAGGAAGGCGTGGTCGGGCACGCCCGTGAGCGCCCGGTCGAGTTCGAACACCCGCCAGGCCGCCCAGGCGTGGAGCGGCGGGTTGGCGTCGGAGAACCCCCATTCATAAGCCGGCAAAGCGGCATTCGGGTGGGTGTAGGCCTCGTCGATGAGGAGGAGGATCTGGCCCTTGGCGAAGTCGGGGTCGATCATCGCGAGCACGAGGCTCTGCAGGGCGAGGTCCCAGGAGGCGAACCAGGGATATTCCCAGGCGTCCGGCATCGAGATGATGTCGTTGGCCCGCACGTGCGCCCAGTCGCTGTTGCGGCCGGATTTGCGGCTCTCCGGCGGCGCCGGCTGGGCGGGATCGCCCGCGAGCCATTCCCGCACGTCGTAATGGTAGAGCTGCTTCGACCAGAGCATGCCGGCGAGCGCCTGCCGCTGGACGGAGCGCAGATCCGGATCCGCGATGCCGGCTTGGAGCGCCGCGTAGAAGGCGTCCGCTTCCGCCTCCCGCTCGGCGAAGACCGCGTCGAAATCGGCGAAGGGATCGTCCGGCGTGCCGGACGGGCGGAAGCGCAGGCGGAGCGTCCGGCTCTCGCCGGGGCCGAGATCGAGCCGGTGCAGGGCGGCGCATTTGGTGCCGTGCCGGGCCGGATTGACCGCACCCCTCTCGCCCTCGACGAGGTAGCGGCCGATGCCGTCCTTGTAGAAGCCACCCGGATCGCCGACGCCGAAGAGCCGGGGCTCGTTGGTGTCGTTCTCGGTGAAGAGCAATTCGGCCGGGCCTTCCACATGGAGGCGCATCGGGCCGAGGCTCGGATGGAGGGCGCGGACCGCTCTGTCCCCGTCCAGGGAGAGTTCAGGCCGCAGGGCGCCCGCCCGCCAGGACCAGACGTTGCGGGCGAAGAGCTGCGGCAGGACGCGGAGAGGAGCCGGCTCAGGACCGCGGTTCGCGATCGTGACGCGCATCAGGACGTCGTCCGGCGCGGCCTTGGCGTAGGCGATCTCGACGTCGAAGTACCGGTTCTCGTCGAAGGCACCCGTGTCGAGGATCTCGAATTCCGGGTCGTCGAGGCCCCGGGCCCGGTTCTCGGCGACGAGCCGCTCGTAGGGGAAGGCGGCCTGTGGGTACTTGTAGAGCATCCGCATGAGGGAATGGGTCGGCGTCCCGTCGAGGTAGTAGTAGAGTTCCTTGACGTCCTCCCCGTGGTTGCCCTCCTGGTTGGTGAGCCCGAACAGGCGCTCCTTCAGGATCGGGTCGCGCTCGTTCCAGAGGGCGAGCGACAGGCACCAGTTGAGGTGCGTGTCGCCGAAGCCGCCGATCCCGTCCTCGCCCCAGCGATAGGCGCGGGACCGGGCGTGGTCGTGGGGCAGGTAGTCCCAGGCGTCGCCCCCCGCGCTGTAATCCTCGCGGACGGTTCCCCATTGCCGCTCGCTGAGATACGGCCCCCAGCGTCGCCAGGCGGGATCCGTGCGGGCGAGCGCGAGACGGGCCCCCTCGGCGGTCTCGAAGATGCGGGGCGCCTCGCAGGCGCCGGATCCAGGGTCAGGCATGGGCGTGTCCGGTTCCGGGCTCGGCCGATGCTCAGCCATATGGGCCGCGCCGGACCCGCGCCCACGGCGGGAGGACGGGAAGGTCGGATAGCGCGCGCCTCGCGCTTCACGGGCGCGCCCCGATGGTGTAGGCGCGGCGGCTTGAGCCCGCTCCGGCTCCGGCCGGCCCGCGCCCACGAGCCCCCGCCCACGAGCCCCGCCCACGAGGCGCCCGAGACCGCAAGCGATGACGAGCCGCATCGAAGCCACTTTCGCCCGCTGCCGCGCGGAAGGCCGCGCCGCCCTCGTGACCTACGTGATGGCGGGGGATCCTGATCCCGAGACCTCCCTGAAGGTTCTGGAGGCGCTGCCGCGCTCGGGCGCCGACATCGTGGAGTTCGGGCTGCCCTTCACGGACCCGATGGCCGACGGGCCGGCGATCCAGGCGGCGGGCCTGCGCGCGCTCAAGGCGGGCCAGAACGTCGTGAAGACCCTCGACCTCGTGCGCCGCTTCCGGGGCGGCAACGGCGAGACGCCCGTGATCCTGATGGGCTACTACAACCCGATCCACACCTACGGCGTCGACCGCTTCCTCGCCGACGCGATCGAGGCGGGGGTCGACGGCCTCATCGTCGTCGATCTGCCGCCGGAGGAGGACGACGAGCTCTGCCTTCCGGCGCTCGCCAAGGGTCTCGCCTTCATCCGCCTCGCCACGCCGACGACGGACGAGCGGCGCCTGCCGGCCGTCCTCGCGAACACGGCGGGGTTCGTCTACTACGTCTCGATCACGGGGATCACCGGCACGGCGACGCCGGATTTCGGGAAGGTCTCGGACGCGGTCGCCCGCATCCGCCGCCACACCGACCTGCCCGTGGTGGTGGGCTTCGGCGTGAAGAGCGGCGCCCACGCGGCCGCGATCGCGCGGGGCGCGGACGGCGTCGTCGTCGGCTCGGCCCTCGTCGACACCCTGTTCCGCTCCCTCGACGCAGAGGGCAGGGCGCAGGGGGACAGCGTCGAGGCGGTGTCGAGCCTCGTGCGGGAACTCGCGGACGGCGTGCGCTCGGCCGCCTGAGGACGGCCACACTGGCGGTCTAGGGGCGCACACCTGATATCAGCTTCGGCTCAGAGCGAACGGCGCTTCATGATGGTGGAACCGATGAACTGGATCTCGGAGGTCGTGCGCCCCAAGATCAAGACCCTGTTCAAGCGCGAGACTCCGGAGAACCTCTGGATCAAGTGCCCGGACACGGGCCAGATGGTGTTCCACAAGGAGGTGGAGGGGAACCACTGGGTGATCCCCGGCTCCGAGCACCACCTGAAGATGAGCGCCCAGGCGCGCCTCAAGATGATGTTCGACGAGGGCACCTGGATCGACGTGCCCCTGCCCGAGGTCGCCGCCGACCCGCTCAAGTTCCGCGACGAGAAGCGCTACGTCGACCGCCTCAAGGAGGCGCGCACCAAGACCGGCATGGCGGACGCCTTCAAGATCGGCTTCGGCCGGGTCGGCGGCATCCCGATGACGCTCGCGGCCCAGGAATTCGGCTTCATGGCGGGCTCCCTCGGGATGGCCGCGGGCGAGGCCTTCATCCGCGGCGCCGAGACGGCGCTGGACAAGCGCACCCCCTACGTCCTGTTCTCGGCCTCCGGCGGCGCGCGCATGCAGGAGGGCATCCTCTCGCTGATGCAGATGCCGCGCACCACGGTCGCCGTGCGGCGCCTCAACGCGGCCAAGCTCCCCTACATCGTGGTGCTGACGAACCCGACCACGGGCGGCGTCACCGCCTCCTACGCCATGCTCGGCGACGTGCACCTGGCCGAGCCCGGCGCCCTGATCTGCTTCGCGGGCCCCGCGTCATCGAGCAGACGATCCGCGAGAAGCTGCCCGACGGCTTCCAGCGCGCCGAGTACCTGCGCGAGCACGGCATGGTCGATCAGGTTGTGCACCGGCACGCCCTGAAGGAGACGATCGCCCGGCTCTGCGGCCTCCTCATGAACACGGCCCCGGACGCCGCCCGCACCGCGACGCCCGCCCAGATCCCGGCCCCGATTCCCGAGCCGGCCTGACAGAACGCGACACGAGACCGCGACACGAGACATGGACTCCTCCGACGCGCTGATGGCGCGCTTCCTCGCCCTTCACCCGCGCACGATCGACCTCTCGCTCGGGCGCATCGAGGGATTGCTCGCCAAGCTGAACCATCCGGAGCGGCGCCTGCCGCCCGTGATCCACGTGGCCGGCACCAACGGCAAGGGCTCCACCATCGCCTTCATGCGGGCGATCCTGGAGGCCGGCGGCCTGTCGGCCCACGTCTACACCTCGCCCCACCTCGTGCGCTTCCACGAGCGGATCCGGCTCGGGGCGATCGGCGGCGGCCATTTCGTCGGCGAGGACCGACTCGCCGATGCCTTCGCCCGCTGCGAGGCGGCCAATGGCGGCGACCCGATCACCGTGTTCGAGATCACGACGGCCGCGGCCCTGCTGCTCTTCTCGGAGGCGCCCGCCGACGTGCTGCTCCTCGAGGTCGGCCTCGGCGGACGCGTCGACGCGACCAACGTGATCGACCGGCCGGCGGCGGCCGTCGTCACGCCGATCGGGCGCGACCACGCCGAGTATCTCGGCGACACGGTCGAGGCGGTGGCGGGCGAGAAGGCCGGCATCTTCAAGCGCGGCTGCCCGGCGGTGATCGCCGCCCAGGATTATGCCGAGGCCGATTCGGTGCTCTGCCGCCACGCGGAGGCGGTCGGTGCGACGCCGATCCTCGTCGGCAACCAGGATTTCTCGGTCCACGAGGAGAGCGGCCGCCTCGTCTTCCAGGACGAGACCGACCTGTTCGACCTGCCCAAGCCCCGCCTGATCGGTCGCCATCAGCTCACCAATGCCGGCACCGCCATCGCGGCCCTGCGGGCGGCGGGCTTCGGGGACATCGGCACCGCCGCCCTGGAGACGGGGTTGCGCCGGGTCGACTGGCCGGGCCGCCTGCAGCGGCTGAGCCGCGGCCACCTCGCCGAGCTGGTGCCGGCGGGTTCCGAGCTCTGGCTCGACGGCGGCCACAACATCGACGGCGGCCGCATCCTGGCCACGGCCGCCGCCGATCTCGGCGAGCGCAGCGACGTGCCCCTCGTGCTCATCGTCGGGCTGCTCGGCACGAAGGACGCGGAAGGCTTCCTGCGCAACTTCGTCGGCCTGTCGCGGGCGCTGATCGCCGTTCCGATCGCCGGCCAGATGGCGGCGCGCCCGGCCGAGGAAGTCGCGGAGATCGCGGGCAGCGTGGGCCTGAGCGCCCGCATCGCCCCGAGCGTCGAGGCCGCCCTCTCGCTCGTCGGCGACATCGCCTTCGAGAAGCCGCCGCGCATCCTGATCTGCGGGTCGCTCTACCTCGCCGGGGCAGTGCTGACGGCCAACGGGACGCCGCCGGTCTGATCATCCGGCGGTGCGAAACCTTCAACTGTGAAGTGCAGCCGGCGCACGGCATCAGAGATCGTCCGGCGACGGCCCTCCGGGACTGAAGGACGGGCTGGATCCCCGTTCTCCACCGACTCCCCGGGCAAGTTGTCGAGTGCCAGCCGGTGTGGCCTCAGCGCTACATCTTAACTGTGGAAAATCCCTTAGTTTCGCCACCGATCGGGCATAATGCTGGGGATCAAAAAGTGAAAAAGCTTCTCTCGACACTCGCCGCCTTCACGGCGCTCACCGCGGCCGCTTCGGCCGCCGATCTGCCGCGCCGCGCTGCGCCGCCGATCTTCACGCCGGTTCCGGTTTTCACCTGGACGGGCTTCTACGCCGGTTTCAACGCTGGTTACGCTTTCGACGCCGGTAACACCGTCGGCAACGGCTTCACCCAGACGCTTGGCAACCCTGTCACGCTGACGGGCCCCGGCGGCGCGCCGGTCGCCACCTCCATCCTGCCGGTCGGCGCCTCGCTCGCCTACCGCAATGCGGAGCGTGACGGCTTCTCCGGCGGTGGCCAGATCGGCTACAACTACCAGTTCACGCCGGGTTCGGGCGTGGTCGTCGGTATCGAGGCCGACGCCCAGTACCTCGACTTCGGTTCGGGCCGGAACAACCGCTTCACCACGAACGCGCCGATCGGCACGATCAACCCGAACTTCGTCCCGGTGAACGGCGTGCTCAGCACGCTCGACTTCTTCGGCACCGTTCGCGGCCGCATCGGTTACGCCTTCGACCGCGTCCTGTTCTACGGCACCGGCGGTTTCGCCTACGCTTCGGGCGACAGCCGCCTGAACCAGTTCGCGAACGTCGCCCGTGGCAGCGACTTCCTCACCGGCTGGGCCGTCGGTGGTGGCGTCGAGTACGCTCTCCCGACCGACTCGTTCCTGAACTTCTTCCGCTCCTCGGCGGTGACGATCAAGGTCGAAGGTCTGTACGTGAACCTCGATCGCGGTCGGGGCACCAACTTCCCGATCGTCGGCGGCCTCAACACCGCTGCGGGCCTGGTCCCGGTCTACAACACCCTCGGCACCGTCCGTCGCGAGACCGAGTTCGCCGTCGTCCGCGCCGGCCTCAACTACAAGTTCGGCACCTACTAAGCCGAATATCGGGTCTTGAAACCAGGAAGCCCGGCCGCAAGGCCGGGCTTTTCTGCTTCATGGCCTCGGTGAGTCGCCAGGTCAGCTCAGAACGTAAAAAAAGCCCGGCCTCGCGGCCGGGCTTCTCGCATCCTGAACGGGCGTTCGCGGGATTACGCCGAGGCGGACTGGATCCAGCGGGACAGGTCGCCCTTCGGCGCCGCGCCGACCTTCTGGTCCACCCGCTCGCCGTTCTTGAACAGGAGCAGGGTGGGAATCGAGCGGATGCCGTACTGCGAGGCGATGCCCGGATTCTCGTCGACGTTCACCTTGGCGATCTTCACGCGGCCCTGAAGGTCCGCGGAGATCTCCTCGAGCGCGGGGCCGATCTGCCGACAGGGGCCGCACCACTCCGCCCAGAAATCCACGACGACGGGCTCGGCGGACTTGAGAACGTCCTGCTCGAAGCTCGCGTCGGTCACTTTCACCGTCGCCATCACAGTCCCTTTCCGGTTTCGCGGGCGGAAGGACATTTCCGAACGGGTCCTCGCCGCGACTGCGGCAGAATTGGCGACGCCCCGACGCAGGGTCAAGGCGCCGTGCGCCCCGGGCAGGCCAGGACCGCACCCCATTCATGAAGCGGCATTGGGTAACCGGGCCGCGGCGATTCTCCCAGCGGAGCTGGGCCGAATCGTCTCGCCGAGGCGCCTCAGGCCTCGCCGTGGCGCTCGACGCGCCCCATCTCCCCGCCCACTGGCCGCCACCGAGCGGCGCCTGCCCTCGCCCTCGACGCCGTGTCGCGCGCCCCGCGCGGCCGGCACGACCCCGGCGAGGCGGACCGCATGGAGGAACACCGCACGTGACGCGCATCCAGCCCATCCTGCTCGCCACCATGGCCGCGCTGGGCCTCGGCCTGCCGGCCCTCGCCCAGAACGCCGCCCCCGAGCCGAGGCCCTCCCGGGTGGAGGGCGACGCCTTCACCGCTCCGAGCCCCGATTCGGCGGGCTCCGTCCCGGCCGAGACCGCGGAGCCGAACACGAGCTACAAGCCGCTCCTGCCGAATCAGACCCGGGCTCCGAAGCCGGCCGAGGCCGCGCGGGTCGACGTGGCGACGGTGGCCAAGGGCCTCGCCAGCCCCTGGGCGATGGAGTTCCTGCCGGACGGGCGCATGATCGTCACCGAGAAGGCCGGCAAGATCCGGATCGTCTCGAAGGACGGCAAGGTCGGCGCCGCCTTCGCCAACGTGCCGAAGGTCGATGCGCGGGGCCAAGGCGGCCTCCTCGACATCGCGCTGAGCCCGAACTTCAAGAACGACCGCACGGTCTATTTCAGCTACGCGGAGCCCCGCGAGAAGGGCAACGGCACCACGGTGGCGAAGGCGACGCTGACCGAGAGCGGCGACGGCGGCAGCCTCGACAATCTCAAGGTGATCTTCCGGCAGACGCCGGCCTACGAGGGCGACAAGCATTTCGGCTCGCGGCTCGTCTTCGCGCCGGACGGCAAGCTCTTCGTCACGGTGGGCGAGCGCTCGGACAAGGGGCCACGCGTGCAGGCGCAGGACCTGTCGAGCGGTCTCGGCAAGGTCTTCCGCATCGACACGGACGGCAACGCCCCGAAGGACAACCCCTTCGTCGGCAGCGAGAAGGCGAAGCCCGAGATCTGGTCCTACGGGCACCGGAACGTGCAGGGCGCGACGCTGGACGGCCAGGGCCGGCTCTGGACGATCGAGCACGGGCCCCGCGGCGGCGACGAGCTAAACCGGCCGCGGCCCGGCCTCAACTACGGCTGGCCGACCGTGACCTACGGCATCGAGTATTCGGGCGAGAAGATCGGCGAGGGCATCACCCAGGCCGGCGGCACGGTGCAGCCGGTCTATTACTGGGATCCGGTGATCGCGCCCTCCAGCCTCGCCTATTACGACGCCGCGCTGTTTCCCGCCTTCAAGGGCGACTTCGTGATCGGCGGCCTGATCCACCCCGGCCTCGTGGTGCTCAAGCTCGACGGCGACAAGGTGGTGACGGAGGAGCGCATCGACCTCGGCGATCGGATCCGCGACGTGAAGGTCGGCCCGGACGGGGCGATCTACGCGGTGACCGATGGACCCGACGGCAAGATCCTCAAGCTCACGCCGAAGAACCGGGAGGGGTGACGGCGATACCCTGAAGCGCTCCCCGCACCTCGGCCTCGCCGAGGCGGCGGATCACCGGGCCCGAGGTCCAGACCAGCATCGGCACGACGCGGTGGTCCGGATAGACCCGGCCGAGGAGCGCGGCGTAGAGGGCGATCTGCGCTGCGGCGGCCTCCGGCAACGGAGCGTCGTCGTCCGGCGGCCGGCCGGTCTTGAAATCGGCGAGCCAGACCGTGCCGTCGCGAACCGCGAGGCGATCGACGCGGCCGTAGACCGGGCGCTCGCTCCCCCGGCCAGCACGCGGCCTGACAGCGTGACCTCGGCGCGGGCCTCACGGGCGAAAAGGGGGCGAGATCCGGCGCGTCGATGAGGCGGAGCGCCGCCTGCGCGATGGCCCGGCGCTTCGGCTCGGGCAGGCCCGGTGCGCGCGCCCGCACGAAGGTGGCGGCGGCCTCCGCGCGTCGCTCGGGATCGAGGCGCGGCAGGTGCTCCAGGAGGGCGTGGATCAGCACGCCGCGGCGGCGCGCCTCCGCGTCCGCGAGACGGCGCTCGGCATCGCGCGGGCCCTCCGCTCCCCGCAGGCTGCCCGAGGGGCTGAGGGGCGGCGCCGCATCCGTCTCGGGCGCGACTGGCGCCCGCAGCCAGGGCGGCAGCGGCACGGGCTCGGAGGCCGCCCGCGCGGCGGCGAGGCTCAAGCCCTCGTGCTCTCCGTCCCGCCAGAGGGTGACCGGGCCGTATTCCGTCTCGACCGTCTCGCCGGGGCCGAACTGGCGCTCCAGACCCGCCTGCACCATCCGGCACCACGCGGTCTCGGCGGCCTCCGTGCGGCCCCGGTAGGGCGCGATCACGAGGCGGTCGGCGGCCCGCGTCATGGCGACGTAGAGGAGGCGGTTGTGCTCCTCGCGGGCGCGGGCCTGGATCTCGGCGCGCGCGGACGCGGTCGCGGCGCAATCGTGGGCCCGGGCGCTCGACCAGACGGGTGGCAGCGGGGCCCCTCCCCGGCCGGCATGGCGAGGAGCGGCGGGTCGTTACGCCCTAAGGGCTCGCAGCCGTCGATGACGACGACGACCGGGGCCTCCAGGCCCTTGGCGCCGTGGACGGTCATCACCCGCACCTCGTCGCGCCCGGCCTCCAGGTCGCGCTTGACCGTGTGGCCGCCCTCGCGCGCGGCCGATCCCGTGAAGCGGGCGAGGAAGCCGCCGAGGGAGGGCGCGTCGCTCCCCTGCTCGGCCTGGGCGGCGGAGGCGAGGAAGACGTCGATCGCGTCGCCGGCCTCGCCGCCAAGGCGCGAGACGAGGCGCGCGCGTCCGTTCATCGGCCCGAGCAGCGCCGCGTAGAATCCGAACGGCCCGTGCGCGGCGGCGAGCCGGATCCAGCCGGCGAGCGCCGCGCGGCCCCGGATCGCGGCCGGATCGCCGGCCTCTGCGTGCCGATGAAGCGCGTCCTCCAGGGTCTCGGAGAGGTCGCGGCGGGCCGCGATCCGAAGCAGGTCCTCGTCGGTCAGCCCGACGAGCGGTGTCTTGAGTGCGGTGGCGAGGGTCAGGTCGTCGGCGGGCAGGAGCCCGGCCCGCCCGGCCGCGACGAGGTCGTTGACCGCGATGTGGGCGGCGACGTCGAGGCGGTCCTGGCCGGCGACCGGCACGCCGAGTCCCTTGAGGGAGCGGATCACCTCCTCGAAGGCCGTGCCGCGCTTGCGCACGAGGATCAGGATCTCGCCGGGCGATCGGCGGCGCCCCTGCTCGTCGCCCGCCGCGATCCAGGTCTTTACCGCGCGGGCGATGCGGCGCGCCGTGCGGATCGCGGGGGCGTTCGTCTCGGGCGCGTCGACGGGGGCGGCCCAGGCGTCGGGCTCGATCTCCTCGGCGGGCTCCTCGATGCACCAGAGCTCGACGGCGCCGGCTTCCGCGCCGCGGGCGGTGGAGTGGACGGTACCGATCGCCGTGTCGTCGAAGGAGAGGCCGCGATAATGGTCGGGCAATGCGAAGGTGGCGTCGACCGCCCGCAGCACGCCGCGGGCCGAACGGAACGACAGCGTCAACCCGACATCGGCGAAGGCGTGGTCGGCGGCGCGCGCCTCGCCCGCCCAGGCCCGGCGCGTCACCTCGAACTCGCGGGGCTCGGCACCCTGGAAGCTATAGATCGATTGCTTGGGGTCACCCACCGCGAAACGGGTGCGGCGCACGAGCCTGGCGCCATCGCCCGCCGCGAACTCGGCGGTGATCCGGCGCAGGATCTCCCATTGATGCGGGTTCGTGTCCTGCGCCTCGTCGATCAGCACGTGGTCGACGCCACGGTCGAGCTTGTACAGGACCCAGGAGGCGCCGACCCGCGAGAGCAGGTCGAGGGTCTTGTGGATGAGGTCGTCGAAGTCGAGCGCGCCGAGCCGCGCCTTCTGCGCCTCGACGCGCCGGTGGATCTCGGCGGCGAGCGTGAACAGGGCGCGGGTGCGGGCATGGGCTCGCACTGCCCGCAGGCGCTCGAACAGCGCCTCCAGCCGGTCGCGCTCGGCGACGAGTGCCTCCCGCAAGCCCTCCGGCACCGCCTTGGTGCCGAGGCCTTTCGCCGATTTCGGCTCGTCCTTCTGGGTGAAGAAGACCGAGCGGTAGGCGTCGAGCGCGCCGACGGTGTCCTCCGCGGCGAGGGCCCGGCGCGCGTCGAGGAGGGCGTCGGCGAGCCCCTCGTCCGTGCTCTTGCCGGTGCGCAGGGCGTCCGCCTGCCCTGCGAGGTCGGGGAGCCCGTCGAGGATTTGCGCCTCGATGGCTTGCGCGTTCTCCTCCGCCGCCAGCCCGAGGGAGGCCGAGAGCGCGGCAAATAGCGGGTCGAGCCCGCCGCGCGCCCCGAGGACGTGCCGGGCCTGGATCGCGGCGCGGATGGCTTTCCGCAGGACGTCGCCCGTCGCCTCGGGCGCCACGAGGGCGTGGGCCTCCGTCAGGTGCGGATGGAGCGTGCCGATCGCGTCGGCCAGCACGTTGTCCGTCTCGACCGCGAAGGCCTCGCGGGACTGGTTCTCGTCGAGCACCACGAAGCGGGCCGGCACGTTCGCCTCGAAGGGGAACATATGCAGGAGCCGTTCGCACAGGGCGTGCAGGGTCTCGATCTTGAGGCCCCCCGGCGTCTCGACGGCGCGGGCGAACAGGCGGCGGGCCGCCTCCAGCGTCGTCCGCGAGGGTCGCTCGCCTGTCAGCTCGGTCAACTCGGCGGTGAGCGCCGCGTCGTCGAGGGTCACCCAGCGGCCGAGCCGCTGGAAGACGCGGATCGACATGTTGGCGGCGGCCGCCTTCGTGAAGGTGAGGCAGAGGATGCGGCCCGGCGCCGCCCCGTCGAGGAGGAGGCGCACGACGCGGTCGGTGAGGACTTTGGTCTTGCCCGCGCCCGCATTGGCCGAGACCCAGGCGGAGGCGCGCGGGTCCGCCGCCAGACGCTGGGCGGCGACCGTGAGCGCGTCGACGAGGAAGGGCGTGGTGCGGGCGGACATCAGCCCTCCTCCTCGCCGCCGAGCGACCATTCGATCACCCGGGCGAGGTGGTCGTAATCGCCGTAGGCGCGGGCGTATTTCGGGTAGGGCCGCGAGACGTAGGCCGCCTCGCCCGTGAGGAAGCGGGCGATGAGGCCGCGCAGGCGCTCGGCGTGCTCGGCCACGATGGCCTCGACGGGGCGCGCGTCGCCGCGGGGAGGCTTCACGGGCACCGGATGGAAAGGCTTCCGGCCGCCGGACGCGTACATGTAGAGGAGGTCGGGCGTCGCCTTCGCGGCCGGCAGTCCCTCGAAGGCGCCATGCATCAGCATGGCGGCCTCCAGCGTCAATTGCGGCGAGAAGCCCGCGAAGACCTCGCGGGCGCTCGGCGGCGCCCCGGTCTTAAAATCGACGATGCAGGCGCCCCCGTCGCGGCGCCACTCGATCCGGTCGGCCCGGGCGCGCAGCGTGAAGGTCTCCGAGCCCATCGGGATCACCCACTTGCCGGAGATCTCGGGATGCACGCGGGCGAGGTCCGAGCGGCGCTGAAGCTCCCAGGGCAGGTAGGCCGCCGCCATCCGCTCGTAGCGGGGCCACCATTCCGCGTAGAGCTCTGGATAGACGTCCTGGATCGGGCCGAAGGCGTTCAGCGCGAAGGCGAAGAGCAATTCCTCGGCCCGCGCCGGCAGAGCCTCGGGATGGGCCTGCGCGAAGGCGCCGAGGATCGCATGGATCAGGGTGCCGCGCTCGCTCGCCCCCGGCAGGGCCGCCACCGGCTCCAGCGGGTCGAGGCCGAGCACGTGGCGGGCGAAGATGACGTAGGGGTCGCGCACCAGTGTCTCGATCTCGGTGACGCTCAAGGTGCGCGGGAACAGGGCCGGATCGGCCTTCGGCTTCGGCTGGGTCAGGCGCGGCTGCGGCACCTCGGCGCCGCCGTCGATGGCGGCGGCATAGGCCGCGAGGCGCCGGCCACGCCCGAGCGCGTCCTGCCAAGTCACCTCGCCGACGAAGGCGCGCATGCGCTGGAGGAAGCGCGAGGGCACGGTCGGCGCGCCCTCGCGCTTGCCCGAGCGGGTGATCACCGCGTCGCGGCAGCCCAGCGCCTGCACGAAATCGTGGGCGCTCTGGCCGATGCGCCGCTCCGGCGGGTTGAGACCGACGCGCTCGCGCATCGGGCGGTTGAGGAAGGCGTCGGTGACCGTCTTCATCGGCCAGACGCCCTCGTCGAGGCCGCCGAGCACCACCCGGTCGACGCTGAGGAGCCGGGCCTCCAGGAGGCCGAGGATGCGCAGGCGCGGATGCGGCGCCGCGACGGCACAGGGCACCACGCGCTCGCGGGCGAGCGCCGTGAAGAAGGCCGGATAATCGCCGAAGCGACCGGGCAGGAGGCCCGAATCGGCGAGTTCGAGATCGTCGAACAGGGCGTCGAGGCAGGACAGCGAGGCGTCGGGCTCGGCCTCCGGCGCCTCGTCCGGCCCGAGGATCAGCCAGTCGCAGGTCTCCCGGTGGCGGCCCGCCACGGCGACGAGGTCGCAGATGCCGCGGGCGTCGTCGCCCGGGAACGCGGCGAAGGCGAGAGCCAGGCGTTCGACCAGCGCCTCGGCGAGTTCCCAGTCGACCGGCTTGAGCCGGCGCTTGGCGCGCGGGCGCCGCTCGCCGTCCCGCGGGTTCCGCGCCTCATCGAGCGCTCGGCGCAGGCCCTCGAAGCCCGGTGCGGGGGCGGGGCCGCGCAGCACGCCGATCTCGAGGGCGGCGGCGGCGCGCACCACGTCGTCGCGGTCGAGGCCGAGCCGGACCAGCGGGTGGGCAAGAAGCGTGATCAGGCGGGCCGGATGGAGATCCGCAGCGAGTTCGGCCGCGAGCCGGGCGAGGCGTCCGGCCGAGCTCTGCGCGAGAGCGAGTCCCGCCGAATCCTCGGCCACGATGCCCCAGCGGGCGAGCTCGGCCGCGACCCGGGTCGCGAGTCCGCGATCCGGCGTGACGAGGGCCGCGGTGGCACCGGGTCTCTCCAGCGTCTCGCGCAGGGCGAGCGCGGCGATCAACGCCTCCTCGCGCTCGTCCGTAGCCTCGGCGACGGCGACGTCCGCGAGGCCGCGGGACGCAATCTCGGAGCGCGTGGCCGGCTCGATCCGCGCCCAGGCATCGGTGGTCTCGGCCGGGCGCAGGGCCTCCGAGAGGAGGCGCGCCCGCGCCGCGAGGTCCGGCGCAGGTGCCCCGAGGGGCGTCACCGCCGGGCGCTCAAGGCGCAGGCCGCTGGGTCCGAGGAGCCGGTGCAGCACGGCCTGCGGGTGGCCGTGCGCGATCTGCCGCTCGAAACCCTCTCCGGTCTCGATCCCGTCCCAGCCCGCCGCGTCGAGGTCGAGGTCGAGCCCCGGCAGCACTACCGCGCCGCGGGGCAGCCCGGCCACCGCCGCGATCAGGCGGGCGGTTGCCGGCACCGAGCCCGTCGAGCCCGCCACGACGACCGGATCGGCCGGGCGCTCGCGCGTCAGGCGATCCGCCTCGGCGAGGACGAGGCGGCGCGCCCGGGAGACCGGATCGCTGAGGCCGCGCTCGGCCAGGATCTTCGGCCAGTTCTCGGCGGCGATGCGCACGAAATCGAGGGTGAGGCCGAAATACTGCGAATATTCCGCCTCGACGGCGCTGCCGATCTCGGACCAGGGCAGCCCCTCGACGGTGAGCGCGTCCATGAGCCGTTCGAGATCGGCCGCGAGGCCGATCGCGTCCGAGGGCGAGGACGGCACGAGGAAGGGCACGTCGTCGTCGATCGGCAGGAGCTTGCGGTCGACGGTCTCGGCCCAGGCCTGGACGAGGCGGGCGAGGATGAGGCGCCGCTCCAGCGGCGGCATCGAGGGGTGGAGGGCGTCCGGCCCGTTCTCCAAGAGCGGGTTCGCCGCGAGGTCGAGTTCCGCCTCGTCGGCCTCTCCGAGCGGGATCATCCGCGGCAGGAGGGCGGCCGCTCCGAGGCGCTCAGCCAGCACCGTTCCCAGCGCCCGGGCCGCGCGGCGAGTCGGCAGGTAGATCGTCACGGCGGCGAGCGCCAGCGGATCGCTCCCGAGGCCGCCGACGAGGCGCCCGTCGATGAGGGCTTCGGCCAGCGCCGGCAGGAAGGACGCGCCCGGCGGGATGGTGAAGACGCGGGACTCAGTCATGGGCAACGCAGCCGCCACGGATCAGGCGCGGGTCCCCTCTCGTTCCGAGAGGGACAGGGTGAGGGGTTCGCCGCATCCGAGGGGGTCGCCCCCTCACCCGGTGCGCTGGCGCGCACGCGACCTCTCCCGAACGGGAGCGGTGGGACGTCGAGACGAACCCGGGGATGGGGAGAAACCTGCCGGCCATCACCACGTCTTCGTCTCGCCTGCCGATCGCCATCGCCGATTGTCGCTGAAGCCGGATTACACGTAACCGTTCGCTCTTCGTTCCGCAATGAAGCGTGGCCTCACGGCAGCTGTGCGCTCGTCCGAACCCGATCCTCCGCGGCGGCGATCGCCTCCGGGGTGCCGACATGGAGCCACTGGCCGTCGAGGCGCAGGCCGTAGAGCCGTTCCCGGGCGATGGCGCGGTCGAACAGGAGGTTGAGGGAGAACGAGCCCTCGGGCGTGCCCGCGAAGAGTTCCGGCTTCAGGATGGCGACGCCCGCGTAGATGAAGGGTGCGACCTCGCGCTCGCCCCGCCGCTCCAGCCGCCCGTCCGGGTCCATCACGAAATCGCCCGCGCCCTCGTAGCCGAGGCTGGTCGCCGTCGGCGCGACGAGGAGCAGGATGTCCATCGCCGCCGGATCCCATTTGGCGATGAGGCGCGCGAGATTCGACTCCGGCCCTTCGAGCCAGAAGGAATCCGAGTTGAAGACCACGAACGGGTCGGCCCCGACGAGGCCGAGGGCCTTGCGCACGCCGCCGCCGGTCTCGAGGAGCGCGGCGCGCTCGTCCGAGACCGCGATCTCGGGCAGGCCGTCCCGCCGGGCGAGATGCCCCTCGATCAGGTCGGCGAGCCAGTGGACGTTGACGACGGCCCGCGTGATGCCGCCCTCGGCCGCCCGGTCGAGGGCGTGGTCGAGGAGCGCCTTTCCGGCGACCTCGACGAGGGGCTTCGGCAAGGTCGCCGTGACCGGCCGCATGCGCTTGCCGAGCCCGGCCGCGAGGACGAAGGCGCAGGTGATGGCGGGCGGATTCGTGACGTGCGCGCTCATGCGTGGGCTCGCGGGACCGGTCGTTGCAGGGGGTGGTTCAAGCCTCGGGCCTCGCCACGAGGGCGGCGAGGTCGGGCAGGTGCTCCTCGTGCCACAGGCGCAGGCGCGCGAGCGCCGGGTGGGCGAGGTTGCGGGCGAGGTAGCCCTCGATGCGCGGCAGGTGGGCGAGGTAGCCCGGCTTGCCGTCGCGCCGGTCGAGGCGGGCGAAGATGCCGAGGATCTTGGTGGCGCGCTGCGCGGCCAGCAGCGCGTAGGCGCGGGCGAAGCCCTGCATGTCGAAATCGGGCTCGCGGGCCCGGCGCTCGCGCACGTAGAGGCCGAGGAGCCGCAATTCGAACTCGGCACTCGCGTCGACGCGGGCGTCCTGCAGGAGCGAGGCGACATCGTAGGCCGGGTGGCCGAGCACCGCATCCTGGAAGTCGATCAGGCCGACCCGCTCCAGCCCGTCGCGCTCGGGCAGCCAGATCAGGTTCGGCGAATGGTAGTCGCGCAGCGTCCAGGTCGGGCGCTCAGGGATCGCGCCGCGGAGGGCCTCGGCCCAGAGTGCGAGGAAGTCGTCCCGGGCCGCGGGCGAGAGCGTGACGCCGCGGATCGCGGGCGCGTACCATTCGGGCAGCAATTCGGCCTCGAACAGCAGCGCCTCCGCATCGTAGGTCGGCAGGACGTGCTCGATCCCGTCCGCCACCGGCAGCACGTTCGGCAACTCCATGGCGTGGAGCTTGGCGAGCACCCGCACCGCCTCCGCGTAGCGCTCGGGCCGCGGGCCGCTCGCGTCGACGACCGGCTCGGTGCCGAGATCCTCCAGGATCAGGAGGCCCGAGGCGAGGTCCTCGCCGTAGATCCGGGGCGCCGAGAAGCCGAGCGCCCGTAGGCCGCGGTCGACGGCGACGAAAGCGTGCACGCTCTCGGCGAGCCTCACGATGGCGCTGTAGGGCTTGCCGTCGCGCACGGGCGGCCCGTCGGCGCGCGGCGGCGAGATGACGAGGATCGCCGTCGTGCCGTCGGTCTTGCGCAGGCGCTCGTAGGCGCGGGTGGACGCGTCGCCCTGCATGGGCTCGCGCTCGGCCTCGTCCCAGCCGGCGCGCACGAGGAGCCCCCGGAGGGCGCGGGCCCGGTCGAGGCGGGCGCGTATGCCGCCGCTGCCGTCGATGCTGGCGAAGCGCGAGCCCTCGCCGAACTCGCGCCGGAGCGACAGGTCGACCGAGAGGACCGGGCCCTCGCGCGGCGGCAGGCGCTCGGGCCACTCGACGAGGGTGATGGCCTCCTCCGTCATCTCGTCGAAGCCGAGTTCGACGAGTTCGTCCGGTCCGCGGAGGCGATAGAGGTCGGCGTGGACGATCGCACGCCCGCGCAGGCCCTCGTAGGGCTGGACCAGGGTGAAGGTCGGGCTCGGCACGTCGAGGTCCGGCTCGCCGGTCAGCTCGCGGATCAGGGCGCGGGCGAGCGTCGTCTTGCCGCCGCCGAGGCCGCCGGAGAGCGCCACGAGGTCGCCGGGCTGGAGCAGTTCGGCGAGGAAACGGCCGAGATCCTCCGTCGCGCTCTCTTCGGGAAGCACGATCTCCCAGGGGGGCGCGGTCGCGGGGCCGTGCGCCTGCATGTCCGGACCGTCCTCACTCACCGCCATGTCCTCCGAACCCTGCAGCGGGCGTTCTCACAGGGGGAAACGCACATGCAACCGTTCTTAGCGAAGGTTTCTTAACCAAAATCGCCCGGCGGCTTAAGTCGCGCGAGGGCGCATACGCGCCCTCGCGCTGGCGGTCACCGCGTGCGGCGGCGCGTCCCGTCGGCAGAGGCAATCTTCGGCCGGCGACGGCGTCAGTTCTTCGCCGAAGCCGTCTTCTCGGCGGGTTTGGCCTCGGCCTTGGCCTCGGGCTTCGACGTCTTCGCAGGGGGGTTGCCGCCTCCTTGCGGGCGGCCTGAGCGGGCGCCGGCGTCACGGCCTGGGCGGTCTTGGCGGGCGGCACCGGCTTGACGGGCGCCGTCGCCTTCACGGCGTGCGCCGGCTTGACGGGCTTCGGCGGCTCCGGAGCAGCGACGACAGCCGGCACGGTTGCGGCATCCGCGGCGGGCGTCGCGGGGGCCGGATTCCCCTTGGCGAACAGGTTGCCGAACACCTTCTGATAGGCAGAGGGGTCGCCGTCGGCGTCCGCCACGGTGACCCGGGCGGGCGTCGCCGGCTTGGCTGCCTCGGTTGCAGGCGCCGCCTGCGCCACGAGGCTCGGTTCCTCCTTGCGCGTGCCCTTCCGCTCCTCCTCGCGGGCCAGGGCCGCGGCCGCGGCCTTCGTCGGGATCGGCGCCTCGATGCTCGCCGTCATCAGGGGCCGGCCCTTGGCGTCGACCTCGATCTCGCGCGGGCCCGCAGCGAGGGTCTCGGGCCGGCTCACCTCCCCGAGATTGTGCCGGGCATAGTCCTTCGGCGCGTAGGCGACGCCCTCCTCGGCGCCGCTCCCGAGGCTCGCGAAGGCGCTCGCCTGCTGGGGCTGCTGACGGAAGACCGGGTTCTGGCCGCCGTCGTCGTAGACCACCCGCGTCGCCGTCGTGCCCTTGCCAACGAGTTCGGCGATCTCGCGGTTGTCGCGCTCGCGCTTCTCGGCGACCAGCGTATCGACCTTCGGGCTGCAGGAGCCCGCGGCCGCATCGGCGCCGCCGAACACGTAGCGGTTGCCGCACAGGCCGACGCGCGGCTCGTCCTTCAGAGCCTCGAAGTAATCCGACCCTTCCTTCAGGTTCTTCCAGAAGGCCGCATTCGGATCGTTGCGGAACCGGGCGAAGTTCTGCGCCGTCATCCGGAACGGATAGGACTGGAACTGGAAGCCCCGCTGCCCGCCTGCGAAGGCCTCGCGCGCGATGGCGTAGATTTCCGCCATCGATTCGTCGGTCATCGCGAAGCACCCTGCGGACGAGCAGGTGCCGTGCACCATGATGTAGTTGCCGTTGCGACCGTTCGCCCGGTCGAAGGCGTTCGGGTAGCCGGTGTCGAAGGAGAGATAATAGGACGAATTCGGATTCATCTGACCCGGCGTGATCGTGTAGAAGCCCTCCGGCGCCTGCCGGTCCCCCTGCTTCGTCTTCGGCCCGAGCTGGCCCGACCAGCGGCAGATCGGGAAGGTCTTGAGCAGGGCGTACTGACCCGACGAGCCGCGCTTCCACACCTCCATCTCCGCCTCCTTCTTGTAGGCGCGGATCAGGATGGGGTCAGTCTGCGACATGCCCTTCGTCTGCATCAAGGCGAGGGTCTTCTGCGGGATGGGCGTGAGATGGCGGGTCGAGCCGCCGCCGCCGAATGTGCTGTCCTGGCAAGCGCCGAGGGAGATCGCGAGCGCAACGAGACTCGCAGCCGCGAGCGGACGCACAGCCATGGGGAACCCCGGTCCTCGAAATCACCGCCCGCGGGATGGTCTCCCGTCGAACGTCACTCCCCAACCCATTAGCTTCGTTAAACTTACCCGCCCCTTACCGCAATGATCGGGAAGACACGCTCTCGACCGCCTGTGAACAGCGGTTACGGCGCGGCTTCCGCGGTGACGAGATCGGCGAGGAGGGCGTCGTCCTCCGCCCGGCCGAAGCGCAGGCCGACCGAGGCCGAGATCATCTCGACCCTGATCGAGCGCAGGTTGTGCCGGCCGGGGGGCATCGGGACGAGGCGCGCACCCTCTTGGCCGGGCACGAGATGCAGGAAGGTCAGCCGGTTCCCTGCACCATGATGCGCCAAAAGGTCGCAGATCTCGTTCGCGAGATCCGCCGGCGTCTCGTAGGCCGTCATCAACCAAAAATGGTTCGACGCGTCTCGGTTCGCGAGCGCGGAGCGCAGCCGGCGCACGCCCGCCGACAGGAAGGCGTAATCCGCCTCGCTTTCGGCGGGGTCGTGATGGTTGAAGACGCAGGGCAGCCCGTAGCGCTCGGCATAGAGCCGGTGGCGGCAGCGCTGGATGCCGGGCTCGAGGCGCTCGGCGACGGGGATCGTCTCGTAGTGCGAGCGGTCGAGCAGGGCCGCGAAATCGTCCGCGAGGCAGTCGCGGACCATGCCGGGCATGGTGAAGATCCAGTCGAACGGGCCCGACCACGTCCGCAGCCCGAGCGTCTTGAGCACCTGCGCGGTGTGGCAGTGGCTGCCGAGCGAGACGTGATTGACGAGCCCCGGCTCGCGGGCGTCGCCGCGCACGCGCCGGAGCGAGCGCAGCAGGCCGGCGGCGAGGGGGCGGATCCCGAGCGGCCCCTCCCCCGGGAGCCTCACAGCTTCCGGCCGATCTCGAGGAACTTCGCCGCGCGCCGGTCGCGGATTTCGGCGGCGCCCACGCCGTCGAACTCGGCGAGCGCCGCGGCCAGGGCATTGCCCGCCGCCGCGATCGCCGCCTCGCGGTCGCGGTGGGCCCCGCCCGTCGCCTCGGGCACGATCGTGTCGATGATGCCGAGGCGCAGCAGGTCCTGGGCGGTGATCTTCATGGCGGTCGCGGCGTCGTGCGCCCGGCCCTGGTCGCGCCACAGGATCGAGGCGGCGCCCTCGGGCGAGATCACCCCGTAGATCGCGTGCTCCAGCATCAGGACGCGGTTGGCCGTGGCGATGGCGATCGCGCCGCCCGAGCCCCCCTCGCCGATGACGAGGGCGATGTTGGGAACGCCGAGGGACAGGCAGGCTTCCGTCGAGCGGGCGATCGCCTCGGCCTGGCCGCGCTCCTCCGCCTCGATGCCCGGGAAGGCGCCGGCCGTGTCGACGAAGGCGAGCACCGGCAGGCCGAAGCGGTCGGCGAGCTCCATCAGGCGCACCGCCTTGCGGTAGCCCTCGGGCTTCGCCATCCCGAAATTGTGGCGCAGGCGCGTCTCGGTGGTCGAGCCCTTCTCCTGCCCGAGCACGCAGACCGGCCGGCCGCGGAAGCGCCCGAACCCGCCGACGATCGCCTCGTCCTCTCCGAAGCTGCGGTCGCCCGCGAGCGGCGAGAACTCGGTGATGAGCCCGGCGCAGTAATCGACGAAGTGGGGCCGCAGCGGATGGCGGGCGACCTGCGTCTTCTGCCAGGGGGTCAGGTTCGCGTAGACCTCGGCCAGCGCCTGGGCGGCCTTGGTCTCGAGCCGGCCGACCTCCTCGCTGATCGAGACGGCGCCGTCGCGGGCGCCCATCGCCTTGAGCTCCTCGACTTTCGCCTCCAACTCCGCGACGGGCTTTTCGAAGTCGAGATAGGAGCGCATCACACCGTCTGAAAATCGTTCGGGAGGGCACCGGACCGACAACGCGGACGTGCACGCCACGCGGGCCATTGGCAGGCCGATATGGCGACGATGCGGCGGCGCGGCGAGGAGCCGGCGCGCATCGGCCTCGCGGATGGCCGGTCCTCGAGCGGCGCGGAAACTGGCGAAGCGCGGCTGGCCTGTCAACGGCGGCCCGGAGAAGCGACAAGATCCGGCGAGCGTCAGGCCCTCCCCCCGCTCCCCCGGGTGACCGCGCCCGCTCCCTGCCGCTACAACGGGCGTCCGAGGCCGCGGCCGCTCCGCGCCACGGCCGCCAGCGAGGCGCACCATGATTCTTCAATCCAAGGCCGCCGTGGTCACGGGCTCGACGAGCGGCATCGGGCTCGCGATCGCCAAGGCCCTCGCCCGGGAGGGGGCGGACGTGATGATCAACGGCCTCGGCGATCCGGGCCAGATCGAGCGGACCCGCGCCGGCATCGAGGCGGAGAGCGGGGTGCGCGTGCTTTACTCGGGCGCCGACATGACGAAGCCGTCCGAGATCGCCGGCATGATGGCGGAGGCCGAGGGGGCCTTCGGCCGCGTCGATGTGCTCGTGAACAATGCGGGCATCCAGTACGTGTCGCCGGTCGAGGAATTTCCGACCGAGAAATGGGACGCGATCCTCGCGATCAACCTGTCCTCGGCCTTCCACACCATCCGCGCGGCCGTGCCCGGCATGAAGGCGCGGGGCTTCGGGCGGATCGTCAACATCGCATCGGCCCACTCGCTCGTCGCCTCGCCGTTCAAGTCCGCCTACGTGGCGGCCAAGCACGGGCTCGTCGGCATGACCAAGTCGGTCGCCCTCGAACTCGCGACCCATGGGGTCACCGTGAACTGCATCTCGCCGGGCTACGTCTGGACGCCGCTCGTCGAGAGCCAGATCCCGGACACGATGAAGGCCCGCAACATGACGAAGGAGCAGGTGATCGAGGAGGTGCTGCTGAAGGCGCAGCCGACCAAGGACTTCGTCACCGTCGATCAGGTGGCGGCGATCGCCGTGTTCCTGTGCTCGGACGCGGCGACGCAGATGACCGGCGCGAATCTCTCCGTCGACGGCGGCTGGACGGCGCAGTGAGGGGCGCCGCCCCCCCGGCCGCCGGGGCCAGGGGGGGCGCGCTCTCGTCCTATCGGCGGCCGTGCAGCAGCAAGGCGAGGCCGTAGCCGACGGCGCCCGCGATCAGGAGCGCGATGAGCGGGTTCTCCTCGACGCGCTCGCCCACGACCCGGCGGCCATCGCGGACATAGGCGCCGCCGCGCTCGTAGGCGTCGCCCGCGTAGTCCGACAGGTCGTCCGCCACGTTGCGGAGCGTGTCCTTGGCCTGCCCGTAGGCGTCCTGCGCGCGCCCCTGCGCCTCGCGGAAGCGGCCCTCGACCGAGTCGCGGGACGAGCCGGCGAAGTCGCCCGCCGCGCCCTGCACCTTTCCGCCGACTTCCTTGGCGGTCCCGACGATGCGATCCGTATCAACCATGGCTGATCTCCTCTCTCGGTCGCCGTGCGTCCGCGGGGGCGGGCCGCCGGCTCCGTCGGACTTGCAAACGCCCGAGGAGGCATTTGTGCACCGCCAAGGTCCGCACTTTTTGGTGCGGTGCCCGCGGACGAGGCCCGGATGTCGCTCCCCCGCGAGGGGCTGCTTCAGAAGCCTCGGCCTGCGCGCCGGGTCAGCATCCTCGCGACGGCGGCGAGCGCCCTGCCCGTCCGCTGCGGATCGAGGGCGGGCCGGGCGCCCGGCGGGCGGCGGGTGCGGGGACCTGGCGGAATATGGACGAACAGCACCGGGCAGGGTTCGGCGAGCGCCCGGAAGTAACTGGCGTTGCAGAGGTATCGCCCGGCATCCCGCGAGGCCGCGACCGGCACGCCGTGGCGGCGCAGGATCGCGACCGCGGCGGGAGCCGCCGGACTCGTCCGCTCGGAGGGCCCTACCGGATCGAGGGCGAGGCGCGCGGCCCGGCGCCCGGTCGCGTCGGGAAACAGCCGGCTCGCGCGGTTGCGGGCCCGGACTTCGATCCGCATCCGCCGGGCGCGGCCGGACACGCCGAACATGAGCACAGCCGCGGGAGTCTCCGCGAGGGCCGGCTCCAGGATTTCGGGTATGGCATCGTAGGCCGTCCGCAGCACGAGCACGCGCGGCGAGCCGCCGAGGGCCAGCCGCAGGGCCGGCAGGGCGCCGAGGCGCCGGGCGAGCGCCGCGCTGGGATTGCGCGTCATGCCGGGGAACGGCCCGAAACCGGTGACCAAGAGGTGCCCGCTCACAGCCCGATCAGGGTCGCGATCGCCTCCGCGCCCGCGGCCGGGGAATGCGTCCCGCCCGCGACGTCCGCCTCGGCCTGGGCGGTGGCCTTTCGCACCTCCGCCGAGCCGACGAGGCGCTGATGCAGGCGCTCGTGCACGAGGGCCCACATCCATTTCACGTCCTGCTCGCGGCGGCGCTTGGCGATCTCGCCCGTGGCGGTGAGCTTCTCGCGGTGGTCGACGATCTTCTGCCAGAGCGTGTCGAGGCGCTTGTTGTTGAGGCCCGAGACGGTGACGACCGGCGGCGTCCAAGTGGCGGAGGCCGGCGTCATGATGTGGAGCGCGGCCCGATATTCCGAGGCCGCCGCGTTCGCCCGCCGCTCGCCCTCGCCGTCGTCGGCCTTGTTGACCGCGATCATGTCGGCGAGTTCGAGGATGCCCTTCTTGATCCCCTGGAGCTCGTCGCCGGCGCCCGGCAGCATCAGGACGAGGAAGAAGTCGGTGAGGTCGGCCACCGCCGTCTCGGACTGGCCGACGCCCACCGTCTCGACGAGGATCACGTCGAAGCCCGCCGCCTCGCAGAGCAGCATCGTCTCGCGGGTCTTGGCGGCGACGCCGCCGAGCGTGCCCGAGGAGGGCGAGGGCCGTATGAAGGCGTTCGGATCGATGGCGAGCCGCGCCATCCGGGTCTTGTCGCCGAGGATCGAACCGCCGGTGCGCGTCGAGGACGGGTCGACGGCGAGGACCGCGACCTTGTGGCCGGCCTCCGTCAGGTTGGCCCCGAGGGCGTCGATCGTCGTCGACTTGCCGACGCCGGGCACTCCGGTGATGCCGACCCGGATCGCCTTGCCGGTCCGGGGGAGCACGGCGTCGATGAGGTCGCGCGCCGCCGCCCGGTGGTCGGCGCGCCGCGATTCGGCGAGGGTGATGGCGCGGGCCAGGGCGGCGCGGTCGCCCGCGAGCAGGCGCTCGCGGATCCGGTCGAGATCGAGGGGCGGAGGGGCCATGGCCCCTACATGCCGGGAGCGCGGCCGTTCGTCGAGGGGCGGCAGGAAATTGAAACGGGACGAGTCCGGATCGCGCCGCCGGGACGCATGCCCGGCCGCGCGAGCGATCAGGAACGCGACGCCGGCGCGTTGATCGCGATCATGCTCCACCGCGGCAGGAAACTCCGGGCGCGAGCCGCCCGCCTGTGCCGCGCACGCCACACTCCACCCCCTGCCCGCAATCCACATGCGGGCCCGTCACGCCCGTGCCCTGTCATGGCCAAGATTGTGGGCCAGGGGCTAGGGAGACCGGCCCGGCCTCCCTCGCGAGACCGGCCACCGAGCGGGGCCAGCGACGATGACGATGCGTGAGACAGACCGGCCCACCCGACGCAGATTCGTCCGTCTCGCGGCGCTTCTCGGCGCGACGGCCCTGGCGCCCGGCCTCGGCGCCTGCGTCGCCGACGGCCTCGTGACGGGTGCCGTCGTCGGGCCCGAGCGCCAATCGGCCCTCGACGTGATGCCGGTGCTCCTCGTGGCAACGACGCGCAAGCCGGTCGGCAGCCCGCCGAAGGCGCCCTATTTCAGCTCCGAGCGCGGTCGGGGCCTCAGCTTCGCCGAGGTGCGCCTGTCGCCGCCCGACCGCTCGCTCCTCGGCAAGGTCTCCTCCGTCGTCACCGGCGACTGGACCATCGGGGCCGTGCCGAAGGTCGAGACGGGCGGGGGCGCACCCGAGGCTTTCGCGCAGGCCGCCCTCGGGCGCGACGTGCTGATCTACGTCCACGGCTACCGCGAATCCTTCGAATCGGCCGCGGTCAGCGCGGCGCGCCTCTCGGACGGCATCCGCTTCCGCGGCGTCTCGGGGCTGTTCACCTGGCCCTCCGCGGCGGCCACCTTCGATTACGGCTACGACCGCGAGAGCGCGCTCTGGTCCCGCGACGCGTTCGAGGACCTGCTCAAGGCGCTCGCCGCCTCGCCGAGCGGCGGCCGCATCAACCTCGTCGCCCACTCGATGGGCACGCTGCTGACCCTCGAGACCCTGCGGATGCTGCGGGCCGAGGCGGGCGAGGCCGCGATGGCCCGGATCGGCGCCGTGGTGCTCGCCGCGCCCGACATCGACATCGACCTGTTCACGAAGGGCGTCGAGCGGCTGGGGCCGGACGTGAACAAGATCACCGTGATCTCCTCCACGAACGACCGGGCACTCGAATTGTCGAGCACCATCGCGGGCGGCGTCGTCCGCGCGGGCGCCGCCGACCGGGAGCGGCTCGAGGCGCTCGGCGTGCGGGTGGCCGACGCCTCCGATTACGGCGGCGGGCTCATCAACCACGACCTGTTCCTGTCGAACCCCGAGGTGCAGGGCGTGGTCAAGCGCGCCATCGCGCGGGTCGGCGGCGGCGCCTGACGCCGCGATCGCCGCGAGCCGAGCCGGCGCCCGGCGCCGCCATCACACGAGCATGCCGGGACGGCGCCAAGACGTCTTGGCGCGGCCCGGCAACCCTCGTACACGGGCGCCTCGGCAGACAGGGAGTCGCCCATGTTCACCCTTGAGATCGACGGAACCGCAGTGGCGGTCATCAACGGCACCGAGGAGGTGGCGCGCGACCTCTTCACCTGCGACGGCTTCAAGGAAGACATCCAGGCGATGACGAGCGAGGGCCGCCCGCTCTGGAACGGCACCTCCGAGCTGAAGGTGCGCCCGGCCACCGAGGACGAGATCGAGGTCTTCGAGGACGCGCTGGCCGAGGACGATGCGGACGCGGATTTCGAGACCGACCCGCGCCACGCCGAATCCGAGGAGGACGAGGACGAGGCCGACATCGTCTTCCTCCTCGACATCGACGAGGACGCGGACGACGACGCCCTCCACTCCTAGTCCGCCCGCAGCCACTCCGCGACGCCCGCGGCCGAGCGGAAATCCTCCAGCGCGTGGATCCGGGCCCCGGGCAGCGCCGCCCGCGCCATCGTGGCCAGCGCGTGGCCGGGCCCCAGTTCGAGGACCCGGGTCGCGCCGTATTCCCGGGCCGCCTCCAGGCAGGCGGCCCAGTCGATCGTGTGCGAGATCTGCCGGCCGAGCTTCTCCAGTCCGGCATCCCCGTCGAAGACGGGCGCGCCGTCGAGGCCGCTGAGGAGGCGCGGGGCGCCGCGGGGCGGCCGCGTCGCGGGCGCGCTCCGGAGGATGCCCTGGAACGCCGCCGTCGCCCCGGCCAGGATCGGCGTGTGCGAGGGCGTGTGCACGGGCAGCACCACGGCGCGCTGGGCGCCGGCCGCCAACGCCTCCGTGCAGACGGTTTCCAGGGACGGCAGCGCCCCGCCCACCACCACGCTGTCGGGTGCGTTCAGGATGGCGAGGTGGCAGCCCCGCGCCTCGGCCATCGCGCCGATCCGTGACCGGGGCAGGCCGCGGATGCCGGCGAGCCCCTGTCCGGAGGCGGCGGCCGCATCCATCGCCTCGGCGCGCGCCGCGGCGAGGCGCAGCACCGTCTCCGGCGCGAACCGGCCGGCGCAGCCCCAGGCGGCGAGGTCGCCGATGCTGTATCCCGCGACGAGGCTGCGCGCCGGGCTCGCGTCCCGCACCAGGGTCCATGCGGCGAGCGCCGCGGTGCAGACGAGGATCTGCCCCGCGCGATTCTCGTGGAGGCGGGGACCGCCCGCCCGAACCAGCGCGCGCGGATCGTCGCCGAGGAGGGAAGCGGCCGCCGCGAAGATGGCCTCCGCCTCCGGCAGATCGGCCGTGAGGTCGAACATGCCGGGATGCTGGCCGCCCTGGCCGGAGAGCAGGACGGCGAGGGTCACGCCCCGCCCCCCTCGACGGCGTCGACGAACAGCGTCATGGCGAGGAGGTCGGCCGCCCCGCCGGGGCTGAGGTTGCGGGCGACGAAGCCGCGATGCAGCGCCTCGGCGCGGACGCGCCAATCCGCGCGGCCCACCCCGCCCTCCGCGATGAAGCGGGCAGCCTCCTCGCGCGCGAAGGCGTAGCCCTCGGTGCCACCCCGGTGCAGCAGGTTGGTGTCCTCGAGCGCGGCGATCAGCGCGAGGCAGGTCTCGACGCGGGCCGCCTCCGGATCGCCGGGCCGCAGCCGGCGCCCCCGATGCAGAGCCGGCAAACCGACGCGGTAGAGAGTCGGGAACCCCGCAGCCGCCTCGGCCGGTGCGCCTCCGACTCCGTGCCGCCGCCGTGCCCGTGCCCCGGGGGCGTGGAGCAGTTCCGGCCCGTCGAGGATGCCCTCCGCGTAGCGCGCCCGGACGCGCGCGCCGAGCCGCCCCTGCGGCTCTGCGGGCTCTGCCGGGTCCCGGCCCGCGGCAGCACAGAGCAGGCCGAGGCCGAAGATGGCGCCCCGGTGGGTGTTCACGCCGCCCGTCGCCGCCCGCATCTCGGCCTCGGCCGCGATGCCGAGGCGGCGCAGGGCCGGCATCGGCTCGCCCGCCTCGCCAGCCCGGGCAAGGGCGGCGAACCAGGGTTCGAGGGCGGCGGCGCTCGCCCGGAAGGTCGCCGCCTCCATGTCCGCGTGGCTGCCGCTGTCGACGTGGCTGACGAGGCCGGGCTTCGGATAGGTCTCCAGTTCGAGGCGCAGGGCCTCGACCGCGAGCCGGCCGATGGCAGCGGCCCGGTCGTCGCCCCGCTCGGAGGCGCGTCGGAGCGCGAGCGCGCTCAAACCGCGCCCCCGGCCAGCACGGCGTCGGCGGGGCGAAGGGCGGCCCGGTCGATGCCCTTCACGAGCACGCTGGCGCCGGGTTCGGCCGCGCGCAGCTCGCGCCAGTTCACGCCGCTGCCGTCGGGCAGCAGGATCTCGCCGTCGAGGCGCATCGGTGCCCCGGCCTCGATCGCCGCGATGCCGTCGAGGAGGCCCGGCGGCACGGCGCCGGAGACGGGCCAGAGCAGGTCGAGGTCGGAGGTGGCCGAGAGGTAGGCGAGGCCCGTCAGGTGCTGCCAGAGGAGCCCGCCGAACAGGTGCGGGACGACGCCGTGGCGGCGCCCGAGGCCGTCGAGGTCTTCGAGGACCGGCCGCCATGCCTCGGGGGCCGCCGCGACGGCCCGCGCCGCGGCGACGGGTGCGCGCGCCTGCACCGATCCGGGCGGCAGGGCGAGGCCGATGCGGCGCTTCCCGTCGGCGGGCGGAAGGGGGAGGCCGACCGGCACGGGTCCCGCCGCCTCGCCCGGATGGCGCCGCCGCACGATGACGGGGAAGCCCCGCCGAACCCAGTCCGCCACTTGCGGAGCGCCGTCGAGGTCGGTGCGGCTCGCGAGCGCCGCCTCCCAGGCGCCGGGCTCCACGTCGAGGAGATCGTGGCGCCGGAAGGCGTCAGCCAAGGCTCGCGTCCCGCGCCACCTCGGCGGCGATGGCCTGCGCCACCGGCCGCCCGCCCCGCTCGGCGCCGAGGGCGTCGCGGGTGTCGGAGGCCGGCAGAGCGTCGATCAGGCCCGCGATCTGGGGCCCGAGCGGCTGCGCGGGATCGAGCACGGCGTGGACGGCGCCGGTCTTCACCATGTTGTCGAGGCCGGGGGCGAAGACGGGGGTGTCCCTGGCCATCGCCTCCAGCCGGTCGAGGGGCAGCTTGGTGACGCGGGCGACGGAGGGCAGGTCCATCACGCTCGGGCTGGCGCCGGGCAGGCCCGCCAGCACCCGGGTCGCGAGCGCGGTCGCGATGAAGGCGCCGGCCGCCGTGTGGCCGTAGACGAGGCCGATCGTCGGGTGGCCGCTGCGGTCGGCGAGTAGGAGGCACTTGGCGAGGTGGGCGAGATACTCGTTCAGACCGAGGAGCTCGTCGCGCCTGCTCATGCGCTGGCTGTCGGAATCGATGGCGACGAGGATCGGGGTGCCCCCGCCCCGGCGCACCACGTCGAGGACGGACCCCGCGAGGCGGGCGGCGCCCTCGACGCCGAGAGGGGTGTTGCCGTCGATCCCGACGACGGCGAGCCGGCCGTTCCGGAAGGGGCCGTCGCCGCTCACGAGGCCGTCCGCGACGGTGACGTCGTGGCCCTCGGGGAAGAGCGAGGCGAGGATCTCAGCGAGCGTCATGGGTGGTCTCCCGCAATCCCGCGACGAGGGCGTCGAAATCGGCCGCCGTCAGGCCGGGCACCTCGGCCGGATCGTTGACGCCGAGCCGGCCCCAGATCTCGGTCGCGTCACGGCAATCGCCGAAATCTGACAGGCGCCGCTCCAGCCGCGCCTGCTCGGCCTCGAGCGTCGCGAGGTCGAAGGCCGGGGCCCGGCCGATCAGGTCGAGGGCGGCCGCGCGGAAGGCCGCCACCGTGTCGTCCACGAAGGCGTCGGCGCCCCCGATCAGGCGGCGGTGCTTGCCGCCCATGGTGCGCCAGACCAGGGCCCGGTCGCGGGAATCGAACTCCTCCGCGCCCTTGTTGGTCTCGATCACCTCCGGGCCCGAGACGCTGATGCGCCCGCCCTCGGAGACGGCGAGCCGCGAGCAGGTGCCGGCGATGAGGCCGCCGCCGCCATAGGCGCCGGCCCGGCCGCCGATCAGGCCGATCACGGGGATGCCGGCCGCGCGCACCTCGGCGATCGCCCGCATCACCTCGGCGATGGCGGTCTCGCCGGCATTGGCCTCCTGCAGGCGCACGCCGCCGGTGTCGAACAGGATGAGGACGGCCGCCGGCTTGAGCGCCGGGGCGGCGCGCAGGAGCCCGACGAGCTTGGCCCCGTGCACCTCGCCGAAGGCGCCGCCCATGAAGCGGCCCTCCTGGGCGGCGACGAGCACCGGCCTTCCGTCGAGGCGGCCGGAGCCCACGACCATGCCGTCGTCGAAGGCCCGCGGCAGGTCGAAGAGCGGCAGGTGCGGGCTCATCCTGCGCTGCTCGGGGCCGAGGATCTCGGTGAAGCTGCCGGGGTCGAGCAGCCCGTCGAGGCGGGCCCGCGCGCTCGCCTCGTACCAGCTCGCGGCGCGGGGATCGGTGATGCGCTCGCTCAACGTCACGCCTCCATCAGCCTTGCGCCCTGGAGAAGGCGCAGGGACACCGTGTCGGGGCGGGCGCCCCCGTCGTTGATCGTGATGCGCAGGCCCCCGGGCTGCGCGCGGGCGACGAAATCCGCCACCACCGCCTCCCAGACGTCGCCGTAGCCGTGGATCGGCGTCTCGATCTCGACCGTGCAGGCATCGGGCGGCAGGGTCCGCTCCAGGAGCACTTCGAGGTTGCCCGAGGCGACGACGCCGGTGATCGCGAGGGGTTTCGCCCCGGCGAGCGGCGCCTTGGTGGCGTGCCGGAAGGTCAGTCTTTCCATGGCGTCAGCCTTCCTCGATTCCGGATCCGACCGGGGAAACGCGCCGCACCACCTCTCCCGTTCGGGAGAGGTCGAGTCCGCAGGATGCGGACCGGGTGAGGGGTGCGACCCGTCCGGACGAACCTGTATCCCTCACCCTGTCCCTCTCGGAACGAGAGGGGACCCGCGCCCTGTCCGGCGCAACCTGTTCCGGCGGTGAGCGGCATCGCCCGCGTCCTCACCAGTTCCGGAACCGGGCCGGCGGGTCGTAGAGGCCGCCCGACCAGTGCACGAGATCCTTGATCGACTTGGCCGCGAGCAGCGAGCGGTCCGCGTCGAGGGGCTCGATGCCGAGATCCTCCGGGCGGCGCACGATACCCCGCGCGCGCAGCGACTCGACCATGGCGCGGTCGCGCCCGCGCCCGACCTCGGTGTAGCCCGCGACCCCGCGGATCGCCTGCTCGCGCTCGTCCGCCGTACGGCAGAGGAGGAGGTTGGCGATGCCCTCCTCGGTGACGATGTGGGTGACGTCGTCGGCGTAGACCATCACGGGGGCGAGTTCGAGCCCGATCTTCTTCGCGAGTTCCAGCGCGTCGAGCCGTTCGACGAAGGCCGGCGCGAGCTTGTCGCCGAAGGTCTCGACGATCTGCACCACGAGCTTGCGCCCGCGCATCAGGGCCGGGTCGCCGACGATCTCTGCCTCGCGCCCCGCCTTCATCCAGGTGTCGGAGGGGTGGCGGCGCCCGTGCGGGTCCGAGCCCATGTTCGGCGCGCCGCCGAAGCCCGCCACCCGCGACTGCGTCACCGTGGAGGAATGGCCCGCGAGGTCGATCTGGAGCGTCGAGCCGATGAAGAGGTCGCAGGCGTAGAGGCCGGCCGTCTGGCAGAAGGCCCGGTTCGAGCGCAGGCTGCCGTCGGCGCCCGTGAAGAACACGTCCGGCCGCTCGCGGATGTAGCGGTCCATGCCGACTTCCGAGCCGAAGCAATGGACCTGCTGCACCCAGCCCGACTCGATCGCCGGGATCAGGGTCGGGTGCGGGTTGAGCGCCCAGTGGGTGGCGATCCTGCCCTTGAGGCCGAGCTTCTCGGCGTAGGTCGGCAGCAGCAGCTCGATCGCCGCCGTGCCGAAGCCGATGCCGTGGTTGAGGCGGCGGATGCCGTACTCGGCGTAGATCCCCTTGATCGCCATCATCGCCATCAGGATCTGCGTCTCGGTCATCGCGGCCGGATCGCGGGTGAAGAGGGGCTCGACGTAGAAGGGCCTGTCGGCCTCGACCACGAAGTCGATCCGGTCGCCCGGGATGTCGACGCGGGGCACGCGCTCCACGATCTCGTTGACCTGCGCGACGACGACGCCGTTCTTGAAGGCGGTGGCCTCGACCACCGTCGGCGTGTCCTCGGTGTTCGGCCCCGTGTAGAGGTTGCCGTCCCGGTCCGCCGAGACGCCCGCGATCAGCGCCACCTGCGGCGTCAGGTCGACGAAGTAGCGGGCGAAGAGTTCGAGGTAGGTGTGGACCGCCCCGAGCTCGATCTGCCCGCCGAACAGCATCCGGGCGATACGCCCGCCCTGCGGCCCGGAATACGAGTAGTCGAGCCGCTTCGCGATGCCCTGCTCGAAGATGTCGAGGTGCTCCGGCAGCACGATGCCGGACTGGACCATGTGCAGGTCGTGGACCTTCGCCGGGTCGCAGAGGCTCAGTGCCCGGGCGAGGCAATCCGCCTGCTTCTGGTTGTCGCCCTCCAGGCAGACCCGGTCGCCCGGCCGCAGGACCGCCTCGAGGAGATCGACCGCGCGCCCGGCCGGCACGACCTTCCCGGAGGCGTGGGCGCGCCCCGCCTCGATCCGCGCGTCCCGCTCCGCACGCTCCTGGCGCCAGCCCGACATCCGATCCGCTCCCTGATCGTGGGCTCATCCGCATACAGGGACCCTCGATCGGGGCGGCTCTGCATCCGGACGGCCGGTACGGCTCCCTGTCTGAGCCCGTGCGGGCCGGAAGTCAAATTTTTCGTATACATGACTGCCGGATGTACGGGGTTCGTGATACGGATGGCGGACGTATAGGGAGACTCGCATACAGGCGGGCCTCCGTCGGAAGGATCGGACAGGCCCCATGGACGAGAGTGTCGGAGCGCGCGGGCTGCTCTCGGACCAGATCCGCAACGCGCTGACGGACGAGATCGCGGCGGGCACGCTGGCGGCCGGCATCGCGCTCGACGAGCAGGACCTCGCCGACCGCTTCGGCGCCTCGCGCACGCCGGTCCGCGAGGCCCTGCGCCAGCTCGCCGTGAGCGGCCTCGTGGAGGTGCGCCCGCGCCGCGGCGTCGTCGTCACCCGGATGACGCCCGAGCGCATCATGGACATGTTCGAGACGACCGCCGAGGTCGAGGCGATGTGCGTGCGGCTGGCCACCTACCGGATGACGCCGCTGGAGCGGAGCGGGCTCCTCGACCTGCACGAGAGCGCGGGCGCCATGGTCGAGGCGGGGGATGTCGACGCCTACGACGCCCTCAACCGCGCCTTCCACGAGGCGCTCTACCGGGCGACCCACAACGCCTTCATGGCCGAGCAAGCGCTCGCGATCCGCACAAGGCTCGCGGCCTTCCGCCGGACGCAGCTCCGCCAGGGCGAGCGCATCCAGCGCTCGCGCATCGAGCACGGCGAGATCCTGGCGGCGATCGCGGAGGGCGACGGCGAGGCGGCCGCCCGCCGGATGCGCGCCCACATGCTCAACGCCGCGAGCGCGCTCGGGCGCTACATCGCCGAGCACACGGGCGACTGACTCCTCAGGTGATCACCACTACCTTGGTGCCGACGCCGACGCGGCCGTAGAGGTCGATCACGTCCTGGTTGATCATGCGGATGCAGCCCGAAGACACGCTGTGGCCGATCGAGGTCGGCTCCAGCGTCCCGTGGATGCGGAAGAGCGTGTCCTTGTTCCCCTGCCACAGGTAGAGGGCCCGGGCGCCGAGCGGATTGCGGGTGCCGCCCGGCACGCCGAGGCCGCTCTGGAGCTGGCTGACCTCGCGGGCGAGTTTCGGCGTGCGGGCGATCATCTCCTTGGGGGGGTACCAGTCCGGCCAGGCCTGCTTCGAGTTGATGGTCGCGTTGCCCGACCACGAGAAGCCCTGCTTGCCGACGCCGACCCCGTAGCGCCGCGCCCGCCCGCCCGACTGGACGAGGAAGAGGTGGTGGGCGCGCGGATCGACCACGATGGTCCCGGGCTCGTAGCGGCCGTTGAAGGAGACCTCCTGGCGCAGGAAGACCGGGTTCGCCTTCTTCCAGTTGAAGGGCTGGATCGGGAAGGCGTCGTCGGCGATCCCCGCATAGGCGCGGGCGAAGTCGATCGGGCCGTCGTCGATCGGGCGGTTCTCGCCGAGCTTGGGTACCGGCGCGCCCTTCGGCGGGGGCGCCTCGTCTGCGCTCTGGCGGGGCGGCGGGGCGCGCTCGGTGCCCGGCACCGGCCGGCCGTAGGATTCGCGGCCCGAATAGGGCACGTACTGGCCGCCGCGGCGGCGGTAGAGCTGTCCGGCCTCGTCGCGGTAGAGCCGGTCGTCGTCGTAGCCGCCGAAGCCGTCGATCGCGTCCTCGGGCGGCGGCCCGCCCTGGGCGAGGCCGGGGATCGTGGAATGGAGCAGCGCGAGGCTCGTCATCGAGCCTGTGAGCAGCGTGCGGCGCGTCAGTCTGGACATGGAATGCGAAACGTCCCTTCGGGGCCCGTGCCGTCGTCCGACCGTGGTTGGGCGGCGGGCCTTGGAACCGGGCCTTGGAGCCGAGTTCGCGCCGTCCGAGCGCGGCGGCCAAGCTCGGTCTTGACCTGCCTTAGCAAATGTGGGGCTCGCCCGTCACGTCCCGCGACGCGGAGCCGGGCCGCGTCGCGCGGGCAACGTTACCGATCCGACACAGGCCCGGCCGGACCTACACCTTCCGGGTGAGGCTCCTCTTCACCATTTCGGATGACGGCATGGGGAAAGAGGGGTCGCGGCGATTGCGGGGCGGTCGGGGCGAGCGCATATCCAACCGCGATTCGCCGTCTCCCCATCCTGGATTCGTCCCGTGCCGGTTCTCCTGTCTCGGCCCGTCCGCGCGACCTTCCTCGCGCTCGCGCTCGCCGCATCGTGGATGGTCGCCCCCGCCGAGGCGCGCGCGGGCAAGAAGCCGGCGGCCGCGGAGCCGGCGGCCGCGGCGCGCGCTGCGCCCACGCAGGCGTCCGCAAAGGTGCCCGGGGCGCCCCGGCCGTCACTTGGACCGCCGGCGAGGCCCCGGCGGCCAATTGCACCCGCAGCCGGCGCAAGCTCTGGCAGGAGGGCGAGGGCTGGATCGTGCGGACGGTCACCGCCTGCCGCTGAGGCCGGCGCGGTCCCCCTCTCCCATCCGGGAGGCCTGAGTCGGCGTCAGCCGACCGGGTGAGGGGTGCGCCTTCTCCGGAAAGACCTGAATACCGCATCCGGTGCGCTCCTGCGCACTCGACCTCTCGTGTCCGGGAAAGGTGGGCGGGGTTACCGCCCGTTTCCTGGGCAGGCTGCCTTGCGGTGCAGCAAACATCCGGATCGTCGCAGCGGCCCGGGCGCCGTCCGCTCCTGAGCGCAGCCATTCTCCCGTCCATGCCTCTGGCACATTTGCTGCTTTGCCGCCCCCGTCGCGCCCCGGCGCGGCGCGCGGGGCAACGGCGCCCCGCAATGCGGACGGTGTGAGTCCGGCTTCCCCGGCAGAGCGGCAGCGTGCGCGCGCCGCACCAAGAGACGAGCACCTTCGAATGGCCAGCTTCAAGACCGTGATGAAGTCGGGTCACCCCCCGACCCTGTTCGCCGCGTTCCTCTACTTCGATTTCTGCTTCGCGATCTGGGTCCTGAACGGCGCCATGGGCCCGTTCATCACCGAGACCTACCATCTCAGCCCGGCCCAGACCGGGTTCATGATCTCGCTGCCGATCATGGCGGGCGCGATCATGCGCTTCCCGCTCGGCGTGCTCGCCCAGTATATCGGCCGCAAGAACGCGGCGATCACCGAGATGAGCCTCATCATCGCGGCGATGGCCTTCGGCTTCTTCCTGGTCCACACCTTCAACGACGTGCTCGCCATGGGCGTGCTGCTCGGCATCGCCGGCGCCTCCTTCGGCGTCGCCCTGTCGCTCGGCTCCGGCTGGTTCCCGCCCCAGCACAAGGGCCTCGCCATGGGCATCGCGGGGGCCGGCAACTCGGGCACGGTGCTCGCCGTGCTGTTCGCGCCCCCGCTCGCCCAGGCCTACGGCTGGCAGGCCGTCTACGGCTTCGCGGGCGTCGTGATGCTGATCCCCCTCGTCGTGATGATCGTCTTCGCCAAGGAGCCGCCGGACCGCGAGCACCAATCCTTCCGCCAGCACGTCGCCTGCCTGTTCCAGAAGGACGGCTGGGCGTTCAGCCTCGTCTACATCATCACCTTCGGCGGCTTCATCGGCCTGTCGAACTTCCTGCCGACCTTCTTCTACGAGCAGTTCGCCGTCACCAAGGTCGAGGCCGGGCGCCTCACCATGCTCGCCGCCATCATGGGCTCGGGCATCCGCATCGTCGGCGGCTACTTCGCCGACCGGGTCGGCGGCGTGCTGGTGCTCACCGTGGTGCTGCTCGCGGCCATCGCCTCCTTCCTGCTCCTCACCTCGGCCCCCTCGCTCGCGCTGACCACGATCCTGTTCATGCTCTGCTTCGCGGCGCTCGGCGCCGGCAACGGCGCGCTGTTCCAGCTCGTGCCGCTGCGCTGGCCCACCAACACGGCGGTGGCCGGCTCGATGATCGGCGAGGTCGGCGCGCTCGGCGGCGCGATCCTGCCCAACGTGATGGGTCTGTCCAAGCAGTACACGGGCTCCTTCGCCCTCGGCTTCGTCGGCTACGCCGCCTTCGCGGCCCTGGTGCTCGGCTGTCTCGTCCTCTGGCAGCGCCGCTGGGTCGGCCAGTGGATCGGGCCGCGCGGCACGGTGCTGGCCGAGCCCGCGCCCGTTCCGGCCGGGCGGCTGGAGCCCGCACCGGTCTGATCCGCCGCGCCCGCGCGGATTGCGGGACGGGGGCCGGTCGGTCCCCGTTTTCGTGTCCGCGGTATGCGCAAGGGTGCCGTCCGCGCGGGCGCGCTTGTCAGCCCTGCGCGCCCATGCTCAACCCTCAGTATGTCGGACACAACCAGCTCCGTCCCGCGGCAGACCAAGCGCTTCGCCGAGAAGCGCCAGGCGATCCTCGACGCGGCGGCCAAGCGCTTCAACGAGCGGGGCATCCGCGGCACCTCACTCGCCGATGTCTCGGGCAGCGTCGGCCTGATGACGAACTCGATCACCTACTATTACCGCCGCAAGGAGGACCTCGCGGCGGCCTGCTTCCTGGCCAAGATCGCGTGGCTCGACGCGCTGATCGCGGAGGCCGAGGCGGAGCCGACGCCCGAGGCGCGCCTGCGCGGCTTCCTCGACCGCTACGCGCGGGGCCTCGCCGCCATGGCCGCGGGCGAGCGGCCGGCCCTGATCCGCTTCCACGACGTGCGCGCGCTGCCGAGTCCGCAGGCCGGGACGGTGTTTGCCGCCTACAACGCCTTCTACCGGCGCATGCGGGCGCTGCTCGTCGGACCGGAGGCGCTGCCCGGGCTCGACCGGATCGCCCGCAACGCCCGCACCCACCTCCTCGTCTCGGTGGTGCAGACCCTGCGCGTCTGGATCGAGCGCTACGAGCCGGACGACTACGCCCGCGTCGCGGAGCGCGTGGCGGATCTCCTCCTGCGCGGCCTCGCGGGGCCGGAAAGTCCCTGGCCGCCCACCCGCCGCGTCGAGGTGCCGGCGCCGGAGGCCGGGCCGACCGACGCCTTCCTGCGCGCGGCCACGATCCTCATCAACGAGCAGGGCTACCGCGGCGCCTCGGTGGAGAAGATCTCGGCGCAGCTGCGCGTCACCAAGGGCTCGTTCTACCACCACAACGACAACAAGGACGACCTCGTCGCCAACTGCTTCACCCGCACCTTCGACCGGATCCGCCGCACGCAGGACGCGGCGGAGGCGGCCGGGGGGACGGGCTGGGAGCGGCTCGGGGCGCTGAGCTGCGCGCTGGTGCGCCACCAGCTCTCGGAATCCGGGCCGCTGCTGCGCTGGATCGCGGTGGGCGCCCTGCCGGACAACCTGCGCGGCGGCGTCACCGGCACGATGCACCGGCTCTGGGACCGCGTCGCCTTCCCCATCGTCGACGGGGTGGCGGACGGCTCGATCCGCGCCTGCGACCCGGCGATCGCCGCCCAGGTCGTCAACAGCATGATCGACGCCGCGTCCGAGCTCGACGCCTGGGCGGAGGGCATCGACGCGGCAGCGGCCGAGCGCCACTACGTCCATCCGCTCCTCGCGGGGTTCTATGCGACGGAGGCGGGGTAACGGCCGGTCGCGACCGGCTCTGCCCGGCGCCGGGTGCTGGCTCCCGGGTGGTGAGCCGTCGTTGAGGCGCTGCCCGGCAACCGACACGCGGCACAGCGCCCCTTCGGGTCGTCCGGCAGACGCGCGCGGCCTCTCCGACGCGAACGTTCGCGGGCTGGGCGTTGTGGATCTCGCCGCCGATCAGGCCGAGGCTTGCCGACGCGAGAGCTGCGTGCTGCCTGTCTGGATCCGGGCTAGGGCCTCAGTGGCTAGACCGGCCACGGCCTCGACGCGGGCAACGGTCCCCTCATCCAGGAACGTCAGCGCGCACCAGTATGCGCCGAGTGCCGCAACCGGCTCGGGCGAGCCGATCGGGGCCATCACGAGGCTGCGTATCGCCTTGTTCTGGTAGGGCGCGACCGGGACGCGCGGGTCGAAGCTCACGTCCGGAACGACGGCCGTCTCCGCATTCAGCATCGCCCAGCCCGAGACACACGCCTCGAGCGGGAAGCGCTGGCCCTTCCAGAGCATCTGGATGGCGTCCTCGGCAACGTAGTTGCAGCAGCCGTCATCCCGCAGGACGACGGCGATGCCGTCACAGGCGATCGCCAGTCTTGCGGACTGGCCCAAGGCAGCCACGACATCGTCGAGAGACCGAGCCGCTGCCAGGCGTTCACCGACGCGCTCCAGTCGCAGATCGAGCTGGGCCTGATCATCGAACATGGTCGTAAGCTAAGGCTTGGACGGGCATTCCGATAGGGCTTGCCGATAGGGCTTGTCCGATCAGCGTTAGCAGGGCCGGATGCTCTCGCAGGCTCGGCGTCATGGAAGCTTGCCCCCTCCGGCCCTCCTGCCGCGACGCTGCGAAGGCCCGTTTCGAGGCAAAAATCGAAGGCGTTGCGCATCACCCGTGACGAAGATCCGGTTCGAATTCAGGCCTTTCGGGATCGGGCCTCCGTGAGGAGAAGGTCGACGAGCGCCGGGAAACGCCGGCGCAACTCCGCCGCGCGCAACCGGTTGGTGCGGCTGTTTCCCTGATCGACCTGATGGATGAGGCCCGCTTCCCGCAACACGCGAAAATGATGGGTGCGCGTCGCCTTGGTGACCGGCAGGTCGAACGAACTGCAGTCTCGGACGACGTCCGGGTCGGCGGCGAGCGTCATGACCACCTGGCGACGGAGCGGGTCGGCCAGTGCCGCGAAGATCGCTCCCAGGTCCATCTCGTCCATGGTCGGGTGGCTGAGTTCATCGGGCATCGCGCGGCTCGCAAGGTATGACTTGCATCGTACCTGAGATCGTGTGTGATATCGCGCCCTCTCATGGAGCCGCCCTCGCATGACCTCAAGACGCGTTGTCACCCTCGCCGAATTTGGCCGGCCGGACGTGATGTCGGTCGTGTCGGAGGAGCTTCCGGTACCGATGCCGGGCGAGGTGCGGGTCAGGCACTCCGCCATCGGCTTCAACTTCATCGACATCTACCAACGCAAGGGGATCTATCCGCTCCCGCTGCCGACCGGCTTGGGCTTCGAGGCGGCGGGCGTCGTCGACGCGCTCGGCGCCGGCGTCACGGGCATCCGGACGGGCGACAGGGTCGCCTACATGAACGCCGGCGTCGGCGCCTATACGGACCTTCGCAACGTGCCGGCCGACAAGCTTGTCGCACTGCCTGACACGGTCAGCGACGCGGCTGCGGCGACCCTCCTCTTCAAGGGCATGACGGCCCAGTACCTGCTGCGCAAGACGCACGCGGTGCAGGCGAACGACCTCTTGCTCGTGCACTCGGCCGCCGGCGGTGTCGGGCAGATCTTGACCCGTTGGGCGACGGCGCTGGGCGCGACGGTGGTGGGGACCACGGGCTCGCCACGAAAGCGCGAGGCGGCGCTCGCGGCCGGCTGCGTGGATGTCGTCGACCTCAACGACCCGGATTGGCCGCAAGCCTTCCTGGCAGCGACCGGGGGCCGAAAGGCCCGCGTCGTCTACGATGCCGTCGGCAAGGACACCCTGATCAGGTCCCTCGATTGCGCGGCGCCGTTCGGCCTCGTCGTCTGTTACGGCGCCTCGTCCGGCAAGGCTCCAGCGGTGGACCCCGAGCTCCTCAACAAGAAGGGGTGTCTCTTCCTGACACGACCCTCCGTCTTCCCCCACAATGCCGATGCGGCGACGTTCCGCGCCAATGCGGCCGACCTGTTCGACGCCATCGCCCGAGGCCACGTCACCGTCGACATCGGAGGACGCTTCTCCCTCGAGGAGATCGTGGAGGCCCACCGCGCCGCCGAGGAGCGTCGGATCGGCGGCGCCATCCTGATCACGCCGTAGGTCGGCGTTCCAGGCGGGCTTGCGCGCACGGACGTTCCACCTGCCGACGCACCGCGTGCCCCGGTCGCTCGCCCGAAGACCGCCGGTCCGCCCTCGGCCAGCGTCGGCCGTTCGGGGCCGGCGATCCGCCTGCGAGGACGCGGACCTCGTCGCGCGAGCCCCGTACGGACGACAAGGCCGTCCCCTGCGGGTTCTGCCGGGCCGGATCTGGATCGCGTCGCGCCCGCCCTACCCCGGCCTTCGGTCGAGGTCGGCGAAGCGGCCACCCTCCGCGGCGAGGCGCTCGATGAGGGACGAGGGCGCGTGGTCGGGTCCGTGGCTGTCCGCGCGGGCGCGCAGGCGGTCCCGCAGGGCGGGGAGTCCCTGCGCGTCCGCCCCGTGCATCGGGCCGCCCCGGTAGGCCGGCCAGCCGTAGCCCGCGAGCCAGACCACGTCGATGTCCGAGGCGCGCAGGGCCTCGCCCGCCTCCAGGATCCGCGCGCCCGCATCGACCAGGGTGTCGAGGCAGCGCTCCAGGATCTCGTCGTCCGAGACGGCCCGGCGGTGGTGTCCGGCGACCGGCTCGCCGTCCGGCGCTACGGCGCCGAGCCCGAGCGGGGCGGCCGCGAGCCCGAATTCCGTCAGGACGCGCGCGACCTGCTCCGGGCTCGCGCCCTCGCGGACGAGGCGGCCGGCCTCCTGCCGCAGGCGCCCGAGCATGCGCGGGCCGATGAAGCCGCCCCGCGTCACCACCGCGACCCGGCCGAGGCCCCGCGCGAGGCCCAGCGCGGTGGCGAGCACGTCCGGCGCCGTGGCCGGGCCGCGCAGGATCTCGAGGAGGCGGGCACCGGGCAAGGCTGCGCCGGGGTGAAGCCCGAGCACCCGCTCCGCCCCCGATCCGGCCGCGAGGGCGGCGGGATCGGGGGCGTCGGCCGCGACGGCGCGGATCGCCTCCGGGCCCGCGTCGAGGGGCGCGAGGTCCCGCATCCGCGCCGCGAGGACGAGATCGCAGCTCGCGAGATCGGGCGGGGCCGCTCCCGCGGCGCGCAGAACCGTCAGCCCGGCGTCCTGCGAGAGGATCGCGGCGAGGCGCGCGGCCGGGCCCTCCGCCGCCCCGGAGGACCCGGCCCCCGCGAGATCCGAGCCGACGAGCGCGACCTGCCGCACCGGCCGCTTCGGCGTCGCCGCCGGCAGATCCGGGATCTTGGCCGCCTCGCGCTCGGCGAAGAAGGCGTGGCGCTGCGCGATCGATTGCGCGCTCCTCATCAGCGCGAAGAAGGTGCGCTCCTCGAAGGCGAGCGCCTCCGCGAAGGGGAGCGTGCCGGCAGCCTCGACGCAGGCGATGCAGGCCTGCGGCGCCTCGAAGCCGCGATAGCGGCGCGCCGCCTCCTCCCGCGCCGCCGCGAACAGGCCGAGGCGGCCGGGCTCCAGGCGGCTGTCGTCCTCGCGCACGCGGCGGGGCCCCTGCCCCTCCGCGAGGAGCCGCTCAGCGAACGCCACCGCCTCCGCCTCCAAGCGATCCTCCGGGGCGATCGCGTCGACGAGGCCGAGGTCGCGGGCGGCGGGCCCGTCGACGGGCTCGCCCGAGACGATCATGGCCAGGGCCTTCTCGGTGCCGATCAGGCGGGGCAGGCGCTGCGTCCCGCCCGCGCCCGGCACGAGGCCGAGCTTCACCTCGGGCTGGCCGAGCCGGGCGGCGGGCGTCGCGATCCGGTAATGGCAGGCGAGCGCCAGTTCGAGGCCGCCGCCCAAAGCCATCCCGTGGATCGCGGCGACGACCGGCTTCTCCGTATCCTCCACCGCGTCGAGGAGCGCGCCGAGGCCGATCCCCTGCCAGGGCCGGCCGAACTCGGTGATGTCGGCGCCCCCGCAGAACATCCGGCCGGCGCCGATCAGCACGATCGCCGAGACCTCCGAATCCGCCTCGGCCACCGCGACCGCGTCCCGGATGCCGAGGCGCAGGGCTTCCGAGAGGGCGTTCACCGGCGGCGAGGCGAGGGTGAGGATCGCGATCGCCCCGGCGCGGCGCAGCTCGGTGACGGCCTTCCGGCTTCCGAGGGTGTTCGGGCTTCCCATGGCGGCTCCATCCGGTTCTCCGGCCTGCCCCTAGCACGGGACGGGCCGGAGGCGGAGGCGTAGCGGGGCCGGAGGGCGATGGGCCCTATTTCGGGTCGCAATCCATGCCGTTGCGCCGCGCGTTGGCGATGCAGTCGCTCTTGTTCACGTACGCCTCCGTGGAAGCGCCTACGGGTTCGCCGTTGCGGGCGGTCCGGCGCCAGCGCCACTGGCCGCCGGACTGGTAGATCTCCCAGGTGTCGCCGTTACTGCCGCGACAGGTGCTCATGCGGGTCGTCTCCAAATTTTACTCTAGGTTATTTTTCCAACCCTAGAGATGCAATCTCGCGCTGTCCAGCCGTTCGGCTCTCGCCGCTCCCGCGGCCTCGCTCCGTCCGCGGTTGCGCCCCCTGCCGCCGGCTCGCTATGGCATGCCAGATCGATGCGTCCCCGGCCGGACCGGCGCGGGGGCAGGCCGTACGGAGACGCGATGACAGCGACGACGAAGCCGCAGAGATCTGGCCCGCTCGCGGGCGTGCGGGTGGTGGAGCTCGCCCACATCATGGCGGGGCCCGTCTGCGGGCTGATGCTCGGCGACATGGGCGCCGAGGTGATCAAGGTCGAGAAGATCGAGGGCGGCGACGACACGCGCCGCTCGGTGCCGCCGGCCATCGCGGGCGAGAGCGCGGCCTACATGATGATGAACCGGGGCAAGCGCGGCATCGCCCTCGACCTCAAGAGCGAGGACGGCAAGGCGATCCTGCGCCGGCTCCTCGCGGAGGCCGACGTGCTGATCGAGAATTACCGGGCCGGCACGATGGAGCGGCTCGGCCTCGGCTACGAGACGCTGAGAGCGGAGTTCCCCGGACTGATCTACTGCTCCCTGTCCGGCTTCGGCCGCTCCGGGCCGTATGCCGAGCGGGCGGGCTTCGACCTCGTGGCGCAGGGCATGAGCGGGCTCATGAGCATCACCGGCGAGGGCCCGGGCCGGCCGCCCATGAAGTGCGGCCCGCCGGTCACCGACATCACCGCCGGCATCCTGGCGGGCATGGGCGTGCTCGCCGCCTACGCGCACAAGCTGAAGACCGGCGAGGGGCAGGTCGTCGACACCTCCCTGTTCGAGGCCGGCATCACGCTGACCTACTGGCAATCGGCGATCAGTATGGCGACAGGCGCGGCGCCGGGCCCGATGGGCTCGGCCCACCCGCTCAACGCCCCCTACGAGGCCTTCGAGACGGCCGACGGCTGGATCACGATCGGTGCGGCGAACCAGACGAACTGGCTGCGCCTCCTCGCCGTCCTCGGGGCGGAGGACCTCGCCGCCGACCCGCGCTTCGCGCAGAACCGGGACCGGATGGCGAACCGCGAGGCGCTGGCCGACGCCCTCGGCCCGCATTTCCGGACCGCGCCCTCCGCGGACTGGCTCGCGCGGCTGGAGGCCGGCGGCGTGCCGGCCGGCCCCGTCCTCGACGTGGCGGCGATGCACCGCGACCCGCAGACCCTCGCCCGCGAGATGGTGGTCGAGGTCGACCATCCCCGCGCCGGCCGGATGCGGACCCTCGGCCTGCCGGTGAAGTTCTCCGCCACGCCCGGCCGCGTCCACGGGCCCGCCCCGCTGCTGGGCGAGCACAGCCGCACGATCCTCGCCGACGCGGGCTACGACGCGGCCGCGATCGACGACCTGATCGCGCGCGGCGTCGTGCGCGAGACGCAGGCGTGATAGGCGGGGCGGCAGCCGCAACGACGGACGCCGCCCTCCGCGCAACGAAGGGCGGACGCGAATCAGGGATCCTGCGACGATGACCGACCCGACCTCCCCCACCGAGGAACTCCTGTTCACGAAGGACGAGGCCGGCATCGCCCGCATCGTCCTCAACCGGCCGCAGGCGCGCAACGCCCTCACCTTCGGCATGTACGAGGGGCTGATCACCCTGTGCGGGCAGGTGGCGGAGGATCCCACGGTCAAGGCGCTGATCGTGACGGGCGCCGGCGAGAAGGCCTTCGCCGCCGGCACCGACATCGCGCAGTTCCGCAGCTTCAAGACGCCCGAGGATGCGCTTGGCTACGAGCGCTTCATGGACCGGGTGCTCGGCACCCTGGAGCGCCTGCGCGTGCCGACGATCGCCGCCGTCGCCGGAGCCTGCACGGGCGGCGGCGCCGCCATCGCCGCGGCCTGCGACCTGCGGATCGCGACCCAGGACGCCCGCTTCGGCTTCCCGATCGCGCGGACCCTCGGCAATTGCCTGTCGCAGGGGAACCTCAAGCGGCTCTCGGCCCTGATCGGCCCGGCGCGGGTGAAGGACATCCTGTTCACCGCCCGCCTCGTCGGCGCCGACGAGGCGCTGGCGGTCGGCCTCGTCACCGAGGTGGTGGCCGACGCCGAGGCGCTCGAGGGCCGCGCGGCGGAACTCGCGACGCTGCTGGCCGGCCACGCCCCGCTGACGCTCCAGGCCACGAAGGAGGGCCTGCGCCGCCTGCAGGAGGGCGATACGGGCGCGGGCGAGGACCTGATCCTGCAATGCTACATGAGCCAGGATTTCCGCGAGGGCATGGAGGCCTTCCTCGCCAAGCGCCCGCCGCACTGGACGGGGCGGTAGGGCCGCGGACGCAAACGGCCCGGACCATCCGGTCCGGGCCGCTCGCGCGAAGCGTTCCGCCTGCGCCCGCTACCGCGTCGTCGGCAGGAGGGTATTGGGCAGCCACATGGCGATGCCGGGGACGAGGCACAGGATCAGGATCGCCACCGCCATCAGGATCACGAAGGGCAGCGTGCCCCAGATGATGTCCGAGAGCGGGATGTCGGGGGCGATGTTCTTGATGACGAAGATGTTGAGGCCCACCGGCGGGTGGATCAGCCCCATCTCCATGGTGATCGTCATCACGACGCCGAACCAGACGAGGTCGAACCCGGCGGCCTTGAGCGGCGGCAGGATGATCGGCGCCGTCATCAGGATGATCGAGACCGGCGGCAGGAAGAAGCCGAGGCCGATCACAAGAAGCAGGATCGTGACGAGGAGGAGCCAGGGCGAGAGCTGCATGGCGACGATCGCCGCCGCCGCCGCCTGACTGATGTGGAGGTAGCTCATCACGTAGGCGTAGAGGAGCGACATGCCGATGATCAGCATCAGCATCGTCGATTCCCGGAGCGTCGCCGTGAGGATCGGGCTGACGTCCTTCGGGCGCCAGACGCCGTAGATCACCGCGATCAGGGCGAGGGCCAGCAGGCCGCCGAGGCCGGCCGTCTCGGAGGGCGTGGCGTAGCCGCCGTAGAGCGCCACCATCACGCCGGTGAGCAGGATGACGAAGGGCAGCACCCGCGGCAGCGTCGAGAAGCGCTCCCGCATGCTGTACTTGTCCTCCGCCAGGATCGGCGAGGCGGTGCCGTTGCGCTCGTAGGCGACCTTCGCCGCCGCGAATTCCGAGCGGAAGCGGTAGACCGCCCAGCCCGCGAACAGCGCGACGAGGAGGATGCCCGGCCCGATGCCGGCGAGGAAGAGCCGGCCCAGCGACTGCTCGGCCGCCACCGCGTAGAGGATCATGGTGATCGAGGGCGGCAGCAGGATGCCGAGCGTGCCGCCCGCCGCGATGATGCCCGCGGCGAAGCCCGGCGAGTAGCCGCGCTTGCGCATCTCCGGGATGCCCGCCGAGCCGATGGCCGAGCAGGTGGCCGGGCTCGAACCCGCCATGGCGGCGAACAGCGCGCAGGCGAAGACGTTGGCGATGCCGAGGCCCCCGGGGATGCGGTGCATCCAGGCGTGCATGGCCGAGTAGAGGTCCTGGCCGGCCTTCGACCGGCCGATCGCCGCCCCCTTCAGGATGAAGAGCGGGATCGACAGCAGCGTGATCGAGGCCATCTCCTCGTAGACGTTCTGCGCCACGGTATCGAGCGACGAGCCGGGCATGAACGCGACCATGAAGGCCAGCGCCACGAAGCCGAGGGCGAAGGCGATGGGGATGCCCGCGAGCATCACGCTCAGCGTCGCCCCCGCGTAGAGGAAGCCGATTGCCGCGACGCTCATTGGTGCCTCCCCGTGGTCTGCGTGCCCATCACGTCGGGGCCGCTCGGCGTCAGGTCGGGACGGTCCTTCAGGTCCCGGTTGATGTCGGCGCCGACGCCGATCTTCGGCTTGGCCCAGCCGGCCTTGTCGGGGCCGTAGAGGATCGCCTCCGCAATCTGCAGGACGAACTGCACGGAGAGCAGGCTCATGCCCACCGCCATCAGCGAGTAGGGGATCCAGAGCGGCGGGCCCCAGGTCGATTGCGAGACCTGCCCGTCGACCCAGGCCTCGTGCAGGAGCGACCAGCTCTTCCAGGCGAAGAACACCACGAAGACGAAGCTGATGACGTCGGCCATCAGCAGGCGGGCCCGGTTCAGCCGCGGCGAGAGGAGGCCGGTCAGGGCCTCGATCGCCACGTGGCCGCGCTTGGCCTGGACGGCAGCGGCGGAGAAGAAGGTGGCGCCCACGATCAGGAACACCGCCATCTCGTCCTGCCAGTCGGTCGGCTCGTGCAGGACGTAGCGGATGACCACGCTGTAGCTCAGCACGAGGCAGGCGCAGACGAGCGCGACGCCGCCGAGCAGCATGATCACGTGGTTGACGGATTTGACGCCCCGATCGAGCGTGCCGAGGAGCCCCGGGATGCGGGGCTCCGGGGTGCTGTGGGTTTCGGCGGCGGCGGAGGCCGCGTCGAAGGCGTGGCTCATGACACCTGCTCCGCCAGCTTGAGGAGCTCGGCACAATTGGCGTTCTTGCCGGCGTAGTCCTTCCAGGCGGTCTCGCGGGCGATCTCGCGCCACTTGCCCATGGTCGCCTCGTCGAGGTTCTGGACCTTGGCGCCGGCCTTGGTGAAGACCTCCTCGACCCGGGTGTCGTCGGCCTTGGCACCGGCCTGCCCGAAGGCCTCGAGCTCCTCGCCGACCGACATGATCAGGTCCTGCTGGTCCTTCGGGAGGCCCGAGAACACGATCTTCGACATCATGATCGGCTCCAGCATGAACCAGTAGGAGCGCTCGCGGCCGGAGGTGAGGGCCTTCGCCAGTTCCTCCAGGCGGAACGAGATCAGGCTGGTGGAGGAGGTGATGACCGCATCGCACGCGCCCGTCTGCATGGCGGCGTAGGATTCGTTCGAGGGGATCGAGAGGGTGGCCGCGCCCGCCTGCTTCATCATCAGGTCCATCTCGCGCGAGCCGCCGCGGACCTTGAGGCCCTTGGCGTCCGCCGGCGCGTAGAGCGGCCGCTCGCGGCTCGCGACGCCGCCCGCCTGCCAGACCCAGGAGACGAGGATGATGCCCTTGGAATCGAGGATCTCGGTGAGCTTCCGGCCGACCGGCGCCTTCTTCCAGGCCACGCCCTGCGCGTAGGAGGTCACCAGGGCCGGCATCAGGCCGATGTTCAGCTCCGGCACCTCGCCGCCCGCGTAGGGCGAGGGATAGAGCGACATGTCGAGCGCCCCTTTGCGCATCGCGCCGAACTGGGCGTTCGTCTTCATCAGCGACGAGCCCGGATAGACCTGCACCTCCAGGGCGCCCTTCGCGCGCTCGGCGATCGTCGCGGCGAACTTGCGGCACATGCGATCGCGGAAATCGCCCTCGTCGATCGTGCCGCCCGGGAACTGGTGCGACAGCTTGAGGGTGGTGGCCGCCTGCGCGGCGCCGAGACCGAACTTGAGGAGGGCGGGTGCGGCGAGGCCCGAGGCGAGAATGTGGCGTCGAGTGAGAGGCATGGCGTGTTTCTCCCGCGGCGCGCGATGCGGCGCCGATCTTGTGCAGCGCAATATTTATACTGAATGCGCCTTCTGGTATTCAGAAAAGACCGACTTGTATATTTTGTCAACTCCCTTGCATAATGGCGGCGGCCGGAAAATGCTGCCGCTCGGGAGGATACCGCAATGAGCCAGGCCCAGCGCCTCAAACAGACGATCGAGGACGAGATCGTCGACGGTCGCCTCCCCCTTGGCGCGCGCCTCGACGAGGTCCAGCTCGCCGAGCGATTCGGGGTGTCGCGCACGCCGATCCGCGAGGCCCTGATCCAGCTCGCGATGACCGGTCTCGTCGAGACCAAGCCCCGCCGGGGCACGATCGTGAGCGCGCCGGAGCCGCAGCACCTGCTGGCGATGTTCGAGACGATGGCGGAGATCGAGGCGTCCTGCGGCCGCCTCGCGGCCCGCCGCCTGGTGCCGGAGGACGAGGCGGCCCTGAAGGAGGCGCTCGCGGCCTGCGCCCGCGCCGCCGAGGCCGGCGACACCGAGGCCTATTACCAAGAGAACTACGTCTTCCACACGGTGGTCTACCGGGCCTGCCGGAACGAGTTCCTGTGCGAGCAGGCCCGCACGCTCCACCGCCGCCTCGCCCCGTTCCGCCGCCTGCAGCTGCGCGCCCGCCAGCGGCTCACGCAGTCGCTCGCCGAGCACACGGCGATCGTGGACGCGATCGTCTCAGGCGACGAGGCGCGGGCCGCGGAGGTCCTGCGCGCGCATGTGGTGGTTCAGGGGGACCGCTTCGCCGACCTCGTGGCGAACATGCGCTCGATCAACAACGCGGCCGCGTGAGGCCAAGCCGACCGCGCGAGAGCCGACCGCGCGAGAGCCGGCCGGCCCGGCCTCAGCCGTCGGCCTCGCCGTAGCTCGCGGCGATCACCTGCTTCTTGCCGCGGATGTGCTCGCGCATCAGCGGAGACAGACCGGCCCCGTCGCGGGCATGGAGGAGATTGACCATCTGCTCGTGCTCGCGGACCGCCCGCTCCCATTGCTCGGCGGTCTGGTGCGCCTTGTAACGCGAGCGCTGGATGCGCCCCGACAGGCTCATGTAGATGCCGGACAACGTGACGTTGCGGCTCGCCTGCATGATCGCTTCGTGGATGCTGCGGTTGATGCGGAAATACTCCGCCTCGTCCGCCGCCTTCCAGGCCGCGACCATCGCCGCATGCTCGACCTCGATCGCCGCGACCTCCTCGTCGGTGATGCGGCGGCAGGCAAGTTCCGCGGCCGTCGCCTCGAGGCCGGCGATGACCTCGACCATCTCCTCGATCTCGCCCTGCGAGATGCTGGCGACGCGCGCGCCGCGGTTGGGCAGGAGTTCGAGCAGGCCCTCGGTCGCCAGGATCTTGATCGCCTCACGCAAGGGGGTGCGCGAGATGCCGAAGCGCTCCGTCAGCTCGCCCTCGTTGATGCGGGCGCGCGGCTCCATCTCGCCGGACTGGATGAGTTCCCGCATCCGGTCGGCGACCTCGTCGTGGAGGTAGCGCCGGCTGATGCCGAGACCCGGATCGATTTTATTCATCGGGCAACTGGGTCGGAGAGCACGGTCGAGATCATACGCTACGTTTAGGCTCCGCCGAAATCAGTGTCGAGGGACCAGCGCGCGATCAAGCACGCGGGCCACATGTTCTGCGTGAATCCCGAGCCCATCGTGGATCTGGTGGCGGCAGCTCGTGCCGTCGGCGACGACGAGATCGTCCGGGCCGGCCTTGCGCAGCGTCGGGAACAGGGAGAGCTCGGCCATCGCGAAGGAGACGTCGATCGTGTCGGCGCCGTAGCCGAAGGCGCCCGCCATGCCGCAGCAGCTCGACTCGATGAGCCGCACCTCGAGGCCCGGCACCCGGCGCAGCACGGTCTCGACCGAGCCCATCACGCCGAACGACTTCTGATGGCAGTGCCCGTGCAGATGCGCGACCCGGCCGCCCTGGTCGGCGAGCGGCAGCTCGATGCGCCCGGCGGCGAGGTCGGCGGCGAGAAGCTCCTCGAACAGGAAGCTGCTCCGGGCGAGCACGCCCGCATACTCGCCGGGCAGCAGGGCGGCGAACTCGTCGCGGAAGGTGAGGAGGCAGGAGGGCTCCAGCCCGACCACGCGGGCGCCGGCGCGGATGAAGGGGAGCAGCGTCTCCAGCGTCCGCCGCGCCTCGGCCCGGGCCCGGTCGGTCTGGCCGGAGGCAAGGTAGGTGCGCCCGCAACAGAGCGGCCGGCGGCCCTTTGCCGGGAAGACCCGGTGCAGGCGGTAGCCCGCGGCGGCAAGCACCCGCTCGGCCGCCTCCAGGTTCTCCCGCTCGAAGGCCCGGTTGAACGTGTCGCCGAACAGGATGAGGTCGCGGAAATCCCCCGTGACGTCCTGCGGGTGGGCGGCCTCGCCGGTCTCGGCCCAGGCCCGGCGCCAGCGCGGCAGGCTGCGCCGGGCCGAGAGGCCGGCGACGCGCTCGGAGAGGCGCGCGAGCGGCGCGTAGCGGTCGCGCAGGTTGAGGAGCGGCGCGAGCTTGGCCGCGATGCCGGCGTAGCGGGGCATCTCCGCCACGAGCCGCTCCTTCAGGGGCAACCCGTGCCGGCCGTGGTAATGGTGCAGGAACTCGATCTTCATCTTGGCCATGTCGACGCCGGTCGGGCATTCCCGGCGGCAGGCCTTGCAGGAGACGCAGAGATCGAGCGTCCGCTTCATCTCGGGGCTGGTGAAGGCCTCCGGGCCGAGCTGGCCGGAGATCGCGAGGCGCAGGGAGTTCGCCCGGCCGCGGGTGAGGTGCTGCTCGTCGCGCGTCGCCCGGTAGGAGGGGCACATCGCCCCGCCCGCGAGCTTCCGGCAGGTGCCGTTGTTGTTGCACATCTCGACCGCGCCGCCGAACCCGCCCCATTCCGACCAGTCGAGGGCGGTCTGCAGGGGCTGGCTCACGGCGTAGCCAGGCTGGAAGCGCATCAGGGAGCGGTCGTCCATCTTCAGCGGCCGCACGATCTTGCCGGGGTTGAGGCGGTTCTGCGGGTCGAAGGAATCCTTCACCGTCTCGAAGGCGCGGGTCAGGCGCGACCCGAACAGAGGCTCGACATATTCCGAGCGCGAGATGCCGTCGCCGTGCTCGCCCGAGTAGGAGCCCTTGTAGCGGCGCACCAGCTCCGAGGTCTCCTCGGCGATGGCGCGCATCTTCGCGACGTCCTCCCCCTCCTTCATGTTGAGGATCGGGCGCACGTGCAGGCAGCCGACGGAGGCGTGGGCGTACCACGTGCCGCGGGTGCCGTGCTTCGTGAAGACCTCGGTGACCGCGTCGGTGTAGTCGGCGAGGTGCTCCAGCGGCACCGCGCAATCCTCGATGAAGGAGACGGGCTTCGCGTCGCCCTTCATCGACATCATGATGTTGAGGCAGGCCTCGCGCACCTCCCAGACCGATTTCTGGCGGGCGGGCTCGGGCACCTCGACCACGGCGTCGGGGAAGCCGTGGTCGCCCATGCAGGCGTCGAGGCGTTTCAGGTCGGCCAGCAGCGCGTCGCGGTCGTCCCCGGCGAACTCGGCGAGCAACAGGCAGTTGGGCTTGCCCCGGGTGATGTCGGCGAGCGTCGTGCGGAAGAGGGGGATGTCGGCGCCGAGCACCAGCACGTTGTTGTCGACGAGCTCGACCGCGACGGGGTTCAGGTCGACGATCGCCTTCGTGGTCTCCATCGCCGCCCGGAAGGACGGGAAATGGCAGACCCCCATGACCCGGTGCGTCGGCAGCCGCGAGAGCTTCAGGGTGACGGAGGTCGTCGCGGCCAGCGTCCCCTCCGAGCCGACGAGGAGATGGGCGAGGTTCGGGCGCGCCTCGATCAGCGCATCGAGGTTGTAGCCGCCGACGCGCCGCTGCACCTGCGGGTACATGCGCAGGATCTCGGCGCGCTCGGATTCGGCAAGCGCCCGCATCCGCCGGGCAAGATCCTCCGCCCGGGGGCCGCCCGTTGCGCCGCTCGCCTCGTTGCCGGTGAGCCCGAAGCCGAAGGGTTCGCCGTCGTGGAACAGCGCCTCCATGCCGAGCACGTTGTCGCTCATCTTGCCGAAGCGGAGCGAGCGGGCGCCGCAGGAATTGTTGCCGGCCATGCCGCCGATGGTGCAGCGGGTGGCGGTCGAGGGCTCGACGGGGAAGAACCAGCCGTCCGCCTTCACCCGCGTGTTCAGGCGCTCCAGCACCATGCCGGGCTCGACCGTGATGGTGCCGCCCTCCGCGTCGTAGGCCAGCACCCCGTTGAAGTGGCGTGAGCAATCGACGACGAGGCCGCGCCCGATCGGCTGGCCGTTCTGCGAGGTGCCGCCGCCCCGCAGGATGACGGGCACCCCGTGCTCTGCCGCGATCTTGAGCGTCGCGGCGATGTCGGCCCCGTTGCGGGGAAAGACGACGCCCGCCGGCACGATCTGGTAGATCGAGGCGTCGGTCGCGTAGCGCCCGCGGGTGAAGGCATCGAAGCGCACCTCGCCCTGCAGCGCCTCGGCGAGGCGCCGCGTCAGCCCCGCATCGTTGCGCGCGGCGGCCCTCTGGCTCGTCGCCGGCTCGGGCGTCGCTCCCATCCCATCCTCCCGTGTGCCCGCCGGACCGGATCCTGACGCCGGCGGGCTTGTTGCCTCGAATTGAATTTGTAATACAAAATTCAATTCGGTTAAAGCCGCCGTCGCGACCCTGGGCATCAGGCCGCCCGCTTGTTAGGACGTCGGCCCGCCCGCTCGCGCGGGGGACCGCATATCGGATGACAGCCACCACGAGTGTAGCCCCGTGACGATCGATCTCTACAGCGACACCCAGACGCGACCGACCCCCGGCATGCGCGAGGCGATGGCCCGCGCCGTGGTCGGCGACGAGCAGTCGGATTCCGACCCGACGACGCGGGCCCTGTGCGAGCGGGTGGCCGCGCTCCTCGGACAGGAGGACGGGGTCTTCATGCCGTCGGGCACGATGTGCAACCTCGTGGCGATCCTGGTGCAGACGCGGGCCGGCGACGAGATCATCGTCGACGACCAGTCCCACATCTACAACACGGAGGCTGCGGGTTCGGCGGCGATCGGCGGCGTCTCGGTGGCGGCGCTGCGCACGCCCGCCGGCATCTACACGCCGGAGCAGTTCGAGGCGGCGATCCGCACGCCCGCCCGCACGGCGCCGCGTTCGGCCCTGGTCTCGGTGGAGCAGACCACGAGCTTCAGCGGCGGCTCGGTCTGGGACCTCGCCGACATGCGCCGCATCCGCGACATCGCCCATGCCCGGGGCCTGAAGGCCCATATCGACGGGGCGCGCCTGCTCAACGCCGTCGTCGCCACCGGCATCCCGGCGGCCGAGTACGCGAAGGGGTTCGACAGCGTCTGGCTCGACCTCAGCAAGGGCCTCGGCTGCCCGGTCGGCGCGGTGCTCTGCGGCACGAAGGACTTCGTGGTGGAGGCGTGGCGCTGGAAGTACCGGCTCGGCGGCGCCATGCGCCAGTCGGGCGTGATCGCGGCGGCCGGGCTCTACGCCCTCGATCACCACATCGAGCAACTCGCCGCCGACAACGCGAACCTGCGCCTCATCCACGAGGCGGTCCGGGACCTGCCGGGGCTCGCCTTCGACCCGACGGCGGGTCAATCGAACATCCTGGTCTTCTCGGTCGAGGGGCTTGGCGTCACGGCGGCGGCCTTCGCGGAGCGCTGCCTCGCCGAGGACGTGCGGGTGCGGGCGATCGGCGCCTTCCAGATCCGCGTGACCACACATCTCGACGTCGACCGGCCGGGCGCGGAGCGGGCGGCCGAGGTGATCCGCGCCGTGGCGCAGGGCTTCGCCGAGCGGCGATAGGATCCGCCGGCGAATCTGGTCAACGGGGCGGCGGGAAGGTCCAGAAGAACTCGCCGGTCCGGCCGCCGCCGAGCGTGGCCTGCCGCGTCAGGAACCGGCACTCGGCCTGCAGCGCTGCCTCGCTCCAGCCGGTGCAGGAGATCATCTTGAGGGTGACCGGGTCGTAATCGAGCCGGTGCTCGGGGGGCGAGCGCACCATCAGGCCGGAGGGCAGCACCACGCAGTGATAGACGCGCAGCGCGCAGGGGAGCCGGCGGGCGCGCTCGAAATTGCGCCGGAAGGTCTCGGGATTGTCGCCGGGCAGGCCGAGGATGATCTCGACGGCGAGGCTCGCCACGGCGTCGAGCTTGCCGAAGGTCTCGTCGAAGCGCCGCTCGTCATAGGTGCGGTCGACATGCGCCAGCACCGCGTTGTCGAAGCTCTGCAGGCCGATGCCCACGTAGGCGTTGCTGACCGAGCCGAGGAAATCCAGGTGCTCCTGGCGCACCGCCGCCGGATAGACCTCGCAGATCAGGCCGTGCCTCTCGAAGAAGCCGCTCTCCTCAGCGGCGCGCTTGAGGTTGAGGAAGGCGTTCCGGTTGAGGTTGAGCCCGGCATCGACGAGGAGCGCCGCATAGACGTCGTGGCGGGCGATCGCCTGCAATTCCCGGTCGAGGTGGTCGACCGCGCGCACGCGCTTGGGCGATTCCATCGTGCCCCACTCGCAGAACGAGCAGGTGAAGGGGCAGCCCCGGTAGGTCTGCAGCACGCCGAGCCCGCCGTGCTGGACGAGGTCGAGGGCGTAGGGCGAGGCGAGGCTGTCGAGGTCGGCGAGCGGGCGGGCGGGCGTCTCGCGCCAGCCCTGCTCCTCCTTGACGGCGACGCCGCGCAGGGCGCCGAGGGCGGACGGCCTGCGCTCCGTCAGCGAGACGATCTCCCGGAAGGTCTCCTCGCCCTCGTTGATGACGAGGACGTCGATATCCTCCTGGTACCCCGAGAAGGGCGGCTTGGCGAACATCACCGGGCGCGCGGAGGGCCCGCCGAACACGACGAGGCGCCCCGGATCGTCCTGCTTGATCAGCGCTGCCACCCGGCAGAGGAAGGGCAGCGACCAGAGATAGGCCGAGAAGCCGACGATGTCGGGATCGAAGGCCAGGATCTCGCGGGCGACCGTGCCCGCATCGCCCCCCGCGAGGTCCCAGGTCCGGCAGGCGAGATCGGGAAATCCCGCTGCGCGGATCGAGGCCTCGACCATGCGCAGGCCGAGATTCGGCACGAAGCTCGGCATCGCCGGATCGCGCTCCGGATACTGCGCGACGAGCGCGACGCGCCGGCCGGTGCGGAGCGCGCTCATCGCGCCGCGGCCTGCCGCCACGACCGGTGCAGGCTCGGGCGCTCCTCCTGCCGCGGGAAGGACCACCAGAATTCGCCGGCCTTGCCGCCGGCCGCGAGAGCCCGCCCCCGCAGCTCGGCGCGAACCTGCGCCACCGCCTCCTCGCTCCAGCCCGCGCAGGAGCGCATGGTGAGGGTGACGGGATCGAAATCGATGCTCCATTCCGGCCGGCTGCGGGTCAGCAGGGCGTCGGGCAGGACGAGGCAGTGGTAGACCCGCACGCTGGCGGGCAGGGACAGGGCGTAATCGAGGGTCCGGCGGAAGCCCTCCGGCGTGTCGCCGGGCAGGACGGCGATGATCTGCAACTCGATGTTGGTGACGCGGGCGAGTGCCCGCACCGCCGCCTCGAAGCGCGGCGAATCCGAGGGGCGGTCGTGCAGCCGCAGCACCGCCGGATCCATCGACTGCATGCCGACGCCCAGATAGGCGGTGCCGATCTCCTCGATGAAGGCGAGGTGCTCGTCGCGCACGACCGAGGGGTAGATCTCGGCCCAGAACAGCGCCTCCTTCAGGAAGCCGGAGCGCTGGTTGGCGAGCCGCAGGTTGCGGAAGGCGCCCATGTTCAGGTTGAGGCCCGCGTCGAGCAGGAACACGGCCGGCGCCTCGTGTTGGCGGAAGGCGTCGAGCTCGGCCGCGATGTAGTCGGCCGAGAAGGCCGCCTTGGTGTTCTCCTTCGAGCCCCATTCGCAGAAGCGGCAGGAGAGCGGGCAGCCGCGGAACGTCTCGAGATACGCGACGCCGCCCTGCGGCATCAGACCGTGCGCGTAGGGCGAGGCGATCCGGTCGAGGGCGGCGATCTGCGGACGCGGCGGCGTGCGGATCCAGCCTGCCTCGGTCGGCAGGGTCAGGCCGCGCACGCTCTCCCAGGCGGCGCGGGAGAAGGCCGGCAGCTTGGCGATGTCCCGGATGATCTCCTCGCCGTCGCCCTCGCAGAGGGCGTCGAGATAGGCGTGCGCCGGGCGGTAGGGGTCGAGATCGAAGAAGGCCGAGCGGGCGGAGGGACCGCCGAACACGATGGCGAGGGCGGGACGGCGCGCGCGCAGGCCGCGCGCCACCGCGATCAGGGTCGGGGCCGACCAGACGTAGACCGAGAAGCCGACGAGATCGGGCGCGAAGGCCAGGATCTCCTCGACGTAGCCCGCGACGTCGTCCTCCCGGCGGTCGATCAGGGCGACCTGCGCGTCGGCGAGATCGGGGTCGCTCAGGAGCGCGGCCTGGATGCGCCGGATTCCGAAGCTCGGAAGGCGCAAGGATCCGAGTTCCTGTGCGTCCGGACGTGGGGTCAGGCAGACGAGGGCGACGCGCCGCGCGGGAAGATCGGGTCCGGGCATGGGATCGGAGGTTTCGAGACCTGTCGCAGCCTGGCGGATGCCGGATGAGCGGGGAGAACGCGGCAGGAATACAGGATCGGCACCGAAGGTCCGCGCGGCAGGAGGCCGACCACGCAGTGTCTCCGGAGATTGATCCGACGCGATGCGCGCGCACAACAGTCGCGCCGGGCGCGCCGCCGCCGTCTCGTTGGTCGATCCGGCGGAACGCGGCGCCTGTTCAAGATGTCGCCGCGCAAAGCGCCGTTTCTGAGGCCGCCCCGCCAAGCCCGGCCGATGGTCCGCGAAATCGGCGACGGCGCCCGGCCCCGCTCTACCCACGGTCCTGGAGGCGGCGTAACCCTGACGGGCGCGCGGTGGGGCACGATCCCGCCGCTCCCGGAGACCCCGGCCGGGAACCGGGTTCAGCACAGGAGACAGCATGCAGGCCTACCTCGCCCTGGAACGCCGCTTCGCCCGGCTTCACGCCCTCGGCGACGCCTCCGGGATCCTCGGCTGGGACGCGCAGACCCTGATGCCGGACGGCGCCGCCGAGGGCCGCGCCGACCAGCTCGCCGTCCTGAAGGGCCTAGCCCACGACATCCTGACGGGCCCGAGACCGCCGACCTCCTGGCGGGGGCCGAGGACGAGGGCGCGGGCCTCGACCCCTGGCAGCGGGCGAATCTGCGCGAGATGCGCCGAGCCCACCTCCACGCCGCCTCCGTGCCGCGCGACCTCGTCGAGGCGAATTCGCGGGCGGTCTCGCGCTCCGAGATGATCTGGCGGCAGGCGCGCCAGGATGCGGATTTCCCGCTGCTCGCGCCCGCGCTCAGCGAGGTGCTGCGCCTGCAGCGGGACATCGGCCGGGCGAAGGGCGAGCGCCTCGGCCTCACGCCTTACGACGCGCTCCTCGACGCCTACGACCCCGGCATGCGCCAGGCCCGGATCGACCCGCTCTTCGCGGAGCTGCGGGATTTCCTGCCCGGCCTCGTCGGGCAGGCGCGGGCGCGGCAGGCGGCGGAGCCGGCGCCGCTCCCCCTCGAGGGGCCGTTCCCGGTCGACTTGCAGCGGCAGGTCGGCCTCGCCCTGATGGGGGCCGTCGGGTTCGATTTCGCCCGCGGGCGGCTCGACGTCAGCCTGCACCCGTTCTGCGGCGGCGCCACGGACGACGTGCGCATCACCACCCGCTACGACGCGGAGGACGTCACCCGCGCGCTCCTCGGCGTGCTGCACGAGACGGGGCACGCCCTCTACGAGCAGGGCCGGCCGGCGGCGTGGCGGAGCCAGCCGGTCGGGGAGGCCCGCGGCATGAGCCTGCACGAGAGCCAGTCGCTCATCGTCGAGATGCAGGCCTGCCGCTCGCGCCCCTTCACCGCCTGGCTCGCGCCGCTGCTGCGGGAGACCTTCGGGCGGACGGGGCCGGCCTTCGACGCGGAGAACCTCTACCGGCTGCACACGCGGGTGGAGCCGGGCTTCATCCGGGTCGACGCCGACGAGATGACCTACCCCGCCCACATCCTGCTCCGCTACGGCTTGGAGACCGCGATGATCGCGGGAGACCTCGCGGTGGCGGACCTGCCGGGTGCCTTCAACGACGGGATGCGCGACCTCCTGGGCCTCCACGTGCCGAACGACCGGCTCGGCTGCCTGCAGGACATCCACTGGCCGGGCGGAAGCTGGGGCTACTTCCCGACCTACACCCTCGGCGCGATGGCGGCGGCCCAGCTGTTCCGGGCGGCGGAAGACGCGGAGCCCGACCTCTTGCCCGCCCTCGGGCGCGGCGACTTCACGCCGCTGCGGACCTGGCTGCGGGCGACGGTGCACGGACGGGGGAGCCTCCTCGACACCGACGCCATCCTGGAGGAGGCGACCGGCGCGCCGCTCGGGACCTCTTCGTTCAGGCGGCACCTGGAGGCGCGCTACCTCGGTACGCCGTGAGGGCGAACCTGAGCCGCATTGCGGCGTTGGGGCGGGGAAGGAGAACCACGATGTCCGCGATACGCCACCTCGCCGCCGGCCTGACGCTCGCCGCCCTGTCGGTCCTGCCCGCCGCTGCTCAGGCCCCGGCCGAGACCGGGACCGGCGGCGGCCCGGCCTCGACGGTCACGGCGCCCAACACCTCCTCGGTCGGCCGCACCAAGCCGCCGGGCGCGGCGGCCGGCGGCACGACCTCGGGCGACCGGACGGAGCGGACGCCGCAGCAGAAGGAGGACGACCGGATCCAGAAGGGCATCTGCATCGGCTGCGGGCCGAAATAGCGGGGGCCGGACCCTGGGCCTCAGGCGCTGAGCTTGTGGGCTTCCCGCTGGATGCGCTCGTTCATGGCGCGCAGGCCGCCGGCCCGCTTCGAGGTGATGTGGTTCGAGAAATCGAGCTGGCGGAAGACGTCGAGGCCGTCGGTCGCGGCGATCTCCTCGGGGCTCTTGCCGGCGTAGATCGCGATCATCAGGGCGACGAGCCCGCGGGTGATGCTCGAATCGCTCTCGCCCTCAAGGGTGAGGATCGGCTTGCCACCGGATTCGTCGAGCCGCGATTCGAGCCAGACCTGGCTCTCGCAGCCGTGGACCCGGTTCTCCTCCGTGCAGCGCTCGGGCGGCAGCCGCGGCATCTCGCGGCCGAGTTCGATCACGTAGGCGTAGCGGTCCTCCCACTCGTCCATGAACTCGAAATTCTCGATGATGGTCGGCAGGGGGGCAAGCATCGGCGGCCGGTCGGGAGGTCAGCGTCGGACGGGATATAGGGGTGCGGGCCGGCGGATGCGAATCGCGCGGCCGTTTCAGGAGGCGGTGCCGAGCCGCGTCTCGGGGAGCTGCAGCTCCAGGGGGTCCGACATCGAGGCGGAGCCCCGCACGGCGATCTCGGCCTGGGCCGCGTAGGCGGCGATCAGGCGCGGCCCGAGCTTCGGCACGTCCGGGCGCCCGGCCTCCGCCGCCTCGCCGGCGCCCGAGGCGATGCTGAGGCTCACTGGGCCGCCCGCCGCGGCGTCGATAGTGATGGCGATGGTGCAGGCCACCGTCTCGGCCGTGGCGTCGAGGCACTCGGCCACCACCTCGGCGACGATCATGCCGAGCGCGTTGGCGGTGCGGGGCTCGACGTAGCCGGTGCCGCTGCCGTCGACCGTGACGCCGATCCGGCCGGCCCGCCGCAGCTGGCCGAGGCCGGAGGCGAGGCGGTGCAGGTACTCGCGCAGGTCGATCGAGGCGATGTGGGGCGCCTCGTGCAGATGCTGCTGCACCAGCGCGATCGCCCGGACGCGCTGGCCCAGCGCCTCGAAACTGCCGCGGCAGGGCTCCGGCGCGGCCCGGCCGTAGAGGCCGATCAGGCTGACCATCACCTGCAGGTTGTTGCGGACCCGGTGGTAGACCTCGGCGAGCAGCGCCTCCTTCTCGGCGAGCGCCCGCTCGATGTGCTCCTCCGCGTGCTTGCGGTCGGTGATGTCGAAGCAGGAGCCGAGATAGCCGTGGAATCCGGCATCGTCCTCGAGCGGCCGGCCGGTCTCGAGGAGCCAGCGGTAGGCCCCGTCGTGGCGGCGCAGGCGGAACTCGACGGTGAAGGGGCGGCGCGCGGCGTAGGCCTCGCCGACGAGGGCGGCGTGGCGGGTGAAATCGTCCGGATGCAGACCGCGCCGCCAGCCGTCGCCGATCTCCTCCTCGGCGCTGCGACCGGTGAATTCGAGCCAGCAATCGTTGTGGTGGACCGCGTGCCCCTCGGGATCGGCGCGCCACATCATCAGCGGGACGAAATCGGCGAACCGCCGAAACGCGTCCCCGACCTCGAAGCGGCCCTGGCCGATCTCGGACGCTGGTGTTTCCGCTGCCATGACTCTCCCGATTCGCCCTTTGCCCTCGCTGATGTGCGCAATGCAGGCGCCGGTCAACGTGCCGCGCCATGCGCCGTTCCGGCCCGAGCCGCGTGCGGATCCCGGCGGCCCCGTCGCGATGGCGTCCCGCCCCGTCGCCGCCGGCCCGGACCGCCCCATATGGAGGCCCATGACAGCCCTCGATCCGCTCCTGAAGACCCTCGACGGCCTCGCCGCGGCCGACGACCCCGCCGCCGTCGAGCAGGCGGACCGCGCCATCTGGGATTACCTCTCTGGCGTCGACGGGATCACGGCCCAGGCCCGGGCCGTCGACGCGCTGGCCGAAGCGCTCGACGCGTGGCCGGTGAATGCCTCGCTGAGCCCGGCGATCCGGGACGTGGTGGCGCGCCATCGCGCCCGGCTCGCCGAACCCTCGGCCTGAGGGGCCGCTTGGCCGGTTCCTCCGGCCCGCGACGCGCCGGAGGTTCGGGACGCGGCTCTCCGGCCCCGGCCAAGACCGGGACGGTGCTTCGGAAAATATGCCTTCGACTAGGTTTTTATAGTTGACAGCGGGACGCTCGTCCTGTACAAAACAAGAACACTCCAGAAGTGTGACGAGACGGCGGGCGCCATGTCGGGGATCGGCCGGTACCCGCCAGACCGCGTCGCCGCCGCCGAGGCGCTGGTGCGCGGCACACAGCGCAGCCTCAAGGCGCTCGCGGGCGAGATCGGAGTCGCGCCGCTCACCCTGCGGCGCTGGAACCGCGTGTTCGGCTGGCGCGAGACGGGCGGGGCCAAGCCGCGGACGGCCTGGACCCCGGAGCGCGTCGCCAGCCTCGGCCGCCTCCACCACAACCCGACGATCGACCCGCGCGACCTCGAAGCGGTGCTCTCCCCGAGCCGGGGGGCCGCCCGCGGCCTGCTCCGCTCCCACGGGCTGAGCGCGCGCCGACGCGCCGCCGCGGGCCGGACGATCCGGCGCGAGGCGGACGGGTTCGCCGGCCCGGCCCTGCGGGCGGCGCTCCACGCCCAGGTCGCCCGCCAGATCGTGCGGTTCGACGCGGCGCTCCGCGAGGAGGCGGCCCTGCCCGATTCCGCGCGGGTGCTGCGCGACCTCGGCGGCCTGAAGCGCCTCCTCGACGACCTCGACGCGGCGCCGCCGCAGCGTGACGGAGACGGGCATGCCGAGCGCCGAGCGGACCCAGAGACCGGCGAGCCGGCCGCCGACGGGGCCGGACCGCCCCTCGACCTGCCCGCCCTGCGCGCGGAGATCGCGCGCCGCTATGCGGCGTTCGCTGGCGAGCGGGCGGATGCCGGCCTTCCTGGAGAGTCTGCCGCCCCATCTCCTGCTGGCCCTGGCCCGTGACTGGCTGCACCTCGCCCGCGCCGACCAGCTGCCCCCTTGCGGGCCCGGTTCCGGGCGCTGGACCACCTGGGCGGTGATCGGCGGCCGCGGCTGCGGCAAGACCCGGACCGGCGCCGAGTGGGTGAGCGCCCTCGGCGACCCGGCCTTCACGGAGGAGCCGGTCGGCCGCATCGCCCTCGTCGGCGAGACCTTCGCGGATGTGCGCGACGTGATGATCGAGGGGCCCTCCGGCCTCCTCGGGCTGCCCCACCGGGGTGCCCGGCCGCGCTGGTCGCCCTCGCGGCGCCGGGTCGAGTGGCCGAACGGCGCGGTGGCGACCGCCTTCTCGGCCGAGGAGCCGGACTCGCTCCGCGGCCCGCAATTCGGGGCCGCGTGGTCGGACGAGGTCGCGAAGTGGCGCCATCCGGAGGCCGCCTACGACATGCTGCAATTCGGCCTGCGCCTGGGGCGGTCTCCGCGCGGGCTGGTGACGACGACGCCGCGGCCGATCCCGCTGATCCGGCGGCTGCTCTCCGACCCGCGCACGGTGGTGGCCCGCGCCCGGACCGTCGACAACGCCGACAACCTCGCGCCCGCCTTCCTGGCGGAGGTGGTCGGCCGCTATTCCGGCACCCGCCTCGGCCGCCAGGAACTCGACGGCGAGCTGATCGAGGACCGGGCGGACGCGCTCTGGACCCGGCAGGGTCTGGAGGCGGCGCGCGTCGCCGCCGCGCCCGGGGCGCTGGCGCGGATCGTGGTGGCGGTCGATCCGCCGGCCTCCTCGCGAGCGGGGCCGATGCCTGCGGGATCGTGGCGGCCGGCGCCCTCGGGCAGAATGCCTACGTGCTCGCCGACGCGACCCTGGCGCGGGCCGCGCCGCAGGCCTGGGCCTCGGCGGCGCTCGCCCTCTACCACCGGCTGCAGGCCGACGCCCTCGTCGTCGAGGTGAACCAGGGCGGCGAGATGGCCGAGGCGGTGCTGCGCGAGGTCGACCGGAGCGTGCCGGTGACGACGGTGCGGGCGAGCCGGGGCAAGTATCTGCGGGCCGAGCCCGTCTCGGTGCTCTACGCGAAAGGACGCGTCCGCCATGTCGGCGCGCTGCCGGCGCTGGAGGACGAGATGTGCGATTTCGGCCCCGACGGCCTCTCCACCGGCGCCTCGCCGGACCGCCTCGACGCCCTCGTCTGGGCGCTGACCCACCTGCTGCTTCGGGGGGCGCCGGAACCGCGCATCCGGCGGCTGTAGGCCGAGCGCCGACCACTGGCAGGCAGCCACCTCTCCCGTTCGGGAGAGGTCGAGTCGGCGTGCGCCGACCGGGTGAGGGATGCGACGCATCCGGAGCGGTCGCACCCCTCACCCCAACCCTCTCCCGGACGGGAGAGGGGGCCCGCGGCGTCTCTCGACAAGGATCCTCCATGCCGAACCTCATCACCCGGCTGGCGCGTGCCGCGGGATTCGTGCCGGCCGTGAAGGCCGCGCCCCTCTCGGGGCCGACCTTCGCCCTCTATGGAGACGGGCGCGCCGTCTGGACGGCGCGGGAGGGCACCGCGCTCGTCCGCGAAGGTTTTCAGCGCAACGCGGTGGTGCACCGGGCGGTGCGGCTCGTCGCCGAGGCGGCGGCCGCCCTGCCGCTGATCCTCACGGGGCCGAGCGCCGAGGCCGCGCGCCCGCTGACCGCGCTCCTCGCCCGCCCGAACCCCCGCCAGGGCGGGGCGCGGCTCCTCGAAGCGCTCTACGGGCACCTGATCGTCTCGGGCAACGCGTATCTCGAAGCCGTCAGCCTCGACGGGCGCCCCCGCGAGATCCACGTGCTGCGGCCCGACCGGATGCGGGTGGTGCCGGGCCCCGACGGCTGGCCCGCCTCCTACGCCTACGACGTCGGCGGCCGATGCCTGCACTACGACCAGGCCGGCGCGGGCGTGCCGCCGATCCTGCACCTGACCCAGTTCCACCCCTCGACGACCATTACGGCCTCTCCCCGATGGAGGCTGCGGCGGTGGCCCTCGACATCCACAACGCGGCCGGCGCCTGGAACAAGGCGCTGCTCGACAACGCGGCGCGCCCCTCCGGCGCCCTCGTCTTCGGCGGCCCCGGCGGCACCCTGAGCGAGGCGCAGTTCCACCGGCTCAAGGGCGAGCTCGAGGCGAATTACCAGGGCGCTGGCAATGCCGGGCGCCCCCTCCTCCTCGAAGGGGGCTCGACTGGAAGCCCCTCGCCCTCTCGCCGAAGGACATGGATTTCGTGGAGGCGAAGGCGGGCGCGGCCCGCGAGATCGCGCTGGCCTTCGGCGTGCCGCCGCTCCTCCTCGGCCTGCCCGGCGACAACACCCACGCCAATTACGCCGAGGCCAACCGCGCCTTCTACCGCCAGACCGTGATCCCGCTGGTGCGCCGCACCGCCGAGAGCCTCGCCCACTGGCTGGAGCCCGCCTTCGGCCCGGCGAGCCTGGAGCCCGACCTCGACGCGATCGAGGCGCTGGCGCCCGAGCGCGAATCCCTCTGGCGCCGGGTGCAGGCGGCGGATTTCCTCACCCCCGACGAGAAGCGCGAGGCGGTGGGCTACGGCCCGGGCGCCTGAGACGACACCGACGGCGCGACCGGCTCCCTCTCCCGTTCGGGAGAGGTGATCGGCCGTCGCTCAGGCGCGATCCGTCAGCGCGAAATCCTCGCCCTTGTCGAGAAGGCGGGCCCCGTATGCCCGGACGCAGGAATAGGCATAGCAATCGCCCATGTTGAGCCGGGCCGGGTGGCGGCCCTTGCCGAAGCGCGCGAAGGCCTCGACCGCCAGCGCGTGCTCGGCCTCGGATTTCGTCACGCCGACCGTGCGGGCGAGCTCTGCCACCAGCTCGGCCGTCGCGTCGTCCTTGATGGTGAGCGGCACGGATGCCTCCGGGATATCCCTTGTTGGAGATGGATATCCCTCGGCGCTGACTCAGCCCAGCCTTGGCGCCGTCACGTCGCGCCGCGCGCCCCTTCCTCGCGAGGTACCCTGATGGATGGCCATTTTGCCGGCTATGCCAGCCTGTTCGGCGTGCCCGATCTCGGGCGCGACGTGGTGGCGGCGGGCGCCTTCGCGGAGACGCTCCGCGCCCGCGGACCGGCGGGCGTGCGCATGCTCTGGCAGCACGATCCGGCCGAGCCGATCGGGCGCTGGATCGCCCTCGCCGAGGATGCGCGCGGCCTGCGCGTCGAGGGCCGTCTCAACCTCGCCGTGCAGCGGGCCCGCGAGATCGACGCGCTGATGCGGGAGGGCGCGGTCGACGGGCTCTCGATCGGCTTCCGCACCGTGCGGTCCGCGCCCGACCGGGCGGGCTACCGGCACCTGCGGGCGCTCGACCTCTGGGAGATCTCCCTCGTCACCTTCCCGCTGCAGCCCGGCGCCCGCATCGCCGGGAGCGACGCCGGCTCCCTCGTCGCCGAGATCCGCTCGCTCGCCCGGCAGCTCGCGCCGCCGCGGCGAGCCCCGAGCCTCCAGGCCCGCTCCCATCCCCGCCCCGCGATCCGGCTGCGGCCGGCCATGCGGGCCTGATCCCCTCTCACAACCGCGAGACGCCTCATGACCCGCACCGACACGATCGAGACCAAGACCGGCCCCGCCCTGGAGAACAAGGCGGGCGCCGGCGAGACCAAGGCGGCGCTCGCCGACCTCGCCACCGCCTTCGAGGCCTTCAAGGCGACGAACGACACCCGCCTGGCCGAGATCGACCGGCGCCTCTCGACCGACGTGGTCACCGAGGAGAAGCTCGCCCGCATCGACGCGGCCCTCGATGCCGCCCGCACCCGCCTCGACCGGATCAGCCTGGAGCGTGCCCGGCCGCCGCTGGCCGGCGCCGAGGCCGCGGCGCGGGACGGGATCGGGGCCGAGCACAAGGCGGCCTTCGACCTCTACGTGCGGGCCGGCGAGAGCGCCGGGCTGAAGCGGCTGGAGGAGAAGGCGCTCTCGGCGGGCTCGGGCCCCGACGGCGGCTACCTCGTGCCGCCGGCGATCGAGCGCGAGGTGCTGCGCCGGCTCGCCGCCCTCTCGCCGATCCGGGCGCTCGCCACCGTGCGCACCATCTCGGCCGGCCAGTACAAGCGGGCGATGTCGGTGACCGCGGCCGCGGCCGGCTGGGTCGCCGAGACCGCGGCGCGCCCGCAGACCGACGCCCCGACCCTGTCCGAGCTGAGCTTCCCGGCCATGGAGCTCTACGCCATGCCGGCCGCGACCCAGACGCTCCTCGACGATGCGGTGGTCGACATCGACGCCTGGCTCGCCGACGAGGTCGAGACCGCCTTCGCCGAGCAGGAGGGCACCGCCTTCGTCACGGGCAACGGGGTGAGCCGCCCGAAGGGCTTCCTCACCGCCGACACGGTGGCCAACGGCGCCTGGGTGCCGGGCAAGATCGGCTTCGTCCCGACCGGGGTCTCGGCGGGCTTCCCGGCCTCGACCCCCTCCGACGTGCTGTTCGACCTCGTCTACGGCCTGCGTGCCGCCTACCGCCAGAACGGCACCTTCGTGATGAACCGGCGCGTGCAGAGCACGATCCGCAAGTTCAAGGACGCGGACGGCAACTACCTCTGGCAGCCGCCGCTGGCCGCGGGCGCGGCCGCCACCCTCCTCGGCTTCCCCGTGGCGGAGGCGGAGGCCATGCCCGACATCGCCGCAGGCAGCCTCTCCCTCGCCTTCGGCGATTTTCGCCGCGGCTACCTCGTGGTCGACCGCGCCGGCCTGCGGATGCTGCGCGACCCCTATTCCGCCAAGCCCTACGTCCTGTTCTACACGACGAAGCGCGTCGGCGGCGGCGTGCAGGACCACGAGGCGATCAAGCTCCTGCGCTTCGCCTGAGGATGGACCGCGGGGGCGCCGCACGCCGCGCCCCCGCACGGGACACTATCCGCATCGCTTGAGTTGTCAAAACTTGTCTCTATCCCGTCACAATCCCTTGTTTTGATAACCTCAGGTGAATTTTTTTGGGAACACTTCCTTTCCCTCGCTCTTGATCGGGCCTTACATGCCGCATCTTGAGCAAGGGATTGGGCAGGTATGAACCTGGACGGGGCCAAGAACGCCAAGGCCGAGATCTTCGAGAAGGTGTTCAGGTTCGAGGAGACGCCCGTGGCGTTCTCGCCCGGCGTCTCGCAGGGCTCGTTCCTGCCCCGTCTCGGCAGCGAGATCGACAGCCGCATCCGGGAGGGACGTCTCAAGCGCCGGCTCGATCCCGTCGACATGATCGCGGTGGGTTTCGCGGTCGATCCGCGGCGCGAGCACCAGGTGAGCCTCGCCCTGCTTCTTCAGAGCAGGACGCTCCTGCATCATCCGATCGTCGAGGAGGCGGTCCGGCGCGTCGGCGATGCCGAGATGCGCCTGATCGTGACCGGTCCGGTCAGCCCGCGATCCGTGGCGAATGGCGGCCGCTGCCGCCCCCTCCGGATCGGGGCCTCCATCGGTCACGTGAACGTGACGGCGGGGAGCCTGGGCTGCTTCGCGACCTGCCGCAAGGAAGGAACCCTCGGCTTCCTCTCGAACAATCACGTGCTGGCCGATTCCAACAACGCGCAGGCCGGCGACCTCATCGTCCAGCCCGGTGTCGAGGACGGCGCCGATTGCGGGGATCCGGCCACGCATGTCGCGCGCCTGCACCGCTACCACCCGATCGACTTCAGGCCCGGGGCGACGAACTACGTGGATTGCGCCTTCGCCGAGCTGATCGCGGATGTCGAGCACGAGCCGGACCGGATCGGATTTCCCGCCGGCAGCCTGTCCGATTGCGTGCTGGGCGAGCCCGAAGACCTCGTCATCGACCAGATGCCCGTGATGAAGGTCGGACGGACGACGGGCCACACGCGCGGCTCGGTGACGGTCGTGAGCATCGACAACGTGACCACGGGCTATCCCGGGTACCGCTTCGCACGTTTCGACAGGCAGGTTGCCATCCGCGGCGCGACGGGCCCATTCTCCGCGCGCGGGGACAGCGGCGCCCTCGTCGTCACGCAGGACGGGCGCCCGATCGCGCTCCTCTACTCGGGCACCTCACATGGCATCACTTATGCGAACCCGATCCAGGCCGTTCTCGATACGTTAAGCGTTGATATTCAGACTCGTCCCTGAGGGATGCTGAGCATGGTTGACCAGCGCGAGCATTTGCGGGCTTCGAAGTCAGCGGCTTTGGCGGCCAAGGACGCCTTCGTCTCCCGATATGCGAGCGGGCGCGACGACCGCGCGGTCGGGATCGGCCTCAGCAGAAGCGGCAACGCCTGGGCCGTGAAGGTCATGGTCCACACGCAAGCGGCGGCCCAGGAGTTGCCCCGCCGGTTCCGTGATTTCGAGGTCGATGTCGAGATCGTCGGGCTCGCGGAAGCGCTCTGAGGCCACCCGGGCGGGCCACCCGGGCGCCGAGCCGCTCCGGGCGCGCTACCGCCGCCGGCCGGGCCGGGCCATCCAGTCGGTGCGGGCGGGGGCCCGGGCGGCCGCCTCGCCCGCCTGCACCTGGGAGAGTTCGGAGGCGCGGGCGCTGATCCAGCTCGCGTGCTCGCCGAGGGGCGTCACGGCCGTGAAGCCGCCGCAGGCGGTGCGGTGGCGGGTGTTCTGCTGCATGGCGCCGCTCGACCAGCTCACCACGCCGACGAACTGGTAGCCGCCGGGGCCGCCCCGCAGGATCGGGCCGCCGGAATCGCCGAGGCAGGCGCCCGCCCCCACCGTCTCGGCGAAGCGCCGCCGGTCCGTCACCACCGTGACGCGGTTGGCGACCTGCAGCGAGCCGATCGAGACGAGATGCGCCTGGCGGAGCGTGCGCGCGGTGTTGCGGCGGTTCTCCGCCACCACGCCGAACCCCGCGATGTCGACCGCGTCGCCCTTGGCGATCGAGCCGGCGCCGCGCGGGTCGAGGGGCTGGAAGTCCGGCCCCAGCGGCTGCGCCAGCTTGATCATGGCGAGGTCGACGCCGGGCTGGTCCTCCGGCGTCGTGCCGGGCACGAAATCCGGGTGCATCGAGGCCGCCAGGGCGGAGATGCGGCGCTGACGGAAATTGCGGTCGACGACGACGACGCTGTAGCCGGCCCGGTGCATCACGCAATGGGCGGCGGTCAGCACGAGGTCGGGCGCGATCAGGGTTCCCGAGCAGATCTCGCCCTGCGTGCTCTCGATCCGCACCACCGAGGCGCGCAGCCCGTTCGGGTCCCGCGAGACCTCGCCCTGGATCACGGCCTGCGCCGGCAACGCCCCGAGGGGGCTCAGCGCCAGCGCGGCGCCGAGGACGGCCTTGCGGAAGGGGATCGCGAACATCGTGTCTCTCTCGCGCAAGCCGGGTCCAAGTCGGGGCAGTCGTTCGAGGCAGTCGAACGGAGCGTAGCGTAAGGCAATGGGCCGGCCAAGCTCCGGTTCCCTCCGGCCGCATCACGGAGCGGTCGGGCCGGCACGCGGATGCTCCACAGGGTGGAGTGCTGAGACGCATTGCGGCACTGAGTGAGAACTTCGGTGAGAACCTCGCGCGAGGCCATGGGACGCGCGAGCGCGGGTCCTTCGCCCTCTCACTCCCAGACCGCCCTGCGCCCCCAGCCCTGCAGGGTGCGGTCGAGCCAGTCCCGCTGCGGGCCGACGAGAACGCCCTGCGAGATCGCGCCGCAGGGCCCGCCCCCGACCCAGGCCGTGACCGCGACGACCGCGCCGTCCCCGCGCGCGATCGGCCCGCCGGAATCGCCCTGGCAGGCGCCGGACGGGCCGGCGGCGGGCTTCAGCCAGACCAGGATACGGCTCGGGCCGTAGGGCTCGACCACGGGCAGGCTCGCGCTGCGGAAGGTGCCCGTCGTGCGCGCCGCGCCGGGGCGCGCGACGCCGTAGCCCGACAGGACGAGGCTCTCGCCGGCCCGCGGCCCGTCCGCGGCGAGGCGGGCGGGCGCGAAGCGGGCGGGCAGCGGGGTCGCCGTGCGCAGGAGCGCGAGGTCGATCGAGCGGCGGCGCCCGGCGATGGCGCCGGCATCGTAGCCCGGATGCAGCGCCCGGCCCGCGAGCTCGACCAGGACCGGCTCCGCGCCCTCCCGGTAATGCACCCGGTGCTCGGCCCGGCCGGCCGCGCAATGGGCCGCCGTCAGGACCGTGTCGGGGGCGAGCACCACGGCGCTGCAGACGCCCCCGTCCGAGGACAGGACCATGACGCTGCCGGAGGCCGCCTCGGGCGCCTCGCGGCCCCCGACCACCGCCCCCGCCGGCCCGGCGAGCGACCCGAGGGCGAGCGCGACTGCGAACCCGCCGAGGCGAGCCCCGACACGCAAGCCCCCCGCGCGCCGCCCGATCGGCCGCGCCCGGCCGGAGATGGAATCCATGAGCCCTGTCCTCCCGACGCCTCCGATACGGCTCGACGGCCCCGCCGTCGAGCCAGTGAGCCTCGCCGAGATGCGGCTCGACTTGCGCCTCGATGCCGACGACACGGCTGAGGACGGGCTCGTCGCCGCCCTCGTGACGGCCGCCCGCGCGCGGATCGAGGCGGAGACCCGGCGCGTCCTCGTGCCGGGCCGCTTCCGCCTCGCCGTCTCAGCCTGGCCGGCGGCCGGAACGCTGCCGCTGCCGCTCGGCCCCGTCGTCGAGCTTCAGGCCGCGAGCCTGATCGCCCGCGACGGCACCGCGACGGCGCTGCCGGTCGGGCTCCTTCGCCTCGGGCCGGACCTCGCCGAGGCGCCGGCCCTCCTCGTCGAGGGCATTCCGCCGCCGCTCATGGGCCGGACCCTCGCGATCGAGCTTCAGGCCGGCCACGGCGGGGTCGGGCCGCCGGTGCCGCCGCCGATCCTGCTCGCGATCCGCCGCCTCGCGGCGCTCTGGTTCGAGCATCGCGGGGACGAGCCGGCCGCCGGCCTGCCGCCGGACGTCGCCGCCCTCGCCGCGCCCTTCCGCCGCCTGACCCTCTGACCGCGAGATCCCGCCATGATGCGCTCCTCCCCGCGGCCCGCCCTCGGGGCGCGGCGCCGCCGTTTCGTGCTCGAACGCGTGGTGGAGGATCCGGATGGATTCGGCGGAATGCTCCGCCGCTTCGTCCCAGGCCCGGTCCTGTGGGGGTCGATCGAGCCCGTGGCCGAGGCGGAGCGCACGCGCCTGCGGGGCGGGCGCGCCGACGCGGTCGCCACCCACCGCATCATCCTGCGGGCGCGGAGCGGCCTCGCCCCCGCGATGCGGCTCTCCGCCGGCCCGCGCCGCTTCGTGATCCGCAGCCTCGCGCCCGCCGGGCCGCCGGGCCGCGACCTCGTCTGCCGCGTCGAGGAGGTTCCGGAGGAGACGCCGTGAGCGCGAGCCCCCTCCTCGCCCTCAGGGCGGCGATCCTGGCGCGGCTCTCCACCGACGCGACGCTCATCGGCCTGATGGGCGGGCGCCTGCGCCTCCACGACGAGCCGCCGCGGGGCGCCGCGCCCGTCTACGCGATGTTCGGCGATGCCGAGATCCGCGACGCCTCCGTCGACGGGGCGGCGCGCCACGCCCACAGCCACGCCCTCGTCGTCTTCGCCAAGCCCGGCTCCGCCCGCACCGGCCTCGACGCCGCCGCGCGCATCGCCGCGCTCTTGAGCGAGGGCGGCCTCGCCCCCGCGGGCCACGCCCTCGTGACCTGCCGGGTCGCGGCGCTGAGGGCCACGCGCGACGAGGCGAGCGGCGAGGCGCGCTGCACCCTCACCCTCGAGGCCGTCACCGAGACGGCCTGACCCCGCGCGACTGGAGCCCCCGATGACCGCCCAGAAAGGCAAGGACCTCCTCATCAAGGCCGGCAACGGCAGCGGCGGCTTCGTCGCCGTGGCGGGCCTGCGCGCCCGCCAGATCGCCTTCAACGCGGAGGCCGTCGACGTCACGAACGCGGATTCGGCCGGGCGCTGGCGGGAATTGCTCGCCGGGGCGGGCGTGCGCCGCGCCGCGATTTCGGGCGCGGGCGTGTTCCGCGACGAGGCCTCGGACCTGCGCCTGCGCCAGATCTTCTTCGACGGTCTGATCGAGACCTTCCAGGTCGTGGTGCCCTCCTTCGGCATCCTGGAAGGGCCCTTCCAAGTCGCGGCGCTGGAGTATCGCGGCGACCACGCGGGCGAGGTGACCTTCGACATGGCGCTGGAATCGGCCGGCGCCCTCGGCTTCACGGCGATCTGAGCATGGGCAACCGGATGGCCAACCGCCGCCGCGGCGAGGTGCCCCTCGACCTCGGTGGCGAGCGCCTCACCCTCTGCCTCACCCTCGGGGCGCTCGCCGAACTGGAGACGGCGCTCGGCGCACCCGACCTCGCGGGCCTCGCCGAGCGCTTCGCGGGCGGGCGCCTCGCCGCCCGCGACCTGATCGCGCTCCTCGGCGCGGCGCTGCGCGGGGGCGGCCACGACATCGACGATGCGGGCGTCGCCAGGCTGCCGCTGGCGGGCGGCATCGAGGCGGTCACCGGCGCGCTCGGCGAGGCCCTCGCCGCCGCCTTCGGGGAGCCCGCACCGGACCCCTCGCCGGACCCCTCGCCGGACCCTTGCCCGCCACGGGAGGCCGAGAGCCGGGAGACATCCCCGCCTTTCCGTGGGATTCCGCGCTGACGCTCGGGCTCCACGCCCTGCGCTGGCGCCCGCAGGACGTCTGGGCCGCCACGCCGCGGGAGCTGGCGCTGGCGGCCGGCGCCGCGCGCCGGCCCGAGGCGGCGGGCCGCGCCGACCTCGCGCGCCTCTTGGAGGCGTTTCCGGACGGGGCGTGAGGCAGTCCGCGTCCCGGCGCCGCCTCACCTCTCCCGTTCGGGAGAGGTCGCGTGCGCGTCGGCGCACCGGGTGAGGGATCAGGTCATTCCGGACAGGTCGCACCCCTCACCCTGTCCCTCTCCCGGACGGGAGAGGGGACCCGCGCTCGATCATCCAAGGACGCAGGCCGCGCTCACGACGGAGCCCCCATGACCGAGACCGACCTCGACCGCGCCAACGCGGCCCGCGTGAAGCAGCTCGACACCCTCGACCGGCTCGCCCAGAAATTCGGGCAGAGCCTCTCGACCGCGCTCGCCCGCAATCTCGGGACGGGGCGCCAGCTCGACAGCCTGCTCGGTTCACTCGCCTCGAAGCTCGCCGGCCTCGCCGTCAAGGCGGCGCTGAACCCGGTCAAGCAGGGCATCACCAGCCTCGTGAACGGGCTCCTCGGCACGCCCTCCCTCGGCGGCGAGGCGGCCTTCGCCCGCGGCGGCGTCATCGCCGCGGGCCGGGTGCGGCCCTTCGCGGCCGGCGGTGTCGTGGCCGCGCCCACCTATTTCCCGATGCGCGACGGCACCGGCCTGATGGGCGAGGCGGGGCCTGAAGCGATCCTGCCGCTGAGGCGCGGCAGCGACGGGCGCCTCGGCGTCGCGGCCGGGGCGGACCGGCGCCCCGTCTCGATCACCGTCCACATCGCGACCCCCGACGTGGCGGCCTTCCGGCGCTCCGAGGCGCAGGTCGCCGCCCAGCTCGCCCGCGCCGTCGCCCGCGGGCGCCGCGCGCTGTGACCGCCCCGCCGCCCGGGGCTCACGCCGCCAACCGGAGCTCCCGATGCCAGCCGATTTCCACGAGGTGCGCTTTCCCCTCGACGTGTCGTTGCGCGGCAGCGGCGGCCCGAGCCGGCTCACCGAGATCGTGACGCTGGCCTCGGGGCGGGAGCACCGCAACAGCCGCTGGGCGGATTCGCGGCGCCGCTACGACGCGGGCTTCGGCATCCGCACCCTCGACGCGCTGCACGCCGTCGTGAGCTTCTTCGAGGAGCGGCGCGGGCGGCTCTACGGCTTCCGCTATCGCGACCGGGTCGATTTCCGCTCCGGACCGCCGGGCCGGGCGATCGCACCGACCGACCAGCCCCTCGGCACCGGGGATGGGACCACCCGCGTCTTCGCGCTGGCCAAGACCTACGGCGGCGGGCCCCTGCCCTATCGGCGCCCGATCGCCAAGCCCGTCGCCGAGACGGTGCGGGTGGCGGTGGCCGGAATCGAGGTGGCGCAGGCGACGTTCGCCTGCGACGCCACGACCGGCCTCGTCACCTTCGCGAGCGGGGCCACGCCCCCTTCCGGCGCCCTCGTCACCGCGGGCTTCGCGTTCGACGTGCCCGTCCGCTTCGACACCGACGACCTCACGGTCAACCTCGAAGCCTTCACGGCGGGCGAGATCCCGAAGGTGCCCCTCGTCGAGATCGTGCCCTGACCGGAGGTTCCGATGCGCGACCTGCCCCCCGGGCTCGCGGCCCGCCTCGCCTCGGGCGCGACCACGCTCTGCCATTGCTGGTCGCTGACGCGCCGCGACGGCCTGCGCCTCGGCTTCACCGACCACGACCGCGACCTCACCCTCGGCGGGCTCGTCCACGCCGCCCGCACCGGCCTCGCGGCGGCGGAGGCCAGCGCCGAGCTTGGCTTCGCCGTCTCGGGCGGGGACGTCGCGGGCGCGCTCACCGCGCTCGGCCTCACCGAGGCCGACATCGCGGCCGGCCTCTACGACGGGGCCAGCGTCGAGACCTGGCTCGTCGACTGGGCGGAGCCGGAGGCGCGGCTCCTCCTCGATGTCGGCAGCCTCGGCGAGATCCGCCGGGCGGGCGATGCCTTCGTGGCCGAGCTCCGCAGCCTGATGGAGCGGCTCGACGCCGAGCGCGGCCGCAGCTTCCGCGCCACCTGCGACGCCGAACTCGGCGACGCGCGCTGTGCCGTCGACCTCGCCCCCGTCCGGACGACCGGCCGCGTGCTCGGCGAGCCGGAGCGGGGCAGCCTCGCGGTGAGCCTCGCCGGCCGCTTCGCGCAGGCGCATTTTTCCGGCGGCCGCCTCGCCTGGACGGGAGGCGCCAATGCGGGACTCTCCGCCGACATCCGGGCGCATGTCGCGGGGCGTGACGGGGTGCGCCTGGATCTGCGGGAGGCCCCGCCCGCGCCGTCGCGCCGGGCGACGCCTTCACGCTGGTTCCGGGCTGCGACAAGCGCCTCGCGACCTGCGCCGGGCGCTACCGGAACGCCGCGAATTTCCGCGGCTTCCCGCACCTGCCGGGCAACGATTTCGTGCTGCGCCAGGCGTCCGGCGGGGCCGGCGGCCCGGTGCTCGACGGCGGCAGCCTGTTCCGCGCCGGCTGAGGGAGGAAGACGCATGAATCTGGCGGACAGCGTGGTCGAGGCCGCGCGGGGCTGGATCGGCACGCCCTACCGGCATCAGACCTCCCTCAAGGGGGTTGCCTGCGACTGCCTCGGCCTCGTGCGCGGCGTCTGGCGCGACTGCCTCGGCCCGAGCCCGAGGCGGCCCCGCCCTACGCGGCTTCCTGGGCGGAATCGGCCGTCCCCGGCACCGACCCGCTGGCGGAGGCCGCCGCCCGCCACCTCGTCCCGGTGGCGGCCGGCGAAGGCTATGAGCCCGCCCCCGGCGACGTCCTGCTCTTCGCCTTCCGCGCCCACCTGCCGGCCCGCCACTGCGCCATCGCCACGGGCATGGGCTCCATGATCCACGCCCATGACGGGGCGGCGGTGGCGGAGGTGGCCCTCACCGGCTGGTGGCGCCGCCACCTCGCCCACGCCTTCCGGTTCCCGGAGGCGGCCGAGACTCAGCCCTGCGGGGAGACCGTCAGCCGCACGCCGAGCACGTCCATCACCTTGCGCACCGTCTCGTAGCGGACCTTCGAGCCGGGCGTCAGCGCCTTGTAGAGGCTCTCGCGCCCGAGCCCGGCCTCGCGGGCGATCTGGGTCATGCCGCGCGCCTTGGCGACGTCGCCGAGGGCCGCGACGAACAGATCCGGGTCGGGATCCTCGAGAGCCGCCGCGAGGTATTCCGCGATGCTCTCCTCGCTGTCGAGGAACTCGGACGCGTCGAACGGGGTGAAGCGCGCTGGGGTCGATGTCATGGGAAGCTCCGATCGAGATCGACGGCCATCGCCTTGGCCTTGAGGATCTCGCGGGACGGGCTGGATTTGTCGCCGCCGACGAGCAGCAGGTAGGAGCCTCGCCGCGACGCGCGACGTCGAGCCGGTATCCCGGCCCGTGTGGATGCGCATCTCGAAGAGGCCCTCGCCGACCGGCTGGACATCGCCGAAATGGCCGAGCGTCGCCGCACGGATGCGGGCCGTGATCCGCGCCTTCGCGCGCTGGTCGCGCAAGCCCGTCAGCCAGCGCTTGAAGGTGTCTGGCAGCAGGATGTCCGGCAACCGCGTTCGTATCCGGCCGGATACTTCCTTGCAAGCGTGGCCGTTCGTTTCCCCATCTCCGGAGCCCGCCATGGCGACCCTGATCCTGTCCACGGCGGGCGCCGCCCTCGGCACGGCGCTCGGCGGGCCGGTCGGCGGGCTGATCGGGCGGGTGGCCGGCGCCGCGGCGGGCGCCGCGATCGACGGGGCGCTGTTCGGGCCGGGCTCCGCCGCGCGCCAGGTCGAGGGGCCGCGGCTGACCGATCTCGCGGGCCTGTCCTCGACGGAGGGCGATCCTGTGCCCCGGGTCTACGGCCGCGCCCGCATCGGCGGCACCCTGATCTGGGCGACGCGGCCGCTCGAGGTCGCGACGAAGACGGTCGAGCGCGGCGGCTCCGGCGCCAAGGGCAGCGGCGGCGGCAAGACCGTGCGCACCGCCTACGCCTACTACGCCAACCTCGCGGTCGGCCTCTGCGAGGGCGAGATCGCCCTCGTGCGCCGGGTCTGGGCGAACGGGCAGGAGATCGACCTGACGACGCTGACGCACCGCGTCCATACCGGCCGCGCCGATCAGGCGCCGGACCCGCTGATCGTCGCGAAGGAAGGGCCGGAGAGCACCCCCGCCTATCGCGGCCTCGCCTACGTGGTGTTCGAGCGGATGCCGCTGTCCGATTACGGCAACCGCATCCCGCAGCTCGCCTTCGAGATTGTGCGGCCGGTGGCGGGGCTCGGCCGGATGATCCGGGCCGTCAACCTGATTCCCGGAGCCACTGAGTCCGGGCTCGACCCGCTCCCCGTCACGGAGGATCTCGGCCTCGGCGCGAGCCGGGCGGCGAACCGCGTCCAGCTCCAGGCGGCGACCGACGTCCTCGCCTCCCTCGACGCCCTGCAGGCGCTCTGCCCGCGCCTCGAACAGGTGTCGGTGGTGGTCTCCTGGTTCGGGGACGACCTCCGGGCCGGGCGCTGCACGGTGGCGCCGCGGGTCGAGGACGGGGCCAAGCGGAGCCTCGGCGCGGACTGGAGCGTGGCGGGCCTCGCGCGGAGCGCCGCCCGCACCGTCTCGCGGGGGCCGGACGGCGGACCGGCCTACGGGGGCACGCCGTCGGATGCCGGGCTCGGCCGCCTCGTGGCGGAACTCCGCCGGCGCGGCCTCAAGGTCGTGCTCTACCCGTTCCTGATGATGGACGTGCCGGCCGGCAACGCCCTGCCCGACCCGCGCGACCCGGGCGCGGGCCGCCAGCCGGCCTATCCCTGGCGCGGGCGCATCACCTGCGACCCGGCACCGGGCGTCGCGGGCAGCCCGGACGGGACGGCGGAGGCGGGCGCGCAGGTCGCGGCCTTCTTCGAGAGGCCCTCCGGCTACCGCCGCATGGTGCTGCACTACGCGGACCTCGCCGCGTTCTGGGCGGCGGCGGGCCTGCGCCTCTCCGGCTTCATCCTCGGCAGCGAGCTCGTCGGCCTCACCCGCGTGCGGGAGGCGGGCGGGCGCTATCCCGCCGTCGAGGCCCTGCGCGACCTCGCCCGAGCCGTGCGCCAGCGCCTGCCGGGAACCGCCCTCGTCTACGCGGCGGACTGGACCGAGTACGGCGCCGATGTGCGCGACGGGGGCGCCAGCGTGCGCTTCCCCCTCGACGCGCTCTTCGCCGATGCCAGCATCGACGCGGTCGGCATCGACTATTACCCGCCGCTCTCCGACTGGCGCGACGGGCCGGGCCACGCCGACCTCGCCGAGGCGCCCGAGATCTACGACCGCGCCTACCTGCGCCGCCGCCTCGGCGCGGGCGAGGCCTTCGACTGGTACTACGCGAGCGAGGCGGCGCGGCAGGCGCAGGCACGCACGCCGATCACCGACGGCGCCGCCGGCAAGCCCTGGATCCACCGGGCGAAGGACCTCGTCGCCTGGTGGTCGAACCCGCACGTGGAGCGCGACGGCGGGGTCGAGACCCGCACGACTGCCTGGCAGCCGCGCAGCAAGCCGATCTGGCTCACCGAGATCGGGGTGCCGGCGGTCGACAAGGGCACGAACGGGCCGAACGTCTTCCCCGACCCGAAATCCGCCGAGAACGCCGCCCCGCCCCTCTCCCGCGGCTCCCGCGACGACCTGATCCAGCTCCGCGCCTCGAGGCGATCCTCGGCCGCTTCGACCCCGCCGTGCCGGGCTTCGATCCCGCCCACAACCCGGTCTCGCCGGTCTACGGCGGGCCGATGGTGCCGCCAGGTGCCGTCTTCGTCTGGGCCTGGGACGCGCGGCCCTTCCCGGCCTTCCCGGACTACGCAGGAATCTGGGCCGACGCGCCGAACTGGGGCCTCGGCCACTGGATCACGGGGCGCGTCGAGGGGCTGGACCTCGACCGGCTGATCCCGGCGATCCTCGCCGATCTCGGCGTCGCGGCACCCCTCGACATCGCGGCCTCGGCCTACCTCGACGGCTACGTGATCGACCGGCCGCTCTCCGCCCGCGCCGCCCTGGAGCCGCTGGCCCAGCTCTACGGCCTCGACGTCTCGACGGTCGCAGGAAGCTTGCGGGTGCGCGGCCCCCGCCGCGAGGCCGCCGAGACGATTCTTGCCGCCGACCTCGTGCGCAGCGACGACGAGGCTCCGCTACGCCGCGTGCGGGCCGAGGACGGCGCGCTGCCCGCCCGCATCGAGATCGGCTTCACCGACGCGGAGAGCCCCGAGTACCGCCGGGCCGCTGCGGCGGCCGCGCGCGGGAGCGCCGGGCGGACCCGCGAGATCCGCCTGGAGGCCGCGATCGTCACGCGGCGGGCCGAGGCCGAGGCCCTGGCCGAGGGGCTCCTCGATGCCGGGCTCGCCGCCCGCGACACGGCCGCGTTCCGGCTGAGTCCGCACCGGCTCGCCCTCGAGCCCGGCGACCTCGTGGCGCTCCCGGAAACGGCCGCGCCGCACCGGATCCTGCGCATCGACGACGGCCCGGCCGGGCGCCGGATCGAGACCCGCGCCGTGTCCCTGCACCGGACCGGGACCCCGCCGACGCGGCCGGCGCCGGTCCGGCCGAGCCCGCCGCCCCCGGCGCTCCCCGGGCCGCCGCTCGCCCTCGTGCTCGACCTCCCGGCCGACCGCGGCGAGCCGACCGTGCTGCAATCCCTCGCGGTCGCGGCGACGCCCTGGCCCGGCGCTGTCGCGGTCTGGCGGGCGGAGGGCCCCGGCGCGCCGCTCGCCCTGCGCGGGATCGTCGACTATCCGGCCTGCCTCGGGCGGACGCTGACCCCGCTGCCGCCGGGACCGCTCTGGCGCTTCGACCGGGGCGCGCGCCTCGACGCCGCGTTCCGCCCCGGCGCGACCTTGAGCGCCGTCGACGACCGGGCGGCGCTCTCCGGCCAGAACCTGTTCGCCCTGATCGCTCCGGACGGCACGGTCGAGATCCTCTCGGCCGCGGGCGCCGAGCTGACCGGCCCCGACACCTGGCGCCTGTCGCGCCTCCTGCGGGGGCTCTCGGGCAGCGAGGCGGCGGCGGAACGGACCACGCCGGCGGGGAGCTGGCTCGTGCGCCTCGACGACGGCGCCCCGGTGCCCCTCGTCGATCGCCTCGACGAGGCCGGGCGCAGCTTCCGCTACCGGATCGGCCCGGCCGCGCGCGATCCCGGCGACGCGGCCTTCACGGAGATCGTCGCGAGCGCCGGCCTCTCGGCCCTGCGCCCCTTGAGCCCGGTCGGCCTGCGGGCACGGCGCGAGGCGGGGGGCGTGCGCTTCCGCTGGATCCGCCGGGCCCGGCGGACGGCGGACGCCTGGGAGCCCGTCGAGATCCCCCTCGACGAGGCCGCGGAGCGCTACCGCCTCGACATCCACGCCGCGGACGGGCGGCTCCTGCGCAGCCTCTCCGCTGCGCAGCCGAGCCTCCTCTACCCGGGCACCGACGAAGCGGCCGATTTCGGCGGCCCGCAGCGCGAGATCGAGGCGGCGGTCGCGCAGGTCGGCGCGGTCGCCGGAATCGGCGCCCCCCTCCGCGCCCGCGTGGCCGTGCGGGCGGGCTGACCCAGGACGTCGAGCCGGGGCCCTCTCGGGCCTCCGGGCCGGCGCCTCGGGCCTCGGCGACCCGGCCCCGCGGCCCCCTTCACCGTCCTGGAGACCCCGATGTCGACGACCCGCCACCTCGCCCTGCCGCTGCTGGCGGCGGCGCAGGCGCAGAAGCACGTGACGCACAACGAGGCGCTGGCCCTCCTCGACGCGCTGGTGCAGCTCGCCTGCCTCGACAAGGACCGCACGGCGCCCCCGGCGAGTCCGGCCGAGGGCGACCGCTACCTCCTCGCCGCGCAGAACCCGACCGGCGCCTGGGCGGGACTGTCCGGCCAGATCGCCTGCTTCGAGGACGGCGTCTGGATCGGGCTGCAGCCGCGGCCCGGCTGGCTCGCCTACCTCGTCGACGAGGCCGAGCTCTACCTCTGCACCGGCGGCGGCTGGACGCCGCTCCGCACGACGCTCCAGAGCCTGCAGAACCTCACCCGGCTCGGCATCAACACCGCGGCCGACGGGGGCGAACCGGCTCGCCGTGAAGGCGGACGCCGCCCTGTTCTCGTGGGACGACGTCACGCCGGGCTCGGGCCACATGCGCGTGACCCTCAACCGGCGCTCCGGCGCCGAGGAGGCCGCCCTCGTCTTCCAGAGTGGCTACCAGACGCGAGCCCTGCTCGGCCTCCTCGGCAACGACCTCGTCGGCCTCAAGGTTAGCGCCGACGGGACGACCTTCGCGCCGGGCTACAGCGTGCACCCGGTCAGCGGCTGCTTCGGGCTCGGCCTTACCGCGGCGCCGACCGCGGGTCTCCATCTCACGACGCTCCGCAACGGCACGGGGGCGGGCGTCGTCACGCAGGACGTCCAGATCAACAGCTTCAGCGGCGAGGCGGGCAACATCCCCCGGTCGTCTCCTTCGTGGCGCAGGTCGCCCGCGGAACGCCCGCGAACCCGGCGCCGATCAAGGCTCTCGACCGGTTCTTCGGCTTCTTCGGGGCCGGCTGGCGCACGGACGGCGCCTATTCCAGCAACGTCGTCGCCTTCAACGGCTTCGCGGAGGAGGATTTCACCGCCTCCGGCAACGGCACCGGCATCGACTTCCTGACGACGCCGGTCGGCGCCACGAGCCGGCGCTCCGCGGTGAAGTTCCGCGCCAACGGCGCCCTGGAGCTGCAGCCCCAGGCGGGCGCGCCCACCCTCGGCACCGCGGCCGGGCAGATCGTGTTCGACGCGAACGCGGGCGCCTTCAAGGGCCACGACGGCACCCGCTGGTGGCGGCTCACCAACCTGCCGCGGTTCTCCGCCACGACGAATGTCGACCATTACCTCGCGGCCGGCGCCTGGACGCGGATCCCGTTCAACGTGGCCGAGGCCAACGATCAGGGCGCCTTCGCGGCCGCGGCGGGCCGCTTCACCGCCGCCGAGGCGGGCCTGCACGCCTTCCACGCGAACCTCGCCTACAGGCGCAACGGGACGAGCGCGCCAACCGCCTTCGAGGCCCAGCTCTATCGCAACGGCGCCCCTGCCGGCGGGGCCGGGCGGCGCTGACCGGCGGCCTCGTGGACGGCGTCTCCTGCCTCGGCCTCGGCGCGGCGCTGACGCTCGCAGCCGGGGACACGGTCGAGGTCTACGCCCGCCTCACCGGCGCGGACGGATACGTGGCGGCGGCCGATTCGCAGTTCGGCGGCGGGCAGCTGCCGTGAGCTCGGATCGTCCGGCCGGCGAACCGGCACCGGAGCGTCAGGCGGCCCCGATCCTGGCCCTCACGTCGAAATCCGACCAGCTCGGCTTGCCCGTCGTCCGGCTCCGGTGGAACCAGAGATTCCCGTAGAGCTGCGTGCGCTGCGTTTCCAGATGGTCGTAGCGCGCCCGGACGGCATGAAGGGTGTCGTCCGCCGGCTGGAAGAGCACGATCGTATTGTTCCGGGTCTGCCTCTTGACCGTCTCGCACCAGCTCCACGGCACCCAGCACCGGTCGAGATCCGGATTGCCGTTCCAGAACGCCTGGACATACGCCTTCTCGCGCCGGAACCGCATGTAGTGGGTGTGGTAATCGATGTCCGCCGAACGGTCCGACGGGTTGATGTTGACCATGTAGGTCAGGGCCTTGGCCCGGATGTCGGCGTGCGGACTGATCTCGTATCCGTCCAGGTACTTCTGGATGCCCCCATCCGCGTAGACCGCGGCGCGATCGATCGCGAACTTGGCGGCGATGGCGTCGAGCCACGCGTCGGATCGCAGGAACGTCATCAGGTCGCCGATCAAGGCGGTCCGCGCCGATTGCAGGCGCAGCGTCACGCCCACGCCCTCGCAGAGGTCCCGGTTCGTCATCGCTCCGTTCTCCGGAACGTCGAGATCCCGCTTCGCGTGCCACGCGATGTAGGAGGCGAGGTCCGTCGTCGTTCCGGGAAAGTTGATCTCCCTGTAGCCGGCGGCGTGCAGGGCCTCGATCAACCCCTGGTCGTCCTCGGCGCGCCCGATGGCGATCTCGGCCGCGGACGTGATCGCCCCGAAATGCTCGTCCGAGAAGAAATCCTCGATGGAGACGTGGCGGAACGGCTCGTCTGAGACGGGCGCGTCGCGCAGCTTCCGGATCAGATACGCGAACATCCCTCGCCCCGCCCCGCGACGACTTCCGCCACGAGCCGAAAGGCTAATTTTCCCACATCGATCAAGTCACGATCGCGCGATGCGAGGTCCATCGCACGTCGGTGACGATCCAATTCCCGGAGATCCCCATGATGCTCACCCAGACGGGCCGCGCGGTCCTCATCGCGCGGGAGGGACGCCGCCTGTCCGCCTATCGCGACTCGGCCGGCATCTGGACGATCGGGGTCAGGCATACCTCCGCGGCGGGGCCGCCCCGGGTGACACCCGGCCTGACGCTGACGGAAGAGGCCTGCGACGCGCTCTTCGCCCGCGACGTCGCCCGCTTCGAGGCCGCCGTGCGGGAGACGGTGCCGCCGGACCTGCCCGACCACGCCTTCGACGCTCTCGTCTCCCTCTGCTTCAACATCGGCACCGACGCCTTCCGGCGCTCGACCGTCGTGCGGCGCCTGCGCGCCGGGGATCGCGCGGGGGCTGGCGCGGCGATCCTGCTGTGGAACCGGCCGCCCGAACTGATCCCGCGGCGGCAGGCCGAGGCCGACCAGTTCCGCACGCCCTACGCCGAGGGCCTGCCCCGTGCCCGGCGGGGCGACCCGGCCACCGTTCCCGGGCCGCCTCCGGCCTCCCTGCCCCCCTCCCTGCCGCCCTCGCGCCGGCCCGTGCCGTCCGCCCCCGTCGTCCGGACGGGCGGGCCCGGCCCGGCCGGACCGGGCCCCCTCGCCCGCCTCTGGCGCCGCCTGCGGGCGCGCCTCGGCCGGACCTGACGCGCGCCCTCCCCCCGCTCCCCACCACGGAACCGACGCCATGATCCTGCACAGCCCCGCCCGCGCCGCTCTCGCGATGCTCGCCGCCCTCCTCGTTCCGGAGGCCGCCCTCGCGGCGGCCGACCCGACCTCCGCCGTGCTGCCCTGGGGCGACGCGCTCGCCGCGGCGGCGCAGGGCGCGGGGAGCGCGGTGGTGCCCGTCGCCGCGGCCGCCGCGACGGCGGCGCTCGCCCGGGTCGCCGGTCCCCTGCGGCTCCTCGTGGCGAACACCCTCGTCGAGCGCCTCGTGCGGAATGTCGGGGATTACGCGCTCAACGCGGTCGCGGGCGCGGTGAAGGGCCGGACGCTCACCGTGCCCCTCGGTTCCGCCGTGATCGCGGCGGCGGTGCAGCGCGCCGCCGACCAGGCGCCCGCCTGGCTCCTCCGGGAGGCCGGCGGGCTCGAAGGTCTTGCCGAGAAGGTGTTCCGCAGCCTCTCCCTCGAGGCGGCGGCGGATGCGGCCAACACCCTGCGGCCGGCGCTCGATGCCGCCCGGCGGGGCGGCGCTCCCGCCTCCTGAGGCGGAACGGGACCCCGCGACCGGCGGGAGGGAGGGCAGGTCCGTGGAGAAGCTCGCGCTGGAGGCCGCCCGCCTGCTCTTCACCGAGGGCGGGGCCGGCTGGATCGTCGCGGCCCTGCTCGGGCTCGCCTGCCTGCATCTCCACCGCGAGAGCCTGCGGGCCCTGGAGGCCCGCATCGGGGACGCGGGCGCCGCAGCGACGGCCCTGGAGCGCACCGCCCAGACCAACGCGGCGGTGGCGGCGGCGCTGGAGAGCCGCACCCGCGTGCTGGAGGATCTCGCGCGCCTCGTCGCCGAGATCGCCCGCGGGGTCGACCGCAACGACGGCCGCGCCCGCGAGAAGCTCGACGAGATCCTGCGTCTCGTCGCCGATCTCCGCCACCCCGTCCGCTGAGCGCGGCGGATCCCGAGGAGCGAGCGGCCATGACGATCCTGGACGGACAAACCCCGGCGCGCGGCCGCCCGGACCGACGCGCGGATCGCGCCGCCGGCCGGCTGCGCGCGGCGCGGCGCGGCTACGAGCGCTCCGCCGCGCATCTGCGATCGGCGGCCCTCGATCAGGTCGAGCGCCACGGCCTCATCAGCGCGGTGCTCCGTGCGAGCCTGGGGCGCCTCGCGCAGTCGTGTCCGGCCGATTCGTGAGGCTCCGGGGGTCGGACGGGAACCGGATTGCGCCTCGCGCCGTAACCTCTGCCGGAACCCCGCTTGCAGACCATGAGATCGTCGCGTCCCCTCCCCCGTGCCTGTCCCCACCCTCGGGAAACATTCCCGCCGGACACGGATGCTGAACGGACTGGGCGCGGCGGTATTCAGGGCGTATTCAGTGCCCGGGGCCGAGATTCCTTCCCCATGCGCTACGCCCTCGCCCTGATCGCGGCCTGCCTGACGCTTGCGGCCATCGCCGCGGGCGATCTCGGCACGCTCGCCGAGGAGACGGCCCAGCCCGGCGCCCGCCTCAACGCCGTCCAGAGCGCCGCGCCGCCCCGCAGCGAGAACTGCCTCGCCCCGGCGGACCTGCGCGAGGCGGTCGCCGAGCGCCGGGTGATCGAGCCCGTGGCGGCGATCCGGGCGGCCCGGACCGTGATCCCGCGGGCCGACATCCAGCGCGCGAGCCTGTGCCGCCACGAGGACGGCCTCGTCTACATGCTGACCGCCTTGCGCCGGGACGGGCACTTCGTGCACGTCATGGTCGACGCCAAGACGGGACAGGTCGCCGGGCAGTACTAGCCGCCCGGCGCGGACTGAACGAACGGAGTGAGCCAAGGTGCGTCTGCTCGTCGTGGAGGATGACCGGGACATCAACCGGCAGGTTGTGAACGCCCTGGAGGAGGCCGGCTACGTCGCCGACAAGGCCTTCGACGGGGAGGAGGGCGCCTATCTCGGCGAGAACGAGCCCTACGACGCGATCATCCTCGACATGGGCCTGCCCAAGGCCGACGGCGTCACCGTGCTGCAGAAGTGGCGCCGGGCCGGCATCAAGACCCCCGTCATCATCCTCACCGCCCGCGATCGCTGGTCGGACAAGGTCGACGGGTTCGACGCGGGCGCGGACGACTACGTGACGAAGCCCTTCCATATGGAGGAGCTGATGGCGCGGGTGCGCGCGCTCCTGCGCCGCACCGCCGGCCACGCGACGAGCCAGATCACCTGCGGGCCCGTCACCCTCGACACCCGCTCGGGCCGCGTGTTCGTGGACGGCAACCCGGTCAAGCTCACCAGCCACGAGTACCGGCTGCTCTCCTACCTGATGCACCATACCGGCCGCGTGGTCTCCCGCGCCGAGCTGACCGAGCACCTCTACGACCAGGATTTCGACCGCGACTCGAACACGATCGAGGTCTTCGTCGGGCGCCTGCGCAAGAAGCTCGCCGTCGACCTGATCCAGACCGTGCGCGGCCTCGGCTACCTCGTCGATCCGACCCAGCCGGCCGCGCGGGTCTGAGCGCGCCGCCCAAGCGGCTCCCTCCCAGGTCACGAGGCGGCGACGCCGCAGCTGACCGCCTGGCTGTCGTAGACGGAGATCGTCCACCGGCGCAGCGTCCTGCCGGTCTGGCTCATGAAGGCGCGGGCGATGCCGGGCAGGAGCGTCCGGTAATCCGACTGGATCACCACGACGATCGCGGTGTCCCCGTCCGCGAGCACGGACTGGGCAGCCTGGGCCACGTCCGCGTCGAGGTAGGTCATCGGACCGGCGCAGACGTGGAGGGCGCCCCGGACCCGGGAGATCTGCGCGATGCCGACGGAGGCGGCGGACGGCAGGCCGACCAGCGCGTTCGCCTTCCGGTCGCGGTAATCCTGCATCGTCCGGCTGAGGCACCCGTCGCTGCCCTGGCGCGGGCAACTCGTCAGGATCGCCGCCACGTGCGTCGAGGAGCGCTCCATCTCCCGCATCTTCCCCGACAGGCTGACGAGGTCGATCACGCCGCCGAACACCACGAGGAGGATCGACGCCAGCAGCGCGAACTCGACGCCCAGTCCCCCCTCCCGGTCCGAGAGGCCGGCGCGCCATCCCTGCCCGGCCATCAGGTCCTCCGGTAGACCACGGAGGATTGCACCGTCACCGCCGGGACGAAGGGAATGACGATCGGGATCGGGAGCGCCGCGCGCAGCAGCATGACCTCCTTCGGCAGGCCCGCCGAGAAGCTGGCACCCCTGACCGGCGTCGGGGCCGTCGGGCTCGCCGAGAGGGGCGCTAGCTCCACGACGAGCCGTGCCTGGCAGGTCGCCGAGGGCACGACGACGATCTTCCCGCACAGGAGCGCCCTGTAGCCGGCCCGGTCGCCGAGCAGGAGCTCGGCCTCGGGCCTCGAGGCCGAGAGGTGCAGCCGGTCGCTGAGAACGACCTGCGCGTACTGGACGACGGCGTACTGGAGGATGCCGAGGACGAGGCCGATCATCGGCCAGGCCAGCAGCGCGAACTCCACCGCGGAGGCGCCGCGCGCGCAGGCGCCGAACCGCCGGAACGCGCCCGCGATGCGCAACCCCCGGCACCATCGCCGGGCATCAGAGCGGGCAGGCATTGCGGCAGATCCGGAGGTAGTCGATCAGCCCGCCATAGGTGTCCTCGCGGCCCGCCGCCCGCCAGCTGATCCGGTATTCCGAGGCGTCCTTGACGGTGAAGTTGACGACCCGCTCGGTCCACGAATCGGCCTGCACGCAGACGTCGACCATGTTCGCGGGCTGGAACGTGTACTGGCCCGATTTCTCGACGTAGACCTCGATGCGGTTGGTCTGCCCGGCGACCTGATACCAATCCACGTCGCTGCCCTTCGCGCCGCAGATGATCTGGCCGGGCCGGGCCGGGTCGCGCAGGCGGGCGATGTACCAGTAGCGGACCTGATAATCGCCCGGCGTCAGGTTCAGGATGCGCGACATGGTCGAGTTCGAGTGGCAGTCGGGGCTGCCGCGGGCGGCCCATGCGTACTCGCAGTCGCTGTCGAGCTCGGCGAAGAAGTCGCCGAAGCGGATCGAGTTGCTCGCCAGTTCCCGCTGGCCGTTGATCTCGATGCCGCCCGCCTGCGTGGTCCAGCCGTTCCAGGCTCGGCCGTTCCCGACCGTTCCGAGCACGGCCCAGGTGTTGTAGTTCACGCCGTGGCTCGGCCGCTCGAACGACTCGGAGATGAGCACCTCCGGCTTGCCGCTGCTCGCGGCCAGCTCGACCGGGCAGTCCCGGCTCGCGCCGATGGTGACGTTGTCCGTCCTCAGGATGCGGCCGAGGATGAGCGGCAGGGTCGCGCGGGCCTCCACGTGAAGGTTGGTGTAGGTCGGTCGCGTCACGGCCTTGACGCCGCCGAGATCCTTGGCCGCGAAGTTGCGCGCGGCGATCTCGTCGACCTCGCGCTGGTAGTCCCGCGTCAGCGTCCCGGCCTCGAAATCCGCGGCCCGGCGCATCGTCAGGAAGGCCTGCCCCTGCGTGCAGGTCAGTTCCACCGCACTGGTGAGACGGTGTCGGTAGGAGACGGCGCGCGACGCCTCGATGGAACCGCCCGCGCCGACGAGGAGCACGGGCAGCGCGATCGCGAGGATGACGGCGATACTGCCGCGTCTGTCGTCTGCGAACATCTCGGCACAGCTCGAAGTTTAGTCCGGTCGATGCGAGTGTAGCGCTGCATCGATAAAGGAAGACTGGCCGAGTCAACGGAATATCAGAGGACATTCCTCTGCTATTGGACAAAAACGGTTCATTTAAACCTGAAAAAGACGCCATCTCGTCAGTTCTGGCGAGGTTTCGCGCATCGCCCGGCGGGGCGATCGGGCCGAGGACGGCCATTGCGGGGCCGACGACCCGTCAAGATGGGGGCAGCGGACCGACTGGCTTAGGCCACGCGGAGGTCGGAACAATACAGCCTAGATCTGTTCATTACAACGTGAACTCGATCAATGTAGAATATTGTCAATGTTAATGTCTTGTTGATCATTCTTCGGCATTGCTTCGGACCACACGCATCGCGAGGCCGCTCTCAGTCATGCTGGGCAATCTTTCCCGCCGCTCCGCCGTCAACCAAGCCTGGGGCGAGGCGATCGACCGTTCGCTCGGAACGATCGAGTTCGGCTTGGACGGGACCATCCTGAACGCGAACGGCAACTTCCTCGCCCTCGTCGGCTACGGCCTCGACGAGATCCGCGGCCGTCATCACCGGATGTTCGTCCTGCCGGACGAGGCCGGGAGCGCGGCCTACGAAGCCTTCTGGCGCGACCTTCGTGCCGGCACGTTCCAGTCGGGCGAGTACGAGCGCGTCGGCCGCGACGGGCGCCGGATCTGGCTGCAGGCGACCTACAACCCCGTTCTCGACCCGCGCGGGCGCGCGGTGAGCGTGGTGAAGTTCGCCGCCAACATCACCGCCCAGAAGCGCCTCGACGCCGAGTTCCGGGGCGAGATCGACGCCATCGGCCTGTCGCAGGCGGTCATTCAGTTCGACCTTGACGGCAACATCCTGTCGGCGAACCGCAACTTCCTCGACGCCGTCGGCTACCGCCTCGACGAGATCGTGGGACGTCACCACAGCATATTCGTCGAGCCGGACTACGCGGAGAGCCCCGACTACGCGGCATTCTGGGCCGCGCTCCGGCGCGGGGAGTACGGGGCCGGCGAGTACAGGCGGCGCGGGCGCGACGGCCGCGAGATCTGGCTGCAGGCGAGCTACAATCCGATTCGGAATCTCGACGGGTCGGTCTTCAAGGTTGTCAAATACGCGACCGACATCACGACCGAGAAGCGGGCCAATGCCGACGCCGCCGGGCAGCTCGCCGCCGTCAACCGCTCGCAGGCGGTGATCCAGTTCGATCCGAGCGGGCGCATCCTTGACGCGAACGAGAACTTCCTCGCCGCAATCGGCTACCGGGTCGACGAGGTGCGGGGCCGGCACCACAGCATGTTCGTGGAGCCCGACTACGCCAGGAGCCCGGAATACGCCGCCTTCTGGGAGCGCCTGCGCCAGGGCGACTTCATCGCCGGCATGTTCCAGCGCTTCGGCCGAAACGGCCGCTCGGTCTGGATCCAGGCGAGCTACAATCCCGTCTTCGGCCCGGACGGGCGGCTCGCGAAGGTGGTGAAGTACGCCACCGACGTGACCGCCAGCATGGAGGCCCGCAAGGTCGCCATCGACGCGGCGGAGCGGACGCTCGACAACGTGCAGACGGTGACGGACGCCGCCGAGGCGATGGACGTGTCCGCCCAGTCGATCTCGCGGAGCATGGCGCGATCGAAGGCGGCGGTGGACGACATCCACGGCCGGACGCACGAGGCCGACGCCTCGACGGTGCGCCTGCGCGAGGCCGCGGACGCGATGGGCAGCGTGGTCCAGCTGATCACCGGCATCGCCGAGCAGATCAACCTCCTCGCCCTCAACGCCACGATCGAGGCCGCGCGCGCCGGCGCGGCGGGCCGCGGCTTCGCGGTCGTCGCGGCCGAGGTGAAGAGCCTCGCGACGCAGACCACCACCGCGACGGGCAAGATCTCCTCGGAGATCGCCGACATGCAGGGCGCCTCGGCCGACGTCGCGGCAAAGCTCGGCGCGATCACCGCGGCCATCGGTACGATCAGCGGCTACGTCGACGAGGTCGCGTCCGCGACCGTCCGTCAGAGCGCGTCGACCGGTGCGATCCTCGGCAGCATGCGGCAAGCGGCCAACGGCGTGTCGAGCATTAGCATGAGCCTCGACGACTGGACGGTGGGCATGGAGGAGCGCCGGGCCGACCGCCGCACCCGCGTCCTCCTCGCGGCGACGATCGACCTCGGCGGCGGCCGCACGCTGGATTGCACGATCCGCAACCTCTCGGCGAGCGGCGCCAAGATCCACCTGCACGACGCGCCCCCCTGCCCGATCGGATCACCCTGGTGACCGGCCATGACGGGCGGCGCCAGGCCTGCACGGTCACGCGGCGCGAGGGCCACGAGGTCGGCCTGCAGTTCGTCTGAGGGGCGGACGCCTTCTCGGCCGGGCCCGGGGGTGCTACCGCAGGGGCCCGACCTCGCGAGACCACAAGGCGGCCGGCCAGCGGCCCGGCCCGCAGCCCGCCATGACCGCCCTCCTCACCTTCTTCTCCCTCCGGCAGCGCTCCATCGCGGTGCGGCTTGCCGTCTCGGCGCTGCTGGCGAGTTCCGCGATCCTGCTGATCGCGGCCTGGATCCTGACCACCCTCTACCGCGAGAATACCGAGCGCGCCTTCGACAGCCGGCTCCTCGTCTTCGCCAACAACCTCGCCACCGATCTCGTCTCGCCGAGCGACCCCGAGAGCCGCTCCTTCTCGCTCGGCGACCCGCGCTTCGACCTGCCGCTCTCCGGCTGGTACTGGCAGGTCGGGCGCCCCGACGCGAAGCCGCGGGACCTGCGCACCTCGCGCTCCCTCGTCGGCGTGCCCCTGAAAGCCGCCACCAACCCGGACGGCCGGGCCGGAATCGGCCAGATCCGCCAGGGCTACGGCCGCGCCCAGGACGACCGGCTGCTGCGCATCATCGAGCGCGACGTCGATCTCGGCGAGGAGGGCCGCTACACGGTGCGCATCGCCGGCCCGGCCGACGAGATCGTGAACGACGTCGACCGCTTCCGCTTCTCGCTCTTCGTCACCTTCGGCCTGCTCGGCCTGTTCCTGGCGCTCACCACGCTCCTGCAGATCCGCTTCGGCCTCGCGCCGCTGGCGCAGCTGCGCGCGGCGCTCGGCGCCATCCGCCGCGGCGAGGCCGACCGGATCACCGGCTCCTACCCGCCCGACATCGCGCCGCTCGCGGGAGAGGTGAACCTCCTCATCGAGACGAACCGGGAGATCCTGGAGCGGGCCCGCACCCAGGTCGGCAATCTCGCCCACGCCCTGAAGACGCCGCTCTCGATCATCGTCAACGAGGTCGGCAGCGCCGACGCCCCGGAGGAGCTGTCGGCCAAGATCCGCGAGCAGGCGAGCCTGATGCGCGACCAAGTGAACTACTACCTCGACCGCGCCCGCGCGGCCGCGCTCGCGGGCACGCTCGGCACCTCGACGGAGGTCGAGCCGGCGCTCGCCGGGCTGGTTCGCACCTTCGGCAAGATCTACCGCGACAAGGACATCGCCTACGAGGTCAGCGTGCCGGCGGGCCTGCGCTTCCGCGGCGAGCGCCAGGATTTCGAGGAGATGGTGGGCAACCTCGTCGACAACGCCTCGAAATGGGCGCACGGGCGCGTCGCGATCCGCGCCGAGGCGATCGGGAAGGACGATTATCCCCACCTCCTCGTCGCCATCGAGGACGACGGCCCCGGCCTGCCGCCGGAGGCCCGCGAGGCCGTGATCGGCCGCGGGCGCCGCCTCGACGAGACGAAGCCGGGCTCCGGCCTCGGCCTCTCGATCGTCGCCGACCTCGCCGCCCTCTATCGCGGGCGCTTCCGCCTGGAGCAGGCGAGCCTCGGGGGCCTGCGGGCGGTGCTGGAGGTGCCGGGCGACGCGCCGGCCGCGGCGGCGCACCACTGAATTCCAGGTCCCGGCCGGCTGCCGGCCGGCCCCGCGCTTGTCACCGCGCCGTCTCGCGTGACACCGTGTCGCCCGGCGGACGCGTCGTGCGGGGCTCCGCGCGGCTTTACATGGATCGCAACACACGGGATCGCGTCCACGAGGATCGCGGGAAGGCGCGGGCGGGCCGGGACGGTCCGCGGATCCGGGCAATCTGAGGTTCGATGACGGCGATCTGGTTCATCCTGGCGTTCATGACCGGCGCGGCGGTTCTCGCCCTGCTCTGGCCGATGTCGCGCCGCGCCAACGCCGTCGCCGAGGCCGGGCAAGCCGCGACCGAGACCGGATTCTACGAGGACCAGCTCGCCGAGATCGAGCGCGACCTCGGCCGCGGCCTGATCGCGCCGACCGAGGCCGAGGCCGCCCGCACGGAGGCCGCCCGCCGCCTGCTGCGGGCGAACCGCGCGGGTGTCGCCACCGACGCGAAGGGCCTCGCCGAGCCGCATCTGCGCCAGCGCCGCGCGGCCTCCGCCTTCGCGCTCTCGACCATCCCCCTCGTCGCGCTCCTCGCCTACGGCCTCTACGGCTCGCCGAACCTGCCCGCGCAGAGTGCGGCCGACCGGCAGGCGGCGCAGACGAGCAACGACGACCTGATGAAGGCGATCGGCCAGATCGAGGCCAAGCTCGCCGCCGATCCCGGCGACGCCCGCGGCTGGGCCGTGCTGGCCCCCGTCTACATGCGGCTCGGCCGCTTCGACGACGCGGCCCGCGCCTATGAGGCGGTGGCCCGGCTCAAGGGCGAGACGCCGCAGGTGCTCGGCGATTGGGGCGAGGCCCTGGTCGCGGCCGGCAACGGCGTCGTGCCGCCCGAGGCGAAGGCCATCTTCGAGCGCGCCGTCGCCCTCGACGCCGCCTCGGCCAAGCCGCGCTTCTACCTCGCCCGCGCGGCCGAGCAGGCCGGCGACACGGCGGGTGCGATCCAGCATTATACGACGCTCGCCGAGGCGGGGCCGGCGGACGCGCCCTGGCAGGGCATGGTGCGCGAGAACCTCGCCCGCCTGAAGGCCGAGCCTGCGGCGCCGGGTGCGCCGCAGGAGGCCGGTGCCGCGCCCGACCCGAACGCCGCGATCCGCGGCATGGTCGACGGCCTCGACCAGCGCCTCGCCAAGCAGGGCGGCACGGTGGAGGAATGGCTGCGCCTCGTGCGCTCGCGCAGCGTGCTCGGCGAGCGCGACAAGGCGCTCTCGGCCTTGGAACGCGCCCGCTCCGCCCTCGGCGCCGACGGGACGGCGCTGGAGCGCCTCGACGCCCAGGCGAAGGAGCTCGGCCTCGCTCCCGGCAAGGCGACCGACACGAACCCCGAGCCCCGCACGCGGGCCAATCCGCTGTCCGGGACGGTGGCGAAACCCGCGGTGGCGGACGCCGAGTCGCGGGCCGACACCGAGGCGGCGGTGGCCGCCGTCAAGGCGATGCCGGCGGCCGAGCGCGACGCGGCGATCCGCGGCATGGTGGCCGGCCTCGACCGGCGGCTCTCCGCCAAGGGCGGCACCCCGGACGAGTGGCTGCGCCTCGTGCGCTCCTACAGCGCGCTCGGTGAGCGCAAGCAGGCGAGCCGCACCCTCGACCGGGCCCGCATGGCGCTTGCGGCGGATACGGGCGCGGTGGAGCGCCTCGACGCCCTCGCCCGCGAGCTCGACCTGCACGGGACGAGCACGAAGCCGTGAGCCACCCCTGACAATCGGTCCCGGCCGCGGCCCTTGACCCGCGCGGCGCCCGAGCCGACACCCTTCTCCCGTTAATGTATGCGAAGACCGGTGCGCGGGGCCGATGCCCGGTCGCGCCGTCCGCTCCGGCAGCAGGATCCCGAAACCGTGACCCGCAAGAGCCGCCGCCTCGTCCTGATCACCGCCTGCGGCGCCGTGCTGGCGCTCGCGGTCGGGCTGATCCTGTCCGCGATGAGCGGCTCGATCGTGTTCTTCCGCTCGCCCACCGAGGTCGCGAATCAGGGGGTGGCCCCCGGCACGCGCTTCCGCCTCGGCGGGCTCGTGAAGGAGGGCTCGCTCCAGCGCGGCACGGACCAGAAGATCGATTTCGCCGTCACCGACACCAACGCCACCGTGCAGGTCACCTACAAGGGCCTGCTGCCGGACCTGTTCCGCGAGGGCCAGGGCGTGGTGACGGAGGGGGTGCTGGAGCCCGGCGGCCTCTTCCGCGCCGACACCGTGCTCGCCAAGCACGACGAATCCTACATGCCCCGCGAGGTGGCCGACGCGCTGAAGGCGCAGGGGCGATGGCAGGAGGGTTCGGGCAAGGACGCGGGCAAGGACGCAGCCGGCAAGGACGCGGGCAAATCCGCGACGGCCAACGACAAGGCCCTCGGACCGCGCAGCGAGCGATGACGCGCGTGGGACAGGCAAGGGAAGGATAGCCAGTGCTCGTCGAGGTCGGCCATTTCGCGCTCGCGCTCGCGCTCGCGCTCTCCCTCGTCCAGGCGGTGATGCCGGTCTGGGCCGCCCGCACGGGCGATTCGGCCCTGCGCCAGGTGGCCACGCCCGCGGCGCTCGGCGCCTTCGCCTGCGTGCTCTTCGCCTTCGCGGCGCTCACCTACGCGCACGCGACCTCCGACTTCTCGGTCCAGAACGTCGTCGAGAACTCGCACACCACCAAGCCCTTCCTCTACAAGCTCTCCGGCGTCTGGGGAACCACGAGGGGTCGATGCTCCTCTGGATCCTGATCCTCACCCTGTTCGGGGCGCTGGTGGCGGCGGCCCACGATTCGGTGCCGCCGGTGCTGCGGGCCAACACCCTCGCGGTGCAGGGCCTCATCACCTTCGTGTTCGTCCTGTTCATCATCACGACCTCGAACCCCTTCACCCGCGCCATGCCAGCGCCGATCGAGGGCAACGACCTCAACCCGCTCCTGCAGGATGTCGGCCTCGCGGTGCACCCGCCGCTCCTCTACGTGGGCTATGTCGGCTTCTCGATCACCTTCGCCTTCGCGGCGGCCGCGCTCATCGAGGGCCGCATCGACGCCGTCTGGGCCCGGGCCGTGCGGCCCTGGACTCTGATCGCCTGGAGCTTCCTGACGCTCGGCATCGCGATGGGCTCGTACTGGGCCTATTACGAGCTCGGCTGGGGCGGCTGGTGGTTCTGGGACCCGGTCGAGAACGCCTCGCTGATGCCCTGGATCGCCGGGACCGCGCTCCTGCACTCCACCGTCGTCATGGAGAAGCGCGACGCCCTCAAGGTCTGGACGGTGCTGCTGTCGATCCTGACCTTCTCGCTGTCGCTGCTCGGCACCTTCATCGTGCGCTCGGGGCTGCTCACCTCGGTCCACACCTTCGCCACCGACCCGACCCGCGGCGTCTTCATCCTCGCCATCCTGGTCCTGTTCATCGGCGGCTCGCTGACGCTGTTCGCGTGGCGGGCGCCGCTCCTGCGCCAGGGCGGCCTGTTCGCGCCGATCTCCCGCGAGGGGGCGCTCGTGATGAACAACCTGTTCCTGGTCGCGGCCTGCGCCACCGTCCTCGTCGGCACGCTGTATCCCCTCGTCCTGGAGATGGCGACGGGGGACAAGATCTCGGTCGGTCCGCCCTTCTTCAACACGACCTTCGTGCCGCTCGCGGTGCCGCTCCTCCTGATCGTCCCCTTCGGCCAGACGCTCGCCTGGAAGCGGGGCGACGCGCTCGCCGCCACGCAACGCCTGTTCGCGGCCCTGGCGCTGGCCCTCGTCGTCGGCCTCGCCACGCTGGCCCTGACCTGGGGCGGGCCGGTCCTCGCCCCCGTCGGGATCGGCCTCGGCGCCTACCTCGTGGTCGGTTCGGCCCTGGAGATCATCAGCCGCGCCCGCGGCTACGGCTCGAACCGCACCGCCGCGCCCGGCCTGATCTGGCGGCGGGCCATCGGCCTGCCGCGCTCGGCCTGGGGCACGGCGCTGGCGCATGGCGGCGTCGGCATCGTGGTGCTCGGCATCGCCGCGCAGGGCTGGGCGACGGAGGGTCTCGCCACCCTCAAGCCCGGCGAGACGCTGGCGACCGGCCCCTACGTGGCGACCCTGGAGCGGGTCTCGCCGCGCTCCGGCCCGAACTACGAGGAGACGGCGGCCATCCTCACCGTCCGCAACCGGCACGGCGATGCGGTCGGCTCCGTCGATACCGGCAAGCGCTTCTACCCGAGCCGGCGCATGACCGTGACGGAATCCGGCCTGCTGACGGTCGGCGCCAGCCAGGTCTACGCCAGCCTCGGCGAGGTGCATCCGGACGGCACGATCGGCCTGCGCCTCTACTACAAGCCGCTCGTGCTGCTGATCTGGCTCGGCGCAGTGGTAATGGCGCTCGGCGGCGCCGTCTCGCTCACCGACCGCCGCATGCGCGTCGGCGCCCCGACCCGGGCGCGGGCGAAATCCCTGCCGCCGAACGCGGTGCCGGCCGAATGACGACGCGCAGCCACGCCCGGACACTTCTGCTGGCGGCGGCCCTGCTCGCGGGCGGCGCGGCTCAGGCCGTGCAGCCCGAGGAGGTGATGAAGGATCCCGCGCAGGAGGCCCGCGCCCGCGAGATCTCGGCGGGCCTGCGCTGCCTCGTCTGCCAGAACCAGTCGATCGACGATTCGGACGCGCCGCTCGCCAGGGACCTGCGCCTCATCGTGCGCGAGCGCATCCGCGCGGGCGACGACAACCAGCAGGTCGAGGATTTCGTGGTGCGCCGCTACGGCGAGTTCGTGCTGCTGCGCCCCGTCCTCGGATGGCACACGCTGCTCCTGTGGCTGACGCCGCTCGCCGCACTGCTCCTCGGCGCCCTCGGGATCTGGCGCCTGGCCCGCCGCAGGGCCCTTCCGCCGCCCGCCGGCCTCTCGGCCTCCGAGGAAGCGGAAGTGGCCGCGCTGCTGCGGCGGAAATAGAGGCCACGCCCGAGCGGTGCGATGTCTCCGGGCAGCTCGCACCGGGGCCCTGTCGCCTTTTCCCTTAACCCGGCTCTCGAACGGGCGACGGAAGCCGCGCCCCTCACGCCATGTCCTTCGCCACCTACCGAGACCGCAAAACTCGCTGCGGGATTCGGCGAACCTCGACTTCGAAAAATTTTGCAAGCCGGCCGCGTGCGGCTCAAGTTCGAATCACCAAGCCATGCATTCTTGTGCATTTATGGGTGAATAATCGCACAAGGTATGATTTCTGTGCATTTGTGCGCCGCGAAAATCATGTCTTCGCGGCGCAGCATCGTGCCGGCATAGTGCGGTCTCCCGGTGCCACCGGCTTTCCGTACGGGCGCTCCCGGCGGACAGTAACCGCACAGGACTCACATCATGCGTACCCTCTCGCTCGCCCTCGCCGCGGCCGCGCTCTCGCTCGCCTCGGTCACCGCGGCCTCCGCCGTCGAGCTGAAGCCGCTCAAGGCGAATACCGTCGATCTCGGCTCGTTCCGCGGCTCGATCTACTACACCGCCGAGAAGGACGGTTACCGGGTCGTGGCGACGCTCGCCGCCCTGAACGGCCACAGCGAGCAGCCGCAGGTCGTGCGCCTCGTCACGACGCTGAACGCCGACCAGACCGTCCAGCTCTCGGTGCCCGGCAGCATCGGCGCCGACGGCCGCGACGCAACCATCGCGTTCTCGCGCCGCGGCGACATCGTCGAGGTCGCCTCGGCCGACTGAACCGGCGCCCGAAGCGGGCGCAACGGATCCGGCAGGGCATCGTCGCGGCAAGGCTGCGGCGGTGCCCTTCGCATGAGCGGGGCGAAGTGCCCCGAAGGCGGGCCCTGGACACGACGCCCGACTTTCGCCCAACTGGACCGCGAGGAACGCGGTCAGCCGGGCGCCCCGTCGAGGGACGGCCGCTTCAGGTTTCGTTAACCCCGTCACGCGAGCGTCCCGCGACCATGCCGATCGCCTCGCCCCTCCTCCGCCGCGCGCTTCTCGCCCTAAGCCTGCCGGCCGCCGGCCTCCTCGCCGGGCCGGCTCACGCCCACCCGCATGTCTGGGTCGTCGCGAAGGCCGAGATCGACTACGCGGAGGGCGGCAGGGTCACGGGCATCCGCCACGCCTGGACCTTCGACGCGTCCTACTCCGCCTTCATCACGCAGGGTCTCGACAAGAACGGCGACGGCAAGCTGACGCCGGACGAGCTCGCCGGGCTCGCTGCCGAGAACACCGCGAACCTCGCCGAATTCGGCTACTTCACGAAGCTGAAGGTGGCGGGCAAGGAGCAGGCCTTCGCCGAGCCCGCCGAGCCACGCATGGCGGTGGAGGGCGGCGCCCTCACCCTGAGCTTCCTGCTGCCCCTGAAGAGCCCGGCGCCGCAGGGCCGCGGCGTCGTGGCGCTCGAGGTCTACGACCCGGCCTACTTCGTCTCGTTCAGCCTCGCGGAGGGCGCCGACGCCGCGCGCCTCGCCGGCGCGCCGGGGGCTGCGCCGCCACCGTCACGCGCCCGAAGCCCGCCGAGGCCAAGACCGCGGACGCCGCCAAGCCCGGCATGACGGAGGCTTTCTTCGAGGCGCTCACCGCCGCCTCGAATTACGGCGTGCAATTCGCCAACCGCGTGATCGTGGCCTGCCCGTGAGCCCGCCCGCCGTCCTCGCCGCCACCGGGCCCGCGCGCGTCCCGGGGGCCCGGCTCGGGGCCCGCCTCGCCCTCGCCGCGGGGGCCGTGGCCCTCGCGTCCCTGCTGCTGGCCGGGCTGATGTGGCTCGTGGCGCCCGGTCTCGCGGCGCCGCCGCCCCGCTCGCCCTTCGGCATGGGTCTGCGCGAGGCGGCCCCCGCAGCCACCGGCCTCGGCGGCTGGCTCCTCGCGGTGCAGGGAAGCTTCTCGCGCAGCCTCCAGGCAGCGGTCGCCGCATTCCGGAGCGAGGGCGGATCCTGGCCCATCGTCGCACTCGGCTTCGCCTACGGCGTGTTCCACGCCGCCGGGCCCGGCCACGGCAAGGCGGTGATCGCGGGCTACATCGTGGCGGGCGAGCGGGCGCTGCTGCGGGGCTTCGCGCTCAGCTTCGCCGCCGCGCTCCTCCAGGCGCTCGTGGCGATCCTCATCGTGACGGTCGGGATCTTCCTCCTCAACACCACCGCCGCGGGCATGAGCCGGGCCGGCAGCGTGATCGAGACCGTGAGCTTCGCCCTCGTCGCCCTCGTCGGTCTCGCGCTGACGTGGCGCAAGGCCGGTCGCCTCGCCGCCCTCGGCACGCCGGCCGCCGCCTGCGGGCCGGATTGCGGGCACCTCCACCTCACCGACGCGGAGCGCGTCAGCCGGCTCCGCACCTGGCGGGAGCGGGCGGGCGTCGTGCTGGCGGCGGGCTCGCGCCCCTGCGCGGGGGCGATCCTCATCCTCGTCTTCGCCGCCTCGCAGGGTATGCTCGGCGCCGGCATCCTCGCCACCCTCGCCATGGCGCTCGGCACCGCCCTGACGACGGGGGCGCTGGCGAGCCTTGCGGTCTTCGCCAAGGCGCTCGCCCTGCGCCTCGCCGGCGGGCGCGGACAGGCGGGCCCGGTGGCGGTGGCGGGCCTCGAACTCCTCGCCGCCGCCTTCGTGCTCGCACTCGGAGCCGCGATGCTCGCCGGCCTCGCCGCCGGGCCGGGCGCCTGAGGGCCGCGGGAACAGGCCCCTCGCCAAACGCCGTCCCGCCGTGCCAGTCTCGATCGGAGGAGGCGCGGGCATGAGCGCAGGCTTCGAGCATATCCTGAACTGGCGGCTGCTGCCGGGCTCCCACGCCTTTCCGGGGCCGGACGGCGGCACCTGCATCAACGAGGCGGCGATCGTGGCGGCCGGACTGCCCTACCGGTCCGTCACCGCCTCCTCCGACCTTCCGCCCTGCTTCTCGCGGCCGCTCGCGGCCTACGCGCTCGGTCTCAACGACGCGATGCCCGACGCCGAGCGGCCGCGCCTGATGGCCTTCGTGCTGCGCCTGTCGGGCTCGGCCGACACGGAAGCTGTGGAAGCGGAGCGCACCCGCTTCCTCGCCCGCGAGAGCATCCGCCGCATCCTGCCCCCGCTCCTCGACCGGGCCGCCATGCCCGACCTCGCGGCCCGCTGCGAGGGCGCGGACGACCTTCAGGCGGCGCTCGCCGCGGCGCGCGCGGCCGCGTGGCGGGGCGGGACGGCGGCCGAGGCGGCGGCCCGGCGCCGCGCCTGGATGGCGGGGGCGCTCGCGGCCTCTGTCGGGCGCGCCGCCACGGCGTCGATCGCGGCGGCGGAAGATGCGCGCTGCGCGGCCGAGGTGGCGGAGGGCGCGGCGCCCTTCGCGCCGGGCACCTGGGGGCACGCCGCCGCGATCCTCGACGAGGCGCTCGGCATCGGTCGCCGGGCGCCGTCGGTCGATGTCATCCGGGCGCGCGACCGGCTCGACGCCGCGAGAGCCGGACGCGCGGCGGCGCGAGCCTGAACCCGCAAGGCGGCCCGCGGGTTTCTCCCGCGGTCAGGCGGGCGCCCGAGCGGACGGCCCGCGCCTCACGCATGCCGGCAGGAAGCCATGTCCCCGAAAGCAACCGCCCTCGTCCTCGCCCTCCTCGCCGCCGGCACGGCGGGCGCGCTCGCGCAATCCGGCGCTCCGGCGGATCCGGCTCAGGCCGCCCGCGAGAAGGAATGCGGCGCCAAGGCCGACGAGAATGCCATGCAGGGCACGCTGCGCGAGACCTTCATGACCGAGTGCATCGCCGGCGAGAAGGTGAGCGAGCCGAAGGCGGGCGACAAGACGTAGAGCATCTTCCGCTGAAGCGGGTGCCGGTTCGGCGCGAGAGAATGCTTCCCACTCAGATAGCTGGAGCCCTCACGCCAGCGCCGGCTCGGCCGCGAGGTCGAGTTCCACGCTCCCGCAATTGTCGAGCCACTGCCCCGTCAGGTGGAAGAAGAAGGTCCCGTGCCCGACGACCGCGATGGTGCGCTCCGGGCGCGCGCTGAGCCAGGCGCGGAATTCGAGGACGCGGGCGTCGAACAGGTGGCGCGGCTCGACATGAATGCCGTCCGCGTTCGGCTCCCCGTCCGCGTGCCACCAGATCTCGGGCAGGTGACCGACCTGCAGGTGCGGGAACTCCGCCGCGATCTGCGAGGCGGCGCGGCCGACGTCGCAGCTGCTCTCCTGGCACTCCCGGTGCAGGACCTCGACGAGGATCCGGGGTGAGGCCGGGTGTTCCCCGAACAGGCCCATCGTCGTCTCGATCGCCCGCGTCAGGGGGGACGTGACCACGAGATCGAAGGGGATGTCGCGCAGGCGCCCGCGGGCCGCTCGCACCTGCCCGTGGCCGCGCTCGGTCAGCCGCGCGTCGGTGTGGAGCGGGTCGCGGCCGGTCGCCCGGTGGGCGGCGTTGAAGGTCGATTCGCCGTGGCGGATGCAGACGATGCGGGTCGGAGCGGTCATGGGTTCTCGGGTCGGGTCCAGTTCGCCAGGACCGTCGCGGTGGTGACGGTCTCGACCTGTTGGCCGTAGCGCGACCGGTACAGGGTGAGGAGGGCGTCGTGCGCCTCGTCGGAGGAGGAGCAGAGCGCATCGGTGACGATCACGACGCGGTAGCCGTGATCGACCGCGCCGAGAACCGTGCTGAGAACGCACACATCGGTCTCGCCCCCCGTCACCACAAGTGTGTCGATCCCGCGCGCCTGCAGGCGGGCGTCGAGGGCCCCGTCCACCCAGGGGGAGTAGAGCGTCTTGTCGAAGATCTCGCCGGGCGGCACGTGGCGGGCGAGTTCGGGCAGGAGCTCGATCAATCCCGGATCGAGCCGCTCCCGCGTCATGCTCGCCCAGCGCTCGTAGTACCGTGCCCAGGTTCCGCGGCCCTCGCCCGGATGGGCGGCCGGAATGAAACGGGTGAACAGCGTGCGGGGGGCCTGAGCCTCGACGAGCCGGGCGACGTTCGGCCGGACGCGGTCCATCCAGGGTGTGTGCCAGTCCGTCTCCTCCGCGAACATTCCCTGCATGTCGACGCACAGGTGCAGGCAGGTTGCGCCCAAGTTTCCGTGGCGCAGTTTATCGTCATCCAACGCAATCATGGCTGTTTTTTCTTGGAATGGGACGCCGATAACGGCGAGACCGCATCGATGTTCCGCGCGGTCGACGACCTACGGGATACAAGATCGGAAGCTGCACAGTCCGATACTCGTCGTGATCGACTGAAAATTGGTCTCCGACAAAGCTGGAAGCCCCCGGCGATCTGAGCTATGGAAGCAAGTGGAACGCGGTGCGTTCCGGCTCCGGTGCGCCGCGAGCGCCCGACCGGACACGACGCTGAGGCGCGAGCGAGAGAGTATCCGTGAGCGAGCGAGCGAACGAATCCGGGCCGACCGAAGACGCCGACGACGCGGTCGCCGAGAGCACCGCGCCGATGATCGTCGGCATCGGCGCCACGAGCGCCGCGATCGAGTCCGTCGACCGCTTCTTCGGGCATCTCGGCGAGAGCGGCAACCTCGCCTACGTCATCGTCCTGCAGCAGCGGGAGGCGGCCGAGCCGGAGCGCGTGCTGCGCGAGATCCACGCCTCGCCGCTTCTCACCCTCGCGGCGATCGTCGACGGCGCCCCCATCGAGGCCGACCACGTCTACCTCGCCGATGCCGGGACCATCCTGGCGGTGCGCGAGGGCCGCTTCAGCGTGGCGGCCGTCGAGGCCGATTCCGCCGAGCGCGGCTCGATCGACAGCTTCCTCGTCTCGCTGGCCGAGGACCAGAACGAGCGCGCGGTCGCGGTCATTCTCGACGGAACCGGCAGCGACGGGACGCTCGGCGCCACCGCCGTGAAGGAGCGGGGCGGATTGACGCTGGCCGAGCAGCGCGTGGACGACCGCGACACCGGCATCACCACGAGTAGCGCCGCGGCGGCGATCGTCGATTTCGTGATGCGGCCCGAGCAGATGCCGGAGCACATCGCGACCTATGCGGGGCATCTCGAGCGCATCACCCGGTCGCGCTCCGCCGGCGCGCTCCGTCAGACGGTCACGCGCAACCTCACACGCATCGCCGCGGTGCTGCGCAACAAGACCGGCCACGATTTCCACGGCTACAAGCAGAACACCTTCCTGCGTCGGGTCCAGCGGCGGATGCTCGTCGCCCAGGCGGATTCGATCGAGGGCTACATCGACTTCCTGCGCTCCGACCCGGCCGAGGTGCAGCACCTCTTCAACGACCTCCTGATCGGCGTGACCCAGTTCTTCCGGGATGCGGGCGAGTTCGAGTTCCTCGAAACTGAGGTCGTGCCGAAGCTGTTTGCCGGCAAGGGTCCGGGGGACCAGGTCCGTATCTGGGTTCTCGGCTGCGCGACGGGCGAGGAGGCCTATTCCATCGCGATCCTTCTGCGCGAGCACATGGCCAAGCTCGACTTGGTGCCGCAGGTACAGATCTTCGCCACCGACATCGACGGCCGGGCTTTGGCCGCGGCCCGCGTCGGCCGCTACACCGAGACCATCGCGCAGACCATGAGCCGGGAACGGCTCGCCCGCTGGTTCGTGCGGGAGGGCAACACCTACTGTGTCGTCAAGGAGTTGCGGGAGATGTGCATCTTCTCCCAGCACAGCGTGATCAAGGACGCGCCCTTCTCGCGCCTCGACCTCGTCTCCTGCCGCAACCTCTTGATCTACCTCAACAACGACCTGCAGAACCGGGTCATTCCCCTGTTCCACTTCGCCCTGCGCCCAGGCGGCTACCTGTTCCTCGGCAATTCCGAGAACGTCACCCGCCACAACAAGATCTTCGTGCCGGCAGACCGGCGCTACCGGATCTTTCGCCGGCTCGACAGCGTCACCCGCGTCCTGCCCGATTTCCCCCTAGCGGCGTCGAGCGATCGGAATGGGCCCGCGGCCGAGAAGGACGTGCGCACCCGCGAGGTCACCGGCACCCTGACGCGACGGGCGGAGCAGGTCGCCGAGCGCTACGCCCCGGCCTACGTGATCACGGATTCGGCCTACGAGGTGCTGCACTTCTCCGGCCGGACCGGGCACTATCTCGCGCCCTCGCCGGGCGCGGCGAGCCTCAACCTCCTCAATCTCGCGCACCGCGACCTGCGCCTCGACCTGCGGGCAGCCCTCCACAAAGCGGAGGCCGAGGGCAAGCCGGTGAAGGCCGAACGCATCCAGATCGGGCTGAACGGGCATCGTCGGGTGGTCACCTTGGTCGTCGAGCCGATCCGCCTGAGCCCGGACGACGCGACGAGCTACGTGGTCCTGTTCCAGGACGGCGAGATCCTGGAGGGCGACGAGGCCGCCGAGCCTGCACCGAACTTCGTCCGCGACGAGCACGTGCAGCGCCTCGAAGCGGAACTGCGCCTCACCCGCGAGCGCCTGCAGGCGACGATCGAGGAACTGGAGAGCACGAACGAGGAGCTGAAATCCTCGAACGAGGAATACCAGTCCGTCAACGAGGAGTTGCAATCGGCCAACGAGGAGTTGGAGACCTCGAAGGAGGAGCTGCAATCGACGAACGAGGAATTGCAGACCGTCAACAGCGAGCTGGGCCACCGCGTCAACGAGCTCGACCGGGCGAACAGCGACCTCAAGAACCTGCTCGAGAGCACGCAGATCGCGACCGTGTTCCTCGACAATAACTTCTGCGTGAAGAGTTTCACGCCGTCAGTCGTCGAGATCTTCCACCTGATCGAGAGCGACCTCGGCCGGCCGATCACCCACATCGCGCCGCTCATCGCGTACCAGGACCTTCAGGATGATATCCGGCGCGTCCTGCGCACGCTCGGCACCATCGAACGAGAGGTGGAAAATCCGAGTTCGGGCGCGCGCTATCTCGTACGTGTGCTACCTTACAGAAACATCGACAACTTCATCGCCGGCGTGGTGATGACCTTCCTCGACATCACGGCAGCCGCGCGGGCCGAGCGCGCCCTCAAGGAGACGCAGGAGCGGTACCACCACATGGAGCGGGCCGTGCCCGCCTTCCTGTTCACGATGACGCCGGAGGTCCAGTGCGATTACGTGCACCCGCGCTTCTACGAGTACACCGGCTTGGAGGACGGAAGGGCACTCGGCCAGGGTTGGACATCGGCGGTCCATCCGGAGGACCGGGAGGCGACGGACGCCGCCTGGGCCAAGGCAGGCGAGAGCGGCCGCTCCTTCGAGGTGGAGTTGCGGTTCCGCGACCGGAAGGGCCACTATCGCTGGTTCACCACGCGCGCCGAGGCCATGCGCGACGCCGACGGCACGATCGTGAAGTGGTTCGGCTCCTGCACGGACACGCACGAGCGGCGCCGCGCCGAGGATCGCCAGCGCCTCCTCCTCGCCGAGTTGCAGCACCGGGTGAAGAACATCCTGGCCGTGGTGCGCTCGCTCGCCAAGCGCACCGCCGAGAGCACCGCGACCCTGGACGGGTTCCTGGCCCATTTCGACGGGCGCATCGGCGCTCTTGCGCGGACCCAGAACATCCTGACCCGCACGGCCGATTCGAGCATCGACTTGGCCGAACTGATCGGCGACGAAGTCATCCACCACGCGGCCCGCGACGGCGCGCAGGTCTCCCTCTCGGGCCCCGGCGTGCGCCTGCGCCAGAAGGCCGCCGAGACCCTGGGGCTCGCTCTCCACGAACTCGTGACGAACGCGATCAAGTACGGCGCGCTCACCGGCCCGGACGGGCACGTGACGATCTCTTGGCGTGCCTTCGGCCAGGACGGCGACCGGCGCCTCCTGCTCGAGTGGCGCGAGAGCGGGGTCCGGATGTTGGATACCGGCCCGGCCCGGCGCGGCTTCGGCCGCGAGCTGATCGAGGACGGCCTCACCTACGAGCTCGGCGCGACGACCGCCCTCGAATTCTCGCCCGGCGGCGTCCGCTGCGTGATCGAGATGCCCTTGAGTGATTCCGCCGAGGCGGTCCTCATCGAGGTCGAAGCCCACGCGGCGGACGAAGCTGGGGGTTGAGCGATGGCGGATTCAGGCGACGCTGCCTTGCTCTCTGGCCGCCGCGTGCTGGTGGTCGAGGACCAGTACATCCTGGCCTGCGACATCGCTCAGGCCCTGGGCGCGCAGGGCGCGCAGGTGGTCGGGCCGGCACCGAACCTGGAGCGCGCTCTCAGTCTCAGCCGGACGCAGGCCGTCGACATCGCGATCCTCGATATCAACCTGCCCGGCGAGGACGTCTACCGTCTCGCCGAGGAACTCATGCGCAAGGATGTGCCCATCGTGTTCGCGACGGGTGTCGACGAGGGGATCCTGCCGCCGACCTTCAGCGGTGTGCCGCGCGTAGAGAAGCCGTTCCGGGCGGCCGATCTGATGCGGGCGGTGGCGAGGCTGATCGACCGGCCCGGAGGTCGGCTCTCGTGATCGCGGCCCGGGATGAGACCCTCTCGGCTCCGATCGAGCCGCTCGCCCGTCGCATCGAGGCGCTGGCCGCGTTCCCGTCCGGCGTCATGGAACCCCTCCGCGAGACGCTGGCCGGCCTCGGCCTGCGCGCGCGGTCCGCTCCCCCCCGCACCGGCCTCGCGGGCGCCGAGGGTCCGGCGGGCGCGCCCCTCCTCGTCGGGGCGGGATGGGGCGCGCGCCAGCGCATCCTCGCCGACGGGCGCAGGCAGATCCTCGGCTTCGTGCTGCCCGGCGACGTGATCGGGGTCGATCCGCACCGCGCGCCCCTGCGCTACGCCGCCGCCGTGAGCTTGACCGCCATGGTCGTGGCGGATGCCGAGCCGCTCCGGACGATGGGCCTCGCGCTGCCGAGCCGGGACGCGCCGCTGGCCCGGGCCCTGCGCGCCCTCGCCGCCGCCGAGGAGGCGCTCCTCTCCCATCAGGTGACGCGGCTCGGCCGGCAGACCGCCTACGAGCGCGTCGGCCCTCTCTTCCTCGAACTGCGCGAGCGGCTGTGCCTCGCAGGGGTCGAGAAGGGCGACAGCTTCACCCTGCCTGTCACGCAGGAGATCCTGGCCGACACGCTGGGCCTCAGCATCGTCCACACCAACCGGACGATCCAGCAATTGCGCCGCGACGGCCTCGTCCGCATCACCGGAACGCAGGTGACCCTCGTCGAGCCGAAGAGCCTCGCCGGCCTGACCGATTACGTCCCGCTCGCGACGATGCTGGGCCGCTCCTGAGGCTGCCCTCCGGCGCTCAGGCGAAACGGCCGCCCCGCTGGATCACCTCGATCTTGTAGCCGTCCGGATCCGTCGCGAAGAAGAACTTGGCGAGCGGCGTATCGCCGTGCTTCAGCTCCTTCACCGGAGTGGCGGGCAGGCCCTCCTTCGCGAAGCGGGCGTGCTCGGCCTCCACGTCGTCGACGACCACGGCGATGTGGCCGTACCCGTCGCCGAGGTTGTAGGGTTCGCTGCGCCCCTTGTTGACCGTCAGCTCGAGCTCGAACGGCGAGGCGGGATCGCGCAGGTAGATCAGGGTGAAGTCGGGAAAATCGAACCGGTCGGCGACTTCGAGGCCGAAGGCGCGGGCGTAGTAGTCGCGCGATCGCGCCTCGTCGAGGATGCGGACCATGCTGTGGACGGGCTTGGACATGTGCGGGAAACGCCTCTCTCTGAACGGCCCACCCGTATCTGGCGGCCATCGCCGATCCGGCGAGCCCCTTACGCTTCGCAACGGAGCGTCAACCGGCGCGAGCCTATCCCAATCGTGACCCACCACGCGGCAGGATCCCGGATGCCAGCTCCCCCGGCCCTCGACCCCACGCCACCCGGAGACGCGGCCCTGCGGGAGGCGGTGCGGGCCTGGGCGGACGGGCTCAGCCGCGAGCGCCGGATGGCGCGCAACACGGTCGAGGCCTACGAGCGCGACCTGCGCCAGTTCCTGCTCCATCTCGATGCGCGGCGCGGTACGCCCCGCATCCCCGACCTCGTCGCGCTGAAGCCGCGCGACGTGCGCGCCTTCATGGCGGCGCGGCGGGCGGAGGGCATCGGCGGACGCTCCCTGATGCGGGCGCTCGCCGGCGTGCGTTCCTTCGCCCGCTACTTGGAGCGCGAGGGCCACGGCACCGTGGCCGCCCTCGGCGCCGTGCGCTCGCCCAAGGTCGAGCGGCGCCTGCCCCGCCCGCTCGGGGTCGCGGCCGCTCGCGCGATGACGCGGACCGACCTGCGGGAAGGCGAGGACCGCGAGCCCTGGATCCTCGCCCGGGACGCCGCGGTGCTGGCGCTCCTCTACGGGGCGGGCCTGCGCATCTCGGAGGCGCTCGGGATCGCCCGCAAGGACGCGCCCCTGACCGGGATCGACGCCGTCACGGTGACGGGCAAGGGCGGCAAGGTCCGCATGGTCCCGGTCCTGCCCGTGGTGGCCGAGGCGGTGGCGGCGTACCTCAAGGCCTGCCCCTACACCCTCGACCCGGACGACGCGCTCTTCGTCGGCGCCCGCGGCGGCCCGCTCTCCCCCGCGTCATCCAGTACGCCGTGGCCGCCATGCGGGGCGCCCTCGGCCTGCCGGACAGCGCCACGCCGCATGCCCTGCGCCACTCCTTCGCGACGCATCTCCTCGCCCGCCGGGGAGAGCTGCGGGCGATCCAGGAGCTGCTCGGTCACGCCTCGCTCTCGACGACGCAGCTCTACACGAAGCTCGACGCCGCACGATTGATGAGCGCCTTCGACGCGGCTCATCCCCGGGCCGCTCAGCGCCCGTGACTCAAATTATCCTCCGTTGATTACGAAGAGACCGAAACTGGACTGCTTTGTTTCAGTCCGACGAAAATTTCATCGCGCGAAGCCGGGTGGACGCAACGGAAATTCAAGTTAAGGGCCCGCACACCTTTCCCGAGCTACGATCTGCCGGAAACGACCTTCGAGCCGACGGATTGCCATGCCGGACTCCCACCCCGCGCCGCGTGCCCCGGAGACGGGCACAGCGACCGTCCTCATCGCGGATGCCGATGCCGGCCGCCGGACGAGCCTCGCCGCGATCGTTCGGCGGTTCGATCCGGCCGCCACGATCGTCGAGGCGAAATCGGGCGAGGATCTCATCGACGCCGTCCTGACGCACCGGCCGGCCCTCGGCTTCGTCGGCCTGCAGCTCGACGGCCTGAGCGGACCGGAGGCGGTGGCCCTCGCCCGCAAGCGCGGCGCGACGCTGCCCTGCCTCGTCCTCGTCGCGGCCCGCGTCTTCCCGCAATGGCAGGAGCTTGCCCAGAGCCTCAACGCCTACGAGGTCCTGAAGACGCCTCTCGACCCCGAGCACATCGAGAACCTGCTGCGGGCGAATGCCCGTCGCCGGCAGCCGACCTCGGTGCTCTTGGCCTCCTCCTCGGAGGCCGGGCGCGGCATGATCGGGCGCGTGCTGACGCGCAGCGGCTTCAACCTCGCGGTCGATGAGACCGACAGCGGACGGCACGCTCTGAAGCTCCTGCGGATGGGGTCCTACGCGCTGGCCTTCATCGACGCCAATCTCGCGGGGCTCGACGGGCTCGAACTGGCCTGCCAAGTCCAGCCCCTCAAGCTGCCGACGCAACTGACCCTGATGACGAGCGGCGACCCAGAGCCGATCGCCCATGCGGCGCGCTTCTTCGGCGTGTCGTTCGTACTGAAGATGCCGTTCTACGCGCGCGACATCGACCTCGCGCTGCACCACGCGCTCGGCCTGCGCCGCCCCTATCTCCTCAACGCGCAGACCGCCGCGCCCGCGCCGACCGCGCTCCTGCGGGTCGCCGACTTCGTCCCGGCCCGGCGCAGCGCCTGAGGAGCGCCGTCAGATGTGAAGCGCGCGCTTGCCGACGGCGAGCGCCGCCTCCTTGACCGCCTCCGTGAGGGTCGGGTGCGCGTGGCAGGTGCGCGCGACGTCCTCCGCGCTCGCGCCGAACTCCATCGCGACCGCGACCTCGGCGATGAGGTTGCCTGCATCCGCCCCGACGATGTGGACGCCCAGCACCCGGTCGGTGTCGGCGTCGGCCAGGATCTTCACGAAGCCGTCGGTGGTGTGGTTCACCTTCGCGCGGCCGTTCGCCGTGAAGGGGAACTTGCCCGCATTGTAGCGGATGCCCTCCTTCTTCAGCTCCTCCTCGGTCCGGCCGACCGAGGCCACCTCCGGGAAGGTGTAGACCACGTTCGGGATCACCCCGTAATTCACGTGGCCCGACTGGCCGGCCAGGATCTCGGCGACCGCGACGCCCTCGTCCTCCGCCTTGTGGGCGAGCATCGGCCCTGCGATCACGTCGCCGATCGCGTAGATGCCGGTGACGTTGGTGGCGTACTGGCTGTCCGTCTGGATGCGGCCCTTGTTGTCGGTCTGGACGCCGACCGTCTCCAGCCCGAGCCCGTCCGTGAAGGGAACGCGGCCGATGGCGACGAGGACGACGTCGGCCTGGATCTTCTCGGCCTCGCCACCCGCAGCCGGCTCGACGGTGACGGTGGCGCCGCCCTTCTTGCCCACTTCGACGCCGGTGACCTTCGCCGACAGCTTGAAGGTGATGCCCTGCTTGCCAAGGATCCGCTGGAACTGCTTGCCGACCTCGCCGTCCATGCCCGGCAGCACCCGGTCGAGATACTCGACCACCACGACCTCGGAGCCGAGCCGGCGCCAGACCGAGCCGAGTTCGAGCCCGATCACGCCTGCGCCGATCACGACGAGCTTCTTCGGTACGCTTTCCAGTTCGAGCGCGCCCGTGGAGGAGACGACGACCCTCTCGTCGATGCTGACCCCGGGCAGCTTCGCCACGTCCGAGCCCGTGGCGATGACCACGTTCTTGGTCTCGAGGAGTTGGTTGCCGCCATCCTCGGCGATCACCTCGACGCGGCCGGCGCCGGCGAGGCGGCCGGTGCCGTGATAGGTGTCGACGCCGTTCTTCTTGAGCAGGAACTCGACGCCCTTGGTGTTGCCGGCGACGCCCTCGTCCTTGAAGGCCATCATCTTCGTGAGGTCGAGCTTCGGCTCGCCGACGATCACGCCGAGATCGGCGAAGTGCTTGCCCGCCTCCTGGAACGCCTCGGAGGCGTGGAGCAGCGCCTTCGAGGGAATGCAGCCGACGTTGAGGCAGGTGCCGCCATGGGTCGCCCGCTTCTCCACGACCGCCGTCTTCAGCCCGAGCTGGGCCGCCCGGATGGCGCAGACATAGCCCCCGGGGCCGGTGCCGATGACGACGAGATCGTAGCTGCTCATGGTATGCGGTCTTCCTTCCGGCATCTCGGGCTCGATGGCACGCCGCAGCTATCCTTGCGGCCCAGCGATGCCGGACACCTCGTCTTCCGGATCGGCGCGCGTCCCTCGTGACCCCGAGGGCTCGCGCTCTGAATGGGTGGGCTGTGAGACGCCGCGATTACAGGTCCAGCACGAGCCGGCCCGGATCCTCCAGGGCCTCCTTGACCCGCACGAGGAAGGTCACGGCCTCCTTCCCGTCCACGATGCGGTGGTCGTAGGACAGGGCGAGGTACATCATCGGCCGCGCCTCGATCTTGCCGGCGCGGACCACCGGGCGCTCCTCGATGCGATGCATGCCGAGGATGCCCGATTGCGGCGCGTTGAGGATCGGCGTCGACATCAGCGAGCCGTAGATGCCGCCGTTGGTGATCGTGAAGGTGCCGCCCTGCATCTCGTCGATCGACAGCTTGCCCTCGCGGGCCTTCTTGCCGAAGCCGGCGATCTTCTTCTCGATGCCGGCGATGGACAGATCGTCCGCGTCGCGCACCACCGGCACGACGAGGCCCTTGTCCGTGCCGACCGCGATGCCGACGTGGTAGTAGTTCTTGTAGACGATGTCCTGCCCGTCGATCTCGGCGTTGACGGCCGGCACGTCCTTGAGCGCGCCGATCACCGCCTTCGTGAAGAAGCCCATGAAGCCGAGCTTCGTGCCGTGCTTCTTCTCGAAAATGTCCTTGTACTGGGCGCGCATCGCCATGACGGCGGACATGTCGACGTCGTTGAACGTCGTCAGCATCGCGGCCGTGTCCTGCGCGTCCTTGAGGCGGCGCGCGATGGTCTGGCGCAGCTTCGTCATGCGCACGCGCTCCTCGCGCGCGGCGTCGTCCGGTGCGGACGGCGCCCGCGGCAGGGTGGGCCGCGCCTCCTTGGCGGGGGCCGGCTGGGCGGGGCCCTTGGCCATCGCCGCCAGCATGTCGCCCTTCGTCACCCGGCCGTCCTTGCCGCTGCCGTTGATGCTCGACGGATCGACGCCCGATTCGCGGGCGAGCTTCGCCACGGCCGGGCCGTGGTCGCTGCCCTGGCGGGCGCCGGCCGGCGCCGCGTCGCCGTGGTTGCCGTAGGCCGCGGCCGATTCCCGGGCGGGTGCGTCCTCGGCGCCCCGCTTCGGAGCCTCGCTGCGGCTCTCGGCCTTGGTCTCGGTCTTCGCAGCCGGCTTCTCGGGCGCCTTGGAGCCGCCCGCGCCGGCCTCCACGATCGAGCCGAGGAGCGCGCCGGGCTCCACCGTCTCGCCGTCCTGGACCAGGATCTCGCCGAGCTCGCCCGCGGCCGGGGCGTTGACCTCGAGCGTCACCTTGTCGGTCTCCAGCTCGACGAGGGGCTCGTCGGCCGCCACCGTATCGCCGGGCTTCTTGAACCAGCGGCCGATCGTGGCCTCGCTCACGGATTCGCCGAGCGTCGGGACGAGGATGTCGGTTGCCATGCTCTCTATGCCCCCGCTGCGGGGACCTCCTCTGACTAGTGCGCGGCCGGGCTCAATGGGGCCGCAGGATCAACGACGGAACGGCCGAGACGGCGTAGGTGAACCCGGCTGCCGCGAGGATGACCGGGTCGCCCTCCCCGAGGGCGCGCGCGGCGTCCTCGTCCTCCGCCTCGACGAGGGCGAGGCCCCAGGCGCCCGAAGCCTCGAAGACCGGCCCGACCGCGAGGGCGGCGCCGGCCTCGGCCCGCTCCAACCAGTAGGCCGCGTGCTCGTGGAACAGCGCCTTCTCGCCTTCCGTCGCGTCGAACGGGAAGGTCGGCCGAGGCGGCGTCAGGCGGAGCAGGAAGTAGGCCATCGTCCGCTCAGACCGCCAGCGCCTCGTTGAGGAAGGCCTGGAGCTGCGCCTGATGCTTCGACATCTGGCCCACCGCCGTCGAGGCGGAGGCCGGGCGGCCGACGTAGCGGACCCGCTTCACCGAGGCGCCGGCCTGGCCGAGCACCCACTCGAGGTAGGGCTCGACGAAGCTCCAAGAGCCCATGTTCTTGGGCTCCTCCTGGCACCAGACCACCTCCGCGTTGCGGAAGCGGCTCATCTCCGTGGCGAGGGCCTTGAGGGGGAACGGGTAGAGCTGCTCGACGCGCATCAGGTAGACATCGCTGACGCCGCGCTTCTCGCGCTCCTCGTAGAGGTCGTAGTAGACCTTGCCCGAACAGAGCACGACGCGCCGCACCTTGTCGTCCTTGACGAGCTTGATGCCGCCCTCCTCGTGCTCCGCGTCGTCCCACAGGATGCGGTGGAAGGTCGAATCCTCCGAGATCGCGTCGAGGCTCGAGACCGCCCGCTTGTGGCGCAGGAGCGATTTCGGGGTCATCAGCACGAGCGGCTTGCGGAAGTCGCGCTTCAACTGGCGACGCAGGATGTGGAAGTAGTTCGAGGGCGTGGTGACGTTGGCGACCTGCATGTTGTCCTCGGCGCACATCTGCAGGTAGCGCTCAAGGCGCGCGGAGGAGTGCTCCGGGCCCTGCCCCTCGTAGCCGTGCGGCAGCAGCATCACGAGGCCGGACATGCGCAGCCACTTGCGCTCGCCGCTCGAGATGAACTGGTCGACGACGACCTGCGCGCCGTTGGCGAAGTCGCCGAACTGCGCCTCCCACAGGACGAGGGCGTTCGGCTCGGCGAGCGAGTAGCCGTACTCGAAGCCGAGCACCGCCTCCTCGGAGAGCATCGAGTTGATGACCTCCAGGTGCGCCTGCCCCTCGCGGACGGAATTTAGCGGCGTGTAGCGCTGCTCGTTCTCCTGGTCGACCACGACGGCGTGGCGCTGCGAGAAGGTGCCGCGCTCGACGTCCTGGCCGGAAAGACGGACCCGGTGGCCTTCGAGGAGGAGAGAGCCGAAGGCCAGCGCCTCGGCGGTCGCCCAATCGATGCCCTGCCCCGTCTCCACCGCCTTGGCGCGGTTGTCGAGGAAGCGCTGGATGGTCCGGTGCAGGTGGAAGCCGGGGGGCGCCTGCGTGATCTTCTGGCCGATCTCGCGGAGCGTCTCGGCGGGCACGCCGGTGCGCCCGCGGCGCGGATCGTCCACGTCCTCGCGCACGGCCTTGAAGCCGGACCAGCGGCCGTCGAGCCAATCCGCCTTGTTGGCCTTGTAGTTGCCGGCGACGTCCAGTTCGCTGTCGAGCATGCCCCGGAACTCGGCCTTGCGGGCGTCGAGGGCCTCCTGCGTGACGGCGCCCGATTCGACGAGCTTGCGGCCGTAGGTCTCCAGCACCGTCGGATGCTTGCGGATCCGCTGGTACATCTTCGGCTGCGTGAAGGCGGGCTCGTCGCCCTCGTTGTGGCCGAAGCGCCGGTAGCAGAGCATGTCCACCACGACGGGCTTGCCGAATTTCTGCCGGTACTCGGTGGCGACCTTGGCCGCGAAGGTCACGGCCTCCGGGTCGTCGCCGTTGCAGTGGAAGATCGGCGCCTCGACCATCTTCGCCACGTCGGACGGATAGGGCGAGGAGCGCGAGAAGCGCGGGTCGGTCGTGAAGCCGATCTGGTTGTTGATGATGAAGTGGACGGAGCCGCCGGTGCGGTGGCCCTTCAGGCCCGACAGGCCGAAGCACTCCGCCACCACGCCCTGGCCCGCGAAGGCCGCGTCGCCGTGGATGAGGAGTGGCAGCACCTTCTTGCGGTCGACATTGGGCTTGGCCAACTGATCCTGCTTGGCGCGCACCTTACCCAGCACCACCGGATCGACGATCTCGAGATGCGAGGGGTTGGCGGTGAGCGAGAGGTGGACGTCGTTGCCGTCGAAGTTGCGGTCGGACGAGGCGCCGAGATGGTATTTCACGTCGCCCGAGCCCTCGACCTCGGCCGGCGAGGACGAACCGCCCTTGAACTCGTTGAAGACCGCCCGGAAGGGCTTGGCCATCACGTTGGTCAGCACGTTGAGGCGGCCGCGATGGGCCATGCCCAGCACGATCTCCTCGACGCCGAGGGCGCCACCGCGCTTGATGATCTGCTCCAACGCCGGGACCATCGATTCCGAGCCGTCGAGGCCGAAGCGCTTGGTGCCGGTGTACTTGAGGTCGAGGAACTTCTCGAAGCCCTCCGCCTCGATCAGCTTGTTGAGGATCGCGCGGCGCCCTTCCGGCGTGAACGAGATCTCCTTGTCCTTGCCCTCGATGCGCTCCTGGATCCAAGCCTTCTCGGCCGGGTCGGAGATGTGCATGAACTCGACGCCGAGCGTCTGGCAATAGGTGCGCTCCAGGATCTTCACGATCTCGCGGATGGTCGAGAACTCGAGACCGAGCACGTTGTCGAGGAAGATCGGGCGGTCCCAGTCCGGCTCCTGGAAACCGTAATGCTGCGGGTGCAGCTCCTCGTGGTCGCCGCGCGGGGCGAGACCGAGGGGATCGAGCTTGGCGTGGAGATGGCCGCGCATGCGGTAGGCGCGGATCAGCATGATCGCGCGGACCGAATCCTTGGTCGCCTGCTCGACCGAGACGCCGGTCTTGGCGACGATGGCGGCGCCGGCGGCCCCCTTCTCCTTGCCGGCGTCGCGCGCGACGATCTTGTCGCCGATCGCCTTCTCCAGGGCGCCCCAGTTCCCGTCGAGGGCGGAGACGATCTCGCCGTTGAGCGGCACCGGCCAGTTCGGCTTCTCCCAGGATGCGCCGGCGGCGTTCTTCTCGACGAGGGTCCCATCCTCGCCGAGGGAGCGGAAGAAGTCCTGCCACTCGGGATCGACCGAGCTCGGGTCGCGCGCGAAGGCCGCCTGCAATTCCTCGATATAGGCGGCGTTGCCGCCGTAGAGGAACGAGGTTTCGAGGAGCGCTTCGTTGACGTCCTGACGTGCCATCGTCCGTCCATCCCAGAGTTGCGCGGAGGATTCCTGGGGCCGCTCGCGCGGCCGGCTCCGCCTTGAACCGTCTTCGGACCGCGTCCCGGGCTATCGGCCGGAGCGCGTCTGCCGCTCATATGGGTACGCGGCGGCTGCGGCAGCCGCAGGGCAGCTGCCGGCGGGCCTCATCCCTTGAGGGTATCGACGAGGGTTGATCCGAGGCGGGCGGGCGAGGGCGAGACCCGGATGCCCGCCGCCTCCATCGCCGCGATCTTGTCCTCGGCGCCCCCCTTGCCCCCCGAGATGATCGCCCCCGCGTGACCCATCCGCCGCCCCGGCGGCGCCGTCCGCCCCGCGATGAACCCCACCGTCGGCTTCCGGCGGCCCCGCCGCGCCTCGTCCGCCAGGAACTGCGCCGCCTCCTCCTCCGCAGAGCCCCCGATCTCCCCGATCATCACGATCGACTCCGTCTTCGGATCCGCCAGGAACAGCTCCAGGACGTCGATGAACTCCGTCCCCTTGACCGGGTCCCCCCGATCCCAACCGCCGTCGTCTGGCCAAGACCCGCCGTCGTCGTCTGGAACACCGCCTCGTAGGTCAGCGTGCCCGACCGCGACACGATCCCCACGCTGCCCGGACGGAAGATGTTGGCCGGCATGATCCCGATCTTGCTCTCCCCCGCCGTCACGATCCCGGGGCAGTTCGGGCCCACAAGCCGCGACTTCGAGCCCACCAGCGCCCGCTTCACCCGCACCATGTCGAGGACCGGGATCCCCTCCGTGATGCACACGATCAACGGCACCTCCGCCGCCACCGCCTCCAGGATCGCGTCCGCCGCTCCCGGCGGCGGCACGTAGACCACGCTCGCCTCCGCCCCCGTGGCTTCCCGCGCCTCCGCCACCGTGTCGAACACCGGCAGCCCCAGATGCGTCGCCCCGCCTTTGCCCGGGCTCGTGCCCCCCACCATCTTGGTGCCGTAGGCGATCGCCTGCTCCGAGTGGAAGGTGCCGTTCTTGCCCGTGAAGCCCTGGCAGATCACCCGGGTGTTGGCATCGATCATCACCGACATGTCAGGCTCCCTTCACCGCGGCCACGATCTTCTGCGCGGCATCGTCCAGATCGTCGGCCGGGATCACGTTGAGCCCCGAGCCCCGGATGATCGCCTTGCCCTCCTCCACGTTCGTGCCCTCCAGCCGCACCACCAGCGGCACCGACAGCCCCACCGTCTTCACCGCCGCGATCACCCCGCGCGCGATCACGTCGCACTTCATGATCCCGCCGAAGATGTTGACCAGAATCCCCTTCACGTTCGGATCGGCCGTGATGATCTGGAAGGCCGCCGTCACCTTCTCCTCGCTGGCGCCCCCGCCCACATCCAGGAAGTTGGCCGGCTCCTCGCCGTAGAGCTTGATGATGTCGAGCGTGGCCATGGCCAGCCCCGCCCCGTTGACCATGCAGCCGATCGTGCCATCCAGCGCGATGTAGGCGAGATCGTGCTTGGAGGCCTCGATCTCCTTGGCGTCCTCCTCGGTCTCGTCGCGAAGGCCCACGATGTCGGGATGGCGGTAGAGCGCGTTGCCGTCGAAGGCGATCTTGGCGTCCAGGCACTTGAGCTCGCCCGTGGCGGTCAGCACCAGCGGGTTGATCTCGAGCAGGCTCATGTCCTTCTCGACAAACGCCCGGTAGAGATTGGCGCTCAGCGCCTCGGCCTGCTTGGCCTGGGCCCCCGACAGGCCGAGGGCGCGCGCCACCGCGCGGCCGTGATGGGGCTGGATGCCGGTGGCCGGATCGACCGGGATGGTGTGGATCTTCTCCGGGCTGTCGTGGGCAACCGCCTCGATGTCCATGCCGCCCTCGGTCGAGACCACGAAGGCGACGCCGCCCGTGGCCCGGTCGACCAGCATCGAGAGGTAGAACTCGGCCGCGATCTGGGCGCCCTCCTCGATGTAGAGGCGGTTGACCTGCTTGCCGGCCGGCCCGGTCTGCACGGTGACCAGGGTCTGGCCCAGCATCTCGCGGGCGTTCTGGACGACCTCCTCGGCCGACTTGGAGACGCGCACGCCGCCCTTGGCGCCCGGCGCCGCGCCCTGGAAGCTGCCCTTGCCGCGCCCGCCCGCGTGGATCTGGCTCTTGACCACCCAGACCGGACCGCCAAGCTCGCGCGCCGCGCCCTCCGCCTCCGATGCGTCGAAGATCGCAACACCCCGCGAGACCGGAACCCCGAACTCCCGCAAAACCCCCTTCGCCTGATACTCGTGTATGTTCATGGCAGCCTCGTCCGGGGGTGCGAGCAGCGGAAGGGGAGGCGGGCGGACGGCCTCCGGCCTCCCGCCCGAAACGCTCAGGCGAGCGAGGCGTTGATGCCCTTGCAGGCCTCGATCAGGCCCTTCACCGAGGCGATCGACTTGTCGAACATCGCCTTCTCGTCCCCGTTGAACGTGACCTCGAGAACGCGCTCGACGCCGTCCGCCCCGATCACGATCGGCACGCCGATGAACAGGCCGTCGATGCCGTACTGACCGGACAGGTAGGCAGCGCAGGGCAGGACGCGCTTCTTGTCGCGCAGGTAGCTCTCCGCCATCGCGATGGCCGAGGCCGCGGGCGCGTAGAAGGCCGAGCCGGTCTTGAGGAGGTTGACGATCTCGCCGCCCCCTTCCGGGTCCGCTCGACCATGGCGTCGAGCTTCTCCTGCGTCGTCCAGCCGAGCTTGACGAGGTCGGTCAGCGGCACGCCGGCCACCGTCGAGTAGCGCACCAGCGGGACCATGTCGTCGCCGTGGCCGCCGAGCACGAAGGCGGTGACGTCCTCCACCGAGACCTTGAACTCGTCGGCGAGGAAGTGGCGGAAGCGCGCGGAATCGAGAACGCCCGCCATGCCGACGATCTTGTTGGTCGGCAGCCCCGAGAATTTCTGGAGCGCCCAGACCATCGCGTCGAGCGGGTTGGTGATGCAGATGACGAAGGCGTTCGGCGCGTATTGCTTGATGCCGGCGCCGACCGCTTCCATCACCTTGAGGTTGATCCCGATGAGGTCGTCGCGGCTCATGCCGGGCTTGCGCGGCACGCCCGCCGTCACGATCACGACATCGGCGCCCTCGATCGCCGAATAGTCGCTGGCGCCCGAGAACTTGGCGTCGAAGCCGTCGACGGGGGCGGATTCTGCGATGTCCAGCCCTTTGCCCTGAGGCACGCCGTCCGCGATGTCGAACAGGACGACGTCGCCGAGTTCCTTCAGGCCGGCCAGATGCGCGAGGGTTCCGCCGATCTGCCCGGCGCCGATGAGCGCGATCTTGCTACGTGCCATGGAAAAGAAACCTCCGCTGCCAGAATGATGCCTGCCGACGGCCCTGTTCGATCGAGCCGCGGGATCTGCGTCGAAGCGCGCGCCTGTCACGGTCGCTGGCGTGGCTGGGTGTGTGGCGGAAAAGCCCCCCTGCTTCAACCCGACCGAAAGTCGGGCAAGCACGCTTCGGGCCAGAGAGAGGATCCCGGTTTCAAACCGGTCTGCCGCGAAACCTCAGCGGGACGAAGGCTTTAGGCTGGCCACGCGGTCCGGCTGGCCGCCGGGAGCACGAAGTGACAGATATTAAATCCTGTCACTTCGCCTACAAAATGCCCGCGCGCAGGACGCGCTGGATCGCGTGGATCACGGCGCCGAGCCGGGCCTCGACAAGATCGCGGGGCACGTCCGAGTCGTGCTGGATCGCGAGGGGATGGGTGAAGCGGTAGCTCGCGTCGAAGATGTAGGCGATGGCCCGCTCGCGGTCCCGGGCCGAGAAGGCGCCGGTCGCCATGCCCTCCTCGACGATCCGCTCCACGAGGCTGCGCAGCCGGACCCGGTGACGCCGTGCGATCGGGCGCGCCTCGACGGTCGCGTCGAGATGCACCGCGAACAGGTTGGGCTCGTCGACGAGGGCATCCCGCTGCACCGCCGAGAGGGCGCCGAGCAGCCGTTCGATCTTGTCGTCGGCGGGATCGGGCCCATCGGCGATACCGGCGAGGCGGGTCTCGACGTCGCGCAGCCAGCGCCCGGCCACGGCGTCGAGGAGCGCGTCCTTCGACGGGAAGTAGCGGTAGACGTTCGCATGGGTCATGCCGGCTTCGGCGGCCACCGCGACGACGGTGACGCGCTTCGGGCCGAGGCGGGCGAGGTGCTCCGTCGCGATGGCGAGCAGCCGAACGTCCGCAGAGACCGGCGTCGGGCGTGCGCGCGCCGCCGGACCCGTCAGGCGGGCCGTCGATCGACCGGGCATGCGGACAGGGCCGTGGGCCTCCTCGACCGCGACTGGCTCAAGCCTGTCTTCGCGGACGGTCTCGGTCCGTTCGGGTTCGTCGGCGCGTTCCGGCTGTACGAAAGGGAGAGGAAGGCGGGAGGGGGAGAGATGATACGGCGAGACAGACCCCCATCTGACCAACGGAAGCGCGCCACTGCACGCTTCTGACGACGTGTGCGCAGCCCCGCCGGGGCCGTGAGCGATGGAGCGTTTCAAAGCTCCACCGCTGTCATATGTTCAGTTTTGTTTGAGATGGCAATAAATTTTTCTTGAATGGTTCGGATCAGAACCGATTCTTCCACGCTCTCAGGGCCACGAACACCGCGGCCGGGTCGGCCCCGGGGCTGAGATCGACCGCACGGGCGAGCGCCGACTCGGTGCTGCGCAGGAAAGGATTCGTAGCCCGCTCGATGCCGAGCGTCGAGGGGATGAGGAAGCGGTTCTCCCGGCTCGCGCGCTCGGCCTCCTCGGCACGCGCTTTCAAGTTTTCGTTATCGGGCTCCGCGGCCAGGGCGAAGCGGGCGTTCGACAGGACGTAATCGTGGCCGCTGAAGACTTCCGTCCCATCGGGCAGGGCGAGAAAGCGGGTCAGCGAGTGCCACAGGGTCTCGGGCGGGCTCTCCATCACCCGGCCGCAGCCGAGGGTGAACAGGGTGTCGCCCGCGAAGACGATCCCGGCATCACGGAACCAGTAGGTGACGTGGTCGGCGCAGTGCCCCGGCGTCTCCCAGACCTGCCCCGCGAGGTCGCCGACCCGCACCGTGTCGCCCTCGGAGACGGCGACGTCGACCTCCGGCACCGCGCCGCCCGCCTTGGCGGGCGCCGTGACCCGGGCGCCCGTCGCCCGCTTCACCTCGGGAATGCCCTCGATGTGGTCGGCGTGGCGGTGCGTGACGAGGATGTCGGTCAGGCGCCAGCCCGTCTCGTCGAGGACCTTCAGCACCGGAGCGGCCTCGGGCACGTCGATCGCCGCGCAGGCCCCCGTGGCGGGGTCGCGCATCAGCACGCCGATATTGTCGCTGCGGCAGAGGAAGGTGCGGATCTCGGGCTTCGGGGCGGCCATGGCGGATCTCCTCGTCTGCCGACTCAATCCCGCGGAGAACCTGGGCCGGCGCGGCGAGTTCCGGGCCGACCCGCTTGCCGCGGGCGCTCGGCAACCCCATTGAAGCATTTGGAGCCATTCGGCGAGGGGTCCGGGCGGAGCAATCCCGTGCCGCCTCCCGACGCCGACGTATCGTAACCCGCCGCCCATGCGTCTCGACGTCACCGACCTGCGTGCCTTCTACGCGTCGCCCCTCGGGGGCGTGACGCACCGGATCGTGGGCCGGGCCATCCACGGATTCCTCGGCTCGGTCTCCGGCCTGCGCGTCCTCGGGCTCGGCTACGCGACGCCCTATCTCGGCCCCGTCCACTGTATCGCCGAGCGCACCCTCGCCTTCATGCCGGCGACGCAGGGCGTGGTGAACTGGCCGGGTTCCGGCCGTTCCTGCTCGGCGCTTGCCGACCCGACCATGATGCCGCTGCCCGAGGCGGCGGTGGACCGCGTGATCCTCGTGCACGCCCTCGAATCCGTCGAGAGCCCGACCGAGCTGCTGCAGGAAGTCTGGCGCACCCTGACCCCGGGGCCGGATGATTCTGGTGGTGCCGAACCGCCGAGGGGTCTGGGCGCGGCGGGAGGCAACGCCCTTCGGCCACGGCCAGCCCTACAGCCGCTCACAGCTCGGCCGCCTGATGCGCGACACGCTGTTCTCACCGGAGGGATGGGCCGAGGCCCTCTATATGCCTCCCGTGCGCGGGCGCCTGATCCTGCAGACGGCCGGCGCCTGGGAGCGGTTCGGCACGGCGCTGTCCCTGCCCTTCGCGGGGCTGCACGTGGTCGACGCCACGAAGCAGCTCTACCGCCCCGTCGCCGTGCGGCAGGTGCGCCGCGCCGCCCGCCTCGCGCCCGCCCGCGTGCTGGTGCCGGCCCCCTCCCCCGGCTGAGGGCCCGTTTTCAGGGCGTGCGCGCCTTAGCGGCGATCCGCTCCAGCCATCGGACGAGGCGGGCCCGGTTCCCGCCGAGATCGTGCAGCGCGACCTGGCTGCGGGAATAGAGGGCGAGCGTCGATCGCTCCTCCCCGGCGCCGATAATCGCCACGTTGATCGTGTCCGGCAGGCGCAGCCAGAACGAGCGGGTGACGTAGCGGTCCTCCTCCGCCCAGCGGGCCTGGAAGACGGGCTCTGTGCCGGGCATCTCCGTGGCCACCTCGGCGACGATGGCGCGCAACCGCTCGCCCGAGACCGGCAGCAGCGGCGGGACGAGATCGGGAACGGCGTTGCGGCAGTGTTCCGGCGGGCAGGCGAGCGCATCGATGGGGAGCCGCGCGCGCCGCAGCGTCGGAAAATCGACCGCCCCCAGGTCGGGCGGGCCGAGGAGCAGCCAGACCTCCTCGATGCCGCCGGGCTCCGCACCTCGCGCGACGAGGAGGAGGAGGCCCATCGCGGCGCAGCCGAGGCCGGCGAGCATCAGGCCGATCAGGATCCTGCCGATTTCCGTCCTCCTCCCGCGGGTCTCCCTCGCCGTCGAGACGCGGCGCGGCGGGCCTCCCGAGGAAAGCCCGCCCCTGCCGACCGATTGCTTCAGGCCGTTCGTCAGATCGTCGGCAGCGTGGCGAAGGTGCCGTAGAGGAGCGCGTGGCCCACATAATAGAGGGCGAGGAAGCTCGCCAGCGCCGCGCCGTAATAGGCGGGGGCCAGCACGACGTCCCGGCGGGTCGCCGCGGTGCGGGCGTCGTCGGCGGCGATGCCGAGCAGCACCACGATGATGCCGGAATGGCCCACCGCGTCGATCTTGCCGAACTCGAAGACCGCCGAGATGAAGATGGCGGCCAGCAGGATGGCGGCGACGCGGCGCACGAGGGGCGTCCAGATCAGCGCGAAGGCGAGGGTGAACTCGATGACGCCCGCGGCCTTCATGAAGAGCTCCGGGCTTGCCCCGAGCGTCATGGCGGGCTTGGCCGCGAGGAGCGGCGCGGTCCAATCCGGGTAAGCCCACTTCTCCACGGAGGCCCACATCAGGGTCACCGCGGCGGTGACGCGCACCACGTCGATCGGACGGATGCCGAACGGCGTCCGGTCGAGCCCGGTGAGCGCCAGGTAGGCGGCGATGCCGAGGAAGACCGGGTAGTCGGCGAGATGAAACGCACCGTAGGTCCAAGTCGCGAGGCCGAACAGGAACACGATGCCCAGCGCCGCGACGGGCAGCGTCCGCTTCCAGATCAGCATCGCGGCGATGCCGAGTTGCAGCCAGGAGACCCAGGCGGCGTCGGTCTTCAGTTCGGGCGTGAGGATGATGCCGCCGAGGTTCCACAGGGACACGAAGAAGAAGCCGCAGACGACCCGCACGAGGAGCCCGGTATCCGTCCGCAGCCGTGTCGTCACCCGGTCTAGGGCGTTGAGCAGCGCGGTGCCGAGGGGCGTGCCTTCCATGAGGCAGCCGCCCATCAGGCAGAGGAGCGCGATGGCGACCAGCCACTCGAAATTGGGGCAGAGGACGTTCTGCAGCCCCTCGGGCTGCCCGGCGACGTTGAAGGCGCAGAACCACTTCACGTGGGCCTGTGCCTGCGCCGTGCCAAGCACGCCGAGCGGCAGCGCGACGATCGCTGCCAGGCCGGAGTGAAGCAAACTCTTCCTGAAATGAGACATCGGCGCCTCGGCAGCGGAGAATTGATGAAGGCTGTCCGAGACAGTTAACTTGTGATTGAGGGATCGTGCCAACGATTTGTTAACAAAGCTTACCGAAAGGTTAACGCTGTGAGTCGCGTGCAGAACGGGGGCGGCGCTTCGTCTTGACGATGTTTGGAGCGCGACCGCGTTGCGCGCGCGTTCAGGCCATGCCCGCACGCAGGGGCACGGGCGCCAGGGCGCGATCCCGGATCAGGGGCGCGGCGTGTCCGGGGTGAGGTCGGCCAGCGCCGGCACCCGGCCGGGCTCCGACGAGAGCGTCCTGAGGAAGGCGACGAGGTCGGCCTTCTCCGACGGGGCGAGGCCGAGGGGCCGGATGTCCGGAGAGCGGCTCGGCCGCTCGATGCCGCCGCGGTCATAGAGATCGATGACCGCCTCGAGCGTCGGCACCGCCCCATTGTGCATGTAGGGCGCCCGCCGCGAGACCTCGCGCAGTCCCGGCGTCTTGAAGGCGTAGCGCAGGGCCGGCGAACCCGGGAAGAAGCGGCCGCGGCCGATATCCGTACCGGTCGCGGTGCCGATGTCGTGGAAGGAGCCGTCGCTGAACGACCAGCCACTGTGGCAGGCCGCACAGCGGGCCTTGCCGTTGAAGAGGTCGAAGCCGCGCTTGGCCGCCGCCTCGATCGCCCCCTCGTCCCCTGCGATCCAGCGGTCGAAGGGCGCGGGCCGCGAGACGATGAGGCGCTCGAACGTGGCGAGCGCGGCCTCGACCCGCTCCTTCGTCACGGCGGGATCGGGGAAGGCCTCGGCGAAGGCGCGGGCGTAACCCTCGTCCTCCGACAGCCGGCGGAGGGCCTCCGCGGTCGGGAGGTTCATGTTCGCGGGCCCGTTGATCGGGAAGAAGCTCACGGATTCGAGGGTCCGGAACTTCCCGTCCCAGCCGAGGCGCTCCTGCCAGGCGAGGTTGAGCAGGCTCGGCGTGCGCAGGTCCATGTCGCCGGCGTTGAGGTCGGCCGCCCGCGCCCGGCCGTCGGCCCAGCCGAGATTCGGGACGTGACAACTCGCGCAGGACCGGTCGCGGTCGCCGGACAGGATCGGGTCGAAGAACAGGCGCCGGCCGAGTTCGGCCTTCGCCTCGGTATAGGGATTGGATTCGGGAAAGGGGATCGCCGCCGGGGCGCGATAGTCGCGGCGCCAGATCCCGCGCTGCGTCGCATCCTGCCGTGCGGGTGCATGCTCGGAGGCGGGACCGACCGCGGCCGAGTTCGATACCCAGAGCAGCACGAGGAGCGACGCCAGCGCGCCGCCGACCTTCCACGCCATGACCGACCTCTCCTCCGCCCTCTACGACGCAACCCGTTGAGGAACGGTGAACGGATAGTTGCGGCCACGCGCGGACGCCCGTTTCCGGATCGTATCCGGCCGCGGAGGATCAGCGTGGATCGAGGGCGGCCCGGGTGAGGGCGTCGGCCCCGATGTCGTCGGTGCCTTCGAGCCCGAGTGCCTCGATGAGGCGCAGGCGAGCGCGGCTGACCCGGCTCTTGACGGTGCCGACCGCGACGCCGCAGATCTCCGCGGCCTCCTCGTAGGTGAAATTCTGCGCGCCCACGAGGACCAGCGCCTCGCGCTGCGCGAAGGGCAGCAGGTTGAGGGCGGCCTGGAATTCCCGCATCTCGACGCGGACCTCCTGCTCGGGCAGGCTCGTCAGGCGTCCGGCGAGAACGCCGTCGGCATCCTCCACCTCGCGCTTGCGCTTGCGCTGCTCGGAATAGAACAGGTTGCGCAGGATGGTGAACAGCCACGCGGTGAGGTTCGTGCCGCGGCGAAAGGTGTCGGCCTTGGTCCAGGCGCGCACGAGGGTGTCCTGGACGAGGTCGTCGCTGCGGTCGAGATCGTAGGTGAGCGAGAAGGCGAAGGCCCGGAGCGCGGGAATCGCACCGAGCAGGAGATCGCGCATCTCGGCATCGGCCCCGCTCGGCGTGCCGACAGGCGTCGCGGTCTGCATCATCGCGAAGGCTCCTCAGGCTCGAGAGACGCGGCGAGATCCGCGAGCAAAGTCTCGAAGCGCTCCGGCAGCGGCTGGGAGAGCACCTCGGCGTAGAGCGCCCGCAGGTTCTGGCCGATGCGCCGCCGTGCGGCGGGATCGAGACGGTTCCGGCGCTTCCGCGCAGCCGTTGCCGGGCTCGGCTCCGGCCATGACTGTCTGTCGTCCGGTTCGCGTGTCATCACCGCCCTGCGCGTGGATGCGACAGCGCCGGCCCGTCTCGTCCGTCGCCGTGCCGGCCGTCGTGAGACGGGCCTGCACCGGACGGACGCGAGGCGATCACCGTCGTGTCACCGCGGTGCTATCGAGACGGGATTTAACGGGTTCTGAAAAATGCATTCATCGGATCTTCAGCCGATCATCACGGCTTGAAGACCGGCGGACATCAGAGAACCTGAGCCGAATACCGCCGCCCTGTGAGCAGAGCTTGACGATGGCGACCTTGTGAACTGCCGCGCTTGAACCGAGTCTGAATGCGCGTGACGCCGCAGCGGAACGAAAGATTTTGCGGATCGGTCGGCGCGGGCCGGGTGTGGTGCCAGTGGAGAGGATCGAACTCCCGAGGAAACGACCACACGCCAGCTATTACAATGACTTACGAGCAACCCGGAGCCGCATTGTGTGAGACTCGCGTGTGACCGTCAAGCCGTGAGGTGAACGATAGCGTGGCGAAGGCTTACGGCACCGTGACCCTAACAACCATGAGAGACGCCTAGGAGCGAATCTGGGTGATATGAGCCTGCTTGCTACCGCGCTCAGCCATCAGTGTCGGTAAACCTGCGCTACGCCGCCGAGTTGTTCCTAGCGCCCGTGTCGCGATTGGCGGAGCTATCGGAGACGACGCCGACGGCATATCGTCCTTTGAGGAATAGCAAGGTGGCCTGACTTATTTGATATTTCTGGCGCATCTAGCCGATAGTGTTTCTATTGCTGCTTTCAGATCTACCTCGATTTGCGAAACGATATGCTTTTCATCTCGGCTGCTGCCAAAATTAATTTCAATGTACTTCGATAGCACGGTTGTGGGCGTAATATCCTGCTGCTTTGAGAGGAAGCTCATAAATTCCTCCTCCTTCTGCTCCCTAGTAGTCTTCTGACTATCAAATAGACGCTCAACTTCATCAATATCGTCCGAGCTGACCGAGCATATCGCTGCCTTCGCTGGTGAGGCGACTAGAACGACTGTGAGGAAGATCAAACCTCGCGTGGACATGGCTCGAAACCGAACGCAACTGACCTACGGCAGATCTGGTGATGGCAAATCCTGATTGGATTAATGTCGCCGACCCGCTGCCGGATCCCGGGGCTATGGTGAGGGTGCGGTCACGTTCCTGAAGAACCTACGGCATTCGAGGTCACAGCCATCAGCTCGCCTCCCTCTCAGCCAGCCTTGACCGTAGGAACCGAATCAGATTGTTCGCTCTTTGTTCTCACAGAGGGTCGGGCCATGGCTGACGCAACGAAGAAGCGCACTCCGGGTGACGTGGCAGCTATCGCGGTGGCCTACCTCGCCAAGAGCCGGGGTGATGCTGTCAGGGCTCTCCATGATGCCATCTCCGACGCCTTGGATGACCTCAGTGAGGTCGACGAACGGGAGAAGGCCAAGGATCGCCTGATTAGCCACGGTTACGTCCGCGCTTGGCTGCACCTGACCCGGCAATGAGCATCCCGGAGCGGCTGAGCCGGTATCCGTATGTGGTGGTCCGCTTTGACCGCATCTTCTGCCCTTGGAGAAAGGGGCGTTACCGGCTTGCACGATTGGCTGAACGGTTCGGGGCTGAGGCGACGCTTGATCATGTGCGGGATGAGATCAGCCGGAAGTGACAAGTCTGGTACACGGACCTGGTAACCGGTAGGCCACACGATGTTCCACGTGAGGAATAGATGGACCTGCGCCAGCTTAGTCTTAGTAGTTAGGCATTAATCACATGCCGTGATTGCATCGCCTCGGCTCATGCGAGATTGCGCTCAAGGCAACCGTACGTTATATGCTATTGATCTGAGGTTTTACTAGATTCATGATCGCGAATGAGCACGCAGTAGAACCTCGCTAAAAGAGGTCCCCACGATCGTCTGTCCTTGAGTCGGCCTGCAGCAGCGCTGAAGGGGAAGTGACGTCGATGAGTCAGAGAGGCCATATCGGAGTAATCCTGATTGCGGCATTGAGCTTTGTGCTGGCTTCTACGCAAGTGAAAGCACAATCTTGCCGATGGGCGGGGACGGCGCCATTCTGTGCCGGTGAATGTGGCTCGGACGAGCAGGAAGTATCTCGGCTCGACGCTATACCTAGCCATTGGATCTATCCATTCGTAAATGTGAATCCTCCATTCGGCGCGGGCTGCGCGACGGGCACAAAGGCTCTGTGCTGCAAAGTTCCTGGAGGATCATCTACGCGAAGTTGCCGCTGGGATGGGACGGCTCCTTTCTGCGCTGGCTCCTGTAACACTGACGAGAGTCGGGCGACTCCTCCTGAAGGTTCATCAAGTGGTGCAGGTTGCTGGACAGGATCGAAAGTTTACTGCTGTAAGAGTGCAGGCACGGTTCGGCAGCCGCTTACAGGTGCACGAGATTGCTCTTATGGGCCAGATACATGCGTACAAGGCTTGATCTGGCGCGAAGCCAATCCAAATGATCATGTATGTGTGACACCTGACGTTCGTGACCAAGCACAAAAGGACAACTCTCAGGCTGCGGCGCGGCGTAGTCCTACAGGCGGCCCCTCTGGTCCAGACGCCTGCATCCAAGGATTCGTTTGGCGGGAGGCATTCCCAGGCGACCACGTCTGCGTTCTTCCTGAAATCAGATCGGGAGCCGCGCTAGACAATGGCTGGGCCGATGTTCGGAAGGCCTGTCCTTAAGCCACAAGTCCTTCTGCCTAGCATCCCCGAATAGGCCGGCCGTGGGCGACACGAGATTCGGCCGTTCCTCGGGCTCTCCCGGATTAGACGCTGAGTCTTGCTTTGGTGCCGCTGGTGGTCGCGCCTAGGTGAAGGCAGAGCGTAGGCGACGAGGAATGAAGGCCAACGGCTGTTTGATCAGCCGCGGGTACGTCCGCGTTTGGCTGCACCTAACTCAACGCTGAGTGGCAGGCTCAAGCGGCTGAACCAGTACCCGTATCCCGTTTGAATGATGGTGCGCTGCCAGAACATGGGATGGCAGGCCTTGTTGAGCGTTTGGGCTTCCGATGGAACAAGTGGGCCCTTGCCTAGGGTTGGTTCCTCATGAGAGCCAGCATGAACGTAGACAGGCCGGACGAACGTTTCGCAGCCTTAGAGAGCTACATACAAGTTTTCGAAGACCCTATGTATGTGTTTGGCACCTGGATCGAAGAACACGATGATGATGGCCACGAGGTCACTAGGCACTTCGAACCTAGTGCAACTGCAGATGCCTTTGTTCATACATGTTACGCCCTTGGATGGATCCTCCCGGACTTCCCGTGGGCAGAGTGGACGCAATCGGACGAATGGCGCTCGCTGCGGGACGACCCTACAACCCTTGCCCGGGCGACGACACGCCAGATTGCGCAAGTGTTGACGGTGCTGGTCCGTCTAAATCGTTCCAGCGAGGGCGCCCTAGCAGAGGCGTTCAACAGCGGGCTTCTCACCATGATCGTGCGGCGAGTGAGGGAAATCCGGTTGGAAGAAACTTAGCTTGGCTAAAAGCCGCTAACTCACAAGGCAGCGGTTCCCAAAGCATCAAGCCAGCGCCTGATTTACATGATCAGAACGGAATGCGAGGCGATGAGTAACCGTTCGGCTGGCACCACGCCGGTGTGAGCGCGGCGTGCTAATCTGCTCTGATGGCGGTCGACGAGCAGCGCATTGACGAGGCGGTGCTCGCCCTTCTGTGGCTGACGCTCCACGACGAGCGTCGAGCTTGGAAGGGCTTCGACTGGACCGTGCTTAGACGTCTTCACGCCAAAGGGCTGATTGCGGATCCGGTCGGACGCGCCAAGTCGGTAGTGCTGACTGACGAGGGGCTGCGTCAATCCGAGGCGCTGTTCCGGACCCTGTTCACGCGGCCCGACTGATGTGAGAACCGGAGCGTTCTCAGGCCACAGCTTGGAGGGTGGGTGTGCTCGGGTAGCCCCAGGGCAGAAGCTCGTCGAGGCGCCGCTGCGGATGGCCTTGGACGATGCGGATGATGACGTCGGCCAGGTAGGCTTGCGGCTCGACGCCGTTGAGCTTGCAGGTTTCGATCAGCGAGGCGATCACCGCCCAGTGCTCGCCGCCACCGTCGGATCCAGCGAAGAGCGCATTCTTCCGTGTCAGAGCCAACGGACGGATGGCCCGCTCCACCACGTTCGAGTCGATCTCGACCCGGCCGTTCTCAAGGAAGAGCGACAGGCCGGCCCAGCGGCCGAGCGCGTAGCGGATGGCTTCAGCGAGTTTGCTCTTCTGGCTGACCAGCGCGAGCTTTTCCCGCAGCCAAGGCTCCAAGGCCTCGATCACAGGGCGGCTGCGCTCTTGGCGCGCTGCGCGCCGCTCCTCGGCCGAGCGGCCGCGGATCTCGGCCTCGATCCGATACAGCCCCGCAATACGGGCCAGCATCTCTGACGCGATGGGCGCCGGGCCGGCTTGTGCCAGCTCGTAGAAGCGGCGGCGGACATGAGCCCAGCAGTAGGCCAGTTGCACCGGACCGCGCTCGGCCAGAACCTTGTAGCCCGCGTAGCCGTCCACCTGCAGCACACCTTCGAACCCGGACAGATGCGCCGCCGGTCGCTCGGCCATGCGGTCGGGCGCGTAGAGGTAGACGACACCGGGCGGGTCGGTGCCGCCCCAGGGTCGATCATCCCGAGCATAAGCCCAGAGCTGGCCTGTCTTGGTGCGCCCGCGCCCTGGGTCGAGCACCGGCGCGGTGGTCTCGTCGGCAAACAGCTTGCCCGAGGCTTTCAGATGCTCCAGCAGCCGCGCGTGCACCGGCCGCAGCAGGAAGGCGGCGCGTCCGACCCAGTCCGCGAGGGTGGAGCGGTCGAGGCTGATCCCCTGACGCGCATAGATCTGTGCCTGACGGTAGAGCGGTAGGTGGTCGGCGTATTTCGAGACCAGCACCTGCGCAACGAGGGCGTCGGTGGGCAGCCCGCCCTCGATCAGCCGTGCCGGTGCCGGGGCTTGCACGACGACCTCCTCGCAGGCCCGGCAGGCATATTTCGGCCGGCGGATCACCAGCACCCGGAACTGAGCTGGCACGATGTCGAGGCGCTCGGACACATCCTCGCCCATCCAGTGCAGCGAGCCTGAGCAGCACGGGCAAGTTGTGCTCGCGATGTCGATGAGCCTCTCGATCCGCGGAAGGTGGCCGGGCAGTGCGCCTCGGTTTGTGCGCCGCTTGGCAATCCGTGCCGCCTTCACGGTCGGCGCCGTTTCCTCGCCGCCGGCGTGATCGGCGGCCTCGACCTGCTCGGCCTCCTCCAGCGCCAGCAGCAACTGGTCCTCGGGCCAGCTCTCGGCACGGCGTCCAAAGCGATGACGCTGCAGCTCCCGAATGATCTGCCGCAGCCGCTCACTCTCGGCGCGTGCCTCCAGCAGCATCGCCTTGAGGGTCTCAGGGTCATCCGGCAGGGGCTGCGTGGTCGCGCTCACGGAGCAGATTAGATCATACCGATCAGCGGCTTGCAGCCAGTTTGATGAGGTCTGGCGTTCTTTTCTGCTCAGCTTGCGACGAGCGGAACCGGCACCGCCCGCGGTTCGTGCACGCGTTTCCAGTCCAGTCCTTCGAGTAAAGCGGAGAGCTGCGCCGCGCTCAGCCGCATCACGCCGTCCTGCACCTTCGGCCAGCGGAACTCACCCTGCTCCAGCCGCTTGGCCACCAGCACCACGCCAGTACCATCCCAGAAGAGCAGCTTCACGCGGTCGCCGCGTTTGGAGCGGAACACGTAGACGGCCCCGAGAACGGATCGGCATCCATCGCCTCCCGCACCAAGCCAGCAAGCCCGTCCATGCCCTTGCGGAAGTCGACCGGCTTTGTGGCGACCATCACCCGTACCGCACCGGTCGGGCCGATCACGAGCCAGCCTTCAACGCGCGGATCACGGCTGTGATCGCATCGGGCTGCGCGCCGGCGCCGATGCGCACTACTGCGCCGCCGATCTCCACCTCGATGCCATGCCTCGGCAGCGAGCGACACGCTGGCTCGTGGGGTGGAACCGCCATGCGCGGCTCCTGCGGGATCGGTTCGACCACGGCCGGCACGAACAGAGGCGAAGGGGCAGCGGCCCGACGCGCCTGTCGGGCCAAGCGGCGCCAGGTGAACAGGTGTTGCGGCGAGAGACCGTGCCGGCGGGCCACCTCGGAGACCACCGCTCCCGGTCTCAACGCCTCCTGCAGGATGCGGTCCTTCGCCTCGTCCGACCAGCGTCGCCGGCCCGTGACCCCGGTGAAGAGTTCCAGTCGCCGTACGGTTCGCGGCTCAAGCATATGGTCGAGCATAGACACAAAACGATCTCCTCGGAGATCATCCTCGCCCCACATCGCAGCTGCCGGAAGGTGTGCTTCGAACACCGCTTACGGCGATGACGAGTTCTTGGCAATCTATCGACACTGCCCCAACAGAGGAAGGCACCAAGGCTTTGCTATTCGACGGTCGGGACCAGTTCGTGGGTGTTCTCACGCATTACAGCCGCAAGGGGCAATGGCGGCTATGGACGGGCGAAACGACGGTGCCCTGGGATGGTCCAAACCCGACACACTGGATGCCGCTGGCCGAACCACCGGAAGGGATTGAGCCGGTCGATGTAAGCCCTGAATCTGGCACCGCAGCCGCAGTTTGACCCTGCGACCCACCAGTGAAGACGCTCGAAGTGATGTGGCGGGTACTCAGAAGCAGTGTGTCAGTGAAACAACGGCAGGCTTCCAGCCAACATCGCGAGTCCGGCGATGAGAAGAGTTCCAGAAATGCTCTCTAGGCGCGACCCTTGTGCGGAACACCGCAGCGAGGCGTAAGCCGCACTTGCGGACAGCGTAAGCAACGCAGCGACGATCAGTGGCGCAAAATTCATAACGGCCCCCATCAAGGATGGGTTTACACTTCTCTAGAGGCTAAGCCAGGGGTGCAGCGCGGTTATCCCAAGGCATGTCGTGCACTAATCCAAGTTAATCGGTGCCACCAGATGCCAATCGCAACTACCTAGGGTTCTGTGGGGTGGGAACCAGCGAGTCCCTGAGTGCTGACGGTCTACTGGAAGCCTCGCCGGTAGATGGAGGTAGAAGACCCTGGCTTTGCTCCTGGCGATCAGAAGGGCATGCCACAAAGAAATAGCCCCGCCTCTGCGCCCGTTAAGACGAAGAAGCGAGGCTATCCCCGCACGTCGAGAAGTTAACATCCATCAGAGCCACACGAGACCATGCCACTAGCACTCGTGTATCGGTCAATCCTGGTGTAGCAGCAGGGTTCCTGAGGCATCCAGATAAGATTCTACCATTAATCTGCATCAAGGCTCCCATGGCTAAGCCTAAACGAGACTTGTGCTTGAGAGTGGCTGAGTCTGAGCGCTCTCCTGGTGTTGGCTAAGACAGCGACTCGGTTTGTCAGAGTTCGTACCGGGTCAGTGCCTCGTACGAGAGCGGACTCGCTCTATGAAACAAGTCTGGTTGAAGGTAGAAGAAGAATCGTTGCTGGAGGCGGCGTAGCCATATGTACTATCCATATTCGCCCATCATCCTCCTGGGTGCGCTTCTTCCTTTTCAGTTTGCGGTCGCGTATTTTCTAGCTTGGGTTGCCAACTAGCAGCAGCGAGTAAAGGGCAGCAAGCCGACCTGCTTGCTTCACCTCAGCAGCCTCGCTCGTGCAGCCGTAGTTCTGCCTCGGGGCTACTCAGGCATCCGAAACCACTCCGTTGCCGCCAGTGACGCCGCCCTGGTGATCAGCAGGCGCTTCCTTGGCGCTGCTCCGTGCTTGGCCGTCAGTAGTTAGCTTTCCCGGGTATGACCCCGCGGACGCCACCTCTGGGCTGCTCAACGTCACCACGGCGCCTCGGGATCAAGTGAATGTGCGCGTGAGGCACCGTCTGCCCGGCATCGTCGCCGCAGTTCATGCCGATGTTGAACCCGGTTACGGCTGGATCTGCGCTTCGTATTTGTGACCTCGCCTCATCCAGCAGCAGGTTCATCGCTCGCCGCTCAGGCTCATAAAGATCGAAGAAGGTCGCCGCATGCCGACGCGGGATGACCAAGGTGTGCAGTGGAGTGACAGGGTAGAGGTCGCGGAAAGCAACGGCGAGGCTGTTCTCAGCTACGAGTTCTCGTCCCGTGGTGTCACAGAAAGGGCAGCTGGCCTCTCGGGCGTCACTCTCGGCTCGGACAGCCCTGAAGTCGGTTGCGTCTTTGGCTCCCTTGTTCCCGTTGCACTGGTAGCAGAGGGCTTGGAGGTTGGCTCGGTCATCGCTCCCACCATGTCGCCTCGGAATGATGTGATCGACGTGCAAGAAGCGTTCGTCGGCGGGGACGCCACAAAGCTCACAGCGGTACCCAGCCCCCTTCAGCACCTCGTAGCGGTCATTGCCTGAGATGAAGCCGAGAGCGGCTTGCCGGTGAGCGTAGAGCCGTTTGCCGCGCTTCTCGACGTAAGCTGCTACTGCATCATCACAGAGCCGTAGGAGTTGCGCCTTTTCCTCCTCGGATAGCGCGAGAGCATCCGGGATCAGCCGAAAGCCACTACCCTCCCGCTCCACCAGCCCGTGGGCAGCCAGCACCCGTCCGGGCATCCGCTTCACGATCTCGGAGTAGTAGTCGATCTGGCTCTCGTCTCGCTCAAGGAAGGCCGAGGCGACCGTCCGTGTTGATGCCCAACCACCTCCCTCAAGAAGCGCCTTCAGCATCAGGGGTTGGTAGATGTGCGACATCCTCATCTGCTCGGTGATGAAGCGGCGCAGCTCGTGGAAGGGCGAGGTCATACAAGCCTTACAGCCTGACCCCGGAGAAAAGGGGAAGAGCGCAAGCGAAGGTGTGCCGGTACTCTCCCCATGTTTGGCCTGAGCGGCACCCCCGGGAAGTGCGCTCGTACAGCCGGGGTTCTGCCTTAGGGCTACTCAGGCACTAATGACGGCTCCGTCGCCGCTGCTGAGGCTGCCCTGGTGCTCAGGTTCGATCCTACGGCTGGATAGCTTCTCGGCCCTGCGTCTCTCCTTCAACGGGTAAGGCTCGTAGCTTCCCAGGGTCGGCCCATCTCGGCCATTCTCGACCACAGTCAGTTTTGCCGCTGAGCCGAGGGTGGACCGGAGTGAGTCATGGGCTGACCCTTGGTGCCTCATGGTCAGGCTGGTGTTTGGATCGTAGCCCCTTGAGAGCAGTTCTCGGGCTCCGTCGAAGAACGGGATGCGAGAGGTGGTCAGGAGGGTTTCACCGAGGTAGGCGTCATAGCGATGCCGGTGTCGGCTGGATGGGATGATAGTGATTTCGATAGACATGAGGGTTCGTTCACGGAAGCGGGGGTGAAGCCGCCTGTGTTGAAGGATCGGGATTTATTTGTTGTGGGAGATAGTTAGGTGCCCAAGAGAAGGACCGGAGAGATCCTTACGGGCTCTTATAAGGGATGGTTAGCTTGGTTGTGTTATCTTGGTATAGGTATCTATGATCCCATATGGTTTCTTGCTCTCTGTCTCATTCTCTATGTACCAAGGCTTATGCTCTACGATTGATTTTAGACCTGACTGCCTCCTGAACACATTGGCCATAACCTCCTCTGCTTCATGCCTTCTGGATCTAGGAACAAGGATGGCATCATGGAGAGGTAGAGCTATGACACCCTTCCTCCTGAGTTTGATCAGAACCTCCACCAGAACCTGACTCTCAAGATACTGGAGGTGATGGCCGATCCCTGTTTCGAAGTATGTAGATATCTCAGGGTGTTTGTCTCTCAACATCTGCACCAGCTCGGGTGCTGAGTACCGCCTAGGGAGCTGTCTGGCTGTACCCTTGGGCTTACTCTCGATGGTCTTTTCCATGAACAAGATCGCGTTCAGGAGCTTCTTGAGTCCCTTCCTGCACTCCTTCCGGTCTGGCTCATTGGCTAACTCCGGTATTGCGTAAAGATCTCCATCTGGAGGTGTCTTTCCGACTAACCCATAGAGTAACCGTGGAGCTATCTGACCGTAATCAAGCTCACTTGCTGGTTCTCCTTCGATGATGAGTCCATATCGATGCTCCTTCTTGAGACTCTGCCAGAACCCTCCGAAGAGCCGTCCACCTGAGGTGAACCTCTGTCTCGTGAAGATCCGTCTCATACCGGTCGACGGTGATAGCGACTCACGAGGTTTCGTATCGGCGGCGGATCTGGTTCGATGAGGCGAACCGGGAGGGTTTGCCATGTCCGCTGCGGTTGCTCTGCGTGAGGATTTCAACGCCGACGATCTTCGACGTCTGGCCAAGGCCAGCCGAGACGCGGGCCAGAGCCGCCGGCTGCTGGCGCTGGCCGAGATCTACGAGGGCGGCAGCCGCACGGATGCGGCTCGGATCGGGGTGGTAGGGTTGCAGACGGTGCGCGATTGGGTGCTCGCCTTCAACGCAGCCGGCCCGGCCGGGCTGATCAACCGCAAGGCCCCGGGCAACCCAGCCAAGTTGAGCGATGCGCAGCGTCAAGCGCTGGCGCAGATCGTCGAGAGCGGGCCGGACCCGGATCGACACGGCGTGGTGCGCTGGCGGCTGAAGGATCTCGCCGCCTGGATCTACGCCAGCTTCGGCGTGAGCCTGGACGAGAGCACGGTGGGCCGCACGGTGAAACAACTCGGCTTCCGCAAGCTGTCGGCACGCCCGCGCCATCATGAGCAGGACCCGGCCGCACTGGCAGCCTTCAAAAAAACTTGCCAGCCGAGGTGAGGGCGATCCGAGCCCGGCTGCCGGCTGGCGCGGCCATCGAGGTGTGGTGGTCAGACGAGGCTCGGGTCGGCCAGAAGAACACGCTGCCCCGCCGCTGGGCGCGCCGCGGCAGCCGGCCCTCGGCGCCCAAGGACCAACGTACGGCCCACGCCTACATCTTCGGAGCGATCTGTCCCGAGAAGGGCAAGGGTGCCGGCCTCATCATGCCGAGATGCGATACCGCGGCGATGAACGAGCACCTCAGGGAGATCAGCTGCAGCGTCGAGGAAGGCGCCCACGCCGTGCTGATCCTCGATGGGGCGGGCTGGCACGTCGCCCACGACCTCGTCGTGCCCGCCAACATCACCCTGCTGCCGCTGCCAGCCTGCGCCCCGGAACTCAACCCGGTCGAGAATGTCTGGCAGTTCCTGCGCGACAACTGGCTCGGCGACCGCGTCTTCTCGTCCTACGAGGACATTGTCGAGCAGTGCTGTCAGGTCTGGAACCGGTTCATCGACCAGCCTTGGAAGATCATGTCCATCGGCCTGCGTGACTGGGCCTATCAGTTATGATCACCACCGATTGGTATCAGGCATCGGTTATGGATGTCTACCGGGCTGTCTACCTGGGCGAGGCTTTGGTTGAACCCGATGTTGGCCCTGCCTAGCCAATCATTGATGAGCTGCATCTCTGTTCTCATCGAGTGAGTCTCTGGTGTATCATCGTAGTTGATAGCTTGTGTCTGATCCCAGTAGCCTTCCTTGGTTGACTTCAGGATGATGCACTCTGTTGGTGGTCTGTAGCGGATGTCCTCCAGTTGGATGTCATGCTCGGTAACCAGCCGTTCCAAAGTAATCCCAGGCCAGATCTTGGTGAGGTTCCCCTTCTTAGCTCCGGGTTCCCTGGTGCCGATCTCCTGTCTGATGAGGCTCAGCTTCGGGTCAGCCATCAGATCAAGGATGTCAGGCAGGGTCTTACCGATGAAGGATGGCTTGTACCGGGACTTTACCGACAGCAGCGCGATAGAGCGGGTTAAGACGATGCCTTCAGTGTGTCCGATGAGAACGCAGTGAGTCAGGTCGCACACAAGAGCAGACACGGCTTCGTTGAAGTTAGCCTGTGCGTCTCCCTTGCGAGTACGCTTTCTGGGCCTGGCCAGAACCTCGTGGGAGCGGAGGACGTAATCGATCTTGTTTAGAAGTTTCTTCATCTTCGGGCTGACAGGGACTCTCCAGGGTTCAAAGAAGCGGTCTTTGTGTTTCCGTTGCCATTCTCGGTCGTCAGGTGAGGTCAACAGGTTGTCATCAAGGTTGTCATCATGACCTGACCGGCTGGCTTTGGACCGGGCTGATTGCGAGGATCAGCCAGGATCGGAGGAGCTGGAAATGAGGCGAGGACAGAGGCCGAGTGCCGAGCAGGTGGTGCTGACGCTGCGCCAGATCGAGGTGCAGACAGCCCAGGGGCAAGAGCATCGCCATTGCCTGCAAAGAGGCGGGCATCTGCGAGCAGAGCTACTATCGCTGGCGCAAGGAGTACGGCGGCCTGCAGGTCGATCAGGCGCGTCGGATGAAGGATCTGGAGCGTGAGAACGCCCGCCTGCGGCGCCTTGTGGCGGACCTGTCCCTGGAGAAGCAGGTGCTCAAGGACGTCGCGGCGGGAAACTTGTAGCCCCCGAGCGACGCCGGCAGGCGGTCTCTGGCATCCGGGAGAAGTACGGCCTCTCGGAACGTCACGCCTGCCGGATCGTCGGCCAGCACCGCGGCACGCAGCGCTACGTGCCCACCGTGCTAGCCGACGAGGATGCGCTGACCCGCGCCATCATCAGCCTGGCGTCCGAGTACGGGCGCTACGGCTACCGCCGTGTCACGGCTCTGCTGCAGGCAGGTGGTTGGCAGGTGGGCAAGGATCGGGTTCAGCGCATCTGGCGTCGTGAGGGGCTGAAGGTCCCGCACAAGCACCGGCCACGCAGCCGGCTGTGGCTGAACGACGGCTCCTGCGTGCGGCTGCGGCCGCAGCATCGCAACCACGTCTGGAGCTTCGACTTCGTGCAGGCGCAGACCCACGATGGCCGCAGCTTGCGCATCCTGACGCTGATCGACGAGCACAGCCGAGCCTGCTTGGCGCTGAAGGTGGCGCGGCGCATCAACAGCCTGGGCGTGATCGAGGCGCTGGCGGAGGCGATGTGCCTGCACGGCATCCCGGAGAACGTCCGCTGCGACAATGGCCCTGAGATGGTTGCGAAGGCGCTGCGCAAGTGGGTCGCCCAAGCTGGATCACAGATCCAGTACATCGCGCCGGGCTCACCGTGGGAGAACGGCTATTGTGAGAGCTTCAACGGCAAGCTGCGCGACGAGTGCCTGCGCCAGGAGATCTTCTACTCGCTCAAAGAGGCACAAGCTGTGATCGGGCTTTGGCAAGCCACTTACAACCGCGTCCGGCCGCACTCGTCCTTGGGGTATCGACCGCCCGCGCCCGTCAGCTTCCCGGATCTGGCCTTCCGCCTACCCATGGCCGCTACCATGCAGTAGCCTCGCAACTGGCTCGGTCCAAAATGCCGGTCAGGTCAATCATCAGGGTTAGCTTTGTGGTTCATAGTGTAGGTACTCTCTGGTGTTATCGGGTTGAACAGAGTTGAAGACAGGCGTTTTACCCCCGCAGCACAGGCAAGCAGGCGCAAAGAAACTCCTTTGGTCTTGTTGGTGTGATGAAGGGGGGTGAAGACGGGCGGGCACCGGTTGGGCCACGGGCGCTTTTCTTCAGATAGTAAGGGACAACCCTAAGTGACTGACCGTGCTTGGCTTTTGTCGGGCGCGGGATGATTGGGATAAGCAGCAGTGGGGCCGCTTGGCTTCTATTAGTGGTGACAACCTCTAAGTGGCTGAGCGGGCTTGCAGATTGGCCCTGGAGGTGAGCATGGGGTGATGCTCGCTGTGGCCGCCTCCTACTTATAGTGAAGGGACAACCGCAGACCAGGGAGCAGCCGCCCTCTTCTGATAGTGGAGGGACAACCCCGGAGCAGAGCCTATGAACTTATGCCGGCCGGCTTCTAGAGTAGGCGACAACCCGGGCCAGCGGCGGCAAGTGAGGTGCAGCCTGTTCCCTAAAGGTAGGCAACAACCCTCTTCAGGCAGGGGCAGCACCCTTCTCCTCAGGTTCATTTCCATAATGGAGGGGACAACGCCTTTGCGCTGCAGGTTCGTCAGAGCCAGGTTTGCGGCGTTCTTCTGCTAAAGGGGAGGGACAAGCTGCCGGTTACGCGCCAAGGTTTTCAGCGTCTGTCTGGATATATGTGTCCCACAACCCCAGACACCGGTTTCCGTCGCTAGCCCTGCGGTCAAAAACGGCCAAGGCATCACCCGGGCAGGTGAACTACCTCAGGCAGCTATCGACCGTCCTGGGAGGCCGCATGAGCAAAGCCGCCAGAGTGCGTCTCCGCGGCTCAGCCTCTGTCTGCTATCAGCAGCCACAACCCTCAGGCACCCATTTTCTTCACCAGGGCAGCACTCAGAACGGCAAGGGTGCGGTCCGGGGGCAGGGAGCCTGAGCAGTCAAACGACCGCCTGTGAGGCCCTGATCAGCCAGTAGCCCCGTGTTAGGCCGGACAGCCGGGGTGAGCGACAATGGTTTCGGAGAGGTCCTACCGAGATACTGCCCTCAGAAAATAGCTCTCCCTGAGTACCCCGGGTGATTAGATACTCGACATACTCCCTCAAGCTCCTTCTCTTTACGGCGTGGCGGCGGTACGATGCGGATCCATGGCCTTCGGATACTATGCCCAGCGGAGGTCAGCAGTGAGGGGGATCAGATGATGTGGCCGTTCACAGTGGTGGCATCTTACGAGAGCGAGCTGTCACACCTCTCTGCAACCCAGATCAGCGAGAGAGTGGTGAACGCCTCGCTTGAGTACTATGAGGATCATCGTCGCGAATTCGCCGAAGATATGCGTGCGTCTGACATTGTGTATGACGTAGAGGACTTCCTCAGAGCCGTTGAAAAGAACGACGGCCGAGTTGCGATAGAGTGCTTGTACAAAGAGTGCTGCGAAAACGAGTGGAAGTTCGACGTATCCAAGCTGCTGCGTGAGGTCTATGGCAGCGACACCGACGCTTACTGGCCAAACAGGAACACTGCGACTAACGCTGAATCTGTTCTGAGATAACCGCATAGCGTGCCGGTACCCCTTTCCTTCACCAGGGCAGCGCCGAGAATGGCAAGGAAGGCATTCAGGGTAAGCGACCAGCCTGAGCACCAAGCGACCGCCCACGAGGCTGTACTCAGTTTGCCTGAGCCCGGCCTTCTGTTGCACCGGTCTCGCTCCTGAGAGCCCGGTAGACACTCGCCACTCCAATCCCGAGCTGCTTGGCTATCGCCTCCCGGGTCAGCCCCTGCCCAGCTAAGCGCCTCACCTCGTCAGCCTTGGCCATCGCCGTGGGCTTGCGGCCCTTGTAGCGCTTCTCGGCCTTGGCCTTGGCAATCCCCTCCCGCTGCCGCTCCAGCATCAGATCACGCTCGAACTCAGCCACGGATCCCAAGAGGTTCAGCATCAGCTTGCCCGTGGGTGTGCCGGTGTCGAGCGACAGGGCCAGCACCTTCAGGGATGCCTTCTTCGCCTGAATGGTTTTGATGATGCCCACGAGGTCGGCCACGGAGCGAGCCAGCCGGTCGAGCTTGGTCACCACCAGGGCGTCACCCTCTCGCAGGTAGTCCAAGGCTTCGGTCAGTGCCTTCCGTGGTCCGGTCGCGCTGGTCTGCTCTTGGTAGATCCGCTCCACCCCGGCAGCCCTGAGGTCTCGCTCCTGCGCCTCCAGGCCGGCGATCTGCTCGACCGTGCTCGTCCTGGCGTACCCGATCAGCATCACCCATCCTCCACGTTATCAATAGGATCGAGAAAGATGCGATCTGAAGCTATCAGAATTCCGATGTCAACGTGTGTGATAGGTTCTCGGCAGGGTTCTTCACCCTCTCACAAGGGCCTGCCCTACTGATCGGCTCAGCTTGGGAACGGATCGGCCGCGCTGAACGTAATGGGCTCCCCTCAGTGAGCCCTGCCATGGACACAGCATCCGAGACCCGCTCCCTCCACCCTCTCGTTGTCACCTGTCAGTCGCCCAGGATCGCAGGGGATGAGCCCGTCATGAAGCGCTGGGTTGTTCTCTCGGAGAGTGCTGAAGCGGCTGCGGAGTTGGTTCGCGAGAGAGTAGCCCCGGCTTGCGAGGTGGCGGCCACGGACGAGGTCCTGAGCCAAGAGGAGGCAGACGGGATCGGGCTAAAGCCCCACCATCCTGTAGCTCTGTGATGCGTTAAGCTGAGAGCAAAGAAGAGCCGCCCACGAGGAGCGGCCCGAGTCTATGGAGGAAACGCCCATCGCAAGGACGGGAGTGAGACGAAGCCAAAACCATGCCAGTGGCGCGGGTCGATAAAGAAAAGCCCCGGCAAGAGCCAGGGCTAAAGGAGAAGGACCGTTACATGCGCACAGCCGAAGGGGGGATAGATTCAGCCGTGCATGAACTAACGCCCCTCTACTTCAGCTGTTCCCCCGGTCCTACCCCTGCCGAAACGAAAGCACGGAGGGGGTGGCACGGGGGAACACGGGTGAACCGGGGTTAGCGGTAGGGCTCTGAGATTTTTGCGGTGGAATCGGGCTACCCTAAACCCCTCTCCCAACGCCATCTCAGTGATCGCTCGTGTGGCCACTGTGGGCCGGCTGCGATCTGATGCCTCGTGACCCGCAGTTCATCCAGGGAATAGGATCCGCCTGCAAGCACAGAACGAGTGTTCGGATTGATCCTCAGTAGGCCAGAGTCAAACATCCGGTGGTGCAGAGCGCATAATACCAGAGCATTACGATGGTCGTCTGCGCCATCATGTTCTTTAGGGACGATATGGGCGGCTTCCAGAACCTCTGGAATGCTCATGCTGCAAAACGCACACTCCATTCCTTGCTTGGAAATGGTGCCTTGCCTGAATCTCTGCTGAGCCGCTCGCGCCTTCACCATGCGAAGGTGTATCTGCAGATTGTTTGCAAAGGCCTGGAAGTCGCTTGCTTGATCCTCCGGGTTTACTCCTGTGGTTGTCAGCAAGTGCGAGATAAAGCCTTCTTCCGTTTGCCATGGCGAAGAACCGATACGCTCACTGGAGAGGCGCATCGTATTGCCGCGCATATGATACCCGTCAGCGAATGAGAAGTCTGCGCAGAAGTTTGTCCAAGGATAAGAGGTCAGTTCGCCTTGCAAGAATACCACGAGCGGGAAACGGGCTTCTCCCCATATGTGCCTTGATAGGTCCCAACAGGGCTCTGATAAGCGGTGCAGTACCTGTCCGACGAACTTGAAGTCCGTGTTTTCCAACAGCATCAGGAAATCTCCGTCCTCCATGTTCTTGATGGCATCCCGCGCTCCTTCAGGTAAACCCCAGACCTGAAAGCCAGTCGGTGCAAGCTCTGTCATCTTAGAGTGCGCGGCGGCCAGTTCAGAAGGAGGAATGTTCTGGAGGTGCTTCTCAATCTCTGGCAGCCGAAAGCGCCGTAATCCGCCCTCTGGTGTTCCAATACTTTTAGGTGCGTCACGACGCCAAAGAGCCTCACCAATGTGCTGGTAGAACACTGACATTCCATAGCCTCGCTGATTTTTACTGACGTTCCTAGAGATCAGCCTCAGATCTCATACCTGGGGAACCGCCTCATAGCGCCAGCCAGCATAGACAGTGAGGGTGTCTCGTACTTCCGCCCGACGGATGCGACCCGATGGCCTGTCACTGCATCCCTGAGCCGTTCTTCGATCCCAACCCCGAGCGCCCTGGTCTTCCAAGTGTGCCGCCATCCGTGATTGGGATCGACGTCAGGATCGAGCTTCACCGTGTCTCGCACCCACTTGGCTACCTTGTTCGCTCTCAGTTCAGCCGGTGAGGCAGCGGAGCCCTTCCCGTGCCTAGCAGAATCGTAGAACAGCGGCCCTGATCCTGATGCCTTCACGAACTCAAGGAAGCCCTGTTCGATGAGGTGGGCATGGAGCGGCACCGTCCTTGGCTCTCCGGTCTTCGTCACCCGTAGGTCCATCACGGTAATTCCGCTTTCAACCCGGATGTCACGACCCTCAAGGTGGGTAAGCTCAGCGATGCGGGCTCCGGAATAGGCAGCAAGCCAAGGACACCAGCGGCAAGCATCAGTGAGAGTAGGGTTCCTTTCGTCAGGCTTCACCGCTGAGGCTGCATTGAGGATCGCAGCTATCTCGCCTCCCCTGAACGTCTTTTCCCGCTTGGCGACCTTCCTTGGCTCATCAAGGTGTATGCCCTTCACGGGGTTCTCAGAGAGCAACAGCTTGCCTTGACGGCTTGCAGCCCACCCTAATACCAAGCCTCGTTGAGCAGGACTCACGCTGGGTAGCGGTGCAGAACGGGTCGTGATTCATTTCTCGGGTTTGTAGCCTGAGGAGGATGGGATGGCCGCTCCTGTGCCGCTGCGGCCAGACTTCGATGCCGAGGCCTTGCGAGCTCTGGCCAAGAGCTCGCGCGACCCGGATCAGACCCGTCGCCTGCTGGCGCTGTCAGCGATCTATGCTGGCGGCTCGCGCTCCGAGGCGGCGGCTCTCGGTGGGGTTGGCCTGCAGACGGTGCGGGACTGGGTTCTGGCCTTCAACGCCGACGGGCCGGATGGGCTGATCGGCGGCAAAGCCCCTGGCGCCCGCCCGCGCCTGAACGCTGAGCAGCGTGAGGCGCTGCGGGCCTTGGTTGAGGCGGGACCCACGCCGGCTGCGCACGGGCTGGTGCGCTGGCGGCTGGTCGATCTCGCTCAGTTCCTGGTGGAGGAGCACGGCGTCTCAGTCTCCGAGCAGACCTTGAGCCGGGTTCTGCGGGGCCTGGGCTACGCCAAGCTCTCGGCTCGTCCGCGCCATCATGCTCAGGATCAGGACGCCATCCCGGCTTTTAAAAAGCCTTCCCCGCTCGCTTGGCGGAGGTCGCGCAGGCTGTCGGCGGCAAGCCGATAGAGGTCTGGTTCGCCGACGAGGCCCGGGTCGGTCAGAAGAACTCCATCACACGTCGTTGGGCACGCCGCGGCACACGGCCTGCAGCCTCAAAGGACCAGCGCACCGCCTCCGCCTACATCTTCGGCGCGATCTGCCCGGCTCGTGGCACGGGAGCCGGGCTCGTCATGCCCCGCTGCACCACCGAGGCGATGAACCTGCACCTGGCCGAGATCGCCAGGGCCGTCACCGCCGGTGCGCACGCTGTGCTGCTGCTCGATCAGGCCGGCTGGCACATGACCAAGAAGCTCATCGTCCCAGCCAACATCACGCTGCTGCCGCTGCCGGCGCGCTCGCCCGAGTTGAACCCGGTCGAGAACCTCTGGCAGTTCATCCGCGAGAACTGGCTCGGCAACCGGATCTTTGCGTCATACGAGGCCATCCTCGATCATTGCTGCGACGCTTGGAACAAGCTCATCGACCAACCCTGGCGCATCATGTCCATCGGCCTGCGCGCCTGGGCTCATGAGTTCTGATCAGTGAGGGTTGGTATAAGACGGCACTGGCTGCCACAAAGTCGTTCTTGTTGATGGACTGAGGCGAAACCCCTTCGGCGTCCCTCCGGTGCTCAGCCCACGCATAGAGGTCATCAGGGGTCAGTGACCGAACGTCTCGATCCTTGGCGAACTGAACGAGAGATTGAAGGCTTCCCCTGTACCGCTTGATGGTCCCTGCCGCCTTCTTGTCGGCGTTGTAGGCAGCCCACCGGCCGAACAGCTCGACCACTGTGATGCGCTCAGCCTTGGCGTCACCGGAGGGTTCTGCACCCGACCGACTCTCCCACGCGGGGTACTTCAGCGCAGCTACATCGGGGGAGTAGTCGAACCGGGCGTTACGAGTGAGCTTCGCTGACGCATCGTCCATCGCTGAGGCAATGGTGCTGAGCAGGAGGTCACGGCTTTTCTGATCGACCACGAGCCCTTCACGAGCCAGGACAGCATCAGCAAAACCGCCGAACCGATCCTCCATCGAAGCCCGTTGGTTCGCCTCTTTCCCTATTGCCAGCCCGAGACCCAACTCCCCGGCACGAGCTTTGGCATTCAACCGAAGCGCCTTCTCCCAACGCTCAGGAGGACCAGGATCATCAGCAAGGACCGATGTGAAGGCCGTATAGAGTGTCCCGGCGAGAGCCACCGCCTCCCTTGTGGTCAAGCTGGTGGGTCCGGCCTCCTGTGCCTCCCAGAACCGCTTCAGCGCACCATCGGCAACCGCATGTCGCTTCCGTGCCTCGCTGGCCTCCTTGGTCTTCAGCGAAGCCTGAACGATGTCCCCGATCTTCACAGAGGCGAAGCCATCCGCCACCGGGAGAGTCACCGATTGTCCCCTCACGCGAGCCAATAGCTTACGAGGAGTGCGCTGTCTGAGATGATAGACCCCGGTGCTTGGGTCCTTCCAAGGGCGAGCAGTCATGAGGGCCATGTGAGGGACCGCTGTGTGAGAGTGCGGTGTAATTACCCACGCCTCTGATGGGGGCGCCGTTCAGGCGACGGTGGCGAGGATCGTCGCGAACGGGCTGGCGCCGGAGAGGCGGGCGGTGTCGACGACGGTGCGGATGTCGGCCTCGCCGGTAGCGGCCCACATCGCACGGTAGCCATTGGTCATCTTCCGTTGCACGACGGCGGGACGGAGCAGGCGCTCGCAGCCGTTGTTTGTGACCGCGACCGTGCCGGGATGATCGAGGAAGACCAGGAGTTGATCGCGGGCCCGACCAATCCTGGCCTGCAGTTCGTAGGTCAGGTCACAGCGGCTCGGGGCGGACAGGATGTCGGAAAGCCGCCGCTCCAGCGCCCGCCGTTTGGCCGCGAGCGTCGAGGCGGCCAGATCGGTGACGCGCTCGGCCAGGGCGAACACGGCCTGCAGCCAGAACTGGAGGCGCAGTGGCACCGGATCGGCGCTCACCTCGACGGCGTAGGCCACGTCGCGGGCGAGATGCGCCAGGCAGGTCTGGTGGCGGACGCCATGACCCTGCTGAGCGGTGTAGCGGTCGGAGATCCAGACCGCGGGCCGGTGCCCATCCATCATCTCCCGCACCACGACGGCGCCGCGCGTCGGCGAGGCTGTGTGCACCACCGCGTCCGTCGAGTGGAAGACCCAGTGATAGGAGTTCGAGCCCTCGATGCGCACCCCGGTCTCGTCCGAGGCGACGACCTCGGCACGGCGCAGCTTTGCGACGGCGGCCTCGCGGCCGGCCCGAAAGCGCGCCTGCGCGCGGCGGAGCAGGTTCATCAGCCCGCCCTGACTGAGCGTCAGGCCGAACAGATCCGACAGCGCCGCCTGCAGCCGCTCGTAGGACAGAGCCTGGAAGGTCTTCAGATACGTCGCCACCGCGTGCAGCCGCGGACCAAACGGCGTGCCCCGCGCGGCCTGCGGCACCGGCGCGACGCCGCGCCCCCCGCAGGACGGGCACTGCACGGCCAGCCGCCGATGCCGGGTCACCACCGGCGCCACGGCGGGCAACTCGATCCGCTCGGACACGCTCACGACCTCGGCGGGAAGGTCCCCGTGCAAGGCGCCGCCGCAGCACGCGCACCGATCCGGACGATGATCGACGACCGCGTCGGGATCCTCGCTCAGCACACGGCTATGGCCCTCGTGACCGGGCTTGGCTCCGCCGGGCTTGGCCTGCTCCCGCCGCTCCTTGCGGTCGGTGGACGGCGGCTTTGAGGAGGTGCGCGAGGTCTTCTGCGGGCGCTGCAGCCGCAGCACCAGCTCGATCAGTTCTTCCCGGCTCAGACGTTCGAGATCGCTGCGGCCCATCCCACGAACGAATCAGCCAAACCGGCCCCGCACAAGGCCCCCGCACGACCCCCGCGCCGCCGCACGTCCTTCGAACCTGGCGCTCAAACCGCGTGGGTAATTACAGTGCGGTTGCCCTTAAGCCGCTGTATGACACTAACTCTTTGCCCAGCAAGAGCGTTTGAGTGGTGCCGGTGGAGAGGATCGAACTCCCGACCTTCGGTTTACAAAACCGCTGCACTACCGCTGTGCTACACCGGCCCTCGCTTGGCTTGCTAGCAGGCCGGGATCGGGCGTTCAACCCGACGCCTGCCCGGCATGATCTACCTGTCCTGATCGCGCGATGCGGGCTGAGCTTGTTCCCCGCCAACGGGTCAGACATCGCGTGACCGGATCTTCATGCGTTGGGCGATGCCGAGGTTGGATGGGCGAGAGCGTCGCGCCAAACCGCGGTCCCTGCGCCGGCCGGAAGCCGAGCAGGGAGCGTCAGCACTGCGGCGGGCAGGATTTCCGAGCGCCTCAGGGCGGGCCGGGTCGTGCTCATGGCTGCAGCGGACACGCCAAACCCTCCGGTTCGCCGCATCGAATCAAACCCGTCGCCGCTGAGCACCTCGGCGGCCACGATCACCATTGGTTGGCATCAGATCGGGCCCAGAGCTTTAACGGTGCCTCGAGATCTGCCCTGGGAAGCTTTGCAAAACGTCGCTACCGGATTCAGACGCACCCAGGCCTCCTGGAATGGGTTCGTTCTGCCATTTGCTGTGCGGCTGTCCAGTCTGGGTTCCTCCTGATCGATCGCGGCGGGAGGGTGAGCGGCGTGGTCACCACCCCGCAGACGCGGCCCGTGCTGCACGAGCGTTTCACGATTTCGAAACGGAACTTGGTGGTTTTCCGTGCGATATCTTGTATTTAAAAATGATAATCTAAAATTTTTCAGGTAAACCATCCTGTATATTTATAAAAATGCTCTCGATCGAGCATTAACCTCAACCATCCATTGGAGATAATCGCCGTCGTCCTAGTGACTCCACTTCCACTCGGCATCTCAAAGAGGGGAGCCGCGCGATATCCTGCGCTTCGCCCTTCGACGATGGCGCGATTGAAAAGGCGACGCTGCTCCAAGGCATCCGCATCGATGCTGTGGCAGATAGCAAACGCTTGATCGCGAGCGTTCATCGCCGCGATCGCGGCCTCAGGATCCGGATGAAGATTGATGCCAAATTGCTCGGCCCAGAACTTACCTTCCGTCATGGATGTCTTGTACTGAGTTTTCAGATCGAACTTGTGCGAGTGATAGACGACCGCCTCATTGACATAGGCCTTCTGGAATCCAAGTTTCAACATTTCGTTCGCCCAAACCTGGTCTTCGCCCCATTCTATTTCAGGATAGGACAGCACTTTCCACGCCTCTCGAGACATCGCCGAATTGTTGTCCGAGTAGAAGTGCATCAGCATCTGCCATGTCTGACCTCCCGGATAGATGTAGCTCGGCAAGCCGTTGTCACGGTCGATCACGTCCGGCAGGAGCGCTAATCCGTCGAACATCTCGGTCATGTCACGGCGGGTAAAGGCGTCGTGCTCGGGATACGCTTCGTGGCGCCCGATGACGCCCGCCACCCGTGGTCCGCGGCTGAAGCCGCCGATGAGGTGTTGAAGCCAGTGCGAATTGCGCGGGCAGGCATCCTGCGTGATCAGGGCGACATACGCGCCCTCGGAGCGCTCGATTCCGAGATTTCGGGTACGCCCGTGCTGAAACTCGGCTTTCGGGATCCGCTCGATGCGGACGCCCCGATCCGCGTAGCCCTTCGCGAGGTCGTAGGTGCCATCGGTCGATTCACTGTCGATGATCAGGATGTCGTAGGCGAAATCGCAGGCCTGACGCGTCACCTGATCGAGGACTTGGGCGAACGACGCTCCGGCATTGTAGGTCGGGATGAGGACCGTCGCCTTGGGCTTGTCGACGACGACCGGCGCTGGAAAGGGCTCTGGCGACAGGGCCGTGTAGCCGAGTTCCGCGATGCGCTCGCGGATGGCGGACTCGACAGCCCTGGCACTGCGCTCCCACGAGGTGCGCTCCACGAAGGCGCGCCCCCGTTCGCGCTGCTGAGCTTGCCGGTCTTTATCGTTCAGCAGAGCTTCGATCGCATCCGCAATCCCGTAGGGCGTCGGCGACGCGAAGTAGACCTCATCGTTCTTGAAGACTGCGCGCGTGCTCGGCACGTCGATCTCGACGACCGGCAGGTCGCAAGCCATCATTTCAAGGGGGATCAGGGAATAGTTTGTCGAGGAAAAGACAACACCGATATCGCTGTTGCGGTACAGATCACTGAGCTCTTCATGCGTCAGGACACCGTGCTGCGTATGAGCAAAATCGAATTCAGCTTCGAGATTGGCCTCCCCGAACAACTCGACATGGAAATTCACGCCTCGGCGATGCAAAATCTCAAACGCTGCAAAGCCTAGTCCTACCGCGCGCCGAGGGGTGTAAGGCCGCGCATAGAAGGCAATGCGGATTGGCCGCTCGCCAACGGGCGGCCGGATACCTGGATAATAGACCTCGTGTTCGGCGCAGAGGTCCCAGCAACGCGTCCAGAGACCGCGCTCCCGCATCAGCTGGCCGAGCCATGGCCCGGCGCACAGAGCTGCAAATCCGAAATCGTACGTCGCTTCTGTCAGGATCTGAAGCTCGCCGGCCGGATAGAAGCTCGGCTCGAAGTCCTGCACGAAGTAGAAGCGCTCCTTGAAGTTGACCGCCAGCGAGGCCGGAAACGCGCTCCAGCGTTCGGTCGCAATCAACGCGTCGCCAGAGAGTTGCCGGATATCCTCGGGCAGGAAGCGGACGTGCACGTTCTGACCGATAGGCCGGTACCATTGCTGAGCGCGGCTCCGCGCTTCTGCTTGATCCGAAAAGTCGATCGCGCTTTGCAGCCACAGCGTCTGATGGTGGCCGAAACGCTCCAGGAACTCCACCATGCGGAAGATACTCATGTGGCCGCCGGCGCCCCTCGCGTTGAACGAGGGGATGATCCAGTGAATGTTCAGGCAGCGCTCATTGTAGACTCGACTTGCCGGTGCAGTCGGTAGGACCGGATGGCGCGCAATGTTCGGAGTATCGCCGATCCAGCGATCCGGAATATCCATATAGGTGTTCTCACGCGCCGGAAAATCGGCACGCGGAATCAGGCGAGATCGCCGAGACGTCGTGTAGCTGCAGACCCGATAGCCCGACGCGCGCACCACGAGCGGCAGGATCCGCTCCAAGGCATGCGCGAACGTGAAGTCGAGCTGCCTCGCTTCCTCCTCGAACTGATCGTAACTGTCGATGGATTCGGTGAGCGCGGTCAGCGCGCTGGTCCGATACCATGCCATTGATCCGGCAGGGTAGTCGGATTGCTGCAGCGTCTCTCTTCCATAGCCCAGGCGCTGCATCATCGCTTCGATGACCGACGTGTTGCCTTCCTTCTGCGTGAAACGACGGATTTTGCAGAAATTGCGCGGGTAGAGGCACCCCAAGTCTGCCTCCGCCTGAAACCGACTCAATACATCATTGACAAGCCCTTCCGAGCCAAACGTCTGATCGAGCAAGTATTCGCGCCAGTGCTTGCCCCAGCGGATGTGAGGGCTCACCTTCGTGTGAACGTGAACCACGATATCAAAGTCGCGCCATATGTCCCGGCACCCGATGAGAAAGGGACCGAGGTCGCGGCCGCGATTAGGAACTTGCCGAACCTCGACGGCTTGCGGAAAGGCCTCACGGGAGAGGCGTTTCTGTATGAACTCCTTGTCGGGTTCTGAGCAAGTTGTGATGACCACCTTGGCCGTGGCCGGCAAGTTCGCGAAGCCCGGCAGGACCTCGCTCAGGAGTTCCGGGTAATAGCAGTGTGCATGAACGCAGATCTTCAGGTCGTGTGTCGCGGGTGATATCGTCCGCGTATCGAGATTAATCGCATCCGCAGGTTGTGTCGCTGCACCTTGCGGCCGCCCTTGCCGAACGTAGTGAAAGATCGGGTTTCCAAGAAGCTCGTCCGTTGACCTGATTTTGCTTCTGTAAAATCCGATATCGAATTCCGGCGCTGGATCACGGTCCTCATATTGACCGCGATTGATAAAATGATAGTAGGGATCCTCACCAGCTTCGCAGGTGTCGATATTCATAGACCTGTAAAAGTCAGGATCAAATCTCGATTTGAAAGCGTGAACGACATCCTCTGGTAGGACGACGGAGCGATATTGCTCCTGTGTCCAATCGTAGCCACCATATTTCTCGACGCAAAACTCGGCTGGATTTTGAGTGCGCGGATCCAACTCAGCGTGCGCCGCACAAAATGCCGCGACGTCAAAATCCTTAACAGGCCATCTGAACTCCTGCGCGCCTTCCGTGAGGTAATGTACGAGAGGATTCGCTCCAACCTTTCGAACATCCTCGTAGGCGCTTAAGTAAAAATTTACATCAAAAAACCGAGATGGATTAAATCCTTTTTTCCAGCCAATTTTGCAAAAATGCTCGGCTGCATCTATGTGCCTGCTGAGGCCGTAGACCTGCGCGTAATAAGCACTGTCGAATAATATACTCTTCCTGACGATTGATTTGCTTCTCTTTAATCTTGCTCTTGCTCGAAAAAAATTCACCCGCATGGCATATTCCATAAATTTCCCGATAGACGGGTCTTGTAATTCCTGCAGAGATTTGGGTCGAGCGAACCGCATTTGCCCGACCTTGCACTGATTTTACTCTTGCGACGCGGCACCAGACCTCCGGCGGGTCGACCGAAGCCATAGCGCGAGGTGCAAAGCAGAGCTGCAACAAATTCGCCTATCGCTGGCCGACCATGGTTTGCCGTTTCGCCACGCCCGGCGCAACTCTTCGGGGTTGTCCGCCTCGTCAGCCGAAGACTCCTTTCCGTTGAGCGACTCATTGGCGCGTTTGACTAACGGATGAAGAGCGGGGTGGCACGCCACCAGGCGCCGAGTCCAACTGGCAAACTGCGCCATTTGGCTTCGTTCTGATAACTTCAGGAAGCAGTCGTGACAGTACAGTGTAGACTCAGAGGCGGCGTCTCGCTCTTTGGTAAAACAGATCAATACCTGAGCTTCCAACTTTGCTATTTGCTCTTCCGACAGCATCTACCTTCTCATTTAGAAGGGGAGATACGCTGTCCGCATCAATTGGCTCCAGAAATCACAGCCGGTAAAATCAATTCCGCCGCTTGAGTCCGTGGGCGCCTCCATCTTCACAAATGAATTCTATCCCTGCTTCTTCCAAAGCGTCTTTAATCGCCCGAACAGATTCGTCAGATACTAGGCGTCTCTCTTTTTCGAAGTCGACAATAGTCGACAACCCAAGCCCAGCAGCTTGTGCTAGTTCGGACTGCGTCATGCCTAGTAGCGCGCGAGCGGCGCGAGCGAGAGCTGGCGACACGCGATTCAACAATTTTTGTTGACTGGCTTCACGCCGGCCGGTATCAACATTTTATGTTGATTGATCATGGAGCGAGCTTTCTCATGTGCCATCGCCGTTCCATCTCGTGGTCCTCCGCGCTTCAGCACCTACGCGCTGACCGTGCGCAGATTTCATCCTGTGACCGTCGCGCCCAGACTGCAGCAGCAGGGTTTGCTAAGATCGCTGCAGCTCGCGCACAAGCTTCTATGCGAACGCGCCCACTCTTCGTGGGAGGCGCTTACAACCGCCGTGCTATCATGAGCGCCGCCACTGAGGCGGCCCGAGCCCGTCGCACGGTGACTGGCGAGTCCTGGAACATCTGTCTCTCCGCTGCCCTCAAAGGAACCTGGAAGGCCGCAAGGGAAGCTCGTGCATTCGCGGCTCGTCAGGCACAGCAAGCCGTCGCACCAGCGCAGCTGACGAAATCGCGAACGGCCTCGGATCAGGTAATCTCACCAGCAGCGGAGGGATACCCGGATTCGCCTCACAGCCCGCAATCGTCAACGATTCCCGATCCTCGGCAACATTCGCTACCCGAATCTGTCACGCATCACGACGTCAGGCCACCGCCACACCGGTGCATCTCAGTCCCTGGTCCCTGCGCTGCACTGAGCTAAGCCTGCTGACAAAGCCCTGCTGAGTCTCAGGCGTCAGCCCCCTCCCTATCCTTCCTAACAACCTGCGAGGCACGCCATGCCCAGCAAGAGACCGCGCTCACGCGCGATTGATCCCGCACGCCTGACTGTCGCGTCCTTGGGCCTTCGCGCCAAGCTCGTGCCCGAGGAGCAGGACGCCGAGCTCCGAGCCCTGATCGAGCGCTACGAGCAGCTCCTCTGCGACTGGGAGAGCCTCTCCCATCGCGCCCTCAAAGCCCTCTCCGGCCGCTCAACTCGCACGGACAAGCGTCATGCCCCTCATCACCCCTGAGGATATCGGCACGACGCCGCGCAGCCGCCTCTCCCCGCGCCGGCGTCTCCAAGCCTGGGAGCGCACGAACGGCAGATGCGTGGTCTGCGGCGAGCGCATCGACGGGGCCCGCGAGCGCTGGATCGTCGAGCACATCCGAGCGCTTGAGCTCGGGGGCATGGACGAGCTCGGCAACATGGGCCCCGCCCACGAGGCCTGCGGCCGTGAGAAGACCCGGGACGATCACGCTCGCACGGCGCGCGCCAAGCGGCAGAAGCTCCGCCACATCGGCGCGACCGCACCCGAGCGACTTCTGCCGGGTTCGAGGGCAAGCCCGTTGAAGCGTAAACTCAGTGGGGCTGTAGTGCCGAGAGAAACTGCGCTGTTCGGTATATCGGCCGGATCAGCTAAGAAGATGCCCGGATTTGGACGATCTTTGTGGAGGAAGGCGGCTGAAGCCGAAAAACCATTGGCAGAACGAATCGCGAACCTTCAAAAGTACGCGCCTGCGCAGGTCGCCGCGGCGCTGACGCACCAGAGGCCGCCTACACGCAACCAGTCATCCATCGGGTTTGGAATGTCGAGCGCGCCGAAGCGAGAGGACCAGCAGGTTCTGGCAGGAAGTCTGGAGGCGCTCATCCCACCGGAGATCGCTTCGCTTCTCACGCCACCACCGCTCCTGCCCGACGAGGACCCGGACGGCTACGGCCGGCTGCTGACCGCCGTGGGGGTGTCGGTCGAGCCCCGGGACACGATCGAGTGGCTGTGGGTCAAGGATGTCGTCGATCTCCTATGGGAGGCGCAACGCCTGAGGCGGCTCAGAACAGTGTTGCTCAGAACGGCGCGTCGGCAAGGTCTCAGCTACCTTCTAGATCTCTATGGGGAGCCTGAACAGGACACCTTCCAAATGAAGCGCGACGAGCTCGTTCGTGGGTGGAGCTCGGGGAAGCGAGAGGCGGTGCGCCAGGTTGCAGCGCTTCTCGCCAAGCACGGGCTCACCGACGAGGCAATCTCGGCCCAGGCACTCTCCGGCAAGCTGGACGACCTCGACCGCATCGAGCGCATGATCGCCAACGCCGACGGCCGCCGGAATGGCGTGCTGCGCGAGATCGACAGGCGGCGGTCGGCGTTGGGTGCCCGCCTGCGCGCCGCCTCTGACCAAGTCATCGAGGGCGAAGCGATTGATGCGTCCAGCGATCAACGCGGGTCGGCGCGGCGGTGACCTCACCCGCACAGACAGCCGCCAATCGCGAGAACGCGCGGAAGAGCACAGGTCCCCGTACGCGGGCGGGCAAAGATCGGGCGAGCCGCAACGCGTTCCGGCACGGGCTGGCCGTCGATCTCAGCGCAGACCCGCGATGGGGGTTGCAGGTCGAGGAGGTCGCTCGCGCGATCGCGGGGCCTCGAGCAGGAGAGGGGCCGGCGCTCGCCGCAGCCCGCCTCGTGGCAGAGGCGCAGCTTCACCTCGTTAGGATCCGGAGCATTCGTGCGGGGTTGCTGTCGGAACTGGACCGCCTGCTTCGGGAAATGGAGAAGGGTGGGGCGGAGCCATCAACCTTGACCCTGGTCAAGGCGGGCCTCGATGCGGGGCTCAACAATAAGGAAATCCACGCGATGGTGGCCGCTACCCGCAGATCGCAACCCGCGGCGCGGGTCAGCGGGCTGATCGGCCAACTCTCCCGACTTGATCGCTACGAGCGACGAGCTATAGCGCGCCGCAAGTCGCTTGTGCGCGAACTGGATGCTCCATAAGCGGCGGTCAAGCAGCGCGCGATCGAAATGACGGTGCCCGAAACGGGACCGCTTTCCCCCCGGCTGATGGCGGGTCGCTCGCAGAAGCCAGCCTTATGCCTCTCGCCAGCACCAGAGCAGGCACCCGCGCCCTCGCCCATGGCGTGCAGGCTGACGGCGGCTCTACCGGAGTGAGGCGCCCCGATCCACGCCCAGACGCAGGAGTGCTCGGGACAGTACTGCCGCTCCTTCGAGACCGCCCGATCGTCTTCAAACTACCGCCAATCCAGGCGCCGATGGATCTCCCTACGGCGACCGCGGCCTTGCTGCGCTGGGTAACAAGCGGGGAAATCACACCGGTGGAGGCAGAGGCGCTCCGCAAGGTAATCGAAACGCACAGCGCTGCCCTCAAACTTTTCAATCTAGCTGAACGCTTGACACTTCTTGATTAAAGTACGGAGCAATGATAAATTTTTGGAGTCATCGAGCGTCGAGCGCGAATCCATTAAAATCACCCCTAAAACTCATTATATTTGCTAGTCATTCTGACCTATTGTTAATAGAATACTCAATCCGAAATAGCGAAATCACCTGAGAAAAGCGACCTGCGTAACGTAAAAATCTTAATACTCGCAAAAGCTTTAGGAGACCGAGGTTTTCGATGTTGCAAAGGCGAAAACGACGAATATTAGGATTCAGGCAACATGCGCGCAACCGATGTTGTATGCCCAAGCTCTAAATTTCGTGATATAAGGACAGCGCTCTCGCGTGCATGCTAGCTTCTCAAGGCGATAACTGGCGCTTGACAGCGGCACCAAACAGCTGGCAGCCGGCGTCGACGAATGTCGGAGGCGATCGCCGTCTCGGCGGAGCAAATCACCGCGCAAGCGAGCATCCTGGATGAAGGTAATTCCCACAGACATTCCCGCGGTGACGCGTGTCGTTCCGCAGCGGTTCGGTGACGATCGCGGCTGGTTCTCCGAGACCTATCGCGCCGACGTCCTTGCCGATAGTGGTATCGACATCGCCTTTGTGCAGGACAATCAGTCCTTCTCCGCGCCGAAGGGCACGGTGCGCGGCCTGCACTTCCAGGTCCACCCGGCGCCCCAAGCCAAGCTCGTGCGCGTACTGCAGGGCGCTATCCTGGATGTGGCCGTCGACCTGCGCCGCTCCTCCGCCACCTATGGCCAGCACGTGGCGGTCCGCCTCGATGCGGAAGGGGGAGAGCAACTGTTCATCCCACACGGTTTCGCTCACGGCTTCTGCACCCTGACGCCCGACACCATGGTCGCCTACAAGGTCGATGCCTACTACAGCCCCGAGCACGACCGGGCGCTGCTCTGGAACGATCTGGCCCTCGCCATTGCCTGGCCGGTCGCGGCCGAGCAGGCTATCCTCTCGGACAAGGACAAGGTTGCTCCGCGGCTGGCGGACCTGCCGCACCTGTTCGACTAATCGCCCCATCGGCGACACGATCTTGGGTCAAGCGCCCGCACCACGGCCCGACTTTCAGCGAGACTGATCCCATGCGCATCCTGGTGACCGGCGGCTGCGGCTTCATTGGCTCTGCCCTCGTCCTCCACCTCGTCCAGGATCTCGGCCACGAGGTGCTGACCCTCGACGCGCTCACCTACGCGGCCAATCCCGTCTCGCTCGCACCGCTTGAGGCCAACCCGCGCCACCGCCTGATCGAGGCCGATATCTGCGATTCGGCCGCCGTCAACGCCGCCTTCCGCGAGTTTGCGCCGCAAGCGGTGATGCACTTGGCCGCCGAGAGCCACGTCGACCGCTCCATCACCGAGCCCGGCGCCTTCATCCGCACCAACGTCACCGGCACGCAGGTCATGCTCGATGCTGCCCGCAGCCACTACGAGGGCCTAACAGGCGAGGCGCGCACCGCCTTCCGCTTCCTGCACGTCTCCACCGACGAGGTCTACGGCTCGCTGCCGCCCGGCGGCTTCTTCACCGAGGACAGCCGCTACGATCCGCGCTCGCCCTACTCGGCCTCGAAAGCGGCCTCCGACCACCTGGCTCGGGCCTGGCACGAGACCTACGGCCTGCCGGTGCTGGTGACGAACTGCTCGAACAACTACGGCCCACGCCACTTCCCCGAGAAGCTGATCCCGCTGATGATCCTCAATGCGCTCGAAGGGAAGCCGCTGCCGGTCTACGGTGATGGGCTGAACGAGCGTGACTGGATCCACGTGGAGGACCACGCCCGCGGCCTCGTTGCCGTGCTGGAGCGCGGCCGGGTCGGACAGACCTACCTGCTCGGCGGGCGGGCGGTGCGCAACAATCTCGCGGTCGTGAAGGCTCTGTGCGCCGCCTTCGACCGGCTGCGGCCGCAGGCCGCCCCGCACGAGCGGTTGATTACCTTCGTGGCCGACCGGCCCGGCCACGACCGCCGCTACGCGATCGACCCGGGCAAGGCCGAGGCCGAGCTCGGCTGGGCACCGACGAGGAGCTTCGAGGCGGCCTTGGAGGACACCATCGCTTGGTACCTCGACAACGAGGCTTGGTGGCGCCCGATCCGGGAGGGCCGCTACCGGGGCGAGCGCCTAGGGCTGGCGCCAGCGCGCAAGGCGGGCTGAGGCACGATGGAGATCCTGATCCTCGGCGGTGCCGGCCAAGTCGGCACCGAGCTGCAGGCGCTCGCATGGGGCGAGGGCGTGCGCCTGCACGCGCCGACGCGGGTTGAGCTCGACATCACCGACGAGAGGGCGGTCGCCGAAGCTCTCACGGGGCGCGGCTACGCGGCGGTGATCAACACGGCCGCCTACACCGCGGTGGACAAGGCCGAGAGCGAGGTCGCGGCGGCCTGGCGGCTCAACGCGCTGGCGCCGGCCTACCTCGCTGCGGCGACGAAGGTCGCCGGCATCCCGCTGGTGCAGGTCTCGACCGACTACGTGTTCGATGGCAGCAAGCCGGGAGCCTACGAGCCGGACGACCCCATCGACCCGAGAAGCGTCTACGGCGCCTCGAAGGCGGCCGGGGAACTCGCCGTGCGCACCGGCAACCCGCGCCACGCGATCCTGCGCACGGCTTGGGTGGTGAGCCCGCACCGGGCGAACTTCGTCAAGACCATGCTGCGGCTCTCAGCCGAGCGGGAGCGGCTGAGCGTGGTCGAGGATCAGCACGGCTGCCCGACCTCGGCTGCCGACCTGGCTGACGCACTAAGGGTCGTAACACTGCGGCTGGTTTCGGACGCGGCGGCGCCGACCGGCACCTTCCACTGCGTGAATGCGGGCGTCACCACTTGGCGCAGCTTCGCCCGCGCGATCGTTGAGGGCAGCGCGCGCCGGGGCGGGCGGGCCGTGCCGGTGGACGGCATCCCGAGCTCGGCCTATCCGACGCCGGCGCAGCGGCCGGCGAATTCGCAGCTCTCGACCGCGAGCCTGACGGCGGCCTACGGCCTCACGATGCGGCCCTGGGCAAAGGCTCTCGAGGACATCCTCGACCGGCTCGTCGGGCCGGCCCGCGGAGACGACACGATGAGGGGCGTCAGATCATGAAGGGCATCGTCCTGGCCGGCGGCTCGGGCACGCGGCTGCACCCCGCCACGCTGTCGATCAACAAGCAGCTACTGCCAATCTACGACAAGCCAATGATCTACTACCCGGTCTCGGTGCTGATGCTGGCGGGCATCCGCGAGATCCTGATCATCTCCTCGCCCGAGCACCTGGACAACTACAAGCGCCTGTTCGGCACCGGCGAGCAGTTCGGCTTAAGCTTCTCCTACGCGGTGCAGCCGCGACCTGAAGGACTAGCTCAGGCCTTCGTGATTGGGCGCGAGTTCGTCGGAAACGACTCTGTGGCGCTGATCCTGGGCGACAACCTGTTCTTCGGCGCTGGCATGAGCGAGCTCTTGGCCCGCGCGGCCGCGCGGCGCGAGGGAGCGACGGTGTTTGCGTACCACGTCGAGAACCCGCAGGCCTACGGCGTGGTTAGCCTCGACGCGTCCGGCCGTCCGACCCGGATCGTGGAAAAGCCGCAGGAGCCTGATTCCACCTGGGCGGTGACGGGTCTGTACTTCTACGACAACCAAGTGCTCGACATCGCTGCCGCGGTGCGGCCGTCAGCGCGGGGTGAACTCGAGATCACGAGCGTGAACAAGGCCTATCTCGAGCGCGGGCAGTTGCATGTGGAGCGGATGAGCCGAGGCTACGCGTGGCTCGACACAGGCACGCACGACAGCCTTCTAGAGGCCTCTGAGTTCGTGCGGGTGCTGCAGCACCGTCAGGGCTTACAGGTGGCGTGCCTAGAGGAGATTGCCTACCTGCAGGGCTTCATCGGCCGCGAGCAACTGATTGCCCGCGGCGAGCTATTCTCGAAGACCAACTACGGACAAAACCTCCTGAGGTTGGCGCGGGAACACTGAGCCTACGGCCTGTGATCGCTTGAACTGTCTGATGCGGTTAGCGTTTCGCCTCTCCTGAGCGAGGAGGAGCGATGCTGTCGACTGGTCGCTCTAAGAAAAGGTTATCACGATTCCATGAAAAAGGCTCTTATTACCGGCATCACTGGCCAAGATGGCGCCTATCTTGCCCAGCTGCTTCTGGACAAAGGCTACGCAGTATATGGGCTTGTTCGTCGCTCAAGCACAACGGACGTGAATGACATACGCCTACGATGGCTTGGTATTGCAGACCAAGTCCGGTTGATCGATGGAGACCTGTCCGATCTTTCGAGTTTGCTGCGCGCAGTGCGGGAGGTTCAGCCGGACGAGGTTTACAATCTCGCGGCTCAGTCTTTCGTGAAGACGTCCTGGCAGCAGCCGCTCTTAACCGGCGCCATCACTGCCTTAGGCTGTGCAAATGTCCTTGAGTCGATCCGCATCGAGAAGCCAGACGCGCGCTTTTACCAGGCCTCCTCGTCAGAAATGTATGGCCTGATCCAAGAGCCGGAACAATCTGAGACAACACCGTTCTATCCGCGCTCACCTTACGCAGCTGCGAAGCTTTACGCGCACTGGATGACCGTCAACTATCGTGAGAGCTTCGGCATCCACGCCTCTAGTGGGATTCTCTTTAATCACGAAAGCCCACTCCGCGGCATCGAATTCGTTACCCGCAAGGTCACCGACGGTGTTGCCCGGATCAAGCTCGGGCTCGGGAACGACTTGCGCTTGGGAAATATCGATGCCAAGCGCGACTGGGGACATGCACGCGATTACGTGCGAGCCATGTGGCTCATGTTACAGCAGGAAGAGGCGGATGATTACGTCGTCGCAACCGGTCGGACGGTGACTGTGCGCGAGATGTGTCAGATTGCCTTCAATCATGCGGGTCTTTCGATGGACAAGCACTTGGTGATTGATCCCGAACTGTTCCGTCCTGCTGAGGTTGATGTGCTGCTCGGCAATCCGGCGAAGGCTAAGAGCAAGCTGGGGTGGGAGGCCGAGACAACGTTGGAGTCCATGATTACGGAGATGGTGGACGCAGACCTGAGGCGCCTGTCCGCCGTTAAGTAGGACGAAGAAACTGATCACCCGCACGTCGTGTGCTGAGGCGGTATGTTCGATCGAATCCTTGTGACCGGCGCCGCTGGCTTCGTCGGCTATCACCTGCTCCAGGTGCTCGCGTCTCGGGCCGACGCGAGTGCCCGCCTGTTTGCGGCACAGCGCACCCATGTTGTCCTCCCGAGCACGCGATGCGAGCTGATCCGGCTGGACATCACAGATCCTGAGCAGGTGAAAGCAGCGATCCGTGAGACGCGCCCGACGTGCGTCGTTCACTTAGCTGCTATCTCGGCTCCTCGGGTAGCGGCCCGCGGCCCGAGGCACACCTTCGACGTGAATGTTGCGGGGACTCTGAATCTCGCCGCTGCGATCCTTCAAGATGCTCCCGAAGCACGCTTCCTGTTCATCGGAACCTCTGAAGTTTATGGCGGCAGTTTTCAAAGATGCACGAGCCGCTTGATGAAACCGCCCTACTAGACCCAACAAGCACGTATGCCGCCTCGAAAGCAGCTGCTGACCTTATGATCGGACAGATGGTACGTGATGGATTACGAGCGATCCGGTTTTGCCCGTTCAACCATACGGGACCAGGCCAAACAGAGGCGTTTGTTACTCCAGCTTTCGCCGCGCAGATTGCGCGGATAGAGGCAGCTCAGCAACCGCCTGTTGTGCGAGTTGGCAACCTAGAGGCACTTCGCGATTTCCTCGATGTGCGCGACGTCGTAGAGGCGTACGTACAGGGTATCGTTCGGCCAAACCTTCCGAGTGGTGCTATCTATAATATCGCCTCTGGGGTGCCTCGTCGCATCGCGGATATTCTTTATAGCCTCCTCGCACAAGCTCGTGTTGCCATCACTGTTGAAGCTGACGCAGCGCGCATGCGGCCCAATGATACACCGCTGGCTATCGGTAGTTCGTCGCGAGCTGCCGTAGACCTTGGTTGGAGGCCACGCATCACGTGGGAAGCTACTCTTGCCGATACTCTTGCATACTGGCGCAGCAAAATTGCATCAGAGCATTCTTAAACTCGGGTGCAGAGCTTGAATTGGCGAATAAATCTCGATACAGCAGCACCCGAAACCCACCGGAGCACCTAATATCGTCAGAGCGGGCGCGCGAATTCGCGCGAATCAATTCGCTTGTGTGAGCGGTAGCAAACGCCTGCTTGAAAGATCTAACCGCTTTACGGATGAGTAATGTCTGATTTTAACGTAAATTCCGCAGTCTTTCCTGTGATCCTGTGCGGCGGCTCGGGCACGCGGCTGTGGCCCGCCTCCCGCGAGAGCATGCCGAAGCAGTTCTCGCGCCTCGTCAGCGAGCATTCCTCCACCTTCCAGGACACGGCCCGGCGGGTCACCGACGAGGCCACGTTCGGCCGCCTCAGCGTGCTCACCCACACGGAGGCCCGCTTCATCGTCGCCGAGCAGCTCGCCGAGGCCCGCATCCCCGCCGACATCCTGCTCGAGCCCGAGCGGCGCGACTCCGCCGCCGCGGTCGCTGTCGCGGCGCTCCATGCCGCCCGCGTCGATCCGCAGGCCGTCGTCCTGATCCTGGCCGCCGACCACGTCATCGGCGATGCCCGCGCCTTCGTCGCCGCCGTCGAGGCCGCCGCGGTCGGCGCGCGCGCCGGCCACATCATGACGCTCGGCATCGAACCGACGCAGCCGGCGACCGCCTACGGCTACATCCACCCGGGCGAGCCGCTCCCCGCGAGCCCCGGCACCTACAAGATCGCCCGCTTCGTCGAGAAGCCGGACCGGGCCGGCGCCGAGCGCCTGATCGCGGAGGGCGCGGTCTGGAACTCGGGCTACTTCCTGTTCCGCGCCGACGTGATGCTCGACGAGCTGGAGGCGCACGCGCCCGCCGTGCTCTCGGCCGCCCGGGCCGCCCTGGAGAACGCGGCGCGGGACCTCGACTTCGTGCGCCTCGACGCGGACGCCTTCGCGCAGGCCCCCAAGACCTCGATCGACTACGCGGTGATGGAGCGGACGCGCCACGCGGGCGTGCTGCCGGTCTCCTTCGCGTGGTCGGATGTCGGCACCTGGGACGCGGTCTGGAGCGTGCTGGCGCAGGACGAGAGCGGGAACGCGGTGCGCGGCCGCGTCGAGCTGATCGAGACCCGCGGCAGCCTGGTCCACAGCGAGGGCGAGCAGGTCACCGCGGTGGTGGGGCTCGAGGACGTCGTGGTGGTCTCGACCCCCGACGCGGTTCTGGTCAGCTCCAAGGCGCGCTCGGGCGAGGTGAAGACGCTGGTGGAGCGGCTGCGCGCGAAGGCTTATCCGGAGGCGGACGCGCACCGGCGGATGTACCGGCCCTGGGGCTGGTACCAGCGCATCGACATCGGCGAGCGTTTCCAGGTGAAGCGGATCATGGTGACGCCGGGCGGGCGCCTCTCCTTGCAGAAGCACTATCACCGGGCGGAGCATTGGGTGGTGGTGAAGGGCACGGCCGAGGTGACGCTGAACGAGCGGGTCGTGCTGGTCCACGAGAACGAGGCGATCTACCTGCCGATCGGCTCGATGCACCGCCTGTCGAACCCGGGCAAGATCCCGCTGGAGCTGATCGAGGTCCAGGTCGGGTCCTACACCGGCGAGGACGACATCATCCGCGTCGAGGACGTGTACGGACGCTGACACGAGCGAGTTGTCCTGAAGCAGGCACCCAATCTTAACCTCGGCTGAGCCGGCCAAAGAGGGGCAGACAGGATGAGACAGCGACCAACGCGGTGGGCTCCGCGCCCGATACCCGCGGCTCTCGCTCTCGGCTCCTGTCCGTCCCCGCGATCGCCGCAGACGGCCTGGACGTGCGCTGGCCTTCGCCCGAGGGCCGCGCCTCCATCGCCCAGCCCTTTGCTGGCTCGCAGATCGTCCTGAGCGCGTCGTCCCGCACGGCCGGCGCCATCGACAGCCTCGCCTGGAACGGCCGCGAATTCCTCAATCGCTTCGATCACGGCCGCGAGCTGCAATCGGCCGCCTCCTTCGACGGCTACGGTGAGTGCCTCAACCCGACGGAGGCTGGTTCCGACGCCGACGGCATGGGCCCCGAGAGCACCAGCCGTCTCATCAGCCTGCGTGTGCAGGACAAGCGCCTGCACACCCGGACCCGCATGGCGTGGTGGGTGGAGCCCGGCGAAACCTCGCGGGAATGCCCGAAGGGGCCGGGCGGCTACGCCTCCCCCCTCTCGGACGCGGTCCTGACCAAGGACGTCGAGATCGGCGTCCACGGGGTCGCAAACGCCATCGCCTACCGGGCCACCTTCAGCGTGCCCCACGCCTTCGCGTCGGCCAATTTCGAGGTCCTGACCGGCTACATGCCGCCCGACTTCTCCCGGTTCTGGAGCTACGATCCGGCGAGCGATCCAGGCGCTGTCGCGCACGCAGGCCTCGCGGCCGATGAAGCCGGGTCGGCCGGCAACCCGCACCCACGATTACAAGCGTCACGGCACCACGACGCTGTTTGCCGCCCTCAACGTGCTGGAGGGCACGGTCATCGGCCGCTGCATGCAGCACCATCGGCACCAGGAGTCCATCCGTTTCCTCAACAGCGTCGAAGCGGTGGTGCACGCGGGCAAGCTCGTGCATGCCATGCTCGACAACTATGCCGTTCACAAGCATCCGAAGGTACGGGCCTAGACCAGATGTTCGCCCGAGAGGGGGCGACCCGTCTCACATGATGCAGATTGACGAGGGTTGCGCCGGATTCCGGTGCCGAGCCTCATGCATAGGAGATGGGTCGTGGAGCAGGTTATCACGTATGTCGGACTGGACGTGCACAAGGACACGATTGCGGTCGCCCTTGCTGAAGCGGACCAGCGCGGCGCGGTGCGGGAGTACGGTAAGATCGCCAATACGCCCACGGCCGTGAAGACACTCGCGGCCAAGCTGGCGCGGACCGACCGGGAGCTGCAGTTCTACTATGAGGCGGGCCCGTGCGGCTACGGCATCCAACGTCAGCTGACGCTGGCCGGGCACGGCTGCGCGGTGGTCGCCCCCTCCTTGATCCCGCGCAAACCCGGCGAGCGGATCAAGACGGACCGGCGGGATGCGATCAACCTGGCCAAGCTGCATCGTGCCGGCGATTTGACCGCGGTCTGGGTACCCGACCCCAAGCATGAGGCCATGCGCGACCTCGTGCGAGCGCGGCAAGCCGCGGTGCGCGCCCTGCGCCAGGCGCGTCAGCAACTCAGCGGCTTCCTGCTGCGACAGGGCCGTCATTACAGTCGACCAGCTTGGACGCTGATGCACCGCCGCTGGCTGGCAGGTCTGCGCTTCGAGCAGGCGGTTCATCACATCGTGCTGGAGGATGGCATCGCGGCGGTTGAGGCGGCCACAGCCCGCCGTGACCGTTTGGAGACCCAGATTGCGGCGGCGCTGTCGGACTGGTCGCTTGCCCCGGTCGTGCGTGCACTGCAGGCGCTGCGCGGCATGGCGCTGATTGCGGCGACAACGCTCGTTGCCGAACTCGGCGACATCAGCCGCTTTGCCAATCCGCGTCAGCTGATGGCCTATCTCGGCCTGGTGCCGTCTGAGCATTCCAGCGGCAGCACGCGGCGTCAGGGCGGCATCACCAAGGCCGGCAACGGTGCGGCCCGTCGCACCTTGATCGAGGCAGCCTGGAGCTACCGGTTTCCAGCTCGGATCAGCCGCGAGCAACTCCTGAGACAGGAGGGACTGGCCCAGTCGATCCGCGATACGGCTTGGAAGGCGCAGGAGCGGCTATGCCGCCGCTACTGTACGCTGTCCCGGTCGGGAAAGCCCCCGACCGTCGTCGTCACCGCGATTGCACGCGAGTTGGCGGGCTTCGTCTGGGCGATCGTCCGATTGGAGCCGCCGATCGGCGCGCGTTGAGATGAACCCTGCCGCCCGCCAGAACCCAAGGAGGTCATCGCCGGCACATACCATCCAAGGCTGAGCAAGGCCGGAGGCACGATCCCGGTCAGGAGAACCCTCGCCACCACTACCAGACAGGTCTCATCCGACGCTGGATCCTAGACAGAGGACGCTCCGCGACGCATCCGGTCCGGCGGTATCCAACCCGCGCATCAGAGCAGGATCAACCGTCGTCTCAGGATCGTGCCTCCAGCCCTGCTCAGCCGCGGCCACAAGGATCAGCTCGACAGCGAGCAACGATTTGGCGTGCCCACATCTTGAAGTGGCGAACATGAGAGAGCGGTCTGAGTTAGAAGTGTGCTTGCAGAAACGTGCGACGTTGGCCAGGACCTCGTCGGCGGTCTTCGTCCAGACGAACGGCTTGGGATGAGCGTTCGTCTCGGCGATGTAGCCTTGAATGGCTGCCTCCAAGTCTGCTGTGCTGGTGAAAGCACCGCGCTCCAGACGGCGCCTGCTCAGCACCGCAAACCAGCACTCAACCAAGTTCAGCCACGATGCACTCGTCGGCGTAAAATGCAGATGAACCCGCGGGTGCCGCACCAGCCAGTCGTGAACCAGTTGCGCCTTGTGCGTCTTCAGATTGTCGAGCACGAGATGCACCTCAAGCTCAGGCTCAACGCGGCTGTCGACCTGCTCCAAGAACTTGCGAAACTCCACACTGCGATGACGCTGCTCGCAGCAGCCGATCACCGTGCCAGCTTTCACATCAAGTGCCGCGAACAGGTCGAGGGTGCCATGCCGGCGATAGTCGTGGGTGGCGCGTTCGGGCTGGCCCGGCCGCAAGGGGAAGGTCGGAGCTGTGCCTTGTGCCGCCTGGATCTGGGGCTTCTCGTCCACGCAGAGCACCAGCGCCCGGTCAGGCGGCGCGAGGTAGAGCCCCACGACGTCCCGCACCTTCTCGACGAAGGCCGGATCTGACGAGAGCTTGAAGGTCTCAGCCTGATGCGGCCGCAGGCCGAACGCGCGCCAGATGCGTGAGACCGCGGGCTGGCTCATGCCGCTGCGGCGCGCCATCGTGCGCGTGCTCCAATGGGTTGCGTTGTTGGGTGCCTTCTCCAGAGTGAGGGTGATCACGCGCTCAACAGCCTCGTCCCCGATGCTGCGCGGGGCGCCAGGCCGAGGAGCATCGACCAACCCCTCTAGGCGGTGTGCGGCAAAGCGGCTCCGCCATAAGGCGACGGTCTGCCGGCCCACGCTTAAAGCCGCGGCGACGCCCAGGTTTGTCGCTTCGGGCTGGGCACAGGCCAGGATGATGCGCACGCGTTGAGCCAGGGCCTGACCGGTCCCGTGCCGCCGTAACAGACGCTGCAAGGCAGCGTGCTCGTTCTCGCTCAGATGCAGAGCGACGGCCTTGGGTCCGCGCGACATGGCACACCTCCTGGCTCGGTGCGCTCCAGTCTGCGACCTTCGCTCGCAAATGCACTCACACTTCTAACTCAGACCGCTCTCTCATGTTCGCCACTTCAAGATGTGGGCACGCCAAATCGTTGCTCGCTGTCGAGCTGATCCTTGTGGCCGCGGCTGAGCAGGGCTGGAGGCACGATCCTGAGACGACGGTTGATCCTGCTCTGATGCGCGGGTTGGATACCGCCGGACCGGATGCGTCGCGGAGCGTCCTCTGTCTAGGATCCAGCGTCGGATGAGACCTGTCTGGTAGTGGTGGCGAGGGTTCTCCTGACCGGGATCGTGCCTCCGGCCTTGCTCAGCCTTGGATGGTATGTGCCGGCGATGACCTCCTTGGGTTCTGGCGGGCGGCAGGGTTCATCTCAACGCGCGCCGATCGGCGGCTCCAATCGGACGATCGCCCAGACGAAGCCCGCCAACTCGCGTGCAATCGCGGTGACGACGACGGTCGGGGGCTTTCCCGACCGGGACAGCGTACAGTAGCGGCGGCATAGCCGCTCCTGCGCCTTCCAAGCCGTATCGCGGATCGACTGGGCCAGTCCCTCCTGTCTCAGGAGTTGCTCGCGGCTGATCCGAGCTGGAAACCGGTAGCTCCAGGCTGCCTCGATCAAGGTGCGACGGGCCGCACCGTTGCCGGCCTTGGTGATGCCGCCCTGACGCCGCGTGCTGCCGCTGGAATGCTCAGACGGCACCAGGCCGAGATAGGCCATCAGCTGACGCGGATTGGCAAAGCGGCTGATGTCGCCGAGTTCGGCAACGAGCGTTGTCGCCGCAATCAGCGCCATGCCGCGCAGCGCCTGCAGTGCACGCACGACCGGGGCAAGCGACCAGTCCGACAGCGCCGCCGCAATCTGGGTCTCCAAACGGTCACGGCGGGCTGTGGCCGCCTCAACCGCCGCGATGCCATCCTCCAGCACGATGTGATGAACCGCCTGCTCGAAGCGCAGACCTGCCAGCCAGCGGCGGTGCATCAGCGTCCAAGCTGGTCGACTGTAATGACGGCCCTGTCGCAGCAGGAAGCCGCTGAGTTGCTGACGCGCCTGGCGCAGGGCGCGCACCGCGGCTTGCCGCGCTCGCACGAGGTCGCGCATGGCCTCATGCTTGGGGTCGGGTACCCAGACCGCGGTCAAATCGCCGGCACGATGCAGCTTGGCCAGGTTGATCGCATCCCGCCGGTCCGTCTTGATCCGCTCGCCGGGTTTGCGCGGGATCAAGGAGGGGGCGACCACCGCGCAGCCGTGCCCGGCCAGCGTCAGCTGACGTTGGATGCCGTAGCCGCACGGGCCCGCCTCATAGTAGAACTGCAGCTCCCGGTCGGTCCGCGCCAGCTTGGCCGCGAGTGTCTTCACGGCCGTGGGCGTATTGGCGATCTTACCGTACTCCCGCACCGCGCCGCGCTGGTCCGCTTCAGCAAGGGCGACCGCAATCGTGTCCTTGTGCACGTCCAGTCCGACATACGTGATAACCTGCTCCACGACCCATCTCCTATGCATGAGGCTCGGCACCGGAATCCGGCGCAACCCTCGTCAATCTGCATCATGTGAGACGGGTCGCCCCCTCTCGGGCGAACATCTGGTCTAGCTCGACCGCCACCTGCGCTGGACCTTCCACTTCACTCCGGCCTTTACCTCTTGGCTGAACGCGGCGGAGGGATTCGTTGCCAAGCGCACATCCCAGCGGCTGCGTCGAGGAGTGTTCGGCTCACTCGTCGAGGTGCAGGCCGCCATCAAGTGCTTCATCGCCCAAACCAACGGCGACCCGCGGCCCGCCGTCTGGGCTGCCGATCCCGATCGCATCATCAAGGCCGCCAAACGCGGGCACCAAGCGTTAAACTCAGGCCACTAGGCTGATAGGGTGCCCCGCCCCGTCCGCGGCCTCACTGATGGCCGCTTCAATTTCAACCCGAATATCTACCGCATTAATGGACGCAACCCAGCGCCGATCGAGGGCTGGCGAACATCCGGAGCTGACAGCAACATCCATATTTCGGACGCGATCATGCATGACATAACGGCAGCCTCCTAGACGCTCGAGTAGCCATGATCAGCGATACGGCAGCGCCGCTAGCTCGGCGCAGTGCGGCGGAATCCTACCTTCGCGTCCTGCACGCGCTAATGCTGCGCGATATGCGGACACGCTTCGGCGGGTCGCATCTCGGCTACGCGGTGGTCGTCCTCTGGCCAGTCGTGCATACTTTCATGCTGGTTGGGATTTATGTCTTCCGGAAAGTGCCGGCCCCGATCGGAGATAGTCGCGCCCTCTTCTTTGCCACTGGCGCCGTGCCGTGCCTGATCTTCCAATATGTCTCGCGCGAGGTGATGAAGGCGGTGATGATGAACCGTCCGCTCACATACTATCCGCAGGTAAAGGTTTTTGATGTTGTCCTTGCGCGCATCATCGTCGAGATTGTGACAGGTTTCCTTGGACTGCTTGTCGTTTGTGCGATATTGGTCGCGTTCGGAATCGATCCTCGGCCAGCCGATGCAATCATTGCGGTTGGTGGCTACTGCGCTGCGATTCTCCTAGGCATCGGCATCGGCACTATCAATGTCGGCATCATATCTTTCTTTCCAGCCTGGATTATGGGCTATCAGCTTTTTAGCATTGCGATGTATATCCTTAGTGGCGTAATGTTTTTGCCACAATATCTTCCGCCGGAAATCTACCACGTCCTTAAATATAACCCGGCCACGCAGATCATTGAGTGGGTCAGACTTGGTTACTATCCTAACTTAGGAGCTCAGGTCGATTATTATTATGTTATACTGTTCGCTCTTTTTTCATTAACGATCGGCTTGCTCCTGGAACGTTTCGTCGTTCGGCAACGCACCTGATCAAGGTTGATAACGACCTTGTCTACAGGTGGCTGTTACTCACAACCTTTGCAGCGATAATTCGCCGTCACAGCAGGCTCGATCTCAGTCGGCGGCCGCCATTGAGGAGGAGCGGGATGGGACCTCGGGCGTTTCGAGTCTTCGGGCTTCTTTCCATCCTCGCTCTGGTGCAGCCTGTGCTAGCCGAGGATGGGCCGGACGTGCGCTGGCCTTCGCCCGAGGGCCGCGCCTCCATCGCCCAGCCCTTTGCTGGCTCGCAGATCGTCCTGAGCGCGTCGTCCCGCACGGCCGGCGCCATCGACAGCCTCGCCTGGAACGGCCGCGAATTCCTCAATCGCTTCGATCACGGCCGCGAGCTGCAATCGGCCGCCTCCTTCGACGGCTACGGTGAGTGCCTCAACCCGACGGAGGCTGGTTCCGACGCCGACGGCATGGGCCCCGAGAGCACCAGCCGTCTCATCAGCCTGCGTGTGCAGGACAAGCGCCTGCACACCCGGACCCGCATGGCGTGGTGGGTGGAGCCCGGCGAAACCTCGCGGGAATGCCCGAAGGGGCCGGGCGGCTACGCCTCCCCCCTCTCGGACGCGGTCCTGACCAAGGACGTCGAGATCGGCGTCCACGGGGTCGCAAACGCCATCGCCTACCGGGCCACCTTCAGCGTGCCCCACGCCTTCGCGTCGGCCAATTTCGAGGTCCTGACCGGCTACATGCCGCCCGACTTCTCCCGGTTCTGGAGCTACGATCCGCGCAGCGGCCGGCGCGCGCCGCTCTCGGACGGACCCGGCGAGCAGCCGGTGCCGGTGATCCTGGCGACCGAGGATGGCGCCTACGCGATGGGCGTCTACAGCCCAGACCTGCCCCAGGCCGCGCATCCGGATGCGGGCTTCGGCCGCTTCCGCTTTCCCGCGCCGAGAGGCCCCGAGGGCAACGCCACCGTCAAGTGGAACTGCGTCTACCGGCACGGGGCCGGCGGGCCCGGCCCCTACGCCTTCACCTGCTACACGCTCGTCGGGACCCTGGAAGCGGTCGAGGCGGGCCTGAGCCGCCTCCACGCCGCCCTGAGCGGGGCGCGGACACCGGGCTCGCGATGAGCTATGCTGCGCCCCGGCCGCCCGGGCCGTTCATGAGGCCGGACGCAGGGGCAAGCCGGCCCGGAGGGAAGTGTATGCGCCTGATCCTGCTCGGAATCCTCGTGGCGCTCCTGCCCGTGCCGGCCGCAGCGACCTGCTCCTGCATCTGCGTCGGCGGCGAGGCGCGCTCCCTGTGCTCGAGCCCGACCGAGCTCGAGCCGGTCTGCGCCCGCATCTGCCCGCAATCGCTCGGGGCAAGGTCGGTGAGCCCGGGACCCGTGACGATGCCGGGCAGCATCATCACGGGCGGGGCCGATGGATCAGAGGACGGCGCAGGCCCTCCCCGCGGCGGGATGGGGCTCGGCGGCGCAGGGCTCGGCGCGGCCACGGGCCTGGGCGGCGGCCTGCGGTAGGCGGACTGCCCGAAGGTCGCATTTGCGCGGATTTCGTTCCTCGTGCATGCCGGCACGCGGGCGGCGCGCCACGCCGCCGAAACTGCCCCGTCTGCCCGGAGACCCGCGCCCGTGACGAACCCGACGCCGCGCCAGCCCGACCACGCGGTCGACCCGCTCTTCGTCGAGCGCCGCTCGCCGCGCGCCTTCACGGGCGAGGCGGTGCCCGAGGCGGAACTGATGCGGATGTTCGAGGCGGCGCGCTGGGCGCCCTCCTCCTACAATTCGCAGCCCTGGCGCTTCATCTATGCCCTGCGCGGCGACGCCAACTGGGACCGGCTGTTCGACCTCATCTCCCCCGGCAACCAGAGATGGGTGGCGGGAACCGGCGCCCTCGTCATCCTCGTCTCCAGCACCCGCATGAAGGTGGGGGAGAACCTGCAGCCCTCCTGGAGCCACTCCCTGGACGCGGGCGCGGCTTCCCTCGCCTTTCAGTTGCAGGCGATCCGCCAGGGCTGGCACGCCCACGGCATGACCGGCTTCGACAAGGAGCGCGCCGTCGGCGCGCTCAACGTGCCGGAGCATCACCGGGTCGAGGCGGCCTACGCGGTCGGGCGCGCCATCCCGCCGGCCGAGATGACCGACGAGCAGCGCACCCGCGAGACGCCGAACGGACGCCGGCCGATCACCGACTTCGTCTTCGCCGGCGCCTTCCCCGCCCGCGACGCGTGAGCGCTCCGTGCTGAGCCCCGCGCCCGACTACGACACCCTCCGCGCCCGGTTCCGCTGGGACATCCCCGCCCGCTACAACATGGGCGTCGACGTCTGCGACGTCTTCGGGGCGCGCGAGCCGGAACGACCGGCGATCCTGGAGGTCGGCCCCGACGGCGCGGTCGAGACGATCCCCTTCGGACGGCTCAGGGCGGATTCGAACCGGCTCGCGGGGGCTTTGCGGGCCCGCGGCGTCGGGCCGGGCGACCGGGTGGCGGTGCTGCTGCCGCAATCGGCCGCCGTCGTGGTGGCCCACGCCGCCGCCTACAAGCTCGGGGCGGTGGCCCTGCCGCTCGCCGGCCTGTTCGGCCCGGAGGCGCTGGCCTACCGGCTCGCCGATTCGGGCGCGCGGGCGATCGTCACGGACGCGGCGGGGCTCGCCAAGCTCGGGCCGCTCCGCGCCGGGTTGCCGGGCCTCGACCTCGTGATCTGCCGCGAGGGCGCGGCGGACGGCGCGCTCGGCCTCGACGACCTCCTCGCGGAGGGGAGCGAGAACTTCGCGCCCGTCGAGACGGGCCCCGACGACCCGGCCCTGATGATCTACACCTCCGGCACCACGGGCGCGCCGAAGGGGGCGCTGCACGGGCACCGGGTGCTGCCCGGCCACCTGCCGGGCTGGCGGATGATGCACGATTTCGCGCCCCACGGCGGCGACCTGATGTGGACGCCCTCCGATTGGGCCTGGGCCGGCGGCCTCCTCAACGTGCTGATGCCGAGCCTGCATCTCGGCATGCCGGTGGTGGCCCGCCCCGGTCGCTTCGAGGCTGAGGATGCCCTCGGCCTGATCGCGCGGCTCGGCATCACCAACGTCTTCCTGCCGCCGACCGCCCTGCGCATGCTGCGCGGCGTCGAGTCGCCGCGCGAGCGCTTCGACCTGTCCCGCCTGCGCAACATCGCCTCGGCGGGCGAGGCGCTCGGCCCCGAGACCTTCACCTGGGCCCGGGACGCCCTCGGGCTGACCATCGGCGAGGCCTACGGGCAGACCGAGTGCAACCTCGTGCTCGCCGCCTGCCGCGCCGCCGGAATCGCCCGGCCGGGATCGACCGGCAAGCCGGTCCCGGGCCATCGCGTCGCGATCCTGCGGCCCGACGGCAGCGAGGCCGGGATCGACGAGCCCGGCGAGATCTGCGTCGCCCGGCCCGACCCGGTGATGTTCCTCGGCTACTGGAACCAGCCGGAGGCGACGGCGCGGAAATTCCGCGGCGACTGGATGCTGACGGGCGACCAGGCACGGCGCGACGCGGACGGCTACATCCACTTCGTCGGGCGCGACGACGACCTCATCACCTCGGCCGCCTACCGGATCGGCCCGACCGAGATCGAGGATTGCCTCCTGCGCCATCCGGCGGTCGCGCTCGCCGCCGCGATCGGCAAGCCCGATCCCCTGCGCACTGAGATCGTGAAGGCCTTCGTGGTGCTGCGCGAGGGATATGCCGCCTCCGACGCCCTGCGCGATGAGATCCTCGAATTCGCCCGCGCCCGGCTCTCGGCCCATGAGAGGCCGCGCGAACTCGCCTTCCGGGCGGAGCTGCCGATGACGACCACGGGCAAGATCATCCGGCGCCAGCTGCGCGCGGAGGGATGAGGCGCGAGCCTTCGCTCATGTCCCTCCTTGGAGTTCGTATAAAGACATCTTTATGTCTTGATTGCCTCCCACGACCGTCCCTGTTATAGGCTGGCCTCAGACAGCCAACGGACACGGAGCATCGGGCACATGGCCAAGGACTACATCGTCAGGGACATCGGGCTGGCCGATTACGGCCGCAAGGAGATCTCCATCGCCGAGAGCGAGATGCCGGGCCTGATGGCCGTGCGCGAGGAATACGCGGCGCGCCAGCCCCTCAAGGGCGCCAAGATCGCTGGCTCGCTGCACATGACGATCCAGACGGCCGTGCTGATCGAGACCCTGAAGGCGCTCGGCGCCGACATCCGCTGGGTCTCCTGCAACATCTACTCGACGCAGGACCATGCCGCCGCCGCGATCGCGGCCGCCGGCATCCCGGTCTTCGCCGTGAAGGGCGAGACGCTGGAGGAGTACTGGGACTACACGTCGCGCCTGTTCGACTGGCATGACGGCGGCATGCCGAACATGATCCTCGACGACGGCGGCGACGCCACGATGTTCGTGCATCTCGGCCTGCGCGCCGAGCAGGGCGACACCGCCTTCCTCGACAAGCCGAGCTCCGAGGAGGAGGAGATCTTCTTCGCGCTCCTCAAGAAGAAGCTCAAGGAGAAGCCGAAGGGCTGGTTCGCGGGCCTCGCGGATTCGATCAAGGGCGTCTCCGAGGAGACGACCACGGGCGTGCACCGCCTCTACATCCTCGCCAAGGAGGGCAAGCTGCTCTTCCCGGCGATCAACGTGAACGACTCGGTCACGAAATCGAAGTTCGACAACCTCTACGGCTGCCGCGAATCGCTCGTCGACGGCATCCGCCGCGGCACCGACGTGATGATGGCCGGCAAGGTCGCCATGGTCGCGGGCTTCGGCGACGTCGGCAAGGGCTCGGCCTCCTCGCTCCGCCACGCCGGCTGCCGCGTGCTCGTCTCCGAGATCGACCCGATCTGCGCGCTCCAGGCCGCGATGGAGGGCTACGAGGTGGTCACAATGGAAGATGCCGCGCCCCGCGCCGACATCTTCGTGACGGCCACCGGCAACAAGGACATCATCACGATCGAGCACATGCGGGCCATGAAGGACCGGGCGATCGTGTGCAACATCGGCCACTTCGACAACGAGATCCAGGTCGCGGGCCTCAAGAACCTCAAGTGGACGAACATCAAGCCGCAGGTCGACGAGATCGAGTTCGCCGACGGCCACCGCATCATCCTCCTCTCGGAGGGGCGGCTGGTGAACCTCGGCAACGCGACGGGTCACCCGTCCTTCGTGATGTCGGCCTCGTTCACGAACCAGACGCTCGCCCAGATCGAGCTCTGGACGAACCCGGGCAAGTACGAGCGGCAGGTCTACACCCTGCCCAAGACCCTCGACGAGAAGGTCGCGCTCCTGCATCTCGAGAAGATCGGCGCCAAGCTCTCGAAGCTGCGCCCCGATCAGGCCTCCTATATCGGCGTGCCGGAGAGCGGCCCGTTCAAGCCGGATCACTACCGCTACTGAGCGCCCGGCCGGCCTTCCGCCAGCCACCAAGCCCTGATGAAAGCCCGGCCCTCGCGCCGGGCTTTCTCGCATTCGCGGGCCTCGCGGCCGCTCCGTGCACCCGCACCGATTGCGGCAGGTCCCGTGCGAAAGTGTGTCTTTCGTGTGTCGGGTTCGGTCCGACATGCACCCCAGGGTTCATTGTTCCGCTCGACCCCCTTCCGGCGCGATTCCGCACCGGGGTACAGTATCCCGATTCCTCAGATGAGGTGCCCCGCGGGACGGCCCGAGCGGCCGCTACGCGGGAACGGCGCGGTTCGCGCCGTGGGGCCGCGTTCGCGTGCCTCATCGAAGATTCGTGGAGGCGGTGCGGATCATGAGGGTCGAAGGAGCGGCGCGCCTCACGGCCTGCGCCGGCGCTCTCATCGTCGCTGCGACCGGGCCTGTCGGCAAGGCCTTGGCGGCCCCGCAGGCGGAGGCGTCCGGGGCCATCGCCGGCCTGCACACCCACAACCTCGCCGGGCTCTCGATCCTGATCGGGCTCACGGTCTTCGCCACGATCCTGTCCCTTCTCCACCTGCACGAGCGGTCGCGCTGGACGCGGCGCGAGCGCGAGCAGGCGGTGGCGCTCGGGGCGCTGCGCGGCGCGCATGACCGGGCCGAGATGCTGCTCAACGCCGAGCGTCAGGTCATCATCACCTGGGAGGGCCTGGGCGAACCGGTGATCGAGGGCGATGTCGGCCTCGCCTTCGACGGCGCCCGGCCAGCCGCGACCGCGGCGCGCCGCATCCTCGCCTTCGGCACCTGGCTCGCCCCCGCGGATGCCGCGGCGCTGGAGGCCGGCGTCGAGACCCTGCGGGTCCGGGGCACCGGTTTTCGGCTCACCCTGCGCAGCCAGTCCGGCCAGAGCGTCGAGGCGCAGGGTCAGGCGGTGGCGGGCCGGGCGCTGCTGCGCCTGCGCGAGACCACGGAGGAGCGGCGCGAGCTGATGGAGCTGCGCGAGACCCTCGACGAGGCCCGCCGCGGCCTCGCCGCGCTCGCCGGCCTTCTCGATGCGATCCCGCAGCCCGTCTGGCGGCGCAACCGCGACGGCGGGCTCGCCTGGGTGAACACGGCCTATGTCGGCGCGGTCGAGGCACCGAGCCGCGAGGCCGCCCTGGAGGCAGGTGTCGAACTCCTCGACCGGCCGGCCCGCGAACTGATCGCCCGCGAGGAGGCGAGCCGCCGTCCCACGGCCGGCCCGCGCCAGGCCCTGCGGCTCTCGGCGGTGGTGGCGGGCGGGCGCCGCATCCTCGACGTCACCGAGACGGCCCAGGAGAACGGCCGCGTCGGCATCGCGGTGGACGTCTCGGAGCTCGAGAGCGTGCGCGCCGACCTTCAGCGCCAGATGGACGCGAACGTCCGCACCCTCGACCAATTGCCCACCGCCGTCGCGATCTTCGATGCCCGCCAGCGCCTGATCTTCCACAACGCCGCCTACCGGCAGCTCTGGGACCTCGATCCCGCCTTCCTCGACGGCCGCCCCCTCGACGGCGAGATTCTCGACCACCTGCGCTCGCAGCGGAAGCTGCCCGAGCAGGCCGATTTCCGTTCCTGGAAGCAGGGCGTGCTCGCCGCCTACAGGGCGGCCGAGGCCAACGAGACTTGGTGGTACCTGCCGGACGGGCGCACCTTCCGCGTCGTGGCCGACCCGAATCCGCAAGGGGGGCTGACCTACCTGTTCGACGACGTCTCGGACCGGATGAAGCTCGAATCCCGCTACAACGCCCTGATGCGGGTGCAGGCGGAGACCCTCGACACGCTGAAGGAGCCGGTCGCGGTGTTCGGCGCCGACGGGCGCCTCACCTTCGCCAACCGCGCCTTCGCCACCGTCTGGCGCCTCGACACCGCGACCCTCGAATCGCGTCCGCGTATCGACGCGGTGATCGCCGCCTGCCGGGCGCTCGCCCCGGCCGAGGAGCCGTGGATGGACATCCGCGACGCGGTGACGGGCCTCGAATCGCGCTCCGGCCTCGCCTGCCGCCTGGAAGTGGTGGACGGCACCGTCCTCGACTGCGCCGCCCAGCCGCTGCCGGAGGGCGCGACGCTCCTCACCCTCATCGACGTCACCGCGAGCGTGAACGTCGAGCGGGCGCTCACCGAGAAGAACGAGGCGCTGGAGAAGGCGGCGCAGCTGCGCGATACCTTCGTCCACCACGTCTCCTACGAATTGCGCTCGCCGCTCACGAACATCATCGGCTTCACGCAGCTCCTCGGAGACGAGACCGTGGGCGCGCTCAACGAGCGCCAACGCGAGTATTCGGACCACATCCTGCGATCGTCGGGCTCTCTCCTGGTCATCATCAACGATATCCTCGACCTCGCCTCGATCGACGCGGGGTCCCTGGAATTGCAGCGCGAGCGGGTGGACGTGCGCTCGACCATCGAGGCGGCGGTGCGCGGCATCGAGGACCGGCTCGCGGAATCCGACGTCAGCCTCGACCTCGACGTGCCGGCGGACATCGGCAGCGTCGTGGCCGACGGCAAGCGCGTCCGCCAGATCCTGTTCAACCTGCTCTCGAACGCCGTCGGCTTCTCCCGCTCCGGCCAGCGGGTCGCGGTCACCGCCCGCCGCACCGCGAGCGACCTCGTCCTCACGGTGCGCGACGAGGGCCGCGGCATGCCCCCGAGGTCGCCGCCCGGGTCTTCGACCGCTTCGAGAGCCACACCCTCGGCACCCGCCACCGGGGCGTCGGCCTCGGTCTCTCGATCGTGCGCTCCTTCGTGGAGCTTCACGGCGGCCGAGTCTCGCTGGACACCGCGCCGGATGCCGGCACGCGGGTGACCTGCACCTTCCCGCTCGTCGAGCCGGAGCCGCATATGGAGGCGGCGGAGTAGACGGGAGGCACCGCGATGAGACTGATCCTGTTCGGCGCGACCGGCATGATCGGCCAGGGGGTGCTGCGCGAATCGCTCCGCGACGCGCGTGTCGATTCCGTTCTGTCGATCTCCCGAAGGCCCTCCGGACGGATCCACCCGAAGTTCCGCGAGATCGTGCGTGCGGATCCCGGCGACCTGTCGGGCCTTGAGGCGGAGCTGAAGGGGCGCGACGCCTGCCTGTTCTGTCTCGGCATCTCGTCGGTGGGATTGCGCGAGGCGCAATATGCCGCCGTGACGGAGCAGCTCACCCTGCGCGTGGCGACCGCCCTCGCCGGGCTCGATCCCGGCATGACCTTCGTCTACGTCTCGGCCGCCGGCAGCGACGCGAGCGAGCGTGGCCGGGTGATGTGGGCCCGCGTGCGTGGGCGGACCGAGAATGCCCTGTTCCGGCTGCCCTTCAAGCGCGTCTACGCGGTGCGGCCGGCCGGGATCCGTCCGCGCCACGGCATCCGCTCGCGCACGCCCTACGTCGACGCGTTCTATCGCCTGCTCGCGCCCGCCCTGCCGGTGATCCAGCGCGCGCTGCCCTCCGTCCTCACCGACACCGACGAGCTCGCCCGCGCCATGCTCCGGCTGGCGCGGGAGGGCGGCATGGTCCGGGTCATCGAGGCGCGGGACATTCCGGGCCTCGGGCGCACCGAACCCTGAGAGCCGCCGGCTCCTAAGGCCCGAGCAGATCGATCAGGAACGGGATCAGCGGCGCGTCGGCCGGCGGCATCGGCAGATCGCGCAGAGCGCGCGGACGCACCCAGCGCAGGGCCTGCCCTTCGAGCGAGCGGGGCGTGCCCTCCCAGCGGCGGCAGACGTAGAGGGGCATCAGGAGATGGAAGTCCGGGTAGGCGTGGCTCGCGAAGGTGAGCGGCGCGAGGCACGGCTCCTCCACCGTGATGCCGAGTTCCTCCGCCAGTTCGCGGATCAGGGTCGCCTCGGGGCGCTCGCCGGGCTCGACCTTGCCGCCGGGAAACTCCCACAGTCCCGCGAGCTGCTTGCCCGGCGGGCGCTGGGCGAGGAGAACCCGCCCGTCGGCGTCGACGAGCGCGACGGCGACGACGAGGAGGAGCCGCACGCCCGCGGACTCGGTCACGGCAGGATCGCGAAGGTGGCGGCGACCTCGGCACTCGCCTCGATGGTGCCGGCGACGAGCGGCACCGCGACGCCGCCGCGGCCCTTCGCCCGCATCGGCGCGGCCGCGGCCATCAGGATCGGGGGCGGAACGCTCGCGCGGGGGGGCGCCTGAATCGAAACCACGCGGCCGAGCCTCACTCCCGCCGCCTCGGCGAGCCGGGCGGCCTGTGCGCCCGCGTCCTTCATGGCGGCGATCCGCACCGCGGCCTCCGCCGCCTCCGGGTCCTTGAGGCCGAAGGCGACACCGTCGATGCGGTTGGCTCCCGCCTCCAGTGCCCGCCGCATCAGGTCGCCGAGGCGGCCCATGTCGGCAAGCCGCAGGCGCACCTGATTCGCGGCCCGGTAGCCGTCCGGCTTCTCGGTGACGGTGCCGTCCGGCTGGCGCATCGTGCGGGTGACGGGCTGGAGCGTGACGGCGGTGGTGCCGATGTCGCTCTCGGGCACCCCGAATTCGGACGCGAGCGCCACGATCCGCCGCGCCGCCTCGCTGGTGCCGTCGAGCGCCGCGGCCGGCGTCGCGCCCCGCACCTCGACGCCGATCTCAACGCTCGCGAAATCCGGCGCCGTCTCGGTGCGCGCCCGGCCGATCACGCTGATCAGGCCGTCGCCGACGCCGCCCTCTTCGGCGCGCAGGGGTGCCGCGAGACCGAGGGCGAGGAGGCCGAGGGCCGCGAGGGGAAGCGCCCTCATGAGCGGTAATCCCCGTTGATCTCGATGTAGCCCTTGGTCAGATCGCAGGTCCAGACACGGGCCCGGCCCTCCCCCAGGCCGAGATCGACCCGAACCGTGACGGCGGCCTCGCGCATGACGGCGCTCGCCGCCGCCTCGCTGTAGGCCGGATCGCGGGCACCGGCGACCGCCACCCGCACATCGCCGAACCAGATCGCGAGGCGGTCCCGGTCGGCGGGCTCGCCCGCCTTGCCCACCGCCATCACCACGCGGCCCCAATTCGCGTCCTCGCCCGCCACCGCGGTCTTGACGAGCGGCGAATTGGCGATGGAGAGCGCGATGCGCCGGGCCGAGGCGTCGCTCTCGGCGCCGCCGACCTCGACGGTGACGAACTTGCGCGCCCCCTCCCCGTCCCTGGCCACGAGCTGGGCGAGCTCGATCAGGAGGTCGTCGAGCGCCGCGCGGAAACCGGCGAGGCGCGGGTCGCCCGCATCCGCGATCCCGGAATTGCCGGCCAGACCCGTCGCGAACAGCAGCAGGGTGTCGGAGGTCGAGGTGTCGCCGTCGACCGTCACGCAGTTGAAGCTCTTGTCCGTCCCCTCCGTCAGCAGCGCCTGCAGTACGGGCTGGGGCAGGCTCGCATCCGTGAACACGAAGGAGAGCATCGTCGCCATGTCGGGGGCGATCATGCCCGCGCCCTTGGCGATGCCGTTGAGCGTGACCCGCGTGCCCGCGATCTCGGCCGTGCGGGTCGCGAGCTTCGGGAACGTGTCAGTGGTCATGATGGCGCGGGCGGCCGCATCCCACGCCTCCGGGCCGTCCTCGGCGCGGGCCGCGCAATCGGCCAGCACGCCCTCGAACTTGCTGGCGTCGAGGGGCTCGCCGATCACCCCCGTCGAGGCGATGAAGATCGCGTCCTCCGGGCAGCCGGCGGCAGCGGCCGCGATCCGGGCCGTGAGCGCCACGGCCTCGCGGCCCTTCAGGCCGGTGAAGGCGTTGGCGTTGCCCGAGTTGACGACGAGGGCCCGGGCCGATTCCCCGCGCAGCGCGTCGCGGCACCAGTCGACCGGAGCGGAGGGACATTTCGAGCGCGTGAAGACGCCCGCCGCCCGGGTGCCGGGCTCGAGGCCGACATACAGCACGTCGGTGCGCCCGGAATAGCGGATGCCCGCCTGCGCGGTGGCGAGCCGGACACCGGGAACGGGCGGCAGCGCAGGCACCGATTCGGGGGCGAGGGGCGATACGGGTGGCGACTTGGCGGACGACATCGATCTCGCGGGCTCCATCGCAGGGGCGCGGCCCTGTTGCCCGGCCCGATTGCCTGCGTCAACCGCATGCCGGCTATGCTTCCCTGCCTGAAAGACGGTCACTCCGTTCAGGCTTGCGGCGCAAATGCGGCAGGGGACTTGTGCGCCCACGCGGCCTCGGACTAGCATGGTGCAATGCAATGCGAACACGACGTCGAGGGCGCGATGGCTCGTCCTGAAATCGGATCCGCTGCCATGAGCGCCGTTGCCGGGGCGAATGCCAGGGCGAGCGTCTACGGTGTCCAGGTTCTCATTGCCGGCCGTCAGAAGCAGTGGCGCGACGAGATCGCGGGGCAGATCCGGCGGGCCGGCTACAGCGCCACGGCCTGCGATTGCGGGGTCGACGCCCTCACCGTGCTGGCCCTCGGGCTCCCGGTCGACGTGCTCGTCGCCGATATCTCGCTGACCGGCGAGCTCTGCTGCTCGCAATTGGCGCTCGAGGCGCGGGCGCTGCGGCCCGGACTTCGCATCGTGCTGGCGAGCGAGGTCGCGGACGCGGATCTGACGGCGGCCGAGCTGATGCCGGACGCCCTCCTTGTCGCCCGTCACCTGCGCGACGGCTCGGTGGCAAGCACGGTCCGCGAGGCGCTGGCGAACCGGAACTGACGGGACGCGCGCCCTCTACTTCTTCGCCTCGTCCTTCTTCTGCTGGCCGAGATAGACGTATTCCGGCGCGGCGCGCAGTTGATCCTTGTCGGTGTTGATCGTCGCCTTGAGCTTGTCGCCGTCGGCGCGGGCGAGGCGCAGCGCGCTCGGATCCACGGCGACGTACTTCGTGCCGATCCCGAGGAAGCCGCCGACGCCGACGATCCAGGCCTTCACCTTGGTGCCTTCGTCGAGGACCACGTCGGCGATCTCGCCGATCGTCTCGTTGCCGGCGTTCTGAATCGTCAGCCCGACGAGCTTCGAGGCCACCATGTCCGTCGGAGCCTGAGCCACGAAGGTCGGGCGGAGTTCCCCCGTCAGGGTCGCGGGCTGGCCCGGTGCCGGCTCCACGGGCGCGGCCGCCTCCGGCTTCGGGGCGGGGGCCGGCTGGCCCGCATCCGGCGCCTGGGCGAGGGCGAGGGACGCGCCCGTCATGAGAAGGACCGTGGCGGCGAGCAGGCTGCGCATGGACGATATCTCTCTCGGTGATCGATTGTGCACCCGCACAAGCGATACCCCGCCGGAAGGTTCCCCTGGTGTTGGACGGGACGCGCACGCAAACTAGATTGTGCGCCGGAGAATGCCCGCCGGGAATGCGCCATGACCCTGTTGCGCCGCCAAGCCCTCGTCCTGATCGGTGCCGCGCTCGCCGGCCCGCATGCCGTCGCTGCCGAGCGGAGCGGCGCGAGAGCCGGAACCTTCGCCTTCGACCGGCCGGAGGGCGGGGCCCTGCCCCTCAGCGACTTCACCGGCAAACCGATCCTCGTCGTCAACACCGCCACAGCCTGCGGCTTCGCCGGCCAGCTCGCCGGCCTGCAGACCCTCTGGACGCGCTTCCAGGACAGGGGCCTCACCGTGATCGGCGTGCCCTCGCCCGATTTCGGCAACCAGGAGCCCCTCGACGGGGCGGCGATCGTGGAGGCGGCGCGCAAGAACCACGGCGTCACCTTCCCGCTGACGGCCAAGACCCGGGTGCGAATGCCGAACGCCCACCCGTTCTATCAATGGGCGGCCGCCGAGAAGCCCGGCGAGACGCCCCGCTGGAATTTCCACAAGTACCTCGTCGCCCGCGACGGCACGCTCGCGGCGGCCTTCGCCACGCAGGTCGAGCCGACCGACCCGCGCCTCATCAGCGCTATCGCGAACGCCCTCGACAAAGCCTAGGATCGTCAGCGCGGCACCGCGATCGGGCCGAGCCCGGCGTTGCACGGGAAGAGATTCAGGCTGCCGCCGTTCGCGAGCCGGGCGATCCACGCCGTCACCGGGCGATCCGGCCGGGTGGCAGCGGACGCTCGCGCACGACCCGGCGGGGGCGGTGGACGCGCGGGCCTGGGCGCTCCACCATGACGGGCGGGGGCGCCGAGGGATGGTTCGAGGCGAACGGGTTCGTCGGCACGCCGGCGGCCGGCAGGCCGACGCTGCTCCCTGCGAATCCCGCCCCCATCTGCGCGGCGGCCGGGCCGGCAGCGAGCGCGAGCAGGGCGACGATGGCGGCGCGGATCGGCATGTCGGGTCTCCTCGACGTCGTCCGGCCGACAGATAGCGCGGGCCGCGGGCGGGACGAGGAGAGGATCGGAGGCAGGCATGGAGCCGCATCGTTTCGAGCAGGACGGCGAGCGTTTCGAGGCACGCTTCGAGCGGGCTGATACGGGTTGGCTCGCCCACATCCGCCGTCTGGACGACGGGCGCGTCCGGACGGTCGCCTTCCCGGACGGGGCGGGCTACGCGGAGGACGATCTGCGCGGCTCGCTGATCGCGGGCTGCGAGGCGGCGGTGGCGCAGCTTCGCGCCGCACAACCCACACGCCACTGAGCGCCCGGAGGAACCGGGCGCATGCCCAGCGGGTTCGCGCACCAGCGAACCGATGATGACGGAGGAGCGTCCATGAGCGAGATCACCTACCGGATCGTCGAGCACGACGGCGGCTTCGCCTACAAGGTCGGCGACGTGTTCTCCGAGACCTTCCGGAGCCGCGAGGAGGCCCTCCGGGCCGCCCAGCGCGCCGCGGCCGAACAGCAGGTGCCGGGCTCGACCGAGGGGATCCGCTATCAGGACGGCCAGGGAGCCTGGCACGACGAGACGTCGGACGGCCACGACCGCCCGATCGCGCGGGTGGTCGAGTAGCAGTCTCCCTCGGGCGTGCGCCCGGCGCTGGAGGAATCGGCGGGACCGATGGCACGCAAGCCCGTCGCGAAGGCTGAGCCCGCGCCGAAGAGCGCGCGCGCACCGGCGCGCAAGGGCGCACGGCGCACCACGCCCTCCGTCGAGACCCTGTCCGCGCTGCCGCCGGACCGGCTGATCGGCCTCGTCCTCGGGGAAACAGAGCGCAACCCGGCCTTCAAGAAGATCGTCAGCGCGGCGCTCGCCGCTCTGCAAGGGCCGGACGCGGTCGCCGCCATCGTCGACCGGCGCCTCGGGGCGCTGGAGGGCGCGCGCGGCTTCATCGACTGGCAGAAGCGGCGCGCCTTCACGGCAGATCTCAACGCCACCGTCTCGGTGATCCTCAACGAGCTGCGTCCCCTCGATCCGGGGGCGGCCCTCGACCGGCTGGTGCGCTTCCTGAACGGCGCCGCGGGCGTGCTCGGCCGGGTCGACGACAGCCTCGGCATCACGGAGGGGGTCTACGAGCGCGCGGGCGAGGCCGCGATCGAGATTGCGGGCAGCCTGCCCGAAGCGGAGGCCACGCGCTTCGCAGCCCGGCTCCTGGCCCTCGTCTCGGGCGACCCGGACGGGCCGCTCGGGATGCTCTTCCTCGACCTGATCCCCCGCCTGCCGGAGAGCGCCCTGCCCGCCCTCGACGCGGATCTCGGGGAGGCCCTCTCCGACCTGCCGGCGGAGACGGGCGATTGGCGCTCCGCCCGGGCGCGCGGCCGTCTGCTGCGCGCGCGCCAGGACATCGCCGACCGGCGGGGTGACGTCGATGCCTTCATCGCCCTCGAGGAGGCGGTGGCCGGCGCGGCAGCGGACAACCTCGCGGTCGCGGAGCGCCTCCTCGCTGCCGGCCGCACCGACGAGGCCCTGGAGCGGATCCGCCGGCCCCAGCAGCGCAATGCGAACGTCCTCAGCGGGGAGGCGCTGATCACCGGCCGCATCGACACCGAGGCGCCGGCGCGGGCGCGGACCGTCCTCACGATCCGCATCCTCGACGCGCTGGGGCGCGCGGAGGAGGCGCAGGCGCTGCGCTGGGAGCGCTTCTGCGACACGCTCGATGCGGAGATGCTGCGCGACTACCTCGCCAAGCTGCCCGATTTCGAGGACGACGAGGCGCTGCGCCACGCCTTCGATCGGGCGATGGCCTTCCCGCAGCCCTACCGGGCCCTGACCTTCCTCATCAACTGGCCGGATCTCGACCGAGCCGGCCGCCTCGTCCTCGACCGGGCGAAGACCTGGGAGGGCGAGCGCTACGAGGTTCTGGCCCCGGCGGCCGAGAGGCTGGAACAGGCGCGGCCGGAGGCCGCCGCCCTGCTCTACCGCCGGCTGATCGACGACATCCTGCAGCGCGGGCGCACGCAGGCCTATGCCCACGCGGCGCGCTACCTCATGCAGCTCGATGCGATCGATCCGGCCTCCGCCTCCTACCGCGACATCCTGCGCCGCGACCACGGCCGCAAGCACGGCTTCTGGAGCCTCGTCGGCGGCCGCTGAAGGCAGCGGCAAGTCGCCCGCGAAGCGGAACTCCCGGAGGGCGGCGAACCTTTTCCCTCCACTCAATTTCAGAGGGAATCTGCTATGAAAAATCATCTTCTAGTTGCTGCCTGCCTGGCTGCGCTCACCCTGCCCGCGGCCTCGCCCGGCCTGGCCCAGTCGCTCAGCGAAAAGAGCGGCCTGAACACGCTCGTCGGAGCCGCACCATCGACCGCGGACTTCGTGAAGGAGGCGGCGATCAGCGACATGTTCGAGATCCAGTCGAGCCAGCTCGCGGTCGAGCGGGGCGACGACGCCACGAAGACCTACGCCAAGCAGATGATCGACGAGCACAAGAAGACGACCAGCGACCTGAAGGGCTTCGTCGAGGGCGGCAAGGTGCAGGCGACCCTGCCGACGGAACTCGACAGCACGCACCAGAGCAAGCTCGACAAGCTGAAGGGCCTGCAGGGCAACGACTTCAACAAGCAGTACCACAGCGATCAGGTGAAGGCGCACAAAGACGCCGTGGACCTGTTCGGGCGCTACGCGAAGAGCGGCGACAATGCCGACCTGAAATCCTGGGCCGGCAAGACCCAGCCGCATCTCGACCACCACCTGAAGATGGCGCAGGACCTCGACAAGTAGGAGCAGGCGCGTCGCACCCACCCGGATCGGCTTCGCCCGGTCCGGACCAGCAAGGACCGATCTCGGGCACGCCCGAGATCGGCTAAAAGCGAGGGCGGGCCGCCTTCTACGCGTCCTCGATCGCGTCGACCTTGTCCGGGTAGAAGGCGAGGTGCCCGCGAATGGCGTTCACCGCCGGGAACGGGTCCTCGTAGCTCCAGACCGCGTTCGGGCGCACCTCGCCGTCGACGACGAGGTCGTAGTAGCTGGCCTCGCCCTTGTAAGGGCAGTGGCTGGTGCGGGTGCTCCTGCGGAACAGCTCGAACCGGGCGTCCGCCCGCGGGATGTAGAGGACCGGCAGGTAGCTCGCCTCGCTGAGGCGCAGGGCGCGGCGCGAATCGGCGACGGACTGGCCACGCGCGCTCACGCGGACGCGATTGGCGTGCGGCGCGATTCCGATCGGATGGTCGGGGCCGGGCTCTCTCATCGCTGGCTCCTCTCGGCGGGGGTGCTGTCGGGACCGATCTCGCTCGTGTTCAGGGCATCGGCGAGCCGCGCCTTGGCGCTGCCGGGCCGGAGCGGCTTCTGCTGGCTCTCGTGCGGCGCCCAGCCCGAGACCCAGAGGATCTCGAAGCTCGCCCGCAGGCGCCCGTCCGGGTCGGCGAAGCGGTCGGCGTAGATCTCGGCCGCGCGGACGAGCGTCGCGCGCCGCAGCGGCGTGCGGCGGCGCTCCGTCAGGATGTTGGTCAGCCCCATCGCGCGCAGATCCCGCATCAGGGCGAAGGGATCGGGATAGCGCACCGTCAGGGTCTCGGTGTCGGTGACCGGCAGGGCAAAGCCCGCCCGCTGGAGAAGGCCGCCGATCTCGCGCACCTCGGCGAAGGGCGCGATGCGCGGACTGATCCCGTCCTCGATCTCGCTCTCGGCCGCCGCGAAGGCTTGGCGCAGCTCCGTGAGGGTGCGTCCGCCGAGGAGGCAGCCGATGAAGAGCCCGTCCGGCCGCAGGGCCCGGCGGAGCTGGACCAGGGCACCAGGCAGGTCGTTGACGTGCTGGAGCGCCAGCAGCGAGACCGCGAGGTCGAAGCTCTCGGCGGCGAAGGGCAGCGATTCGGGGTCTCCGACGACGCGCAGAAGCCCGTCGGCCGCCTCCGGCACGGGCGCGAGGCGCAGGACGGATCCCGCGCGCCCGCCGGCCGCAAGGCGCTGTGCCGCCGCGGGCATCGGCGAGGCGAGATCGAGAGCGCGGGAGAAGGTCCGCAGCACGGCGGCGAGCCGATCCTCCAGATCCTCAATCGTGCGGGCGAGCAGGAAGTCGGCGTAGCCGCCCGCGCGGGCCCGGGCGAGGCGGCGGCGGCCGAGCGGCGTGTCGAACAGGGGAATCGGCGCGTCCATCGGCAGACAATGGGGCGATGGCGGTGCGGTTGCCAGCGGGCCGGGATGCTCGCGGCATGCGTGCGACGAAAGGCTCGGCCCCGAGCCTCCCATCACGCTTGCGCGAGACCGGAACGGCAGAGGAGCCGGATCGTTTCTGCTCCACCTTGACCGGAGTATTCAGCGATGAAGCGCATTGTCCTCGGAGCCGCGATGGTCCTCACGGCCCTCTCCCTCAGCAACGCGGCCGAAGCCAAGGGCTGCCTCAAGGGCGCCATCGTCGGCGGCGTCGCCGGCCACATGGCCGGGCACGGGGTCGTCGGCGCAGCCGCAGGCTGCGCCATCGGGCGCCACCGCGCCAACAAGGAGGAGCGCCGGAACAACGCGGGCCAGCCGCCCGCCCAGACGGCGCATTAGGAACCCGCGTGCGGGCACCGCTTCTCGCATCGGTGCCCGCGTTCCGGTCGCTGCTCCGCCACGCGCTCGGTCTCGTCTACCCGCCGACCTGCGCCGCCTGCGGCGCCGCGACCGCCGATCCCGGCGCCCTCTGCCCCGCCTGCTGGACCGGCCTACGCCTGATCGAGGCACCCTACTGCCCGCGCTACGGGACCCCGTTCGCCCTCGATCTCGGGATCGGGCCCCTCCTCTCGCCCCGCGCCATCGCCGAGCCGCCTGTCTTCGGACGAGGACGGGCCGTCGCTCTCTACGACGGCACGGCGCGCGAGATCGTCCATCGCCTCAAATACGAGGACCGGCTCGATCTCGCCGTGCCGATGGCCCGGATGATGGCCGCGCGCGGGCGCGAGCTGCTCGCCGAGGCGGATTGCGTCGTGCCGGTGCCGCTCCATCGCTGGCGCCTGTTCCGGCGCCGCTTCAACCAATCCGCCCTCCTCGCCCGTCCGATCGCCCGCTCGTCCGGACTGCCCTTCGAGCCCGGCGCGCTGAAGCGCGTGCGGGCGACCCGCTCCCAGGTGGGCCTGAGCCGGGCGGGGCGCGCCGCGAACCTCCAAGGGGCCTTTCGAGTCCCGGAGGCGGGGCGCCCGCGGCTGCAGGGCCGGCGTGTGCTCCTCGTCGACGACGTCACCACGACCGGTGCCACCGCGAACGCCGCCGCCCGCGCGCTGCTGCGGGGCGGAGCGGCCGACGTCGACCTCCTCACCTTCGCCCTCGTCGCGCAGGATCCGCTCTGAGGGGTCCGGTACCGACCGATTGCGGGCGGGATTTCGACCGCGGAACGGTTCGAGACGCGCTCCCGTTCCTGGTCCTCGATCCGACCCGAGCCGCGCATGACTGCCAGCAGCCGCGCCGCCGGCTTCGCGCGGCATCTTGGGCACGATAGTCTTTCCCAAAAAAATTGCACCCGATTCGTTGCCGCGCCAAAAATCATCTGCGCGATTGCCGAAAAACCATAAGAAAATTTCGGAACGATATCGGACAGCCGCGCATTTCAAGCCGCGAATATCGGGATTATGGCTCGATATCAGAATCGAATTTGGAGGAAATCTATGTTGCTGAAGCAGATTCGCGTCGCAGCCCTGGCGACCACCTTCGTCGTGGGCGGCGCGGCGCTCGCTCTCGCCCAGTCGAGCTCGACCGTCGGCACGGGCGGCTCCTCGGCCGGCGGCGGCACCAGCTCGTCCACGGTGGGCACCGGCGGCTCCTCGGCGGGCTCCGGCAGCGGCTCCTCCTCGACGCTCGGGACCGGCGGCTCGTCCGCAGGCAGCGGCAAGAGCTCGTCCACGGTCGGCACCGGCGGCTCCTCGGCGGGCAACACCACCGGCTCGACGGTGGGCACGGGTGGCTCCTCGGCCGGCTCCGGCAGCGGCATGAAGGACGGCCCCGGCAAGTCCGGCGAGCACGGCAAGGCGGGCGAGCACGGCCAGCACAAGGGCCTCGACAAGCGCTGACGCGCCGCGGGCGGTCCCGATGGGGCCGCTCGTTTCCGCATCCGGGAGATCCTGAGTCGACGCCCAGGGAGACGCTCATGTCGCGCTTCAGCTTCCCCAGCCTGCTCCTGCCCGTTTTCGGTGTCGCGGCCCTGACGGGCGCCGTGGCGGCGGGCTACGCGCAGACCAGCACCGTCACGGCCGGGCCGGGCGGGGTGTCGGGGGGCACCACCGTCACCAACAGCGAGGGCAAGCCCTGCCGTGTGGTGGAGGATCGCTCGAAGTCCGACGGCAGCGTGACGAGTTCCGTCACCGCCGGCCCGGCGGCACCACGAGTTCCAGCACGGGCGGCAACTCGGTCACCGTCCGCTCCGGCGACGGCCGTTCCAGCTCGTCCGTCAGCACCAGCGGCAACGGCTCGGCCGTGGTCGCGGGCTCCGGCGACTGCGTCGTCACCCGCCACCCCGACAAGAAGTGAGGCGACCCATGCTCCGCATCCTCCTGCCCGTGGCGCTCTGCGCCACCCTCCTCGCCGCACCGGTCCTGGCGCAGACGAGCGTCACCGGCGGCAGCGCCGGCTCCGCGGCCGCGGGCGGCACCTCGGCCTCGAGCGTCGGCACCGGCGGCACCTCGACGGGCGCGGACGGGCGCACCGGCTCCTCCCTCGCCACCGGCGGCACTGCGGCCGGCGACAAGGCGAAGAGCCGCTCGCACGCGAACGAGACCGGGCAGGGCCTCAACGGCCAGTCGAAGGCGATGGCCCATGACGGGGGCACCTTCTCGAAATCGCAGACCAAGACCAAGGTCCGGGACGGTGAATCCGTGGAATCGCGGACCAGGACGATGTCGCACGTGCCCGGCGAGAAGCCGGTGAAGTCGACCTCGACGACCGGCCGGTAAGGGCGCGGACGCGCGATGGATGCCCTCCGGTGCGCCGGAGGGCCGGGGGGCGGAGCCCGGGCCTCGCGGGGTCCGGGCTCTCGTGCGTCGGAACGGGTCTTCGTACCGGCTGCGCGTCAGCGCAGATCTTCGTGCCACGTGCGCCCGTCGCGCTCGATCAGGGCGATCGCCGCGGTCGGCCCCCAGGAGCCGGCGGCGTAGGGGCGCGGCGCCTCGGGCCGGTCGGCCCAGGCCTTCAGCAGCGAATCCGCCCAGGCCCAGGCGACCTCGACCTCGTCGCGGCGCATGAACAGGGTCGGGTTGCCGCGCACCACGTCCATCAGCAGGCGCTCGTAGGCGTCGGGGTAGCGCTGCTTGAAGGTCTCCTCGAAGGAGATGTCGAGGGCGGTCGGCCGCAGGCGCATGCCGCCGGGGCCGGGATCCTTCGTCATCACCTCGAGCTTCATGCCCTCCTGCGGCTGCAGGCGGATGACGAGGCGGTTCGGCTCGCGCCCGAAGGCTTCCTCGGGGAAGATCGAGAAGGGCGAGGCGCGGAACTGCACCACGATCTCGGACATCTTCTGCGGCAGCCGCTTGCCGGTGCGAAGGTAGAAGGGCACGCCGGCCCAGCGCCAGGATTGCACTTCGAGCTTGAGCGCCACGAAGGTCTCGGTGCGGCTCTGCGAGCCGGGGCCGAGGTCGGCGAGGTAGCCCTCCACCGGCCTGCCTTCGACGGCGCCCGCCGCGTACTGGCCGCGCACGGTGACGTGCTGCACGTCGTTGACCGTGATCGGCTTGAGCGCCCGCAGAACCTTCAGCTTCTCATCGCGCACGGAGTTCGCGTCGAGGTTGAGCGGGCTCTCCATCGCGGTGAGGCAGAGGAGTTGCAGGAGGTGGTTCTGCACCATGTCCCGCAGGGCGCCGGAGGTGTCGTAATATCCGGCGCGGCCCTCGACGCCGACGGTCTCGCCGACCGTGATCTGGACGTGGTCGATCACGTCGGCGGTCCAGAGCCGCTCGAAGATCGTGTTGGCGAAGCGCAGCGCCAGCAGGTTCTGGACCGTCTCCTTGCCGAGATAATGGTCGATCCGGAAGATCTGCTCCTCGGGGAAGACCTCGCCGACCGCGTCGTTGATGGCGCGGGCGGATTTCAGGTCCTTGCCGATCGGCTTCTCCAGGACGACGCGGCTCTTCTCGCCGATGAGCCCGTGGCGGGCGAGGTTCCGGCAGATCGCGCCGTAGAGGTCGGGCGAGGTGGCGAGGTAATAGGGCCGCACCTGATCCGGGCGCTCGGCGAGCTTTACCGCGAGATCCTCCCAGCCGTCCTCGCCCGCGCCGTCGACCGCGACGTAGTCGAGATGGTCGACGAAGGCCGAGAGCGCCTCCTCGGAGAGGTCGTGGCCTGGCACGAAGCGCTTGAGGGCGTCCCGCGCCCGCTCGCGGAACTGGTCTCCCGTGATCTCCGAGCGGGAGGCGCCGATGATGCGGCTCGTCGGCGGGATCTGCCCGTCCTTGTAGCGGTAATAGAGGGCCGGCAGGAGCTTGCGGGTGGTGAGGTCTCCCGTGGCGCCGAAGACGACGCAGTCGAAGGAAGCGACGGGGATGATCGTGGCCAAGGGCGGCTCCCGTGTTCGTGCGGCCACCGGGGCGGAGGGCAGGGCTCGCGGCCCGCGCCCCCTGCCCGGCGGCGACCCGGATTATACCCCTCGCAAGAGGTTCGCCAGCCGGGGCCGTCTCACGAGGGCGACACCGGGCTCACGCGGGCCGCCGGGCCCCGAGGCCGGCGGGCCGCGTGAGCCCGGCGATGCCGGTGAGCACGACGAGGAGAATGAAGGCCGGCATCGCCATGGTCACGGGGTCGCCCGCCCGCAGGTGGCTTCCCACCGCGCCGAGCATGATCACGGCGAGGAGCGCCGCGCCGAGGGCGGCCGTGCCGCGCATCGCGAGGAGCAGTGCGCCGACGACCTGGAGGGCGCCCACCACGTACATGAACCAGAGGGCGTAGCCGAAGCGCTCGAATCCCGCGACCTCGAACGCGGTGCCCGCGAACTTCATCCCCGCCGCGACGAGGAAGAAGAGGGCGATGAGGATCCGCAGGATCTGCCCCGCGGTTCCCGTGCTCACGCCTGTCGTCATGTTCGGTCCCGCCACTCGCAAGAGCGCGGCCGGAGATCGGCCGCGGGCGGGACGATTAGGTGAGGGCCATGTCCGGGCGATTGCGCGAAATGTTGCGTGGGCCGTGCGGCTCGTGCCGGACACGCCCCTTCAGCCCGCCATGTGCCGCCTGAACGCCTCGGCGTGATCCGGGTGCCAGCGCGACAGCGCCGGACGGTTCTCGATGATGTCGCCGGCCGCCCAGGCGATGCGGCGCTCGTCCTGCGCCCGCGAGGTCTCGTTGTCGGGGCAGAGGATGTAGAAATCGTCCAACCGCTCCAGCAGGAAGGCGATCGTCTCCTCCGGCGTCCAGGCGCCCTCCGGCTTCTCGGCGACCCCGCGGGCCCTGGCGAGGCCCGTATAGACGAAGCCCGGGATGAAGAGATGCGCGCTGACGGGGCAGCCCGCGCGCCCGCGCAGGTCGTGGGCGAGCGCCTCGGTGACGACCTTCACGCCCGCCTTCGAGACGTTGTAGGGCGTGTTGCCAGGCGGCGTGGTGATGCCCTGCTTCGAGCCCGTGACGATGACGGCGCCGGGCCGGCCCGCCTCGATCATGCCCGGCACGAAGGCGCCGATGCCGTTGACCACGCCCCAGAGGTTGGTGTCGAGGATGCGGTGCCAGAGGTCGAGGTCGGAGAAGAGCGTGCCGCCGCCCTCGATGCCGGCATTCAGCATCAGCACGGCCGGAGGGCCGCCCTGCGCGAGCATGGCCTCGCGCAGGGCGGCCACGGCCTCGCGGCTCCCGACATCGGTCGGCACCGCCCGCACCTCGACGGCCGCGAGGGCCGCGACCTCGGCGCGCGCGGCCTCCAGCGCCTCGCCCGGCAGGTCCGCGAGCCAGACGTTCATGCCCAGGCCGGCGAAGGCCCTGGCGGCGGCGAGCCCGAGGCCGCTCGCGGCGCCGGTCACGAGGGCGGCGCGGCCGGGGCTGAGGGCGGGATGCTGGGGCATGGGGACGGTCTCCGGTCGCGCTGAAGCCGCCGTGAGGGTGGGGCGTGCAGACGCGTTGTCGAGGGGATGCTCGCACGCCGCACGCGGTCGTGCTTACAATGTCTCTCCGCCTTTCCTCCTCCCGGACCGATCCTGTGCGCATCCCTGACCCGAGCCGGCGCGCGGTGATCGCCGGGCTCGCCGGTACCATCGCGGCGCCCGCCCAGGCCGGCGCAGGGCGGGGCTCGTGGTCGGCCGACAGCCTCCACGCGGCCGCCGCCCGCACCGGCCTCGCCTACGGCACCGCGGTTCCGGTCGAGCGGATGCAGGACCGGGCCTACCTCGCGGTCGTCGCCCGCGAGTGCGGCATCCTCGTCCCCAACACCCAGACGAAGATGCTGAGCATCCTCACTGCTCCGGGCGTCGAGGATTTCTCCGAAACCGACAAGGTGCTGCGGCTCGCCCGGGCCAACGGGCAGCGCCTGCGCGGGCACACCCTGGTCTGGCACGACGGCATCCCAGCCTGGGCGCAGCCGCTCATCGCCCGCGCCAGCGCCTACCAGGCGGAGAGCTTCCTGCGGCGCTGGATCGGCGCCGTGGCGGGCCATTGCCGCGGCCGGATCGAGGCCTGGGACGTGATCAACGAGGTGCTGGCGCAGGGCGAGATCCGCCGCGCCGACGGCCTGCGCGAGACGCCCTGGCTCGCCGCCCTCGGGCCCGACTACATCGACCTCGCCTTCCGGATCCTGCACGAGGTCGATCCGAAGGCCGCGGGCACTTGGAACGAGGACGCGGTGGAGCAGAGCGTCCCCTGGATGGAGGCGCGCCGCAACCTGGTGCTGCGCCGGATCGAGGGCATGCGCGCCCGCGGCGTGCCGATCCACCGCTTCGGCCTGCAATCGCACCTCGCGAGCCCGATCCCGATCGACGAGCGGCAATTGCGGCGCTTCCTGCGCGAGCTCGGCCAGATGGGGCTCGGCATCGAGATCACCGAGCTCGACTTCGACGACCGCGCCTTCCCCGCCGACATCGCGACCCGCGACCGGATGGTGGCGGATTACGCCCGGCGCTACCTCGACGTGGTGCTCGACGAGCCGGCCGTGCTCAACATCCTGACCTGGGATTTCTACGACCCCGCCACCTGGCTCAACCGTCACCCCGACCGCCGCCGCCCGGACGGGCTGCCGCAGCGGGCGCTGCCCTTCGACGCCGCCTACCGCCGCAAGCCGCTCTGGCACGCGATGCACAGGGCCTTCGCGGCCGCGCCGGATCATGGGGCGGCCCGTGAGCGCCTGCGCCGGGTGTGAGTCACCGCACCTGTCACCGAAGCTCGACGCGTTGTCCCGTCGCCGTTCAGGGGAATGGTAACCATCCCCGCCCATGATCCCGCGCACGCACCTCCGAAAGGCCCGCGATGCGCTCGCGTCTGTTCCCGTCCCCCTTCCGCCTGCGCGCGGGCCTCTCGCCGCTGGCGCTGATCGCGGCGCTCGGCACCGCCGCCGCGCAGACGCCGCCGATCGCGCCGCAGCCCGCGGCGGAGCCGCCCGCCGCCGCGGCGGCGCCCGCGCCGCCCGCCCCGTCCCTGCCCGCCCCGCCCGCGCAACCGCTGGCGGAGTCACCCGCACCCGCTGCGCCGGCGAAGAAATCCCGCGAGCCGGCGCCGCTCGTCTACGCCCGCGTCTCCGAGGATCCGGTGCCGACGCTCGCGCCCTCGACCTTCCTCGACACGCTCCGCATGGCCGAGCGATACCAGGCCTATGCCGAGGCGGGCGGCTGGGAGAGCCTCGCGGCGGATCTCGTGCTGAAGCCGGGCGCCCAGAGCCCGTCCGTGCCGAGCCTGCGCCACCACCTGACGCTCACCGGCGACCTGCCCGCGGACGCGACCCCGAGCGACCGGCACGACGCGGCGCTGGTCGCCGCCGTCAAATCCTTCCAGGCCCGCCACGGCCTGCCCGAGACCGGAATCGTCGCCCGCCAGACGGTGGCGGCGCTCAACGTGCCGGCCGCCGTCCGCCAGCGCCAGCTCGCGGCCTCCGCCGCCCGCCTGATGGGCTCGAACTTCCCCTTCGGCGAGCGCTACGTCACCGTGAACATCCCCTCCGCCACCGTCGAGGCGGTGGAGAAGGGCGCGGTCGCCCGCCGCTACGTCGCGGTGGTCGGCTCCACCGACAAGCCGACGCCCGCCGTCGAGACGCGCATCACCGACGTCAATCTCAATCCGACCTGGACGGTCCCGGTCTCGGTGGTGAGGAACGAGATCATCCCGAAGATGCGCAAGGATCCGACTTGGCTCGCCAAGAACCGGATCCGCATCCTCGGACCGGGCGGCATCGAGGTGGACCCGACCACGGTCGACTGGAAGACGGAGCGGGCGGTGAACTACACGCTGCGCCAGGATTCCGGCCTCGACAACTCGCTGGGCCAAGTGCGCATCGACATGCCGAACCGCCACGCGGTCTACATGCACGACACGCCCTCGAAGTCGCTCTTCGCTCGCTCGGTGCGATTCCACTCGCACGGCTGCGTGCGCGTCGGCCAGGTTAAGGAATTCGCGGGCTGGCTCCTCGCGAGCACGCCGGGGCCGAACGGGCCCGGCACCGCCTGGGGCCCGATGGAGATCGAGACCGGGATCGCCATGGGTGATCGCCGGGACATCAAGCTGACGAAGCCGGTCCCCGTCACCTTCGTGTATCTCACGGGCTACGCCACCCCGGACGGGCGGGCGCATTTCCGCGACGACATCTACGGGCTTGATACGCCGAGCGCCGCACCCGCACCGTCCGCCGCAGCGCCCGAGCCGCAGACCACCGGATCGATTCCGGCCCGGCCCGCCGCCCCGAAGCCGCCCCGCACCGAACCCGTGCCGAGCGCCGCTCCGAAGCCCGAGGCCCGCAAGCCGATCCCGCCCACCGCGGCGGCACCCAGGGCAATCGCCCGCGAGCCGGTGCTGCTGCCCCCGGGCCTCGTGGGCCCGCGGGCCTGAGCGCCGGCGTCCAGACCGGCGCCCTGTCCACGCGGATACCCCGCCCGTGAATGCCCGGTCGGACCGATGCCGGGGCCGGTGCCGGGGCTTCCGGACCCGCGCCCGCCTGGCCTTTCCGGGTTCGCTCTGCCAAGCTCGCGGCCCGGTTCGGGGGCGGCCTCACATGACGCGGCGGGACAGCAGGACTTTCGGCATCCGTCTCGGCGCGAGCCTGATCGCCGGCCTGCTGGCCCTCGGTCCAGCGGCAGCGCAGGCGCCCCCGCCGCCCGCCCGGCCGAAGCCCCCACCGCCCCGGCGCCCGCAGCGCCCGACCCGGGCTTCGAGGCGGCCAAAGCCGCTTTCGAGGCGCTGCCGGAGGCGGAGCGCAAGGGGCTGCAGGACGCCCTCGTCTGGACCGGCGACTACAACAGCGTGATCACCGGTACGTTCGGGCGCCGCACCTTCGAGGCGCTCGCGAGCTTCCGGACCCGGGCCGGTGCGGGAACCGAGGACCCGCTCGCGCCGCGCCTGCGCACCGCGATCCTCGCGGGCGGCGAGGCGGCGCGGAAAGCCGCCCGCTTCACCGTCAAGCCCGATCCGGCGAGCGGGGCGGTGCTCGGCGTGCCGGAGCGGCTGCTGACGAAGCGCACTGCCATTCCCGGCGGCAGCCGCTGGCAGAGCGCGGACGGGCGCGTGACGCTGGAAAGCCGCTCGTTCAAGCCTGGGGAGACGGGCCTCGACGTCCTGTTCGAGCGTGCCACCAATCCGGGGCCGGACCGCAAGATCACCTACAAGCTGAAGCGGCCGGACTTCGTCGTCGTGACCGGCGAGACGGGAGCGGGCCGGTCCTACATCCGCTACGCCGCGGGGGAGGCCGGCATCCGCGGCTTCACGATCGGCTACGACAAGGCACTGGCGGGCGAGGTGGACCGGCTCGTGATCGCGATCGCCAACGCCTTCCTCCCGTTTCCGGAGGCCGCGCCCGCCGTCGCGGCGGCTCCAATCCCCCCACCTCCTGTGCCGATCCGGGAGGCGCCGCCGGCCGCCGCGACGCCGTCGATCGCGGCAACGGGCCTCGCCGTCGCGCCCGGGCGCGTGCTCACGGCCTCGGCCGCGCTCGAGGGCTGCGCGGCGCCGCGGATCGGTGGGGCGGCCGCGCGCGTCCTCAGGAGCGATCCGGCCCGCGGCCTCGCCCTCCTCGAAGCCCCGTCCGCTCCGGGCTCCGTCCTGCCCTCGCCCCGCCCGGACCCGGCCGGGCCGGACGACGCGCTCGGCGTGATCGGCGCAGGCGCGGGCGGCACCACCCTGGCGCCGGGCACGGGCAGCCCTGCTGGCGGCGTGGTCGCGCCGCTGCAGCCGGGGGCTGCGGGAGCCCCCGCGATCGACCGGGCCGGGCGGCTCGCGGGCATCGTCGCCCGCTTCCCCGCGGCGCCGCGTCTCGTCGCCGGGGTCGCGCCGCCGATGAGCTATCCCCTGATCGCGGGGCCGGCTGTCGCCGCGTTCCTCGCCGAGACCGGCCTTCGGCCGGGCGCCAGGCAGGACGGCGCGGCGGCGAGCCTGGGCCAAGCCGCCGCGCCCGTGGCGAGCGCGATCGTCGCGATCACCTGCCCGCGCTGAGCCGCGCCGTCAGACCCGGCCGGTGACAAGGAGCACGATGAGGATGATGACGAGCAGGCCGCCGAGGCCGAAGCTCGGGCCCCGATAGGCCCCGCCGCCGAGGAAGTTGCCGCCGCCGAGGACGATCAGGATCAGGATGATGAGGAGGATGGTGGTCAGCGTCATGAGGGCGGTCTCCGCAGCACGCAGGGCGCGAGCTTGACCGTTCCAACGTCGCAGGGATGAATTCTGTTCAAGCTTCGTGCGAAGGCTCAACAGAAATCGTATTTTCAGTTCAGGCGCGCCAGTCCGGCAAGGGGTCGGTGGGGGCCGAGAGCCAGCCCGGCACCGGCAGGCCGCGCTCCGTGAGGAAAGCCGGGTTGAACAGCTTCGAGGCGTAGCGGGCCGCGCCATCGCACAGGATGGTCGCGATGGTGTGGCCGGGCCCGAGTTCGCGGGCGAGCCGGATCGCGCCGGCCACGTTGATGCCGGACGAGCCGCCGAGCGACAGGCCCTCCTCGCGCATCAGCCGGAACACGATGTCGAGGGCCTCCCCATCCGGGATGCGGAAGGAGTGGTCGGGCCGGAAGCCTTCAAGGTTGCCGGTCACCCGGCCCTGGCCGATCCCTTCGGTGATCGAGGAGCCCTCCGCCTTGAGGGTTCCGGTCGTGTAATAGGCGTGGAGCGCCGAGCCCTCGGGGTCCGAGAGGGCGATCCGGACGCCCGGATCGCGTGCCCGCAGCGCCTCGGCGACGCCGGCGAGCGTCCCGCCGGTGCCGGCCGCGCAGACGAAGCCGTCGATGCGCCCGCCCGTCTCCGCGAAGATCTCGGGGCCGGTGCCCTCGACATGGGCGCGGCGGTTGGCGACGTTGTCGAACTGATCGGCGAAGAAGGCGCCGGCCGCCTCCGTCGCGGCGAGCCGCTCGGCGAGGCGGCGGGCGACATGGACGTAGTTGTTCGGGTTAGCGAAGGGCACGGCCGGCACCTCGACGAGGCGGGCGCCCGCGAGCCGCAGGGTCTGCTTCTTCTCCTCCGACTGGGTCTCGGGGATGACGATGAGCGTCCGGTAGCCGCGCACGCTCGCCACGAGGGCGAGCCCGATGCCGGTGTTGCCCGCCGTGCCCTCCACGATGGTGCCGCCGGGCCGGATCAGCCCGCGCGCCTCCGCATCCTGGACGATGGCGAGGGCCGCCCGGTCCTTCACCGAGAGACCGGGATTCAGGAATTCCGCCTTGCCGAGGATCGTGCAGCCGGTCTCCTCCGAGGCGCGGCGCAGGCGGATGAGCGGCGTGGCGCCGATGGCGGCGAGGACGTCGGGACGGGGATGGGTCAGGCTCGTGCTCATGGACGCTTTTTCGGGCGGCGCGGCATGGGGTTCAAGCCGGCACCTGTTCGGTACGAAGGCGTCTTTGCCGGATGAGCCGCGGATCCCCAACCCTTCGGAGAGGGGACCGGCGCCTCACGGGGACCGGCCTGTGCCGCTCAGGCGAACACATAGCCTCCGTTGATGCGCAGGCCGACCGCGCGGCCCGCGGCGTAGCGGTCGCCGTCGAAATCCTCGACCACGACGAGGCGCCCGTCCGGCCGCTCGACCTCGACGCGCTGGCGGCCCTGGCTGCGGTGGGAGGCGCGCACCGTGCCGGAGAGTTGGGCCTCGGCCGGCTCGACGAACTGGAGCTGCCACGGCCGCACGTAGAGGCGCGCCGGGCCGATCACCCCGCGGGGCGCGGTGACCGGCGTCGGGCGCCCGTCGACGAGGACCCGCTCGCCCTCGACGATCGCCTCGAACTCGACCGCGTCGCCCAGGAACTTCAGCACCGTGGCCGAGGCCGGCCGGTCCTGCACCTCGTCGGGCGTGCCGACCTGCTCCAGGCGGCCCTTGTCGAGGACGGCGACCCGGTCGGAGAGCTCCAGGGCCTCGTCCTGGTCGTGGGTGACGAAGATCGTGGTCTGGCCGGTGCGGTCGTGGATCTCGCGCAGCCAGCGGCGCAGGTCCTTGCGCACCTGCGCGTCGAGCGCCCCGAAGGGCTCGTCGAGGAGCAGCACCCTGGGCTCGACGGCGAGGGCGCGGGCCAGCGCGATGCGCTGGCGCTGGCCGCCCGAGAGCTGGGACGGGTAGCGGTCGGCGAAGCCCGACAGCTTGATCAGGTCGAGGAGGTCGCCGACGCGGCGGCGGATCTCGGCCTTGCCCGGCCGGTCCGCGCGCTTCCGGGCGTTGAGCCCGTAGGCGATGTTGTCGGCCACGCTCATGTGCTTGAACAGGGCGTAGTGCTGGAACACGAAGCCCACCGCCCGCTGCTGCACCGGCAGGCCGGTGGCGTCGTCGCCCCCGAACAGGACGCGGCCGCGATCGGGGAAGTCGAGCCCGGCGATGATGCGCAACAGCGTCGTCTTGCCCGAGCCCGAGGGGCCGAGGAGGCCGAGCAATTCGCCCGCCCGCACGTCGAGATGGAAGTCGTGCAGGACGGCCGCCGTGTCGAAGGTCTTCGACAGGCCCTCGACCCGGATCGCCGTGGAGCCGGACCGGTCGGCCGCGCCGCTAGTGCCGGGCGCCGGCCGCGAGGTCCCCGGCGTAGCGCCATTCCAGGACGGACTTGATGACGAGAGTGACGAGGGCGAGCCCGGCGAGGAGGGAGGCGACGGCGAACGCGCCAACGAAATTGTATTCATTGTAGAGGATCTCCACGTGGAGCGGGAGCGTGTTGGTCAATCCGCGGATATGGCCGGACACCACCGAGACGGCGCCGAACTCGCCCATCGCGCGGGCATTGCAGAGGAGGACGCTGTAGAGGAGGCCCCAGCGGATGTTGGGCAGCGTCACCGTCCGGAAGGCGTGCCAGCCGGAGGCCCCGAGGGTGAGGGCCGCCTCCTCCTCGGCCGTGCCCTGCTCCTGCATGAGCGGGATCAGCTCGCGGGCGATGAAGGGGAAGGTCACGAAGATCGTGGCGAGTACGATGCCCGGAACCGCGAAGATGATCTGGATGCCGTGCTCGATGAAGAACGCCCCGAACAGCCCCTGCGAGCCGAAGACGAGCACGTAGATCATCCCCGAGACGACCGGCGACACCGAGAAGGGCAGGTCGATCAGCGTGATCAGCACGCTCTTGCCGGGGAACTCGAACTTGGCGATGGCCCAGGCCGCCGCCACCCCGAAGACGAGGTTGAAGGGCACGCTGATCGCCGCGACCGTGAGCGTCAGGCGGATCGCGGATCGCGCGTCGGGCTCCGCGAAGGCGTCGAAATAGGCCGCCCAGCCGCGGGCCAGCGCCTGCGCGAAGACGGTGAGCAGCGGCAGCACCAGGAACAGCGCGAGGAACACGATCGCGATGCCGGTGAGCAGCCAGCGCACGCTCCGCCCCTCGGAGGTGACGCTGCGCGGACGGGGCGCCGCCTCCCTCGTCTTGAGCGCGATGCCCTCAGACATAGCCGAACCTCCGCCGGCTCCAGGCCTGGATCAGGTTGATGGCGAGCAGCGTCAGGAACGAGATCCCGAGCATGATCGTGGCGATGGCCGCCGCCCCCGCGTAGTCGAACTCGGAGAGCTTGATGACGATGAGGAGCGGCGCGATCTCGGAGACGAAGGGGAGGTTCCCCGCGATGAAGATGATCGAGCCGTACTCGCCCACGCCGCGGGCGAAGGCGAGCGCGAAGCCCGTCAGCACCGCGGGGATGAGGGGCGGCAGCACCACGCGGGCCAGGGTCATCAGGCGGGTCGCGCCGAGGGTGGCGGACGCCTCCTCCACCTCCTTGTCGATCTCGGCGATCAGCGGCTGCACCGTGCGCACGGCAAACGGCAGGCCGATGAACACCATGGCGATGAAGATGCCCAGCGGCGTGTAGGCGGCCTGGATGCCGACCTTGGCGAGTTCCGCGCCGACGAGCCCGTTCGGGGCGTAGAGGGAGGCCAGCGCGATGCCGGCCACCGCTGTCGGCAGGGCGAAGGGCAGGTCGACGGCCGCGTCGACGATCCGGCGGCCGGGGAACTCGTAGCGGGTCAGCACCCAGGCGACGACGAAGCCGAACACCGAGGCCGTGAGCGCGGCCGCGAGCGACACCCCGAAGCTGAGCCGCAGCGCGCTCGCCACCCGCGGGTCGCGGGCGACCTCCCAGATGCCGGACAGGCCGAGGCCGGAAGCCTTCGCCACCAGGGCGGCCAGCGGCAGCAGCACGACGAGGCTGAGGCAGGTGAGCGCGTAGCCCAGCGTGAGCCCGAAGCCCGGGATCACGCTGGGGCGGCGGAAGAGGAACCGCCGAGGTGGCGTCGCGACCATGGGAAGACCCTCAGCGCCCGGCTTTGCTCAGTTGGTCGAACAGCCCGCCGTTGTCGAAGTTCTTCTTCTGGATGTCGTCCCAGTTGCCCTGCAGATCCTCGATCTTGAAGAGCTTAACGTCCGGCAGGAAGGCGAGATCCGCCTTGTTGGCCGCCTCGCGCTTGAGCGGACGGTAGCGGTGCTTGGCGAAGATCGCCTGAGCCTTGTCCGAGTAGAGAAAGGCGAGATAGGCCTCGGCCTGCTTGCGGGTGCCCTTGCGGTCGACGTTGGCGTCGACGAGGGCAACCGGCGGCTCGGCGTAGATCGACGTCGGTGGCACCACGATGTCGAACTTGTCGGCGCCGAATTCCTGCAGGACGAGAAAGGCCTCGTTCTCCCAGGTCGGCAGCACGTCGCCCAGGCCCCGCTGGGCGAAGGTGACGGTGGAGCCCCGCGCGCCCGTGTCGAGGATGGGCACGTTCTTGTAGATCTGGCCCACGAAGGCGTTGGCCTTCTCGGCATCCTTGTCCTGGTTGTAGGCGTAGCCCCAGGCGGCGAGGAAGTTCCAGCGCCCGCCGGCCGAGGTCTTCGGGTTCGGGGTGATCACCTTCACGTCGGGCTTGCCGAGGTCGTTCCAGTCCTTCACGCCCTTCGGGTTGCCCTTGCGGACGAGGAACACCACCGTCGAGGTGTAGGGCAGGCCCTGGTTCGGCTGCTTGTCGCGCCAATCGGCCGAAATCTTCTTGGTGAGCTTGACGATGGCGTCGATGTCGGAGGGGATGCCGAGCGTCACGACGTCGGCATCGACCCCGTCGATCACCGTGCGGGCCTGCGAACCGGAGCCCCCGTGCGAGGCGCGCACCGTGATGGTCTCGCCGGTCTTGGCCTTCCACTCCTCCGTGAAAGCCGCGTTGACCTCCCGGTAGAGTTCCCGGGTCGGGTCGTAGGAGACGTTGAGGAGCGCCGTCTCGGCGGCGAGGGCCGGAGACGCGAGGCCGAGCGCCGGTGCTAGGCAGGCCGCGAGCAGCAGGCTGCGGAGGCGGTAGGCCGGGCGGGTGGCTCTCGTCACAGGCGTCTGCATGGTTCGTCCTTCGGATACGGCCGAGGCAGCGGGACTACGTGGAGGGGATCCGATCGCTGCACCGCACGGCACGACCCAGCTTGTCGTTCGTTTTATCGAACATTGTCAAGCCACCACTACGCCGTGCCCGGCGACGAAACTTCCCTATGGAAGAGCATAGCAGAGGGCGTGAGAAGGATTTTTCTTTTCAAACGGTCCGTGAGAGAACGAGTTTGTCGCCGGACTGGCGTTCTCTAGAAAGAACAGATCGGTCGATCTGCGTGCTATGCCCCGGGCCCAAGCCTAAAATCGTCCTCCCACGCCGGGGCCCGGCCCGAAGCGGCCGCGTACCGGCGCCCGAGTCGGCGCATGGCGGGAGGATCGACGGGATGGCCGAGGCGGGAAGCGCATCGCGCTGCAGCGCGATCGACGCGCGCCCTGCCGGGTCGCCGTCGGCGCCAGATCCCGCAGGGGCGGCGGGACTCCTCAGGGCGCGGAACCCGGTTTGCGGGATGTTCTCTCGGGTTCGGCGGGCGCGGAGCCGGGCTCAGGCCCGCAGGTAGCCCGCCTCTCGCAGCGCAGTCTCGACGGCCTCGAACAGGCTCTCGTTCATCGCGTCCGGCGCGATGTCGTCTGGGCCGGCGCGATCCGCTGGATCGTCCGCATCCGGACTCGCCGCGCCGAGCGGCAGGAGGCCGGTGCGAAGAGCACCGAGGCCGAAGATGCTGGAGGCCGCACTCAGCGCCTCGCCGATCGACACCAACGCCATCGCTCCCTCCGCCGGTCAGGGCTCCATCGCGCGCCGAATGAACGAATCCTTAATCACACTGTCTCGGTTCGGAGCGTGAGGCAAGCACGCGGAGGGAGGCGTGGCCCGCGCGCATCGCCGTCAACCTTATCGCGCGCGACATGGGGGAAATCCGGTCGGTGTGGGCGCTTCGTGAACCGGTTGCCTCTACAAGCACGGTGCGCCGTACGGTGCCGTACACCTCTTCAGCCAGCCTTCACCTGAGCCCCAGACGCCATGACCGTGATCGCCCTCGTCCTCGCCGGCAATCTCATGCTCGCCGGCCTGTTCTCCCTCGTCGCCGTCGCGCTGGATTGAGGCGCGCGGCGCGCTGGATCGAGGCACGCGGCGCGCTCCAGGCGCGGTCGCACGCCGCGATGCCTGGCCTGTGGGAATGGATCGCCCGAAACGTCCGGGCCGCCGCCTCAGGACCGCCCCAGCAATCGGGCGAGGACGGCTTCGAGGCGCGGGCCAACCGGCGCCTTGAGCGCGTCCGCGTAGAAGGATTGCAGGCTCTGGCCGAGATGGCGGCGCACGCTGTCGCTCAGCGTGGGCCCGCGCATGTCGGCGTCGGGCTTCCGATCCGTCCGCATCTTGAGCATGGCCCCGGCCCGTCCTGCACACCCACGACGCCCCAGGCTGCCCTGCACATGGTTAAGAGATCGTAACCAGACAGGAGCGAATCCGCCGGGCTCGGATCACGATCCGACCATTTACTGTATTCGTCGGCATCCTCACCTCTTCACCATATTCCGCCGATCAGCTTGAAGCAGAAATATCGCGAGACTATCCTCCTGATATAGAACTTTCGAGGATCTCAGGATGTCGGCACGGTTAATCATCATCGAGAACATCGAGCAGGTTGCCGCGGAGCAGGAGAAGGCGCTCGCGCCGCTGACCGACGATCTGGTGCTGCTCGAATCCGGCCTCGATTCCCTCTGCTTCGCGATCCTGGTGAGCCGGCTGGAGGACGATCTCGGCGTCGATCCCTTCACGGCGTCGGACGAGATCGAGTTCCCCGTCACCCTCGGCGACTTCGTCGCGCTCTACGAGGCCGCGCGGGTCGATGAAGCGGCCTGACTCGCGCTCGCTGCGCGAGGCGCTGGCGCGGGAGGCTAGCGCCGCGGGGCAATCCCGGATGCTGCATGGGCTCGCGCACGGCGTCGCGCTGCCCGATCTCCTCGACCTGAGCTGTCTGAACGGCGACGTCGGCGGGCAGCGGCTCTTGCTCGTCACAGAGGACCAGTTCCTCGCCGGCCTCGCGCTGATCGCCGTCGACGGCCTCGCCGAGGCGGTCGTGCTGTGCCCGCCCGACCTCGCCGCCGAGCACCTGCCCGTGATCGCGGAGCGCGCGGGCGCGACCTCCATCCTCACCGACCGGCCGCGCTCCGCCCTGCCGGGCCTCGACGCGCTGCCGTTGATCGACTGCGCCTGGCCTCCCGTGCCCGCCGCCCGCGAGCCCGAGTTCGAGCGGGCGACGGAGTGGCTGCTCCTCACCTCCGGCACCACCGGCGTGCCGAAGCTCGTGCGCCACGATCTCGCGGGGCTGACCGCGGCGATCCGGCCGCGGCCCGAGGGGGAGGCGCCGCCGGTCTGGGCGACCTTCTACGACATCCGCCGCTACGGCGGCCTGCAGATCTTCCTGCGCGGTATCCTCGCGGGCGGCTCGCTCATCCTCTCGGGCGGCAGCGCGGAAGCGGTCTCGGACCATCTCGCCCGCCTCGGGCGCCACGGCGTCACCCATGTCTCGGGCACGCCCTCGCACTGGCGGCGCGTGCTGATGAGCCCGGCTCGGGGGCTGATCGACCCCGCCTATCTCCGCCTCTCCGGCGAGATCGCCGACCAAGCGGTGCTCGACGGCCTGCGCGACGCCTATCCCCGCGCCTCGATCGGCCACGCCTACGCCTCGACCGAGGCCGGCGTCGGCTTCGAGGTCACGGACGGGCTCGAGGGCTTCCCCAAGGATTTCGTCGGCCGGCCCGGTGAGGTCGCGATGCGGGTGGTCGACGGGTCGCTGCGCATCCGCTCGCGCCGCACGGCCTCGGGCTATGTCGGCTCGGACGATCTCGCGCTCGCCGACGCGGAGGGCTTCGTCGACACCGGCGACATGGTGGAGGAGCGCGTCGTCGACGGGGCGGCCCGCTACCACTTCGTCGGACGCCGCGGCGGCATCATCAATGTCGGGGGCCTCAAGGTGCATCCGGAGGAGATCGAGGCCGTCATCAACCGGCACGCCCGCGTGCGGATGTCCCTCGTCGAGGGGCGGCGCAACCCGATCACCGGGGCCATCGTCCAGGCGAGCGTCGTGCTCGACGAGGCCGCCGATCCCGCTCCGCCCGAGGAGATCCGTAAGGAGATCCTGGCCGCCTGCCGGGCCGAGCTCAGCCCGCACAAGGTGCCGGCGCTCCTTCGGATCGTGCCCCGCCTCGACGTCACGGCCGCCGGCAAGCTCGCCCGGCGCCCCGCCTGACCCGGAGAGACCGCGATGCCCAACGTCCTCGTCACCGGCGGCAGCCGCGGCCTCGGGCTCGCCATCGCGACCCGGCTCGCCGCCTGCGGCCACGACGTGATCGCGGTGGCGCGGCGGGATTCCGAGGGGCTGCTCGCGGCAGCCGAGGCGGCGCGCGCCGCCGAGACCGGCTCGATCCGTTTCCGCGCGGCCGACCTCTCCGACATCGAGACCCTGCCGGCGCTCGTGCGCGAGACCCGGCGCGAGTTCGGCAAGCTTTACGGTCTCGTGAACAATGCCGGCCTCGGCACCGAGGGGCTGCTCGCCACGATGCAGAACCCGCATATCGAGGCGCTGATCCGGCTCAACACCCTCTCTCCGATCATGCTCACCAAGTTCGTGGTACGGGGCATGATGGCCGATGGCGGCGGGCGCATCGTCAACCTCGCCTCGATCATCGCCGCGACGGGCTATTCCGGTCTCTCGGTCTACGCGGCGACGAAGGCGTCCCTCGTCGGATTCACCAAGTCGCTCGCCCGCGAGGTCGGGCATCTCGGCATCACCGTCAACGCGGTGGCGCCGGGCTTCATCGACACGGAGATGACGGAAGGGCTCGGCGCGGAGGGCCGGGAGCGCATCGTGCGCCGCTCGGCGCTGCGCCGCCTCGCGGGCGCCGAGGACGTCGCCCACGCCGTCGAGTACCTGCTCGGGCCGGGCGGCCGCAACGTCACCGGCACGGTGCTGACGGTGGACGCCGGCAACACCGCCTGAACCGGGATCAGGCGGGCCAGCGCGGCGCCCGCTTCTGCAGGAAGGCGTCGATGCCCTCCGCCGCCTCCTCCATCATCATGTTCCGGGCCATCACATCCGCCGTGTAGGCGTAGGCCTCCTCCAGGCCGAGCTCGCCCTGGCGGGCGTAGGCCGCCTTGCCGAGGGCGACGACCCGGCGCGGCTTCTCCGCGATCACCCGCGCCAACGCGAAGGTGGCCGCCACCAGCTCGTCTCCCGGCACCACCCGGTTGACGAGGCCGATGCGCAGCGCCTCCGCCGCCCCGATCGGCTCGCCGAGGAGCAGCATCTCGAGGGCCGCCTTGCGCGGGACCGCTCGCGACAGTGCCACCATCGGCGTCGAGCAGAACAGGCCGATATCGACGCCGGGCGTGGCGAAGCGCGCGTCCCCGGAGGCCACGGCGAGGTCGCAGGTCGCCACGAGCTGGCAGCCCGCGGCGGTGGCAACGCCGTGCACTTGCGCAATCACAGGCTGCGGCAAGCGGATGATCGCGATCATCATGCGCGAGCACGCTTTGAAGATCGCATCGATGGACTCGTGATCGCGGTCCGACCGCATCTCCTTGAGGTCGTGACCCGCGCAGAAGGCGGGCCCGGCGCCCTTCAGGACGACGACCCGCACCGCCGGATCCGCCCCGATCGCGTCGAGCGCGCCCTGCAGCGCCTCCATCAGGGCCAGCGACAGGGCGTTGCGGGTCGCCCCCCGATTCAGCGTGAGACTCGCGACGCCATCCCGGTCCTCCCGCAGGAGGAGCGGCGCTTCGGGGGAGGCAGCGAGGGCGGCAACCATGCAGACGGCTCCGGGCGGACAGCAACCCGGAGCAGTAGCATGCCCATTCGGCGCTGTCGGCCTCAGCCGACCACCTCCGCAAGCTCCCGCCCGATCATCGCCAGCGCCGGACGCCCGGCGGGAACGAGGCCGCCGAGGCCGTAGAAGAAGTGGATCATCCCCGGGTGGCAGGTGTGGCGGACGGGGACGCCCGCTTCCGTGAGACGGGCGGCGTAGGCCGTGCCGTCGTCCCGGACGATGTCGTGCTCCGCGGTGTGGATGATGGCGGGCGGCAGGCCGGCGAGGGAGGCCGCCCGGAGGGGCGACAGGCGCGGGTCGGAGAGGTCGTGGCCCGTCAATCCCAGGGCATCGATATCGCGGGCGATCGTCGCCGCGTCGAGGAAGTGGCCGCTGGCATAGTCGGTGCGGGAGGCGCCCTCCCCCACCCCGTCGAGGACGGGGCAGAGCAGAACCTGGGCGGCGATGGGTGGCCCGTGCTCCCGCGCCTCCTGGGCGAGGCGCGCCGCGAGCCCGGCTCCGGCCGAATCGCCGCCGAGCGCGAGGCGCGCGGGATCGATGCCGAGGGCCGGGCCTTGCGCGGCGACCCAGGCGAGGCTCGCGCGCGCATCCTCGAGCGCGGCCGGGAAGGGGTGCTCCGGGGCGAGCCTGTAGGCGACCGATACGGTGCGGCATCCGGAAGCCGCCGTCAGCGCCCGGCAGATCCCGTCATGGGTGTCGAGATCGCCCGCGACGAAGCCGCCGCCGTGGAAGAAGAGGAGGCCGGCGCGCGGACGCGCATCCGAACCCGGCGGTGCGTAGAGCCTGGCATGGAGCGGCCCGCCGGGGCTGGGCAGGATGAGGTCGCGGGTCTCGGCCGCCTCGGCGCCGCGGGCGGCGAGCCGGGCGAGATTGCGCAGGGAGACCCGCCGCCCGGCAACCGTCGGCTCGGCCACGCCGCCCAGGGCGATCATGTCGAGGAAGCGCCGGGCGTGCGGATCGAGGGTCATCGGCGGCTCGGTCGCCTCAGAGCCGCAGGGCGGCGCGCACCGTCTGCGGCCAGTCGGCGACGTCGCGCCCGTGCGTGGCGAAGAGGGCGACCGCGAGACGGTCCATCCCGAAGGCGACGCAGCCGGTATGGGCGGGCTCGCCGTCCGCGTCGCGCAGGTTCCAGGTCGTGCCGAAATGCTCGCGATGGTAGTTGAAGCTCATGCAGGCCGTGCCGGCGGCCTCGCCGCGCAGCGGCACCAGGAGCTCGAACTTCAGGGATTGCTCCAGCTGGCTGAAGGCCATGATCTGGCCGACGCGGCCGAAGAACGGGTCGCTTGCCTGCTCGATCCGGTAGGGCAGGCCGAGTTCGTCGGCGAGCGCCGTCGCGCGGATGATCCAGCGCTCGCGGAAGTCGCGCACCTCATCCGGCGTGCCGATGCGGACGTACTCCCGCATGCGGAAGGATTGCAGCCGGTCGAGATGCGACGACGGCTCGCGGCGAAAACAGTCGCAGGCGACGTCGAAGCGGTATCCGCCCGCCGGCACCGGACCGCGCGCGGCGGCGATCGGGTAGACCGGATAGCAGGCGGCCGGGGTCAGAACGAGGTCGGCGGTCTCGAGTTCCGCCGTCCAGTCGCCGCCCACGGCGTGCAGGTCGGCGGCGGCGCGGATCTCCGCCTCGCTGCCCTCGAGGCAGGAGACGCAGCCGAGGAGGTTCGGGAAGCTCTTCAGGTAGCCGTGGCGCTCCAGATGCGCCCGGCTCATCACGGGGGGAAAGCGGAAAACCTCCGTTTCCGCGTCGCGCTTCGAGGAGATGAGGGCCGCGAGCGCCTCGACCACCGATTCGTAGGCGCCGGTGCGCGCGTAGACGCCCTGCGCGTTCATCGGCCGGAACATCGCGTCGAAGAGCGCGTCCAGCGGATCCTGCGCCGGCGGCGCGGCCGGCACGTCCATGACCTTCATGTTCATGTAGGCGGTTCCTTTGAGCGATTTCTCGGCCGGTCAGTCCCGCAGGGAGGCGGCGACGGGGGACATCAGGGTGAGGGTGGAGAGGTTCGCGAGGATCCGGTCATTGTGGATCATGACCGGCGCCGAGAGGATGTCGCGCAGAGCCCGGCCGACGCTGAAATCGCCGTCCTGCCGGTAGCCCGCGAGGCCGTTGGCGCGTAGCGCGCTCGACACGGCGGCGACCGCGAGTTCGGAGACCTCGACCTTCAGCATCGTCAGCGTCGTCTGGACGTCGAGGGCAGAGAGCCGGGACGGGTCGTCGCCGGCCTGCGCGAACAGGTCGATCGCCTGCGCGATCAGGGCGCGGGCTTGGCGCAGGCTTGAGACGGCGCGGGCGTAATGGACGGCGCCGGGCGGTGCCTGGCCACCCGCTCCGCGAGCTGCCGTCCGGGTGAAGGCCTGCGCCCTGTCGACGGCGCCCGCCGCGATGCCGGCCCAGGCGCTCGACCACAGGATGTGCGAGACTGGGGTCATGGTCTGGCCGTGGATTTCCTGGTAGCGGGCGGCGAGCACCTGCTCGGACTTGGCCCGGGCGCGCAGGCGAAACCCTGCGCTGCAGGTGCCGCGCATGCCGAGCGTCTCCCAGCCGCTGAGGCGCTCCAGAGTGTAGTCCTCCTTCAGGAAGACGCAGAGCACCTGGTCGGAGGCGGCAGCGTCGGCGGACCGGCGCGCGACCGTGACGATCCCGTCGGCCTCCGCCCCGTAGGAGATCACCGTGGCGGCGCGCTCGAGCGTGACCCAGTCGCCGTCCGGCTCGATCGCGGCCGCGGACGAGCGGACGTTTCCGCCGCCCTGCCCCTCGGTGGTCGAGGAGGCCATAAGGAGTTGCTCCGCACCGATGCGGCGCATCACGCCCTCGCACCAGGTCTCGCGCCCGCCGTGGCGAACGATGCAGGCGACCTTGGTCTGGTGCATCGCGAAGATCATGGCGGTGGAGGCGCAGGCGCGGCCGAGCGCGTAGGCGACCTCGGCGAGGTCCTCCGTCGTGGCTCCCTCGCCGCCGAAGGCGATCGGAATGCCGGCGCCGAGGAGTCGCTCGGCGCGGAGTGCCTCCAGCGCCTCGGCGGGAAATCGCGCCTCGCGGTCCACGGCCTCGGCATGCAACGCTGCGATGGCGGCGGCGGCCGCCGCCCGCGCGCGCAGGTCGCTCCCGGTCTCGATGGAGGAGACCGCGTGCCCGTGCTGGATCGTCATGGAACCTCTCGCGCCGTCGCGGGCTTCGGGGCCCGGGCCCCCGGCCGCCAGAATGCGGGCCCGTGGTCCGGCCACTGAAGTACGGCTACTGCTAAAACACCCTTATGCTGATCCTCGAAAACTACTCAGATCGTCCGCAGCGCGGATTAACGAGGATTATCGTTAAATTTGCGCGCTTATTGATTCTGGAGATCGTAGCATCTATTCAAGCTGCAACGGACATCCGCGCGTTAACCTTCGCGCCGAACACAGTCGATTCAGGCATCGGAGGCGCGAGAGCAGCATGTCGCAGATCGTATCGAGTGAGGTGACCGACCGCGCGATGGCGCTCGCCCGCGACATCGCGGCTCAGCATGACGGGATCCGGGAATTCCGGCCGGGCGACGCGCTTGTCGATGTGGGTCTGACGTCCCTCGACCTCGTGAACCTGATGCTGGCGATCGAGGCGGAGTTCGACATCATGATCCCGCCCACCTGCCTCAACCCACAGAACTTCCACTCGATCGAGGCGATTTCCCGCATGGTCGAGGCGGTGCGCACCGGGGCGCATTGAAGGTGGGTGCACGGGCGCCGCGCCCACCATCGCGGGCCGGGGCATCCGAGCGGACGAGGCGGACCTAGAGCGTGGCGCCGGAGCTCCGGGTGACCGGCGGCGGCGCCCAGGAACCATTCAGCAGCGCATCCCGCGGCCAGTAGGTCCTCAGCATCAGGACGAAGGGGCCGGCCGGAGCGGGCAGCCAGTTCGACTCTCTCTGGGCGCCGGGGCTCTCGTGCTGGATGACGAGATCGAGCGAGCCGTCCGGATTGGTCTTGAGGTCGTTGCGCGGGCTGACCGAGTAGCGGTCGAGCGGGTTCTCCACGAAGAAGTAGTCCGCGTCGTACATCGTCAGCGACCAGAACCCGTCGACGGGCGGCAATTCGCCCGCCGGGAAGCGCATCACGTAGGACGCGGTCCCGTTCAGCCGCCGGCCCGCCGCATCGACGGTGGTGGTCGGATAGACCGCATCCTGCGGCAGGTTGCAGCCGAGTCCCACGGCGGCAATGAGGGCGCGCTGCAGGTAGTCTTTGCCGTAATCGCCACCGTCGGTCGTGAAGGTCCAGCCGTTCACGTGGCGGCCGGTCACCTTCATGTGTTCCATGTTCATGTGTTCCATGATGCGGGCCAGCGCCCGCTGCGGCGCCTGCTCGATCGCGCCTCGGACGGAGGGGGCTGGCGCGTCGGATCGAAGGGCGCGCCGGGCACGATGCCGAGGGAGGCCATCTTGGCGACGGCGACCCCGTCCGCGAGGGCCGGCGGATTGTCCTTCATCAGCGCGGCCAGCAAGTTGAAGTAGGTGGCCGCATCCATGCGGTTGACCTGATCGCGCACGGTCGTCTTCGTATCGACGCTCGGATCGACCCGCCCGGCCGGCGGGGTATAGGACCGTCCGGCCGCGCTGGCCGGGACGAGCCGGTACTGGTCCTGCAGCGCGTGGACGGCCTTGTAGTCGTCGGGCGTGCCCGTGCAGTAGGTCCGGCCGAGGATCCAGATCAGGCTGGTGGGCGCCTGGATCAGCTTCGCGCCCGAGGGCACGCTGCCGCTCCAGCCGGGCCCGGCGATGAAGTAGGTCTGCGGACCGGTGCCGGTCGTGCGCTTGCCGGGCACCGCGAAGACGTCCGTCCAGGCGCTCAGCATCGGCATCAGGAAGTAGCGCCCATCCGCCTCCGGGATGCTGAGCAGGACGGGGTCCTTCCCGACATCGACGAACGCGCTCGAATACAGTGTGTCCGCGTTGGGAGCGGTCACGGCCCGGAACTGGGCGTCCGGGTAGGTCCGCATATTGGCGAACTGCCCCATCGGGGCGCTCTTGTCCTCGGGCGCCGCCACGTTGGTGAGAACGCGGCGGGTCATCTCCATGGTCACGAGCGGGTAGCCGTAGATGTAGGCCTCGGTCGCGAGTTCCAGCGGATCCGCCACCGCGTTGTTGCCGATGAGCGGGGCGTCCTGCGCCGTGTTCTGGGCCCGGGCGGGCGGGCATGCGGCGCCGACGAACGGAACCGTGACGGCGCCTGCGGTGAAGATCAGCCGGGTGACATCCATGATCGCCTCCTCGGGATGACCCGCCGATACGGATCGCGCCAGAACCGGTCGATCCGTTGACCAAGTGGCCGACAGCAAGCTCGAAGACGCGCGAGGCTCCGTTCCGGGGCGCCGCCTGGGCCGCCCAAGTCGTGCTGCCCGAGTATCTGCTGCACAAGTCCTGCCGCGCGAACGAGCTTGCCGCGGGATGACTTTCAGAATTCAGGCCGGACCGTATCACCTCTCCAGCCGAAGACGACAAACAAATGCGAAGTGCTCCGAGTCGGCATATTCCGCTCCCTTGAGGCTCAAGCAGTACGGATCACGCACGTTCTTGCTTGGAAAAATCGGGTCCGACCGAAATCCTTTGCGGGGACTTGCATCGGGTCATCCTGCCGTTGAGCCTGGCGGAGGCTCCTGCCCTCACGGGTTCGAGACGACGGGCGGCTTTCCGTCCGTCGTGAATGCGGCCTCGAAGGCACCCCTCTCCGTGTCGGCGCGGCAGCGGACCGTGCCCGGCGGCTTGTAGGGGTTGGAGAAACGGCAGGCGCCGACCGCCTTCGCGCGCTCGGACCTTCCGCCCGTGCCGAAGATGATGCCGTCGATCGGCTGCACGGCGCTGTCGGAGTTCGGCTTCACCTGGTCGCTGCCCATCCCCGTGAAAGTGAGCGCCGCACCATCCTCGGCGATGAAGTAGAAGCCGACCCGGCCGTTTCGGTAGATCGTGTTGAGGAAGCGCCCCTTGCAGCTGCGCGACAGATCGCGGCCCGCGACGACGAGGCGCTCGCAGATGCCGTCGGCCGAGACGAAGGTCGGCAGCGCGGCCGGCTCCGGCGCCGCCCGAACGGCGCCCGGAGGGACGAGGATCGCGGCGAGCGCGAGGGCGGCGGGTCGGATCATCCGGCCACGATAGCCGTGCGCGTCCTCCTGTCGAGGCGCCCTCAGAGGCGCATCGTCCCGTCGCAGATCCGGGCGAAGGTCGAATCGTCGAGGGGGCGGTAGGCGTTCGCGTCCGAGACGAGAAGCGGATCGGACACCCGCGCCGGATCGAACCCCTCGGACGCGAGCGCCGCCTTCTTCTGCTTGAAGGTCTCGGTCAGCCCGATCTCGGAGCAGAGCCGCAGGGCGACCGGGCGCGCGTAAGGAGGCAGCCGCTCGGCGATCTCGGCGTGGAGGCGGGCGCCGTCGAAATGGGGCTCGACGGTGAGGGCCGCCATGCCGGCGCGGCCGTCGGAACCGGGGACCGCGACTCCGTAGACCATCGCCTCGCGCACGCCGGTGCAGGCGCACAGCGCCTCGGCGACCTCGGTCGTGGCGACGTTCTCGCCCTTCCAGCGGAAGGTGTCGCCGATCCGGTCGACGAAGTGGAAGAAGCCCTGCGCGTCCTGGCGCATCAGGTCGCCGGTGCGCATCCAGGCGTCGCCCGGCTTCAGCACATCGCGCAGCACCTTCCGGTCGCTGTCCGCCGCGCTCGTGTAGCCCTCGAACCGGTGCTCGGCCTTGGCCGAGAGGCGCCCGAGCAATTCCCCGGTCTCGCCCCGGTCGCAGGGGAGGCAGAAGCCGTCGGCACCGCGGACGGGCGCTCCGGCCTCGACGTCGTGGCGCACGAGGAGAGCGGGCGAGCGGTGGGCCATGAAGCTCGGCACGCGGCCCACAGCCCCCACCCTGCCCTCGACATTGTAGAGCGAGACCGTGCCCTCCGTCGCCGCGTAGAATTCGAGGATGCGGGGAATCGCGAAGCGGCTCTCGAAGCGCGCCCAGACATCGGGGCGCAGGCCGTTGCCGGCGCAGAGGCGCAGGGCATGCGCGCGCTCCAGCGGGTGTTCGGGGGCGAGCGTGAGGTAGCGGCAGAGCTCGCCGATATACTGGAACAGGGTGCAGTCCTCGCCGACCACGTCGTCCCAGAAGCGGCGGGCCGAGAATTTCTCCCGGATCACCACCGAGCCGCCGCCGAGGAGCACGCTGCCCGTCGCCACGACGCCGCCGACGCTGTGGTAGAGCGGCAGGCAATTGTAGGTCCGGTCCTCCGGCGTCGGCTCGATCAACCCGGCGAACCAGTGCGTCCACATCATGATGCGGTGGTGGCTCACGCGGGCCGCCTTCGGCAGGCCGGTGGTGCCCGAAGTGTAGATGAGGAGCGCCTCGTCGGTGAGGGTCACGGCGGGCGCCTCGTCCTCGGCGAGCGGTCCGCCCGCATACTCGGCGGCGGCGTCCCCGATCCGTTGGAAATCGGCGCCCGCCCCGTGCCACCAGACCGCGGGACGCTCGGCGAGATGCCCCTGCGCGCCCGCGAGCACCTCGGCGAGGCCGACCTCGACGATCAGGCAGCGGGGAGCGGCGACGGCGATGCAGTGGGCGAGTCCCGCTCCGCGCAGGTTCGTGTTGAGAAGCGCGACCCGCACGCCCACCCGGGTCAGCCCGAGCCAGAGGGCGAGGTAATCTGGCCGGTTGCGCATCAGCAGGCCGACCGTGTCGCCCTTGGCAAGGCCCTCGGCGAGCGCCCAGCGGGCGTAGCGGTTCTGGCGGGCGGCGAGGTCGGCGTGGCTCAGCCGCTCGTCCTCGCCGATCAGCGCCGGCCTGTCGCCGTGCAGGGCGGCCAGCTCGTCGATGACGCGCGGGAAGGTGCGCTCGGGCCGGGCGTCGATCTGCGCCGTGCGCTCGAGGGCGCCGATCCAGCCGAAGGTGGAGGAGCGCTTCGCGGGGATGGGGGCTGAGGCGAGCATGAGAATGCCGTGAGGACCGGGTCGTTATCGGTGGCGGTGCGGAAGCCGCGCCGCCCACCTCTCCCGTTCGGGAGAGGTCGCGTGCGCGTGAGCGCACCGGGTGAGGGGTGCGACTTGTCCGGAAGAACCTGTATCCCTCACCCCAACCCTCTCCCGAACGGGAGAGGGAGCCCGTCGACGGCGTCAGGAGCGATCGGTCTTCCCGCGTATCGCGTGGGGTCCTCCGAGACCGGCACGCTCGGCCGCAAGGTCCGCCGTGCCACCTCCCCGAGCCAGGCGCGGAACAGGCGTGCGGCCTCGGCCTGCCAGGCGGTCTGAAGGGGCGGGGCCGGGTCGATGGCGGGATAGTCCGCGAAACGACCGCCCCTGGAGACGAAGGCCGAGAGGTGCGCGGCCGCCTCCGGGGCGAAATAATGCGCGGGCAGCACCGGCGCGGTCGCGCGCTCGTCGGCGAGAAAGCGGCCGACATCGCGGCGATATTCCCGGGCGAGGCTGTCGCCGTCGTATTCCGGATGACCCTGCAGGAAGACGAGGAGGCTCGCGCCCTCGCGCGCGAACAGGTCGACGCCGACCTCCTCCGAGCGGCGCAGCACCGTGTAGCCGGCGGCCGTGAGGTCAGCCTCGCCGAGGTCGTTCCAGCGGGAATGGGGCACGGGCACGACGCGGGGCGCGCCCGCGATCAGGGGATGGCGCGTGGCGGCCGCGCAGGCGTAGATGCCCGAATGCTTGGCCTGGAGCGGGCGCCGCTCGACGCCATCGAGATGAAGCACCGCGGCGTGGGCAGCCAAGCACGAGAACAGGGTCGAGACGGTGTTCCGCGCGGCCCAATCCACGATCTCCCTGAAGACCGGGTAGTAGGGCTCGTCCGAGAGACGGGCAGCCCGCGGCTCGCAGCCCGTGACGACCAGCGCGTCGAGGCCCGCATGGGCGAGGGCGGTGTGGGGGGCGTAGGCCGCATCGAGATGGGCCTGCGCCTGCGCGCCGCGCTCCAGCCCGGCCAGCGAGAACAGGCGCAGGTCGACCGTGACGCCCGACGTCTCGAGCAGGCGGCGGAACTGGCGCTCGGTCGCGACGAGGGCCGCGTCCGGCATGTTGTTGAGGAGGCCGACGGTCAGGCGCGGTGCGGGAGCGGCGGCATGACTGGCGGCCTGCGAGCCGGGCGGCAGCACGATCGGCTCTCCCGCCCCGTCACCCTGCGGCACCTCCAGCATGTCGGCCTCTCCTCGGAATTCGGATTCAGGCGGCAAGTGAAGCGGGTCGGGCGGCCGCGAGCGCCTGCTCCAGATCGGCCTTGATGTCATCGATGTGCTCGATGCCGACGCTGAGACGGATCATCTCGGGGAAGACGCCCGCGCTGCGCTGCTCGTCGGACTTCATCTGCCGGTGCGTGGTGGAGGCCGGGTGGCAGGCGAGCGACTTCGCGTCGCCGATGTTGACGAGACGCTTCACGAGCTTCAGCGCGTCGTAGAAGCTCTTGCCGGCCTCGAAGCCGCCCTTCACCCCGAAGGTCAGGAGCGAGGAGCCCTGACCGCCGAGATATTTCCGGGCCATCGCGTGATGCGGGCTGTCGGGAAAGCCCGCGTAGTTCACCCAGTCGACGTCCGGATGCGCCCGCAGGTATTCGGCGACCTTGCGGCCGTTCTCCACGTGCCGCTCGACGCGCAGCGCCACCGTCTCGATGCCCTGCAGGAGGAGGAACGCGCTCAGCGCCGGCAGCACCGCGCCGGTGGTGCGCTGGTAGACGCTGCGCGCGCGGGCGACGAAGGCGCCGGGGCCGAAATGCTCGGCGTAGACGAGCCCGTGATACGAGGCGTCCGGCGTGCAGAACATCGGGAAGCGCTCGGGCTCCGCCATCCAGTCGAAGCGCCCGGCCTCCACGATGACGCCACCGAGCGTCGTGCCGTGGCCGCCCATGAACTTGGTGAGCGAGGCGATCACGATATCGGCTCCGTGCTCGATCGGCCTCAGCAGGATCGGCGTCGCGACCGTATTGTCGACGACGAGCGGCACCCCGTGGGCGTGGGCGACGCGGGCGAGCGCCGCGATGTCGCAGATGTTGCCGGCCGGATTGCCGATCGACTCGCAGTAGACCGCGCGCGTATCGGCATCGATGAGCTTGGCGATGTCCTCGGGGCTGTCGCTCGCGGCGAAGCGCGTCGTGATGCCCTGGCGGGGCAGCACGTGGGCGAGCAGCGTATGGGTGGTGCCGTAGAGCTGGGGCACCGAGACGATGTTCCCGCCATGGTCGGCGAGCGTCGCGATGGCATAGTGCAGCGCCGCCTGACCGGTGGCGACGGCGAGCGCGGCGTGGCCGCCCTCGAGGGCCGCCACCCGCTGCTCCAGCACCGAGACGGTCGGGTTCGCGATGCGGCTGTAGCGGAAGCCCTCCTCCTCCAGGTTGAACAGGGCGGCGCCGTGGTCGGCGCTGTCGAAGGCGTAGGCCACGCTCTGGTAGATCGGCACCGCCACCGCGTGCGTGGTCGGATCGTGCTCGAAGCCGGCGTGGACGGCGATCGTCTCGCTGCGCATGGAAGGTCCGTCGTGAGAGGCGCTGGGGGCGTCCTGCACCGGGCGATGCGCAAGGCCCGCGCCAAGCCTTGCTGTTCCACGCCGGTACGATTGCTGAAGACAGATGGTTAAGACTCAGGCCGCCCGCGGATGCGGTGAATCATCTGCGAAGATCTGATGTTTCCGGCTCGCTCTGCTTCTGTCCTTCATGACCGGCAGGCCGCCGGATCTCGGCGCTTTATCCGCACGGCGTCTCGTCGCGGGCCGGCAGTCGCGCGTGCGGAGCAACGACCCTGTACCGGCGCGAGACGGAATCGTCCCGACATTGGATGAGTGATCCAGCGATACCAATAAATCCCGGCCCAGATCAGAAAAACCAAGCCGCGACGCAATTAATCATGTCGCCATATCGGATCTTGCGGTCCGCGATGACCTGCCGCTTATAGGAAGGCACGGACCCGATCTTTCAGCCCGACGATCCAAGACAGGGAGCCTGCCGTGCCGACGACCCCGATGATCCCTTCCGTCACCACGGTGGACCTGAAACCCGCCCCGATCGAGCCGAGCTGGATCCGCGAAGGGCAGCCCGTGGCGCGCAACGCCACGCTCTCGCGGAGCGCGGACGGCATGGCGAGCACCCTGGTCTGGGATTGCACGGCCGGCACGTTCGACTGGTTCTACGACATCGACGAGACGATCCACTTCCTCGAAGGCTCCGCCACGATCAGCGACGGGCACGCGCCCCCGAAAACCTTCCGGGCCGGCGACGTGCTGTTCCTGCCCCAGGGCGCGGTCTGCCGCTGGCACGTGGAGAGCTACGTCCGCAAGGTCGCGTTCTGCCGGCGCGTTCAGCCGAAGGCGGTGACGCTGGCCATCCGCGTGCTGGGCCGCCTCAAGCGGACGCTCGGCCGCAAGCCAGCCCGGAAGACGTCCGGCTTCCTCGAAGCCGCCTGATCCCTCCCCCCGACCTTCCTGGAGGCGGCCCCATGGCCACGGCATCGCCCGAGACGACGTCTGAGACGACCTGGACCTTCTTCGAGGGCGCCTGGCACCCCGGCAACGTGCGGATGATGGGCCCGCGCACCCATGGGGCCTGGCTCGGCTCGACGGTGTTCGACGGGGCCCGCGCCTTCGAGGGCGTGACGCCGGACCTCGACCGGCACCTCGCGCGGGTCAACCGCTCGGCCGTGGCGCTCGGGCTCAAGCCGAAGGTCGCCGAGGGGGAATGGCTCGCCCTGGTCGAGGAGGGGCTGCGGCGCTTCCCCCACGACGCCGAGCTCTACATCCGGCCGATGTACTGGGCGGAGGACGGGTTCGCGGGGGGCGTGCGCTTCGATCCCGAATCGACCAACTGGTGCCTCAGCCTCTACCACGCGCCGATGCCGCTGCCCGTGGGCGCGCGCGCGACGCTCTCGCCCTACCGGCGCCCCTCGATCGAGACGGCGCCGGTCGATGCCAAGGCCGGCTGCCTCTACCCGAACGGGACGCGGGCCTTGATCGAGGCGCATGGGCGCGGCTTCGGCAATTGCCTGATGCGGGACGGGCTCGGCAACGTCGCCGAATTCGCCAACGCCAACGCCTTCTTCGCCCGCGACGGGGTGGTGTTCACGCCGGTGCCGAACGGCTCGTTCCTGGCCGGCATCACCCGGGCGCGGGTGATCGGCGTCCTGCGCGAGGCCGGCGTCACGGTGGTCGAGGCGACGCTGGCTTACGAGGATTTTCTCAAGGCGGACGAAGTGTTTACGGCCGGCAACTTCGCCAAGCTCGCCCCCATCACCGCCCTCGACGAGGCCCGCTTCGAGCCGGGCCCGATCTTCCGCAAGGCGCGCCAGCTCTACTGGGATTTCGCACACGGGTGAGGCGGGACCTCAGCGCTCCCGCAGCGCCTGCTCCCGGATCGCCGTCAGCGTCAGGCCCGGCGAGATGGCCTCCTTGGCGACCTTCAGGTGGATGATCGAGGGCTGGCCCGAGGCGCGGGCGGCTTCGAGCGCGGCGGGAAATTCCTCGGTCGCCTCCACCGTCACGCCGAAGCCGCCGAAGGCGCGGGCGTAGGCGGCGAAGTCGGGATTGCGGAGATCCGTCGCCGAGACCCGGCCCGGAAAATCTCGCTCCTGGTGCATCCGGATGGTCCCGTAGCTGCCATTGTCGGCCACGATGCAGACCAACGGCAGGTTGTACTGGACGGCGGTCGCGAATTCCTGAGCGCTCATCAAAACGTCACCGTCGCCGTTGATCGCGATCACGGTGCGGGCGGGGTGCAGGATCTGCATCGCCACCGCCGCCGGCAGGCCGTAACCCATTGATCCGGAAGTGGGAGCGATGTGCGTGCCGGGCTGCCGGAAGCGGTAGAACCGGTGGATCCAGGCCGCGTAATTGCCCGCGCCGTTGCAGATGATCGCGTCACCCGGCAGGGCGTCGCGCAGATGCACCATCACGGCGCCCAGATTGACGCGGCCGGGCTGGGGCGTCGGAACCTCGCTCCAGGCCAGGTACTCCGCGTGCGCGGCTTCCGTCTCGGCGGCCCAGGGGAGACGGGCGGGGGGTTCGAGCCGCGCCAGCGCCGCGGCGGTGCGGTTCGCCGAGGCGTTGACGGGCAGGTGCGGCACGTAGACCCGGCCGATCTCCTCCGCCCCTGGATGGATGTGGACGAGGCGCGTCCGCGGCCCCGGGATGTCGAGGAGGGCGTAGCCCTGGCTCGGCACCTCGCCGAGGCGCCCGCCGAGCACGATCAGGAGGTCGGCGGCCCGCACCCGGGCGGCGAGCTTCGGGTTCGCCGCGAGGCCGAGGTCGCCGGCATAGGACGGGTGCAGCGGGTCGAACAGGGGCAGGCGCCGGTAGCTCGTGGCGACGGGCAGCCGGAACCGCTCCGCGAAGGTGCGCACGTCCGCGCAGGCGGCCTCCGTCCAGCGGCTGCCGCCGAGGAGAAGGAGGGGCCGCTCGGCCTCCGCCAGGAGGGCTTCGAGCCGCTCCATCTCCTCAGGCCCCGGCGCGGCCTCGACCGGCTGCCAGGCCGGCGCGAGCGGGCCGGGGCAGGGCTCCTTCAGCATGTCCTTCGGCAGGGCGAGCACCACGGGGCCGGGCCGGCCCGAAGTGGCGGCGTGGAAGGCACGGGAGACGTATTCGGGCACGCGGGCGCCCTGGTCGATCTCGGCCGCCCACTTCGCGAGCGGCCCGAAGGCCGCGCGGTAATCGACCTCCTGCCACGCGTCGCGGTCGCGGTAGCCCCGCTCGACCTGACCGACGAACAGGATCATCGGCGAGGAATCCTGCTGGGCGATGTGGATGCCGGCCGAGGCGTTGGTGGCGCCCGGCCCCCGCGTCACGAAGCAGATGCCCGGCCGCCCCGTCGCCTTGCCGTGCGCCTCCGCCATCATGGCGGCGCCCCCCTCCTGGCGGCAGACGGTGACGGCGATGTCGGCGTCGTAGAGCGCGTCGAGCACGGGCAGGAAGCTCTCGCCCGGCACCGTGAAGACGTGGCGCACCCCGTTCGCCTGAAGCTGCGCGACGAGGGCCTGGGCGGCGGTGCGGGCTTCGATCGTCATGGGGCTCCGGTCTCCGCGGCGCGCGCCTCTCCCCGCAGGAAGGGTGCCGGCACCCTACCCGCGAAACGTTAGCGGGACGTCTCGGGCGCCTCGTCGCGCAGGGCCACGCCCTCGAACAGGTGGCGGCCGAGCGGGTCCATGCGGAAGCCGACGACGCTCCGGCGGAGCGCCATGTGCACCACGGTGTGGGCGAGGGGCACCCAGGGCGCCTCCCGCCGGAAGATCCCTTGCGCGTGCCGGTAGAGCGCCGTGCGGGCGGCGACGTCGCTCGTGCGGCGGGCCGCCTGGATGGCGGAATCGTACTCCGCGTCGCACCAGCGGGCGAGGTTGGCGCCGCCGGGCTCGGCGGCCTTGCAGCCGAGCAGCACGTTGAGGAAATTGTCCGGGTCGCCGTTGTCCCCGGTCCAGCCGTAGAGCATCGCCTGCGGCACGCCGCCGTAGAGGGCCGCGCGGTAGGCGCTCCAGGGCTCGGTGACGAGGCGGGCGCGCACCCCGATCCGGGCGAGGTCGGCCTGGATCATGTCGGCGACGCGGCGTCCGTCCGGGTTGTAGGGCCGGCTGACCGGCGGGTACCAGAGGTCGGTCTCGAACCCGTGCCCGTGGCCCGCCTCCTTGAGGAGCTGCAGCGCCTCCGCCCGGTCGAACGGGATGTCGGGCAGGCCCGTATCGCTGGCCCAGAGGCCCGGCGGCAGGGGCCCGCGCGCGACGAGGCCCGCCGCCCCGTAGGCCGCCTCCACGATGGCGCGCCGGTCGATGGCGAGGTTGATCGCCCGGCGCACGCGCACGTCGTCGAACGGCGCCTTTCGGGTGTTCAGCGCGAGATAGGCGACGTTGAGCTCGGCCTTCGAGATCAGCGTGAGGTTCGGGTCCGCCTCGATGGTGGGGAGGTCCGTCGGCGCGGGGAAGGCCATCACCTGGCACTCGCCCGCCTTCAGCTTGGCGAGGCGCACCGCCGGGTTCGGCGTGATCGAGAAGACGAGGCCGTCGATCGGTTCGAGGCCGGGCTCCAGCGCCTCGGGCGCGCGCCAATAGGCGGCAAAGCCCCGGTAGCGCACCGCGATGTCCGGCCTGTAGCCGGCAAAGCTGAACGGACCGGTGCCGATCGGCGCCCGTTCCAGCTCGTCGTGGGCGCCGGCCGCCGCGAGGATGTCGGCGTATTCGGCCGAGTGGATGGCCGCGAAGGCCTGGGCGAGGTTCGGCAGGAAGGTCGCGTCCGGCTCCTTCAGGCGGAAGCGGATCGTGCGGGCATCGAGCGCCTCGACGCCCTCCAGGAGGTCCGCGAGGCCGAGATCGCGGAAGTAGGTGAAGCCGCTCCGGGCGCGATGGAACGGGTGGTCCGGCTTCCACTGGCGCAGGAAACTGAACAGCACGTCCTGCGCCTCCAGGGTCCGGCTCGGCGTGAAGCGGGCATTGGCGTGGAAGCGCACGCCCGTGCGCAGGGTGAAATCGTAGGTCCGCCCGTCCTCCGAGACCCGCCAGGACTCGGCGAGGCCGGGCCGGATCACGGTGGTGCCGGGGCTGAACTCGACCAGCGTGTTGAACATCTGCCAGGTGACGTTCATCGCCGTCGTGGTGGTCACCGCCGCCGGGTCGAGGGATTCCGGGTTGCCCTCCGAGCAGAAGACGAGGGTGCGGGCCGAGGCCGGGAGGGGGAGCCCCGCGAGACCGACGCCGAGGGCGGCCGAGAGGGCGGCGATGGCGAGCCTCATCCGACCGCCTTCGCGAGCACGGGGCGCTCGCCCTCCGCGAGGGAGGCCGGGAACTCGATGCGGACGCGGGTGCCCTCCCCCGGCCGGCTCTCGATGGCGATGCGGCCGCCGAGCTTGGCGGTGACGAGGTTGTGGACGATGTGCATGCCGAGCCCCGTGCTGCCCCGCGAGCGGGCGGTGGTGAAGAACGGATCGTAGATCCGGTCGAGGTTCTCGGGCGGGATGCCGCGCCCGTCGTCGGCGATCTCCAGGCGGATCGTGCCGGGCCGAACCTCGGCGACCGTGACCGCGATGTGCCCCGGCCGTCCGCCCGCGAAGCCGTGCACCACCGCGTTGGTGATGCAGTTCGTGACCACCTGGGCGAGGGCGCCGGGATTGGTCTCGACGGAGAGGGCCGGGCAGGTGCGGGAGACGGCGTGGCCGCCCTGGCGCAGCAGGGGCTTCAGGCTCGCGAGGAGTTCGTCGAGCCACGCGTCGAGGGGAAGCGGCGCTGCTCGTCGCTGACGCGGTCGACGGCGACCTGCTTGAAGCCGTGCACGAGGTCGGCGGCGCGGGCGAGGTTGGTGCAGAGGAGGGCCGCGCCCTCGCGAACCCGCTCGACGTAATGGGTCAGGCGCGAGCGGGAGAGCTGGCCGGAGGCCAGCGTCTCGTCGAAGGCCCGGGTCTCGTCGCGCACGACCGTGGCGGTGGTGAGCGCGAGGCCGAGCGGCGTGTTGATCTCGTGGGCGACGCCCGCCACGAGCTGGCCCAGCGAGGCGAGCTTCTCGGCCTGGATCAGGTCGGTCTGGGCCTGGCGCAGGTCGAGGAGGGCGGCGTCCGCCTGGTCCTTGGCGCGGCGAAGCGCCTGCTCGCGCCGGGCAATCTCGGTGACGAAGACGTGCGTCGCCCGGGCGATGTCGCCGAGCTCGTCCCCGCGGGAGAGGCCGCTGACCTGTCCGCGCGCGGGGTTCGCCGCGAGCGCGATCATGTCCCCCTGCAGCGCCCGCAGCGGCGTCGTGATCGAGCGGGCGACCGCGAGCGCGACCAGGGTGCCGACGAGGAGGCCCGCCGTCGCCCCCGCGAGCAGGATCCGGCGGACGGAGGCGCCGAAGCTCTCGGCATCGCCGATGAAGGCGTCGTTGAGGCTCTGGGCGCTGGTGCTCACGGCCCCGGCGAGCTGGTCCATCTCGGCCAGCATCTCGTTCTGGCGCTCCAGGCCGCCGACCGTCGTGGTCAGCCGCTTGCGCCAGCCGTCGACGGCATCGACCATCTCGGCCTGGATCAGGGGCGAGATCGGCAGGGCCTCGGCGCGGGCCGAGAGGCGCTCGCCCTCCCCGAGCATCGCCTTGACCGCCAGAACGTCGCGGCGCCCGAGCGCGTCGGCGGTGCGCTGCCCGAGCCGCAGGGTGGTGACGGCGATGTTCTGGGTGGCCTGCTCGGTCTCGTTGGCCTCGACCGCGTAGGTGAGGAGCTGGGCCACCTCCTCGTGCAGGGTGCGCTGGCCGGACGCGTCGATCTTGAGGAGGCGCTCGGACCATTCCACGAGGTCGCGCCCCACGCGCTCGCGCGACGCCGCGGCCTCGTCCGCGGCGCGCTCGGCGAGGCCCGAGAGCTCGTCCGCCTCGCGGGTCCGTCCCTGCGCGCGCAGGGCCTCGCCGAGGCCGCGGGCCGAATCCCGCAGGCGCTGCCCGGCGAGCGGCTCGGAGGAAGGGGCCCCGCCGGGGCCGGCCTCGGCGGCGGCGGCCCGCACGCCGTTGATCTGGCTCAGCACCTCGCGGGTGGCGCTCAGGCGCTGCACCTTCTCGGTGAGCGAGAGCACGAGATCGGCGTTCGAGGCCTGCTGGCGCAGGCGGGCCCGGTCGGCGAGCTCGACGAGGCGCCCGGCCCGGGTCGCCATCTCGCTCACCAGGGCGTCGTTCTCGCGGGTGACGCGGACGAAATCCCGCATCCGCGCGAGGTAGCGGGCGAGCGCCCCGCGCGCGGATTCGATGCGGGCCATCTGGTCGGTGGTGCGGACGTAGAGCTTCAGGCCGTCGAGGCCGGTCCCGGCCTCCGCGGTGAGCAGGACGAAGCGATCGGCATGGGCGGCGCGCTCGCTCGCGCGGGCACCGACGTAATCGTCGCGCACCATCCGGGCCAGCGCGAGGACGCGGTCGACCTGGCCGGCGAGGACGGCGCCGCCGCGGGCGCGCTCCTCCTGCGCGAGGACGAGCCAGCCGGCCGCGGCGATCGCGGCGGCGATCAGGATCGGGACGCCGCCGACGAGGAGAATCTTCCGCCCGACCCGCATCGATACGCCTATCAAACCCCTCGCCCCGCGCGGCATCGCGGAAGGAGGGCCCGCGCGGGCGGAGGTCTCGCGGGAAACACCGGCTCCGGCGCGTGAAACCCGTCGAACGAACGGGCGCCAGTGTAGATTTTTCGTGCAGGCGGGCAAGCGCGAGGCTGCGCCGGAGGTCCGGCGGCCCGGCGCTCAGGGCGTCACGAGGGCCTTCGCGCGGGTGCCGGCGGGCGGGCCGCCCCGGGCGCCGGTCCGGCGCGGGCGCGCACCGGGGCGGCCGGGCTTGCGGTCCGGACCGGCCGCCGCCGCGCCGAAGCGCTCGGCGAGGCTCGGCACCGCGGGAGCGGGGGCCCCGCCCCCGTGCAGCAAGTCCGCCAGGCGCTGGGCGGCCTCGGGATCGGCGTCGAGCAGGCTCTTCTCGAAATGGGACATGGTCTCTGTCCGGATCCTCGGCGGATCGGCGATGAGGGTGCGGGATTCGCCTTGCGGGCTGCCTCAGGCGATCCGTCGAATTGCGCGGATCCCTCGGCATTTCGCGGCGGATCCGCCGCGATCAGGGATGCTGGCCGCCGCGCATCTGCGGCGGGGTGCCCGCGAAGGAGATCACCCGCACGAGGCGGCCGTTCGGGCCCGCCGTCCCGGCCGAGCAGGCGGCCACCGCGTAGGGCCACGCCGCCTCGCGGCAGAGGGGGGCGCGGGCCGGCTCCGCCGCCGGAGCGGCCACCGGCGCGGCGAGCGCGGCACGCGGCGCCTCCCGGACCACGTCCTGAACCGTCTCCTGAGCGGCCTTCGCGTGGTCTCCGGCGCCCGGCGTCGCGAGGGCGAGGCCGGCGGCCAGGGCGGCGCTGACGCCAGCGAGATGAACGAAGATCGACATGGCACCCTCCCGCCCCTGTGCGGCCGTTCCCGCTGCCAGGATGTAGCGCGTGCGCATGTCCGCCGTTTTGCGTCGGCCGTGACAGGATCCGGTGACGGGCCCCGAAATGTTGCGTCCGGCCGCGCCGACGCAACAAAGCGGGCGGCTGCGACGCCGCGAGCCCCGCGGGCCTGAGACGATTCGCCGGTCCGCGGCGCCTCGCGGCGCCCCTTGGTGGGGGCGGCGGCGTGATCTATCTCGCTTCCCGTCAAGCGGCCCGCGCTCCAACGAGGCCGCACCAGAGGAACGTCGTCCAGGATGCGCAAACACCCCACCCTCGCCGCGGGCCTTGCCGCGGCTCTCGCTGCATGTCTCGCCGCGCCGCCGGCCGAGGCGCAGATCCGCAATGCGCCGGCGCCCCGCGCGCTCGAATTCGCCGCCTATATCTTCGCGGCCTCGAACGTGTGCGGCTACCGCATCGGCACCGAGCAGTTCGAGGCGCTGCTCGCCAAGCAGAACACCCGCGCCGAGGATGTCAGCCCCCGCGGGCCCTTCGGCAACCGGGTGCAGACCATGTTCGCCCTGATGTCGAACCAGATGGCGCAGAACCGCGAGCGGGCCTGCCTCGCGGTGGCCGGCGAGTACGGGCCCGAGGGCAACGTCGCCAAGAACGTGCTGCTGCCGGCAGCCGCGGCGGCGCCGCAAGGGTCCGAGACGCCGGCCGCGCCGCCGGCGTCCGCGCCACCCGCTGAGGCTCCGAAACCCGCGCAATAGGGCCGGCCCACCCCGGCGCGGCGTCTGCTAAGAGGGGTCTCGACCGCGCTGGAGACCCGCCATGCCCGACGCCCTCAACCCCTTCCGCGACTGCCTCGGCGAGGGCGGCGTGCTGTCGGAGCCCGTCCGCATCGCCGCCTACACCCTCGACCACCGCGCGCTGATGCGGGGGGAGACGGAGGCGGTGCTGCGCCCGCGCAGCGTCGAGGCGGTGCAGGGGCTGGTGCGGCTCGCCCGCCGGCATGGCTACGGGCTCGTGCCGCAAGGGGGCAATACCGGCTATGTCGGCGGCGCGACCCCGGAGCCCGGCCGGCGCCAGCTCGTGGTGAGCCTGGAGCGGATGACCCGCATCCGCGCCGTCGACCCGCTGAACTTCACGCTGGCCTGCGACGCGGGCACGATCCTCGCCGAGGCGCAAGCGGCGGCGGCCGAGCACGACCTGCTGCTGCCCTTGAGCCTCGGCGCGGAGGGGAGCTGCCGGCTCGGCGGCAATCTCGGCACCAATGCGGGCGGCCTGCAGGTGCTGCGCTACGGCATGACCCGCGACCTCGTGCTCGGCCTCGAGGCGGTGCTGGCGGACGGCGCGCTGTTCTCCGACATGCGGACCCTGCGCAAGAACAACGTCGGCACCGACCTGAAGCAAACCTTCATCGGGGCCGAGGGCACCCTCGGCATCGTCACCGGGATCGTCCTGAAGCTGTGGCCGGCGCAGAGCTTCCGCGCCACCGCGTGGCTCGAACTGAGCGCGGGCGCGCCGCTCCCCGAGATCGCGGCGCTGGTGCGCCGGGAGACGTCCGATCTCGCCAGCACCTTCGAGCTGATCTCGGCCTCCTCGCTGGGCCTCGTCGCCGAGATGCGCGGGTCGGACCCTGGCGTGAAGGCCGGGCCCGGCGGGGCGGTCCTCCTCGAGCTCCAGGCCTCCTCCGCCCGCATCCCCCTCGACGACGTGCTGCTGGGGACCCTCGAACTCCTGATGGAGCGGGGCTACGTCGCGGACGCGGTGCTCGCCCAGTCCGAGGCGCAGCGCCGGGCGATGTGGGCGATCCGCGAGACCATCCCCGAGGGCGAGAAGCACGCGGGCGGCTCGGTGAAGCTCGACATCGCGCTGCCGGTCTCGCAGCTCACCGCCTTCCTGGAGCGGGGCGGGGCGCTGCTGGCCGCGCGGATGCCGGAGGTGCGGCTCTCCTTCTACGGCCATGTCGGCGACGGCAACATCCACTACAACCTCGTGGTGCCGCAGGGGCAGGACCGCCTCGCCTTCACCCGCGCGGTCGAGGCCGGGATCGCCCACGACCTCTACGCCCTCGCGATCGACCTCGGCGGCAGCTTCAGCGCCGAGTACGGCATCGGCCGCTTCAAGCGCGATCTCCTCGCCCGCTACGGCGACCCGACGCGTCTGCGCCTGATCGCGGCGGTGAAGCGCGCCTTCGACCCGGAGGGCGTGATGAACGCCGGGGCGATGCTGCCCGATTGAGGGGGCCCTCACGCCTGCGGCAGGTCCGGCACGATGCCGAGCGCGTCGAGGCCCTCGTCGAGGAGGTCGCCCGCGTCGGGCGTGCCGAGGAGCTCGTGCGCCGCGCCCTCGCCCACGCCCTCGCGCTCGCGGGCGAAGCGCACCGCGTCGGCCCATTCCTCGGGCTCGTAATCGCCCCGCCCGACGTAGAGGAGCGCCAGGAGGTTCGCCCGCTCGTCGTCGTTGAGGCCCGCGATCATGCCGCGCACCTCGCCCTCGGTGGCGTCGTCCGTGCCGGAGACGAGGACGTCCGTCGAGCCGTCGTCGATCGGGTTCGAGCCCGAATCCGGATCGGTCGCCCCTTCCTTCACCTCGATCGCCCGCAGACGCAGGATGATCTCGGTGACTTTGTCGACGGCGATGTCCATGGGTGACTCCTGAGACGGGAGGGGCGGGACGCCCCGGCGCACCGACAACCCCCGAGCGGGCGAGCGGTTCGGCCGCAAGCGCGCGCAGCCGCCTGTGGGCCGCGGCGCGCGCGGTCCTTTCCGGCCGGGCTTGGCCGCTCTAACTCGGCTCGCGTGCCGACGATCCTGCCAGACCTGCCCGCTCCCTTGCCCGCCCTCCGCCGCCGCGCGGCCGCCGGCCTCGCGCTCGCGACGATCCCGCTCATACCCCTCGGCGCAAGCGCGCAGGGCGAGGGCGCGGCGCCGGCCTGCTTCCTCACCGGCGGCGGCGGCCTGGAGATCTGCCGCAGCGGCGGCGAGGCGGAGGGCGTGCTGTTCACGCCGCGCCCCTGCGAGTACGCGGCCGGCGTCCAGGTGCTGCGGCTCACCGGCGTGAAGGGCGCGCCGGGCCCGCTCCAGGCCGTCTACCAGGGCGAGACCCCGCCGGAGCGGGCCCGCGGGCGCCGCGGAGAGGCCGCCCCTTGCGAGTTGCGCCGGGCCACGAACCCCCTCGACGGCGGCTCCGTCCGCTCCGGCCGCAGCCCCGAGCAGCTCGCCACCACCCTGCCGCCGACCGGCTACCGCCTCTGGGAGATGGCGCGCGAGGCCGCCCGGCCCGAGCGCCCCCGCAAGCGGCGCGGCGGGCGCGGGAGCGCGAGCGCGCGGAGGCGCCGGCCGAGGCCGCTGCGGAGGGGATCGGCGCCCGCGACCCCGTGGTGGTGACGGGCCGCAACTGGGCCGGCGACGAGTATTATTACGTCTTCCTCCTCGCCACCGCGACGACGGAGGGCGGCAACCGCCGCGTCCAGATCCAGGCCCGCACCTACGATTTCGAGCGCTTCGACGTCCGCGGCAAGGGCGAGGACGGCAACCCGGCCTGGGTGCCCTTCCAGCCCGAGGAGGAGCCGGGCCGCCGGCGCCGGCGCGGACGCCCGCGGGAGGCGGACAACCCGAGCCCGGCGGCGGTGCTCGACGAGGCCGGCAAGCCGATCCTCGGCCATTGCCCCGGCCAGGGCTTCGACACCCAGGGGCTCGTCGGCTCGATCAGCGTGGTCGATCAGGTCTACCACTGGTTCTACACGGACGTGCTGCCCTCCGATTGCAACGAGCCCGTCCTCAAGCGGCGCACCGCCCTGTATCTCCGCACCAGCCGCGACCTGACCGCCGACCGGGTCTGGTCGGCGCCCCGCACCGTGGCCGAGCCGCTGCCGGCGGCGAGCCGCGTGCGCGTAGCCAAGGCGAAGGGCATGGAGCGCTGGGCCGTGGCCTACGCCTGCAACCGGCCGGCCAACGCCCCGGGCGGACCGGTCGCGGATCTCTGCGTGCAGTACACGGCCGATCTCTCGATCGGGACGCTGGCCGGGCTGGCCTGGTACGCCGAGCCCGTGGCGGCGATGCGCTCGCCCCACTATCTCGGCCTGCGCTCGGGCGGCGACGGCAGCGGCCGCTACGGCCGGTCCCACCATTTCTGGATGACCGACCGCTACGGCAACCTCGACACGCCGGCGAGCTTCTCGGCCAAGGCCGGCTTCCTGACCTGGCTCGACCGCCTCGCGCCCCGGGAGGACGGGACGGAGGCGTCGAGCGTCTACGGCCGGCCGGTCTACTGGGCGACGTGGTCGGTGCGGGTCGTGGGCGCGCGGTAGCGGCCGGTTCGGGTGAGCCGCCCGAGCGCGGATGAAGCGCGGGTCACCTTTGCCGAACGGGAGAGGGCGCGCGGTCTGGCCGGCCGACCGGACTTGGCAGCCCCAGGCTGACCCTGTACCCCGCGCACAGGACGATCTTCGGCAGGATGGGAACGATGCGGCTCGTCGTGGTCGGCGCCGACGGGCGCATGGGGCGGATGCTGATCCGCGCGGTGGCGGAGGCGGAAGGGTGCACGCTCGCCGGCGCGATCGAGCGCCCGGGCTCGGCGGCGATCGGCCAGGATGCCGGCACCCTCGCCGGGCTCCCGCCGCTTGGCGTGCCCGTGACCGACGATCCCCTGCCCGTCTTCGCCGCCGCCGAGGGCGTCCTCGACTTCACGGCGCCCGCCGCCACCACCCACTTCGCCGAGCTCGCCGCGCAGGCGCGCATCGTGCACGTCGTCGGCACGACCGGCCTGTCGGAGGACGACCTCGCCAAGCTCGCGGCCGCCGCCCACCATGCCCGCATCGTGCGCTCGGGCAACATGTCGCTCGGCGTCAACCTCGTGGCGGGGCTCGTGCGCAAGGTCGCGGCGGCCCTCGGCGAAGAATTCGACATCGAGATCGTCGAGATGCATCACCGCATGAAGGTCGACGCCCCCTCGGGCACCGCCCTCCTCCTCGGCGAGGCGGCGGCGGAGGGGCGCGGCGTCAGCCTGCCCGACGTGCGGGTCTCCACCCGCGACGGCCATACCGGTGCCCGCCGCCCCGGCGACATCGGCTTCGCGACCCTGCGCGGCGGCACCGTCGTCGGCGACCACAGCGTCACCTTCGCCGGTCCGGGCGAGCGCATCACGGTCAGCCACCACGCGGAGGACCGGGCCATCTTCGCCCGCGGCGCCGTGAAGGCCGCGCTCTGGGCCTTCCCGAAGCGGCCCGGCCTCTACGGCATGACAGACGTCCTCGGCCTGTAACGGCGCCCAAGCTTCAGCGCCCTCCCCCCCTCTGCTAGAGCGCCCTTGTAGAGCGTCCCTGGAGACGCCCTGCCCGAACCGCACAAGGAACCGTCCCGATGGACCGCCTGCTCGTCCTCGCTCGCCACGGCCAGAGCGACTGGAACCTGAAGAAGCTGTTCACCGGCTGGCGCGACCCGGACCTGACGGATCTCGGCGTCGAGGAGGCCCGCCGGGCCGGGCGCTGGCTGCGGGACCAGGGCTACGGCTTCGACGTCGCCTTCACCTCCAACCTGAAGCGCGCGCAGCGCACCTGCTCGCTCATCCTCGGCGAGATGGACCTCTCCGACATCGAGGTGATCCGCGCCCAGGCCCTCAACGAGCGCGATTACGGCGATCTCTCGGGCCTCAACAAGGACGATGCCCGCGAGCGCTGGGGCGCCGAGCAGGTGCACCAGTGGCGCCGCTCCTACGACGTGCCGCCCCCCGGCGGCGAGAGCCTGAAGGACACCGCCGCCCGCGTCCTGCCCTACTACATCGAGACCATCCTGCCCCGCGTGATGGCGGGCGACCGGGTGCTGGTGGCCGCCCACGGCAACTCGCTCCGCGCCCTCGTCATGGTCCTCGACCGGATGACGCCCGCGACCATCGCGGCCCTCGAGATCGCCACCGGCATCCCCCTCGTCTATCGCCTGAAGGCCGACACCACGGTCCTGATGAAGACCGTGCTGGAGCGCGACATCGACCCGGATTGAGGCCGAGGGGGTGCGTCGCGCCCGCACGGGTTTCCCGGTCCCCGCCTCCGAGGCGCCGTCCTTCACCCCTCGGCGCGGGAGAGGGGGGCCGCTCCCGACGGGCGGAGATCCGCTCAGGGCGCCCGCCGGGCGTCCCGACAGGAGGCCCGCACGCCCGCGCCGGGACCCGGACGCGTTGAGCATGCGTTCAGGTTCTGATTGCTAACGAGATTGGAATCACTTTAATCGGCCAAGCTGTGCTACGGCTCAGCTTCCGCTGCCGAGGGTTTCGATCAGGTATGACAAGCAGCTTTCAAGAGAAGGACGCCGCGAGGCGGGTGGACGCGGAGGAGATCGCCGAGCTCGGCCGCGAGGATCTGTCGGCGGCGATCCGCAATTACCTCGCGGTGCCGCTGCAGGATTATTTCCGCCTCGCCGAGCAGGAGCCGCTGACCCCGCGCCTCGCGAGCCTCGTGACGCGCTTCGAGGCGGCGCTCGCTGCGCAGGGGCGCGCGGTCGCGGCCGGCTTCCGGGACGACCTGATCAAGGCACTGCCGGCGCTGCGGACCTTCGCCCTGTCCCTGTGCGGCAATGTCAGCCGTGTCGACGACCTCGTCCAGGAGACCATGATCAAGGCCTGGGCGAACCAGGAGCGCTTCCGGCCCGGCACCAACTTCACCGCCTGGGTGTTCACCATCCTGCGCAACCAGTTCTACACGGAGATGCGGCGGGCCAAGCGCGAGGTCGAGGACGCGGACGGCGCCCATGCGGGGCGCCTGACCGCGCCGGCAGACCAGGAGGATGCCAGCACGCTCCGGGCGGTCTGGGAGAAGATCGCCGCCCTGCCCCAATCCCAGCAGCAGGCCCTCATCCTCGTCGGCGCCGAGGGCTGCACCTACGAGGAGGCGGCCGCGCGTCTCGGCTGCCAAGTGGGCACGGTGAAGAGCCGGGTGAGCCGTGCCCGGGCGAGCCTCGCCGGCGCGCTCGCCGACGGGGCGGATGGGCTCCGGCCCGTCCCGGCCTGAGGATCGCCCCTCAACCCGCTTCCGCCGCGGGGGAGGCTTCCGCGCAGTTCGGGCAATCGGGAAACGGCTGCCAGTCGGTGAAGGCGTCCTGCGGGTAGCTGTGCTCGCAGAAGGCGACGTGCCAGGGTCTCGCATCGCCGCAGCGGCGGGGATCCCAGCGGATCACCGCGCGCCGGTCGGGATCGTGGCGGTCGATGGCGATGATCCACCGGCCGTCCTGGGGCGCCCGGTTCATGGGCCGCCAACTCATCATCGCGCGCTCCTGCCCAACCGCTTGCCCGAACCGCTTGCCCCAACCGTCCGCCGAACCGCCGGAGGCCGCAGAAACGCGCGAGGGTGCCGAACCGTTCGAACGCCGAGGCGGTACGCAGCGCCGCCTCGCATCGGACGCGATGTCGCAGGGTGGATCCGGCCCGAACCGTTTGGTCACCGCCGCCGTTCCTGCCCTCCCGAGGGTGCACGGCCGAAGGCTGCGTCGGCGACGCGGCCCGGACCAGGACAGGGCCCGACCCCGGTACATGCCGGGGCGTCGCGGCATGGCCGAATAGAGCCCGCGTATTCCCTGCCTGCGGATCGTAAAGTTCCGGCTAACAATTCCGCAACCATCGGTGATTGCAGGGCTTTTCCGCAAGATTGCAATTTACTGTACGGTATTCGCCCTCAATGTACTGGATCGTACTTGACACTCCGTTAAGCATTCTTCAGCTTGCCGACCTTGGCCGCAAGGGGGAAGACATGCGACAGATCTTGTCTGTGCCTTCGCGTGTTCGCGAGAACGAGCACGGCTCCTATAGCCTGTACGACGGGGACGAAGAGGTTATTTCCGGGCTATCCTACGACGATATGGTCGCTTTCTATTTCGAGACGACCAACGGAAAATTTAATCTCGTGCCCGCGGAACCGGCTGACATGACGGCGCGAGCGGTCCCCGAGACGCGCGCCGGCGAGGCCCGGCCGGCCGCACGCCATGCGCGGCGGCCGGCCCGGCGGCGCGGGCGGCAGCTCTCGCTCCTGCCCCACGCCGCCTTCGTGCGCAAAGCCATGGAGCGCGACCCCAACATCCGGCCGATGATGATGGCGCTGCTGCTGAACCAGTACGGCGTCAAGGTCCATTCCCTGAACCCGGTGCGCAGCATCATGGCCTATTGCGAGCGCTGAGGGCGCCGATGGGCGACGCGGCGATCCTCGCACCGGGTCTGATCCACCATCGGGGCCATCTCGACGCCGGGCGGCAGGCCGAGCTCGCGCGGGAGATCGAGGCGGGGCTCTCGCGCGCGCCCTTCTACACCCCGCGCATGCCCCGCACGGGCAAGCCCTTCTCGGTCCGCATGACCAATCGCGGCCCTCTCGGCTGGGTCTCGGACGCGGCGGGCTACCGCTACCAGCCGGCGCATCCGGAGACCGGCGCGCCCTGGCCGGACCTGCCCGCCGTCGCGAGGGACGCCTGGGAGCGCCTCGCCGCCTGGCCGGCCCCGCCCGAGGCCTGCCTCGTCAACCTCTACGCGCCGCAGGCCCGGATGGGGCTGCACCAGGACCGGGACGAGGAGGATCTCGACGCACCCGTCCTGTCCCTCTCCCTCGGGGCACCCGCCCTGTTCCGCTACGGGGGCCTGAGGCGGAGCGACCCGACCCGCTCGGTGCGGCTGATGCCGGGCGACGCCCTGGTGATCGGGGGACCCTCGCGCCTGGTCTTCCACGGCGTCGACCGCGTCCTGCCGGAGGAGGCCGACCTCCTCTCCGGCGCGGCTCCCGCGCGGCCGGGCTTCCTGCCCCCGGGCTGGCGCTGCAACCTGACGCTGCGCCGCGTGACGCGGCCGGGTACGGGCCGGACGGCTTGACACCGGCGCCACGGGCGCCGACCCATCGCATCCGGAGGAGACGTCGCCCGGGAAGGCCCGAGGCCGTTGCCTGGTCCCCGGCCGAACCGGGGTGAGATGCGGAGAAGCCTGTCCGATGCGGTTGCGTCACGCCACCCGTTTCACCGCGCGTGCCACCGCGCGTGCCTGCGCTCGCCCGCTCGCGGGCCGGCTCGCGGCACTCGGCCTCGCCGCGATCCTCGCCGGCCCGGCTCTCGCCGAGCCAGTCTTCCCGTCGGGCTCCCGCTTCGGCTTCGAGCCGCCCTCCGACATGGCGCCCTCGCGCCGCTTCTCCGGCTTCGAGCGCAAGGAGGGGGCGCCACGGTCTCGGTGGTGGAGCTGCCGGCCGCGGCCTACGCGGATCTCGAGAAGAATTTCACCGACGAGAACCTGAAGAGCCAGGGCTTCGTCGTGCAGAAGCGCGAGAGCCTCAAGGTCGCGGGGGGCGCCGACGCCGTCCTCTACACCGGCGAGCAGCCGCCGGAGGGCGGGACGGGCGGCCCGGCGATCCAGAAATGGCTCCTCCTCGTCGGTGATCCGAGCGTGACCGGCATCATCATCGCGCAGACCCTGCCCGGCTCCGAGACCGAGGAGACCATGCGGGGCATGGTGACGGGGGTGACGATCCGGCCCGCGCTGAGCCTCGAGCAGCAGGTCGAGGCGCTGCCCTTCCGCATCGGAAACCCCGGCGGCTTCCGGCCGGTGCGGGTGCTCGCCGGCAACTCGGTGCTGCTGACGCAGGGGCCGAAGGACCAGATGGTCAATCTCGAGCAGCCGATCCTGGTGCTCGCCCAGGCGGTGCAGCCCCCGCCCGCGACCGAGCAGCGCGACGGCTTCGCCCGCGCCGCGCTCTACGCCAACCAGACCATGAAGGACTTCGTGATCGAGCGCTCGCAGAGCTACCGGCAGAACGGCGTCGACTGGCACGAGATCGTGGCCCGGGCGACCGACCTGCCGACGAACGTGCCGGTGGTGGTCTCGCAGACGATCCGCTTCGCGCCGGACGGCTACCTGCGGGCGGTCGGCGTGGTGCGCGAGGACCAGCGCGAGGGCACGCTCGCGAAGTTCCGCGAGATCGTCGACAGCGTGCAGATCAAGTAGGCCGGGACCGCGCCGCCGTCAGATCGCGCCGAGGAGGCGCAGGACGAGCCCGGCCGCGGCGCAGGCGGCGAGCGTCGTCACCATCCCGGCCCGGAGCCGGAACACCGCGACGAGGGCGGCGAGCGCGAGGGCGAGGGCGTAGGGGTCGAGGCTCGCGAGGACCGGCGCGTCGATGCGCACCGGGCCGAGGGCGAGCGTGCGCACCTCCCGGAAGATCGTGTGGAGGGCGAACCAGACCGCGAGGTTCAGGATCACGCCGACCACCGCCGCCGTCACGCAGGCGAGCGCCGCCGCGAGGGCCCGGTTGCCCCGCAGCCGCTCGACGTAGGGCGCGCCGAGGAAGATCCAGAGGAAGCAGGGCGCGAAGGTGACCCAGGTGGTGAGCAGGCCCCCGAGCGTGCCCGCGACGAGGGGCGGCAGGCCGCCCGGCGTCCGGTAGGCGGCGAGGAAGCCCACGAACTGCGTGACCATGATGAGCGGGCCGGGCGTGGTCTCGGCCATGCCGAGGCCGTCCAGCATCTCGCCGGGCTTCAGCCAGCCGTAATGCTCGACCGCCTGCTGGGCGACGTAGGTGAGCACCGCGTAGGCCCCCCCGAAGGTCACCATCGCCATCTTGGAGAAGAACACCGCGATCTCGGAGAACACGTCGCCGGGGCCGAGGAGGACGAGCAGCGCGAGGACGGGCGCCAGCCAGAGCGTTCCCCAGATCCCGAGGACGCGCGGAACGTGACCGTGCGAGGCCCGCTCCTGCGGAAGGGCCTCGTCGCCGAGCAGGTAGGGGCCGCCGTCGTCCCTGGCCGAGGCGCCGTGGCCGCCGGCCCTGAACGGAGGCAGGTCGGCCCGGCCGCCGAGATAGCCGATCACTCCGGCCGCCAGCACGATGACGGGGAACGGCACGTCGAGGACGAAGATGCCGACGAAGGAAGCGCCCGCCAGCGCCACCATGACGGGGCCCTTCAGCGCCCGGCGGCCGATGCGCAGCACCGCCTCCGCCACGATGGCGAGCACCGCCGCCTTAAGGCCGAAGAACAGGCCGGCGACGAGGCCGACCTCGCCGTAGAGGGCGTAGATCCAGCTGAGCGCCATGATGGCGAGGAGCCCCGGCAGGACGAACAGCCCGCCGGCGAGAAGGCCGCCGCGGGTGCCGTGCATGAGCCAGCCGATATAGGTGGCGAGCTGCTGCGCCTCCGGCCCCGGCAGCAGGGTGCAGAAGTTCAGCGCGTGCAGGAAGCGGCTCTCGGAGACCCAGCGCCGCTCCTCGACGAGGATGCGGTGCATCACGGCGATCTGCCCGGCCGGCCCGCCGAAGGAGAGGGCGGCGATGCGCGCCCAGACCGGCAGCGCCGCGCGTAAGGTGACCGGTGCGACCTCGGACCGGGGCGGCAGGGTGGATGACAGGGTGGCGCCGGCCATGACGGGACGGATCCTCGTGGGGTGTTCGGGTCGGGAGCCGTGCCCCCTCTCCCGTGTCGGGAGAGGGCTGGGGTGAGGGACCTCAGGCGTCCGGACGGAGCACGACGCCCTGCGACCTCTGCGGAGAGGTCGTCCCCCTCACCCGGTACACTGTCGCGCACGCGACCTCTCCCGAACGGGAGAGGGGACCCGCGCTCGACGTTCCGCCGTCGCGGCGTCCTCGGGGCGTGACGGCGCCGGACGGGCCGTCACCGGCGGCGCTCAGGCCGCGATGCGGCCGTCCAGGGGGAAGACCTTGGCGGGGTTCATCAGCCAGGCCGGGTCGAACACGTTCTTGACCCGCATCTGCTGCTCGAGGTCCGCTTGGCTGTACTGGAAGCGCATCAGCTCCCGCTTCTCGATGCCGACGCCGTGCTCGCCGGTGAGGCAGCCGCCGACCTCGACGCAGAGCTTCAGGATCTCGTCGCCCGCTTCCTCCGCCTTCTGCAGCTCGCCCGGCTTGTTGATGTCGAACAGGATCAGCGGGTGCAGGTTGCCGTCGCCCGCGTGGAAGACGTTGGCGACCCGGAGGCTGTGGCGGGCGCAGATCGCGCCGATGCGCTCCAGCACGTGGCCGAGGCGCCCGGTCGGGATGGTGCCGTCCATGCAGATGTAGTCCGAGATGCGGCCCGTGGCGCCGAAGGCGGATTTCCGCCCCTTCCAGATCGCGGCGCTCTCGGCCTCGGAACGGGACACCTTGAGGCTCGTCGGCCGGAAGCCTTCGGCGATCGACGCGATGCGGCCGAGCATGTCGTCGATCTCGGCGTCCGAGCCCTCGACCTCGATGATCAGCATCGCCTCGGCGTCGCGGGGATAGCCGGCCTGCGCGAAATCCTCGGTGATCAGGATCGCCTCGCGGTCCATGTACTCGATCGCCACCGGGATGATGCCGGCCCCGATGATCGCCGCGACGCAATCGCCCGCATCCTCCACCGAGGAGAAGCCGACGAGGGCGGGCCGCGCCCCTTCCGCCGCCCGCAGGATGCGCACCGTGGCCTCCGTGACGACGCCGAGCTGCCCTTCCGAGCCGCAGATCAGGCCGAGGAGATCGTAGCCGCCGCTGTCGAGGTGCTGGCCGCCGATCTCGACCACGGTGCCGTCGTTCATCACCAGGGTGACGCCGAGCAGGTTGTTGGTGGTCACCCCGTATTTCAGGCAATGCGCGCCGCCCGAGTTCATGGCGATGTTGCCCGCGATGGTGCAGGCGAGCTGGCTCGACGGGTCGGGGGCGTAGAAGAAGCCCTCGTGGCTGACCGCGCCCGAGATCGCGAGGTTGGTGATGCCGGACTGCACCCGCGCGGTGCGGTTGGCGAAGTCGAGGTCGAGGACGCGGGTCATCTTGCCGACGCCGAGGATCACCGCGTCCTCCTGCGCGATGGCGCCGCCCGCCAGCGAGGTTCCCGCCCCGCGGGGCACCACCCGCACGCCGTTGCGGTGGCAATAGGCCATCACCGCGGAGACCTCCTCGGTGGTCGAGGGCAGGATCACGGCGAGCGGCATCTTGCGGTAGGCGGTGAGCCCGTCCGTCTCGAAGGCGCGGCGCTCGTCCTCGCTGGTGATCAGCGCCTCGGCCGCCACGAGGGGGCGCAGGCCCTCGATGATCGCCTCGCGGCGCGCGACGATCTCCGGGTCGGGGGCGGGGAAGGCGATCGACATGGCGTTCTCCCAGATGTTCGGCCGGCGGAAGGATCCGCCTTCAGCGCGCGCTCAGGTTCGGAGGCTCAAGGTCGCGCTCGGTCCCACGCGCCGTTCTAGCCGAAAGGCGCGCGGCGCGCATCCGGAACCGATTTGCGGCGTCAGGGCTTCCTTTCGTCGCAGATGCCCTAGATGCCGGCCTAGCGTTCGCAGTCTCGATCTGTTCTAAACGCCAAGCTCGGCTATAAGCCCCGGTGGTCTCACACGACCGTCACCACGGAGGAAAAAAGATGCGTCACCTCATTCTCGGCGCCGCCCTCGCGCTGATGCTGCCGATCTCCGCCCAGGCGCAGGACGCCGGCGACGCGGCGGCCGGCGAGAAGGCGTTCGCGCCCTGCAAGGCCTGCCACGCCTTCGGCAAGAACGGCGTCGGGCCGGACCTGAAGGGCGTCGTCGGCCGCAAGGCGGGCGTGCACGAGGGCTACAACTATTCCGCCGCACTGAAGGGCTCGGGCCTCACCTGGGACGAGGCGAACCTCAAGGAGTGGCTGAAGGACCCGAAGGCCAAGGTGCCGGGCAACAAGATGGTCTACCCGGGCCTGAAGGACGACAAGAAGCTCAGCGACCTAATCGCCTATCTCAAGACCCAGTCGTAAGGCTCGGGCCGCAGGTTCGGACGAACGGGCCGCCCTCGCGACGCGGGGGCGGCCTTTTCCTTGCCCGATCCCTGCACTCAGGCGGCGTCGGCGCTCTCCGGCGCCGGCTTCTCGGCGAGCGCGCCCTCGTGCAGGCCCGTCCTCAGGGTGACGAGGTGGTCGAGGAGGGCGTGGCGCGTGTCGAGGTCGAGGCCGGTCATGCCGCCGGCCTGATCGGGAATGCAGGCGAGGCGCTCCTGCAGGCTGCGCCCCTTCGGCGTCAGGAAGATGCTCACCTGCCGCTCGTCGGCCCGGTCGCGGGCGCGGCGGACATGGCCCGAGGCTTCCAGCCGCTTCAGGAGCGGCGTCAGCGTGCCCGAATCGAGGAACAGACGGGTGCCGATCTCCTTCACCGTCAGCCCCTCCTCCTCCCAGAGGACGAGCAGCACGAGATATTGCGGATAGGTGAGATCGTGCTCGCCGAGGAGCGCCCTGTAGGCGCGGCCGAACGCGTGCGCCGCAGCGTAGACGGCGAAGCAGAGCTGGGCGCCGAGGCGCTGGTCCTCGTTCGGCGCGACGGCGGAGACGGATCCCGCGCCGGCGCCCCTCGGTTCCCCTCCACGCGGGTCTGACCGGCCCGGCATGCGCGTCACTCCCCTCTCCGCGCCGCGACGCGGAAAAAACTCACGAACCCCAACATCCTAGTCAACTCGCCGGGTGCGCACAATCGAGGCACAACCCTCAATTCAGTTGCGCGCAATCGAAAAACATGCGAGAGACGGATATCGATCGTGCGCAATTGACCTTCGGGCCTCGGCAGGCTCGCGGTGCAAAATCCGGTCCGCCACACCGGAATGCACTATCACATGTCAATCCGGTCCTATTTTTTCGCTGTTTCCCGATGCGGCCGGGCCGCTCATCAGAGGAGTTCATCATGCAAGCGCTGTATACCGCTCATGCACACGCCACCGGTGGCCGCGAGGGCTCGGCCGCGACGGATGACGGCCGGCTCGACCTCCGGCTCGCCACGCCGAAGGAACTTGGCGGCGGCGGCGGTGCCGGCACCAACCCGGAGCAACTCTTCGCCGCGGGCTACGCCGCCTGCTTCCTCGGCGCGATCAAGTTCGTGGCCGCGCAGGACAAGGTGAAGATCTCCGACGACGCCAAGGTCGAGTCGAGCGTCGGCATCGGCAAGCGCGAGGACGGCAGCGGCTTCGGCCTCACCGTGACCCTGAAGGCGACGCTGCCGGGTATCGACCACGATACGGCGCAGGCGCTCGTGCAACGGGCCGACGTGGTCTGCCCCTACTCGCACGCGACCCGCGGCAACATCCGGGTCGACGTCTCGGCGGCCTGACCGGGCTCGCGCCGGACGAGGCAGGTGGCGACCCGGTAGGTGACCCGGGCGCCGTCCGCCTCGAAGCTCCGCAGCACCCGGCGCAACGCTCCCGGGGACAGGGGCCGGCCGCCCTCCCCGGGCGTGCGGGCCCCGATCGCCCGGAGTGCGGCGAGGAAGGCGCGCCCGTCCGGGTGCGCTTCCACGAACGGCTCCTCCGCCACGCTCAGCGTGCAGCCGGGCGGCGCCAGCGCCCGCAGCGTCCGCAGCGGCGGATAGGCCGGGGTGGCGGCCCGGGTGCCGGACGTCGCGTGCGCGCGGCCCCATTCACCGAAGGTACCCTCGGCCAGCGTCGCCAGGGCGAGCCAGCCGCCCGGGGCGAGGAGATGGCTCAGGCCCGCGACCGCGCCCGGCAGGTCCTCGAACCATTGCGCGGCGAGGCTCGAGGCGATCAGGTCGAAGCGGGGGCCGGGGGCGAGGCAGGGACGCTCGCCGTCCATCACGAGATAGCGGAGATCGGGACCGTCCGGCGCCCGCGCCTTCGCCCGCGCGACCATGCCGGGGGCGATGTCGGTAGCCAGGAGCGCGCGGGGGGCGAGCCGCTCGCGCAGGGCCCGCGTGAGGAAGCCGGTGCCGCAGCCGATTTCCAGCACACGGGGGCGGGGCCCCAGCGGCAGGCCCGCGATCCGCTCCACGAGGCTCGCCGCGACCCGCGCCTGGACGCCGGCGGCCCGGTCGTAGCCCTCGGCGCCGTCGAAGGCGCGCGCGACGGCCTGCTTCCATGACGACATCGGAGTGTTTCGGGACGGTTCGGACGCGGGAGCCGATCGCTTAGCGCGCGGTGGGGTAGGGCTCAACCCGGGGTGGCCCCGAGGCTGCCGGGCGCCTTCGGCGCCTCACGCCTCGGCCGGCGCCTCGTCCGCCTCGTCCATCAGCGGGTGCAGGTCGCGCACCATGCCCTTCAGGCGCTCGTCGAGGACGTGGGTGTAGATCTGGGTCGTCGAGATGTCGGCGTGGCCGAGCAGCTCCTGCACGATGCGCAGGTCCGCACCGTTCTGCAGGAGATGGCTCGCGAAGGCGTGGCGCAGGACGTGGGGGCTGACGCGGTCGGCCCGCAGGCCCGCCGCGCCCGCCGCGACCTTCAGGTCGCGGGCGAAGGCCTGGCGCGTCAGGTGGCCGCTCTCGCTGTCGGCCGGGAACAGCCAGGCGCTCTCGGAGGGGCTCGCCGCGAGGTGATCGCGCATGGCGGCCCGCGCCATCTCGGTCAGCGGGACGAGGCGCTCGCGGCCGCCCTTGCCCTTGACCACGAGGAAGCGCTCCCGCGCCGAGGCCGCGCTGCGCGGCAGCGCGATCAGCTCCGAGACGCGCAGGCCCGTGGCGTAGAGGAGCTCGATCAGGCACAGCATCCGCCGCGCCCGGCCGAGCCCCCCAGGGCCCGCATCCGCGGCCGCCGCCCCCTCGCGGGCGACCGCGATGAGGCGGTCCACCTCGGCGACCGAGAGTACCTTCGGCAGGGCGCGCCCGCGGCGGGGTCCGGCGACCGGCGCGCTCGGGTCCCCCTCAGCCATCCCCTCCGCGTAGAGGAACTTGTGGAAGCCGCGGATGCAGGAGAGGCGGCGGGCGGCCGAGGCGCTCTTCAGGCCCCGGGTGTCCAGCCCCGCCAGGTAGGCCCGCAGGGTCCCGACCTCGACCTCGGCCGGATCGACCCCCTCCTCGGACAGGAAGTCGAGATAATCGTCGAGGTCGCGCCGGTAGGCGTCGAGGGTGTTGCGCGCCGCCCCCCGCTCGGCGGCCAGCATATCGAGATAGGCCGCGATCTCGGGCGCCGGCTTGGCCTGCAGCTTGGCCTGCAGCTTGGCCGGTCTCCCGGCCCCTTCCGCGCGGTCGCGCCCGCGCGTCACCGGTTGCCCGGCTGGAGCTTCGCGGCGGGGATCGTCACGCTCATCTCCCGCGGGGTCGGCTCCACGAAGGTCGCCAGGGCGAACATGCCGGCGAAGACGAGGCCGGCCAGGACCGCGAGCGTGGCGATGAAACGGAACAGGGTCGGCACGTCGGGCGAACCTCGGGCGGGCGCGGGGGCGGGTGTTGCGCTGCGGCGTCAAGGGGTTCCATCACGCGAGCCGGACGATGGCAAGGTCCGCGAAGCCACAGCAACCGCTTCGCGGCGATCCGCCGGTCCCGGCGCGCGGACGTCGCGCCGCTGCGGGCGGAGGAACACGCCTCCGGTGTTTCACGCCCGCCGCAAAACGCGGTAAGACCCCTGCTTTCCGTGCAGACTGGTCGATGCGTAGATCCGAGCCATGACAGAGCCTGAACCGGCAGGCGAACCGATCGAACTGCGCTTGCGCCGGGCCCTCGGGCCGCGGTCGATCGTGCTCGTCGGGCTCATGGGTGCGGGCAAGAGCACGGTCGGCCGGCGCCTGGCCGGCCGCCTCGGCATGATCTTCAAGGACGCCGACAACGAGATCGAGGCCGCGGCCGGCCTCTCGATCCCCGACATCTTCGCGATCTACGGGGAGCCGAGCTTCCGCGAGGGCGAGGAGCGGGTGATCTCCCGCCTGATCCGCGAGGGCCCGATGGTGCTCGCCACGGGCGGGGGCGCCTTCATGCGCGAATCCACCCGGGCCCGCATCGCCGAGGGCGGCGTCTCGGTCTGGCTCAAGGCCGATCTCGACGTGCTGATGCGGCGGGTGCGCAAGCGCGGCAACCGGCCCCTCCTCCAGACCGAGGATCCGGAGGAGACGATGCGCCTGCTCATGGAGGCGCGCCACCCCGTCTACGGCGGCGCCGACGTGATGGTGCTCTCCCGCGACGTCTCCCACGACCGGGTGGTGCAGGACGTGCTCGAAGCCATCGACGCCCATCTCACCGGCCCCACCAACCGCGGCGTCGCCGCCCAGTGATCGAGACCGTGACCGAGACCGAGCGCGCCCCCCTCACCGTGCACGTCCCCCTCGACGGAGGACGCGACTACGACATCCTGATCGGGCGGGGCCTGCTCGCGAGCGCAGGCGCCCGCGTGGCCGCGCTCGGCGCGCGGGCGGCCGTCATCGTCACCGACGAGACCGTGGCCGCCCTCTACGGCGACCGGGTGCGGGAAAGCCTCGAGGCGGCGGGCCTACGCTCGGGCGTGATCGCGGTGGCGCCGGGCGAGGCCTCGAAATCCTACGCGACCTACGCCGCCGTCTCGGACGGGCTCCTCGCCCACAGGGTCGAGCGCAACGACCTCGTCGTGGCCCTCGGCGGCGGCGTGGTCGGCGACCTCGCGGGGTTCGCGGCGGCGACGCTGCGGCGGGGCGTCCGCTTCGTCCAGGCCCCGACGACGCTGCTCGCGCAGGTCGATTCCTCGGTCGGCGGCAAGACCGGCATCAATTCGCCGCTCGGCAAGAACCTGATCGGCGCCTTCCACCAGCCCCGCCTGGTGCTGGCCGACACCGCCGCCCTCGACACCCTCACCCAGCGCGAGATGCGGGCAGGCTACGCGGAGGTCGCGAAGTACGGCCTGATCGGCGATGCGGGCTTCTTCGCGTGGTGCGAGGCGAATTGGCGCGGCCTCTTCGCGGGTGGGCCGGAGCGCGACGAGGCGGTGGCGATCTGCTGCCGGGCCAAGGCCGCCGTCGTGGTGCGCGACGAGCGCGAGGACGGGGAGCGGGCCCTTCTCAACCTCGGCCACACCTTCGGCCACGCCCTGGAGCGGCTGACAGGCTACGATTCCGGGCGCCTCGTCCACGGCGAGGGCGTCGCGATCGGCCTCTCCCTCGCCTTCCGCTTCTCGGCCCGGCTCGGCCTCTGCCCCGGCCAGGAGGCGGGGCGCGTGGCCAATCACCTGGCGCTCGCCGGCCTGCCGACCCGCCTGCAGCAGGTCCCCGGCGGCTGCGGCGACGCCGAGGCGATCCTCGACGCGATGGCCCAGGACAAGAAGGTCCGCGACGGCGCCCTGACCTTCATCCTCGCCCGCGGCATCGGCAAGAGCTTCATCGCGCCGGGCATCGACCGGGCCGAGGTGCGCGCCTTCCTCGACGACGAGTTGCGGGCGGGCTGACCGCCCTCCCCGTCGGTGTCCGGGGTCACGCAGTCCGTCCCGGCGGGCCGGCATTAACGAATTGCGCCTATCCTGGCCGCGGTCCAGAGCGGCGGGTCGGCCCATGAACGTCCCCATCAGCGTTGCAAGAGCCGGAAGCGGGTTGCGGCGGGACCTCGCGGGGCTTCTGACGAGCGACGCCCGGCTGCACGCCTTCGCCCGCCGCGCCGCGCTCGCCCTGGTGCCGCTGACTCTCCTCATCGCCTTCGGGCTGCTCGGCACCGGGCCGGTCCCGATGCGGAACTGGCTCGGGGAGCTCCTCGGCTACGACTTCTCGCAGGTCTGGCTCGCCGGACGGGCGGCGCTGGAGGGACGGGCCGCCACCCCCTACGACCTGCAGGCCCATCTCGCCGCGCAGGCCGCCGTCTTCGGCCCAGACGCGGACCGCTTCGCGTGGCACTATCCGCCGGTCTTCCTGCTGCCGGCAGCGCTCCTCGGCCTCATGCCCTACGGGGCCGCCTTCCCGCTCTGGATGCTGCTCACCCTCGGCCTGTTCGTCCTCGCCCTTCGACAAGCGACCGACAGCCGCGACGCCGTCCTGATCGCCTGCGCCCACCCGCTCGTGCTGTGCAATCTCGCCTACGGGCAGAACGGGCTTCTCACCGCCGGGCTCCTGACGCTCGGCGCGCTGCGCATCGACCGGCGGCCGGTCCTGGCGGGTGTGCTCCTCGCCTGCGTCGCCTACAAGCCGCAACTCGCCGCCCTCGCCCCCGCCCTCCTCCTCGTCACCGGGCGCTGGCGCGCGCTCGCCGCCTTCGCGGGGGCCCTCGGTGGGCTCTGCGCCCTCTCCGTCCTGGCCTTCGGCCTCGCGCCCTGGCAGGCCTTCCTCGGCACCCTCGCCGAGACGAACCGCCTCGCGCTGCGGGAGGCGTGGTCGGGCCTCGACATCAACGCCAGCGCCTTCGGGGCGGTGCGGCTTCTCGGCGGCCCGATCGCCGCGGCCTGGGCCGCGCAGGTCGCGGTCGCCCTCCTGGCGATCGGCACGGCGTGGCGCGTCTGGGCGAGCGGCGCGCCCCTGACCCTGAGGGCGGCTGCCCTCCTCGCCGCCGCCCCCCTCGTCTCGCCCTACGTCCCCCTCTACGACCTCGCGCCGCTGGTGCCGGCGAGCGCGCTCCTCGCGATCGAGGCGCATCGCCGCGGCGGGCTGAGCGGGGCAGAGCGGGCCCTCCTGATCGCCTCGCCGCTCGCGTCCGCCGCGCTCCGAACGGTGGCCGGCGCGACCGGCCTGTCACTCGGTCTCGCCCTCGCCCTCGCGACGCTCGGCCTCGTCGCGGCCCGGGCGCTGCCGCGGACGGAGCGCGATCCCATCCCTTCACCCGCTCCCTCGCCCATCCCCTCGCCAGTCCCTTCGGGAACCGGAATCCTCTAAGACGGGCGCTCACGCCGCGCGGTTTCCTCGGCACACCGGCCGCGCGGAGACGATACGGGTCCGATGGAATCCCACACCGACCTCTGGCTCGCCGCGAGCATCGTGACGATCTCGCTCCTGCTCTCGGCCTTCTTCGCGGGCGCCGAGACGGCCTTCACCGCGGCCTCGCGGGCGCGCATGCTATCCCTCGAGACATCGGGCGACCCGCGGGCGGGCATCGTCAACCGGATCCTGGCGATCCGGGAGCGCTTCATCGGCTCCATGCTGATCGGCTACAACATCGTGGCGATCGGCGCCTCGGCCTTCACGACCAGCGTGCTGACCTCGATCTTCGGCAAGAGCGGCGTCCTTTACGCCACGGGGGCGATGTCGGTGCTCGTCATCGTCTTCGCGGAGGTGCTGCCGAAGACGCTCGCCATCTCGAAGCCCGATCGTGCGGCCCTCCTGATGGCCCGGCCCGTCGCCTTCACGGTGGCGCTCCTCGGGCCGCTCGCCATCGCCATCGAGAACCTCGTGCGGCTGATGCTGCGCCCCTTCGGCATCACCATCGGCGAGCATCAGTCGATCCTCTCGGCCACGGAAGAGATCCGCGGCCAGGTGGCGCTCCTCCACCGGGAGGGCGGCGTCGCCAAGGCCGAGCGCGACATGCTGGGCGGCCTCCTCGACCTCTCCGACCTCACGGTCTCGGAGGTGATGGTCCACCGCACCAAGATGCGCACGATCAACGCGGACCTGCCCTCCGAGGAGATCGTGCGCGAGGTGCTGTCCTCGCCCTACACGCGGATGCCGCTCTGGCGGGGCAGCTCGGAGAACATCGTGGGCGTGCTCCACGCCAAGGACCTGCTGCGCGCCCTCGACGCGGCGGGCGGCGACGCGTCCGGCCTCAAGGTCGAGGCGCTGGCGCTGGAGACGTGGTTCGTGCCGGGCACGACCTCGCTGCGCGACCAGCTCAAGGCCTTCCTCACCAAGAAGACCCACTTCGCCCTCGTCGTCGACGAGTACGGCGAGGTAATGGGGCTCGTGACCCTGGAGGACATCCTCGAGGAGATCGTGGGCGACATCGCTGACGAGCACGACGTCACGGTCTCGGGCGTGCGCCCGCAAGGCGACGGCTCGGTGAACGCGGACGGCTCCGTCCCGATCCGCGATCTCAACCGGGCGATGGACTGGAACCTGCCCGACGACGAGGCGACGACCATCGCCGGCCTCGTGATCCACGAGGCGCGGGCGATCCCCGACCAGGGCACCGCCTTCAACTTCCACGGCTTCCGCTTCCAGGTCCTGCGCAAGGCCAAGAACCGCATCACCACCCTGCGCATCACCCCACTCGGGCCGACGCCGCCCGCGCGTCGGTCGGCCGACCCGGAATCCTGAAGACAGTATTCAGATTTCTCGATGCAGTCCGGCCACAGGCCGCCCCGATCGAACCTGTCGGGGCGAAGATCAGGCCCGTCCTCGACCTGCAACCGTTGAGACCGCACCCTGCCCCGGGTAGGTTGCATTCGCGGGTTCGCCTTTACGAACCCGACAGCATGGGCCGTCTATCGATTCGACCGGCAGCGATGCCCGGGCGAGCCGGGCCGGCACCGGAACGGATCGATGCGTCTCGACACCCCGACCCTGCTGCTCGTGACCGTGATCGTCACGTTCATGGTCGGCACCCTGTTCCTCCTGTCCTGGGGGCAGGACCGCCGGGCTCGCTCGCTGGCGATCTGGGGCGTCGCGCACATCGCCGGCGCCGTGGCCTCGGGCCTGCTCGCCCTGCGCGGGGTGATCCCCGATGCGGTCTCGGTCGGCGTCGCCAACACCGTGATGATCGGGGCCTACGGCCTGATCTGGAGCGGCGTTCGCGCCTTCGAGGGGCGCCCTCTCCGCCTCGGCCTCGCCCTGTCCGGCGGCGCCCTCTGGGGCTGCCTCTGCCTCGTGCCCGAATTCTACGGCTCGCTGGCGGCCCGGGTCATCCTCGCCTCGGCCGTCGCCGGGACGTTCTGCGCCGCTTGCGCCTACGAGATCTGGCGCGGGCGGGGCGAGGCCCTGGTCTCCCGCTACCCGGCGATGATCCTGCTCGGCGCCTACGGGCTCGTCTACTACGTGCGCATCCCCCTGGCGCTCCTGACCCCGCTGCCGACGAACCAGAACCTGATGCAATCCGCCTGGCTCGCGATCCTGTGCTTTGCCGGCATGCTGTTCACGGTCGCGATCGCCTTCACCTTCATGGCGCTCACCAAGGAGCGGGTCGAGCGGGTGCAGCGGCAGGCGGCCGAGACCGACCCGCTGACCGGCGTCGCGAGCCGCCGCGCCCTGGTGGCGGGCGCGGAGGCCCTGCTCGCCGATCCCGCCCGGCCGGTGACCCTCCTCCTGTTCGACCTCGACCATTTCAAGAGCATCAACGACGCCCACGGCCACATGGTCGGCGACGGGGTGCTGGTGGGTTTCTGCTGCATCGTGCAGGCCCTGTTGCCGCCCGGCGCCCTGTTCGGCCGGATGGGCGGAGAGGAATTCGCCTGCGTGCTGCCCGGCCGCGACGTCGAGGGCGCGCTCCGCCACGCCGGGCTGATCCGCGCGGCAGTGGCCCGCCTCTCGGTTCCGAGCCTGCCCGCGCTCTCGGTCAGCGTGAGCATCGGCGCGGCGGGCGCCCCGGCTACGGGGCGGGACCTCGACGCGCTCCTGCGCCGGGCCGACGCCGCCCTCTACCGCGCCAAGCGCAACGGCCGGAACCGGATCGAGGTCTCCCCCGCCCTCCTGGCCGCGTGACCCGACAGGGCCGCGTGACCCGGCAGGGCCGCGCGATCAGATCTCGATCTCGGTGCCCACCTCGATCACCTGCCGGGTCGGCACGCAGAAGTAGGCGCCCGTGCGCTCGCCGTTGCGCTGCATGAAGGCGAACAGCTTCTCCCGCCAGTGCGACATGCCGCGCCGGTCGTCCCGCGGGATCACCGTCTCGTGGCCGATGAAGACCGTGACGTCCTCCACGAATTCGGGCGGCAGCAGGCCGTGCCCGACCGCGCAGGCTAGGCCCTCGGGGATCGAGGCGTCCTGCATGAAGCCGTAGCGCAGGACGATCCGGTAGAAGTCGGGGGCGATCTGCGAGACCTCGGCCCGCACGCTGTCGGGCACGGTCGGGGTCTCCTCGTAGAGCGCGGTGATGATGAGAAGGCGCTCGGCCAGCGCGTGGCTGCGCTCGAGGAAGCGCGAGAGGGGCAGCGGGATGCCGTGGGTGGCGGAGGAGAGGTACGCCGCTGCGCAGGGGAGCCGCACCGGCGGGTCCTGCCGCAGCCGCTCCAGGAAGTCGGCCTCCGGCATGCGCAGGGACGCGCGGGTCTCCTCGATGATCGCCGTGCCCTTCTTCCAGGTCAGCATCATCATGGCGACGAAGCCCGCCAGCACCAGCGGAAACCAGCCGCCCTCGAACAGCTTCACACTGTTGGCGCCGAGGAAGACGAGGTCGATGACGAGGAAGAAGCCATTCACGGCCGCCACCGCGACGGGGTTGTAGCCCCATTTGAGCGCGATCAGGGCGGCGAGCAGCGTGGTGATCGCCATCAGCATCGAGACCGCGATGCCGTAGGCGCCGGCCAGGGCGTCGGACGAGCCGAACACGACGACGGCGGTCAGCGTCGCGATGGCGAGGAGCCCGTTCACGGCGGGCACGTAGATCTGGCCGCGCTCGTCCGACGCGGTCTGGACGATGCGCATGGTCGGCAGGAAGCCGAGCTGGATCGCCTGCTGGGTCAGAGAGAACACGCCCGAGATGATGGCCTGCGAGGCGATCACGGTGGCGAGCGTCGCGAGCGCGATGAGGGGATAATGCGCCCAGTCCGGGGCGAGCGCGTAGAACGGGTTCTCGATCGCGGCAGGCTCGGCGAGGAGGACCGCGCCCTGGCCGAAATAGTTGATCACGAGGGCCGGCAGCACGAGGGCGAACCACGCGAGGCGGATCGCCCGGGCGCCGAAATGGCCGAGATCGGCGTACATCGCCTCGCCACCCGTCACTGCCAGGAAGGCGGCGCCGAGCATCGCGAAGCTGACGTGCCAGCCCGCATGCGTCAGGAAGTCGAACGCCTCGAACGGGTTCAAGGCCCGCAGGATCTCCGGCCGGTGCAGGATGCCGCCGACGCCGAGCAGCGCCAGCACGCCGAACCAGACCAGCATCACGGGACCGAAGATGCGACCGATGAAGGCGACGCCCTTGCTCTGGACAAGGAACAGCCCGACCAGGATCGCCAGCGTGATCGGCACCACGAACCGGTGGAGGGCGGGCGCGTCGACCTTGAGGCCCTCGACCGCCGAGAGGACCGAGATCGCGGGCGTGATCGCGCCGTCGCCATAGAGGAGGGCCGCGCCGATCAGGCCGACCACGAGGAGGAGCGCCTGCCAGGATCCGGGCTTGGCGTGGCGGGCGCCGAGCAGCGCCAGCATGGCGACGATGCCGCCCTCGCCCCGGTTGTCGGCCCGCAGGATCAGGACCGCGTATTTCAGCGAGACGATGAGGATCAGCGCCCACAGGATCAGCGAGACGGCGCCGATCACGGCCGCCGGCTCGGCGGTGCCGGTGCTGCGGCTCGCTGCCCGCACCGCCTCCTTGAAGGCGTAGAGCGGGCTCGTGCCGATGTCGCCGTAGACGATGCCGAGCGCGCCGAGCAGGATCGCGGGCCGGACCGTCCCGCCGCGCTGCCCACCCGCACCCTCGCGGGCTGCGATCTCATGGGTTGCGAGCTGGCTCACGGGAACGACTCCGCCGTCGGGCCGCGCCGATTCGGGTCTGGCCGTTTTCCGCGAAGGTAGAAGGCGGCGGCCGCTCGTCCAGGGCCGGGGCGCGGCAGCGGGACGGGAATCACGCGCTCGTGTCGGCCGCAGCCCGCGGCTCCGCTCACCCGGCCGCGAGGGCGGCCAGCGCCTCGGGGCATTCCTCCCCCCGCCGCAGGCAGAAGACGGGCGCGGCGATCCGGCCCGCGATCGCCCCGGCGACGGTTTCCGGCGGCGTCGGCGCACCAGCGCTCTCGCTCACCGCGACGGCGACGAGGGGGCAGGCATGCGCCCGCAGGGTCTCGGTCGCCGTCAACGCGTGGCTGATCGCGCCGAGATAGCTGCCGGAGACGAGGAGAGCGGGCAGGCGCAGGGCTTTGAGCCAGTCGAGGCCGGTCTCGGCCGCGGTGATCGGGCTCATCAGGCCGCCGACGCCCTCGATCACCACGGTGGTGCCGGGCTCCGCGGCCGCGATCTGCGCCGCGCACCAGCGTACCAGATCAGAGTGCGCGAGGCTGCGGCCCTCGCGGGCGGCAGCGAGATCGGGGGCGAGGGGCGCCAGGAAGCGCCAGGGCGAGCAGGCGGCGACCGTTTCCCGCGTCACTGGCAGGCCTTGCGCGGCGAGCAACCGGGCCGTGTCGCTCTCCGAGAAATCCGGATGGTCGAGGGACGGGACGCCACTGGCGAGGGGCTTCAGGGCGCGGACGGGGCGGCCCATCGCCCGCAGGCGCCGGACCAGCGCCGCGGTGACGTAGGTCTTGCCGATCTCGGTCCCGGCGCCCGCGACGAACACGGCCCGCATCGGGGCCGCCTATTTCTCGACGAAGGCCTTCTCGATGACGAAGTGCCCGGCCTCGCCGTGGTTGCCCTCCTCGTAGCCGCCCTCAGTCAGGAGCTGGCGCGTGTCGCGGATCATCTCCGGGCTGCCGCACAGCATGAACCGGTCCGCCTCCCGGCTCATCGCCGGCAGGCCCACATCCGCAAACAGCTTGCCCGACACCATCAGGTCGGTGATCCGGCCCCGGTTGCGGAACGGCTCGCGCGTCACGGTGGGATAGTAGACCAGCTGCTGGCTGATCATGTCGCCCAGGAACTCGTGGCGCGGCAGATCCTGCGTGATCGTCTCGCCGTAGGCGAGCTCGGAGACCTGCCGGCAGCCATGCACCAGCACCACGCGCTCGAAGCGCTCGTAGGTCTCCGGGTCCTTGATGATCGACAGGAACGGCGCCAGCCCCGTGCCGGTGCCGAGGAGGTAGAGGTGGCGGCCCGGCAGCAGGTTGTCGAGCACCAGCGTGCCGGTCGGCTTCTTGCCGACCATGATCGGATCGCCGACCTTGAGGTGCTGGAGCTTGCTCGTCAGCGGGCCGTTCGGGACCTTGATGGAGAAGAACTCCAGCTCCTCCTCGTAATTGGCCGAGACCACCGAGTAGGCGCGCAGGAGCGGCCGGCCCTCGACCTCGATGCCGATCATGGTGAACTCGCCGTTGCGGAAGCGGAACGAGGGGTCGCGGGTGGTGCGGAAGGAGAACAGCGTGTCCGTCCAGTGGTGCACCGACAGCACCCGCTCCTCGTTGTACTTGCTCATCGGTGAAGGTGACTCCGAATCTCGCCCACTTTTGGCGCGTCTTCTCGCATGTGCAGCACGCCCGTCAAGGCATGGCAGCACCGCATGCGGGGGATGGTTCTACTGTCTAGAACCGCTCTGAATTCTTAAGACCTCCGGTCGCCACTGGCTCACAGCGGCTTGAGTCCCGCCTCGATCTCGGCCCGGCGCGGCTCCAGGAAGGGCGGCAGGGCGAGGCGCTCGCCCAAGGATTCCAGGGGCTCGTCGGCGGTGAAGCCGGGTCCGTCCGTAGCGATCTCGAACAGGATGCCGTTCGGCTCGCGGAAGTAGAGGCTGCGGAAATAGTAGCGGTCGACCGGGCCGCTGGAGGGCATCCGCCGCGCCTTAAGGCGGTCGGCCCAGGCCTCGTAATCCGCGTCCGGGATGCGGAAGGCGACGTGATGCACCGCGCCCGCGCCCTGGCGTGCCGGGGCGGCGGCGTCCCGCATCACCTGGATTTCGGCGCCGGCACCCCCCTCCCCCATCGCGTAGACCCGGACCTCCCCCTCGGGCAATTCGAAGGTCCGCTCGTGGCGCATCCCGAGCACCTCGGTCAGCACCGCCTCGGTGCGCCCGATTTCCGCGACCGCGAGGCGGACGGGCCCGAGCCCGCGGATCTGGTGGGGCGCCGGCACCGGGCTGCCGGTCCAGGGATGGGCTGGGCCGGTGCCGCCATCGTCGACGAGGCTGAGGCGCTGACCTTCCCCGTCCTCGAAATCGAGGGTCAGGCGCCCGTCCCGCTCGATCGGGACCGCGTGGACGACGCCCTCGCGGGCGAGGTGCTCGCGCCACCACGCGATCGCGTCGGGGCCGGCAACCCGCAGGCCGGTGCGCACGATGCTGTTTGCGCCGCGCCGCTCGGGAGGCGCCGGCCAGTCGAAGAAGGTGATGTCGGTGCCGGGCGCCGCGATCCCGTCCGCGTAGAACAGGTGATAGGCCGAGAGATCGTCCTGGTTCACCGTCTTCTTGACGAGGCGCAGGCCGAGGATCCGGGTGTAGAAGGCGAGGTTGTCCGCCGCCCGGGCCGTGATCGCGGTGAGGTGGTGGAGTCCGCTGAGCTGCATGGGGTCCTGTCCGCTGGCGGCCGGGCCCCTTGAGATGGTGACGGCGCGCCCGGTTGCCAGCCTCTTGGGCAGGCGCGCCGCGGCCGCGCTCAGAAGTCCGTCGGCCGGCCGGCGGCGACGACGAGCATGCGCCCGTCCGCGAAGGTGCGGCCCGCGGCGCGCCGGATGTCGGCCTGGGTCACCGACGCCACCATGTCGTTGCGGCGCGCGATGTAGTCCATGCCGAGTCCCTCGAAGGCGATCTGCACGATCTGGTGCGCGATCTTGGTCGAGGTGTCGAAGCCGAGCGCGTAGGAGCCGGTGAGGTAGTCCTTGGCCTTCTGCAGCTCCTCGTCGGAGGGCCCTTCGGTGATCAGGCGGCCGATCTCGTCGCCGATCACGGCGAGCGCCTCGCCGACGCGCTCGTTCTTGGTGGCGGTGTAGCCCCAGGTCATGGCCGCCGAGCGGTGGCTGACGAGTGAGGTGCCGACCGAGTAGGCGAGGCCGCGCTTCTCGCGCACCTCCTGGAACAGGCGGGAGGTGAAGGCGCCGCCGCCGAGGATGTGGTTCAGCACGTAGGCCGGGATGAAGTCCGGGTCGCGCCAGGGCACGCCCGCCATGCCGAAGCGGATCACCGATTGCGGCACGTCGAGATCGACGACGACGCGGCGGCCGAGATCCTGCACGGTGGTGCGCGGCACGGCGCGCAGCGTTCCGGCCTCCGGCAGGGCGCCGAAGGAGCGGCTGAGCGCGTCGGCCAGCGCCGCTGCGTCGATGGCGCCCACCGCCGCGACCTTCACGGCGCCGCGCCCGATCACCTGCGCGTGCAGGGCGAGGAGATCGTCGCGGGTGATGGCCGAGATGCTCTCGATCGTGCCGGAGGAGGGCCGGCCATAGGGATGGCCGGCGAAGGCCTCCTTGAAGAAGCGCCGCGAGGCCAACACACCCGGGTCGTTCTGCTGGTAGCGGAGGCCCGCGATGGTCTGCGCGCGCACGCGCTCGATCGCGTCCTGGTCGAGCCGGGGCTTGGTCAGCGCCAGCGCGAGGAGATCGATCGCCTCGTCGGTGTGCTTCACGAGGGTCTTCAGCGAGCCGCCGACCGCGTCGGGCCCGGCATGGAACGAGAGCTCGATGGCGCGGGCCGCGAGGCGCTCCTGGAAGGCGTCGGAGGTGAGATCGCCCGCGCCCTCGTCGAGGAGGCGCGCCAGCATCTGGGCGCAGCCAGCCTTGCCCTCCGGATCCTGCGCGGCGCCGCCCTCGAAGGTGAAGGCCAGCGCCACCATCGGCACGACCGGAGATTCGACGTGCCACGCCTCGACCCCGCCGACGGCGGCGACGGATTTCGCCTGGGTGGGCGAGGTCGCGGTGCGGGTGGGCGTCTCGGCCAAGTTCATGGGAACCTCGTTGTTCTTGTGCGGGTGCGGCCCGGGATGTCGGCTGCGGCGCCTCAGGCGGCCGCGACGGTGACCGGGGCGGCGGGATCGCGCGTCTTGATGAGGTAGCCGGTCACGGAGCGGGCCGGGGCAAGGTAGCGCTCGGCCACCGCCGCGAGACGCTCCCTGCTCACGCCCTCGATGTCGACGGGCCAGCGGCGCACTTCCTCGATGGTCTCGCCGATGGCGAGCGCCGAGCCGTAGATGCGGGCGAGCGAGGACTGGCTGTCCGAGGAATAGACGGTCTCGGCCACCAGCCGGGTCTTGGCGCGCTCGATCGCCTCCGGGTCCAGCGCCTCGGTGGGTGCGCGGCGCAGCACCCGGTCGAGCGCCTCCTCCAGCTTCTCCAGGCTGACGCCCTCGGCGGGCACCGCGTAGACGGAGAAGCGGGTGTCATCGATCGCCGAGCCCATGTACCAGGCCCCGGCATTGACCGCGATGCCGGCTTCCAGAACGAGCTTCCGGTAGAGGTAGGAGGTGGCGCCCCCGCCGAGCACCTCGGCGAGGAGTTCCAGGGCGTGGCACTCGCCGTCGCGGGCCGTGATGCAGGAGGGCGCGAGGTAGAGCCGCTGCAGGGTCGGCTGCTCGACCTTCGGGTCGGCGACGCTGATGCGGCGAAGCGCTTTCGGCTCCGGCTCGCGGGCCCGGACGCGCTGCGGCCGGGCGCCCTGCGGGGTCACGCGGCCATAGGTGCCGTCGGCGAGCCGGCGCACCGCGTCCGGCGTCACGTCGCCGGCGACGACGAGGATCGCGTTCTCCGGCGTGTAGAAGCGCTTGTAATAGTCGAGGGCGTGGTGGCGGTTCAGCTCCTCGATCTCGTGCATCCAGCCGATGATCGGGGTGCCGTAGGGATGGTGGACGAAGAGCGAGGCCGCCATCGCCTCGGAGAGCTGGGCGGAGGGGTCGGTCTCGACCCGCATGCGCCGCTCCTCCAGCACCACGTCGCGCTCGGGCGCGACCACGGCGTCGTCGAGGACGAGGCCGGTCATGCGGTCCGCCTCGAACGCCATCATGGTCTCGAGATGGTCGCGGGCGACGCGCTGGAAATAGGCGGTGTAGTCGTAGCTGGTGAAGGCGTTCTCCTGGCCGCCGAGGCCCGAGACCGCCTTCGAGAAGGCGCCGACCGGGTGCCGCTCGGTTCCCTTGAACATCAGGTGCTCGAGGAAGTGGGCGATGCCGGACTGGCCCAGCGGATCGTCCGCCGAGCCGTTGCGGTACCAGATCATGTGGGTGACGACCGGGGCCCGGTGGTCGGGCACCACCACGACGTCGAGGCCGTTGTCGAGGGTGAACGACGAGACCTCGGGCCCGCCGGCCTCCGAGCGCCCGAACGGCGCGGCCTCGAGGCGCCCGGCATGGGCGAGCACGGGGGCCTCGACGCGGCTCGGCCGGCGCAGGGCCGTGACGGGCTTGGGCTTCCGGAAGAGGTGCATCCTGATGTCCTTTGCGGCCCGTCCCGCGGGCCGTCCGGTTCTGGCTCACGCCCCTGGCCTCGATCTCCGCGAGATCGAGAGCCGGGCAAATCTCATACCGCGGTCCGCGCGAAGATCCGGCAGCCGCTCAGCGTCCCCGCGACCTTAGATAGGTCCCCGGATCCGCTTCTTCCCGTTCCCGGCTCGCGTTGTTGACCGGCTCGCGGCCCTCGACCACCACCTTGCGCGGCGCCTTGCGGTAGCCGTTCGGCGGATCCGTGAGGGTGTCGCGGCTCGGCTCGGCCACGGACGGCTCGACCTTCTCCTGGCCGACGCCGCGCATCAGCTCCAGCGGGTTCACCCAGAACGAATCGCGGTTGTTGTCGCCGGGCTTGCGCTCGGGCTCCGTCGTCATGTTCGCGTCGGCGCGGCGGCCCGAGCGGATATCATCGACGCTGAGCGTCGCGTTGTTGTCGTTGTAGCGCCCGCGCGCCTGGTTGCCCTTCGGCACGCGGCGCTCCGCCTCGTCGCGCTCGCGCTGCAGCACCTCGGGCTCCTTCGGCCATTGCGGCGAGGCGGTGCGGGGCCGGGGCGCGGGCAGCGCCTTGCCGTCGAGCTTCGGCGGCATCACGAGCGGCGCGCGCTCGCGGTAATTGATCGCCGGCTGGTCCTTCTCGAGGAGGCCGAGGTTGCTCAGCGTGTCCCGCATGAGTTCGCCCCGCTCCTGGCCCTGGGCGGCTCCGGCGGCGAGGAGCCCGGCGACGGTTGCAAGGAGGAAACGGCGATACCCGGTCATGCTGCCCCACAGGTTCCGGCCGGGCCTCCGAGAGCCCTGGACAGGGCCCGGGGCGGTCGCGCTCGCGGCGATCTGATCCGGCCTCCTCGGCCTGATCCCGGTTTCGGGCGATCGTATGGCGCCTTGACTGCACTGCACCAGAGCGGAGCGGCGAGAGAACGCCGCTGTGGTTTACGCATCACACGAGCGGAGCATTTTTCTCCGCCGGCTTCGCGGATGTCCGCTGCGGCAGGAGCCCGTCGAGAATCAGCCCGATCACGCCCGCGACGATCGCTGCGTCGGCCACATTGAACACGTACCAGGACCATGTGCCCGCGTGCAGGTGCACGAAGTCGAATACCGCGCCGTAGGCGGCCCGGTCGACGGCGTTGCCGAGGGCGCCCCCCGCGATCAGGCCGAGCGAGAGCGCGAGCAGCCGCGACGGCGCCCGGGCCATCCAGATGCCGAGGCCGAGGGCCGCGACGAGCGAGAGGCCCACGAGGAGCCAGCGCCCGATCGACCCGTCCTGCTGGAACAGCCCGTACGAGACGCCGCGGTTCCAGACCACGACCAGCTCGGCATAGGGGCCGAAGCGCCAGGGCTGGGTCAGCACGAGGTCCGTTCCGAAATAGAGCCCGAGCTTCGAGACCTGATCGAGGACGAGGGTCGCGAGCAGCGCCGCGAGGCCGAGGCGGAAGGGCGTCATGGACGCGCGCCGAACGCACGCCCCTCCCCGCCCGGAGGCGGGAAATGGCGCGCGATGATCGAGCCCGGCCTCACGCCGCGCTCGCCGTGCCGTGCGCCGCGTCCCACTCGCGCAGGGCCCGGGCGTCGCGGGGCGTCACATCGGGATAGTCCCCGTCCATCCCGACATCCGGCGTGACGCGCCAGGAGCGGGCGCATTTGCGCCCTTCGGCCAGAGCCGGCACCACGGCGACGCCGCGGACCTCGTCGAGGCGGAAGGCGTCGGGCGGGCCCTCGCCGGCCTCGATCCGGATGGCCGAGGTGATGCAGACCTCCGCGAAGTCGATCCCGTCGAGGGCTCCGAGGAGGTCCGGATCGGAGACGTGGACGATCGGCGCGGCCTCCAGGCTCGCGCCGATGCGCTTCTGGGCCCGCTCGATCTCGAGGGCGCCCGTCACCACGCGACGCACCCGCCGGATCTTCTGCCAGCGCGCGGCCAGGGCGTCGTCGCGCCATGCCGCGGGCGTCTCCGGCAGGATCTGCAGATGCACCGAGCCGTCCTCGGACGGGTAACGGTCGAGCCAAGCCTCGTCGGCCGTGAAGGCGAGGACCGGCGCCAGCCAGATCGTGACCCGCCGGAAGGTCTCGTCGATGACCTGCAGCGCCGCGCGCCGGGCGGTCGAGGAGATCGGATCGCAGTAGAGCGTGTCCTTGCGGACGTCGAAGTAGAAGGCCGAGAGGTCGCCCGTCATGAAGCCGTTGAGGAGCGCCACCACCCGCTTCGTGTCGAAGCTGCGGTAGGCCTCGCGGATCTCGCCATCGAGCTCGGCGAGGCGGTGGAGGATGAAGCGCTCCAGCTCCGGCATCCGCCCGTGCGGCACGTCCTCGCCGGGCACGCGGTGCGCGAGGGAGCCGAGCATCCAGCGGAGCGAATTGCGCAGCTTCCGGTAGGTCTCGGCGAAGGTCTTGATGATCTCCGGCCCGATGCGCAGGTCGTCCGCATAGTCGGAGGCCGCCACCCAGAGGCGCAGGATGTCGGCGCCCGAATCCTTGATGACGTTCTGGGGTGCCACGACGTTGCCCTTCGACTTCGACATCTTCAGCCCCTTCGGGTCGAGGACGAAGCCGTGGGTCAGCACGATGTCGTAGGGCGCGCGGCCCCGCGTGCCGGCGGATTCGAGCAGCGAGGACTGGAACCAGCCGCGATGCTGGTCCGAGCCCTCGAGATACATCACCGTGTCGGCGCCCCCGTCGCGCCTGCGGCGCACACCGGCCAGCCCCGGGAACGCCTCCGGATCGTCGAGCACGAAGGCGTGCGTCGAGCCCGAATCGAACCAGACGTCGAGGACGTCGGTGACCTTCTCGTAGTCGGCCGGGTCGTGGTCGGGCGCGAGGAAGCGGGCACCGTCCGAATCCGTGAACCACGCATCCGCGCCTTCCGCCGCGAAGGCCTCCACGATGCGGGCGTTGACGCGCTCGTCGCGCAGCACCTCGCTTGTGCCCTTCCTGACGAAGACCGTGATCGGCACGCCCCAGGCGCGCTGGCGCGAGACCACCCAGTCGGGCCGGTTCTCGACCATGCCGTTGATGCGGTTGCGCCCCTGCGGCGGCACCCACTCGGTGTCGGCGATGGCCTGGAGCGAGACCTCGCGCAGGGTCCGGTGGCGCAAGCTCTCGACCGGCTTGTCGAGGGCGATGAACCATTGCGGCGTGTTGCGGAAGATGACCGGCTTCTTCGAGCGCCAGGAATGCGGGTAGCTGTGGCGCAGCACGCCGCGGGCGATCAGGTTGCCCGATTCGGTCAGGGCCGCGATCACCGCCTTGTTGGCGTCGCCCTTCTCGCCCTTATGGTTAAGAACGAGTTTTCCCGTGAAACCGGGCGCCTCCCCGGTCAGCGCCCCGTCGGCGTCGACGGTGTAGGGGATGCGCGTGTCGATGCCGCGCTGCGCCAGCATGCGCCCGCTCGCCGTCCAGATCTCGAAATCCTCGCGGCCGTGACCCGGCGCCGTATGGACGAAGCCGGTGCCCGCCTCCTCCGTGACGTGCTCGCCGTCGAGGAGCGGCACCGGGAAGTCGTAACCCGAGATGTGGCCGCCGAGCGGGTGCGACAGGGTGAGGCCGGCAAGCTCCTCCGGCGCCACGTCGCGCAGGCGCTCCTGCGCCTCGACGCGGGCGGCCGAGAACACCCCGGAGGCCAGGGTGTCGGCGAGGATGAACGTGTCGCCGGGCCTTGCCCAGTTGTCGTCCGGCGCCTGCGTGACCCGATAGAGGCCGTAGGAAACCTTCCGGGAGTAGGCGACGGCGCGGTTGCCGGGGATGGTCCAGGGCGTCGTCGTCCAGATCACGATGCGAGCACCGTCGAGGTCGCCCGCCGCGCCCTCGCGGATCGGGAAGGCGGCGAAGATCGTGTCGCTGACGTGGTCCTCGTACTCGACCTCTGCCTCGGCGAGCGCCGTCTTCTCGACGACCGACCACATCACCGGCTTCGAGCCGCGGTAGAGCTGTCCGGTCATGGCGAAGGTGAGCAATTCGCGGGCGATCGCGGCCTCGGCCGGGAAGGCCATGGTCGCGTAGGGGTGGTCCCAGTCGCCGGTGACGCCGAGGCGCTTGAATTCCTCCCGCTGCACGTCGAGCCAGTGGCCCGCGAAGGTGCGGCATTCCTGGCGGAACTCGATGACCGGCACCTCGTCCTTGTTCCGGCCCTTGGCGCGGTACTGCTCCTCGATCTTCCACTCGATCGGCAGGCCGTGGCAGTCCCAGCCCGGCACGTAATTGGCGTCGTAGCCCAGCGCACCCTGGCTGCGGACGATCACGTCCTTGAGGATCTTGTTGAGCGCGGTGCCGATGTGGATGTTGCCGTTGGCGTAGGGCGGGCCGTCGTGCAGCACGAATTTCGGGCGGCCCGCGGCCGCATTCCGGATGCGGCCGTAGAGGTCGATCCCCGCCCAGCGCTCCAGGAGATGCGGCTCGCGCACGGGCAGGCCCGCCCGCATCGGGAACTCGGTGCGGGGCAGGAACAGGGTCTGCGAGTAGTCCCGGGCGGCCGGGGCGGCGTCGGTGGTGTCGCTCATGGGGTCAGGCGTCTTCGCGCTCGTCTGGCGGGTCTGTCGGGCCGGCCGTCGACCGGCGGCTTCGCTCTCCCGGCATCCGGGGCTCCCGCGCGGGCGCGGAGCCTCACACGGAGGCCGGGCCCGTAATTCGGGTGGGGCGGCGCAAGCCGCGCGGATCGCAGACGTCGCGCATGGGAAGGCGCTTCTAGCAGCGGTGCAGGCTGGAGACCAGCGGCCATGCGCCCCCCGGCCTGTTGCGCATTCACCACGGAGCCGACTTACCCGCGCGGCCCTGCCACCTTTTTCAAGCTCGGCCGTTGATCCGGCAACCTTCCGGGTGCCGCGCGCCGGCCTCAGGAAGCGAGACAACGCAATGAGGAATCACTCGCCGTGAAACGCATTCTCGTCGCCGCCACGCTCGCGCTGTCGGCCCTCACCCTGTCCGGCGCCGCCGAGGCGCAGGGCCTGCCGGGCGGCGTCCGCCGCGGCGCGGCCGAGGGCGACCGGGTCGCCGGCCCGGTCGGCGGCATCGTGGGCGGCGCCGTCGGTGGCGCGGTCGGCACCGTCAACGGTGCGCTCGGCATCGATCCGGGCCGGCGCGCCTACCGCACCGACCTGCGCTCGCGCCGCCATTACCGCCACCACCGCCGGCATCACCGCCGCTGAGGCGCCCCGCACGGCCGGTTCCTCGGGCATTCGGCCGCGCCCGGTCCGCCAGCGCGGACCCAGCCCGCCCGATCCTCAAAGCGGGCGGGCCAGGACGTCAGGCGCGATCAGCGCCTCGTCCTCGTCCTCGCCGTCGATCTCGGCCTCCGCCTCGTGTCCCACGGCGCCCGTGACGTCGGCGAGATTGCGGGCCACCTTGCGCAAGAGCTTGCGCAGGCGGCGGCGCTCCTTGTTGTCGAACCCGTCGAGCAGCTCGGCCTCGACCTCGTCCCAGAGGCGCTCGATCGCGGCCGCCCGGGCAAGACCCGTCTCGGTGAGCCGCACCCGCACGATGCGGCCGTCGCCGGCCTCGGCCCGTCGCTCCACGAAGCCGAGGGCGGCGAGCCGCGAGATCGTCTTCGAGGCGGTGGGCGGGCGCACCCGCAGGGTCGCAGCGAGATCGCCCATCGTCATGGTGCCGGCGGCGGCGAGCGCCTGCACCACCTGCTCCTGGCCGGCGAACAGGTCGAGGGCGGCCAGCCGGTCGCCGATGCGGGAGCGGTGGAGGCGGGCCGCCTGGACGAGGGCCCAGCCCACGCTCTTGGCGCCCGGAGGCCGGAGGCGCCTCTGCGCCTCCCGCGCGGACCGGCCCTCAGCGAGGGCGGAATCCTTGCCGGGATCCTTGCTGGCTTCCTTGGCCGGCTTGACCTTGCCGCTCGCCTGCATGCCGGAGACTTCGTCGCTCGACGCGGCCGACAGACCATCCTCCGCCGCTCTCATCGCCTACACCTTCTCACGCTGCCTGTCCGGCCGAAACGGCCAAGGCCGAACGCCCGGCCCCGCGAGGGGTCGAGTCCGACCGGAACGGCATGTCGCGCGTTCGTGTGAAGCTGCGATGACAGCGCTGGGCGGCGATCCCTACCCGGGCCGCCTCAGCAGGGGAGCAGGCTCCTCAGCTGGTCGAGGATGTCCTCGCCGCTGCAGGGGCGGGCGATGAAGCGGGCGCCGGCCGGCATCCGCTCGGGATCCGGCGCCGCGCGGCCCGAGACGATGACGATGGGCAGCTGCGGCCGCGCTTCCGCCACCGAGTTGGCGAGGTCGAACCCGTTGGTGCGCCCCGACAATTCGACGTCGGTGACGAGGCCGCAGATGTCGGGCCGCGCCTGCAGGATGCTGAGCGCCCGCTCCGCGGAAGCGCATTGCACGGTCTCGTAGCCGCCGTTCTCCAGCACGTCTCCGAGATCCATGATGGTGAGAGCCTCATCCTCGACGAGGAGAATCACGGGCCGGTCGTCCGAGGGGCTCGTCGTCTCGTTCGTCACCGTGTGCGTCCTCCCAGGTCCAGGGCCGGCGCGCGGGGCAGGCGTCCCGGCAAACCGCGTCGCAATCCCAACTGTGGAACCATCCTCCGGGTTGCAGCACCGTCTCAGGCGGAAACCGCTTCCCGCACGCCCGCATTCACGCTCGCCAGCAGGTGGTCGAGATCGCCCGGCCCGATGGTGAGGGCGGGCGTGAGGTAGAGGATGTCGCCGAAGGGACGCACCCAGGTGCCGCGCGCGACGAGCCCGCGCTTCAGCGCCGCGAGATCGGGCGGCGATGCGAACTGCACGACGCCGATCGCGCCGAGCGTCCGCACGTCCCGGACGCCCGAAAGTCGAGCCAGCTGCGCCAGCCCCTCGGCGAGGCGGGCGCCGATGGCGCGGGCCTGGTCCAGGCGAGGCTCACGCTCGAATAGGTCGAGGCTGGCATTGGCCGCCGCGCAGGCCAGCGGGTTCGCCATGAAGGTCGGCCCGTGCATCAGCGCCGCGGCCGGATCGTCCGACCAGAAGCCCTCGAAGACCTCGGTGCGGGCGACCGTGGCGGCGAGCGCCATTGTGCCCCCGGTCAGCGCCTTCGACAGGCAGAGGATGTCGGGCACGATCCCCGCCTGCTCGCAGGCGAACAGCGTGCCGGTGCGCCCGAAGCCCGTGAAGATCTCGTCGAGGATGAGCGGCAGGCCGTGGCGGCGGGCGAGCCGGGCGATCGTCGCCAGCGTCTCGGGCGGATGCATCCGCATGCCGCCGGCCCCCTGCACCAGGGGCTCGACGATGACGGCGGCGAGTTCGGAGCCGTGGCGGGCCAGCGCCGCGTCGAGGGCCGCGCTCGTCTCCGCGTCGCGGGGAAGGTCGCGGAAGACTTGGCCCGGCAGATAGGCGCCGAAGCGGCGGTGCATGCCCTCGTCCGGATCGCAGACCGACATCGCACCCAGCGTGTCGCCGTGATAGCCCTCGCGGAAGGCGAGGATCCGGGTCCGACCCGCGACGCCGCGGTTGATCCAGAGCTGGACCGCCATCTTGAGGGCGACCTCGACGGCGACCGAGCCAGAATCCGTGAAGAAGACGTGGTCGAGGTCCCCGGCAACAGGGCGGCGAGGCGGGAAGCCAGGCGCTCGGCCGGGGCGTGGGTGAGGCCGCCGAACATCACGTGCGGCATCGCCTCGGCCTGGGCGACCAGGGCCTCGCGTATGTGGGGGTGGTTGTAGCCGTGCACCGCCGTCCACCACGAGGCGATGCCGTCGATAAGCTCCCGCCCGTCGGCGAGCACGATGCGGCTGCCGTGGGTGCGCACCGCCTCGAGCGGCGGGGTCGCCGCCTTCATCTGCGTGTAGGGCCGCCAGAGATGGGTGTCGTGCGCGGGCATCGCGGCCGGGATTGCGGCGCCCGGGCGGCGCGGTCAAGGGGCGGCGCAAGGGCCGGCGCTTGACATCCGGGCAGCAGCGGGAGCCTTCAGGCCGCATGTCCGATTCCGGAACGAGCCTCGAAACCTTCGCGCAGCGGAAGCTTGCCGAGCTCGACGCATCGGCCCTGCGCCGCCGCCTGCGGCCGACGATCCGCAGCGCGGGCGCCCTGGCCGAGCGCGACGGCCGCACCCTGGTCTCCTTCTCCTGCAACGACTATCTCGGCCTCGCGAACGAGCCGCGGGTGATCGCGGCGGCGCAAGGTGCGACGGCGCGCTACGGCGCCGGCGCGGGCGGCTCCCGGCTCGTGACCGGCAACCACCCGCTCCTCGCCGCGCTGGAGGAGCGGCTCGCCCACCACAAGGGCAAGGAGGCGGCTCTCGTCTTCGGCAGCGGCTATCTCGCCAATCTCGGCATCACGCCGGCCCTCGTCGGGCCCCGCGACCTCGTGCTCGCGGACGCGCTCTCCCATTCCTGCCTGTGGGCGGGGGCGCGGGTCTCGGGCGCGGAGGTGGTCCGCTTCCGCCACAACGATCTCGCCGACCTGCGGCGCCTCCTCGACCGGCACCGGCCGGCGCACAAGCGGGCGCTGATCCTGACCGAGCGGGTCTTCAGCATGGACGGGGACCGGGCGCCCCTCCCGGAGATGCTGGCGCTGGCGGCGGATTTCGACGCCTGGACCCTTGTCGACGACGCGCACGGCCTCGGTGTGGTCGAGGCCGGCACGCGGGCGCCGCTCGAGATGGGCACGCTCTCGAAGAGCCTCGGCTCCTACGGGGGCTACGTCTGCGCGAGCCGGGCCGTGATCGACCTCCTGACGAGCCGGGCGCGCAGCTTCGTCTACACGACGGGCCTGCCGCCGGCCTCCGCGGCCGCCGCCCTCGCCGCCCTCGACATCCTGGAGGCGGAGCCCGAGCGCCGCCCGGCCCCTGCGGCTCGCCCGCCGCCTCACCGCCCGGCTCGGGTTGCCGGAAGCCGAGAGCGCGGTGGTGCCGGTGCTGGTCGGCGAGGCGGAAGCGGCGCTCGCGCTCTCCACGGCACTGGAGGCCCGGGGATTTCTCGTCGTCGCCATCCGTCCGCCCACCGTGCCGGCCGGCACCGCCCGCCTGCGGATCGCCCTGTCGGCGGCGCATACCGAGGCGCAGGTCGACGCTCTGGCGGAGGCGGTGCGGGACTTGCGCTGATCGACGGCGCCCCCTCTCCCGTTCGGGAGAGGGGGCGTGCCGTGGGCTGCATGAAGCGGGTCGAGGCCCCGTCTCTCGGCCTGGATGAGCCCTACGCCGCCTCCACCGCCTGCGCCCGCTCGCGGGCGAGCCGCGTGACGCCGACCTGATCGACCTTGCCGGTACCGAGCATCGGGATCCGGTCGAGGATCACCACCTCGGCGGGGATCGCGATCTCGGTGGCCCCGCGGCCCTTGGCGAAGCTCTGGTACTCGGCCCGCGTCGCGCCCTTCCGCTCGGTGAACAGGATCAGCCGCTCGCCCTTGCGCGCGTCCGGCACCGCCGCGACGGCGCTCGGCGCATCCGGCCAGAGATCGGCGGCGAGGGCCTCGACGGCGGCGAGCGAGACCATCTCGCCCGCGACCTTGGCGAAGCGCTTGGCGCGGCCCTTGATGGTGATGAAGCCGAGGGGGTCGGTCGTCACGATGTCGCCGGTGTCGTGCCAGCCGTCCGCGGGCGGCTCCAGCACGCCCGGCTTCTCGGCGCGGAGGTAGCCGAGCATGATGTTCGGCCCGCGCACGAAGAGGCGCCCGCCCGCCTCGATGCCGGGCACGGATTCGAGCCGCGCCTCCATGCCGGGCATCAGCCGGCCGACCGTGCCGAAGCGGTTGAACATCGGGGTGTTGAGCGCCAGGACCGGGCCGCACTCGGTGACGCCGTAGCCTTCGAGGATCCGCAGGCCGAACTTTTCCGCCCAGGTCCGCCGGGTCGAGTCCTTCACCGCCTCGGCGCCCGCGAGCACGTAGCGGAGCGAGCGCAGGTCGTAGGCATGGGCGGCGCGGGCGTAGCCCGCCAGGAACGTGTCGGTCCCGAACAGGATGGTGCTGTTCGAGCCGTAGATCAGCTCCGGCACGATCCGGTAATGCAGCGGCGAGGGATAGAGATAGACCGGGACGCCCGAGACCAGCGGCAGCACGAGGCCGACCGTCAGCCCGAAGGCGTGGAACACCGGCAGCACGTTGAAGACCTTGTCGGTGCGGCCGAAATCGATGCGGGCGGCGGCCTGGGCGGTGTTCGCCAGCATGTTGCGGTTGGCGAGCACCACGCCCTTCGGCGTGCCCTCGGACCCCGAGGTGAACAGGATCGCGGCCGGGTCGTCTCCTTTTCGCGCCACGATGGGCTTGCGGGGGCGGAGGAAGCCCCGGACCTTGTCGCCGAGGGACACGGTGGCGCGAACGTCCTCGAGGTAGAGGATCTCGACCTCGCCGCGGATCGCCTCGATCAGGCCGGTCAGCCGGCCCTTCTCGATGAAGGCGCGGGAGGTGAGCACCGTGCGCACCTCGGCCGCCTTGCAGGCCGAGAGGATGTTGGCGGGCCCGGCCGAGAAGTTGATCATCGCGGGGACCCGGCCGGCCGAGGCGAGCGCGAAGAAGGTGACGGCCGCGCCGTTGGCGTTCGGCAGCATCACCCCGACGGGCCGGCCCACGGGGGCGAGCGGCATCAGCTTGCGGGCCAGGATGTTGGCGCCCATCACGAGGCGGCCGTAGGAGAGCGTGCCGCCGATCGGATCCTCGACCGCCGTGCGGCGCCAGCCGTGGCGGTCGCCCGCCTCGATCAGGGCCTCCATCAGGCCGCGGTCGATGTCGGCGGTGCGGAAGACGAGGTCCGACATGATGCCGTAGAGGGCCGCGCCCGCCGCCTGCCGCCGCGCCTTGCCCTTCAGCTCCGGGTCGACCGAGAGCCGGACCGGTTCCAGCACCGTCACGGTGACCTTCGGCCACCAGCGGCGGCGGACCTGGGCGCGCGAAAGACGCGAGAAGGCGGTCTGTTCCAGACCCTCGATCTTCACCGGGACCACCATCGCCCCCGACTTGTCGGCGATGAGGCCGGCGCCGTCGTAGACCTTCATCAGGCTGCCCGTGACCGTCAGGCGCCCCTCGGGGAAGATGATCAGCGTCTCGCCGGCCTTCACCGCGTTGATCAGCGTGCGGGTGGCGAGCGGCCGCGTCGGGTCGAGCGGCATCGCCTTGGTGATCTTCAGGAAGGGCTTCACCCACCAGCGCTGCGCGATGCCGTGATCGATGGCGAAGACGGGCTCCTGCTCCAGGAGCGAGAGGGCGAGCGGCGCGTCGAGGAAGGAGACGTGATTCAGGGCGATGATGGCGTTCGGTCCCGCCTTCTCGACGTTCTCCAGACCCCGCACCTCCAGCCGGTAGAAGGCGCGGAACAGGATCGACAGGAAGTCGCGGAACGGGCTCGTGGGCAGCGTCGCGAAGATCACCGCGCCGACGATCAGGTTGAGGATCGCGACGAGCGCCAGCAGCGCGGCCATCGAGAAGCCGGCGCCCTGGAGCGCGGCGAGCGCCAGGGTGCCCGCCACCATGAAGGCGGCGGTGAGCACGTTGACGGCGCCGATGACGCGGGCGCGCTTGGCCTTGTCTGTCCAGGCCTGCACCGCGGCGAAGGAGGGCACGATGTAGAGGCCGCCCGCCATAGCGAGGCCGAGGAAGTCGATCGCCACGCGCAGGCCCGTGCCGGTGCGCAGGAACTCGGCCGCGCCGACCATCGGGCCCGAGGCGGGGGGCAGGTGCGCCACCGTCCAGGCGAGGTCGAGGCCGAACAGGCCCATCAGCACCGCGCCGACCGGGACCGGCAGCAGCACGATGCGCCCGCTCGCGAGCCAGGAGGCGAGGCCGGAGCCCAGCGCGATGCCGACCGAGAAGGTGGCGAGGAGCAGCGTCACCACCGTCTCGGAGCCGTTGAGACCCGACTTCACGAGGACCGGCAGCAGCGACAGCACGACGGCGCCGACGAGCCAGAACCAGCTCACGATCACGGAGCCGCGCCACAGGCGCGAATCGGCCCAGAGGTCGCGCAGGAGGTCGCGGGTGGAGCGGGCGACGTTGGGATCGACCTTGAGATCCGGCGCGCCCTCCCCGGTCCGGGGATCAGCCGGGCCGAGAGCCAGCACAGCAGGGCGAAGCCCATGATCATGGCGCCGAAGGCCGCCCCGCTGCCGCCCGCGGCGGTGGCGAGCCCCGCCACGATCGTGCCGAGCAGGATCGCCAGGAAGGTCGCGCCCTCGACGAGCGCGTTGCCGGCCGGCAGCTCCTCGCGCCGCAGGTGGTCGGGCAGGATGCCGTACTTGATGGGACCGAACAGGGCCGCGATCACCCCGAACAGGCCGAGCGCCACGAACAGGACGGGCACGGAGTGGAGGAAGAAGCCGAGGACGGCTGCAGCGGCGGCGAAGATCTCGGCGAACTTGAGCCGGCGGGCCATGAGGGCCTTGTCGTAGCGGTCGGCGAGCTGGCCGCCGAGGCCGGACAGGATGAAGAACGGGCCGATGAAGACGGCGCTCGCCAGCGTGATCAGGATGCCGGAATGCCCCGGATCATGCGCGCCGATCTTGAACAGGATCAGGAAGGCGAGGGCGTTCTTGAGGAAGTTGTCGTTGAAGGCCGAGAAGAACTGGCACCAGAACAAGGGCGCGAAGCGACGCGCCGTCATCAGCGAGCGGAACATGGTTGCCTCCCCGGCTGAGCGCATGACTGCCCGCCGAATGGTGAAGCGTCAAATTCGGTTTCGTCCGCAGGTTGCGGCCGCCGTTTTTGAACGATGTGCAAAAACTAGATCCGGCCTATTCGGTCCGCAAGGTTGAATTTGCACGCCGTGCAATCTAGAAGGCCCGTGGAGTGCGGGTGCGCACGCGATTTCGAGGATACGGGACAAAGGTGGCGGGAAAGCGAGAGACGCGGCGCGGCACCGGTCCGCGCGGCGAGCACGACCGAGAGGCCTTCCTCACCCTGGTGACGGAGACGGCCGAGGGCCTCCTCCGGGCCGAGGGCCTGCGCGGCCTCGGGATGCGCCGCCTCGCGGGCGCGATCGGCTACGCGCCGAACTCGATCTACAACGCGGTCGGCGACCTCGATCAGGTGGTGCTGCGGGTCAACGCCCGCACCTTCGGGCGCCTGCGCGACACCCTCGTCGCGGCAACCCGGCCGGAGGTGTCGGCGCGCGACAACGCGCTGGCGCTGGCCGACGCCTACCTCGCCTTCGTGGCGGAGGATCCGGCGGTGTGGAGCCTCGTCTCGGAATACACGACCGTGCCCGGCGCCGCCTTCCCGGACTGGTACGCGGAGGCGCTCTCCGAAGCGATCCGCCCGGTCGACGCGGTCCTCGCGCCGCTGATCCCGGAGGCGGAGGAGCGGCGGCAGGCGGTGGCGGCCCTCTGGGCCGCGCTTCACGGGCTCGCCGCCCTCTCGACCTCCCGCAAGCTCGCCATGCTGACCGCGGAATCGCCCCGCGCGCTCGGGCGGATGCTGGTCGGGCGGTTCCTCGGGTGATCGGTGTTGAAAGGCGAGCGCATTCATGGCCAAGCAATTCCCACGGCTCGACGAGCGCCTGCGCGATTTCATCGGGCGCCAGCACGTTTTCTTCACGGCCTCGGCGGCTGCGGGCACGCGGGTGAACGTGTCGCCGCGCAGCACGCGGGAGTTGCGCATCCTCGGCGACACGGAGGCGGCCTATCTCGACCTCACCGGCAGTGGCAACGAGACCGCGGCGCATCTCCGCGCCGACGGGCGCCTGACCCTGATGCTCTGCGCGTTCGAGGGCCTGCCGATGATCCTTCGGCTCTACGGGCGGGGCTCGGTCCTGGCGCGGGGCGGCGCGGACTACGCGCGCCTCCTCGACACGGCCTTCGGAGGCACGGAGCCGCCCGGCGCCCGCCAGATCGTGCACATCGCCATCGACCTCGTGCAGACCTCCTGCGGCTACGCGGTGCCCCTCTTCGACTATGGCGGCGAGCGGGAAAACCTCGACCGCTGGGCTGCCGCCAAGGGCGAGGCCGGGCTCGACGCCTACCGGCGCGAGAAGAACGCCCGCAGCCTCGACGGCCTGCCGACCGGCCTGTTCGACGGGGCCTGAGGCCCGCCTAGGGGGCCTCGGCCTGCAGCGTCTTGTAGGCGCGCCCGTGTTCGCAATAGCCCTCGACGATGCGGCTCATCATGGCGCGCTTCTCGGCGTCGAGGGGACCGAGAATCCGGGCCGGGCGTCCGCCCCAGAGCTGGCCGCCCTCGAGGAGTTGGCCCGGATCGGTGGCGGCGCCGGCTGCCAGCATCACGTCGTCGGCGATGACGGTGCCCGGCGCGATGCTGGCACCGATACCGATCAGGCTGCGAGCGCCGATCCGGCAATCGGCCATGCGCACGTTGTGGCCGATCGTGGTGTCGCGGCCGATCACGATGCCCTCGCCCCGGCTGCGCAGGACGCTGTTGTCTTGGATGTTGGTGTCGGCCCCGACCACGATCGGGCCGGCCTCCGCGCTCAATTCGCAGGAGAACAGCACGGTCGAGCCGGCGCCGAGCGCGATGCGCCCGCGCAGCCGCGCGGTGCGGGCGACGAACACGCTCTCCTCGACGTCCGGCTCGTCGGCCGGCGGCACGGGGGCGCTGTCGCCGGTGGCCTCCCGCAGGCGCTCGGCCCGCTCGGCGATCTCCTCGGGCGTGAGCGGGCGCTTAGGCTTGGCGGGGCTGCCCGCGTAGACGAAGCCGGCGGCCAAGTTCGCGCGGGGAAACACCGTCGAGCCCGCCTCGATCACCACGCTGCTCTCGACGGTGGCGCCGTCGAGGATGACGACGTCGTCCTCGATCACCACGTCGGAGCCCACCTCGCAGGCATGGACCACGGCGTTGCGCCCCACCGTCACCCGGTCCCCGACGCGGGTGCCGTGGGTGAAGGTGGCGATGTGCACGGTCGAGCGGTGGCCGAGCCAGAGCCGGTCGCCGAGGGTCACGGTCTGGCCGTCGGCGCGGATCACGGCGTCGTCGCCGAGCCAGGCCTGCGCGCCGAGGGTCGCGGCGCCGATCACCGTGCTGCCCCGCCCGCACCAGACCGGGCGGGAGGCGAATTGCGGCAGCACGCCGTCATGGGGCAGGATCAGGTCGGGCGTCACACGGGTTGTCCTTCGAATCTCGAACGGGCCGGCCGCGACTCGCGTGGGCCCCATAGGCGCACGCGGATGCCAGCGGAGTCGAGCGTTTCCGCATCTCGCCGGGAGCCTCCGGCCCGGAGCCCTGGCGTCGGGGAGAGAGTTCTGCGACAGGCTCTTAGCGCCGATCGCGCGGATTTGTCACCCGAGCGCAGCGGCGCCCTCAAGCCACCGGGAAAAGCCTTGGCCACGTCCCCTCCCCCGTCAGCATCCAGGCCGAGCCCTTCGACGTGGCCGAGGAGATCGCCCGCCTGTCCGCCGAGACGGCGGGCCGGGCCGGCGCGGTCGTGACCTTCACCGGCCTCTGCCGCGACGAGGGCGGGCGCCTGACCGCCCTGGAGCTGGAGCATTATCCCGGCATGGCGGAGGCCGAGATCGCCCGCGTCGTCGAGGAGGCCCGGGACCGCTGGCCGCTCTCGGGCGTGCGCGTCGTCCACCGCCACGGGCGCGTGGCGCCCGGCGACGGAATCGTGCTCGTGCTGACCGCCTCGGCCCACCGCACCGCCGCCTTCGAGGCCGCGAGCTTCCTGATGGACTACCTCAAGACCTGCGCCCCGTTCTGGAAGCGGGAGCACCTCGCCGACGGCAGCGTCGGCGGCTGGGTCGAGGCGACGGCGGCAGACGATGCGGCCGCCGGGCGCTGGGAGGGCTGAGCCCTCAGTAGAGGACCGGCAGTCGCAGGTTCGGGATCGGGAACGGCCCGAGCATCAGGCGCCCGTCCGCGAGCCGCAAGGGGGGCAGTGGCTTGAGCGCAGGGTCTCCCGCCCGCCGCTCGCCCTCGGCCGGGGCGTCCGGCTCCCGGTCCTGGCGCCGGATCCCGCCGAGGAACTGCCCGACGAGGTTGCCGATCAGGGCGCCCTTCTCCGCGCCCATGCGCTGGCCCATGATCTGGCCGACGATCGATTCGAGGCCAGCGGCCCGCAGGTCGAGCTGGCCGGCCGGGCGGTGCGCCTCGTCGATGTCGAGGGTGCCGCGGGCCTGGAGGCGGCGGTCGCCCTTGGCGAAGGACAGCATCGTCAGGTCGAGGCTGCCATCGGCCTGCCGCCACGCTTCGAGCTCCTGCGGGACGGGGCCCGTGCGCAGCACCGTGGCGCGGTTCACGGTCGCGTCGAGGGCAAGGTCGGCCGGCGCCGCGCTGCCGACGAAGGCGTCGATGACCGGCAGCAGCACCTGCGCCGCGCGCAGGCTCACATCGACGGCGCCGTCCTTTTCGAAGCGGCCGGGCGTCGGGCGGGCGTGGAGTTCGAGGTGCTTCGTGGCGAAGTCGATCGGCTCCGGCCCGGCGCCGCGCACGCTGCCCTTCGGCTCGTCGACGACGAGGGAGGCCCGGACGAAGCCGCCCGACGCGCCGTGGAAGCTGCCCTCCAGGGCCTTCCAGGTCACATCGGCGCTGAGGTCGCCCTGGTCGACGTGGAAGGGCCCTTGCGCCATCAGGAGCCCGTGGCGCGGCTGGTAGATCTGAACGAGGGCCGTGACCGGCCCGAGGGTGAAGCCGCCGTCGGAGCGGGCAAGCTTGAGCGAGGCACAGCGCAGCTCGATGCGGAAGGGATAGCCGCCGAGGGAGCGGTCGGCGCAGGTCCAGGCGCGGCCGGCCGCGGCCTCGCGGGCGATCCAGGAATCCATCTCGCGCGCGGCGCGGTCGCGGATGAAGAACCAGCCGGCGGACCAGAGAACGACGAGGGCGAGAAGCAGGCCGAAGGGCAGGAAGAGGCCGATCCGCGAGCGGGGCTTGGCGGTCAGGGCCTGCTCGGCCCGCGCTTCCGGATCACCCACCATGTCGTCTCCGCTCCCTGAACAGGCCCGCGGGCTCAGGTCGTCCCGGCGGCGGGCGCGCCAAGGGCCTGATCGACCTCCCGGCGGCCTCAGGCAGCGTCATGGTCGGTCCAAGGGGGCGAAAGCATGGCGGGCCCGCCGCCTCGCGGAGGCGACCGGCCTCAGGCGCGGGCGGGCGCGCCCACGTCGCTCCTCAGGTCGTCGACGATGGCGCTGCGCTCGTCCGCGCTGCCGGCCAAGCGGTGCACGTGCATCTCGTTGGCACCGCTCGTGCGCACGCGAGCAAGCCAGTTGCGGTGCAGGCGCTCGCGCGGGCTCCCACCGGCGGCCGCCACCGCCACCAGCTCGGCGATGCCCGCCTCGTCGCGGCGCACCGCGATCACGACGGCCTCGCCCATCTCGTCGAGATCGGGCTCGCTCAGGTCGTGGACGCCGACGACGTAGCGCTTGCCCGAGCGGCCGCGCCACGCGCTCAGCGCCAGCGCCGGGGTGCCGCGCAGGCTCGCCGTCGTTCTCAGACGCTCTTCGCGCACGTCCTGTCTCCGTGAACGGTCGTCCTTGAGGTCGCGGAGCGCGGCCGACCAGGACAAAGCTCTCTTGTTCGCCATTTGTTCTACACTATCCCGCTCGATTCGCACGCGTCAAGAACGCCGCTACCGTACCCGGAAAGTGGGGATCACGGGGTTATCCACAAGCCGGACGAGGTCCCCCGAGGCGTCATATCGCACCTCGGACACGGGCTTTCGGTCCTGTTCAGGCGCTGCTCCGGCTCCGCTCGGGCTTCGGCGGCGTCTCGGCCATCGGCACGCTCAGCCCGGCCGCCGCGAGATCGGCGCGGCCGCTCGCGATCAGCGCGTTCGAGGCGGTCTCGATGCGCGCTTCGACGACCTCCAGGAAGGCGGCGCGTGCGAGCCCGTGCGGGATCGGCGGCAGGAATTCGATCACGGCAGTGCCGGGGCGACGCTTCAGGCTGCGGCGGGGCCAGTAGAGCCCGGTGTTGAGGGCGACGGGCAGGCAGGGCACGCCGAGCGCCACGTAGAGGTGGGTCAGGCCGAGCTTGTAGGCGGGCGGAGCGTTGGGCGGGCGGCGGGTCCCCTCGGGGAAGATGATGAGCTGGCGCCCCTCCCGGATCGCGCCGATTGCCGCCTCGTTCATCAGCGCCATGGCGCGGGTGCCCTTGCTGCGGTCGATCGCCACCATGCCGCTGCGCGACAGGTACCAGCCGATCAGCGGGATCCAGAGCAGCTCCCGCTTCAGGATGTAGGCGAAGTCGTCGAACATCGTGACGAGGGCCAGCGTCTCCAGCGCCGATTGGTGCTTGGCCGCGATCAGCACCGGCCCCTTCGGGATGTTGGCAAGGCCCCGGAACTCGACCCGCAAGCCCCCCACCACGCGCAGGAGCCACAGCGTCCCCCCCGCCCAGGCCTGCGCCAGCCGGATCACGGCGCGCTGCGAGACGAGGGTCGGCAGGCCGCCGACCGCGAGCAGCGTGGTGAAGAGGTAGAAGCAGATGTTGAAGGCGAGCGAGCGCAGGGCGAGCATGGGCGACCGGGATCTGCGCCGGGAGCGGCGCGGGCTCCCTTTAGCCTGCCCGGCGCGTCACCACCAACCGTCAGTATCCATCCGCCAGGGTGCCGCGCTGGCGCGGGTCCGAGGCGCCCGCGAGCAGTCCGTCGACGCGCATCACGGAATTCGCCGAGCCGGAGCTCGGCCCCACCTTCACCTTGTGGCCGCGGCTCCTCAGGATCGCCAGGGTGTCGGGGGAGAGGCCCTCCTCGGCCAGGAGCACGTCCGGCTGCCACTGGTGGTGGATGCGCGGCGCGGCAACGGCCTCGGCGAGATTCATGCGGAAATCGAGCACGTTCACGATCACCTGCAGCACCGTCGTGATGATGCGGCTGCCGCCGGGGCTGCCGGTGACGAGGAGGAGGCGCCCGTCCCTGAAGACGAAGGTCGGGGTCATCGAGGAGAGCGGGCGCGCGCCCGGCGCCACCGCGTTCGCCGCGCCCCCGACGAGGCCGTAGGCGTTGCGCGCGCCGGTCTTGGCGGAGAAGTCGTCCATCTCGTTGTTGAGGAGGACGCCCGTGCCCTCGGCCACGAGCCCGATCCCGTAGGAGAAGTTGAGGGTGTAGGTGTTCGAGACGGCGTTGCCCTCGGCATCGACCACCGAGAAATGCGTGGTCTCGGTGTGCTCGAAGGGCAGCGGGTCGCCCGCCTTCACGGCCTCGGCGGGTCGCGCCCGCTCGGGGTCGATCGCGGCCCGGAGCGCGTCGGCGTAGGGCTTGGCGATCAGCCCCTTCACCGGCACCCGCGTGCGGGCGGGGTCGCCGAGCCAAGTGGCGCGGTCGGCGTAGGCGGGCTTCATCGCCTCGGCCAGCGTGTGCAGGGCCGCGGCGCTCCCCGCACCCATCCCGGCGAGGTCGAAGCCCTCCAGCACGTTGAGGATCTCGATGAGGTGGACCCCCCCTGAGCTCGGCGGCGGCATCGAGACGATGTCGTAGCCCCGGTAGGTGCCGCGCACCGGCAGCCGGGTCTCGGGCCTGTAGGCGGCGAGGTCGGCCTCCGTCATCACGCCGCCGGCCCCCTGCACGGCGGCGGCGATGCGGGCGGCGACCGGCCCGCGGTAGAAGGCGTCCGGCCCGCCCTCGGCGACGGCGCGGAGCGTGTCGGCGAGGTCGCGCTGGACCAGCGTCTCCCCGCGCTGGAGCGTCCGGTCACCGGAGAAGAAGATCGCCCGGCTCGACGGCCACTGCCCGAGGAGGCCCGAGGCACGGGGCAGCGAATCGGCGAGCCCCGCCTCGACCGGGATGCCCTCGCGGGCGAGCCTTTCTGCCGGCGCGATCAGGTCTACGAGGCTGAGGCGGCCCGAGCCGTAGAGCCGGTGCGCCTCGGCAAGCCCCCGCACCGTGCCCGGCACGCCGACGGCCTTGCCGGTGCGGGTCGAGGCGGCGCGGTCCGGCTCGCCGTCGGGACCGAGGAACATGGTCTCGGTGGCGGCGGCGGGCGCGGTCTCCCGGTAATCGATGGCTACGGTCTCGTTGCGGGCCGCCAGATGCACCATCATGAAGCCGCCGCCGCCGAGATTGCCCGCCCGCGGCAAGGTGACGGCAAGCGCGAAGCCCACCGCCACCGCGGCGTCGACGGCGTTGCCGCCCTGCCGCAGGATCTCGACGCCGACGCGGCTCGCCCGCGCCTCCTGCGACGAGACCATGCCGTGGCTCGCCAGGACGGGCAGCATCCGCTCGTCGTCGGCCTGGATCGGGGCGGTCCCGGGCGCGGGCGGCGCCTGCGCACGGGCGGGCGCCGAGACCGCGAGAAGGAGGGCGAGGGCGAGGGAGCCGGTGCGGGTCATGGCGCTCCAGATAGGGCGCAAGCTTCGCGCCGGCCGCAACGGCTACTCCCCCTGGCGCCGTGTGACGAGGGTGCGGTTCGGCTCGACCTCGCCCTTGTCCTGGTAGAGGGGCACGATCGCGCGGAGCCAGCCTCGGGTCTCCAGGCCCCCGTAATTCCGCTCCACCACGTCGCGGGTGAGGTAGGCCTGCAGGGTCACGGGCCCGAAATTGTAGCCGACGAGGCCGCCCATCGCGAACTGCCCCTGCGGCCGGTAGCCCGCGACGCCGGTCGGCAGGTCGGAGGAGCCGAAGGCCACGGCACCGACCTGCCACCGGCCGAACTTGCGCGCCGCCGTGAGGTCGAGGTTGAGATAGTCCGGATAGAGGGTGCCGGTGGGCGAGCGGGTGTCGAGGAAGATCCCGTAGAGGAGGTTCGCCGTCAGGTTCCAGCCGTTGCCGGTGTAGCTCGCCGCGAAGCGGTGCGAGAGCGAGGCCGATTGCGTCAGGAAGCGGGTATCAGCGGGTAGGTAGCCGCCGAACAGGTAGCTGACGCCGAGGTCGCCGCCGAGATCCCAGGCGAGCTGGGCGGCGAGCAGGGTCTGGCCGAGCCCGCTCTCGTAGGGCGCGCCGCGCGCGCTCGCGGCGACGACGGGCTGCGTCACGAAAAAATGCAGTCGGGCATCGAGGACCTGCCAGGGCGTCGACCACGCGAAGGTCGGCAGGTTGACGTTCGACCTTGAATCCCGCGGCAGGGTCCCGCGCACGCCGAAGCTCGATGTATCGACGAGGTAGAGCCCCACCGGCAGCTGGGCGCCGGTCGGGAGGCCGAGGGTCTGGCCGGGCTGGGCGGCCGATCCCGCCAGCGCCCCTCCCGGGGAGGCGAGGCAGGCCGCGGCGGTGAGCGTGCGGGCGATCGTCAGGGATCGACGGTTCATCAGGTCTCCGGTGCGGGTCTTCGGTGGCGCCACCCTCCCCCTGTCTGACGGCCGAGCTTCGGCTCCCATCGCACGGACCCGTCGCCGCACCGACGCGCCGCGCGGCGGCGGCGGCGGCGCCCTCGGACCTAGCGGGCGTCCCCGCCGCGGCCCGCCACGAGCCAGTAGACGAGGCCTGCCGCGGCGCCCGCGAGGAAGAGGATCGCGCTGAGACGCCCCTCGGCCGCGAGGCGCTCGACACTGCCACCCGGCCGCGGAGCGCCCCGCATCAGCCAGGGCAGGGCCGCGGTGAGCAGGCCGCAGGCGCCGCCGTACCAGGCGAGGCTGCGCAGGCGCAGCGTCTCGCCGATCAGGGCGATCAGGACCGGCGGCAGGACGAGGAGCCCGAACAGCGCCTGCGCGAGGCCCGCCAGCACGATCAGCATCGTCTCGGGGGCGAGGCCGGCGGCGAGATCGGGCAGGAGCGCGTCGAGCCCGGCCAGCGCGCCGTTCGCGAGCCAGCCCTGCGCGGCCGGATCGAGGAGGAGGAGCAGGGTCAGCGCCCCGGCGCCGGCGGGGATCGCGAGGAGGAGGCCGAGGGCCATGAGGACGAGGCGGCCGAGGATGGGCATGGCCCCGTCATAGCGCGATCGGATCGTCCGGCCTCAATCGCCCTCGGGGCGGAAGACGTAGCCGAGGCCGCGCACGGTGCGGATGAAGCGGGGATTGGCCGGGTCCGGCTCGATCTTCTTGCGGATGCGGTTGATGCGGACGTCGATCGCCCGGTCGAAGGCGTCGGGGTCGCGGGCGTCGGCGAGGTCGAGAAGCCGCTCGCGGGAGAGCGCCCGCTTCGGGTGGTCCGCGAAGGCCTTCAGGAGATCGTATTCCGAGCGGGTCAGGGGCTGGGCGAGGCCCTCGTCGTCGCTGAGGCGCAGGGAATCGGGCTCCAGCCACTTCGTGCCGAAGCGGATCCGGCGCAGGGCGGGCGCGGATTCCGCGGGCGCCTCCGGCCGGGGCGCGCCCTGCGCCCGCCGCAGGACGGAGCGGACCCGCGCCACGAGCTCGCGCAATTCGCAGGGTTTCGGAAGGTAATCGTCGGCGCCGAGTTCGAGGCCGACCACCCGGTCGATCGGGCTCGCCGTGGCGGTGAGCATGATGATCGGGATCGCGCTCCGGGCCTTGAGGTCGCGCACGATCGAGAGCCCGTCCTCCTCGGGCATGTTGAGGTCGAGGACGACGAGGTCGGGCGTCCGCTCGGCGATGTGTGCGCGCAGCGCGCGGCCCCCATCGCACTGGACGACGTCGAACCCGTGCAGGCGCAGGTAGTCGCCGATCATGGCGCGGGCCTCGGCCTCGTCGTCGACGACGACCACGTGAGCGGCGCTGGCGCTCACGGGCGGCTCCGTCCCGGCTCGGTTCGGGTCTGGCGCATCGGGCTGGGGGGCACGCGGGTGTCGGGATCGGTCGCGGGGGCTCGCAACGGGCGGTCGGGCATCCGCGGATGCCCGGCGTTGCTACACCGCAGGATTGCATCATGCATCATCTGAGCCCCTCTGGCGACGCGCGCCCCGTCCTGTCAACGATCGCTTTTCACCGCCGGCCGGTTCCCCTCGGATCTTCGCGAAACCTATCGAGGGCGGTCCGGCCGGATCATCAAGCCTGAACGCAGGCCGTATGCCAGGGCGCGGTCGCGGCGTTCCACAGTCTTGAGGACTGGGAGGGGGCGGGGCGCACAGGCCGATCAACAGGTTAGGGATGCACGGACGCGATCGCTGTAGTTGGTGCTCTCCCGCACCGAACCCACCGTACGGCCGCCACAATGCGCTTTCATCTCCAGCCGGCTTGAGGACAATGCGGCCCCATCGGCGCCGGAGTCATGAAACCCGCGGTTGCGGCCCGATCGGAACGGTACGATGGACGACGATATCCTCCACCTGATCCCGGACGAGGTGCCGTCCCTGCCAGAGCGGGCCGGGACTTGGGCCGTCGCGGTCGTCGACGACGACCCGGCGGTGCACGAGGGCACTCGCTACGCGCTCGCCGGCTACATGCTCGACGGGCGGGGGCTCGAGATCCTCTCCGCCCATTCCGCCGAGGAGGCGCGCGCTCTCCTGCGGGCGCGCCGCGACATCGCCGTGGTGCTCCTCGACGTGGTGATGGAGACGGACGATGCCGGCCTCGTCCTCGTCGACTTCATCCGCCGCGAATTGCGGGACGAGACGGCGCGCATCATCCTGCGCACGGGCCAGCCGGGGCAGGCGCCGGAGCGGCGCGTCATCGTCGATTACGACATCAACGACTACAAGGCGAAGACGGAACTGACCGCCGACAAGCTCTTCACGAGCCTCACGGCGGCGCTTCGCGCCTACCAGCAATTGAAGCGGCTCGACGAGACCCGGCGGGGCCTCGAGATCATCATCGACGCCGCCCCGATGCTCCTCGACCACAAGTCGATGCAGCTCCTCGCCGAAGGGATGCTCACCCAGGTCGCCTCGCTCCTCAACGTCGATTGCGCGGGCATCCTGGTCCTGCGCGAGAACGGGGGCGCGGACGAGCGCTTCTGCGTGCTCGCGGGCTCCGGCTGCTATCACCATTACATGGGCCGCGAGCCGGCTTGGCCCCTCGACGCGGACGTGCACCCGATCGTGGCGCGCACCTTCTCCGAGCGCCGCCACAGCTTCGGGACCCGCTGCTCGACCCTCTATCTCGAGACCTCCAGCGGCAGCGAGATCGTGGCGCTGATCGACGCCGACCGCTCGCTCTCCGACACCGACCGGGCGCTGATCGACCTGTTCACGAGCCGGCTCTCGATCGCCTTCGACAACGTCATCCTCTACGAGCAATTGCAGCAGGCGAATGTCGGCCTCGAGCAGCGCGTGGTCGAGCGCACCGCCGAGCTGATCCGAGCCAACCGGCGCCTCGGCATGCAGCGCTCGGACCTGCGCCGGGCCAACGGCCTCAAGACCGAGATCCTCGGCACCATCGCCCACGATCTCAAGAACCCGCTCGCGGTCATCCTGGGGCGGGCCGAGATGCTCAACGACCTGACCGGGATGAGCCCGCCGCCCGTGGAGCAGATGCGCGCGCAGGCCGACCACATCCGCAGCTCGGCCAAGCGCCTGACCGGCATGATCGAGAGCCTGATGGCGGATGCCATGAACGACGCCCTCGACATCAGCCTGCGGCGGGAGCCCGTGGACCTCGCCGCCCTCGCCCGCGAGGTCTGCGAGGCGAACCGGCCGCTCGCCGACCTGAAGGGGCAGAGCCTGGAGGCGGCGCTCCCGGCCGAAACCTGGCTCTGCGGCGACACGGAGCGGCTGCGCGAGGCGATCGACAACCTCGTCTCGAACGCGATCAAGTACAGCTTCCCCAGCGGCGCGATCCGGATCGCGGTCGGGCGGGAGGCGGGCGAGACGGTCTGCGCCGTCAGCGACCACGGTCCCGGCCTCTCGCCGGAGGATGCGGGACGCCTGTTCGGGCGATTCCAGCGCCTCTCGGCGAAGCCCACCGCGGGCGAGGGCTCGACCGGCCTCGGCCTCTCCATCGTCAAGCGCATCGCGGAGCTGCACGGCGGCCGCGCCACGGCCGAGAGCGAGGGCCCCGGCCGGGGCGCCACCTTCGCGATCCGCTTCCCCGACGCGGCCGTGGAACTGATCTGAGGGGCCGCGTACAATCGGGGCATGGCCTCCCCTCTCTCGCGGATCTTCGTCCTTACCGGCGCCGGCATCTCGGCGGAGAGCGGTCTCGGCACCTTCCGGGACCGGGGCGGGATCTGGGACCGTTTCGACCCGTTGCGGCTCGCGACGCCGGAAGCCTTCGCGGCCGATCCCGACACCGTGCTCGACTTCTACAACTGGCGCCGCCGCAACGCGCTGGCGGCCGAGCCGAACCCCGCCCACCGGGCGCTCGCGCGGGCCGAGGCGCGGCTCGCCGCGGCGGGGGGAGAGCTGTTCCTGTGCACGCAGAACGTCGACGACCTGCACGAGCGGGGCGGCGCGCGCGGTGTGGTGCACATGCACGGCGAGCTCCTGAGGGCCCGCTGCACGGAGTGCGGCCACACCTTCGCCTGCCGCGACGACATCGCGCGCACGGATCCCTGCCCCCACTGCGCGCGCATCGGCCTGCGGCCCGACATCGTCTGGTTCGGCGAGATGCCGATGCATCTGGAGGCGATCGACGCGGCCCTGGCGCGCGCCGATCTCTTCGTCGCCGTCGGCACCTCTGGCTCCGTCTATCCGGCCGCGGGCTACGTCGCGCAGGCGCGCCGGCTCGGCATCCGCACCTGCGAGGTGAACCTGGAGCCCTCCGACAACGCGGCCCTGTTCGACGAGAGGCGCTACGGGCCGGCGGGGAGATCGTGCCCGCCTTCCTCGCCGGCCACGGCCTCGGTTGAGCTGCCCGAAAGGCTCGGCAAGTGGCTCGGCAGGGAGGTCGCAGGTGCTCGGCGAAGGGCTCGGCAAGGGGGCCGCGCCGCGCTACGATCCAGCGCGGGGTTGCCCCCGCTCCGTACGGAGACGTCCCTGCAACTGCAGGACGTAACTCGGCCCAACGACTTATCGGGCCGGCGCGGCCCCGGCCCCGTCGGGAGCCGCGCCCGAATCACCACGACCGCGCGCGTCAAGATATGGACGCCCCCGTTGCCGAAGGGTTACAACAGTCAAGCTTGGTTGAGTCGTCGCGCGGCCTCTCCCAAGCGTTCGTTGCAGCCTTAGGGGAATAAACGGCCCATGCAGAACATAACTGTGACTGCCCGCGAGCGTGATACCGTCCTTGCGGCTCTGCGCTATTACCAATTCTACCGGATGCAGGGGCATCCTTTCGATCCGAGACAGGATCATCTTATCGATGCTATCGCGAGCGAGAATGGTGACGCTCTGGATTTGACCGAAGTCGACGATCTGTGTGCTGGCCTGAACGGCAACAAGCACGCGCTGCGCGCCAGCGCCTGAGCGCGACTCCCGGGGCGGAGCGATCCGCCCCTATCCCGGAAGGCCCTTCGGCCGTCACGGCTCGGAATTCAACTTCCCCTTGTTCTCGGGCTCGACCTCAGAAGGTCGAGGCGATCCGAACCGGCCTTTCCCCCAATCCCGTCTCGGCCAGGCTCGGCACGACGAGCGCGTAGGCCGTCAGGATGGTGCCGGCAGCGAAGAGCTTGATGAGATCGCGCATCATGGTCGTCCCCTCGTGGTGGAGCCCGCGTCACGGCCGGCTCTCGTTGGGGACGGAGTTAACGGCGGCATATTGCAGGCCGATTGCGTCGCGAGCCCCGGGAGATTGCGTTGCAGGCGCAACCGACCCTTCGTCCCGCCCGCGCTGAAACCTTCCGCCCGCCCGTGCCGTAGGAGGGCCCGCTCCCGCAAGGTCGGGAGCCGCGGAAGACCGCCGCTCAGGCGGCCCGGGTCCGGGGGAAACTCCACGGAGCAGCGGGCGGGGCACCCGGCACGGGCGCCCCGCCCCATTCGGGCTCACGGGCTCGCGGCGAGTTCCTGCTTGGCCCGCGCCACGGCCGCCTCGCAGCCCTTGGCATCCCCCTTCGTGTCGGCGGTGCGCGCCTCGTCGAGGGCGACCTTGGCCTGCTGCGCCTTGTCCGCCCCCTTGCCGGCCTCGGCCGACTTGTCGGGGGGCGCCTCGGACACGGAGGGCTGTCCGGCCCGGCCGGGCTCGATCCCCTGACCCTCGCGGGCCGCGGCGACGGACTTGCCGCTCGTCGAGGCCGAGATCGCCTCCCGCGCCTCGTCCTTCACGCGCTTGTCGAGGGCCGCGATCTGATCCCCGCACGGCGAGGCCAGGGCTGCCCCGGGCAGGATCGCCAGGGCGAGGGTGAGACAGGCGGCGAGCGGCCGGACGAGACGCGTCATAGGCGGAGGATCCTCGGTTTCGGGTGGCGCCGTTTCGGGCGAGACGCCCCGGGATGGGAATCGCGGGAGGAACGCGTCACGGCGGTCCCGCGATCCCGGGGCGGACCTCCCCTCCCCCCCAATAGGAGGAGAGGAAGCCACGCCGTCAGGCGCTCAGCTTGTCGCGGATCGGCAGCTCGCGGATGCGCCGGCCCGTGGCCGCGAAGACGGCGTTGGCGATGGCGGGCGCCACGGGGGGCACGCCCGGCTCGCCGACGCCGCCGAGCGGGGCCCGGTAATCCGGGTTGGGCAGCAGATGGACGTGGACCTCCGGGGCGGCGTCGATCCGGACAATCTCGTAACCGTCGAAGTTGTTCTGCTGCGCCCTTCCCTGCTTGAAGGTGATCTCGGAGGTGAGCGCGAGGCCCATCCCCATCACCACCGCGCCCTCCATCTGCGAGCGCACCCGCTCCGGGTTCACCTGCGGCCCGCAATCGACCGCGATGTGGACGCGCTTGACCGCGACCTGTCCCTTGTCGCTCACCGCCACCTCGGCCGCGACCGCCGTGTAGGTGACGAAGCTGTAATGGCCAGCGATGCCGAGGCCGCGGCCCTTCTCCATCTTGCGGCCCCAGCCGATGCCGCCCGCCGCCGCCTCGATGACGCGGCGCAGGCGCCCCGTCTCGATCGGGTAGCGCTTCGGATCCTCGCCGTAGTTCCAGACATCACCGATCTCGGTCGGGTCGATCTTCCGGTCGGGGCCGATCAGATCGAGCAGGTAGTCCTTCGGGTCGCGGCCCGCCTCGTGCGCGAGCTCGGCCACGAAGGACTGGATCGCGAACGCGTGCGGGATGTTCGAGACAGAGCGGAACCAGCCGATGCGCACGTGGGCTGCGGCTTCCGGGTTCTCCAGCCGGATGTTGGGCACGTTGAAGGGCGTGTTGACGAGGCCCATGCCGAGCTCGAAGGGCAGCTCGTGCTTCGGGTCCGGCGCGAAGATTGAGCCGATCGTCGGCGCGGTCGAGCGGTGGAGCCAGGCCACCGGCATGCCCTTCTCGTCGAGGCCGGCCTCCACGTGCTCCACCGAGATCGTGTGGTAGTAGCCGTGATGGATGTCGTCCTCGCGGGTCCAAGTGAGCTTGACCGGCGCGCCGCCGACCGCCTGCGAACAGAGCGCGGCCTCGACCACGTAGTCGGGCTTCGACTTGCGGCCGAAGCCGCCGCCGAGCAGCGTGACGTTCACCTTCACCTTGTCGGCCGGGAGCTTGAGGGCCTTGACGAGGCGGTCATGGGCCGCCTGCGGACCCTGTGTGCAGGCCCAGGCCTCGCAGACCCCGTCCTTCACGAAGGCCACCGCGGCCGGGGGCTCCATCGGCGCCTGGACGAGGTGGGGCACGAAATACTCGGCCGTGAGCCGCTTCTTGGCCTTGGCCAGGGCGCCGTCCACGTCGCCCTGGTTGCGCACCACCTTGCCGGGCGCGCGGGCCGCCTTCTCCAGCTCGCCCCGGAAGGCGTCGGTGTCGTAGCCCGCGTTCGGGCCGTCGTCCCAGGTGATCTTGAGGGCGTCGCGCGCCTTCATGGCCGCCCAGGTGTTCTTGGCCACCACCGCCACGCCGCCAAGCGGCATGAATTCGGAGGGGATCGGCGCGCCCTCGATCTGGAAGATCTTCACGACGCCGGGGACCTTCTTGGCCTCCGAATCGTCGAGGCTCGCGACCTTGCCGCCGTAGACGGGCGGGCGGGCGATGAGCGCGTAGAGCATCCCGTCGAGGCGGGTGTCGAGGCCGTAGATCGCCTTGCCGGTCGTGATGTCCCGGTTGTCGATGAGGCCGATCTCGCCCTTGCCGATGTAGCGGAAGGCCTTCGGATCCTTCAGAGCGACACTCTCGCGGGCCGGGACGGGAAGCGCGGCGGCAGCCGCCGCGGCCTCGCCGTAGCCCATCTGGCGCTTCGACTTGGCGTGGGCGACGACGTGCTTCTCGGCCGTGACCTCGGAGACCGGCACGCCCCATTGCTTGGCGGCGGCCTCGCGCAGCATCAGGCGGGCGGCGGCGCCGACATGGCGGAAATGCTGGAAGAAGTGGCGCAGGCTGCGCGAGCCGTCGGTGTCCTGGTTGCCGAAGCGGGTCTCCTCGCCCCAGGCCTGGACGACCTTGACCTTCGACCACTCGGCCTCGAGCTCGTCGGCCACCACGAGGGCGACCGAGGTGCGCACGCCCTGGCCCATCTCGGAGCGATGGTTCGTCACCGTCACGGTGCCGTCGGGCGCGATGGCGACGAAAACCTTCGGATCGTCCTTCCAGCCGTTCGGCATGCCGTCGGCGCCGAATTTCTTGGGCTCGTCCTTCTTCTCCTCGGCCTCCGCGCGCTCACGCAGCGAGAGGGCGAGCGCGAAGGCGCCGAGGCCGCCCAGCACCGCGCGGCGGCTGACATTGGCGAGGACGGCCGGCACGGCGGCCTTCGGGGTCTCGGCCGCGAGTTCGGCCATCAGCTTGGCGTCGTGGATCACAGGCGCTCTCCCTTGGCTCCGGGGGCGGATTTGGGCTGGCCGGCGGCCTGGTGGATGGCGGCGCGGATGCGCGGATAGGTGCCGCAGCGGCAGAGGTTGCCGCTCATCACCTCGTCGATCTGGGCGTCGGTCGGCTGCGGCGTATCCTTGAGGAGGGAGGCCGCCTGCATGATCTGGCCGGGCTGGCAATAGCCGCACTGGGAGACGTTGAGCTCGCGCCAAGCGGCCTGGACCGGGTGCTCGCCGTCCGGCGAGAGGCCCTCGATCGTCGTCACGGCCTGGCCCTCGGCCGCCGAGACCGGGGTGACGCAGCCGCGCACGGCCGTGCCGCCGAGATGGATCGTGCAGGCGCCGCAGAGGGCCTGACCGCAGCCGAACTTGGTGCCGGTGAGCCCCAGCTCGTCCCGGAGGTACCAGAGCAGGGGCATGTCGGGATCGCCGTCGAAGCTGCGCTCAGCTCCGTTCACGGTGAGTTTGATCATCAGCCATCGTCCTGTCCGTGAGGCACGGGCCCGAGCGGGGCGGCGGGTGCCCCGGGCAGCGCAAAGCGGTGCCAGGGTGCCCGCGTCCGGATCCCCCGCACGGGAGACCAGAATCGCGACCGCCCCCGGTCCGCGCCGTCTTCAGAATGAATTCAATCTAGGGCACGCATCGGCCGCACGGCAACACGGGCAGGCCGTCCGAGAAGGCCCGAACCCTGCGCCGGACGCATGGTCTGTGCCCTTTCGCACAGGCCGCGTGGACCTCCTCAAACCGTGACCTGCGTGCCGACCTCGACGACGCGGCCCGTGGGGATTTGGAAGAAGTCCGTCGCGTCGTTGGCGTTCTTGGCGAGCGTGATGAAGATCCGGTCCTGCCAGAGCGGCATGCCCGAATGCGCCGCCGGCCGGATCGAGCGGCGCGACAGGAAGAACGACGTCGCCATGATGTCGAACTTGAAGCCCTGCTTGCGCAGGAGGGTCAGGGTCTTGGGGATGTTCGGCTGCTCCATGTAGCCGAACTTCATGACGACCTTCGAGAAATGCGGCCCGATCGGCTCGATGCGGACCTTGTCCGCCTCGTTCGAGCGGGGCGTGTCGACCGTCTCGACGGTGAGGACGACGTTCTTCTCGTGCAGCACCTTGTTGTGCTTGAGGTTGTGCAGGAGGGCGGCGGGCGCGATCTCGGGATCGCTCGTGAGGAACACCGCGGTGCCGCGTACGTGGTGGGGCGGGCTCTTCTCCAGCATGCCGACGAGCTCGACCAGCGGCACGTCTGTCTTGCGGGTCTTGTTGAACAGGATGGTGACGCCCCGCACCCAGGTCCACATCAGCACGATGAGGCAGCCAGCCACGAGCAGCGGCACGTAGCCACCCTCGAACACCTTGAGGAGGTTCGAGAGCATGAACAGGAACTCGACCACGATGAAGGGCATGATCGCCGCAGCGGCCGCGATCGGCGACCAGCGCCAGTAGCGCCAGAGCACGATGAAGGAGAGCGAGGCGGTGAGCAGCATCGTCCCGGTCACGGCGATGCCGTAGGCCGAGGCCAGCGCCGAGGAGGAGCGGAACAGCACCGCCAGCACCACGACGCCGATCATCAGGAGCAGGTTGATCTGCGGCAGGTAGATCTGGCCCGAATGCGATTCCGAGGTGTGGCGGATCTCGAGGCGCGGCAGCAGGCCGAGCTGGATCGCCTGGCGCGAGAGCGAGAAGGCGCCGGTGATCACCGCCTGGCTCGCCGTCACCGTCGCCAGCGTCGCCAGCACCACCATCGGGATCAGGCCCCAATCGGGGACGAGCTGGTAGAACGGGTCGGTCGTGTCGGGTTTCGCCAGCACCAGCGCGGTCTGGCCGAGGTAGTTGAGGACGAGGCAGGGCGCGACGAGGCCGAGCCACGCCACCTGGATCGGGCGCCGCCCGAAATGGCCGAGATCGGCGAACAGCGCCTCCGCTCCCGTCACCGCCAGGAAGACGGCGCCGAGCGCCACCAGCGCGCCAGAGCCGTGGCCGAGCAGGTAGTGGACCGCGTACCAGGGGTGGAAGGCCCAGAACACGCCGGGATTGGCGAGGATGTGCGGCAGGGCGGCCAGCGCCAGCGCCAGGAACCACACCACCATGACCGGCCCGAAGAAGGCCGCGACCTTGCTGGTGCCCCGGCTCTGCACGAGGAAGAGCGCGACGATGATGCCGACCGTGATCGGCAGCACCGAGTTCTCGAAGGCGGGGGTGACGAGCTTCAATCCTTCCACCGCCGAGAGCACGGAGATGGCGGGCGTGATGACGGCGTCGCCGTAGAACAGCGAGGCGCCGAGGAGCCCGAGGGTGAAGACGAGGCGCGAGCCGCCGAGCGACTTCCGGGCGAGCGCCATCAGCGAGAGGATGCCGCCCTCGCCGTTGTTGTCCATCCGCAGGAGGATGGCGACGTACTTGATCGTGACGATGAGGAGCAAGGCCCACAGGATCAGCGAGGCGGTGCCGAGCACCTCCTCGGCGAGCAGGATGTTGTCGGCGCGCGCCGGCGCCAGCGCCTCGCGGAAGGCGTAGAGCGGGCTCGTGCCGATGTCGCCGTAGACGACGCCGACGGAGCCGACGACGAGGGTCCAGAAGCTCGCGGGGGCGTGCCCCTCCTCGGGACTGTCCAGCACACCGGCCGAGGTCGCGAGGGCGCCGCCGCCCTCGCCGGGCGCGGGTCCGCCGGCCACGGGGGCCGTGCCGGAAGCGCCCGCGGCTGTGGCTTGAGCGGCGGGGACGCTCGGTGTGGCGGAATGCGTCATGAAGGGCGATCTAGGGTGAGGGCTGCCCGAAGGCTCGCGACGCGGCGCATCGAGGACGCCATGGGGACGCGATGCCTTCCGGCCACGCGCGCCCGGCGCTCGCCGGGCCGCTCAAAGGGATCGTGCCGGCACGCTTAGCACGCGGCCGGAGCGGCGGAAACAGCGACCTTTCGGCAAGGCGGCTTGGCAAGGTGGCTTGGCGAGGCGGCTCGGCAAAGTGGCGCGGCGAGGCGGCCACGCGGCCGGACGGACGGCCCGGCCCCTGGATCAGCGGGCGATCCTCACTCCGCCGCGCTGCGGGCGCCCTGGCCGAAGCGGCGCTCGATGTAGTCGATGACGATGGTCTCGAAGTCCTTGGCGAGGGTGGCGCCGCGCAGCGTCATCGCCTTCTTGCCGTCGATGAAGACCGGCGCGCTCGGGGTCTCGCCGGTGCCGGGCAGGGAGATGCCGATGTCGGCGTGCTTCGACTCGCCGGGCCCGTTCACGATGCAGCCCATCACGGCGACGTTCAGCCCCTCGACCCCCGGATAGGTCTTCTTCCATTCCGGCATCGAGGTGGTGATCCAGGTCTGGATGTCGCGGGCGAGCTCCTGGAAGGTCGTCGAGGTGGTGCGCCCGCAGCCGGGGCAGGCCGCCACCAGCGGCACGAAGGTGCGGAAGCCCATCGTCTGCAGGAGTTCCTGGCTCGTCTTCACCTCCAGCGTCCGGTCGCCGCCGGGCTCGGGGGTGAGCGAGTAGCGGATCGTGTCGCCGATGCCTTCCTGCAGGAGGACGCCGATGGCGGCCGAGGCCGCGACGATCCCCTTCGAGCCCATGCCGGCCTCGGTCAGGCCGAGATGGATCGCGTAGTCCGAGCGGCGGGCGACCTCGCGGTAGACCGCGATCAGGTCCTGCACCGCCGAGACCTTGGCCGAGAGGATGATGCGGTCCTTCGGGAGGCCGAGATCCTCGGCACGCTGGGCCGAGGAGAGGGCCGACTGCACCATCGCCTCGCGCATGACCGCGCGGGCATCGATGGGCCGCGGGGACTTCGCGTTCTCGTCCATCAGGTGCGTCAGGAGTTCGCCGTCGAGCGAGCCCCAGTTCGCGCCGATGCGCACGGTCTTCCCGTACCGGATCGCCTGCTCGATGATCGTCGAGAACTGGGTGTCCTTCTTCTCCTTGAAGCCGACATTGCCCGGGTTGATCCGGTACTTGGCGAGCGCCTCGGCGCAGGCCGGATGGTCGGAGAGGAGCTTGTGGCCGATGTAGTGGAAGTCGCCGACGAGCGGCACGTGCACGCCGATGCGGTCGAGGCGCTCGCGGATCTTCGGCACGGCGGCGGCGGCCTCGTCGCGGTCGACGGTGATGCGGACGAGTTCCGAGCCGACCCGGGCGAGCTGGGCGACCTGCGCCACGGTGGCGTCGATGTCCGCCGTGTCGGTGTTCGTCATCGACTGGACGACGACGGGGGCGCCCCCGCCGACGGTCACCGCGCCCTCGCCCTCGCCGACGCGCACGCCGACCGTGCGGTGCCGGGGGGCCGGCCCTGCGATCTCGGGGCCGGTTCCGCCGAGGGTCCCGGGAGCGGCTGCGGCTGTGGTGAGTTCCATCGATGGACCTTGTCTGCAGGATCTCGTCTGCGACCCTTCGGGGCCCGCGGAGCCCAGCCGGCAGGGCTCCCGCCCCGCCCGCGCCCGGGCTTCGCTGCCCCTGGCGGCTCGGGCCCGCTCGTTCGGAGCCGGCGCGCCGCCAGGATCAACTCAAGAGATGCGCAGGATACGCGCGCGTTGGTTTAGCTGAGATTGCCGGCCCGCAGCGTCAAGCCGCGACCGTGCATGGCAGCATCGCGCGTGTCATGTCGCATCCGGGCGCGAATGTCGAGGCGAAGCGACATTCCCCGCGATTCCAATGCCCTGCGACCGGGAGGCACCGGGCGCGCCCTCCCGCCGGCCGGGCGAAGGTCCGGCGCCGGCGCTCCGATTCGCGGAACGGAGACTCCGGCCGGCCGTTTGGCCTGGCCGTTGCTGTTGCAGCGCAACATCCCATGTTGAGAGGCATGACGGAACCGATGAACCGCTCCGAGACGCCCGCTCCGCCCGCGACGAGCCCGCACGGGCCCGAGCCGCACAACCCGGCCACCGCCGTGCCCGAGCCCCCGCGCTCCGAGGACGGGATCGGGATCCGGTCCGAGGCCAGGCCGCCGATGCACGTCCTGGCCGGCGCGCGCGCGGAGAAGATTGTCGCCCTCGCCCTCCAGGGCGGCGGCGCGCACGGCGCCTTCACCTGGGGCGTGCTCGACGCCCTGATCGCGGATGGGCGCCTCGGCTTCGAGGCGGTCACGGGCGCGAGCGCGGGCGCCATGAACGGCGTCGTGATGATCGACGGCTGGATCTCCGGGGGCCCCGAGGGCGCGCGCGAGGCTCTGGAGCGGTTCTGGCGCGAGGTCAGCCTCGACGGCGACCTCGCGCCCGCCCAGCGCAGCGTCTTCAGCGGGATGCTCGGCCTGTGGCAGGGCAACCCGGTCGCCGAGTTCTGGACGAAGGCGCTGATGCCGAGCCCCTACGTCGCCAACCCCTCAACGTGAACCCGCTGCGCAAGGCGCTGGCCAAGCAGGTCGATTTCGAGCGGCTGCGGGCGGCCGACACGGCGGGCGTCTACGTCTCGGCCACCAACGTCTGGACCGGCAAGCTCGCCGTGTTCGAGCGCGAGCGGCTCACCGTCGACCACCTGATGGCCTCGGCCTGCCTGCCCACCGTGTTCCAGGCGGTCGAGATCGACGGCGTGCCGTACTGGGACGGCGGCTATCTCGGCAACCCACCCCTCTACCCCCTGCACCGGGGCGCGCGGACCCGGGACATCCTCCTCGTCCAGATCAACCCGGTCGAGCGGCGGGTGACGCCGCGCACCGAGGCCGAGATCCAGGACCGGCTCAACGAGATCACCTTCAACGCCAATCTGATGCGGGAATTGCGCGCCATCGACTTCGTCGACAACCTGATCGAGGAGGGCGTCCTCGGACAGGGCGCCTACGAGCGGGTGCGGGTCCACCGGATCGACGGCACCGACGCGCTCGAGGATTACCGGGCCTCCTCGCGCCTCGACGCCCGCTGGCGGGTGTTCCAGCGCCTGCGCGACAAGGGCCGCGCGGCGGCCGAGGCGTGGCTCACGGAGCATTTCGAGCGGGTCGGCCGCGAATGCACCCTCGATCTGCACGCTGCCTACCAGTAATATCAAGCACAGCCCCGTTCGCCTTCGGGGCGGACGGGGATTAAAGGTGCCGCCGCACCCGTTTGCATCGATATGACCTCCGATAAGTTGAAGCGCCCCGACATCGTCGATCTGCTGGTGCCGCTGCGGCGGTACGCGCGCGCGCTCACCCGCGACACCCTGCGGGCGGACGACCTCGTGCACGACACCCTCGTGCGCGCCCTCGAATCGCAGGCGACCCTGCGGCCGAGCACGAACCTGCGCACCTGGATGATGACGGTGCTGCACAACGTCTTCATCGACGACCAGCGCCGCAAGCGGGTCGAGGCCCGCCACGCCGACGTGCTGGTGCAGATGAGCGACGAGGTCGCCCTGCCCGCGCAGGAGGGTCAGGTCCGCCTCGCCCAGATCCGCGAAGCCTTCCAGACCCTGCCCGAGGAGCAGCGGGCGGCCCTGCATCTCGTCACGATCGAGGGCATGGCCTACGCGGATGCTGCGGCGGTGCTCGGTATCCCGATCGGAACGCTGATGTCGCGGCTCGGCCGCGGACGGGCGGCGCTCCGGGCCTTCGAGGAGGGCCGGCCCGCCCGCGGCAAGCCGCCCGAGCGGGAGGGGGGAGGCTCGGAGCGACCGCATCTGCGCCTCGTGTCGCCGAGCGGTCAGCCGGAGATCCGGGGCATCCCGCCCCACAGCCACGAGAGCCGGGCCGTCGGGGAAGCCTGAGGCCCGCCCAGACCGGCCGCCGCAAGCCGGCCGGCTTCGCGATCGTTGAAGATGCGCCCGGACAGGGCATGAGGACGTGCCGTCATGGTCGACCCGATTACCGATTCCGATCTCATCGCCTTCGTGGACGGCGAGCTCGACGTCATGCGGCGCCTCGAGGTCGAGGCGCATCTCGCGCGCCACCCCGAGGTGGCCGCCCGCATCATGGCGGAGATGCACGACAGCGACGCCCTGCGCGCCGCCTTCGCCCGGCTGCCCGGGCCGGGTCCGGAGCGCAACCTCGCCGCGGCCCGCCGCCTCGACCGCTCGCTGCGCTGGCGCTCCGTCGGCGCCCGCCTGCGCCGCGCCGCCGCCATCGCGATCCTGGTGGGCGCCGGCTGGCTCGCCCACGCGGAGGTCGGCCTGTTCGGCGTGCCGGACACCTTCGCCTCGCCCATCGACCCCGCCTTCGTGGAGGACGCGGCGCAGGCCCGCCAGACCGCGCAGCTGCGCGCCCGCATGGCCTCGCAGCGGCCGACCCCGGCCTACGACCGGGCCGACATCGAGGCCGCCACCGGCATCCGCCTGCCGGACCTGCCCGCGGGCTGGACCGTGCGGGACGTGCAGGTCTTCCCCGCCCATCGCGGCGCGGGCGTCGAGGTCGCCATCGACGCGGGCAATCTCGGCGATGTCTCCCTGTTCGCGACGCATCGCAAGTCGGGCGCCCGCGAGAAGGAGGTCGTCCGCTCCGGCGACGGCACCACCGCCTACTGGACGGTGGGCGGCTCTACCTACGCCCTGAGCGGCTTCAAGGACGCGACCGACCTGCGCCAGGCGGCGGCCGGCCTCGCGGCCGAGATGGGCCGGGAGAAGCTCTGAGGCTGAGGCGCTGGCGAAAGCCGCGCCGCGCTTCCTCTCCCGTTCGGGAGGTCTGAGTCCGGGGGACGCGGACCGGGTCAGGGACCTCACGCGCCCGGATGACGCGGCGCCTTGCGCACGCTCCCGAACGCGCGGCCGTGAACGGCGGGCCCGCCGACCCTAGCGCCCGCCCTCCAGCATCGACGGGGTCCGGTCCTCCGCGAGGTGGGCGCGGGCCTCGGCCGCGTCGACGTCCATGCGGGCGATCAGGGCTTCGGCGCTCGCGAAGCGCTCCTCGCCGCGGATGAAGGCGACGAACTCCACGTCGAGCACCTGCCCGTAGAGATCGCCCGCGAAATCGAACAGGTTGACCTCGAGGAGCGGCGCCCCATCGTCGAAGGTGGGGCGCCGTCCGTAGCTCGCCACGCCCGTGACGATGCGCCCGCCCGGCAGCCGCGCCCGCACCGCGTAGATGCCGTGGGCGAGGTCGCAATCACTGAGCGCGATATTGGCGGTCGGGTAGCCGAGGGTGCGCCCGCGCTTGTCGCCGTGGCGCACGGCGCCCTGCACGAACCAGCGGTAGCCGAGGAGCGCGTTCGCCCGCTCGACGGCGCCGCCGGCCAGTGCCGCCCGGATCGCGCTCGACGAGACCGGATCCGCCTCCGCCGGCAGCGCGAAGGGCGGGATGACGCGGCAGAGGATGCCTTCCTCGCGGCAGAGTTCGGCGAGGAGGGCCGGATTGCCCTCGCGCCCGCGGCCGAAATGGAAATCGTGGCCGATCACGACGCCCGAGAGACCGAGATCGTCCCTCAGGAGGCGCCTCACGAAGTCGCGCGCGCCGGTGCCGGCGAGCTCCGCGTCGAAGCGGCGCACGACGAGCCCGTCGAGGCCGAGATGCCGGAACACGACCTCCTTCGCGCCGGGTCCGGTCAGCCGGAACAGGGGGAGGTGCGGCGCGAAATAGGCGCGCGGGTGCGGCTCGAAGGTGAGGATCACGGCGGGCCGTCCGCCTTCCGCGGCACTCTCGCGCACCGCCTGCACGAGGACGCGGTGCCCACGATGCACGCCGTCGAAATTGCCGATCGCCGCGACGGCGCCGCGCAGGTGCGGGGGCAGCGGCTCGTCCTCGCGGCAGACCGTGAAGGACCGCGCGGGCTTCTCGTCGGCGGACGACATCGGGCTCATCGGGCGTTGCGGGATGGGTTCGGCCGGGCTGCGGGGCATCTGGCCGGGCGGACCCTGTCGAAAAGCGCCCGGAGGGTCAAGCGAGGCACCCGGCCCCGGGCGGCGGCGCGCGTACGGAGGCGCGCGCAGTTAACCGGTTCGCAATCGGGCCTGCGGTAATTTCGCGGTCACGAGGCGCCGCGTTGCCGGGCGCTTCCCTCGATGCGCAGGGGACGCCGCCGCACCGTCCCCCGGGAATACGGAGCATACACCCCCATGGCCCTCGACCTCAGCATGCCGATCCTGGTCGTCGACGATTACCAGACGATGGTCCGCATCATCCGCAACCTCTTGAAGCAGCTCGGCTTCGAGGAGGTGGACGACGCCTCCGACGGCACCGCGGCGCTCGCCCGCCTGAAGAGCCGCAAGTACGGCCTCGTCATCTCCGACTGGAACATGGAGCCGATGACGGGCTACGAGCTCCTGCGCCACGTGCGGGCCGACGAGTCCCTGCGCACCACGCCCTTCATCATGGTCACCGCCGAGTCGAAGACCGAGAACGTGATCGCGGCCAAGAAGGCCGGCGTGAACAACTACATCGTGAAGCCGTTCAACGCGGCCACGCTCAAGAGCAAGATCGAGGCGGTCTGCGGGGCCTGAGGCGCCCGAACCCCGCCGAGGGCCGGCCTCCCGGAAAAGGGGCCGGCGCGCGTATGGCGGCGCCCCGGCGCCGCCCTGTGGAGTCAGTGTCCGATGCTGTTCGCACGCAAGCCGCGGGAGACGGCTCCCGAACGGACCCAGCCGGCGGTGATCCACGAGCTCGTGGAGATCGCCGAGTACATCAGCCACCTGCGCCAGGAGATCGCGGCGCTGCGGGCGAACGAGATCACCCGCGACCGCATCCCGATGGCGCACGAGGAGCTCGGCAACGTGCTCGAGGCGACGGCCGGCGCCACCAACCGGATCATGGCCACCGCCGAGGAGATGCTGTCCCTGCCCGACGACGCCGAGTACCGCGCGAATGTCGAGGGGAAGATCTACGAGATCTTCGAGGCCTGCGCTTTCCAGGACATCACCGGCCAGCGCATCTCGAAGGTGGTCGAGGCCCTGCGCCAGCTCGAATTGCGGCTCGCCCGCTTCGCGAACGCCGTGAAGGCGCGGGACGAATCCGCGATCGATCCGACCGAGGCCGAGCGCCGCGGCCGCGCCGAGCGCCTCCTCCTCAACGGGCCCCAGATCGGCGGGCCCGCCACCTCCCAGGACGACATCGACGCCCTGTTCGCCTGAGGTCTACCAGACCAGCCGCTCGATCAGCGCGTCCGGATGCACGCTCTGGCGGGCGAGCCAGGCGGCCGCGTCGCCGAGCCGGTCGTGCTCGCCGAGCACGCCAAGCTCCTCCGCGTGGATGCCGCGGGCGACGAGCAGGCTCGGGATCCCGAACGCGGCCGCCCCCGCGATGTCGGTGCGGAGCGCGTCGCCGATGGCGAGCACGCGGGCCGTCTCCGGCGGGCCCGCGCCGTCGAGGGCGCCCGCCTGCTCCAGCGCCGCCTCGTAGACCGGCCGGTAGGGCTTGCCCGCGTAGACGACCTCGCCCCCGATCTTCGCGTAGGCCGCCGCGATCAGCCCCGCGCAGGGGATGAGCTTCTTGTCGCGCTCGACCACGAGATCGGGATTGGCGCAGATCATCGGCACCCCGCGCGCCCGGAAGGCGGCGAGGGCCTCCGCGTAATCGTCTTCCGTCTCGCGGGTGTCGTCGAACAGGCCCGTGCAGACGACGAGCCCCGCCGCCTCGGCGCCGACGAGCGTGAGGTCGAGCCCCTCGAAGATCGGCGCGTCCCGCTCCGGCCCGAGATGGTAGACCCGCGCGCCCGGATGACGGGCGATGAGGTCGCGGGTGAGGTCGCCGGAGGTGAGGATCGCGTCGTAGGCCTCCCGCGGCACGCCGTAGCCGTCGAGGATCCGCTGCACGCCCGGCCAGGGCCGCGGCGCGTTCGAGACGAGGATCACCCGGCGCGGCCGGCCCTCGGGCGCGAGGCCGCGGAAGCGGATCAGAGCCTCGCCCGCCGGGCGATGGCCGACCGTGCCGTCGTGCAGCACGCCCCAGACGTCGCACAGGATGAGATCGTAGCGGAGCGCGATGCCGGCGATGCCGGACAGGACCGGGATGGCCGACGGGCTCCGGGCCGGAGCCGCCGCGGCGGATGGGGCTGACATGAACGGTTCCGAATTGGCGCTTCGCGGGCCCGGTTAGGCGGCCTGCCGGCCGATTGCAACGCCCGGGGCCTCAGCTCGCCCGGCGCAGGAAGTCGCGGAAGGGGCGCCGCTGCGGCGGCGGCTCGGGCTCGTCCGCCGGCGGCGGGGGCGGAGCGGGGGGCGCGGCGAGGACGTCCGCCCGCACGGCACGGGGGGCGGCGAAGACGCTGCCCTGCGCGAAGGGCACGTCGAGGTCGATCAGGTCCGGCACGTCGCCCTCGTGCTCGACGGCGCAGGCGACGAGGCGGATGCCGGCGCGGGCGAGCGCCGTCACGAGATCCTCGACCGCGATGTCGGAGAGGTGGCCCTGGCCCGGCGCCTGCCGCAGCAGCAGGTCGGCCGGCACCTTGATCTGGGCGACGCCGCGCTCGGCGAGCGACAGGGCGTCGAAGCGCAGATCGGTCGGCCGGTCGAGGGTGAAGCCGATCCGGCCGCGCAGCGCGGCAAGCGCCGCGACCTGCTCGGCGTCGAGGTTGCGCCAGCTCGCCTGCGGCAGCGCCACCACGATCCGCCCCGCGAGGCCGGATTCCGTCGCGACGAGGCGCACCAGCGAGCGCAGGAAGCCGGGCTCGTAGAGGGAGAGCGGCGACAGGCCGTAGGCCACCGCCGCCTCGCTGCCGCGGCCCGCGAGGTGCCGGGCGATGGTGGCGACCCGCTGCAGCATGCGGCGGTCGAGGTCGGTGGTGCGGCCGTGGCGCTCCAGCACGGGCAGGAACGCCTCCGGCGGCAGCAATTCGCCCTCGACGCGCAGCCGCGCCAGCGCCTCGTAGGAAACGACTCTGCGCTGGGGCAGCACCACCACGGGCTGCAGGTGCACCTCCAGCCCGTCGCGGTCGAACGCCGCCACGAGGGAACTCTCTCGGGCACTCTCTCGGGCATTCTGGTGCGATGTCCCGGCCCCCGCCGGCACCGCGACGACCGGCCCGTGGAAATCCTCGGGCTCCGGCGCCCGCGGCAGCGGCGGAATCGGGCGGGGCGTGAGGGCGGCGGGCCGCACGGGCGGGGCGACCGCGACGATGGCGGCGGGCGCCGGCATCGGCACCGCCGCCACGGCCGGAGCCGGCTGCGGGAGGGGTTGGGGGCTTGGCCGGGGCGCCTGCGCCTCGGCCTTGAGGCGGGCGATCTCGCCGTCCTGCGTGGCGACGACGGAGGCGAGATCGCGCACGATGCCGCTGAGGAGGCCGATCTCGACCGTCACCTCCTCGATGCCGGTGGCGAGCGCCGCCGCGTCGGCGGCTGGCTCGGCGGCCGGGGCGGCCGGGACGGGCGATGCCCCGGATTCGAGCCGGATCAGGCGCTTCGCGAGCACGTCGAACTCGGCCGAGAGCTTGTCGCAGCGCCGCGTCAGCGCGGTTGCCCGCCGGTGGGACAGGAGCGCGGCCAGGGCCGCCACCAGGGTCAGGGCGAGGGAAGCGGCGAGCGGCGAGACGATCGCGAGGGGGCCCAGCACGAGGAGCCCGAGGAGACCCAGGGCCAACAGGCTGCTGCGCCGGCCGAAGATCCGGTCCATCGGACGAAACCCAAACCCTCGCATGCGGGAACGTTCAAGACTGCACCGCACGGACCGCGCCGAATCGGGGCATCCCACCTTGTCGCCGAGGCGATACGGCGCGGCAAGGCGCGAGCCGGCGCCCGCATCCGATTTCCGGGCGGTGTGACATGGACTTGCGCGCCTCTCGGACTTGCGCGCCTCTCGGACTTGCGCGCATCCCGGACTTGCGCGGGTCCCGGACTTGCGCGGGTCCGGGGATTCAATTCCCGATCCCGCTTGCATCGGGCCGCCGGCCGCCCGACATGGGGAGGCCGGTCGGAACGAACGGGAAGGCGGAGCGCATGGACGGGACGCGGACGGACCTCCTGATGCAGGTCGAGGGCATGACCTGTGACGGCTGCGCGCAATCGGTGCGCCGCACGATCCGGCATCTCGACCCGGGCGCCGAGGTGGAGGTCGACCTCGCCCACGGTCGCGTCGCGGTGCGCACGAGCGCCCAGAGCCTCGACGTGGCGCAGGCGCTGACGAAGGCCAGCTACACCGCGACCGCGATGACGGGCTGACGGGCGCCCGATGCCCGCCCCGCGCCCGGGCCCACATCCAGCCCCCTTGCCGGGCCCGAACGACCTCGGCGCGTGGTGGATGCCGTTCACGGCCAACCGCGCCTTCCGCCGCAAGCCGCGCCTCGTCTCCGGCGCGGAGGGCATGCATTACATCACCCCGGACGGGCGCCACGTCCTCGACGGGATCGCCGGCCTCTGGTGCTGCAACGCGGGCCACGCCCGCGAGCCGATCGTCCGGGCGATCCGGGCGCAGGCGGGCGAACTCGACTACGCGCCGCCCTTCCAGTTCGGGCACCCGGCGGCCTTCGCCCTGGCGGGGCGGCTCGCGGCGCTCGCGCCCGCCGACCTCGACCGGGTCTTCCTGTGCAATTCGGGCTCGGAGGCGGTCGACACGGCCCTCAAGATCGCGCTGGCCTACTGGCAGGCCCGCGGCGAGGGCCGGCGCACCCGGCTGATCGGGCGCGAGCGCGGCTATCACGGTGTCGGCTTCGGCGGGATCTCGGTCGGCGGCATCGCGGCCAACCGCCGGGCCTTCGGGCCGGGGCTTCCGGGCACCGACCACCTGCCCCACACCTACGACCGCGAGACTCAGGCCTTCACGGTCGGCGAGCCGGACTGGGGCGCGCATCTCGCCGACGACCTGGAGCGGATCGTCGCCCTCCACGATGCCTCCACCATCGCCGCCGTGATCGTCGAGCCGATGGCGGGCTCGACCGGGGTGCTGCCGCCGCCGAAGGGCTACCTCGAACGGCTCCGCGCGATCTGCGACCGGCACGGGCTGCTGCTCATCTTCGACGAGGTGATCACCGGCTTCGGCCGCCTCGGCCACGCCTTCGCCGCCGAGCGCTACGGCGTCGTGCCCGACATGATCACCTTCGCCAAGGCGGTGAATTCCGGCACCGTGCCGCTGGGCGGCGTGATCGTGCGCGAGCCCGTCCACGCGGCCCTGATGCAGGGGCCGGAGCATATGGTCGAGCTGTTCCACGGCTACACCTATTCGGGCCATCCGCTGGCATGCGCCGCGGCGCTCGCCACCCTCGACCTCTACCGGGACGAGGACCTGTTCGCCCGTGCCCGGGCGCTGGAGCCCGCCTTCGGGCAGGCGGTGATGAGCCTGCGCGGCCTGCCCGGCATCCTCGACATCCGCACCGTGGGGCTCGCCGCCGCGATCGATCTCGCGGGCCGGCCCGACGCGCCGGGCTTGCGCGCCTTCACCATCATGGACCGCGCCTTCGAGGCGGGCCTCGTGGTGCGGGCCGCGGGCGACACCCTGGCGCTCACCCCGCCCCTGATCGTCCGCGAGGACCAGATCGGCGAGATGGTCGATCGCCTGGAGCCGGTGATCCGCGCGAACCCGTGAGGCGATCCGCCCGGCAAGGATTCGCCCGGCAAGAATGAAAATTTGCCGCCACCTTCAAAATTTCCGACGCGCAATTCCGGTCACCTTCGCGCAAACTGCTCCGATTGTTCAGGCTCGGCCCTTGGCCTGCGCGCCTCGCGGCCTATGAGAGGCGCAAGGCCCGGACCGACGGCCCTCGGGGGTAGCGCACCCGTCCCCGGCCAGAAACGTGAACGCCACACGACGCCTTCGTGAACAGGTGAGGAAACCATGCCCTCAGACATCGAGATCGCCCGCGCGGCGACCCTGAAGCCGATCGCACAGGTCGCCGAGAAGCTCGGCATCCCGGAGGACGCGCTTCACAATTACGGCAAGCACATCGCCAAGATCGACCACGGCTACATCGCCTCCCTGGAGAGCCGGCCCGAGGGCAAGCTCGTCCTCGTGACCGCGATCAGCCCGACGCCGGCCGGCGAGGGCAAGACCACGACGACGGTCGGTCTCGGCGACGCGCTGAACCGCATCGGCCAGAAGACCATGATCTGCCTGCGCGAGCCCTCGCTCGGCCCCTGCTTCGGCATGAAGGGCGGTGCGGCCGGCGGCGGCAAGGCGCAGGTCGTGCCGATGGAGCAGATCAACCTGCACTTCACCGGCGACTTCCACGCCATCACCTCGGCCCACTCGCTGGCCGCGGCGCTGATCGACAACCACATCTACTGGGCGAACGAGCTCAACATCGACGTGCGGCGCATCTTCTGGCGCCGCGTCGTCGACATGAACGACCGGGCTTTGCGCGCCATCAACCAGTCGCTCGGCGGCGTCGCCAACGGCTTCCCCCGCGAGGACGGCTTCGACATCACGGTCGCCTCCGAGGTGATGGCGGTGTTCTGCCTCGCCAAGAACCTCGAGGACCTCGAGGAGCGCCTCGGCCGCATCGTCATCGCCGAGACCCGCGACCGCAAGCTCGTGACCCTCAAGGACGTGAAGGCCACGGGCGCGATGACCGTGCTCCTCAAGGACGCGCTGCAGCCGAACCTCGTTCAGACGCTGGAGGGCAACCCGGCCCTCATCCACGGCGGCCCCTTCGCCAACATCGCCCACGGCTGCAACTCGGTGATCGCCACCCGCTCCGGCCTGCGCCTCGCCGACTACACGGTGACGGAAGCCGGCTTCGGCGCCGATCTCGGCGCGGAGAAGTTCATCGACATCAAGTGCCGCCAGGCCGGGCTTAAGCCCTCGGCCGTCGTCATCGTCGCGACGGTGCGGGCGCTGAAGATGCACGGCGGCGTCAACAAGAAGGACCTCGGCTCGGAGAACATCGAGGCCCTGGAGCGGGGCTTCGAGAACCTCGCCCGCCACGTCACCAACGTGCGCAATTTCGGCCTGCCCGTCGTCGTCGGCGTCAACCACTTCTACGCCGACACCGACGCCGAGCACGAGAAGCTGAAGGCGCTGTGCGCCGAGAAGCTGCAGGTCGAGGCCATCACCTGCAAGCACTGGGCGGATGGTGGCGCCGGCGCGGAGGCCCTCGCCCACGCGGTGGTGAAGCTCGCCGAGGGCGAGCAGAAGCCGCTCGCCTACACCTACGAGTCCGAGGGCAAGCTCACCGACAAGATCAAGGCCATCGCGACGAAGCTCTACGGGGCGTCCGACATCCAGATCGAGTCGAAGGCCGCCACCAAGCTCGCCGCCTTCGACAAGGAGGGCTACGGCCACCTGCCGGTCTGCATGGCCAAGACCCAGTACTCGTTCTCGACGGACCCGAACCTGATGGGCGCGCCGTCGGGCCACATCATCGGGGTGCGCGACGTCCGCCTCTCCGCGGGCGCCGGCTTCGTGGTGGTGATCTGCGGTGAGATCATGACCATGCCGGGCCTGCCCCGGGTCCCGGCCGCGGACACGATCCGCCTCGACGCGAACGGCCAGATCGACGGGTTGTTCTGAGCCGAGCGCGCCCCGGGTCTCGGCCCGGGGCGTCCGCCTCTGTCAGGCGGCGAGCGCCCGGTTCACCGTGGAGCGCAGGTCGGCCAGCGAGAACGGCTTCGTCAGCACGTCGGTGACGATGGCGTCGAGGCCGCGGGCGCGCTCGCGCTGGTCGGCGAAGCCCGTCATCAGCAGGATCGTCAGGTTCGGGAAGTCGCGCTTGGCCGCGAGCGCCAGCGCGATGCCGTCCATCAGCGGCATGCGGATGTCCGTGAGCATCAGGTCGAAGGCCCCGTCCGCCTCGGTGAGGCGGTCGAGCCCGTCGCTGCCGTCGATCGCCGTCACGACCGCGTGGCCGTCGATCTCCAGCCCCCGCTTGAGGAAGCCGCGGACCGTCTCTTCGTCGTCGACGAGCAGTATGCGCGCCATGCCGTCCCGTCTGGAAAAACCGTTGCGCCGACAAGCGGCTCGCGAATCACGCAAGTGCCTGTTCGCCTGTCAAGATTCGAGCGGCCGGAACAGTTCCGGCGCTCCACCTCTGTGCGCAAATGCCGCGAGATTTCTGAAGATGGGGTTGCGACCGGGGGCCCGCTCAGGTGCCGCCGAACAAGTCGGGCTCGCTGCTCTCGTAATCCACAAGGCCGACGAAGGGCAGCTGCCGGAAGGCGTGCGCCACGTCCATGCCGTAGCCGACCACGAACACGTCCGGGCAGGTGAAGCCGACGAAGTCGGCGTCGATCGTCACGGCGCGCTTGCCGGGCTTCTCCAGGAGCACGGCCGTCATCACGCGCTTGGCGCCGCGGGCCATCAGCAGATCCTTGGCGAAGACGATGGTGCGGCCGGATTCGAGGATGTCGTCGACGAGGAGCACGTCGCGCCCCTTCACCTCGCTCTCCACGTCGCGCAGGATCTCGACCTGCCCCGAGGAGACGGTGGCGGTGCGGTAGCTCGACAGGTGCACGAACTCCACCTGGGGCGAGAGCCCGGCCCGGTGCAGCGCCCGCAGCAGGTCGGCCGCGAACATGAAGCTGCCCTTGAGGACGGCCACGACGAGCAGGTCCCGCGGCTGCGTCGCGAGGATCTCCTGCGCGAGTTCCTCGTTGCGCCGGGCGATGGCGGTTTCGTCGAACAGGACGCGAACGCGTCGGGAGGGGCTGGTCATGGGCTTTTCATAGAGCATTTCGCGCGCCCCTGCCCACGCCCCGGGGTGCAAAAAGTCGGGGCCCGCCCCCGTCAGGGATGCGCCGCGCCCGCGATGGCCGCGAAGCGGACCTCGATCGCGCGGCCGTCGGCCGGCGGGTCGTCGAACCGGGCGGAGAAGCGGGCCCGCTCGGCCGTCTCCAGGGTCGGCCGCGGGGCGGGAATCGTGAAGATCCTGAGCGGGCGGCCGTCGGCGTCGCGCACCTCGACCTCGATCGGGGGGACCGGGACGGCGTGCGGGGCGAGGCCGAGGACGTCGCCCTCGACGCTGAGGCGCGCCGGCACGCCGTCCGAAGCGGGGCCCGGAAGGCGACGACTTCGCGCAGGTCCAGCCCGCGCAGGTTCACCGGCAGGCCGAGCCGGGCGTAGAGCCCCGCCGTCTGCGGCATCGCCCGCACCACGGTGGCGCGGCCGAGCAGGACGAGCGGCAGCGCCGCCAGCAGCGCGAGGGCGGCCGCGGTCGCGGGCGAGAGGCCGGCCAGGCCCTTGCGCCGGGCGGGCTTCCCGTTCGCCGGACGCCGGGCGGTCCCGAGCCGGCGCTTCGGCGCCGGGCTCGGCGGCACGTTCTCGACCACCGGGCCGGCCTCGACGGGGCGCGACGGGCCGGCCGGGTCGGCGCCCGCCTCCCACGCCGCCTCGAGCTCGGCGCTGCGCCCGGCGAGCACGTCGGCCGGGCTGACGAACCACGTCTCGCGGCAGGCGGCGCAGCGGACCGAGCGGCCCTCCATCCCGACGCGGTCCGCCTCGATCCGGTACTCGCTGGCGCAGGCGGGGCAGACGATCAGCATGGGTGTGGGGCCTCCGGCCCCGAATCGGCGGTTGCCGCCCGTGAAGAAACCACGCACATGGTTGTCGCGGCTCAGGGTTAATCCCCGGTGAAGCCGCCGGGCGGGGTCGATCCGGGGATCGCGGTGAGCACCACAGGTTGGGCGAACGGGTGAAGACAGGCAGCCTTCTCTCCGGCGCAGAGGAGCCGGTGGTGCAGTTCGAGAATGTCGGGATGCGCTACGGCCTCGGGCCGGAGGTGCTCTCCGACGTGAGCTTCCGCATCGCGCCGCGCTCGTTCCAGTTCCTCACCGGGCCCTCGGGGGCGGGCAAGACCACGCTGCTGCGCCTCATCCTGCTCTCGGTCCGGCCGACCCGGGGCCTCGTCTCGGTCTTCGGCGAGGAGGTGAGCGGCATCTCCAGCGAGGCGCTGACGGGCCTGCGCCGCCGCATGGGCGTCGTCTTCCAGGATTTCCGGCTGCTCGATCACCTCACGACCTACGAGAACGTGGCGCTTCCCTTGCGCGTCCAGGGCCGGGCCGAGACGAGCTACCGGGCGGAGGTGGTCGAGCTCCTGCGCTGGGTCGGCCTCGGCGAGCGCATGCACGTGCTGCCGCCGCTCCTGTCGGGCGGGGAGAAGCAGCGCGCCGCCATCGCCCGCGCCCTGATCGCCCGGCCGGAGCTGCTGCTCGCCGACGAGCCGACCGGCAACGTCGATCCCGGCCTCGGCCGCCGGCTCCTGCGTCTCTTCGTGGAGCTGAACAAGCTCGGCACCTCCGTGATCATCGCCACTCACGATTTCGGCCTGATGGAGCTCTTCCCGACGCGGCGGATGGTGCTCGGCCACGGCCGCCTGCACATCGAGGAATGATGGCCGCATCCCCCGCCCCGGCCGCGCCGGCCCACGAGCCCGCCCTGCCCCCGACGCTCCGCCGGAACGCGCCGCTGGTGCCGACGGATTCGGCCGCGAGCCGGTCGCTCGCCGCCGTCATCGCCATCCTCACCTTCCTGGCCGCCCTCTGCGCGGGGGCCGCCGAGATCGTCGCCTCCAGCGCCGACCAGTGGCAGGGCGCGGTGGCGCAGGAGGTCACGATCCAGGTGCGCCCCGGCCCCGGCCGCGATCTCGACGCCGACATCGCCAGGGCCGAGGCGGTCGCGAAGGCCGAGCCGGGAATCCGCGCGACCCGGATCTTCTCGAAGGCCGAGGCCGAGCGCCTGCTGGAGCCCTGGCTCGGCAGCGGCCTCGACCTGTCGGACCTGCCGGTGCCCCGCCTCATCACCCTGAAGCTCGCGGACAGCCCGGTCCCCGACCTCAAGCATCTGCGCGCCGCGCTGACCGAGGCGCTGCCGGGCGTCGCCAGCCTCGACGACCACGCCCTGTGGCAGCAGCGGCTCTCGACGATGGCCACGACCTTCGTGGGCGTCGGAATCGGCATCGTCGCCCTGGTGCTGGTCGCGACCGGTCTCGCCGTCGCCTTCGCGACGCGGGGCGCCATGGCGGGCAACCGCGAGGTGGTGGAGGTGCTCCACTTCGTCGGGGCCGACGACGACTACATCGCCCGTGCCTTCCAGCGCCGCTTCTTCGGCCTCGGCCTGCGGGGCGGCGGTATCGGGGCGGGGCTCGCGCTCGCGGCCTTCGCGCTCGCCGGGCTCCTCGCCCGCGCCTGGCGCTCGGGGCCGGCGGGGGAGGAAATCGAGGCCCTGTTCGGCGCCTTCCACATCGGCTGGCGGGGCTATGCCAGCGTCCTCCTCATCGGGGTCATCGCCTCGCTCGTCACGGGCGTGGTCTCGCGCCTGACGGTCCGGCGCTTCCTGGCCTGACGGAGGCGCGCGTTTCTCCCACCAGCGTACGGACTTGACCGGGGCGTTAACCCTTTGTGAACCTTTGGGGGAGCGGAATACTTGCCTCCGGAGTGCCGCAATCGACACTATCCTCTGGGAGCATGAACCCGCGGATGCCACGCGTTCCCGACATCAGGCCGGCCGACGCCTTCGGCTGGGCTTGGCAGGAAGCGGGCCGGTCCGCAGCCCCGCTCCCGCCGGCCGGTCCGACTTCTTCTGGTCCGAGTGCGGGCCCGAGTCCGGCACCAAGCCCGGCTTCAAGTCCGGAGAAGCCCGCCGCGCAGCTCGGCCTCCTCGGCCCGATCCTGCTCGGGTTCGGCGGCCTCGGCTGCGTCGCGCTCATCGCGGGCTTCCTCGCCTTCGTCGCCTGCCTGGAGCGCACCGAGCGGGTGCCGCCAGGCCGGGCCGACGGCATCGTCGCGCTGACGGGCGGCGCCGAGCGCATCGGCGAGGCGATCGACCTGCTCGCGGGCGGCTACGGAAGGCGGCTCCTCATCACGGGGGTCAACGAGCGCACCAGCCGCGACCAGATCGCCCGCCTCAATCCGAGCCAGCGCTACTGGATCGAGTGCTGCGTCGACCTCGATTACCGGGCGCGCAACACGATCGGCAACGCCATCGAGACCCGCCGCTGGATGCAGCAGAACCGCTTCAACACCGTGGCGGTGGTGACCTCGAACTACCACATGCCTCGCACCCTGATCGAGCTCGACCACGCGCTCACGGGCGAGGACCGGGTGGTGCCCCATCCCGTCGTCGCGGAAGGGTTCGACGCGGGCCGCTGGTGGTCCCACCCGCCCGCCGCCCGGCTGCTGGCCGCCGAGTACGTCAAGTTCCTGGCGGCCTGGCTGCGGACACGCTTCGAGACCGATCCCGAGCACTCGCACGCGGCGGTGATCATCGGCCGCGGCAAGCCCGTGAAGATGGTCGCCGAGCCCGTCGCCCGCGGCCTGGAATGAGGCGCGCCGGGACGGCCGCCACGCAGGCTGCCGGACAGGAAGCGATGTCGACGCGCGTGCTGCTTCATGCAGCCTCAGCAGCCCTGTGCGGCACGAGGGCTTCTTCGGACACCCAGACGCGCCAAGAACCAGTCGTCGTCTCGCGCGGCAACTCAACCAACGCAAGACCATCACGTTTGTCAATTGAGAAGCCGGCATCCACCGAGTTATCGACTATGGATCGGGCAGCAACCACAAGTCGCGCGGATCCGTCCGCAGTCCTGATCGCGACGACAACCTCGCTGGGATGCAATCCTTCGCTGGTACGTCCAATCTTGACACGCATCATCAGTCTCTCCGACCCCGCGTCAGGTTGTTCATGGCTACGCGATCAAACTATCGCAGTTCCAAATCTTGACCATTCCCGCGCAGGCGGTCGACCTCGAGAAAGCCAAGCTGTGGTCGGCCCGCAATTGGAACATAAAGCGAACATGAGCGGGGCGCCAAGTCTACGCCAAAGATAAGTTTCTGTGATGCCAATGGTTTAACGCCAGTCCTCGCGAGCCCGAGCGCGGACGCGCGCCGATCAGGCAGCGAAGCCGGCGCACGCAGCGCCGCGCGCACGATCAACACGATGATTTGAACCGGCCGGCCCGCGATGCCGCGTCCGATAGGCCGCCGGGTGACCGCGCATTCGCCGAGCGCGTCCCGGCCTCGTCACATCCCCCGGCAGCGGGTCTTGATCAGCCCCGAGAACTCCTTCTCCGAGCCCTGGACCTGGGCGAGCCGCTCCGTGCGCTCGCCTCCCGACAGGCAGCGCCCGTAGACGGTCGCCACCCGGCGCATGGTCTCGACGTGGCGGCGCCAGATGCGGCAGCGGGAAGCGTCGTCGCCCTCCGCCTGCTCCAGCTGGTCGACCGCCTGCCGCTGCATCGACTGGGCGACGAGGACGTCGCGGGCGCAGGCCGTATCCCCGCCCTGGGCGCGGGCGGCCGGGGGGCCAAGGCGAGGGAGATGGCGAGGGAGATGGCGAGGGGACGGCGAGCGGGGTCGCGAGCAGGGCGACGCGCGTGCCCGCGCGGTGGAAGGACGGTCGGCTCACGGGACAGGCTCTCACGCGGCCTGCGAGGCCGAGGTGTGGGTCAGGAGCGCGTAGAGGGCGCTGGCGTCGCGGGCGGCGCGGATCCGCTCCAGCATGCCGGGCTCGCGCAGGATGCGGGCGACCTGGGCGAGCGCCTTCAGGTGGTCGGCCCCCGCCCCCTCGGGCGCGAGCAGCAGGAAGGCGATGTCCACGGGCTGCCCGTCCAGGGCCTCGAAATCGACCGGCCGCTCCAGGCGGGCGACGAGGCCGAACAGCCGGTCGAGCCCCGGCAGCTTGCCGTGCGGGATCGCGACGCCGTCGCCGATGCCCGTCGAGCCGAGGCGCTCGCGCTGCAGCAGGGTCTCGAACACCTCCCGCTCGTCGAGGGCGGGCAGCCGGCGCACGGCCTGGGCGCTCAGATCCTGCAGCACCTGCTTCTTGGCGCGGGCGCGCAGCGAGGGCATCACGGAATTCGGATCGAGGAATTCCAGCACTGACATGGAGGACCGCTGCCCCGTCGGCAGGGCTCGCGATGAACCCCGCGCAGTGAGTGTGGTGCCGCGGGCCCCGGGCTTGAAGCCCGGACCCGCTCGGCCCTTTGGTCAATGAGCGGCGTCCGAGGCCGGTTCCGGCCCCGCTCCGCGCGCGTCGGTTTCAGGACGCGGCGTCGGGCGGATCGACCCAGCCGATCGCTCCGTCGCTGCGCCGATATACGACGTTGATGCGTCCGGTGCCAGCGTGAACGAAGACGATGACCGGCGCCCCCGTCATGTCGAGCGCGCTCACCGCCTCGCTGACCGAGCGGCGCTGGAGGGTCTTGGTGCTCTCGGCCACCACCGGCGGGTGGGCCGCGCCGTCCACCTCGTCCTCGGCCTCCTCCGGCTCCTCCTCGGGGGCGGCGAACACGGCGTAGGCCGCCTCGACCGTCGCGCCGTTGTGCTCGGCCGCACCGTGGTCCTTGAGCTTGTGCTTGTAGCGGCGCAGGCGCTTCTCCAGCCGGTCCGCCGTCTGCTCGAAGCTCGAGCGGGCGTCGTGGGCGGCGGACGAGGCCTCGATCGTCAGGCCGGAGACGAGATGCAGCACGCAGTCGGTCCGGTAGGCGGTGCCGTCGCGGCGGAGCGTGACGTGCCCGGAGCACGTCCCGTTCATGTGGCTGTCGAGGTATTTCGAGAGGGTGGCTGCCATCCGCTCTTCGACGCGCCCCCGCAGGGACTCGCCAAGGTCCAGGCCGTGGCCTGTGACGCGCAATGACCCCATGATTCCTCCGGTCTCTCGATGTGGTTACGCGGAGTTAAGGATTGCCGCCTTCAGAAGTCAACGCGCGCGCTCGCCCGATTCGGGGCGCGGCGGGTCAGCGCAGGGCCTGCGCGAAGTTCCCCCGGCGCCGCTCGATCGAGGAGGGGATGCGCAGCGACTCCCGGTACTTCGCCACCGTGCGGCGGGCGATGTCGATGCCCTCGTCTCGCAATTTCTGCACGAGCGCGTCGTCCGAGAGCACGTCGCTCGGCGTCTCCCCGTCCACGAGCTGCTTGATGCGGTGGCGCACGGCCTCGGAGGAATGCGCCGCCGCCCCCGCCGCGCCGGGGATCGCGGCGGTGAAGAAGTACTTCATCTCCAGCGTGCCGCGGCCCGTGCCGATCGACTTGTTGGAGGTGACCCGCGAGACCGTGCTCTCGTGCATGCCGATCGCCTCGGCCACGGTCTTCAGGTTGAGGGGGCGCAGGTGCGTGACCCCGTGCACGAAGAAGCCGTCCTGCTGGCGCACGATCTCGGTGGCGACCTTCAGGATGGTGCGGGCCCGCTGCTCCAGGCTCCGCGTCAGCCAGTTCGCGGTCTGCAGGCACTCGGAGAGGAACGCCTTGTCGCCCTCGGCCACCGAGCCCTTCGAGACCCGGGCATAGTAGCTCTGGTTGACGAGGACGCGGGGCAGCGCCTCGCCGTTGAGCTCGACGAGCCAGGAGCCGTCCGGCGCCGCGCGCACGAACACGTCGGGGATCAGCACCTCGACGGCGCTCGTGCCGAAGGCGCGGCCGGGCTTCGGATCGAGGCGGCGGATCTCGGCCAGCATCTCGACGAGGTCCTCGTCGTCGACGCCGCAGACCCGGCGGAGCGCCGGGAAATCGCGCTTGGCGACGAGGTCGAGCCGGGAGACCAGCGCCTGCATCGCCGGGTCGTAGCGGTCCTTCTCGCGGAGCTGGATCGCGAGGCACTCGGCGAGGTCGCGCGCCGCGACCCCCGCCGGGTCGAAGCCCTGGACGATCTTCAGGACGCGGGCCACCGTGTCGAGGCTCGTGCCGAGCCGCTCGGCGATCCCGTCGATCGATTCCCGCAGGTAACCCGCCTCGTCGACCGCGTCGATCAGGAAGCCGCCGATCAGGCGCTCGACGGGATCGCGGGTGGCGAGGTCGAGCTGGCCCGCGAGATGCTCGCGCAGGGAGGTCTCGGCCGTGAGCGACGCCTCGAAATCGGGCGCCTCGGCGTCGAAGCTGCCGCCCGTGTTGCCGTAGGGCGCGGGCGTCAGCGAGAGCACGTCGCCGGAGCCCGCCTCCCGGGCCGGGCTCGGGTTCTCGTCGGGGAAGACGTTGTCGAGGCGCGTGTCGAAATCGCCCTCGATCTCGCCGCGGTCCGGGCTCATGTCGTGGGTGAGCCAGGATTCGGGCTCGCCGCCCTCGGCCTCGCCGCCCTCGCCCGCCTCGCCGCCGCCGCTCTCGGGCTGCTCGGCCGATCCGTGGGCCTCGCCGTCGACCCGCTCCAAGAGCGGGTTGCGCTCGAGCTCGGCATCGACGTAGGCGGCGAGGTCGAGCTGGGAAAGCTGGAGAAGCTTGATGGCCTGCAGGAGCTGCGGCGTCATCACCAGGGCCTGACCCTGGCGCATCTCCAGCCGTTGCAGCAAACTCATCGCGAAGCCCCGATTCTCCGATGCGACGTGGAAACCCCTGCCGTCGGCGACGGCACGTTTCTTGCTTCTTTCCCGAGATCCAGATTTAGACCCATTGCGCGGACACGTCAAAGCGTGATCGCACACGGCGCGTCGCGGCGTGCCGCCGTGGCCGCGGCGGCACAATCGGCGCAGTCGGAAGTGTCGGACAGATTGCTTTCCGGTTGGTGTGCGGCCCGGTAGCCCCGATGATCGCGATCAACGCGCCCGCGTCGCGTTCGTGATCGCTCCCCTAGAGGCGGAAATCCTCGCCGAGATAGAGCCGGCGCGCCTCCGGGTTCGCCACGATCTCCTCCGGCGTACCTTCGGTGAGGATCCGGCCGGAATGGGCGATGTAGGCCCGGTCGATCAGGCCCAGCGTCTCGCGGACATTGTGGTCGGTGATGAGCACGCCGATGCCGCGGCCCTTCAGGTGCTTCACGAGGTCCTGGATGTCGCCGACCGCGATCGGGTCGATGCCGGCGAAGGGCTCGTCGAGCAGCATGAAGCTCGGCGAGGAGGCCAGCGCCCGGGCGATCTCGCAGCGGCGCCGCTCGCCGCCCGACAGGGCGATGGAGGGCGACTTGCGCAGGCGCGTGATGTTGAACTCCTCGAGCAGGGCGTCGAGCTTGCGGGCGCGCTCCTTCCGGTCGGGCTCGGCCACTTCGAGCACCGCCCGGATGTTGTCCTCGACGGTGAGCCCGCGGAAGATCGAGGCCTCCTGCGGCAGGTAGCCGATGCCGAGCCGGGCCCGCTGGTACATCGGCAGGTGGGTGATCGGCATCCCGTCGAGGGTGATGTGGCCCTGGTCGGCCGAGACGAGGCCGGTGATCATGTAGAAGATCGTGGTCTTGCCCGCGCCGTTCGGCCCGAGCAGCCCCACCGCCTCGCCGTTGTGGACGGTGAGCCCCGCCTCGTGCACCACGGTGCGGCTGCCGTAGCTCTTGCGCAGGCCCCGCACGCAGAGGATGCCGGGCCCGCCCTCGGCGGGCTCCCCGTCGGTGTCCGGGGCCGGGCGATGGCGGCCGAGCAGGCGGCCGAGGAGGGAGGGCGCGCGCACGCGCGAGGCCGTGCCCGCGGCATGCGTCCGCAGGGGCTGCGCCGCCTGGAGGGGTAGGGACGAGGCGCTCAACGGGGGCTCACGGAGCCTGGGCCCGCGCCTTCCCGGCGGGCTGGTCGGCGCCGTCCGGCGCCTTCTTGGCGATGTCCGGCTTGGCGGAATCCGGCCTGGCGAGGTTCGGCGGCGGCGGACAGCCCTTGGCGCCGCCCTTGGCGTCGCCCTTCTCGCCCGGCACGAACAGGGCGGAGACGCGCCCGCCCGCGACCGGGTCCATGTTCGCCCGGCCGGTGCCCATGTCGTAGACGAGGCGCGAGCCGCGGGTGACGTTCTGGCACTGGCTCAGCACGACGTTGCCGGTGAGCACGATGCGGCGGGCCGTCTGATCGAACACGGCGTTGTCGCCGGTGGCGACCTGATCCTTCTGGACCACGGTGACGGGGCCGGCGCACTCGACCTTCTGGATGCCGTTCTCGGCCATGGGGGGCTTCTCGGCCGCCTCCTCGCCGGGCGTGCCCTCCGTCTTCTTCGCCTCCTTGCCGCGCTTGTAATGCACGGTCAGGCTGGAGCAGCGGATGGTGCTGTCGCCCTGGACCGCCACGACGTTGCCGGCGAACACCGCCTTGTTCTCGCGGTCGAAGACATCGAGCCGGTCGGCGTCGATCTTGATCGGGTCCTTGCCGCCGCCACCGAGGGCGCCGAGCGGCGCGCTCTCCTTGCGGGGCGCCGGCGCGACCGCGGGGGCGGCCGGCTTCTGGGCGAGCGCCGGCACCGCGCCGAGGGCGAGGCCGCCCGCGGCGAGGGCCGCGGCGAGCCGGAGGGGAAGGCGCCGGCTCATGGGTGCCCGTCCGTCGGCTCGGCCGCCGAGGTGCGGATGCGGGCGCTGCCCGTCTCGGCCGCCTCCCGCTCTGGCGCCTGGAACACGGTGCGCACGTTGCCGACGAAGGAGATCACCTTGCCGTTCTCGACGACGTCGAGGCTGTCGGCGGTGACCGAGCCGCTCGGCACCGTCACGGTGACGGGCTCGCGCGACGTCACGGAGCCGGCCTTGAAGTCGATGGCGGCCGAGCGCAGCCGGATCTCCTCGCCCTTGTCGGTCCAGAGCCGGATGTCCCGCTCCAGCGTCAGCGCCTCGCGGCCGGTGTCGAACAGGCCGGTCGCCGCCTCGAGCCGGGCGATTCCGCCCTTGTCGTCGGTGGCCATGTGGCCGCGCATGGCCTCGAGCTCGATCAGGCTCGGGCGCCGCATGTCCTGGAGGGCCGCGGCCGCCGTGACCTCGTAGCCGCGATCACCCTTGCGGAAACCCGAGAGGCGCGGATTCTCCATCTTGACCTTGCTGCCCGTCAGGCTGACCGGACCGACCGAGACGGAGGGCGCGCTGCCGCCGAAGGGGTTGAGCAGGGCCGCCGCGAGGAGGAGCCCGGCGGCGCCCGTCGCCACCGGGATGACGAGGCGCAGCCGGCGCACCCGGGCGCTGTGGCTGCGCGCGCGGGCATGCGCGCGCGTCCGAAGCGCGCTCTCGCGGCTCGCGGCCTCCCTCGTCTCGACGGCGTCCACCACTGGCATGACTTTCCCGAAGGGACTGAGCCCGGACGATCGCGACCCGGGCAGCTTCACGCGCGCTTGCAGCCGCAGCGGCCATGAATCCCGCCATGAATCCCGCGTCGGCGGGAGCCGGATGCGCCCGCCGGGTGGCGAAGTTATGGCCTGAGCGTTTCCGAATGTTCAACCATGACGCGCGGTTGCGGGATGAAGAGACCCCCTCTCACCGTAGGGATGTGCGTCGTCGCACCCGGTCGGTCGCCGCATTCAGGAATGGGCGAAGATGTCGATCTCGGACCAGCCCGCCAGATCGAGCCGGGCGCGGGTCGGCAGGAAGGCGAAGCAGGCCTGCGCGAGGTCGGTGCGGCCCTCGCGGGCGAGCATCGCGTCGAGGCGCGCCCGGGCGGCGTGCAGGTGCAGCACGTCGGACGCCGCGTACTCGACCTGCGCCTGGCTGAGGGTCTCCGCCCCCCAGTCGGAGGATTGCTGCTGCTTCGACAGGTCCGTTCCGACGAGTTCGCGGACCACGTCCTTGAGCCCGTGCCGGTCGGTGTAGGTGCGGGCGAGCTTCGAGGCGATCTTGGTGCAGTAGACCGGCGCCGGCATCACGCCGAGATAGCGGAACAGCACCGCGAGGTCGAAGCGGGCGAAGTGGAAGATCTTGAGCACGGCCGGATCGGCGAGTACCCGCTTCAGCACCTCGGGCGCAGGCCCCTCGGGCAGGATCTGGACGACGTCGGCGCTGCCGTCGCCGCGGGAGATCTGCACGACGCAGAGCCGGTCGCGATGGGGGTTGAGGCCCAGCGTCTCGGTGTCGATCGCGATGGCGGGGCCCGCCTCGTAATCGGCAGGCAGGTCGCCGCGGTGGAGGCGGATGGTCGGTGAGGCGGGCATCGGCTCAGGTCTTTGAGGGACAAGCGGTTTTCGCCGCCTACCATCCGCGCCCGCCGCCCGCAAGCCCGGTCCGCGGGACGCGGGCCGGGCTCGGCCCCGGACGCCTATTTCTGCTTGGCGATGACCTTGTCCTTGATGGACTCGTAGACGTTCTGCGGGACGATCTTCCGCGACAGGAGCTCGTCCTTGCCCTTGTAGGGCCGGCCCTTGATGATCGCCGCCGAGCGCGCCGCGCCGATGCCGGGCAGCGCGTCGAGTTCCTCGGCGCTGGCGCTGTTGAGGTCGACGAGCGCGGCCTTGGCGGCGTTCGGCGCGCCCGCGACGGGGGCGCTGGGCTTCGTCGGCGCCGCGGGGGCGGCCGGCGCGGCCGGGGCCATCGGGTTCGGCTTGGTGGGCGGCGCGGGGGCCGGCGACTGCGCGAGCGCGGGGGCCGCGGCGAGGCAGAATGCGAGGGCGAGGCTGCGCACCAGGGACGCGGGGGTGAGCGACGAGGTCATGGCGGGATCTCCCGGCGCCGTGACGGCCCGGACGGCCGCATCGGCAGGCAACGGCTAGGCCCCGCGGCTTGAACCGGCCCTTAATGAGGCGTTCACCGGACCGAGCGCAGACGCGCGGGCCCCGCGCTCGCCATCTCTCGCCGCCGCCCTGCCGCCTCCCCGCGCCCCGCCTGCGGGACGGCTCTAGCCAGACGGGGTGCGGGCCGCTATAAGCGCGCCCTCGAATCTCCGTTTGAACACGGTGCGCGAGGCGATCCTTCGGCGAGACGGGGGAGCCGCCCGGGCGCCGCTTTGGCATAAGCAGGATCCCGCCATGGCCGTTCCGAAGCGAAAGACCTCCCCCTCGCGGCGCGGCATGCGCCGCTCCGCCGATGCCCTCAAGGCCCCGACCTACGTCGAGGACAAGGATTCCGGCGAGCTCCGCCGCCCCCACCACATCGATCTGAAGACCGGCATGTACCGCGGCCGTCAGGTCCTCAAGGTGAAGTCGGCCGAGGCCTGACGGGCTTCGCCGCGCGGGCGCGTCCTCAAGCGCGCCTGCGCGCGGCGTCGGCGTAGACCGCCGCAGCGCATCGGGTCCGCTCCGCCCGCGACGGGCGCAGACGCGGATCCTCGCTCACGATCAGCTGTGCCACGAAGCCCGCGAGCGGCCTGCGCGCGGGCTTTCTGGCGTGCGTGCCCGAACCGCACGGCGACACGATCGCGAGAGCGTTGCCCGGGCCGGCCGGTTCCGTTTCGGGACGATCGCCCGTCTCACCCTGCACCATCGCGCCCGCCCTCCGCGTTCCTCAACGCGGATGCTGCAAGGGTGGAGCCGCCGTTAACGCCCCGTCAACCGTCTTTGCGGGACGGCCGCAGCCTATTTCTTGGCAAGCGCCTCGAGGCGCTGCTGCATCTCGGCCATCTGGCGCTTGAGGTCGTCGAGGTCGCTGCCGGCCGGTACTGGAACGGGCGCGGGGGGCGCGGCGACCGGGTTCGCCGCCCCCGCCCCCTGCGCGGCGCCGCCGAAATTCGAGAACATCTTCATGGCGTCGCCGAAGAAGCTCATGTTGGCCCGCACCTGCTCCTCGAGCGCGTGCTGGAAGGCGGAGGGGCCGAAGCTCTGCGAGAGCTTCTCGCGCAGGCCATCCTGGTCGCGGGCGAAGTTCGCCATCGAGAATTCGAGGAAGCTCGGCACCATCGTGCGCATGCTGTCGCCGTAGAAGCGGATCAGCTGGCGCAGGAAGGCGACGGGCAGCAGGTTGTCCTCGCCGGCCTTGTTCTCCTGCTCGAAGATGATCTGCGTGAGCACCGAGCGGGTGATGTCGTCGCCCGAACGGGCGTCGTAGACGACGAAGTCTTCCCCGCTCTGCACCATCGTGGCGAGATCTTCCAGGGTGACGTAGGTCGAGGTGCCGGTGTGATAGAGGCGCCGGTTGGCGTATTTCTTGATGACGGTCTGATGTGCCTTGCCGTTTTCCGCCATCTGTGCGGCCTCTCCCGACCCGAACCTGCCGGCGCCGGCCTGATCGAAGGCTCGCGCGTCCGGGCAGGGCGCAGCTTTCGCGCCCGCGTCGACCTTAAGACTTTCGCCCGCCGACGAAAACAGCAATTTCCTGCTCATCCCCGCAGAATAATGCCGGCGGCGTCCGGTTCCAAGCATGTTCAATCCTGCGCCGACGTCACACGCCCCTGCTCAGCCTGCTTGACTTCATCTGGCCCAGGGCTTTCATCCGGAGAACGGCATCAGAGCGCGCGAAACCCGAAGAGCCCAAGCAGCGCCGGCCGCGAGAGGAGAACGTCAGATGGCAGGCAACGAAGAGATCGTGATCGTCGGTGCGGCGCGCACCCCGGTCGGCTCCTTCGGCGGTGCGTTCGGCAGCGTGCCGGCGCACGAACTCGGCAAGGTCGCGATCAAGGCGGCGCTTGAGCGCGCCGGCGTCTCGCCGGACGATGTGGACGAGGTGATCTTCGGCCAGGTGCTCACCGCGGGCGCCGGCCAGAACCCCGCCCGGCAGGCCGCCATCGCCGCCGGCATCCCGGAGAAGGCCACCGCCTGGGGCCTCAATCAGGTCTGCGGCTCGGGGCTTCGCACCGTCGCGATCGGCATGCAGCAGATCGCCAACGGCGATGCCACCGTCATCGTCGCGGGCGGCCAGGAATCCATGTCTCTGTCCCCCCACGCCCAGTACCTGCGCGGCGGCCAGAAGATGGGCGACGTGAAGCTCGTCGACACGATGATCAAGGATGGGCTCTGGGACGCTTTCAACGGCTACCACATGGGCACCACCGCCGAGAACGTGGCCCAGGCCTTCCAGCTCACCCGCGAGCAGCAGGACGCGTTCGCGGCCCGCTCGCAGAACAAGGCCGAGGCCGCCCGCAAGGAGGGCCGCTTCAAGGAGGAAATCGTCCCCGTGACGGTGCCCGGCCGCAAGGGTGACACCATCGTCGACACCGACGAGTACATCCGCGACGGCGCCACCGCCGAGGCGATGGGCAAGCTCAAGCCCGCCTTCTCGAAGGACGGCACGGTGACGGCCGGCAACGCCTCGGGCCTCAACGACGGCGCCGCCGCGATCGTGCTGATGTCGGCGTCCGAGGCCGAGCGCCGGGGCCTCAAGCCGCTCGCCAAGATCGTTTCCTGGGCGACCGCCGGCGTCGACCCGAAGGTGATGGGCACCGGCCCGATCCCGGCCTCCCGCAAGGCGCTGGAGAAGGCCGGCTGGAAGGCCTCCGACCTCGACCTGATCGAGGCGAACGAGGCCTTCGCGGCCCAGGCGCTCGCGGTCAACAAGGACATGGGCTGGGACGACGAGAAGGTGAACGTCAATGGCGGCGCCATCGCCATCGGCCACCCGATCGGCGCGTCCGGCGCCCGCGTCCTCGTCACGCTCCTGCACGAGCTGAAGCGGCGCGACGCCAAGCGCGGCCTCGCCACCCTCTGCATCGGCGGCGGCATGGGCGTCGCCATGTGCGTCGAGCGCCCCTGAGCCCTCCCCGCGCGGGCCTCAAAACCTCTTGAGGCCCGCCGCAATTTTATTGGCGTGCGGCCGGCCCGTACGGGCGGCAGAATGCGCCATCCGAAATCGTCATAAGAACATCAGGAGGAAACCATGGCTCAGGAACGCGTCGCCCTCGTCACGGGCGGGACGCGCGGCATCGGTGCCGCCATCTCGAAGGGTCTTCAGGCCAAGGGCTACAAGGTGGCCGCCAATTACGGCGGCAACGACGAGGCGGCCAACGCCTTCAAGGCCGAGACCGGCATCCCGGTCTTCAAGTTCGACGTCGGCGACATGGCCTCCTGCGAGGAGGGCATCAGGAAGATCGAGGCCGAGGTCGGGCCGATCGACATCCTGGTCAACAACGCCGGCATCACCCGCGACGGCGCCTTCCACAAGATGACCTTCGAGAAGTGGCAGGCGGTGATCCGCACGAACCTCGACTCGATGTTCACCTGCACCCGCCCCCTCATCGAGGGCATGCGCAACCGCGGCTTCGGGCGCATCATCCTGATCTCGTCGATCAACGGCCAGAAGGGCCAGGCCGGCCAGACCAATTACTCGGCCGCCAAGGCCGGCGTGATCGGCTTCGCCAAGGCGCTGGCGCAGGAGAGCGCGTCCAAGGGCGTCACCGTCAACGTGATCGCGCCGGGCTACATCGCCACCGAGATGGTGATGGCCGTGCCGGAGGATATCCGCAACAAGATCATCGCGACGATCCCCACGGGCCGTCTCGGCGAGGCCGAGGAGATCGCCCGCGCCGTCGAGTACCTCGCGGCCGACGATTCCGGCTTCATCACCGGCTCGACCCTGACGATCAACGGCGGCCAGTACTTCACCTGATCCGACCGGTAGCCGGGCCGCCCGAGGGTGGCCCGGCCTCCCGTCCATCAGTTCCCGCGTGCCCGTTCCGGTTCGAGCGCGCTGATCTCCAGCACGAATTTCTGGCGCAGGGCGCGGGCGAAATCGCCGTAGCCCTTGGCCGCGAGCAGGAAGGCGCCGGGGCCGGTGAGCACGTGGTCGCGGTACCAGCGGTCGAGCGTGGTCTCACCGCCCTGCGGCCCGATCGGCAGGGCGCGCAGGCCGTAGCCCGGCGAGCGGAAGGCGCCCGCCCCCACCACGTCGTTCTCGCCCGGCACCAGGATCGGCAGGCCGTTGATGGTGGCGCCGCCCCGCGCCAGGGCGTCGCGCTCGGCGTGGATCGCCTCGACGTCGGTGCAATTGTCGATGCCGTCGCCCGAGACGTCGATCACCACGCGATCGGCGGCGACCGGCAGGGCCGGCAGCACGCTCGCGCCGACCGTGCGCAGCATCTGACCGAGGCAGGTGAAATCCCCCGCCTGGCGCGGCACGGCCCGGACGAGGGCCGCCGCGGCCGCCGCCTCCCCGCGGCTCGCGATCCGGCGCCAGCCGACGGCGAGGCTGGCCTTGTCGGCCCAGGTCACCATCGCGAACATGATGCCCCCGGCATTGCCGGTGATGGCGGCGAGGACGGAGGGATCCTCCAGCGCCTCGGCGATCCCCTCCATCTGCAGCCGGAAGCGGTCCTCGTCGACGGATTGCGAGACGTCGACCGACACGACGAGGGCGGTCGCGACGCTCTCCCCGGCCGCGGCTGCCGGCCCGTGCCCGGCGAGGCCGACCGCGAGAACGAGGGCGCCGCGGCGGGCCCATCGCGCCGCGGCGCCGCGCTTTAGGATCCAGACCCCCATGCCGCCCCCTCGCCCTTGGCCCGCGGGCCGATCTCCGGCGGCCTCCCGGCCATTGTCGAGGCTCGGCCGCTGCCCGGCAAGCCCGCGCGGGCGCTGCCCGCCTCAGCCCCGCGGCGTCGGGCGCCAGTCCGGCGGGGCCATCTCGAAGCCCTCGAACTGGAAGGCCGGCGAGACCGTGCAGCCGACGAGCGTCCAGGCGCCGAGGCTCGTCGCGGTCTGCCAATGCCCCGCCGGCACCACGATCTGCGGATGCTGCGCGCGGGCGATGTCGGGGCCGAGATGCCGGGCGGTCGCGTCGTGCCCGTTCGGGCTCACGGTGAGGACGAGGGGGGCGCCCGCGTACCAGTGCCAGATCTCGGCGGCATCGACCCGGTGCCAGGCCGAGGTCTCGCCGACATCGAGCAGGTAGTAGATCGCGCTGCCGACGGAGCGGCCCGCGACGAGGCGCGAATCACGGAAGGTCTCGCGGTAATGACCGCCCTCGGGATGGGGCTGGAGTCCGAGGGTCGCGATCACTTCTGCGGCCGTCATCGTCGTCGACATGTCCGTCATCTCCGGGGCCGAACCTTAATCATCGGTGAAATCTCGAATCTTCCGATCGCTGTGCAAAGAACACGAACTGTCCTTAACCACGCTTACTGACACATCATCAGCATTTTCGTGATCAATTGACGGGTGACATCACCGAGACCCTGCCCGAGGACCTACCATGCCGCTGCGGCATCCCCGTTTCCGGACGGATCAGCGCGGAAACATCGCGATCATGTTCGGCCTCTCCCTCTTGCCCGTGCTGGCGCTCTCGGGCGCCGCGATCGACTACAGCCAGGCGACGACGCTGCGCGCCCGCCTGCAGGCCGCGACCGACGCCACGGCCCTGCGCCTGTGCCAGCTCCCGCGGACGACCTCGGCCGCCGACATCAAGACCAAGGCGCTCGCCTGGATGAAGAGCTATATGGGCAACGACCTCGTGACGATGCCGGCCGCCGACTTCAAGGTGACGGACGATCCGCGCCAGATCGAGATGAAGTCCCTGATGGCCTCGCCGACCTATTTCGGCAAGATCTACAAGATGCTCGGTTCGGGCCCCTCCCTGGACGGGATCCCGGTCGGCGCGTCGGCGCGCTGCGCCGCCCCCGTGCCGCAGGATTTCGAGATCGCCCTCGTCGTCGACACGACGGGCTCGATGGACGGGACCGACAAGAAGGGCGTCTCGAAGATTGTGTCCCTGCGCAAGGCCGCCAAGGACTTCGTGGATTTCGTCGCCGACAACCCGGCCTTCTCGGCGCAGACGCGGATCGCCCTCGTCCCCTTCGCCTCCTCGGTGGCGGTCGACCCGACCACGATCACCAACGCGGTCTGGCTCGACAAGGACGCAAAGTCGCCGATTCACTGGAACAATTTCGAGAGTGACAAGAAATACTTCAAGAGCCGCTTCGAGATCTTCGACTCGCTCAAGAAGAAATATACCGACTGGAAGTGGTCCGGCTGCTTCGAATCCCTGCCCTACCCGCTGAACGCCACGGATACGGGCTTCGATCCGGGCCGGAACGAGAGCTACTACGTGCCGCTGCTCGCCCCCGATGAGCCCGGCGATGCGAACACGTCGAACGAGGTCACCTATTACGGATCCGGCGACAAGTCGTCGTACTATTACGGCAGCTATGCGCAGATCAGCACGAACAGCTACATGAACGATGCCAGCAACGACAGCGGCTGCACCTCCCAGCCCGGCGATGCGGTCTCGGCGGAGCGGCGGACCTGCAAGTACGTCAATCCCAAGAATGCCCAGAATCGCCCCTCCTCCGGTCTCAGCGTCGGAAACGGGCCGAACTACAGCTGCACCAGCCAAGCCCTGACGCGCCTGACCACCGATTTCACCGGCCTGAAGGCGAAGATCGACACGCTCTACTCGCGCGGGGCGACCAATATCCAGGAAGGGCTGATCTGGGGCTGGCGCACGCTCTCGCCGAACAGCGTCTTCGCGGACGGATACGCCTATTCGCGGCCGAACTCGCGCAAGGTGCTGATCCTGATGACGGACGGCATGAACACCTGGAATCCGACCTCGCAGAACTACTCCATCAACAAGTCGGTCTACAGCAGCTTCGGCTACTACGTGAACGCGGACGGTTCGAAGGCGGCCGATTACGGAAAGCCGACCAACCGGTTCCCGGAAGCGACCGCCAATCCCGTCGACGCGGACGACGCCCGCGCGGCGATGGACAAGCTGACGAGCACCACCTGCGCCAACATCGCCAACATGTCGACGCCCATCGAGGTCTTCACCATCGGCTTCAGCGTCGACAACGACAAGATCGACCAGAAGGGCATCGACCTGCTCGCCGGCTGCGCGAGCAAGCCGACCACGAACCACGCCTTCGTCGCCAATGACTCGGCGGCCCTGCTCGCGGTGTTCCGGCAGATCGCGACCTCGATCGGGGCGCTGCGCCTGACGCAGTGACGGCCGGCCCCTACTCCGCGATCGCCCCCTGAGGGAGGCCGAAGGGGGGCGTCTGCGGGGCGGGCTTGCCCGCCGCCTTCTCGCGGGGCCGCGCCTTGGGAGCGGGCGCAGGGCCCTCGTTCACGGCGCCCGCCGCGCCCCCCTCCCCCTCGGGCTTGGCGGCGGCGCGGCGCGGGGGCTGGCCCTTCGCCGGCTCCTTCACCTTGGCCTCGGGCGCCGCCTTCACGGCCGGCGCCTCCGCGCAGCCGCGAAAGCTCAGGCTCGCCAGGGTCTCGCCGGCCTCCGAGACGATCGTGATCGGATCGGGCAGGGCGGGAAGGGAGCTCTCCCAGCGGATCGGGCCGCCGAGTTGCGCCTCGAGCACCGCCGGCGCGCTGCCGCGGCGCAGGGCGGCGAGATCCGGCCCGTAGGCCGTCGCGAGCTTGGCCCCGATCACCACCTGCAGCACCTGCGTGACCTCGGGCGTGAGCGGGAGCAGGGGATTCTCGACCTCCGCCCTGCCCTTCCGGGTGACGAACAGCGCGAAGCCCTTCTGGCCCTCGTAGCGGGCCGCCTGTGCCCCGCAAGGCCCCGGCGCCGGGCCGGCCGCGGGCGTGGCGACCGGAGCCGGGGCAGGAGCCGTGACAGGGGCCGGCGCACGGGCCGGGGCCGTGGCCGGAACAGGTTCGCGCGCCGCCCTGACAGGGGGAGAAGGGAGGGGCGGTGGATCGGCAGGAGGTGCATCGGCAGAGGGCACCTTGGCCACCGGCGGCTCAGGCGCCGGCACCTTGGCCACCGGCGGCTTGGGCGCCGACGGCTTGGCCACCGACGGCTTGGGCGCCGGCTTCTTCACGGGAGGCGCCTTCTTGGCGGGCGCCTTCGCGGGCGGCTCCTGATCGGTCTGTGTCTGGTCGGCCGGCGCCGGGTCGGCCGGCGTCTGCGCCAGGGCCGGGCCGCTGAGAGCGAGGGCGAGCGCCGCCAGGGCGCGGAGGGAGCCTCTCGGGACGTCTCGGTCCACTCGGTGTCGCCGCGTCATCGTTCCTCGCCGGGCCCCGGCCGGGCCCGCTCCGGTCCATCTCCCGCCGGGTCTCGCCCGGCTTCCGCTCGATCCGCTCGAAATCGACCGGCTCGAGATCGAGGATCTGGGCCGAGCGGTCGATCGGGCTCTCGCGCCGTCCCACGCCGTCGAGCAGGATGGCCTCGTCGCGATCGTCGACGTCGTTCGGCATGCGCATGGGCGGGCGCCGGCCGCGGGCCGTCATCGCGGCGACCATCGTGCCGGCGATCATGAGGGCCGCCACCGCGACCAGGATCAGGATGGTTTCCATAAGCCTTCCCTGCGCCGACAGCGTTACCCCAAGGCGGCGGCCGATGCACCCGCCTGGCGCGCCGGCGCGCCTGTGGTATGCCAGCCCTGCTCAGGGCGCGGCTTGGCCCTGACGGAACGGTCCTTGCGTCGCCGCTCCCGCGCGACGAGAACGGTGCCCGCGCGCGACGATGACGACGGGCGCGCCGGATTTGAACCGCGTGAGCGACCCGATGCCCGAAGGCCGATCCATGCGCACGGACGAGACCACCCGCACGCCCGAGGAGCTGGAGGCCCATCTCCTCGGCCTGATCGAGACCTCGCGCGAGCAGGCGAGCGAGGACCCGTTCCGCAATCCCGTCCTCGCCGTGACGCTCGCGATCACCCGCCGGTTCGACCGCGGCGAGATCGGCCCGGCGACCTCGACGCGCTGTTCGTGCATCTGCGCGAGCAGTCGCTGGCCGAGCGCGCGGCGCGCCTGCGCGCCTATGTCGGGCTCGACGCGGAGCCGGGTTTCGCGAGCGACGCCGCGATGCCAGCTCGGCTCGTCGCCGCGATCCCGAAGGGTCCGGGCGATTTCGAGACGCTGCGCGACCTCGTCGGGCGCACGGCCTTCGCCGTCGTGTTCACGGCGCACCCGACCTTCGGCATGCCGAGGGCGGTGGCCGGCCTGATCGCGGCGGCCGCGAGCGAGGCGAAGGGATCGGCGCGGGAGCCGATCGTCGCCGAGGCGGCCGCCCTCTCGACGCGGCCCGATCCCGTCATCACCCTCGACGGTGAGTTCGAGCAGGCCTGCATCGCGGCCAATCACGGCCGCGCCGCCCTCGACGCCTTCAACGCCGCCCTCCTCGACGCCGCCCGCGCCCGCTGGCCCGACCGCTGGACCGAACTCGTGCCGCGCCCCTTCGCCATCGCGAGCTGGGTCGGCTGCGACACGGACGGGCGCACCGACATCGGCTGGTGGGATACCCTGCGCTACCGGCTCGAATCGAAGCGGATGCAGCTGGAGCGCGTCGCGCGCGAATTGCCCGAGATCCCCGCCACCCGCGTGGTGAGCGAGCTCACCGGGAACGCGCTCTCCGCGGTCAACCGGCAGCTCGCCGTGGCGCCGCGCCTCGGCACGCAGCCCTCGCTGGAGGCCGTGCACCGCTTCGCCCTCGCCCTCATCATCGAGCGGGAGCGTGCCCAGACCGACGCGGGGCCCTGCTCGCCGGCCTCGCCGCGGCGATGACGGCGACGGATGACGAGGCGGACCGGCGCACCATCGCGATTCTGCGCTCCGGCATCGCGACGCACGGGCTCTCGAACGCCCTGCCCCATTTCCGGCTCAACGCGTCGCAGATCCACAACGCGGTGCGCCGGGTGATCGACCTCGACGGCGAGCCGACCGACGCGGCGCAGCGCCGCTCGCATCTCGCCACGATCCACAGCCTGCTCAACGACGTGCAGCCCGTCGCCGTCGATTTCGGGGCGCTCGCCGCCGAGCGCGCTTCGGCGGCGCGCCTGATGATGACGATCGCGCAGATCCTCAAGCACGTCGACGGCACGCACCCCGTGCGCTTCCTGATCGCCGAGACCGAGACGGGCTACACGCTGTTGGCCGCCCTCTGGCTCGCGCGCCATTACGGGATCGGCGACAAGGTCGAGATCACGCCGCTCTTCGAGACGGCCTCCGCGCTGGAACAGGGCATCCGCGTCCTCGACGACGCGCTCCGCAACCCGCACTGGCGCCAGTACCTGAAGCGGATCGGCCGGCTCGCCGTGCAGTTCGGCTACTCGGATTCGGGCCGCTACGTCGGCCAGCTCGCCGCGACCTTCTGGATCGAGCGGCTGCGCCTGCGGCTGACGGAACTCCTCGTGCAGAACGACCTCGCGGGCGTCGAGCTCGTGATCTTCGACACTCACGGCGAGTCGATCGGCCGGGGCGCGCACCCCTCCTCCCTGCGCGACCGGCTCGCCTACCTCGCGCCGGAGGATGCCCGCCGCCGCAACCGGGGGGCTGGCATTAGGGTGCGCCTCGAATCGAGCTTCCAGGGCTCGGACGGCTACCTGATGTTCGGCACGGGCCCCCTCGCCCAGGCGAGCGTCGCCCGCATCGCCGAGCACGTCTTCGCTCTCGACGTGGCGGACGAGGACGCGTTCGCCGATTACGTGCTCTCCGATCCGCAGACCGGGGCCGACGAGGCGGACGATCCCGTCTACGCCGAGACCGACTTCGCCACCGAGTTCTTCACGGTGGTGCGCCAGGACATGGAGGCGCTCGTCGACGATCCGGGCTACGCGGCGCTGCTCGGCACCTTCGGTCCGAGCCTGATCGACCGCACGGGCTCGCGCCCCGTCGTCCGGCAGTCGGATTCGGGCGGGCCCGCCATGATCACGCATCCGCGCCAGATGCGGGCGATCCCGAACAACGCGATTCTGCACCAGCTCGGCTACCTCGCGAATTCCCTGCACGGGATGGGCCGCGCGGCGGGCCGGGCGCCGGACCTGTTCCGGGACATGCGGCGCGACTCGGTGCGCTTCTCGCGCGCCTTCCGCCTCGTCCAGCACGCGGCGAGCGTCGGCGATCTCGACGTGCTGCGCGCCTACATCGACACCCTCGATCCGGCGGTCTGGCTGGAGCGGGCGCGGCGCACGCAGCGGGATACGCGGCGCGACGAGCTCGTGATCATCGCGGGCGCCCTCGACCGGCTCAACCTTGCCCCGAACCTGCGCCGCCTGTTCGGGCGCCTCACCACGGACTGGCTGAGCCTGCGGCAGGCCGCCCCCGACCTCGGCAAGATGTCGCTGCGCCTGACCCTGCTCCACGCGATTCGCCTCGCCCTGATCCACCGGATCTGGTTCCTGGCGGTCCACATCCCGGGCTTCCGGCCCCAGGCCGGCGTGACCCGGGAGCAGCTGCTGGAGCGCTTCCTGCGCCTCGACATCGATGCCTGCCTGACGCTGCTCGCCGAGATCTTCCCGGTCACCCCGGACCCGACGCTCGGCCTCAATTTCGGCGAGCCGGCGGGCCCGCGCGACGTCGGCACCTACGAGGCCGAGCATACCGGCCTGTTCGAGCCGATCGGCCGGATGTTCGCGCAGGTGCGGGAGATCTCGGGGATGATCCAGCACGAGGTCGGGGCGTTCGGCTAGGCGAGGCCCCGCGCCTGCCTCGCCCGAGACGCACCGGGTGCGGGTCTCCCCGTTCCGAGAGGGACAGGGTGAGGGGTGCGACATCTCCGGAAAGGACGCCCCCCGCACCAGGTCCGCGTGCCCCGGACTCGACCTCTCCCGGATGGGAGAGGTGGGGGCCGGAACTCACACCGGCGCCACTGTCAGAACCGTCCCGGTCATCCCCGTCACCCGCACACGCGCGCCGGCCGGAAGATCGGGCCCCGTGACGCGCCAGAGGGTGTCGTCGAAGCAGATCGACCCGGCGCCGCCGACGATGGCCGCCGCGAGCGCGCCCTCACGCCCGATCAGGCCGCGGTCCGCCCGGTTGAGGCCGGAGATCGGCCGCTTCGTGAGCCGGCTCGCGATCGTCACGCTCGCCACGGCGAGGCCGGCGAAGACGAGGAGCTGCGCTTGCCAGGGCAGGGTCACGAGGGCCGTCAGCAGCCCGGTCATGAGTGCAGCCAGCCCGAGCCAGACCAGGAACACGCCGGGCAGCGCCAGTTCCGTGCCCATCAGGAGAAGGCCGGCGAGGATCCAGGCCCAGGCGGGTCCGATTTCGGCCGTGAGTTGGCTCAGCATCGTCGCTTTCACGCCTTCGGAACGGTGCCGGCGTTCGGCGGCAGGCCGGAGCGGGCGCGGGGCGCCGGCGTCCCCTCCCCTCCGAACACGGCCCGCGTGATCTCGCCGATGCCGCCGAGGGTGCCGGCGAGGGCTGCCGCCTCGATCGGCACCATCACGACGCGCTGGTTCGGCGCGGTGGCGATGGCCCGCAGGGCCTCGACGTACTTCTCGGCGACGAGGAAATTCGCCGCCGCAAGGTCGCCCTTGGCGATCGCCTCGCTCACCATCGCGGTCGCCTTCGCCTCGGCCTCGGCGCCGCGCTCGCGGGCCTCGGCATCGCGGAAGGCCGCCTCGCGCCGCCCCTCGGCCTCCAGGATCGTCGCCTCCTTGCGGCCTTGCGCCCGCAGGATCTCGGCCTGCCTCTGGCCTTCCGCCTCCAGCACCGAGGCGCGCTTCTCGCGCTCGGCCTTCATCTGGCGGGCCATGGCGCCGGCGAGATCGGCCGGCGGCACGATGTCCTTGATCTCGATGCGGGTCATCTTCACGCCCCAGGGCGAGGCGGCGGCGTCCATCACCCGCAGGAGGCGCTCGTTGATCTCGTCCCGGTGCGAGAGGAGCTGATCGAGGTCCATCGAGCCGACCACGGTGCGGATATTCGTCATGGTCAGCGTCATCATCGCGACTTCGAGGTTCGAGACCTCATACGAGGCGCGGGGCGCGTCGAGCACTTGGTAGAACACCACCGCGTCGATGGTGACGCCGGCATTGTCCCGCGTGAACGCCTCCTGGCTCGGCACCTCGATGACCTGCTCCATGATGTTCACGCGCCGGCCGATCCGCTCGACATACGGCACGATCAGCCCGAGCCCGGCCTCGAGGTTGCGCGCGTAGCGCCCGAACCGCTCCACCGTGTAGACGTAGCCCTGCGGCACGATGTTGATGCCGATGGCGAGCGTCACGATGACGAGCACGGCCAGCGCCACCGCCACGGCGCTCAGGCCGATCGAGAGATCCATGCTCCGCCCCCGGAAGTCCGCCCCTGTCGGGGACCATTGAGGCGGAGGCTGCGCCGTTCCGCAAGGGGAGGCGTGACGAGGAGGCGTGACGGGAGGGCGCCTCAGCGCTTCCAGACGCCGAGGCGCTCGCTGCGCGCGTGATCCTCGGCGGCCACGAGGTCGGGCGTCGCCTCGGGCGAGGCCCGGCCGCCGCCGTTGAACAGCACCACTTCCGAGAGGTCGCGCCCCTCGACCTGGCAGAGCACGTTCTGGCTGCCCGTCACCGGCTGGCAGGTGACGGTGCGCCCGGCGAGGTAGCGCGTCAGGTCCTCGGCTTGGCCGCCGCGCACCCACTCGACGCCGAACAGGCGCACGAGCTTGCCGCCGACCCGCAGCGTCGCGGTGTCGATCACCTCGGCCGGGCCGCTGATCTCGTTGGGGTTCGCGGGGGTGCCGGCGGCGCCTCGCCCCCGGCCGCCCGGTTTTCGGGATCGGTGGAATTCGTCTGGCTGGCCGCCCCCGGAGCGGGCGCGGGATTCGTGTCCGCGCCGGGCGCCGACCCGATGCGGGCGGCGGACGGACGGCCGGAGGGCTCCTGGCGGCTCGTCACGAGCGCGGCCGCGCCGACGGCGAGGACCACGGCACCGAGGCCGGCCAGGAGATAACGACGCCGGGCGAGGTCGTCGGAGGCGAACGCGTCGCCGAGCCGCTCCCGGGCGCGTTGCAGCCGCTCGCGCCACATCCCCGTGCCCGCCTCCGGCGTGGCCTCCGCCCGCGCGGGCCCGGAGGCCGCCTCGGGCGCGGTCTCGGTCCTCGCGGCCCGGCGGGCGTCGAGGCGCTCGCGAAAGGCCCCGACCGAGGTTCCGAGCCGCGCCGCCAGCGCCCGCCCGCGGGCCGACGAGGTCGCGACGAGCGATTTCGCGAGGACGGATTGCGTCTCGACGAACCGCGCCGTCGCGGCCTTCACATCAGAGCTGGCCTCCGGCTCGGTCTCGGCCGCGGGCGGCTCCGGGGCGCGCTCGGGTTCCGGCAGGAACAGGGCGGGATGGCGCCGTCTCAGCTCGGCGACGAGGTCGTCGAGGCTCAGGGGCTCGTCGGCAGGGGCTCGCGTGGAGTCTTGCGCGGGAGCCTGCGCCGGGGTCTGCGCGGCGCCCTCCTCCTGCCGCTCCCGCAGGCGCGGCGCGCCCGTCCGCGGGTCGACGATCCGGTATCCGGCCGCCGAGGCGTCTGGCTCCACGGCCGCCTGCGCCAGAAGCTCCAGCGTGCGCAGCGCGACCGGCTGCGGCCGCGCGGCCTCGATCGCGGCCCGGATGCGCGCGCGCAGCCGCGCCCGCTCGTCGGCGGTGGGCAGGCTCGACGCGGATTCTGGCAGCGGGCGCTCGTTCAAAACCTCTGGGGCCTCCGACAACGTCAACGCGGATCCTCGATCTCGGCTCACGTCAGGCCCGGCCGGCCGCGGACGGCGCCGCGCTGTAGGCGGCGCCCCGGCGCAGGACGCGGCTCGATTCCGACACGATGACGGGCCGACCGCCCGCGAAGCTCACCTCGAGCGTCAGGTCGGACACGCCCTGTGAGAGCGCGCCCGTCGCTGGGTTCCGGGCCTGGAAGCTGAAGACGGCGCGCACGACGCAGGTCGCGGCGGCGCCGTTGCAGGCCGTGCGCATCGTGCCGGGCTGCAGCTCGTAGCGCCGGTCGGGCCAGCGGCGGGCGAAGCGCCGCTTCTCGGCCACCAGCGCCGGCAGCGACATCACGCGGCCGTGGAAGCGCACCTGCTCGGCGTAGAAGCGCGGCGCCGTGGTGGCCAGGCCCGCGCCCGTGCCCGAGACGCTGTCGACGTAATCGTCGGCGAGCCGCTGGGCCGTCTCGGCCCACTCGCCGAACCGCGCATCCGCCGCCGGGGCGGCCATCGCGGGCGGGGGTGCGGGCGTCTCGGCCAGCCGCCGCGACGGCGCGTGGCGGATCGGGGCGTGGTGGGCCTGCGCGCGGCGGCGCTCCGCGCGCTCGGTCCGGGCGGAGCGGCGGCGCTCGGCGCGGCGGCGGGGCGCCGGCTCGGATTCCGGGCTCGCGGCCTGCGGCGCCGCGGGCTTCGATGCCGCGGGTTTGGGCGCCGCAGCCTCGGGCGCGGGCTTCGCCGCCTTGCTCGGCGGGTCGACCCAGCCCGGCTGCGCCCCGGCCTCGCCGGCGCACAGCAGGGTGCCGAGCAGCGCGGCGACGGAGACGGTACGGAGGAAAGAGCGCATGCAGATCACCGGGTCGCGAGGCGACGGAGACGGGTTGCCGGGAGGTTCATACCCGGCCGGCCCGCTTCCCGAGCCGGAATGAAACGCCGCCGGAGGTGCGGAGGGTTCCATGAGGCGCGAGCCTGCCGCCCGATGGCATGCCACGGGCTTGGCCGCCGGAGCAAGGCTCCCGCGACGCTCTGCCCGCAATCCCGGAAATCCCCTGGACCCGCCGCGCCACGCGGCGCGCCGAGGGCTGCGGCGGGTGCGGCGCCAGGGCCGCACCAAGAACTCGTGAACCAGCCGCGGCACATTTCAGGCGCCGCCCACCCTTGAGATCGTGGCGTGGGCAACCAAGTTCCTCGGCAACCCGGGTCCGGGCCCCTCTGGCGGTCGAGGCGTCGACCGTGATGTCGGACCTCTTCCCTGCCTTTGCGTTGACGCGGCGCGAATGCACCGGAGAGTTCTCCTTGGCCGCCCGTTCGAGACGTCCCAAGCCGGCGGAGCCGTGCTCTGAGCCGGCGGAGCCCCGCTCATGAGCGCGGCCGCCCCGCCCCGCCGGGCGCTCCTTCTCGCCAATCCCAAGGCCCGCAACGGCGGCGCCGGCCTCGACGAGATCCGCGCGATCCTGCGCGGCGGCGGCATCGCGCCGTTCGAGCCGCCCGAGAATTCCGATTGCAGCGACACGATCCGGCGTCACGCGAGCGCCTGCGACCTCGTGATCCTCGGCGGCGGCGACGGGACCATGAATGCGGGGGCGGCGGGCCTCGTCGAGACCGGGCTGCCACTCGGCATCCTGCCGCTCGGCACCGCCAACGACCTCGCGCGCTCGCTGGGGCTCCCCCTCGACCCGGCTGCGGCGGCGCGCCTCATCACGACGGCCGAGCCGCGACCGGTCGATCTCGGCTGGGTCAACGGCCACTATTACTTCAACGTCGCCAGCGTCGGCTTCTCGGCGGAGCTCGCGGGCGACCTGACGGCCGAGTCGAAGAAGGCCTGGGGCACGCTCGGCTACGGCATCGCCGCGATCCGGGTCTTGCGCCGGGTCCGCCCCTTCACGGTGACGATCGAGCACGACGGCACGCTCGAGAAGGTGACGACGATCCAGGTCTCGGTCGGCAACGGGCGCCATTACGGCGGCGGCATGACGGTGGAGGAGGGCGCGGCGGTCGATGACGGCCTGCTCGATTTCTACAGCCTGGAGATCGCCCATTGGTGGCGGCTCATCGCCCTGCTGCCGGCGCTCCGCCGGGGCACGCAGGGTCAGTCGAGGGACGTGCGCGCCTTCAAGACCACCGAGATCGTCCTCCGGACGCGCAAGCCCCGTCCGGTGAACACGGACGGCGAGCTCACCACCCACACGCCGGCCCACTTCAAGGTGATGCCGGGCGCGCTCCGCATCTTTGCGCCCTCCCGCGCCGAGCAGGCGGCCGCGCAGAGCGCGGCCAGCCGCCTTCTCCCCCTCTAGCCTCGCCCTCTAGCCCCGGAACCAGGCCACAGTGGACAACCTCCTCCAGCTCGCCGCCGACCCCACCGTCTGGGCGGCGCTCGCCACCCTGATCGTGATGGAGGTCGTCCTCGGCGTCGACAACCTGATCTTCATCTCGATCCTGACGAACAAGCTGCCGGCCGAGCAGCAGCAGAAGGCCCGCCGGATCGGCATCGGCCTCGCCCTGGTGCTGCGGCTCGGTCTGCTCGGCACCGTGGCCTACATCGTCCACCTCACGCAGCCCGTCTTCGAGGTGTTCGGCAGGGGCTTCTCCTGGCGGGACATGATCCTGATCGCGGGCGGCCTGTTCCTGCTCTGGAAGGCCACCAAGGAGATCCACGAGAGCGTCGATCCGCATCCGGAGGACGAGAAGGGCGGCGCGTCCCTGAGCTTCGCCGCGGCGATCGGCCAGATCCTGATGCTCGATCTCGTCTTCTCGATCGACAGCATCATCACGGCGGTCGGCATGACCGAGCACGTGCCGGTGATGATGATTGCGGTCGTCGTCGCCGTGATCGTGATGCTGGTGGCGGCCGATCCGCTCTCGCGCTTCATCGCGGCCAACCCCACCGTGGTGATGCTGGCGCTCGGCTTCCTCATCATGATCGGCATGACGCTGATCGCGGAGGGTTTCGGCGCGCACGTGCCCAAGGGCTACATCTACACCGCCATGGCCTTCTCGGCGGCGGTGGAGGGCCTCAACATGCTGGTCCGCCGCCGCAAGCGGCGGAAGGCGGGCGGCAGCCCGGAGACGGCCGCGCAGGCCGTGCCGGTGCAGCGGCAGGCGAAGGCCTGACCGGCTTTATGCCCGGCCCGGCGCGAGCCGCCGCGCGGGGCCAGCCCGTCACCAGCGGTAGATCAGGCTGCCGATCACGGTGGCCGGCGCGCCGCGGTAGCAGAAGCCCGCCTGGCAGTTGGTGTAGTTGCGGTCGAAGATGTTGAAGGCGTTCACCTGCGCCCGGAAGCCCGCGTATTTCGGATCGAGCGCCGCGAAATCGTAGGCGATCAGGGCGTCGAACAGCGTGACGGTGGGGTTGCGCACCGTGTTCTCGTCGTCGGCGAAGCTCGAACTCGCGTAGCGGATGCCGCCGCCGATCTGGAGGCCGTGCAGGGGCGAGGAGGGCGGGAACAGGTAGGTGCCGAACACCTTGATGGTGTCGCCGGGGATGCCCGACAGGTAATTGCCGTCGATCGGCTGGCCGGTCACCAGCGAGGTCTGGCTCACGAACTGGAAGTTGAGGTGCGTGTAGGCGAGGGTGAGGTTCGTGCCCGGCGCGAGATTGGCGATCAGCTCGCCCTCGAAGCCGCGGGAGCGGACCTCGCCGGTGGCCACCGTGAAGGCGAGGTTGTTCGGATCCTGGCGCAGGATGCTGGTCTGGACGATGTCGAAGCCCGCGAAGGCGGCGGTGATGTTGGTGCCCGGGACGGCGTATTTCACGCCCGCCTCGATCTGATCACCGGTGGCGGGCCGGAAGGACCGGCCGCTCGCGTCCGCGCCGACCTGCGGCGTGAAGGTGGTGGCGTAGCTCGCGTAGGGCACGAGTCCCGGCGCCAGCGTGTAGTTCAGGCCGACGCGGCCGGTGAAGGCGGTGTCGCTCTGGGTGGTCGAGGGGCCGAGCGCCCCGGGCACGCCGCTCGCCGTGGTCTGCGAGACCCAGTCGTGCCGGCCCGTCAGCGTCAGCACGAAGCGATCCCACTTCGCCTGCTCCTGCAGGTAGAGGCCGACCTGATCCTGCGACTGGCGCGCCGCGAGCGTCAGGACCGGCCGCGGGATGAACTGCCGCCCGTAATTCAGGGTCGTGAGGTCGAGGTCGGGCGCCGTGCCGAAGCCGCCCACGCGGTCCCAGTCGTAGTGCAGGTAGTCGAGCCCGCCGAGGAGGGTGTGGGCGATGGGGCCGGTCTGGATGTGTCCCTCGATCTGGTTGTCGAGCGCGACCGATTGCAGGTTCTCGATGAACAGGCCCGTCGAGCGCTGTGCGGTCAGGCCGGTCACGGAATCGATCTGGACGTAGGGGAAGTCGCCGTTGACCCCGTAATAGCGGAAGTTCTGCCGGACGATCAGGTCCGGGGTGAACCTGTGCTCGAAGGCGTAGCCGATCCGGTATTGCTGCTGCGTGAAGGCGTTGAAGGCCCCGTCGCCCTGGTAGAGGCGCGACACCCGAAATCCGGGAAAATTGTAGAAGGCCGAGGTGCCCGGCAGCTTCGAGTTCTGGAACTCGGTCAGCAGGGTGAATGTGGTGTCGGCGGACGGCTTCCAGGTGAAGGCCGGCGCGATGTTGAAGCGGTCGTCGGTCGCGCCGGGCAGGAAGGTGTCGGACTGGCGCACGACGCCGGTGAGCCGGTAGGCCATCGTCCCGTCCGAGCCCTCGACCGGACCGCCGAAATCGAAATTCCCCTGGAAGCGGTCGTAATTGCCGGCCTGGAACCAGAGTTCGCCGAAGCGCGCGAAGACGGGGCGCTTCGTCGTCACGTCGACGATGCCGCCGGGCGAGCCGAGGCCGTAGAGGCCGGAGGCCGGCCCGCGCAGGATGGTGACGGCCTCCGTGCCGTAGGGCTCGATGCGCGGCACCGCGAGGCCGACCGCGGATTGGCGCAGGCCGTCGCGGAAGACGCCGTCGTAGGTCGCCGAGAAGCCGCGGATGTAGAAGGCGTCGAAGCGCGGGTCGAAGCCGAACACGTCCGTGGAGGTGCCCGGCGCGTAGGCCAGGGCCTGGTTGAGATCCTGGACGTTGCGGTCGTTCAGCTGCTCTCGGGTGACTACGGTCACCGATTGCGGCGTCTCGATCAGGGGGGTGTTGGTCTTGGTCGCGGTCGGGCTCGCCTTGGCGGTGTAGCCGACGACGCCGCTCGGGCCGCCACCGCCCCCGCTCGTTGCGGCTCCATTGCCGAGCCCGGGTCCCGGCTGCGGCACGCCGCTGCCCTCCACCGAGATCTGGTCGAGCTGAACGCTGCGCTCCTGCGCGGCGGCGCCGGCCATGTGCAGGGCGAGGGGCGCGAGGGCGACGGTGGCGGCCAGGCGGAGGGGGATGCGCATCGGCGAAACTCGGGACAAGACCTCGGACATTGCGCGTTTCCTGCGCAATCCGGGGAGACTTGCCCTGCCAAGCTTAGCCGATCAAGACAAAAAGTTGTTGTCTTATCTAGACTTAGAAGACTTACAATCTGCAGTTAGGCATCTCTCGGAAGATCTTACGGCACGCCGAGCCCCGGACGATCTGACCCGGCCCGCGCGCGGCCTGCCCTTCTCCCCCGATCGTGCGATCCCTACAGTTCCGGCATCCGCGAGGCCGCCTCCTCGCGGGCGCAATGGGCTTGGTCCGGCACCGGGCCGCCGCTCGCCATCGCCTTGCCGAGGTCGGCCCGGGCCCGTTCCAGATCGGCCCGGAACGTCGCGTTGGCCTGGAGCGCGGCGACGATCGCGGCTCCGTTGGTGCGGCCGGCCTCCACGTCGCTCATCCAGTGCACGCCGCAGACGACGCGGCTCTCGCCGTAGGCGCGGCCGCGCACGAGGATCGCGCTCGCCTTCTCGGGCACCAGCGAGGCCATGATCAGCGCGTAGGCCCAGCCCTGCGAGGCGTGGCCGGAGGGGTAGCTGTAGCTGTCCGTGAGCTGCTGGGTCCGCTGCACGCAGATCGGCGCTTCGTTGCCGACGAAGGGGCGCAGCCGCCGGTAATGCACCTTGGGGCCGCGGGTGCCCCGGGCGATGTCGAGCCGGGCCCGCTCGAGGAGCGTCATCAGCGTGGGCACGCGGGCCTGATCGAGCTTCGTGCCCAGCACGCAGGCGAAGTTGTCGAGGATCGCGGCGGCGCCTTCCGCCACGTCCGCGGCGGCAAGCTCCCAGCGGGTCGTCCCCTTCAGCGCGCGGGTCGCATTGAACGCGGCGCGGTCGGCCGCCTCGGCGGCGGAATGGCTGGCGGGCGGCGGCGGCAGGATCGCGACCGTGTCGGGCACCAGCGCGTCGGTCAGGTAAGGCTGGTGGGCGGGTGCGCCGGGCTTGAGCGTGTCGGTCCCCACGGAGGGGGCCGCCTTGTCCTGCGCGGAGGCGGGCGCCGGCAGGCCCGTCGCGGAGGCCAGCAGGGCGAGGGTGGCGAGGGCCGGCAGGAAACGGGGCATCGGAGGACCTTGGGCGGCGGAGGCCGGGCGGGGTTAGGATGGGTCGGTGACGGGCGCGTGACGAGGGGCTCAGGCGGCCCGGATCGCGGCGGCGACCTCGCCGGCATATTCCTCGTGCGGGCTGAGCGCGCCCGGCACCGTCACCTTGACGACGCGGCCGGTGGCGACGAGGGCATCCATCTCCGCGCCGGAGCGCCGGGGAGCCCGCTCGGGCCGCAGAACTCGCACGGGCGGTAGTTTGCCGTCAAACAAAGCCAGGAACTCCTCGCGGGTCTCGACCGGGTCGAGGGCGCCGGTGACGAAGGCTGCGGTGCCGAAGCGCCCGCCCGGCTGGCGGGTGATGGCGTGCTTGTCGGCGATGACGCCTGGCGTGACGTGGGCGGGATCTGCGTAGACGTGGGCGCGCAGCATCCGGCCGATCACCGGCGGACTGATGTTGATGCGGTAGAGCACGTCGCCGAGGAAGGGCGATTCGACGAGGCGGCGCAGGCCCCGGAACAGGCCGCGCCGCTCCGGCCCCATCACGGTCGGCAGGGGGCCGCGCCAGGTCGGCGCCACGAGGATCAGGCGGCCGAACCGGCCCGGATGGCGGCGGGCGGCCGCGACGAGATAGGGCGCGGCGTGGCCCGCCGCGACGCCGAGGGCGTAGGGGCCGGGCAGCGTTGCCAGCAGCGCGTCCAGGAAGGCGTCGAGGGTCCGCGGCGCCAGCGGCAGCCGCGCCCTCGGCTGGTCCCCGAAGCCCGGCCAGTCCGGGATCAGGCAGCGGAAATCGTGGCCGAGATCCTTGGCGAGCGCGCGCATCTCGGAGCGGGCCGAGATCGAGGAGAGGGCCGGCAGCAGGAGCGCCTCCGGCCCGTGGCCCACCACGTCGCAGGGCGTCGGGACCCGCTGGCCCGCCACGTCGAGGGACAGGGTACGGGTGGCGTGCGCCGGCTCGACCATCTCTCGCGGGTCCCTCGCTCAAGGTCGCCGGGCGGCTCGTGGCCGAATCGTGTCGGCTGCCCGCCCCGGCGAGATGTAGCGTGTTTCTCGGGCCTGATCCGCGCGACACGTCGCTCCGCGCGGGGGCGCGAGCCTCCGCTCAGGTCCGCAGGAGCTCGTTGATGCCGGTCTTGGCCCGCGTGCCCGCATCGACCCGCTTGACGATGACGACGCAGTAGAGGCTCGGGCCGGGGCTGCCGTCCGGCAGCGGCTTGCCGGGGGTCGTGCCGGAGACGACCACGGAATAGGGCGGCACGCGGCCGTAGGAGACCTCGCCCGTGGTGCGGTCGATGATCTTGGTGGAGGCGCCGATATAGACGCCCATCGAGAGCACGCTGCCCTCGCCGATGATCACGCCCTCGGCCACCTCGGCGCGGGCGCCGACGAAGCAATTGTCCTCGATGATGACGGGGTTGGCCTGGAGCGGCTCCAGCACGCCCGCAATGCCGGCGCCGCCCGAGATGTGGCAATTCTCGCCGACCTGCGCGCAGGAGCCGATCGTCACCCAGGTGTCGACCATGGTACCGCGGCCGACATGCGCCCCGAGGTTGATGAAGGAGGGCATCAGGACCGCGCCCGGCGCGATGAAGGAGCCGCGGCGCACGAAGCAGCCCGGAACGGCCCGGAAGCCCGCCTGCCGGAAGGCGGCCTCGTCCCAGCCCTCGAACTTCGAGGGCACCTTGTCCCACCAGGGCGCGCCGCCGGGGCCACCCTGGATCGGCGCCATGTCGTTGAGGCGGAACGAGAGCAGGACGGCCTTCTTGAGCCACTGATTCACCTGCCAGTCGCCGTCGACCTTCTCGGCGACCCGCGCCCGGCCGGAATCGAGGAGCGCCAGCGCCTCGTCCACGGCCTCGCGCACGGGACCGCGCGTGCCCGTGTCGATGCCGGCGCGCTCCTCCCAGGCGGTTTCGATGGTGGTCGCGAGGTCGGCGTGGGACATGGATGCGGTCTCGGAAGGCTGTCGCGATCGGATGCGGTGAGGCGTGCTTACAAAAGCCCGCTCCCGCTGTCACCTCGCCGGGGCCGGGACCGCGTCGAGCAGCCGGCGGACCTGATCCAGCCCCTGCACCAGCCCGGCGAGATCCTCGGCCAGGGTGTCCTCGATCGCGGCCGCGGCGTCGGGGAATTCCTCCAGCACGCGGCGCATCAGGGTGGGCGTGATGCGCATCACCTCGGCGGGGGCGGTGGCGCGGGCGTCCGAGGGCCGCTCGCCGCGCAGGAACAGGGCGAGCTGGCCGATCAGCGCCGAGCGGCCCGCCGCGACCGGCTCGCCGCCGGCCACCCGCGGCGCCAGCTCGATGATTCCCGACAGCACCACGAAGCCGCCATCGGCGGCCTCGCCCGCGCGAACAGGAGGTCGCCGGAGGCGAGGCTGCGCCGCTCGGCCGCGAAGGTGAGGAGGCGCAGGGCGTCGCGCCCCATCAGGCCGAAGATGGGCGCCGCGCCGAGGATCGCGATGTCGTCGTCGAGCGCCAACCCCGAGCTCCGCTGCTTCCAAGCCCCGGCCACGATCCGGTCGCGGGGTTGTTTAGCCGAAGGTTACGGCGCGCACCACGTTTCCGGCGCGGGAGGGCCTCGCGGGGCGGGCGCGCGCCTCAGGGCAGCAGCTTGTAGCCGCCGCCCTCCGTCACGAGGATCGCCGCGGTCGCCGGGTTCGGCTCGATCTTCTGGCGCAGGCGGTAGATGTGGGTCTCGAGGGTGTGGGTGGTGACGTGGGCGTTGTAGCCCCAGACCTCGGCGAGGAGCGTGTCGCGGCCCACCACCTCGCGCCCCGCGCGGTAGAGGAAGCGCAGGATCGCGGTCTCCTTCTCGGTGAGCTTCAGCTTGGAGCCGCGCTCGCCCACGAGAAGCTTCGCTCCGGGCCGGAACGTGTAGGGTCCGATCTGGAAGATCGCGTCCTCGCTCGCCTCGTGCTGGCGCAGATGCGCCCGGATGCGGGCGAGGAGCACGGCGAACTTGAAGGGCTTGGTCACGTAGTCGTTGGCGCCCGCCTCCAGCCCCTCGACCGTGTCCTCCTCCGAATCCTGGGCGGTGAGCATGATCACGGGGCCGCGGAAGCCGTTCCGGCGCATCGCCCGCACGGCCTCGCGCCCGTCGAGGTCGGGCAGGCCCACATCCATCACCGCGAGGTCGACGCGGTCGTCGGCGACCCGGTTGATCGCGCCGGTGGCGTCAGCCTCGCTCAGCACGATGAATTCGTCGTAGAGATCGAGCTGCTCGGTCAGCGTCTCGCGAAGCGTCGCGTCGTCGTCGCAGATCAGAATGCGATGGGGGTTCGGCATCGTCCGTGGGACTCTTCCAACAGGGCGCAGGCTTGTCCGAAGCCGGGTGTCGCCGGGTCCACCCGGCCCTTCATCGGGAGATGAGAAGATCGGAACGGGAAGGCGGCAGAGGTGAGGCGACGGGCTCGATCGCGGATCAGAAGCCCGGCCGCAGGGATCCGGGCATACGCATCAAAATAATGCGGTTTCGGCGGGTGGGAATTGGTTTGCGCACAATTCTACAGCATTTTCCGCCACGCAGACAGACACATCCGCCGGCCCGCCCTGCTTTGCCGGCTCCTCTGTTTTTCGGATAACAACGAGCAGTTGAATGCGTTTGAGACGGACAAGCCTGCCGAGCCTGCGCGTCCGGCCCGTCATCGGCGATCCGACCCGCGGCCACCTCATCGCCGGGCCGACGGTCATCTCCTGCGCCCTCGGGCGCTCCGGCCTCACCCGCACGAAGCGGGAGGGCGACGGCGCCTCGCCGAGGGCGCGCCTTCGCCTGCTCGGCGGCTTCTACCGGGCGGACCATTTCGGGGCCCGGCCGCGGACGAACCTGATGCTGCGTCCGACGGGGCGGCAGGACGGCTGGTGCGACGACCCGCGCGACCGGCGCTACAACCGCCCGATCCGGCTCCCCGCTCCGGGTGTGAGTGCAGAGGAACTCTGGCGCTCGGACGGCCTCTACGACCTCGTCGTCGATCTCGACTGGAACCGCGGGCCGATCCGCCCCGGGCGCGGCTCGGCGATCTTCCTGCACGTCGCGCGGCCGGGCTACCTGCCGACGGAGGGCTGCGTGGCGTTGAAGCGGGCGGACCTCGTGCGCCTGTTGCGGCGGCTCGGTCCGCGGACGCGCCTCCGCATCGGCTGATCAGTTAGCCGGCACAGCGTTTGGCAGGAGTGCGCCCTCGCTCCGGGGTCGCCCAATCACGAGGATCAGGGCCGCGCCGACGAGGCAGAGGGCGCCGGCGATGAAGAAAGCCGGCAAATAACTGGCGAGCTCCGAGCGCGACAGGCCGGCCCCGTAGGCAGCGGCCGCCGCACCGAGCTGGTGGCCGGCGAAGACCCAGCCGAAGACGAGGTTCGCGCGTGCCCGTCCGAACCGGGCGGCGGTGAGCTTCACGGTCGGCGGCACCGTGGCGATCCAGTCGAGCCCGTAGAAGACCGCGAACAGCGAGAGGCCCAGGAACGAGAAGTCGGTGAAGGGCAGCGCCAGCAGCGAGAGGCCGCGCAGGCCGTAATACCAGAACAGGAGCCAGCGATTGTTGTAACGGTCCGACAGCCAGCCGGAGGCGACCGTGCCGACGAAGTCGAACACGCCCATCGCCGCCAGCACGCTCGCCGCCTCGACCGGGCGCAGGCCGAAATCGGCGCAGAGCGGCACGAAATGGGTCTGGATCAGCCCGTTGGTGCTGGCGCCGCAGATGAAGAACGTGGCGAACAGGATCCAGAAGACGCGGGTGCGCGCCGCCTCCCGCAGAACCGCGACGGCACCGACCTGGGACGGGACCGGCGCGACCGTGGCGGCTGCTGGGGCGCGCTCGCCGTAGGGCGTCAGCCCGATCTCCTCCGGGCTGTCCCGCATCAGCAGGAACACGGCCAGGGCCGCGAGCCCGAGCAGGCCGCAGATGAGAAGGAGGGCCGCCCGCCAGCCATGCGCCTCCGTGAGGCCGGCGAGCAGCGGCAGCACGATGAGCTGGCCCGTCGCGGAACTCGCGGTCAGCAGGCCGACGACGAGGCCGCGCCGCTGCGAGAACCAGCGGGTCGCGACCGTCGCGCCGAGGACGAGGGCGGTCAGACCGGTGCCGAGGCCGACGCCGATGCCCCAGAGCAGCACGAGCTGCCAGACGCGCTCCATGGCCAGCGAGGCCGCGAGGCTCGCGCCGATCAGGGCGAGGGCGGACAGGACGATGCGACGGGGCCCGTAGGCGTTCATCAGGGCCGCCGCGAAGGGGCCCATCAGGCCGAACAGCACGAGGCGTATGGCGAGCGCCGAGGAGATCTCGGCGGTGCTCCAGCCGAATTCCTTTTGCAGCGGAAGGATCAGGACGCCCGGTGCTCCCACCGCGCCCGCCGTCACGAGCATCGTCAGGAAGGTCGTGGCTGCCACCACCCAGCCATAATGGATGCGGCGCTGCGCGAAGAACCGGGGCAGCGCCCCCTCGGCGACGGGTCCGGTCATGGTAGGATGGCCTCGGCGGGTTTGGCGTGACGGCACAATGCTCCGCCAGATACATGCATATGCACTCTTTACTCGCCGCTGCCAATCGGCCACAGGCCTTCTGGGGATTTATGCAATCCGGGGTTGCGTTCATGGACGAGAAGCTGACGCTGACGCCTTGCCACTGCCTCGCGGTTCGGCAGGCGGCGCGGCAGGTCACCCAACTCTACGACCGGCATCTCGCGCCGACCGGGCTCCGGGCGACGCAATTCGCCCTGCTCTCCGTCCTCGACCGGCTGGGTTCACTCGCGGTGCACGAACTCGCCGCCCATCTCGTCATGGATCGCACGGCCACGGGCCGCGCCCTGCGGCCGCTGGAGCGCGATGGCCTCGTCCGGATCGGCCCGGGGCGCGACGCGCGCACGCGCGCCCTCAGCCTGACGCCGGCCGGTCATGACCGCCTTGAGGGCGCCCGGCCGCTCTGGGAGCAGGCCCAATCCGCCTTTCAGGCGGAGTACGGCGAGGCCGAGGCCGACGCCCTGCGCCGCGCGCTGGGGCGGGTGGTCGGGCGGCTGCCGGAGCCGCAGGAAGGCAGGCAAGCCTGAGGGCGTCTGCTACGGCTTCGGACGCGCCCCGAAGATGGCGGTCCCGACCCGCACATGGGTCGCGCCCATCTGGATCGCGGCCGGATAGTCGGCGCTCATGCCCATCGACAGGATCGGCAGGTTGTGGCGTGCGGCGATGGCGGCGAGCAGGGCGAAGTGGGCCGAGGGCGGGTCCTCGGCCGGGGGGATGCACATCAGCCCGTTGATCGCGAGCCCGTGCGTGTCGCGGCACTCGGCGAGCAGCACGTCGACCTGGGCGGGCGAGATGCCGCCCTTCTGCGGCTCGTCGCCGGTATTGACCTGTATGAGGAGCTTCGGCGCGCGGCCTTCGCGCGCGATCTCCTTGGCGAGCGCCGCCGCGAGCGAGAGCCTGTCGAGGGAGTGGATCACGTCGAACAGGGCGACCGCCTCGCGGGCCTTGTTCGACTGAAGCGGCCCGATCAGGTGAAGCTCGGCGTCCGGATAGGCCTCCCGGAGCGCCGGCCACTTGGCGCGGGCCTCCTGCACGTAGTTCTCGCCGAAGAGCCGCTGCCCGGCCTCCAGCGCCGGGCGAATGCCGTCGGCCGGAACGGTCTTCGAGACCGCGATCAGGTGGATGCGGGCGGGGTCGCGCTCCGAATCCTCGGCCGCCCGGCGGATGCCCGCCCGCACCTCCTCGAGCCCGGCCACGACATCGGCGTGCTGCGAATCTACGGTCTCGGTCATGATCTCACGCGTATCGAGGAATTGGGGGATCGAGGCCGGGAGGTATCACCGGGGGCGCCCGGGGCAAGAGGCAGGCGAGAGAGCAAGGAGACGGGCGACGAAGCGGGGCGGGCAGGGGAGGCATGACGGATCGGTTGACCGCGCACCGTCCTCCTGTGGTAGTCCGGCCGCCTGCAACGCCGGCCAAAGGGCTGGCGCTCCACCCGTTTCCCGCCTTTCCGCATCGAGCCCTGGCGCCCTCCGCATGACGAACGCCGCAACCCCGTCCACCGCTCTGGAGCGCTACAACGCCAAGGAGTCCGAGCCGCGCTGGCGGAAGGCCTGGGACGAGGCCCGCCTGTTCGAGACGCAGAACGACGATCCGCGCCCGAAATACTACGTGCTGGAGATGTTCCCCTATCCGTCCGGGCGCATCCACATGGGCCACGTGCGCAACTACGCGATGGGCGACGTGGTGGCCCGCTACAAGCGCGCCAAGGGGTTCAACGTGCTCCACCCGATGGGCTGGGACGCGTTCGGCCTGCCGGCCGAGAACGCCGCGATGGAGCGGGGCGTCAACCCGCGGGACTGGACCTACGCCAACATCGCGGCGATGCGGACGCAATTGCAGTCGATGGGCCTGTCGCTGGACTGGAGCCGGGAGATCGCGACCTGCGATCCCGACTATTACAAGCACCAGCAGCGGATGTTCCTGGACTTCCTGAAGGCCGGGCTCGTCACGCGCCGCACCGCCAAGGTGAACTGGGATCCGGTCGATCACACCGTTCTCGCCAACGAGCAGGTGATCGACGGGCGCGGCTGGCGCTCGGGCGCGCTCGTGGAGAGCCGCGAGCTGACGCAGTGGTTCTTCAAGATCACGGACTTCGCCGACGACCTCCTCTCGGCCCTCGATCGCCTCGACCGCTGGCCGGAGAAGGTCCGGCTGATGCAGAAGAACTGGATCGGCCGCTCGGAGGGGCTTGAGGTGCGCTTCCGCCTCGCCGAGCCGCCGCCGGGTGCGGACGGGACGGTCACGGTCTACACGACGCGCCCCGACACCCTGTTCGGCGCGAAGTTCCTGGCGATCGCGGGCGACCATCCGCTCGCCGCGACGCTGGCTGCCGGAAACCCGGAGCTGCAGGTCTTCATCGAGGAATGCCGCCGTACCGGCACGGCGCAGGCCGCAATCGACACGGCCGAGAAGCTCGGCTTCGACACCGGGCTGAAGGTCCACCATCCCCTCGATCCGGACTGGCTGCTGCCGGTCTACGTCGCGAATTTCGTGCTGATGGAGTACGGCACCGGCGCCGTCTTCGGCTGCCCGGCCCACGACCAGCGCGACCTCGACTTCGCCAACAAGTACGGCCTTGGCAACACGCCCGTAGTCTGCCCGGATGGGCAGGACCCTGCGAGCTTCGTGATCACCGACACCGCCTATGATGGGGAGGGGCGCCTCATCAATTCGCGCTTCCTCGACGGGATGAGCACGGAGGCCGCGTTCGCCGCTGTCGCCGACCGCCTGGAGGCCGAGGCGATCGGCGACGAGCCGGTGGCGCGCCGCAAGGTGCAGTTCCGCCTGCGCGACTGGGGCGTCTCGCGCCAGCGCTACTGGGGCTGCCCGATCCCGATCATCCATTGCGAATCCTGCGGGCCCGTGCCGGTGCCGATCGAGGACTTGCCGGTGAAGCTTCCCGAGGAGGTCTCGTTCGACGTGCCAGGCAACCCGCTGGAGCGGGATACCGCTTGGCGCAACGTCTCCTGCCCGCAATGCGGAGGGCCGGCCCGCCGCGAGACCGACACGATGGACACCTTCGTCGACTCGTCGTGGTACTATGCCCGGTTCACGGCACCCTGGCTCACGGACGCTCCGACGGAGCGAGGTGCTGTCGATCACTGGCTCGCCGTCGACCAGTATATCGGCGGCATCGAGCACGCGATCCTGCACCTGCTCTACGCCCGCTTCTTCATGCGCGCCATGAAGGCGACGGAATGGTCGGGCGTGGCCGAGCCCTTCGCCGGCCTGTTCACGCAGGGCATGGTCGTCCACGAGACCTACAAGGACGCGGCCGGCGCCTGGGTGCAGCCGGCCGACATCCGCCTCGTCAGCGAGGGCGGGGAGCGACGCGCGTTTCACGTGAAAACCGAGGCGCCCGTCTCGATCGGCCCGATCGAGAAGATGTCCAAGTCGAAAAAGAATGTCGTCGATCCCGACGACATCATCGCGAGCTACGGTGCCGACACTGCCCGCTGGTTCATGCTCTCGGACTCGCCGCCCGAGCGCGACGTGATCTGGACCGAGGAGGGTGTCCAAGGGGCGGCCCGCTTCGTCCAGCGGGTCTGGCGCCTCGTCAACGCGGCCGCCCTCGCGCAGGGGTCGGGCGGCGCCGCCGATGCTGACCTCCGCAAGGCTGCCCACAAGGCGCTGGCCGCCGTCGAGGAGGATGTGGAGCGGCTGCGCTTCAACCGCTGCGTGGCGCACATCTACACCCTGGCGAACGCGCTGGAGGAGGGGCTGCGCGCCACCGTTTCAGCCGCCGCGGCCGGGGAGGCGGCCGGCATCCTGGTACAGCTCATCGCGCCGATGATGCCGCATCTCGCCGAGAGTTCCTGGGCACTGCTCGGCCGCACGGGCCTCGTTGCGGAGGCCGCCTGGCCCGAAGCCGACCGCGCCCTCCTCGTCGAGGACGAGATCACCCTCCCCGTCCAGATCAACGGCAAGAAACGCGCGGACGTCACCGTCCCGCGGGACGCCGACGCAGCAGCGGTGGAGGCGGCGACGCTCGCGCTCGATCCGGTGCAGCGAGCGCTGGAGGGCCGTGCGCCGCGCAAGGTGATCGTGGTGCCGGGCCGGATCGTGAATCTCGTGGTCTGACGCGACCTCCGCCCTGCTGTCGCCCTGAAGGAGTCGTAAAGCTCGGCGCTTCATATAGGAGTGACGCACCGGCTCGCCTCGGCGTAAGAGGCGGGGCTGGGTGCAAGCGGGGCGGCGGCGACTGATGATGCGTTTGGCTCGGGCCGGGATGAAGCGTGAAATCGCCGGCAGGGTGGCGCGGCTCGCGCTCGCCGGGGCACTCGCCCTCAACCTCTCGGCCTGCTTCCGCCCGCTCTACGGGCCGACCGCTTCCGGCGAATCGATGGGCGTCCTCCTCGCCTCGATCCAGGTCGATGAGATCTCGATGGCGCAGGGCCAGGAGCGCATCGGCCATTACCTGCGCAGCGAGCTGATCTTCGATCTCGACGGGTCCGGCCAGCCGTCCTCGAAGCGCTACCGCCTCAAGATGCAGGGCAGCGAGACGGTGCAGACGCCGATCGTCTCATCGCAGACGGGCCGCGCGGAATCCGGCACCATCATCGCGAACGTGAAATACGCCCTCGAATCCCTCGACGGCACCCGCATCATCACCGAGGGCGTCGCCACCTCCACCGCCACCTACGATCGCTCGGTGCAGCGCTTCGCCTCGCTGCGGGCTGCGCGCGACGCCGAGATCCGCCTCGCCAGGGTGCTCGCCGACCAGATCAAGACCCGCATCGCTTCGGTGATGGCGGCCAAGCCTTGACGGCGGTCAAGGCGGGGGACGTCGAGGGCCTGATCCGGCGCGGGCCCGATCCGAAGATCCCGGTGATCCTCGTCTATGGGCCCGATACCGGCCTCGTCGGCGAGCGAGCGAAGCGCTTGGCCGAGGGCGCGGTCGCCGATCCGGACGACCCGTTCGCCCTGGTGAAGATCGACGGGGACGCCCTCGCCTCCGATCCCGGCCGCCTGATCGACGAGGCCGGCACGGTCGGCCTGTTCGGGGACCGGCGCACGATCTGGGTGAAGGCCGGCAGCCGCAATTACGCGCCGGCCGTCGAGGCCGTCCTCAAGAGCGACATCACGGGAACCCGGATCGTCGTGGAGGGGGGTGATCTCGGCAAATCCGCGCCCCTGCGCACCCTCTGCGAGCGCTCGGCCCGGGCGCTCGCCCTGCCCTGCTACCCGGACGACGCGCGGGCGCTGGCCGAACTCGTCCGCCAGACCCTGCAGGATCGGGGCCTGAGGATCGAGCCCGGGGCCCGCGACCTCCTCGTGGCGAGCCTCGGCGGAGACCGCCGCGCCAGCCTGTCGGAGATCGAGAAGCTGGCGCTCTACGCGTCCGGCCAGGACACGGTCACGAGCGACGATGTCGAGGCCGTGGTGAGCGACGTCGCCGGCAGCGTGCTCAACACCCTGATCGACGCCGCCTTCACCGGGCGCGGCGGCGAGGTCGAGCGGGATTATCGCCGCTTCCGCCACGAGGGGCTCGACGGCTCGGTGATCCTCGGCGCGGCCCTGCGCCATGCGCTCACGCTGCTCGCCACGCGGCTCGACGGCGAGGGCAAAGCCCCGAGCCTGATGGCGGCGGGCTGGCGCGGCCTGCATTTCCGTAGGCGGGCGGACGTCGAGGCGCAGCTCGCACGCTGGTCGCCGGCGGCCCTTCGCCAGGCCGTTCAGATCCTGCAGGAGGCCGTGCTCGCTTCGCGACGGGTGGGCCCGGACCTCGCCCACGCTCACGCCTCCGCCGCGTTGCTGCGCATCGCGGGGGAATCGCGGCGCCGGGGGTAGGGCGGACATCCGGCCGAAACACGGGCGTGTTTCGAGGGCGCGTGCTATCGGTCCCCGAGCGACCGGTGCGGATCGGCCCGCTCTCCGGAGGATGCCATGCCCCCGTTCACCTCCCGCCGCAGCCTGTTCGCCGCGCTCGGCGCGGGTGCCGCCGGCCTCCTGCCGCGGGGCGCGCGGGCCGCGACGGCCATGGACAGCGGGGCCGAGATCTGCGTCCTGACGCCCCAATCGATCGAGGGTCCGTTCTACCGCGACCCGAAGCTCGTACGCGCCGACATCGGCGAGGGCCGGCCCGGCGTGCCCCTGCGGATGCGCCTGCGCGTCGTCGAGGCGGACTCCTGCCAGCCGGTGCCGGGCGCCCGCGTCGACATCTGGCACTGCGACGCGCAGGGGCTCTACTCGGGCTATCCGGGGCAGGGGGATTCGCGCAGCCTCGACACCTCCGGGCAGACGTTCCTGCGCGGCAGCCAGAATACGGATGCGGCTGGGTGGGTCGGCTTCGACACGATCTACCCGGGCTGGTACGCGGGCCGGGCCACGCATATCCACGTCAAGGTGTTCCTCGACACGCGCACGATGCTGACGGGACAGATCTACTTCCCCGACGCGCTCAACGAGTTCCTCTACACGCAGGTGCCCGCCTATCAGGGACGCCGGGCCGAGCGCTTCATCGTCAACGCCAATGACGGGATCGCCCGCGAGGAGGATCCGCACCGGCGCGCCTTCTGCGCCGTGAAGGAGGAGGCGGAGCGCTACGTGGCGACGCTCACCCTCGGGGTAGACCGCAGCCGCGATGGGCGGAGCGGCGAGCGCCGCGAGAGCCGGGGCGGGCGCCCCGAACGTCCGGAGCCGGGTCCGGACGGCGGCCCGCCGCCCGAGATGCGCCGCCCTGCCCGGCTGACGATGAAGGATCGCCTCGCCGCCCTGGTGCCGGGCCTGCGCCGGTCGCCCTAGGCTCAGTCGCCGGACGCGTCGAGGCGGCGCCGCAGCGCCTCGAGTTCCTCCGGGCTGCCGTAGCGGATGCGGATCTCGCCGACCCCTTCCGCCTTCGCCTTGATGACGACGACGCCCACCCCGAGGGCGCGGGTGAGGCTCTGCTCCAGGGAGCGGAGGGCCGCATCCTTCTCCGGGCCGCGGCGGGGACGGCCGGGGCGGGGCTCGTCGCTCTCGGGCACCTCGGCGGAGGCCAGCGCCTCGACCTCGCGCACCGAGAGCCCCTCCTCCACGATGCGCCGCGCCACGCCCTCCGGGTCCCGCATCCCGAGGAGCGCGCGGGCATGGCCCGCGGTGATCTCGCCCGCCGTCACCCGGTCCTGGATGGTCGGCGGCAACTGGAGCAGGCGGAGGGTGTTGGCGAGGTGGCTGCGGCTCTTTCCGAGGATGTCGGCGAGTTCCCGCTGGCTGTAGGCGAACTCGCTCATCAGCCGCTCGTAGCCCGCGGCCTCCTCGATGGCGTTGAGGTCGGTGCGCTGGACGTTCTCCAGGATCGCGTATTCGAGCGAGGTCTTGTCGTCGATCTCGACGACGACGACCGGCACCTCGGTGAGGCCGGCGCGCTGGGCCGCGCGCCAGCGCCGCTCGCCCGCCACGATCTCGTAAGTGCCGGGCACGTTCGCCAGCGCCCGCACGACGATCGGCTGGATGACGCCTCGCGTCCGGATCGAGGCCGAGAGTTCCTCCAGATCCGCCTCCTGGAAGCGGCGGCGCGGGTTGCGCGGGTTCGGCCGCAGGAATTCCACCGCGACCTTGCGCTGGCCCTCGGAGCGGCCGCCCTCCGCGGCATCCTGCCCGAAATCCCCGATCAGGGCCGCGAGGCCGCGCCCCAGGCGGGGGCGTGCCGATTCGTCCGCCATCGCTGCCACTCGCTCAAACTCCGTTACGCTGTTGGTACGCTGAACCGGGCGCCGCGTCAGGCCGCGACGGGAATGCGGCCTTCCCGCTGGATGACCTCGGAGGCGAGGCGCAGATAGGCCTGCGAGCCCGCGCATTTCAGGTCGTAGAGCAGGACCGGCTTCCCGTGCGAGGGCGCCTCGGACACGCGCACGTTGCGGGGGATCATGGTCTCGTAGACCTTCTCGCCCATGAAGCCGCGCACGTCCGCCACCACCTGCGCCGAGAGGTTGTTGCGCGGGTCGAACATGGTGAGCACGATGCCCTGGATGGTCAGGCGCGGATTGAGCGCGCCGCGGACCTGCTCCACCGTGCGCAGGAGCTGGCTCAACCCTTCGAGCGCGAAGAACTCGCATTGCAGCGGCACCAGCACCGCGTCGGCGGCGGCGAGCGCATTGATGGTCAGGAGGTTCAGCGAGGGCGGGCAGTCGATCAGGACGTAGGTGACGCCCTCCGTGCTGGTGCCCGGCGCGTTGATGTCCTTGAGGACATTGCGCAGGCGATGCGACCGGTCGGCGGCGCTCGCCATCTCCAGCTCCAGCCCGAGCAGGTCCATGGTCGAGGGCGCCACCGAGAGGCGCGGCACGGCGGTCGGGATCACGGCCTGGGACAGGGCCGCGTCGCCGGCAAGCACGTGATAGGTCGAGACCCGGCGCTGGCGCCGGTCGATGCCCAGCCCGGTCGAGGCGTTGCCCTGCGGGTCGAGATCGAACACCAGCACGGTCTCGCCGATGGCGGCGAGCGCCGTGCCGAGATTGATCGCCGTCGTGGTCTTGCCGACGCCGCCCTTCTGGTTGGCGAGCGCCAGGATCCGCAGCGGACGCTTGGTCTCGGCGGCGGAGGAGGGGGTATCGCTCGTCATGGCTCCACGCGGTCGAGGGCGGTGACGCGGACGATCCGCGCCGCCGAGTCGGTCTGGCTCGGCAGCAGATCGTAAACGAATCTCCACCGCCGCGCAGCTTCGGTCAATTCGGCCTCGACCTCCCGGCCCTTCGGAAACAGACCGGTGGTGCCCGATTTCAACACCGGCTCGGTCCAGGCCAGCAACTGGTCGAGGGAGGCGAGCGCCCGCGCGCAGACGATCTCGACACCGACGTGATCGGCGATCACCGCCTCGATCCGGGCGTTGCGGACCCGGGCCGGGGCGCCGGTGATGCGGATCGCCTCGGTGAGGAAGGCGCATTTGCGCGCGTTGCTTTCCACGAGATCGACCCGGAATCCGGGCCGTTCGGCACCCGCGATGGCGAGGATCAGGCCGGGAATGCCGGCCCCCGAGCCGAGGTCGAGCCAGGTCCGCGCGTTCGGTGCGAGGGCGAGGAGTTGGAGGGCATCGGCGACGTGGCGCGTCCAGACTTCGGACAGCGTCGCCGGGCCGACGAGGTTCTTTACGCTCTGCCAGCGCTGGAGCTGGCTCACGTAGAGGTCGAGGCGCGTGGCTGTTTCACGTGAAACACCGGCCGCCGTGAGGACACGCTCCCTGTCGGACATCACAATGCCGCCGCGCCGGCGCCCCCCGGCGGGCATGGGCGGCGAGCAGGGTGAGGGCGGCCGGGGTCACGCCCTCGATCCGCGCCGCCTGGCCAAGCGTGCCGGGACGCACCGCCTCGAGCTTTGCGCGCATCTCGTTCGAGAGCCCGGCGATGGCGGCATAGTCGAGACGCTGGGGCAGTGCCACGGCCTCGTCGCGCCGGAAGGCGGCGATGTCGGCCTGTTGCCGGTCGAGATAGACGGCGTAGGTCGCATCCGTCCGCAGCCTGTCGGCGACAAGCGGCGCGACCGCGTCGAGCTCCGGCCAGATCGCCGCGAGCCGCGCCCAATCGATCTCCGGGTAAGAGAGAAGCTGGAAGGCCGAGCGCCGGATGCCGTCGCGGTTGAGGCTGATGCCGTGGCGGCGGGCCTCGTCGGGCGTCAGGGTCAGGGCGTCGAGGCGCGCGCGCGCCGCGCACAACGCCTCCTGCCCGGCCGCGAAATGCTCCGCCCGGCGGGTGCCGACGCAGCCGAGCGCCAGACCGCGCGGGGTCAGCCGCGCGTCGGCGTTGTCGATGCGCAGCGACAGCCGGTATTCCGAGCGCGAGGTGAACATGCGGTAGGGCTCGCTCACCCCGTGGGTGACGAGATCGTCGATCATCACGCCGAGATAGGATTCGGCCCGGTCGAAGATGGCGGGGGCTGAATTCCCGGCGCGGCGCGCCGCGTTGAGACCGGCCACCAGCCCTTGCGCCGCCGCTTCCTCGTAGCCGGTGGTGCCGTTGATCTGGCCAGCGAGGAACAGGCCGGGCAGGCGCCGCGTCTGCAGCGTCGCGTCGAGCTCGCGCGGGTCGACGTAATCGTACTCGATGGCGTAGCCCGGCCGCACGATCGCGGCGCGTTCGAGGCCGGGGATCAGGGCGATGAGGTCGCGCTGCACCGCCTCGGGCAGGGCGGTCGAGATCCCGTTGGGGTAGACGGTCGGGTCGTCGAGACCTTCCGGCTCCAGGAAGATCTGGTGCCCGTCGCGGTCGCCGAAGCGCACCACCTTGTCCTCGATCGAGGGGCAGTAGCGCGGGCCCCGGCTCGCGATGCCGCCCGAGTACATCGGCGAGCGGTGGAGATTGGCGCGGATCAGGTCGTGGACGGCAAGCGTCGTGCGAGTGATGCCGCAGCGGATCTGCGGCGTGGTGATGCGCTCGGTCAGCGTCGAGAACGGCACGGGATCGGCATCCGCCTCCTGCATCTCCAGCCCCGCCCAGTCGATGGTGCGGCCGTCGAGCCGGGGCGGCGTGCCGGTCTTCAGGCGGCCGAGGCCGAAGCCCAGCCGTTCGAGGGTCGCCGCGAGCCCAAGGGCCGGCGCCTCCCCGACGCGGCCCGCCGGCACCTGGACCTCGCCGATATGGATGAGGCCGCGCAGGAACGTGCCGGTGGTGATCACGACGGCGCCGCAGGAGAGGGTGCGCCCGTCGGCGAGCGCGACCCCGGCCACGCGGCCCCCGGCCACGACGAGATCCTCGCAGGCACCCGCGACGACATCGAGGCCGGGGGTCTCTGCCACCGCGGCCTGCATGGCGGCGGCGTAGAGCTTCCGGTCGGCCTGGGTGCGGGGACCGCGCACGGCCGGCCCCTTGCGCCGGTTGAGCAGGCGGAACTGGATGCCGCTCGCATCCGCCACGCGCCCCATCAGCCCGTCAAGGGCATCGACCTCCCGGACGAGATGACCCTTGCCGAGGCCGCCGATCGCCGGATTGCAGGACATGGCGCCGATCGTCGCCGGGTCGTGCGTCACGAGCGCTGTGCGGGCGCCGAACCGCGCCGCAGCGGCTGCCGCCTCGACGCCGGCATGGCCGCCGCCGACGACGACGACGTCGTAGGATGAGGAAGAGATGTCGCGCATGGGCGGTGATTACGCGCGCGACGGGATTTCCGTCAACGCGCCGTCTCACCGCTCCCAGCGTGATGGCGGTTCCGCCCCACCTCTCCCGCGCGGGAGTGGTCGAGTCCGCGGCACGCCGACCGGGTGTCGGGTGCGACCTCTCCGGAAGGACTTGGATCCGTCACCCTGTCCCTATCCCGAACAGGAGAGGGAACCCGCGCCCGAGCCGTTCCACGCAGTGCTGAAGCATCGGGCAGAAGGCGCACTAAACTATTGATAGAAAATAACTTTCAAAAATCACTTGCCGATGCAAAATCACTTGCCGATGCAGAAGCCGGCGAACAGGCGGTCCAGCATCTCCTCGACCCCGACATGGCCGCCGACCTCGCCGAGGGCGCGCACCGCGAGGCGCAGATCCTCGGCGACGAGTTCGGGAAGCGGCGCGCCGGCCACCACCCGGTCGAGGCTCGCGACGCAGCGGGTGAGGGCGTCCCGGTGCCGCTCGCGGGTGATGAGGGCGTCGCCGCCGCCGAGATCGGCCCGAGCACGGGCCTCGATCGCGTCGAGCAGATGGTCGAGGCCCCGTCCGGTCACGGCGGAGACGGCAAGGCCCGCCCCGCCCGCCTCCGCCAGATCCGCCTTGGTCGTCACGAGGAGGCCGCTCGGGCCGCCGTCCGACCGCTCGCGCGCCGGCTCGTCCGCGGCCGAGAGATGCAGCACGAGGTCGGCGCTCGCCATCCGGGCACGGGTGCGCCGGATGCCCTCGGCCTCGACGCGATCCTCCGTCTCGCGCAAGCCCGCCGTGTCGACGAGGAGGATTGGCAGGCCGCCGAGATCGCAGCGGACCTCGATCGCGTCGCGGGTGGTGCCCGGCATGTCGGAGACGATCGCCGCCTCGCGCCGGCTCAGCGCGTTGAGGAGGGTGGACTTGCCGGCATTCGGCGGGCCGGCGAGCACCACGCAGAACCCCTCGCGCAGCCGCTCGCCGCGGCGGTCGTCGTGGAGCGCGGCGGCGATCTCGTCGCGGAGGGCGGAGGCCTTGCCGAGGAGGGCCGCGTCGAGCCCCGCCGCGTCGACGTCGCCCTCGTCGGAGAAGTCGAGGGCGGCCTCGGCGCCCGCGAGGCATTCGATCGCCCGGGTCCGCCACTCGGCCACCTGGCGGCCAAGCGCTCCGTCGAGCTGGCGGAGCGCCTGACGCCGCTGCGCCTCGGTCTCCGCGTCGATGAGATCGCCGATGCCCTCGGCCTCGGTGAGGCCGAGGCGCCCGTGATCGACGGCGCGGCGGGTGAAGGCACCGGGCTCGGCCGCCCGGCATCCGGGAAAGGCGGAGAGCGCCCGGATCACGCCCGCGCGCACGGCGAGGCCGCCGTGGAGGTGGAGTTCCGCCATGTCCTCGCCCGTGTAGGTCGCCGGGCCCGGCAGCCACGCGACGAGGGCGCGGTCGAGGATCTCTCCCGTGTCCGGATCGCGCAGGGTTCTGAGGCTGAGGCGCCGCGGCGGCGGGCAGGTGCCCGCGAGCGCGCTCAGCAGGGACTCGCAGGCCGGGCCGGTGAGCCGGATGACGGCGATGGCCGCCCGGCCGAAGCCGCTCGCGGGGGCGAAGAGGGTGGGGGGCTCGCCATGCGGGCGCGCGTCCGGCGAGGGCGGGGCCGCGCCGGGCGCGGCCCGCGCGGGCTCTCAGGTGTTCATCGAGTCGAAGAAGTCGCCGTTGCTCTTCGTCTGGCGCAGCTTGTCGAGCAGGAACTCGATCGCGTCGGTGACGCCCATCGGGTTGAGGATGCGGCGCAGCACGTAGGTCTTCTTGAGCGCGTCCGGCGGCACCAGGAGCTCCTCCTTGCGGGTGCCGGAGCGGGTGATGTCGATGGCCGGGAAGATGCGCTTGTCGGAGACCTTGCGGTCCAGGATGATCTCGGAATTGCCGGTGCCCTTGAACTCCTCGAAGATCACCTCGTCCATGCGCGAGCCGGTGTCGATCAGCGCGGTCGCGATGATGGTGAGCGAGCCGCCCTCCTCGATGTTGCGGGCCGCGCCGAAGAAGCGCTTCGGGCGCTGCAGGGCGTTGGCGTCGACGCCGCCCGTCAGCACCTTGCCGGAGGAGGGCACCACCGTGTTGTAGGCGCGGCCGAGGCGGGTGATCGAGTCGAGCAGGATGACGACGTCGCGCCCGTGCTCGACGAGGCGCTTGGCCTTCTCGATCACCATCTCGGCCACCTGCACGTGGCGGGTCGCCGGCTCGTCGAAGGTCGAGGCGATGACCTCGCCCTTCACCGAGCGCTGCATGTCGGTCACCTCCTCGGGCCGCTCGTCGATGAGCAGCACGATGAGGTAGCATTCGGGGTGGTTGAGGGTGATCGACTGGGCGATGTTCTGCATCAGCACGGTCTTGCCCGTGCGGGGCGGCGCCACGATCAGCGCGCGCTGGCCCTTCCCGATCGGCGCGACGATGTCGATGATGCGCGGCGAGAAATCCTTCTTGGTCGGGTTGTCCAGCTCGAGCTTGAACCGCTTCGTCGGGAAGAGCGGCGTCAGGTTGTCGAAATGGACCTTGTGCTTGATCTTCTCCGGGTTCTCGAAGTTGATCGTGTTGACCTTGAGGAGCGCGAAGTAGCGCTCGCCGTCCTTGGGCCCGCGGATCGGGCCCTCGACGGTGTCGCCGGTGCGCAGGCCGAAGCGGCGGATCTGGGTCGGCGAGATGTAGATGTCGTCCGGGCCCGGCAGGTAGTTCGAGTCGTTCGAGCGCAGGAAGCCGAAGCCGTCCTGCAGCACCTCGACGGTGCCGGAGCCGATGATCTCGACCTCCTTGGCAGCGAGCTGCTTCAGGATGGCGAACATCAGCTCCTGCTTGCGCATGGTCGAGGCGTTCTCGACCTCGACCTCCTCGGCGAAGGCGATCAGGTCGGTCGGCGTCTTCGACTTGAGGTCCTGGAGCTTGATCTCACGGATGCCGTCGAGATCGGCAGCGGCGATGCTGCCATCGGTCGGCAGGTCCGCGGTGGCGAGGACATCGGGGGTTTGCGTCATGTGGAGCGATAGACCGGCAAAGGGGGACGTTGACGGGACGGGAATGATGTTTCGCGCCGGGCGCCGCGGGGGCGCCAACAAGTCAGGTCACGCAGTGTTTGGTGGCCCCGAGCATCGACTTGGCTGAGCCCACGCGGCTCACGGATGCGGTACGGCGCTTGTAGGAGGGCACCTGTCCATACCGCGTTTCGTGGTCGGGCTCAAGTCCCGCTCGGGGCCGCCGGCTGCCGGTCGCGGACGGCCCGTCAGCGCCGGCGCAACCGGACGTAGAGGGCGCCTTCCCCACCGTGATGGCGCGCCGCCGCCTCGAAGCCCAGCACGATGCCGCGCAGATCCGGTCCGCGCAGCCAGTGGGGCACGCTCCGGCGCAGCACGCCGCGCTCCGAGAAGGCGTCGTCGAAGGACGGCCCGCCCTTGCCCGTCACGACGAGGACGTGGGCGTGGCCGGCCGCCCGGCAGCGCATCAGGAAGCCGACGAGGGCCGCGTGCGCCTCGGCCTGATAGAGCCCGTGCAGGTCGATCCGGGCCTCGACGGGCAGCGTGCCGCGCTTGAGGCCGATGCGGGCGCGCCGCTCCAGGCCGCCGGTCGCCGGGGGCGGCACGGGCGGGGGCGCCTGGTAGGGCGGCATCGTCGGCGCGGCGAGCCGGGCGGAGGGACGAACCGAGGCCCCTGGCACCGGGCCCTCCCGGACCGGAACGTTCGCCGGCGGTTTCACGGCCACCTTGCCCACGGGCTTGGCCACGGATTTGGCGGGCTTGGCCACAGGTTTGGCCGTGGCGGCCTCCGGCTCCGGGAGCTTCGGCCGCGCCCGCCCGCGCAAGGGGGTCACGAGCCGCGCGATCTCGTTCCAGAGGCGGCTCTCCGCCTCGGTGAGCGCACGGGTGCGCCGGGCGGTCTCATGGCGTGGCCGGCTTCGGCAGCAGCACCACGAAGCCCACCGCGTCGCGCAGGTTGCCGGCCGCCACCCCGGCCTCGGCGCCGGTGCCGAGATAGAGATCGCCCCGCGCCGGCCCGACGATCGCCGAGCCCGTATCGGCCGCGACGACGAGGCGGCCCGCCTCGGCAGCACCGCCCGGCAGGCGCCCCTCCAGCCAGAAGGGCAGGCCGTAGCGCCAGAGGTTGGCGTCGACGGCGAGGCTGCGCCCGGGCGAGAGCGGCGCGCCGGCGGCTCCCGGCGGCCCGAGCGCGGCATCCTCCACCGCCGCGAGGCGGAAGAAGATGTAGGAGGCGTTCTTCCGCATCAGGCGGCGCCCGTCCGCCGGGTTGTCGCGCAGCCAGGCCGTCCAGCGGGCGAGCGTCAGGCCCTCCAGCGGCAGCCGGCCCTCCGCCACGATCAGCTTGGCGACCGAGGTGTAGGGGCGGCCGTTGCGCCCGTCGTAGAGCACCCGGACGGAGCGCCCGTCCGGCAGCCGCACCCGCCCCGAGCCCTGCACCTGCAGCACGAACAGGTCGACCGCGTCGCGCAGGTAGAGGAGGGGCCTGCCCCGCTCGGCCAGGGCGCCGTCCTCGATCGCGGCCCGGTCCGGATAGGGCTCGAAGCCGTCCCCGACGGCGCGGGCAGCGCGGAGCGCCGGGTCGAGGCCCGGCCGGGTCTCGCCCGGCTCGAAGCTCACGAGGTCGTCCGGCCGCGCGAGGACCGGGGCGGTGTGGTTCGGATCCGGTGTGAGCGAGCCCACGAGTTCCGGCTCGAAATAGCCGGTGAGGAAGCCCGCGCGCCGCTCCGGGTTCGTCCCGTCGGCAGGCCGCACCACCCGGTAGGCCTCGAAGCGTCCCGCGAAGAAGGCGCCGGCCGCCTCGGGAGCCACGCTCTGCGCCGCGTCGCAGGCCGCCGCGAGATCCCCGGCCCGGCCCGCCACGGCGGCGAGCTGGAGGGCCGGATTGCCGGCGCAGGTGCGGCGGAAGGCGTCGAGGGCGGCGGCCGGATCGGCGCCGGGGAAGCCGGGCAGGGCATCGGCCGCGACGGGCTCCAGCACGGCGTCGCCGACGCGCGTCGGCCCGGCGGGCGCATCGCCGACGCGCAACGGCTCGGCCGCGCGGGCGGCCGAGCCGGCATGTGGGCAGGACTGGGCGAAGGACAGGGACAGGATCGCGGCCGCGAGCGCGGCCCCGGTCCGGGCCGCGCGGCGTCCTACCGTTTCGTCACGCACGGCATCAGCAGGATCAGTTGCCGGCCTCGGTGGCGACGAGCTGCCAGTTCGGGTCGCGGCTGCCGAGGGTGCGGGCGAAGGTCCAGACATCGGGCACCTCGACCACGGTCTCGGCGCTGCCGTCGACGACGGCGCCCTCGGCGTTGCGGGTCGCCGTGATCAGGTTCGAGAGGAAGCGCACGGTGATCTGGGCGACGCGGTTGCGCACGTCGACCGCGACGATCTCGGCCTTGTCGATCGAGACGAAGGTGGTCTCGACGGTCTGGCGGTTGCGCTCGCGCTCGCCGATGGCCCGCTCGAAGCCCTCGCCCACCTCGCGGGAGAGGAGCGTGCGCAGGGTCTTGCGGTCGCCCTTGGCGAAGGCGATGACGATGGTCTCGTAGGCGGATTTGGCGCCGTCCACGAAGGCGCGCGGATCGAAGGCCGGCTCGATCTGCACGACCTGCTCCAGGCCGCGGGCGACCGCCGAACCCGGCTCCGCGATGCCGCGCCAGTCCCGCACCTCGGCGACGGCAGCCTGACCCCGGTCGGCCGGCTGCGCCCGGTCGGCGCCCGGCAGGCGCACGACGTTGTCGCCCTCCTGGCGGCCGGCCGGCGGCTCGGTGCGGCTGCGGTCGAGCGGCTTGAAGGGCGAGCGCTCCGCGCCGGTCTTCTGGCCGAGCACGGAGCGGAGGCGCCAGATCACGAAGACCGCGAGAGCCAGAAAGATCAGGGTCGTAATATCGAAGGAATCCTGCATCACCGATCCGATGGTGGCCGCCGCACCGCTTGCCAGAGGGTCCGTCCGTTCGCCGCACGCCCCTTCATGCCCGTCATGACGCACCGCGAGCAAGGCGAAGGTGAGGCCGCCGGCCGGGCCTGAATGTCATGTCGGGCTCTTAACGGACCCCTGCGCAAGGATCGAGCCGGAGTTTGAAGGTCCGATCCGCATGATCGGGCATATGGGGCGTCGTGCCGGAGGGTTCCAGGCGCGCCGGCGCACGATCTGCGGGACCTGCACGCAGGCGTGGTGTCGCGCCGGCATCCCGGCCCGCGCCCGCCCCCGCGTCTTGCTTGTTCCCGCCGGGCGGGCATGTTAGCGCGCTCCCGCACCGGCTTCGCGGGACCCGGGCTCGCCGTAACCCGCGACCCGCCAGCGACGGCACCGGGATCCCGGCCGCTCCAGACGATCTTCGAGGAGGATGAACCGCCATGGCCGACTCTCCGGCACCGAACGGCAACGGTGGCGCCACGGCGCAGGCCGACAACGCGCCCGCGATCAACGCGCTGGCCCAGTACGCCAAGGACCTGTCGTTCGAGAACCCGAATGCGCCGCGCTCGCTGCAGCCGCAGGAGGGCCAGGGCCCGCAGATCAACATCCAGGTCAACGTCAACGCCCAGCAGCTCGCGGAGGCCGATTTCGAGGTCGAGCTGACGCTGGAGGGCGACGCCAAGATCAACAACGAGGTGCTGTTCGCCTTCGACCTGAAGTACGCCGGCATCTTCCGCATGCGCAACATCCCGCAGGACCAGCTCCATCCGGCGGTGATGATCGAGTGCCCGCGCCTGCTCTTCCCCTTCGCGCGTCAGATCGTCGCCGAGGCGGTGCGCAACGGCGGTTTCCCGCCCCTCTACATCGATCCGATCGATTTCGTCGGCCTCTACCGCCAGAAGGCGATGGAAGCGCAGGGCCAGCAGGCCGGCGGCCCCCTGGACGCCTGAGCTCCGCCGCGGCCCCCGGAACGCAGCCCGGCCGGATCGAGCGCGGGTCCCCTCTCCCGTTCGGGAGAGGGTCGGGGGTGACGGGTACAGGTCTTTCCGGAAAGCTCGCACCCCTCACCCGGTCGGCTTCGCCGACTCGACCTCTCCCGAACGGGAGAGGTGGGGGCACGATCACAGGAAAACGCCCGCGCGCGGGATCCATCTGGCCAGGCTTGCGCATTGAGGGGGGCGCGGCGCCGTCGCCGTCGCCGTCCCACCGCCAGTTTCCGGATTCATGAACGCCACCACCCATCTCGGCCTCATCAACGTCTTCATCGGTGACATTCAGGGCGGCCTCGGGCCGTTTCTCGGCACCTGGCTCGCGGAGACCGGCTCGTGGAGCCCGGCCCGGGTCGGCTTCGTCACCACCCTCGTCGGCATCGGCACCCTCTTCCTCAGCGGGCCCTTCGGCGCCCTCGTCGACCGGCTCGGGCGGCCGCGCCTCCTGATCGGGGCCGCCTGCGCGGCGATCCTCGCCGGGACGCTGCTGCTGCTGCCGGCCCGGGCCTTCGGAACCGTGTTCGCGGCCCAGCTCCTCGCGGCGGCGGGCGGCACCCTGCTCCTGCCCGCGGTGACGGCCCTGACCCTCGGCATCGTCGGCAAGGACAGATTCCCGAAGCAGCAGGGCCGCAACCAGGCCTACAACCACGTCGGCATACTGATCGCGGCCGGGCTCATCAGCGTCGGCACGCCCTATCTCGGGCCGGCGGTCGCCTTCTGGGTGCTCGGCGCGATGGCGGTGCTCGCCATCGTCGCCACCGCGACGACGCCCGGCCATTGCTACAGCGAGCGCCGGGCGGTCGGCTGGAAGGAGGACGATCCGGACGACCATCCCGAGCGGGCGGGCATCCGCAGCGTGCTGTCGAGCCGCAAGCTGATGGTGCTGGCGCTGGCGCTCGCCCTGTTCAACCTCGGCAACGGCGGCATGCTGACCCTGCTCGGCCAGAAGCTCGTCGCCACCGCGGCCGACGCCACGAGCTGGACCGCGCGCTACGTCATGGTGGCCCAGCTCGTGATGATCCCGGTCGCCCTGTTCGCCGGCTCGCTCGCCGACAAGCGCGGACGCCGCAAGCTCCTCCTGGTCGCCTTCGCGGTCCTGCCGGTGCGGGCCGCGCTCTCCGGCTTCATCGACGATCCGCTCTGGCTGATCTCGGCGGAGATCCTCGACGGCGTCGCCTCCGGCATCGTCGGCGTCGCGGTGCCGGTCGTGGTGGCCGACCTGACCTGGGGCTCGGGCCGGACCCAGACGGCGCTCGGCACCGTCAACGCCGTGCAGGGGATCGGCGGGGCGCTCTCCGCCTGGTACGGGGGCCTCGCCCAGTCCTTCCTCGGCTGGACCGGCGCGTTCCTGGCGCTCGGCGCCCCGGCCCTTGTGGCGCTCGCCCTCGTGATCTGGCTCGACGCCACCACCGAGCCCGGCCGCCGCTCCCGCCGCCGCGAGGCCCGTGCCGCCCTGCAGGCGGCCTGAGCCCCCGGGAACCGGCGCGACCCGCGCCGGTTCCCCGTGCGGATCGGCCCTTGCGGGAGAGAGGATGCGGCAGGACGCGACCGGACGCACCGTCACGGCCCACGAACCGCGCGAGACGCCGTGGCTCAGCGTGGTCCTCGGCTACGGGCCGATGCTGCCGATCCTCGCGGGTGCGGCCGCCGCCTGGGCGCTGCCGGGCGAGGCCGGCCGCCTCGCCGGCACGCTCGCAATCCTCTGGGCGAACGCGATCCTGCTGTTCCTGTCGGGCGTGCGCCGCGGTGTCTCCTTCCGCACCGAAGGGGGCCCGACCGCGATGCAGATCGGCACCATGATGCTCCTGTTCAGCCTCGGCTTCGCGGCGCTCGCCGCGCTGCAGTTCGGGCGGGAAACGGGGGCGATCGCCCTCCTCGTCCTCGGCTTCGGCGCGGTGGCGGTGCTCGACCCGATCGCGGCGGCCCGCGGCGAGGCGCCCCTGTTCTTCGCCCGCCTGCGCCCGCTCCAGATCCCCATCGGCCTCGCCGGCCTCCTGGGGCTCCTCACGCTGAAGCTCTCCGGCGGGTCGTGATCAGCGCGGGTCCCCTCTCGTTCCGAGAGAGACAGGGTGAGAGATACAGGTTCTTCCGGACAGGTCGCATCCCTCACCCGGTCCGCGTGCCGCGGACTCGACCTCTCCCGAACGGGAGAGGTGGGCGGCGCGGCATACCCTTCGCGGATCGCCGGCATGAGGATGAGCGTCAGAGCGTCCTGATCTGCCCCAGGGCATCCTCGGTATATTCGATCTCGCCGTCCCAGTATCGGGTGAGAACGTCGATGTTCTTCTCGATCCAGGCTTCGAGGAGCTTTTCCTCGTGCGGAGGTAGCCTGCGCCCGTCCGTATGCCGGCAGGGGCGTGCCGCGTAGGATCCCATCTCGTCGGCGCGCACCTTCGCGCTCGCGGAAACCTTGACCCGTACGTCGTGCCGGGCCCCATCCTTCTGCGAGATGAAGACCACGAACGGCAGGCCGGTTCTCTCGCTGCGCAGGTTCGCCATCCCGAACGTGGCCTGTCCTTGTCGGGCATGATCGGACGAGACGGGATGAAAATTCACGCTGACCTCCGCCGCTGTCCCTCAGGCGCGGAAGCCTACACGCGTCATCCGCCCGTGTCGCATCACGAATCGGATCCACCCGGCCTCCGGGATCCTGCAGGCCGGCGTGAGCCGAGCAACGAGACAAGAGCACGGCCCCCTGCGCTTGCCGCCTCCCCCGCGCGCGTTAGAGCCCGGCGGAATCCCGCGGCGCGAGCACGAAGCGAAACCGAGCCATGTCCAAGGCGGAGAAGGTCAAGGCCGAGACGGTCAAGGCCGACACCCTCAAGCCGCGCCTGCCCCGCGGCCTCCTCGACCGGCGCGCCGACGAGATCGCGGCGCAGGGCCGGATGCTGGAGGTGATCCGCGACACCTTCACGCTCTACGGCTTCGAGGCGCTGGAGACGCCGTTCATCGAGTACACCGAGGCGCTCGGCAAGTTCCTGCCCGACCTCGACCGGCCGAACGAGGGCGTGTTCTCCTTCCAGGACGACGACGAATCCTGGCTGTCCCTGCGCTACGACCTCACGGCGCCGCTCGCCCGCTTCGTCGCCGAGAATTTCGACGCGCTCCCGAAGCCCTACCGGAGCTTCCGCGCCGGATACGTCTTCCGCAACGAGAAGCCGGGGCCGGGGCGCTTCCGCCAGTTCATGCAATTCGACGCCGACATCGTCGGGGCGGGCTCCGTCGCGGCCGATGCCGAGATCTGCATGATGGCCGCCGACACCCTCGACCGGCTGGGGCTGAAGGGCCAGTACCTCATCAAGGTGAACAACCGGAAGGTGCTCGACGGGATGATGGAGGCGATCGGGCTCGCTGGCGAGGAGCAGGCCGGGCGCCGCCTCACCGTGCTGCGCGCCATCGACAAGCTCGACCGACTCGGGCCCGACGGGGTGCGCCTCCTGCTCGGCCCCGGCCGCAAGGACGAGAGCGGCGACTTCACCAAGGGCGCGGGGCTCGACGAGGCCGCCATCGAGCGCATCCTCGCCTACGTCTCGTTCCAGGCCTCCCCCAGCGACGGGGGCGACCGGGTGCATTTCTGGGAGCAGTTCTTCCGCTCCTGGAGCGACGTGGTCGGCGAGTCCGAGACGGGACGCGAGGGCATCGCGGAACTCCACGCCATCATGCGGCTCTGCGCGGCCGCCGGCTACGGCCACGACCAGATCCGGGCGGACCCGTCCGTGGTGCGCGGCCTCGAATACTACACCGGCCCGGTCTACGAGGCGGAGCTGACCTTCCCCGTCACCAACGAGGAGGGCCAGGTGGTGCGCTTCGGCTCGGTGGCGGGCGGCGGGCGCTACGACGGGCTCGTCGGGCGCTTCCGGGCGGAGCCCGTGCCGGCGACGGGCTTCTCGATCGGCGTCTCGCGCCTGTTCTCGGCGCTGCAGCTCGTGCGGAGCCCGCTGGTCCGGGGCGCGGAGAGCCCCGGCCCCGTGGTGGTCCTCGTCCTCGACCGGGAATGCATCGCCGATTACCAGCGCCTCGTGGCGGCCCTGCGCGGGGCCGGCATCCGGGCCGAGCTCTACCTCGGCGGCGCCGGCATGAAGGCGCAGATGAAATACGCCGACCGCCGCCGCGCGCCGGTGGCGATCATCCAGGGCTCGAACGAGCGCGAGGCCGGCGAGGTCCAGATCAAGGACCTGATCGAGGGGGCCAAGGCCGCCGAGAGCATCGCCAGCAACGCGGAGTGGAAGGCGGCGCGCCCGGCGCAATTCTCGGTGCCGGAGGGCGAGCTGGTCGAGCGGGTGCGCGCGGTGCTGGCGCGCCACTTCCCGCAGCCGGGGCCTTGAGCGCGGATCTTACGCTCTCGGCAATCATCCCGGGCGGTTGCGGTCGCCAAGCGTCGCCAAGCGTCGCTAAGTGTCGCCAAGTTCGGCCCCGGTTGCTAGAGAGCCGGTCGACAGCGAGCGGGTTACCATCATGATGCGAGCGGAGGCAGGCGGCCCGGCGGGCACCCACGAGGCGCAGGCGCGGCTCTCGGCGCATCTCGCCGCGGCGGGCTACCGCGCGGTGACGCCGCCGGTGCTCCAGCCCGTCGAGCCCTTCCTCGAACTCTCCGGCGAGGACATCCGCCGCCGCATCTTCGTTACCCAGGACGAGGCGGGCGCGGAACTCTGCCTGCGGCCCGAATTCACGATTCCCGTCTGCCGCCTGCACCGGGCGCTCGCGGACGGGCAGGCCGCCGATTACAGCTATCTCGGCCCCGTCTTCCGCCTGGGCGGACGGGAGCCCGACGAGTTCCTGCAGGCCGGCATCGAGTCGATCGGGCGGACCGACACGCCGGCCGCCGACGCCGAGGTGCTCGGCCTCGCCCTCGAAGGTCTGGCGCTGCTCGGCCGCCCGGACGCGGAGGTCCGGCTCGGCGACATGGGGCTCACCGTGGCGCTCCTCGACGGGCTCGGCGTGCCGCCGGCCGCCAAGCGCCGCACGCTGCGCGCGCTCGCCGCCGGCCGCGGCCTCGACGGGGTGATGAACACGGCCCAGAGCGAGGACCGGCACGCGGGGCTCCTCGCCACCATCCAGGGCCAGGATCCGAAGGGCGTGCGGGCCTTCGTGGAGGACGTGCTCTCGATCGCCGGCATCTCGGCGGTGGGCGGGCGCAGCGCCGGCGAGATCGCCGAGCGCTTCCTCGCCAAGGCCGCCGCGCAGGCCAATGGCGGGGCCGGCCTCAACGCCGAGAACCGCGCGGTCATCGAGCGCTACCGGGCGATCTCGGGCGATCCGGACGCGGCGGCGCGCGACCTGCGGGCGCTCGCCGACGAGGCCGGGCTCCTGCGCCACGCGCCCTTCGCGGGCGCGCTCGCCCTGTTCGAGGAGCGCACCGGCTTCATGGCGGCCCGCGGCCTGCCGGTCGAGCGCTTCCGCTTCGCGGGAAGCTTCGCCCGCAACCTCGACTATTATACGGGCTTCATCTTCGAGGTGACGGCGCCCGCCGGGGGCGAACGGCCCGGGCCCGTCCTCGTCGGCGGCGGCCGCTACGACGGCCTCCTCAGCCATCTCGGCAGCCCGGCGCCGCTCCCGGCCGTCGGCTGCGCCTTCTGGCTCGACCGCGCCGCCCGCAACGCCTCTTCCAGCGAGACGCCCGATGCCTGAGACCGATGGGGCCCTCGTCCTCGCCGTGCCCTCGAAGGGCCGGCTGCAGGAGAACGCCGCCGCCTTCTTCGCCCGGGCCGGCCTGAAGCTCGCGCAGGGGGCCGGCGCGCGGGATTACCGCGGCAAGCTCGTCGGCGTGCCCGGCGTCGAGGTGCGCTACCTCTCGGCCTCCGAGATCGCGGGCCAGCTCGCGAGCGGGGCCGCCCATCTCGGCATCACCGGCGAGGACCTGATCCGCGAGACCCTGCCGGACGCTCGCGGCCGGGTCGAGCTCCTGACGCCGCTCGGCTTCGGCCAGGCGACGGTGGTGGTGGCGGTGCCTCAGGCCTGGATCGACGTCCGCGCCATGGGTGACCTCGACGAGGTGGCCGCCGAGATGCGGGCCCATCACGGAAGGCGGCTGCGCATCGCCACGAAATACGTGAACCTGACGCGCCGCTTCTTCGCCGAGAAGGGCGTCGCCGATTACCGCATCGTCGAGAGCCTCGGCGCCACCGAGGGCGCGCCCGCAGCGGGCTCGGCCGAGATCGTCGTGGACATCACGACGACGGGGGCGACGCTCCAGGCCAACGCCCTGAAGATCCTCGACGACGGGATCATCCTGCGTTCCGAGGCGAACCTCGTCGCCTCCCTGCGGGCGGCCTGGGGCGAGAGCCAGCGGACGGCTTTGCGCGCCGTGCTCGGCCGCATCGCTGCCGAGGAGCGCGCCCGCACCACCCGCGAGGTGCGGGCGGGCCTGCCGGAGAGCGGCGCCATCGACCTCGCGACGATCGCCGGCCTCCACGAGGCGGAATTGCCCTACGGCGCCCCGCGGGGCCCGGACGGCGAGATCGTGCTGCGCTGCCCGGCCGACGCGGTCTTCGCCCTCTCCGACGCCCTGGTCCAGGCCGGCGCCCGCTCGGTCACGGTGCGCCGCATCGACTACGCCTTCGCGGCCGAGAACCCGCTCGCGGAGCGCCTGCTGGCGCGGTTGTGAAGGTGACGGCTACCGGCCCTCGGGCTTGGCCTTCGCGCGGGGACGACGCCCCGTAGCCTTCGCGCCGCTTCCTGCTCTCGCCTTCGCCGCCGTCATGTCCCCGAGAGTTTCGAGGCGGACCGGCGCATGCGCGGGAAGACGCACGATCAGTTCGAGTTGCCCGCCGACCGCCTCCACGTAGCTCCGAAGGGTCGACAGATACATGTCGGCCTGCTTCTCGATCTTGGAGACGGAGGGCTGCTTGATCTGGAGCGCCGACGCGATCTCGGCCTGCGCCCGTCCGGCCAAGCGGCGCAGCTCGCCGAGGCTCTCGACCTCGTCCTTCAAGCGCTGAAACCGGGCTTCGACGGCGTCGCGCCGCTCCTCCGGCAGCGCGGCGATCACGTCATCGAGATTGCGGCCCATCGCCGTCTCCCTTCGCGTCCGCTAAGCCGTCGAGATGGGCCCGATAGCGCCCATCGGCCTTGGCGATCAGGGTCTTGTAGAACCGCTGCTCGCCGAGTCCCGCCTTGTCGCCGGCGACGAGCAGGATCGCCTTCCGCCGCGGATCGAACGCGAAGGCCACGCGCCAGACCCCGTCGTCTGCGGAGAAGCGCAGCTTCTTCATGTTCGCGAAGGAGGACCCGTTCAGCGTGTCGACGTGCGGACGCCCGAGCTGCGGGCCGAACGCGGCGAGGAGCTTGGCCGATGCCAGCAATTCATCCTGCACCGGTCGCGGCAACGCTTCGAACTCCGCATCGAATGCGTCCCCGAAGGCGACATCCCAGCTCATATATAGCCTTCAAGCTATGTTCGTCCAGCCACCGGAACCGTCAGGCGACGCTCGCTCACGGCCCCTGCTTGGCGAATTCCGAGAAGACCGCCCGCAGGGTCTTCAGCCGGCCTGCATAGGCCTCCCGCAGGCAGGCGGCATCGGCCCCGCAGGCGCGGCGTTCGGTGAGCCAGGTCTCCTGGTCGTCCCGCAGCTTGCCGCGCCCGCCCATCGGCAGGAGCTCCTTCAGGATCGCGAAGCGCACCGCCATCTCGACGTCGAGGTCGTTGAGCGCCCGGTCGGCGCAGACCGCCTTCTCGTCGGCGGCCTGCACGCCCTCGCAGGGGAAGCTCGCCGCGCGGGCGGGCCCCGCGGCGAGGAGGAGGACCAGGGCGGCGGCCGGAACGCGGAGCATGGCGGGTCTCCTCTCGGGGCGCGGGCGAGATCCCGTCGTCACGGGTTCCCGGCCGCATCCCGTCGAGTGTTCACCATCCGAAGCTCGGTTTCACCACCGCCAGGATCACGATCGCGATCATCAGGAGCGTCGGGACCTCGTTGACGATCCGGTAGAAGCGGTGGTCCCGCCGGTTCCGGTCGGCGGCGAAGTCCTTGACCATGCGGGCGAACCAGCCGTGCATGCCCGACATCGCGAGGACGAGCAGGAACTTCGCCTGCAGCCAGCCCGCGGCGTAGAGGCCGCTCATCCAGGCGAGGCTCAGGCCGAAGATCCAGGTCGCGATCATGGCGGGCGTCATGATCGCCTTGAGGAGGCGGCGCTCCATCACCTTGAAGGTCTCGGATTGCGCGCCCGAGCCCGGCGGCAACGCGGCGTGGTAGACGAAGAGCCGGGGCAGGTAGAGCATCGCCGCCATCCAGGCGATCAGCGCGATGACGTGGCCGGCCTTGATCCAGGCGTAGAGCATCGGCTCAGGCGCCCCGCAGCCGGGCGAGCATCCGCTCCACATGGGCGACGGGCGTCTGCGGCGTGATGCCGTGGCCGAGGTTGAAGATGTGCGGCAGGCCCCGCGTCGCTTCGAGCACCGCGTCGACCGCTTCGTCGAGCGCCTCCCCGCCCTCGATCAGGATGTCCGGATGCAGGTTTCCCTGCGTCACGGTGCTCGCCGGCAGGCGCCGGCGCAGTTCCGCGAGGTCGACCGCCCAATCGACGCCGACGGCGTCGGCGCCCGTCTCCGGGACGACGCGGGCATGGCCGTCGAGGCCCGAGCCGCGGGCGAAGACGATGATCCTGGCGCCGGGCACCTCGGCGCGGATCCCCTCGATCATCCGGGATATCGGCCGGAACGACCAGCGAGCGAGCGGGTCCGCCCCGTCCGAGCCCGCCTCCGGCAGGGTGCCGGCATGCGATTCGAAGATCTGCACGGCGTCGGCGCCGGCCCGGAGCTGGCGCACGAGGTACTCCGTCTGCACGGCGACCAGCCGGTCGATCAGCGCGTTGAGGAGGGCGGGGTCGGCCTTCGCGAGCGCCCGGGCGGGGGCGAGGTCCGGCGTGCCGCGCCCACCGATCATGTAGCTCGCCACCGTCCAGGGCGCGCCGCAGAAGCCGAGCAGCGTGGTCTCGGCGGGCAGTTCGCGGCGCAGGCGCGCCACGGTCTCGAAGACGGGGGCGAGATGGTCGAACACGGCCGGGTCCTCGGCCGCCCGCAGCCGCTCGAACTCCGCCCGCCCGTGCAAGGGATCGAGCCGCGGCCCCTCCCCTTCCACGAAGCGCACGTCCTGGCCGAGCGCGTGGGGCACGACGAGGATGTCCGAGAACAGGATCGACGCCTCGAAGCCGAAGCGGCGGATCGGCTGCAGGGTCACCTCGACGGCGAAATCCGGGCTGTAGCAGAGGTCGAGGAAGGAGCCGGCCTGCGCCCGCGTCGCGCGATATTCCGGCAGGTAGCGACCGGCCTGGCGCATCATCCAGGCCGGCGGCGGCGAGAGCGCCTCGCCCGAGAGCACGCGCAGGACCTTGCGGTCCACCTGGTTCACCTCGGCCATGCCGTCTCCCCCGCATCCCTCTCCGCGTCGATCCGCGGGAGGCGCTGTCCGTTCCGAAAACCCCTTGGGGAGGCCGGTCGCTCGACCGCGACCTGTCCGTCCCCACCCCGGCTCTCTTCAGAGAAGAGAGATTCTAGGACTCTGTTTTTTCTCTTGGAGGCTGGATCGCGGGATCGCAACCGCGTCCACAGGCCGTCCCCGCCGCCACGGCGTTAAGGGAGCTTTAACAGATTGGGTCCAATGTCTGCGATAGGGCAGTCTCGCCAGCGGCTTGGATCGCGGGGCGGGCCTTGCTGCCGACGGATGTCCCGGATTCTCCCATCGGGCCCGATTCCGCGCGCCCTCATGACGCTGTGTTGACGGCGGAGTCGACGGTTCCGGGGCGGCTCGCGCTGGACCGTGGCGGCGGGCCGCCTTATCCACACTCATCGACTCCCTGACGGCGCGCGGTGGACAAGGCCCGATTCCAGCCTCCTCGCCCGGAGGAGACCGGGACCGGATGAGCCGCAGCTACTTTCACCTTCACCTCGTCTCGGACTCGACCGGCGAGACGCTGATCAATGTCGGGCGCGCGGCCGCCGCCCAGTACGAGGGCGTCTCGGCGATCGAGCACGTCTACCCGCTCGTGCGCTCCGGCCCGCAGCTGGAGCGGGTCATCTCCGAGATCGAGGCGGCGCCGGGCCTCGTCCTCTTCACCCTGGTCGCGCACGAACTCGTCGACCGGCTGGAGGCCGCCTGCCGCGAGACGGGCTCGCCCTGCCTCTCCGTGCTGCAGCCGGTCCACGCCCTGCTGCAATCCTATCTCGGGGCCCAGACGACGGCCCGGCCCGGCGCCCAGCACATGCTGAACGCGGAGTATTTCAAGCGCATCGACGCGATGAACTTCACGCTTGCCCACGACGACGGCAACCTGCCGGAGAACCTGGAGGAAGCCGACGTCGTGCTGATCGGGGTGAGCCGCACCTCGAAGACGCCGACCTCGATCTACCTCGCCAATCGCGGGCTGAAGACCACCAACATCCCTCTCGTCCCCGGCATGCCGCTGCCGCCGGCGCTGGAGCAGGTGAAGCGGCCCCTCGTGGTCGGCCTCATCGCCAGTCCCGAGCGCATCGTGCAGATCCGCCAGAACCGGCTCCTCAGCCTGAAGGCCGACGATTCCTCCCTCTACGTCGACCGCGACGCCGTGGCCGACGAGGTCGCGACCTCCCGCCGGCTCTGCGCCAAGCACCGCTGGCCGACGATCGACGTCACCCGCCGCTCCATCGAGGAGACCGCGGCCGCGATCCTTGACCTCTACCGCGAGCACCGCCTGCGCTTCATCGCGAGCTGAGGGGAGGCGCGCCGCACCCCCTCTCGCGTTCGGGAGAGGGTTGGGGCGAGGGATGCGACCTTTCCGGAAAGACCTGATCCCTCACCCGGTGCGCTGACGCGCACGCGACCTCTCCCGAACGGGAAAGGTGGGAGGCGCGGGTCCCCTCTCCCGTTCGGGAGAGGGACAGGGTGAGGGGTGCAAGGCTTCCGGAGAGGTCGCACCCCTCACCCGCTGCGCCGCCACGCATGCGACCTCTCCCGGGCGGGAGGGGCGGGGCTCCGCGCCGACGCGCGGGGCTCGATCGCGGGTGCCGCAACCCCGAAGGCCGGTCTCAAATGATGTTGTCGTGCGGGTCCGCACATCAGTATCCCTGGCGCCGGCCGCCGACGGAATCAGTCACGGCGCGGCCATATTCGCTCCCGAACACGGGTCCGGCCCGACACGAGCAGGAGCCTCAGACGATGAGCCCGAGCCTGAACGACGCGATCTCCCACGGCGCCCTCGCCTTCCGGCAGGCGGTCCCGACCCACGGCTGCGGCGGCTTTCCCGCCGCGCTCCGCGACGTCACCGAGGCCCGCCGCGCGGTCGAGCGGGAGCGCCTGCCGCTGATCCGCTCCAACGCCGCCTGGCTCGCGGTCTACAACCGGCTCCTCGTCGCGCAGGCGAGCGGCACCGAGGCCGACATCGAGGCCGCGCGCCAAGCCCTCGCGGCGGCGCTGGAGACCGATTCCACGCCGCAGCGGGCGGCCTGACCGCCCGAGCCTTGCGGGGGCCGGCCCGATCGGTGACAGGTCAGGGGATGGATCACGCTCCCACCGCCTGGGCCCTCCCCGCCCCTCTCCTCCTCGCCTCGACCAGCGCGACGCGCCGCCTCCTCCTGGAGAGCGCGGCGCTTCCCGTCGAGACGGAGCGGCCCGGCGTCGACGAGCGCGCCGTCGAGCGGGAGGCCGCCGGCCTCGCGCCGGCCGCGCTCGCGCGGCGCCTCGCCGAGGCGAAATGCGCTGCCGTCGCCGCCCGGCACCCGGACCGGATCGTCGTCGGCGCCGATCAGGTGCTGGACCTCGACGGCGAGGTCTTCCACAAGCCCGCCGATCCTGCGGGCGCCCACGCCCAGCTCGGCCGCCTCGCCGGCCGCAGCCACGCCCTCCATGCCGCGGTGGCGATCGGCGTTGGGAGCCGCGTCGCCGAGAGCTTCGTCGAGACGGCGCGGCTGACGCTGCGCCCCTCGATGCCGCGGCGATCGCGGCCTATGTGGAGCTGGCCGGCGCGGAGCGCGTGACCGCGAGCGTCGGCGCCTACCAACTCGAGGGGCTCGGCATCCACCTGTTCTCCGAGATCGCGGGCGACCACAGCACGATCCTCGGCCTGCCGCTCCTGCCCCTCCTCGCCCGCCTGCGCGAGCGCGGGTGCCTGCGCCTGTGAGCCTGCTTCGAGGATCCCGGACGTGACCGGACACGCACACGAACCCGGCCCCTCCGGCCATGATCGCGATCTACGCGGGGCGGCGCACGATCATGATCCCTCGGGCCACGACCATGATCGCGATCATCACAACCACAAGCATGGGCACGGCCACGGTCACGTCCACGCGCCGAAGGATTTCGGGCGGGCCTTCGCCATCGGCATCGGCCTGAACGCGGCCTTCGTCGTCGTCGAGGCGGGCTACGGCTTCGCCGCCAACGCCATGTCCCTGGTGGCCGATGCGGGGCACAACCTGTCGGACGTTCTCGGCCTCCTCGTCGCCTGGGTCGCCTCCGTGCTGGTCCGGCGCCGGGCCAGCGCGCGCTACACCTACGGGTTGCGCGGCTCCTCGATCCTGGCCGCCCTGTTCAACGCCGTCTTCCTGCTCGTCGCCACCGGGGCGATCCTGTGGGAGGCGCTCACCCGCCTCGTCCACCCCGAGCCCGTGGCGGGGCTGACCGTGATGGTGGTGGCCGGGATCGGCATCCTGGTGAACGGGTGCACGGCCTGGCTGTTCGCCGCGGGGGCCAAGGGCGACATCAACATCCGCGGCGCCTTCCTGCACATGGCCGCCGACGCCGCAGTCTCGGCCGGCGTCGTCGCGGCCGGCCTCCTGATCTGGCTCACCGGCCTCGACTGGATCGACCCCCTCGTCAGCCTCGGCATCGCCGGGCTGATCGTCTGGGCCTCCTGGGGCCTGCTCACCGAGAGCGTCGCCATGGCGCTGTCGGCGGTGCCCCCCGGCATCGAGCCGGAGCGGGTGCGGGACTACCTGCGCGGGCAGGCCGGCGTCGCCGACCTGCACGACCTCCACATCTGGCCGATGAGCACGACCGAGGTGGCGCTGACCGCACATCTTGTGATGGTAGAGGGGCACCCTGGCAACGGCTTCCTCCGGGAGGTCGCGGGGGAGTTGCACGCCCGCTTCGGCATCGCCCACGCCACCCTGCAGATCGAGGAGGCGGGCGGTCCGCCCTGCCTGATCGCGCAGGATTGCGCCGTGTGATACGCCCCCCGCTCCAACCCGAGATCCACGGTCCCGCATGAAGAAGGCCTTCGTCGTCGGCCACCCGATCGCCCATTCGCGCTCGCCGCTGATCCACAACCACTGGCTGGGCGTCCACGGCATCGCCGGCTCCTACGAGCGCCTCGACGTCACCCCCGACGCCTTTCCGGATTTCGTGCGCGCCCTGCCCGCGTCGGGCTTCGCCGGCGGCAACGTCACCATTCCCCACAAGGAGGCGGCCTTCCGCCTCGCTGACGAACTGACGCCACGGGCCGAGCGGATCGGCGCCGTCAACACCCTCGTCGTCGGCGCGAACGGGCGGATCCGGGGCGACAATACGGACGCGCCGGGCTTCATCGCCCATCTCGACCAGAGCCTCGGCGGCGACTGGCCGGAACGCACGGGCGGCACCGCCCTGGTGCTGGGCGCCGGGGGCGCGGCCCGCGCCGTCGTCGTCGGCCTCGCCGAGCGCGGGCTTCGTCGCATCCTCATCGCCAACCGGACGCCGGAGCGCGCCGCCGCCCTCGTCCCGCTCGCGCCCGGCGCGGCCGAATCCGTCGCCTGGGACGACCTGCCCGGTCTCCTCCCGGGGACGGGCCTCCTCGTGAACACGACCTCCCTCGGCATGACGGGGCACCCACCCCTCGACCTCGACCTCGCCCCCCTCTCCGCCCGGGCGGCGGTCGCCGACATCGTCTACGCACCCCTGGAGACGCCGCTCCTGGCCGCCGCCCGCGCCCGGGATCTCGCCGCGGTGGACGGGCTCGGCATGCTGCTGCACCAGGCGGTGCCGGGCTTCGAGGCGTGGTTCGGGCTGCGGCCGGCGGTCACCGACGACCTGCGCGCCCGCATCGTCGCGGATCTGCGGCCGGCATGAGCGCCGAGATGCCCCGCGTCCGGCCCTTCGTCCTCGGCCTCACCGGCTCGATCGGCATGGGCAAGTCCGCCACCGCCGCGATGTTTGCCGAGTGCGGCGTACCGGTCCACGACGCGGACGCCGCCGTCCACGCCCTCTACGGGCCCGAAGGCGCTGCCGGCCCCGCGATCGGGCAGGCGTTTCCGGGCACGGTCGGCCCGGACGGCGCCGTCGACCGGGCGGCCCTGCGCGCGGCGGTGATCGGGCATCCGGACCGGCTCGCCCGGCTCGAATCCATCGTGCATCCCCTCGTCCGGGCGGCGGAGGCCGACTTCCTGCGCCGCCACGCGGAGGCGCCCCTCGTCCTCCTCGACATCCCCCTCCTCTACGAGACGGACGGCGCAGCGCGCTGCGACGCCGTCCTGGTGGTGACGGCGCCGCCCGAGGTGCAGCGCGCCCGCGTCCTGGCCCGCCCCGGCCTGTCGGAGACGGATTTCGAGGCGATCCGCGCCAAGCAGATGCCGGATGCCGAGAAGCGGGCCCGGGCCGATTTCGTGATCGACACGAGCCACGGCTTCGCGCACGCGAAAGAGGCGGTGGAACGCATCGTCGCGCGCGTGGGAAGGGACCGGGACACAGCCGGTTGATGCCCGGCGGCGGTTCAGGACGCGCCTTTCCGACATGTCAGAAGGCGAGACGCCCGAGGAAGCTCTGCACAACGTCCGCTTCGCCATCGAATCCGGGATTGAGGTGGCGCGGGAACTCCGACATCCAGTTCCGGATCCGCCACGCCATCGCGAGCGGGCGGCCGGTTAACTCTGGCTTAGCCACTACTTGGCTCCTCTCAAGTTGCCGCCGATAGCCCCAGGACCCGACATGCTCCGCGAGATCGTCCTCGACACCGAGACCACCGGCACCGACGCCAAGGGCGGCGACCGGCTGATCGAGATCGGCTGCGTCGAACTCGTCAACCACATCCAGACCGGCCGTACCTTCCACCGCTACATCAACCCGCAACGGGCGGTGTCCGAGGGCGCCTTCGCGGTCCATGGCCTGTCCGACGCCTTCCTCGCCGACAAGCCGGTCTTCGCCGATGTCGTGGACGCGTTTCGCGACTTCTGCGGCGACGGCCGGCTCGTGATCCACAACGCGCCCTTCGACGTCGGCTTCCTCAACGCCGAGTTCGCGCGCTTCGGCGCCGCCGCTCCGCCCGCCATCGATCTGGAGGCGGTCGTCGACACCCTGATCATGGCCCGGCGCAAGCATCCGGGCGCGGCCAACAATCTCGACGCCCTCTGCAATCGCTACGGCATCGACACGACGCGGCGCACCAAGCACGGGGCGCTCCTCGACGCGCAGATCCTGGCCGAGGTCTACATCGAGCTCCTCGGCGGCAAGCAGACGAGCCTCGGCCTCGGAATGGTCGAGGTGAAGGAGGCGGTGGCCGTCGAGGAGGAGGGCGGCGAGCCGGTCACCGTCGGGGTACGCAAGGTGCGGTCCCGTCTTACGCCGGAGGAGCAGGCGCGTCACGAGGCCTTCCTGGCCGGCCTAGGGGCCCAGGCGATCTGGCGCGACTACCTCGGCGAGGAGGGCAGCGCCTGACGCGTGTTTTGCGTCGCAACAAATAATCCATTGCATCGCACAAAAAACCGCCCATATACCATCCACACGGATGGTCGATGGATGGAATCTTCACAGCGATGCTCGATCTGATGCCCCGCCAACGCCCGGTCGCCCGCTCGGCCGAGAGCGAGAAGATCACGATCAATCTCGGCTTCGTCGACCTCGGACATATCGATCTCCTCGTCGCCGAGGGAGTTTACGGCAACCGGAGCGACTTCATCCGCACGGCGATCCGCCGCGAGATCGAGCGCCACGCCGAGATCACGCGCCAGTCGGTTGCCCGCAAGAGCGTCGAGCTCGGGCTGCGCCCGATCCGCCGCGCCGAGCTCGAAGAGGCGCGGGCTGCCGGCCGCACCCTCGACATCCGCGTCCTGGGCCTCGCCAGCATCGAGCCCGACGTCACCCCCGACCTCGCCCGCGAGACCATCGCCTCCCTCGAAGTGCTGGGCAGCCTGCAGGCGAGTCCAGCCGTCAAGGCCGCTCTCGCCGACCGGCTGCGCTGAGGCGCGCTTCCGCCCGGCGCGAGGCTCGACCCCCGCGCCGCCCATCCCCGATTCCACGAAAGCCAGCCCATGACCGAACACGCAGCCCGGATGCAGGTGCGTCTTGCCGACATGCTGGAAGCCACCCGGTTGACCGGCGCCGGCCGCCTCGACGAGGCCACCGCCCTGATCCAGCGCAACCTGCGCGAGCGGCCCACTCCGGCCCAGGCTCCCCGGGCGGAGCGCATCGAGCCGCCGACGATCGATCTCGTGGCCGAGCGGGTCGGCGAGGAGCCCCGACCTGAGACCCCCCGCACCGGAAAGGCTGCCGCGGAGGAACCCTCCGCCGGTCCCTGGGTCGATGCCGAGATGTTCGGCGACGGCACGCACCCGGCGCTCATCCCGGAGCGCCTGCGCGAGGTGCTGCGCGGCCTCGGGCGCGGCGTCGCGCCGGTGCTGAAGGGGCTCAATGGCGCGGGCCTCGCTTCGGGTCTCGCTTCCGGCCTAACCTCCGGCCCGCTGCCCGGCATGCACACCGGTCGCCCGACCCCGCCGCCCGCGCCCGGAGAGGGTCAGTTCGTGGCCCGCTCGTTCTCGAGCCAGGCCGGCGCCCGCGACTACAAGCTGTTCATCCCGAGCCGGCCCGCGGCCGGCGCCGCCCTCGTCGTCATGCTGCACGGCTGCACGCAGTCGCCCGACGATTTCGCGGCCGGCACTAACATGAACGTCCTCGCCGGAGCCGAGGGGATCTACGTCGCCTACCCCGCCCAGAGTGCGCGGGCGAACGGTCAGCGCTGCTGGAACTGGTTCCAGCCGGGCGACCAGGGTCGCGAGGCGGGCGAGGCGGCGATCATCGCCGGCCTGACCCGGGCGATCCTGGCCGAGTTCCCGATCGATCCGAAGCGCGTCTACATCGCCGGCCTCTCGGCGGGTGGTGCCGCCGCGGCCAATATCGCGCAGGCCTATCCCGATCTCTACGCCGCGGTCGGCGTGCATTCGGGCCTCGCCGCCGGCTGCGCGCGCGATCTCTCCTCGGCCCTCATGGCCATGCAGGTCGGCGCTCCCGGCCAGAGCGCGCCGACGGGCTTCGGGGCTCCCGGCGAGGGCCTGCGCGTGCCGACCATCGTATTCCACGGCGACGAGGACGGCACGGTGAGCCCGCGCAACGCCGATCAGGTGCTGGCCCAGGCGGGGGCCGGTTCGCTGCGCGCCGAGAGCCGGTCCGTCGACGGTGACGGGCGGTCCTTCACCCGGACCCGTTACGCCGATGCGGCGGGCCGCGTCGTGGTGGAGGATTGGCGGGTGCGCGGCCTCGGCCACGCGTGGTCGGGCGGCTCTCAGGCCGGCAGCTACACCGATCCCCAGGGCCCCGACGCCTCCCGCGCCATGCTCGATTTCTTCGCCGCCCACCCGCTGCAGGCCGCCGACGCCTGATTCACACCGGCAGGTTGTCGATGAGCCGGGTGCGGCCGAGATAGGCCGCCGCGAGAACCCGCGCCGGACCCTCGACTCGGGGGAGCGGCGCCAGGGTCTCGGCATCGCAGACCGCGAGATACTGGACCGGCACGAAGCCGGCGGCCTCGAGTTCGGCGCGGCCGCGGGCGAGGAGCGGTTCGGCCTCGCCCCCGTCGCGGACCCCTGCCGCGATCTCCGTCAGGACCCCGTGGAGCCGCGGCGCCCGCGCCCGCTCCTCGGCCGAGAGGTAGCGGTTGCGGGAGGAGAGGGCGAGGCCGTCCGCCTCGCGGACCGTCGGCACGCCGCGGATCTCGAAGGGCAGGTCGAGGTCGCGCACGGCGCGGCGGATCACCTGGAGCTGCTGGAAATCCTTCTCGCCGAACAGTGCGATGTCGGGACGCACTTGGTTGAGGAGCTTCGTCACCACCGTCGCGACGCCCGAGAAGTGGCCCGGGCGGTAGGCGCCGCACAGGCCCTCGCTGAGGCCCGAGACCTCGATCCGCGTCGCGTAGCCATCCGGGTACATGGTCTCGGCCTCGGGCGTCCAGGCCGCGTCGCAGCCCGCCCCGGCGAGGAGCCCGAGATCGGCCTCGACGTCCCGCGGGTATCGCGAGAAATCCTCGTTCGGGCCGAACTGGGTCGGGTTGACGAAGATGCTCGCCACCGCGCGCTGCCCGATCGCGCGGGCATGGGCGATCAGGGCGAGGTGGCCCGCGTGCAGCGCGCCCATCGTCGGCACCAGCACGACGCGCTCGCCGGCCTGCCGCCACGCTGCCACCTGCGCGCGCATCGGCGCGAGGTCCGTGAAGCGCCGGCAGACCGGGGAGAGGGGCGGGGATTCGGGCACGGTGAAGGGCTCCGGCAGGGAACGGCCGGCACGACTTAAGGGCCGGTCCGCTCCGGCGCCAGAGCTGTCAGCGGCAATAGGGCAGGAGCGGGCGGCCGTACGGATCATCGATGCCGAGGGGCGGGGTCAGGCCGTAGTAGCTCGGGCGCGAGAGGCCGTAGGCGGAACCGACATAGCTCGGGTCGTCCGGCGCGTTGGTCGGTACCGGCACCCGGCGCGGCAGGCAGCCGACGGGGCGCGGGCGGGGCCGCACCAGCACGACCGCCTCCTCGGATCCGTCGCCGCGCGGGAAGTAGCGCGGCGCGGGCGGGTCGGCGGGATAGGGAGGCGGGCCCCAGATCAGGTCCGCCGCGGGGGCGCCCGGGCAGGCGAGAAGAAACAGGCCGAGCATCAGCGAAGCGCGCCGCGCCGCCGCATTCGCCCGTCCCGCCATGCCGCCCTCCGTCGAACGCGTCACCCTGACAGCGACAGGGTAAACGGATCGTCAACGGTCCGGTCAGGTCAGCGGGACGACGCGCGCCTCCAGCACGGCGACGAGGTCGGCCGGCCTCAGGCGCACCTGCAGGCCGCGGCCGCCGCCGTTGAGATAGATCTCGTCGTGGCCTGCCGAGAGGGCGGCATCGTCGATCAGCACGGGCAGGCGCCTCTTCTGGCCGAGCGGGCTTATGCCGCCGACATGGTAGCCGGTGATCCGCTCGGCCTCCGCTGGCTTCAGCATCGCGGCTGATTTCGCCCCGCAGGCAGCGGCGAGCCGTTTCAGGCTGACCTCCCGGTCGGAGGCTACGAGCACGCAGACGGGCTTGCCATCAGCCTCCGCCATCAGCGTCTTGAGGATCCGGTCCGGCGACAGCCCGAGGGCCTCAGCGGCCTGGAGTCCGATGCGCGGCGCCTCCGGGTCGTAGGCGTAGGCGTGCACGCTGTAGGCGATGCCGGCGCGGTCGAGGACCTGGGTCGCGCGGGTGGCCTTCGACATCGGGCAAGCTCCTCAGAAGGTCACGGCAACGAGCCGCCCGATCTCGGCATGGGCGGCGTCCCGCTCTTCCGCCGTGCTTATCGAGCCCGTCAGGTAGATGGCGGCGACAAGGGGCGCGCGGCCCGGCGGGCGCAGGATCGCGACGACATTGGCGGTGGCGTTGTCGCCGCTGCCCGTCTTGTCGCCAACCGCCCAGTCCTGGGGCAAGCCGGCCCGCAGCCGCTTCAGGCCGGTCCGCGCCGCGACCATCCAGCCCTCGAGCCGCCCCCGGCTCGCGGGCGAGAGGACGTCGCCGATCAGCAGCCGCTCGAGATCCTCGGCGATCGCGGCGGGACTCGTCGTGTCGCGCGGGTCGCCGGGAATCGCGGTGTTGAGGGTCGGCTCCGTCCGGTCGAGACGGCTCGTCTGATCGCCGATCCCGCGCAGCCACGCGGTGAGGGCAGGGGGCCCGCCGAGCGCCTGCAGCATCAGGTTCGCCGCCGTGTTGTCGCTCCAGACGACGGCCGCCGCGCAGAGGTCGGCGAGGCTCATCGTCCCAGCCTCCCCGCCGGCCTCCTTCAGGGCGCCGCCGGTCACCGGTGCGTGGCTGTCGAGGTCGGCGGCCGTGAAGGGCATCGTCCGCTCCAAGCGCTCGCGGCCCGCATCGACCCGAGCCAGGATCGCGGCGGCGGCGAGAACCTTGAAGGTGCTGCACATCGGGAAGCGCGCGTCGGCCCGGTGGAGGAGGGCGCGGCCCGAGCTGGTGTCGCGCACGGCGACGCCGAGGCGCCCCCCGAGGCGATCCTCGATCACCCGCAGGCTCTGCCGTGCCCCAGCCAGCGCGTCCGAGGCGAGGGGAGGGCGGGGCGCGGCGGCCAGCGCGGCCGCGGCGAAGCCAGCCCGGAGGGCGGTGCGGCGGGTCGGGATGAGCAAGCGATTCCTCGGGGCGGAGCGTGCGGGGCGGCCAGGAGCCGGGCAAGCTTGGCCGAATCGTGGCGGGGCTTCGCGCGGCGGCGTTCGGGTTCAGGGCCTGTCCGGCACCCCGTCGAGGGGTTTCAGCGGGTCCGTCTCCCGGACGCTGCCCGGCTGCCGGACCGGGCGGGAGAGGCGGGTGGCGAGGCGGCGGAGGTCGGGTGTCTCGGCGCCGCCCGGCGCGTAGACGGCCCGGTCGAGGGCGGCGAGGGAAGCGGCCGTCTCCGGCTGCCCCCGCCAGACCCGGGCGATCTCGGGCTCGGCCTGCAGGCTCTGTCCCAGAGCGGCGCGGAAGGCGGTGGCGTCGCCGGCCGTCGCGGCCCGCCTGAGGGCCCGACGGCTCGCGGCGTCGAGGCGCAGCCGTCCCGTCCCGCCGACGCCGTAGCCGAGGAGCGCGAGGCCGAGGCCGAAGGCGGCGAGCCCGGAGGCCGCGACCGCGTAGGGCGAGGCGGAGACCTCCCGAGGCGCCTCGCCCGCGCGGTCGGGCAGGCCGCCGCCGATCTGGCGGGCCGGGATCTCGGCCTCCCGCATGGTCCGCGAGACCGTGTCGAACCAGGGGACGGTGATGGCGTTCAGGGGGATGATCTCGTCGATGGCCGGCTTCACGTCCCACTGGTAGGTCACCCGGGCGACCGGCCCCTGCGGCGTGATGATCGTCTCGCGGTTCACCGGTCCGGCGAAGGTGAGGATGCCGCGGGTGCGCATGACGGGGCGGGGCGGCAGGCCCTCGGCGACCATGCCCTGCGCTTCGACGGTGACGATGCGGCGCGCCGATTCGCCGACCTTCAGCGTCTCCGGGTCCGGGCTCCAGGAATCAGTGATCGAGACGTCGCGGGCCGGCAGCCACCAGGGCTCCTTGGCGTCCGGCCCGCCCGCGCCCTTCCAAGTCGCGACCGGCAAGGAGATCGGGCCGGAGCGGACGTCCACCACCTTGCGCTCGCCCGCGTCGCTGAGGGTGAGGCGATGGATGAACGGGTCGAGGGTGAAGTCGCCCGCATGGTGCGGGAAGATCGCGATCACCCGGTCGAAGGCGATGGCGCTCTGCCCGTCGGAAAGCTTCGTGCGGGACCAAGCGTCGCGGCCGAGCTGCGTCCAGCTGAAGTTGGCGAGCGTCGGCTGCACCACCTCCTCCAGCAGGATCTGTTGCTTGTAGACCCCGTGGATGCGCAGCAGCACCATCTCGCGGGCGAAGGGGTCCGCATTGCCGTTGCGCTCCGGCGTGACGGTGAGCGTCAGGTCCCCGGGCTCGATCTCGGCGCGGGCAGGTCCGGCGGCAAGGGTGCCGAGCAGCATCAGGGTCAGGAATAGGCGGCTCACCACGGGTTGCTCCCCGCCGGCATGGCGGTGCCGGCCTCGATACGCCTTGCCTGCTCGGCCTTGAGGCGCAGCTTCAGATAGCGGCCCGGATCGTCCGGCAGCGTCTGCAGCCAGAGCCGGTCGGGCCGGATCTCGTGGGCCTCGAAGCTCTTCGTGACCCGGCGGGCCTCGCGCTCGGGCGCCGCCGCGACCATGGCCGAGCCGCCCCCTTTCCGTCCGCGCCCGGCCGCGTCGCCGACCGAGCCTCGGGCCTGCCCCTCGCCGGACTCGATCGATTGCTGCTCGGCCTTGCCGCGGCGGGAGACCGCGCTGTTGCCGGGGATCGAGGCGCTGGAACTCGATTCCTTGTTGCCGGCCAACCCCTCGCCGCTCGACGTGGCCTGGATGTCGTCGTTCTGGTCCTGGTTCGCGGTGTTGTTGTAGCGGGCGCCGTACTGCGCAGAGGCGTTGGCGATGCCGCCCCCCTTGCCGCGGTCGATCTCCTCGGCGAGGAGGCGGTTGATGAGGGAGCGGTTCGCCTGCGCGTCCGCGTCCCGCGGGTTGAACTGGAGGGCGGAATCGTAGGCCGCGATGGCGCCCGCGAAATCACCCTGGCGCGCGAGCGCGTTGCCGAGGTTGTACGAATTGCGCCGACCGCCCTCGCGGAAGATCGCGGCGGCCTCTGCGTAGCGGCCGGCCTCGTAGAGCGCGGGCCCGCGCCAGGCCGGATCGCTGATCACGCGGGCAGCGAGGTCGGGCAGGCCGATCCCCATCAGCAGGCGCCCGAACCCGGTGCGAGGCTCCGAGACGAGGGTGAGGCCGAGGATGCCGGCGCCCGCAAGCGCCAGGCCGCCCAACCGCGCCGAGCGGCGCCAGGCGCGCGGGAACGCTGCGGGGAGGGGAGGGCGCAGGGCGGATCCGGTCGGCATCAGGCGCTCCTGCGAAACAGGAGGAGGGCGGGGAGAAGGGCGGCCAGCAGGAGCCAGCGCCCGAGGTCGGCGTAGGCGAGCACGGTGTAGCCGCCGGCGGCGAGATGCTGCGCCGTGCTGGCACCGACCGCGTCGAGGATCGAAGCCGGCGCGCCGACATCCGCGACGAGGCCGCCGCCCGTGCCGACCACGCCGTCGAGGGCGGCGCGGTCGGGCTTCGGCGAGCCCGGCGGCAGCGCCTTGTCCGCCGGCACGAACAGGCCGTGCAGGCGCCAGCCCCTGTCGCGGAGCGCCCGCGCCTCGCGGGATGCGGCCTCGCCGATGCCGTCGCCGTCGGTGATGAGCACGACGTCGGCCGCAACCACCGCGGCCTCGCTCAGGGTCCGGCGGGCGAGCGCGAGGCCCCGCTCCGGGTGGCTGCCCCGGTCCGGCACCGTGTCGGCGTCGAGGGCGAAGAGCGTGGTGGCGAGGCTGTCGCGGTCGGTGGTCGGCGGCGCGGCGAGGTAGGCGTCCCCCGCGTAGACGACGACCGCGACGGAGCGGGTGCCCGTCGCATCGGCGATCCCCTGCGCGGCCTGCCGCACGGCCTTGAGGTCGCCGCCCTCGGCCACCGAGCGCGAGAGGTCGATCACGAGCACGGTGGCGTCGAGGTTGCGGAAGGTCGCGGAATCCGCTCGCTCCACCGCCGGCCCGGTCAGCGCCAGGGCGACGATCCCGGCCGCGATGGCCGCCGCGAGGTTCGCCTGCCGGCGCCCGCCGAGCACCGCGCCGCGGCGGGCCAGCGCCGCCATCAGGGCCGGGTCGACCACCCGGTTCCAATCGCCGAGCGGCGCCGAGCGCCACGCGGCGCGGAGCGCGAGCAGCGCGACGAGGGGGATCGCGGCGAGCCACCAGGGCCGCAGGATCGCGAGGTCGGCGAGGCTCATGCGGCCCTCCGGGTCGCCAGGAGGCCGGCGGCGCAAAGGAAGGCCAGAGCCGCCGGCCAGGGCCAGAGGTCGCGCCGCAGGGGCAGGGGCGGGGCCTGGGCACGCCCGCCCTCCAGCGCGTCGATGGCGTTCGCGACCCCGATCAGGTCGTCCGTGGTCTTCACGCGGAAGGCTCTGCCGCCGCTGATCGTCGCCATGTCGCGCAGGGTCTCGGCATCGACCACGTCCTGCTCGCCCTCGGCATTGGCGAGGTCGCGGGGTCCCAGCGCGATCGTGTAGACCTTCACCCCGAGGTCGCGGGCGAGCTCCGCCACGTCGCGGGGCGTGGTCTGGCCCGCATTGTTGGTGCCGTCCGAGAGCAGAATCGCGACCTTGGCGGTCCGCGGCCCCTCGGCCTCGCCCTCCGGCCCCTGGGGGGCGAGGCGCTTCAGGGCGAGGCCGAGCCCGTCGCCGATTCCGGTGGAGCGCCCGACGAGGCCGATGGTCGCCTCCTCCAGGGCGTGCGCGACGGTGGCGGTATCGAAGCTCGGGCTCGCCGCGACGTAGGAATCGTTGGCGAAGATCACGAGGCCGATCCGGTCGCCGGCCCGGCGGCGGATGAAGTCGGCGCCGACGCGCTTGACGGCCTCCAGCCGACTCACGGTCTGCCCGTCGAGGTCGAAGTCGCGCCGTTCCATCGAGCCGGACAAGTCCATCGCGATCATGATGTCGCGGCCGGATGCCGGCAGCGCGGTCGCCGACAGGACGAGGCGGGGCCCGGCGAGAGCCACGACGAGGGCGGTCCAGAGGATCGCGATCAGGACGAGCCGCGTGCGGCCCCGGGCGGCGATGCCGGCGCCGGCCCGCGCCTGCGCCACGACCGAGGCCGGAACGCGCAGCGCGCCGCTGCCGCCGGCCGTCTCGGCGGGCATCAGGCGGGCGGCCAGCAGCGGCAACGGCAGGAGGAGCAGCGCGAGCGGGCTGGCGAGGTCGAAGGCGGAGGCGAGGGCGCTGAACCAAGCGGGCATGGCGTCAGGCCCTGATCCGCGCGAGGAGTCGGGCGAGCTCGGCGTCGATCGCCGCGACGTCCGGCGTGGCGCGGCGGCCGTAGAGCCCGTCGACGAGGACGCGGCCCGCGCCCTTGCCGAAGAAGTCGGTGGCGAAGATCCGGTCGAGCCGGGCCGCCCAGTCGGACCCGCGCAGGTCCGCCACCGCATCTCCGTCGAGGGTGCGGGCGGTGCGCCGCAGGAGCCTCGCCTGCGCCACGAGGCGCGCCTCGGGCTCCAGGGCCCGCGCTGCCTGCAGGTCCCGCAGGGCGGCGCGGCGCACCGTGCTGCGGCGGCGGGCGCGCCAGTACCGGAGGGCGCCGACGAGGAGGGCGGCCGCGAAGCCGAGGATGATCGCGGCGACGACCTCGCCCTGGATCGCGCCGGCGGCGTTCGCGGGCAGGTGCAGGCCGCGCAGGTCGGCGAGGTTTGGGGCGGACTCGGCGGAGGGCGTCACGGCGCTTCTCCCTCACAGGACCGCATCGAGGCGCTCCATCAAGGGGGCGTAGACCTCCGGCCCCGCCTCGACGTCGAGGCGCAGACCCTCGATGCCGCGGCGGGCGTACTCGGCGAGGCGCTCCTCGGTCCGGGCCTCGGCGCCCCGGTGACCGCCCTCGAGCGTGCCGCGGCGCCCGTCCGCGGTGGCGAAGGGGTAGTAGCCGGCGGGCCGCGCACGCTCGAAGGCGTCGCTGACGAGGAGGAGGCGGATCGAGAGGCGCTCGGCGAGCACCGTCAGGAGCCGGTCTAAATCCGGCCCCGGGGCGTCGAGGGCGCTCGCGATGACGAGGTGGCCGCCGGAGGGCAGCAGGCTCGCGGCGAGCGTCAGCAGGGGATCGAGGGGCGGATCGTCGCCGGCCGCCGCAAGTGCGCGGGCATGCGCCAGGGCGAGGGCGCCCGTCACGGCGGTCATCGCCCGCTCGCCTCCGGCCGGACGCAGGGCGGCGGGCTCGCCCGCGCTGCCGACCACGAGGCCGACGCGGCCCCCGTCGCCGACGATCCGCCAGCCGAGGAGCGCCAGGGCTTCCGCCGCCGCCACCGAGCGCAGGGCGCGCCGCGTGCCGAACAGCATCGAGGGCCGGAAATCGGCGAGCAGCACCACGGCGCGGTCGCGCTCGTCGTGGTGGGTGCGCACGTGCAGGATCCCGGTGCGGGCGGTGGCGTTGCGGTCGATGTGGCGCATGTCGTCGCCCTCCGACCAAAGGCGCACGTCGTCGGGCTCCGAGCCGCGCCCGCGCCGCTTCGTGACGATGCCGCCGGGCAGGCCGGCCAGCGTGCGCGTCGCCGGAGAGACGCCGCGGCGGGCGAGGTGGCGCAGGCCCATCAGCGCCTCGCCGGAGAGGCGCACGCCGGGATGGTCGGACAACGCGCCCGCCGGGCCTTGCGAGGCGGCCACGCTCAGAGGGCCCGCACGCGCCGGACCAGCCCCTCGACGATGCCGCGGGCGGTCTGGCCCTCGGCGGCGGCGCGCCAGGTGAGGCCGATCCGGTGGCTGAGGGCATCGACGGCGAGGTCGGCCACGTCCTCCGGGATGACGTGATCGCGCCCGTGCAGATACGCGCGGGCCTTGCCGGCTACCATCAGCGCCAGCGTGCCGCGCGGGGAGGCCGGGTGCTCGATCGCCGCGCGCAGGTCCGGCGCGGCGGCGTCCGTGCGGGTGCCTGCCACGAGGCGCACGAGATAATCCTTCAGCGCCGGCGAGACGTAGATCCCGAGCGCGGCCTCGCGGGCCGCCCGCACCTCTTCGAGGGTCAGCTTCACCGGCATCGCCTCGGCGTGGTGGTTCAATTCGCCTTCGACGAGGTCGAGGATGCGCCGCTCGGACGCCTCGTCGGGCATGTCGACGACGACGTGCAACAGGAAGCGGTCGAGCTGCGCCTCGGGCAGTGGAAAGGTGCCCGCGTGCTCGATCGGGTTCTGGGTCGCCACCACCATGAAGGGGTCGGGCAGGGGGTGGGTGTGCCCCGCCACCGTGATCTGCCCCTCGGCCATCGCCTCAAGGAGCGCCGACTGCACCTTGGGCGGGGCGCGGTTCACCTCGTCGACGAGGATCAGCGAGTGGAACAGGGGTCCGGCCAGGAACTCGAAGGTGCCGCTGTCCTGGCGCCACACCGTCGTGCCGGTGAGATCGGCGGGCATCAGGTCGGGTGTGCACTGGATGCGGGCGAAGGAGCCGTCGAGCCCGTCCGACAGGCGCTTGACCGCCCGGGTCTTGGCGAGGCCAGGCGCGCCCTCCACGAGAATGTGACCGCCGGTGAGGAGCCCGATCAGCAGACGCTCCACGAGTCCGGTGCAGCCGATGAGGCCGTGCTCCAGCCCGTCGCGCAGGGCGAGGATGCGGGCGCGCAACGCCACATCGGCCGTGCCCTGGGCAGCGGCGGGGCGCTCGGCGAGGGTGGCGCCGCTCATGAGAGCGCACCCGCCGCAGGGACCGGAACCTGCATCCGAAACTTCTCCTTGCACGTCTCCCCACGGGCTCTTAGGCGGCCCATAAGACTTGCGGAAGGGTGTGCCCGCAGGGCGGCCCGGGCGTCAATCCCGCGCGCAATCGAATGGCGTCCCCGGTCAATTTGCCCGGGGAGACAACCGGATTTCCCGCTGTCACGGTTCCGTCATGGGGCGCCGACATGGAGACCGGATGAGCGCACTTCTCGCCGGGCCGCTCCCGGAATCCCTGAACTCCGCGATCAGCCTGATCGTCGCCTTCGTCCTCGGCACCCTGATCGGCGCGGAGCGGCAGTACCGGCAGCGCACGGCGGGCCTGCGCACGAACGTGCTCGTGGCGCTGGGCGCGGCGGCCTTCGTCGATCTCGGCATGCGGCTCGAGGGCGCGGCCGGCGGCACCCGCACGGTGGCCTACGTGATCTCGGGCGTCGGCTTCCTCGGCGCGGGCGTGATCATGAAGGAGGGCATGAACGTGCGCGGCCTCAACACGGCCGCGACCCTCTGGTGCTCGGCCGCGGTCGGCGCCTTCGCCGGGGCCGACCTGCCCGTGGAGGCTCTGTTCGTCACCGTGGCGGTGCTTGCCGGCAACACGCTGCTGCGCCCCCTCGTCAATACCATCAACCGGGCGCCGATTGACGAGAGCGCCACGGAGGCGACCTACGAGGTCCAGGTGACGACGGCGCCCGAGGAGGCCGGCCCCGCCCGCGACCTCCTCGTCGAGCGGCTGGAGGCGGCGAGCTACCCGGTCGGCGGCATCGAGGTCGTGGAGCGCGGCGAGGACGCGGTCGAGGTGGTGGCCACCCTCGTCGCCACGGCGGTGGAGGCGGCGGAACTCGACGCGGTCACGGCGGCGCTTGCCCGGATGCCCGGCATCCGCCACGCCACCTGGTCGGTGCAGACAGCGGATTGAGGCGCGTGCGCGCCCGCACCGCGCGGCCGGCCTCCGCCTGTCCGGCGGCCGCCGGCGCCCAACCTGCCCCACCCTAGGGCCGGCGGCCGGGCCGGTCCTGTCAGGAGATCCGAATCATGTCCGAGAACCGGAAGAGCGCGCTCATCGTCGGGGCCTCGCGCGGCCTCGGCCTCGGCCTCGCCGCGGCCTTCGCCGAGCGCGGCTGGCACGTGACGGCGACGCAGCGCTCGCCCTCGCCGGGCCTCGGCGCGCTCGCCTCGGATGCCGTGCGCGTCGAGACCGTCGACATCGACGACGACGGGGCCGTCCGGTCGCTCCGCGAGCGGCTGGGATCCCAGACCTTCGACCTCATCTTCGTGGTGGCGGGGGTGGCCACGCAGGCCCACGAGCCGATCCACTCCGTCCCGCGCGCCGTGGCGGCCCAGGTGTACCTCACGAATGCCGTGAGCCCGATCCGCTTCGCGGAGACCTTCAGCGATGCGCTGCACCCCCGTGGGATTCTGGCCCTGATGAGCTCGATCCTCGGCAGCGTGGCACTGAACGAGGATGGCGGCTGGGAGAGCTACCGGGCGAGCAAGGCCGCCCTCAACACCTACGCCCGCAGCTTCGAGATCCGCCACCGCGCGGCGGGCTTCGGCGTCCTCGTGCTGCATCCGGGCTGGGTCCGCACCGAGATGGGCGGTGCAGACGCGGATATCGATGTCGAGACGAGCGCCGCCGGCCTGGTCTCGGTCATCGAGGGCCGGCTCGGCCGCGAGGGCATCGCCTATCTCGACTACCGGGGCGAGACGCTCGCCTGGTAGGCGTCAGCGTCGTCCGTCGAAGGGCGGCCGGCCGCGCCGCTCCACCACCACGGGTGCCCGCGTGCGGCGCTCCACGATGACGGTTCGCGGCGCACGGGACGGCGTCGCCGGGCTCAGCAGGCGCTCGGGCGCCCGGTCGTAACGGGGCTCGGGCTTGCGCTCGGCCGCGAGCACGTGGGGCCGGATCTCGTCCGGGGGCAGGCCGATCAGGCCGGCCGCGATCTCCACCTGCTGATCCACGTCATCGGCGAGATCCTGCGCGGCGGAGACCGCCTCGGCGATCGTCGGCGGCTCCCGGCGCACGCGAATCGGCGGCAGGTCGGCCTGGGATTTCGAGGGTCTCTTCACGGCACGGCTCACGGTCGTCATGGCGCGAACATAGTCCATCGCGCTGATTTGTGCACTGCATCAGAGCACGATCTGTCGCCCGTGCAGCGCAACGGCCGATGCCAAGCAGGATGCATTCCAGATCGGCCGCCGCGCCAACGCATAGGATAAGCTTGGGTCGCGAAGAGTCCTGCCTGCGGCGCGAGGCCGCGGGCACGCGGATCTATCCCGCGCACGCGGTTGCGGATCGGGGCTTGCCCGCGATACGGCTGGGCCCATGACGAAGACGGCCCATGCCGACCGCGATCCGCGACTGACCCCGGCCCGCCCCGACCTCGCCGACATCGCCCTGAGAGGTCTCGTGGAAGCCGCCGCCTACGTGGAAGGCGTGCCACGCCGGATCTGCGCCCCCTCAGCCCCCCTGCGCCGCGCGCCGCGCGCCGATTCGGGCATCGACACCGAGGCGGTGATGGGCGATTCGGTGAACGTCTACGAGGTGAAGGACGGGTTCGCCTACGTCCAGCTCGTGCATGACGGGTACGTGGGCTACCTGCCAGCCGAGGCGATCGGCCCGGCGGAGCCGCCGCCGACCCATCGGGTGCGGGCGTTGCGCACCTTCCTCTACCCGGCGCCGGACCTGAAGCGGCCGCATCGCGGCCATCTCGGCCTCGGCGCCGCCTTCGCCGCATTGGAGCGCGAGGGCGATTATCTGCGCCTCGCGGAAGAATCGTTCGTCTTCGCCCCCCATTGCGAGTCGGTCGCCTGGCGGGAGCCCGATTTTGCCGCGACCGCCGAGCGACTCGTCGGGACGCCCTATCTCTGGGGCGGCCGCACCAGCCTCGGCCTCGACTGCTCGGGCCTCGTGCAGCTCGCGCTGGAACTTGCCGGCCTGCCCTGCCCCCGGGACGCCGACCAGCAGGAGCGGGCCCTCGGCCGGCCGCTTCCCCTCGAAGACCTCGGCTCCCTCCACCGGGGCGATCTCGTGTTCTGGCGTGGCCATGTCGGACTGATGCTCGATGCCGAACGTCTGATCCACGCGAACGGCCACCATATGGCGGTGGCTGTCGAGCCGCTCGCCGTTGCTGTCGCCCGAATCCGAGAAAAGAGCTACGGGCCCATCACCTCGCTCCGGCGCGTCACGCCCGTGTGAGAGCGAAGTCGAGCCTCGCAGACCTCATTCCCAAAGCTGGCCGCAAACCTGTCGGCTGTGAGGCCTGCCTCCGAACACCCGACGCCCGCCCACAGCTATGGATTGAACGAGAAACTATCTTCTACCTTGAACATAAACCCATTTGAAAGATTCCAGCGCTTAAAGATGACCTCAGAGGATAGAATCCGTCCGATCAAAATTCAAGCTATTCGGCAATCATTCTCCCAATAGAAGGAGTTCCGGGTGCGGGATCGTTTGAATAGCATCGATGCGATACGAGGAATTTGTCTGGTCAGTATTTTTACGGCTCATCTTGGTCTTCATGATCTGCCGTCCCTGACAATCGCGGGCATCGGCTTCATCGACAGCGCCGACATTTTCGTCCTGCTATCCGGGATTTCAGTTTTTTTCGCCTACGGATCGCTCGCGACAGAACGAAAATCAGATCAGCTTGTCGCAGTTCTATGGCATCGCGCCCTGAAACTCTATCTCGTCTATGTCGCGTTACTCGTCGCGACAATCTCGGTCTCGGCGGGATTTGCCACCGCATTCGGCTCGCAAGCGTTGCACGCCGAACTCCTTCGAGGTGAGGTCCTGGAAGTCGGAGGCTTCGACGGCCTGACGCTCAGGACGGTCTGGAGCCTCGTCACCTTCGAGCACCGCATCGGATACTCGGCGATCCTGCGCCTCTACACCGGGCTGATGCTGCTCGCGCCGCCCCTCGTCTGGCTCGCGGCGCGCCGCTGGTGGCTGCCTCTCCTGCCGGCCACCTGCGTCTGGCTCGTTGCCGGGCATCTCGGCCTGATCGTGTCCTGCCGGCTGAGCGGCGAGCCGCTCACCCTACCGATCCTGCCCTGGCTCGTCGTGTTCGTCCTCGGTCTCTCCCTCGGTGCGGCGATCCGGCAGGGCGTGCGGCTGCCCGCATCGCGCCTCGCGGTGGGCCTCGCACTCCTCTATCTCACTGGCGTCCTGCTTCTCTCCGTCGTTCTCGTCCGCTTCGTCCCCGAGGTGGCGGCCTGGACGGACCGGCGGCATGATCTGTTCTGGCTGGGTGCGAGCAAGCTCTATCAATCGCCGTTGCGCATCGCCCAGCTCGTCGCGCTCGCCTACCTCGTCCTCGCTCTGCCGCAAGCTCCGCTCTTGCGCCTGATACGCACGGCGCGGCCCGATTCCCTGTTCTGCCGGCTCGGGCGACGCTCGCTGCCCGTCTTCGCCGCCGGAATCGTCTGCGCGCTCTTCGGCAACGAGGTGCTGCACCTGCTACGCCCCGAGGGGGGAACGGCAACGGGTTTGCGGCTCGTCGCCGAGGCCGCCCTCCTCGGCCTCGGCCTCCTCGCGATGCTGGCCGCCGCCGAGGGAGTGAGGCCGCGGCGCCTCGCAACACCCTGGCCCGCGGAGCATCCTATCCCTTCAGCCGGCTCTTGATTCGGTAGATCAGGCCGTCGCGCACGTCGCGGTAGCCGTCGAGGCGCTGCTCGCGGCTGCCCTCCTGCAGGATCGTCGGGTCCGGCGTCGGCCAGTACTCGACATCTGCCGCCAGCGTCCGGGTCAGCTCCAGGGCCGCGTGATGGGCTTCCGGAGCGAGCGTCACGATGAGATCGAAGTTCAGGCCCTCCCATTCCTCAAGCTGCTCGAGGGTCCGCGGCCTGTGGCGCGCGGCATCGATGCCGATCTCATCGAGAGCCGCGATCATGAAGGGGTCGGCCGGCTCGCCGGAACGCACCCCCGCCGACTGGATGTAGATCGACTTGCCGAAGTAATGGCGTGCGATCGCCTCCGCCGCGAGCGAGCGCACGGCGTTGTAATTGCACATGAACAGGGCGGATTGCACCCGTTTCTTCTTCGGCGCGATCCCGTCCATCGCGGGTCCGGCCTCAAGCTCGGGGGACGCGCGGGTCTCGCCGCGGATCTGGCGTCGTCACGCGGGTCAGCCCTTCCAATGAAGGGCGAAGATGAGGGTGAAGAGGCGGCGCGCCGTGTCGTGGTCGAGGTCGACCTTGCCGTCGAGGCGCTGCTTGAGGGTCTCGGAGGCCTCGTTGTGCAGGCCGCGCCGCCCCATGTCGATCGCCTCGATCTGAGTCGGCGAAGCGGTGCGGATCGCGTTGTAATAGCTCTCGCAGATCATCTCGTAATCGCGGATCACCCGCCGGAACGGGGTCAGCGAGAGGAGGTGGGTGATGACGGGCTCGCCCTCGGGCGTCGCGATAGCGAAGGAGAGCTTGTTCTCGACGAGACCAAGGGTCAGGGCGTAGGGCCCCTCCTTGCCGGGGATCGCGAAATGGTTCTCCTCCAAGATGTCGAAGATCGCGATGGCGCGCTCGTGCTCCTGGTCGGGATTGCCGCGGCCGATCGAACCCTCGTCGAGGGCGACGGCCGCCAGCCGGTTCGACCCCTTCGCCCCCTTCCCATCGCTGGCCATGCGGACGCTTCCCCCTCCGTGCCGAGGCGTTCCCGCCGAGGACCCGGTCCGCCGAGGACCCAGGACCCCGCCCGGACGCCGATCATCCCGCCGTCACGGTTCTCGCGCTCGCTGGTATCACAGGTTCAGGCGGATCGCGACGGAGCGGGCATGCCCCTCCAGACCCTCGGAGCGTCCGAGGGCGATGGCGGCCGGCCCGATCGCCCGCAGGGCGTGCGGGTCGCAGCGCAGGATGGTCGTGCGCTTCATGAAGTCGAGGACGCCGAGGCCGGAGGAGAACCGGGCCGAGCGGGCGGTCGGCAGCACGTGGTTCGGGCCGCCGACATAGTCGCCGATCGCCTCCGGCGTGTGCGAACCGAGGAAGATCGCGCCGGCATTGCGCACCTTGGCGGCGAGCGCTTCGGCGTCCGCGGTCTCGATCTCCAGGTGTTCCGGCGCCAGCCGGTCGACGAGGGGGACCGCCTCGTCGAAATTGCGCACCCGGATGATGGCGCCGTAGTCGCGCCAGCTCGCCCGGGCGATCTCAGCCCGCGGCAGGGTCGCCAGCGCCCGCTCGACCGCGGCCTCGGCGGCCTCGGCGAGGTCGGCGCTGTCCGTGATCAGGATCGCCTGGGCGGCGGTGTCGTGCTCGGCCTGCGCCAGGAGGTCGGCGGCGATCCAGTCCGGGTTCGCGTGGCCGTCGGCCAGGATCAGCACCTCGGAAGGACCGGCGATCATGTCGATGCCGACCTGTCCGAACACCCGACGCTTGGCCGCCGCGACCCAGGCGTTGCCGGGGCCGACGATCTTGGCGACCGGCGCGATCGTCTCGGTGCCGTGGGCGAGTGCCGCCACGGCCTGCGCGCCGCCGACGCGGTAGATCTCGTCGACGCCCGAGATGCGGGCGGCGGCGAGAACCAGGGGATTGAGCTGCCCGTCCGGCGTCGGCACCACCATGACGATGCGGGGCACGCCGGCGACGCGGGCCGGGATCGCGTTCATCAGCACCGAGGAGGGATAGCTCGCGGTGCCGCCCGGCACGTAGAGGCCGACCGATTCGAGGGCCGTCCAGCGCCAGCCCGCGGTGACGCCGAGGGCGTCGGTGGCGCTGTGGTCGCCCGGCACCTGCGCCCGATGGAACGCCTCGATCCGCTCGGCGGCGAGCCTCAACGCGTCGAGGGCCTCGGCCGGGCAGGCGTCGAGCGCCGCGTCGACCTCCGCGGCCGTCACCGCGAGGCGGGCGGCGGAGAAGTCGTCCCCGAGCCGGTCGAAGCGGCGGGTGTAGTCGACGAGCGCCGCATCGCCGCCCGCGATCACGCCCGCGATGATGCCGCGCACGGTCTCGTCGACATCCTCCGAGATCTCGCGCTTGACGGTGAGGAGCCGCGCGAAATCCTGCGCGAAATCGGGATGGGTGCTGTCGAGGCGGATCATCGGGCGTTCGGCCAGTCGGGTGTGGAATCGGGACGTCAGGGCGTCGGCGCGTCGAGGACGGGTGCGCTGCCGGGACTGTGGGCCGGCCGCGCCTCCGCCTCCCAGACGGGCCCGAGATCCTTCATGCGGACCTCGACGCACTCGACGTCGAGGCGGATGGCGGCGCCGCCGGAGAAGACCAGGGTGACGGTGCCGGAGGGCGCGTCGCCGGGCTCGAAGGTGACGGCGAGCAGGCTCAGGGCCGCGTCCGAATCCTGGCCCGGCGCGATGCCGCGGGTGCGCACGCCGAGCACCCGCTCGAAATGCACCCCCGCGAGGCGGCGGCGCGGCGGCTCGCCCGCGGCGGCCGACCAGTCGAAGCGGCGCACGACGAGGACGAAGCGATGCTCGGCGGCGAGATAGGTCAGGTCGCCCGCCCGCAGGATCGCGTCCTGCAGATGGGCCGAGATGACGGTGAGATCCTCGGCGTCGAGGGCGGCGAGCTTGAGAAGCTCCATGGCGCGGCTGCGATACTCTCGGCGCGAAGGGCTCGCGCATGGGACGGGGTCCGGCCGGTAGGTAGCGGCGCGCCCCCCGTCCGGCAACCGCCGCGTGTCAGGCCCGAACGCGCCGGATCTCGGCTCCGCAGCGCCCGAGCTTGGCCTCCAGCGCCTCGAAGCCGCGGTCGAGGTGATAGACCCGGTTGATCTGGGTCTCGCCCTCGGCTGCGAGCCCCGCGATGACGAGGGAGACGGAGGCGCGCAGATCGGTGGCCATCACCGGCGCGCCCTTGAGGCGCTCCACGCCCTCGACGACGGCGAGATCGCCCTCGAGGCGGATCTTGGCGCCGAGGCGGGCCAGTTCCTGCACGTGCATGAAGCGGTTCTCGAAGATCGTCTCGCGGATGTGCGAGCGGCCCTTGGCCAGCGTCATCAGCGCCATGAACTGGGCCTGGAGATCGGTCGGGAAGCCGGGGAAGGGGTCCGTCGTCACGTCGACGGCGGCGATGCCCGCGCCGTTGCGGCGGATGCGGATGCCCTTGTCCGTCGAGGTGACCTCCGTGCCCGTGGTCGCCAGCACGTCGAGAGCCGAATGCAGGAGGTCGGCGCGGGTGTCCTCCAGCGTCACGTCTCCCCCCGCCATGGCCACCGCCATGGCGTAGGTGCCGGTCTCGATCCGGTCGGGCAGCACCTCGTGACGGGCGCCGTGCAGGCGTGAGACGCCCTCGACCACGATGCGCGGCGTGCCCGCGCCCTCGATCCGGGCGCCCATCTTGATCAGGCACTCGGCGAGATCGACGACCTCCGGCTCGCGAGCCGCGTTCTCGATCACCGTGGTGCCGTAGGCGAGGGCCGCTCCCATCAGGGCGACGTGCGTGCCGCCGACCGTCACCTTGGGGAAGCTGATCTCGCCGCCGCGCAGGCCGTTCTTCGTGCGGGCGACGACGTAGCCGCCGTCGATCTCGATCCGCGCGCCGAGCTTCTCCAGCGCCATGATCAGGAGGTCGACGGGACGCGTGCCGATGGCGCAGCCGCCCGGCAGCGAGACCTTGGCCTCACCGAAGCGGGCGAGCAGCGGCGCCACCACCCAGAAGCTCGCCCGCATGGTGGAGACGAGGTCGTAGGGGGCCGTGGTGTCGATGATGTTCGAGGCGGTCAGCCGGATGGTCTGGCCCGTCTCGGTCGTCTGCCCCGGCCGCTTGCCGACCACCATGTGGTCGACGCCGTGATTGCCGAGGATGCGCGACAGCGAGGCGATGTCGGCGAGGCGCGGCACGTTGACGAGCTCCAGCGTCTCGCCCGTGAGGAGGCTCGCGATCATCAGGGGCAGGGCCGCGTTCTTCGCGCCGGAGATCGGGATCACGCCGTTGAGCGGCGTGCCGCCGGTGATGTGGATGCGGTCCATTCCAGTCCTCTCGCGCGCCCGCGGCCCGTCTTCGGGCTCCGTCTCGTGCGCCGGTCATTCCCCTGAAGGGTGCCGCGTTGTGCGTGCGCCCCGTGCGTTACGGCCCTATAGGCGAGTTTTGGCGGAATCGGGACGGTTTCGATCGAGGATCCGCGCCGTCTTCAGGACTGCGCATCCGGACCCGTGTCCTTCGGCGCGGGCTCCGGATCCGTGCGCCCCTCCGTCCGCCCGCGTCCCTGCGCCTTGCGCCGGCGCAGGTTGTCCCGCAGCGCGGCCTTGAGGCGCTCCGCCCGCTCGCTGTCGTTTCGCGTGGTCATGAACGGTTGCCCTCAAGACGTCGTCAAACCGATCCGAACTGGTAAGGACGCGCGCGACCCATCGTCGCCAGTCCGATCCCAGCCTTTGCCCCACGCTACCGAAAGGTGCAAAGCAGCAATGCCACCGTGCACCTTGAACCGATTCCAAGTCCGCCTGTATCTTCTCCTCGGAGATCGCCTCTCAAGACGGTCGTAAGGAAACACCCTCACCTGATGCGAGATCGGGCCGGGCCTTGCATTCCAAGGCCGCCCGCTCGCGGGCTCGGACGAGCGGGCCCTCCTCGACGATTTCGCCCCGGGTCCTGGGATATGCACCCTGGAATTCCGGTCAGCCACGCGAAGGACGAGCCCTTGAACCGGATGCCCGCGCAAACGACGCTCACCGACACGAATTCCGGGCCAGGCAACAGGACCGATTACGAGGGCCATTTCCGCGCCGCGCTCGACCGGCTGCACGGCGAGCGCCGCTACCGCGTCTTCGCCGACATCGAGCGCATCGCCGGCCGCTTCCCGACCGCCAACTGGCGCAAGCCCGACGGATCGGTGCGGGAGATCACGGTCTGGTGCTCGAACGATTATCTCGGCATGGGCCAGCACCCGGAGGTGGTGGGCGCCATGACCCGCACGGCGGAGCGCTGCGGCGTCGGTGCGGGCGGCACCCGCAACATCGCGGGCAACAACTCGCCGCTCGTCGATCTCGAGCGCGAGCTCGCGGATCTGCACGGCAAGGAGGCGGGCCTCGTCTTCACCTCGGGCTACGTCTCGAACCAAGCCGGCATCTCGACGATCGCCAAGCTGATCCCGAACTGCCTGATCCTGTCGGATGCCTACAACCACAACTCGATGATCGAAGGCGTGCGCCACTCGGGCTGCGAGAAGCGCGTCTTCCGCCACAACGACCTCGTGCATCTTGAGGAGCTGCTGATCGAGGCCGGCGACCGGCCGAAGCTGATCGCGTTCGAGAGCGTCTACTCGATGGACGGAGACGTGGCGCCGATCGGCAGGATCTGCGACCTCGCCGACCGCTACGGCGCCATGACCTATCTCGATGAGGTGCACGCGGTCGGCCTCTACGGCGAGCGCGGCGCCGGCATCGCCGAGCGCGACGGGGTGATGCACCGGGTCGACGTGATCGAGGGCACGCTCGCCAAGGGCTTCGGCTGCGTCGGGGGCTACATCACGGGCTCCTCGCTCCTCTGCGACGCGGTGCGCAGCCACGCGGCGGGCTTCATCTTCACGACCGCCCTGCCGCCCGCCATCGCCGCGGCCGCCCGGGCCTCGGTGCGCTACCTGAAGCGCTCGCAAGCCGAGCGCGCGGCGCATCAGCGCCAGGCCGCCCGGACCAAGGCGGCCCTGGAGGCCGCGGGCCTGCCGGTGCTGCACACCGAGACCCACATCGTCCCGGTGATGGTGGGCGATGCCGAGCTGTGCAAGGCGGCCGCCGACCACCTGCTGGAGCGCCACGCCATCTACATCCAGCCGATCAACTACCCGACCGTACCGCGCGGCACCGAGCGGCTGCGCATCACGCCCTCGCCCTTCCACGACGAGACGAGCATCGCCCGCCTCACCGCGGCGCTCGCCGAGACCTGGGACACGCTCGACCTGCCGCGGGCCGGCACCGTCTTCGTCGAGGCGGCGGAGTAGCGCGTCAGATCGCCAGCACCATCCCGTCCTCGGCCGCGATGTAGCGGCCGGCCGGGTCGTTCGCGATCATCTCCGGGCTCATGTGGGTGAGCACGAGGCGCTTCGGCCGGATCTCGGGCAGGCGCGCGGCGAGCGTCGCCCAGCTCAGATGGAACCTCACCGGCCGCTCCACCGTGTAGCCCTCCGCGATCAGGAGGTCGGCCTCGCGACCGAGCGGGATCAGATCCTCCACCCATTCCGTGTCGCCGGTGTAGCTCAAGACCTTGCCGCCGGCCTCGATCCGCAGGCCGTGGGAGGGTGCCCCCGACGGGTGGCGCACGGAAAACGGCGTCACCGCGACGCCCCCGACCTCCGACCGCCGGCCCGCTTCGATCTCGACGACCTCGACCGTGAAGGCCCGCTCCGCCGTGCTGGAGCCCGGGAACAGCGCCTCCATCGCGGCGCTCAGCCGCGCCCCCGTCCCGACCGGGCCCGCGATCACCAGGGGCTTCGTACGCCGGCTCACGAGCTGCCCGTCGAGGATCAGCCAGGGCAGGCCGCCGAAATGGTCGCCGTGGAGATGGGTCAGCAACACCGCGTCGATCCCGTTCGGATCGACGCCGAAGCGGCGCATGGCGATGAGGCTCGATGCGCCGCAATCGATCAGGAAGCCCGGTCCCGCTCCGCTCACGTGGAAGCAGGTGTTGAAGCGCCCGCCCGAGCCGAAGGCGTCCCCGCATCCGAGAATCTGCAGCCGCATCGGTTCGGTCTCCTCGCTCGTGCCCGGCCCTGCCGCATTGCCTCCGGGCCCCGGATAGGCTGTGACTCGGCCCCAACGAATCAACGGGGGCACAGAGCATGTCGGGTGGTCACGGAGCGGTCGAGGGGTCCAACAAGCGCGTCGCGCTGCTCATCTCGGTCCTGGCGCTGTTCCTCGCCTTCAGCGAGACCCTGGGCAAGGCGTCGCAGACCGACGCGCTCGGCGCCAACATCGAGGCCTCAAACCTCTGGGCCTACTTCCAGGCCCGCACCATCCGCGGCACGGTGGTGAAGACGGCCGACGAGCTCGCGACCCTGCTGCCGCCCGGCACCAGCCCGGAGGCGACCCAGGCCAAGCGCGCGGAATGGGCCAAGACTCTGGCACGCTGGGAATCCGAGCCCGCCACCGGCGAGGGCCGCAAGGAACTCGCGGCGAAGGCTCAGGCGGCGCAGGAGAAGCGGGACCTGGCGCTCGAGCGCTACCACCATTACGAGCTGGCCTCGGCCGCCTTCCAGATCGGCATCGTCCTGGCCTCGGCCGAGGTCATCACGGGGGTGGTGGCCCTCGTCTTCGCCGGGGGCTTCGTCGGGCTCGCGGGCGCGGCTCTTCTGGGCTTCGGCTACTTCGCGCCGCACGCCCTGCACCTGTTCCACTGACGAGCCCATCACGCGAGAATTGATCACCCCTCCGGACCGCTATCCGGCTCGGCCGCTCTATCTCCCTCTCTTGGTCACGGCGCCGGGGAGGACGACATGGCCGAGGCTCCGGAGAACGAAGGACGCCTGACGCGGATCTCCGCCTTCGTCTTCCTGCACACCGAGCACGCGATCTACGCCGTGCTCGGGCTGCTCCTCGCTGTCACCGCGGTTCTCGCCCTCGTCGACGCGACCGGTCTCACCTGGGAGGCGATGCACGCCCTCGGGGGGGCGCCGCAACTCCTCGAAGTCGTGGATCGGCTGCTCTTCCTGCTGATGCTCGTCGAGATCCTGCACACGGTGCGGGTGTCGATGCGCTCCGGCAGGCTCACCTGCGAGCCCTTCCTGATCGTCGGGCTGATCGCCTCGATCCGGCGCGTCCTCGTCATCACGCTCCAATCCTCGGAGATCATGCACGCCAAGGAATGGTCGGCCGAGAAGGAGGCCCTGTTCCGCGCCTCGATGATCGAGCTCGGCGTGCTCGCGGTGCTGATCCTGACGATGGTCGTCTCGATCTTCCTCCTGCACCGGGCCCGCGACGATGACAGGCCGGCGGGCGAGGAGGAGCCCGGGCCGGAGTCGAAGGGAGCCTGATCCGGCCAGCCGGATCAGCTCTTGCGGCCGCCTTGCGGCTGGCCCTTGGCGAGCGCTGCCCGGCGCAGGGCCTCGGCCAGCGCGCCGCCGGATTCGGATGCCGGCTTTGCCTGCGGGCTCGGCCGCGTCGCTGCGGACCGCTGTCCACCCGCCGGCCGCTCCTCCCGCCGGGCCGGGCGCGGGGCCGCCTCGTCCGAGCGCATCGAGAGGGCGATCCGCTTGCGGGGGGCATCGACCTCGACGACGCGCACCTGCACCACGTCGCCGGGCTTCACCACATCGCGCGGATCCTTCACGAAGCGGTCGGCCAGCATCGAGATGTGCACGAGCCCGTCCTGGTGGACGCCGATGTCGACGAAGGCGCCGAAGGCCGCGACGTTCGTCACCACGCCTTCGAGCCGCATGCCGGGCCTCAGGTCCTGGATCGTCTCGACGCCCTCCTGAAAGGTCGCCGTGCGGAAGGCGGGGCGCGGGTCGCGGCCGGGCTTCTCCAGCTCCGCGAGGATGTCGGTCACCGTCGGCAGGCCGAAGGTCGCGTCGGTGAAGCGCTTCGGATCGAGGCTGCGGAGCACGGCGCCGTTGCCGATGAGGGCTCCGACCGGCTGGCCCGTGGCGGCGAGGATCTTGCGCACCACCGGATAGGCTTCCGGATGCACGCCAGAAGCGTCGAGCGGGTCGTCGCCCTCGCGGATGCGCAGGAAACCCGCCGCCAGTTCGTAGGCCTTCGGACCGAGGCCCGAGACCTTCCGAAGGCCCGAGCGGCTGCGGAAGGGTCCGTTCGCGTCCCGATGGACCACGATGTTGCCGGCGACCCGCTCGGTCAGGCCCGAGACGCGGGCGAGGAGGGGCGCGGAGGCGGTATTCACGTCGACGCCGACGCCGTTCACGCAATCCTCCACCACCGCGTCGAGGGAGCGGGAGAGCTTTCCCTCGGCGAGGTCGTGCTGGTACTGGCCGACGCCGATGGCGCGGGGCTCGATCTTCACGAGCTCGGCGAGGGGGTCCTGCAGGCGCCGCGCGATCGAGACCGCGCCCCGCAGGGTCACGTCGAGGCCCGGCAGCTCGGCCGAGGCGTAGGCGCTCGCGGAATAGACCGAGGCGCCGGCCTCCGAGACCATCACCTTGGTGAGGCGCAGCTCCGGCTGCTTGGCGACGAGCTCGGCGGCGAGCCTATCGGTCTCCCGCGAGGCGGTGCCGTTGCCGATCGCGATCAGCTCCACCCTGTGGGCGCGGCAAAGCTTGGCCAGCGTCACCAGGGCGCCATTCCAGTCGCGGCGCGGCTCGTGCGGGTAGATCGTGTCGGTGGCCAACACCTTGCCGGTGGCGTCGACCACCGCGACCTTCACGCCCGTGCGGTAGCCGGGGTCGAGCCCGAGGGTCGGGCGCGGGCCGGCGGGGGCGGCGAGCAGCAGGTCGCGCAGGTTGCCGGCGAAGACCTTGACCGCTCCCGCCTCGGCCACGGCCCAGAGGCGGGCACGCAGGTCCGTGTCGAGGGCAGGCTTCAGCTTGGTCCGCCAGGCCCGCCGCACGGTGTCCGCAAGGAAGCGGTCGCCCGGCCGGCCCCGGTCGGCGAGGCCGAAGGCTTTGGCGATGCGCAATTCCTGCCAGCCGGGCTGGTTGGGAGGGGCCGAATCGCCCGGCGCGTCGCCGATATCGAGGTCGAGCACCTCCTCCTTCTCGCCGCGGAAGAGGGCGAGGATGCGGTGGGAGGGGAGCTTCGTCAGGGGCTCGGCGAAATCGAAATAATCGGCGAACTTCTCGCCGGCTGCCACCTTGCCCTTGCGCACCGAGGAGCCGAGGCGGCCGCGCTGCCACGTCGTCTCGCGCAAGGACCCGACCAGTTCCGGCTCCTCGCTGAAGCGCTCGATCAGGATGGAGCGGGCGCCCTCCAGCGCGGCTTCCGTGTCCGCGATGCCCTTTCCCGCATCGACGAAGGGCTTGGCGGCGGCCTCGGGCACCTGCTCGGGCCGGGCGAGCAGCGCCTCGGCGAGGGGCTCGAGGCCGGCCTCGCGGGCCAGCTGGGCCTTGGTGCGGCGCTTCTGCCGGAAGGGTAAATAGAGATCCTCCAGCCGCGCCTTGGTCTCGGCCTGGGCGATGCGGGCCTCCAGCGCGGGATCGAGCTTGCCCTGCTCGCGGATGCTGTCGAGGATCGCGGCGCGGCGGCTCTCGAGCTCGCGCAGGTAGCCGAGGCGCTCCTCGAGGGTCCGCAACTGCGCGTCGTCGAGAGCGCCCGTCGCTTCCTTGCGGTAGCGAGCGATGAAGGGCACCGTAGCCCCGCCGTCGAGGAGGTCGACCGCCGCCGTCACCTGTCCTTCGCCGACGCCGAGTTCCGTGGCGATGCGCCGGGTGATGCTGGTCATGGGCCGCTCCCTCCTCCTGCCGGAGGGCCCGTTTAACGGGCGCGGGCCCTCGCTCCAACCCGGACGGCCTCAGGGGGCGGCATTTACATGTCTCACGTGAAAACTCTTCCTTAACCGCGTCTCTCAGTTGAGGCGCAGGATCGCCGCGTTCAGCAGCGTCGCGAAGGAGACCCAGGCGGCGTAGGGGACAAGGAGCCAGGCGGCGAGCCGGTCGTAGCGCCAGGACAGGCGGATCGTCCACAGCACCATGACGAGGAGCACCACGACTACGACGAGAGCCGCGCCGACCGCCTGGGCGGCGAAGAAGACCGGACTCCAGGCCGCGTTGAGGGCGAGCTGGACGTAGAAGGCGGCGAGCGCCAGCCACCAGCCGCGCCGGGATGATCCCATGCGAGCGATCACGCCGAGGAACCTCCACGCGTAGATCGCGATCATGGAGTAGAGGATCGTCCAGGCAACCGGAAACACCCAGTTCGGCGGGTTGAAGCTCGGCTTGTTCAGGCCCGCGTACCAGGTCGGGATGCTCTCCTGCGTCGAGGCGGAGCCGATATAGGCGGTCGCGGCCACCGGCAGGATCGCGGCGGCGGCGCGCAGCCAGGGCGACAGGACGGGCGCATCCGGAAAGGGCGTGGCCGTGGGCATGCGGAAATCCTCTCCATCCGGGAGGGCGTCCCGCCGGGTTGCGAGGTCGCGCCGGTTCGTGTCAGGCGGCAAAAACCGCTCGAAAGCAAGCCAGACCCCGTGCCGCAGGAGAACGCGATGCCCTCATCCACCCCGCCGCAGGACGACGCCGAGACGGGCCCGTCGCGGCGCAGCCTCGTGGCCCAGGCGATGGGGCGGATCGACCCCGTGACGCGGGGCGTCGTGCCGCCGCTCCACGTCTCCACCACCTTCATCCGCGATCCCGACAATGCCTACAGTTCGGGCTATTCCTACGCGCGGCCCGACAACGCCACGGTGCGCGAGGCCGAATCCGTCATCGCCATGCTGGAGGGAGCGGAGGCCGGGGCCCTGCTGTTCGGCTCCGGCATGGCGGCGGCGACCGCCGTGTTCACGGCGCTGGAGCCCGGCGATCACGTGGTGGCGCCGAAGGTGATGTACTGGGCGCTGCGCCGCTGGCTGCGGGAGGAGGCGCCCCGCCGCACCCTGGCGGTCGATTTCGTCGACGGGGACGACCTCGATGCGCTGCGCGCCGCGATGCGGCCCGGCCGGACGAAGCTCGTCTGGATCGAGACCCCGGGCAACCCGCTCTGGACGGTGACCGACATCGCGGCGGCCGCCGACATCGCGCACGCGGCGGGCGCCCGGCTCGCCGTCGACTCGACCGCGGCCTCGCCGATCCACACGCGGCCGCTGGCGCTCGGTGCCGACATCGTGATGCACTCGGCCACCAAGATCCTGAACGGCCACTCGGACGTGGTGGCGGGCGTCCTCGCCGCGGGCCGGGCCGACGCGTTCTGGGAGCGGATCGGCGCGATCCGAGCGAATGGCGGCGCGATCCTCGGCCCCTTCGAGGCCTATCTCCTGATGCGCTCGCTGCGCACCCTGCCGCTGCGCGCCGCCGCCCAGGCCGCGGGTGCCCTCGACCTCGCCCGGCGCCTGCAGCGCCACGCCTTCGTGGCCTCGGTCCTCTATCCCGGCCTGCCCGACGATCCCGGCCACGCGGTCGCCGCGCGCCAGATGGAGGGGGGCTTCGGCTACATGCTCTCGATCCGGGTGCGGGGCGGGGAGGCGGCGGCGATCGGCACCGCCGCTCGGGTGCGGCTGTGGAAGCGGGCGACCTCGCTCGGCGGCGTCGAGAGCCTGATCGAGCACCGCGCCTCCGTCGAGGGGCCGGGCTCGCCCTGCCCGCCGGACCTCCTGCGCCTCTCGACCGGCATCGAGGACCCGGCCGACCTCTACCGCGATCTCGACGCGGCGCTCTGGGCCGCGCACGGGGGTGACGCATCGCACCCCTGAGGCGAGGCTCGATTTTTCGCCCTCGTCAGCTGTGCCGATCGCGGGATCTGCGCGTTGTGCCCGATGCGGGCGCAACGATGCCGAGCTTGAGCGAGACCCGGGAGGCCGTCATGACCCATGCGAGAATGATCCTGGCGGGCGCCGCGGCGCTCGCGACCCTCGGCCTCTCCGTCGGCACCGCCGCGGCGGACGGACCGCCGAAGCTCGACGTCGACGCGACCTGCCGGTCGGCGGCCCGGGCCGAGGTCAGCGTCAGCGACAATGCGAGCGTCGAGGGCTGCCTGCGCTCGGAGCGGGACGCCCGAAAGGAGGCCGAGCGGCGCTGGGGCGATTACTCCTCGGCCGCCAAGCGCCAGTGCGAGCAGCAATTCCAGGCCGGCGGCTACCCGTCCTACGTCGAGATGGTGACCTGCCTCGAACTCGCGAGCGGCACGGTGCCGACCCAGTCCGGCGGTGGGGGCGCGGCGACGGCCGGGCCCGGCGCTCCCCAGAGGACCACGGGCGGCGCCGAGCGCGGCGCGGGCGACGTCACCCGCGAACCCTCCCCGAGCGACCGGACGAACCCGATCGAGGTCCTGAACAAGCCGTAGGCGGCGCCCGCCCCATCGCGATCGACGTGCGGCGCGCTCCCGCCCCGCAAGGGGAGGGTGCGCGCACCCCACGAATCAGGCGATGAGATTGCGGCCCGCCTCACAAGCCGAGGGCACCGCCGTCCGAGCGGGGGTCGTGCATCGCCTCGATGCGGCCGTCCTGCGGGTGGCGCACGAGCATGCCAGCATGGCCCAGCGAGTCGATGTAGGCGCCGCCCAGCTCCTCGATGTCGTGGCCCATGTGCCGGAGCGCGGCGATGTGGGCCGGATCGAAGCGGTCCTCGACCTTCACGGACAGCGATTCCGCGCCCCAGGTCCGCCCATAAAGCAGGCGGGGCGCGTCGATCGCGGCGGCGGGGCTCATCCCGTAATCCGCATAGCGGGTGAACACCTGTGCCTGAAATTGCGGCTGCCCGTCGCCGCCCATGCTGCCGTAGGCGGTGACCCGGCCGTCCTCGAAGGCGGCCAGCGCCGGGATCAGGGTGTGGAACGGGCGCCGGCCTGGCTCCAGCGGGTTCACGGCGCGCGGATCGAGCGAGAACGACATGCCGCGGTTCTGCCAGTGGATGCCGGTCTTCGGCAGCACGGTGCCCGAGCCGTACTCCCAGTAGATCGACTGGATGAAGGAGACGGCGAGCCCGTCACGGTCGATTGCCCCCATCCAGACGGTGTCGCCCTCGCCGGGATTGCGCAGGGGCACCGCGGCGGCCCGCCCCATGTCGATCGCGGCCGCCTCCCGCGCGAGGCGCTCGGGCGTCAGGAAGCTCGCCGGATCGGCGCGGAGCCGGTCGAAATCGGTGACGACCCGGTCGCGGATCGCGAAGGCGCGCTTCGTCGCCTCGATCAGGCCGTGGTAATGCGCGACCGTCTCCGGCTCGCGGATGTCGAGCCGGTCGAAGATCCCGAGGATCAGGAGGGCCGCGAGCCCCTGGGTCGGCGGAGGGAAATTGTAGATCGTGGCACCGCGCCGCCGGATCGACAGGGCGGCGCGCTCGGCCGCGCGGTAGGCTTCGAGGTCGGCCCGCGTCACGGGCGCGCCGAGCTGTTCGAGGTCCGTGGCGATCTCGCGCCCGACATCGCCCCGGTAGAAATCGTCGAGCCCCGCATGGGCGAGCTGTTCCAGCGTCGCGGCGAGCGCGGGCAGGCGGCGGGTCTCGCCGGCTGGCCAGGGCTGCCCGTCCTTCAGGAAGGTCTCGGCGAAGTTCGGCGCGTCGTGCAGCGTGTCGAGTTCCTTCGGCACGTAGCGCGCCTCCGAGGCCGAGACCGCGCATCCCTCGCGCGCATGCCGGATCGCGTCGCCGAGGAGGATGTCGAGGGGCAGGCGGCCGCCGAGCGCCCGGGCGAACTCCCGCGCCATGCTCCAGCCCCCGACCGTCCCGGCGACGGTGACGGCCGCGTCCGGGCCGCGCGCGGGAATCGCGTCGAGTCCCCTGTCGCGGTAGCGCGCGATCGTGGCGAGGCGCCCGGCCGGTCCGCAGGCCTCGATGCCGCGCACGCGCCCCCCGCATCGCGCACCAGCCAGAAGCCGTCGCCGCCGATGCCGTTCATGTGCGGGTAGACGACGGCGATCGCCGCCGCCATGGCGATCATCGCCTCGATCGCGTTGCCCCCTTGGGCCAGCACATTGCGGCCGGCCTCCGCGGCGAGGCTGTGCGGGGCGGCGACCGCGCCGTGGGAGAAGGTCGGGGTCTCGGGGCTCTGTGTCTCGGGCATGGGGATCCGCTCGCAAGGCTCGAACCGCGCCGACTTAGGCGAGCGGGGCGCTCGGGGAAAGGCATCGCGACCCGGCATCGCGGTCATCGGTGCGCCGTCGTCACCGCGACGAGCCCGCCCGCCGACGTGCCGCGCCGGCCCTTCGCGCCCGCCATCGCCGCCCTATTTTCAATCACGGAATGGTGATCTTCGAGTGGGTCGTAGGCGTCCTCCTGGGCGCGGTGTTGCTGGCGGCGCTCGCCAGGCGGGTGGGCGCTCCCTATCCCGCCTTCCTGGCGCTCGGCGGCGTGGCGCTCGCCTTCGTGCCGGGCGTGCCGAACCTGAAGCTCGATCCCGAACTGGCGCTCGCCCTCTTCCTCGCGCCGGTTCTCCTCGATGCCGGCTACGACACCTCGCTCCGCGACCTGAAGGAGAACTGGCGGCCGATCGGGGGCCTCGCCCTCGGCGCGGTGGCGGTGACGACGGTCGCGGTCGCGGTGGTGGCGAAGGCGATCGTGCCCGAGATGCCCTTCGCCGCCTGCGTGGTGCTCGGCGCGGTGGTGGCGCCCCGGACGCAGTGGCGGCCCTCTCCGTGCTGCGCCACGTGCCGCTGCCGCACCGGCTGACCACGATCCTGCGCGGCGAGAGCCTCCTCAACGATGCGGGCTCCCTGCTGATCTACCGACTCGGCGTGGCGGCAGCGGTCACGGGCAGCTTCCATCCGGGCGAGATCGCGCCGACCTTCCTGCTCGGCGTCGTCGGCAGCCTCGTGGCGGGCCCGGTCCTCGCCTTCCTCTACGTCGCGGCGATGCGCCACGTGGAGGATGCGGCGAGCACCATCGTGCTCCAGTTCGTCGCGGCCTTCGGCATCTGGATCGCGGCGGAGGGCGTCGAGATGTCGGGGGTGCTGACGGTCGTCAGCTTCGCGATCACGGTGGCCCGCTTCTCGCCCGGCATCACGCCGCCACGCACCCGCATCCTGTCCTACGCGGTCTGGGACACGTCGGTGTTCGTGCTGAACGTGCTGGCCTTCGTCCTGATCGGCATCCAGATCAGCCCGATCCTCGAACGGCTCAACGCGGCCGAGCAGACGACGGCGATGATCCTCGCCGGCATGGTGTTCCTCACGGTGGTGCTCGTGCGCATCGCCTGGGTCCTGCCCGCGAGCGGCCTCGACCGGCTCGAATTCTCCAGTCGGCGCCGGCCGCAATCCGGCCGCGCGGATTCGGTGCTCGGCCTCAAGGCGGCGCTCGCCCTGTCGTGGTCGGGCATGCGCGGCATCGTCACCATCGCGGCGGCGCTGGCCCTGCCGCAGGGGGGCTCGAACGGCGGCTTCCCCCACCGCGACCTCATCGTGTTCACGGCCTTCTGCACGGTGATCGGCACCCTGGTGCTCCAGGGCCTGACCCTCGGGCCGCTGCTCGCCCGGCTCGGGCTCGAGGACGACGACCCGGTCGGACGCGAGGTCGGGCGCGCCCGGGCGGAGGCCTATGCCGCGGCCCTCGACAGTCTCGATCCGGAGGAGGGCGCCTCGACGCAGGCCCTGCGGGAGGAGTTCGTGGCCGCGCTCGATGAGGCCAGGAGCCACGAGGAGGGCCTCGCCCCCGAATCCCTGCCGGCCGACGAGGCCCGCCGCCGCGCGATCGGCGCCGCCCGCGACCGCGTGCTGGCGCTGCGGCGCGAGGGTCGGATCGGCGACGACGCCTATTACGTGCTGGAGGAGGAGTTCGACTGGGCCGAGCTCAACGTGACGCCGCGGGCCGAGACCTGAGCCGCGCCCCTACCTCTCCCGTCCGGGAGAGGTCGAGTCCGCGAGAGCGGACCGGGTGAGGGATCAGGTCCCTGAGGCCTCGCACCCCTCGCCCGGTCCTTCTCGGAACGAGAGGGAGCCCGCGTCCGGTCCGTCCCGGTCGAGCGGTACCCGGAGAGCCCCCCGGATCTCAGGTCGAGCGGCCGAGCCGGCCCTCGATAGTGTCCCAGACCGCGACGGCGAGGTCGGGGCCGCCGAGCCGCCTGATCGCCCGGATGCCGGTCGGCGAGGTCACGTTGATCTCGGTGAGATGCCCGTCGATCACGTCGATGCCGACGAGGATCAGGCCGCGCCGCCGAAGCTCCGGGCCGATCGTCGCGCAGATCTCGCGCTCCCGCTCCGTCAGGTCGGAGGCCGCGGCCGCCCCGCCCCGCACCATGTTCGAGCGGATGTCGTTGAGGGCCGGGACGCGGTTGATCGCGCCCATCGGCTCGCCGTCGACGAGGATGATGCGCTTGTCCCCCTCGGTGATCTTGTCGAGGAAGCGCTGCACCACCCACTGCTCCCGGAAGGTCGCGGCGAAGAGGTCGAACATCGAGCCGAAATTCGGGTCCGTCTCCGAGACCCGGAACACCGCGGCACCCCCGTGCCCGTGGAGCGGCTTCATGGCGATGGTGCCGTGCTCGCGCCGGAACTCCTCGATCTCCGCCTTGTCGCGGGTGATCAGGGTGGGGGGCATCAGCTCGGGGAAATCGAGGACGAACAGCTTCTCCGGGGCGTTGCGCACCTCGGACGGGTTGTTCACGACGAGCGTGCGCGGATGGAGCCGCTCCAGGATGTGGGTGGCCGTGATGTAGGCCATGTCGAAGGGCGGGTCCTGGCGCATCAGCACCACGTCGGCCTCGGCGAGGTCGATCCGCTCGATGCCCCGAGGCTCGCATGCGCCCCCTCGACGTCGCGCACGGTGAGCGGCTCGACGCGGGCCGTGACGAGTCGACCCTGCAGGGAGAGCCGCTCCGGCGTGTAGTAGAGGAGCCTGTGTCCCCGCGCCTGGGCTTCCAGCAGGAGCGCGAAGGTGGTGTCCCCGGCGATGCGGATCGCCTGGATCGGGTCCATCTGGACCGCCACGGTGAGGGCCATGTTCGTCGTCGATGCTCCGCGATGCCCGATTGCGGGAGGCTGCCCCCCCCTGCGTCCCCGGACGCGGGGTTATGTCAGTTGTCGGGCATCGATTTGCTACCCGTGCGCCGGTCGTAATCGCCGATCGCGGCGCGGCACTCGGGGGACAGGCGCTTGCGGTTGCGGTTCATGCAGCGCTCGGCATCGTCGCTGTTCGGGTCGACGCCCGCGCAGAGCCGGAAATAATCGTTCGCGCAGCCGAGCTGCAGGCCCTGGTCCTCGCGCTGCGCCTGGGCGGGGCTCGCGGCCAGCATCAGCAGGGCGAGCGGTGCGACCTTCAGGGCGGCCGAACGGCCCGCGGAGAGGCGGTCTCGGACGTTCATCCGGGAGTGCGTCGGTCGTGGCATGTCCAGTCGCATCCAGCGGTGTCCTTCGCTGTGGATTCAGTGGGGAGGGCATATCGGTCAATCCGTCGGCTAGGCAAGCCGCCGCGGATGGCCGCGGTTCCGTGCACCTGCCCCTGAAACAAAAAGGCCTCGCTCGATGCGCGAGCGAGGCCGAGTGCAAGGGAGGAAACGCCCGCCATGGGCAGCGGGAGGCGATGCAAGTCGCAAGCCATCCCCGCCCCGGCGCCGGCTGCGGGATCAGCGAAACGGACCGTTAACCATGCCGTGCTGATCTGTGCCGCGCCGAGACACCGGTCGCCCGAAGCGGGCGCCCGGTCGAGCCCGGAACCGACACCGCGACCCAGGGCGATTGCCGGGATCATCGTCAGGAATCGAGTCATGAAGCCCGACACCACGCAGCCGCCGAGCGCCGGCAACGTCCTGGCCTTCCCGCCGGCGGGCGCGCGCCCGGTGCGCCGAGAGGCCGCGGCGGGCGAGGCCCGGGGCGAGATCCTGCTCTTCCTCGGCGTCCGCTACGAGCGCCTGCCCGAGCCCGAGGCGGTGCCCGCCCCCCGCCGGCGCCGCTCCTGAGGCGCGCGTCTCACGCTCCAGATTTCCCCGACCGCGCCGGGACGATGCCGGCCAGCCCGGATGCCGAGAGCCGTTGCCGGATGCCCAGAGTCCCGAGGTCCGTGCCCGCGTGCCCGCCGGAGCGCCCGCTTCCGGCGCCCGCGCGGACCCTCCGCGCCGCGCCCCCGTTCGCGGCGCTGGCGGCCCTCGCGCTCCTCGGCGCCTGCGCGCAGGAGGGCGATTTCGGCCGGCCCAAGGCGGGCGCCTGGAACAGTCTCGTCGATGCGACGGGCACGCTCGCCGCCCGCGAGCGCGGCGAGCCGGCCTCCGCCTTTCCCCTCACCGACGACGAGCGCACCCTGCGGGATCGGGCCTGGCGCTTCCTGATGCCGGCCGCGGGCCGGGACGCCTTCCTCGACGTGCTCGCCAACCTCACCCGGGCCCGCGTGCTGCCCCCGCCTTCGGGCGTCCGGCCGACATCGCCGCCTACCACGACACCCTGCTCGCCGAAGCCTTCCGCTCGCCGGTCTCGCGCTACCGCCGCCTGTCCGAGGACGCCACCGCCGACGCGCGCCTGATCCCGCCCTTCGCGGCGACGGCCGCCCGGGTGAACGAGGCCGATGCCCTGCGCCTGCGCAGCCTGCCCTTCGTCAAGGTGCTCGACGACGCGGAGGTGCGCCACGCCGCCATGCGGGTGGCCGAGAACCGCTGCCTGATCGCCTGGGTGCGCCTCGAAGCGGGCGAGCGGCTTGCCCGCTACCGCTACGCGCTGGAGCACCTCGTCATCGAGGTGCCGGGCCCCGAGGCTCTGCCCGTCGAGCGGACGCTCGCGGCGCTGAACGGCCGCCGCGCCCTCCTCGACCCGCTCCTGCCCCCCGACGCGGCGCTCCGCTGCGGGCTCGTCCCGCCGGAGGCCGCCATCGCCGCGCTGCCGGTCGTGACGAAGGACTGACGGGCGCGATCCGCGGCGGCCAAGCGGCCGCCGGCATCCGCCTACTTGGCGGGCTCCTTACCGGGTTCCTTGCCCGGCTCCTCGCCCGGGCTGTCGATCGTGCAGGAGACCGCCTGCACCGCCTCGTTCGCCGCCGCGCGCTGGCTCGGCAAGGCCGCGATCACCCGCACCGTGACGAACCCCTGGCGCTCCGGCGCGACGATGCGGACGTCGCGGCTCGGCTCGTTCTCGTCCTCGTTGGCAAGCGCCTCGTCGTACTGGGCGCGGGTGAGGATGACGAGGTCGAGGGCGCCCCGGATCGCGGCCTGGTCGGTCACCGCGTAGAAGGCGCCCCGCCGCCCGTGCGCGGCGAGCGAGAGCATCTGCGCCCCCGTGCGGGCCGAGACCCGCATCGGCCCGTCGTCGAGGTCGTAGGCGCAGACGCCGAGCGCCACGGCGGGATCGGGCGTCGGCAGCCACGCCTCGGCCGGGGCCGGGTCGTCGGCGGTGGAGAGCGTGTAGAGGCGCTGCGGGTGGTCGAGGGTCTCGCTGCCGCGGGCCCGCGAGAGCGCGTCCGTCTCCGACAGGAGCGGGATCGCCAGCACCGTGACGATGTGGACGAGGCCGGCCAGCACGAGGCCGCAGAGCGTCGCGTAGAGGAAGCCGAGTCTCATGCGCCGCATCCGAGCCGCGTGATCGCGGGCAGGCTGTCGCGATCGAGGGAGCCGGTCCCGGCCGCGACCGGGGTGTCGTAGAGGCGCAGGCCGAGACGGAGCGCGCCGGAGGCCGCCGGGCTCGGCAGCCAGTTGCCCGGCCGCGCCGCGGGGGCGAGGCTGATCACGAAATGCCCGTCGCGCTCGCGCAGGATCTCCGTTGAGGTGAAGCCGCTGCGCAGGGCCGGCCGGCCGGGCTCCGGCGCCCCGCGGCCGGTGACCGTCAGGGTCCAGCCCCGGGCCGGGGGCGTGTGGCCGGCGATGCTGTAGCTGCAGCCGGCCTCGAGCCCGCGCCCGGAATCGTCCGTCGTCGCCGAGAGCAGCAGCCCCTCGCCGACCGCGAGGGGGATTTCGCCGCGGCGCGCGTTGACGGCGCGGGCGTAAGGGTCGGCATTCGATGCGCCCGCCCGGGGCCACGCGGTCCAGGGGCCCACCGTGACGCCGCCGAACGGGTAGCGGCCCCGCGTCGCCCAGTCGGCGCTGACGAGCCCGAGCCCCGCGCCGAGGCCGAGCGCGTAGAGCGCGAGGCCGACTCGCGAGGTCTTGCCCAGGAGGTCGCGCACGCGGCCCGCGATCCGGCCGGGGAGGCCGCCCGCCGGATGCGGCCGGGCCGCGGCGCGCGCGGGCGTCCCCATCGCGTCTCTCTCCGCCACGCTCGTCACCGGCACGCCCTCAGCGGGTCTCGATGCGGCCGCCGCCGGAGCGGCTGCCCTCGGCGAGGTTGCCGGAGACGGGCTCCGCGGCCGCGGCCGGCTTGAAGCCCGCTTTCGGCTGGCCAGGCCCGGCGACGGCGGGCTCGACCGAGCGGAACAGCCCGTTGAGGCCGCCGATCACCTCGAAGGAGCGGCGCGAGAGCTTGCCCGCGGCGGTAGCCCCGCCGCCTGCCGGCGCGGCCGGGCCGCTGCTCGCCTGCGCGGCCGGGCGGCCGCCCTCCTTGAGGCCGGGCATCACCTTTAGCTCGATGCCCTGGTGGGCGGTTTCCATCACGTCGTGCCAGAGCATGGCGGGCAGCGAGCCGCCGGTCATCTTGTTGGAGGGGCTGTGATCGTCGTTGCCGACCCAGACCGCCCCGACGTAATTGCCCGTATAGCCGACGAACCACGCGTCGCGGTAGGCGTTCGTGGTGCCGGTCTTGCCCGCGACCTTGACGCCCTCGATCTGGGCGCGCCGGGCCGTGCCCTCCTCCACCACCTTGTTGAGCATGAAGTTCATGTCGGAGACGACCTGGGTCGAGAGCACCTGCTCGGGCTTCTCGTCGTCGTGGCGGAAGATCACCTCGCCGGCGGAGTTCTTCACCTCCATCGCCGCGTAGGGCTTGGCCCGCCGACCGCCATTGGCGAACACCGCGTAGCCCGCCGCCTGGTCGATCACCGTCACCTCGGCCGAGCCGATCGGCAGGGAGACCGAGTCGGTGAGCGGGGTGGTGATGCCCATCTTGTGGGCGGTCTCGATGATCTTGACGCGCCCGGCCTTGGCCGCCCGGGCCTCGTGGGAGATGCCCATCGCCTTGCCGAGCGCGATCGAGATCTGGATCGGGATCGTGTTGATCGACTTCGTCACCGCGACCGTGAGGTTCGTCGCCCCCGCGAAGGAGCGGCCGTAATTCTGCGGGCACCAATTGCCGATGCAGACCGGGCGGTCGACCACCTTCGTCTCCGGCCGGTACTGCCCGGAGGCGAGCGCCGCCGCGTAGACGTAGGGCTTGAAGGAGGAGCCGGGCTGGCGCAGCGCGTCGGTGGCGCGGTTGAACTGGCTCTCGCCGTAATCGGCGCCGCCGACCATGGCGCGCAGCGCCCCGTCCGGGTCGAGGATGACCATCGCCGCCTCGTCGACCTCGTACTGATCGCCGTACTGGCGCAGCACGTTCTCGACCACCTGGTCGGCCCGCTTCTGGATGCCGATGTCGAGGGGCGTCTTCACGGTCAGCACGCGGTCGCTGCGCAAGCGCCCGGCATCCGCCAGACCCTTGATCTCGTTGAAGGCCCAGTCGAGGTAGTAATCGGCGGTGATGTCGCGCTGGCGCGTCACCGGGGTCGCGGGGTTGCGCAGAGCCGTCTGGATCTGGCCTTCCGTGACGAAGCCCGCCTCCACCATATTGTGCAGCACGTCCACGGCGCGGGCGCGGGCGGCCGGCAGGTTGACGTGGGGCGCGTACTTCGTCGGCGCCTTGAACAGGCCGGCGAGCATCGCGGCCTCGGCGAGGCTTATGTCCTTGAGCGGCTTGCCGAAATAGTAATCGGCCGCGGCCACCGCCCCGAAGGTGCCGCCGCCCATGTAGGCGCGGTCGAGATAGAGCTTCAGGATCTCGTTCTTGGTGAGGTGGCTCTCAAGCCAGAGCGCCAGGAACGCCTCGTTGACCTTGCGCTCCAGCGAGCGCTCGTTCGTCAGGAACAGGTTCTTGGCGAGCTGCTGCGTGATCGAGGAGCCGCCCTGCGTGCCGCCGCCGCCGCGGGAATTGTTGACGAGGGCGCGCGCCGTGCCGATCGGGTCGATGCCCCAGTGCTCGTAGAAGCGCCGGTCCTCCGTCGAGACCAGCGCCTTGATCATGATGTCGGGGAAGTCGTCGAGCTTGAGCGAATCGTCGTGCTTGATGCCGCGCCGCCCGACCTCGGTGCCGTAGCGGTCGAGGAAGGTGACCGCGAGATCCTGCTGCTTCAGCCAGTTGTCGCTCGTCAGGTTGAAGGCGGGCTGGGCGAGCGCCAGCATCAGGATGGCGCCGCCGGTGCCGATCGTGACGCCCTCGCTGGTGAGATCGAGCGCGACGCGCTTCCAGCCGCGCACCGAGAACACGCTCATGCGCTCCTGGAAGCGCTCGTAGGCCTCGCCCGTGGAGCGGCCGCCGTCGTACAGGCTCGCGTTGACCCAGGCGTCGAAGGCGAGGGCCGCGTGCTTCACGCGCGTCAGGAGCGTCTTGGCATTCGGAAGGCGCACGGCGTGGTCCGGTTCCTCGGGCACCGCAGGGTCCGACGCCGGTCGGCACGGCGCCCCGCACTCTCTCTATCAAGCCCCGCGCCCGTCCGCGAGGCTTGCCGATGCGCGACCGTTGATATCGGCGGGCGCAAGCCCTCAACGCGCGAGGCGGCCGGGCCGCCTCGGACGGCGTTCCGCAAGGTCCGATTAACCTTGATGCGGGATTGGGGCGCCCCGGTGGCGGTGCCGCACGGCGTCTTCCGGCCTCGCTTGCACCGGCGGTGGGCTTGCGGCACAGGGGGGCCGGGCGCCACCGCCGCGGGCGGGTGCAGCGCATGTCTTCTGAAGCCACACGAGGAATCCCGATGGGGAGAGCCGGGCCCCGCGCCGCGCCCGCGCGGCCGCCGTCGAGCCGTTCTGGCGCACCAAATCCCTCGACGCGATGAGTGCGGCCGAGTGGGAGAGCCTGTGCGACGGCTGCGGGCGCTGCTGCCTGATCAAGCTCGAGGACGAGGAGACCGGCGAGGTGCACCACACCGACATCGGCTGCACCCTCCTCGACGGGATCGGCTGCCGCTGCCGCGATTATGCCCGGCGCCAGAAGCGGGTGCCGGATTGCGTGCGCCTGACGCCGGAGGCGGTCCGCACCATCCCCTGGCTGCCGCCGACCTGCGCCTACCGCCTCGTCCGCGACGGGCTCGACCTCTACGACTGGCACCCGCTCGTCTCGGGCCGGGCCGCGAGCGTCCACGAGGCCGGCATCTCGGTGCGTGGACGGCTGTCCGGCAACGAGGAGGAGTTCGCCGAGGAGGAGTATCCGGAGCGCATCGTCGCGTGGCCGGGCCAGGGCCCGGGCGAGGAGGATGTCGACGCGGAGGATCCGAGCGACGTGCCGACCCGGCCATCAAGTTGAACTGAAGTCAAGCTTAGGAACTTGCCCGTCCGCACATCGTTCTCCAGCCAACTTGGCGGATCGCGAACGATCAGCGTCCGCAAGCTCAAGCATTCAGGGAGATGGGCGATGGGACTCTTCACGACTCCGATCAAAACGATGGATGATTTGTTCACGCATATGCTGCAGGACATCTACTATGCCGAGCAACAGATCACCAAAGCTTTGCCGAAGATGATCGAGAAGGCCGGAGAGCCGCAGCTCAAGCAGGGCTTCGAGAAGCACCTGCGCGAGACCGAGGGGCAGGTCCAGCGCCTGGAGCAGGTGTTCCAGCAGCTCGGCAAGACGGCCAAGGGCGTCGAGTGCGCGGCGATCAACGGCATCATCTCCGAGACCAAGGAGATCATGAGCGATGTCGGCGACCAGCAGGTCCTCGACGCCGCCCTGATCGCGGGCGCGCAGGCGGTCGAGCATTACGAGATCACGCGCTACGGCACGATCATCGCCTACGCCAAGCAGCTCGGCCACACCAACGTGGTCGGCCTCCTGGAGCAGACGCTCGGGGAGGAGAAGGCGACCGACAAGACCCTGACGGCGCTCGCCGAGGCGAACGTCAACCGCAAGGCGGCCTGAGGGCGGGCCTCGGGCGGTGCCGCTCTCAGAGCCGCGCCGCGCCGAGGATCCGGCCGTCCGCCGCCTGCACGATCACGGCCGCCTCCGCCCCCGGCGGGAGCGGCTCGGAGAAGTCTCGGGCCGCTCCGGTCCAGGCCCCGAGGGCGCGGACGGAGCGCACGACGTTGGCCTGCGGAATCGTTCGCCCCGCATTCTCGCCGCGTGCGACCCGCGTCTCGTGGCGTGGATCGAAGCCGATGAGGAGGATCTGCCCGGTCCCTGCGCCCGCCCCGAGGCGGATCGCGAGCCGACCGCCTTCGCGGGCGAGGGCGACGGGCGTGGCCGCCTCCCGCTCGCCGCGGGCCTGCGTGATCGCCGTGCTCACCGCCTCGCGCCGGGAGCCGACCACGCTGCGGCGGCCGTCGACGACGATCTGCGGCGTGAAGGTTCCGTCGCCGAGGCGCGCCGCGTAGGCCTGCTGCCGCTCGGTCGCCTCGGGCAGCGAGAAGGTGTCGCGCCAGTTCAGCCGGTTCCAGTAGGTGACGTGGAAGGCGAGCGGCAGGACGTCGCCCCCGGCACCGGCAAGCTCCCCCAGGAGGGCCTCGGCGGGCGGGCAGGATGAGCAGCTCTGCGAGGTGAAGAGTTCCACGACGACCGGGCGGCCAGCCGCCCAGGCGGCATTCGGCAGGCCGGCGAGGGCGAGGAGCGCGGCTCCGGCAACGAACGGGATCGGTGAGGGCACGGGGGGCGTCTCCGGGCTGATGCCGATCGAATTCGCGCGTTCGCCCCCGGGGTTACGGCGTGGCGAGGTCGAAGCGGTCGATGTCGCGCAGGAGCGCGACGAAGGCGCGCGCGCCGTGGTCGAGGGCGGCGCGGCCGGCCTCGGCGGTGCCGAGGCGCGCGTCGCCGATCGCGCCCGAGGGGTGGAGGTCGCCCGCCTTCCAGGCGAAGGCGGCGGGGCGGCCGGCCCGGAGATGCGTGAAGCTGCGCTCCATCGCGACCGTGCGGGGCGCGAAATCCGCGATGCCCGCGCGCCGCACGAGGTCGGGCCGGAGCGCCAGCATCAGCGCGGTCTCGATGCCGCCCGCGTGGATGCCGTGGCGGATCTCCGCCTCCGGGAACAGGCCGTCGGGATAGCCGAGGCGGCTCCACGAGGTCGTCACCGCCACCATGTCGAGGCGGCCCCGCAATTCGCCTGCGACGAGGTCGATGAGCGCGCTGTTGCCGCCGTGCGCCGTGACGATGACGAGCTTGCCGATGCCGGACCGGTGCAGGCTCGCGCCGATCTCGGTCCAGGCCCGCAGGGCCGTCGCGGCCGTGAGCGTCAGCGTGCCCGGGAAGGCGTCGTGCTCATCCGACTTGCCGACGCTCTGGACGGGCAGCGCCAGCACGTCGAGATCGTCCGGTGCGAGCTCGGCGACGCGCGCGAGGTAGCCCTCCGCGATGAGGAGGTCGGTCGCGAGCGGCAGGTGGGGGCCGTGCTGCTCGATGGCGGCGACAGGCAGGATCGCGATCGTGCGCGCCGCCTCGCGGCCCGCGAGATCCTGCGTCGTCAGGTCGCCCCAGTGACGAACGGGCATGGGCTTGAGCCTCCGCGGGCCCTGCGACGGATATCGTCCCCGGGCCAGCCCCCGCCTCTAAGGGATCGACGCGCATGAAAAAAGGCGCCCCGCGGCGGGGCGCCTGGCTTCAGGCCGGTGTCAGCGGGCGCGGCGCGTCAGCCAGCCGAGGCTGAAGGCCGCGGCCGCGACGAGCAGCAGGGTCGCCGTCTTGTTGTCCTCGGCCCGGCGCGCGACGGCCCGGCCGCGATGCACGGCCTCGTTCCGGTAGCGCTGCCCGCGCTCCTCCAGATCCTCGGCGACGTCGCGCCCGCGGCGGCCGGCCTCCGCGACGAGATGCGCGCCGTCCCGGCGCAGGTCCCGCGCGGTCTCGCGCGCCTGACCGTAGGCGTACTGGGCCGCGCCCGCCACCTGATCGATCGCGCCCTCGACCTGCGGCAGCGGCCGCCCGGCCACGGCACCGACCGCGGTCTTCGCGCGGCCGCGGAGATGGCGGATGCCGCCCTCGACCCGATCCCTGTTCATGCTGGTGTCCTCGCGGTCTGCGGGGGCCGGCGGCGCCGGCCCGGATTCCCTCGAGGCGCGGACGGGGCGATGGGCCCCGTCCGCGCCCGTCGCGCGGCCGCGATCAGATCTTCTTGACGGCGTCGGCGGCACTCTGGGCGGCGTTCTTCACACCGTCCTTGGCCTCGCCCACCGTCTTCTGAGCCTCGCCCTTCAGCTCCTGCGCCTTGCCCTCGGCCTGGAGCTTCTCGTTGCCGGTCACATTGCCGACGCCCTGCTTCACGTTGCCGATCGCCTCGTTGGCGAGACCCTTGATCTTGTCGGTGGTGCTGCTCATCGAAATGCTCCTTTGCGAGCGCTGACGGGGCGGTGCGGCCTCTCGGATCAGGCCCGAGCCCCGGTCGAAGCCCGAGGCTCAAGCGTGGCCGCCCGCTCTCGGGAGGTCAGAACGGGGCCTGCTTCCGAATGTTCCATCACGAAGCCGAGCGGCGGAGCGATCCGTCTGATGCGACACAGGATGATCGGAGCGAAATACAACTCAGGGGCGAAATCCCGACAGTCGACGCAAATTTTTCCTGCGCTCCTGCCAAAAATTTTGCGCGGGACTTCGGGGGGCGATTTGGGCGATGCTTCTGGCATTCAAAATACTGTCGGCCTGAACCGGACCGGCCAGAAACGACCCGAGGACACGCCCTCGCTGACCGAGCAGCCCCCGAGCCCGCCCTCTCCGCGCGGCTCCAGCGACCGAAGGAAGGTTTCATGAGCATCGCGATCGTCGGCGCCGGCGCCATCGGCGGCCAACTGGGCGTCAAGCTCGCCCTGGCGGGCGAGAAGGTCACCTTCATCGCCCGCGGCGCCAATCTCGAGGCGATCCGGTCCGGCGGCATGCGCCTGATCGACGAGGACGGCACCACCCATCACGCCCGCGACGTGCGGGCGACGCAGTCGATGGCTGAGGCGGGCGTGCACGACATCGTGCTGCTGACCGTCAAGGCGCATCAGGTCGGCCCGATCGCCGAGGATCTGCGGCACATGATCGGTCCCGACACGGTGGTCGTCACCCTCCAGAACGGGATCCCGTGGTGGTACTTCGCGGGCGGCCACGGCGGCGCGCACGCGGGGACGCACATCGAATCCGCCGATCCGGGCGGCCTCATCGCCCGGAACCTCGACCCGGCCCAGGTCATCGGCTCCGTCGTCTACCCGGCCGCGATCCTGACCGAGCCGGGCGTCGTCCAGGTGGTCGAGGGGCAGCGCTACGGCCTCGGCGAGCTCGACGGCTCGAAGAGCGCGCGCGTGCTCGACCTCGCCGAGCGCTTCACGCGGGCCGGCTTCAAGGCTCCTGTCTTCGACGACATCCGGGCCGAGATCTGGCTCAAGCTGTGGGGCAACCTCAGCTTCAACCCGATCTCCGCGCTGACGCACGCGACCCTCGTCGACATCTGCCAGTTCCCCGACACGCGGGCGCTCGCACGGTCGATGATGGAGGAGGCGGAGACGATCGCGGGCAAGCTCGGCATCGGCTTCCGCGTCGGCATCGACCGCCGCATCGCGGGCGCCGAGAAGGTCGGCGCGCACAAGACATCGATGCTGCAGGACGTGGAGAACGGCCGGGCGATCGAGCTCGAGGCGCTCGTCGGCTCGGTGATCGAGCTCGGGCGCCTGACGGACACGCCGACGCCGCACATCGACACGGTCTACGCGCTGATGCGGCTCCTAGCCCGCAGCCTCGAGAGCGTGAACGGCCGCCTCGCGATCCAGGCGGCCTGAGCGGCCCAGGCGGCCTGAGCGGCCGCCGCAGCTCCGGAATCGCGGCTCATTCCCGGCGCAGCAGGAACACCCCCTGCGCGCCGATCAGGTTCCAGACCCACCAGGGCATCGAGAAGCGCATCGGATGGCCCCGCGCGTCGAGGGCGGTGGCCTTCTCGATGCGCGCGCCGACGACCCGGCACAGGCCGACGAAGTCGCGGATCGTGCAGTGGTGGATGTTCTGGGTCTCGTACCACGCCTCCGGCAGCATGGCGGTGACGGGCATGCGCCCGCGGAAGGCGAGCTCGGCCCGCACCCGCCAATGACCGAAATTCGGGAAGGAGATGATCACCTGCCGGCCGATGCGCAGCAGGTGCTCCAGCACGATGCGCGGGTTGCGGGTCGCCTGGATGGTCTGGGACAGAACCACCACGTCGAAGGCGCCGTCGGGGTAGTTCGCCAGATCCGTGTCGGCGTCGCCCTGGATCACCGAGAGGCCGCGGGCGAGGCAGGTGTTGACGCCCTCCCGCGACAGCTCGATGCCGCGCCCGTCGACGCCGCGCCGGTCGCGCAGCAGCGCCAGCAGGGTGCCGTCGCCGCAGCCGATGTCGAGGACGCGGGCGCCGGGCTGCACCAGCCCCAGCACGACGAGGTGGTCGACGCGCGCCCCCCCGGCCTCGCCGGAGCGCGGCAGGGCCTCGGCCGCGTCCCAGGGGGCGCCGGCATCGCCCATGATGTCGGGCTGCGCGCTCATAGGCCGCGCGCCCGGGCGGCCGCGTCGATGAAGCCCTTGGCGGCCGAGAATAGGGCGGGCTCGTCGAGGAGAAAGGCGTCGTGGCCCTTGTCGCTCTCCACCTCCACGAAGGCGACCGGCGCGGAGGCGGCGTTGAGCGCGTGCACGATCGCCCGGGAATCGGCGGTCGGGAACAGCCAGTCGGAGGTGAAGGACATCACGCAGAAGCGGGTCCGCGTGCCCCGGAAGGCGTTGGCGAGCACGCCGCCATGATCCTCGGCGAGGTCGAAGTAATCCATCGCCCGGGTGAGGTAGAGATAGGCGTTCGCGTCGAAGCGCTCGACGAAGCTGAGGCCCTGGTGGCGCAGGTAGCTCTCGATCTGGAAGTCGGCGTTGAACGAGAAGGTCGGCGCCGAGCCCGCCTGGAAGCGGCGGCCGAATTTCCGGTGGAGCGCGGCCTCCGACAGGTAGGTGATGTGGGCTCCCATCCGGGCGACGCCGAGGCCCTTCGCGGGGCGTGTGCCGGCCTCGAGGTAGCGCCCGTCCGCCCAGGCCGGGTCGGCCATGATCGCCTGCCGGCCGACCTCGTGAAAGGCGATGTTCTGGGCCGAGTGGCGGGCGCCGGTGGCGATCGGCATCGCCGCGAAGACCCGCTCCGGGTAGAGCGCGGCCCATTGCAGCACCTGCATCCCGCCCATCGAGCCGCCGATGCAGAGGAGGAGGTCGCCGATCCCGAGATGGTCGAGCAGCATCGCCTGCGCCCGCACCATGTCGCGGATGGTGACGAGCGGGAAGTCGAGCCCGTAGGGCCGGTCCGTCTCGGGGTTGAGGGAGGCCGGACCCGTCGACCCCATGCAGGAGCCGATCACGTTCGAGCAGACGACGAAGTACCGGTCGGTGTCGACGGGCTTGCCGGGCCCGACCAGCGTCTCCCACCAGCCGGGCTTGCCGGTGACGGGGTGCGTGTGCGCGAAGTGCTGGTCGCCGGTCAGCGCGTGGCAGATCAGAACCGCGTTCGAGCGGTCGGCGTTCAGCGTTCCGGCCGTCTGGTAGGCGACCTGGAAGGGCGCGAGCATCACCCCTGAATCCATCGGCAGCGGCCGGTCCGCCCCGAATCGCGCGACCGGGCTTTTCGGGTCGAGGGCCTGGGACGGCTCGCGGGCCGTGTCGCGGACGGCGGCAGCCGGATCCGCGCGGGAATCGAGGCAGGATTCGGGGGAAGTGTCCATGACGCGTCTTGAGGGATGCCGTCGCCGTCTTCGAGCCCGCGCCGGGCCCGGTGCGGCCGGCGAGGCGGGCCGTCTCGCACGGCTGCCCCCCGCTCCGTGGAGTTAGTGTGTGCGCCCGCGAGCGTCAACGAACGGCGCGGCAGCGGTCGCGCTCTGTCACGCCGGGGCGCTGGCCCTCCGGCTCGCCGGATCGTAAACACGGGCTGACGTCACCCCGGCCCCACGCGATCCCCGACCCCGCATGCGCTTTTCGAAGAGAGCCGCGCCGCCGCTCGACAACCTCGCGGATCTCCGCGCGGAGATCGACCGGATCGACGCCGAGATGCATGCCCTGCTGATCCAGCGCGGCTCGATCATCGACCGGCTGATCGCGGTCAAGGGCACCTCCGCCTCGGGCTCCGCCTTCCGGCCGGGCCGCGAGGCCGCGATGATGCGGCGGGTGGCCGAGCGCCACCGGGGCCTCCTGCCCCTCGACACGGTGGAGGGGATCTGGCGTGTCATCATCGCGACCTTCACCTACGTGCAGGCGCCGTTCTCGGTGCACGCGGACATTTCGGGCGGGGACGCGGCGATGCGCGATTCCGCCCGCTTCCATTTCGGCTTCACGGTGCCCTACCGGCCCCACCCCACCTGCGCGGCGGTGATCGAGGCGGTGGCGGCCTCCCGGGGCGATCTCGGCATCTTCCGCTTCGACCCACGGGGCGCGCGGGCGCCGCTCGCGGGTGCGGCGTGGTGGGACGGGCTCGTCGGCGCCGGCCGCCCGAAGGTGATCGCGCGGCTTCCCTTCATCGAGCGTCCGACCCACCCGGCCGGCACGCCGATCTTCGTGGTGGCCAAACCCCTCGACGATCCCTCCGCCGCCCAGCGCGACTGGGTGCTGCACGCCGCCCGCGTCGCCCGCTGGACACCGGAGGCCGAGCGCGCCCTGCAGGATCTCTACGGCGAGGTGGTGGCCCGCGCCGCGCCCCTCTCGGGCGAGGAGCGCCTCCTCATCGCGGTGCCCGGCGGGGTCGGGCCGCGCCAGCTGCGCGAGGGCCTCGAGCGGGCCGGCGCCGCTCTCGGCGCCCTCGACGAGACGGGAAGCCACGCCGCCCGCTTCCGGGTGTAGGGCGCATTTCACGGCAAGCGGTGTCCAAGGCGCCGCGAACCCTGTAGAGGGGCGGGCCTGACTCCTCGTTCTGCCCCAAGCCGCGCCATGACCGCCCCCGCTCCCCGAGACGCCGCTCTCGCCCGTCCGACGCCGCGCCCCGGCGTGCTCGCCATCGAGGCCTACGTGCCGGGCAAGAGCGGGGCACCCGGCGCGCACAAGGTCCACAAGCTCTCCTCGAACGAGACGCCGCTGGGGCCGAGCCCCGCCGCGGTCGCGGCGATGCGCGAGGCGGCGGGGAGCCTCGCCCTCTACCCGGACGGCAGCGCGACCCAGCTGCGCGCGGCCATCGCCCGCAAGTTCGGTCTCGATCCGGACCGGATCGTCTGCGGGGCGGGCTCCGACGAGCTGCTCTCGCTCCTCGCCTACGCCTATGTCGGCCCCGGCGACGAGGGCATCTTCACCGAGCACGGGTTCCTGGTCTACCGGATCGCGATCCTGGCCGCGGGGGGCGCCCCGGTCGTGGCGCCCGAGTGCGACCTCACCACGGACGTCGACGCGATCCTCGCCGCGGTGACGCCGCGGACCCGCATCGTCTTCGTCGCGAACCCCAACAACCCGACGGGCACCTACCTGCCCTTCGCGGAGGTGCGCCGGCTACACGCCGGTTTGCCGGCAAACGTCCTCCTCGTCCTCGACGGGGCCTACGCGGAATACGTCCGCGCCAACGATTACTCGGCCGGGCTCGACCTCGTGCTCGGCTCCGAGAACGTCGTGATGACCCGCACCTTCTCGAAGATCCACGGGCTGGCGGCGCTGCGCATCGGCTGGATGGTGGGGCCGGCCCCGGTGGTCGACGCGCTCAACCGGATTCGCGGACCCTTCAACCTGTCGGCGGCCGGCATCGCGGCGGGGGCGGCGGCGATCGCCGACGAGGCCCATGTCGCGGCCTCCGTCGCCCACAACGCGGCCTGGCTGCCGCGCCTGACCGAGGCGGTGACCGGCCTCGGCCTGCGGGTGACGCCGAGCGTCGGCAACTTCATCCTCGTGCACTTCCCCGAGGAGCCCGGCCGCGATGCGGGTGCGGCCGATGCGTTCCTGACGCGGCGGGGCGTCATCACCCGGCGCGTCGCCTCCTACGGCCTGCCGAACGCGCTGCGCGTCACGGTCGGCAGCGGGGAGGCGAACGAGGCCTTCCTCGCCGCCCTCGGCGATTTCCAGCGGGGGCAGGCGCATGCCTGAGGCGGGACTGCCTGAGGTGGGACTGGCTGAGGCGGGAACGGCCGAGCCGGTTCTGGACCGGCTCGCCATCGTCGGGCTCGGGCTGATCGGCTCCTCGATCGCCCGCGGCGCCCGCCAGTTCGGCCTCTGCCGGACGATCGTCGCGATCGACCGGGACGAGGCCGTCCGCGCGCGGGTGCGGGACCTCGGCCTCGCCGACAGCGTGACGGACGACGCCGCCGAAGGCGTCGCGGGCGCCGACCTCGTGATCCTGTGCGTGCCGGTCGGCGCCGCGGGCGCGGTCGCGCAGGCGATCCGCGGCCGCATGAAGCCGGGCTCCGTCCTCTCCGACGTCGGCTCGGTGAAGGGCGCGGTGGTGGCCGCGGTGAGCCCGCACTTGAGCGAGGGCGTCGTCTTCATCCCGGCCCATCCCGTGGCGGGCACCGAGTATTCGGGGCCGGATGCCGGCTTCTCGACCCTGTTCTCGGGCCGCTGGTGCATTCTGACCCCGCCGGAAGGCGCGGACGAGGCGGCGGTCGAGCGCGTGCGGGCGCTCTGGCAGGGGCTCGGCGCCATCGTCGAGACGATGAGCGCCGAGCACCACGACCTCGTGCTCGCCATCACGAGCCACGTGCCGCACCTGATCGCCTACAACATCGTCGGCACGGCCGCCGACCTCGAGACCGTGACGCAATCCGAGGTCATCAAGTTCTCGGCCGGCGGCTTCCGCGATTTCACCCGCATCGCCGCCTCGGACCCGACCATGTGGCGCGACGTCTTCCTGAACAACAAGGACGCGGTCCTGGAGATGCTCGGGCGCTTCAACGAGGACCTGGCGGCGCTGGCGCGCGCGATCCGCTGGGGCGACGGCGACGCGCTCCACGACCTCTTCACCCGCACCCGCGCCATCCGCCGCGGCATCGTGGCGATGGGCCAGGAGACGGCCGAGCCCGATTTCGGCCGGGCCCGTCCGGCTCCCGAGCCGCAGAGGGCGCCGGAGCCGCAAGAGGCGCCCGGCTCGCGAGAGGCCCGCCAAGCATGAAGCCGCAAGCACCGGGCGCCGCGCCCCTCCCGCCGGCCGCCGCCCGGACGCCGCGCGCGCTGGCTCTCGCCGGCATCGCGGTCGTCGCCTTCGCCGCGCTGCTGGCGCTCGCCTGGCTGTCGGCCGCGACGCTCCTCCTGATCTTCGCTGGAAGCCTGTTCGGCGTGTTCCTCGACGGGCTGACGCGAGGGCTCGGCCATGTCCTGCCCGTGCGACGCTCATTGCGGCTCGCCATCGCCAGCGTCGCGCTCGCCGCCTGCACGGTCGGCCTCGTCGCGTTCGGCGGGGCGACCGTGGCGCAGCAGGGGCGCGACCTCGGCCAGACCATCCGCCAGCAGACGGGCACGGTCAGCGAGTGGCTGAAGGCGCACGGCCTCGACGTGCCGCTCCTCAACGCCGTGGAGGGGACCGGGCAGGAGGGTGGCGGCGAGCCGGCCTCCGGTCAGGCCGAGAAGACGAACAAGCCGGAGGACGGGCACGGGCAGAAGTCCGGCGGCCTCGCCGGCCTCGCTTCCGGGGCGCTGAAGAGCCCCGGCACGCTCCTGTCGGACGCGGGCAGCGTGCTCGGCCCCGCGGCCTCCGTGATCCTCGGCCTGTTCAACGCGCTCGGCAACGTGCTCGTCATCGTCTTCCTCGGCGTCGCCTTCGCGGCCGATCCGGGGAGCTACCGGGACGGGCTCCTGCGCTTCGTGCCGCCGCGCCACCGCTGGCGGGGCGCCAAGGTGCTCGACGGCATGGGCGAGACCCTGCGCCACTGGCTGTTCGGCCAGCTCGTCACCATGGCGGTGATCTTCCTGTGCACCTGGGCCGGCCTCTGGTTTCTCGGCGTCGGCGGCTCGCTGATCCTCGGCCTGCAGGCGGGGCTCCTGGCCTTCATCCCGACGATCGGCCCGCTGATCGCCGGCATCGTGATCCTGCTGGCGAGCCTCGCCACGGGTCTCAGCGCCGTGCTCGGCGCGCTTGGCGTCTACCTCGCGGTGCAGACGCTGGAGAGCTACCTGCTCACCCCCATCATCCAGAAGCGGGCCCTCGACATCCCGCCCGCGACGATCTTCGCCGGCCAGCTGCTGCTCGGCGTCCTGTTCGGCCTCTGGGGCATCGCCCTGGCGCTGCCGCTGCTCGCCGTGATGAAGGTACTCTTGGAGCAGCTCTACGTCGAGGAGACGCTGGGCGAGGAGGCGAGCTAGCCCGCCGCCAGCCCCCGCTCGATCATCCGGGCGGCGGCGAGCGCCCGGCCGTCGTCGCCGAAGCGGGCGACGACCTGGACGCCGAGCGGCGGGCCGTCGCCCGGCACCGGCAAGTTCACGCAGGGCACGCCCATCAGGGTCCAGAGCCTGTTGAAGCGCGGGTCGCCCGTGGAGCCGAGGCCCTCCGGGGCATAGCCCGGGGCCGAGTAGGTCAGCAGCACGTCGAACTCCGCGAACAGGTCCTTGAGGACGCCCGGGCCCGGTGGGCGTGGCGTCGGGCGTCGTCGTAGGCCGCGGCCGTGATGTCCTGCGCCCGGTCGAGCTGGGCCCCGAGCTTCCCGGAGAGGGCCGCGCGATGCGCGGCGTATTCCCAGGCGAGCGCCTGGCGCGCCTCGAAATCCTGGATGATGCCGTGGCGGGCCCACGCCTCCGGCAGGGGCTCCGGCAGGGCGAGGTCCCGCACGCGGGCGCCTGCCCCTTCCGCGGCGCGGACGGCCCGGCCGAGCGCCGCCTCGGCCTCCGGGTCGGCGGCGCCCGCGAAGTCCAGGCGCACGAGGCCGATGCGCGGCGCGCCGGGCTCGGTGGCGGGCAGGTCGATCGCCGGCCGCTCGGCGATCAGCGCCAGCGCGTGGGCGACGTCGCGGATGCCGGCGCCGAACAATCCCAGCGTGTCGAGCGCCCAGGAGAAGGTCTTCACCCCCACCATCGGCAGCAGCCGGAACGAGGGCTTGATCGCCGCGACCCCGCAGAAGGCGGCGGGCCGGATCACCGAGCCGCCGGTCTGCGTGCCGAGCGCCAGCGGCAGCATCCCGGCGGCCACCGCGGCGGCCGAGCCCGCCGAGGAGCCGCCCGGCGTGCGCCGGGGGCGTTCGGGTTCAGCGTCGCCGTCGGGTCGAGGCTCGCGAAAGGCGAGGTCGTCGTCTTCACGAGCGGCACCGCGCCGAGGCTCTTGAGCCGGCTCACGATCGCCGCGTCCGCCTTCGGCTGCCAGCCCGCATAGAGGGGCGAGCCCAGCTGCGTCGGCAGATCGGCGGTGTCGATGATGTCCTTGATCCCGACCGCGATGCCGGCGAGCGGCCCCCCTCGGAGATCACCGGTGCATGATCCTGCGCGGCGATGGCCCCCACGTTGGGCTCGCCTTGCGCGATGGCTGCCTCGACCAGGCGGACGGCGCCGGCCGCCGTCAGCGTGCCGGCTTCGATGCGGGTGCGGAGATCGACGAGGGACAGCATGGCGGCGGAGTTCGGCCGAAGCGCCCCTCTCTGTCAACGCGTCGGCCCGCGGCCCCAGCGTTGACGGTCCCTTTACACAACCTGCGGCATCTTCCGGACCATGTGGCGTAGCGTCTTCGCGTTCTCCGCCCTGGCGCTGTTCGGCGCGGGGCTCACCGGCTGTGCGCTCAACAAGTTTGAGCGGCGCGAGCCGTGGCGCGACCAGGCGGAGCAGATCTGCCTCTCGCGCAAGCTCGTGCAGCAGACCGAGTTCGTGACGCCGGCCAAGGAGATCGACGGGCCGGGCCCCTGCGGCATGCAGCAGCCGTTCCGGGTCACGCGGCTCGGCAACGGCTCGGTCGCCCTCAAGCAGCGCATGACGCTCGCCTGCCCGGCGCTGGCCGAGGCCGAGGCGTGGCTCGCCGACACGATCCAGCCGGCGGCGAACCTGTATTTCGGCCAACCCGTGGCCGAGATCAACGCGGGCTCCTACGCCTGCCGCGGCCGCAACAACCAAGCGGGCGCCAAGCTCTCGGAGCATTCCTTCGGCAACGCCGTGGACATCATGTCCTTCAAGCTCGCCGACGGCTCCGTCATCACCGTCAAGGGCGGCTGGCGCGGCACCGAGGCCGAGCAGGGCTTCCTGCGCGAGGTGTTCCTCGGCGCCTGCCAGCGCTTCACCACGGTGCTGGCCCCGGGCTCCAACGTGTTCCACTACGACCACATCCACGTGGACCTCGCCCGGCACGACCCGCGCGGCCTGAAGCGCCTCTGCCAACCGCTGATCAAGTTCGTGCCGCAGCTCGGCGCCGAGGGCGCCCGCTCGTCCTATCCGCGCCCGCCCGCACGCCAGCCGGCCCCGCCGCAGGCGCCGATCGACGTCGAGGAGGACGATCCCTACGGCCTCACGCCGATGTCGGCGCGGGGCACGCCGACGAAGGTCGCCCGCTCGCCCGCGGCACCCGCGCCCTCGGCCTACACCGCCGCGCCCGCGCCGCGCCCCTACCGCCCGCAGGCGCCTGCCTCCCGCCTCGCCTCCGCACCCGCCTACGAGGAGCCCGCTCCGGGCTTCGAGGAGGAGCCGCTCTCGCTCACCGCCCCCGGCCTCGGCAGCGGCCCGATCTACTGACGAGGGGGTGTGCCCCGCACACCCCACTGGCCCGAGCGAGGGGTGTGCCCCGCACACCCCACTGGCCCGAGAAAGCGCAGCGTGAGGCGAGCCGCGGGTTGACTCCGCGGGGCCACCGTCCATCGTCGCAAGCTCAGGTATTTCCAGCGGAAGACGCCGGCATGCGCCCGTATCCCACCCTCGCCGCCCTGTGCCTCGGCCTCGCCTTCGTCGGCGCGATCGAGCCCGCCCTCGCCCGCTCGGCGCGCGAGGAGATCGAGCCCGCCGAGGAGCGCACCTTCCCGTTCGACGCCAACATCCCGGGCTGCCAGGACCCGGGCGTGCTGGAGAAGGTCGCGACCCAGTTCGCCGAGAAGGAGGCGAAGTTCTGGAACTCGTCGCTGACGATCGTCTCCTACGACCGGATCGAGCGCACGGCCTGGCGCCCCTGGGGCCTCGACTATTACCCGCGCCGCTTCTGCACCGCGACCGCCACCACCTCGGACGGGGTGCGCCGCAAGGTCGATTACTCGGTGCGCGAGAGTCTCGGCATCATCGGCTCGACCTGGGGCGTCGAGTTCTGCGTGCACGGGCTCGACCGCAACCTCGCCTACGCCTACGCCACGGCCTGCCGGATGGCGCGTCCGTAAGCGTTCGGTCCGGCTCGCTTCTGCCTCGGGGAGGGTGATGAAGCAGGGTGTTCGGGGATTCGCGGCGCTCGCCGCGCTGCTCTTGGCCGCGCCGGCGCCGGCGCAGGATGACGGCGGCTTCGGGCGCGGCCGGCCGGGCGATTTCGACTTCTACGTGCTGGCGCTCTCCTGGTCGCCGACCTATTGCGGGGGCGCGGGCGCCTCCCGCGACGAGCGCCAGTGCATGCCGGGGCGCGGCCTCGGCTTCGTGGTGCACGGCCTCTGGCCGCAATACACCCGCGGCTACCCGACGAACTGCTCGGCCTTCGAGCGCGCGCCGACCCGGCAGGCCATGGAGATCGCCGGCGAGGTCTTCCCGAGCGAGGGGCTCGCCCGCTACGAGTGGCGCAAGCACGGCACCTGCTCGGGCCTCGACCCGGCCTCCTATTTCCGCGCCGCCCGCGAGGCCCGCGCCGCGGTGACGATCCCCGACGCGCTCAAGGCCGCGGGCGGCGACCAGCGCCTCGCGCCGATCGAGATCGCGCGGCAATTCGTGCTGGCGAACAAGGGGCTGCGGCCCGACATGATGGCGGTGGCCTGCGCCCGCGGGCGCTTGCAGGAGGTGCGCCTCTGCTTCACCAAGGATCTGCGCGGCTTCACCTCCTGCCCCGAGGTGGCGCGCCAGAATTGCCGCGCCCCGGAGATCGCCGTCGAGGCTGCCCGCTGAGGCGGCGATCCCGTCGCGGCCGGCCCGAGCGAGCATGAACTACCGACACGCCTTCCACGCCGGCAATTTCGCCGATGTCCTGAAGCACCTCGTCCTGACGCGGGTGCTCGCCCACCTGCAGCGCAAGCCGGCGCCCTTCCGGGCGATCGACGCCTTCGCGGGAATCGGCTTCTACGACCTCGCCGGGGACGAGGCCGGGCGAACGGCGGAGTGGCGGGACGGCTGGGGCCGCCTCGACGAGCCCTTCCCCGCCGAGATCGAGGCGCTGTTCGCGCCCTACCGGGCGGCGGTGGCCGCGGTGATCGCGCGCTACGGCGCCAGCGTCTATCCCGGATCGCCCGCGCTCATCCGCGAGGCCCTGCGCCCGATCGATCAGGGCGTGCTCGTCGAGCTGCACCCGGCCGATGCCGAGACCCTGCGCACCCGCTACAACCAGGACCCGCGCACCAAGGTGCTGCACCTCGACGGCTGGACGGCGTTGAACAGCCTGATCCCGCCGCCGGAGCGGCGCGGCCTCGTCCTGATCGACCCGCCCTACGAGAAGCCAGGGGAGATCGAGCGCCTCGGCACCCGCCTCGCGAAAGCGGTGGCGAAATGGCCGACCGGCCTCTTCCTGGCGTGGTACCCGATCAAGGACGTCGCGGCCGTCGACCGCATGGTCGCCGACCTCGACGCCGCCCTGGAGCGGCCGGCGCTCCGCCTCGACCTGATGATCGACCGCCCGGATCCAAGCCGCCTCACCGGCACCGGCCTCGTCGTCGTCAACCCGCCCTGGACGCTCGCCGAGGAGGCCGGCCTGTTCCTGCCGGCGCTGGCCGAGCGCCTGGCCCGCGCCGATTACGGCGCCTTCCGCTGCGAGGCGCTGGGCGCGCCGGGGTGAGGAGGCCCTGCCGTCAATCGCCGTGATGGGACGCGCCGATGACGAGGGCTCGATATCCCCGTATCCCATTCTTGCCCCGCCCCCTTGCCCCGGCCCCGGTTCGCGTTTCGGCCGCTTTTCCCCTATATGCGGCGGATATCCCTCTCCGAAGGCTCCGAGACGATCATGGCGACGGCGTCGTTCGACACCGCCCGGCGCGCAGGCAGCGCCGTTCCCGCAATCGAGAAGACGCCCGAGTTCCGGCCCGAGGCGGATGCCCCCCTGCCGGGCCGGCGCGCCTCCCTCGTCGGGCTCACCCGGGCGGATCTGAAGGCGCGGCTCGTCGCCGTCGGCGTGCCGGAGCGCGAGAGCCGCATGCGCTCGGGCCAGATCTGGCACTGGCTCAACGTGCGCGGCGCCCGCGACTTCGATCAGATGACGAATGTCGGCAAGGGCCTGAAGGCGCTGCTCGCCGAGCACTACACCCTCGACCGGCCCGAGATCGTCACCGCCCAGGTCTCCCGCGACGGCACCCGCAAGTGGCTCCTGCGCATGGCGCCGACCGGCGCGCACGATCACAATCGCGGCGCCGAGATCGAGTGCGTCTACATCCCGGGGCCGGACCGGGGCACGCTCTGCGTCTCGTCCCAGGTCGGCTGCACGCTGACCTGCTCGTTCTGCCACACGGGCACCCAGCGCCTCGTGCGCAACCTCTCGACGGCCGAGATCGTCTCGCAGCTGATCGTGGCGCGCGACGAGCTCGGCGACTTCGTCGGCCAGATGCCCTCGCGCGACGCGAGCGGCGGCGGCGAGGTGGGGCGCCTCGTCACGAACATCGTGTTCATGGGCATGGGCGAGCCCCTCTACAACGTCGACAACGTGATCGACGCGGTCGGCGTGATGTCGGACCAGGAGGGCCTCGGCCTGTCGCGCCGCCGCATCACGGTCTCGACCTCCGGCGTGGTGCCGCAGATGCAGCGGCTCGGCGAGGAGGCGCACGCCATGCTGGCGATCTCGCTCCACGCGGTGCGCGACGACCTGCGCGACGAGCTGGTGCCCTTGAACCGCAGATACCCGATCGCCGATCTCCTCGATGCCTGCCGCCGCTACCCGGGACTCAACAACGCCCGCCGCATCACCTTCGAGTACGTGATGCTCAAGGGCGTCAACGATACGGACGCCGATGCGCGCGAGCTGGTGCGCCTCCTCAAGGGGATCCCGGCCAAGATCAACCTGATCCCGTTCAACCCCTGGCCCGGCAGCCGCTACGAATGCTCCGACTGGGAGCGGATCGAGCGCTTCTCCGAGATCGTGTTCAACGCCGGCTACGCCTCGCCCGTGCGCACGCCGCGGGGGCGGGACATCCTGGCGGCCTGCGGCCAGCTCAAGAGCGAGACCGAGAAGCTGCGCGCCCGCGCCCGGCTGATGCTGGAGGAGGGCATGGCCGAGCGGATGTACGCGGGCGGCGACGACGACTGAGCCCGGGCTACAGCCGCCATTCGATCGGCGCGAGCCCCCGCGTCTCCAGCCACGCATTCGCCCGTCCGAACGGGTCGGAGCCCGGGAAGTCGCGGGCCCGGTTCAGGGGGGAGGGGTGCCCGCTCTCGATCACGCAGTGGCGCTCGCCGTCGATCAGGACGGCCCGTCCCCGGGCCTGCGCCCCCCAGAGCAGGAACGCGGCGGGTTCGGGCCGGGCGGACACCGCCGCCACCGCCTCGTCGGTGAGGCGCGCCCAGCCGTAGCGCAGATGCGCCCCGGACTTGCCCGCCTCCACGGTCAGCGCGCTGTTGAGGAGGAGCACCCCCTGGCGCGCCCAGGGCGTGAGGTCGCCGCTCCCCGGCCGGCCCGGCGCCACCTCCGCCAGGATGACCTTGAGCGAGGCCGGCAGGCGGCCCGTCCCCACGTAGGAGAAGGCGAGCCCGTTGGCGTCGCCCGGCGTCGGGTAGGGGTCCTGCCCCAGGATCACGACCTTGACGGAATCCGGCGGGGTCAGGGCGAGCGCCCGGAAGATGTTCCCGGGGTCGGGCAGCACGTGCGCGCCGGACGCGATGCGGGCATCGACCCGTTCGGCCACCCGCTCGGCGGCGCCGTCGGCGAAGAAGGGAAGCTCGGCCCAGGGCGAGCCGGAGGCGCGGAAGCGCGCGAGCGCCGCGGCAACGGGCGTGACTGTCATCAGCGGACCAGGATGCGCTGCCCGGAGGCGACGTCGAGGGGGGCGTTGGCCCGGATGTAGGCCATCACCTCGTTGGCGACGAGCTTGCCGTCGGTGGCGCCGATGAGCGTGCGGCCCTTCGCGAGCACCCCGTAGCCGTTGCCCCCGTCGTAGAGGAAGCTGTTCGAGGCGACCCGGTAGGTGCGGCCCGGGTCGAGGGGTTCGCCTCCGACTGCGATCGAGACCACCCGCGCCCCCCGCGGCGCCTCCGGATCGAGGGTCACAATCAGCCCCGAGACCTGCAGCATCCGCCCGGCCGTGCGCCCGAAATCGGCGAGCCCGTTCTCGATCGCGGCGCGCAGCTGCGCGCCCGAGATCGCGACGAGCACGGTCGTGTTGCCGAAGGGAAGCTCCGTCAGGATGTCCCGCCGCGTCAGCACGCTTCCCGCCGGGTAGAGGCGGTTCCCCCGGATGCCGCCGCCGTTCATGATCGCGGCCTCGGCACCGGTGGCGGCGCGGAGCGCGTCGGCGACGAGGTCGCCGAAACTCGATTCGCGGGCCCGCACCGTGGCGACGCGGCTGTCGAGGGCCGTGCGCGTCGCGCCGAGCGGCGCGTCGAGCTCGCGGGAGAGTTCCCCTTCGAGCCGGTTCACGATCGCCAGCGTCTCCGGGTCCGGCGTCACGGTCGCGGTGTCGTGGATGCGGAAGCGCGGGCGCCACGTCACGCGCCGGGCCGGTCCCTCGCCCGTCACCGTCACGGTGACGTCGATCGAGGTGACGTAGTGGGCGTCGACGCTCGATTCCGCCAGCACCCGCTGCCCGTCGTAATGGACGAGGAGGTCGTGGTCGTGGCCGGAGAGCAGGATGTCGACGAGGCCCGCCGCCACGATCGCCCGGTCGGTGGGCCGCGCGGTGTGGGCGACGCCGACGACGATCTCCGCTCCTTCCCGGCGGAGCTGCTCGGCCTGGTCGGCGAGCGTCTCCATCTCGGGGCCGCAGCGGAGGTCGCCGCTCTGCGACTTTTCCGGGGTGCTGGCCAGCGAAATCCCGACGATGCCGACCCGGATTCCGCCGAGCTCCACGATGGTCCGGTCCTGCACGCCCGTGAGGGGCCTGCCGTCCGCGCCCCGGAGGTTCGCGGCAAAGACCGGGAAGGCCGCCTCGCGCATGCGCTGGAAGAACACGGCCGGGCCGAAATCGAACTCGTGATTGCCGGGCACGAACACGTCGGGCGGGGCGCGGTCGAGGAGTTCGACGATGTGCGCGCCCTTGTCGATGCCCGACATCAGGGAGGGCGAGAGCGTGTCGCCCGCATGCGCGTAGAGCATCGGCACGCCGCGCGCCCGCTCCGCCTTCACCACGGCGTTGAGCCGCGCGAAGCCGCCCCAGCCGTCGACCTCGGCCATCTGGTAGACGTCGTTGACGAGGAGCAGGCTGAAGGTGGCCTCGGGCGCGGCCGGGCGCTCCTCCGCCGCGGCCGGCAACCCCGCGGCGAGCCCGGCGCCGAGACCGAGGCCGAGGGTCTGGCGGCGGCTGGGTTGCGACATCGCGCGGCTGTCTCCGGAAGGGGGCCGATCGGTCTAGCGCATCAGCGCGACGCGAAGGTGTCGCGCACGGCCTTGGCGTTCCGGCGCACCATCGGCCAGATCCAGGCGCCGGAGGCGAGGTAGGCGCCGGGCGGCATCGGCTTCAATTCCTCAGCGAGGCGCCGGGCGAGGCCGGGGGCGGCGAGCCGGCCCACGGGCTCGTCCGTCTTCCGGTAGACGACCGTGGTGTCCTCCCGCCAGTAATCGGTGTGGGGCACGAGGCCGGCCCGGCGGGCGGTGAGATCGAAGGTCTCGCGCACGAAGCCGTGGACGTGGGCGAAGTGGAAGCGCTCGTGCGGGGGCTTGGCGGTGGCCGCCATGTTGGGCACGGCCGCGTAGAGCACGCCGTCCGGCTTCAGCCAGCGGGCGAGGCGCTCCATCACGTCGGCCGGGTCGCGCAGGTGCTCCATCACGTGGTGGGTGGTGATCACGTCGAAGTAGCCGGGCTCGAAGCGCTCGTCGCCCGCGTCGTCCAGCACCTCGACCCCGTGCGTCTGCCGGGCATAGGCCGCGTAGTCGCGGCCGGGCTCGACGCCGATCGCCTCGCAGCCCCGCGCCCGCACGGCGGCGAGGAACTCGCCCGAGCCCGAGCCGAAATCGAGGACGCGGGCACCCGGCCGCAGCATCGGCGCGAGGAGATCGGCGCGGAATGCCGCCTCCCGGGCCGAGCGGTTGAGGTGGTGGCGAGGCGGACCGCCCGCGAAGGCGAGCTGGTAATCGGCCCGGTAGGCGTTCGCGTAATACTCCGCGAGCTCGGCCGGCGTCGGCATCGGATCGGTGCGAATCAGCCCGCACTCCGTGCAGGCGATCGAGCGCAGGGTCTTGAGCCGGCGGTCCGTCTCCGCCACCGTGACCGCCTCTCGCGAGCCGCACAGATTGCAGGCCGTGGGCGCACCCGTGTAGGGGTAGCCCGTGAACGGCATGAAGTGGTTGATGAAGTAGCGGGGAGACGGCATGTCGCGGCCTGTCCTGTCGTGTCTTCGCTGGCAGGCTCCGTGCTCTAGATAGATATGGACGCGCGGACAACCGCGGCGTGGTCGCGCGCGGATCCGCCCCATCCTCACGAAACCGTGTCGCCGGCCTCCTCGGCGGCCGTGCCAGAAAGCGGCCCTCGGGCCGGAAACCGATGAACGAACGCGTCGAACCCGCCACGCTCCAGACCGGCCAGGCCATCCTGCCGCAGGCTTCGGCCGGGATTGCGGGCGCGCAGGGCGCACCGCTTCCCGCCGAGCACCCGCCGGTGCGCTGGGGCCGCGTCGGCGTGCTCCTGATGAATCTCGGCACGCCCGAGGGCACCAGCTACTGGCCGATGCGGCGCTACCTGAAGGAGTTTCTCTCCGACCGGCGCGTCATCGAGGTGCCGCGCCTGATCTGGTGGCCGCTCCTCAACCTGATCATCCTGACGAAGCGGCCGGGCCCCAAGGGCCGGGACTACGCCAGCGTCTGGAACAACGAGCGCGATGAGGGCCCGCTCAAGACCATCACCCGCGGCCAGTGCGAGAAGCTGCAGGCGGCGATGGGCGATTCGGTCGTGGTCGACTGGGCGATGCGCTACGGCAAGCCCGAGGTCTCGCTGCGCATCCAGGCGCTCCTCGACCAGGGCTGCGAGCGGATCCTGCTGGTGCCCCTCTACCCGCAATACGCCGCCGCGACCTCGGCCACCGCCTGCGACCAAGCCTTCAAGGCGCTCATGCAGATGCGCTGGCAGCCGACGGTGAGGGTCTCGCCGCCCTACCACGACGATCCCGTCTACATCGAGGCGATTGCCCGATCGATCCGCGAGGGACTGGCCAAGCTCGATTTCGAGCCGGAGGTGATCCTCACCTCCTTCCACGGCGTGCCGAAGAGCTACCTCCTCAAGGGCGACCCCTACCATTGCCAGTGCGTGAAGACCGGTCGCCTGATCCGCGAGGCGCTGGGCTTCTCGCCCGAGCGGATGCGCGTCACCTTCCAGTCGCGCTTCGGCAACGAGGAATGGCTGAAGCCCTACACCGACGAGACGGTGCAGGCCCTGGCCAGGAGCGGCGTGAAGCGGCTCGCCATCGTGGCGCCGGGCTTCACCGCCGATTGTCTGGAAACCCTCGAAGAACTGGACGGCGAGAACCGCCACTATTTCGAGGAGAACGGCGGCGAGCACTTCGCCTACATTCCCTGCCTCAACGATTCCGACCTCGGCATGCGTGTGATCGAGCACATCGTGCGACGGGAACTCCAGGGTTGGGTCTGAAAAGGGCCCGACGAAAGCTGCCGATACTTTCCTCTCCTGATTTGACTGCGTAGCCTCCCGGGCAGGCTCCCGCGCATCATCTCGCGCAGGTGCCGCCGGAGGGCCGATGCACCTCGACGATGACAGTCTACGCGGCATCGAGGAGACGCTGATCTCGGCCGCGATCCGGCCCGAGGCGTGGCCTGAGGCGGTCTCCCGGATTGTCGCGGCGACGGGCAGCCGGGGCGCCGGGGCGCTGCCCATCCAGGGCCGGGTGCCGGGCATACCGTCGAGCGACTCGATGGAGGCGCTGACGGCGGCCTATTTCAGCACCGGATGGTTCGAGCACGATTACCGGGCCCACGGCATCCCGAAGCTGATCCGCACCGGCCTCCTCGTCGACCAGGACATCACCACCCCCGAGGCGATGCGCACGAACCCGTTCTACAGCGAGTTCCTGGGCTCGCACGGGTTCCAGTGGTTCGCCGGCCTCCTCGTCACCGTCGGCGACGACGTCTGGTGCCTCACCCTGCAGCGCACGATCGAGCAGGGCCCGTTCACGCCGGACGAGCAGCGGGCCGTGCGGCGGCTCATCGCCCCCCTCGGCCGGGCCGCCACCCTGGCACGGGACGTCGGCATGACCCGGCTCGACGGGATCGTCGACACGATCGAATCGCTGCGCGTGCCGGCGCTTCTCCTCGACCGGACAGGGCGCGTGCTGCGCACCGGCAGCGCCGCGGAGCGCTTCCTCGGCGGGCCCCTCGACGTACGGCGGGGCGCCCTCGTGGTCCCGGGCGACCTGCGGGCGAGCGCAGCGCTGCAGGCGCATGTCGCGGCCGCGATCTGGTCCGGGCTGCAGCCCGACAGCCCGGCGCTGGCCCCCGTCATCGTCGAGCGGCCGGGCCGCCGGCCGCTCCTTCTGCGGGCCCAGCCCCTGCACAAGGCCGGGCTCCAATATTTCGACGGCGCCCGCGCCCTCCTCAGGATCATCGACCTCGAGGAGACCAAGCTGCCGGACGAGGGCATCCTGAAGCGGCTCTACGGCCTGACGCCCCGCGAGATCGCCCTCTGCGAGGCGCTGCTCTCGGGCCGCGGCGTGGCGGAATGCGCCGCCGCCCTCAGGATCTCGATGCCGACGGCGCGCTCGCACCTCAAGGCGATCTTCGCCAAGACCGGTACGGCGGGGCAGGGCGAGCTCCTGCTGCTCCTCGGCCGCCATGAACCACGCTGACACCGCGCCACCCTGAAACCGCGCCGCGCCGAGGCGGGCCGCCGGGAGCGGGTCGCGCTGCGAGCGAAGCCGTCTTGCTGAGACGGCGCACCGTCCTATCCTTGTACGGCCAAGGCCGATCAGGCCGTCGCTCACGAGGGATCAGATGGCCTTCTTCATCGGAATCGGCTGCCCCTGGCTCGTCCTGGCCATCCTGGAGCTGATGGCGCAGCGCCGCGCGGGGGAGATGAGCCCCGTCGTGTCGACGCCGGCGTCAGCCTCGTCCTACCTGACCCCGACGTCGCCTGACCGTCCGGCTTGATCGCGATCAACGCAGCGCGGTCAGGATAATGATCGTTGCGGCGAGGCCGAGGCCGGTGCGCACCGCGTGCAGGCGCGCCCAGCGCTCGATCAGGCGGCGGCTCTCCGGGCCGGCCTCGGCGGGTCTCGTCGCCATGAGGAGCCGGTTCGTCGGCAGGATGCCGAGGAGCGTGTAGGGCCAGTTGGCGAGGAGCACGAGGCCGCCGATCAGGAAGGCGCGGTGGCCGGTCTGCCACCACGCGGCGGCCGCGCACAGGAAGCCGAGCACGGCGAGCGTGGCCTGCATGGCGTAGCCGCGCCGGTAGGCCGGCTGCCACTGCGCGAGCAGGGCGCGGTCGTCGAGCCCCAGGCGGGCCGGCTGCTCGGCGACGTTGATGTAGAGCGCGGCGCCCGAGAACAGCGCGGCGACCGTGAGCGCGAGCAATCCGGCCAGCATGGTCCGCCTCCGCGAGGCCCGGGGTGGTGAGGCGAGGGCGGGCGTCCTCGCCTCGGCATCGCCGTGCCTCCGAAGGGAAGCCCGGTCCTCAGGGCTTCTTCGTCTCGGGCGGCGGAGGCGCCACGGCGGGGGCGGCGTCGGTGCGCTCCACCTTGGCGCCCTCGCGCAGCTTCACGATGAGGTCCTGCTGCGCCTTGCGGGTCAGGTACTGGTCGACCTGCTCCTTCATCTCCTCGAAGCCCGGGATCGGCTTCGTGCGCTTCTCCTCGACCTTGATCACGTGCCAGCCGAACTGCGTCTTGACCGGGTCCGAGACCTGGCCGACCGGCAGCTTAAAGGCGGCCTCGGCGAAGGGCGCCACCATGCGCTCCTTGGTGAACCAGCCGAGATCGCCCCCTTCGGTCTTCGAGCCCGGATCCTTCGAGGCCTCGGCCGCGACCTTGGCGAAGTCCTCGCCGCCCTTGATGCGCTCGGCGATCTTCTTCGCGTCGCCCTCGTTGTCGACGAGGATGTGCCGGGCGTGGATCTCCTCCTCGGGCTTCATCGCCTTGACCGTCTGGTCGTAGAGGGCGCGGGCCGCCTCGGGCGTCGCCGCCTTCTTGGCCTCGCGGTCGAGGTACTCGTCGAGGAGGAGCTTGTCGCGGAAATAGGCGAGCTTGCGCTTGAAGTCCGGCGTCTCGCCGACCTTGGCGGCCTCGGCCGCCTGCGCACCGACCTTGAGGTCGATCATGTAGTCGACGAGGAGGTTCTTCTTCTGCGCATCCTCGACGCCCGGCAGCGAGAGCGCCGGATCCTCGCCCGCCACGTTTAGGTCCCCCTGCGTGATCGGGGCGCCGTTCACCTTGGCGACGACCGTCTCGGGCGCGGCGGAGGGCGCCGGCGCGGCGGCGGGCGTCGTCGTCTGGGCCCAGGCCGTGGCCGGCAAGCTCAGGACCAGCGCGAGCGCGCTGGCGCGGCGCAGGGTGTGGAGGATCGGCATGCGGTCGGAATCCTTGGGCAGTCGGCCCCTGGGCCTTCGTCCGGGGCGCCGGCGGAGGTCTCGTTCGGGGCATCGGAAGCGGCGCGGCGGCCGCGGGCATCGGCGACACAGGTGGAATGGCTCGCGTCCGAACGCAAGCTTTGCCGCGTCGGAGGGCGAGGCCGGCACACCCGATCGTGAGGAACGCTTCGCGAAGCTCGGCCGTTCTCCGGCATCGGTCGACGGCCCCGCGGCAGCGGTCGCCGAACGGGGCCTCTTTCAGATGCGCCCGCCGATATTTACCTCTATAAGCCCGCCCCATTCGCTTTGACTGCTCGCACGACCGCAGGTTCACGATGCTCGGTGCCCTCGCCAAGAAGATTTTCGGTTCGTCCAACGACCGGCGCGTCAAGGGCTATCGTCCGCGTGTCGCCGCGATCAATGCCCTCGAATCCGAGATCGCCGCGCTGTCCGACGATCAGCTGCGCGCCCGCACCGACGCGCTGAAGGCCGAGCTCGCGGCCGGCAAGAGCCTCGACGACATCCTAGTCCCCGCCTTCGCCACCGTCCGCGAGGCGGCCAAGCGCGTGCTCGGCCAGCGCCATTTCGACGTTCAGCTCATCGGCGGCATGGTGCTGCACGAGAGCGGCATCGCCGAGATGAAGACCGGCGAGGGCAAGACGCTGGTGGCGACGCTGCCCGTCTACCTCAACGCCCTCGCGGGCAAGGGCGTGCACGTCGTCACCGTCAACGACTACCTCGCCTCGCGCGACGCCGAGTGGATGGGCCGGATCTACCGCTTCCTCGGCATGTCGGTCGGCATCATCGTGCACGGGCTCGACGACGAGCAGCGCAAGGCGAGTTACGCCTGCGACATCACCTACGGCACGAACAACGAGTTCGGCTTCGATTACCTTCGCGACAACATGAAGTACGAGATGTCCCAGCTCTCGCAGCGTGGGCACAACTTCGCCATCGTCGACGAGGTCGATTCGATCCTGATCGACGAGGCGCGCACGCCGCTCATCATCTCCGGCCCCGTCGACGACCGCTCCGAGCTCTACGTCTCCGTCGACGCGATCATGCCCCGCCTCGTGAAGGCGCATTACGACCTCGACGAGAAGCAGCGCACCGTCTCGCTCACGGAAGAGGGCAACGAGTTCGTCGAGGAGGCGATGCGCGAGGCCGGCCTCCTCAAGGAGGGCGACCTCTACGACGCGCACAACGTCACCCTCGTCCACCACGTGAACCAGGCGCTCCGGGCCAACACCCTGTTCACGCGCGACAAGGACTACATCGTCCGCAACGACGAGGTGGTGATCATCGACGAGTTCACCGGCCGCATGATGCAGGGACGGCGCTACTCGGAAGGGCTGCACCAGGCGCTGGAAGCCAAGGAGCGCGTCACGATCCAGCCCGAGAACCAGACGCTCGCCTCGATCACCTTCCAGAACTACTTCCGCCTCTACAAGAAGCTCGCCGGCATGACCGGAACGGCCGCGACTGAGGCCGACGAGTTCGCCGAGATCTACAAGCTCGAAGTCGTCGAGATCCCGACCAACAAGGAGGTCGAGCGCGTCGACGAGGACGACGAGGTCTACCGCACGGTCGAGGAGAAGTACGCCGGCATCATCGCGGAGATCGACAAGGCGCATGGTCGCCACCAGCCGATCCTCGTCGGCACCGGCTCGATCGAGAAGTCCGAGTACCTCGCCGAGCTTCTGAAGAAGCACGGCTACAGCCTGCTCGACTACTCGGACCCGCACGCCCTGACCGACGTCTACGCGGCCGCCCGTGAGGGCCGGGTCACGAAGCGCTTCGCGGTGCTGAACGCCCGCTTCCACGAGCAGGAGGCCTACATCGTGGCCGAGGCCGGCGTGCCCGGCGCCATCACGATCGCCACGAACATGGCCGGCCGCGGCACCGACATCAAGCTCGGCGGCAACCTGGAGATGCGCATCGAGAAGGAGCTCGCCGACCTGCCCGAGGGGCCGAGCGCGAGGCCGCGATCGCGCGGATCAAGACCGAGATCGACGAGAACCGCGCCAAGGTGCTGGCGTCGGGCGAACCGGCCGACGCGGAGGCCGGCCGCAAGAAGGCCCTGCCCGGCGGCCTCTACATCATCGGCACCGAGCGCCACGAATCGCGGCGCATCGACAACCAGCTCCGCGGCCGCTCCGGGCGCCAGGGCGATCCCGGCCGCTCGAAGTTCTACCTGTCGCTCCAAGATGATCTCATGCGCATCTTCGGCTCCGACCGCATGGACGGGATGCTGCAGCGCCTCGGCCTGGAGCAGGGCGAGGCGATCATCCACCCCTGGATCAACAAGGCCATCGAGAAGGCGCAGCAGAAGGTCGAGGCGCGCAACTTCGACATGCGCAAGAACGTGCTCAAGTACGACAACGTGATGAACGACCAGCGCAAGGTGGTCTTCGAGCAGCGCCGCGACTTCATGGGCCAGGAGAGCGTGCGCGAGACGGTCGACGACATGCGCCACGGCGTCGTGGACGATCTCGTGAGCGTGCACATCCCCGAGAACGCCTACGCCGAGCAGTGGGACGTGGCGGGCCTGCGCGAGCGCGTCCAGGGCGTGCTCAACCTCGACGTGCCGGTGGAGGATTGGGCGAAGGAGGAGGGCATCGCCGACGAGGAGATGCGCGAGCGCCTGCGCAAGTCCGCCGACGAGGCCTACGCGGAGCGCGTCGAGAAAAACACGCCCGAGGTGATGACCTACATCGAGAAGCAGGTTCTCCTGCAGACACTCGACCATCTCTGGCGCGAGCACCTCGTCACCCTCGACCATCTGCGGCAGGTGATCGGCTGGCGCGGCTTCGCCCAGCGCGACCCCCTGAACGAGTACAAGTCCGAGGCCTTCGACCTCTTCAACGGCCTCGTGGCGAACCTGCGCGAGCAGGTCACCGGCCAGCTTGCGCGCATCGAAATCGTCTACCAGGAGCCGGAGGCCGGGGGGAGCGGCCCGTTCGGCGGGCTGGAGAGCCCCGAATTGCCGCCGATGTTCGCCCAGCATCTCGACCCCGTGACCGGCGAGAACGAGATGGCCTATGGCGGCCGCGGCACGGGCAGCGACGGCGGAGCGGGCCCGGCCTACGGCTACGCGGCCCAGGAACTCTCGGCGGACGCGGCCGTGCTGGAGCGCGACCCCTCGGACGCCACGACCTGGGGCCGCGTCGGCCGCAACGAGCCCTGCCCTTGCGGCTCGGGCAAGAAGTACAAGCACTGCCACGGCAGCTACTCGGCCTGAGGGCATGGCGACGCCCGGCATCGCCTACGGCGTCGAGCCGGCCTTGAGCGCGGCGGAGTTCCGCCGCGTGCTGGCCGCTTCCGGTCTGGCCGCCCGGCGGCCCGGGGACGAGCCGCGCCTCGCCCGCATGCTCGCCGGCGCGAACCTGATCGTGACGGCCCGGGCGCTGGTGCCGGAGCGCAACCTCGTCGGCGTCGCGCGGGTGATCACCGATTTCGCGTGGTGCGCCTACGTCTCCGATCTCGCGGTGGACCGCGCCGTCCAGGGCCGCGGCATCGGCCGCCGCCTCCTCGAGATCGTGCGGGAGAGGACGGGGCCGGAGGTGGCGGTGATGCTCGCCGCCGCCCCCGGAGCCGACGCCTTCTACGAGCGCATCGGCATGCCGCGCCTCGCGGGCGCCTTCCGCTTCGACCGGGAGTCGTAGGCCTTCCTCGACGCACGCGGTGTTACCGATGGACGCCTGCCGCGGATCCGCCATTCTGATCCCGATCGGACGAACCGGTTCGATTGAGCGAGACTGTTGCCTCGCGGCGTGGCAGGTCGGCAGCGCTGGCATGGCGGCCGGAGCCACCTTCTTCGGTGCGGGAATCGCCTTCGCGACGTTCCTCGGCGCGTGAGCGCTACGCCGCCGCCTCGCCCCCCACGAGTTCCCGCACCTCCCGCGCCAGATCCGCGAGGCTCAGCGAGCCCTTGGCGATCACACGGTCCGCTTGTCCCGCGAGGCGGCGGCGATCCTCGGCGGTGATGTCCTTGGCGGTGAGAACCACGATGGGGATGTCGCGCCAATCGGCCCGGGCGCGCAGGCGGCGCAGGAAGGCGAAGCCGTCCACCTCCGGCATCATCAGGTCGAGCAGGATCAGGCCCGGCTTCTCGGCCGCCACGGCGGTCAGCGCGGTGCCGCCGTGCTCGGCCGTGCGCACGGGAAGGTTCTCGCGGGTCAGGTAGGCGGCCAGCCGCTCGCGGGCATCCGCGTCGTCGTCCACGACGAGGATCGGGCCGCCGCCGGGGCCGGGCCGGAAGCGGTCGGTGACCGCCTTCAGGTGGTCCCACTCGATCGGCTTGTGCAGGTAGTCGGTGGCGCCGAGGGAGAAGGCGAGGGTCTCCTCGTCGAGCACCGTGACCATGATGATCGGCGTCGCCCCGAGGTCCGGGTCGGCGCGCAGCGCCCGCAGCACCGACCAGCCGTCCATGTGAGGCATGGTGACGTCGAGGAGGATGGCGCGGGGGCGCAGGCTCCTGGCGCGCTCCAGGCCCGTCCGGCCGTCGCTTGCTGTGGCGACCCGGAAGCCGTCGCGCTCCAGGAAGCGGGCGAGGAGATCGCGGGTCGCGGCGTCATCGTCGATGACGAGGATGCCGGCGCCCTCGCCGCTCCCGGCCGGCGCGGGCAGGGGCGCCTCCTCGGCGGGCGGGACGTAGCGGGCAGGCAGGCTCAGGGTGAAGCGGGTGCCCTCGCCCTCCCGGCTCTCGACCGCGATGTCGCCGCCGAGCATGTGCGCGAAGGCGCGGGTGATCGAGAGGCCGAGCCCCGTGCCGCCGAAGCGGCGGGTGGTCGAGGCGTCGGCCTGGACGAAACGCTCGAACAGACGGCCGACCTGCTCCGGGTTCATGCCGATGCCGGTGTCGGTGACGGTGAAGCGGAGCGTGTCGTCCGCCTCCCGCGCGACCGCGAGCGAGATCTCCCCGCCCTGCGTGAACTTCGCCGCGTTGCTGAGGAGGTTGATCAGGCACTGGCGCAGCTTCGTCACGTCGGTGTGGGCCGTGCCGATCTCGCCGGCGACCGTCAGGTTCAGCCGGTTGCCCTTCTTCTCGACCAAGCCCTCGACGGTGGCGGCGACCTCCTCGACCACCTCGGCGACCGAGAAATCCTCTGCGAAGATCTCGACGCGCTCGGCCTCGATCTTCGAGAGGTCGAGGACGTCGTTGATGAGGCCGAGGAGGTGGCGGGCGTTCGACTCGATCTTGCGCATGTCGGCGATCAGAGCGGGCTCGCCGAGATCCTCCAGCTCCTCCTGCAGCATCTCGGAATAGCCGATGACCGCCGAGAGGGGCGTGCGCAGCTCGTGGCTCATGTTGGCGAGGAACTGACTCTTCGCCCGGTTCGCCTCCTCGGCAGCCTCCTTAGCAGCGGCGATCTGCGCCTCGGCCTCCTTGCGCTCGGTGATGTCGGCGTGTGTGCCGACCCATTCCCGCAGGGTGCCGCCTTCCTCCAGGATCGGCACGGCGCGCACGCTCATGTGGCGGTCGGCGCCGTCCCGGCGGCGCAGGCGGTGCTCGGTCTCGTAGGGGGTGAGGGTCTGCACCGCGTGGGCCCAGGCGGCACGGGTGTGGGCACGGTCGTCCGGGTGGACGGCGTCGAGGAAGCCGAGCCCCGCATAGGCCGCCTCGTCCTGACCCGTGAAGCGGGCCCAGGCGGTCTGGCGCGGGTGCAGGTTGCCCTCGGGATCGGCGGTCCAGACGATCGCGGCGGAGGCCTCGATGAGGGAGCGGAAGCGCTCCTCGCTGCGAGCCAGGCGCTCCTGCGCCATCCGCCGGATCGTCTCGTCGAGGACGACGAGGCCGACGCCCTCGACGTCCCGCTCGTGCGCCGCGCCGCGCAGCGGATAGAAGCTCATCGAGAAGTGGCGGACGCCGCCCGGCGCGCTCGGCGCCGGAACCGCCACCGGCACGTCGGGCGTGACGAGGCCCTCCTGCAGGGCGGCGGCGAGCTTCGGGGCGAGCTCTTCCCGGAGCGTCGGCAGCATCGCCCAGATCGGCGCCCCGAGATCGGCCCCGAAGCCGCGCTCGCTCATGGTGGCGAGCGCCCGGTTCATGTGGCGGATCTTGAGGTCCCGGTCGAGGAAGCCGAGGCCGACGGGGGCGTTGGCCAGCACTCCGTCGAGGAGGCGCGTCATGCGCAGCGACTCGCGGCGCCGCACCAGGGCGAGGCGGGCGAGGAGCACGATCGCGCCGAGCGCCGACAGTCCGCTGACGAGGGAGAGGAGGAGCGCGCGCAGGCGGTCCCGGTCCTGAATGCCCTCGATGCGGCGGCCGGTCTCCGCCTGGATCGCGGCGGACTCGGCCCGGATCGCATCCATGATCCGCTTGCCCTCCTCGGTGCGCACGAGGGCGGTGGCCGCCTCGAACCCCTGCTCCGTGCGCAGGGCCACGACCCGGGCGGCGAAATCGCGCTTCTCGGCGACCAGGGTGGCGAGCGACTTTCCGCCCGTCGCCGCGTCCCGCCCCGGCGCGGCGGCGGTGGCTCCCAGCGCGGCGAGCCGCGCGTCGATGGCGCCGAGCGACGCCGTGTAGGTGGCGAGGTAGCGCTCGCCCCCGACGATGACGTAGCCCCGCTCGCCGGTCTCCAGATCCTTCACCGAGGAGAGCAGGCGCTCCACGCCCGCGATGGTGCCGGTGCCGCGTTCCACCTCCGCCCGCCGCGCCTCGCCGGCGAGGTAGTTCCAGAAGCCGGCCACGAGGGCGAGCGCGAGGAGCCCGAAGGCCAGCGGCGCACCGAGCCACCCGCTCCGGCCGGGGGTCCCGCGCCAGGTCCAGCGGCGTAGCGCGGCGATCGGCACGTTCATCGGGACTTTCAGGATCCTGGCGGGGAGGGCCGGACGCGGCCGGGAAGAGGGCGAGCGCTGGTAAATGCGCCGCCGGCCCGGCTTGCCAAGGCTGAGCCCGGGCCCAATTTGCCGCTCCCCAGCCCCCGCTCAGGTCTCGACGAGGCCGGTGCTCGCCCCTGTCGCCTCGGAGTCGCCGCGCCCGTGCGGCAGGGCGAGGTACTCGGAGGAGCGCATCTCGATGAGGCGGGAGACCGTGCGGTCGAACTCGAAGGCCTCGCGGCCCTCCGTGACCGGGTAGAGGTCCCGCGCCTCGGCCTCGGCGGAGGCCACGAGCTTCACATGGGCGTCGTAGAGTGTGTCGACGAGCGTGATGAAGCGCTTGGCCTCGTTGCGTTGCGCCTCCCCCATCACGGGGATGCCCTCGACGATCAGCGTGTGGAAGGTGCTGGCGAGCGCCATGTAGTCGGAGGCGCCCAGCGGCTGCGCGCAGAGGTCGGCGAAGCCGAAGCGGGCGACGCCGGCCGCCTCCTCGGGCACCGCGACGTCGCGCCCCTTCACCCGGATCGTGGCGGCTCGCCCCTTCGCCTTGCCGGTCAGTCCCTTGAAGGCCCGGTCGAGGGCCGCCCGCGCCGCCCCGTCCGCCGGCACGTGGTAGACCGAGGCGCCGCCGAGCTTCTCCAGGCGGAAATCCGTGCGCGCATCGAGGCGCAACACCGCCACGCGCTCCGTCAGCTCCGCGACGAAGGGCAGGAACAGGGCGCGGTTGAGGCCGCCCTCGTAGAGCCGGTCCGGCTCGACGTTGGAAGTCGCCACCACGGTGACGCCGTGACGGAACAGGGCGCCGAACAGGCGCCCGAGGATCATCGCATCGGCGATGTCGGTCACCGTGAACTCGTCGAAGCAGAGGAGCTTCGCCTCCGCTGCGAGCGCCTCGGCCACCGGCGGAATCGGATCGTCGCCCTTCACCTCGCCCCGCTTCAAGGCTTGGCGGTAGGCATGAATGCGCTCGTGCGCATCCGCGAGGAAGCCGTGGAAGTGGACCCGCCGCTTCGGCCCCGGCGCCGCCTCGTGGAAGAGATCCATCAGCATGGTCTTGCCGCGGCCGACCGAGCCCCAGATGTAGAGCCCCTTCGGCGGCCCGCCCGCATCGTCCTTGCGGCCGAACAGCCAGCCGAGCGCGCTGCCTTTCTTGGCCCGGCGCCGCCGCTCGAGATCCTGAAGGAGTCCGTCGAGGGCGCGCACGAGGCGGATCTGCGCCGGATCGCGCTCAATGGCGCCGGAGGCCACCAGCGCCTCGTAGCGCTCGTGGACCGGGCCCCGGGGAGGGCGCCGGCGCGCACCTCGGGCGACGGGGCAGGGCCGGATGCCTGACTGGACAAGGTCACCTCGCGCGTTCGAGCCGGAGCCTCACCTCACGGAAACGATGGCGGGCGCGAGATGAACGGGAGCCGGCCCGGTCTGCCGCGGGTCCACGCCCGGATCAAGCCCGCTCACGCTGGGATCGGTGACAGGTGACACCCGGTTCCATCCAACCCACGCATGGCGGCCCTGGTGCCGGCGGGGTAGGTCGTTTTGCTGCATTGCACAATGTATTCGCCCATGCCAATTCAGCTCGGCCTTGAGGGAGGTTTCGTCCGGATCTGCAGCGCGTGCCTCGCGCAAACCGACCGGAGACCGGCATGGCACTGCCCCATCTTCCAGCGACCGGACAATTCCATGTCCGGCGCCTCTGGCCGAGCGACCGCGCGGCCATCGTCGATTACTTCCTGCGGCTCGATCCCGAGACCCGGGCCGGGCGCTTCATGGGCGCAGTGAGCGCGGCGGGCGTGCGCGCCTATGCCGAGCGCTCGGTGAGGGCCGAGGGATTGATGTTCGGCGCGTTCAAGGACGGAATGCTGCGCGGCCTCGGCGAATTGCGGCCCGCGGGCCCGCCCCCGCCCGGCATGATCCTGGGTCCGGAGGCGGAGGCCGCCTTCGCGGTCGAGCGCGACTTCCGCCGCACCGGCCTCGGTTCGGCCCTGTTCGCCCGGATCGCCGATGCAGCCCGCAATCGCGGCGTCAGCGACCTGCATGTGCGCTGCCTGACCCGGAACGGCCCGATGCGGGGCCTCGCGGCCAAGCTCGGCGCCGATCTGCGCCCGGCCGGCCCCGAGACGGAGGGGGCCCTTCATCTCGCGCGCCCGACGCCCTTCTCCCTCTGGCACGAGGGCATCGCCGAGGCTTTCGACCTGACGCTCGCTTTCGCGGCGGCCGGCCGGGGACGTGGCGGGAGGCATCGTAGCGCTCGAACGCTCAAGCTGCCTTCTTCCGGCCCGAGGCCTCCGCGATGGTGGCTCAGGGCCGCCCCGCCAGAGGGCGCCCGCACGAGGGGCTGACATCCATGCTCGACACCGATGCCTCGGCGGCCGTGGGCCGCCTGGAGCGCTCCGTCGACGCGACGTTGCGCGTCATCGCCGCCGCCCGCTCCGAGCGGCAGGCGGCGCCGGTCAGCGCGGCGCGCCGCGAACTGGCCGAAGCCTACGGCGCGAGCCGCCTGCGCAAGCGCCTGGAGCGCGAGCGCCGCGGCGCCTGAGCATCACGCCACCGCGTCCCAGGTTTCGCTGATCTTGGCGCCGCCGCGCACGAGGTGGGCACGCAGCACCACGTCGCCCGGCGGCATCTCGGCGGGCGGTCGCCACTCCACGTAGAGGCGCCAGCCGCCCGTCTGAGGCACCGGCTCGGTGACGGGATCGACCATCGTGCCGGCGCTCGCCGAGACGTCGGCCGTGATGCCGGAGGCGCCCGCGAGGCCGGGCCCCTCGAAATCCACCACGTAGAGGCGCCGGACGGGGCTCGGCGGGTTCGTCGGGCGCAGGCGCTCGGCCGAGCCGACCCGCGTCGAGACGACCCGGGCGAGATGGCCCGGCATGCCGGGCGCCGGCTCCGCCCCGACCGTCGTCAGCCCGTAGGCGAGGGCGAGCGGCCGGCCGGGCGCCGCGGGCTCGCGCGGCACGAAGGCCGCCACGATGTTGTCCATGTACTCCTCGCGGGACGGGATCTCGAAGAGTTGGACCTCGCCCGCCGCGAAGGCTCCGCCCGCCGCCTCGTCCCTGGCCGGCTCTACCCAGAGGCCGGGCCGCGATTCGTGGCGGGCCTGCACGTCGAGATAGGCGGCAAAGCTCCGCTCCCGCTGGAGCAGACCGAAACCTTTCAGCGGCTCGGCGCGGAAGGCCGAGACCTGCGGCGCCCGCCGCCCGTTGACGAGAGGCCGCCAGAGCCGGTCGCCCGGCGTCTCGACCGCGAGCCCGTCCGAATCGTGCACTTGGGGCCGGAAATCGTCGAAGCCGTCCGCTCCGCGGGCGCCCGGCCCGTTCTGCCCGTGGACGAACATGCTCGTCAGCGGCGCGAGGCCGAGCCGCTCGATCGGGCGGCGCGGGTGGAGCGCGGCGGAGACGGCGATGCGGGACGGGTCGCCGGGCTCGACGACGAAGCGGTAGGCGCCCGCGAGGCTCGGGCTGTCGAGCAGCGACAGGACCGTGATCGCGCGCGCGCCCTCCTCCGGCTCGCAGATCCAATGGGCCACGAAATCCGGGAACTCCTCTGGCGCCGGCAGGCCGGTGCCGATCGCGGCCGCCCGCGCCGAGAGCCCGTATTCCTGGCCCAGGCCCCGCAGCCGGAAGTAGGAGGCACCGAGGAAGACGAGGAACTCCTCCTGGGCCTGCGGTCGCGCCCGGTCGAAGGCGTAGTGCAGGCGGAAGCCCGCGAACCCGAGATCGCTCGGGAAGCTCGCACCGGCGAGCCCGCGCCCGAGGTCGAACAGGCGGCTCGCGTAGACGACGGGCTGCGGCGGCCCCTGGCGGGGCTGCACGAACAGGTCGACCCTCTTCCTCTGCAGGAAGCCCCGGTGGAAGAGCTGCGCCGAGAACAGGTTGCCGAGGCGCAGGCTCTCGCCGGGCCTGAAGGTGATGGCGCGGTAGCCGTCGTAGCTGAGCGCGGCGAGCGCCGGCGGCAGATCGTTGGCCGGCGGCCGGTAGGGGGCGGCAGCGAGGGCTCCGGCCCGGGTGCCCAGTGCCTCGAAGGTCATCGGCGCGGCCGCCGGCTGAACGGCCTCGCCCGCCATCGTTCTGGCGACATTCAGGTCGAAGGCGCTAGGTAGGATCGTGCCGGCAGCCGCGGTCAAGCCCGTCCGAAGCCCCGATCGAAGGAGATGGCGGCGGGAGAGCGCGGCGGGTTCGCCGGGGCTGGGGTCGGTCGGCTCGGCCGGTCCCGGTTCAATGTCGCGTCTCTCGGTGCGCTCGCTCATCGGCCTCTCGGGTCTCCGGTGACGGGTGGTCGGTGTCCCTCCTCGCTCGAGTTCCACGCCCCCCATGTCCACCACACCGTTGTCGCACGAGGACCCGGCGGTCGAAATCCTGCCGGACATGGTTTCGGCGGCCGAGCCCGCGCCCGCCAAGTCGGGCACGGCCAAGTCGGACGCGTCCAAGCCGCTGCCGGCCGAACTGACGGCGGAGGTCGCGGAGACCCGGGAGGCGTGGCACGCCGGCGGCCGCGCGCCCTTGCGCTGGCGTCGCCTTGCCCTGGCGCTGCCCTCGCTGGCGACTGGGCTCGCCATCGCGGCCCTCGCATTCGCCGCCTACGGCCCGCCCACGGGCTGGCTCGCCGGGACCGTGCTGGTGCTGTTCGGCCTCGTGATGGCGTGGCAATCCTTCGTCGCGTGGCAGTATCTCTACGGCCTGATCGCGGCCGTGCTCGGCGACCGGGCGAGATCCGCCCTGGAGCGGCGCTCCGAATCCGTGCCGGCCCGCCCCACCGGCCTCAGCCGCACCGCGGCCGTCGTCGCGATTCACGCCGAGGACGCGGTCGCCGTGTTCGCGGCGTTGCGCGTCATGGCGCGCTCGCTCGCCCGCGAGGGCGGCAGCGGCTCCGACATCGACATCTTCGTCCTTTCCGACACCCGCGACGGCGCCATCGCGGCCGTGGAGGAGCACGAGTTCGCCCGCATCGAGGCGTGGCGCCGGGCGAACGGGCCTGGCCTGCCGCAGATCCGCTACCGGCGGCGGCGCGAGAATGTCGGTCGCAAGGCCGGCAACATCGCCGAGTTCTGCGAGTCCCACGGGCACGAATACGACTACATGATCGTGCTCGACGCCGACAGCCTGATGACCGGACAGGCCATGCGCCGCCTCGTGCGGTTGATGGAGGAGAGCCCCCGGGTCGGCCTCATCCAGACCGTGTCCTACGCGGCCGGCCGCGACACCCTGTTCGCCCGCATCCAGCAATTCGCCGTGCGGCTCTACGCGCCGCTGGCGCTGCGCTGCCTGGAGACCTGGCAGGGGCCGGACGGCAGCTACTGGGGCCACAACGCGATCCTGCGTATCGAGGCGTTCGCCGACAACGCGCAATTGCCCGTCCTGCCCGGCAAGGCACCGCTCGGCGGCGAGATCCTCTGCCACGACATCGTCGAGGGCGCGTTCCTGCGCCGGGCCGGCTGGGAGGTGCGCCTGCTGCCGGAGATGGGCGGCACCTGGGAGGAGATGCCGACGAACCTCGTCGACCTGCTCGGCCGCGAGCGCCGCTGGTGCCAGGGTAACCTGCAGCACATGCGCGTCGTGCCGATGCCGGGGCTCGTCGCCGCGAGCCGCTGGCACCTCCTCGTCGGCATCCTGTCCTACGGCGTGCTGCCGCTCTGGATCGCGTTCCTTGCGGCCGGCACGCTGCTGGCCGGCAGGACCGGCGATCTCGGCCTCCTCGCCTACGGGTTGACCGGACCGGGCGCGGCCGCCCACGCGCTCGCCGCCCTCTGCGTCGCGGTGCTGGCGCTGCCGAAGCTCCTGTGCCTCGGCCACGTGCTGGCCTCGGCCGAACGGCGCGCGTCCTTCGGCGGCACGGCCTCGCTCCTCAAGAGCGCGGCCCTGGAGCAGGTGGTCTGGGTGCTGCTCTGGCCGGTGATGACCCTGTTCACCGCGGGCGCCGTGCTCTCAACCTTCGCCGGCCGCGTGGTGCGCTGGGATTCCCAGGCGCGCGACGACCGCCACGTGCCGTGGTCGGAGGCCTTCCGTCTGCAGGCCGACGCGGTAATCGTCGGCGCCGCGCTCGCCCTCGGCCTCGCGCTGGCGGGTGATGTCTGGCTCGCCCTCTGGATGGCGCCGCTCGCCGTTGCGCTGATCACGAGCCCGGCCCACAGCGTGCTGACGAGCCGGGCCGATCTCGGCCGCCTCGCCCGGGCGCGCGGTCTGTTCCTGACCGTCGACGACACCGATCAGGCCCCGGAACTCGCCGACCTCGCTCAGAGCCGCTCCGCGCCGCTGGCGTCGGCTCCGGCCGCGCGGGAAACGCAGGCCCGCGTCTGCCTCGCCACCGAGGAAGCTTGAAGGCTGGGCCGAGGCCGTACCCTCGTGCCTGCTTCCGCACCTGCCGCGCTGCCTGAGGCTGCATCGGGGTGCCTCGGGGGCGCTCGCCGAAGCAATGTCCGTAGGCACGCAGCGACGAGGCTGGGTTGCCGATCCTGCCACGTCCTTAGGCAGGCGCATCGGCATTCGAGCGGCGGGAGGCAGGCCGGACGGCTCCTCCGCCAGCGTCGTGCAGGGATGAGAGGTTCGGCCGGTCGCTGAGCCTCCAGCATCGCGAACATCGACCGCCGGGATCCTTCAGCGAAGAACCGAATGCTCCGAGAGGGGAAGCAGGCGACCGGGCCTCGCGAGGTTTCGCGGGCAGAGCCCAGGTCTTCGGACTTGCGAAGCACCAGCTCCATCTGCTGTTATCGCGTCGACCAACCCCGAAATCCGATCGGGAGGATGTATTTCAGGACGCGCGAAGACGCGCGCCCGTCGCGAGATCGCTTCATCCATCGCGACACGCCCACGCCTCCTGGCGATCGTCTTCGACGCTCCGGCTCAGGACCGGAACGGCTCCGAGCCTGATCTCGCCAGCTTCTGCGGGCGTCAACGCGGCACTTCCCTGGCACGGACGTTGCTAACGCCTGCAATCGCAAGGAGCGCATAATGGATACAACAACCTCGTCCCGCCGCTGGATACAACTTCTGCTTGGATTGATCGTCATGATGACGATCTCCAGCCCGCAATATGTCTGGACCCTGTTCGTCAAACCCTTCCAAACGACGACGGGCGCGTCGCTGGCCGCCGTCCAGGTCACCTTCACGCTGGTGATCGTGCTGCAGACCTTCTTCTCGCCGGTCCAGGGCTGGCTGATCGATCGGTTCAGCCCGAAGCTGATGATCGCGCTCGGCGCTCTTCTGAGCGGTGCCGGCTGGGTCGCCGCCTCCTATGCCGAGAGCCTGCTCGCTCTCTACGCCACCTACGGCCTCCTCTGCGGGCTCGGCACCGGCATCGTCTATGTCGGCATCGTCGGCCTGATGGTGCGCTGGTTCCCCGATCGGCGGGGCTTCGCGGTGGGCGTGGTGGCGGCCGGCTACGGCATGGGCGCGATGATCACGACCTTCCCGATCACCAACCTGATGGCGGCGACCGACTTCCGCCACACGCTGCTCGTGTTCGGCCTCGTCCTCGGGGCCGTCGGCCTCATCGCGGCGCTCGGCCTGCGCGCCCCGCGCCCCGGCGAGATGGAGGCGCTGCCGGACACGAAGGTGATCACGGCGGCCGGGGACACGGCGCCGAAGGCCATGCTGCGCACGCCGCTGTTCTGGCTGATGTTCGGCATGATGGCGATGATGTCGACGGGCGGCCTGATGGTTGTCGCGAACTTCGCCAACTTCGCCCGCGAGTTCGGCGTGGCGGACGAGACGCTGATCTTCTTCGGCGTCGCCTTCGCGGCCCTGCCCTTCGCGCTCACCTTCGACCGCGTCACGAACGGCCTGACCCGGCCCTTCTTCGGCTGGGTCTCGGACCATATCGGCCGCGAGAACACGATGGCGATCGCATTCGCCCTCGAGGCCTGCGCGATCTGCCTGCTGCTCTACTACCGGCAGAACGCCTACGCCTTCGCCCTCCTCTCGGGGCTGGTGTTCTTCGCCTGGGGTGAGATCTTCTCGCTGTTCCCCTCGATCCTCACCGACACGTTCGGGACCAAGCACGCGACCACGAATTACGGCTTCCTCTACATGGCCCAGGGCGTCGGCTCGCTGCTCGGCGGCCCGGTCGCAGCGCTGATCCACGACGCGGCAGGAAACTGGATCCCGGTCTTCGGCATCGCCATCGCTCTCGATCTGCTGACCGCGGTGCTGGCCTTCTTCGTGCTGAAGCCGATGCGGCGCTCGTGGCTCGGCGCCTCGCGGCCGGCCGAGCATGCGGCGCTCGCGAAGCCGGCGATGGTCTGAGCGACCGCAACGGCCCGACACGCGAAGGGGGCGGCATGGCCTACATCCCGCCCCCTTCGTCGTTTCGTGTCCGGGTTCGGGGTCGCGTCAGGCCTTGCCCGCGCTCACGGCCAGTTCCGGCCGGTGGTTCAGGGTCTGGAAGACCACGCAGTAGCGCTCCGTCAGCTTGAGGAGCTGGTCGAGCTTCTCCTGCGGCGCGTCCGTGTCGAGCTGGAAGGCGAGGCGGATGGCGCGGAAGCCCACCGGCGCCTCCTTGTCGACGCCGAGCGTCCCGCGGAAATCGAGGTCGCCCTCCGCCGAGACGGTGCCGGCGCGCAGCGGGATCTCCAGGGCGGTCGCGACAGCCTTCAGGGTCACGCCCGCGCAGGCGACGAGGGCCTCGAGCAGCATGTCGCCCGAGCACAGCTCCGCACCGGAACCGCCGGTGGCCGGGTGCAGGCCCGCGACGGCAAGCGCGCGGCCGGTCTCGACCTTGCAGGCGATGCTGGTGTCGTCGAGGGAGCCCTTGGCCTTCAGGGTGATCACGGCGTCATCGGGCGTGCTGCGGTATTGATCCTTCAGCGGAGCCTGGAGTGCGCGCAGGGCGGTGGCGTCCATGGGTGTTTCCTCGTTCTGGTCGACCAAGGCCCGCGGTCTAGCCTGCCCCGGCCCGCTCGGCCAGCGGCGCCCTACCACCAGTTCGCGTTCTGCGGGGCGGCCTCGGCCGGGCGCAGGGAGCGGTCGAGGGCCGCGAGGATCTTTCGCGCGGCGGCTTCGCTCTGGGGGGCGGCCGGGTCGCGCGGGCGCGGCAGGGGCAGCGGCACCGTCTCGTCGAGGCGGCCGGGCTTCGGGCGCATCACCACGGCCCGGTCGGCCAGAGCCACCGCCTCGCCGACATCGTGGGTGACGATGAGCACCGTCGGACGCACCTCGTCCCACAGGGCGAGGAGGTGCCGGTGCAGGTCGCGCCGGGTGAAGGCGTCGAGGGCTGAGAAGGGCTCGTCGAGGAGGAGCACCCGCGGGTTCGCCACGAAGGCGCGAGCGATCGAGACCCGCTGCTGCTGCCCGCCCGAGAGTTCCCGCGGCCAGCGCCGCGCATGCTCGGCGAGCCCCACCCGCTCCAGCGCGTGCGCGATCCGGGCCCGGCGCTCGCCGGCCGGCAGATGCGCGAGGCCGAAGCCGACATTGTCGGCGACGCTCAGCCAGGGCAGCAGGCGCGATTCCTGGAAGACGAGGCCGACGCCGGGATGCGGGGCCGTGATCGCCTCGCCGTCGAGCCGGATCTGGCCGGAACTCGCCCGGTCGAGGCCGGCGACGAGCCGCAGAAGCGTGGTCTTGCCGCAGCCCGAGCCGCCGATCAGGGCGACGATCTCGCCGGCTGGCACATCGAGGCCGATGTTCGAGAGCGCTTGCGTGCCGTCGGCGTAGGTCTTGGACAGATCCGCGACGGTCAGCACGGGTGGCCTCCGGCTGCCGGATCGCGCGATCGCATCGCATTCCGTGACGTGTCCATGAAACGAAATATTTCTCGGCGCATTGTCATGCTCGTGCGGCGACGGGCCGCACTTCGATGAAACGAGAGTGAGCGGCTGCGGGAAAGGCGTGTCGCGGGAGACGGTTTCACCATGGTCCGGAGCGATTTCAACCCACCCCACGCAGGTCCGGCCTCGGACCCGGTCCTGTATGGGGTCGCCAAGGGGCTCGCCGAACTGTTTCCCCCGGTGGAGACGATCCGCCCGCAGCGGCGTGAGCCGAATGCCGCCTCCGAGCACGAGGAGGAGCGGGAAGAACCCGAGGCCTGACCCCGGTCAGAGGCTGTCACGGGCCGTGTCCTGCCAGCGGATCAGCGGCCGGGTGAGCGCGACGAGCGTTGCGTCGGCGAGCTTGCCGAGGATCGCGAAGGCGATGATCGCGGCGAGGATCTGATCCGGCTTGCTGAATTGCTGACCGTCGACGAGGAGGTAGCCGAGGCCCTCCGACGCGCCCATCAACTCGGCCGCCACCACGAACAGGAAGCCGAGGCCGAGGCCCGTGCGCAGCGACACCAGGGTCGCCGGCAGCACGGCCGGCAGCAGGATGCGGCGCGCCAGCGCCGTCTTCGAGAGGCGGAAGATCCGACCCACCTCCACGAGCTTGCGGTCGACCGAGGCGATGGCGCCGGCGACGCCCACGTAGACCGGGAAGAACACCCCGACCGCGATGAGTGCGATCTTCGGCGTTTCCAGAATCCCTAACCAGAGGATGAACAGGGGGACCCAGGCGAGCGAGGGGACGGCGCGCAGGGCCTGCAGGCTCGGGTCGAGGAGGTGGCGCGCGAAGGGCAGCGTTCCCGTCAGCGCCCCGACCAGGATGCCCGCCACCGCCCCGAAGGCGAAGCCGAGGGCGACGCGCAGAAGGGTCGCCGTGACGTGGGTCCACAGCTCGCCCGAGGCGGCGAGCTCGTAGAGGGCCGCGCCGATCCGGCTCGGTGGCGGCAGCAGGCGCCCCTGCGCGAGCCCGTATCGGACCGCCAGTTCCCAGCCGAGCGCCAGCGCCACCGGCAGCGCGAGGCCGACGAGGGTGCGGGCCCCGTGCCCGAGGACCGAGGCGCCGCGGCGGCCGATCGCGGGGGAAACGGGCGCCGCCGCGCCCTCGGAAGCCAAGGTCTGAGCCGTCATGCGGCTCGCCCTACCACAGGCGGGCGCGAAAGATCAGACGGTCAGGGCTTCGCGCCGGGGTTGAACTGCGGGTCGATCAGCCCATCGACGGCGGCCGCGACGTTCGTGTCGGCCGGAATCACTCCGGCCTGCTGCAGGGCGAGGCCGGCGGCGCGGATGGCCTCGGCCTGGACCGGGCCGACATTCGGCTGACTCAGATCCGTCCGCTCGATCTGACGGGCGATCACCGGGTCGGGCAGCTTCGTCGCCGCGACGAGGGCGCTCTTCAGCGCGTCCGGATTCGCGATCGCGAAGGCGCGGGCCTTCTCGTAGGCCGCGATCACGGTGCGCACCAGCTCCGGGTTCGCCTTGGCGAAGTCCTCGCGCACGTCGAGCACGCCCCAGGTGTTGGCGTTGGCGTCGCGGAAGAACAGCACGTCGTCGTTCTCGATCTCGGCCGCCGCCATCATCGGATCGAGGCCGGCCCAGGCGTCGACGTCGCCGCGGTCGAGCGCCGTGCGTCCGTCCGGGTGCTGCAGCAGGACGAGCTTGGCGTCCTTCTCGGTGAGGCCGGCACCCTGGAGGGCGCGGATCAGGAAGATGTGCGGATCGGTGCCGCGGGTCACCGCGACGCGCTTGCCCTTGAGGTCGGCGACCTTGGTGATGCCGGTCTCTTTGCGGGTGACCAGCGCGGTCCATTCCGGCCGCGAGTAGGCGTAGACGACCTTGATCGGGTTGCCGTTGATGCGCGCGAGGAGCGCCGCCGCACCTGCGGAGGAGCCGAAATCGATGGCCCCGCCATTGAGGAATTCGAGCGCCTTGTTCGAGCCGAGGGATTGCGTCCAGCGCACCTTGATGCCCTGCGGCTTCAGGGCCTCCTCCAGGAAGCCCTTCTCCTTCAGGACCAGGCTGACCGGGTTGTAGGTCGCCCAGTCGAGGCGGACCTCCTTGACGTCGGCCGCCTGAGAGGGCCGGGGCAGGGCCGCGACGACGATGGCGAGGGCACCGAGGGTGTATGCAAAAGTCCTGCGGTCGAGGCGCAGCATCATCGATCTCCCCTGCCGAGCGCGCCTATTATCCCGCGCGTGAGGCGGATCAGCTAGGCAATTCCGTTCGTTTCGTCAAACAAAATTTCCGGATAGGAGAACGCCCTCCGGATTCCGGGCCCGGGAGAAGAAGCCCACTGTTCCCGCCGTGTTCCGCCCGCTGGCAGCTTCGGCGTAACGTGCTAACGGGATAGGCATGTTCGACGCTGCCGCCGCCCTGAGCAAAGTCCTCGACAACCTCGATCGCGAGGCCCGTGAGCCGACGAAGCTGCGCGCCATCCTCGTGCCGGAGCTGCGCGCCGTGATCGAGCGCGGCCACAAGGAGGCGGAGAAGCAGCTCCTGCGCGACCGGGACGGCATCGCCTGCGCGCAGGCCCTGTCGAACCTCACCGACGCCGTGGTGCGGGCGATCCACGACGCGGTCGTCTGGCGCCTCTATCCGAACGACAATCCCTCGACCGGCGAGCAACTCGCGGTGGTGGCCACCGGCGGCTACGGCCGGGGCACGATGGCCCCGGGCTCGGACATCGATCTCCTGTTCCTGCTGCCCTACAAGCAGACCGCGTGGTCGGAGAGCGTCGTCGAGGCGATGCTCTACGTGCTCTGGGACCTCAAACTGAAGGTCGGCCACGCCACGCGCTCGGTGGAGGAGTGCCTGCGCGAGGGGCGCGCGGACATGACGATTCGCACCGCGCTCCTCGAGGCGCGCTTCCTGTTCGGCGCGCGCAGCCTGTTCGAGGAACTCGTCACCCGCTTCGACGCCGAACTGGTGATGGGCACGGCCCACGAGTTCGTCGAGGCGAAGCTGCGTGAGCGCGATGCCCGCGTCGCCAAGGCCGGCGCCTCCCGCTACCTCGTCGAGCCGAACGTCAAGGACGGCAAGGGCGGCCTGCGCGACCTCAACACCCTGTTCTGGATCGCGAAATATACCTACCGGGTGCGCGATCAGGCCGAGCTCGTCGCGGCCGGCCTGTTCACGCCCGAGGAGTTCAAGCTGTTCGAGCGCTGCGACGAGTTCCTGTGGCGGGTGCGCTGCCACATGCACTTCGCCACGGGCCGGGCGGAGGAGCGCCTCTCCTTCGGGCTGCAGCCGCGGATCGCGGAGCGGATCGGCTTCGGTGCGCGCGGCGGTCTGTCGGGCGTCGAGCGCTTCATGAAGGCGTATTTCCTGATCGCCAAGGACGTCGGTGACCTCACTGCCATCGTCTGTGCGGAACTCGAGGCGCGCCACGCCAAGCGAACACCGGTCCTCGACCGCTGGATCGGCCGCTTCCGCGACCGTTTCCGGGCGACCGCCATCGAGGCGGAGGATTTCTGGATCGACCACGGCCGGGTGAACCTGCGCGCCGAGGACGCCTTCGAGCGCGATCCCGTCAACCTGATCCGGCTGTTCTGGCTCGCCGACCGGCACAACCTCGCGATTCACCCGGATGCCAAGCGCCTCGCCAACCGCAGCCTGCGCCTGATCAACCCCACGCTGCGGGCGGACGAGGAGGCGAACCGCCTGTTCCTCGACATCCTGACCTCGAAGAACTCGCCCGAGACCATCCTGCGCCAGATGAACGAGGCGGGCGTGCTCGGCCGCTTCATCCCGGATTTCGGCCGCATCGTCGCGATGATGCAGTTCAACATGTACCACCACTTCACCGTGGACGAGCACCTGCTGCGCACCCTCGGCGTGCTGGCGGCGATCGATTCCGGCCGGGCCGAGGAGGAGTTCCCCCTCGTCTCGCGCCTCATCGGCACGATCCACAACCGCACCGCCCTCTACGTCGCGATCCTCCTGCACGACATCGCCAAGGGGCGTCCGGAGGACCACTCGATCGCGGGCGCGGCCATCGCCCAGAAGCTCGGGCCGCGCTTCGGCCTCTCCCAGGCCGAGACCGAGATGGTGGCCTGGCTCGTGGAGCATCACCTCCTGATGTCGATGACGGCCCAGAGCCGCGACCTCTCGGACCCGAAGACGATCGAGAAGTTCGCGAGCGTCGTGCAGACGCTGGAGCGCCTGCGCCTCCTCGCCATCCTGACGGTGGCCGACATCACGGCGGTCGGGCCCGGCGTCTGGACCGCCTGGAAGGGCACGCTGATCCGCACCCTCTACGACGAGACCGAGGTGGTGCTCTCGGGCGGTCACTCGGAGATCGCGCGCACGGACCGGGTCCGCCTGATCCAGATGGCGCTCCGCGAGCAGCTCTCGGCCTGGTCCTCGGAGGAATTCGACGCCTATGCCGCCCGCCACAACCAAGCTTACTGGCTCAAGGTCGAGGCGGTGCGCCAGTTCAAGAACGCAGGCTTCATCAAGCGCCTGACCGGGGAGGGCCGGACGGTCGCGACCGAGGTCGAGACCGATCCGGTCCGCGGCGTCACGGAACTCACCGTCTACTCGCCCGATCACCCGAGGCTCCTGGCCATCGTGACCGGCGCCTGCGCGGCGGCCGGCGGCAACATCGTGGACGCGCAGATCTTCACGACGACGGACGGCTTCGCCCTCGACTCGATCTTCGTCTCCCGCGCCTTCGAGCGGGACGAGGACGAGTTGCGCCGCGCCAAGCGCATCACCGCGGCGATCGAGCGGGCGCTCAAGGGCGAGATCAAGATCGCCGAGCTCGTGGCCGACAAGCACCCCCCGACGAGCACCCGCGCCAAGACCTTCCCGGTGCCGCCGGACGTGTTCATCGACAACGCCCTGTCGAGCCGCGAGACGGTGGTCGAGATCACCGGCCTCGACCGGCCGGGCCTGCTCTACGAGCTGACGACGGCCCTCAGCCGCCTCTCCCTCAACATCACCTCGGCGCACGTGGCGACCTTCGGCGAGCGGGCGGTCGACGTCTTCTACGTCACCGACCTCACCGGCACCCGGGTCATCCAGCCGGACCGGCAGGCCGCGATCCGCAGCGCCGTGATGGAGGTGTTCGCGGGCGACGTGGCGGCCCTCAAGGCGGAGGGCCTGGAGGCGCTCGTCGCGGCGCCGCCGCCGCGGGAGGCCTGAGACCGGCCGCGGGTTGATTTCGCGGGCGCGCCGCCTGATATCAGCGGCCATCCCCGAATCCTTGGCCACGACAGAATCGCGATGATGAGCAACGACATGGAGCAAGACGGCCGGCACGAGGACGCGAGCCGGAACGCGGAGCAGGCGCCCGAGACCGGCCTGGACGGATCGGCTCCGGACGCGCAGCCCAGCGCGGACGCCGTCGCCGGCGTCATCGCCGAGCGGGACGAGCTGAAGGACCGCGTCCTGCGCACGCTGGCCGAGATGGAGAACCTGCGGCGCCGGACCGAGCGCGAGGTGGCCGACGCCCGCACCTACGCGGTGACGAACTTCGCCCGCGACATGCTGAACGTCGCCGACAACGTCCGCCGCGCCATCGAGAGCGTGCCGGCCGAGGCGCGGGCCGGGGCGGAGGGCGCCCTGAAGGGTCTCCTCGACGGGATCGACCTGACCGAGCGCGACCTCGCCAAGACCCTGGAGCGGCACGGGGTGAAGATCGTGGATCCCCAGGGGCAGCGCTTCGACCCGAACCGGCATCAGGCGATGTTCGAGGTGCCGAATGCCGAGGTACCGTCGGGCACGGTGGTTCAGGTGGTCCAGGCCGGCTACGTCATCGGCGAGCGCGTCCTGCGCCCCGCCCTCGTCGGCGTCGCCAAGGGCGGCCCGAAGCCGGCCCCGGCGACCGACGCGGGGTGAGACGGCGTCAATCCAGGCAGGGCAGCAGCATCGCCCCGTCCGAGATGAACTTCGCCTTGTCGCGGATCGCCCGCGGCACCGCCGGGTTGCGGGCGACGAGTCCGGCTTCCGCGTGCAGCCGGTCGTGACAGGCGCAGTGCGGAAGTTTGCCGGGCGGTGGCGTGCAGGCATCGTGGTGCATGCAGGCGAGGTCGAGGGCGTCGACCGGCGGGTAGGCCGGCCCGCGATTGCCCGGCCCGCAGTAATTGCCGTGGATGAGGAGGGCGCCGCGGCCGGGATCGAGTTGCGGCAGATCCTGGCCGAGGGCCGGGCCGGCGATCGTGAGCGCGAGGCCGAGAACCGCCGCGGTGCCGATCCGGCAACCCCTCGGGCGGGCGAGCATCGAGACGTTCAAGGCAGGTCCTTCCGTGTCCGGAATTGCCCCTCCGCCGCTCAAGATGGGAGCCTGCCGCGCTGCGGCAAGGCTCAGCTTCGCTCCAAGGTTGTGCAGAATTACCAGCGGTAGTTGAGGCCGGCGCGCACGACCGCGAAGCCCGGATCGGTGCGGCCGATGCCGTAATAGGCCGGCACGCTCGCATCGAAGACGGTCGCGGAATTCGCCCAGCTGCGGCGCAGATTGACGTAGAGGGCCTCGATCTTGGCCGACCAGCGGTCGGCGAAGGCATATTCGAGGCCGCCGCCCACCGCGTAGCCGATCCGGCTCGAATCCGGCAGCGTGCCGGTATAGGCGCCGGCATAGCCGGAGCGTCCGCCCCCGCCGTAGGCGAAGCCGCCCGTGCCGTAGATCATCACCCGGTCGAAGGCGTAGCCGACGCGGCCGCGGGCCGTGCCGAAATAATCGAGGTTCGGCGCCACGCTGTAATAGGGGGTCGTGCCCAGATAGGCCGCGTCGGCCCTGGCGAAAGCCGTGCCCTGGACGTCGGTCTCCAGGCCGAGGACGAGACCGGAGCCCGGGCTCAGCTGATAATTGTAGCCGGCCTGCACGCCGCCGAGAAAGCCGCCGCGGTCCCGGCTCGATTGCGTGACGGTGCCGTAGGTGGCGTCCCCGAACGTCGAGGGCGCGCCGCGGAAGCCGTAGCCTGCGTTCACGCCGAGATAGAAGCCTGTCCAGGTGAAAGCGGGCGGGATCGGCAGGGCCGGAAGCGGCGCCTCCCGGCGTGGCAGATCGGCGGCGGAGGCCCCGTCCAGGCTCGCGGGCAGCAGCGCGGCGAGCGTCAGGCAGGCAGCCGGAAGCGTTCTCAGCATCGGATCATCTCGTGTTGTGGGAAGCGGGCCGGCCCTCAGAGCGCCAGCATCAGCAGGGTGATGATGGCGACGGCGAGGATCAGGCAGATCGCGAGATCGAGGATCCGGGCGCCGCCGCAGGTGTCGGATTCCTCGACCCGGCACAGGGCCGAACCGACGGAGGCGGATCGCTCGCTCATGGGCGCTGCCGGAGATCGAGCGTCACGAGGGTGGTCCCGCCGGAGCGGGGACCGAGGGAGAGAGCCGCCGCCCCGCGCGAGGGGGTGAGCGGGGCGGCGGCCTGCGGCGTCCCGGAGCGGTTCGCGCGGTGGACCTGATCCGCGAGGCCGATTCCGAGGACGGGTAGGGCGAGGGCGACCAGGCAGAACAGGCCGCGACGAACGGGAGCGAGAGCGAAGACCGGCGCGATCCGAGAGCGGGTTGCGGCCGGAGGATGGAGCGGCGGCAGCGCGGCGTCTTGGAGATGGATCCGGATTGCGCTCATCGGCTCTCGTCCGTGGGAAATTTGACCACGCCAGAGACTTATGTGTGCAAAATTCCCACGTCAATTGAAAATCCGATTGTCCCGGTGCGAGAACGCACCTCGTGGGATTGCGTCCCACGCAGCGCTCCGTAAGTTCGGCGCATGAGCGAGACCGCCCCGACAGCCCCCGAAGGCGCAAGCCTGCACGCGCCCGTGGCGCGCCTGCTGCGTCCGCTGGTCCGGCTGTTCGTCGCGCGCGGCATCACCTTCCCGGCCCTGACGAACCTGCTGCGCGAGCTCTACGTGAATGTCGCGGAGTACGACTTCGCTCTGCCCGGCAAGGAGCAGACCGACAGCCGCGTCAGCCTGCTCACCGGCATTCACCGCAAGGAGGTGCGCCGCCTGCGCGGGGCGGGCGCACCGGTAAGCGCGGTGCCGGTCGCGGTCTCGCGCACAAGCCGGATCGTCGCCCGCTGGCTCGCCGACCCCGCATTCACCGACCGGGCCGGTCGGCCATCGCCGCTGCCACGCTCGGCCGAGGGCGGGGCGGCCTCCTTCGAGAGCCTCGTCGCGGGCGTGACGCGGGACCTGCGCCCCCGCGCCGTCCTCGACGAATGGCTCGACCGAGGTTTTGCGACGATCGACCCGGAAGGGCGGATCGTGCTCACCGAGAGCGCCTACGTGCCGAAGGGCGGGGGCGAGCCGCAGCTCTACTATTTCGGCCGCAACCTGCACGACCATATCGCGGCGAGCGTGGCCAACATCGTCGGCGACACGCCGCCCTTCCTGGAGCGGGCGGTGCATTACGACGGGCTCTCGGAGGATCTCGCCAAGCGCCTCGAAGCCCGAGCCCGCGAGATCGCGATGGAGGCCCTGCAACAGGCCAACCGCGAGGCGCACGCCGCCTGCGAGACCGATCCCGGCGGCAGCCACCGCTGGAACTTCGGCCTCTACGTCTACGCCGAGAGCGTTCCTCCCGCCGCCTCCGGCGATCCGGCGTGACGGCTCCCCGCATGCGCGCATCCGCTCCGACCCGCCGCGGCCTCCTGCGCCTCCTCGCCGGGCTCGGCGCCCTGTGGCTGCCGGGGCCCGGGCAGGCCGCGCCCGATGCCCCCATCCGCGACCAGGGAATCGGCGGCACGGGCGCCCGCCCCGGCGAGGGGGAGGGCGGCAGCCCGGGCGAGGGCGACCGCGGCATCGGCGGCACCGGCGTCATCGGCACGATCCGCCGATTCGGGTCGATCGTCGTCAACGACCTGCGCATCGCCTACCCGGCGGACGTCGCGGTGCGCATCGACGGCGCGGCGGCGGCGGCCTCCGATCTCAGGATCGGCCACGTGGTGCGGGTCGTCGCCCGCGATTCCGGGGGCGGCCTCTCGACGGGCCGGATCGAGGTGACGAGCGAGGTGGTCGGTCCGGTTGAGGCTGTCGCGAAGGGTGGCTTCACAGTCCTCGGCCAAGCCGTCTCGACGGCGGGGCTCGGCGCCGATTGGCGCAAGTCCTGGCCGGGCGGGCTCAAGGTCGGCGACCGCGTCGCCGTGAGCGGGCTGCGCCGTCCCGACGGGACGATCGTGGCGAGCCTCGTCGAGCCGCGGACGGGCGGAGCCGCGCGGGTCGCGGGCCCGGTTCGGAAGGCCAAGGACGGAGCGCCGACGATCGGACGGCTGCGCCTCGCCTCCCTGGATCCCGGCCTCGTCGGCCGCCGGATCCTCGTCACGGGCGAGCTGAGTCCGTCCGGCCTCACGGTCGCGAGCGTCGAGGAGGCGGGCGCGAAATTCGGCGCCGGACTGAAGCGGGTCTCAATCGAGGCCTATATCGGCCGGCGCGGAGACCGGCTCGCCCTCGGTTCGGGCATCGACGTGGCGGGGGCCCAAGCGCCGCGGTGCCGCGGCGCGGCAGCGTGCGCGCGGTCCTGACGACCGACATCGCCCGCGACGGTCGCCTGACGGTCGAGCGCCTGCGCATCGACGAGCGCGCCGCGCCCGGTCCCGCGCCGGAGCGGCAGCCGGGGGCGCCGAACCGCTTCGATCGCCTGCCGGACCGAATCGACCTTCGGAACGGGCTCCCCGGGCAAGGCGGACCGGACGGGTTCGGCCGTCCGGGCGGCGGTCGCGCCGGCGGCAGTCCCGGCGGCCTCGGCGGTGCCGGGCCGCGCGGGCTCGACATCGACCCACGCCCGTTCCAGGGCGACCGGCCGAGCGGATTCGGTGGAATCGGGGGCGGGCCCGGCGGCGGGCCGGGCGGGCTCGGCGGTCCGGGAGACGCGGTGCGCGGGGCGGGCTCGGCGGCCCGGGGGGCTGGGTGGTCCCGGCGGTCTCGGAGGCCCGGGCGGATTCGGCGGCCGTCGATGAGCGGCCTGCTCCGTCCGCTCAGGTCAGCATGTAGGTGAGGAGCGAGCGCAGCTGCGCCGGCTTGATCGGCTTATGCACCAGCTCCGCGCCGATGCCGGCGACCTCGCGCTCGATCTCGGGCGAGTAATCCGCCGTGGTGACGATCACGGGCAGCGCCGCCTGGGCGATGTTGCGGAGATAGGCCGCCACGTCGAGGCCGCAGGCGCCGTCGTCGAGATGGTAATCGAGAATGAGAAGGTCGGGCGCGACCGAGCCCGCCCCGACGCCCGCCGCGACGGCCGCGAGGTCGCGGTAGGCGGCTACCTCCGCGTCCCAGTTCCTCAGGAGGCGCTGGAGCGCGTCCGCCGTGGACTGGTCGTTCTCGACGATGAGGATGCGGGCGCCCGAGAGCCGCGTGGCGATCGGCGCGACGCGGATCTCCTCGGCCGCCTGCTCCGTGCCGATCGGCAGGGTCAGCGCCATGCGGGTGCCGTGGCCGGGACGGGAGGCGAGTTCGAGCGGGTGGCCGAGGGCCTGCGCCATGCGGCGCACGATCGAGAGGCCGAGGCCGAGGCCCGGCTCCTCGCCGCGCCCGCCCTCGCCGGCGGCTGCGCCGACCGCGCTCTTGCCGCCGCCCCCGCGGTAGAACTCCTCGAAGACGAGGTCGCGCTCGCCCTCGCCGATGCCGCGGCCGGTATCCACCACCTCGATCCGGCAGGTCCCGCCGCGGCGGCGGGCGGCGATCAGCACGCCGCCGCTCTCGGTGTAGCGGATCGCGTTCGAGACGAGGTTCTGCAGGATGCGCTGCAGGAGCACCACGTCGGTCGTCACCACGAGGCCGGACCCGCGCAAGGTCAGGCGCAGGCCCTTGCGCTCGGCGAAGGGCTTGAAGCTCGCCACGAGGCCGCCGAACAGGTCGCGCAGGGCGGCCGGCTTCACCACCGGGCGGACGATGCCGGCATCGAGCTTCGAGATGTCGAGGAGAGTCTTGATCAGGTCCTCGATGGTCTGGAGCCCGCGCTCGACTTGGCCGGCGATGGCGACGGCGTCCGGCGTCAGCGGAAGGTCGGTCAGGGCCGAGACCGACAGGCGCGCCGCGTTGAGCGGCTGCAGGAGGTCGTGGCTCGCTGCCGCCAGGAAGCGGGTCTTCGAGCGGTTGGCGTTCTCCGCCTCCTCCTTGGCCGCCACCAGCGCCTCATTGGAGCGTTCGAGTCGCCGCATCAAGCCGGTCAGCTCCTCGGTCCGCGAGCGGACGCGGCCCTCCAGCATGATCGCGGTCTGGAACAGGGAATAGGCGCCGCCCTGCTGGTCCATGCTGCGCTCGACATGGGCCATCAGCGCCGCGTTGATGCGCTCCAGCTTCTCGATGCGCCGCTGGAGCGTCTCGTCCGCGGCTTCGGCCATCGCGATCATGGCAGGCGGGCGGCCGGCTCCGGCGCCGAGCGCCCGATGGCGATGCCCGTGAAGGTCTGGTTGAGGTGCATCGAGCGGTACTGCTCGCCGTAGGTCTCGAAGCCGACGACGTTGTAGAGCCGGTAGAGATCGGCGATGCCGTGGCGCACCTGCCGGCTCTCGGCGTCGAGCCGGCGCAGGATGCACTCGAAGCCGATCACGAGATCGATGCCGCCGAGCGCCTCGTCGAGGCGGGAGAGTTCGGCCCGGGTCGCCGCCACGATGTCGCGCGGCTGGGCCAGGGTGAGCACCACGCCCTCATCGATGGCGCAGAAGAAGCTCAGCGAGCCGTCCGCGTTCATGCGCCGGATCGAGCGGCAGAAATACTCGCCGCCGATCTTCACGGCGAGCGGATAGGCGGCGAAGCTCATCGGCGAGAGCGTCTCGGGGTCGAGCCCCACCGCCATCGCGTATTCCCGGGCCGCCGGCTCGGCATTGAGCTCGTGGACGATGCGCTTCTCGTCGTCGGAGGCGGTCACGACGAACTTGGTGCCGGTCGGCTCGAAATTGTCGCTCTTGAAGATCTGGACCGGAAACTCCGTCTCGACGAGGATCACGACGGCGGCGTTGCGGTGGATCGAACCGTCGTGCAGCAGCACCGTGTCGCGGAAGGTGAGATCGTCGCCCGCCGAGCCGCCGACGAGGGGGATGCCGTCGAGCGCCCAGCCGATCGCCGAGACCACCGTCTCCTCCGCGTTGGCGAGCCCGTCGATCAGCGAGAGCGCGAAGCGGTGGTCGGTCGTGTCCCCGGTGCTGCCGACCTCGAGGGTGCGGCGCAGCGCCCGGACGGCGCCGGCGGTGCGCTCGACGTCAAGATGGTCGATCGCGTCGAGCAGCGTCGAGACGATGCGGAAGCCCCGGCGCGGGAACGCGATAGCGACGAGGCCGCGGTCGAGACCGCCCGCGGGCGAGAAGCCGCCGGACATGGTGCAGCCGGTGACCGCGGCACTGGGAAAGCGCTCACGAAAGGTCCGGTTCAGCTCGTCCGGATCGTAATCGGGAGAGAAGAACGCCACGATCTGCACGGGGTCGGCGCCCGCGAAGGAATCGGCGATCTCGGCCACCGCCTCGCTCGCCCGCCCCGCCTCGGTCCACGCCGTCCGGATCCCGCACAGATGCGCGCGCATCTGCGTGCCCTGTCCCACGTCCCGCTCCCGTCGATCTGTCGGGCGCGCAGGCCCTTTATCGTTGGGCGGGAGTATGTCGGGCGCGCTGAACCGGCGCAACAGGACACGTTCGACAGCCTTTCGCGGGGTTCGAGCCGGCCGAAGGGCGGTCGGCTGGCGCGGGCTCATCACGCCTTCGCGACGACCCGCATCGCGCAACCGGGATGCCGCGCCACGAGGTCGCGGCCCCGCCTCTCGCCGAGCACCATCGCCGTCGTCGAGAGGCCGTCCGCCAGGAGGCCGGTCGGCGCCGTCACCGTGACCGAGGCGAGGCTGCGCGGCGAGCGCCCGGTGGCGGGATCGAAGATGTGGTGGTCAGCATGGTCGGGCGAAAAGCTCGTGGCATAGTCCCCTGACGTCGCGGCAAAGCCCGAGAACGGCGCGATCACCTCGCGGATTCGGGCGGGCTCGCGCGGATCGGCGATGCCGAGCCGCCAGGGTACGCCGTCCGGATGCGCGCCCCGCGCGCCGAATTCGCCGGTGTCGACGAAGGCGTTGGCGATGCCGCGAGCCTCCAGCACCGCCATGACCCGGTCGGCGGCGAAGCCCTGGACGATTCCGTTCAGGGTGAGCCCCATCCCGGCGGGCAACCGGATCGCGTCGTCGGCGATCCTGACGCGGGTCCAGCCGACCCGGGCGAGCGTCTCGCGGAGCGCCGCCGCATCCGGGCGCCCGCCGCGGGCGGCGGCTTCCGCCCACAGGGTCCAGAGGGGCTGCACGGTCGGGTCGAAGGCGCCGCCGGTCTCGGCTGCGAGGTCGAGGGCGAAGCGCAAGAGGGCGAGGAGAAGCGGGTCGGGCCGCTGCAGCACGCCGTCCCGGTTGAGGCGCGAGAGGGCACTGTCCGCCCGGAACAGGCTCGCGGCGGCCTCGACGGCCCGGATCGCGCGGAACGCCTCCGTCAGCGCGGCCTCGGCCTCGGGTGCTTCCGCGGCGGCGACCGTGAGCGAGACGGTGGTGCCGAAGGCGAGGCCGGCGCCGGTGCGGGCCGCCAGCCCGCGGGCGCGGGCGAGCGTCCGGAAGGCGCCGGCGCCGAGGCTTGCGGCCGCGATGGCGCCCGCCGCACCGAGGAGCAGCCTGCGCCGCGGGAGGAAACGCCGCGCCGTCATTCCGCCGCCACCGGTTGAGGGATGATCCGCCGCCCGCGCTTGCGTGCCAGTACCTGCGGGACGCACTGACCCGGATCGTGGATGATCGTCACGCAGTCCATGCACTGGAAGCACTCGGCGTAGTCGACCCGCCCCGTGGGCTCGATGGCGCCGTAGCGGCAGCGCACCTTGCAGAGCTGGCAGGGGCTGCCGCACTCGGACCGCCGCGGGATCCAGTCGAGGAGGCGCAGGCGCCCGCCGAGGGCGAGGCTCGCCCCGAGCGGGCAGAGGTAGCGACAGAATCCCTTGTAGACGAAGAGGTTGAGGAGGATCAGCCCGGCCGCGTAGGCGACGAACGGCCAGGAGCGGACGAAATACAGGGTGATCGCGGTCTTGAACGGCTCGATCTCGGCGAAGCTGTCGGTCAGCGGCGAGGAGAGCGCCGCGGCGCCGAGGATCGCGGCAAGCAGCCCGTACTTCACGAGCCGCAGGCCCCGGTCGAGGGCGGGCGGCACTGCGACCTGCCGCAGCCCGAGGCGCTTGGCCGGCCAGGCTGCGAGCTCCTGCAGGGCGCCGAAGGGGCAAAGCCAGCCACAGAAGGTGCCCCGCCCCCACACGACGAGGCTCGCCAGCGCGAAGGCCCAGAGGAGGAGCGAGGGCGGATCGTAGAGGAGGAAGCTCAAGTCTCCGCTGCCGACGGCCGCCCGCACGAGCCCGACCAGGGTCACGATCGAGAGCTGCGCCTGCGCGTACCAGCCGATGAACAGGAGGGTGAAGGCCAGGAAGGCGAGGCGGAAGGGTTCGAACCGGCGCTGGTCGGCGACGAGGCCCCGCTGGCGCACCAGCACCGGGATGAGGAGGCCGAGCGAGGCCGCGATGGCGCCGAGCTCCCAGCCGCGTGCCGCCCAGGAATCGGCCCAGCTCGGCCCCGCATCCGGCTTCTCGCGGGTGAAGAGGGTGTCCGGCAGGGCGTAGCCGATCGCGAAGTCGCGCGAGACCTTCTCGGTGAGGATCTGTCCGCGCTCGCGGACGATCCTCTCGGACAGCGTCCAGGGCCGGCTCGGGTCGAAACCGGCCTGGGAGGCGATCTTCAGGATGGTCCAGGGGCCCTCGGGCAGGCCCGCCATGCCGGCGCCGCGGCGCTCGATCGCCATGTCGCGGGCGTTGATGACGAGGCCCTCCTGCTGGATCGCGATCCGGTCGGGGATCGAGCCCATCACGAAATCCTCGCCGAGCGGGTTGAGGGGCCCGGCGCTGACGACGAGCACGGCGTGGTCGCCGGGGCCCAACTCCCGCATCAGCGCGGAAAAGCGGTTCTCGCCGAGGAGGTTGCGGCCGATCGTGGGGACGTTGAGGTAGGCGATCACGAGATCGGTGAGGGGCGCGTCCGGCGGCCCTTCGGCCCGTCCCTCGACGCTCGTGCCCCGGAAGGCGGCCTCGGCCTCGCCGTTCGTCACGACGAAACGCCTCGCGTAGCCCTGCGCGATGAGATCATCAAACGTCATCGGCGCGTAGATCGCGATCTTCGCCTCGACCTTCAGGCCGACATTGGCGGCGGCCCCGAATCCGAGCTTCCGGCGCGCCACGGCGAGGGAGGCGTTGAGGATCGACTCGTTGATCACCCGGGTCGAGGCGGTCGCCATCGAGATCCCGTCGACGACCGATTGGGGCGCCGCCCCGTTCGCCCGCGCGTTCGCGCGGCCCACCCGGATCGCGCGGCGGGCGGAGAGGCCGACATACTGCTCGACGAAGGCGAAGAGCGGCTCCGAGCCCAATCCTTCGAGGAAGACGGGCTCGTGGTGGGAGAGCACCTTCACGTCCCGGAAGCTGCCGTCCGGCGCCAGCGCCACGAGGAGGTTCGGCGGGGTTCCCCCGAAGCCGGGAATGGGCGCGAGGTCGATCGATTCGAAGGCGTAGGCGAAGACCTCGTAGGACCCGGCCTCCTGCTTCAGGATCGGCCAGACCGGCACCGTATCGTCCCGCTCGCCGACGACGAGCGGCGCGGGGAAGAAGCGCTCGATCCCGGCCCGGTCGAGGCTGCCGGCGCGGGCGGGGAGGGCGAGGAGGAGGAGGCCGAGGAAGGCGAGCCACGCCGGATGAAGCCCCCGACGGGCTCCCTCTCCCGTTCGGGAGAGGGTCGGGGTGAGGGGGCGACCTCTCCGGAAAGTCCTGATCCCTCACCCGGTCCGCAGACGCGGACTCGACCTCTCCCGAACGGGAGAGGTGAGGGCCGCACCCGATCGCGCGACGGCGCCGGAAATCCTGCCCTCACGGCACCGCGCCCGCGGAGCGGTCGGTCCCGCTGGGGCGCACGGCCGCGCCCCAGGGGAAGCGGCCGACCTTGATGCTCTTGATCGCCTTCTGGGTGGCGACGTCGATCACCGTGACGTCGCCCGAGACGCCGTTCGTCGTCAGCATCCGGCTCTCGTCCGGCAGCAGGGCGAGGTGCCAGACCCGGCGCCCGACGAGGATGTAGTTCACGACCTTGTAGGTCTTGGCGTCGACCACGGCGACGCGATCCGAGGGGCCGAGCGCCACGAACGCGAAGCGCCCGTCCCGCGTCAGGGCGATCCCGACCGGCTGGATGCGGTCGCCCGCGATGCCCTTGATCTCGAAGCGGATCGTCTCGATCACCTGCCGGGTCGCCACGTCGATCACCGCGACGCTGCCGCCGATCTCGGAGGAGACCCAGAGTCGGCGGCCGTCGCGGCTGAACTCCGCGTGGCGCGGGCGCTGCTCGACGGCGGTCGCGTCCACCGCCTTCAGGCTCGGCACGTCGATCCAGTGGACCATGTTGGTGGTCTCGGAGGTGGTGACCGCGATCCGGCCGTCCGGGCTCACCGCCATGCCCTCGGGCTCGATGCCCACGTCGATCTGGGCCAGCACCTTGCGGCTCTCGGCGTCGACCACCGTCGTCGTGGCGTTCTCCTCGTTGGCGATGAACAGCGTCCGGTCGTCGGGGGCCAGCGCGAACTGCTCCGGGTCCTCGCCGGAGGGCAGGTTGTGCAGGAGCCGGCCCGTCTCCGGATCGATCACCTGCACGGCGTCGGAATCGCTCGCGCAGACGTAGAGACGCCGCCCGTCCCGCGAGAAGGTGACGCCGCGCGGGCGCCGTCCCACCGGGAAGGTGCGCACCACCTCGAGGCTCGTCCCGTCGATCACCGAGACGGTGTTGTCCCGCTCGTTCGAGACGAAGATCTCTTCCGCCGCAACCGGGGTCGCGACCAGCAGCGCGAGGAGGCAGAGCCGGATCATGCGCAATCTCCCGAGGTTCATCCGGCGCGTCCCCGAAGGCCCGGCAGGCGCTCTCGGGCTCGTCGAGGCCGAGCGTGTCGAGCTCGGTGCGCTTGTGCAGGAAGCCCTCCACGGGAGCCGTCGCGACGACCGCTCCCGGCCAGAGCAGGAAGAGGGGCTGCCGGAGCTGCCCGTTCCAGGGGCGGAAGCTCAAGGAGCGTCCCTTGAAGCCGCCGACCTCGAAGCGAGGCGAGAGCATCAGGGCCTGGATCGCGGCCGGATCGAGGCTCTTGAGCTTCGCGGCCGCGGTGCCGACCGCGTGGACGGCGAGCCATCCCGCGTAGTCGATGGGCCGCATCGCCCGGCCGGCGAGCTTGCGGAAGCGAACCTGCAGCTGCACCCCGGCCCAGGCCTCAACGGGCCGGCCCCAGGCGGCGGGGGAGAGCCCCTGCGTGCCGACGACGGGCCGCGGCGCGGCGGTGTTGTAGACGAGGTTCGTGCCGAAGGCGCCCGCCTCGTCGGCCACCGCCACGACGTCGTGGTCGGCTCCCCGCGTGACGAGGGCGAATTCGCGGAGCGCCGAGTCGCGGATGTCGGCCCCGTGCACGTCGAAGCGCGCCTCGCCGACGATCCGCGCCCCGAACTTGCGGGCACTGGCCTTGAGCGCGTCGGCATAGAGCGCGTCGGCCGGCTCCGTCCCCGAGACGAGGAGGATGCGGCCCCAGCGCTTGAAGACGAGGAACTGCACGAGCGCGTCGGCCAGCATGGCGCGGGACGGCAGCACGTGCAGGAGCCGCGCCCGGCAATCGCGGTCGCGCAGGCGCGTGTCGGGGGCACCGACGTTGAGGAAGACCGTGTCCTTCGCCTCGGGAAGGTCGGCAAGCGCCAGCACGTCCTCGGCCGGGGCGTTCACCACGACGAAGCGGGGGGCGCCGAGCTTGCCGAACGCCTCCGCCAGGTCCGCGCCGGGCTCGACGAGCGTGCGCGTCAGCGTGAAGGACAAGCCGAGGAAGCGCCCCGTCGCGTTCGAGTCCGCCAGGCCCAGTTCCGCCCCGGCCGCGCCCTCGTCGTCGGGGATCGGGTCCTCGTTGTTGAGCGGGCTCGGGCGCTCGACGCGCCGCTCCAGGTAGCGGATCGCCAGCGGCGCCTCGGCGGCGGCGGCAAAACCGGGGAGAAGAAGCCCGGCCAGGAGGGCGAGGCATAGGGCGAGGCATAGGGCGAGGCATGCGGCGACCCGTGCGGAAGCGGCGTGCCGTCCCGTCGCGCCGTGCCCGCGCTCACCTTCAGCCCGCATCGCGGCCGATCTCGCTTCCACCCTGGATCGTCTGTTGTCGGACGACGATAGGGGGCAAGAGCACCCGGCCGATATTGGACCAAGGTGCACAAGGTCGGAGACCTGAAGCTGTACCAAAGCACAATGGGTTCGGCGTGGGGGGCTTGCTACCGTCCTTCTCAAGATCAGGAGGAAACGGTATGCGGAAGGTCTCCCGGCTCGCGGGGAGCGCGACGCTCGCGCTCGGTCTCGTCCTCTCGGCCCAGCACGTGCTCGCCCATGGCGACGTCCAGCCCCAGCCCGTCGACACCACCGGCCTCGAACCCCTCGGCGACGAGTGGCGCAGCGAGAATCCCTATCGCGGCAACGCCAAGGCCGTCGCGATCGGCGATTCCGGCTACAATCAGAACTGCGCCCGCTGCCACGGCCTCCAGGTGATCTCGGGCGGCCTCGCGCCGGATCTGCGCTACCTGGAGAAGGGCCAGGAGGGCGACACCTGGTTCCAGGAACGCGTGCGCCACGGCGCCCTGATCAACGGCGTCACCAAGATGCCGGCCTTCGAGGGCGTGCTCTCGCAGGAAGCCCTCTGGGCGATCCGCAGCTACCTCGAATCGAAGCACGAGGAGTAGGATGCGGCTCACGCTCCGCGCCCTCGCGCTCTCGGGTCTCGCGCTCCTCGCGGCCGGGGCGGCCGACGCCCGGCCCCTCGACGAGGTCGTGGCCTCCGGCACCCTGCGGGTCGCGCTCTACGGCGACAACGCGCCCTTCTCGGAGGAGCGGGCCGGCAAGCCGCGGGGCATCGACGTCGATCTCGCGCGCGCCATCGCCGAGAAGCTCGGCGTGCGCCTCGACCTCAGGATCGTGGACGCGGGCGAGAACGTCGATGGCGATTTCCGCCTCAACCTGTGGAAGGGCGACCTCGCGGGCAGCCCGCTCGCGGACCTGATGCTTCACGTCCCCCACGACAGGATGCTCGCCACCCGCAACGAGCAGATCTTCCTGACGAACCCCTACTACGACCAGCACCTCGCCTTCGCCTACCGCAGGGACAAGGTCGAGGGATTGCGGGCGCTCGGCGACATCGAGGGACATTCGGTGGCCGTCGAGGGAGCGAGCGCCTCAGACCTCCAGCTGCTGACGGCCGAGGGCGGGCGCCACCGCGGCGCGCTCAAGCATTTCCGTAGCTTCGACGAGGCCGCCAAGGCGTATCTCGCCGGCGAGGCGCCGATCCTGGCCGGCACCCGCTCCTCGATCGAGGCGGCGCTCCACGCGGGCGGGGCCGCGCGGGACGAGAACCCGGTCGTCGAGATCGCGATCCCCGGCATGGTGAAGGCGCATTGGGACCTCGGCGGCGCCGTGCGCACCGATTCCCGCGACCTCGCCTACGCGATCGGCGACGCGATCACGGCGCTCACCGCGGAGGGACGGCTGAAGGCGATCTGCGAGACCTACGGCGTCAGCTTCACGGCGCCGAAGGGCTACTAGGCCGCGGGCCGGCCCTCCCCGGAATGGGCGGGATGATCTGATGAGGTGGCCTCCTGCCCAAGTCCTTGGGCCGGGCGGGTCAGGTTTTGTCCTGTCGCGAGCCGCCGAAACCTGAGAAAGATCTGAGAACTTTCGACTAATGGCCAATAAGAGCCCGCCTCGCGCCGCTCTACGCTCGGGCACAAGGGGCTCCTTCGAATCGGGGAGCGAGGCCCTGACGGCGCCCGGGAACCGGGGCCGCGCGACCATAACGGAGGAAACGCCATGAGGGTACGCAAGGAATTCCTGGGCGCGGCGGGGGCGCTCGCGCTCATCGCCGGCACGGCCGGCCTGTCGGCGCGGGCCGAGGGCGTCAGCGATCAGGACATCCTGAACGACGCCAAGACCACCCAGGACGTCGTCACCTACGGCCTCGGCCCGGAGGCCCAGCGCTACAGCCCGCTGAAGACGATCAACCGCGACACCATCAAGGGCCTCGTTCCCGCCTACTCGTTCTCCTTCGGCGGCGAGAAGCAGCGCGGCCAGGAGAGCCAGGCGCTCGTCAAGGACGGCGTCATCTACGTCACCGGCTCCTACTCGCGCCTCTACGCGATCAATTCCCGCACCGGCGAGAAGATCTGGGAATACGCCGCGCGCCTGCCCGAGGGCATCCTGCCCTGCTGCGACGTCGTGAACCGCGGTGCGGCCCTCTACAAGGACAAGGTGATCTTCGGCACCCTCGACGCCAAGCTCGTGGCGCTCGACCAGAAGACCGGCAAGGTCGTCTGGAAGAAGGACATCGACGATTTCAAGGCCGGCTACAGCTACACGGCCGCCCCGATCATCGTGAAGGGCAAGGTCATCACCGGCGTGTCGGGCGGCGAGTTCGGCATCGTCGGCCGGGTCGAGGCGCGCGACGCCGAGACGGGCGAGCTCGTCTGGCAGCGCCCGGTCATCGAGGGCCATATGGGCACCCTCAACGGCAAGCCCTCGACCATGACAGGCAAGGTCAACGAGACCTGGCCGGGCGACATGTGGAAGTTCGGCGGCGGCGCCACCTGGCTCGGCGGCACCTACGACCCGGGCACGAACCTGATCTACTTCGGCACCGGCAACCCGGGCCCGTGGAACTCGGCGCTGCGGCCCGGCGACAACAAGTGGTCGGCCTCGCGCATCGCGCTCAACCCGGAGAACGGCGAGATCGTCTGGGGCTTCCAGACCACGCCGCACGACGGCTGGGACTTCGACGGCGTGAACGAGTTCGTGCCCTTCGACATGCAGAAGGACGGCAAGACCGTGAAGGCCGGCGCCACCGCCGACCGCAACGGCTTCTTCTACGTGCTCGACCGGACGAACGGGAAGTTCATCTCGGCCTCGCCTTTCGTCGCCAAGATCAACTGGGCCAAGGGCATCGATAAGGACGGTCGCCCGATCTACGACGACGCGTTCCGCCCCGGCGATCCGACGAAGTCCGAGGACGGCAAGAAGGGCAAGACCGTGTTCGCGGTGCCGAGCTTCCTCGGCGGCAAAAACTGGATGCCGATCGGCTACAGCCCGGACACCAAGCTGTTCTACGTCCCCTCGAACGAGTGGGGCATGGACATCTGGAATGAGCCGGTGAACTACAAGAAGGGCGCCGCCTATCTCGGCGCCGGCTTCACCATCAAGCCGATCTTCGACACCCATATCGGCTCGCTCAAGGCCATCGACCCGACGAACGGCAAGGTCGTCTGGGAATACAAGAACAAGGCGCCGCTCTGGGCGGGCGTCCTCACCACCGCGGGGAACCTCGTCTTCACGGGCACGCCCGAGGGCTTCCTCAAGGCCTTCGACGCCAAGACCGGCGAGGAAGTCTGGAAGTTCCAGGTCGGCACCGGCGTCGTCGCCTCGCCGATCACCTGGGAGCAGGACGGCGAGCAATGGGTCGGCGTCGCGGCGGGCTGGGGCGGCGCGGTCCCGCTCTGGGGCGGCGAGGTGGCGAAATCCACCGCCGGCATCAACCAGGGCGGCAGCTTCTGGGCCTTCAAGCTGCCGAAGACCCTGGCCTCCCGCTGAGGTGAGTCCCCGCCGCCTTACGGCGGCGGGTTCTCCGGGACCTCGGGAGCCGGGGCGGTTTTCTCAACGCCCGTCCAGGCACCCGGGGTCGCCGGATCCGACCCAGACCGATCTCCTGGACCGTGATCGTCCGGGTTCCGGTCCCGATCCGGGTCCGTCTGCGAGGGAGGAAGCGAGTTGGACCGGGGCGCGGGATCGTGGGACAACGGGGCTCCCGCTGAGGACGGTGCGGGAGGGGCACCAATGCAACTCTTGATCGTCGATGACCACCCGCTGTTCCGGGATGCCCTCGCGAGCGCGATCCGCCTCGCCTACCCGGACGCGGTGCTCCACGAGGCCCACGGCATCGCCAGCGCCTGCGCCGTGCTTGCCGCCAACCGCGGCATCGACCTCACCCTCCTCGACCTCTCCATGCAGGGGGTGGCGGGCTTCGACGGCCTCGTCACCATCCGCACCCGCTTCCCCCGCGTGCCGATCCTCATCGTCTCGGGCCACGAGGATCCGCGCATCATGCGCGAGGCGCTCCAGCACGGGGCGGCGGGCTACGTGCCGAAGGCGGTCGACAAATCGACGCTGACGCGGGCGATCTCCGACGTGCTGAGCGGGGCGCTGGCGATCCCGCCGGAGCTCGCCCAGGCGGCGAGCGCCCCGGTCTCGGCCACGGGTCGGGGCAAGGCACCCCTCGCCGAGCGTGTGGCCCGCCTCACCCCGCAGCAATTGCGGGTCCTGATGATGATCCGGCAGGGCAAGCTCAACAAGCAGATCGCCCACGAGCTGCAGGTCGGCGACTCGACCGTGAAGGCCCACGTCTCCGAGATCCTGCGCAAGCTCGAGGTGATCAGCCGCACGCAGATCGTGATCGAGACCGCGCTCCTCGATTTCGAGCAGATCCACAACACGCATCCGGGCTGAGGCCGGGCGTCCCGCGAAAACATCGAACAATCTTGCGTCGACGGTGAACCGACCGGCGGGGTGGCGCGACCAACGGATGTCGGGGCCGCGATGGACGGCCCGGACGGTCTTCCGAAGGATCCCCGCCATGGCCCGCTCCGCCCTCCTGCCGATCGCCCTCTCCGCCCTTGTCCTCGCCGGCCTCGGCGGCGGCGCCCGGGCCGACCAGTTCAAGATCGCGCCCTGCGCCCTCTCCGGCACCTGCTTCGGGCCGAAGAAGGCCCCTCCGATCAAGGTCATCCCTGGCCTCGGCGTGAAGAAGCCGGGCGGCTACGGCTACGGCTACGGCTACGGGCCGGGCTGGGGCTACGGCGCCGCCGCGCTCGCGGGCGGCCTCGCCCTCGGCGCCATCGCGGCGAGCGCCGCCGAGGCCGGCTCCTGCACCATCGAGCGGCAGCGCGTCGAGGACGAGGAGGGCAACGTCTACGTCCGCCGGGTCCGCGTCTGCGAGTGAGACCCCGTCTTCGCGCCGGTCCGCCGCGTCCAGGCGATGCCGTGGACCTGGCGGACCGCCTCATCTAAAGTCGAGCTTCCCCGCGGCCTCCGCGCATGCGGGGCTCGCCGAAGGGGCCATCCTGCCATGCGGGAGCCGTTCGACACGCTGCCCTCCCGGGCCGGTCCGCTCGGCCGGCTCGCCGCCATCCTTCTCCTGCTCGCCGGCGGTCTCGCGCCGGCCGCGGCCCAGACCCGGCCCGGCGCCGTCCTCGACCGGGGCGTGCCCAGCCGCGGCGGCTACGGCGGCGGCCCGACGATCGGGCTGCCCGGCCTCATCGGCATCGTGCCGCGCCTGATCCCGCCGCCCCGCGCGGTGGTCGAGGAGGAGGACGAGCCGCCACCTCGCCGCCGCCCGGAGGCCGAGCGTCCGGCGCGGCGCCCCTCGCAGGTCCGCGCCGTTCCCGAATCCCGGCCGCCGCCCCCGCGCCGGCAGGCCGCCCCGGAGCCCGTGCGCAGGACGCCGAAACTCGCCCCGAAGCTCGTGACGAAGCCGCCCGGCCCGCCGCCGGCGCGGCCCGCACCGCGGCATGTGGCGGCGCCCGCGCCGGTCCAGGCCGCCTCCGCCGAGCCCGGCGAGGTCCCGGGCGAGGTGCTGTTCGCGCTCCGCCCCGGCGCCGGCGCGCTCCGGACGATCCTGACCCGCCAGCGGCTCGATCTCGTCTCCTCCGACACCTTCACGCTGGTGCCGGTGACGCTGCACCGCGCCCGCATCCGCGGCGGCCGGTCCGTGGGCTCGGTGGTCGCGGCGCTGGCGCAGGACCGCCAGGTCGAGACCGCGCAGGCCAACCACGCCTACAGCCTCGTCGGCGCGGCGCCGACCTTCGCGAGCGTCCAGTACGCCGCCGCCAAGCTCCGCCTCGACGAGGCCCACCGTGCGGCGACCGGGCGGGACGTGGCCGTCGCGGTGATCGATTCGGGCGTCGACGAGGCGCATCCGGCGCTCCTGGGCGCGGTCGCCGAGCGCTACGACGCGCTGGGCAAGGCCGGCCCCCCGCACCCGCACGGTACCGCGATCGCCGGCATTCTCGGGGCCCGGGCCCAGCTCGCGAGCGCCGCGCCCGAGGCGAGGCTCCTCGCCGCGCGGGCCTTCTCCGCGGAGACGGCCTCGGGCGCACAGGGCACCACGCTCCACATCCTGCGGAGCATCGACTGGGCGGCGCGGACGAAGGCGCGGGTCGTCAACATGAGCTTCGCCGGACCGCGCGACGAGGCGCTGGCCCGCTTCCTCGCGGCCGGGACGCGGGGCGGCACGGTCTACGTGGCGGCCGCCGGCAATGCCGGGCCCGACGCGCCGCCGCTCTACCCGGCGGCGGATCCGAACGTGATCGCGGTGACGGCGACGGATGCCGAGGACCGGCTGTTTCCCGCCGCCAACCGGGGTGCCCATGTCTGCGTCGCCGCGCCCGGCGTCGAGGTCCTGGTGGCCGCACCCGCCGGCGCCTATGGCTTCTCCTCCGGCACCTCGATGGCGGCGGCGCAGGTGAGCGGCATCGTCGCCCTGATGCTGCAGGCGCGGCCCGCGCTCTCACCCGGCGAGGTCCGCAGCGCCCTGGCCCGCGGCGCCCGCGACCTCGGTGCGCCGGGACCGGATCCCGAATTCGGCGCTGGCTTCGCCGATGCGGAGAACGTCCTGCGGGCGCTGCCCGCGCCCGAGGTCGCGGCGCAGCAGGCCTCCGGCGGCATGAGCGCGACCCCGGCCCGCGATCCGGGCCAGGAAAGCCCGTGACGGCCGGGCGGAATCGCGCGCCGGCCGGTGAACCGGAGGCCGGCCTCGCGCGACGAACCGGGGAGCACGGATGAGGGACATGCCGGACGCGGACCTCGTCGCGCGCATCGCCAAGGGCGACCGCGCCGCGATGCAGGCCCTCTACGCCCGCCACGCCACCGCCGTGTACCGGTTCCTGGTGCGCCTCCTCCGGGATGCGAGCCGCGCGGAGGATCTCGTGAGCGACGTGTTCTTCGATGTCTGGCAGCAGGCCGGCCGCTACGAGGGCCGGGCCAGCGTCACGACCTGGCTCCTGTCGATCGCCCGCTTCAAGGCGCTCTCGGCCCTGCGCCGCAGGTCGCATGCGGAATGGGAGCCGGAGGTGGCCGAGGCCGTGCCCGACGAGGCCGACACGCCCGAGACCGTCCTGCAGAAGGCCGGCAAGGCGGAGGCCCTGCGCCGCTGCATCGCTGCGCTCTCGGCCGAGCATCGGGGCGTGGTCGATCTCGTCTACTATCACGAGCTCTCCGTCGAGGAGGTCGCGCAGGTCCTCGCGATCCCGGCCGGCACCGTGAAGACCCGCCTGTTCCACGCGCGCAAGCGCCTGTCCGAACTCCTGCTCGCCGCCGGCATCGACCGCGGCTGGCCGTGAGGTGAGACCCCGATGATGCCTCCGCGCACGCCTCCCGGCGAACCCGACGATCTCGACCTCATCCTGCCCTGGCGGGCGACGGGCCGCCTCGGCCCGGCGGAGGCCGAGCGCGTCGAGGCGGCGCTCGCGCGCGACCCCGACCTCGCCCGGCGCCTCGCCCTGGCCGAGGCCGAGCGGGCCGGGACCGTCGCGGTCAACGAGGCGCTGGGCCATCCCACGGGCGCGGCCCGCGACGCGCTCTTCGCCCGCATCGACGCGGATCTCGCGGCGGATGCGCGGGCCGGCTCCCGCGGCTGGATCGCCCGCCTCGGCGAGGCGCTCGCCGCCCTGTCGCCGCCGGCGCTGGCCGGTCTCGGGCTCGCGGCCTGCCTCGTGATCCTGGCCCAGGTCGGCCTCCTGGCGGGCGCGATGCTGCGGGCCCCGACGGGCCCCGCCTACGAGACTGCCTCGCAGGGCGGCGCGGGCGCGGCGGGTGCCGGCACCTTCGCCCTCGTCGCCTTCGCGCCCGCGGCCACAGCCGCGCAGATCGCGGATGGCCTGCGGGAGGTCGGCGCCGTCATCGTGGACGGGCCCCGGCCCGGGGGCCTCTACCGCCTGCGCCTCGCCTCCGAACCGGTTTCCCCCGCGGCCGCCGAGGCAATCCTCGGCAAGCTGCGGGCGAGGCCCGGCCTCGTCCAGTTCGCGGCGCCCGAGGCCGCTCCCGGCCCCTAAGCGCGAGGCGGGGTGCGGCCCGGCTCGCCCGTACGGGATACACACAGCGTTAACCCAATCTTAACCGCCCGATTGCCGGCGGGCCCGGGGCGTGAGACGTTCGTTAAGGAAAGCTTAACGAATTGGGCGCGGCGATGCGGTTCGCAGGTTCGAAGCGGCGGGTTTCGGTGTCGGCCCGTCACGGGCTGAGAAGTGCGCTCGCGGGGCTCGCGCTTGCCGCCCTCGCCGCGCCGGTGGGCGCCCAGACCTACGCGGCGCTGCCGGCGGTGCCGAGCGCGGCGACCGTCTCCGGCGAGGCCCGGCCGATCTCCGCCTGGGTCACCTTCTGCCAGAGCTACGCGGCCGAGTGCGCGGTCGACCGCAGCGAGCCCGCCACCATCACCCTGACGCCCGCGATCTGGAACACTGTCATCTCGGTCAACCGCCGGGTGAACAAGGCGGTGCGGGCCATGACCGACATGGATCATCTCAACGTCCCCGACCGCTGGGACATGGCCGAGGACGGGATCGGCGATTGCGAGGATTTCCAGCTCCTCAAGCGCCACATGCTCGCCGAGGCCGGCCTGCCGCGCCGGGCCATGCGGATGACCGTCGTGATCGACGAGAAGGGCGAGGGCCACGCGGTGCTGACGCTGATCACCGACCGGGGCGACTTCATCCTCGACAACAAGACGAATGCGGTCCTGCCGTGGCGCCAGACGGGCTACGCCTTCATCAAGCGCGAGAGCCAGGACGCGGTCGCCTGGGTCTCGATCGGCCGCGCGCCGTCCCCGACCACGACGGCCAACCGTTAGGGGCGCGTCCCGAAGCGGGACGGCAGGGCGGAGGGATTCTTCAATCTTCGTCAAGCACGCTGCGCGAGGCTGGCCCCTGACCCGGAGCCGCCCCGCATGACGAAACGCCGCCTCGCCGTCCGGATGCTGGGGGGCTGCTTGTCATGTCCGCGCATCCGGCGCTCGCCGGCCAAGCCGCGGACCTCCATCAGGCGTGGCAGGGCTGCCTTCGGCGCAGCTTCACCCTCCAGGCCGCTCTCTCGAGCCGCGATCTCGCCGCGGACTCGGCGCTCCGGGCCTGCCGGGACGCCGAGACGGCCTACCTGTCCGCCCTGAGCGTCTCGCCGCTCCTCGACGGCGATGACGTGTCCCGCGTGCGCCCCGCCCTCATCCTGCGGGCCAGAGGCTGGCTCCTTCGCCGGAACGGCGCCCGCGTCCTGTGAACCGGTCGGTCGCGGCCGGTCAGGCCGCCACGGTGGCCTTGCGGCTCGCGCGCTTGCCGCTGCCGCCATTGGCCGGACGGCGACGCTCCTCGCCCGGTGCGGGGTGCGGCTCGGCCGGCGTCGCCGCTGCCGCATTGTCCGTCCCCAGCCGGCCCGGCTGACCGAGACCCAGACTCTTGGCGAGGGCGGAGCGCTGCGCCGAGTAGTTTGCGGAGGTGGTCGGGTAATCGGCGGGCAGGCCGTAGCGCTCGCGGTAGCTGTGCGGGTCGAGCCCGTGCTTGGTCAGGTGGCGCTTCAGCGTCTTGTAGGATTTGCCGTCGATGAAGCTGATCAGTCCGTCCGGACGGATCGACTTGCGGACCTGAGCGGTGCTCGGCTTCTCCACGACGTCGGCCTCCGTCTGGACCGGTCCGTTGGCGAGGCTCTTCAGTGCGTCGTGGACGCTGGTGATGAGAGCCGGGAGATCGGCAGTCGGGACGGAATTGTTCGACACGTAGGCGGAGACGACATCGACAGTGCGTTCGATGTCGACACTGTGCGGTGCTGTTGCAACCTCTGACATTTTCAGAATCCTCAACGCTGAATCCCCACCGCGACGCAAGTTATGACGATACGCGCGGAACGCAAGGACAAATGTGTAGCTGTTTGCTGGACAAACACCGAATTAGCATGAATTCACTCAGCGCATGCTCGAAACGAGTCCGGCAAATGTCTCGGATGCATGCTGCGAACGCTGCCCACTTCATGAGCGAATGTTGTGCTTCGTACGGTGGGATGCGCCGAGAGAGGTGATTAGTGTCCGGAAAAATTTGAAATCCCGCCGCCGCGGAGGCAATGCGGGCGCAGCGGCTGCCCGATCATCACCGCGCGGGTCGCGCGCTCCGCCCGAAAGCGTACGAACCGTGCTGGGCACCTCGGGACGAACGAGTCGGCGGCTCGCCGAGCGATATCCAAAACTTCTCAGATCGTCGATAGATCTCAAGATGACATAGAGCATATTATCGTCATTGAACCAGTTCACATTTTTGTGATCGGCATTAAATAGAAACTTTTCACGTCATTTTCAATGAATGCTGACCGATACAAGCACAAGGTGAAACGCCTCGCGCCGCGGTTCGGTCGCATCGCGACCGGAATGCGCCCGGCGTCCGCGATCGACATGCTTTTTGGGCGCGAATGCATTTTCGAAGCGACGATCACCTCTCGGAGGACACGCCGTACGCTGCCAGTGATGTGCGGCGGTCGTCTCTGCCCGAGCGGAGGCAACCAAGAATTAAATCACCGGTTGTGTTCGCGCGCCTTCACAAGCCGCGCATTCCCGCGTGCGCCGGGCGCCACGAGGTAGACCCATGAGAAAGTCCGTCGCCGCCAGCGCGCTCGCCCTTCTGATCGCCGCGCCGGTGCTCGTCACGCCGGCCCTGTCGCAGGGCCGCGATCCGCAGAGCTCGTCCGCCGCCTCCGGCAACGCCGAGGAGAACAACAAGCCGACCTCGAACAGCGCCGGCGGCGGCGGCGGCAGCGGCCGCTGAGGGACCGCGACGGCGGCCCGTGCCGCGGTTCGCCCCGCGGCACGGCCGGGATCCGTCGGACCGGCGTCAGGAAAAGGTCTTGCGCGGGTCGAAGGCGTCGCGCACCGCCTCGCCGGCGAAGATCAGGAGGCTCAGCATCGTCGCCACGACGGCGAAGCCCGTGAGCCCGAGCCAGGGCGCCTGGATGTTGTCCTTGCCCTGGGCGAGCAGCTCCCCGAGGGAGGGCGAGCCCGGCGGCAGGCCGAATCCGAGGAAGTCGAGCGAGGTCAGTGTCGTGATCGAGCCGTTCAGGATGAACGGCAGGAAGGTCAGCGTCGCCACCATCGCGTTCGGCAGGAGGTGCACGGCCATGATGCGCAGGTTCGAGAGGCCGAGGGCGCGAGCCGCCCGCACGTACTCGAAATTGCGGGCGCGCAGGAATTCGGCCCGCACCACGCCGACGAGCGCGACCCACGAGAACAGCAGCAGGATGCCGAGCAGCACGAAGAAGCCCGGTGCGATGAAGGCCGAGATGATGATGATGAGGTACAGGGTCGGTATGCCGCTCCAGACCTCGATGAAGCGCTGGAAGGCGAGATCGACCCAGCCGCCGAAATAGCCCTGCACGGCGCCCGCCACCACGCCGATCACCGACGAGATCAGGGCGAGGACCAGCCCGAACAGCACCGAGATCCGGAACCCGTAGATGATCCGCGCCAGCACGTCGCGCGTGGTGTTGTCGGTGCCGAGCCAGTGCCACTCGATGTCCCGGCACCCCGTGCCGCCCGTCCTCTTGGCGACGGGACGGCACTGCTCGTCGGTGAGCATCCAGGTGGGCGGCGAGGGCGAGGGCGTCGGCAGGCCGGTGAGGATCGTGTCGTAGGAATACGGGATCGGCGGCCAGACCGCCCAGCCGTTCTCGGCGATCTCCTTCCGGGTCTCCTGCGAGCGGTAGTCGGTCCGCGCGAGGAAGCCGCCGAACTTCTCGTCCGGATAGTCGATCAGGACGGGAAACAGGATCTCGCCCTTGTAGGAGACGACGATCGGCTTGTCGTTCGCGATCACCTCCGCGAACAGGCTGACGACGAACAGCGCGAGGAAGATGGCGAAGGACCAGAAGCCGAGGCGGTTGCGCCGGAAATTGGCGAGCCGCCGCCGGTTGAGGGGCGAGAGGCCGCGCCGGGTCACGGGCGCGGCGACGATGCCTTGAGCCCCCGGCACGGGCAGCGCGACGGCCTCGCCGGCCGGAGGCGGAGCGAGCTCGTTCACCGGCCGATCTCCCGAACCCCGGCCGCCATCAGTCGAGGCGCCTCGCCGTCCCGTCGATCTCGTTCGGGCGCACGGCGCCGCTGCGCTCTAGGTGCTTGCGCAGCAGCCGCACGTTGCGGCGGTTGGCCTTGAAGGCGGCGTCGAACAGGTCTCCCGCCAGCGGCACCACACCCACCGCCCCGTCGAAGGCGATGTTCAGCGCCATCCGGGCCAGCACCCAGCGCGGCACCCCGAGGCGCTTGGCCTCGAAGAGGATGTAGGACGAGAGCGCGACGCCCGCGATGTCGCCGATCACCGGCACGAGGCCGATCACCGCTTCGAGCCCGACCCGCCGGTTGACGCCGGGGATCAGGAAGGCCGAATCGAGAAGGTAGGCCAGCTTCTCCAGGCGGGCGAGGCTCGCCTCCCGGCTCGTGTCCGTGAAGCGGAAGGGCGGGCTGGCGCCGGGGCTCTGGCCGAAGGCCGTCCCGGGATCCCGGGGGAAGGCGCGGAAGGGCTCGGAGGTGCTCATGCGGCCTGATGTGGCCCCGCGCCCCGGCCGCGGCAAGACGCGCGGCAAGACGCACGGCAAGCCGCGCGCCCGCGCGATCCGTCGCGCGCGCTCTCACGCCGCCCTCCGGGCGAGGTGGCTCAGGCGGTCGAGGGCGGCGTCGATCGTCGCGTCGCTCTTGGCGAAGCAGAGACGCACGAGGTTGCGCACGGGATCCTCCGCGTAGAAGGCGCTGACCGGGATGGCGGCGACCCCGTGCCGGCGCACCAGGGTCTCGCAGAAGGCCGCGTCGTCGGCGACGCCGAGGGGCGCCACGTCGAGGTTGAGGAAGTAGGTCGCGGCACTCGGCAGCACGGTGAGGCCGAGGCCCTGCAATCCGTCCGCGAGGCGGTCGCGCGAGCGGGCGAAGTCCCGCCGCATGCCGGCGAAGTAGGCATCGTCCTTGGACAGCCCGTAGGCCACCGCCTCCTGCAGGTTCGGGGGCGTCGTGAAGGTGAGGTACTGGTGGGCCTTGGCGAGCACCCGCATCAAGGGCGGGGCCGCCATCACGAAGCCGACCTTCCAGCCCGTCAGGCTGAAGATCTTCCCGGCCGAGCCGATCTTCACCGTCCGCTCCCGCATGCCCGGCAGGGTGATCAGGGGGATGTGGGCGCGCCCATCGAAGACGACGTGCTCCCAGACCTCGTCGCAGATCGCGACCGCGTCGTGGCGGCGGCAGAAGCCCGCCAGCATCTCCAGGTCCGCGCGGGAGAACATCGTGGCGCTCGGGTTGAGCGGGTTGTTGAGGAGCACCACCCGGGTCCGCGGGCCGAAGGCCACGGCGAGCGAAGCCGCGTCGAGACCGAAGGCGGGCGGGCGCAGGGTCACGATGCGGGGCACGCCCCCGGCCCGTCGGACGAGCGGCAGGTAGGCGTCGTAGAGGGGCGCGAACAGCACCACCTCGTCGCCGGGCTCGATCAGCGCGAGGAGCGCCCCCGCCAGCGCCTCGGTGGCGCCCGAGGTCACCATCACCTCGGTCGCGGGATCGAGATCGAGCCCCTGGTGCCGGGCGTAATGGGCGGCGACGGCCTCCCGCAGGGCGGGCAGCCCCATCATCGGCGGGTACTGGTTGAAGCCCTCGACCAGGGCCTCGGCCCCGCGCGCGCGGATGTCGGCGGGGCCGGGATCGTCGGGGAAGCCCTGGCCGAGATTGATCGCCCCATGCTCGCGGGCGAGGCGCGACATCGTCTCGAAGACCGAGGTCTGAAGGTCGGCGAAGACGGGGTTCATGCCATCCTGGTCGGGCGTCGGGCGCAGCCCGGCGGGCGTCGGCCGCGGCCGGAAGCGGCTGCTCTAGCATGGGCGCGCGTGGCCGCGAAACGTGCGAAACGGCACGTCCTCGTCCCCTGAACCACCGACCGGGAGCCTTTGGCAACTGACGATTATTGACATTCATCAGCCGTGAGATACCTCTTGGGCACACGGCTGGAGCGGTGCTCTGCGGGGACGGAACTCCGCCCCCTCGTTCCGAACCCGCGAGGTACCGCTCCGGTCGTGGATCGGGCCGCCTGGATACGGGCGGCCCGCTTCGTGCGGCTCCGCGGGCGCCCCTCCGCCTCGCGGGCCGCCGAATGCGGCCCGGCCTGCCGCGGGCTCCCTTTTCCAACCGCGCATCCCCATCTCCAGGCTACGGCGTTCCGGGTCCCATTCCGCCCGTTATGGGCGCGGTGCGACCAGCAACACGCCGGAAACCTCGGTGCCGTACTGGTGGCGCATTGGCCGGGCATGGACGCCGGCCCCGCAGAAGCCTGACAGCGCACCCGATCCGTCCGGCGGAGAATGAAGTGCCGCACCAGGACATCTGCCGAAATCCTGTACACTTCGCGACGGCGCCGACCGAGGAGGGGGCGCGCGGGAGGGAGCGTCGCCCTCCACCCGGGCCGGGGCAAGGCCGCATGACGGAGCCTCCGGTCCGGCGCCTCCGGGGAACGCAGCAGCAAGCACGCACGGCATGAACGAGAGCTCACCGATCCGCACCGAGACGGCGCGCGAGTACCCCGCGGCGCCCGTGCGTGCGCGCCCGCGCCGTCGCAGCCGCCTCATCCGCTGGCTCCTGGTGCTGCTCGTCCTCGGCGCGGCGGGCGCCGTCGCGCATCGCTGGTACGACAAGTCGCGCACCGAGGTCGCGGGCGAGCCCGGCGCCACGAACGGCAGGGGTGGCCCGGGCCGCGGCGGGCGCGGGCACGACCAGCCGCAGGCCGTCGGCATCGCCTCCGTCACCAAGGGCGACATGCCCGTGGTGCTGCAGGGCCTCGGCACGGTGACGCCGCTCGCGACCGTGACCGTGCGCTCGCAGATCAGCGGCTACCTCACCGAGATCGGCTACCGCGAGGGCCAGATGGTCAAGAAGGGCGACTTCCTCGCCCAGATCGACTCGCGCCCCTACGAGGCGCTGCTCGCGCAGTACCAGGGCCAGCTCGCCCGCGACCAGGCCCTCCTGCAGAACTCGAAGCTCGACCTCGCCCGCTTCCAGCGCCTGGCGCAGCAGGATTCGATCTCGAAGCAGAACGTGGACACGCAAGGCGCCCTCGTGAAGCAGAACGAGGGCACGGTCGCGGCCGATCAGGCCCTCGTCGACCAGCAGAAGCTCAACATCGCCTACACGCGCATCACCTCGCCGGTCGACGGGCGCGTCGGCCTGCGGCAGGTGGACCAGGGCAACTACATCACGGCGGCCAGCACCGCGATCGTCGTCGTCACGCAGCTCCACCCGATCTCGGTGGTCTTCACGCTGCCGGAGGATGACGTGGCGCGGGTGATGCGGCGCGTCCGCTCGGGCGCGAAGCTGACGGTGCGCGCCTACGACCGGGGCGACGCCCACGAGATCGCCACCGGCATCCTCGACACGGTCGACAACCAGATCGACACGACGACCGGCACCGTGAAGCTGCGCGCCCTGTTCCAGAACGACGACGAGGCGCTGTTCCCGAACCAGTTCGTCAACGCCAAGCTCACGGTCGACACCGTGCACGACGCGGCCGTGGTTCCCACCGGCGCGATCCTGCGGGGCACGCCCGGCACCTACGTCTACCTGATGGACGGTGACGACAAGGTCGTGGTGCGCGCGATCAAGGTCGGCGAGAGCGACGGCGCGCGCACCGTGGCGGTCGAGGGGCTCGCGGTCGGCGACCGGGTCGTCGTCGATGGCACAGACCGCCTGCGCGACGGCGCCAGCGTGCGCATCACGGGCGGCCCCGCCGCGGGAGAGGCCAACGCGGAGGGCAAGCCCCGGGGAACGGCGCCACCGCGGGCGAGGCGCCGCCGGCCGAAACCGGGCGCCGGCAGCGCCGGCAGCGGTCGTCACCGTGAGCGGGGCGAGCCACCCTGCGGAGCGCGTCGCCCACCTCTCCCGTTCGGGAGAGGTCGCGTGCGCGTCAGCGCACCGGGTGAGGGGTTCAGGTTTATCCCGAGCGTTCGCACCCCTCACCCCAACCCTCTCCCGAACGGGAGAGGGGGCCTGCCGTGGATGTGAGGACGGTGCGGGCACCGCGCACGCGGACATGTCCCCATGAACCCGTCCCGCATCTTCATCCTGCGGCCGGTCGCGACGACGCTCCTGATGCTGGCGATCCTGATCGTCGGTCTCGTGTCGTACCTGAACCTGCCGGTCTCGGCCCTGCCGTCGGTCGACTACCCGACGATCCAGGTGCAGACCTTCTATCCGGGCGCCAGCCCGGAGGTGATGACCTCGTCCGTGACGGCGCCGCTGGAGCGCCAGTTCGGGCAGCTCGCCAACCTCAACCAGATGACCTCGCAGAGCTCGGCCGGCGCCTCCGTCATCACCCTGCAATTCAGCCTCGATCTCCCCCTCGACATCGCCGAGCAGCAGGTGCAGGCCGCGATCAACGCGGCCGGCAACCTGCTGCCCTCGGACCTGCCCGCTCCCCCGATCTACGCCAAGGTGAACCCCGCCGACGCGCCGATCCTGACGCTGGCGCTCACCTCGAAGACGCTGGCGCTGACGCAGGTGCGCGACCTCGCCGAGACCCGGCTCGCCCAGAAGATCTCGCAGGTCGCGGGCGTCGGCCTCGTCAGCATGGGCGGCGGCCAGCGGCCGGCGGTCCGGGTGCGCTTCAATTCCCGGGCGCTCGCGGCCTACGGGCTCAACATCGACGACCTGCGCACCACGATCACGAACCTCAACGTCAACACGCCGAAGGGCACGATCGACGGGCCGACCCAGTCCTACGCGATCAACGCCAACGATCAGATCCGCGACCCGAACACCTACAAGGACGCGATCATCGCCTACCGCAACGGCGCGCCGGTGCGCCTCTCGGACGTGGCCGACGTGGTGGACGGGCCGGAGAACACCAAGCTCGGCGCCTGGATGGACGAGACGCCGGCCGTCATCCTCAACATCCAGCGCCAGCCCGGCGCCAACGTCATCGCCACCGTCGACAAGATCAAGGCGCTGCTGCCCCAGCTTCAGGCGACACTGCCCGCCGCCATCACGGTGACGCCGCTCACCGACCGCACGGTGACGATCCGCGCCTCGGTCGAGGACGTGCAGTTCGAGCTCGGGCTGGCCATCGCCCTCGTGGTGATGGTGATCTTCCTGTTCCTGCGCAGCCTCTCGGCGACGCTGATCCCGAGCCTGTCGGTGCCGCTCTCCCTCGTCGGCGCGCTGGCGATCATGGACCTCTACGGCTTCTCCCTCGACAACCTGTCGCTGATGGCGCTCACCATCGCCACGGGCTTCGTCGTGGACGACGCCATCGTCGTCATCGAGAACATCGCCCGCCACGTCGAGGACGGCGACTCGCCGCTGGAGGCGGCGCTGAAGGGCTCGCGCGAGATCGGCTTCACCATCATCTCGCTCACCGTCTCGCTGATCGCGGTGCTGATCCCGCTCCTGTTCATGGGCGACGTGGTCGGCCGCCTGTTCCACGAATTCGCGATCACGCTCGCGGCCACCATCATCATCTCGGGCGTCGTCTCGCTGACCCTCGTGCCGATGCTCTGCGCGCGCCTCCTCAAGCACGCGCCGGAGGGTCACGCCCCGCGCCGCGAGGGCGTCCTGTCGCGGATGGGCCGGGCCGCCGTCGATCGCACCATCGCGGCCTACGGGCGAGCCTTGCGGGTGGTGCTGCGCCACCAGGGCCTCACCCTCCTCGTCACGGTCGGCACGGTGGTGCTGACCGGCTACCTGTTCGTGGCGATCCCGAAGGGCTTCTTCCCCGTGCAGGACACGGGCGTGATCCAGGGTGTCACCCAGGCCGACCAGACGGTCTCCTACGCGGCGATGGCCGAGCGCCAGCAGCGGCTGGCGAGCCTGATCCTGAAGGACCCGGCGGTGGCGAGCCTGTCCTCCTTCATCGGGGTCGACGGCCAGAACGTGACGCTGAACTCGGGCCGCTTCCTCATCAACCTGAAGCCGCGCGACGAACGGTCGGCCTCGGCCAGCGCCGTCATCGATCGGCTGAAGCGCATCTCCGGCGAGGTGCCGGGCATCCGCCTCTACATGCAGCCGGTGCAGGACCTCACCATCGACACCGCGGTCTCGGCGACGCAGTACCAAGTGATCTTGGAAAACCCGAACCTCGACGAGTTCGAGACCTGGGTGCCCCGCTTCGTCGCCGCGCTGCGGCGCTCGCCCCTCCTGTCCGACGTGGCGAGCGACCTTCAGGGCAGCGGGCTCTCCGCCTACGTCACGATCGACCGGGCCACCGCCGGCCGCTACGGCATCACGCCGGCCACCATCGACAACGCCCTCTACGACGCCTTCGGGCAGCGCATCATCTCGACGATCTTCACCCAGTCGAACCAGTACCGGGTGATCCTGGAGGCCGACCCGGAACTCCACAAGACGCTCGAGAGCCTCAACGCGATTTACCTGCCCTCCTCGGCGGCGAGCACGGGACAGGTGCCGCTCTCGGCGGTGGCGCGCGTCAGCGAGCGGCGGGCGCCGCTCCTGATCAGCCATCTCGGGCAGTTTCCCGCCACCACCGTCTCGTTCAACCTCGCCCCCGGCGCGGCGCTCGGGCAGGCGGTCGAGGCGATCGAGGGGGTTCGGCGGGAGATCGATCTGCCGCCGAGCTTCCGGATCGTGCCGCAGGGCTCGGTCTTCGCCTTCCAGGCGGCGCTCGGCAACGAGCTGTTCCTCGTGCTGGCCGCGATCGTCACCGTCTACATCGTGCTGGGCGTGCTCTACGAGAGCTTCATCCACCCGATCACGATCCTCTCGACGCTGCCGTCCGCCGGTATCGGGGCGCTTCTCGGGCTGATGCTGTTCGGGCTCTCCCTCGATGTGATCGCGATCATCGGCATCGTGCTCCTGATCGGGATCGTCAAGAAGAACGCGATCATGATGATCGACTTCGCGCTCCAGGCCGAGCGCGAGGAGGGGATGAGCCCGCGGGACGCGATCTTCGAGGCCTGCCTCCTGCGCTTCCGCCCCATCCTGATGACGACGCTCGCCGCCCTCTTCGCGGCAATCCCGCTCATCCTCGGCACCGGCGTCGGCTCGGAGCTGCGCCAGCCGCTCGGCATCTGCATCGCGGGCGGCCTCATCGTCAGCCAGGTGCTGACGCTCTTCACCACGCCGGTGATCTACCTCGCCTTCGACCGCCTTGAGCGGCGCGTCACGGGGCGGCGCGAGGGGGGCGTGCCGACCGGCGAGGCCGTCCCGTGAACGTCTCCGAGCCGTTCATCCGGCGCCCGGTCGCCACCACGCTCCTGACGATCGGGGTGCTGCTCGCCGGCATCTTCGCCTTCCTGAAGCTGCCCGTCGCGCCGCTGCCGCAGGTCGATTTTCCCGTCATCCTGGTCCAGGCGCAGATGGCCGGCGCCTCGCCCGAGACCATGGCGACGACGGTCGCCGCGCCGCTGGAGCGGCGCCTCGGCGCCATCGCCGACGTCAACGAGATGACCTCGACGAGTTCCACCGGCACGGTGCGCATCGTCCTGCTGTTCGGCCTCAACCGGAACATCGACGGGGCCGCCCGCGACGTGCAGGCCGCAATCAACGCGGCGCGTGCCGACCTGCCGACGGCTCTGCGCACCAACCCGACCTACCGCAAGTTCAACCCGGCCGACGCGCCGATCCTGATCCTGGGGCTGACCTCCGAGACCCTGACGCCGGGCCAGCTCTACGATTCGGCGGCGACCGTCGTGCAGCAGAAGATGTCCCAGCTCCCCGGTGTCGGGAATGTCGACATCGGCGGCTCGTCGCTGCCGGCCGTGCGCGTCGAGCTCGATCCGACGGCGCTCTTCCACTACGGGATCGGGCTCGAGGGCATCCGGGCGGCGCTGGCCTCGGCCAACGCCAACTCGCCCAAAGGCGCGATCGAGACGGATTCGCGCCGCTACCAGCTCTACGCCAACGACCAGGGCCGCACGGCGGCCGATTACCGCGACATCGTCGTGGCCTACCGCAACGGGGCGGGCGTGCGCCTCAACGATGTCGGCCAAGTGGTCGACGGGGTCGAGGACCGGCGCAATCTCGGCCTCATCAACGGCAAGCCCGGCGTCATCCTGTTCATCTACAAGCAGCCGGGCTCGAACGTCGTCGAGACGATCAAGGGCGTGAAGGCGGCGATCCCGCAGGTCCGGGCGGCGTTGCCAGGCGACATCGACCTGACCATCACGGGCGACCGCAGCGCCACGATTCGCGCTTCGCTGGCCGAGACCGAGCAGACGCTCCTCATCGCGGTCGGCCTCGTCGTGTTCGTGGTCTTCGTGTTCCTGCGCTCGTGGCGGGCGACCCTGATCCCGGCGGTCGCCGTGCCGATCTCCATCGTCGGCACCTTCTCGGCGATGTACCTGTTCGACTATTCCCTCGATATCCTGTCGCTGATGGCGCTCATCATCGCCACGGGCTTCGTCGTGGACGACGCCATCGTGGTGCTGGAGAACATCCAGCGCCACATCGAGCAGGGCAAGCCGCGCCTCGAGGCGGCGCTGCTCGGCGCCCGGGAGGTCGGCTTCACCGTCATCTCGATGAGCCTGTCGCTGGTGGCGGTCTTCCTGCCGATCCTGCTGATGGGCGGCCTCGTCGGGCGCCTGTTCCAGGAATTCGCCGTGACGCTGTCGCTGGCGATCCTGATCTCGCTGGTGCTCTCGCTCACCACCACCCCGATGATGTGCGCGCGCCTCCTGAAGCCGGAGCCGCACGGCGCGGCGCAGAAGCGCCCGAACGTCGTCTTCCGCGCGCTCGAGGACGGGTTCGACCGAATGCTCGGCGCCTACGAGCGCACGCTCGACACGGCCTTGCGCCACCGCCGCCTCGTGCTGCTGTCGCTCTTCGCCACGATCGGTCTCAACGTCTACCTCTACGTCATCGTGCCGAAAGGCTTCTTCCCCGAGCAGGATACGGGGCAGATGATGGGCGGCATCCAGGCCGACCAGCGCATCTCCTTCCAGGCGATGGAGCAGAAGCTCCGGCAGGCCACCGCGATCGTGCAGGCGGATCCGGCCGTCGACTACGTCGTCGGCTTCACGGGCGGGCGCGGCACCAACTCCGCGAACGTGTTCGTGAGCCTGAAGCCGCGCTCCGAGCGCCCGCCGATCTCCGAGGTGATGAACCGCCTGCGCCCGAAGCTCGCGCGGGTGGCGGGCGCGCGCCTGTTCCTGTTCCCGCGCCAGGATCTTCGCATGGGCGGGCGCCAGAGCTTCGCGCAGTACCAGTACACGCTCCAGGGCGACACGGCGGACGAGCTCTACGCGGCCGCGCCCCAGCTCCTCGCGGCGCTCCAGAAGAACCCGATCTTCGCCGACGTGACCTCGGACCAGCAGGAGGGGGCTTGGAAAGCCGGCTCGTGATCGACCGGGCCACCGCCTTCCGCTACGGCATTACCCCCGACAAGATCGACAACACGCTCTACGACGCCTTCGGCCAGCGGCAGGTCTCGACGATCTACAACCCGCTCAACCAGTATCACGTCGTGATGGAGATCGCGCCGCGCTACCTGCAGAGCCCCGAGACGCTCAAGATGATCTACGTCTCGACCTCGGGCGGCAAGGCGCGGGGCTCGGCGACGACGAACGCGGTGGCCGGCACGGTGGCGGCGAACGGCGCCGCCAACACCAACGGCACGGGCGCCGCCGCGACGACCGACACCACGGCGACCGACCCTTCGGCGACGGCCGCCGCCATCGCCAGCGATTCGGCGCGCAACGCCGCCTCGAACGCCATCGCGGCGAGCAAGGGCGGCGCCTCCTCGAGCGCGCCGGTGTCGAGCGCCAAGGAGACGATGATCCCGCTCTCGGCCTTCGCCCGGCTCGAGACCGGCAACGCGCCGGTCCAGGTGAGCCACCAGGGCCTGTTCGTGGCGACCACGATCTCGTTCAACCTCGCCAGCGGCAAGAGCCTGTCGGACGCCACCGCCGCGATCGAGGAGGCGATGGCCTCGCTCAGGCTGCCCGCAACCATCCACGGCGAGTTCGCGGGCGCGGCCAAGAACTATCAGGCCTCGGCCTCGCGCCAGCCGCTGCTGATCCTCGCCGCCATCCTCGCCGTCTACACGATCCTCGGAATCCTCTACGAGAGCTTTGTGCACCCGATCACGATCCTCTCGACCCTGCCCTCCGCCGGCATCGGGGCGCTGCTCGCGCTCCTCGTCTCGGGCACGGAATTCACGGTGATCGCGCTCATCGCCGTGTTCCTGCTCATCGGCATCGTGAAGAAGAACGCCATCATGATGATCGACTTCGCCCTCGATGCGGAGCGCACCCGCGGTGCCGCCCCGCGCGACGCGATCTTCGAGGCCTGCCTCTTGCGCTTCCGGCCGATCATGATGACAACGCTGGCCGCGCTGCTCGGCGCGGCGCCCCTGATCCTCGCCGGCGGCGAGGGCTCGGAGCTGCGCCGGCCCTTGGGCATCGCGATCGTCGGCGGCCTGATCGTGAGCCAGATCCTGACCCTCTACACGACCCCCGTCGTCTACCTGTACCTCGACCGGATGCGGCACCGCGTTCTCGCCCGCCGCCGCGGCTCGGGCACCGCCCCGCTTCCGGCCGCCGAGTGATGCGGGTTCCGAGTCTTCTGGCGGCGGCCAGCCTTGCCGCCTCCCTCGGCGGCTGCATGGTCGGGCCCGACTACGCGCGGCCCTCCGTCGAGACGCCGCTCGCCTTCAAGGAGGGCGGCCAGCGCGAGGACAGCGCCTCCCACGTCGCGTCGAAGAAGGGCTGGCGCCTCGCCCAGCCGAATGACGGGGCCGAGCGCGGCGACTGGTGGCGGGTGTTCAACGACCCCACCCTCGACCGGCTCGTGCGCCTCGTCGACGTCGACAGCCAGACCCTGCGCCAGGCGGTCGCCGGCTACCGGCAGGCACGCGCCCTCGTCGAGCAGGCCCGCGCCGCCCTCTACCCGACCGTGATCGGCGCGCCCTCGATCACCCGGGTGCGCACGGCGGGCGTCGAGCGGACCAACGTCTCGCTGCAAGGGCAGGCGAGCTGGGAGCTCGATCTGTTCGGCGGCATCCGGCGCAACATCGAGAGCGAGGTCGCCGCCGCCCAGGCCGACGCCGCCCAGGTCGGCGCCGTGCGCCTGGCGGTCCAGGCCGAGCTCGTCACGAACTACCTGCAGCTCCGCTACAACGACGCCCTGCAGCGGGTGCTCAACGAGAACGTCGAGAACTTCAAGAAGACGCTCGCGATCACCGAGAACCAGTACAACGCGGGCGTCGCCGCCCGCTCCGACGTGATCACCGCCCAGACGCAGGTCCAGACGACGCAGGCCGCGGCCATCGCGGTCGGCCTGCAGCGGGCGACCTTCGAGCATGCCATCGCGGTCCTCGTCGGGCGCCCGCCCTCCGAGGTCTCGGTTCCCGTGGCCTCCCTGGCGAGCCGCCCGCCCGCGGTTCCGGTCGGCATCCCCTCCGATCTTCTGGAGCGGCGCCCCGACGTCGCCCAGGCCGAGCGGGCGGTACAGCAGCAGAGCGAACTGATCGGGGTCGCCGTCGCGGCCTTCTACCCGACCGTGACGCTCTCGGCCTCGGGCGGCATCTCGGGTGATCCGCGCAACGGCCTGTTCTCGGCCGCGAACCAGGTCTGGTCGGTGGCCGCCGCCGGCACCGAGGTGCTGTTCGACGGGGCGCCCGCGCCGCCGCCCTCCAGGGCGCGCGGGCGGCCTATGACGGAGCGGTGGCCAATTACCGGCAGGTGGTCCTCACCGCCTTCGGCGAGGTCGAGAACGGGCTTGCCGGCGTGCGCATCCTCGCCCGCCAGCAGGTGGCGCAGGACGCCGCCCTCGCCTCCGCCCGCCGCGCCGTCGAGATCACCCTCAACGAGTACCGCGCCGGCACCCAGAACTTCACGACCGTCGTGACCGCGCAGAGTCTCGCCCTCAACAACGAGGTCGCCGCGTTGCAGGTGCGGCTCAACCGCTTCACCACCGCCGTCTCGCTGATTCGGGCGCTCGGCGGCGGCTGGGACGTGCGCAGCCTGCCGGGCGGTCCTGAGCTGAAGGGCCCGCGCCTGCCGATCGACCGGGGCGGCCAGGCCGTGCGGACGGACGAGTAGCGCCGTACACGGCCTCACGAACCCGGAACGGGCGCCGGGATCGCCCGTTTGACGTGCGAGCCCTCCGGCCGAGCTTCCGGCGGGCACGCACCCGGAGCCTGCCGATGGACCCCACCGTCACCCCGAGCGGGCGCGCCGCCTGCGGCACGCAGGCCGCGCCGCCCTGCACCCTCGTCATCTTCGGCGCGGCTGGCGACCTGACGAAGCGCCTCCTGATGCCCGCTCTCTACAACCTGTCGAGCGCGGGCCTCCTCGCCGACGGCTTCAAGATCCTCGGCGTCGACCACAACGACAACACCGACGAGGGCCTGCGCACGGACCTCACCGCGACGATGGACTCCTTCACGAAGGACAAGACCTCCGAGTTCCACGCCGACCGGATCGACCCGAAAGCCTGGGGCTTCGTGCGAGAGCGCATCCACTTCCTGAAGGGCGACTTCGAGGACCCAGCTTCCTACGCCGCGCTGAAGGAGCGGGTCGGGGGCAGCGTCGTCTTCTACCTCGCGGTGGCAGCCCGGTTCTTCGGCTCGATCGTCGAGCAGCTCGGGCAGGCCGGGCTTCTCGCCCAAGCAGAGGGCGCCTTCCGCCGGGTCGTCATCGAGAAGCCGTTCGGCTCCGACCTCGCCTCGGCGCAGGCGCTGAACGCCCGCATCCTGAAGCAGGCCGACGAGAGCCAGTTCTTCCGGATCGACCATTTCCTCGGCAAGGAGACGGTGCAGAGCCTGATGGCCCTGCGCTTCGCCAACGGCATGCTGGAGCCGGTCTGGCGGCGGGAATACGTCGACCACGTCCAGATCACCGCGGCCGAGACGATCGGCGTCGAGGAGCGCGGCGCCTTCTACGAGCCGACCGGGGCGCTGCGGGACATGGTGCCGAATCACCTGTTCCAGCTCCTCTGCATGGTGGCGATGGAGCCGCCGAACTCGTTCGACGCCGAGGCCGTGCGGACCGAGAAGGCGAAGCTCGCCGAGGCTGTGCGGCCGATCGAGCCCGGCGACGCGGTCCGCGGCCAGTACGTGGCCGGGATCGAGCAGGGGCAGGCGGTCCCCGCCTACCGGGACGAGCCGCACGTGGCCCCGGATTCGCGCACCGAGACCTACGTGGCGCTCAAGCTTTCGATCGAGAACTGGCGCTGGGCCGGCGTGCCCTTCTACCTGCGCACGGGCAAGCGCATGACGGACCGCCTCACCGAGATCGCGATCCACTTCAAGCCGCCGCCCTTTCACCTGTTCCGCGAGACCGAGGTGACGGAGCTGGCGCCCAACGTGATGCGGCTCACCATCGACCCCGAGCAGGGATCGAGCACCATCCTCAACGTGAAGCGGCCGGGCCGAAGATGGAGCTCGGCAGCGTCGCGACGCGCTTCCACTACGCCGATTTCTTCCAGGAGAAGCCGAATGTCGGCTACGAGACCCTGATCTACGATTGCATGGTCGGCGACGCGACCCTGTTCCAGCGGGCCGACAACATCGAGGCCGGCTGGGCCGCGGTCGACCCGCTCCTGAAGGCGTGGGCGAATGCCGACGTCGCCTTCTACGCCGCGGGCACGGACGGGCCGAAGGAGGCCGACGACCTCCTCGCCCGCGACGGGCGGCGCTGGCTGCCACTCGGCCAGGAGCCTTGATCACGCGCCCTGATCAACGGGCGCGGCCGCCGCGGATCTGCCGGACCGGATGGAGGTCGGGAAGTTCGTCGTGGTGGAGAAGATGCACGCCGGTCGCGGCGGCGAGCTTGCGGGCGGCCGGAGTGAATCCGGCATTGGTCACCACGGCCGCCATGTCGCCCGACCAGTAGCGGGCGGCCGCAGCGACCTCCTGCACGGCGGCGTTGCCCACCGGCTTGCCGTAGCGCTTGCACTGGACGACGAGGCGAACCCGGTCGCGCTCGGCCACGATGTCGGCACCCTGGTCGCCGCTCGCCCGGGTGGTGTGGGCGCGCCAGCCCGCCTCCGTCAGGCGGTCGGCGCAGAATTGCTCGTAGCCGACCCCGTCGTCGGGCGCCTCAGTCTCGTCGGGCAGCTCGACCGAGGCCGCCACCGCCTCGACGATCTCGACCATCTCGTCGAAGCGCTCCTCGGCATAGTCGGAGAAGCCCCGGTTCTCGATCTCGGGCAGAACCGTGCGGACGACGAAGTATTCCCGCTCCCGCAGCCAGCCGTCGCGGACGAGGTTGCCGTAGGCGTCGACGAAGCTCTCCTGGCGCTGTCGCAGGGCCAGCGTGTCGGCGTGCCGTCGCGCCACCCGGCGCACCAGCCGCCGGAACCGGGCCGGGCGATCGAGCGCCCGCAGCAGGACGAGAAGCGCGGCGAGACCGGTCGCGACGAGGGCCGGGCGCCCGAGCCAGAGGGCAGCCGTGCCGCCGACGACGCTCGTCCAGAACAGAGGTGCCGCGAGCGATCCCCGGCCGGCCATGATCCCATCCCCGTGGCCTCGACCTCGGGCCGCCACGCCGGAAAGCCTTGCCGCGGCCGGCTTGCCCGATCTCTAACGGGGCCGCCCGCCGGCACGGTCAAGCCGATCGACCTGTGGATATCGAGGCCCGTTCGCCGGGAACGAGCCTCGGCCGCCGGGACGCGCGGCCGGGCTTATTCCGCCTCGGCCGGCGCCGCCTTGGCGCGGCGCGCCCGCGGAGCGGCCGCCTTGCCGTCGGCCGCCTTCGCGCGCGACTTCCGACGCTGCTGGCCGAGGCCCATGCTCTTGGCGAGCTCCGAGCGCGCCGCCGCGTAGTTCGGCGCCACCATCGGGTAGTCGACCGGGAGGTTCCACTTCTGCCGATACTCGTCCGGCGTCATGTCGTAGCGGGTGCGCAGATGGCGCTTGAGCGATTTGAACTTCTTTCCGTCCTCCAAGCAGACGATGAAGTCGGGCGTGATCGAGCGCTTCACTGACACGGCCGGCTGCGGCGGCTCCACCTTCTCCTCGGTCGGGCCGTTCGAGAGGCGGCCCAGCGTCGAGTGCACGGACGCGATGAGTCCCGGCAATTCGGTGACCGGCACGGAGTTGTTGCTCACGAAAGCCGAAACGATGTCCGCGGCGAGCTCGATATAGTTCGGCAAACCGCTGTTCTCCGCCGTCATTAGCGTCCCCTGTGGTGGAAGAATGATCCCGGCCGGCTGTCCCGAGGCTTATGCCTGTCCACGCGGACCTGGAAAAGGTGGTGATTTGTGAGCGACTACGATGTCCGAAATTTTCGTAGCCGATGCAAGATCAATGGCGAGAATTATGGGAAAATTCAACTGGACAATAGCCGTTCACAACGCCCCATTTCCAAGAAGGACCCCTCTCGGGAAATGGAAGGTCGGGACCTTCCTTCCTCCGGGCGTCTCTGATGCGAACGTTGCATGGACGCCTGCCGCGGGGTTGGAACTTCGACGTGAGGGTGTTGAGAGACGATTATCGCTCAACTTTAGCAACTCAGAGTTGAAATATACGGGCTGCTCCCGCTGCGTGTGCGCAACCGCCCAGAACTGAGCGTTGCGTTCTCAGACCTCCAGGATCAGGCTGGAGGAACACCTTAGATCGCGTGAGATGACGCTTCGAAAAAGCAAAGGTCAGATCACATTCTCGCGATGATCCGATGAGCTGTGGAGAAACGCAGATCTCCGTCGCCGGCATTATGCTGCCATCTCACGAAAAAACCTGAGATGTGCGCCGGCGTGTGGCGGAAATTAACTTATGATGTCGAACTGATGAGATTCTACTAAGGACTATCTGCCCTGAGGTATCGTCAGGAAGCCCGACCGGTCTTCGATCCGGCGTCGATCGTGCGCGGCCCGTACGACTTGAACCGCTCCACGGTGCGGGCGATCTCCGCATCGTCGAGCACGACCGGCGTGCCGACTTGGAGCGCGATCGCGTACTGGCGGCAGAGCGCCTCGACCTCGACGGCGAGCCAGAGGGCCTTGGCGAGATCGGCGCCCGTCGCGATCAGGCCGTGGTTGGCGAGGAGGCAGCAGCTCCGCCCTTCGAGGGCGGCGAGCGCCACCTCGGACAGGGCCTCCGTGCCGTAGGGCGCGTAGGGCGCGCAGCGAATGGTCGGCCCGCCTGCCATCGCGATCATGTAATGCACGGCCGGGATCTCCCGTCCGCAGATCGCGAAGCCCGTGGCGTAGGGCGGGTGCGCGTGGACGACGGCACCGACCTCGGGCCGGTTCGCGAGGATGTCCCTGTGGAACCGCCACTCCGAGGAGGGGGCGAGGGGATGCGCGTGGCGCCCGGCGAAATCCATCGGCACGATGTGCTCGGGCGCGAGATCCTCGGGCGGGATGCCCGAGGGCGTCACCAGGAAGCCCTCCCCGAACCGGACCGAGATGTTGCCGGAGGTTCCCTGGCTGAGACCCAGCGCGATCACGCGGGACGAGGCCGCGACGATGGCGCTGCGCAGGTCGGATTCGGTCGGAGCGTCGGCGGGCATGCCCGGCCTCCTAGAGCATGCGGCGGCCAAGGGAAATGCGGCCGACCGGAAACATCCTGCGACACGGCCGGCGACGCCACCTCCGATGCAGGGGAGCGGTGCCCCGTTGACGGGCGCGCCGATTTCGCGTCCCCAGAGGCCGCGGAGCCCCGGCGCGGCCGGGCGCGGTATCGGGGGCCGGCCATGAGCACCTACCGCTTCGAGGCGCTGCTGCACCCGCGCTCGGTCGCCCTGGCAGGGGCCGGCGAGCGGGAGGGGTCGCTCGGCCGCGCGGTTCTGGAGAACCTGCGCCGATGCGGATTCGCCGGGCCGGTCTTTCCGGTGAACCCGCGCCATGCCGAGGTCGACGGCGCGCCCTGCTTCGACCGCGTGAGCGATCTTCCGGAGGCGCCGGACCTCGTCATCGTCGCGGCCCCGCCCCCTGTCGTGCCCGGCATCATCGAGGACGCTTGCCGCCGCGGCGCCGGCGCGGCCGCCATCCTCACCGCCGATCTCGGGGAGGGGCCCGACGATCCGGGCCCGCGCACGCAGGCGATCGCGCGAGCCCACGGCCTGCGGCTCCTCGGCCCCAACAGCATCGGCCTCGCGGTTCCGGGCCGGCGCCTCAACGCGAGCCTCCTGGCCCACATGCCGGCGCGCGGCGACCTCGCCCTGGTCTCGCAATCCGGCACGGTCGCCTCCGGAATCGTGGAATGGGCGGCCCGCCGCGCGGTCGGCTTCTCCGCCGTGCTGTCGCTCGGCCGCTCCGCGGATATCGACGTGGCGGATTGCCTCGACCATTTCGCGGGCGATCTCGGCACCCGGGCGATCCTGCTCTGCCTGAAGACGGTGCCGGACGCGCGCAAGTTCATGTCGGCCGCCCGCGCCGCCGCCCGCGCCAAGCCCGTCGTGGTCCTGCGCATCGGCCGGCGCGACGCGGACGGCCCCGCCCCCGAGACGCACACCGGCGCCCTCGCCAAGCCCGACGCCGTCTACCAGGCCGCCTTCCGCCGGGCAGGGCTGCTCGCCGTGCGCGACCTCGACGAGATGTTCTCGGCGGTCGAGACCCTCGGGCGCCAGCGCCCCTTTCCCGGCAAGCGGCTCGCGATCCTGGCGAACGGCCGTGGCATCGGCGCGCTCGCGGCCGACCGGCTCGCCGATCTCGGCGGCAGCCTGGCCGGGATCACCCCGGCCGACGGCTTCTCGGGGCGCAATCCCGTCGATCTCGGGGTCGATGCCGACGCCGACGCCTATCGGCACGCCCTCGCGCCGCTGATCGCCGACCGCGCCAACGACGCCGTGCTCGCGATCCACGTGCCCACCGCCCGCTCCGGCGGCGAGGCGGTCGCCGCGGCGATCGCCGACACGGTGCGGTCGGCCCGCGCCTCGGGCGGGCGCAAGAAGCCGGTCTTCGCCGTCTCCCTCGGCGAGGGCGAGGCGGCGAGCGAGCATCTCGCCGAGGCCGGGATCCCGCGCTTCGCCACCGATTCCGACGCGGTCGAGGGTTTCCTCCATCTGGTGCGCTACCGCGAGGCGCAGGACGACCTGATGCGGACGCCAGACTCGCTGCCGCGCGACTTCGCGCCGCGAGCCGACGAGGCCCGCGCCATCGTCGCCCGCGCGCTGGCGCAGGGCGCGACCTGGCTCGATCCGGTGAGCGTCGTGGAGCTGCTCGCCGCATACGACATCCCGAGCGTGCCGCTCAGCCTCGCTCCCGGCATCGACGCGGCGGCCGAGGCCGCCTGGCCGATCCTGGCCCGGGGCGAGACGGTCGCCCTCAAGGTCGTCTCGCCCGACATCGTGCACAAATCCGACATCGGCGGCGTGCGGCTCGATCTCACGAGCGAGGCCGACGTACGGGCGGCCGCCCGCGAGATCCTGGCCTGCGCCCGCCGCGAGCGCCCGCAGGCGCGCATTCAGGGCTTCGCGGTGCAGCCGATGGTGCGGCGGGGCCGGCGGCGCGAGCTGATCGCGGGGCTCGCCGAGGATCCGACCTTCGGTCCCGTCGTCGTGTTCGGCCGGGGCGGCACCGCGGTCGAGGTCATCGACGACCGGGCGCTCGCGCTGCCGCCCCTCGACCTCGCGCTGGCGAGCGAGCTGATCTCCCGCACCCGCGTCGCCCGGCGGCTCGCCGCCTACCGGGACGTGCCGGCCGTCGACCTGCGGGCACTCAGCCTCGTCCTCGTGAAGCTCGCTCAGCTCGCCGCCGACCTGCCGCAGGTGCGCGAGCTCGATCTCAATCCGCTGCTCGCCGACGATGCCGGCGCCGTGGCGCTCGACGCCCGGGTCCGGATCTCGCGTGCCGTCGGCATGCCGGGCCGCACCGCCCGCGGGGCCGGGCACCCGCGCTTCGCGATCCGGCCCTACCCGGCCGAGTGGGAGCGCACCATGACGCTGCGGGGGCGCCCGATCCAGGTGCGCCCGGTGCGGCCGGAGGACGAGGGCCTGTTCGCGACCTTCTTCCATCAGGTCACAGAAGAGGATTTGCGCCTGCGCTTCTTCTCGCCGGTGCGCGACTTCAGCCACACCTTCCTCGCCCGGCTGACGCAGCTCGACTATGCCCGCGCCATCGCCTTCGTGGCGACCGACGTCGAGAGCGGCGCGATGCTCGGGGCCGTGCGCCTCCACGCGGACGCGAACCACACGAGCGGCGAGTACGCGATCCTGATCCGCTCCGACCGCAAGGGCACCGGCCTCGGCTTCGCCCTGATGCGGCTGATGATCGACTGGGCCCGCGCCGACGGGCTGAAGCGGGTCGAGGGCTCCGTCCTGCCCGAGAACCGGCCGATGCTCGCCGTCTGCCGCCGCCTCGGCTTCACGGTGCACCCGGACCGGGATGATCCGGGCGTGATGAAGGTGGGACTGGAGCTGTGATCCCCCCGAAACGGAGGGAGCCCCGCACCGGGGGTGCAGGGCTCCGCGGATCCTGTCGGCGTCAGGCCGGCCGGTGCAGTCGTCAGTGGCCGCCGTCCGTGGCGTTCCGGGTCGACTCGTAAAGGAACCACGTGCGCTCCTCGGACTGGTCGATCCACTCTTCGAGGAGGCTCGTCGTCGAGACGTCGTTCGCCTCGTCCGTGACCTCGTGCAGCTCGCGCATGTGCGCGGTCAGCGCCTTGTTGTCGTCCCGCAGCTCGATCAGCATGTCGAGCGGGCTGACATACTCGGCATCGTTGTCCTGCACGCGCTTCAGCTTGCTCGCCTGACCGATCGACCGCAGGGTCGTGCCGCCGATCTTGCGGGCGCGCTCGCCGACCGCGTCGATGATCGCGAAGATCTGCTGCGACTGCTCGTCGAGAAGGAGGTGGTAATCGCGGAAGTTCGGGCCGCTGACGTGCCAATGGAAGTTCTTCGTCTTGATGTAGAGGGCGAAGAGATCGGACAGCAGGACCGTGAGGCCTTCGGCAATCTTCTTGGTGTCGGCCGGGTCGAGATCGGTCGGGGTGTTCAGGCGGTCGCTCTCGACGCGCACGGGCTTGGCCTTGGCCATGGTCTCAATCTCCGTCGATGTTGCCGATGGGTTTTCTTGGGCGCTGGCACGGGCGTGCGGCGCCTCTCGATCGGCAGAATGAACGGTGAAGCCGAATGTTCCGCGGCGCGGGTCAGCACTGCCGTGAGCGGATAGCTTGGAGCGGTTCCAAACAGCGGGGCGCCCGGCACGGGGGCGCAGCCTCGGCGCGCGAACGGGACGGCTCGATGGGAGGGATTGAGCGGGCTCGAACGCTCCCGAGCCGCGATCGTCCGGCACGCCGTTGCGGCCGCCCACGCAAGTGCTACGGTCGCGCCTCGACGGCGCCCTTCGAGGAATCGCCGGCCCCGTCGAGGCCGGCCGAGGCGCCTGACGCGCGAGGCGGATCATGGCGGGTTCTTCGAGGCTCGGGCGCCGGATCGGCCTCTGCGCGGCGCTCCTCACCGCAGGTCTCCTCGCCGGGACGGCGGGGCCGGCCGCCGCTCAAGCACAGCCGACGCCCGCCGCCCGCGTCGCGCCGAAGGCCGCTTCCCAGAAGACCTTCGTGCGCGAGGCGCTCGCCAGTTCCGGCGTGCGCCTCGAATCGGCCCTCAAGGCCGAGGCGGCCAAGCCCCTGAAGCCCGCCGCGCAGGCGCGGGCCGAGGGCGAGGCGCGGATGGAGGCGGACGACGCGAAGGGCGCGCTCGCGCCGCTCGCCGCGTCCGTCGCGGTCGACCCCGCGGATGCGCGCAACTGGCTGGCCTTCGCCCGCGCCGCCGACGCCCTCGGCAACGACGAGCAGAGGGGCGGCGACTACGCCGCCCGCTACCGGCTCCGCGAGCGGGCGCTCGCCGCCGCCTATCAGGCCTATCTGCGGGCGAAGGCCGCGCCCGACGAGGCCGAGGCGCTGGCCTTCCTCGCCGAGGCCTACGGCAATCAGTCCGAGTGGCGCCCGGCGCTCGAAGCCTACCGGGCGAGCCTCGCCCTGGCCGACGACGCGGAGGTCCGGCAGGCCTACGAGGAGGTCCGGGCCGAGCACGGCTTTCGCATCCTCGATTACAAGGTCGATTCGGACGCGGCCGCCCCGCGGGTCTGCTTCCAGTTCTCGGAGACGCTCGCGCCGAAGACGGATTTCGCCCCCTTCGTCGCCGTCTCGGGCGCGGCGAACGCCGCCGTGACGGCGGAGGGCCAGCAGGTCTGCGTCGAGGGGCTGAAGCACAGCCAGCGCTACGCCTTCGTGCTCCGCGAGGGCCTGCCCTCCTCGGTCGGCGAGACCCTGCTGAAATCGGTCGATTACGAGGTCTACGTCCGCGACCGCGCCCCCCAGGTCCGCTTCACAGGCCGCAACTACGTCCTGCCCCGCACCGGTCAGGCGGGCGTGCCGCTCGTATCGGTCAATGCGGGCAAGCTCGACGTCGAGGTGCTGCGCATCGGCGACCGCGGCCTGCTGCCGGCGCTTCGCTCGGAAGAGTTCCTGAGCCAGCTCAACGGCTCGACCGCGCGCACCATCGCCGACCAGAAGGGCGTGCAGGTCTGGAAGGGCAGCCTCGAAACGGCCAAGGCCGAGCCGAACCAGGAGGTCGTCACCGCCTTCCCCGTGCTGGAGGCGGTCGGCAAGCTGGAGCCCGGCCTCTACATCATGATGGCGCGCCCCTCCGGGAGCGGCTCTCCCACGGATGAGGGGGAGGGCGGCTACGAGCAGCAGGCGACCCAGTGGTTCGTGGTCTCGGACCTGGGGCTCACCGCCTTCAAGGGCCGGGACGGGGTGCACGTTCTCGCCCGTTCGCTGGCGAGCGCCGAGGCCGTCGCGGGTGCCGAGATCCGGCTCGTCGCCCGCAACAACGAGGTGCTGGCCACCCGCAGGACGGATGCCGCCGGTCACGCCGCCTTCGATCCGGGCCTCGCCCGCGGGGAGGGGGGCATCGCGCCGGGCCTCGTCGTGGCCCAGCTCGGGGACGATTACGGCTTCCTCGACCTCGCGCAGACCGCCTTCGACCTGACCGACCGCGGCGTGAAGGGGCGTCCGGCGCCGGGCGCCGTCGACGCCTACGTCGTCTTCCCGAGCGCGGGGTCTACCGCTCCGGCGAGACGGTGCAGCTCACGGCCCTCCTGCGGGACGCGCAGGGCCAGGCGGTCGCGGGGCTCCCGCTGACCCTCGTGGTGAAGCGGCCGGACGGTGTCGAGTACCGGCGCGTCCAGGTCGCGGACCAGGGGCTCGGCGGCCGCGCTCTGCCGCTGCCGCTCCTGTCCGGGGCGATGCACGGGACGTGGCGCGTCTCCGCCCACACCGACCCGAAGGCGCCGGCCATCGGCGAGGCGAGCTTCCTCGTCGAGGATTACGTGCCCGAGCGCCTGGAGGTGAGCCTCACCCCGAAGGCGCCCGCCCTGCGCCGGGGAGAACCCGCCGAGATCGCGGTGGCCGCCCGCTACCTCTACGGCGCGCCGGGCTCCGGGCTCGACGTCTCCGGCAACGTCGTCGTGCAGGCGGCGGTGGGGTCCGGCATCAAGGGGCTCGAGGGCTTCTCGATCGGGCTCGACGACGAGGCGGTGGAGGCGGCGAGCGCAGAGATCGAGCAGCGCGCCACCACGGACGCCAAGGGCGAGGCGTCGCTCGCCGTGCCGGTCGAGGCGCCGGCCGCACCCCGGGCGCTCGAGGCGCGGATCACCCTGCAGGTCGGCGAGCCCGGCGGGCGGGCGCTCTCCCGCAGCCTCACCCTGCCGATCCTGCCCGCCGCGCCCGTGCTCGCGATCCGCAAAGGGTTCTCGGGCGACCTGCCCGAGGGGGCACCGCGAGCTTCGACCTCGTGATGGCGACGCCAGAGGGCCGGCGCCTCGCCCGGCCCGGCGTGACCTGGACCCTGTCGCGGCTGGAGCAGACCTATCAATGGTACCGGGCGGACGGGCGCTGGTCCTACGAGCCCGTGAAATCCGTCCGCCGGGTGGCGGACGGGCGCGTGGACCTGAAGGCCGACGAGCCGGCCCGGATCGTGGCACCGGCGAGCTTCGGGAAGTACCGCCTGGAGGCGAGCGTGCCGGGCGAGCCCGGCGCCGGTGCGAGCGTGACGTTCAGCGTCGGCTGGAGCGGCGGCGAGACCGCCGACGTGCCCGACCTCCTCGACCTCACCCTCGACAAGGCGGCCTACGCTGGCGGCGAGACCCTGCGGGCGCGCCTCGCGCCGAAGTTCAAGGGCCGCGCGAGCCTCGCGATCGTCGGCGACAAGGTGCACGCGGTGCTGGATGTCGCGGTGCCCGACGGCGGCACCACGGTCGAGATCCCGGTGAAGCCCGAATGGGGGTCGGGCGCCTATCTCGTGGCAAGCGCCGTCCGGCCCCTCGACCAGGCGGCCAAGCGCCTGCCCGGCCGGGCGCTCGGCCTCGCGTGGTTCGCGGTCGACCGTGACAAGCGCGACCTCGCGGTCACGGTCACGGCGCCCGAGAAGACGCGGCCGCGCCGGGACCTGACCTTGCCCGTGCGGGTCGGCAACCTCGCGCCCGGCGAGGAGGCGCGGGTCACCGTAGCGCTCGTCGATGTCGGCATCCTCAACCTCACCCGCTATGAGGCGCCGAACCCGTTCCAGCACTTCTTCGGCCAGAAGGCGCTCGGCCCCGAGATCCGCGACCTCTACGGATACCTGATCGACGGCATGCAGGGGACGCTCGGCACCATCCGATCCGGCGGCGACGGCGGCGCGACGCTCTCCGAATCACCCCCGACCCAGGCCCCGCTCGCCCTCTATTCGGGCCTCGTCGCCGTGGGGGCGGACGGCACGGCGCAGGTGACCTTCCCGCTGCCGGCCTTCAACGGGACCGGCCGGGTGATGGTCAGCGCCTGGAGCGGCACGCGCGTGGGCCAAGCGCAGGCCGACGTGATCATCCGCGATCCCGTCGTGGTGTCCGGCACCCTGCCGCGCTTCCTCAACGTCGGCGACCGCTCGCGCATCTTCCTCGCCCTCGACAACGTCGAGGGGGCAGGGGGCGCCTACACGGTCGATCTCGACCTCGCCGGGCCGGTGCTCGTGGGGGCGGAGGCCCTGCGCCGGACGGTGACGCTCAACCCCGGCGCCAAGGCCGAGGTCGCGATCCCGCTCACCGCCGCCGGGCCCGGCCTCGCCCGGCTCGACGTGACCCTGTCGGGCCCGGGGCTTGAGGCCGGCATCGGCCAGAGCTTCGCGCTCGGCATCTCTCCCGGCACAGGCGCGCTGGTGCGGCGGGAGCTGCGCCCGCTGGCGCCGGGCGCCGGCCTCCAGATCGACGGGGCGCTGCTCGCCGACATCCTGCCGGGCACCGGCACCGTCTCGGTCTCGGCCTCGGTGCTGCCCGGCCTCGATGTGCCGGCCCTGCTCCAGGCCCTCGACCGCTACCCTTACGGCTGCTCCGAGCAGGTGGTGAGCCGGGCGATGCCGCTCCTCTACGTCAACCGCCTCGCCGCGATGGACCGGCTCGCCCTCGACGACAGGGCGGACCAGCGCGTCCGCGAGGCAATCGAGCGCGTCCTGTCGCGGCAGGATTCGAGCGGCGATTTCGGCCTCTGGTCGGTGGGCGGCATGAGCGACGTCTGGCTCAACGCCTACGTCACCGACTTCCTCACCCGCGCCCGCGAGCGCGGCTTCGCGGTGCCGCAGACGGCCTTCAACGCCGCCCTCGACCGGCTGCGCAACGCGGTGGCCAACACCACGGAGGTGCGCGAGGGCGGCATGGACATCGCCTACGCGGCCTATGTGCTCGCTCGCAACGGCCGCCCGGTGATGGGGGATCTGCGCTACCTCGCCGACACCAGGATCGGCGATTTCTCGACGCCGCTCGGGCGCGGCCAGATCGCGGCGGCGCTCGCATTGCTCGGCGATCGCGGGCGGGCGGGCAAGGCGTTCGAGTCGGCCCTGACGTCGTTGAAGGCCGAGCGCGACGCGAAGGCCTACCGGGCGGATTACGGCTCGCGCCTGCGCGACGGGGCAGGCCTCCTGGCCCTGGCGACGGAATCCGGCCTGACGCGGGAGGCGCTGCAGCCGGTCGGCGCGGTGCTCGCCGAGGAGCGGGCGAGCGGGCGGCTCACCAGCACGCAGGAGAACGCCTGGATGGTGCTGGCGGCTGCGGGCCTCACCAAGGAATCCGAGGCGCTCTCCGTCTCGGTCGACGGTGTGCCCGAGCCCGGCGCCCTCGCCCGGACTTTCCGGCAGGCCGCCCTCGACGCGAAGCCCGTGATGCTCCGCAACGAGGGCCGCGCGCCCGTGCAGGTCTCGGTCGGCGTCTCGGGCAATCCGGTGAGCCCGGAGCCCGCGGCCTCCCAGGGCTACTCGATCGAGCGGACCTATCACCGTCTCGACGGAACGGCCGTGGATCCGGCCCAGGGCTTGCGTCAGAACGACCGGCTCGTCGTGGTCCTGAAAGTGACGGAGGCGCAGGCGAGCGCCGGCCGCCTCCTCCTCGTCGACCGGCTGCCGGCGGGGCTCGAGATCGACAACCCGAAGCTCCTCGACGCGGACGCGCTGACCGGCCTCGCCTTCGCCAAGAGCGACGTGCAGCCGGTCCACACCGAGTTCCGCGACGACCGCTTCGTGGCGGCCTACGAGCGCAGCCCCGGCCAGTCGGCCTTCTTCACGGCGGCCTACACGGTGCGGGCGGTCTCTCCCGGCACCTACGTGCATCCGGGCGCGACGATCGAGGACATGTACCGCCCCGAGCGTTACGGCCGCACCGCCTTCGGCACGGTCGAGGTCGGGGCGGCGCGGTGAGCGAGGAGGGAGGCGCCCACCTTTCCCGTCCGGGAGAGATCGCGTCCGCCGCAGGCGGACCGGGTGAGGGGGACAGGTTTTTCCGGAGCGGTCGCACCCCTCACCCTGTCCCTCTCCCGAACGGGAGAGGGGACCCGCGCCGCGGACGGCGCACCGCGAGGCGGATCGCCCTCCTCCTGCCCCTCTGCTGCGCCCTCGGCCTCTGGCGCTACGCCGCCGCCCTGCCGCCCCTCGACCTCGCCCAGGCGGGCTCGCGCTCCACGATCGTCCTCGACCGGGACGGGCGGCTCCTGCGCCCCTTCGCCACCGCGGACGGGCGCTGGCGGCTGCCGCTCTCGGCGACGGGCGTCGACCCGCGCATGCTCGCCATGCTGACCGCATACGAGGACTGGCGCTTCGCGAGCCACCCCGGCATCGATCCCGTCGCAATCCTGCGGGCCGCGGGGCAGTGGCTGGTGCACGGGCGCATCGTGTCGGGGGCTCGACCCTGTCGATGCAGGTGGCTCGGCTCGTCGAGCCGCGCTCCGAGCGCTCGCTCGCGCAGAAGCTCCGCCAGATGGTGCGCGCCGTGGAGCTGGAGCGGCGGCTCGGCAAGGCCGGCGTGCTCGACCTCTACCTGGCGCTCGCGCCCTATGGCGGCGCCGTGGAAGGATTGCGGGCGGCGAGCCTCGCCTATTTCGGGCGCGAACCCGCCCGCCTGTCCTTCGCCGAGGCCGCGCTCCTCGTGGCGCTGCCGCAATCCCCCGAGGCGCGCCGGCCGGACCGGGCGCCGGAGGCCGCGCGCCGCGCCCGCGACCGCGTGCTCGACATCGCCGGCCGGCGCGGCGTCATCACCCGGGCGGAGGCCGAGGCCGCCAAGCAGGAGCCGGTGCCGACCGGCAGGCGGCCCTTCCCGATGCTCGCCGCACACGCGGCCGAGGCGGCGGTGGCGGCCGAGCCGGGCGCGCGGGTGCTCAGGCTCTCCCTCGACGGACGCCTGCAGGCGGGCCTGGAGACACTCGCCGCCGAGCGCGCGGCTTCCGCCGGGGCCGGGCTGTCGGCGGCGATCCTCGCCATCGACAATCGCACCGGCGCCGTCCTCGCCCATGTCGGCAGCGCGGCCTATCTCGACGCGTCCCGGCGCGGCGCCATCGACATGACGGCGGCGATCCGCTCGCCGGGCTCGGCGCTGAAGCCCTTCATCTACGCCCTCGCCTTCGAGAACGGGCTCGCCCATCCGGAGACGCTCCTCGACGACCGCCCGGCGCGCTTTTCCGCCACCTACGCGCCCGAGAACTTCGATCTCACCTTCCAGGGCACGGTGACGGCGCGCCGGGCGCTCCAGCTCTCGCTCAACGTGCCGGCGGTCGACCTGATGGAGGCGCTGGGGCCCGCCCGGTTCATCGCCCGGCTGCGGGGAGCCGGAGCGGGAATCGCGCTGCCGCGGGACGCGGCGCCAGGGCTCCCGGTGGCCCTCGGCGGCCTCGGCATCACGCTGACCGATCTCGCCCGGCTCTATTCCGGCCTCGCCCGGGGTGGGCCCGCACCGGACCTCGTGCGGCGCCTCGACCCGCCGGAGCCGCGGGCGGGCTCCACGAGCATGCCGGTCGCCGATCCGGTCGCCGCCTGGTACGTCGCCGACATCCTGCGCGGCGCGGCGCCGCCCGAGAACGCCCTGGCGAACCGCATCGCCTACAAGACCGGGACCTCCTACGGGTACCGCGATGCCTGGGCCGCCGGCTTCGACCGGCGCGTCACGATCGCGGTCTGGGTCGGGCGGGCGGACGGGGCGGCGGTGCCCGGCCTCGTCGGGCGGCTGGTCGCCGCGCCGATCCTGTTCGACGCCTTCTCCCGCTACGGGGGCGAACCGGAGCCGGTGAGCCAACCCCGCGAGGCGCTCGTCACTACAAGCGCCGGCCTGCCGCCGCCCCTGCGCCACATCCGGCGGGACGGCCCGAAGACGCTTGCGGCGACCCTCAGCGCGCCCCTGAAGATCGCCTACCCGCCGGACGGCGCCCGGATCGATCTCGGCCTGTCGGAGGCGGGCCATTCCGCCGCCCTCGCCCTCAAGGCGCTCGGCGGCGTGCCGCCGCTGACCTGGCTCGTGGACAGCCTGCCGGTGACGTCCGGCGCTCGGCGCCAGTCCGAATGGCGGCCGGACGGGGCGGGCTTCGCCCGGATCTCTGTGATGGATGCGGCCGGCGCCAGCGACAGCGTGGTGGTGCGGATGGAGTGAGGCTCGGCGCCTCACGCCGCCGGGGCGGCGCGGGACAGCTTCGGAGTGAGGGCGGCGGCCTCGATCAGGAGGGCGAGCTCCCGGCCCGCGGCCGCGACGCGCTCGGCGACACCGGCATCGGCCACGGCGCAATCCTCCATCTCCGCCCCGCCCGCATAGACCGAGGTCGGCGCGATGTGCGCGGCGAAGAAGCCGAACAGCGGGCGCAGCGAATGCTCCACGATGAGGGCGTGGCGCAGGCCGCCGCCGGTCGCCGTGAGCACCACCGGCTTGCCCACCATGTGCTCGGGCGCCACGAAATCGAGCATGTGCTTGAACAGGCCCGAGTAGGAGCCCTTGTAGACGGGCGTGCCGACGATGAGTGCGTCCGCCCCCTCGATCGCCTCGACGATGCGGGCAGCCGGCAGCGGAAGGGCCTCGCGGTTCGTCACGCCGATGCCGGGCCCGGCATCGAGAAGGTCGTAGATCCGCAGGTCGATCCGGCGATGGCGGGCGAGTTCCGCGGCCACCGCCTCGACGAGGCCGCGGGTGCGCGAGGGCCGGTTGGAGCTCGCGGAGAAGGCGACGACGCGGGGCAGGGACACGGGGCTTCGTCTCCGGGCTTCGGTTTCACCGTCTCGGCCCTCGCGGGCAGGCTGCGAGCACGCGCTCGGGCTGATACGGGAACCTAACGCTCCGATTGCAAGGGGCGGACCGGGGCGGAATGTCCCATAGCGGGAAAACCGCGCGTTTTTCGAGACCGATCCGGAACGCGGGTGCCGAGGCGCGAGCCCGCTCGAAACGGAGAGCCGCCGAAGGACCTGCTGCCTCGGCTGAACGGATCGCCTATCGGGTCGTGCTCTGCAGGCTGGTTGCCGGGCGGTGCGCATCCGGCTCTGAGGGTTGCGGCGTTATCGCGTGTGCGAACGTCATGCCGGCGGTGACGATCAGGATCAGAGCCACAATCCGCCAGGGCTCGATGATCGGCGGCAGGGAGGGGGTCGGCTCAGCAGACATCGGTCATAAACTCCGGATGGACGCCTTCGCGAACGGCATTCTTGGACGCCGTCGCAGGTGCGCGCCGTGTCACCCCGCACGCGGCGGGGCGGATGAAATCCGAGGCCGCGCTCCGACGGATTCCGATGCGAGCGGGCGGCGTGCGGGGAGGCACGCTCAGACGAAGTGCCGGTAGACGACCTGAACCTCCTCGGTTTCCGCCTTCATCCGGTCGTCGATGTCGGGCGGTCCGGCATCGAGGGGAACGAGCAGGGCCAGTAGCGCCAGCAATCGGCGGAGTGCGCGGGCGGCTCGCATGTATACCTCGTCGCTGGGGTCTGAGCGGCCCGTCGCACCGGCCGGCGGCCGAACCTCGCCCGGCGCACACATGCGCCCCCCGCGCCGCTTCGACCGTGACGGGCGTCACGGAAGCCCCCGTGCCGATCTCAGCGGCTCAGGCCGGTCTCGGCGTTCAGATGCCGCTCGACCTGGCCGATCACGAGGCAGGGATCGTAGCCGCGCTCCTTCGCGAGCAGCAGCAGGTCGGTCATGAGGTCGACGATATCGCAGGCCGGAATGCCCGCTCCCCAGCGGCGCTCGGCGGCTTCCGCTCGCAGGTAGGCCTCCAGCGCGATCCGGGCGGCCCTTGCAGCTTCCGTCGGCATGAGCGTCCTCCTCGGCCGTTCAGCCATCGTTTCGGGGGCCAGGGTGGCTGTCACGACATCAACGGGAAAGGCCGAGCCTGGCTCGTCGTCGGACCCGCTTCATTCACCGACGCACCGGTGCTCACATCGCTGCGCGCACCCCGTTCCAATCCAAGAAGAGTGCACCGGCATCGTTGCGCGCCTTGACGTGCGAAACGACGGCGAGGGCGGCCGCCAGAGTCAGCGCGATAGCCAGCAGAATGATGGTCGCGCGCTGCGGTCGGCGTGATGTCAGAGGTCGCATGGAGGGCTCCGTCTTTGAAGGGTCCATGCGGCGAATGCGGGGCCGTGTCCGTGAGGGATGTCACAGTTGGTGCCGGTGGCAGGGCTTGCGCCTGCGAGGGTGCAGAATAGCGCGAGCGGACACTGTTCTGCGGGAACCATAATGCAGAAATGTGGGGTCTCGGGTCATTCAGGAGGCGAGGCATGCAAACCGCGAATATGTGGCGTGTGGCATCTGGCATGCCAAAGAGTGTTGTGCGGTGCCATAAATGCTGCAACGCAAACACCACACGGGATGTCCACGATGCTCTCTCTCGTCATCACCGCCGCGATCGCCGTCGGCGCCGTCAACGTCGCTCTGGTTGCCTTCCTGGCCGACCGCCTGACCCCGAAGGCCGGAATCCTCGCTGCCGGCGAGCTTGCCGCCGTCGCCGAGAACGCGCCCGCCTCCGCCAAGGCCGCCGTCCGGCCGGTCAACGAGAACACCCTGGCCGCGGGTGCGCGCGTCGCCGCCTGAGCGACCGCAACCCATCCGCTCGGAAGCGAGCCCCGCCGATCCCGGCGGGGCTTTTTCATGTCCGGGCCGAAACGGGATCAGGCGCGGAAACGCCAGACGCTGGAGCGCTTGATCTCCGAATCCTCCAGCGCCCGCGTCACCGGCACCTCGTAGGTCGCGACGACGTCGAGGCGGTCCCGGGGCAGGTAGGATCGGCCGGGATCGCCGATCAGCACCGCGGCTCCGCCGGCCTCGAGTTCGGAGAGCCAGTCGCCGACGCGGGCGGCGAGGTCGCGCTCGTAGAAGATGTCGGCGGCGAGGACGAGGCCAGCGCCCGGCCGCGTGCCGACGAGATCGATCTCGATCGCCGTGATCCGGTCGGCGACGCCGTTCGCCGCGGCGTTGAGGCCGATCGCGGGGATCGCGAAGGGATCGAGATCGGTCGCGGTCACGTGCGCCGCGCCGGCCTTGGCCGCCGCGATCGCGACGAGGCCCGAGCCCGAGGCGAAGTCGAGCACCTGTCGTCCCACGGCGATCTCCGGATGGTCGAGGAGATAGCGGGCGAGCGCCTGGCCCCCTGCCCAGGCGAAGGCCCAGAAGGGCGGCGGCAGGCCGATCTCGGCCAGTTCCTCCTCGGTCCTCTGCCAGAGTTCGGTCGCCTCGTCGGCGACGTGGAGCACGATTTCGGGCGCGTGCGGCACCGGTCGCAGGCAGGTCTCGGCCCTGATGAAGGCGAGGGCCTCCTCGGGCCGGATCGGCGCGCTCATGCGGTGAGCAGTCCCGCGTACAGGTGAGCGACCGACGCCCTCGCGGGCTCGTCCGCGAGGCTGCCCGAGAGCAGGGTCACGCCCGTGTCGAGGGGGTCGAGGCCGAGCGCCCGCGCCTCGGCCGCTTCCTCGAGGAGGAACCGGGTGCGGCGCGTGGCGAGAGGGCCCCGGATCAGGCGGCCGAACCCGGCTCGGGCGAGGCGGCCGGCCGCGCCGCTCCGCCGACCCAGAGCCCCGAAGCCGGCCGGCGTGTAGATCCGCGCATCGACCCCTGCCATCGCCGCCGCCGTGCCCCCGACGAGGATGCCGCGCGGGCCGATCGCGTGGACGATGTCGGCCTTGAGGCCTTTCAGGGCCGCGGCGAGCTGCCCCGCCGCGTAGCCGGCCGTCATCGGATTGATCCCCGAGCCCTCGTCGCCGAGCGACACGACGCGGGCGCCCCCCGCCTCGATCGCCCCCTGATGCGGGCCGGCGCGCGTCGCCACGAAGACGGAGAGGCCCGCCCCGGCGGCGATCCCGGTCAGCCACCGGTAGCGCTCGGCGAAGAGCCGGTCGTCCGGGGCCACGAGCACGAGGCGCCGCATCGGCACGGGCGGAGCGGAATCGGCGCGCGGCTCGGGCGAGGGGAGGTCGGTCATGGGGCTGGCTTTAGCATGGCCCGCCCCGTCCGTGTGCGGCCGATTGCCGGGCCCGGAACAGGCCGCCCGCGTGCCCGGTTGACGCTCGACCAGTGTGGAGGACGCGTTCCATGGCCTCGGACGGGGACGAGTGCGGCGGGGTCGCCGATCCGCGGGAGGCGGCCGAGGAGGCCGGCCTGCGCTACGTCGACGACGGCATGCCGGGACTGACGCGCCGGAAGAGCGGAAAGGGCTTCAGCTACCGGGACGCCAAGGGCCAGCCGGTGCGCGACGCGAAGACCCTCGCCCGCATCCGCTCGCTGGCGATTCCGCCCGCCTACACCGAGGTCTGGATCTGCCCGCGTGCGAACGGCCACATCCAGGCCACAGGCCGCGACGCCAAGGGGCGCAAGCAGTACCGCTATCATCCCGATTTCCGGGAGGCGCGGGAGTCGAGCAAGTTCAGCCACATCATGGCCTTCGCCGGCGCGCTGCCCGGCATCCGGGCGCGCATCGATCAGGACATGCGCCGCGCCGGGCTGCCGCGCGAGAAGGTGCTCGCCACCGTGGTGCATCTCCTGGAGAGCACCCTGATCCGGGTCGGCAACGACGATTACGCCCGCGCGAACAAGAGCTACGGCCTCACCACCCTGCGCGATCCGCACGTGCGGATCGAGGGCTCGGACCTCACCTTCCGTTTCAAGGGCAAGAGCGGCAAGACCTGGAACCTGTCGGTGAAGGACCGGCGCATCGCGCGCATCGTCAAGGCCTGCCAGGATCTGCCCGGCCAGGAGCTCTTCCAGTACATCGACGAGGCGGGCGAGCGGCGCGACGTCACCTCGGCGGATGTCAACGCGTACCTGCGCGAGATCACGGGGCAGGACATCACCGCCAAGGATTTCCGCACCTGGGCCGGCACGGTGCTGGCGGCGCTCGCTCTGCAGGAATTCGAGACCTTCGACAGTCAGGCCAAGGCCAAGAAGAACGTCCGCACGGCGATCGAGTCGGTGGCCGCCCGCCTCGGCAACACGCCGACCATCTGCCGCAAGTGCTACATCCACCCGCAGATCCTCGACGGTTATCTCGAGGGCGACCTCCTCCTGCAGATCCAGGATGCGGTCGAGACCGAGCTCTGCGAGGATCTCAACCGGCTGAAGCCCGAGGAGGCGGCCGTGCTGAGCCTGCTGCGCACCCGCCTGGAGGCGGCGAAGGGGCGCCCGGACGGAGACGATCAGGGACGCGCCGAGGCCCGCAGGCCGGCCAAGCGGGCGAGCAGGACGGGGCGGGCCGGGAAGGGTGTTGCGGCCCGCGCACGGCGGGGCACGGCGCAGGGGGCCGGAGCCGCGGCGAGCGCCTGAGCATCCGACAACGGACCTGACGCGGGCCGGCGCGACGCGTCCTCCCCCGAGCGGGCACGGTGGCGCGCGTCCCGCTCTTGATGCCAACTGCACAAACGTCGTTTACTTCGCTCTCAGAAGCCCTCCAGGGGGCCGGGCCAGGAGACACGCACCATGGAACTCGACGCGCTCATGCTCTCGCGCATCCAGTTCGGGTTCACCATGGCGTTCCACATCATCTTCCCGGCCTTCACGATCGGGCTCGCGAGCTTTCTCGCGCGGCTCGAGGCGCAGTGGCTGTGGACCGGCAACCCGATGTACCGGAACCTCTACCAGTTCTGGGTGAAGGCCTTCGCCGTGTCCTTCGGCCTCGGCGTCGTCTCCGGGATCGTGATGAGCTACCAGCTTGGCACGAACTGGTCGCGCTACTCCGACTTCACCGGCAACGTGCTCGGGCCCTTGATCCAGTACGAGGTCATCACCGCCTTCTTCCTGGAGGCGGGCTTCCTCGGGATCATGCTGTTCGGCTGGGAGCGGGTGGGCGACCGCCTGCACTTCCTCTCGACCTGCATGGTGGCGCTCGGCACCCTGATCTCGGCCTTCTGGATCCTGTCGGCCAATTCCTGGATGCAGACGCCCGCGGGCTTCGTCGTCGAGAACGGCCGCGCGGTGGCGACCGACTGGCTGAAGGTGATCTTCAACCCCTCCTTCCCGATCCGCTACGCCCACATGGTGCTCGGCTGCTTCCTCACCACCGCCTTCGCGGTTGCGGGCATGTCGGCCTGGATGATCCTGCGCGGCCGCAAGGAGCCACCGGCCAAGGTGGCGGGCGCCCGGCTCTCGCTCTCGATGGCGCTGTGGTTCGCGGTGATCTGCACGCCGCTCCAGATCTTCATCGGCGATGCGCACGGGCTCGCCGTGCTCAAGCTGCAGCCGACGAAGCTCGCGGCGATCGAGGCGAACTGGGAGACGCAGAAGGACATGCCGCTCCTCCTGTTCGCGATCCCGAACGAGAAGGAAGAGCGCAACGATTTCGAGATCGGCATCCCGAAGCTCGGCAGCTTCATCCTCACGCACGATTTCTCCGGCGTGGTGCCGGGCCTCAAGGACGTAAAGCCCGACGAGCGGCCCCCGGTCTGGCCGGTCTTCTACTCGTTCCGCATCATGGTCGCGATCGGCATGGCGATGCTGGGCCTGAGCCTGTGGAGCCTGTACCTGCGCTGGCGCGGCACCCTCTACACGAACCGCACCTTCCTCACCTGCGCCATGATAATGACGCCCTCGGGCTTCGGCGCGGTGCTGTTCGGCTGGTTCACGGCCGAGATCGGCCGCCAGCCCTACATCGTCTACGGTCAGTTGCGGACTGCGGACGCTCACTCGCCGCTGACCGCCCAGGCCGTGACCACCTCGCTCGTCGCCTTCCTGATCGCCTACACGATCATCTTCGGCTTCGGCAGCTACTACCTCGCCAAGCTCCTGCGCAAAGGTCCGGAGCCGCTGGAAGAGGCGGTGCGCGGGGACGACGTCTCCCGCAAGCCCAAGCGCCCGCTCTCGGCCGTCAACGAGGACCTGAAGCCGAACCCGGCCTGAGCCACGGCCAAGCCGGGCTGCCCTCAGTGGCGGGCGGCCCCGTCCGGGCTGGTGATGCGCGCGCCGTCGCCCAGGCGGCGCGCGGTGTCGCTGTCGACGACGGGCGAGAGGCCGAGCTGACGGGCGAGCGACACGAGATCCTTGAGTCGCCCGGTCTGGGTCTTGCGGCGCAGGTTGAGCCGGTGCGTCTCCACCGTGCGCACGCTGAGGGTGAGGCGGCGGGCCACCTCCTTGTTGCTGAAGCCGGCGCTGAGGAAGCGCAGCACCTCGGCCTCGCGGGGCGTCAGCCCAAGGGCGTCGGGCGCTTCGGGAGCCGGAATCTCGCGGGCTTCGGCGAGGGAGGCCGCCCCCTCGACGAGGGCCAGCAATGCCGTGCAGATCGAATGCGGGGAGGCGGAGCGGGCCACGAAGCCATCGGCGCCCGCCTCCAGCAGGGTGTTCAGATCCGGGGCCGTCAGGGCCTCGAAGGCGATGAGCGTCCGAAGCGCCGGCAGCCGCTCCCGCAGGCCCGTGACGCGGGCCACCGCATCGGCGGCGCGGCCGTCCACGAAGACGAGGGCGACCGTGTTGTGGGGATCGGCCGTCGCCAAGTCCGCCTCGCCGATCGTGTGGACGGCGGGCAGATGCTCCAGCGTCGCACGAAAGGTCGGACACACCTCCTGGGGGCCGTCCACCACCAGAACTCCCACTGCTCGACTCATCCCGGTCACCCCTTCGATCCCGGCTCGAAACAGATTCGCCGGGTTGGAGGGGGTATTTCAAGAGTCATTCCAGGGGTTTAGGCGGGTTCAAAATGGTTAAGTGTGCGTGAAATTCGGATTCTGCGCCGGTGCAGGAAGAACGCTGTGCCGCAAAGAAACAGAATCTTTAACGGCCCCTGTTCCGAATCATGCCGGTGATCGCGAACAACGTGGCGCGGTCTGCGCGAGGACTCCTCGCGGACCGCTGACGATACCGTTTCGGGCTTCTGAATTCGGACGAGCCCGATCCCGTCGGGGCAGGAGCACCCGGATCCCGGCGCCTCGGCGAGCCTCGCACACCGGTGCCGCAGCCGCGGGAGGGGGCCTCGTCCGCTCAGCCGGCGCGCGCCAGGACGAGTTCGGTCTCGGCGGAGACCACGCGGTCGCGGCCCGTGGATTTCGCCTCGTAGAGCGCGATGTCGGCCCGCTTGAGCAGGCCCGCCACGGTCTCACCCTCGGTCCAGCAGCTCACGCCGAAGCTGCAGGTGAGGCGCACCGGGCCACGGCTGCCGCGGATGCGCAGGTCGCGGGCGAGAAGGCGCAGGCGCCCGGCATGGGCCTCGCCCTCCTCCAGGGAGCGGTTCGGCAGCGCGAGGGCGAATTCCTCGCCGCCGAGACGCCCAGCGATGCCCTCGCCGCTGAGAAGGCGCGCCACGGCCTGGATCGCCGCGTCGCCGACATCGTGGCCGTGCTCGTCGTTGATCCGCTTGAAATGGTCGATGTCGACGAGGATCGCGGACATCCGGCCGTGATTGCCGACCCGGTCGGCCGCCGCCTGGATGCGCGCGAAGAAGGCGCGGCGGTTGAGCAGGCCGGTAAGCGGGTCCGTCTCCGCGAGACGGATCAATTCGTCCTGCATGGTGGTGAGCCGCTCGGCGGCGCGCAGGCGCGCGTGCAACTCCTCGGCGCCCGGCGGCTTCTCGATGAAGTCGTCGGCGCCGCTGTCGAGGGCTTCGGCGAGATTGCGGGCATTCCGGGCCGAGGACATCGTGATCACGTAGAGGGGGCGGCGGGCCTCGGCGAGAAGCCGGGCGGACCAGCACAGTTCCAGCCCGCTCAAGGGGCGTACTTCGAGGCTGGTGATCAGCACCCGCACCGTGGCCGTGTGCGTGAGGAAGGCCAGGGCTTCCTCGGAATCCGTGAAGGCGTCGACCTGATACCCGCGCGGTTCGAGCAGTCCAGCGACGATCTTGAGCACGACGCGGCTCGAATCGACGATGACGATGTGCATGGGAGCAGGACTCGATGCGAGCGAATGGGTCGATCTTGGGCGCCAAGTCTTAATTTGTCGCGAAGGGCGAGCATCCCGATCCGGGTTCGCAACTCAGGAGTACGTGTCGGTGGATGAATTCCCTCGGCGAGCGGGAGGCCCTGCGCCCGTCACGCCCGACGGTCGCTACATCGTGGTGCGGGGTCGCCTCTGGCGCCGCGCGAATCCGGATCTGGCCGAGGAGCGCCGCGAGGCGCTGGTGCACGCGCTGATGGCGGCACGCCGGGCCGTACGGGATGCCAAGGCGGCGCAGCGACGGGGCGAGGCGCAGGCCTCCGCCAAGCTCGCGGCGGCACGGAGCGCGGTCGACGCCGCGAAGGTCGGGCTCGGCGAGCGCGGTCCGGTCTGGTGGCGGGACGGTGCGCCGGACGAGAATCGGCGTCTCGCGCGCAGCACCGGCTACGCCGCGTGGTACGCCGGCCTCAAATTCGAGGCGGCTGAGCCCGACGATCCGGTCAGCGGCGGGGGACGGAGACGGTGATCACGCGGACACCGCCCGCTGAGGCCGCGCCGGAATCGAGCCGCGACCATTGTCCGTCTCGCGCGCGAGACTGGATCCGCGACTTGGCCGGCGTCGTTCTGCCCGAGACTCTGGAGCGGGCGGCGGGCGCGTCGATCACGTAGAGTGTCGGCTCGCCGACCGGGGCTTGGCGCTTGCCGGAGAAGGTCGGCACGCCGTAGGTGCCGTAGGTCCAGGGGGCCGGCACGATCTCGCTCGGGCGCGGCACCCGGGTGAAGGGGGCGCCGATATAGGAGCCTCCGACCAGGCCATCCGCGAAGCCGTAGGCGCCGCCATATCCGGCATTGCCGTATCCGACGATGACGCCGCCCTCCCGATAGGGGTCCGCGAGGGCGGGCCCGGCGAGCGCGAGGCCGAGGGCGGTAGCGGCTACGAGACGGGCGCGAGAGTTCGAGGGCATGCGGCAACGCTCCGACGCGACGACAGCAATCCGGGAAACCCGTACGGCGCAGCCTCGTTCCGCGCGCCCGCAGCAGCCAGCCGCGCAGAGTGCGTAGGAGTGGGGGGCTCGACCCATGAAAAACCCCGCGGTGGACGCGGGGCTCCGGCGCTCAGTGGATCGGGCGTCGGTTCAACGGCAGGTGGTGACGCGCCGGACGATCCAGCCTTCGCCCTCGACCCAGAGGCGGCGGCGGGAGCGGCTGCAATTGGCCGTATCATCCTCGCCCTCGGTCACCGAAGCGACGGGCCGCACGGTCTGGCTCGCGTCGGCGACGCGGGTCGGGCTCTGGTCCGCCGCCGGAGCGGCGAGTGCCCCCGACTCTCCCCGAGCAGAACAGAGGCGGCCAGGATCGCGGACACAGCGGTTTTCTTCAGAATCATCGTTCTGCTCGCACGCCGATGACGGCGCGTCCTACGTTTCTGGATTGTACAGCGGCGTACTGCTGCCTGTCTGGATCGGTAATTCGCGACGGGGCCATTCGGTTGCAGGACTTTTCGGCTTTCGTTCACGCGCCCGTGAAGGCGGCGTACGGCCCTTGCTGCGATCGGCGGCCGGAGTTCGTGCAAGCCCCGCGCCCCTGCGCCGCGTGCAATCGTCTTGCCGCAACGCCCGCGCGGTACTAGTCAGGGCGCGGAAAGCAGATCCTCGATCTTTCTCAGATCTGACTCGTGAATCGTCCTTCTTAAGAACGCTTCTAAGCTTCGATGCGACAGGTTTGGGCCTGCCCGCATCTCATTCGAACACTTCTAAACTGGAGTCTCATCATGGCGGACGGATCGACGTTCGTTCAGGCCTTCACGATCCTGTTCCGCGAGGGATTGGAGGCACTTCTGGTCATCGCGGCGCTGGCTGCCTTCCTGCGGCGGGCGGGTGCGCCCGAGAAGATCACCCCGCTGTATGCCGGTGCGGCCGCGGCAGCACTCGCCAGTCTCGCGATGGCCTGGGTCTTCGAGACCTACTACGACGGCAACCACAACGACCTCGTCGAGGCGGCGGTGATGCTGCTCGCCGCTGCTCTGATGTTCTACATGAGCGGCTGGCTGTTCCTGCGGCAGGATCCGAGGGCCTGGCAGGCGGACCTGAACCGGATGGCCGAGCGGGCGCTCGGCGCGGGCACCGTCCTGTCGCTCGCCGGCATCGCCTTCCTGGCCGTGTTCCGTGAGGGCGCCGAGACCGTGCTGTTCCTGCACGCGCTGGCGCGGACGGCGAACGGCTTCGACGGCTCGCTGCTGGGCGGCCTCGCCGTCGCGACGGTGGCGCTCACGGCGATGTTCGTCGCCATGCAGTGGCTGGCGCTGCGCCTGCCGCTGCGGCCGATGTTCCTGATCACCTCCGCCTTCCTGTTCGTGATGGGCCTGCGCCTCGTCGGTCAGGCCCTGCAGGAGATGCAGGAGCAGACGATCGTGTCCGTGCACAATGACGGCGTGCCGGAACTCGTGACCGATCTCGGCTTCAACGGCAGCTGGGAAGCGCTCGGCGTCCAGGGCGCCCTCGTGGTCGCAGCCATCCTCTGCCTGACCCTGCTCTCGGTCCGCAAGTCGGGCCGGGCGTCGGACGGCAAGGCCAAAGCGGCGCAGGCCCTGTCCTGAGCGTGTCGGCCGGACGGCGCGCCCTCAGTTCGGGCGCGCACCATCCGCCGTCACGGAGAGCATCGGCAGCGTCACGGAGATCTGCGCGGGCTCGGGCGGACGCTCCCGCGGATGCACGGCGATGGCGCCGATGCCGAGGGCGAGGCTGAGGACGAGGAGCGACGCCTCGACGCCGCGATAGAAGCCGTCCATCCGAGGTCTCCGGAGCGGTCCTGAATCGCCTCCATCATCGCCCGGAAGGGGTGAGTAAATCGTGTAGGGTTCTCAGGCGCGGCCCGCCGCCGGCATCCGCGCGAGATCGGGTCCGCGCTCGGGCGCCAGCAGCGCGGCGGCGAGGTTCGCCTCCAGCACGATCAGGTCACTGTCGGGATCGGGCTCCCAGCCGCAGCGGCAGCCATTCGGCCCCTCGTGGGCGCGGGCCACCTGCGCATAGAGGATGCCCACCACCCGTGCCGCCGCCTCAAGCGCCGTCATCGGCGGCAGCGGATCGTTCCCGAGGCTCTGCCAGAATGTGCGCAGCAGGGCCTGTTCGAGCTTGCTGAGCCGTCGCTCCTCTTCCGCGCAGCAGGGCGCGGCCTCCCTCGCCACGATCGTCACCGGCGCACCTCCCGGCGCGCGGGGACCGGCGCGGGGCTCGTGGCGACGAAATCGATCAGGTCGGTGAGGCGGTGCAGGCGCATGTCGAGGCAGGAGCCGTCCCACCACGCGAGCCGCGCGCAGCCTCGTATCAGGTTCAGGGCCCGTGCCATCCTGGTCTCCTTCGCGCATCGCGGCGCCGCGAAGACAGATGGACAGTGTTGGCCCGAGTAATCAAGCGAATCGAGAAAGATTAGAAATCATTTAAGTTTGGGGAGATCGACAGTTTACAGTCGCTTCAAATTGGATTCGTTCCATCAACGGCGAAACCCGCAGGCATGCGCGCGGCTTGGATGGTTCCACGCGGCACGATGAACCGCTCCGATAGCCCGGTGCCTCAGCCCGCAAAGGCGACGAGCATCGCGCCCGCCGCGATCAGCCCGACGCCGATCCAGCTGAGGAACGAGAGCGATTCGCCGAGGAAGAGCGCGCCGAACAGGGCCACCAGCACGACGCTCAGCTTGTCGATCGGCGCCACACGGGCCGCGTCGCCGAGGGATAGCGCCCGGAAGTAGCAGAGCCAGGAGGCGCCGGTGGCGAGCCCCGACAGGACGAGGAAGACGAGGCTTCGGCCGGACAGGCTGCCGAGCCCCTGCACCTGTCCCGTCACGGCCAGGATGGCGCCGGTCAGGAGCAGAACCACGGCGGTGCGCACGAAGGTGGCGGCATCCGCACTGACCCCGGTGACGCCGACCTTGGCGAGGATCGCGGTGGCGGCAGCGAAGGCTGCGGCGAGGAGCGCCCAGAAGCGCCAGGATTCGAGGAGCGGGCCCACGGGGCGCCGGCCCTACAGGATCGCCCGCATCGCCAGGAGGCCGAGGAACAGGCCGCCGAGGCCGAGCAGCACCGAGCCGAGAATGTAGAGGAGCGCCGCGCCGACAGCGCCCCGCTCCAGGAGGACGACCGCCTCCAGCGAGTAGGTCGAGAAGGTGGTGAAGCCGCCGAGCACGCCGGTCGCCAGGAACAGCCGCGCCCCCAGTGCCCCGCCGCGCAGGGCGAACCAACCCGTGAGCACGCCCATCAGCACCGAGCCGAGGACGTTGATGACGAGGGTGCCATAGGGAAAGTCGGAACCTGCCCGGAGCGCGGCGAGGTTGACCCCGTGGCGGGCCATGCCGCCGAGGCCGGCGCCGAGGAACACGAGGAGATAGTTCATCCGGTCGAAGCCTCCGCCGCCCGTGCCGCGCTTACGCAGGACGCCCGGGTCTATCAAGCCCGACACCGCCGGTCGCGCTCAGATCTCCAGGAGCGCGTAGGGGCGACCGTTCGGCTTCTCGATGTGCAGGGCCACGTTGTAGACCGGCGCGCCGCCGGGCGTGCGCCCCTCGTAGGCGCCGCGATGGGCGTGGCCGTGGACGACCGCGCTCACGCGGAAACGGTCGATGGTCTCGGCGAGGCGCGAACTGCCGAGGAAGGGGAAGATCTCGGGCGGCTCGCCGGCGACGGTCTCAGGGATCGGCGCGTAATGCAGCACGACGAGGGCGCGCTCGCTGCGCACCTGCCGCATGGCGTTCTCCAGGCGGATCGTCTCGTTGACGCTCTCGGCCACGATCGCCTTGATGGCGGGTTCGCCGAAGGAGCCGAGCATCCGCCGGCCGAAACCGCCGACGAACCCCTTCACGCCGACGAAGCCGACGCCCTCGATCTCGGTGCTCTGCCCGTCGAGCAGGCGCATGCCGCCCTGGCGCAGGATACGGGCGACCTCCTCGGCGCAGTCGCTCTCGTAATCGTGGTTGCCGAGCACGGCGACGACGGGGATCGAGCAGGCGCGTAAGTCCTCGGCTAAGAGCTCCGCCTCCCGCGGCTTGCCGAGATCGGTGAGATCACCCGCGATCACCAGCACGTCCGCCTCGCGGGAGATCTCGCCGAACAGGTCGCGGTAGGACGCGACGGCATCCTCCTTGACGTGGAGGTCGCCGATCGCCGCCACGCGCAGGCGGCCCGAATCCGTCATGCCGTCTCTCCTCTCGTCCTCAGCGCCAATCGCCCTCACCGCCGACATCCGCGAAGCCCCATTCCTTCACGTCGATCTCGTAGTCGATGCGCGAGAGCATGCGCCCGCGGCAGATCTTCATCTGCGGCGGCGGCAGGGCACGCTGCTTGGCGAGGCGATCGAGCAGCTCGTCGAGGAGCCAGGCGGGGATGTGGTCGCGCTCCGTCGGGTAGATCCAGCGGAAGCTGAGGAGATGAACGAGCAGCAGCTCCCAGTGCACCTCGAGATAGGCGAGCAGCCGCATCCAGTCGATCTCGGCATGGGTCTTCAGGAGGACGTGCGCGACGTCCGCCCGTCGTAGCGGTGGCGCAGCTTGATGAAGGACTTGGAGAAGACGAGCTCGGTCGGCCCGACGATGCGGATCGGCAGGCCAAACGCCTCCGTCAGCCTCGCATGCTCCATCCAGCCTTCCGTCACCGGCGTCGAACCGCTCGGTGAGGCGAAGATCACGTCGAAGAAGTGACCGTCCTTGAAGACCTTGCCGAGCCAGCGCTCGTCCTCGATCTCGACCCGGTATCCCAGATCCTGGAAGTGGGCGAGGATGCGCGGCCAATCCCCCGCCTTGCAGAAGATGTCGAGGTCCTTCGTCTCGCGCACGATGCCGGTGTAGGCGCTCACCGCGAAGGTGCCGGCGAGGAGGAAGGGAAGGCCGGATTCGGTCAGGCTCCGGATCGCCTCGGTGTAGAACCCTTCGGCCTCCGGGTGGGCGAGCGTCGGCTCAGCCTTGGCATCGACGGTGGGAAGGTGTTCCGTGGCCTGCGAGTCGGGCGGGAGCATGGGACCGGAACGCGGGACGGCGGAGGTTTGATCCCGGGAGAGATCCCCTCCCCGCGAGGAGAGGGGGATGTTTCGACCTCAGCCGATGATCTTGTCGATCGTGATCGGCAGTTCCCGGATGCGCTTGCCGGTGGCGTGGAAGACCGCGTTGGCGACCGCCGCCATCGTGCCGACGATGCCGATCTCGCCGAGGCCCTTCACCCCCATCGGGTTCGCCTTGTCCACCTCGTCGACGAAGATCACGTCGATGTCGTGGATGTCGGCGTGGACCGGCACGTGATACTCGCCGAGATTGTGGTTCATGATCCGGCCGAGGCGCTGGTCGAGCATCGCCTCCTCCTCCAGCGCACCGCCGATCCCCATCACGACACCGCCGAGGATCTGGCTGCGGGCGGTCTTCGGGTTGATGACCCGGCCCGCCGCGATGGCGCTGACGACGCGGGTGACGCGCACTTGGCCCAGTTCCTCGTCGATCTTCACTTCGGCGAAAATCGCCGAGTGCGTGTAGGCCGAGAACTCCTTCTGGTGGCTCGAATCCGGCCCCGCCGATTCCGTGGCCTCGACCTTGTCGACACCGCCGGCCTTCATCGCCTCGACGAGCGAGACGCTGCGGGACGGGTCGTCGGCCACCGCGATGCGGCCGTCGCGGAACACGACGCGGTCGAGATCGACGTTGGCGAGCGGCGAGTGATCCATCCGGCGCGCCATCGTGAAGACTTGGCTCGCGATGGTGCGGCAGGCCTTCATCACGGCGGTGCCGGAGGAGGCCGCCGTCCAGGAGCCGCCCGCCACCGGCGCCTCGGCGAGCGCCGTGTCGCCGAGCTTCGTCGTCACGTCCTCCATCCTGAGGCCGAGCGCGTCGGCAGCGATCTGGGTCAGGATGGTGTAGGTGCCGGTGCCGATGTCGCCGGTCGAGTTGCCGACCACGAGCTTGCCGTCGGCGGTCAGCGTCGCCTGCGCGCTCGACTTCTGCATCAGCGATTCCCAGACGCCCGTCGCCATGCCCCAGCCGACGAGTTCCTTGCCCTCCCGCATGGAGCGGGGCTCGGGCGAGCGCTTGGCCCAGCCGAAACGCTCGGCGCCCTGCTCGAAGCAGGCCCGCAATGCCTTAGAGCCGAAGGGCTTGCCCTCCGTCTGGTCCATCTCGCTGTAGTTCTTGAGCCTCAGCGCGATCGGGTCCTGGCCCGTCGCGTAGGCGAGCTCGTCCATCGCGATCTCGAGGGCGAAGACGCCGGTCACCGCGCCCGGCGCCCGCATGTCGCCGGGGTCGGCAGGTCGAGATGGGTCAGCTTGTAGGTGAGGGCGACGTTCTCGCACTTGTAGAGGATGGCCGCCCAGTTGACGACGACCTCCTGGTAATCCTCGAAGCGCGAGGTGCCCGAGACCGCGTCGTGCCGCAGGGCCTTGAGGGCACCGTCCGCGTCGGCACCGAGGGAGACGGTCTGCAGCACGTCGGGACGGTGGGTGAAGGTGAACATCTGGTCGCGGGTCAGCGTCACCCGAACCGAGCGCTCCAGCTCCCGTGCGGCCATAACGGCGAGGAAGAGCTGGTATTGCGGCCGCAGCCCCGAGCCGAAGCCGCCGCCGAGATAGGGGTTGAGCACCCGGACCTCGTCCTTCTTCAATCCGAACACGCCGGTGAGATAGCCCTGGCTGTTCGAGACACCCTGGATCTTGTCGTAGACGGTAAGGTGCCCGTCGCCCTCCCAGACTACGGTCGAGGCGTGCGGCTCCATCGGGTTGTGGAATTCGATCGCGTGGCGATACTCCTGGCGCAGCTTGACCGGCGCACCGTCGAAGGCCGCGTCCGCGTCCCCCACGGCTCCGGCGGCGGCTTGATGCCGGCCCGCTTCATCGGCGGCGTGTAGGAGAGGTCGCGCTGACGCACGACGTCGGTCTCGGGCTCCTCCGCCTCGTAGGCGAGCTTGACGAGGGATGCGGCGTAGCGCGCCGTCTCGAAATCCTCGGCGACGACGAGGGCGACCGGCTGACCGCTGAAGTGGATCTTCTCGTCGTAGAGCGCCCGGAACGGCGAGCCGGGCGGCGCCACCGCGTCCTGGTAATTGTAGTCGAGCCAGGCCGTGCGCGGCCGATTCTCGTGGGTGAACACCTTGATCACGCCGGGCACGGCCTCGGCTTCGGCGGTCTGGATCTGCGCGATCTTGCCCCGGGTGATCGCGGAGGAGACCACGTAGCCGTGGGCGAGATCGGGCGCCTCGAACTCGCCGGCGTATTTGGCCTGTCCGGTGACCTTGGCGGGACCGTCGACGCGGCTGAGGGCGGTGCCGAAATAGGTTTCGGGGCTGCTGGCCATGGACTCTCTCACCTTCAGGCGATGCGCTTGTCGGATTGCGACTGGGGCGTGCCGGCGGCGGCCTGCTCCAGGGCGCGCACGATGGCGCGGCGGGCGAGCTCGACCTTGAAGCCGTTCTCGGACTGGGGCTTGGCCTCTGAGACGACCCGGTCGGCGGCGGCCGAGAAGGTCTCGCGGGTGGCGGGCTTGCCCAGCAGCATCCTCTCGGCCTCCTCGTTGCGCCAGGGCTTGTGGGCGACGCCGCCGAGGGCGAAGCGCGCCGCCTTGATGGTCTTGCCCTCAAGTTCCATCACCGCGGCGACCGAGACGAGGGCGAAGGCGTAGGACAGGCGGTCCCTCAGCTTCAGGTAGGTGTGATGCCCGGCGAAGCCCTCCGCCGGCAGGTCGACGGAGAGGACGATCTCGTCGGCGCCGAGCGTGGTGTCGCGCTCCGGCTCGTCGCCCGGCAGGCGGTGGAACTCGGAGAGCGGAATCGTGCGCTCGCCCGAAGGACCGGCGACCCGCACCGTGGCTTCGAGTGCCGCGAGCGCCACGCACATGTCGGAGGGGTGCGTGGCGATGCACTGATCGCTCGTGCCGAAGATCGCGTGGATGCGGTTGACGCCGCCGATGGCTCCGCAACCCGAGCCCGGCAGGCGTTTGTTGCAGGGTGTGCCCTCGTCGTAGAAGTAGTAACAGCGGGTCCGCTGCAGCAGGTTGCCGCCGGTGGTCGCGGCGTTGCGCAACTGACCCGTGGCGCCGGCGAGGATCGCGCTCGACAGGACCGGGTAGCGGTCCTCGACCCGCCCGTCGTAGGCGACGGCGGCATTCGTCACGAGGGCGCCGATGCGCAGGCCCCCGTCCTGTTCCTCGATACGGTCGAGGGGCAGGCGCGTGATGTCGACCAGGCGGCCCGGCCGCTCAACGTTGTACTTCATCAGGTCGACGAGGTTGGTGCCGCCGGCGATGAAGCGCGCGTTGGCGCCCGAGGCGATTGCTTGCACGGCCTCCTCGACCGTGCCGGCGCGGACGTAATCGAAGCGGTTCATCCCTGGGCTCCCGACTGCATCACGTCCTCGATGGCATCGACGATGTTGGTGTAGGCGCCGCACCGGCAGATGTTGCCGCTCATCGCCTCGCGGATCTCGTCTCGGGACTTGGCGTGACCCTCGGAGAGCACGCCCGCGGCCGAGCAGAGCTGGCCCGGGGTGCAGTAACCGCACTGGAAGGCGTCGTGCGCGACGAACGCCTCCTGGAGCGGATGCAGCCCGTTGCCGCCGCTGAGCTTCGCGAGACCCTCGACGGTGGTGATCTCGGCCCCGTCCTTCATGACCGCGAGGGCGAGGCAGGAATTCACCCGGGTACCGTTCACGAGCACCGTGCAGGCGCCGCACTGGCCGTGGTCGCAGCCCTTCTTGGTGCCGGTGAGGTCGAGCTGCTCGCGCAGGAGGTCGAGGAGGGTGGTCCAGGGCGCGACCTGCAGCTGGCGCGCCTCGCCGTTGATGGTGAGGCTGATCTCGACCCTCGTGTCCGCGGCGACGGGCGAACCGCTTTCGATGAGCATGGGACGTCCCACATGGCTTGAGGCCGGCCGCGCCGGATTGCGGGCCGGTCGGAATTCGAGAGACCGCGCGCCGCGCTGGGCGGCCGGGCATGGCCTGGAGCCGCGCGAAGGCGCGCCCTGCCCGAGGCCACTCGATAACCGTTCCAAGGTGCCGCTGTTCCCAGGTCGTACCGCGACGCGGCTGCAACGTCCGGTTATCGACGGCGGCGATTCCGTTTCCGGCCGGGCTCGGCTAACGCTAGCGCGGTTCCCGTTCCCGGCCGGACCGCGGCGCGGGGCCCTCGACGAAGGATGGACCGATGGCTGCGCTCGACCCGATCCTCAACGACATCGACCGCGACCTCGACAACGCGCTCGATCGCTTGTTCGAATTCCTGCGGATCCCCTCGATCTCGACGGACCCGGCCTATGCGGGCGAGTGCCGCCGGGCCGCGCAGTGGCTCGCCGGCACCCTCGACGCCCTCGGCTTCGAGACCGCGATCAGCGAGACGTCGCTCCACCCGGTCGTGCTCGCCCACGCGCCGAAGCCGGGCGCCCCTCACGTCCTGTTCTACGGCCATTACGACGTGCAGCCGGTCGATCCCCTCGATCTCTGGGAGACGCCGCCCTTCGAGCCGCGGATCGCCGAAGGGCCCGACGGCGCCAAGCGGATCGTCGCCCGCGGCGCCTCCGACGACAAGGGACAGGTGATGACCTTCGTCGAGGCCTGCCGGGCCTGGAAGGCGATGGCGGGCGAGCTTCCCTGCGGCGTCACCATCTTGGTCGAGGGCGCCGAGGAGAACGGCTCGCAGGGCTTGCCCGAATGGGTCGCGGAGAACCGCGACAGGCTCGGCGCCGACATCGTCCTCGTCTGCGACACCAGCATGTGGAACGCGGGCACGCCGGCCATCACCACCTCGCTGCGGGGACTCGCCTATTTCGAGGTGAAGGTCCGCTGCGCCGACCGCGACCTGCATTCGGGTTTCTTCGGGGGCGCGGCGGCCAACCCGATCCATGTCCTCGCCCGCATCATCGCGGGGCTCCACGACGCGGATGGGCGCGTCACCCTGCCGGGCTTCTACGAGGGCGTGCGCGAGACGCCGCCCGAGATCTTGGAGCAGTGGCGCGGCCTCGATCTCAGCCCGGAAAAATTCCTCGGGCCGATCGGCCTGAAGGAGCCGGCCGGCGAGCGGGGGCGGATGCTGATCGAGCAGATCCAGTCGCGGCCCGCCTGCGACGCCAACGGAATCATCGGCGGCTACACGGGGGAGGGGACGAAGACCGTGATCGCCGGTGAGGCGAGCGCCAAGGTCTCCTTCCGCCTCGTGGACGATCAGGACCCGGAGGTGCTGGCCAGGACCTTCGAGGCCTACGTGCGCGAGCGGGTGCCCGCCGACTGCTCGGTCGAGGTGATCTGCTACAAGGGCTCGCGGGCGATCAGCCTGCCCTTCGACATGCCGGAACTGGAGACGGCCCGCGCCGCGCTCGAGGCCGAGTGGGGCGTGCCTCCCGTGACGGTGGGGGCGGGCGGCTCGATCCCGATCGTCGGCGATTTCAAGCGCATCCTCGATCGCAACACCCTGCTGATCGGCTTCGGGCTCGACGACGATCGCATCCACTCGCCGAACGAGAAATACGACCTCCGGAGCTTCCACAAAGGCACCCGCTCCTGGGCCCGCATCCTCGCCGCCCTCGGCGAGGCCGGAAGGCGGGGCTGAGCCGGCCCCGGCTTGGCGCGCCCGCCCGCCATCGTGTATCGGGCGGGCCGCGAGACCCCGCCCCGCCGCGCGTCCCGCGGCCCTTCCCGTCTCCGGCCGGTGCAGGATGCGCCGGGCCCCGAGGATGACCCGCCTTGTCCCTTCTGCGCGCCGCGATCTCCCTTCTCACCGGCCGAACCGCCCGCCGCCGGGCCGCCGCCGAGGCGAAGATCCGCGCATCCGGACTGTTCGACACCGCCTGGTACGCCGGCCAGAAGGGTGGCCGCACCCGCGCGCCGCTACGCCACTTCATGGCCCGCGCCTTTCGCGAGAGCGCGCCTTGGCCGAACCCGCTCTTCGACCCGGTCTTCTATTGCGAAGGTCATCCCGACCTGAAGCGGATGCGCTTCAACCCGCTGCTTCACTACGCCGAGTACGGCGAGGCGGAGGGGCGGCGCCCGAACCTGTCGTTCGATCCGGTCTGGTACGCGAACGAGCACGGGCTCGACGGGCCGGAAGGCGCGCTCCGCCACTATCTCACGGAGGGGGCGCGCCTCGGGCTGCGACCGGCGCGGGACTTCGACCCCGAGGCCTACCTGGAGAACCATCCCGATCTCGGCCTCACGGCGGCCCAGGCCTTCGCCCACCACGTCCGGACGACGGCCGAGGCCAGCGCCGGCGCCAAGGGGCAGATCTTCAACGGCCTCGCGTACCGGGCCGAGGGAGGCGAGCGCCCGCGCTACCGTTTCGAGAAGGGCGTCCAGCCCTATTGCTACGTGCCTCCGCGCCGGCCCGACGACGTCGAGGCGCGGCTCGCCCATCTCGGCGCGCGGCCGCTCTTCTCGATCGTCACGCCCGTCTACAACGTCGAGCGGCGCTTCCTGGAGGCGGCCATCGCCTCCGTCGCGGCGCAGTGGTACCCGGATTGGGAACTCGTCCTCGTGGACGATTGCAGCACGAGGGCCGAGACCCGGGCGGCGCTGGAAGCGATCGACGATCCCCGCATCAAGGTGCGCTTCAGCCCGCACAACCGGGGCATCGCGCCGACGACGAACGCCGCGCTCGCCGAGGCCACGGGCGACTACGTCGTGTTCCTCGACAACGACGACGAGCTGACCCCCGACTGCCTCTACGAGCTCGCCCTCTGCATCGACCGGACCGGGGCCGACTTCGTCTACAGCGACGAGGACAAGATCGACGGCGAGGGCCTGTTCTCGATGCCGTTCTTCAAGCCGGACTGGTCGCCCGATGCCCTGATGAGCATCATGTACACCTGCCACGTCTCCTGCATGCGCCGCAGCCTGATCGAGGCGGCGGGCAGCCTGCGGCAGGGATTCGAGGGTGCGCAGGATTACGACCTGACCCTGCGGGTGACCGAGCGGACGACGGCGATCGCGCACGTGCCGAAGGTGCTCTACCACTGGCGCACCCTGCCGAGCTCGCTCGCCTCCGACATGGCGGCCAAGCCCTACGCCCACGATTCCGTGCGCCGCCTGAAGGAGGAGGCGCTCGCCCGCCGCGGGATTCCCGGCACGGTCGAGCCGGTCGCCGCGATGCCGGGCCAGTTCCGTGTCAATTACAGCCCGCGCGGCACGCCGACGGTTTCGATCGTGATCCCGTCGAAGGACAATCCGGCGATGCTCCGCCGCTGCGTCGACTCGATCCTCAAGGTCAGCACCTACCGGTCCTTCGAGATCGTCGTGATCGACAATGGCAGCACGCAACGCCCGGCGCTGAAGGCCCTCGAGGAATTGCGCAGGCTCGACGCCGTCACGATCCTGTCGGACCCGCGCCCCTTCAACTATTCGGCGATCAACAATCTCGGCGCGCGGACGGCACGCGGCGAGATCCTGCTCTTCCTGAACGACGACACCGAGATCCTGAGCCCGGACTGGCTGGAGCGCCTCGTCGGCTACGCCCAGCGCGACCACGTCGGGGCGGTCGGTGCACGCCTCCTCTTCCCGGACGGGAAGATCCAGCATTGCGGCATCGTCAATCTCTACGATGGGCCGGGCCACGCCTTCTACCGGCGCAACGACGATCAGGTCGCTGATTTCGGCCGGAACACCCTCGAATTCGACTGGATTGCCGTCACGGGTGCCTGCCTCGCCATCGAGCGGCGCAAGTTCGCGGCGGTCGGCGGCTTCGATGAGACGCTGCCCGTCGCCTACAACGACGTCGAGCTGTGCTTCCGGCTGGTCGAGGCCGGCTACTTCAACGTGGTCTGCCAGAACGTCCGGCTCGTCCACCACGAATCCGTCACCCGCGGGGACGACCAGGCGAGCCGCGAGAAGCGGGAGCGCCTCAGGCGGGACATGATGCGCCTCTACGCGCGCCATCCGGGCTTTCTCGCCCGCGACCCGTTCCACAGCCGCAACCTCAATCCCCTGAGCGGCCTCTTCCTGCCGAACCCGGTCTGAGCATGACGTTCGCCACCACCCTCGCGAGGCCCGCGCAAGCACCGGCCCCGGCCACCTCCGCAGGATCCCTCGCGGATCGCCTGCGCGACCGGATCGCCGCGGCCGAGGCCGTCTCCTTCGACGTGTTCGACACCCTGTTCGTCCGATTGCTGGCCTCTCCGGAGGACGTGTTCGACCTCATCGGCGCCCGCTACGGCATCCCGGACTTCCACCGTCACCGGACGGCCGCACAGACCCGCGCCTTCCAGGTCATGCACGAGCGCGAGCGCCAGGAGATCGACCTCGACGGCATCTACGAATGCCTGCCCGATCTCGGCGTCCCGGCCGAGACCTTGAAGCGCGCGGAGTGGGAGATCGAGCTCGCGGTGCTGCGCCTCAATCCCGAGATGGAGGCTGTCCTGCGGCTCGCGCGCGAGATGGGGAAGCGCTGCGTCCTCAACTCGGACATGTACCTCCCGCGCGCATTCTTCGAGGAACTCTGCGCTCGGGAGGGTATCGCGGTCGACGCGACCTACGTCTCGTCCGAGCGTCAGGCGACGAAGCGCGATCATGGCGCCCTGTTCACCCTGGTGGCGCAGGATCTCGCGCTCGCGCCCGCGCGCATCCTCCACATCGGCGACAACCCGGCCTCCGACATCCGGCGCGGGGACGAGATGGGGTTCGCGACGTTCCACTATGTCGCGAACCTGCCCGAGCGCGATGTTGCCCCCGACCCGGCCCACTCGCTGGCCACCGGTGTCTCGCGGTTCGCCGCCTATCATACGGAGCGCTCGCCCTGGTGGCGCCTCGGCTACGCGGCCGGCGGCCCGGCGCATCTCGCCCTCGTGCGCTGGCTGGAGGCCCGCACGCGAGCTGACGGGATCGATCTCCTGCTGTTCCTGTCGCGGGATGGATTCACGCTGCACCGTCTCTGGCCGAAGACGGGCGTGCCCAGCCTCTACTTCAAGTGCTCGCGGGTTCTGCTCATCCTCGCCTCGATCACGGAGCGCAATTTCGAGGAGAACATCCCGTTCCTGCTCTCGGGCGCAGAGGGGCTGTGCCTCGCCGACATCTCGGCGCGCATCGGCCTGGATCTGCCCGACGAGGGCTTTCTCGCCGATCTCGGGCTCGGGGCCGGCACCGTCCACGGGCGGGGCAACCGCAAGCGCTTCGAGTCGTATCTGCGGGTGATGCGCTGGCGCATCCTGCAGATCTGCACCGAATGTCGCCGGGGTCTCCACGCCTACGGCCTCAAAGCGGGCCTGCGAAGCGGAATGCGAATCGGCCTCGTCGATGTCGGCTGGAAAGGCAGTACGCAGACAGCATTCGTGCGCTTCGCCGAGCCCACCTTCGGCGTGAGCGTCAAAGGTTACTACGTCTGCCTGCACCGGGACGCCCGGCGCGAGCGGCCCGGCCTCGACATGGAGGCGCTGATCACGGAGCGGACCCATTCGGCGGAGACGATTCGGGATCTCTACGCGAACCGGGTCGTGGCGGAGCTGTGTTTCTCGGCGCCGCACGGCTCGATCATCGGCGCCGACCTCGGTGAGGACGGCAGCGTCGCCTTCGCGGAAGATCCCGGCCGCGGAGCGGACCCGCGCCTGCCCGGGATCGCGGCGGAAGTCGATGCGGGCATCCAGGCCGCGGTGGCCGATCTCGAGCGTCTCGTCGCGGACCTGAAGGATCTGCCCGTGGATCTCACGGTTCCCGCGCTCACCGCGCCCCTCCTGCGGCTGGCCCGCGCCCCGAGCCCGGCCGAGGCCGAGGTGATCGGGTCGATCCATAATTTCGACAGCTGGGGCAGCAGCGTGCTCTTCACGAACTACGCCGCCTCGCTGAAGGCCCGGGGCGCCGCCCGAGGCGATTCCTGGCCGGCAGGCCTCGCCGCCCTGAGGGCGGCGGGGCGCTGAGCGTTCAGATGCGGCGGCTCCCGTCGAGGCTGAGGGCGCCGGGGCCGGCCGCCGCGAGGTAGAGGAAGACGAAGCAGAACAGGATCGCCGCGTCGCCCCCGTTCAGGGTCGGGAAGAAGTTCTTCGGCGCGTGGAACATGAAGTAGGCCACCGCCATCTCGCCGCTGAGGAGAAGGGCGACGGGACGGGTGAAGAGACCGAGCACGATGAGCGCGCCGCCGACGAGCTCCAGGATGCCGCCGATCCCGAACAGCGAGAGCAACTCCGGCGCCGGGTTCGTGCGCGGCGGAATGCCGAGGAGCTTCTGCGAGCCGTGGGCCAGGAACAGCAGGCCCGCCATGATCCGGAGGGCGGCGAGCGCGTAGGGCGCGAGCCCCGAGAGGCGGGTGGTAAGGGCTGCCATGGGGAGTGTCGTCTCGGTGAGGGAGGAGAGCCCGCATCGCGGCCCGGAACGGACCGCGATGTCAAGCAAGCGCCGCCCTCGGTCGTGCGCGGACGCACAGGGCGTCCCGACTAACCTTCCTTGAAGCCGTATTCGGGCACGCCCTCGTCGTTGCCGTAGTACTTGTAGGGCAGGAACTTACCCGACATCGCGAGCTTGACCCGGTCGCCCTTGTTGTTGGGCTCGCGCTCCATCGTCATGTTGAAGTCGATCGCCGACATGATGCCGTCGCCGAACTCCTCCTGGATCAGCTCCTTCCAAGTCGTGCCGTAGACCATGACCAGCTCGTAGAAGCGGTAGATCAGGGGGTCCGTCGGCGGCATCTGGGGGATCGAGCCGCGATAGGGCGCCTCGTTCAGCATCCGCTCCTCGGCCTTCGAGAGGCCGAACAGATCCGCGGCCTTGGCGGCCTGAGCCTTCGGCAGCTTCATCTGGCCCAGGCAGGCCGCCGTGATCAGGATCGGCGAGATCCCGCCGATCTCCTCTTGGATGTGCTTCCAGGTCCAGCCCTTCTCGCGCTTGATGTCGAGGAGCTTCTCAGTGAGGTCTGCGCGCTTCATGGGGTCTCCGGGATTCAGGATCGCGGGGAGCGTCGAAGGCGCTCCCGGATGCGGGCGCGGTGCCGGCAGATCACGACGGTCCGGATTGGCAAGCGGCGTGCCAAGCCGCGGGCGACCGCAGCCTGTGCGGCACCCGCCCCCGGATTGGCCGGTTGCGCGCAGCGCGGTTAATGGAAAACGAACGCGTTTCGCCTAGCGCATGTTCGAGCGAAGCGGATTCCGGTTCGCGTGAAGAACATGCGTTGTCTCAAGAGGTTGAAGCATGTTCCATGATCCTTGGATCATGGAACATGCTCAAGGGCCGGTCGTCGAGGCGCGGCATGCGGGGTTCTGATGGCGCTGGTCCCGGTCTGGACGATGGCGGTGCTCGCCGGCACCATGATCGTCAAGCACTACATCGCCGACTTCGTGCTCCAGACCGACTGGATGGCGCGGGGGAAGGAGCAGGAGCACGGCTGGCTCCTGCCCCTCTCTGCGCACGTCGCCTGCCACGCCCTCGCGACGCTCTGCATCGCCCTCGTCGTCGCGCCGCGGCTCTGGTGGCTGGCCCTCGTCGACTTCGCGATCCATTTCTGCATCGACCGGACCAAGGGCGTGATCTCCCGCCGCACACGCTGGAATCCGGGTCAGGTCCAGTTCTGGTGGCTCCTCGGCTTCGATCAGATGCTACATGCGCTGACGGATCTCGGGCTCGCGGCCTCCTTCCTCAGCCTGTAGCGGGACGATGCCCGATAGGCGGATTGGCGGTCTCGGAAACCGACCCGAAAGCATTTTCCTAGATTCAGCTTCAAATTGTATTTGTCGTGTCGGGCCGTTCTTCGCGCGAGAGAAGATCATCGCGGGAATCGTGTGATCGAGCCGCGCTTCGATGCGGGCGCTTGAGGTTTGTTTAACGGGCCCGTGCCAGGAGGAATGCTGTCGCCTGGAGGCGGGCGAGGCGAAGACCTCATGCACGACCCCTACGCCCACATCACGCTCAGCGCCGGCACGATCCTCTTCGAGGAAGGGGACGCAGGCGATTACGCCTACCTGATCACGCGCGGGCGCATCGAGATCTTCCTCCGGCGGGACGGGGGCGAGGTGCGGCTCGCCCTGCGCAGCCCCGGCGAGATCTTCGGCGAGATGGCGATCCTCGATTTCGATCCCCGCTCGGCCTCGGCGCGGGCCCTGGAGGATTGCGAACTGGTGCCCGTGAGCGAGGCCCAGATCCGCCAGCGGCTTTCGGAATCCGACCCGGTGCTGCGCCTCTGCCTCGGCGTCGTGATGGCGCGCTATCGCGAAACCGTGACCCTCCTCAGGGAGCACGGCATCGCGGCCCGGCACGACCTGCCGCAGCCCGCCGCGCCGTCGCCCGCGGCGCGGGCGGATTTCGATGCGGCGATCACCGCCGTCGTGCTGGAGCGCGAGCTGCGCCGCGCCCTCGACCGCCAGGAATTCGAGCTCTTTTTCCAGCCGATCGTCCGGCTCGGCACCGGCATTCTGGCCGGCTTCGAGGCGCTGATCCGCTGGCGCCACCCGGAGCGCGGCCTCGTCCTGCCCGGCGGCTTCATCGCCGTCGCGGAGGAGAGCGGGCTCATCGTCGACATCACGGCCTGGGTCGTCTCCGAGATCGGCCGCGTCCTGCCCGAGATCATGCGGGTGGGCTTGGGCAATGCCGTCGCGGTCGAGGGCCCGCTCTTCGTCAGCATCAACGTTTCAGGCCACGACCTCGCCCGGGCGACCTTTCCGGCATGGTCTGCGAGATGCTGACCACCCGCGGAATCCCGGCGGGCAGCCTCAAGCTTGAGATCACCGAGAGCACGCTGATGCGCGATCCGGTGACCGCCGCCGACGCACTGACGCGCTGCCGCGCCAGCGGGATGGGCATCGCGATCGACGATTTCGGCACCGGCTACTCGTCGCTGAGCTATCTGAGCACGCTCCCGATCACGACCCTCAAGGTCGACCGGGCCTTCGTGCGGGCGATGCTCTCCGAGCCGCGGGACCACCGGATCGTCCAGACCATCCTGCGGCTCGCCGACGAGATCGGCATCCCGGCCGTCGCCGAGGGCATCGAGGAGCCGGCCGAGGCGCTGGCGCTCGCGGGGATGGGCTGCGCCTACGGCCAGGGCTACCTGTTCGGCCGCCCGGCGCCGCTGCCCGAGACCCTCGCCCTGATCCGATCGTGGAACCGCGCCGACGCCGCAGATCCTCGCGCCTCGGCCGCCTGAGGGGCCGTCCGACAGGCAGGATGGGTTCCGTCTCCCGACACGGAGAGCTGAGGCCCGACGCTTCGAAGGTCGGACTCAGCCCATGAAAAAGGGGGCCTTTCGGCCCCCTCTCGGATCTGCACCGGCGCGCCCGCTCACATGCCGCGGCGCATGTCCCGACGCATATCACGGCGCATCATCTCGCGGCGCATCATGCGGCGCTCCATGTGCCGGCGCATCATGCGGCGCTCCATCATGCGGCGCTCCATTGGCGTCATGTAGACCTGGGTCACCGCGTCGGGGGCGGCCACGCCCATCGGCGCGCCCGGAGCCGCGGAGGCAGAGGTGGCGAGGCCCGCGGTGCCGAGCGAACCCAGGAGGGCAATGGCGAAGGTGAATTTCCTCACGAACGAGATTCCTTTTCTCTGTTCCCCGAGCGCGGCACCCGGTCTCTTCCCCGAAAGCGACGGCTCCGGAGATGGCAATCGCGCGTCGATCGCGCGGCGGGCCTCCGTCGGGGCCCGCCCCGCTACAACTTTCGGGCTACAGATTCGTTTCCTCGAACGCCTTCACCCATTCGGCGCAGATGCCGGAGCGGACGATGTCGTCGCGGGTGAACTCCACGACAGGGATCGGCATCATCCGGCTCTTCACGAGGTGGATGACCGTGCGCAGCCCGCTCGTCTCGCGCAGGTCCGTCTGCGAGACGTCGCCGTTGATGATGACCTGGCAATCGTCGCCGATGCGGGTCAGGAACATCTTGATCTCGGCGGTGGTGGTGTTCTGCGCCTCGTCAAGGATCACGAGGCAGTTCTTGAAGGTGCGACCGCGCATCACCTCGAAGGGGACGATCTCGATGTCGCCGGTCTTGAGCGCGATCTCGAAGGCCGCCTGGCCCATCCGCTCCTTCATGGCCTCGGTCAGCGGGGCGACCCAAGGGGCGATCTTATCCTCCAGCGTGCCCGGGAAGAAGCCGAGCGAGCGACCGGAGGGCACGTTCGGCCGCGTGATCACCACCTTGGCGATGCGACGCTGGCGGAGCTGGTCGGCGGCACGGGTGCCGGCGATGAAGGTCTTGCCGGTGCCGGCGGGCCCCAGCACGATGACTTGCGCGTGAGAGGCGAGTGCTTCGAGGTATTGTCCTTGTCGTTCGGTCAGAGGTTGGATCGGGCTTAGGTGACGTTCCTCGTCGAACCGGGTCCGGTGCAGCCGGACCGGGCGATCTTCCACCAGCTCAAGTCGTGCGCGCCGTCTTTTCATCGATCAACACTCCACTTGGACTTGCCAACCTGGACTTGTCACTGCGCGAGCTTGTCAAACCTGTATTGCCGGATGTCTCCCGTCGTTTGTGAGCCAATCGCAAGCGAGCGCGCAGGTTCCATCGCGCCGCGCATTGCTTGTGGAGAGCACCCGGGTTCGAGCACACGCGGCACGAAATGCCGCATGCAACGCGCGCACCATGCCTGGCCCGCCATGACGGCGGTACGACGCAAACCTGCGCGTGTGACGAAAAAGAAACGATGAGCGAGGGAGGAGACGATCAGCCGCCCGCGAGGCGCCCGGCACAGTCGGGATGACGGAGCATCCGGCACGACCTCAGCCCTTGCTCGCCGCGTTCGGCGATGCCGGCCGGCCCTGCCGCCCCTGAAGTCCGGGCTTGGCCGGCGGGACAGTCTTCAGCCCTGTTGGACGAAGCTGTCGAGAACCATCTTGCGGCCGGCCTTGTCGAAGTCAACGGTGAGCTTGTTGCCGTCGACGCCCGCCACGGTTCCGGGCCCGAACTTGGTGTGGAAGACCCGCATGCCGCCCGAATAGGCGGAGGGCGTGCCCGTGGATTTGGCAACGAGCTCGCCCTCGATCTGACGCGGGCCGCCGCGGCCGCCCGGCGGGGCATTGTAGGACGAGCCGAAGCCGCGGCCGCCGCTGGCGGCGGTGTTCGCCTGCGCCCGCTGCCAGCCCGGCGTACCGTAGGAGGAGCCGAACGGTGCCGGGTTCCGGTCGAAGCGAGAGGCGCCGGCCGAGAAATGGGCGGGCGCCTCCACCACGTCGACACTGGCCGGCGGCAACTCGTCGATGAAGCGGGAGGGGATGGTCGAGGACCAGAGGCCGTGAATGCGGCGGTTGACCGCGAAGGACAGCTTGGCGCGCTTGCGCGCCCGGGTCAGCCCGACATGGGCGAGGCGGCGCTCCTCCTCGAGCCCGGCGCGCCCGCTCTCGTCGATGGCGCGCTGGTTGGGAAACAGGCCGTCCTCCCAGCCGGGCAGGAACACGGTGTCGAATTCCAGGCCCTTGGCGGCGTGCAGCGTCATCAGGCTGACGCGCTCGGCCCCTTCCGCCTCGCTCGCGTCCATGACGAGGGCGACGTGCTCCAGGAAGCCCGCGAGGTCCGGGAATTCCTCCATGGAGCGCACGAATTCCTTGAGGTTCTCGAGCCGTCCCGCGGCGTCGGCCGAGCGGTCCTTCTGCCACATCTCGGTGTAGCCGGATTCCTCCAAGATGGTCTGCGCCACCTCGGAATGCGGCATCGTCTCGATCGAGCGCGCCCAGCGGGAGAAACTCTCGACGAGGGCGCGCAGCGTGGAGCGCACGCGCGGCTTCAGCTCGTCGGTCTCGATGAGGCGGCGGGCGGCGAGCAGCAGCGGGATCCGCTCGGCGCGGGCATGGGCGTGGAGCTGCTGCAAGGTCGCGTCGCCCAGCCCCCGCTTCGGCGTGTTGATGATGCGCTCGAAAGCGAGGTCGTCGGCGGGGTTGGCGGTGGCGCGCAGATAGGCCAGCGCGTCGCGGATCTCGGCTCGCTCGTAGAAGCGCGGGCCGCCGATCACCCGGTAGGGGAGGCCCAGTTGGACGAAGCGGTCCTCGATCTCGCGCATCTGCGCCGAGATTCGCACCAGCACGGCGATCTCGGAGAGGGGATGCTTGCGGGCCTGCAGCGATTCGATCGATTCGGCGAGGAGCCGCGCCTCCTCCTCCGAATCCCAGGCGCCGCTGACGGTGACGCGCTCGCCCGCCTCGTCCTCGGTGCGCAGGGTCTTGCCGAGGCGCCCCTCATTCCTGGCGATGAGGCCCGAGGCCGCGGCGAGGATGTGGCCTGTCGATCGGTAGTTGCGCTCCAGGCGGATGACGGCCGCGCCCGGAAAGTCGTGCTCGAAACGCAGGATGTTGTCGACCTCGGCGCCGCGCCAACCGTAGATCGACTGGTCGTCGTCGCCGACGCAGGCGACGTTGCGGTGCCCCTGCGCCAGGAGCCGCAGCCAGAGATACTGGGCTACGTTCGTGTCCTGGTACTCGTCGACGAGGATGTAGCGGAAGCGGCTCTGGTAGTTCTCCAGCACGTCCGGGTTCTCGCGCCAGAGCTTGAGGCACAGGAGCAGGAGATCGCCGAAATCGACGGCGTTCAGCGTCGCGAGCCGCGCCTGGTAGGCGGTGTAGAGCGCGCCGCCCTTGCCGAAGGCGAAGGCCCCGGCCTCCCCCGGCGGCACCTGCTCGGGAGCGAGGCCGCGGTTCTTCCAGCCGTCGATGGCGTGGCCGAGGGCGCGTGCCGGCCAGCGCTTCTCGTCGATGTTCTGGTCGGCGATGACCTGCTTCATCAGGCGGAGCTGGTCGTCCGTCCCGAGGATCGTGAAGTCGGATTTCAGCCCGACGAGCTCGGCGTGGCGGCGCAGGATCTTGGTGCCGATGGCGTGGAAGGTGCCGAGCCAGGGCATGCCCTCGCCCGCCGGGCCGATCAGGGCGCCGATGCGCGCCTTCATCTCGCGGGCCGCCTTGTTGGTGAAGGTCACCGCCAGGATGTCGTAGGGGCGAGCCTTCCCGGTCGCGATGAGGTGGGCGATTCGCGTCGTCAGCACCCGCGTCTTGCCGGTGCCGGCCCCCGCCAGAACGAGGACGGGACCGTCCGTGGTCTCGACGGCCCGGCGCTGCTCTGGGTTGAGCCCTTCGAGATAGGAGGAGGCGCCGGGCCGAAGGGTGGCCATGGCGCGGGCCGCGATCGAGGTGGGAGCGGAATCGGGCTGCGGCCCGGGCGCCGCCGCCGCATCGGAATGCTTCTGCATGGCCCCTCACTGGACCAAAACGCGAACGGCGTCGAGGGCGCCGCGGCCGCAGAACCGGAACTTGCGCGCGTGCTGCCGCGTCGTCACATCGATCCCGGGTCTTCGGGTCCCGAGCCGTCCAGTCCCGAAACGTCCAGTCCCAATTGGTCCAGTCCCGAGTCCATGACCGAACAGAGGCCCACCGCCATGCGCGCCGCGCCCCTCGCCCTCCTCGCTCTCGCCATCGCCACGCCAGCGCTCGCGCAGGGGTTGCCGAGCTCGAACCTCAACAGCATCAACAATTCCCTCTCACAGCAGAGCCAGAACCGGCAGCTGCGCCAGCAGCAGCAGAGCGACACGGCCAACACGCGCATGCAGATCCGCCGCAGCGAATCGTTCCGGCAGGCTCCGACGCCGGCACCTATCGTCGTGCCGAAGCGCTGAGATCGCGCCGCCGGACCTCCGCCCGGATTGGACGGGCGCCGCCGCTCCGCTACGCTATGTCCAGAGGGGGGCACGGGGCGGACGGCCGGACGGTCGAGGCCGGTCGCCTTGGCGTGCACCTCGGGCACCCGCCACAGGAGCGGGACGTGAGGCGGAACGAGAACGGTGCGTGATATCCTGACCGCTCTTGCCGGCGCCGTCATCCTGATCCTCGTCGCGGCGCTCGCCGTTCCGCCCTTCGTCGACTGGCAGGGCCAGCGCGCGGCCGTCGACGGGGCAATCGCCCGCTCGCTCGGCCTGCCGGCCCGCAGCGAAGGGCGTGTCGCGGTGCGGCTCCTGCCCTCGCCACGCCTGCGGCTCGACCGGCTGCATCTCGGCGAGGAGTCCGACAAGCCCGCCCTCGATGCGCGCTTCGTCAGCGCGGAGATCGCGCTGACGCCCCTCCTCAAGGGCGAGATCCGCTTCACTGAGACCGAGATCCGGCGCGCCGAGATCAAGCTCCCCGTCGGCGAGGGCGATGCCCTGCTCGTGCCGGCGGACTTCGCCGAGGCCCTGCGGGCGCGCGACCTCGCTATCGACGACCTGCGCATCCGCCAGCTGTTCCTGACCACGTTCGTGCCGGCGACGGGCCGGACCGACCAGATCCAGGCCGAATCGCTGAGCCTGCAGGCTCCCTCCCTGGTCGGGCCCTGGCGCGTCGAGGGCGCGAGCGGCGGCGTGCCGTTCCGCCTCGCCACCGGCGAGCCCGCCGCGGATGGCAGCGTCATGGTGAAGCTCTCGGGCGGCGGCGACGCGCATCCCCGCTTCGAGGCCGACCTGCGCCTCGCCTTCGCGCCCGCTGGCGGTCTCGCCGCGGCGGGCGACGGCCCGCGCCCGCTGGTCCCCGAGGCGGAGGGCACGGCCCGCCTCGTCGTCGGGCCGCCGGCCCAGGTCGCCGGCGCCTACCTGCCCTTCAGCCTCGGCGGCAAGTTCACCGCGCAGGGGCCGCGGGTCCGCTTCGAGGGCGTCAACGCCGAGATCGACCCGGGCGGCCAGGCGATCCGCCTCGCCGGCACGGGCCAGATCGATCTCCGGGCGTGGCGGGCCGGCCTCTCGCTGGAGGCGCGCCGGGTCGATCTCGACGCCTTCCTCCTGTCGAGCACCGGGCAGGCCCTGATCGCCCGGGGCCTGCCGAGAGGCGGACGGGGGCTGCCCGTGATGATCGACCTCGATCTCGGCATCGACACGCTCGGGCTCGGCCTCGACGAGTGGACGGGGGTCCGCCTCGCCGGCACACTCGACCGCACCGGCGGCCTGCTCCTGCGCCGGTTCCAGGCGACAGCCCCCGGGGCCGCCGCGCTCGCGGCCAGCGGCGAGATCGACACGGAGCCGAGCCCCCGCTTCAACGGGGAGGTGTCGCTCCGCGCAGCCTCCTCCGACGGGCTCGGACGCTACCTGCGCAAGCTCGGCCTCGGCGGCCCGGTCGTCGCCGTGATGGACGGGCGGCCGATCCAGGCGAGCGCCGACGTCTCGGCCACCGCCCCCGACTTCTCCCTGCGCAACCTCCGGCTCGACCTCGGCGGCGCGCAGGTGACGGGCATCGCCCGCTACACGACGGGCGGCGGCGGCACCCGCGGACGCTTCGACGCGCAGATCAAGGCGCGGGGCATCGACATCGCGGGTCTGCCCTCCCTCACCGGGGCGCTCGAGGGGCTGCAGGGGCACGATCTCGGCCTGACGGTCCAGGCCCGCGACGTCCGCTACGGGCCGGCCGGCCCGAATTCGGGCAACGGCACGATCGCGGCGAGCATCCAGTCGGACGGGGCGAGTCTCGTCGTCGACAGCCTCGACGTCACCGACCTCGCGGGCGCCAACGCCAAGCTGTCCGGGCAGATCGCGCCGAACGGCTCGGGCCGGATCGCGGGGCGCGTGACCGCCCCCGTCGCCGCACCGCTGCTCGCGCTCCTCGACCGGGTCTGGGTTGCGGAGTCGCGGCTGATCCCGAATTTCCTGCGCACCGGACCCCTCGACCTCGACGTCACGGCCGAGCGGCAGGCGGGCGAGGCGGAGGCCCTGCGCACGGTGGCGAAGGGCAGGGCCGGCGGCGGCACCCTCGACGCCTCGCTCCTCAGCCGGGCCGGGCATGTCGAGAGCCTCGACGTAACCCTCGGCACGCCGAAGGCCGGCCTCTGGTTCGGGCGCGAGGACGAGGCGGCCCTGAACCGGCCCGCGACCCTCACCCTGACCGGACGGCAGGTTGCCGGCAGCACCGACCTCGGCGTCGAAGGGCGGGGGCAGATCGCGGGCGTGACCGTCGCGACCCGCCAGCCCGTCGTGCTCTCACCCGAGGTCGGCCCGCCCGCTCGCGGCGAGGTGCGGGTCGAGACCGCCGATCTCGGCCCCGTCCTCGCACTCCTCGGGACGGCAGCGGCCGGTCCGGGAGCATGGCCGGCCGATCTCACGATCGGGTTCGGCCGGGCGGGCAGCGACGCCCGCATCGGCCTCATCGGTCAGGCGGCGGGCAGCACGGTGAGTGCCGAGCTGACGCGGGCGCCGGAGGGGGAGATCTCCGGCACGGCGCGGCTCGCCCGGCTCTCCCTGCCGAGCCTCGCCGGGCTCCTCGTGATGCCGCAGGGCGGGCGGCCGGAGCGCACGGCCGAGGGTGGCTGGTCGAGCCGCCCCTTCGCGCCGCCCCCGGCGAAGGCGCCGCGAACCGCCATCGACCTGCGGGTCGAGGCACTCGATCTCGGGCGAGGGCTCACCGCGACGGGCACAGCTTTCAGGCTCGACCTCGACGACGGGGTGCTGAGCCTGCGCGACCTGACGGGCCAGCTCGCGGGGGCGGCTCGCCGCCTCCGCGACGCTGTCGCGGCACGGACAGGCCGCCGCGATCTCGGGCGAGGGCAGCCTCGACGCCGCCGCGCTCAAGGGGCTCCTGCCCGACAGCGCGATCCAGGGGCGCGTCGGCGCTACGCTCCGCTTCGGCACCAGCGGCGACAGCCCGGAGGCGCTCGTCGGCAATCTCTCGGGCAGCGGCGAGGTGCGGCTCGCCGACATCATGGCGCCGCGGGCGGATCCCGGCGCCGTCGGCCGCGCCCTCGCGCGGGCGCTCGCCGAGGACGATCCCCTGCGCGAGGGCCACCTGCTGGCGATCGTCGCGGAGGAGTTCTCCGCCGCCCCGGCCCGCAGCCGCGGGCCGATCTCCGCGCCCGCCACCCTCATCGGCGGCGTGCTGAGGGCCGGGCCCCTCGACCTCGATCTCGGCGCCGCCCGCTGGCGCGGGACGCTCGGCCTCGATCTGCGCGACCTCCGGCTCGACGCCCGCGGCGCGCTCACGGGCGGCGAGATGCCCAAGGGCTGGACCGGGGGCGCCCTGACAGTCCAGCTCGGCTTCGCCGGTCCGCTCACCGCGCCCGAGCGCACCCTCGATGTCGGCGGCCTCTCGAACGGGCTCGCCGCGGTCGTGCTGCAGCGGGAGCTTGAGAAGATCGAGCTTTTCGAGGCCGATCAGACCGAGCGCCAGCGCCGCCGCGCCCGTATCGAGATGGACCGGGCCCGCGCCGCGGTGAAGGCTGCGGCCGACCGGGCAGCGGCGGAGAAGGCCGCCGCCGACAAGGCCGCGGTCGAGGAGGCGGCGCGTCAGGCGAGGCTTCGCGCGCAGCAGGCCGCGGCCGAGGAGGCGGCGCGCCAAGCCCGCGCCCGCGAGGCCGAAGAGGCGGCCCGACGCGCCCGTAGCGACGCCGAAGGACCGGCACCGCCGCCCGAGCCGCCCCTCGACATCAGGCCGCCGGCCGCGCAGCCATGAGCCCGACATGAGTGCTTTCGTTGCCGCGGGCCCTCTCGACGCGGACGGCGGCGCTCCCGCAGGGCGGCGTCCTCACGCCCGCCCGACCGCCAGCAAGGCGAAGGCGTAGATCAAGCCAACCTCCTCCAGGCGGTCGAAGCGGCCGGCAGCGCCGCCGTGGCCGGCCTCCATGTTGGTGCGCATCAGCACCGGTCCGCCCCCCGTCATGGTGGCGCGCAGCCGAGCGACCCATTTGGCGGGCTCCCAGTAGGTGACGCGCGGGTCGGTGAGGCCGGCGAGCGCCAGAATGGCGGGGTAGGTCTTGGCCCCCACGTTGTCGTAGGGTGAATAGGACAGGATCGTCGTGAAGGCCGCCTCGCTCTCGCCCGGGTTGCCCCATTCGGGCCATTCCGGTGGGGTCAGCGGGAGGTCGCCGTCGAGCATCGTGTTGAGCACGTCGACGAAGGGCACGTCGGCGATGATGCCGGAGAACAGCTCCGGCGCGAGGTTCGCCACCGCCCCCATCAGCATGCCGCCCGCGCTGCCGCCATGCGCCACGATCCGCCCCTCCGCCGTGTAGCCCTCGGCCGCGAGCGCCCGGGCGCAGGCGACGAAGTCGCTGAAGGTGTTCGGTTTCTTCTCGCGCTTGCCGTCGAGGTACCAGCGCCAGCCCTTCTCGGTGCCGCCGCGGATATGGGCGATGGCATAGACGAAGCCGCGGTCGACGAGGGACAGCAGGTTCGTCCGGAAGGAGGCCGGCATCAGCGTGCCGTAGGAGCCGTAGCCGTAGAGGAGGAGCGGCGCGGTGCCGTCGAGGGGAAGGTCGCGCCGGTGCAGGAGCGAGATCGGCACCTGCTCGCCGTCCGGAGCGGTGGCGAAGACGCGCCGCGTCACGTAGGCCGCCGGGTCGTGGCCACTCGGCACCTCCTGGCGCTTGCGCAATTGCCGGGCGCGGGTGACGCAATCGTAATCGTAGGTCTCGGCGGGCGTCGTCATCGAGGAATAGGTGAAGCGGATCACCGCCGTCTCGAACTCGTGGCCGGGCTGGAGGCCGAGCGAGTAGGCCTCCTCCGCGAAGGCCACCGCATGCTCCTGGCCCTGCATGTCGCGCACGATGATGCGGGGCCGGGCGTTCTCGATCTCGAGCCGCACGAGGTGGCCGCCGATGACGTGCTGGTGGCGGATCATCACCCCCGCCCGGTGCGGGATCAGGTCGCGCCAGTTCGCGCGGCCCGGCGCGTCGAGGCGTGTCGTCGCGATCTTGAAGTCCTCGGCCCCGTCGGCGTTCGTCAGGATGAAGAGGTGCTGGCCCCAATGCTCCACCGAGTAGATCAGCAGCGGCGTGCGCGGCTCGACGAGGATCGGTGCCGCGGCCGGAGCGGCCCGGTCGATCAGGCGGACCTCCGAGGTCTCGTGGTCGCTCGCCGTGATGGTCAGATAGGCCTTCGATTGCGTCGTTCCGATATGCACGAAGTATCCCGAATCGGACTCCTCGTAGATGATCGCGTCACTCTCCTGCGGGGTGCCGAGGCTGTGGTGCAGGACGCGGGCCGGACGGTGGTTCGCGTCGACGCCGACGTAGTAGAAGGAGGCGCCGTCCGCCGCCCAGACCGCCTCGCCGGAGGTCGCCTCGACGCGGTCGTCGAGATCCTGATCGGTCGCGAGATCGCGCACACGGATCGTGTAGAGTTCCGAGCCCTTGATGTCGGCGCTCCAGGCGAGCCGTCCGTGATCGTCCGAGTGGACCGCGGCGGCGAGCTCGAAGAAGGGCAGGCCCTCGCCCTCCCGGTCGCCGTCGAGGAGGATCGTCTCGCCGGTCTCCCGCCCGTCCTCGTGGACCGTCTCGGAGGCGGTCCCCGTCAGGACGAGGAGGCTGCGCGGGCGCCGGCAGACGAGGGGGTGCTGCCCGCCCTCGCGGTGGCGCGTGTAGTAGGCGAAGGGCCCGTCCGGCTCGGGCACGCCGCTCTCGTCCTCCTTGATGCGGCCGCGCATCTCCGCGACCAGGGTCCGGCGCAGGTCCGAGACCTCGCCGAGCATCGCCTCGGCATAGGCGTTCTCGGCCTCTAGGCAGGCTCGGATGTCGGCGGGCAGGGCGGCCGGGTCCTTCAGGACCTCGCGCCAGTTCTCGGCCTTCAGCCAAGCGTAATCGTCCGTGAGCGCGCGCCCGTGCACCGTGAAGCCGTGCGGGCGGCGCTCGGCCGCGGGCGCCTCGGGGCGGGTGGTCGGGAACGTGCTGTCGGACGCCATGGCGGACACCTGAGCGAGAAGAGCGGGACGCGGTGGCCGGCCACCGGACGGGGTGCATGTGCCGCGCCGGGAGGTAATCGGCAAGGGATAGGGCCAAGGATCCGGGAAGGGATCGGAGAGGAGAGCTGAGAAGGGATCGGGCCGGGACAGGAACGGCGCACCGGTCGCGCCGCCGGCGCCCGGACGGGGCATCGGACCGGCCAGCAGGGCCCGACGCGCTAAGCACCGGACAATGCTGTCAAATTGAACTATCCTGCAGGAAAGTTGAGATCACGTATCCGCGCATGGCCGCTCTGTCTTGCGACTGAGACTTGAATAGCATAGAGAGAAGTTGTGGTGGGTGGGGCCATCACATTTCGAGAGCAAGAGCGGGACGACAACCACTGCGAGCGAAGCAGTTCGCAGAAAGCGGGGCCATGGTCACCTAGCGGTCGACGCCGCCCCGCACCGGTGCCCGCACCGCGCCAAGGGAACATTTCCGATCATGAACGAGACAGACACCCCGGTCGACTACGTCGAGCTGGCCGCCGACATCGTGTCGGCCTACGTGAGCAACAACCCCGTCCCCCCGGGCGAGCTGCCGCAACTCATCGGCCGCATCCACACCGCTCTCCTTCAGGTCGGCAACGGCCAGCCGGAGGCCAAGGCGGTCTCCGCCACGCCGCTGCAGCCCGCGGTTCCGATCAAGAAGTCGGTCACGCCGGACCACATCGTCTGCCTGGAGGACGGGCGCACCTTCAAGTCGCTGAAGCGGCACCTGCGCGCCAAGTACGATCTCAGCCCCGAGCAGTACCGCGCCCGCTGGGGCCTGCCGCCCGACTACCCGATGGTGGCCCCGAACTACGCCAAGGCCCGCTCCGACCTCGCCAAGGCGATCGGCCTCGGCCAGACCCGTCCCGGCGGCTACGACGAGGCTGCCTGAGCGGCGCCGGACCGTCCCTGACGCTGAAAGGTCTGGCCCTTCGGCCCCCGTGCGGGGGCCGGACCTTCGTCGATGCCCCGCGGCATCCGCCCGAGATTCGTCGTGCGGAAGCGGACCCGGTTCGGCGGCCTGACGGAACGCGCGCGGACCCTGTGCCATTATGCAGGATGGGCCGCGCTCAAGGTTGCATCGCCGGCCTCCCGGAGGCCGCATGAGCGACACGCCGCCGAAGGATCCGAACGCGGATCCGGCCGATCCGCCCCTCGTCGATCCGGACAAGCCCCCCGCCGATCAGATCGGGCGCGTCAACGCGCTGCTCGCCGAGTGGGCCGCCCGGAATGCGGCGGACAGCGACGCCCTGATCGAGCGGTTCGAGAGTATGGGCTACGCTGTGCGGGGCAAGAGCGAGGAGGAGATCGCGCAGGTGCTCAAGCAGGCCCCGCAACGCAAGCCGGTAGCGTGACGCTCCACAGGGCAGGAGCTGTCAAGACTTGCACTAGGATCATTTTCCGATACGTCAGGTGTGAGCGGACAACTTTGCCGCAGGCGTATCGGAACAAAACATGAACATTGTTGACCGATCATCCCGTCCCGCGGCCGAGCGCGTAGCGTTTCCCCGGCTGGAGCGGAGGCCGCACGCCTCCTCTCGGCGCTCGCCGGGAACGGCGCCTACGCGTTTCCCGACCCGATCGAGGGCGAGCGCCTGATCCTGCGGGGGGGTGGCGCGGGCGTCTCGGTCGGCAACGGCCGCTTCGCCGCGGAGGCCGGCGAGGCCCTCGTCGCGGCCGATCTCGCCCTGCGCGAGCCGGGTCCGCGCGCCCGGCTCACCATCAGCGAGGCGGGCCGAGCCCGGCTGCGGCGCGGCGCGGCTCCCGGGCACAGCGAGGGCGCGGCCTTCCTCGCCCAGCACCTCGACCTGGAGGAAGCGGGCGAGCGGGGCGCCGAGGGGCGCCTGCGCGACGCCTCCGAGAGTCCGCTCGCCTGGATGGCCCGGCGGCGGGGGCGCGACGGGGCTCCGCTCATCGATGGCGCCTGCTTCGAGGCGGGCGAGCGCCTGCGCCGGGATCTGGAGGCGGCGCGGATGATGCCGCGGATGGGGACGGACTGGACCCTGCCGCGGGTCGATGGCTGCGGGCCGAGCGACCCCGCCGCGGCCTCCGACCGGGTGGTCGGCGCACTGGCCCGGGTGCGCGCCGCCCTCGACGCGGTGGGGGGCGATCTGGCCGGCCTCCTGATCGACCTGTGCGGGCACCTCAAGGGCTTGGAGCGGATCGAGGCGGAGCGGCGCTGGCCGGCCCGCTCGGCGAAGGTCGTCGCCCGCATCGCCCTCGGGCGGCTCGCGGAGCATTACGGGCTCGAACGCGAGGCGTCGGGCCCCGAGCGGGCCCGCGGCCGGCTCTGGCGGGCGCGGAGGTGAGGCGAGGCCGGCATGGGTCCCCGAACACCGTCCGCCGACGCTTCGCGCGTCCCGGGACGGTGCCCCATCCCCGGACCGGCGAGAGCGGCGTGTCTCTCAGAGGTCCAGGACGTCGACCGCGTCCCCGAGCCTCGCCCGCGCGATCTCGGCGACGTGCCGGTGATGCGTGAACAGGATCGGCTGGATGGTCCCGCCGATCGCGGCGAGCGCCTCCAGGCCGTGGGCGGTGCGCGCATCGTCGAAGGTGAGGAAGAGGTCGTCGCCGACGAAGGGCGCGGGCTCGTTGCGGGCGGCGTAATCCTCGAGATGGGCGAGGCGCAGGGCGAGGTAGAGCTGATCGCGGGTGCCCTCGCTGAGGCCCGAGACGTGGACTGTCTCGCCCGAGGCGCGCCGGCCCACGATGCAGGGCCTGTCGGCCTCGTCGTATTCCTGGGCGAGCCCCGCGAAGGCCCCTCCCGTGAGCCCCGAGAACAGCGCCCCGGCACGGGTCAGGAGCGGGTCCTGCTGGCCTGCCCGGTGACGACCGATCGCGGAGCCGAGGAGCAGGCTCGCGAGCTTGAGAACCGCCCAGTGCCGGGCGGTTGCCTGCAGCTCCGCCTCGGCGGCCTTGCGCTGGGCGGCGGCGAGCTCCGCGCCGGTGCCGCCCTCCAGCTCGCTGCGGCGGCGCTCGCCCCGATCCCGGTCCGCGAAGGCGACCTTGCCGCGCTGGTCGAGATCGTCGTCGTCGAGGGCGAGCTGGGCGAGGGAGGCCTCGATCGCGTCGGGCGTCGCGGCGGCGAGATCCGCGCGCAGGCTCTCCTCCGACACGCCCTCGGCCGCGCGGGCGAGCTCCGCCCGGCGCCCGGCGAACTCGGTCCGCAGCGCGCGTCGGGCGAGGAGCCGGGCGTGAAGGCCCGCGGGATCGCGGCCGGGTTCCGGCAACTCGGCGCCGTGCGCGGCCAGCGCCTCGCGGGCGGCCAGCGCCGCGCGCGCCGCCGCCTCCAGGGCCTGCGCCGCGTCCGCCCGGCGCCGGGCGAGATCCTGGCGACGGGTTTCGTCGCGGGTGGCCGCCTGCAGGCGGCCTTGCAGCGCCTTCATGGCGCTGCTCGCGGGGAGCGGGCCGAGTTCGGGAGCGAGCATTGCCGTCAGCCCCGCCACGCTCCCGCGGTAGGTCTCCATGTCGCGACGGATGCCGGTGATCCGGCGCAGGTGGCTGTCGTGCTCGCGCAGCAGCGTGGGCACGGCCCGCCAGGCTTCGAGCGCGCTCTCGGCCTCGTCCGGCTCGGCCTCCGGCCGGAGGCCGAGACCGTGCAGGGCCGTGCTCCACTCCCCCCGCCACGCCTTCTGCCGGGCGGTGGCCTCCGCGCGCTCGACCTCGATCCGCGCGATCTGCTCCGCGATGGCCCGGGCCCGGGCCTGCGCCTCGCGGGTCGCCTCCCAGGCGGCGGACAGGGCCGCGACGCGGTCCTCCGCGCGGGCGAGGATCAGCCCGACATCGAGCCCGTCGAGGTCGGAGAGCCCGGCGCGGCGGCTGAGGGCCAGGAGCGGCGCGCGGGCCGTCTCGATCCGGGCGGTGAGGTGGGCGTGCTCGGCGCGCCGGCCCTCGAGGGCGAGCACATCCTCGACCCGCGCCTCCACCTCGGTCAGCCAAGCCGTCATCTCGGCGGGCGTCGCGGGCTCGATGCCGGCGGGCGCCCAGGCCTCGTGCCACGCGATGCGGCCCTCCTCCAGGCGCGCGTCGATCGCGGCGAGATCCTGCGCGGCCGCCGCTTCCTCGGCTTCCTCCGCGTCGAGGCGCTGCCGGTCGGCGCCGTGCTCGGCGGCGCGGGCCGCATCGGCCACGAGGTCGTCGGCGGCGCGGTCGACCGCCAGCATCGCGTCCTCGAACCGGGCGAGGTCGTCGGCGTTCCCGGCGCCGGGCTCGCCGGCGAGCTGCGCCCGCACGGGGGCGAGGCGGGCGTCGCGCTCGGTGCGGAGCGCGGCGAGATCGGCGAGCGTGGGGATCGGCCGCCCGGCCTCGCGGCGGCGCATGCGCTCCCGCGTCTGCCGGATCGTGCGGGCGGCGGCTTCCCGGCGATCGGTGGCCCGAATCCGGTCGCGCTCCAGCCCGTCCATCGCCCGGCCGAAGCGGGCGATGGTCTCGTGCGAGGGCCGGCGCAGGGCGACGAAGGCGGACAGATCCTGGATCGGCGGACTGAGCCGCGCGGCCCGCAGCGCGATCTGCTTGGCCTCACCCTGGATCGTGGCCGCGAGCGCGTCGCGGCGCGCCACGTCGTTGCGCAGGGGCGCGAGGGTCTTGAGGTCGGCCCGCAGGGACGCGGGATCGGCCGGCGGCGCGTCGGCCCCGGGCCTCGGCGAGGCGCGCGTGCTCGGCCCGGCGTTGGGCGAGTTCGCCACCGAGGCGCGCGAGCGAAGCCGCGGCCTCGCGCCCAGCCCGGATCAGGCCCTCGATCCGGGTGCGGGCCGCGTCCGAGGGCTGCCGGGCGCGCAGGGCGTCCGCGTCGGACAGGCCGATGCGGACCCGCAGCCGCTCCAGGTCCTGCGCGAATCCGTCCGCCTCGCCCTGGAGGCGGGGCAGGTCGGAAGCCCCCTTGTCGAAGCGGTCGATGCCGCGAAATCCCTCCAGGATCTCCTCGGCGCGCGCGAGCAGACGGTCGTCGACGGCGATGGCCGCGAGGTCGCGCTCGGCCTCCTCCAGGCGCGCGCGTGCCTCGGCCTCGGCGGCGTCCCGCGCCCGGACCTCGTCGAGACGCGCGCCGAGCCGGTCGGTCCAGCCCTCCGGCACCTCGACGAGGCCCGTCTCGGCCTCCGCCTCCCCGACGAGGCGGTCGATCTCGGCGATGAGCGGGGCGACGCGCCTCAGCCGCTCCAGCCGGGCCTGCTCGGCGGCGATGCGCACCCGTCCGGCCCGGATCTCGTCGAGCCGCAGGGAGGCGCCCTCGATCTCGTCGTTCAGCTCCCGCCAGTCGCTCGCCCGCAGCTCGGCCTGGCGGATCGCCTTGCGGGCCTCCTCGTGGCGCCCGAGCGCCTGGTAGAAGGTCCGGTGCTCCGCCTTGCGCGGCATGAAGATGCCGCCGGCCTCGGCCTCCAGCTCGGCCTGGAGCTCGGTGTAGCCGCGCAAGCCGGAGGCCGCCGCGAACAGGCTCGCGCCGACCTCGCCGTCGCTGTTGAGCATCTCGCCGCCGCCGTCCCGCAGGGATTGCGCGTCGAGGCCGAAGGCGCGGCAGAACACCTCGCGGGACAGGCCACCGAGGAAGGGGGCCAGCGCGTCGTCGGAAAGCCCCGCGTCGGCGGCATCGACGAGGGTGTTCTTGTTGCCCTTGCGGCGGCGGAAGGCGAGCCGGCGCCCATCCGCGGCCGCGATCTCGGCGCCGATCCGCATCTCCGGCATGGCGTGCAGGAAGGCGTAGCGGGTGCGCGCCTCGATGCCGAACAGGAGGTCGGTGACGGCGGCGAGCGCCGAACTCTTGCCCGCCTCGTTCGGCCCAGCACCACGTGCAGCCGCGCGTCCGGCCGAAAGGTGACCCGGCGTCCGGTGAAGGGACCATAGCGTTCGAGGTCGAGGGCGAGGAGGCGCATTCCGTGTGTCCGTGGGGCGTCCGCTCAGCATTCCCGCCCGCGCAGGCGACCGAGGATCACCGCCTCGGCCTCCGCGCAGAGGGCGTCGAACTCGTCGGCGAGGCCGTCCTCGACCTGCATCCCGCCCTGCGCCCCAGCCTGCATTCCGCTCGGCAGCTTGGCCGTGATCTCGGCGAGGGCGGCCCGGGCCCGGGCGCGGAAATCCGGGTCGCGGTCGACGGCCGCGAGGAGCTCCGCCGGATCGAGGCCGATGCCGGGCGCCGGATCGGCCGAGGCGGGGGCGCGGGGCCGCGCGGTCTCGATGCGCAGGCGCTCCAGCCAGATGTCCTCGTGGACGCGATGGGCGGCGGCCTGGATCTCGGCGGTCAGGCCCTCCCGGTCGGCGGCGAGGCGGTCGTGCAGCTTCGTCCGCCCCGTCAGGCTCACCCGCACCGCGATGAGCCGCCCCTGCGCGTCCTCGGAGAGCGGGCGCAGCGCGTCCTCGACGCGGGCGATCGCCTCGCGCTCGCTCACCGTGTCCGAGAGATCGACGGGAAGGGTGGCGAATCGGGCGTGATCGACGATCAGGCGGCGCACGGCACGGATCCGCCCGTCCGTCACCTCGACCGCGACGGCGCCCTTCTCGCCGCATTCGCGCACGCTGCGGCCCTGCAGGTTGCCGGGAAAGACGATCCAGGGGTCGCGGGACAGTTCCGCGTAGTCGTGGACGTGGCCGAGCGCCCAGTAATCGTAGCCGCGGCCCGCGAGATCCGCGACCGAGCAGGGGGCGTAGGTGGCGTGGGCCGCGTGTCCCGTGCAGGAGGTGTGCAGGAGGCCGATGTTGAACCAGCCCGGCACCGTGGCCGGGTAGGCCAGCGCGTAGTTCTCCTCCACGGCCCGGTTCGGGAAGCTGCGCCCATGCAGCGCCACCCGCAGGTGGTCGAGCCGGTGCGTGTCGGCGCGCTGCGTCGGAAAGGTCTTTACGGAGGGCGGCAGGGTGATCGAGCGGGTGATCACGCTCTCGGCGTCGTGGTTGCCGCGCACGAGGATGACGGGGATGCCCGCGCGGTCGAGGCGGGCCACCTGGCGGGCGAAGAACAGGCCGATCGTGTTGTCCGTCCAGTCGCCGTCGTAGACGTCGCCCGCGACGAGGAGGAAGGCGGCCTCCATCTCGATTGCCCGCGTCACGAGATCCTCGAAGGCCCGCCGCCCGGCCGTCGCGAAGCGCCGGGCGATGTCCGCGTCCTTGAGGGCGAGGCCCGCGAGCGGGCTGCCGAGATGGAGGTCGGCGGCGTGAATGAAGGTGAAGCTCGTCATGCGTCGCGTGAGGCGCCCGGTGAGCCCCGTCTTTAAGCGAATCCGCGCGCGCGGGCCACGAAGCCGGCGATCTCGGCGGGGGATGGCGGCGGGATCGCTCGGGCGTCCCGCGCGTTGCGAAGAGCGGCTCCGGCTCAGGTTGTCCGTCCGCGAGGCCTCGCCTCGCGGATGCGGACGCCGTAGAACGAACCGCCCAAGGTTCGCGTCCAGGCCCGTCCCGAGCCGTCCGGCTCACATGCGTCTCCGGAGATCGTCATGCGCCTGTCCCCCGGTTGCCGTACGGTTCGGCTGCGCCCGCGCGCGGCGGGTGGGGGCTCTGAGCGGATGAACCGGTTCCAGCGCTGGAGCGAGAGCCTCGCGCAGCGGCGCGCGGGCGGCCTCGGACGGCTCGGCAAATGGCCGGCGGCCAAGCGGGCGATCGAGACGCGGCCCGGCCTGATCGAACCGCCCCACGCAGCCCCCCCGGCGACGCGGCCGGCCTCCCCGAACGCCACCCGGGTCCCCGCCCTGCACCACCCCCGGCCCCACAAGATCGTGAGCTGGAACCTGCTGCGGCGCACCGGTGCGGCGGTCGCCGACGTGGTCGCCCTGATCGAGCAGGAGCAGCCCGACCTCCTGCTGATGCAGGAGGCCACCCGCGACATCGCGGCCATCGCCGACCGGGTCGGCGGCGTCTACGCCTGGGCGCCGCTGCCCGGGCGCATCCACGGCCTCGCCATCTGGAGCCGCCGGCCCTGGGGCGAGCCGCCCGCGATCCTGGCGCTGCCCTCGGGCGCGGTGGTGCACCGGGTCTGCCAGGTGCTCGATTGCGGCGATTTCGGCATCGCCAATGTGCATCTCTCGCACGGGCAGATGCTGAACCGGCGCCAGCTCCGCCACATCGAGCGGGCGCTGCCGCCCCGCGCCGCGGTGCTCGGCGACTACAACATCGTCGGCCCGGCCCTGCTGCCCGGCTTCCGGGACGTCGGGCCCCGGCATCCGACCCACGCCATGGTCGACGTGCTCCCCTTGCGCCTCGACCGCTGCCTCGTGCGCGGCCTCAACTGCCACGGCAAGGACGTGCTGCCCCGGGGCGCCTCCGACCACCGGCCGATCGTCGTGCACCTCACCCTCGGCGCCGACGAGGTGCGCCGCCCGCAGCGGAGCGTCAAAGGTATGGCAGCAGCAGTCGGGCGCCTGCGTCGCGGAACCGCTCCGGGAGCGAGCGTCCCGTGATTGCGTCCTTGGTCAGGCGGGTCTCCATCTTCCCGGCCATGAACGTGTCGAGCCGTCGGGCGATGCCGGCATCGTAGATCTCGACGTTCAGCTCGAAATTCAGCCGGAAGCTGCGGGTGTCCCAGTTGGCGCTGCCGACGAAGGCCCAGGTCTCGTCGACGACGAGGACCTTCGAATGGTCGAAGGGCGGCTCGTCGAGCCAGATCCGGACGCCGCTCTCCAGGAGCGGGTCGAGATGGGCCCGCGTCGCCCAGTCGACGAACCGATGGTCGCTCCGGCGCGGGATGATCACGTCGACGGTCACGCCCCGCAGGGAGGCGAGGGCGAGAGCGTTCAGCACGATCTCGCTCGGCAGGAAGTAGGGCGTGACGAGGCGGACCGAGCGGCGCGCGCAGGAGAGCGCGGCCAGAACCACGAACTCGATCTTCTCGATGTCGGCGTCGGCCCCGAGGTGACGACCCGGGCCGTGGTCTCGCCGGCCCGCGCGATCCCCGGGAACCAGCGCTCGCCGTCGAGCTCCTCGTTCATCACGAAGTTCCAGTCGGTGCCGAAGGCCATCACCAGCTGCTCGACGACCGGCCCGTCGATCCGGAAATGCGTGTCCCGCACGGGGTGGGGCGGCCTGCGCGAGACCCGGTTCGCGTCCGAGATGTTGATGCCCCCCGTGAAGGCGGTGCGCCCGTCGAGGATCAGGAGCTTCTTGTGCGTGCGCAGGTTCAGGAAGGGCATGCGCCAGGGCAGCGCCGAGTGCATGAAGAGGCCCGCCGGCACGCCGGCGCGGCGCAGCCGGCGATAGGCGCCCGGATCGAAGTAGCCGCCGCCGATCCCGTCGATCAGAACCCGGACCTCGGCGCCCCGGGCCTTCGCTCCGGCGAGCGCGTCGCAGAAGGCCCGCCCGGTCTCGTCGTCGCGGAAGATGTAGCTCGACAGGGCGACGCTCCGCGTGGCCCGGCCGATCGCCTCCAGCATCGCCGGATACGCTTCGTCGCCGTTGCGGAAGAGGAGGACGGCGTTGCCGGCGACGAGGGGAAGCTGCGTGATCTGCCGCCCCGCCCGCTCCAGGGGCGCAGATCCGCGTCGATGCTGGTCTCGGGCTCGCGCGGGTCGCTCGGCTGCTGCGAGGGTTTCGGCCGGAGGCGCCGGGCGCGGCGGGAGACGCGGTTGACGCCGAACAGGGCGTAGAGGCCGGTGCCGAAGATCGGCGAGAGCCAGGCGAGCCCGATCCAGCCGATCGCCACGCTGATCTCGCGCTTGCGCAGCAGAACGTGCCCGGAGACGCCGAGCGCCAGCACGAGCCCGAGCGCCGCCAGGACATCGGTCCGGATCGAGGCCGTCGCCTCAAGCCATCGATTGAGCGCTTCTTCCAACGCGGTCCGCCGCCCCGCCGCTCCGCGGCCCCGACCCCTCCATAGGCGAAGCTCTCGCCGGGAGACAGGCGCGCCCGCTCTCTTAAGGGTGGATGGTTCTCCTGACAGGGACCGGGACGTGTCAGGCCTGCGGCCCCGCCGCCGGCTGTGCACATCTGCGGTGGCCTTCCATAGTGTTGCCGACTTTGTGGTGTCCGATCGGCCCGGTGGGTGGACGAAAGCCCAAGCGTCGCGCATCGAGTTGGGAAGGATAGGCTTACATGCCCGTGATCGGACTCTCCCTCGCGATCATCCCGGTCCTTGCGGTCCTCGCGGCCCGCGCCCTCTTCAAGCTCCTGTTCCTGCCCTTCCAGCTCGTCCGCCTTGTGGTGCGGGGCCGGTCCGCGCTGACGCTTGCCCTGGCGAGCGGACTCTGCCTCTCGGGTGCGCTGGCCTGGACGGAATATGGCGGGACGGATTCCGCGCCCCGGCTCGTCGCCACCCGCTGAGGCGGGCCCGGCCGGACGCGGATCGAACGTCGGGCCTCGTCACACATCGCCTCGTCACATACCGGCGGTGTCGAAGCTTCCCGGTCGGCGCGGGACTCGCGACGCGTCCACTCTCCCGAATCGGGACGTTCTGAGCCGCATCGGCGGATCGGGCGCGCGGACAACGCCCGGCGCTTTCTCCGGACAATCCTGATTCCTCATCCTGCCTCTCTCCTGCACGGGAGAGGAGACGGGACCCGCGCTCGATCCGGACGGGCCGAGGCAAGCGGATTCACCCCACCTCTCCCGTTCGGGAGAGGTCGCGTGCACGTCAGCGTACCGGGTGAGGGGTGCGACGTCTCGGAACCGACCTGATCACTCATCCTGTCCCTCCCCCGAACCGAAGAGGGGACCCGCGCTCAGCGGGCCGAGGTCGAGGGGTGAAAACCCCTTTGCCGTGCCGCCGGGCTCAAGGTTCGAGGCGGTTCGCGTCGTCCTGAGGAAAACCCCGCGGACCCTTCGATCCGCGGGGCTGATCCCTCACTCTGCCGCGATCTGCACCGGGACGACCGGTCCGATGCGGGCGGCGCAGAACTTGAACTCCGGGATCTTGCCCATCGGGTCCAGCGCCGGGTTCGTCAGGAGGTTCGCCGCGGCCTCGGCGTAGCAGAACGGCATGAAGATGAAGCCGTCCGGCACGTCGCGGTCGGAGCGGACCTTCACGTTCACGGCGCCGCGCCGGGTCTCGAGGCGCATCGTGTCGCCCGGGCTGAGGCCGTGCTTGTGCAGCTCGCGGGGCGCCATGAAGGCCACCGCCTCGGGCTCCAGAGCGTCGAGGACGCCGGCACGGCGGGTCATCGAGCCGGTGTGCCAGTGCTCCAGCACGCGGCCCGTCGAGAGCACCATCGGGAACTCGGTGTCGGGCACCTCGTCCGGCGGCACGATGTTGGCGGGCACGATCTTGGCCCGACCGCTCTCGGTCGGGAAGCCGGCGTAGAAGATGATCTCGTTGCCGGGCTTGTCGGGTGCGTCCACGGGATAGGTCACCGCGCCCTCGCGCTCCAGGCGCTCCCAGGTGATGTTGTTCAAGGACGGCATCACCTGCGCCATCTCGTTGAACACGTCGGCCGGGCTCTTGTAGGTCCAGGACAGGCCCATCCGGTTGGCGACCTCCTGGATGATCCACCAATCCTGGCGGGCATCCCCGGGCGGCGGCACCACCGGCCGGGCGATCTGCACGCGCCGGTCGGTGTTGGTGAAGCTGCCCGCCTTCTCGGCGAAGGCCGAGGCCGGCAGCACCACGTCGGCGTGGAAGGCCGTCTCGGTCAGGAACAGATCCTGCACCACGAGATGGTCGAGCATCGCCAGCGCGTGGCGGGCGTGGTTGAGGTCGGGATCCGACATCGCCGGGTTCTCGCCCTCGACATACATGCCGCGAATCTCGCCGGCATGGATCGCCCGCATGATCTCGACGACGGTGAGGCCGGCCTTGCGGTCGAGCGACTGGCCCCAGAAATTCTCGAACAGCTCCCGCACCGCCGCCTTCTCGACGGACTGGTAATCCGGGTAGACCATCGGGATCAGGCCGGCATCGGAGGCGCCCTGCACGTTGTTCTGGCCGCGCAGGGGGTGCAGGCCGGTGCCCGGGCGGCCGATCTGGCCGGTCGTTAGCGCGAGCGCGATCAGGCAGCGGGCATTGTCCGTGCCGTGGACGTGCTGGCTGACGCCCATGCCCCAGAAGATGATCGAGGCGCGCGAGCGCGCGTAGAGGCGCGCCGTCTCACGCAGGGTCTCGGCGTCGATGCCGCAGACCGGGGCCATCTTCTCCGGGGTGAACTCGTGGATGCGCTCCTTCAGCGCATCGAAGTTCTCCGTGTACCCGGCGATGTACTGCTCGTCGTAGAGGCCCTCCTCCACGATGACGTTCAGCATCGCGTTGAGCATCGCCACGTCCGAGCCCGGCTTGAAGGCGAGGTGCGCGTGGGCGTGGCGCGAGAGGACCTGACGGCGCGGGTCCATGATGATGAGCTTGGCGCCTCGCTCCTTGACCGCGTTCTTGATGAAGGTCGCGGCGACCGGGTGGTTCACGGTCGGGTTCGCGCCGATGATCACGATGACCTCGGCGTCGAGGGCGGCCGAGAACGGCGCCGAGACGGCGCCCGAGTTCAGGCCCTCCATCAGCGCGGCCACCGACGAGGCGTGGCAGAGGCGCGTGCAATGGTCGACGTTGTTCGAGCCGAAGCCGAGGCGCACGAGCTTCTGGAAGAGGTAGGCCTCCTCGTTCGAGCCCTTCGCCGAGCCGAAGCCCGCGAGCGCCTTCGGTCCGTGCTGGTCGCGGATGCCCTTGAGGCCGCCGGCCGCGCGCTCCAGCGCCTCCTCCCAGGTCGCCTCGCGGAAATGCGTCCAGGGGTTGGCCGGATCGACCTGATCGTTCGCGTCCTTCGCGACGCCGTCGAGGCGGATCAGGGGCTTCGTCAGGCGGTGGGGGTGATGGACGTAGTCGAAGCCGAAGCGGCCCTTCACGCAGAGCCGGTTGCGGTTGGCCGGGCCGTCGCGCCCTTCCGCGTAGACGATCTTCTCGTCCTTGACCTTGTAGGAGACCTGGCAGCCGACGCCGCAATACGGGCAGAGAGAATCGACCTCGCGGTCGGGGTAGACCGTCCGGGTCTGGTTCGCGTCGAGATAGGAGGCGGGCATCAGCGCGCCGGTCGGGCAGGCCTGCACGCACTCGCCGCAGGCCACGCAGGTCGACTGGCCCATCGGGTCGTCGAAGTCGAACACGATCTTGGCGTCGGCCGCGCGGTAGGCCATGCCGATCACGTCGTTGACCTGGACCTCGCGGCAGGCGCGGACGCACAGGTTGCACTGGATGCAGGCGTCGAGGTTGACGCTCATGGCCGGGTGGCTGATGTCGGCCTCCCAGCGCTCCACCGCCGGGAAGCGGCTCTCGCTGATCTCAACGTGGTCGGCCTGGTGCCAGAAATGCGAGTCCGGATCGTGCGAGGTCTCGCGGGCCGGCTGGTCGGCGACGAGGAGCTCCATCACCATGGCGCGGGCCTTCACGGCCCGGTCGCTCTGCGACCTCACCTTCATGCCGACGCCGGGCACGCGCTTGCAGGACGCGGCAAGGACGCGCTCGCCCTCGATCTCGACCATGCAGGCGCGGCAATTACCGTCCGGCCGGTAGCCCGGATCAGGCTTGTGGCAGAGATGGGGGATGTGCGTGCCGAGGCGCTGCGCCACCTGCCAGATCGTCTCGCCGGGTCGCGCCTCGATCTGCTGCCCGTCGAATTCGAACACCACGCCCGGAATGCCGGTCGGGATGTTCTTGAGGCCGAGCGTGCCGCTCGCCGGGCCCTGCTGGCCGCCGGATTTCTGCCCCTGCGAGTAGGAGCCGCCCTGCGCCGTCGTGCCGGAGCCCTGGCCGCCCGCGTCCTGCGGGCCGCTCGGACCCTTCACGAGGGGGTCGGTGCCGCTCGGGTTGCTGTTCTGGGTGCCGCTGCTCATCAGGTTCCGCTCCCGCCCGCTGGGCTGCCCTTGAGAGGGCACGCTCCGGCGGCTCGTTCTCGTGGGGACCGCCGGATGCGGCGGCCCTGGCTTCGCGCGTGCCCGGCCGGGTTCCTGCCTTACTCCGCCGCCATCGGGCGCGGAGTGGGGAACAGGTCGGGGAAGAACTTGATAACGCTCGACAGCGGATTCGAGGCCGCCTGGCCGAGGCCGCAGATCGAGGCGTCCCGCATGCACTGCGACAGCTCGCCGAGGAGCTCGGTGTCCCAGATGCCGTTCTCCATCAGCATCCGGGCCTTCTGGGTGCCCGCCCGGCAGGGGGTGCATTGGCCGCAGGACTCGTCCTCGAAGAACCGCATCAGGTTGAGGGCCGCGCCCTGGACATCGTCCTTGTCCGACAGGATGACGACGGCGGCCGAGCCGATGAAGCAGCCGTATTTCTCGAGCTTGCCGAAATCGAGGGGATGTCGCCCATCGAGGCCGGCAGGATGCCGCCCGAGGCGCCGCCTGGCAGGTAGGCCGCGAAGGTGTGGCCGTCGGCCATGCCGCCGCAATGCTCGTCGATCAGCTCCTGCACGGTGAGGCCGGCGGGCGCCAGCTTCACGCCCGGCTCCCTGACCCGGCCCGAGACCGAGTAGGAGCGCAGGCCCGCCGAGCCATTGCGGCCGTGGCTCTTCCACCACTCGGCCCCGCGCTCGATCAGGTCGCGCACCCAGAACACGGTCTCGACGTTGTTGATGAGGGTCGGGCGCCCGAACAGGCCGACCTGGAACGGGAAGGGGGGCTTGTGGCGGGGCAGGCCGCGCTTGCCCTCCAGCGACTCGATCAGAGACGATTCCTCGCCGCATATATAAGCGCCCGCGCCGCGCCGCAGATGGAGGCGGGGGCCGCCGGCCGGGAGCTTGGCGATCTCGCGGGCCAGGATCTCGCGGGCGATCGGGTACTCGTCGCGGATGTAGAGGTAGACGTCCTCGGCCTCGACCACGTGCGCGCCGATCAGCGTGCCTTCGAGGAAGCGGTGCGGATCGGTGTTGAGGTAGAGCTGGTCCTTGAAGGTGCCGGGCTCTCCCTCGTCGCCGTTGATCGCCATCAGGCGGGGGCCGGGCTCGCCGCGCACCGAGCGCCACTTGCGGCCCGTGGGGAAGCCGGCGCCTCCGAGTCCGCGAAGCGCCCCGTCGTCGAGCACCTTGAGCACGTCCTCCACGGCAAGGTCGCCTGAGCGCAGGCGCTCCAGCACCTTGTAGCCGCCGCCGGCCAGATAGGCGTCGTAATCGATGTAGGCCGGGATGTGGGCGTGGGTGTCGCGCGCCTCGACTGCGGCCTTGACGCTCGCCACGTCCGCCCGATGCAGGAAGTTATGGCCGACCTCCGCCGCGGGCGCGTGGTCGCAGAGGCCCACGCACGGCGCCCGCACGACGCGCACGTCGGACCCGAGTTCCGCCTGCAGCGCCGCAAGAAGATCCTCGGCGCCGTGCATCGCGCAGGTGATGCTGTCGCAGACGCGCACCGTGAGCGACGGGATCGCGGCCTCGCCGTCGCGGACCACGTCGAAATGCGCGTAGAAGGTCGCGGTCTCGAACACCTCGGCGAAGGCGAGCTTCATCTCGTCGGCGAGCGCCGCGAGATGGGCCGCGCTGATCTGGCCATAGGTGTCCTGGATCAGGTGCAGGTGCTCGATCAGGAGGTCGCGCTGGCGCGAGCGGTCGCCGAGCAGGGCCTCGATCTCGACCTTGGCGGTGGGATCGACCTGTCGTCCCTTCGGCACGGGTCTCGCGCGCTCGCGACCGCGACCGGGATGATCGAACCGCTGGACGCGGGAGTTATCGTGCTGGTTCATCCCGCCACTCTACCCTCTGGCATACAAAATACAAGGGTGGCTGCCCAGCCGTCGCGCTGCGTCGAAGCGTGTCTTGCCGCGTTCTGACGCGAAGCGTGAAGGGCCATCGATCACGGCCGGGGCATCTATGCCGCGAGGGGCATAGCATGCGATCCTGAAGCGGAGAAGTTTCCGAAACTTAAGCTTTCGAGCAAGGCGGCTATCCATCGGGCGAATCCGGCCCTCGCCGACCAATCCTTCCAGGATGAAATATTTCCTTTTGCATCGCAGTGCTCTCGGCAAAATGTTGCCGAAACGGCGATCGAAGGCGGAGGGGATCGCGAAAATCCGCCTTTTGAACAGCTCGAAACTGAGATTCCGACGGCTCGGAACTTTAATTCCATAAGGTTGGCTGATCATCGTAGCCGCTGCGCCGCGCTTCCACGGCAGCCCACGCGGTCACGGACCCGCGGAAAAGGCATGCCTGCCCGCTCCGGTACGCATACCGTGACGCGCCGTCACCGAGCGACCTCAAGCGCGACTACTGGCCGCCGAAGGAGCGCAGGGGCCGTCCCGCCTCCGAGCGATTCGACATCCTGACGATCCCGGTCGCCGCATCGATCCCGACGAGGCGTGGACCTGCGACGGCCTCGAGCGAGAGCTCGAACGCGTCGAGCACCCGGTTGATGGCGTCGATGTTGGCGGGGTCCGCGGGATTCGCGCCTTCGAGACCTTCGGAGAGGATCGCCGCGCGGACCTGGTCGACGAGTTCGGGCGTGAGCGGGGGGCGCGTGCAATCGGCATAGGCGGCGGCGACGGCATCGGCCAGGGCCCCGGTCGACAGGCTGGATTGTGCGCTCATGATGGGCTGCCCCTCCTTCGTGGCCGGGCACGCGCCCGCAGCGCTCAACGTCGTGGGAGGCTCTGCGTTTCCGTCGCGTCGGCAGAGGCTCGCCGGTTCGGTCGCCGCCCAAGGCCGCGCATAAGAAAAACGCGCTCCCTGCCGAGAGCGCGTTTGAAGGTAGTCCCATGTCTCAGGAAGGACGCGGGATATCTAGCATTATTGTATACCAGATACCAGCCCTCAGGCGCAGGATTGCGCAGGACCGTGCTCGCGGGTGTCGCTGCACGGATGGCGTGGGCCAGGAGAGCGTCCCGGACGAGAAAAGCCCGCCAATGGCCGGCGGGCTCTCGATGGACGATCTCGCATGCGTCGGCGTCTCCGTCCTGCCGGCGGCCTACTCGAGATAATCGCCGTAGGTGTTGACGTGGGAGGCGAGGCCTAGCCCATGCTCCCGGACAAGGTTCTCGGCGAGCTCGGACTGGCGGGCTTCGAGCGCCTTGATGATCTGCACGTGCTCCTTGATCGACTTCTCGGCGCGCTCGCCCTGCCGCAGCGCCGTGTTGCGGATGCCGCGTACATGCATCAGGAGGTTGCTCGACAGATCCTCGATCACCTCGCACTGGCCGAGCGAGATGATCTTCTGATGGAAGCGGATGTTGGCATCCGAGTACTCGTCGAGGTGCTCGGAGGGCTTGCCCTCGTAGAACTCGGGGAACATCTCGCGCAGGGATTTGAGCTGGGCGTCGGTGGCCCGCTCGCAGGCGAGACGCGCGGCCATGCTCTCCAGCGCCGCCCAGGCGTGGATCATGCCGACGATCTCCTTCTTCGTCTTCTTGATGACGAAGACGCCGCGGCGCGCCTCGGAGCGCACGAAGCCCTCCTGCTCCAGAACGGTCAGGGCCTCGCGCACCGGCGTGCGGCTGACACCGAGATCCTGGGAGAGCTTGCGCTCGTCGAGCCGGACTTCCTCGGCGCGGCCGTAGATGTCCATGTTGGTGATGGCGGCCTTGAGCGCCTCGTAGGCCAGCGTGCGCAGGCTGGAGCTCGCGACGATCGGCGTGATGTTGAACTGATCGCTTTTCACCATGACCACACCCAAACGTTTCTCGGCTCCACGCCGGGTACCGGCGAAATCCACGCGCGCCGAGACCTACTGCAAAGCCTGAACACCGCCTAGTGTTCTGACCTCGCTGTCCTCGTGTTCCGGTCGAGCCGAGCCGAGTGGCTCTCGAGCGGACGCACATGGGCGGGCAGCCGCGCATGTGCGCGACCTTCTTGGACTCTGGTATACCAGATATCTGTTGTCAATTCATGCGTGTGCCGCGCGGATCCGGCCGTGGTGTATGAGCCGGCCGGACGTGGTCTCCGCGAATAGCTGAATATTGTGCGCGAGGACTTCGTCTCGAAGCGTCGGTCCTTCTCTATCAGGACACGGCACGGGCGGGACCAGGCCGACCATCCTGGGGCCGATGCGTGATGCTAGGCCGTGAGAGAAGGGCGCGCTTCCCATTCCGGACGAGCGCCCCGTTCTCCGTGTCGGTGGCCGGGACGTGTCCCGGCCACCGACAGGTCCTCATCCCTTGAGGGTATCGACGAGGGTTGATCCGAGGCGGGCGGGCGAGGGCGAGACCCGGATGCCCGCCGCCTCCATCGCCGCGATCTTGTCCTCGGCGCCCCCCTTGCCCCCCGAGATGATCGCCCCCGCGTGACCCATCCGCCGCCCCGGCGGCGCCGTCCGCCCCGCGATGAACCCCACCGTCGGCTTCCGGCGGCCCCGCCGCGCCTCGTCCGCCAGGAACTGCGCCGCCTCCTCCTCCGCAGAGCCCCCGATCTCCCCGATCATCACGATCGACTCCGTCTTCGGATCCGCCAGGAACAGCTCCAGGACGTCGATGAACTCCGTCCCCTTGACCGGGTCCCCCCCGATCCCAACCGCCGTCGTCTGGCCAAGACCCGCCGTCGTCGTCTGGAACACCGCCTCGTAGGTCAGCGTGCCCGACCGCGACACGATCCCCACGCTGCCCGGACGGAAGATGTTGGCCGGCATGATCCCGATCTTGCTCTCCCCCGCCGTCACGATCCCGGGGCAGTTCGGGCCCACAAGCCGCGACTTCGAGCCCACCAGCGCCCGCTTCACCCGCACCATGTCGAGGACCGGGATCCCCTCCGTGATGCACACGATCAACGGCACCTCCGCCGCCACCGCCTCCAGGATCGCGTCCGCCGCTCCCGGCGGCGGCACGTAGACCACGCTCGCCTCCGCCCCCGTGGCTTCCCGCGCCTCCGCCACCGTGTCGAACACCGGCAGCCCCAGATGCGTCGCCCCGCCTTTGCCCGGGCTCGTGCCCCCCACCATCTTGGTGCCGTAGGCGATCGCCTGCTCCGAGTGGAAGGTGCCGTTCTTGCCCGTGAAGCCCTGGCAGATCACCCGGGTGTTGGCATCGATCATCACCGACATGTCAGGCTCCCTTCACCGCGGCCACGATCTTCTGCGCGGCATCGTCCAGATCGTCGGCCGGGATCACGTTGAGCCCCGAGCCCCGGATGATCGCCTTGCCCTCCTCCACGTTCGTGCCCTCCAGCCGCACCACCAGCGGCACCGACAGCCCCACCGTCTTCACCGCCGCGATCACCCCGCGCGCGATCACGTCGCACTTCATGATCCCGCCGAAGATGTTGACCAGAATCCCCTTCACGTTCGGATCGGCCGTGATGATCTGGAAGGCCGCCGTCACCTTCTCCTCGCTGGCGCCCCCGCCCACATCCAGGAAGTTGGCCGGCTCCTCGCCGTAGAGCTTGATGATGTCGAGCGTGGCCATGGCCAGCCCCGCCCCGTTGACCATGCAGCCGATCGTGCCATCCAGCGCGATGTAGGCGAGATCGTGCTTGGAGGCCTCGATCTCCTTGGCGTCCTCCTCGGTCTCGTCGCGAAGGCCCACGATGTCGGGATGGCGGTAGAGCGCGTTGCCGTCGAAGGCGATCTTGGCGTCCAGGCACTTGAGCTCGCCCGTGGCGGTCAGCACCAGCGGGTTGATCTCGAGCAGGCTCATGTCCTTCTCGACAAACGCCCGGTAGAGATTGGCGCTCAGCGCCTCGGCCTGCTTGGCCTGGGCCCCCGACAGGCCGAGGGCGCGCGCCACCGCGCGGCCGTGATGGGGCTGGATGCCGGTGGCCGGATCGACCGGGATGGTGTGGATCTTCTCCGGGCTGTCGTGGGCAACCGCCTCGATGTCCATGCCGCCCTCGGTCGAGACCACGAAGGCGACGCCGCCCGTGGCCCGGTCGACCAGCATCGAGAGGTAGAACTCGGCCGCGATCTGGGCGCCCTCCTCGATGTAGAGGCGGTTGACCTGCTTGCCGGCCGGCCCGGTCTGCACGGTGACCAGGGTCTGGCCCAGCATCTCGCGGGCGTTCTGGACGACCTCCTCGGCCGACTTGGAGACGCGCACGCCGCCCTTGGCGCCCGGCGCCGCGCCCTGGAAGCTGCCCTTGCCGCGCCCGCCCGCGTGGATCTGGCTCTTGACCACCCAGACCGGACCGCCAAGCTCGCGCGCCGCGCCCTCCGCCTCCGATGCGTCGAAGATCGCAACACCCCGCGAGACCGGAACCCCGAACTCCCGCAAAACCCCCTTCGCCTGATACTCGTGTATGTTCATCGCTTCCTCTCCCGCACCCCTGCCGCGTCCCACGAGGACATCCGGGGTTCTGCCTGTGATACCTGCCGTTCTGATGACGGCTGTTTCAGATCTGGTGCCCTCCCTCAAGGAGCGAGTCCTGGCGCCGAACCCTTTTCCACGCGCCCTTGCGGCCGCGGGCGAACCGCGCGTCAGGTGTTCATACCTGACATCGTCAGAGATTTGAAACTGGTATGCCAGATTCCAGTATTGTCAAGGTCGCCGAACCTACTCCGGGCGGACGGAGGGATGCGCTTTGGGCAGGCTCGGCTAAGGCTCGGGTCAAGCGCCCAGGATCGTCCCGACGCTCAGGGCGCCGCTGGCCGCGAATTCACCGGCCGAAACCTTCTTGCCGCCCTCCACCTTCACCTTGAAGATCTCGATCTGGCCACCCTGCGCGGTGACGCGGAAGGATTCCGCCCCGATCTGGGTGACCGCGCCGATCTTGCCCTTCACGGCGCCGATCGTGCGCACCGGGTGCTTGCGCGCGTCGAAGATCTGGAGCGTCTGGCCGTTGAGCGTCGTCCATGCACCGGGCGCCGGATTCGCGGCTCGGATGATGTTGTAGATCTGGTCGATGTGGTTCGCCCAGTTGACCTGGGCCTCGCGGGCGCGGAACCAACCCTCGTAGCTCGCCTGCGCCTCGTCCTGGACGGTCTCGGTGTGGCGGCCCGCCACCACGAGGTCAGCCGCCTCCAGCATCGCGGCCACGCCCAGCGGGAACAGGTGGTTGAAATACACCTCGCCGATCGTGTCGTCGGGCCCGATCGCGCAGGTCTTCTGGAGGATCACCGGACCCTCGTCGAGCCCGTCGGTCGGCCGGAAGATCGACAGTCCCGTCTCCGTGTCTCCCTTGGCGATCGGCCAGTTGATCGAGGAGGGGCCGCGGTACCGCGGCAGCAGGGAGGGATGGTACTGGATGGTGCCGTGCGTCGGGATGTTCACGAAGCTCTGCGGCGCGAATTGCAGTACGTAGGCCATGATGCCGATATCGGCCTCGAGCCCCCGCATCGCCTCCTCGGCCTCCGCGCTCTTCAGGCTCGGGAACTGGAAGACCTGGAGGCCCTTCTCGACCGCCGCCGTCCTCAGCACGTCCGGCCTCGCCCCCTCCTTCTCGGGCGCGCAGAACACGCCCACCACCTCATCGCCCCGCGCCAGGAAGGCCTCGAGCACGGCCTTTCCGAAATCCTGCTGACCGATGAAAGCGATACGCATGGGGTCTCCGGGCTTGAACGCGATGCCCCTCCCGCGGACACGCGGGGGAAGGGATGGTGCCGGATAACGCCTGACGGCGCAGTCCGCACCACCCCACCGCCCGTCCGTCCCGAATTTAAGACGGACAGGCGGAGCCGTTCGTCACTCGGCGGCGATCTTCTGCACCGCGCCGATGGCTCCGGAGCCGCCGATCTCCACGATCTCCTCGTCCGTGTACTTCAGGACGTCGCGCAGGATCTCGTCCGTGTGCTCGCCGAGCAGCGGCGCGCGGGTAACGTCGGCGGGGCTTGCCGACAGCTTGATGGGGTTGCCGACGGTCAGGTACTTGCCGCGGGTCGGGTGATCGACCTCGACGATGGTGCCCGTCTTGCGGAGCGCCTCGTCCTCGGCGATCTCCTTCATCGACAGGATGGGCCCGCAGGGGATGTCGAACTTGTTGAGGATGTCCATCGCCTCGAACTTGGTCTTCGTCATCGTCCAGGCTTCGATGCGCGTGAAGATCTCGTTGAGGTGCGGCAGGCGGGCCTTCGGCGTGGCGTAGGCCGGATCCGTCTTCCAGCTGGGCTCGCCGATGATGTCGCAGATCGGCTCCCAGACCGCCGCCTGGGTGATGAAGTACAGGTAGGCGTTCGGGTCGTTCTCGTGGCCCTTGCACTTCAGGATACGGCCGGGCTGGCCACCGCCGGAATCGTTGCCCGCGCGCGGCACCGCGTCACCGAACGGGACGCCCTCGCCGAACTGGCTGTACTCCTTCAGGGGGCCGTGGCCGAGACGCTGCTGGTCGCGCAACTTCACGCGGCAAAGGTTGAGCACGCCGTCCTGCATGGCGCAGTCGACCCGCTGGCCGACGCCCGAATGCGTCCGGTGGTAGAGGGCGGTGACGATGCCGAGCGCGAGGTGCAGGCCGGTGCCCGAATCGCCGATCTGCGCACCCGTCACCATCGGCAGCCCGTCGCGGAAGCCGGTGGTCGAGGCCGAGCCGCCGGCGCACTGGGCGACGTTCTCGTAGACCTTGCAATCCTCGTAGCGCCCGGGGCCGAACCCCTTCACCGAGGCGAGGATCATGCGCGGATTCACCTCCTGGATCTTCTCCCAGGTCAGGCCCATGCGGGCGAGCGCGCCGGGGGCGAAGTTCTCGACGAGGACGTCGCACTCCTTCACGAGGCGCCAGAGCACCTCCTTGCCCTTGGGGTTCTTCGAATCCAGGGTGATCGACCGCTTGTTGTGGTTCAGCATAGTGAAATAGAGGCTGTCCACGTCCGGGATATCCTGGAGTTGCTGGCGGGTCGCGTCGCCGGCGCCGGGCCGCTCGACCTTGATCACGTCAGCGCCGAACCATGCCAGGAGCTGCGTGCAGGTGGGGCCGGATTGCACGTGCGTGAAATCGAGGATCTTCACGCCTTCGAGAGCCTTGCTCATGGGATACTCGCAGTCCTGAATGGTTGAACGGTGATCCGGCACCGCCCGGTCCGCTCGGGTCCGCAGGCGTCGCACGGCGCGTCTCTCGTGTGCGGGGCCGTCGCCGAACCGGGTGGTCCGGGCAAGGCCCTACAAATCGGGTCGGCTGTATACCTTATCACTTATACATGGTCTGAACCGCCTTGCCAGACGCGCTCGGGCCGCCATCGGCTGCGGCCGCGCACGGGCGATTCTTCGCGCGGTCGGACGCGCTTCGCGGGGCGATGGGCTGTCGGCTGCAGGGCCGGCGCTACCCGATCGGGCGGCCTGAACCCGGATGGCTCGGTCCATTGCGTCTCCTCCGGTGCTGCCTGCGCCGGGCCGCCATGGCGTGGCGGATTCCGGCGGGTCGGATCGACTCACACGCTGCGCGTTCGCGCGTGTGCGACGAAGATCGCCACCGCTGCGGCCGATCTGGCGTCGCTCGCAGGCTGGCGTGGGTCGGGACCGCCGCCGGTTCAGACCGGCCGATCGAGCCCGAACGGTGACGGCCTTTTCGGCCGCCCGTCAACAAGCGGGAAATCTGGCATACCAAATACCAAGTGTCAAACGGTGGGTCCTCGGCTCCAGATCGGATCGTGTCGGCGCGCCTCGTACGGACCGCGCAAAAGGAAGCGGCGGCGCCCGAGGGGCGCCGCCGCTTCCGATCAGAGCCTGCTGGTGGGTTCAGGCCGTGCGAGCCGAAGCTGCCGCGAGGGTCGCCTCAGGCGGCCCGTTCGCGAGGTAGCGCAGGCGCATCGGCTTCAGGACGAACAGGGCGAGCAGCGCCGCCGCGACGTTCAGGCCGATTACGATCGCGAAGACGGCCGTCCAGCCGTAGGCCGCCGAGACGAGGCTCGCGAAGGGGACGAGGAAGGCCGCCGTGCCCTTGGCCGTGTAGAGCATGCCGGCGTTGGTGGCGGCGAATTTCGAGCCGAAGGTGTCGCCGCAGGTCGCCGGGAACAGCGAGTAGATCTCGCCGAACACGCCGAAATACATCGCCGTCGCCAGGATGAACACCATCGGGTTGCGCCCGCTCGTCAGGAGCAGCACGACGGCGATCGCCGCGATGCTGAAGGCGATGAACATCGTGTTCTCGCGGCCGATATTGTCCGACACGTAGCCGAAGAAGGGCCGCCCGAACCCGTCGAAGACGCGGTCCAGCGAAATCGCGAAGGTAAGCGCCGCCATCTGCAGGCCGAACAGGTTGACCGGCACGTCCGCGACCTTGAAGTCGTGGGCGATGGGCGCGATCTGCGCCGCCGCCATCAGGCCGCCGGAGGCCACCATCACGAACATGGCGTACATGATCCAGAAAACGGGAGTGCGCACCGCCTCGCGCGGTGTCCGGTCGACCTGAGATTGCGGCAGGCGCAGGCTCTTGCGCGGCGCAGCCACCGCGACGCTGGGCTTGCGCAGGAAGAACGAGAGCACGAGCACGACGCCGCCCTGGATCAGGCCGAAGGTGAGGAAGGCGCTCTGGTAGCCGCTGGTGGCGATCATCTTGGCGATCGGCACGACGGTCAGGGCCGCACCCGCCCCGAATCCCGCCGCGGTGGCGCCCGCCGCGAGGCCGCGACGATGGGGAAACCATTTCAGCGCGTTGCCGACGCAGGTGCCGTAGACGGAGCCCGCACCGATGCCGCCGACCACGGCTGCGAGATAGAGCACGGGCAGCGTGGTCGCATAGGCGTCGAGCACCCAGGCGAGCGCGATCATCACGCCGCCGAAGGCGACGACGATCCGCGGACCGTAGCGGTCCACGAACCATGCCTCGATCGGAACCAGCCAAGTCTCGGTCGCCACGAAGAAGGTGAAGGCGAGCTGGATCGCCGCGCGACCCCAATGATGGGTCGCATCGATCGGGTCGACGAAGAGGGTCCAGCCGTACTGAAGGTTCGCAATCATCGCCATGCAGAGGATGCCGAAGGCGAGCTGCCACCACTTGGTGCTGGGTGAATCCTGAGGTTCCAGAAGGTCTTGGCGTTCCATCCCTGGTCCTTTCTCGGCTGCCTGAGGAGGCCGTTGCCCGAGGCTGATGCAGCGCGATCTGGTATGCAATATGCCATATTGCAGGGCTGGGTCGACTTTAATCCATCTCCAGACGAAAAAATTTTCGTGAGATGAGGCGCCTCCCGTTCCGCCCCCGTGCGGCCACGCGTCGAGAGGTCCGGCATGAACATCCCAGCAGCGCTCGTGCTCCAGAGCGTGCCCTTCGCGGGCTTAGCGCTCGCCCAGGAGACGCGCCGGCGCGACGAGATCGCCGTCGTCTACGTCGCCGTCTTCGGCCTCCTCGTCTCGCTCATCCTGCTGTTCGGCGACGTCGGCTCCCTCTCGTCGGACTTCGTCCAGGCCACCCAGGGCTTCGGCTACTGAAGGGGCATCAGGGCCGGTTTTTCGTTGAACGACCGGGAGTTGGAGCGTGACGATCGCGGGATCCCCTTGGCAGCCGGGGGCGACCGGTCCATCCTCCGGGCAAGGCCGAAGGAATGCGGCCCGGATCCGGAGGTTCGTCCATGCTCTCGAATAGCCGTCTGATCAAATCCGCCTGGATCGCGGTCGAAGTGACCAAGGAGCGCGCGGAGCGCGTGCTGGTGGTCGAGACCTACATCGCCGTGAGCCCGCTGGAGCAGAACTACGACGCCGAGAAGTACGACCGGGTTCTCGACTGCGTGCGCCACGTCCTCGCGTCGAACCCCGACATCGATCGGGCCTCGATTCTCAGCATGCACCGCGGCTCGGGCTGCACCAGCCTGTTCCGGACCACCCCCGCGGCGGCTTGAGCCGCCCTCAGGACGAGGAGGCCGGCATGGCCTCGACCTCGCTCGGCGCCCCGCTCGAGGCAGAGGAGACCGGACCCTGGTCGCCGGGGATCGAATCGGCGCTGCCCCGCGCGTTCCTGCCGCTCGCCACGATCTACCGGCCCGCGAATGTCGAGACGCGCCTGGAGGATGCCCTTGAGATCAGCGCCTTCAGCGGGTTGTCCCTGCAGGAGGTCGTCGCCTTCCGGCCCGAGCGTCTCGCCGTCCACGAGGTGCTGATCCGCGTGATGGCCGATCTCTCGGTCCCCGTCGGCGAGACCTACGGAGATCTCGGCGTCAATTTCCGTGCGATCGTGGCGCGGATCCTGTCGGGCTCGGTCGAGCCGCGCGCGGCGGAAGTCGCCGCCACCCTGGAGGCCCTGCGCGCCGAGGCGGCGGCCGCGCTGGAGACCGTTCTCTCCGAGATCTTCGCGCCGCCAGTGGCGCCGCCGGAGCCGGAGACCGGGCGCTCCTGGCGGTCGTGGCTCGGGCTGGCCCAGGCTCCGAAGGCCGCCCCCGCACCGGCCGCGGAATCCACCGAGGAGCGGGCGCAGCGTCACCTCGCGGCCTGGGCGGCGCGGGCCGAACCGGACACCTTGGAGGCGGCCGCCTGTGCCGCCCTCACCCGCGTCGTCTCGGCCATCGTGCGCCACCGCGGCAAGCTCATCGGCGACCGGGCGCTTCTCGTCTCGCTCGCCCGCACCCTCGTCTCGAACGACGAGGGCAGCCGCCGGATCGGTCGCCTGATCGAGCCCTGGTTCGACGAGGCGGTGGCGCGCGAGGGCTATCACAGCCTCAGCGCGCAGGAGCGGCCGGTGGTGATGAACGTGAAGGGCGCCTCCGCCTCGGGCAAGAGCACGATGCGCCCCTTCCAGCGGGCGCTCGCCGGGCGGATCGGGGTGCAATGGGCCGACTTCGCCCTCATCACACCCGACATCTGGCGGAAATATCTCCTCGACTACGAGTCCCTCGGGCCCGCCCGGCGCTATGCCGGGACGCTCACCGGGCACGAGGTCGAGATCGTCGACAAGAAGCTCGACCGCTACATGGCCCGCAAGGCCGAGGAGCGGCGGATGTCCCATCTCCTCATCGATCGCTTCCGCTTCGACAGCTTCAATGCGGTCTCCGGCCACGAGGACGGCAGCCAGCTCCTCACCCGCTTCGGCGACCTCGTCTTCATGCTGTTCATGATCACGCCCCCGGACGCCACGGTGGAGCGAGCCTGGAAGCGGGGCGAGCAGTTCGGCCGCTACAAGGCGGTGGACGATCTCCTGGCCCACAATGTCGAGGCCTATACGGGGATGCCGCGCCTGTTCTTCACCTGGGCGCTCAAGGCGGACAAGCGGGTCCATTACGAGTTCCTGGACAATTCCGTGCCCGAGGGGCAGCGCCCGCGCACCGTCGCCTTCGGCTGGAACGGGGAGATGACGATCCTCGACCTGAAGTTCATCCTCGACGTCGATCGCTTCCGGAAGATCAACGTCGATGCCGGCGGCCCGGACGAGGTCTACCCGGACGCGGGTCAGATGGCGCCCGAGCGCAACACCGACTTCCTCAAGCTCTGCGCCCGCAAGATGCGGACGATCCGCTTCGCGGAGCACGCCACGGGGCGGGTCTACGCCCGCCTCGACGCGGGCAAGCTCACCTGCCTCGATGGCGGGATCTTCGCGCGCGTTCGGGAGGACGACGAGATCCGCGCGGCCTTCGCGGCGCTGGGCGGCGACCGGATCGGGGACGCGGCGACCGGCGAGGCCGAGACGCTGCGCCCCGAGGAGACACAGACCCTCGGCGCCTGGGCCGGCGCCTGACCGATCAGTCCCGGCGCCCGCGGATCCGATGCCAGAGCCGCTCGATGCCCCGCGCCGCCTTCTCCAGCGGTACCTTGAGGCCCGGCACGTCCTGGGCGAGGAGCGCGAGCCCGAGGGGCAGCATCCAGAGCCCGAGGACCGGCAGGATCGAGAAGATGCCCCCGAGGATCAGGATGATCGCGGCGCCGACCCGGAGCCAGAGGCGGGAGGGCTCGCGTAGCCAGTCGATCCAACCCTTGAGGCGGTCGGGCAGCTTCTCCGACAGGCGCGTGACGCGCGCGTCCCAATCCTCGGCGGTGACGGCCATGATGCTCCTCGGGCAGGTTCGAAGGCAGGAGAACGCGCGCCGGGGCCGCTCGGCTCCGCGCCGCGGGAGGCTCTGCTCTAGCCTCCGGCTCCCCGACCTCTTAAACACCCGCCGCGGAGGCCGCGCGTCCCCGCGCGGTGCCTGACGGAGGAACCATGCCCCGCTCGATCCTCAACCTTGCCGGAGCCGCGCTGATCGCCATGACCACTGCCGCCAACGCCGCCGAGTACGTCACCACGCCCCAGGGTCTCAAGTACAAGGATGAGGTCGTGGGCACCGGCCCCGAGCCGAAGGCCGGCCAGCAGGTCACCGTGCAATACACGGGCTGGCTCGACGAGAGCGGGCGCAAGGGCAAGAAGTTCGACTCCTCGCGCGACCGCAACCAGCCCTTCACATTCACCCTCGGCGCGGGTCAGGTGATCCAGGGCTGGGACCTCGGCGTCGCCTCGATGAAGACCGGCGGCCGCCGCACCCTCGTGATCCCGGCCGATCTCGGCTACGGTGGCCGGGGCGCCGGCGGTGTCATCCCGCCCTACGCCACGCTGATCTTCGACGTCGAACTCCTCGGCGCGAAGTAGAAGCGCCGCGCTTCGGTCCCGGCGGGGGCGCCCCGATGCTGTTCACGCACCTCGCCGACGACCTCTTCCGCCCGCTCGCCTCGCCGAGCCGGGCCTTCAACGCGGCCCTCCTCCTGCACCTGCACCGGCGGGTGATGGCGGATTCGGTCGAACCGATCCGCAAGGGAGAGATCCTCGCCGCCATCGGCGATTTCGCCGCCGGCTGGTCGCCGGCCGAGATCGCCGACGACGAGACGCCGCTCGCCGACCCTGCCGAGCGCCGCTCCATCATCTACCGCCGCTTCATCGACACCGGCTGGCTGGTGGAACGGCGCGAGCGCTACGTGCCGGTGGTCGATTTCGACCCCGAGGCGCGCCTGCTGCTCGAGGAGCTGTCCCGCCTCGACCGCGGCGAGACCCGCTCCTACGGCGGCGCCGTCCTCGACGTGCTGGGGAGCCTGGAGAGCGCGGTGGCCAACCCCGCCGACCGCTCCGAGGCGCTGAGCAACGCGGCGAAGGCCGCCCGCACCTTCCTCGGCCACGTGCGGAGCCTCGCCGGCTCCATGCGCAAGATCGAGGAGCGGATCCTGCGCGAGGAAGACCAGCGCGCCGCCTTCCGCCTGTACTTCGAGGATTTCGTCGAGCGCCACCTGATCAGCGACTATCGGACGCTGCACACGCGCTTCAACCCGTTCCGGTTCCGCTCGGCCATCGTCCGCGAGGCGGGACGCGCCCTGCGCGACCCGCTCCTCGTGCGCGGGCTCGCCGAGGCGCTGGTTCGGGAGGCCCGCGCGCCGGACGTGCCCTCCGGCGAGCGGCGGATCCGGGCGGACCTCGCCGAGATCCTCGCGGTCTTCGAAGGGCTCGACCGGCATCTCGAGGCGGTCGACGGCGTGGTGGCCCGGCTCGAGCGCCGGATCGCGGCCGCCGTGCGCTACCTCGACCGACCGGACTCGCTCGCCATCGAGCGCACCGCCGCGGCGCTTCGCGCGGTCGGCGCCGCGGCCCTTCCGCCGGATCTGCCGGCCGAGGTGTCGCTCCTGCGCCCGCCCATCGGCGAGGCGCATCTCTTCACCCCGCGGAGCCGGCGCGCCCCGATCGAGGCCGAGCCCCTGCCCGAGATCCATCTCGATCCCGCCGTCGAGGCGTTCGTGATCGCCAAGGCGGAGTTTCGCCGCCGCACCACCGTGACGCCGGAAACGATCGCGACCTTCCTCGAGGTCAAGCTCGGCAGGAAGCCTGCGATCCGAGGTTCGCAGATCGCGGTCGACGACGTCGACGAGTTCGTCATCTTCCAGCGCCTGCGCGAGATCGACGTGCTGTTCGACGGCACGCTGGGCGAGCGCTACGCCCTCTCGCGGGCCGAGGGCCGCGTCTCGAACGGCTGGCTCGACTGCCCGGATTTCGTGGTGGCGCGGCGGGGCATGGCGGAGGGCGCTCCCCGTGCTTGAGGCCTTCCGCAGCATCGTCGACGGCGACGAGCCGCCGCCGCCCGGCGCCCGCGCCCCCAACGAGGACGAGCTGACCCGCGCCCTGCAGGTTCTCCTCAAGACGCAGGTGATCTACGCGAATTCGCCCGGGATCGGCCGCACCTACGAGCTCGCCCGGCACTACGCGCCCTTCTTCAAAGACTATTTCGCCTGCCTCGGCTACGGTTTCGAGGTGGCGCACCGGGACCAGATGGTCTCGCTTCGCCTGCCGCCCGAGGGCGTGCGCCACGACATCGTCTCCGAGCGCCTGCGCAAGGACGAGACCCTGGTGCTTCTCGCCCTGCGCATGGCCTACGAGGAGGGCCTGCGCGACCACCGCGTCACGACCGACGGGCTCGTCGAGTGCACCACCGACGACATCGCCGACACGCTGCGGACCGCCGCCCGCATCGACCCGCCCGAGGAGGCGCGCCTCATCGAGATCCTGCGCCTGTTCTCCCGCCGCGGCGCGGTGCGGCTCGGTGAGCGCGACCGTACGGAGCGCATCACCCCGCTCGCCGTGTTGCCGGGCATCGGCGTGATCGCGCCGGATGCGTGGCTCGACGCCATTCGGACCTGGGCCGAGGCGGGAGAGGGGTGAGGACGCCGGTGCCCGGCCCGCAGGATCCTCCCGTCCTGTCCCGTTCGTCCCCACCCGTGTCCCCGCTGCCCTTGTCTCGCCGGGAAGTTCCGGCCAACTGGGCACCCCTCGACCTCGCGCCGGCCCAGGCAGACGACCCGGTTTGTACCTGCTCACCGACATCGCCCTCTCCAACTGGTACCTCATCCGGCGCGAGCAGATCCGGATCCGGGGCGCATCGGCGCTCGTCGGACCGACCGGGGCGGGCAAGTCGACGATCTTCGACGCGGTGGGCACGGTGCTCGCCGGCAACAACGCGAGCCGGCTCGCGCTCAACGCCTCCGCCTCCGGGCGCAGCGCCCGCACCGTGCGCGACTACTGCCTCGGCTGGATCAGCGACCCCGCCGAGGGCGGTCGCCCGACCCGCGAGGCCTGCGAGACGGTCCTCTGCCTGACGTTCGAGAACGAGGTAACGGGGCGCATCGTCTCTGTCGGCCTCGCGCTCGCGGCGCGGGCCGAGGAGCAGAAGGAGGAGGTGCTCTCCCGCTTCGTCTGCGTCGGTCACCGCTTCGAGATCGAGGATTATGCCCGCACGACGCCCGAGGGGAGCTTCACCGCGCCCTGGGGCGAAATCGCCGCGGATCTCAGGGCCCGCGCCGAGCGCTTCGAAGAATTCCGCACCTCGGGGGAGCGCTTCACCTCGGAACTCCTCGCGACGTTGCGCGAGGGCGCGCCGGTGCCCGACCCGCGCCACTTCCTGCGCACCTTCTCGAACGCCGTTGCCTTCAAGCCGATCTTCGATTCGAGCGGCTTCGTGCGCTCCTTCGTGCTCGACCCCGAACCCCTCGACGTCGGCCGCATCCGGCAATCCGTCGAGAACTGGCGCCGGCTCCTCGACACGATCCGCGAATTGGAGGCGAAGCTCCAGCGTCTCGCCCGGCTGGTGGCCCGCTACGAAGCCTGGGGCGACGCGGTGCTCGCCGCCGCGACCCACGAGGCGCGGGCGAGCGTCGCCGACCTGCGGCGGCGCAGCCTCGACCTCGTCGCGATCCGCCTGCGGCTGCGGGACGGAGCCGACGCCCTGCGCATCGCGCGAGAGAGCGTGCGCTCCAGCCACGGGTTCGTGCGCGAGATCGACGGCGAGATCGCCGAGCGCAAGGCAATGATCGCGGGCAGCGGTGCGCAGGGTCACCTCGCCGCCGCCAATGCCGGGCTCGCCATGCTGGAGCGGGACCGGCGGGACCTCGCCACCCGCGTCGCCGATCTCGTCGGCCTCGTCCAGCAGATGGGCAAACTGATGCCGGTCGCGGGCGCCCTCCGGCCGATCGCACCCCAGGCCGCGCGCCTCGCCGAGACCTGCGCCCGCTCCGGATTGCGCAAGGAGGCGCCTCTCGACGAGATGCTGCGCTCGGACGGTCCGCTGGCGGGCCTTCTCGACGGGCTCGCCCGCCTCGACCCGTTCGACGAGGCCCTCGACCGGGCAGCGGAGGACGCGGCGCTCCAGGCGCGGTCGCAGGAAGCGGAGGCCGAGCGGACGGCGCCGCCCCTCGTGAGCGGCGCGCAGGTCGCGCGGCTCTCCTCCGACACGGTTTCGTTCCGGGCCGAACTCGCCCGCCTCGGCATCGACGCGGTGCCGGTCTGCGAACTCGCCGAGATCGTCGATCCGGTCTGGGGGCCGGCGCTCGAAGCGCTCCTCGGCCGTGCCCGCGAGGCTCTGGTCGTCGCGCCCGAGCGCCTGGAGGACGCCCTCGGCGTGCTGCAGGGCAAGCGCAACCTCTATCACCGCTGCATCCTCGTGAAGACGACGGACACCGCCCGCCAGCGGGCTCGGCGCTTCGACGAAGGCGCGCTCTCGGTGATCGAAACCTCGGATCCGCACGCCGAAGCCTTCCTCGCCGTGCGGCTCGGCGGCTACGATCTCGCCGCGAGCGACGCCGACCTGCGTCACATGAGCCGGGCGGTGGCCCCGAGCGGGCGCACCACCGCCGGCATGGCCTACTCGGTGACCCGCTCGGTCGATCTCCTGATGACGCGCGGCGAGCGCGGGCCGACGCCGGAGAGCCGGCGTCGGCACGAGGCCGCGGTCACGGAGGCGCGGCGCCTGCGCCAGGAGGCCGTGGTGCTGCGCGAGGCCGCCCGCACGGCGGCCGCGATCCGGGCACGGATCGCCCGCGGCGGCCTCGACGTCGATGCCCTGCGCGAGGAGGCGGACGGCCTGGAGGGCCGCCGCCGCACGCTGTCCACCGAGCGCGAGGCGATCGAGAAGCGCGACACCGACGGGCTCGCCGCCGAGATCAAGGACCTCACCGCCGAGCGCACCGCCTACCTGCGGGAACTCGCCGAGGTGCTGGAGCCGAAGCTCGATGCCCTCCTGAGCGAGGAAGCGCAGCTCAAGGCTCGCCTCGCCTCATCCCGCGAGGCGGCCCGCGCCGCGCTCGCCGCCCGCCGCGGCGCGATGCACCGCCTGCGCGGCGGGGACGCGCAGCGCATTCGGCTGGCCCGCTCGCAATCCCTCGATCCGGCCGAGGTGGCGGGCGTGCGGGGCGAATTGCGCGGGCTGGACCCGAAGGCCGTGACGACGCTGGCCAACGCCGAGCGGGCGCTGGCCAAGGAGGCCGCGGAATCCGCCCGCTCGTACGGGCGGGCGGCGGAGCGCGACCTCGCCGAGTATTGCGCGCAGTGGCGCATCGAGAACCCGCTCGGACGCAGCGATCTCGCGGGGCGCGGCGAGGCTCCGGCGACCTTCGGCTACGACTGGGCCCGGCGCGAGCACGACGACGTCGCGGGGCACGAACTGCGCCGCTACCGCGCCCAGGCCGAGCGGGCCGAGGGCGAGATGCGCCGCTTGATGACCGAGGATCTGCTGACGCGGCTCGCCGACAAGTTCGAGCGGGTCCATTCCCGCCTCGACGCCCTGAACGAGCGCCTGTCCTCGCAGACCTTCACGGGCCAGACCTACGCCTTCGAGGCCACCGTCGACCGCCGCTACGCCGCCGTTCACGCGCTGGCCACCGAGGTCGCCCGCTCGCCGGACGCGGCGCAGGCCCTGCTGCCGGCCTCCGGCGAGGGCCCGATGGCGGCAGCCCTCGAGGAGATCTCCGAGCTGATCGCGGGCTCGGAGGATGCCGCGCGGCTTGCCGATTACCGCAATTACTTCGTCTACGAGATCGGCATGCGCGACCGGGCGGGCAATCGCACCACCATGTCGAGCCGGGCGCTGCGGGGCTCCGGCGGCGAGGCGCAGGCGCCGTTCTACGTGGCGATCGCCGCCTCGCTCGCCAGCGCCTACTATCCCGGCGACCGGCCGGGCGACGAGAATCCGGGCCTCGGCCTCTGCCTCCTCGACGAGGCCTTCTCAAAGCTCGACGTGCGCAATTCGCAGGGGCTCGTCGATCTCTATCGCGCCTGGGGTCTGCAACTCCTGATCGCCGCCCCCGAGGACAAGCGCACGACGCTGACCGAGGTGATGGACACCATCGTCACCGTCTACAAGAGCCCGGACCTGCGCTCGGTCCGGATCGAGTCCGAGCACCCGCTGGAGGCGGCCAAGCGCGCGCTGGCGGCGATCAATCCGGAGCGCCGGGGCATCGAAGGATTCGACGCGGGCTCGCGAGAGCGCGACGCGGCGGAGTGAGGCGGCGAGCGAGATTCCCGTTCAGCCAACGCTGTCCCGGGAGCGCCGTTGATGCCCGGGCGCGATCGGAGCCCCCAGGGGGATCGGCACGGAACGTGCCTGACGGAGAAAGGGGGGCACCGCCGGCTCAAGCGATCGGGGGAAAGTTCGACCGGCGGTGCCAGCCAGATGAGAGGGGGGTTGGCTCATCCGACCAAGCTCCGGCCTAAGGCTCACGCGTGGAAGTGGCATTCACATACGTGAAGGCCCGGCCGAGATTCCGCTGCAGGATCGCGGGCGCTCAGTGAAGGAGCGGGTGCGGACGGGGGCGCTGACCGAGCACGGAGGCGAAGGAGAGGTGGAGGATCAGGCGGTGCTCGCAATCCATGATCGCGAAGGCGCTGCGGGCCCAGGTTCCGGGCGCGTCCGTCTCGGCGATCAGCCGCCGCACGAGGCCCGTGGCGTGGGCGTGCACGTGCGCGGGATCGGTGATCTCCACGCCCTCCTCGTCGCGGGTGAAGGTCCGGCCGGTCTGGAAGTGGAAGAAGTAGCGCGCCATGACGATCTTCCTTCCGATCATCGGCAGGTCGTTCCGTTGCTAACGACGCGGCGGCGCAGCAACATTCACCTGAGATAATCAGATTTCATCGTCAGAGCGAAGGGGCTCTCTTCTCTCCGCTCAAGCTTCATCCATGTGAATGCGTCCGCCGCGGATCGGCTGGACAGAGGGTAGGTCGGATCCGTTTCCTCATCCGACAGGCTCCGCCGGCAACAACCTGCCCACACCCGGCCGGCGGAGCCGCTCCGGCGATCGGCCGGAGCGGGCGCATCCCGTCAGTTCAGGTAGGTGCGGATCCAGTTCGGCGAGAGGATCTCGCCCTCCTCGGTGATGATCCAGGGCTGCTTGGCGGGATCGGTGAGGGCGCCAGCCGCCGCCGCGATCGCCTCGCGCAGGGTGTCGAAACGCTCGGGCTGCGCCAGCGGGGAGCTCGCCGGCACGGAGCGCCAGATGGTGAGATCGGCGGGTCGTTCGAGAGCCTCGGTTTCCATCGTACCTGTTCCCTTTGAACTCTGTCGTCCGCGTCCGGGCGTCTGACCGGCCATCCCGGCGGGTCAGCCAGAGCGGTTGCATTCGTGCCCGCGAATGGGAGCATCCGTGGGGCGGCATTGCGATCATTCCGGCCGCAATTGGCGGCCGGGAGGCAAGTGCGTAATTCTCACGGCGCTCGCATCATGATTTTGACATGATCCGTACCGCGTCCGCCCGGAAATGCTCTTCATTCAGCGCATGAAGATTGTGGTCCCGAGGGATGACCATTTCGTTAGCTCGGCCGCTGCGATGTAACGGTGCGCTGTCACACGCCGGTCTCCTCGTCCCCCGTCTGTTGAACCTCCCAGGCTGAACGCCCAGTTAAGGACCGCCTTGGCGGTTGCCTGCCGCTGCCGCGGGGTGCTCTAAGCGGGGCGCCCGCGGGTGCGCGGGTGTTGCCTCGTGACCACAACCGGGCCTGCTGCGGGAGTCTTGCCGTGCCGGATCGCTTCGCGCGCATCGCGTTGGCCGCGGTCATCGTCCTGCTCGCGCTCTTCGTCGCGCAGCCCTACCTCACCGCGCTCCTGTTCTCCGCCGAAACCCCGCGGGCGGTGACGGCGCGGGGCGACCTCGCGCCGGCCGAGGCGACCACCGTCGCCCTGTTCGAGCGGGCGAGTCCCTCCGTCGTCCATGTCTTCGCGCAGGCCGCGACGCAGGGCAGCGCCCTGATGAGCCTCGACGATCCGGACGAGCAGGAGCAGGGCCAGAGCGGCACGCAGACGGGCACGGGCTTCGTCTGGGATGCGGCCGGCCACATCGTCACCAACAACCACGTCGTCCAGGGCGCGACCCAGTCGGGCGGCTCGGTCTCGGTGCGTCTGTCCTCCGGCGAGGTGGTGCCGGCCCGCCTCGTCGGCACCGCCCCGTCCTACGACCTCGCCGTGCTCCAACTCGGCCGGGTCGCCAAGACCCCGCCGCCGCTCGCCATCGGCACCTCGGCGGACCTCAAGGTCGGGCAGGCGGCCTACGCGATCGGCAACCCGTTCGGCCTCGACCACACCCTCACCACCGGCGTGATCAGCGCCCTGCAGCGCCGCCTGCCGACGGGGGAGGGGCGGGAACTCTCCGGCGTGATCCAGACGGATGCGGCGATCAATCCCGGCAATTCGGGCGGCCCGCTCCTCGATTCCGCCGGCCGGCTGATCGGCGTCAACACGGCGATCTTCTCGCCCTCGGGCGCGAGTGCCGGCATCGGCTTCGCGGTGCCGGTCGACGTGGTGAACCGGGTGGTGCCGGACCTCATCCGCAATGGCCGCGTGCGCAATCCCGGCATCGGCATCATCGCCGGACAGGAGGCGACGGCCTCGCGCCTCGGCATCGACGGCGTCGTGGTTCTGCGGGTGCTGCGCGGTTCGCCGGCCGCCAATGCGGGCCTGCGCGGCGTCGACCTGCAGACGGGCGAGATCGGCGACGTCATCGTCGGCGTCGGCGACAAGCCGGTGCACCGGCTCGCGGATCTGACCGCGGCGATCGAGGCCGCGGGCCTCGGCCAGAGCGTCGACCTCGTGATCGAGCGGGGCGGCCGCACCCGCACGGTCCGCGTCACCACGACGGACGTGGCGGAGAACCGGCTGTGAGATCGCTCCGCCTCGGCCTCGCGCTCGCCCTGATGGTGAACCCCGCCCTCGCCGGCGACCGCTCGGCACGCCCGCGCCTCTGCCCGGAGGACGCGCCCGAGGGCGTTCGCCTTCCGAACCGGCCGGGCTGCGGGCGCGAGCCGGTCCGGGTGCCCGCCCGCAGCGACGGCTTCGTCGATCTCGGCAACGGAGTCGAGGTCCGGATCGGCGGTCGCGCGAGCGCCGATTTCGGCGTGCGGCGTTAGACCATGGCGCTGGCCCTCGGCGTTCTCGCCTGTCTCGCCCTGTGGTGGTTCTCCCGCCGCAACGGCCGCTTCGACGCCAGCCGGTTCTGGCCGCTGCTGCGCCGCGTCGGCGGCTGGGGGGCGCTGGCGCTGGCCTTCCTGCTCGGCCTGCGCGGACGGGCGGATCTCGCCCTCGTCCTCGGCCTCGCGGGCGTCTGGTTCCTCGACGGTGGCCGGGCCGCGGGGCAGCGCTTCGGCGATACTTGGCGCCGCCTCACCGGCCGCGCGCGGAACGCGCCGCTGATCGCGTTCACGTTCCTGCCGGACGGAAGCCCCGGCGACGGCCGGGTCCTGGCGGGCCCGCTCGCCGGCCGGAACCTGAGCGAGCTGCCGCCGCCTGCCCTGCGCGACCTCCTGCGAGCCTGCCGGAGGCAGGATCCCGCGGGTGCGACGGGCCTAGAGATGTATCTCGACCGCCGGCTTCCCGGCTGGCGTGTAGACGCTGAGGGAGACCGCGACGCGCGGACGGGCCGCCCGGCGCAACCAGGGGCGATGACGGAGGAGGAGGCTCACGAGATCCTGGGGCTTGAGCGCGGGGCGTCCCCAGAACAGATCCGCGCGGCTCACCGCACGCTGATGAAGCGGATCCATCCGGACCAGGGCGGAACCGCCGGGCTTGCGGCCCGCGTCAACGCGGCCCGGGACAGGCTTTTGAACCGACATCGCTGATACTCCACGCGCGTTGCCAGACATGAGCTATCGAGTCCCGCCGGGCCGGCGGGATCGGCGCGAACGGCGCCTCTCGAGATCCTGAATGCGGCGCCCGGTCAGGCGCGCGGCGCGACCCTCAGCTCCGGGTCGCGAAACAGTTGAAGCCGCTGCGCTTCAGCGCCTTGCAGGCGTCCTGCGCCGAATCCTGCTCGGAGAAGCCCGAGAAGCGGGCCCGGAAGAGGGTCGCGCCGCCGTGCTCCACCTTCACCGTGTAGGGCGCGGCCTTGGAGAGAGCCCCGCCGCCTCGGGCGCGGGCATCCGCCAGCATCGACTTCGCCTTGTCCTCGTCGTCCATCGCACCGAGCTGGATCACCCAGGCCGTCGGCACGACCCGCGGGCCGGACAGGGATTTCGGAGCCTCGGCGCGGGCCGGGCCGTCGACGGAGGCGAGGCGCGCCTCGGATTTGACCGACCCGGGGAACGGCGCCTGGCTCGCGCTCGCCGCGTAGGCCTGCGCGGCCTTGGGCAGGGCGGGGGCCGTCCGCGCGCCGAGGCCGGCGCTGCCGGGTGTCGTGGTGGCGCGACTCGGGGAGATGTCGAGGGGCTGGTTGCGGTCCGTCGAGGCGGTGGTGTCGACCTCGTCGTCGTCGGCGGAGGCGACCTGCGTGCGGGTGCGGGAGATCGCGTCGGCAACCACCGCGGGCCGGGTCCGCTCGGCGACCTCGACGACCGAGCCGGTCTGGCGCGCGCCCGCATAGGCACGGGGGAGGTTCGAGCGCACGAGATCAGCCATGATCCGGTCGCGGCTCGCGCCCGACTTGCCCCCGAGCACGATCGCGACGATCTGGCGGTCGTCGGACTTCGCCGCCGTCATCAGGTTGAAGCCCGAATCACGCGTGTAGCCCGTCTTGATGCCGTCGACGCCCTGCACAGCCCCGAGCAGGCGGTTGTGGTTGCCGATGACCCGGCCGCGGAAGGCGAAGGAGCGGGTCTGGAAATAGCGGTAGTAGCGCGGGAAGCGGTCCTGGATCGCCCGGGCGAGGATCGTCAGGTCGCGCGCGGTGGTGATCTGGTCGGCGTCCGGCAGGCCCGAGGCGTTGGCGTAGCGGGTCCGGCTCATCCCGAGGGCCCGCGCCTTCTCGGTCATCATCTGGGCGAACCGCTCCTCGGAGCCCGCGATGTTCTCGCCGATGGCGCAGGCCACGTCGTTGGCCGATTTCGTCACGATCGCCTTGATGGCGTCCTCGACCTCGATGGTCGAGCCGGGCCGCAGGCCGAGCTTCGAGGGCGCCTGCGCCGCGGCGCGGGCCGAGATCGTCAGCTCCGAATCGAGGGCGAAGCGGCCGCGCTCCATCTGCTCGAAGAGCATGTAGAGGGTCATCACCTTGGTGATCGAGGCCGGGTGGCGCAGCGAATCCTCGTTGACCGCGTGCAGAGTCTTGCCCGTCTTCACGTCGACGACCATCGCGGCGTAGGGCGGGTTGTAGCCGCCGCCGGCCCGGGCGTGGTGGCGGCGGCGCGCCTCGGCGGGGGAGGCGAGGGCGGTGAGGATCGCAGCCGCCGCGAGGGCGGCCGGAAGGGCGCGGGATGTCCGGGAGCGGCTTGGAACGCTACGCATCACGACTGACTGCCCCTGCCCGTCCGACCCTGCCGGACGCATCGCACCATCTCGGCGAGCCCGTGCCGCGGCACCGTGGCCTCGCTGCTTCAGTCGAAAACCGTAAGTCGGCGCGGTTACGGCGCGGTTAATGGGCTTCGGTCATTTCGAGACTGATTTCGCAATGCAACATGAGCTTGACGAATTATGTTGCAGTGCACATATTCGGCTTGCCGGCAGGCTCGCTCTCGCAAGTCCGTTCCGGCGCTTTTGCAACTCGCAGCAGAGGGGTGCCCCGCCGGGGTGCCGGACAGACACGATGACGACGAAGACCCTCGAGAAGACCGAAGCGACCGTCGCGAAGGCCGAGGCCGCGATGAAGACCGGCGTGGAATCGCTGCTCGCCGGCATCAGCGCCGCCTCGAAGACCGCCCAGACCATCGGCATCGAGTGGGCCGGCTTCGCGAAGGAATCCTATGAGCATTCCGCGGCCACCGCCGAGAAGCTCTCCAAGGCCGGCACCTTCGCCAAGGCGCTGGAGATCCAGACCGAATACCTGAAGGGTTCCTTCGAGCGCGGGCTCGCCCAGGCCGCGTCGCTGCGTGACCTCCACGTGGCGCTGGCCAAGGATCTGGCGAAGCCCTTCGAGAGCTTCGGCTTGCCGAAGGCCGCTTGAGGCGGGCATCGCCGCGGACGGGCCGGCTTCCGCGCCGGCCCTTCTCTTCCGGTGCGGGGCATGCCCCGCGCCCGTCGATCCACGGAGCGCCGGCCCCGCCGCGGGAGAGACACGGACAAGTGCGCGCAGCCGTCTGGCGAAGTCGCGCCCCGGCCTATAGATTGCCGTCGAAGCGAGCGCGCCTCGCCGGCGCGCCCCGCGAGCGTGATGTTGCCGCCAGATGGGGTCGGTGCGATTCAGATGTCTCAGGGCCCGATGATGCGGGGCACCGCATTCTCGCCCGCCGCATCGCGGCCGGGCAGCGAGAGAACCGTGACGGTGGCGGCCTCGAACCCCCGCGGGCCGGGCGGCGACGACCGCGCGAACACGGCCATCATCACCCGCACCAAGCCGCGGACGAAGCGGCCGAACCTCTACCGGGTCCTGCTCCTCAACGACGACTACACGCCGATGGAATTCGTCGTCCACGTCGTGGAACGGTTCTTCAACAAGAGCCACGAGGACGCTTACCAGATCATGATGCACGTGCATCACAACGGCGTCGGCGAGTGCGGCGTGTTCACCTACGAGGTCGCGGAGACCAAGGTGACGCAGGTCATGGACTTTGCCCGCAAACACCAACATCCTCTCCAGTGCGTTATGGAAAAGAAGTAGGCCCCCAACAGAGGCACGAGCTTTGCCCAGCTTCTCACGCAGCCTAGAACAAGCCCTCCACCGCGCCCTGGCGCTCGCCGGCGAGCGCCGGCACGAATACGCGACGCTGGAGCACCTGCTCCTCGCCCTCGTCGACGATCAGGACGCGGCCGCCGTGATGCGGGCCTGCAACGTCGAGATCGACGCCCTGAAGCGCAGCCTCGTCGAGTACGTCGACACCGAACTCTCCAACCTCACCGGCGACGGGCGCCAGGACGCCAAGCCCACGGCCGGCTTCCAGCGCGTGATCCAGCGGGCGGTGATCCACGTCCAGTCGTCCGGCCGCGAGGAGGTGACGGGGGCGAACGTGCTCGTGGCGATCTTCGCCGAGCGCGAGAGCCACGCCGCCTACTTCCTGCAGGAGCAGGACATGACCCGCTATGACGCGGTCAACTACATCAGCCACGGCATCGCCAAGCGGCCGGGCGCCTCGGAAGCCAAGCCCGTGCGCGGCGCCGACGAGGAGGGCTCGTCCGAGCGTCCGAGCGGCGACGAGGGCGAGGGACGGAGCAAGAAGAAGGGCGACGCCCTCGACGCCTACTGCGTCAACCTCAACAAGAAGGCGCGCGACGGCAAGATCGACCCGCTGATCGGCCGCGAGGCCGAGGTGCAGCGCACGATCCAGGTGCTGTGCCGCCGCCAGAAGAACAACCCGCTCCTCGTCGGCGACCCCGGCGTCGGCAAGACCGCTATCGCGGAAGGGCTCGCCCGCAAGATCATCCAGCACGAGGTGCCGGAGGTTCTGGCGGACGCAACCGTCTTCTCCCTCGACATGGGCACGCTCCTCGCCGGCACCCGCTACCGCGGCGACTTCGAGGAGCGCCTCAAGCAGGTAATGAAGGAGATCGAGGCGCATCCGAACGCGATCATGTTCATCGACGAGATCCACACCGTGATCGGTGCGGGCGCCACCTCGGGCGGCGCGATGGACGCCTCGAACCTTCTCAAGCCGGCGCTGGCCTCCGGCACGCTGCGCTGCATCGGCTCGACCACCTACAAGGAGTACCGCCAGTACTTCGAGAAGGACCGGGCCCTGGTGCGCCGCTTCCAGAAGATCGACGTCAACGAGCCCTCGATCCCGGACGCGATCGAGATCGTGAAGGGCCTGCGGCCGTATTTCGAGGAATTCCACAAGCTCAAGTACACGACCGACGCCGTGAAGGCGGCCGTCGAGCTGTCCGCGCGCTACATCAACGACCGCAAGCTGCCCGACAAGGCGATCGACGTGATCGACGAGACCGGCGCCTCGCAGATGCTGGTGCCGGAGGCGCGTCGCAAGCGCACCATCGGCGTCAAGGAGATCGAGGCGACCATCGCCACGATGGCCCGCATCCCGCCGAAGACCGTCTCGAAGGACGACGCGGTGGTTCTCCAGAATCTCACCGAGAACCTGAAGCGGGTGGTCTACGGCCAGTCGAATGCCATCGAGGCCCTGACCTCGGCGATCAAGCTCGCCCGCGCAGGGCTTCGCGACCCCGACAAGCCGATCGGCTCCTACCTGTTCGCGGGCCCGACCGGCGTCGGCAAGACCGAGGCCGCCAAGCAGCTCGCCGCCTCGCTCGGCGTCGAGATGCTGCGCTTCGACATGTCGGAGTACATGGAGCGCCATACGGTGAGCCGCCTGATCGGCGCGCCCCCCGGCTACGTGGGCTTCGACCAGGGGGGCCTGCTCACCGACGGGATCGACCAGCACCCGCATTGCGTGCTGCTCCTCGACGAGATCGAGAAGGCGCACCCGGACCTGTTCAACATCCTCCTGCAGGTGATGGACCACGGGAAGCTGACCGACCACAACGGCAAGCAGGTGGATTTCCGCAACGTCATCATCATCATGACGTCGAATGCGGGCGCCTCCGACCTCGCCAAGGCCGCCTACGGCTTCACGCAGAGCAAGCGCACCGGCGATGACGTCGAGGCGATCAACCGGCTGTTCGCGCCGGAATTCCGCAACCGCCTCGATGCGATCATCTCGTTCGGCCATCTGCCGAAGGAGGTCGTCGCCAAGGTCGTCGACAAGTTCGTCCTCCAGCTCGAGGCGCAGCTCGCCGACCGCAACGTCACGATCGAGCTCTCGGACGAGGCCCGCGACTGGCTGGTCGAGCACGGCTACGACGACGCGATGGGCGCGCGCCCGATGGCACGGCTCATCCAGTCGACCATCAAGACGCCCCTTGCCGACGAGGTGCTGTTCGGGCGCCTCAAGGACGGCGGCGCGGTGCGGGTCGTCGTGACGAAACCGGAGGACGTGGAGGCGAAGGCCGGCGCCAAGGACAGCCTCGGCTTCGAATTTCCGGCCGGGCCCGTGACGCCGAAACCCGAGAAGGACGTGACCAACGCGGCCAAGAAGCACAAGCGCTCGAAGCCCCGCGCCACGACCCGCAAGAAGGCGGAGAAGGACAAGGGCGGCGGATCCAGCGGCTCGGGCGGGGTGCGCACCGTGCCGAAGGTCCCGCTCGTCCGCGCCTGAGGAGCAGCCGGACCCCGCGGTCACATCCGCGACGGCGGGGTCCGGCTGAGGCTTTCGGGTCCTTTCCCGCGCCCGCGACACGGGCTAAGAGCCACACGCGATACGCCCGATGACCGGGCGATCCCCCGCTCGGACAGGTGGGGGTTTGGCAAACGGCTCTGAAGGCGCGCCGCCGCGGCCCGCGCGAGACGAGGGGGGCATCATGACCAGCGAGCTGCATGAGGGCCCCCTCACGCCCGTCGCCCGCTCCGTACCCCCGCCGCCCCAGAAGCTGACGCGCCGCGAGGAGCGCCGCCGCCGCCGCAGGCGCCGCCGCCGGGGCGAGGAGCTTCTCGCCTGGGTTCTGGTGCCGATCATCTGCATCGGGATCTACTGGGGCATCACCGCCGGCTTCGACCTCCTCGGCACCTCGCCGGGCCAGGTCTGGGACCAGCTCATGCAGGTCAAGGCGATGATGGAGAAGCGGGCCTAGCGTGGAGCCACAGCTTCACGCCCGCTTCAGCGCGTGCACCGAGAACAGGCGCTCGGGGTCGGTCCAGACGGTGCCCAGCGTCCAGCCCGCCGAGGCCGCGAGGCTGCGGAACCCGTCCACCGTGTACTTGTAGCTGTTCTCTGTGTGGATCGTCTCGCCGTCCGCGAAGCGGAACGGGCGGCCGGCGACCTCGACCGTCTGCGCCCGCGCGCTGACGAGATGCATCTCGATGCGCGATTCCCGCTCGTTGAACAGGGCTCGATGCGTGAAGCTGCCGACCGGGAAATCGCCACCGAGTTCGCGGTTGATGCGCGTGAGCAGGTTGCGGTTGAAGGCCCCCGTCACACCGGCCGCATCGTCGTAGGCCGCCTCCAGCACTGCCCGGTCCTTCACGAGGTCGACGCCGACGATCAGGCCCGCGCCCGGGCCGAGCACGGCGCCGAACTGGGCGAGGAGGCGCCGCGCCTCGGCGGGCTCGAAGTTTCCGATGGTCGAGCCGGGGAAGAAGCCGGCAACGTCCGTGCTCTCGAGGCCGTCGGGCAGCGCGAAGGGCTTCGTGAAATCGGCCGCCACCGGCTCGATGCGCAGTGCCGGGAAGTCGGCCCGCAGGATCTCGGCCTCGCTTCGCAGGAACGTCTCGGAGACGTCGACGGGCACGTAGGCTCCGAGGTCGGGCAGGTGGCGCAGCAGGCGCCGGACCTTGGCCGTCGAGCCGCTGCCGAATTCGACGAGGGTCGCCGCGCGGGGCAGCAGGGCCGCGATCTCCGGGCCCGCCGCGTCGAGAATGCCGAGCTCGGTCCGGGTCGGGTAATATTCGGGCAGCCGGGTGATCGCCTCGAACAGCTCGGAGCCGGCCGCGTCGTAGAAATACTTGGCGGGCAGGGATTTTCGGGTCGCGCTCAGTCCCGAGACGACGTCGTCGAGGAAGGTCCGGTCGTCGGGCAGGCGGCTGATCGGCGTCGCGTCCGCGAAGACGGGCTTGATGGTCACGGGCTTTCTCCGGAACGCGAGGACGATGTCAGGCACCGGCCTGCGCGAGGCGCAGGCCGGTGAATTGCCAGCGCTGCTGGGGATAGAAGAAATTGCGGTAGGGCAGGCGGGCGTGGCCGGCGGGCGTCGCGACCGAGGAGCCGCGCAGCACGAACTGGTTCGACATGAACTTGCCGTTGTACTCGCCGAGCGCCCCGGGCAGAGGCCGGTAGCCCGGGTAGGCGCTGTAGGCGCTGCGCGTCCATTGCCAGACGAGGCCGAACGCGTCGGCGAGTCCTCCCTCGCGGGCGGCGACCTCCCACTCCGCCTCGGTCGGCAGGTCGCGGCCCGCCCAGCGGGCGTAGGCGTCGGCCTCGTAGTAGCTGATAAGAGTGACGGGCAGGTCGGGATCGACCGGCTTCAAGCCGGCCAGCGTCATGGTGAGCCACGCCGCGCCCTCGCGCCGCCAGTAGCCCGGCGCCTCCCACCCCTCCGTCTGGGCCGCGATCCATCCGTCGGAGAGCCAGAGTTCCGGCCTTGCGTAGCCCCCGTCCGCCATGAAGGAGAGCCATTCGGCGTTGGTCACGAGGGCGCGCTCGACCCGGCAGGGCAGGATCAGCACGTCGTGGCGCGGCGACTCGTTGTCGAAGGAGAAACCCTCGCCCGCGTGGCCGATCCGGTCGATGCCGCCCGGCAGGACGACGCCCCCCTCCGCGGGCTGCGGAGCGGGGAAGCGCCATGCGGCGTCGTAGGCCGGCGCGAGCGGGTTCTGCGCGAAGGCGTGCAGGATGTCGGTGAGGATCAGTTCCTGATGCTGCTGCTCGTGGTAGAGCCCGATCTCGAGGATCGGCAGCACCGCCTCGAGACCCTCCGGGGGAGCCTCGGCGAGGAGGGATTCCACCGCCTCGTCCACGTAGGCGCGGTAGGCGGCGGTCTCCGCGGCGGTCGGCCGGGTGATCAGGCCGCGGCTGATGCGCGGCTGCCTCGGGCCCGCGGCCACGTAGTAGGAATTGAACAGGTAGTGGAGCCGCTCGTCGAAGATGCGGTAGCCGGGCCTGTGGTCGCGCAGGAGGAACTGCTCGAAGAACCACGTCGTATGGGCCCGGTGCCACTTCGTGGGACTGGCATCGGCCATCGACTGGACCTGCTGGTCCTCCGGCGAGAGGGGCGCGGCCCGCCGCTCGGTCTCGGCGCGTACATGGCGGAAGGCGGCAATCCAGGCATCGCGGTCGATGGGGCGGGCCGTCACCGGCGGGGGCGGGAAGGCGGGCCTCAGCTCGCGAGGCGCGGGACCCGCCGCCAGGACGGCTGCCGAAGTCACTGCCATGCCGTTGTTTCCCTTCTGGCGGGCGGAAGAGAATTCCGTCCTCGAAACGCATGCGGTCTGAGGAGATATGTGCCGCCCCTCGTTCGGCAACGCTCGTCAACCTCGGCTGGTTCGTCGCAGCCAAGCCGGAGGGTGCGGGGGCGGACCGACCGGGCTCCCGACGCCGGCCCCAACCGCGGGGTTACGAACAGGCTCACGGAGACGGCAGCCTTTTTGCAGCCTCAGTGAGGTGGCCTTAACCCTCCGCCGCGGACACTCGGGCTGATTGCACGGTGCCGGGCGCGTTTCAGATGCGGATCGATCTCATGGCCGGGGCCACCCTCTCCGCGGCAGCGCTCCACCCGGCGCTGCAGCCCTTGATCCTCGTGTTCGATTCCGGGCTCGGCGGGCTGACGGTGCTGGAGCAGGTGCGGCGCGCCCGGCCCGACGCCCGCTACGTCTATGCCGCGGACGACGCGGCCTTCCCCTACGGCCGACTCGCGGAGGCGACGCTCGTCGCCCGCGTGCTCGCCGTGATGGAGCGGCTCCTCGAGCGGCACCGGCCGGATCTCGTGGTGATCGCCTGCAACACGGCCTCCACCCTGGTTCTGCCGGCGCTCCGCCAGCGCTTCCCGACGCCCTTCGTCGGCGTGGTGCCGCCGATCAAGCCGGCTGCGGAGACGACGCGTTCGCGCCTCGTCTCGCTGCTCGCCACTCCCGGCACGGTGGCGCGCGCCTACACCCACGATCTGATCCGGACCTACGCGGGTGCCTGCCGGGTCAGCCTCATCGGCTCGGCGAATCTCGCGAACTACGCCGAGGCCGAGCTCGCCGGCAGGCCGGTGGACGACGGGGCGCTCGCCGCCGAGATCGCACCCTGCTTCGTCACCGACGAAGCCGGGGCGCGCACCGACGTCGTCTGCCTCGCCTGCACCCATTACCCGCTGCTGCTCGCCCGGTTCGAGCGGCTCGCGCCCTGGCCGGTGACCTGGATCGACCCGGCGCCGGCCATCGCGCGGCGCGTGATCCAGCTCCTCGGCTCTGGCGCGGCCGGCGACGCGCCCGTGATCGGCGCCTTCACCGGCGGCGCCGGCCTCGGCCCGGCCCTGCGGGCGTCGCTCGCCCGCCGCGGCCTGCACGAGGTCGCCGTCGAGGCGATGCCCCTCACCCTCCAGTAGGGGCGCTCACCAGCGCATGTTCCGGAAGCGGCAGGTGCGGCCCATGTCCTGGTAGCCGGCCGGGCAGCGGCGGACGCAGGTCCCGGCGGCGTATTTGAGCGGCGGCCGACAGGCATTCCGGAAGCGCTTCTCCCCGAACAGGTAGGATTGCGCCGGGCCGGCCGCGGCCGGCTGCGGGGCGCCGACCGGCAGCACCGTGGCGAGGGCGAGGAGGGCGGCGCAGGCGAGGCGAAGCGACATCGGGTCGTTCCTTGAAGCTGGGCGGTCGACGGACCATCCATCACAACGCGCGTCGCGCAGGTTGGCTCGCCCGTGTCCTCGCCTGTGTCGTGGAACAGGCGCGCCGCACGGCCGGTTGGCCGTTGAACCCGCCGCCCGTCCTGAGGGCGCGGGATTGCAGGCCCGCCACGAACGAAGAACGAGGAAACCGATGAAGCTCCACGCTCCCCTGATCGCGCTCGCCCTCATCGCGGGCAGCGCGAGCCTCGCGCTCGCCCAGGGCGCCGGCAACGCGCCGAGCAGCGGCCACAGCAGCGGCGCCAGCACCAGTTCCGGCAACAATCCGGGTTCGGCGACCGACCCGAGCACGCCCTCGAAGGGCGCCCGCTGAGGGCTCGGCGCCCTCCGGCGGATTGACGGGTCCGCCCGTTTGAACTATGGACGCGCAGTTCGCGGGGCTCCGATGAGGGGCCCCGTGGCTTTTTCACACGCACCCGTGGGCGGCCTCAACCCCGCCCTGTCGTCCGCCTCCGGGCGGAAGAGGAGGGCGCGTTCCTCGTAAGTGACTGTTGAGAGGATACGCGATGTCGAAGCGCGTTCAGGCGAAGCACAAGCTCGATCGCCGCATGGGCCAGAACATCTGGGGCCGCCCGAAGAGCCCCGTGAACCGCCGCGAGTACGGCCCCGGCCAGCACGGCCAGCGCCGCAAGGGCAAGATGAGCGACTTCGGCACGCAGCTGCGCGCCAAGCAGAAGCTCAAGGGCTATTACGGCAACATCACCGAGAAGCAGTTCCGCCGCTATTACGCCGAGGCGATCCGCCTGCGCGGCGACTCGGGCGAGAACCTGATCGGCCTGCTGGAGCGCCGTCTCGACGCGGTCGTGTACCGCGCGAAGTTCGTCGCCACGCCCTTCGCTGCGCGCCAGTTCGTCAACCACGGCCACGTCAAGGTCAACGGCCGCCGCGTGAACATCCCGAGCTTCCTCGTGAAGCCCGGCGACGTGATCGAGGTGAAGGAGGCGTCCCGCCAGCTCGAGATCGTGGTCGTCGCGAGCCAGCTCGCCGAGCGCGACGTGCCGGACTACATCGAGGTCGACCACCAGAAGATGACCGCCCGCGTCACCCGCGTGCCGGGCCTCTCCGAGGTGCCCTACCCGGTGCAGATGGAGCCGAACCTCGTCATCGAGTTCTACTCCCGCTGAGCGTCCGCACGGGACCTGCGTTTCGAGAGGGCCGTCCCGCCGGGGCGGCCCTTTCTCTTTGGACGCGAACGAACGGGCCGCACGCGCTCAACCGGACGCGTTCTCCACCGAGGCGGCCGCCCGGATGGCCTCCAGGGTCAGGAGCGCCGGCTCGGGACCTCCTGTGACGCGGGCGCGGTCCGTTCCCGCCGCCAGCATCAGGGCGAGCGCGTCCCGCAGCGAGGTTCCGGCCGCGATCTCCGGGCCCGAGGCCGCGAACCCGGGGCGTGCGGCCTCGCCCGCCGTGAGGAGCGCGAGGCGGCGCAGGGCTCGATCCTGCCCGACGAAATCGGCGACGAACGGATCGGCCGGAGCGGCGAGCAGCCGCTCGGGCGCGTCGGCCTGGACAAGGCGCCCGTTCCGCATCAGCGCGACGAGATCGCCCATCCGCATCGCCTCGTCGATGTCGTGGGTCACGAGGATGACGGTCTTGGACAGCCGCATGAGGATCGCGCCGATCTCGGCCTGCAGGCGCGCGCGGGCCACGGGGTCGACGGCGCCGAAGGGCTCGTCCATCAGGAGCACGGGCGGGTCGGCGGCTAGGGCCCGCGCCACGCCGACCCGCTGGCGCTGGCCGCCCGAGAGGGACTCGGGCCGCCGGTCGCGGTAGAGGCCGGGATCGAGCCCGACGAGGTCGAGCATCGCGTCGACGCGCTCGGCGATCCGGGTCCGCGTCCAGCCGAGCAGTTCGGGCACGGTGGCGACGTTGCGCCCGACGCTGTAGTGGGGAAACAGGCCGACGCCTTGCAGCACGTAGCCGATGCGGCGGCGCAGCGCGATCGGATCCGCGGCCCGGATGTCGGCGCCGTCCACCGAGATCCGCCCGGTATCGGGCTCGACCAGCCGGTTGACCATGCGCAGCGTCGTCGATTTCCCGCAGCCCGAAGGGCCGATCAGGACGCAGGTCCGGCCCTCCGGCACGGTCAGGTCGAGGTCGTCGACGGCCGGGCCGGGGGCACCGGGAAAGCGCTTGCTGACGGCCTCGAACCGGATCACGGGCGCCTCGCTCCGGCGCGGGCCAAGTCCGGGTCAGCAGCCCCGGCAGATCGAGCCCATCGTGGTGCGCATCTTGTTGTCCCAGGCCCGGTTGCGCTCGGCGGCGGCCTTCTCGGCCTTCGCCATCTCGCTGCGCACGGAGGGGCTCAGGTTGCTGCCGCCGGTCGAGGCGGCCGGCGGCTTCGTCACCCCGGTCGCGGTCACGTTGCGGGTCGCCTGCGGCGCCGCGCCCTTGTCGGACGGCTGGGCCAGGGCCGGAAGGGCGAGGGCCGTGACGAGGGCGGCTGCCAGAAGACGGCGAATGGGCATCGATGCCTCCCGAAAGATCCGCCCGGCGCCGCGATCGTCGCGGATCGGCGGGGGCATTTCGCGTGCGTTAGCACGGGTGAGGGCGGGAATTATGGCGCGGGCGCGCGTCGTGCTGTGCGGGCCCGCACGGGTCGGGAGGTCGGCGTGAGGCGGATCGGATCGGACGAGGGACCGCCGCGCGACAGACGCGAGACGGTCGGCCGGGCGCTGCGCCGCCTCGCCCCCCGCATGCCCGCCTTCGAGCACGAGGCGACCCTCGACCGGGCCCTGGCGAGTCCGGGCCTGCGGGGGGCCGCGCCGGAGACCGCCGCGCGCCTCGCGCTCACCGCGTATGCCCGGCATGTCTTCACGGATTACGACGATCTCTTGGACGAGGGTTACGATCGCGACAGCGCCCGCCACTTCGTCCTCGACGATCTCAACGAGACCCTCCGCGCCTGGGGCGCGGCGCCGATCACCGAAGAGGCGGCGGAGGATGGGGAGAACCGGCCCTGAAGTCCCGCCCGGCGCGGCCGCGGCGGGTGCGGGCGGCCGACCTCGTGTATAGGACGGGCCGGCGCGAGCCGCGCCGGCAGCGGAAGAGACCCGGAGTCCATCGATGAAAATCAGCGCGCGCAACGTCCTCAAGGGCACCGTCGTCTCCGTCGAGAAGGGCGCCACCACCGCCCATGTGAAGATCGAGGTCGCGCCGGGCCAGGTCGTCACCGCGGCGATCACCAACGAGTCGGTCGACGCCCTCAAGCTCGCGAACGGTGCCCAGGCCTATGCCGTCGTGAAGGCCTCCGACGTGATGGTGGCGGTGGATTGAGCCGATGCGTCGCGCAGCAGCGATCGGCCTCGCCCTCCTCGCCGTCGCCGGTGATGCGCGGGCGCAGGAGGCCGGTTCGGCCGGGATCCCGCCGGCCTGCACGGCCTTCGACTGGTCGCTGATGCGCGAGCTCGCGTGGTTCTCCGCGTCGAGCCTCGCGGAACTCGCCTCGGGCGCCACCGTCGCACCCGACATGCCCGGCGCCGTCCTGAAGCTGCGCCCCGACGCCGAGGTGGCGTTCCCGGTGCCGCCCTCCAGGGCGCCGGCGCCCGGCACCTACGGCGGCATCCTGCGCTTTCCCGCGCTGACGATGCCGGGGCTCTATCAGGTCACCCTCTCGGAGGATGCCTGGATCGACGTGAGCCAGGACGGCCAGACCACGCGCCCGCCCACCGCCTTCACGGTGAGGCGCGACTGCCCGACGATCCGCAAGAGCGTGCGCTACCAGTTCGGCACGACGCCGATCCTCATCGAGGTCAGCGGCGCGAAGCGCGACACGATCAGGATCGCCATCGCGCCCGCGGAGTGACGGGCGCCCGCTCGTCCGTTGCCCCTGCCCGGCCCGGCCGGGTAGGGTACGCCTCCCGTACCGGATCACAGCCCGCATGAACGTCCTCGGCATCGAGACCACCTGCGACGAGACCGCCGCCGCCATCGTCGCCCCGGGCGAGGACGGGCGCGGCCTGATCCGGGCGAACGAGGTGCTGAGCCAGATCGCCGAGCACGCGGCCTATGGCGGCGTCGTGCCCGAGATCGCGGCCCGCGCCCATGTGGAGGTGCTCGACCGGCTCATCGCCCGCGCCCTCGACACCGCCGGCATGCGGCTCTCGGACCTCGACGGGATCGCGGTCGCGGCGGGGCCGGGCCTGATCGGCGGCGTGCTGATCGGGCTCGTCACGGCCAAGACCCTGTCGCTCGTCGCCCGCAAGCCGCTGCTGGCCGTCAACCATCTCGAGGCGCATGCCCTGACGGCCCGGCTCACCGACGGGCTCGCCTTCCCCTACCTCCTGCTGCTGGCCTCGGGAGGCCACACCCAGCTCGTCGCCGTGAAGGGCGTCGGCGACTACGTGCGGCTGGGCACCACCATCGACGACGCGATCGGCGAGGCTTTCGACAAGGTCGCCAAGCTCCTCGGCCTCGGCTATCCCGGCGGTCCCGAGGTGGAGCGCATGGCCGAGGGCGGCAATCCCGAGCGCTTCGCCCTGCCGCGGCCGATGCTCGGCCGGCGCGAGGCGAACTTCTCCCTGTCCGGCCTCAAGACCGCCCTGCGCGTCGAAGCGGAACGGATCGCGCCGCTCGCCGAGCGCGACGTCGCCGACCTCTGCGCGAGCTTCCAGGCGGCGATCGTCGACGTGGTGGTGGACCGTCTGCGGGTGGGCCTGCGCGCCTTCGCCGAGGTCGCCGGCCACCCGACCGCCCTCGTGGCCGCGGGCGGCGTCTCGGCGAACGGGGCGATCCGGCGGGCGCTCGCGGCCCAGGCCGGTGAGGCGGGCCTCCCCTTCGTCGCGCCGCCGCTCAACCTCTGCGGCGACAACGGCGCCATGATCGCCTGGGCGGGCCTGGAGCGGCTGCGCCTCGGCCTCGTCGACGACCTCACGGCGCCGGCCCGGGCCCGCTGGCCCTTCGCCGAGCCGAAGGCCGCGTGAGGCTCCCGCGCACGGGCTGCCCGGCGACGGATGCGCAGGCGCGCTGGCGCGACCTCGTCGACCGGCGCCTGCCGGAGGCGGCCGGGGCCCGGCCCGACTGGCCGGTGCGGCTCGACCATTGCTTCGCGCGCATCCTCCTCGACAATGCCTGCGGCGGCCCCTGGCGCGAGAGCGTCGCCCCACCGGCTTGGGCGAACATGCCGGCCGAGCGCCTCGCCGCGGCGACGGAGCTCGGCGAGTCGGTGCTGGCGGGCCGCGCCGATCTTGCTCTACTCAACCGCCGCTCCCTCGGCTGGCGCGGCAAGGGCGGCGGCAAGGGCGGCGGCAAGGGCAAGGCGCCAGCGGCCCCCGACGCGCTGCGCGACGGCCCGCTGATCCTGCGGCGCTGGCGACGGGCGGACGATGCTCCCTTCGCCGCCCTCAATGCGGATCCGGAGGTGATGCGCCATTTCCCCGCGACGAAGGCGCCGGCCGAGAGCCTGTGGGAGGCGCGCAGCCTCGACCGGCGCTTCGAGGCGGACGGGTTCGGTCCCTGGGTCCTGGAGATGCCGGGCGAGCCCTTCCTCGGCTTCGTCGGCGCCCTGCGCCTCGTCCGGCCGATGCCGTTTGCCGGCGGCGAGCGCCCGGGCGCCGGCGTCGAGATCGGCTGGCGCCTCGCCCGCGCCGGGTGGGGGAGGGGGCTTGCCACCCGCGCCGCTCGGCTCGCGCTCGCCGACCTCTTCGGTCGCTGCGGCATCGCGGACGTCCTCGCCTTCACGGCCCTCGGCAACGCGCCCTCGCGACGGGTGATGGACCGCCTCGGCATGCGCCGCGACGCAGCCGAGGATTTCGATCATCCGGCCCTGCCCGAGGGGAACCCCTTGTGCCGCCACGTGCTGTATCGTCTCTCGGCGGCGGAGTTTCGCGCCGCGAACGGAGCCTGCGCATGACGCGATCGGACTCGCGGCCCATCGCCGTCATCGGCGGGGGCGCCTGGGGCACGGCGCTCGCCAACGCCGCCGCGGCGGCCGGTCATCCCGTGACCCTCTGGCTGCGCGACGCCGAGGCCGCGAACCGGCTGGAGCGGAGCCGCGAGAACGCCCGCTACCTGCCGGGCGTGCCCCTGCATGCCGGCATTCGGGCGACCGCCGAGGCCGAGGCGCTGGCCGGGGCGGGGGCCGTCCTCCTCGTCACCCCGGCCCAGACCATGCGGGGCGTGCTCGGCAGGCTCGGGCCCCATTTCGCGGCCGGCGCGCCCGTCGTCCTCTGCGCCAAGGGCATCGAGCGTGGCAGCGACGCCTTCATGAGCGCTGTGGCGGCCGAGGTGCTGCGGGCGGGCACGCCCGTCGCCGTGCTCTCCGGCCCAAGCTTCGCCGCCGACGTCGCCCGCAACCTGCCGACCGCCGTCACCCTCGCCGCCTCCGACGGGACGCTCGCGGCCGACCTCGCCCGGACGCTCTCGGGGCCCACCCTGCGCCTCTACCACACGGACGACGTGCGCGGCGTCGAGGTGGGCGGCGCCGGCAAGAACGTGCTCGCCATCGCCTCCGGCATCGTCGCCGGCCGCGGCCTCGGCGAGAGCGCGCGGGCCGCCCTGATCGCCCGGGCCTTCGCCGAGCTGATGCGGTTCGCCCGCGCCTATGGCGGGCGCCCGGAGACGTTGATGGGCCTGTCGGGCCTCGGCGACCTCGTCCTCACCGCCTCCTCGCCGCAATCGCGCAACTTCGCCTTCGGCCAGCGCCTCGGCGAGGGCGCGAGCCCGGAGGCCGCCGCCGGCGGCAAGCTCGCCGAAGGCGCCTTCACCGCCGCGGCCCTGGTGGCGCTCGCCCGCGCCCGCGCGGTCGAGATGCCGGTGGCCGAGGCGGTCGCCGCCATTGTCTCGGGCGAGGCCAGCGTCGAGGGGGTGATCGCACGGCTCCTCGCCCGCCCGCTCAAGGGAGAGGCCGAGTGAGCGCGGGGCCGATCCACGCCTTTCTCGACGGCTCCGGGCGCGACGGCGCCGGCCGCAGCCTCGCCGAGGTGCTGGCCTTCGACGATGCCCGAATCGAGGGCGTGCACGACTTCATCCAATGGTGCTTCCCCCTCCCGGAGGCGAGCCGGGCGGTGCCGGGCGCCCCCGTGCTCTCACCCGCAGAGGCGGCGGCGATCCGCGCCGACCCGGCGGCGCAGGCGGGCCTGCGCGCAGGCCTCGCGCGGATGCGCCGCTTCTACGCCGGGACGGATGCGTGGCTGCGCGCTTTCGACCACAACCACCTGCGCATCACCCGCATCCTGACGGCGCTACGCGATCTTCTCTCGCCCGAGGAGGCGCAAGCCTTCCACGCCTTCGTGACGGAGCGGAACCGGGCTGCCGGGGGACCGGTGAACCCCGACAGCCTGCGCTACTGGGCGGCGGCCCTCCGGCCCTGAGCCGCGCTCGACCCCAAACGTCGCGCCGGCCTCACACCGGCTCGACCGGGAAGGTCTCGCTCGGCGCCACGAACTCGTCCTGCGCGGCGACCGTCAGGATCTCGCGGGAGCCCGCCTCGGCCGTGCGGCGCAGGAGGCCGTAGACCGAGGCGCCCGCCATGCCGAGCGCCAGCGCCGCCGAGCCGGTGCGGGCGTAATGCACGAAGAACAGGGCCGCGATGGCGTCCCCCGCCCCGTTCACGTCGAGGTGCAGGCGCGGGGTGCGCAGGCGCCAGAAGGCGCCGCCCTCACCCGCGAGCAGGTCGATCGCGTCGTCCGGCGTCGCGTCGGTGACGAGGGAGGTGACCAGCACCACCCGGGGGCCCATCGCCTGCAGGGCCGCGACCGCCCGCTTCGTCTCCTCCAGGCTGCCCGTCGGCAGGCCCGAGAGCAGGTTCAGTTCGAAGGCGTTCGGCGTCGCGATGTCGGCGGCCGGCAGGGCGCGGTCCCGCATCAGCTCGGCGATGCCGGGGCGCACGTAGATGCCGCGGTCCGTGTCGCCGATGACCGGATCGCAGCAATAGAGCGCCGCCGGGTTCGCCGCGCGGACAGCGGCCACCGCCCCGAGGATCGCCGTGCCGATGTCGGGCGAGCCCATGTAGCCCGAGAGCACGCCGTCGCACTGGCCGAGCACGCCGCGCTCGGCGATGCCGGCGACCAGATCCTCGATCGCAGGTCCGTCGAAGACGCGGCCGCGCCACGCGCCGTAGCCGGTATGATTCGAGAACTGCACCGTGTGGATCGGCCAGACCTCGACGCCGAGGCGCTGCATCGGGAAGACGGCGGAGGCGTTGCCCACATGCCCGTAGGCGACGTGGGACTGGATCGACAGAACCTTCACGGGAGGCGCCTCCCCACGCGGTGCGGGACGGCCCCGCCCCGGTATGTCACTCACGAAACGCCCACTGCATCCAGGTGGCCGGGCGGGCCCCGGGAGTCGGGAATGTCGTGAGGAGCCCTTAGCGCCTTTCGGGAAGCCGTGCATCCGCGGCCGCGTCCCGCTTGCCCTTCCGCGGAGCGAGCCCACATCGGGGCGAACCGCCAAGCCGGCCGAAGCCGAATTTGCAAGGATCTCCATGGATTTCGAAGCCCTGCGCACCGCGACCCTCGGCTTCGTGGAGGCACACAAGGCGTGGACGCCCGTCATCACCGGGATCCTCGCCTTCTGCGAATCGATCGCCTTCCTGTCGCTGCTCGTGCCGGCGACCGTGATCCTCGTCGGGATCGGGGCTCTCGTCGGCGCGGCCGACATCCCGTTCTGGCCCGTGGTGCTCGCCGCCGCGATCGGCGCTACGCTCGGCGACTGGATCTCCTACGAGTTCGGCTTCTACTACAAGTCCGGCGCCAAGCGGATGTGGCCGATGCGGAACTACCCTGAGATGGTGGCCAAGGCCGAGGCGTTCCTGCACCGCTGGGGCGCAGGCGCGGTGGCCCTCGGGCGCTTCTTCGGCCCGGCGCGGGCCGTGGTGCCGCTGATCGCGGGCGTGTTCGGCGTCGAGCGCCTGCACTTCCAGATCGCGAACGTGCTCTCCGCCCTGGTCTGGGCCTTCGTGCTGCTCGCGCCCGGGGCCGGGCTCCTGACCTGGTTCCAGGGCTAGGCACGCGGCCTGCGGTGCCGGCGCCGCATCGACAAGGGCGGCCGCGGCTGGTTCGATGAGGCCGTTCCGATTCGGGACGCGTCACGCAAGATCCCGCCTTGTCCGCAGCCCTCGCCGCCGCCCTTCTCCCGCCCGACCGCCGGCAATCGCCGACCGCGGCCGCCACGCAGCGCGGTGTGCGCCGCCTCTTCGCCGAGCTCGGCCAGGTGAGCCTGCCCGAATTCTCGCTCGCGAACGGCCGCCGCGCCGATGTGATCGCCCTCACGGCCTGCGGCAAGCTCACCATCGTCGAGATCAAGTCGAGCGTCGCCGATTTCCGGGCGGACAAGAAGTGGCCGGATTACCGGGATTATTGCGACCGCTTCTACTTCGCGATTCCCCACACGCTGCCTTGCGAGCTGATCCCGGAGGAGGCAGGCCTCATCGTGGCCGACGCCTTCGGCGGCGCGATCCTGCGCCAGCCTGAGGAGCATCCCTTGAGCGGCGCGCGCCGCAAGGCGGTGACCCTGCGCTTCGCCCACAGCGCGGCGGGGCTGCTGCACACGCTCGCCGATCCCGGCGCGATCCGCGACGGGGCCCTCTGACGGTTCATCGAGCCTTCCCGATCGGAGACGCTGCGCTCAGCCCCGGCCGCTGCGGCGGGCCACGACGCGGGCGAGCGCGGCGAGATCCTTGTCGCCGTCGCCCTGCGCGATCGCCTCGATGAGGTTGTCGCGCAGCGCGCTCGCGAAGGGCATCGACACGCCCACCGTCTCGGCGGCGGCGAGCGCGAGGCGGATGTCCTTGGCGCCGAGCCGCAGGTTGAAACCCGGCGGCTCGTAGCGTTTCGCCGCGATCGAGGCGCCGTAGCCCTTGTAGACCGGCGAGGCGAACAGGGTGTTGGTCAGGAGATCGAGGAGGTCGGCCCCCGCAACGCCGTGCCCCTCGGCGAAGGCCGCGGCCTCCCCCATCGCCTCGATCGCCGAGACCAGCATGAAGTTGCCGGCGAGCTTCACGGCGTTCGCCCGCTGCGGCTCGGTCCCGAAGGGCCAGGTCTTCGCGCCCATCGCGTCGAGGAGGGGTGCGGCCCGCGCGATCGCCTCCGCCTCGCCCGACGCCACGATGTTGAGCGCGCCCGTCTCGGCGACGTCCGGCCGGCCGAAGACGGGGGCGGCGACGTAGGGCACGCCCGCGCGGGCGTGGATCGCGGCGAGGTCCTGTGCGAGCGCCACCGAGATCGTGCTCATGCTGAGATGCAGCCCGGGCCGCTCCGCCCAGTCGAGGAGGCCGCCCTCGACGATCACGGAGCGGAGCGCCGCGTCGTCGGCCAGCATGGTGACCGCCACGTCCCCGCGAAACGCCTCCGCGGCGGTGGCGACAGGGTTCGCGCCCTCGACCGCCCGCGCCGCCTCGGGCGAGCGGTTCCAGACCCGGACGCTGTGGCCCGCCCGCACGAGGCATCCCGCCATGGCCCGGCCCATCCGCCCGAGCCCGATGAATCCAACATCCATGGCCATCTCCGTCAGTGGCTGTTGAGGAAGTCGAGGCTGAGCGCGTTGAAGCGCTCGGTCGCCTCCATGTGGACGAGGTGGCCGACGCCCTCGATCACCTCGGCCCGGCCGTTCGGCATCTGCCCGGCAAGCGCCCGGGCATGGCCGGCATTGTCGCCCATGCGGGCCTGCAGCTCCGGCGGGGCGTAGGGCTTGCCCGGCGCGTTGCGGTCCTTGGCGCCCATGATGAACAGGGTCGGCGCGGCGACGAGGGGGATCTCGTGGACGACCGGCTGGCCCCAGATCGCGAAGTAGGAATTCACGAAGGATTGCAGCCAGCGCGGATATTCGCCCGAGCCCTTCACCCGCTCGCGCACCGACACGAAGGGCTCGATCGCCTCCGGCGGCAGGGTGAGCGCGTAGCTCGTGATCAGCTGCTTGCGGTAGGCGTCCGCCGTCAGCTCGCCCTCGCGCTTCAGGAGCACCTCGTTCGGCACCGGCGGCACGCTGAAGCGGTAATCCTCCAGCCCGATCGGCGCCTCGAGGACGAGGCTGTTGACGCGGGTGGGCGCGTTGCGGGCGAGCCGCACGGCCAGCATGCCGCCCATCGAGTGGGCCACGACGTCGACCCGCTCCAGGCCGAGCGCGTCGAGGAGCGCCACCGTGTCGGCCGCCATCGCGTCGAAGGTGAAGGGACCGACGGGCTTCGAGGACTTGCCGAAGCCGAGCTGGTCGATCGCCACCACCCGGTAGCCTGCGCCGCTGAGGGCCGCGATCACCGGCTGCCAGTAGCTCGACGGAAAATTGCGCCCGTGCAGCAGAACGACCGTTCGGCCGTTGGCGGTCCCGGTCGGCGCCACATCCATGTAGGCGAGGCGCTGGGCCTCGTGGTCGCGCCGCAGCGGCAGGAAGCGCACCGGATAGGGGTAGGGGAAGCCTTCGAGCCCGATCCCGAGCGGCGCGTCGGGCGCGTCCTGGGCCGGGGCCGGCAGGGGCGACAGCGCCAGGGCGAGGCCGACGACGAGGGCGGGGAAACGCATGCAACCTCCCGGGATGACGCGGCGCCGCGCGCCGTCAGCGGGGTGACATAGGGCACTTGAGGCGGCTCGGAGCGGGCGCTATCCGCGGGCCGGAGCGAGCGTGCAGCGCATGGCCGAGGGTTGAATGGCCGAGAAGGCGGGCGAGGCCGCAGCCCGGCACCAGGACGGCCTGCCCGCGCGCGAGCGGCTGCTCGCGATGCTGGCGATCGGGCTCGCCATGACGCTCGCGGTCCTCGACGGGGCCATCGTCAACGTGGCCCTGCCGGTGATGGCCAAGGACCTCGCGGTCGGCGCGGGCGAGGCGATCTTCGTGGTCAACGCCTATCAGATCGCCGTGACGGCGGCGCTCCTGCCGCTGGCTTCGCTCGGCGACAGCCTCGGCTACCGGCGGGTCTATCTCGGCGGCCTCGTCGTCTTCACGGCGGCCTCCGTCGCCTGCGCCCTCGCGCCGAGCCTGACCCTCCTCGTCGCCGCGCGGATCGCGCAAGGGCTCGGGGCAGCCGGCATCATGAGCGTCAACATCGCACTCGTGCGCTTCGTCTACCCGCACCGGATGATCGGGCGGGGCGTCGGCAACGTCGCCCTCGTGGTGGCGGTCGCCTCGGCCGCTGGCCCGACCGTCGCCGCCGCGATCCTGTCCGCCGCGTCCTGGCCCTGGTTGTTCCTCGTGAACCTGCCCGTGGGACTCGTCGCCCTCCTCGTCGCCTCGCGGACCCTGCCCGCCACGCCCCGGAGCGGGACGCGGCTCGATCCGTCGAGCGCGATCCTCAACGCGCTCACCTTCGGCCTCCTGATCATCGGCATCGACGGGCTGGGCTCCGCAGAAACGCGGCCGCTGGCGCTCGCCGAGATCGGCGCGGCGCTCGTCATCGGCACCGCGTTCGTGCGCCGTCAGCTCCGGCTCCCGGCGCCGCTCCTGCCGGTCGATCTCCTGCGGATTCCGGCCTTCGCCCTCTCGATGGCGACCTCGATCGCCGCCTTCGCGAGCCAGATGGTCGCCTACATCGCGCTGCCCTTCTACTTCCAGGACGTGCTGCACCTCACGAGCACCCAGACGGGCTTCCTGCTGACGCCCTGGCCCATCGCCATCGCCGCGATGGCGCCGGTCTCCGGCCGGCTCGCCGACCGCTGGCCCCCGGGCCTCCTCGGCGGGCTCGGCCTCGGCCTGATGGCGGCGGGGCTCGTCGCCGTCACCCTGCTGCCGGACGCCCCCTCCACCGCCGACACCGTCTGGCGGTTGACGCTCTGCGGGCTCGGCTTCGGGCTGTTCCAGGCGCCCAACAACAAGGTCATCATCACGAGTGCCCCGCGCGAGCGCAGCGGCGGCGCGAGCGGCATGCAATCGACGGCGCGGCTCACCGGGCAGTCGCTGGGCGCGGCCCTCGTTGCCGTCCTGTTCGGCCTCGTCCACGGTGCGGAGCCCGGCCGCGCGGTCGCCCTCGCGCTCTGGTCGGCGGTGGCGCTCGCGGCGATGGGGGGGCTCGCGAGCGTGCTGCGGCGGCACCCGGACGAACGCGGTTAACCGGCAGCCGCCTCGCGCGTTGTCGGGATCAGGCAGGGGGCTCTCAGGACTGGGGACGCAGATGGACTTGAATCTCACAGGGCGGCACGCGCTCGTGACCGGCTCGACCGGCGGCATCGGCTACGCGATCGCCCGCGAACTCGCCGATCTCGGCGCGAGCGTCGGCATCAACGGACGTGGGCCCGAGCGGGTCGAGGCGGCAGTCGCGCGCCTGAAGACGGAGGCGAAGGCCGGCGCGGTCTTCGCGGCCGCGGGCGACGTCGCGACGGCCGAGGGCGTCGACGGCCTCGTCGGGCGCCTCGGCAGCGTCGACATCCTCGTCAACAACACCGGGATCTTCGAGCCGAAGCCGGTCTTCGAGATCCCCGACGCCGACTGGCAGCGCTTTTTCGACGTCAACGTGATGAGCGGCGTGCGCCTGTCTCGGGCCTACATGCCCGGCATGGTGGAGCGCGGCTGGGGCCGGGTCGTCTTCATCTCCAGCGAGTCGGCGCTCAACATCCCCGTCGAGATGGTCCATTACGGGATGACGAAGACGGCGCAGCTCGCCATCGCCCGCGGGCTGGCCGAGACGGTCGCCGGAACCGGCGTCACCGTGAACAGCGTGCTGCCCGGCCCGACGCTCTCCGAGGGCGTGGCCGAGTTCATGAAGCAGATGGCGGGGGGCGCCGAGAATCCCGATCTCGACGCGATGGGCCGGAAGTTCGTGGCCGAGCACAGGCCGACATCGCTCATCCAGCGCTTGGCCGGCGTGGAGGAGGTGGCGGCGATGGTCGCCTACGTGTGCAGTCCTGCGGCGAGCGCCACGAGCGGCGCGTCACTGCGCGTCGACGGCGGCCTCCTGCGCCACATCGGCTGAGCCGGCGGGCCGCCGCGGCGGCGTCGCGGCGGATCCCGCGGGGACCCGCTGCGACGAAGCCGGGATTGGCCTTTCGCGAGATCAGGACTTCAGGTGCGCCGCGAGGTGCTTGTTCATCTCGAACATGGTGCACTTGTCCTTGCCGAAGACCTTCTTCAGCTTGTCGTCGGCGAGGATCTCGCGCTTGTTCTGCGGGTTCTGGAGATTGTTTTTCTTGATGTAGTCCCACACCTTGCTCACCACCTCGCCGCGCGGGAGCGGGCTGGTGCCGACGATGGCGCCGAGCTCGGCCGAGGGCTTGAGGGGCTGCTGGAGGGCGTTGGGCTTAGTCGCGCCGCCGGCCTTGGGAGCAGCGGCAGCCTTCGCCTTGGGGGCGGCGGCCTTCGCCTTCGGCGCAGCCTTGGTCTCCGTCTTCGTCGCCATGGGTTTCCTCCGATGCTCGCGCTCGAGAACGCGGACGCGTGGCGGCCCCGTGGGACGGGGCGCATAGCTGCAACAACTAAGCGGTGCTGCGACCGTTCCAAGGGGAAACTGTCGTTGTCCCCGGCCTCATCCACAGGTCTGGCGGATGCTGGTCCAGCCTCCGGCGATTCACCCGAATGCAATAATCCATCCTGATCTCGGAAAACTTGCAGCGCAAGCAACTGTACTTCGAGCCTCGGCCCGGCACCGGCCCGGGCCGGGAGCGGTCCCGTACGCAAGAAGAATTCGCATTCTGTGCAAAGAGTTAGCGTGTCCGTCGCCGGGCCTGCGCCGCCCCCGGCCCGGCGCTCGGCCCCGGCCTGCGGGCCCTGCGCGGCCTCTCGGCCGACCGCGCCCCGGTCTCCGGAGCCGGCATGTCGATTCGGGACCGGACCCGGTCCGCATCCGGAACCCGCCCGGCGACGCGGAATTTTCCCGGATCGACCGCGACGAGAGAAGAGACAGGATCTCCCATGCCTACGGACTTGCCCAACGAGCGCAGCCTGCGGAAGCCCGGCTCCCTGGAACTCGACCCCTCCGCCGAGGGCGTTCCGATCGACGAGACGCGGCGCCTGATCGCCTCGAACAAGGTCGAGGGCACCACGGTCTACAACGGGGCCGGCGAGCATCTCGGCGCGGTTCACAATTTCATGGTCGACAAGGTTTCCGGCCAAGTGGCCTACGCCGTGCTCGCCTTCGGCGGCTTCCTCGGTCTCGGGGAGAGCCATTATCCCCTGCCCTGGCGCGCCCTCACCTACAGCGTCGAGCTCGGCGGCTACGTGGTCGATCTCGACCGCGACACGCTCGCCGGCGCCCCGAGCCACGGTCCCGGCGAGGACGCCTTCGCCGACCCGGGCTATGGCGGGCGCCTCGACGATTACTACGGCGGCCGCCTCGCCCCGACCGCCTGAGGCCGCCCGCCCTCGGCGCCGATAGATCCGAGGACGCATCGGCGCCGACGGGACCGACGTCGAGACCGCTGCCGAGACGCGCCGGTGCGAGGGGCGTCTCCGGCGGACTCCGCGCGGACGAGCGAACCCGGCCGAGGGGCAGGGCGCGAGCCGCGGCCCGTCCGACCTCTGTTCAAAGATCAATTTGAAGTTGCAAACGTATTTGGCACGCACGATCCGCGAATAGTCTCGCGCGCTGATCTCATGAGTCCGAGGACGGCAAGAGGGCGCGCAGCAAAGAGATGCGGCAGAGTACGGTTGTGTGCCTTTTTCCTTGAATAAAACTTGGTTTGGTGTAGCTCTGATCAAGCAAGGTCAGCAATTGGGCTAATTTTGTCCTATCGCTGCCGAATTGATCATTGAAAAATCTCAATCAGACCCAAGATGCGCAAAATCCGCTCAGTGGCGCTGATCGAAAGAGCCGGTACGGGCTTATCGTCGCGCGCCGACCCCATCCGTCACATCGCGATCGCGGCGCCGGGACCGGCCGGCGACGGAGGGCGCCCTCCGCCTGGCCCCGCGCTCACGCGCGCCTCAGACGCCGCGCGATGAGTGCTGCCGTGCCGAACATCGAACCGTCGCTGCAACTGATCCCCGAACGTTCCGCGATGAATCCTCCGACCCTTGCGTTCTCGTCACGCGAATTCCTGCGCATGGTCGAGTCCTTCGGATTGTCCGGCAACTGGGGCTGGAACTTCGCGCGCAAGGAGTACGTGTGGTCTTCGGGCCTCTACAGGCTGTTCGGCATCGAGGACGGGACGATCCGTCCCGATTACGAACTCTTCCGCAGCCTGATCCATCCGGAGGACCGGGCGGTCCTGGAAGATGCGAGTCAGATCCTCAACGAGGGGATCCTGAGCGACCACACGTTCCGCATCATCCGCCCGGACGGCACCATGCGCATGGTGCTCAGCCGCGGCGACGTCTACTTCACGCCGGACGGCCGGCCGGCCGGCGCCGCAGGGGTCGTCGTGGACATCACCAGCGAGCAGAGGGTGTCCCTGGCGATCCGCGCGCAGAACGACCGCCAGCGGGCGATCTTCGAGCACGGCACCATCGTCTCCTGGGTCTGGACGGCCGACGGCGAGGTGCTCCACGCCCCCGGCTGGTGCGAATTGACCGGCCTCGCCCCGGAAGACCTGCTGCGGAACTGGCACCTTCCGATCGTCCCGGAGGAGCGCGCGGAGGTGCTGCGCCAGCACGCGGCGATGCGCGAGAGGCGGCAGCCCTTCACCCTTGACTTCAAGGCGCAGGTCGCCCGCGGAGGCCGCACGAGCTTCCGAACCCTCGTCGTGCCGGTGCAGAACGGCTCGGATGCGATCCGGGAATGGACGGGCCTGACCTTTCCCCCGTCGGCCACGGTGGGCGAGACGGCGACCGACGTCGGCTCCGACGTGCAGCACCAGATCCGCGGCGCCCATCTGCGGGCGGCGCGCGGCCTCCTCGACTGGACGCTCGCCGACCTCGCGAGCGCCAGCAAGCTCTCGCTCTCGACGATCCGGCGGCTGGAGGAGGATGCAGACGGACCGCTCGCCCGCAGCCGTCACGCCGCCGTCGACGCACTCCGGCAGGCGGGCGTCGGCTTCCGCCTGATCGAGGTCAGCATCGCGATCGCGCACATGCGCTGAGGCCGGGCCGCGGCGCCCGATGCCTGCGGCCGGAGACCCTGCCTCAGAAACGCCCGCCCAGGCCGACGCCGCCGCTGGCGCTGAGGGCCGGCGCCATGCCACCGGAGCTGGAGCCGCCCTCGCTGCCGCCCTCGAGTTCGTCGCGGCGGATGCGGCGGGAGCCGGAATCGGCGGTCCGCGATTCGCCGCGCGCGTTCTTGGGCAGATCGAGGCGGCGCGTCGGCGCCGTCTGCAGGGGCGCGCCGTCGGCGTCGACGGTCGCGGCGCGAACTTCCCGATTCGGCAGGCCGCTGCGCATCGACGGGGGCGGCCCGACCTCGCTGGCGGGCATCACGCCGCCGCCGCCGCCGAGCGCTTGGCAGCCGGACAGTGCGGCCGCCAGGAGCGCCGCGGCACAGGCTCTGGACGGCAGGGATCGCGACGGGAGAGACATGGGTCTGATCCTCTCTGTGGCCGCCTCGAACACACGGCCTCTTGTTCTGATCGGCGCCTCTGTACGACGACGTTTTGGCGAAAACCAGACTTGGCCGTGGGCCCGTCTGATCCGAGCGGGCGGCCGTCCCCGCGAGGACACACCGGCCCGGATCTTGCGGCCTTCACCCCGTGCCGGCCGCCGGATTCACAACTTCGCCTTGGTCGGTGGGCAGAGGGGCCCCTCCGCGCCCCGGCGGAACCCGCCCGAACAGCCGCGGTTGTGCCCGGAGCCGGTGCGACCACTTCATCGAGGATGCCGCGTGTTCAGACCATTCCGGATCATCGCGAGCGCGACGGCCGTCCTGTGGGCCGCGGGCGCGGCGGCGGAGACGGCGCCCACGGGCGGCGAGCCGGCGACGAGCCCAAGCCCGAGCCCGACACAACCCGCGCCGGCCTCCGCGCCCACCCAGCCCAATCCGGTGCCGCCGCCCGCCGCACCTCCCGTCGCGACCGTGCCCGTCCCTGCGCCGGCTCCGCCCGCCGCCCCGCAGCAGGGCACGCCCGCGACGGTGCTCGACACGCAGGATTACGAGGGCGTCCTCGGCAAGGGCGTGCGGGCCGCCAACGGTGACGAGCTCGGCCGCATCATCGACGTGATCATCGACAAGGACGGGCGCCCCCGCGCCGCGATCATCGATTTCGGCGGCTTCCTCGGCGTCGGCTCCCGCAAGATCGCCGTGGATTGGCGCTCCCTGCGCTTCTCGCCCGAGGGTAAGGCCGGCCGGGTCGTGCTGCAGCTCAGCCGGAATCAGGTCCGGGTCTCGCCCGAGTACAAGGCGGGCGAACCCATCGTGGTCCTCGGGCCCGCGAGCCCCGGCGGCCCCGCGCCGGACGGTGATCCGGCGGCCCCGGCCGCGCAGCCCGCCGCGACCCAGCCCGCCGCCCAGCCGCCCCAGCCGCCGCCGCAGGCTGCGCCGCAGGGCATTCCGCCGGGCTCGGCGGCCGCGCCCGTCCCCGCCGACAAGCCGCCCGAGAGGGCGCCGGATCGATGACGGCACCGCGCCCGAAGAGCCGGCGTGCCAACCTGCCACGGGACCGCCATATCCCGAGACCCGACTACCGGGCGCGCCCGGTGCGACTGAGCGAGGTGAGCGTGGAGGGGGCGCCGGACGTGATGCCCGAGCCCGTCCCGGTCTCGCAGACGATCTCGCGCGCGAGCCGCCGGGGCCTCGACGCCTTCGCCTTCTTCGTCGCGAACCTGCAGACGGGCTTCGGGCCGTTCCTCGCCGTCTACTTCACGCAGGCCAAGTGGACCCAGGCCGATATCGGCTTCGCGCTGACAGTCGGCAGCCTCGTCAGCCTGCTCGGCCAGGTCCCCGGCGGCGCCTTCGTCGACGTGGCGCGCTCGAAGCGCTTCGCTGCGGGCCTCTCGGTCGTCGCGATCTCGGGAAGCGCCTTCGCGCTCGCCATGTGGCCGAGCTTCCTCGTCGTGCTCCTCGCCATGGCCGCCCACTCGGCCGCGAGCTGCGTGCTGACGCCGGCGATCGCGGCGATCAGCATCGGCCTCGTCGGCCATGCGCGGGCGGGCGAGCGGCTCGGGCGCAACGCCAGCTTCCAGGCGATCGGCAACGCCCTCGCCGCGGCCGGAATGGGCGCCTGCGGCTACTACCTCTCGAACGACGCGGTCTTCTACCTGACGGCCGCCCTCGTCGTGCCGACGCTGCTCGCCCTCTCCTTCATCCGGGCCGACGAGATCGTCCACGACGCCCCGCCCCAGGCCGGCGCCGCGGCGCCCGCGGAGAGCGGGGGCCTGCGCATGCTCATGACGAACCGGGCGCTCCTGTGCTTCGCCGCCTGCATGACGCTGTTCTTCCTCGCCAACGCCGCCATGCTGCCCCTCGTCGGCAGCGTGCTGACGCTGCGCACGAGCGAGACCGCGACCGCGCTCATCGCGGCCTGCATCATGGTCCCGCAGGCGGTGCTCGCCGTCTGCGCGCCGGCCCTCGGGCGCGCGGCCGAGCGCTGGGGCCGGCGCCCGGTCCTGCTCCTCGGCTTCGCGGCGCTGCCCCTGCGCGGGCTCCTGTTCGCCTACACCGACAGCCCGTCCCTGCTGGTGGCGATCCAGGTGCTCGACGGCGTCTCGGCCGCCGTGCTCGGCGTGATGGTGCCCCTCGTCGTCTCGGACGCGACCCGGGGGACCGGCCGCTTCAACCTCGCGCTGGGCGCGGTCGGCACCGCGATGGGGATCGGGGCGGCGCTCTCGACCTCGCTCGCCGGGCTGATGGCCGACCGGTTCGGCAGCCAGACCGCCTTCCTCGGCCTCGCCGTGGTCGGCCTCGTCGCCTTCGGCCTCGTCGCCCTCATCATGCCCGAGACGCGCCGTGCGGAGCGCGCGTGAGGGAAGCGTACGCTCGCGAGGGGCCCGGAAACGCGGGCCGCTCAACTGGCGTTCAGGTTCGATGAATAAAACGGATCGCGAGGGCGGGCGCTTGCAACGTATGGCGACGCTTTTGCGTTGCCGCCTCGGGTATGAATTTCGCGTGTGCGCCGTCACGCCCCGTCCCACCGCCCCGCAGGTCCGCTGAAATCGAGATGACCATCGCGATGGAAGACCTCTGCCAATACGCCGACCGCCCCTGGGCCTTCGTCGGTCGTTACCTGAAGCGCCGCTGGCTGCCTCACCTCGTGATCCTCGTCGCGGTGCTCGGCGCCGTCGGCTTCTCCGTCTCGACGGATTACGCCCTCAAGGGCGTCGTCGACGCGCTGAGCAAGGGTCCGCAGGCGGGGCTGATCTGGGGCGCGCTCGCCGTCCTCATCGCCTTCATCGCCGCCGACAACATGCTCTGGCGCGTGGCGAGCCTCGTCGGCTCGTTCACCTTCGTGGGCGTGACCGGCGACATCCGCCGCGACCTGTTCCGGCACATGACCGGGCACTCGCCCTCCTTCTTCGCCGACCGGCAGCCGGGCACCCTGGCCTCCCGCATCACCGCGACCTCGAACGCGATCTTCACGGTCGAGAACATGTTCGTGTTCAACGTGATGCCGCCCTGCGTCGCGGCCATCGGCTCGCTGGTCTACATCGCCACCGTCAACGTCACGATGGCGCTGGTGCTCGCCGGCATCTTCGGCAGCGTCGTGGTGCTGATGTTCAAGATGGCGGCGGCCGGCAAGCCGCTGCACCACGATTTCGCCGCCAAGGCCGCGAGCGTCGACGGCGAGATGGTCGACCTCGTCGGCAACATGCCGCTGGTGCGCGCCTTCTCGGCCTTCAAGCGCGAGTTCAAGCGCTTCGACGGCACGATCGGCGTCGAGATGCGCTCGCGCCGCTCCTCGCTCCTCTATCTCGAGAAGCTGCGCATCGTGCACGCGGTGCTCACCGTGCTCGCGGTGCTGGGGCTCCTCTACTGGGCGATCACCATGTGGGAGGCGGGACAGGCGACGAACGGCCAGGTCGTTCTCGTCTGCACCCTCGGCATCCGCATCCTCGCGGCGACCCGCGACCTCGCGGTGGCCCTCGTCGACGCCACCCAGCACACCGCCCGCCTGTCGGAGGCGCTGCACACCCTGCTGCAGCCGCATGACCTGATCGACCATCCCGAGGCCGTGCCGCTCACCGGTCACGGCGCCAAGATCGACTTCCAGCACGTCGCCTTCGACTATCCGGACGGCCGCGGCGTGTTCACGGATTTCGACCTCGCCATCGAGCCGGGCCAGCGCATCGGCCTCGTCGGCAAGTCGGGCGGCGGCAAGTCGACCCTGTTCTCGCTGCTGCAGCGCTTCTACGACGTGAAGGGCGGCGACATCCTGATCAACGGCCAGGACATCAACCGCGTCACGCAGGAGAGCTTGCGCGAGGCGATCACGGTGGTGCCGCAGGACGTCTCGATGTTCCACCGCACCCTGCGCGAGAACATCCGCTACGGCCGGCCCGAAGCCACCGACGAGGACGTCTGGAAGGCGGCCGAGGCCGCCCATTGCACGGACTTCATCAACGCGCTGCCGGACGGGTTCGACACGATCGTCGGCGACCGCGGCGTCAAGCTCTCCGGCGGCCAGCGCCAGCGCATCGCCATCGCCCGCGCGATCCTGAAGGATTCGCCGATCCTGCTCCTCGACGAGGCCACCTCCGCCCTCGACGCCGAGTCCGAGGAGGCGATCCGCCACGCGCTCGCGAACCTGATGAAGGGCCGCACCGTCATCGCCATCGCCCACCGGCTCTCGACGCTCAAGGACTTCGACCGGATCGTGGTGCTGGAGGGCGGCCGCATAGTGCAGGACGGCTCGCCCGACAAGCTGACCCATCTCGACGGCTTCTACCGCGAGTTGATGAAGAAGGAATCGCTCTCGATGTCGCTCGCCGCCGCCTGAGGGCGGCGCGCTCCCTCTCCCGTTCGGGAGAGGGCTGGGGTGAGAGATCCAGGTCTTTCCGGAAAGGTCGCACCCCTCACCCGGTCGGCTGTCGCCGACTCGACCTCTCCCGAACGGGAGAGGTGGGCTTGGCCCCGCCAGGGAGCGGGAGACCCCTACTCCACCACCACCTTGTAGCCTTGCCCGACCTTCAGGGCCGCGCCCTTCTCCAGGCCGTTGAGGACGAGGAAGCGCTCGAGCGGGCGGTCGGAGACCGCCATGCGGCGGGAGAGTTCCTCGGCGCTCTCGGACGGCGCCTGGACCACCTGGATGCGCAGGGGCTTCAGGGTGCGGGACTCGTCCGGGTTCAGGGCCGCGAGGCTCCCCGTCCAGCGGCGGAAGGCCGGGTCCGGGTCGGTGGCGCCCTTGGCCGCCATGATCATCCGGAACACCGTGTCGCCGATCCGGATCGCGGCGAGGCGGAAGGTCCAGTCCTTGCCGCGGGAGAGCGCGACCGCGCCCTCGTGCCCGGCGATGGTCCGGCTCTCGACCGAGCCCGCCTCGAGCGCGTCGTTCCAGGTGGATTTCAGCACCGCGTCGAGACCCTGGCCGGGTCTGGCCTCGACCTGATCGAACAGCAGGCGGCGGCTGCCCTCGTTGGTGGTGCCGAGCACCGCGTTGCGGGTGTTCTCGATCGCGAAGCCGTCCGGGACGTCGAAGGCGATGCCGAGGCTCGGATGGACGAAGCGGCGCCCGCGCACCACGCCCTCGCCGGGATCGTCCCCGTAGGCGATCCCGTCAACCGCCGCGAGGTAGCGGGCGCGGTCGTCGCTGCCGATGCCGGGGGCGCCGATGCGTCGGGCGGCGCGGGTGACGAGGGCGACCCGTTCGGCGGTGGCCGGGTGGGTGGCGAGCATGTCCGGCTCGCCCGGGCTGCCGGTTCCGGCCTTGAGCGCCACCGTCCTGTTCAGGGCCGTGAGGAAACGGGCGGCGCCGAACGGGTCGTAGCCGGCCTTCGCCAGGGTGCGCACGCCGGCCCCGTCCGCCTCCAGCTCCTGGTCGCGGGAGAACCGGGCGATGGCGAAGCGGGACTGGCTCTGGAGCTGCGCGCCGGTCGCGGGATCGTTCAGCACGTCGGCCACGACGCGGCTGACGAGCTGCGAGCGCAGCTCCAGCTCCGTCCGGGCGTTCGCGTGGCTGAGCGTCACGTGCGCGATCTCGTGGGCGAGGACGGCGGCGATCTCGGAGGTGTCGCTCGCCAGCGCCACGAGGCCCCGCGTCGCGTAGAGCCGCCCGCTCGGCAGGGCGAAGGCGTTGACGACGGGTGAATCGAGGAGCGTCACGACGTAGGTCTGGTCCGGCCGGTCGCTCGCCTTGACGAGGCGGTCGGTGACGTCGCTCAGGAGACGCAGGGCCGCGGGGGCGCGGTATTCCCCGCCGAAGGAGGCGACGAGCTTGGCGTGGTCGGCGTCCGAGGCGGAGCGCTCGCGCCCGGTGGTGCGCGGCGCCTCGGCCGGCACCGTCACGGCGGCCGGCGTCAGCACGGCGCCTGTGTGCTCGCCGGCGCAGGCCGTGAGGACGAGCGCGAGGGCGGCCGATCCCGCGGAGAGGCGCGCGCGCAAAGGCCACGCGCGCGAGGCCGGCGCCCTGCGGCGCGCGCCCCGTGAACCGGCTTCCTGCAAGACCCCGTCCATGCCGTCTAGCGCCGCAGCGCCCGCTCCCTCTCCGGAACCGCCACACGCGGTTCCGTCCCGTCCGAATCCAGAACCTCGATCATCTCGGCGCTCGCGATGTCGAGGACCGGCCCGCGCCAGATCTCGACGATGCCCCGCACCCGGACGACGCGTCCCGTCAGCCCCGACGCATGGAAACCATGTTCCTGCAGCCGGCGCCAAGTGCGTTTCGACACGGTCACCGTCAGCCCGTCCTCGCCGCGGCGCACGAAATCGAGATAGGTGCGCGAAGGCCGCTCCCCGACATTGCGGATGCGGCCCTGCGCCACCACGAAGCGCCCGGCCTCTTCCCGCAGCGCGGCTCCGTCCTTAGCCTCCCGCACCGGTCGGCGCCAGACGCCGCTTCCGGCCCGGCGGGGTGCCTCCTCCAGGCGCAGGAGAGCCGGGCGGCAGAGCACGTCGCCCTCGCCCGCATCGACCTGGGCGAATCCCGCCGCGACGAGGCCGCCCGCGAGGTCGACCGCCTCCTCCGCATCCGCGGCGTCGATCCGGACCCGCCCCCAGCGGTCGGGCTCGCCCCGCACCACGACGTCGAGCGGCCGGCCGCGACGGCCCGCGAGCCAGGCCTCGGCGGCCGCCGCGGCCTCGGCCTCGTCCGGCCAGCGCAGAGAGCCGAGCACGGCGCGGGTGCCGGACGCGAGCACGATCTCGCCGCGGGCGGCGACGCCCTGCAGCGCGTCCCGGCGCGCCGGGGCGGCACGGCACTCGGCGGGGCCGAGGCGCGGCGCGGCCGCAGCCGGAGCGGCGGCGAGAACGGCGCCGAGCCAGGCTCCGGCCGCGCGGCGGGTGATGGGGCAGGCTCTCATCGGTCCGAATCAGAGCGCGGAATCGTAGCGGAATCCGGGCCCGGACCGGGCGGCCGACGCTGAATTCCAGCGATTGGGGCCGTCGTGCCACAGGCGCGACGGCGCGCCGCGCCGGGCGAAACACAACACCAGATTGTACGAAAGTTGTAATGTGTGTTTCTAGACAGTTTCGGATAGGATGCTGCCGATGCATGAGATGCCGGAACCCGCCATCATCGCTCAGGTCGCCTCGCCCAGCGAGGCGCCGCAGCTCGACGCGTGGTGCGCCGAGGAGATCGAGCGCGCGGCCCGCCTCCTCGACGGATACGGCGAGGCCGCGATGGCGGCGACGATGCGCGGCATCAGCCTGCTGCATCGGGTCCGGGCGCTGGAGCTCGGCCTGCGCGGCGTCGCCGGCCTCGCCGTCGCGGAGGCGGGCCTCCAGACGGAATGAGCGCCCCCGGCCGGGCCCTGCCGCGCCCGCGCGCTCCGGTTGGCCTCGCTCGGCGATGGTGCTAAGGACGGGGCGGTTCAGTCTCCGTAGCTCAGCTGGACAGAGCACAGGTTTCCTAAAGGCCAAATTGGGCGTCGCGCCGGGAAACCGCGCGACGGATCCGCTCAAATTCGGGGAAAGCTCACGGCGCGCAGGCGCCCTGCCGATCCCGAGCCAAGCCCGCCGGCTCGCCCGGCGGGAAGGTGTAGAGACTAGACGGGCGGCGCCTAAGGGCATCCCTCGCGGGGGTGCCTAGGGCGAAGGGATAGTCCAGGCCACGAACGCCCTCGCGGGCGGCGGCGAAAGCCGAGGTGGTATGAAACCTGGGGTCGCAGGTTCGAGCCCTGCCGGGGACGCCATCCACCTCTCCGATCGCTGCCGCCGGGCCGCCGGCGCGTACGCCCGCGAACCATCCCGGCCGCCGCGCGTATCTCCGTGCGGGCGGAACCGGATCCGGTCGCCCTCACGCGGAGTGCGACCTCGGACATGACGGCAGGAACCCTAGGCCCGGCTCATCGGCCCGCATGGGCACGGCGATGGGATCCGAGGTCCCGGCTCGGCCGCCTCCTCCGGCTTTCCCGCGCGACCGCTGCCCCGGGCCTCGGCCTCTGGGCGCTCGTCGTCGGCGTCGTGGCCGTCGACGCGCTCTGGCTCGCATTCCTGCGCGTCGCGGTCGCGCCCGCCGGGTTCGCCGCCTGCGCCGGCCTCGTCGCGGCCCTCCTCCTCGCCTCCGCGTTCTGGGGCTCCGTCCGGTCCGAGCCGACGCTCCGGGGCATGGCGCTGGCGAGCGCCTGCCTGATCGCGCTCACGCTCTCCGCCGCAATTCTGCACCTCCTCGCCGCCACCCTGTCCTTTCCGCTGGTCGACCCGGCGCTCGCCCGGATCGAGGCGGCCGTCGGCTTCGACTGGACGGCCTATCTCGGGTTTCTCGCAGACCATCCCGCGCTGTCGCGGTGCCTGGCGCTCGCCTACCATTCGAGCGGTCCTCAGGTCGCGCTCGTGGTCATCGCGCTCGCCACCGCGCGCCGGCTCGGCCGCCTCTGGCGGTTCGTCCGGCTGTTTGCCGGCACGCTCCTCGTGGTGATCGCGGTCTCGGCGCTGCTGCCGGCCGTCGGGCCCTACGCCCATTACGCGCCGGACAGGGTGCCGGCGGGATATCTGGAGACCATCGGGGCGTTCTGGCACCTCGAGCCCCTGGAGCGCCTGCGGAGTGGGAACCTCCGCTTCCTGGCTCTGGGCGACATCCGCGCCCTCGTGACCTTCCCGTCCTTCCACGTCTGCCTCGCGATCCTCACGGCCTGGGCGCTCGCCCCGCTGCGGCTGATCGGTCCGGCGGCGATCGCGCTCAACGCCGCCGTCATCGTCGGGACGGTCGGCGCGGGCGGCCACTACCTGCCCGACCTCGCCGCCGGCGCGCTGCTCGCCGGCCTCGCCCTCATCGCGTCGCGACCGCGCGGCCCCGCTCCCGCGATCGGCCGGCTCGCGCGCGGCGGGGGCATCGAACCGCCCGCTCCCGCGTTCCTCCCCGGAGGAAAGCCCGGCCCCCGCCGCCGGCAGAACAGGAAGGATGGCGCATGAGGAGTCCGTTCGGGACGTCGGCTCGGGCCGTGAGTCTGGCCGCAGCTTCGGCTGCGGCGGTGATCCTGCTCGCGGGCGCGGCAGGGGCCGAGCCGGCGAAAGTCGCGGTCTTCGATTTCCAGTTCGCGGGCGGCACCCCGGTGGCTCCGACGGAGGAGGATCGGGCGCGCCTGAAACGCACGAGCGAGGAGTTCCGCACCCTGCTCAAGGACAGCGGCCGATATGCCCTGGTGTCCACGGAGCCCGTCCGGGAGGATGTGGGACGGACGGCGGATCTGCGCGCGTGCGGCGGCTGCGCCGATGCGTTCGGCCGGAAGCTCGGCGCGGACGGCATCTTCGTCGGCGAGGTTCAGAAGGTCTCCAATCTGATCCTCAACATGAACGTCTACTACAAGCCCCTGAGAGAGGGCGCGCAGGAGAAGGCCTACAGCGTCGATCTGCGCGGCAACACCGACGAGTCCTTCGACCGCGGCATCAAGTACCTGGTGAAGAACCAGCTTCTCGAACGCTGAGACGTCCGGTCCGAGATGTTTCAGAACGGCCGCGGGCAACCCGAACCTGTGGCGATTGTGGCACGCCTCCGCGATGCGTATTACGTATTCGGAAAGGCGTGCCGTGACAAAGTCACGCCCGAACCTTAAGCGTAGCGCGCCAGCCTCTTGCCCGTAGGGCGGCGACCGACAGACGTGACGAGACATCCATGGCAGGCCAGAAGACCGACGATCGGGATGCCTATATCGGGCAGCGCATCGCCGAGGAGCGCCGTCGCGCGTCCCTCACCCAGCGTCGCGTCGCCCAGAGCTTCGGCATGTCGGCCGCCCAGCTCCAGAAATACGAGAAGGGCACGAACCGCATCAGCGCCGTGCATCTGGAGATCTTCGCGCGGATGACCGGCGTGTCGCTGGAGCATTTCTTCCAGGGCATGAAGCGCCTCGACGACATCCCGCCGCAGGGCTTCGGCGAGGACCGCCAGCAGGACATCGGCGGCAGCGGCGATCTCCAGGCGCTCGTCGACGTGCTCGCCCGACACCTCTCCGAGAACGTCTCGGAGGATACGCGGCGCGACATCGCGGCGGCCGTCCACGCCCTCGACCGCAAGCTGAACGGCTGATCGGACGGCAACGACGTCCGTTAAAACGGACGCGTTCGGCATTCCATCTTGACCATCCGCTCTCGCGGATGCGAGAACCCGGCATTGGACCGGGTCGAGCGCCGAGTGCAGGGCGCGCCCGCAAGAGGGGTGCCGCCATGCCGCGTTCCGACTACCTGTTCACCAGCGAATCCGTCTCCGAGGGCCACCCCGACAAGGTGTGCGACCGGATCTCCGACACCGTCGTGGATGCCTATCTGGCGGCGATGCCCGAGGCGCGCCTCGGCGTCGAGACGCTGGCGACAACGAACCGCATCGTGATCGCCGGCGAGGTGCGCGGCCCCGATTCCGTGACCTTCAAGGATCTGGAGCACCTGACCCGCGAGGCCGTGAAGGACATCGGCTACGAGCAGGACGGCTTCCACTGGAAGAACAACGACATCGCCATCCACCTGCACGCCCAGTCGGCCGACATCGCGCAGGGCGTCGACGCCGCCGGCAACAAGGACGAGGGCGCGGGCGACCAGGGCATCATGTTCGGCTACGCCGCCGACGAGACCCCGGAGCTGATGCCGGCCCCGATCTTCTACGCGCACAAGATCCTCAAGGACCTCGCCGACGCCCGCAAGGCGCGCCAGGGCGAGGCCGCCGTTCTCGGCCCCGACGCCAAGAGCCAGGTCACCGTGCGCTACGCCAACGGCCGCCCGGTCGAGGTGACGCAGATCGTGCTCTCGACCCAGCACCTCGACGACAGCCTCGATTCGGCGGACGTGCGCGCCATCGTCGAGCCCTACATCCTGAAGGCGCTGCCGCAGGGCTGGGTCAACGAGGGCACGGTCTGGCACGTGAACCCGACCGGCAAGTTCGTGATCGGCGGTCCGGACGGCGACGCGGGGCTCACCGGCCGCAAGATCATCGTCGACACCTACGGCGGCGCGGCGCCCCACGGCGGCGGCGCCTTCTCGGGCAAGGACCCGACCAAGGTCGACCGCTCCGCGGCCTACGCGGCGCGCTACCTCGCCAAGAACGTCGTCGCGGCCGGCCTCGCGCGCCGCGCCACGATCCAGCTCGCCTACGCCATCGGCGTCGCCAAGCCGCTCTCGATCTACGTGGATCTGCACGGGACCGGCACGGTGGACGAGGCGAAGCTCGAAGCCGTGCTGACGGACGCGATGGATCTCTCGCCCCGCGGCATCCGGACGAAGCTCGGCCTCAACCGGCCGATCTACGCCCGCACCTCGGCCTACGGCCATTTCGGCCGCGCTCCGGAGGCCGATGGCGGCTTCTCCTGGGAGCGCACCGACCTCGCCGAGGCGCTGAAATCGGCGCTGGCCTGACCGCGGCCCCGGGCGAGGGACGCGGCCTCTCCGGATACGGCGTATCCCTCACCCCAGCCCTCTCCCGCGCGGAAGAGGGAGCCTGTCGCGCCCGATCGAGCGGGCGCGCGTACGGAGCGTTGCGTGACGACAACCGGGCGGAGCACGCCTGAGGCGCCGGAGCGCGCCTTCTTCGGCCGGCGCAAGGGCAAGCGGCTGCGCGAGGCCCAGGAGCAGCGCCTCGCGGAGCTGCTGCCGCGGCTGCGCGTCGGCCTGCCGGAAGCGGGCGCGCCCCTCGACCCGGCCACCCTGTTCCCGGACACCAAGCGCGAGATCTGGCTCGAGATCGGCTTCGGCGGCGGCGAGCACCTCGCCCATCAGGCCCGCCTCCATCCCGAGATCGGGTTCATCGGCGCGGAGCCCTTCGTCAACGGCGTCGTCAAGCTCCTGCGGGAGATCGACGAGGGCGGGCTCGCCAACATCCGCGTCCGCGACGAGGACGTCACGGCACTCGTGGCCGCGCTCCCCGACGCCTGCCTGACGCGGGTCTACCTGCTCTATCCGGATCCCTGGCCGAAGCGCCGCCAGCGCAAGCGCCGCTTCGTCTCGGACGCGTCGCTCGCCGAGATCGCCCGCGTGCTGAAGCCCGGCGGCCTGTTCCGCTTCGCCAGCGACATCGACGATTACGCGGGCTGGACCCTGGTGCGGGCCGCCCGCTGCCCCGGCCTCGCCTGGACGGCGCGGGCCGCCGCGGACTGGACGAGCCCCTATCCCGGCTGGCCGGGCACCCGCTACGAGGCGAAGGCGATCGCGGCGGGGCGGCGGCCGACCTACCTCGAATTCGTCCGCACCTGACGAAACGCGCGTCGGTGCCGCTGCGCACAGGGCGATGTGCGGCCTCGCCTTGCCGCTGCGCGAGCCTGCGTCCATCTTGAGGCCGCCCGGCACGGCGGAGGTCGGCGCGGACCGCCTCCGCGACGCCGGGACCTTGCGAGGTACGGATTGGGCGACAGGGTGGACGACCCGGCGGCGGATGCGGGCGATCTTCATCGCGCGGCCTTCGAGGAGGCGGCGGTCGGCCTCGCCATCGTGTCGCCGGCCGAGAACCGCATCCTCGACGCCAACCGGCACCTGTGCCGCCTCCTCGGCTACGAGCCGGGGCATCTGACCGGTCTCCCGCTCTCCGAACTCGTCGCGCGTCCCTTCACCTCCGAGGGCCTCCAGAGCTGGCGCGGGGCGGACGGCCGCGCCGTCGAGGTGCGCGTCACCCGCTCCGGGGCGGCCGGGCGCACCCTCGTCGTCGAGGCGCTCGACCCCGACGAGGCGGTGCGGGCCGAGCAGAACCGCGAGGCCCTCACGGCCGCCGGCCTCGGCGAGTGGCGCTGGGACGCGGGCAGCGGCCGCATCACCCTGTCGCGCCGCGCCGCCCAGATCCTCGGCCATCCGCCGGGGCCCTCGCTGACCTGGCGGGCGCTGCGCGCGGGCCTCAGCGAGGCCGAGCGCGCCCGCATCGGCGGGCTCGTGCGGGACGCGCTCGCCCAGGGACGCGCCTCCTTCTTCGAGAGCCGCATCGTCCGTTCGGACGGACGCGAGGTGATCGTCGGCGTGCGCGGCCAGCCGCTCGCCGGGCCCGAGGGCGAGCTCTCCGGCATGGTCGGGGTGGTGCAGGACATCACCACCCGGGTCGAGGCGCGCGACGCCCTCCTCGGCCGCGAGCAGCGCCTGCGGGTGGCGACCTCGCTCGCCCGGCTCGGCATCTTCGAGTGGCACATGCTCGACGATCAGGCGATCTGGGAGAACGAGCGGATGTTCGAGATCTTCGGGCGCACGCCCGAGGACGGCAGCGTCGGCAAGACGGAATTCCTGAACGAGGTCCTGCACCCGGACGACCGCAAGCCCGTGCGCGGCGCGATCTCGGCCGCGCTCCGGGAGGAGGGGATCCTGCACGTCTCCGGCCGGATCCGCCGCAAGAGCGACGGGGCGTGGCGGACGATCGAGATGGCCGGCCGCTTCGAGCGCGACGCGCCGAACCGCCTGCCGCGCCGCCTCATCGGCGTCGTCGCCGACGTGACCGACCGGCGCCTCGCCGAGGAGCGCCAGAGCCTCCTGATCCGCGAGCTGCACCACCGGGTGAAGAACACGCTGGCGACCGTCCAGGCCATCGTCGGCTCGACGGCGCGGACCGCCTCCAGCATCGAGAGCTTCTACGAGGCCTTCGTCGGCCGCATCATGTCGCTCGCCCACACCCACTCGGTGCTGACCGAGGACACGTGGCAGACGGCGAGCCTGCGCTCGCTCCTCGTCAACGAGCTGAAGCCCTACGCCGAGGGGCCGATGGACGGGGGCGCGGACGGCCGCGTGACGCTCGCGGGGCCGTCCGTCGATCTCGCCTCCGAGATCGCGGTGCCGATCGGCATGGCGATCCACGAGCTGACGACCAACGCCGCGAAGTACGGCGCCCTCTCGACCCGCGGCGGCCGCGTCGCCGTCTCCTGGTCGGTCCAGCCCGGAGGCAGGGCGGGCATCCTGCACTTCGCTTGGCGGGAATCGGGCGGCCCGCCCGTCGAGCCGCCGCGCCGCCAGGGCTTCGGCTCGCGCCTGCTGCAGCGGGTGCTGACCACCCAGGTCCAGGCCGAGGTGACGACGGATTACGCGCCCGAGGGTTTCAGCCTGACGATGCTGGCCCCCCTGCCGCCCCGCAACGAGGCCCTGAACCCGCTGGTCTGAGGCGGTCGGGCGAGCCTTCGCCCGTCCGGCGAAGCTCCGCTCTCCACGGGAGGAGCCCCCGCTGCGTCCCGCCGCTCAGGCGGCCCCGTGGGTCTGGCCCTCGCCGCCGGAATCGACGAACGCCTTGAGCTCGTCGAGGGAGTTGAAGGTGTAGCGGCCCCGCGGCGTCTCCGCCTCGATCCCGCCGTCGGCGTACATCACGTAGGTGTTTCCGCCGGAGGAATGGGTGCCGACGATCTCGCGCGCCGGCGAGGTGGGGGCGGCTTCCGCGACATCCGCCTCGGCGGGGCGGCCCGCGTCCGCTGCCCGCTCCTCCGCCCGCTCCTCGGCCGTCCCTTCGGCCGGCTCCTCCCGAAGCGCCGGGCGCAGGGCGATGTCGTCCTCCGCAGGATGCGGGGCCGGTTCCGGGCTCGCGAACAGGTCGTCCTCGGGGCGATGCCGTCATCCGGCTCCGGGACGGCGTCGACGATGGGCTCGCGGCGGTCGGCGCTGAGTCCGGAATCGCCCGTCTGCTCGGGCTCGGGCAGGGGCAGTTCGGGCTCGGGAAGTTCGAGTTCGGGCAGTTCGGGCTCCGCGCCGCGCCGCTCCGCCCCGGCGGCCCGGCTCGGCCCGGTGCCGAGATCCGGCAACGCGACCCCGCCCGAGGACAGCGCGGCGCCCGCCGCCAGCCCGCCGAACGCCGCGCCGCCGAGGGGCGCGGCCGCGCCGAGGCCGAGCGACGGGCGGCCTCTCGGCCCGTCCGGCGCCGCCGGTTCGGACCGCGGCGCGAAGGCGTCCGGCGGCAGGGCGGCGCCGGGGAAGCCGGTGCCCGCGAAGGCCGGTGCACCGGATCGGGGCAGCGCGCCGAAATCGGGGGCGGCCGGCACCGCCGCGTCGAGGGCGAGCGCCCGCTCCACCCGGCGGATCCGGTCCGCCACCACCGCGAGGCCGGCGATGACCGCGCCGGCCGAGGCCACGGTCGCCCCCGCGATCACCATCGCGAGACCGCTCTCCAGGCGCACGAAGGGGAAACCCTGGATCACCGAGGCGGTGCCGCCGATCATCATGGCGACGGCGAGCGCGAGCAGCGCAACGATCATGATACTCTCTGGTACTGGCCGGACGGCCCGGCCCGGGAACAGTAAAACCCTGGCCCGGTTTTGCAAAATCCGAAACGGGGCCTCACCGGCCGAGGTCCGGATTCGTCCACGGGACTTCGCGCCGGGGAAAGCCACCTCCGCCGCGCCCCGGCATCCTAGCCCAAGGCCAAGCTTTCGCACAGGCGCGGGGCGGCCCGACGTTGCCGCGGCGGTGGCACCGACTTACCTAAGCGGCCGTTGCCTTCAGGACGGCGCGCCGCTGGCGTGCCGCCGGCACAGGTTCACCCGAGGACGCGGCCTCGCGAGAGGCCGCCTCCCACGCCCGGAGCGATGCCGATGACCTTCACCCTGCCGGAACTCCCCTACGCCTACGACGCGCTCGGCCCCTACATGTCGAAGGAGACCCTGGAGTTTCACCACGACAAGCACCACAAGGCCTACGTGGACACGGGCAACAAGCTGCTCGAGGGCACTGATCTCCAGGGCAAGAGCGTCGAGGAGATCGTCAAGGCGAGCTACAACACCAATCAGGCCCTCTTCAACAACGCCGGCCAGCACTACAACCACATCCACTTCTGGCAGTGGATGAAGCCGAACGGCGGCGGCGCGATCCCCGGCGCGCTCGCCAAGAAGATCGACGAGGATCTCGGCGGCGCGGAGAAGTTCAAGGCGGACTTCATCCAGGCGGGAATCGGCCAGTTCGGCTCGGGCTGGGCCTGGCTCGCGGTCAAGGACGGCAAGCTCGCCATCCTGAAGACCCCGAACGGCGAGAACCCGCTCGTGCACGGCGCCAAGCCGATCCTCGGCGTCGACGTGTGGGAGCACTCCTACTACATCGATTACCGCAACCGGCGTCCCGACTACCTGAAGGCCTTCATCGAGAACCTCGTGAACTGGGAGCACGTGGAGCAGATGTACGCCGAGGCGACGAAGTAGGCCGGCGGGCCCGAGCCGGCCGGTTCCGTCCGGGCTACGCTGTTCCCGCCTCCCAGGCGTCGACGTTGCCCCGTCGACACGGGAGGCACGACGCGCCCCCTCTCCCGTTCGGGAGAGGGTCGGGGTGAGGGGTGCGACCTCTCCGGAAAGACCTGTATCCCTCACCCGGTCCGCATCCTGCGCACTCGACCTCTCCCGAACGGGAGAGGCGGGTGCGGCGCCTCTTGAGATGCGGCGCGAAACCGGCTCTTGATGCGCGCCGCCGGGCCGGCCCGGCCCGAGACAGGGCGCCAGAGCCATTTCCTCCCGTTCGATCGAAGGCCGCGAAGCCGGCGCGCATTCCCGGGCCGCCTCCGTGGGCGGAAGACGGGGCGCCTGCCCGTGATCCGCTCCATCCTCTCCGTCGGCGGCTGGACGCTCGTCTCCCGCGTCACGGGCTTCGCCCGCGACGTGGTGATGGCCGCGGTGATGGGCGCCGGCCCGGTAGCCGACGCCTTCGTCGTCGCCTTCCGGCTGCCGAACCATTTCCGAGCCATCTTCGGCGAGGGGGCCTTCAACACCGCCTTCGTGCCGGCCTACGCGAGCCGGGCCGAGGCCGGGGCGGCGGGCGAGGCCCGCGCCTTCGCCGACCGCGTCTTCACCCTGATGCTGATCGTGCAGGCGATCCTCGTCGCGCTCGCGCTGCCCCTGATGCCCCTCGTGGTGCGGGCGCTGGCCCCGGGCTTCGCGGAGGACCCCGCCCGCTTCGACCTCGCGGTGGCGCTGACCCGCATCACCTTCCCCTACCTCCTGTTCATGACGCTGGTGACGCTGCTGTCCGGCGTTCTCAACGCGCACCGGCGCTTCGCGGCGGCCGCCGGCGCGCCGGTGCTCCTCAACCTCGCGATGCTCGCGTCTCTCGGCCTCGCCTTCCTGTTCCCGAACGCGGCCTACGCCGCCGCCTGGGGCGTCGTCGTCTCGGGAATCCTGCAGCTCGCCCTCGTCTGGTGGGATTGCCGGCGGGCCGGCATCGCCCCGCACCTCGCCCGGCCGCGGCTCGCCGACCCCGACATGCTCCGCTTCTTCAAGGTGCTCGGGCCCGCCGTGATCGGCTCGGCCGGGTTCCAGATCGCGGCGTTTGCCGACACCATCATCGCGAGCCTGCTGCCGACCGGCGCCGTCTCGGCCCTCTACTACGCCGACCGGCTCTACCAGCTCCCCTTCGGCGTCATCGCCATCGCCGCCGGCACGGTGCTGCTGCCCGAGATGAGCCGGCGCATCGCGGCCGGCGACGTGGCGGGCGCCCACGCGGCGCAGAACCGGGCGGCGGGCTTCTCGCTCGCCCTCTCGGCCCCCTTCACGGTGGCCTTCCTGACGCTGCCGGGACTCATCATGGCGGCCCTGTTCCAGCGCGGCGCCTTCAGTGCGGAGGATGCCGCCCGCGCGGCTTCCGTCCTCGCCGCCTACGGGCTCGCGCTGCCGGCCGTGGTGCTGGTGCGCAGCGCGGTCGCGAGCTTCTACGCCCGCCAGGACACCGCGACGCCGCTGATCGCCTCGCTGACCGCGATCGCCGTCAATGTCGGCCTGAAAATCCTGCTCACCGGCCCCTACGGCGTCACCGGCCTCGCGCTCGCCACGGCCGTCAGCCAGTGGGTGAACCTGTTCCTGCTCGTCGTGCTCGCTCTGCGCCGCGGCTGGACGGCGCCGGGCCGGGGCCTCCTCGTCACGATTCTCGGCGTGGTGATCGCCTGCGGGGGCTTGAGCCTCGTCGCGCTCTACGGCCTGCCGCTGGCCGACCGGCTGGTGCCGCCGCTGCCGCACCTGCGCGAGGTCGCCGTGCTCGCCCTCCTCGGCGGCGCGGGCTTCGCGCTCTACGGGCTCATCCTGCTCGCCACGCTGCGCCTGTTCGGCCTGCGCCTGCGGCGGGCGTGACGGCGGCCTCGCGTCCCCTGTCCGCGGGGCGAGGCTACGCCATATCCGGGGCCCGACCCGACGCGGTGCGCGCCCATGTCCGAGACCCTGCTCGCCGGCAAGTGCCTTGCCGTCTTCGACGCCTACGGAACCCTGTTCGACGTGCATTCGGCGGTGCAGCGCCATGAGGGGGCCGTCGGCCCCGAGGCCGTCCCGCTCTCGGAGACGTGGCGCACGAAGCAGCTCGAATACAGCTGGGTCTACGGGCTGACCGGGCGCTACCGGAGTTTCTGGTCGCTGACCGAGGCGGCCCTCGATTTCGCCCTCGCCCGGTACCCGGGCGTCGACCGGTCCCTGCGGGGGCGCCTCCTCGACGCCTACCGCGACCTCGACGCCTATCCGGAGGTGCCCGCCACCCTCGACGCCCTGCGCGCGCGGGGCCTGCGCACCGCGATCCTCTCGAACGGCGACGCCGCCATGCTGGAACGCGCCGTCGCCTCGGCGGATCTCGGCCGCCACCTCGACGCGACGCTCTCGGTCGATCCGGCGCAGACTTTCAAGACGAGCCCGGCCGCCTACCGCATCGCCTGCGACCGGTTCGGGATCGGGCCGGAGGCCGTGCTGTTCTGCTCCTCGAACCGCTGGGACATCGCGGGCGCCGCCGCCTTCGGCTTCGCCACCGCCTGGGTGAACCGAAGGGCCGCGCCCGACGAGTACGCCGACCTGCCGCCGACGATCGTGATCGGGAGCCTCGACGCGCTGCTCGTGCCGGCTTGAGGGCGCCCGGAGGGGGCCGTTCCGGCCCGCCGCGGGGATGATCGCGATCTACGCGCCGACGTCGCGAAACGTGATCGCGTGGATGCGATCACTCACAACGCACGATTGATTTTGCAGGTCCGCTTCCGGCCGCGCTCAACCGGATCGTGCGCGGCGCATTGGCGGATTCTTAAGCATCCGGGTGTTGGATTTGCCCCAACGCGAACCGGAGATTTCGAGCGTGTCCCTCAACCCGTCCGTCACCCTCGTCCGGGCCGCCCTCGCGGCGGCCCTCCTCATCGGCGCCGGGGTCCCGGGCGCCTTCGCCCGCGACGGCATGAACGCGGCGATCCTCGGGGGCGTGGCCGGCGGCGTCCTCGGCGGCGTCGCGGCGAACGCCCTCATCAACGGCGCCCAGCCCGCGCCCCCGCCGCCGCCCGCCTACCGGGCGCGGCCGGTCTACGTGGAGGAGGAGACCGTCGTGGTGCGCCCGCGCCGCTCGCCCGTCTGCCACTACGAGCGCCGCAAGGAATGGCTCGACGAGGACAATTTCGTCTACAAGCGGGTCGAGGTTTGCGAGTAGGATCAGGGCATTAGCCCGCCTTCGTCATGAGCCAGTCCTCCACCACGAGGGCGTCGAGCCCCGTGGTGTAGAACATCAGGATCGCGTCCTCCGCCGTGTGGAGGATCGGCTTGCCCATCACGTTGAAGCTGGTGTTCAAGAGGATCGGCACGCCGGTGAGGTCCCGGAACGCCCCGATCAGGGCGGCGTAGGCCGGATTGCGCGCGGCCGTCACGCTCTGGAGCCGGCCCGTGCCGTCCTCGTGCACCACCGCCGGCACCCGCTCCCGCACCGCCTCGCGCCAGACGAGCGTCCGCTCCATGTAGGGGCTGTCGGCGTAATCCTCGAACCAGTCGGGGCCGGCTTCCGCCAGGATCGAGGGCGCGAAGGGGCGGAACGCCTCCCGGTACTTCACCTTGGCATTGAGCGCGTCCTTGGCCCAGGCGGGGCGCGGATCCGCCAGGATGGAGCGGTTGCCGAGTGCCCGCGGCCCGAATTCCGCCCGGCCCTGCACCCAGCCGACGAGCCCGCCCTCGGCCAGGATGCGGGCGGCCTCGCGGGTCACGCCGTCATGCCCGAGCCGGCGCGCCCGCGGCTCCCACGCGGCCATCCGCTCGAAGGGCTCCGTCGAGACGCGGGAGCCCAGATAGGGGGTCAGCGGACGCGCCGTCCCGGGCGGGCCGCGCCAGTCCGGATGGTCCTCCGCGTAGGCGAGCCACGCCGCGCCGACCGCGTTTCCGTCGTCGCCCGGCGCCGAGGGCACGTGCAGGCGCCGGAAGCCGGAGCGGCCGAGCACCCGGCCATTGTAGGAGGAATTGAGCCCGCAACCGCCCGCGATCACGAGGTTCTCGTGGGGCGCGAGCCGCCACGCCTCCTCGACGAGGGCGTCCATCAATTCCGCGAAGATGTCCTGCCCGCAGCGGGCGAGGTCGGCCCAGCCGGATTCGAGGGCGTCGGCCGGGCGCCGTGCCAGGATCGCGGCGGCGACCGCCTGCACATTCGCCTCGTCGGCGAAGCGCAGGCGCCCGTCCTCGACCGAGAACAGGCGGCGCAGCAGCGCCATCAGCTCGGGATCGGTGCGGCCGTAGGGGGCGAGCCCCATGATCTTCCACTCCTCGCCCTTCACCTGGTCGAAGCCGGCGAGATCCGTCACGAGCCCGTACAGGAAGCCGACGGAGCCGCGCCCGCGATGGCGCCGCACCTCCTCGATCCGGCCCTCGCGCAGCCGGTAGAGGGCGGCGGCGCCCGTCTCGCCCATGCCGTCGACGATCAGCGCCGTCGCGTCCGAGAACGGGCTGCCCCAGAGGGCGTAGGCGGCGTGGGTGAGGTGATGGGTGTAGCGCCGCTGCTGGCTGATCCGGGCGCGGGGGCTGCCGCCGCCGCCGCGGATCTCCTGGTTGAGGGCGAGCAGCGTGCCGTAGCCGGCCCGCGCCTGGGCCTGGGCGAGGTCGGCGATGAAGATGCGCTCGGCCTGCTCGGGCACGAAGGAGCGGTTGAGATGGTTCGGGTGGCGGGCGAGGGCCTCGAGGTCGAAGGCGCCGCTCCCGGCCTGGCCCTTCAGGAAGTCCGTGAACTGGGGGCCCCAGCTCGAGGCCACCACGATCTCGGCCCCGTCCGGCACATGGGCCTTCAGCAATCCGACCATGCGCGAGGCCGGGTCCGGCTCGCAATTCGGGGCCCGCTTGTACTGCAGGTAGCGCTCCGCGGCCTCCGCGAAGAGGACGTCGCCGTCCGGTCCGACGAGGGCCAGCGCCGGGTCGTGGAAGGTCGTCGCGAGGCCGAGATAGTAGCGCATCGGGCGCCTCTCCGTGCGGTCGGCCGCGCGGGGCCGGATGGGCGGCGGGGTTACAGGCGGCGCGGCCGCACCGCAACGGTCAGGCCGAACTCCGTGCGGCCCCCGTCCGCTCGCGGTCCGCCGATAGGGCGAGCAACGCGGCTCCGACGATGCCCGACAGGATCGAGCCGCCGAGCACGCCGAGCTTGGTCTCGGTCTCGTGGGCGGCGTCCGCGAAGGCGAGGCCGCCGATGAACAGGCTCATGGTGAAGCCGATGCCGCACAGGATCGCCACGCCGTAGACCTGCGCCCAGGTCGCCCCCGCAGGCCGCGACGCGAGTCCCGCCGCCACGGCGAGGCGCACGCTCGCGAAGATGCCGATCTGCTTGCCGAGGAAGAGCCCGAGCGCCACGCCGAGGGTGACCGGATGAAGGAGCGCCTCGGCCGTGAGGCCGACGAGGCGCACCCCGGCATTGGCGAAGCCGAAGACCGGCACGACGAGATAGGTGACCCACGGGGTCAGGCCGTGCTCCAAGATGTGGAGCGGCGAGGCCGGGTCCTCCGGGCGGCCGGGGCTCGGGCGGATCGGGATCGCGAGGGCCAGCAGCACGCCCGCCACCGTGGCGTGCACGCCGGAGCGCAGGACGAAGACCCAGAGGACGGCACCGAGGACGAGGTAGGGTGTCAGCCGCGCGACGCCGAGCCGGTTGAGGGCGAACAGGCCGGCGAGCGTCAGGGCGGCGAGCCCGAGCATCGTCGCGTCGAGCCCGCCCGTGTAGAAGAGGGCGATGATGATCACGGCGCCGAGGTCGTCGACGATCGCCACCGCGCTGAGGAAGATCTTGAGGGAGACCGGCGCCCGCGTTCCCAGGAGCGCCAGGACGCCGAGGGCGAAGGCGATGTCGGTGGCGGCCGGGATCGCCCAGCCGCGCAGCGTCCCGGCGCCTGCATTGAAGGCGACGTAGACGAGAGCCGGCACCACCATGCCGCCGAGGGCGGCCAGGCCCGGCAGGGCCCGGGCGGGCCAGGTGCGCAGGCGCCCGTCGAGGGCCTCGCGCTTGATCTCCAGGCCGACGAGCAGGAAGAACACGGCCATCAGGCCGTCGTTGATCCAGTGGAGCAGGCTCAGCGGGCCGAGATGGACGTGGAGCGCGTGGGCGTAGACCTCCGCGAGCGGCGAGTTCGCGACGGCGAGGGCGAACGCCGCGGCCGCCATCAGGACGAGGCCGCCCCCGGCCTCGCCGGTGAGGGCGGTGCGGATGGCGGAGAGGGGGCGGGACCGGTTCATGGCGCCGGGTTGCCCGCTCGCGGGCCGCGGATCAATCCTTGATGACAAGCAGCGTCAGGACTTCGTGCTCGCGCCGAGCACCGCGCGGATCAGGCGCTTGCCGTCCTCACTCGACCACTCGGCCGGCCCCTTCATCACGCCGATCTCGCAGCCGCCCGCGTCGATGAGGAGCGTCGTCGGCAGTCCGGTCGAACCCGTGTCGCGCTGCACGGCCGGCAGGACGCGCCCGCCCGGATCGGCGTAGTAGGAGAGCCGCGTGATGCCGTTGTCGCGCATCCAGGCCGGCGGCCGGTCGAGGTTGCGGGTGTCGAGGTTGATCGCGACGACCGCGAAATCCGGGCCGCCGAGCTCGCCCTGCAGCCGGTCGAGGGCCGGCATCTCCGCCTTGCAGGGCGCGCACCACGTCGCCCACAGATTGACGAGGAGCGCCCGACCTTTCAGCGCCGCGAGCGAGGTGTCGGCGGCGTCCGGCCCCTTGAAGACGAGGTCCGGCGCGGGCTTCGGCACGTCAAGGAGTTGCATCGCTGCGACCTCGCCGCGGGTATGCGGGGCCGCCCGGGTGATCGCCTCGGCGGCACCCGGGCAGGGGCCGCCGGCCTCGGGCCCGTTGCCGCCGCGGCCCGTCCCGTATAGGGCGAGGCCGGCGCCGAGCGCGGTGACGAGGGCGGCTCCCACGGCGAAGGAGGCGAGGCGGCTGGGCCTCATCCTTGCGATCCCGCGATGGGCCGGTGCGGCGAGAGGGTCTGACAGGTCATGAGCAACCGGATGTGGGGCGGGCGCTTCGCGAGCGGCCCCGCCGAGATCATGGAGGAGATCAACGCCTCCATCGGGTTCGACAAGCGCCTCGCGCCCCAGGACATCCGCGGCTCGCTGGCGCATGTGGCGATGCTGGGCGAGACCGGCATCCTGCCGGCGGAAGATGTGGCCGCGATTCAGGCGGGGCTCAAGTCGGTCCAGGCGGAAATCGAGTCCGGGCAGCTCGCCTTCAAGCGCGAGCTCGAGGACATCCACATGAACGTGGAGAGCCGGCTCACCGAGATCGTCGGCCCGACGGCGGGGCGCCTGCACACTGCGCGCTCGCGCAACGACCAAGTCGCCACCGACATGAAGCTGTGGGTGCGCGACACCCTCGATAGCCTCGACGCGCAGGCGGAAGACCTGCAGCGCGCCCTGGCCGAGAAGGCGCTCCTTCATGCCGCCACGGTGATGCCGGGCTTCACCCACCTGCAATCGGCCCAACCCGTCACCTTCGGCCATCATCTCCTCGCCTATGTTGAGATGCTCGGGCGCGACCGCGGGCGCCTGCGCGATGCCCGCGCACGGCTGAACGAGTGCCCGCTCGGCGCGGCGGCGCTCGCCGGCACATCCTTCCCGATCGACCGGCACGCCACGGCGGCAGCGCTCGGTTTCGACCGGCCGACCGCGAACTCCCTCGATTCCGTGGCCGACCGCGACTTCGCCCTCGAAGCCCTCTCGGCGGCCGCGATCTGCGCCGTGCACCTGTCGCGCTTCGCCGAAGAGCTCGTGGTCTGGACCTCGGCCCAGTTCGGCTTCGTGAGGCTGTCGGACGGCTTCACCACCGGCTCCTCGATCATGCCGCAGAAGCGCAACCCGGACGCGGCGGAGCTGGTGCGGGCGAAGTCCGGCCGCATCATCGGCGCGCTCTCGGGGCTCCTCATCGTGATGAAGGGCCTGCCGCTCGCCTATTCGAAGGACATGCAGGAGGACAAGGAGGGCACCTTCGACGCGCTCCAGACCCTCTCGCTCTGCCTTGCCGCGATGACCGGCATGGTGCGCGACCTTGAGCCCGTGCCGGAGACCCTCATCCGAGCCGCCGGCTCCGGCTACGCCACCGCCACGGACCTCGCCGACTGGCTGGTGCGGGAGCTCGGCCTGCCCTTCCGCGACGCCCATCACGTCACCGGCCGCCTCGTCGGCGCGGCCTCAGCCCGCGGCGTCGGGCTGGAAGAGCTGTCGCTCGCCGAGATGCAGGAGGCGGAGCCGCGCATCACGGAGGCCGTCTACGCGGTGCTCGGCGTCGAGAACTCGGTGACGAGCCGGACCAGCTACGGCGGCACCGCGCCGGCCAACGTCCGTGCCCAGGCCGAGCGCTGGCTCGCGCAACTTGGCGGGGAAAAAGCCTGAAAAACGTGCAGGCAACCTCCACCTATCCGCGTGCGTTCACGGCTCAGCTATGTGAACCTCGCTAAGAGGCGGTCCGAGCGCATCGGAGATCGTACATGCCCCTGGAGAGTTGCATCACGCCGGACGAGACGGCCGCCCTCGCGGCGGCCGCGCGGGCGCAGATCGACGCGGCCCTGACCGGCCATCCGTCGACGGACCGCGAGGCCTACTGGGCCTCCGTGCGCAAGGCCTACAACACGCCCTACAACGATCCGCCGCCGCGCAAGCGGGCCGCCGCCGTCGAGATCCCGGCAGCGCCGCCTGAGCTGCCCGCACCGGCCGTGATCGCCGCGCTCAGTGTTCCGCCTGCCGAGATTCACGCGCCCTGAAGGATCGCGGAGCGGCGCCTCCGCCGCTCTCCACGGCATCGGGCCGGCCGTTCATCCGGTGCGCCCCTTGCCCATCGCGCGCCCAAGCTTCACAAGTTGCGCGAACGAGCCCTGCCGCGGCGTAGGGATCGCCGCGCCCGCGCCTTCTCGGCGTTTGGGCGGCGACGGTGCGTGCCGCCACTTCAGGATGTGTCGATGCTTCGTGTTGCGCGCTGCCTCACCGCCGGATCCCTCGCCCTGGCGGGTCTCGCAGCCCCGGTGTTTCCCGCAGGGTCCGGCGTCGCCGTGACGGCTGCGCTCGCGCAGGAGGCCGAGCCGGCGCCGACGTCGCGGCGGCGCGGACGCGAGCGTGGGGCGGCGAAGCCGGCCGTGGCCCCGCCCGGCACGCAGCAGGCCGTGCCGCTCGCGACCTACGGGGACTGGAACGTCTTCGTGAACGGGCAGGGCAGGGCGCGGATGTGCTACGCCATCGCCCAGCCGACGGCGCGCTCCCCCGGCACCCTCAAGCGCGACACCGCCTACTTCTTCGTGACGGTGCGGAAGGGCGAGAACGTCCAGAACGAGGTCGCGGTGATGCTGGGCTTCCCCTCCAAGCCGGCGGCCACCCAGGTGAAGCCGGGCGCGTCCCCGGCGGCGACGGACCCGACGCTCAACCTCGGCAGCACGCGCTACGGCCTTGTGGTGAAGGACGGCAACGCGTGGTTGCAGAACCCGGCCGACGAGGCCCGCGTGGTCGCCGAGATGAGCGCGCGCAACCCCAAGCTCGTCATCAAGACGACCTCGCTGCGCGGCAACCCGACGAGCGACGAGTACGCGCTCGGAGGCTTCGCGGAGGCCATGAAGAAGACGCGCGAGGAGTGCAAGTAGCGGCCGGCCCGGTCTCCGGGCCGCGAAGCTTCCCTCTCCCCGGAGGGGAAGAGGATCTGTGTTTCAGATCAAGCGCTGGCTTCGAATCTCGCCGCAGGCAGCCCAGCCATCGGGAAGGGCCACCCTGGACGCCCTGCCGTCACACCGCCTGCAACCGCCGCGCCGCCTCGTGGCGAGGGCGGTGCGCGCCGCGACGGGCGCGCTCGCGGGCGGCCCGGGCCGCCTGCTCGACGCTGCGGAAGACCGTGCCGTCGAGGGCGTCGAAATCGCGCGACGAAGAGAAGAAGCGCACGCCGCCGTGCTCGGGCACGGCGATGCCCGCGGTCTGCTCGCCGATCTCGATGATGCGGGTCGGCGCTCGCTCGGCGAGGGGCCGGGCGCGGCCCGGCTGGGAAACGGTGAACGGCTCGGCGAGCGTCAGCGACTCGGCGAGGGCGTGGCTGCCGGCGTGAGGATGGGACATCGGACGAAGAACTCCCTGGGCCGGAACGGGGCCGGCCGTGCGATAGCTGGACGATGTGACGGTGGAATGAGCGTCAGCGTCGACAGCAGTCGCGGAGTAGGCGCGGCTTGGCGCGAGCAACGGAGAGTCCCGAAAAGATCTGACCAACGGTCACGGCAAGTCATCCTTTCGTTGAAGGACCACGAGGCGCGAGCGCTTCGCGGTGCTTTAGCGTTTGGTGACGCGGCGCAAGCTACACACTTCAAATCACCGCGGCCGAACGACATCGGAAGACATCGCCCGACAGGTTTAGGATGGTGCTGCCAACCGTTTTCGTCAATGGCAAGGTTTTTCGAATGCAAGCGTGTCCGTAGGAGGGACATGGGCCCATGCCGGGTCCGCACGACCGCTTCCTTCGTCCCGCGTCAGGCCAGGGCGGCGATCACGGTCAGGAGGTCGCGGTAGTCGCGGAAGACCCGCATCGCGCCGGCCGCCGCGAGGTCGGCGCCCGAGGGGTCGTGTGCCCAGTGGCCGCCGCCCGTGAAGCCGACGACGCTCATGCCCGCGGCGCGGGCGGCGGTGACGCCGGGCACGCTGTCCTCGATGACGAGGCAGGCGGCGGGCTCGGCACCCATCCGCGCCGCCGCGTGCAGGAACAGGTCCGGGAAGGGCTTGCCGCGGGCGACCTCCGCGGACGAGAAGACGCGCCCCTCGAAGAGCGGCATGAGGCCGGTCAGCGTCAGCGTATGGCGCAGGCGGACGGGGTCGCTGCTCGAGGCGACGCAGGTCGGGACGCCCAGGGCGCGAACCGCCTCCGCGACGCCCGCCATCGCGCTGAGCTCTCGGTCGAAGGCCGCGAGGGTGTCGGCCTTGACCCGCTCCACGAAGCCGTCAGGGGCAACAACCCCGTAATCTCGGGCCACGTGCGCCATGATCGAGGGCATCGAGGTGCCGGCAAACCGCGCCCGCACCGTGTCAACGTCGATCGTGACGCCGATTCCGTTGAGGGCGGCGGTGAGGCAGCCGAGGCTGATCGGCTCGCTGTCGATGAGCACCCCGTCGCAGTCGAAGATCACGAGCGCGGGTCCACCCGTCTCCGCCGCGGCCGTCAGGCCGCCGCCTCCAATTCCGTCCAAGCGCAGAACCCCTCCGCTGAGCCTCGGGCGCCCTGTGGCACGGCGGTACCGAGGGGGCAATCGGTCCCATCGTCGCTTGCGCAGGGGCGGCCGCGCCCCTACTCCACCGCCGAGGGCGGTCCCTGCGGGCCGCGCCATGGGGCCCGAGGTCGAAGACGCGCGATGTTCCGCTTCCTGCTCCGCTTCCTCGGCTACCTCCTCCTCGCCGGCGGCTTCGTCGCCCTGGTCTATGACGGCGCCCGCTCGATCGCGAACAACGGCCTGCGGATCACGCCGCTGAGCGATCTCATCTTCACCCTGTTCAAGGACAAGGCGAGCGCCCTGCAGGCGACGGTCGAAGGGGTCGCGCCCTGGCTGTGGCAGGTGCTGGTGCTGCCGCTGACGCTGGCGCCGGCCTCGCTCCTGGGGCTTGGCCTCGGTGCGATCCTGCTCTGGCTCGGCCAGCCGGCCCGCGAGCCGATCGGCTTCCTGACGCGGCCCTGACGCGGGGCGCACAGGCCGCTTCTCGCGCGCTGGTCCAGAGCGCGAGCATGCCCCCTCCTGCGTCCGGATCTCCGCGCCTGCGCGAGGTCGCGCATGCGCGTGCTGCTGATCGATGCCGGCCGACCGGAATGCACCGGCGTCAGACCTCTGCAGACTGTCCGCTCCTGGGCATGCTACGAAACCGAGTGTCGGACGTCGTTGCTCCAGGGACGGAAACGGAAGAGCTCAAGCGGAGGCTTGCATGGAGCATCGGCAGTTTGGGCGATCCGGGCTGAAGGTGCCCGTCCTCGGCTTCGGGACGGCGACCTTCGGCGGCGTCGGCCCGTTCTTCGAGCGCTGGGGGCGAACGGATGCCGCCGAGGCGGAGCGTCTCGTCGATCTCTGCCTCGAGGCGGGTGCCAACTTCTTCGACACGGCCGACATGTACTCGGATGGCGCCGCGGAGGAGATCCTCGGCCAAGCGCTCAAGGGCCGGCGGCACCGCGCGCTGATCTCCACCAAGGCGACGTTCCGCTGCGGCGAGGATGCCAACGGCGTCGGCTCCTCGCGCTATCACCTGACGCGCGCCTGCGAGGCCAGCCTGAGGCGGCTCGGCACCGACCACATCGACGTCTACTTCATGCACGGCTTCGACGCGCTGACCCCGGTCGAGGAGACGCTGCGGGCGCTCGACGACCTCATCCGCGCGGGCAAGATCGGCTATATCGGCGCCTCGAACTTCTCCGGCTGGCAGCTCATGAAGGCGCTCGCCACCTCCGAGCGCTACGGGCTCGCGCGCTACGTCGCCTACCAGGGCTATTATTCGCTGATCGGGCGGCACTACGAGTGGGAACTGATGCCGCTCGGGCTCGATCAGGGCATCGGCCTGATGGTGTGGAGCCCGCTCGGCTGGGGGCGGCTCACCGGCGAGATCCGCCGCGGCCAGGCATCGCAGCGCGGGCGCATCGCGGCGGGCGGCGCGCGGGGCGGGCCACGGGTTTCCGACGCTTACCTGTTCGGCGTGCTCGATGTCCTCGAGGCGGTGGCGGACGAGACCGGCAGAACCATGGCGCAGGTCGCGCTGAACTGGCTGCTGACCCGGCCGACCGTGTGCAACGTCCTGATCGGTGCCCGCACGGAGGACCAGCTGAAGCAGAATCTCGGCGCGCTCGGCTGGACGCTGACACCCGAGCAGGTTGCACGGCTGGACGCGGCGAGCCAGGAGACGCCGATCTATCCCTACTGGCACCAGAAGGGCTTCGACGAGCGCAACCCGAAGCCGACCATCTGGTGAGACGGGCCGTGCCGTCTGTTCGCGCCAAGCATCGGGTGCGGCCTATGCGATGCTCCCGCGTTCGAGAGACCGGACGCGAAGAGCGATCCGACCGTTAGGCTCCGGACTGGCGCCCTGTCCGAGCGAGGCCCGAATGTCCGACAATCGCTATCACAAGAAGTCCTTGGGCGGCCGCCCGCTCCATCCCGAGACCCTGATGCTCGGCTACGGCTACGATCCAGCCTTGTCCGAAGGCGCCGTGAAGCCGCCGGTCTTCCTCACCTCGACCTTCGTCTTCACCTCGGCCGAGCACGGCAAGGCCTTCTTCGACTATGTCTCGGGGCGCCGTGAACCGCCGGCCGGCGAGGCGGCCGGACTGGTCTACTCGCGCTTCAATCATCCCAACAGCGAGATCGTCGAGGATCGGCTGGCCGTGTTCGAGGGAGCCGAGGCGGGGCTGGTCTTCTCCTCCGGCATGTCGGCGATCGCCACCACGATCCTGGCCTTCGCGCGGCCTGGCGACGTGATCCTGCATTCGCAGCCGCTCTACGGCGGCACCGAGACGCTGATCGCCAAGACCCTGGCAGGGTTCGGAATCGTGCCGATCGGCTTCGCCGATGGGATCGATCCGGCGAGCGTGCGCGCCGCAGCAGACCGTGCCGCCGAGGCGGGGCGGGTCAGCGTCATCATGATCGAGACCCCCTCGAACCCGCTCAACACCCTCGTCGATCTCGGGCTGATCCGCGCCGTCGCCGACGAGATCGGCGCCCGTCAGGGCGGCGAGGCCCCGGTGGTGGTCTGCGACAACACCCTGCTCGGCCCGCTCTTCCAGCACCCCCTGCGCCACGGCGCCGAGATCTCGGTCTACTCGCTGACGAAGTATGTCGGTGGCCATTCGGATCTGGTCGCCGGTGCCGCTCTCGGCACGGCAACGCGGATCAAGACGGTGCGGATGCTGCGTTCGGCGATCGGGACCGGACTTGATCCGCATTCCTGCTGGATGCTCGGGCGCTCGCTCGAAACCTTGTCGCTGCGGATGAGCGCCGCCAACCGCAATGGCGAGATCGTCGCCCGGATGTTGGCCGAGCACCCGAAGGTGTCGCGCCTTCACCATCTCGCTCACCTCGTGCCGGGTTCGGATCAGGCCCGCGTCTATGCCGAGCAATGCGCGGCGCCAGGCTCGACCTTCTCCTTCGACGTCGTCGGCGGCGAGGCGGAAGCCTTCCGGGTCCTCAACGCGCTGCAATTGTTCAAACTGGCTGTCAGCCTCGGCGGCACGGAATCGCTCGCCAGTCACCCGGCCTCGACGACCCATTCGGGCGTGCCGAAGGCGCTGCGTGATCGCCTGGGCGTGACGGACGCGACGATCCGGGTCTCGCTTGGGATCGAGCATCCCGACGACCTGGTGGCCGATCTCGCGGCGGCGCTCGCGACCCTCGGCTAGAGCGCCGCGCGGACGCGTTGGGGCGAACGCAGCTTGAGCGCTCCCTCGCATGGATGCTCCGGCTCGCGCGCGAAACAGCACGCTCCGTCATCGGCGATTCTGACCGGCGGCTCCGGGCAACGCTCCGAACCTGCCCCCGCTCCGGATGGCGGAACTCGGCTGGATCCGATCGATGCGGGAGATCTGCTCCGGGCCACCCGCGCCGATGTCGTCCGTGACTGGGACGATAGAAGCTCGCGGCCCGCTGCGATCTCAGACCGGGACCGCCACGGCGACCTCACCCTTGGAGGTTCGCGGCAGCTTCCGGTGCGCGGCGATGCAGGTCACCACGCTGAGCGCGACGAGAGCGAAGGCCGCCACCTCCAGCGGTCGCGGCAGGCGTTGCTCCCACAGGAAGCCGTAGAGCAGCGCGAAGAGCGTCTCGAACAGGATCATCTGACCGACGAGGGTCAGAGGAAGCAGCCGGCTCATCCGGTTCCAGAGTGCGTTGCCGGCGATCGAGGCCAGGATCGCAACCCCGATCGATAGGCCGGCGAACCATGCCCAGGCGGCGGAGCCGTGATGCGCCGTCCCGACGAGGAGCGCGACTGGGATGAGCACGACAGCCTGCGCGCCGGTCACGAGGCCGGTCAGCAGGTTCCAATCATGCACGGAGATGCCGCCCAGCCGCGCGAGGCAGCGGCTGTTGCCGACGGCGTAGCTCGTCCAGGAGACGAGGGCGCCGACCGCGCAGACAAGTCCTGTCGCTTGGGCCGTCAGGGAGCCTGAAGTCGGCGCAGCGATCGCGTGCCAGCCGATGCAGACCGCGCCACCGATGCAGAAGAGGAGCGAGAGGGCGAGCCTGCGGAGCGGCACTGCATCGCGATCCCGGCTGCCGATCATCGTCACGGCGACCGGGAGGAAGCCGATGACCAGCGAGGTCATGGCAATGCCGCCGGTCTGCACGGCCGCGGACAGCAGGATGTAGTAGACCGTGTTGCCGGCCAGGGAGAGCCAGGCGAGGTCGAGCCATTCCCGTCGACCGAGCTTGGGCAGGAGCGTGCGCAGCCGGGGCGCGATCAGGCATGCGGAGATGGCGCCGAAAGCCAAGTAGCGCCCGATCGTCAGGTCCAGAGGCTGGAAGCCGCGTGCCAGTTCCGGCGCGAGGAAGACGAGACCCCAGAGAGCACCGGCTCCCACGCCGCACACGATGCCGGCCGGGCTCGCATTGCCGGCCGGGGCAAGTCGGATCGTCGTCTGCATGATCGAGGGATATCATCACCCCGGCGAGCCGAGGGCTCTTGATTGGCGGGCGAAACGAGACTTTCACTCGCCACATGGCCCCTAAGCGTACGATTCCCCCGCGCGCGCTCGATGCGTTCGACTTGGCGATCCTCCGCGTCGTCCAGCGGGACAACAAGACGCCGCAGCGCGTCATCGCCGAGGCGGTAAACCTGTCACCGGCAGCCGTGCAGCGGCGGATCACGGCCATGGAGGCGGCCGGCGTCATCGTCCGGAACGTCGCCATCGTGGAGCCGGAAGCGCTCTCGCTTGCGATCACCGCGCTGGTGGAGGTGCGCCTGCGCGATGAGCGGGCCGCCACAGTGGATGCGGCGAAGGCGCTGTTCCGCGCCACGCCCGAAGTGCAGCAATGCTACTACGTGACGGGCGGCATCAGTTTCGTGCTCGTCATCATCAGCCGCGACATGCGCAGCTACGAGGCGCTGACACGCAGCCTGTTCGCCGAGAACGAGCTCGTCGACTATTACCGCACCAACATCGCTCTGGACCGCGTGAAGGCCGATACGGCGATCGCCGTCGGCTGAAGCCGATGCCGGTTCGAGGGACGCCAGGCCCTCGCAATCAGACACGCTGCAGGCCGAGTGATCCGGGAGCGGACTTCGCGCGTCAGATCTGCCTGCGGTGCTCCACCAGAGACAGGAACTTCTCGTACTCGGCCGGATCGACGCGATAGGAATGGTCGTCGTCCGGGAAGGCAACGGCCTTCACCTCCTCGACGTACGTGCGGATCCCCGCGACCGCCACCTCGGTGAGGTTGGCGTAGCGCTTCGTGAACTTCGGCTTGAAGTCCGTGAACACGCCGAGCAGGTCGTAGGCCAGCAGGATCTGGCCGTCGCATCCGGCGCCCGCGCCGATTCCGATCGTCGGAATCGTGAGCTGCTCGGAGATCAACGTCGCGATCGGCGCCGGAACGGCCTCGAATTCCAGCATGAAGCAGCCGGCATCCTCGATGGCGAGCGCATCTTCGAGGATCTTCATCGCAGCTTCGGCGGTGCGACCCTGGATCTTGAAGCCGCCGAAGGTCGCGATGGTGTGCGGCGTCAGCCCGATATGCGAGGCGGTCGGGATGCCTGCGTCGACGAGCGCCTTCAGGATGTGGGCTTGGCTCCTGCCACCCTGCGGCTTCACTGCGTCGCAGAGCGCCTCCTGCATGAAGCGTGTGGCGTTGGTGAGGGCCCGGTCGACGGTGTTGTAGCTCTGATAGGGCATGCAACCGAGCACGAACGTGCTCGGTGCCCCGCGCCGCACCGCCTGGGCGTGCAGGATCATCATGTCCATCGTCGCCGGGATGGTGCTGGCGTGCCCGTGAGCGACCATCGCCAGGCTGTCGCCGACGACGACGACGTCGACGCCGGCCATCTCCGCCCAGCGGGCCGACGTGTAGTCCGGGACCGACATGTAGACGATCTTCTCGCCCGTCCGCTTCGCCGCGCGGATGTCGAGAATGGTCCGCTTCTCGGGTCGCTGCCCGGCCTTGCCGGCGCCCGATCCGGTATCCGCACTCATGTCAGCCCCTCGCTGTTCGGTGCCGGCGGCGTGCGGCCTCAGGCGAGGCGCGCGAGGATCCGGTCGATGTCGGCCGAGGTCATCTCCCACTCGTTCTGGAAGTTGGCCACGACGCTGCGCATGAAGGCCGGCTGAAGCCCCTCCGCCCGTGCGGGGTCGCCGAGATGATCGACGAGCAGTGCGTAGGCGAGCTGCGAGGGCTCAGGGCCCTCGTAGCTCCACTCGAAGCCGTTGCGCGTGTAGCACTTGCTGTCCGTGTGCTCGTCGAGCGGCTCGCCATCGACGGTGACGACGATGCCGTCGATGGTGCGGTCGCCTGCGTAGTGCTTGGTCACGGGCGCGCCCCCTTCAGCTGGTGGCGCGGCGTGCGGCCCTCGGAGCGGGTGCGCATCACCTCCGGGAAGATCCACAGGCTGACGATCATGAAGGGGCCGAGGAAGGCCACGGCCCATTGCGGGCCGCTCTGGCCGAGATAGCCCATGTAGAACCAACCCCCGAGCGCGGCCAAGGCGACCGCGACCGACAGGCCGAACTTGATCGGAAACGGCATCGAATCCCTCCCGAGAATGGCTCGTTGTCAGAGACTGAAGACGGCGCCCACATGCTGGAGCAGGCCGAGTGACACGCCGAAGCTGGTGAGAACGATGGCGAGGCCGGCCATTCCGTCCCGCCAGCGCTGCGGCCAGACGTTGAACAGACCCGGTGCGAACAGAACCGCGAACCCGGCCACGATGACGAGGCTCGTCCAACGCAAATGCGCCGCGCCGTAGACCATGCTGCCACCGACGAGGGCGAGCAGCAGCACGACGTTGGCCGCGATCAGGGCCAAGCCGAGCGGACGGCTTCTCAGGTCGGGACGGGTCTCGAGCGGGAACACGCCCGTGAGCACGTAGAAGCCGATGCTGGCTACGCCCGCGAAGAGGGCGAACCAGAGCAGGGCCGCCACGTTCGGTTCGATCATATCCATGCCTGCCTCCCGCGGATTGATGGCGGCGTCGCCGCCCGATTGCGTCGGTTGCGGCCCTACTCGGCCGCCTGCATCGCCTCCGGCGATCCCGGCGTGCGGGCGGTCTTGCGCATGTCGGTCTTCACGAAGCGGGTGTCGTAGCCGTTGAAGAGCGTGCCGATCAGTCCGCGGTTGAGGTCGGAGGTGCCGAACAGCCAGTCCATGATCGGGAAGGTGAGGTTCATGTTGCGCTCCATCATGATCGACTGGTCGTGATGGGCGGTGTGGTGCCGCCGGTTCGTGTTGATGAACGGCATGTTGCGGACGAACCAGTTGTCCTCGACGTGACAGCAGAAATGCATGAACTCGTAGATCAGGTAGATGCTCGTCGTGGTGGCTATGAACAGCCAGCCGACATTCGGCGTGAACACTTTTCCGAGCACGATGGCGCCCGGGATCGACATCAGCGTGAAAGTGGCGAGCGCGTAGGGCGGGAAGAACGTCACCCGGTAATCCTTGTGATCGGCAAAGCGCATCTCATGGTCGGTGAAGAACTGATGATGCTGAAGCGTGTGCCGATTGTAGACCGCGCGCGCGATCGGGTTCTTCGAGGGGCGATGCATCACGTAGCGGTGCAGCCACCATTCGAAGAAATTGCAGAACAGGAATACGACCGGGACCGTCGCCAGCTCGGCCCAGCCCGGCGACTTGATGTTCGAGATGTAGATGTACAGCGCGGTCAAGCCGATCGTGTAGATGATCGCGATGTGCAGGACACCGTTGTACCAGCCCGCGACCCGCTGGCGGTAATTCGCTCGGTAGGCACGCTGGCGCTCGCTCATGCTCGTGATCGCGAGTTCCATGGCATCTCCTCCCTTCTTCGATCCCTTAGGATACCACTGATATATCAGATTGCAAATCGAAAGGGCATGCGCGTCGCGCAATGATCCGGACGCGGCGATGCCGGGTCCGTCCGTCAGCGGGAGATCGCCTCCAGCGACTGACCCTTCGTCTCGATACCGAGAACGGCCACGCTCAAGGCCGCGATCACGAAGGAGCCGGCACCCAGCGCGAAGACGCCGCCATGCCCCAGTGACGGCAGGATGATGCCGATAATGTAGGGCCCGATGAGCGATCCGACGCGGCCGACGGCCGAGGCGCATCCGGCACCGGTCGCACGGGCACGGGTCGGGTAGAGTTCCGGTGTGTAGGCGTAGAGCACCGACCACATGCCGAACAGGAAGAACTGCATCATCAGCCCGAAGGCGATGAGCCATTCGAAGCTGGGCGAGTGACCGTAGAGGTAGGCTGCCACGGCGCTGCCGAGCAGCATCAGGACGGCGGTCGGCTTGCGGCCCCAGCGCTCGACGAGAATGGCCGAGGTGATGAAGCCCGGTACGCCCGCCAGCGAGATCAGGATGGTGTAGACGACCGATTTGGTGACGCTGTAGCCGGCCTCCTGCAGGAGGGCGCCGAGCCACGTGGTCAGGCCGTAGAAGCCGAGAAGCGCGAAGAACCAGGTCAGCCAGATCATCACGGTGCGGCTGGCGTAGCCCGGGCTCCACAGCTCGAGAAACGAGAAGCGGCGTTCGCCCCGGGCCTGCTCCGGCAGAGGCTGCGGCTCGGGCAGCGACCGGCCGTTCAGCCGCTCGCTCACCTTCGCCTCGATGCAGCCCATGACCCGATCCGCCTCCTCGTAGCGGCCACGATCCGCCAGCCAGCGCGGAGATTCCGGAACGAGGAACCGGATCGCGAACAGGAACAGCGCCGGGACCGCCTGAGCCAGGAAGACGGCGCGCCAGTCGAAGTAGCTGAGCAGCACGTAGCTGAGGCAGCCCGCCGCGATGAAGCCGAGCGGCCAGAAGCCTTCCATGATGGCGAGGTAGCGCCCGCGGTTGGCGGTCGGCAGGAATTCCGAGACGATGGCCAGCGCCACCGGGAATTCCATGCCCATGCCGAAGCCGAGGAGCAGGCGGGCGTAGCCGAGGGTGGTCGCGTCGGGCGCGTAGGCACACCACACGCTGCCCAGGCCCCAGAAGATCATGCTGACCTGGAAGACGACCTTCCGGCCGAACCTGTCTGCCAGCATGCCGGAGATGCCGGCGCCGAGGAACATCCCGACGAAGCTCATGCTGGACAGCAGCCCAGCCTGCGCCGTCGTCAGTCCGAACTCCGTCTTGATCGAGCCGAGCAGGAAGGTGAGCGAACCCAGATCGATCGAGTCGAAGAACCATGCGGTTGCGATGATGAGGAAGATGTTGCGCTGAAACTGGGTCATCGGCAGGCGCTCCAGCCGTGCCGCGATCATCCCGTTCGACGCCCGCGCCGTCGCCGTTCCGACAGCCTGGCCCGGCAGCACATTGCCGGTTGGTATCGCGATCTGCCCGACCATGGGTTCGCCTCCCTCACGTATTATATGTGTGGGAAGCATGACGGATATGTCTGAGATGCGCAAGATATATCAGGCGTACACGGATTGAGGATAGGCGCCCTGCGCACGATGTGTCCGGGGTCCCGACATGGTATCCAGGGGCCGCTACGCACGGTGTGGACTGACGATGAACTTCGTGACCGGGAAGACCGCGGGCGTTTCGGCGACGGAGCCTGGGCGAAAACGAGCCCGCCGGGCGGTTCAGGAGGCACCTGAACCAACCTTCGGGCAGGACGACCTGCCCGACCTCACGCTGACCGAGAAGGCCTATCAGCAACTGGAGGAACTGATCACGACGCTTGTCCTGCCGCCCGGCATGGTGCTCGGCGAGCAGAACCTCGTTCAGCGCCTCGGGATCGGGCGCACGCCGATCCGCGAGGCCCTGCAGCGCCTCGCCCGCGACGGGCTCGTCGTCGTCATGCCGCGGCGCGGCATCCTCGTCTCGGAGATCAACATACGCACCCAGTTGCGCCTGCTCGAGACGCGGCGCGTCCTGGAGCGACTGATCGCCCGCCTCGCCGCCGAGCGGGCGACGCAGGAGGAGCGCGCGGTTTTCGCGGGCCTCGCCCAGGACATGCGCGAGGCGGCCGCAGCCTCGGACGACCTCGCGTTCATGCGCCTGGACAACCAGTTCAACGGTCTGATCGCAGCCGCCTCGCGCAACGAGTTCGCGGTGCGCTCGCTCGCCAATATGGCCGGGCTGTCGCGCCGCTTCTGGTACCAGCACTACAAGCAGGCCGCGGACCTGCCGCTGACCGCGAACCTGCACGCCGACGTGTGCGAGGCCGTCGCGAAGCGCGACGCCGAAGCCGCGGAGGCCGCGTCGGACCGTCTGATCGACTACATCGAGAGCTTCGCCCGCAAGACGCTCGACACCTGAGGTCACAGGTCGGCCCGCAGCGCTCCGGCGCTGCGAGGAGGATCCCGCGGGGGCAGGCTCGCGCACCGCGTCGCTGTTCCGGAGGACGAGCCATGTTCTCGGTGATCTTCGAGGTCCATCCCGCCGACGGGCAGAAGGATGCCTACCTCGCGCACGCGAAGGCGCTGAGACCGGAACTGGAGGGCATCGACGGTTTCATCGACAACGAGCGCTTCGCGAGCCGCACCCGGCCCGGCTGGGTTTTGTCGCATTCGACCTGGCGGGACGAGAAATCCGTGATCCGCTGGCGCACGCATGCGGGCCACCACCTGATTCAGGAGAAGGGGCGCTTCGCGGTGTTCTCCGACTACCATCTTCGGGTCGGCGAGGTGACCTCGGACAGCCATCCGCCGGCGGGGCACGCGGTGCGGGAGCAGCGCTTCGACGCGACGGAGGTCGGCCGCGCCAAGCTCTGTACACTGGTCGAGGTGGTGCCGGAGCCTGGGCAGCCTTCGCCCGCCGACCCGGCCGACCTCTGGACCTCGATCGGGCTCGGGCCGGAGGTGCCCGGCCTCGTCGGGCGGGAGGTCTACGATTCGATCTACACGTCGGGGAAGGTTCTGGCGCTGCTGTCGTGGTCCGGGCCGGGGGCGTCCTCCGCGCTCCCGCCGATCGAAGGGGCCGGGTTTCGCACGCGCTCCGTGCGGATCATCCGCGATTACGGGATGTTCGACCGGCGCGAGAGCCCGCAATTCTACCCGCCAGTTTCACGGATGCAGGACGGTTCCGAGGCGGGGAAGCCGTGAGGCGACCAAGCGTGCGGGCGGCCAAGCGTGGGGACCGCCGATCGGCAGGACGTCCCGCCAGTGTCGCGCCGGCATCACGAAGCCTATCGTCGCCCTGTGCTCTGACGGGCAAGCAGGAGGTATCCGCGTTCAATCCGGCATGCCCGCCTCGCGGAGGCTGTCGAGGTAGAAGGCCATCGGCGTCGCGTGGAAGATGGGAGCCCGCCGTTCGAGGAGAGCCAAGCCGAGGCCCGGCTCCAGTTCCAGAAGGTGGTCGATCGTCTCCCGCGCTTCGCGCGATCGGCCGAGCCGGGCGAGGCAGATGGCGTGGAAGCGGAGCGAGGGTGCGAAGCCCGGCCGCTCACGAAGGGCGCGCGTCGTCCACTTCAACCCGTCCTCGAAACTGCCCGTGAGCATGTAGGCGCAACCGAGAGCCGACATCGTGAAGAACGCTTCAGGGTCGAGCGGGCTCAGCCGCAGCGCCTGCAGGAGCGAGGGGACGGCTTCCTGGGATCGTCCGGCCCAGGCGAGAGCCCAGCCGCGGACCGTGAGGGCGGGCGCACAGTTCGGGTTGATGGCGAGCGAGCGCTCGTAGAGGTCGAGGGCGCCGTCGAAGTCGATCCGCAGCTGCCATTTCACGAAGCCCACCATCCACAGGACCGACGGATCGTTGCCGCCCTCCGCGAGTGCCTCGCGACCGAGGCGGATGGCGGTCATCTTCTCGAGGTCCGGAGCCGCTGCCCAGCCCTGCGGGTTGCGCCACGCGTAGCAGCGCGCCACGAACGCCTTGGCGAGCGCGAAGGCCGGGTCGACGGCGATCGCCTGTTCGAGCAGGGCGATGGCGCGGCCCATGCCGTCCTGCGTCAGCGTGTAGAAGTGCGGAAGCGCCCGCAGGTAATGGTCGTAGGCGTCGAGATGCTCGGTCGGCTTGCCCAGGGCCCGCTCGATCTCGGCTTGGCGCAGGGACGGCTCGACGGCCGCCACCAGGCTCGACGTCACTTGGTCCTGAAGCTCGAAGATGTCCGCAAGCTCGCCGTCGAAGTGGTTCGCCCAGATATGCTGCCCGGTCTCGGCCTGGATCAGCTGACCGGTGATGCGCACGCGGGTCCCCGCCTTGCGCACGCTGCCCTCGACGACGTAGCGGACGCCGAGCTCGCGCGCGACCTGACGGATGTCGATGGCCCGCCCCTTGTAGGTGAAGGCCGAGTTGCGCGCGATCACGAACAGCCACTTGATGCGGGAGAGGCGTGTCGTGATGTCCTCGACGATGCCGTCCGCGAAATAGTCCTGCTCGGCGTCGCTGCTCATGTTCTGGAAGGGCAGCACCGCGATCGAGGGACGCGCCGGGAGCGCGAGCGGCGATGCGTGCGCCCCGGATCCGGCCCCTGGCGACAGGGAGGCGTGGCCGAAGACGCGCACGGGCCGCGCGATGTTTCTGAGCACCTGTTCGCCCAGGTCGACGAAGGTCTCGGCGATCCTGTCGCGGACCTGCCGGTAGGCGTCCTCGGACAGGACGAGGCTGCCGGGCGCGCACAGGCCCTCCAAGCGGGCCGCGACGTTGACGGCATCGCCCATCAGGTCGCCGTCCGTCTCTTCGACCACGTCCCCGACATGGATCCCCATGCGCAACGCGATGCGGCGATCCTCCGGCACGCCGACATTGCGTTCGAGCATGCCCGTCTGCACCTCCAGGGCGCAGCGCACCGCCTCGACGGTGCTGCGGAACTCGACGAGCGCACCGTCGCCGGTGCGCTTGACGATCCGCCCGCGGTGAACGGAGATCACCGGATCGATGAGGTCGCTGCGCAGCGTTCTCAGTCGCGCCAGGGTGCGGTCCTCCTCGCTGCCCGCCAGCCGGGAATAGCCGGCGATGTCCGTGGCGAGGATCACCGCGATCTTCCGGGTCTCGCCCGTCTCGCTCGAGTCCGTCACGGCGGGAGCACCCGGCTCTCCGGCCGCCTCGCGGATCGCTCCGACGAAACGCAGCCCCTTGCGCGGCAGAGTGCGGATCAAGCGCTGCTCGGTGCCGGTGTCGCCGATGGCCGCGCGGGCTGCCGAGATGCGGCTGCTCAGCGTCGCGTCGGACACGATCCGGCCCTTCCAGATCGAGCCGAATAGGTCGTCCCGCGTCACGACGCGGTCCCGATGATGGATGAGGTATTCGAGAAGGTCGAAGACCTGGGGTTCGACGCGCACGAGATCCTCACCGTCGCGCAACTCGCGCCGGCCCGTATCGAGGACGAAATTACTGAAGGCGTACAACAAGGTAGCAGGAAGCCCCCGAGCCGCGGCAGGGTAGCACACGGCGTCTCACGGAAAAATCCAGGATTCCTGAAGATCAAATCAGGACAGCCTTCAAGCGGACGTCCCGATTTGCCGGCATCGTCCTCCGCATGGTCATCGCGCCGGTCCCGCTCGGATCCGGCCGCCAGAGGAGGATCCTATGCCGAATCTTTCGCCGACGCTCGACATGAAGCTCGAAGTCGTCGTCATCCCGGTCTCGGACGTCGACCGGGCCAAACGCTTCTACGGCCAACTCGGATGGCGTCTCGACGCCGATTTCGTCGTCGGCGACGCGTTCCGCGTCGTGCAGTTCACGCCCCCCGGCTCGACCGCCTCGATCCATTTTGGCAAGGGAATCTCGTCCGCCGCGCCGGGGTCGGCTTCCGGGCTCTTCCTGATCGTCTCCGACATCGAGGCGGCGCATGCCGATCTCGTCGCGCGCGGCGTGGCGGTGGGCGACGTGTTCCATCGCCAAGTGGGCGCGACGGCCGAGCCGGGCGTTGATCCTGCGCGTCGCAGCTACGCCTCCTACGCGACCTTCGTGGACCCGGACGGCAACAGCTGGCTGCTTCAGGAGGTCACGACGCGCCTACCCGGCCGGGTCGATCCCGATGCCGCCACCTTCGCCTCGCCCATGGCCCTGGCCTCTGCCCTGCGCCGGGCGGCGGCGGCCCATGGCGCCCATGAGACGCGCACCGGCACGCACGATGCGAACTGGCCGGACTGGTACGCGGAGTACCTGATCCAGGAGCAGTCCGGCGGACAGCTGCCGCTGTGAGCGGCGACAGGCGACGTCTCGCGTCGCCGCCGGATCGGCGCCCGCAACCATGCCGACAGCGAACCGAGGCGCCCACCGTAGGCGCGCCCACCCGACGCTGCTGGCGCCGCACGATCAGGACGTCGGGCACCGCCATCCATCGACGATTTGCAACGCGGAGGACCGAAACATGCCGGAGACGATCGACAGGGCACGCCGCCGCTGGATCACGACCGCTGGCGCCTTCCTGGCGGCAGCTCCCTTCGCCCGCGCCGGCTCGGCCTGGGCCGAGCCTGTCGGCGCGCCCGGCAAGCTGCCGCCCTTGGCCGCCGGCGCGCGCACAGGCTTCGGCGCGCTGAGACAGGTTGAGGCGGGGGCACTGAATGTCGCCTACGTGGACATGGGCCCGGCGACCGGCCGGCCGGTCCTGCTCCTGCACGGCTGGCCCTACGATATTCACAGTTACGTCGATGTCGCCCCGGCGCTCGCCGCGGCCGGTTACCGCGTGCTGATCCCCTACCTGCGCGGCTACGGCCAGACGCGCTTCCTGTCGGATGCGACCCCACGCAACGGCCAACAGGCCGCGCTCGCCGTCGACGCCCTCGATTTCCTGGATGCGCTGAAGATCGAGAAGGCGGTCGTTGCCGGCTACGATTGGGGCGCCCGAACCGCCTGCATCCTCGCCGCCATCTGGCCGGAGCGGTGCAAGGGTCTCGTCTCGGTCAGCGGCTACCTGATCGGCAGCCAGGCGGCGAACGCCAAGCCCCTACCGCCCAGGGCGGAGCTGCAATGGTGGTACCAGTTCTACTTCGCGACGGAGCGGGGCCGCGAGGGTTATGCCCGGCACACCCGCGACTTCGTCCGTCTGATCTGGGAGCTGGCATCTCCGAAGTGGCACATCGACGAGGCCACCTTCGCGCGCTCGGCACCGGCCTTCGACAACCCGGACCATGTGGCCATCTCGATCCACAATTACCGCTGGCGTCTCAGCCTCGCCGAGGGTGAGGAAAAGTACGCTGAACTGGAGCGCGCGCTCGCGGCCTTCCCGAACATAGCGGTGCCGACGATCACGCTCGAGGGCGACGCCAACGGGGCGCCTCACCCGGACCCGGCGGCCTATGCCGGAAAGTTCATCGGCCGCTACGAGCACCGCCTGATCACCGGCGGCATCGGGCACAATCTTCCGCAAGAGGCACCGCAGGCGTTCGCGCAGGCGGTGGTCGACGTCGATGCCTTCTGATCTCCGCAAGGGCCGGCGTCTCCTGATCCCGGCCGTCCTCGTCGCCGCGGGCCTCGCCGTCGCGGCGGCCGGCGCCGGACAGGGGGACGCCAAATCCGCCTCGCCGATCTTCGGGGTCACCGTGCCGGACGGCTATCGGTCCTGGCAGCTCATCGCTCCGGCGCTCGAAGGGGAACCGCTGAACGAGCTTCGCGCGGTCGTCGGCAACGACATCGCGGTGAGAGCCTCTGCGCGCGGCACCGTGCCGTTCCCGGACGGCACTGTCCTCGTGAAGCTCGCCTGGAAGCGGGTGCCTTCGCCCGAGTTCGAGCCGGCAACCGTGCCGGGCCGGGCGACGACCGTGCAGGTCATGGTGAAAGACGCCACGCGCTACGCGGCGACGGGCGGCTGGGGCTTCGGCCGCTTCATCGATGGCGAGCCGGTCGACGAGGCGCAGCACGAGACCTGCTTCGCCTGCCACGAGGCTCGGGTGAAGGACCGGGATTTCGTCTTCACCCGCTACGCGCCTTGACGATGCGTCCGTTGCAGGATGCGGCCGCCTCGGAATCCGGGAGGCGGCCGCCGAGGGTGAGAGGGGCTGAGCGTCCCGCATTGCGACGAGCCCTTCGCGAAGGTCAGGTGCTCAACGTCCGGAGCTCGCCGCGCGCGATCCCGGCGAGCGTCCGAACCGCGAGACCCGCGATCACGATGGACGCGAAGGCGAGCAGAGCCAGCGCGATCCCGTCCGCCCAGGCCGAGCCGGTGGCGTCGGCGTAGCGCAGTGCCGTGGCGGCCGAGGCCGAAAGTGGGAAGCTCACGGCCCACCAAGAGACCCGGAAGGGGCAGAAGGGCAGATTGCGCAGCCGCCCGACGAGCACGGCGAGGAAGAACAGGGTCAGCATGTAGAGGGCTTCGGCGAAGCCATCGACGCGACCGGTCACCGCGACGTAGCTGGAGAAGCCGACCGCGAAGGGGGCGATCAGGATCATCAGGGTCGGCCGCAAGGCTGCCGGCAGGGGCTCCTCGAACAGGAGCCGCGAGAAGATCAGGGTGAACAGCGGCAGGGCGAAGAAGAGGCCGACGCTGAGCGCGAACACCGCGACCGGGTGCGCGGCCGGCAGGTCGAGGGCGGGCAGCGCCAGGGGAATGTCGAGGAGGCCCACCACCGGCACCACCCAGGCGGGCGTGGCATGGGCGAGTTGCTGCCGGCTGCCCATCCAGCGGTTCACGATGGTCCAGGCGAAGACGACCATGCCGGCCGCGCCCGCGATCCAGATTCCCTTGGCCAGGGCCGGCGCGGACCGGACCAGGAGGATCGGAATGAGAAGCAGGCTGATCAAGATGGTGCCGAACAGGTTGCCGGCGATCGGGTGGTTGAATTCGGCCACGACCGTGCGCGGTGCGGTGACTGCCTTCGCGCCGTAGGCGACCACCAGCGCCGCGAAGGCGGCGAGGGCGATCCAGCCGATAGCGTCCGCGATGACGGAAGGTGGGCCGTAGCGGTGGCTTGCGAGGCGCCACGCCACGCTGAGGCCTGTCAGGCCCATGACCGACCCGAAGAGGCTCACCGGAAGATACTCGAAGACCTGCCTGCGGACGGTCCCCTCCGCGTCCATGGCGTCGGCAGCCTTCTCGGGGACGGACATCGTGCTCATGGCCCACACTCTGCTCGATCTCTGATCGACGAACGGAGAGCTAGGATTGGCGAGGCCCCGGCTCGATAGCCGATCGGCGCAACGGCATGTCCGGGCGGATCAATCGCTGCTATTTTCGGTTGAAGCGGGAGCGGCCCGCCTGGAGCCCTCCGTGCAGGCGAGCCCGAGCGACACGGCGACCGATGCCCTGAACGGGCTTGCGCCGATGCTGCGCGTGCGGCCGGAATTGCAGGATCTCTGCTGGTTCCGTGGGCCGTGGCGCTCCGTGCACGCGCGCGAAGCGGCGGGTTGGGCGCCGTTCCATATCGTCACGAAGGGCACGTGCGTGATCGACATCGCCACCTGGCGATCGGTGACGCTGAGCGCCGGCGACGTCGTCGTCCTGCCGCACGCCGACGCCCACGCCCTCGGGGACGGGTCGGAGGCCGTGGGCGCACCACCGGTCCGGATCGGCGCGCACGGCGGCGTCCGGCTCAAGACCAATCGGATCGCGGCGGACGATTCGGGCGAGCCGGAGACGGAGGTGATCTGCGGCCGGCTGCATTTCGGGCCGGGCATCGGCAGCCTCGCGACCGCGCTCCTGCCGCCGGCGATCGTCATGAGGACCGATGGGCAGACCGCGACGCGCACGCGCGCGCTGATCCTCGCGATCCGCGACGAGCTGGGTGAGGCGCGGGTGGGCTCGATGCCGATCGCGACCGACCTTGCCAGCGCCCTCCTGATGATGGTGCTGCGCGCGCATCTCGAGAACGATCGGACCGGAAGCCGCCTGCTCCGCCTCCTCTCGGAGGCCGCGACGGCGCGCGTTCTGTCCGCCCTTCTGCGGGAGCCCGGGCGGGCCTGGACGCTCGACGGGATGGCGGCGGAGGCGCACGTCTCGCGCGCGACCCTGGTCCGCGCGTTCCGCCGTGCCGCGGGCCTCGCACCGCTGACCTTCCTCACGGATCTGCGGCTCGGGCTGGCGCATCACCGGCTCGCGACGAGCGACACCGCGCTGGGCCGAATCGCAGTGGAGGCCGGGTATGAATCACCGAGCGCATTCAGCCGGGCTTTCCTGCGGCGCTTCGGCCTGCGTCCGGGCGAGATCCGTCGTGACGCGCGCCCGCAGGCCGACCGGCGCTGACCCGTCCGGCCTTTTCAACCTCGGCGACCTCCCGGTTCCCGGCCGATCTCTGCAATCAGTTCGGTCCGAAGCCCGCCGGTCAGGTCAACGCGAAATCGATGCGTGCCGTGAACCCGAGATTTTAAGAGAAAATGGTGGGCGCACTAGGGTTCGAACCTAGGACCCGCTGATTAAGAGTAAGCGGCACACGCATAACAATCTATACCAATCTCTAACATTTGCATTCCAATAACTCGCTGATATAGCTGAGTTTTTCCGGTTGCATCCTCATGCAGCCTACCATAGTGTCACGCGACATAACCCGTGCCTTTTGTTACCTCTGGGTTACCTGAGATCATGCCCAAGCTTCGTCTCACTACCGCTGCCGTCGAGCGGTTCCGGCCGCCCGAGAGCGGCCAGATCGAGTACTTCGATACCCACCTGCCCTCTTTCGGCCTGCGCGTGTCTTACTCGGGCACCAAAGCTTGGATCGTGATGACGCGGTTCGATCGCAAGCTCGCCCGCATCACCCTCGGCCGCCATCCGGCCTTGTCGCTGGCCGACGCTCGAGAGAAAGCCCGACATCTCATCCTGCACGCCAAGGCCGGACATGATCCTCGGCATCTTGAGGCCGAGGAGCGCCGCAAGAAGGATCAGGAGCGCCGGACCACCTATGGCGGCGTCGCAGCCCTGTTCATGGAGCGGCATGTCGAGCGCAACTTGCGCCCGAACACTGCCCGAGAGTACCGCCGCATCCTGCAAGGCCCGGACACCCAGGACTGGTGCTCGCGTCCCATTACCTCGCTCACAAAGCCGGATATCGTCGACCTGCTACAGCGGATCGAGGAGCGCGGCTCTCCGGCGTTTAGCAATCGTGCTCTCGCGTACCTGTCCAAGTTCTTCAACTGGTGCCTGGAACAGGACCTTATCACAACCAATCCCGCGACCCGTGTGCGCCCTTTGTCGACTGTTCGCTCCCGCGAACGGGTGCTTACGCCCGACGAATTGGCCTGGATCTGCAAGGGCCTCGGTGAATGGCACAGCCAGTTCGCTCCCTTGTTCAAGCTCCTGCTCCTCACGGGCCAGAGACGGAGCGAGGTCGGTGGAATGCGCTGGGATGAGCTGCGAAGCCATGGCACGGACGAGGCGGTCTGGGAGCTTCCGGCGAGCCGGACCAAGAACGGACAGCCGCATTTTGTGCCGCTCACCGAACAAGCACAGGACATCATCGCGTCCCTGCCCCGGACCGGACCGCTCGTGTTCACGACCCGTAGCACGACCTCGTTGTCGGGCTTTAGCAAGGCCAAGTCGCAGCTGGACGAGCGGGTCAATATGTTGCGAGCGGAGGTTGGGCAGCCTCCGCTCCCCTCTTGGACATTGCACGATCTACGTCGGACCATGGTGACGATGATGAACGAGCGGCTCGGGATTGCCCCGCATGTGGTCGAGGCCGTCGTCAACCATGTCAGCGGCTCAGCCAAGCGGGGCGTGGCTGGGGTCTACAATCGAGCTCTGTACCTGCGCGAGCGCAGGGACGCGCTGCGCGCTTGGAGCCGCTGGGCCACCGGGCATGATCTAAGCGGCCCAAGCTAGGGCAGAAGGCTTGATCCGAGCTTGACCTTTTGTTCTTGCGAGTATTTGCGCGCAACCCACACTCGTTCGCTGAAGTTATGCAGCCTGTTTGCGAAGGACAGAAATGACTAATCGTGCTTGGGACGAAAATCATCCTCATTTTTATCTGACCGATGAAGAATTTTTCGATGGCGACCCGCGAGCCGATCTCGGTTACTGGAGCAGGGCTGCATGCTGGACCATCGAGGAAGCAATTGCTCTTTCATACGGTTACGAGCCGCGGGTCGTGAACTGGGAATTCCTCAAGAACAGCGGCCATCCTTTCGCCGAGCTGTACGCTCAACGTAGAAGCTTGGCGATGCGGGCTCGACACATGGACCAGCTGAAAGAATTCAACGAACCAGAAGCGTTCATCAATTGGGCAAAAAGACAGGGTATGTCTTTCGACTCAGACCTTGAGAAATCTGTAAAGAATGGCAAGAAGTCCGCCAACACTGCACAGACTCAGGAGGACGACCATCTCAACCCGAAGACTAGACATAGCTTGCTAAAGCTCGTGCTCGGGGTGGCAGTTGAAAAGTACCGTTACGATCCCGAGAGAACACGCAGTTCCGTTGCTCGCGAAATCAGAGACAGTTTAGATCGGGTCGGCATCAGCCTGGACGAGGATACGATCCGTAGGCGGCTCGCCGAGGCGGCTGAAGAGTTCGGCCACCTCATCACAGCTAGCGACAAAGCTTCCTGACCGAAATCGGCTATCTCCTACCCGAGCTCGGCCACCACCCTGCCGCTCAAGCCTACAAGGCACCCGTCCATCACGAGACGGAGATACGTAGGTGCAATGTAAGTCGCCCGGCTTCGGGACCTCTGGAGCGCCAGGAGGTCCGGGCCGTTCAATCCGCATGACTTCGTCCGGCCAAAGGCTGATCGCGCCGGTGCAATCCTGGGCGCAGCCTGGAACGGGCCAGACCCGATCAAGCGCTACGCTGTGCCTGCTTCGATCCTGAGTGTCGGCGGTGTGCAATGAGCGCCTCGCTTCACTTAAGCAAAGCAGCGCAGGTTGCCGCTCGCCACAACCGTGCACTCTGGCGGGTGCACACCTTCCAACACCGCCGCATGACCGCCGGGCCGCACCGAGGCAGCCGAGAGCACCAGAAGCGTACGCGCTTTCGCGAAAGAGCGCAGCGGTAGCTCTGGCGCTAAGTCCGCCGACGATGCCGGGGCCGGTTGTAGGCGCCCGGCTGCTTAAGCCATGCCGCAGCCTAAGTAGCTGTGGGGCCACTCGCCCCATGACATTACATAGAAACTGGGTCCGAACCCCAGGGCTTGTGGCGGCTCCATCCTAGTCCACCGTCTCGTCGGCCTGCACAGAGAGGCCGGGGTGTCTGGCGTCGACATGAGAAGGTCCCATCGGACCAAGACGCTGGGCAAGACCAGCACGTCACCTGAAGTCCCTTGATCGGCTCAGGTGACCGCCGCCGTTTCAGCTTAATCCGCTGAGTGAACGAACACGTTAAAGGGCAACACGAACGGCCTGTCCTACCCTCGGGGTGTGTTGATCAAGTGTAGAGATCTTCGGCACTGACACGAGTGCCGAGATTTCAACACAGTTCTCCCTTGACGGGTGAACTGTGCCTTCCAACCAAGATGTCCATACCAAACATGAATGAGTATGTAGGACGGTCGAGCGACGAAGTCGCGAGGCGGCGAGCGAAGCGAGACGAAGGCCACTCGCAGTAAGTCGTGGTTGACCGTGGTTAGTTTACGGCCTCGGACCTTCGGTCCTCGCCCGGCTCGCTGCGCTCGCTGGTCGATCCACTCGTACCATCCTTCACTAGTGAACCGGACTCCCATCACATGTGAACGGATTTGAGGATTGCCGAGCGACGAAGTCGCGAGGGATCGGGTGAGACGACACCGATATGACTGGGCAGGTAGGAGTGATACGCGAGTAAGCCTTGGCCTCGGACCTTCGGTCCTCGTCCCGCTCACAGGTTGACTGCCGCGTACCACCCTATCTCATTGAGATAGACGTCGCAGTGCCGAGCGCCGAAGGCGCGAGGCGTGCAGTGAAGCGAGACAAGACTACCCACAGTTGCCCGCGGTAAGCTTGGGCCTCGGACCTTCGGTCCTCGCCCCGCTCACCATTGGACACCAGCTGATCGTCACGAGGAATGACTAAACGAGCTGATCTCGTTTTACACCTGTGATCTGAAGGCGAACAACTTCCAGAGCATCATCATGATCTAGCTGCTTCGGATTTGCAGAGTGTTTTGGACCGACTTGCCGCTCGCAGCTTTCGCCTCGAAGCCGCCACGACCGCCCGGCAGTAGTCGGTGTCTTCAGGAAGGAGCAATCGAGATCACGCGTCGATCCACGCTGTTCATCTCTGCCGCTCTTGTTGCGTTCTCGGCGGTGGGAACTGGCCTCTGGGTCTCGTACGGCTCTCGGTCTCAGGCAGACCGGGACAAGCCGCCAGCGCCGGTCGCTCACCTCTCCACGCAACAGCACACCACTACGGATCCGGACGGAGATCCCGTACGTACGGTGTACCCGGGTCCGCTGGGCGGGTCGGTGCAGCGCCCCAGCAGGCCGGCCCAGAACGAAGCGGTAGCCGCGGCGCTTCCGTCGGCTGAAGCGGCACCCCCTGCCGTAACAGTTGAGCCTGCAGCAGCTGAGCGTGCTGCGTCCGAACTACCGCCAACCCAGAAGCCGCACGCTAGTGCCCCAGCCGACAGCGCAGATGTGGACTCAGCTCCAGCGTCGGCAGCCGCTGAGCCAGCAGCCTCTGGAACCGGAATCGACCTCAACACAGCCACGGTTGAGGAACTGAACACCCTGGGCGCCGGCATGATCGGACGCAGGATCGTCGCGTTCCGGCCCTACAGCTCGCCGGAGAATCTCGTGAACAGGCGCGTCCTCAAGAAGTCGGACTTCGAGATCATCAAGGCTGCGGTGGCTGTGCGGTAGTTCGCTGAGGTGGTGCATCCTTCAAACAGGATGCGTGCCGTGGTGGGATTTCCTTGGCCGCTCCCGTCCTTCACCGTTGATAATGCTGGCCCTTCGTAGTGCCAGGTCAGGAGGCGCTTCGCGATGGGAAGTTACAGGTCGGGCATCGGACTCGCCGTCGTGGCACTTTGGCTGCTCACGCCGCAGCCATCGTCGGCGGCTCCGGGCGAGGACTGCAGCCCCAGCAACATGAAGAAGAAGGAGCGCAGCCAGAAGGCTGCGACCGACGCGCAGTCGGCGATGTCGCGTGAACTCGAGAAGGCGAACAGGAAGGGGAGCGGCGCCGGTCTCTCGCCCGCGTTCTGCGAGGCCGTAAAGCGCCGGATCGCGGCCCTGCAGGCGAATGTGGATCTACTCACGGCGAACCCGGATTGCGTCGTCTCGGGCGATCTGGCGACGACCCGGAAGGAACTGGATCTGGAGCAGAGCACGGCCTCGCTCTGCAGGTAGGCTCCCTCTCGCCTGTTCCGACGGCGGGCCCCTGGCGAGACAGGTTCGCGGAGAGCTACACCGAACCATTCCTCCCGGGAACGGCGCGCATCCATGCAGCCGAGCCTTCCGTACTGAGTTCGGCGTCGCCTCGATCTGCGCCGGCGGCGGCATCTCTCGGGCTTTCCTCGACGCGCACGCCGGACCACGCACCTCTCAGAGCCCTCAGAGGGTTGGCGTTGGGCACCAGGGCGAGGAGCGGGCCCCTACCCCGGCGATGCTGCGCTACGCCCAGAGCCTGGCCCAGCAGCGCGGCATTCCATGCCCACCTGCGGTTGAGTCGAGCTTTGCCGAGTGCCGACGGTTCCTCGATGCCCAAGACTTGGCCGCCGCTACTTGAACGGGAACAGCTTTAGCCGGCGCCATTCCAGACTTGTCGAAGCGTGGCGCTGAGGTCGCGGGGAGCGAGCGCCGATGTAGCTCGGCCGGCGATGGGGAACACAGGCCTCCCCGAGCTAGGCCAGCTCCCCGACGATTGCTTCCACCGCGCAAACGGAAGGGCTACGTTCGGATCGTGCGTCGCGTCAGAGCACTGCATGTTCGATTGGAACGACCTCACCTATTTCCTTGAACTCGCCCGGCATGGTCGGCTGATGCCGGCCGCGCGTCGGCTCAAGGTCGACAACACGACAGTCAGCCGGCGCATCGCCGAGTTGGAGCGGGGGCTCGACACAAAGCTCTTTCAACGCTGTTCCGACGGCTTCCTGCTGTCCGAGGCCGGTCATAAGCTCTTCGTGATCGCTGAGGCCATCGAGCAGAAGATGCTCTGCGTGCCGGAGGCGCTCGGCTTACAGGACGCAGCCCAGCCCGCGGGACGTGTGCGAGTCGCCAGCATGGAAGGAATCGCCGCCTTCTATCTTTCGGCCAAGTTTAGCGAGTTCGCCGCGACTGCGCCCGGCATCGTCGTCGAGCTCGTCACCGAGCGGCACCTGATCAACCTGACCAAGCGCGAGGCAGACATCTCGGTATCCTTTGTGCCTCCTCAAGGTCCGCGCCTCAAGGTGCGGCGGGTCGGCGAGTTCCGCCTAGCCCTGTTCGCCTCCAAACGCTACCTAACCCGACGCGGTCGACCGGAGACACGCGCCGATCTGCAGGATCACGACTTCGTGGACTATGTCGACGACCTCGTGGCTATCGAGCCGGTGCATTGGCTCCTCGAAGTCCTGCGGCCGACGAACGTGGTCTTCCGGTCGACCAGCATGGCGGCCCAGCAGACCGCCGCGGCGACCGGTGCCGGAATCGCCCTGTTGCCGCTTTTCTCGGCCAAGACGAACCCGGCCCTCGTGCCCATATTGCCCGACGACGTCGTCGTACGACGCGAGCTCTACCTCGGCGTCCATGAAGACATCGAGCATGTCGGCCGCGTTCGAGCAGTGACCCGCTTCCTGGCCGACCTGTTCACCCAAGAGGCAGACTACTTGAACCAATTTTGAGCATGCGGCGGCACGATTGCAGCGGCCATTGCGGATTTTCCATCTTCGCGAAGCCGGCGGCCTCTGCTGCAAATGCGGCATCCCGATCTTGGAGCCGCATAGATGTCCGTACAGTATCCGCAGTTCAAGGCTGCCGCGTGTCACGTTGCTCCGGTATTCCTAGACAGTACCGCTACGGCCGAAAAGGCGGTGGCGCTGATCAGCGAGGCGGCTCGTGCGGGTGCCTCGCTAGTGGTCTTCCCCGAGGGCTATATGCCGGGCTTCCCCCTGTGGGTAGCCCTGCGCGCGCCGATCCACAATCACGACCTGTTCAAGCGCCTAGCGGCCCAGTCCGTTCGACTCGATGGACCCGAGATCGGCGCGGTGCGCGCCGCGGCGCGCCGGCACGGCGTGCTCGTCTCGCTGGGCTTCAGCGAGGGCACCGATGCCAGCGTCGGTTGCTTGTGGAACTCGAACGTGCTGATCGGGCGGGACGGCGCCATCCTCAACCACCATCGCAAGCTCGTGCCGACCTTCTACGAGAAGCTTATCTGGGCAAACGGCGATGCCCGCGGTCTGCGCGTGACCCCCACCGAAATCGGCCGGGTCGGCATGCTGATCTGCGGCGAGAACACCAACCCCCTGGCCCGCTACGCGCTGATGGCGCAGGGCGAGCAGGTCCACATCTCGACCTACCCGCCTTCGTGGCCTACCCGCCCGCCGGGTGAGAGCGCTGCCTACGACCTGAAGCGGGCCATCGAGATCCGGGCCGGAGCACACGCCTTTGAGGCCAAGGTGTTCAACATCGTCTGCTCCGCCGTTCTCGACGAGGCCGCCAAGGCGATCCTCTGTGACGGCGACGCCGCTCTCGCCAACATCGTCGAGCGGACCCCCGCTGGCGTGTCCATGGTCCTTGATCCCACCGGCTCGCATGTTGTGGAGCCTCACCAAGGGATGAGAAGATCGTCTACGCCGAAATCGACGTCGCCACCTGCGTGGAGCCCAAGCAGTTCCACGACGTGGTCGGCTACTACAACCGGTTCGACATCTTTCAACTCAACGTCGACCGCACGCCGCGGGAGCCGGTCAGCTTCGACGCGGCCCAACCCACGGGGTACTCCACCGACCGTGTTGGTGGCTCTGATGCCTTCGGCCTAGGTGCCGCTACCGCGCAGTCCGGCCTTGGAGAAACTGCGGTCGAGCCGCCTCGGCGCGTCGGCCACTAAGGGTGTTCGGGCGCGGCGAGTCCTGAAGGTGATGCTGCGCCGGTTTCGGAGGCTGCGGCCTCTTGAAGGTAGTTCGCCAGACCACACGCCGATAGACGGAGGTGCAGCATGCTTTCACCGGACAGAGTAGTCCCTCATGAGGACAGCGATGATTTTGCGAAGCTCTCAAGAAGAAAATCGCGGGTCGCAGCGGCTTTGAGCGTCGTTATGATCGCGATGTACTTTGGATTCATGACCATGTTCGCATTCGCCAAGCCCACAATGGGAATGATCTTGGCGCCTGGCTTGTCCCTCTGCATCCTGCTCGGCGCGGGGGTTGTCGTTGGGTCGTTTGTACTCTGCCTCGTCTACGTGGTCTGGGCGAATCGCTTCTACGACCCGGCCGTGCGCCGCATCATGAATTGAGGAGGGGGAAATGCAGGCAGCGAACAACCCACTAGCCGTGACGTTCTTCTTCGTCTTCATGGCGCTAACGCTCGGCATCACCTACTGGGCCGCGAGGCGAACGCGCACCACGGAACAGTTCTTCGCCGCAGGCGGCCAGATCACAGCTTGGCAGAACGGCTGGGCGCTCGCGGGTGACTTCCTCAGCGCGGCCGCGCTCTTGGGCATCGCCGGCATCATCACGTCGAACGGATTTGACGGACTGATTTACTCCATTGGCTTCCTGGTGGGTTGGCCGATCATCTCGCTCCTGATCGTCGAGCCGCTGCGTAACCTCGGAAAGTTCACCTTCGCCGACGTCGTCGCCTACCGCTTGCGGCAACGCCCTGTGCGCATGGCCGCCGCCATTGGGACACTGACCGTCATCCTGCTCTACCTGATCGCCCAGATGGTCGCGACGGGCTCGCTGATCAAACTTCTCTTCGGCTTGCCCTACGCGGCGTCGGTCATCGTAGTCGGGACGGCCATGCTCACCTACGTGATTTTCGGCGGTATGCTGGCGACCACTTGGGTCCAAGTTATCAAGGCTGTTCTCCTGTCCCTTGGCGGCCTAATCTTGGCGGTCCTGGTGCTGGCGCACTTCGACATGAACCCGCTGAAGCTCTTCTCGGCAGCGGCGGACAAGTACGGCGAGCGTGTCCTTCAGCCTGGGTCGAAGGTTGCGGGAAGCGGCTGGGACGCGATCTCGCTCGGCGTCGGGCTGATGTTCGGAACCGCCGCGTTGCCCCACATCCTAATGCGCGCCTTCACGGTTCCAGATGTGAAGGAGGCTCGGATGTCAATCCTCTACGCCACCGGTATCATCGGCTCGTTCCACCTCCTGGTCTTCGTGATCGGCTTTGGAGCGATGGTCCTCGTCGGGCCCGAGGCGGTGATCAAAGCCGGCGGCGGCGGCAATATGGCGGCCCCGCTTCTCGCCCTCACGGTTGGTGGCAACGGATTCTTCGGCTTCATCTGTGCGGTCGCCTTCGCGACGATGCTCGCGGTTGTCGCCGGGCTGACGCTTTCCGGGGTGGCCACAGTCTGCCACGATCTCTGGGTCAACGTGGTCCGCAGCGGCCATGCGCCGGAGTGCGAGCAACTCACCGTCGCCCGGATCGCGACGGTCGCCATCGCCGTCCTGGCGGTGTTTCTCGGAATCGTGTTCGAAGGGCAGAACGTCGCGTTCATGGCGGGTCTGGCGTTCGCCGTGGCTGCAGCCGCCAATTTCCCAGCCCTGCTGCTGTCTATCACCTGGAAGCGGTTCACGACCTCAGCGGCAGTCGCCAGCATCCTAGTCGGGACGTTCTCCTCACTCCTGCTGATCTGCCTCTCGCCCACGGTTCAGGTGGACGTGCTGGGACGAAGCCTCGCAGAAGTGTCCCAAGCCTGGTGGTTCGTCCCGATGAAGAACCCAGCCCTCATCAGCATGCCCCTGTCCTTCCTCGTCGCCATAGCCGTCTCGCTCGTTACCGAGGAGAATGGAGCGGAGGGCACATTCCGGGAGATGCGTCGGAGGATCATGTTCGGTGCATCAGAGGAGGTTTGCTCCGGTCGCTGACCCTCGGTCGGACCTGCGTCGGGATGGGACGGGGTGAAGGACCCCCGTCCCGCTTCGTTTTGAGTGTGCCGTTCGAGCGAAGGCGCAATGACCGGAAGGCGATGCGCTGCCGCGGCCTAGGACTTCACGCCGAGCTTGGCGGCGGCGCGACGCGCGGTGGCCTCGCGCCGTTTTGTGATCCCAGCGACCGAGGCGCGTGCCTGTTCGAGGATGGTAGGAGGTGCCCTCTCCGGTGTGCCGCTGTCGAACGGCGGTTCGGGGGCGTAGGCCATGTAGAGCTGGATGGCCTTCGCCGCATCCTCACCGCGCAGCTCCGCCGCGAGGCGCAGGGCTCCGTCTATCCCGGCTGTCACGCCCGCCGCGAACACCCACGTGCCGTCAACGACGACCCGCTCGTTGATTGGGATCGCGCCAAAGTAGGGGAGCAGGTCAAATGACGCCCAGTGGGTCGTGGCTCGGCGGCCCCTCAGGAGGCCGGCGGCTCCACAGAGCAGGGCGCCGGTACAAACTGAAAAGACGCTCCTTGCGCCGGCAGCCTGGTGTCGGAGCCAACGGAGGACGGCCTCGTCCTCCATCAGATCCTCCTGCCCAAAGCCGCCGGGCACATGCAGCACGTCGAGCTGTGGGGCTTCGCCGATGGCCGCATCCGGTGTCAGTCTAAGACCCCGAACGTCACGAACGGGCTCAGCCGTCTTGCCGTAGATGCGGTAGGTCGAGTTCGGAATGCGCGACAGCACTTCGAACGGGCCGGTGAGATCGATCTGGTCGACGCCTTCGAAGAGGAGCGAGCCGATTTCCAGGTGCTTATCGGGCGGGATCATCATTGCCTCCGATGGACAGCCGGAGATTACAGCGGCAGACTCTGGCGCAAATGCCAAATCACCCTCGTTTCCCGCCAATGCAGCTTCGGCCCGTGGAGGTGCTCGCCTTCCCTGGCGTGCAAGTGCTTGACGTCACCGGACCGCTCCAGGTCTTCGCCTCCGCCAACGAGCACGTTGCCCGGTTCGGGGGCGTCCCGCCTTACCGTCTACAAGTTGTCGCGAAGGATGGCGGAAGTGTCACGTCCTCTGCCGGCTTGGCGCTCGCGACGGAGCCTCTGGTGCCGGTGCGTGGGGGAGTCGATACGCTGATCATCGCCGGAGGGCCCGGCGTCGAAGCGGCAGCCGCCGATTGCGAGTTGATCGATTGGCTGCGCAGGCGGGCGGAACACTCACGACGCGTTGCCTCCGTCTGCACCGGCGCTTTCATCCTGGCGGCCTCCGGCGCACTGGACGGCCGGCGCGCCGTCACTCACTGGTCCTACTGTGAAGAGTTTGCCCGCCGTTTCCCGGCGGTGCGGGTCGAGGCGGACCCGATCTTCCTACACGACGATGCAGTCTGGACCTCGGCCGGGGTAACCGCCGGCATCGACTTGGCGTTGGCGCTCGTCGAGGAGGACCTCGGTCGCGAGACGGCCTTGGCGGTGGCCCGCTATCTCGTCGTCTTCCTGAAACGTCCCGGTGGCCAAGCACAGTTCAGCGCGGCCTTGTCGCTGCAGACGGCCGGGGACCGCTTCGGCGCGCTGCATCGCTGGATGCGGGCGAATATCGGCGCTGACCTATCGCTACCGGTCCTGGCCGCAGAAGCGGGCATGAGCGAACGCAGCTTCAGCCGGCGCTATCTGGAGGAGACCGGGGTGACGCCGGCCCGCGCTGCCGAGCGCCTGAGGGTTGAGGCCGCACGCCAGATGCTTGCGGAGACCCGACATCCGGTTAAGCGGATCGCTCAGCGTTGCGGATTTGGGTCCGAGGAGACCATGCGCCGGAGCTTCTTGCGTCTGCTCGCGATCACGCCGCACGACTATCGCTCTCGCTTCGGCACAGATCCACAGGCCGCTGGCAATGTTCGCCCCCGGAAGACAATGGGCGGTTGAAAGCGGGATCTTGGATCGAGTAGCGGGACGGCCTCGAGCTATCCCGCTTGATGGTCCGCAACAGCTTGAGTCTGTGGTCGCCCACATCATTTACGCTACGAGGTCCGGCATCAGCAGTGATGCCGGACTGCCCGCAGATTGCCGTTGTGACCTGAGGGCCAGCAGCAGAACCCACGGTCGCTCTGCTTCCAGGTGAAAGGGGCACAACACCAACCAGGAAATTGTGACGCTGCAGGCCCGGACCACCTCGCCTCATCGCGAGATCGACTGCCCACCTTATGAACGTGCTCGATCCGACCTTGGAAGGGCCGCGGCGCCGCTTGGAGGTTGCTCGTTATGGATCGTGCAAGTCAGACTGCTGGCCTGAACAATGCCGGTGCTGAGCATACGTGTTCAGCACCCAGCGCAAAGCAGGCCGCGCGCTCCAGCGCTCGAAGGCACGTTCCATCTCGGGTTGAAGGCGCACCTGCCTATAGAGTGGAAGCGCGTCTGGTCGCGCCAAAGGCGCTAGTATGCTGGCCGCGGTGATCGCAGTGCGCCCGAAGCCGCGGCTGAGCGGGGCGCCATCCTCCACCAGCGCATCGGCCCAATCGAGTTCACTCTCGATCCGTCGCGCAAGGTCGGGCAGGCGCTCCGGCCGTATCCCCATCCTGTTCGCCATCAATCGGCGGATTACAGGCCAGCCCGCGCGACCAAGGGCGGCCTGCAAGGGCGAGACGCCGTGCAGCAACACCTCACGGACGCCGGAGCGCGGATCGTGAAGCGTCCCCGCATAGACGTACGCGCGGATGAGGGGACCGATCACAGTCTCGAAGCGGCGCTCCATCGCCGTGTCGCCATCGTTGAGGCCGGCCCAGGACAGGATGGCGCCACTGCCCTGCACGACCCGCTCGCCGGCCACGAGGATGGGGACATTCGTCTGCTTGGCGAGACGACGGGCGAGCGGCACGTGGAGGGCAGGCGCCCACGCCTGTTCATCGTAGCGGATGCCTTGGTAATCGAGGCCCCAGCGTGCCCGCTCGCAGTAATGCGAGATCTTCATCACGTAGAGACGCGGGCTCGTCTCCTTCGCATCGACGGATCGAACCATGATTGCCAAGCTCCCCACCTCGCGGGACGCCTTGCATGCGGCCGGCGGATCACCGACCGCACATCGCTTTTGACGGTTGAAACGTGCGCGGCCGGTGCCTGCCACCGCGGTCGCGCCACGGCGCCCGACAATGCTGCGCCCCATGGCCAGGGCCGGCAATCGGTTGGGAACGAACGCAGGAAGAGCGGGGATGGTTGGTCGTGCCGCCAACTCCCGCAAGTCTGTCTGACCGGCGGGCCAGCGTAGCCATGAGCAACGACGTACCGCACCCCTACAGCATCGAGGTCGAGCCCCTCACGAAGCCGGAGGGCCACTTCGCATGGCTACTTCGTCGGAGTGGTAAGCTGATCGAGCGATCGGACCGAGCCTACCGAAGCGAGGAGAAGGCTCGGGAAGCCGCCTTGGAAGCCACGGAGCGCGACACGAAGCCTATGCCGGGCAGGGCCGCCGCTGACGGATCCCTGTCCTGAGCGTGCGTCGATGACTATGCCGGATCGCGCTGCCGCGATGGTCTTGAGTGGCGAGGTTCAGAGCGTCCCGCGCAGCCTAGCCACGCCGCGCCGGTAGTCCGCCAGCGTCATCTGATCGATGGCCTTGTTGGCGGCTTTGTGCGCAACGTCCGCCAAGTCCCAGATGTGGTGCGCGCCACTCGGGAGGTAATGGTCCCCATCAGTCCAGTTGTGGCTGCCTTCGGTGCCGTCGATGGCCCCTTCCCAGCGAAACGTGCGGCCAAGCCGGCGTGCCATTGGGCCAGCGACGCGATTGTCGCGCGTGCGATAGAAGCGACCATCCTCCAGGTTCATCCTACGTCAGTCGCAGACGCCGCCGAAGCGGGCATTAACAACTGTCAGCCGCGCATTGAGTCAGCACCTGCTCGTCTCGCCCACTCGGCGGTGCATGCGGAGGCGGTGATGTGTACAGCGGCCTCTACCGCCGCCAGCTTCTCGGTTTCGGCTTCGGGATTGTCACTGGCTTGCCTGTCAGCGGATTGAGAACTGTGATGGTCATGCCAGCCTCTTTCGCGCCAAGGTTCGGCGTGGCTCATTGGCCACGTGTCAGATCGAGCGATGGTCAACGCTGCTGAGAGCTTCCGCAGCATCGGGAAAGCGAGAGAGCTGTCTAGCAGCCAATGCACTGTAGAAAGTGTCTATGCTGTGGTAATATTCGGCTCGATCCGGCGCAGAAAACGCGCGCGTTCCCACAGTTCGACCTCACAATTTTGAGCTAAGTCTTTGCAGAAGCGTATAGCCTGATCGTCATTTCGAGCTTGAATAATCTTGGCGGATGTAAAGCGTCCGCTTGGTCCGATCCAATAAGCTCGGTATACGCGCTCTTCGTCTTGCCTTTCAGCTTGGCGGCCTGACATGAGATCTCCTCGTCTGTCGATCTCTCCAATTGCTGAGCAGGCCGAAGCTGTGTTCCTAATGGTTAACAAAACGTTAACGTTGGTGTGTCTGTACGCATTCGGAGGCGCGCACTCCAGTAGACGTTCCTGCAGAAAGAGCGACCGCGGTGCTCAGCGGAAATGTCGTATCCAGGACCGGAAGCCCCGCGAGCCGTGAGGCTGCGGTGCAGATTGGTGTTATTGGGGAAGGTATCTACGACCCCGATTGCTCTAGATGTTGCCTCACACAGCAACTCAGTTGGCGCACCCTGCATCTCGCACCATTTTGCAAGCATGCACCTGATTGATGCGCAACTGAGTTGATGGCAACTTACCGGAGATCTGAATTTTGCTCCGGCCAAGCTGAAACTCTTCGCCATTCGCGCCATTCTCTGGAGCGAAACACAACATGGATTAAGCTCAAGTCCGATGCGTGAGGAGGGCCTCACCATCTGAAGGAGGATCGATGCGCCCAGTCAGCACTCTGCTGCCCCCTCGTTCAGATCCCATTGGAGCTATTACTCATGGCGTCGCACATGGGTTGGCTGACACCTGCAAGCTTCCAAGCGAGAACCTGCCGACGCGCTTGCATGAGCTTGTACAGTTTCTGCGAGAGCGGGAAGCGCCCGAACCCACAAAGCTCGTGGTGATCATCGAGGACGATCCTGAAGTGCGGGATATGGCCGTGGCTCTCCTTGAGGAGACTGTCCTTGATGTGGTCGTGTGCGAGAGCGGCGAGGCCGCAGTACAGTTGCTGCAGGAGCGAGCCAACGATGTGGCTATGCTCTTCACGGATGTGCGGCTTGCAGGTGCGATGAGCGGCGTTGAACTCGCGAAGGCTGTAAGCGGCCTCTGGCCGGGCATTCGCCTCGTTGTGACCTCCGGTCAGGTCGACGGCCAAATCGCGGACCTACCAGATGAGGCCGTCTTCATGGCCAAGCCCTGGCTGGCCCTGAATGTCCTGCAGCAAGTGGACCAAGCTGTGCGGTGTACCGGCCTGCCTGTGAAGTAACGAGGCGCGTTGGCTCCGTCTCTCATGGGTCCGCGGCCATATTGTTTTCATCCCACCTGCGCTGCCACACCCCCAGCGCCGCTGAGGCAGTCACAGCAGCGATCATCACCATGAAGGCTGCATCCGTGTAGCCGATTGCCCTGAGCCCTGCCGTGGCGCGATGAGCACGACCACGCCGCCAAACAGTGCCCAGAAGCAGGCTGGCACGCTCATCCGGGCTAGCCCGCTGTCTACGGCCGCGCAACCAAAGGAACGAGATCCATGTGCACCAGCACTTGAACGCCCGGGAGATCGGCCGGGACGTGGTCCGTCAGGCCGTCAACAGCGCGAAGTACCCACGCCACACGAATGGGATGGACTCGCACGGCGCTCGGCGCCCGCCGGGCGCGTACCATTCCTGACCACCGCATAATCCGAAAGGGCGACACTCGGCATCTTGCGTTGGTACAGGATGTCCCTCGTCAGCGACACCGACGCCAAGGGCCTGAGACGCGTGATCCGGCGCCTGTACATCTGGTGCCGGTTCTTGGTTCTCGCTTGGCGAGAGATCAGGGAGGCGCGGAGGTCAACCGCGGGCCGCGATGATGGGCAGAGAACCGAACCAGCGGAGTCGCACTATGCCCCGCCTGCCTACCGTCCTCGTCGCCTTGAGCCTCACCACAGTACTGTCGGCGGGAGCTTGGTGGGCGATCATCGTCGCGATGCAGGGACCCTTTGAGTGATGCCGCGTGACGCCAATCGGCCGTCAAATAGCCCTTGGCCTGCAGGTGCTCGGTAGCTGAACCATCACGCCTCAGCCACATCCATCTTCACCGAGCCCTCCGCACGATTGAGGACGCTGACGCGTGGACCACGGACCTCGCCGCTCTGCTGTTCCCAGGCATCCAGGGCAGCGTTCGCCGCATCAATGATGTCGCGGCCTGTCGCTCCCGGGACCTTAGACCGGATTGCTTCCACAAGTCGCGTCAGGAGCGTCTGCTCCGTCTGCGCGTGGCTGCCACCCTCAGCCTGCTGCATGTAAGCTGCGTAGACATTCTCGGCGATTGTGCGTGCCGTCCGATCAAGGTCAGGGGCGTCCTGCTGCATCTCTCGATCATCTCTGAGCTGCCGACTCTCTGGGGCACCAGATCGGCACCTCAGAACCGGCCCGGGATGGGCAGCGAGTCTCGCCCACGAGGCAGAGAAAAGCCCCTCGGCCGTTCATAGGGCGGCGGAGCCGGATAGATGCCTTGCGGTTGGCGATGCACGCGTACCGGTTGGCTACTTCGCGGTGCGCCTGAACCGTTGCGTGGGCCGGCAAAGCCGTGCGCACGTTCCGGTCCGGTTGGCGCCACCTGGTCCACTGGGGGCTTGTATGACCCGCCACGAGCCAGCGCGGCTCCGCAGAACCCTGCGGTGGCAACGCATGCCGCACAAAGCAGCCATCCGATCTGCCCTTGCACCAGCCAGCCTCTTGGTCTGAGTTGCTCTCTGTCAGCGGACAACCCGGCCTCCTCAGGCATGGTTGCTGCGACTCAGAAGGCCAGAAATGCGCGAGCCGATTCGCAGGGCGCGGGTCAATGTCCGAGCGCCCTCGCGCGCTAGGCACACTATCAACTCAGAGCGAGAGCGTCGGCCTACTCTCCTGGCGTCCAATCGATCGTGGGACGCTGTGACAGCATGCGGTCGAAGTAGTTCGCCACCGCCTGAGCACCGTCGGAGTGCATCATGGCCACCGGGTGGGCGAGGTAGGCGCGGGCAAGGTCGGGGGTGATCTGCCCGAACTGGAGGGCACTCAGCACCTCGTCTATGAACGCGTCGTTGGCCTCGTTGAAGTCGTTCGAGAGCTTCTTGCGGTCGTTGAGCGCCTTGATGGGCATCAGGGTCTCCGATGTTATCAGTGGGGGGTCTGCGCTGTTGGCAAATGCGGCATAGGCTATCCTACCTGCAGGAATCGGATCGCGGCCGCTCGGTCGTCGGTGAAAGCGCCAGCTGTCAATGCGCCGCCGTAGACGCAGCCTGTGTCGAGGTTGGTGCGGAAGCGACGCACGTCCGGCTCACCACCAAGGAGCGGTGTGTGACCGTGGATGACGTACTTCCCGAAGTCGTGGTCCTCGGTGAGGAACGGCTCGCGGATCCAGAGGCGCGCATGCTGATCCGGGTCCGGCGCCGGCACCTCGGGGCGAAAGCCGGCATGCACGTAGTAGCGCTGCGCGTCCTCGTAGACGGTCGGCAGGCTCTCAACCCAACGCACCACGTCGTCCGGCAGGTCTTCGGGACCGGCAACACCGAAAGACTGCAACGTCGCTGCCCCACCGTTCATCAGCCAATTGATCCGCAGGCCCGGCACCGAGTGGGCATGGATCATCAGATCCTCATGGTTGCCAATCAGGCAGACCACGTCCTCAGGATCACTCGCGTGCAGGTCCCGCAGAAGGCTGATGACGCCGGCACTGTCCGATCCGCGATCGATGTAGTCACCTAAAAGACGAGCTTGCGCGGTCGACCCTCGCGATGCTCCTCGATTCGTGAGAGCAGCGCGCGAAGATGGCTGTAGCAGCCGTGGATGTCGCCGATCGCGTAAGTTAGGTCCATTGCCCCTCGGTCCGAGAATTTCTGGCTTGTTGGAAATCCCGTACCGAGAGTTCCTCGTTCCATCGCGGATGAAGCGCCCGGCCATGAAGGATGTGGAACCCCGCGCTCCGTAGCTCCTTCTCCCGAGCAAAGAGGACCGATCGAGAAGCCGTGATGAGCAAGGATGATCCGAAAGCACCGCAGGACGTGATCGCCGAGGTTCCTGCTGGCACGCGGCCGTATCAGTCAGGAGACGTGGCAGACCGGCCGCAGGGCCCTTGGTCGCCGGGCCAGTCAGAACCCGGTGACATGGGCGCCTTCGACAACAAGGAGTACGAGGAGCCGCAGCACGAGAGCACGAAGGGCGACGGCGAGTCTGGCTACCGCGGCGGGTAACATCCGCGAAGCTTTCGCGACCGGCCGGCGATGCGCGCCACATGAGGTGCATTCCGCCGACAATGCGGAAGGCGCTCTCGGGCACCGGCTAGCATTGCTGGAGAGTAGACCCGTCGATAGATTTGAGCAGGTCACTGTTGTCGGGAGGACGCTGTGGCTGTCGTCTGGAAAGGCGCGGGTCGCCCCGTCAGGGGACGTACTCACGAGCCACCCGGCCCTGCAGGCCTACCTCTCCTTGGCAATCTCCTGGACCTGCGGCGCGACCCGCTCGCCTTCTTCACAGCGTGTGCCGATCGCTACGGGGACGTCGTTTCCCTCCACTTTGGCCCGAAGCCCGCTCTCTTGCTCAACGATCCAGCCGAGATTGAGCCTGTTCTGGTCGGCCGGCACCGTGCGTACCCAAAGCCCGACTTCTTCTGGCGGCAGGTCACGGCGGTCTTCGGCAACGGCCTGCTGATCAGCCAGGGCAGCTTTTGGCAGCGACAGCGCCGTCTGGCTGCACCCGCATTCGCGGGACCGAAGCTTGCCAGCTACGCCGACACCATGGTCCGTCTCACCGAGCAGATGCTCGACGGATGGCGGACGGGTGAGGAGCGCGATCTGCACACCGATATGATGGCGCTTACCCTCAAGATCGCCGCCGAGACGCTGTTCGGTGCGGCGTCTGCCGAGGACATGACCTGCATGGACGCGGCCCTGGCAGACCTCAGAGGCGAGATCGCCTCGCGCTTTGTGCGCCCCTTCCTGATCCCTGATGCGGTGCCACTGCCGGGGCACCTCCGCTACAAACGTGCCCTGCGTTGTGTCGAAGGGGTGGTCGAACGGATCATCCGCGAGAAGCGCTTCTTTCAGGATGGCGATGATCTGCTCACCGCCCTCATGAACGCCCGCGACGAGACGGGCGAGCCGATGTCGGACCGCCAGCTTCGGGACGAGGTCGTGACCTTCCTCCTGGCCGGGCATGAGACGACCGCGCTGGCGCTCACCTGGACCATGTATCTGCTCGGCCGGCATCCCGAAGCGGATGCCGCCGTTGCTGCGGAAGCCTCGGCCGTGCTGGGCGACAGCACCGCCACGGATGATGATGTGGCACGTCTGCGACTAGCCGAACGAACCGTCATGGAGGGCATGCGCCTATACCCGCCTGCCTGGGTGATCGGCCGCGAAGCTGGTGCGGATTGCGAGATCAAGGGCTACCGCGTTCGAGCCGGAACGCCGCTGTACGTGTCACCCTGGGTGCTGCATCGCGACCCGCGCTTCTACGATGAGCCTGAGGCGTTTCGTCCGGCGCGGTGGAAGGATGATCCCGTGCGTCGCTTGCCGCGCTTTGCCTACCTACCGTTCGGGGGCGGACCGCGTATCTGCATCGCGCACCGGTTCGCGATGATGGAGGCGGTGCTGATCCTGGCGAGCATCGTTCGCCGGTTCCGCCTTGAACCGTGCTCCAAGCAGCCGATCGCTCCGCTAGCCTCGATTACACTCAGTCCGCTCGGCAGTGTCCGGAACCGGGTTGAGGCTCGGCACAACCCGTTGATCCGGGGAGGTTCGCTCTGAGCCTGAGAGGGGATGCCATGATCGTCGTCGACAGCACGCATGGGTCAGTGTGGCTCTGGACGCTGATCGCCCTCATAGCCGCTCTCGTGGCGCTGGCGCTCGTGAACTATGCCGTCGCCCGTCTGGCCGAGCGCCGACACCCGCCCACTGGCGCCTTCCTCCAAGTCGGTAGCGTGCGCCTGCACTACCACGACCAAGGCACCGGCGCCCCCATCATCCTGCTGCACGGCAACGCAGTCTCAGGCGACGACTTCGACACCAGCGGGGTTGCTGAGCGGCTTCGTGCGACATACCGGGTCATCATCTTCGACCGCCCAGGCTTCGGCCACAGCACGCGCCCGCGTGGCCAGCTCTGGACCGCAAGCGAACAGGCCGACCTCATCCATGCGGCTCTGCTGCAGCTGGGCGTGCAGCGTGCTGTGGTGGTGGGACATTCGTGGGGCACGCTCGTCGCCTTGGCTCTTGCCGAGCGGCATCCGACCAGCACGGCAGGTCTCGTTCTGATTTCTGGCTACTACTTCCCGACGCCGCGCTTGGATTCGCTGATGGTCGCACCGGTGGCCACGCCCGTGCTGGGAGACATCCTGCGCTACACGATCTCACCGCTGTTCGGTTGGATGACGATGCCAGCGATGAAGCGTGCCATGTTCGCGCCGAGCGCAGTGACGGAGCGGTTCGACCGCGAGTACTCACCCGCGATGGCGCTACGGCCCTGGCAGATCCGCGCCACGGCCTCGGACGGCGCTCTGATGGTGATGGATGCGTCGAGGCTGAGCGGCCGCTACGGCGCCCTCTCGACGCCAGTGTCTATCTTGGCTGGCGATGGCGACAAGGTCGTCGGACCCGAACAGGCTCAGCGGCTTCAGCGAGTGGTACCAAGCGGAACAGTGGAGGTGATCAGGGCGGCAGGCCACATGGTCCATCATGTCGCGACGGAACGTGTGGTGCAGGTTATCGAGCAGCTGGCGAAGGTGGCCTACTCACGCGGAACAGATTGATCGCTGCTGACCGCTGCCGGACCCCATCCTCTGTGGGAGGCTGTCGCTGTAGCTGCCTTGCTGGGTGAGCGGCACACGAGGCTCCCCGCGCGGACGGCTGTGTTGATCATGCGCTCTGCAGCAGCGCACCCATCGGGAACACCTTCGAGCAGCATCAACGTCCTGCGACAGCTTCCCAAGCTGAATGTCGTCGGCTCGATCCCGATCGCCCGCTCCACTCAACCTATTGATCCTGCTGACGTTCTTGTGCCGCGAACGGTCGCGGTGTTCCCTATGTTCCCCATGGTGTTCCTCGCCGTTCCCCATCGCTGTCTGTGGTTCGTGCCCCGAGGTCCGATGGTACGGCTGCAGATCAGCTAGGCTGCTACCCACTCATCGTCGGCGATTGGGCCTGTGGCTCGCCGAACTCGCTTGCGCCCTACCAAAGTCGAATTGAGCTCTGACGCTGTTTGCTCAATCTGCCTTGAGGGCGGCAAATTGGGCAACGCATGCGAACGCTGATGGCACGCGAGTTGTGGGAGGCCGCTCAGACTCTTGGGCAGGAGGGCTCTTCGGCCGCCGCGGCAATCCGCCAGAGCGCGTACCGCATGTGGCTCGAGCTGACGTTGAAGGCGCTCAGCCGCAACATGGATCAGCAGGGCAGCGGATCACGCAGGCGCCGGAGGGTAGCCTCGGTCGCAGCGGGGAGCCGGCCGGAAGAGTGACGGTCGAAGTCACCGCTTAGGACGGCTGGCTGGAATCCTGTCCGCAGAGCCAAGTGTCCGTTAACCGAGACAAGCCTTGCGGACGCGCATTTGACCTTCTTTCCGTGCGTTCACTGAGGTATGCCCCAACGGACGAAGCTCGATATGCACGCAGCGCATGCTCGTTCCATCAGGATCTCGGAGGCCAGACGAACCTGCGTCCCGAGGCGTCCAGTTGGCGTGGCCCTCGCTGGAGATGGAACGGTCCACACGGGCAAGCTCTATCGGAACGCGGTCGCCATCTCCTGCAAGGGTTCACAAACGTTGTGGCATCTTCCGTACCGATCGGCGCAGAAATCGACCATCGCTGGCTCGATCCCTGGCTGCTGGCGCCTGAGAGATGCGTATGCTCCCGCCTGACCTGCGGAGAGCCATATGCCCCGCTACTTCTTCGACGTTCACGACGGCGGTCCCGACGTCGATGACACTGGAACCGAGTTGGCAGGCCCGGACGAGGCCTATGCCAAGGCCAAGTCTCTCCTGCCGAACATCGCCCGTGAGGACATCCCCAAGGGAGGGGACCAGAGCACGTTCACCGTGCTGGTGAGGGACGAGGACGACTATCCCGTCTACTCGGCCACGCTCACCTACTCAGGCGTGCGGCTGCAGCGGTAAACCCGCCCGTTCACTCCTTACGCCTCCTGCTGGCCCTGCCCCCGCGAGCGAAGGCGCGCCAGGAGCGCATAGGTCTGAGCCAGGGTGGCGTGCAGAGCATCCCGCTCACGGCTCACCGCCCTGTCCGCCGTCAGCGCTCCTGAGACACATCGAGGCCCTTCACGAACGGAGGATGGCTGGTTCATCGTAGTCCTGAGGCACGACGATGAAGCAGACATCCGGACTGGCACGCAAGCCGGCAGACGCGGTGATCAAAGACATCCGCCGGGCCACCCGCCGGCAGTTCTCGGCCGAGGAGAAGATCCGCATCGTGCTGGAGGGCCTGCGCGGCGAGGACAGTATCGCCGAGCTGTGTCGGCGCGAGGGCATCGCCAGCTCGATGTACTACGGCTGGTCCAAGGAGTTCCTGGAAGCCGGTAAGAAGCGGCTGGCGGGCGACACGGCGCGGGCGGCGACAGCAGACGAAGTCAAGGAGCTGCGCCGCGAGGCGGGCGCGCTGAAGGAGGTTGTGGCCGATCTCCTCCTGGAGAACCGCCTGCTCAAAAAAAGCATGAGCGGGGCTGGGGACGACGAGGCATGAGGTACCCAGCCCCTGAGAAGCTGGAGATCATCCGGCTGGTTGAGCAATCCCACCTGCCGGTGCGCCGCACCCTGGAGAAGCTCGGCATCACCCGATCGACGTTCTACCGCTGGTACGACGCCTACCTGAGAGGCGGTCCCGAGGCATTGGCTGACCGACCATCCCGGCCCAGCCGGGTCTGGAACCGTCTACCGACAGAGATCCGCGAGCAGATCGTCGCCCTCGCGCTGGAGGAGCCGGAACTCAGCCCACGCGAACTGGCGGTGCGCTTCACCGACGAGCGGCGCTACTTCGTCTCGGAAGCCAGCGTCTACCGCCTGCTCAAGGCCCAGGACCTGATCACCAGCCCCGCTTACATCGTCGTCAAGGCCGCCGACGCGTTCCGCGACAAGACCACGGCGCCCAACCAGCTCTGGCAGACCGACTTCACCTACCTGAAGGTTGTCGGCTGGGGCTGGTACTACCTGTCGACGGTGCTGGACGACTTCTCGCGCTTCATCGTGGCCTGGAAGCTCTGCGCCACGATGCAGGCCAGCGACGTCACCGCCACGCTCGATCTGGCGCTGACCGCGGCCGGGCTCGATCAGGTGCCGGTGGCGCATCGCCCGCGGCTGCTGACCGACAACGGATCGAGCTACGTCGCGGGTGACTTGGCGACATGGCTCGGCAGCCGAGGCATGACCCACATCCGCGGTGCGCCGCGCCATCCCCAGACGCAGGGCAAGATCGAGCGCTGGCACCAGACGCTCAAGAACCGCATCCTGCTCGAACACGCCTACCTGCCGGGCGAGTTGGAGGCCCGGGTTGCCGCCTTCGTGGAGCACTACAACCACGTCCGAGCTCACGAGAGCCTGGGCAATCTCACCCCCGCTGACGTCTATCTCGGCCGCGGCGAGGGCATCCTGCGCGAGCGGGCGCAGATCAAGCGTCAGACCCTCATCGACCGCCGCTTGCGCCACCACGCGCGGGCTGCCTAACCTCTCAACCCAGGTGGACCAGAGCCTCCGTTCCTGAGCGTCCCAGATCGTCTCAAATCATCTGACGACGGACAGCCGGCGATTAATCGTGACGTAGACGAACCGGGCGAAAGGCGCCTTGCGCTCTTTGCCGGCCCGGCTGCGCACGAAGGTCTGCAAGACGTCTTCCATCGCAATCACGCGGTCGCTGCGATCCGGATAGGCGTCCTCAAGCTCGTCGAGAGCTTGGACGACGCGGTGCGCAACATCGGAGGTTGTGAGGGCGGACAGGTGCTCGATGGTTCGCGAGCAGCGAGTGGCAGGCGTCATGTGCGGCTCTGGTTGGGCGAGGGCCTTGTACGCCATCTGAGCGGAGCGCGAACACAGCCCTGGCCTGTTGCCGGTGCAACAGATGTTAACAAGCAGGATAGCAACGGCAAGCGGGCGGTACGTTGTCGACGGTTGCGTCCCGCTGGGTACGGTCGATTTGTTCGCCTGCGTGAATGTCCTTCTGCGCCGACCGAGCTACGAGGCGAGATGCCCTGGTTCTACTTCCACCTGCGCACCCCTGCCGGTCTGGAGCGCGACGACGTCGGGCTCGACCTGATCGGGATTGAGGCGGCCTACCTGGACGCCTGTCGGGCGATCCCAACCCTGACAACCGAGTTGCTGGCGAAGAAGACGGACCCGTGGCGCTGCCGCTTTGAGATCGCCGACGCCGCGGTCATCGTCGCTATGATTGCGGCTCTCACTGCGGCTTCGGCGATCGGAACAGCAACTGCTTCGATCGATCCCGGCGACGAGATTGCGATCAACGCGGGGATGTAAGACGGGGGCGGGGTCTCACGGACTCCGCCCTTGCTGTCCAGCCTGAGCCTCTGGCGCATGCCCTAGCTTCCAATGAGAGGCTCGCTGGCGGCCGTCGTTGTGCGGCCGGTCTCAGCCAGTGGATCGAGCCTCGCTCCCAGCAGGGGCCGCCTAATTCGCGCGACGGGGCACACGGCGAGCCCGGCCGCGCGTTGACTCTGGACAGAGGGAGGCCCGGCATGCGGCACTTCCTGGAGTGGCACACCAAGATCCCCTTCCCCGCCTGGGTCGCCCTCTTGGTGGGCGAGACCCTCGCCTATGGCCTGATCGTCATCGCGATCTATGCCGCGGCAACTGCCAGCTTGCAGTGACGATGGGCAGGAGCGCGCGGGTGATCTACCACCGCTCACGGAACGGGCTGGCACGGTTGGCGCATTAGGCTCCTGCCAGAGGAGCACCGCCATTGCCTATCACCATGCAGCAGTACGTCCGCGCCTTCGCCATCATCATCACCGGGCTGGTGATCGTGACGACCGCTTCGGCTGTCGGGCAGGCCCATTATCCGTCGGCGCAAATCTCGGGATCCGGCGCGAAGTGATACTGTGAGGCGATGCTGCAGCCTGCCCCTGCCAGCGGGAGAGCGCATGCCCTGGTACTACTTCGACGTGCTGCACGATGGCGACGACGTGACCCGCGACCACAGGTAGTGCGGCGCGCCTAGCCATAGAAGGCCTGAGCCATCGCCTGGTAGAGCGGCAGTCCGAGCGCGATGTTGAAGGGGAAGGTGATCGCGAGCGAGCAGGTCAGGTAGAGGCTCGGATTGGCCTCCGGCAGCGCGAGCTGCACTGCGGCAGGAGCCGCGATGTAGGAGGCGCTCGCCGCCAGGGTCGCCAGGATGATCGCTCCGCCCATTGATAAGCCGACTGCATAGGCGATGCCCAGGCCGAGCGTCGCGTGCAGGAGCGGCATCAGCAGGGCGAAACCGACCAGGAACACGCCGGCTTTACGGAACTCGCTCGCCCGGCTCGCAGCCATGTGGCCAAGCGCCAGCAGGAACACGCACAGCGCTCCCGGAAACAGGTCGACGAAGAATGGCTTGACCTTCGTCAGGCTGGCAGAACCAGCAAGTGCGCCGATGGCGAGGCCGCCGATCAGGATCAGTACGCTTTTCGAGGACAGAACCTCGGCCAGCAGCGCCTGCCCACCCCCGCGCGTCACCGGTCTGTTCGCGCCGAGAAAAGCGCCGCCGCTACCCGTCGCGACAATCCCACCAGCCGAAGCCGTTTCCGCCACGCGCGCGAGACCGATCGCGACGATGATGGCGGGCACTTCCATGACCGCCAGCAGCGTGGCCGCGTAGCCCTCATAGGACACGGCTTGGCGGTCGAGCATGGCCGTCACTGCAGCGAAGGTCACAGCCGAGACCGAGCCGTAATGCGCGGCCAGCGCCGCCGAGTCCGGCACCGACAGTCGACCAAGGCGTCGCAGGGCTGCGTAGCACCACAGCGGAATGGCGCAGCAGATCAGGAACGCCCCGGCGATCGGCGCGGCCACGGCTTGCACTGAGACGTGACCAAGCTCTGCCCCGCCGCGCAGCCCGATCGAGAGCATCAGGTACATCGACAGGGCCGCGAAGACCGGTTCGGGCACGCGCAGGTCCGAGCGAGCTGCGACGGCCAAAGCGCCGAGTGCGAAGCAGAGCACGGGCGGCGAAAGCAGGTTGGCCTGCAGAAGGTCGAGGGTGGTCATCGCAGCGGGTCCCGGTGATCGAGCGGACAGTGCAGGCTTACCAGCATGTGCGATACGGCTATGTCTTGCAGTCTGTCATTGCGATCGGCAATGATTGACCATGCTGCCGAGTCTGAACCTCGATCTGGTCCGCACTTTTCTCGCCGTCGTGGACGCCGGCGGTTTGACGCGAGCGGGCGAGCGTCTGCGCCTCAGCCAACCGACGATCAGCTTGCAGATCAAGCGGCTGGAGGACACGCTCGGTTGCCGTTTGATCGAGCGTTCGCCACGCTCGTTCAGGCTGACCAGCGACGGCGAGGTCCTAGCCACTCACGGCCGGCGCATCATCATGCTATCGGACGAGCTCGTCGCACGCATGATCGAGCCGGCCGTATCCGGTCTCGTGCGACTTGGCACGCCGGAGGACTTCGCCACCGCGCATCTGTCGGGCGTGTTGGCCGCCTTCGCGACGGCCCATCCGAATGTTGCGCTTGAGGTGACCACCGACCTGACCTTGAACCTTATCGAGCGGTTCGGCGCAGGCGAGTTCGACCTTGTGCTGATCAAGCGTGAGCCGCTCGGTCCCAGCGAGGGCGTCCGGGTCTGGCACGAGGCGCTGGTCTGGGCCTGCGCGCCACAACGCGTGCCTGTCTTCGCCGACACGGAGCACGACCTGCCTCTCGTGGTCTCGCCGCATCCTTGCGTGTATCGCAAACGGGCGATGCGAGCACTCGATCGGCTAGGACGGCGCTGGCGGGTGGCCTATACTTCGACGTCGCTGGCGGGCGCGCAGGCCGCCGTGCGTGCGGGGCTTGGGGTGACGGTACTGCCCAAGGACATGGTGCCGGCCGACTTCTCGGTGCTGGAGGGACCGAGTATGCCGGACCTCTCGGCAACGGAGATCGCATTGATGGCAGCCTCGACGCTGTCGGTTCCGGCCGCGAAGCTCGCGGAGCACATCGTGCACTCGCTGGAACGCGGTGCCTGATCCCGGAGCGCGCGACCTCGCTGTATTGGTGTTGGATCACCCACCCCTCACAAACACGATGTACGAAAAACGACGGGACACTGCTGGCGAATTCCGGTGTGTGTCGTGCTTGGTGTAGGCTGGCGGTCCCGCTCGGAGGTCGCCGATGTCGCTCCGGCCGCAACCCCCGCTCCCACCAGTCCCTGAGGACACCGCCCACGTCGCCCAGACCGCGTTTCGGCGCGGCAATCCCTACCTGCTGCTGCGCGCCCGCCTCGGCACAATCTTCGCCGATGCCGCGTTCGCCGATCTCTATCCCATCCGCGGCCAGCCCGCCTACGCTCCTTGGCGCTTGGCCCTGGTCACGCTTTTGCAGTTTCGGGAGGGCCTGAGCGACCGCCAGGCCGCCGAGGCGGTTCGGGCCCGGATCGACTGGAAGTACCTGCTCGCCCTCGACCTCGCCGATCCCGGCTTCGACCCCAGCGTCTTGTGCGAGTTCCGCGGCCGGCTGCTGGAGCACGAGGCCGCCGGGCGGCTGCTGGCCCGCATCCTCGAGGCCGCGCGCGACCAGGGCGTGCTCAAGGCGCGCGGGCGCCAGCGCACCGACAGCACGCACGTGCTGGCGGCCGTGCGCGATCTCAACCGGATCGAACTGCTGGCCGAGACGCTGCGCGCGGCTCTCAACGCGGTCGCAGCCCTTGTCCCCGACTGGCTGCGCGATGTCGCTCCGCCCGATTGGCACGACCGCTACGATCACCGGATCGAGGACGCGCGCCTGCCGGAGACCGGGCCCAAGCGCGAGGCTTACGTGCTCCAGGTCGGGGCGGACGGCTACCGCCTGCTCGACGCGCTGGATGGCGCGGGCGCCCGGCCCCTCGCTGTCGCCTTGCCATCCGTCGCCGTGCTGCGCCGGGTATGGGCGCGGCACTTCGCGCGCGCAGGTGACGGCAGCCCACCCGCCGGTGCCGGCATCCGATTGCGCCCGGTGCAGGGGCGTGGACCCGGCGACCGGGTCGAGTCGCCCTACGACGTCGAGGCCCGGTTCCGAGCCAAGTCTGGAACCGACTGGACGGGCTACATGGTCCACCTGACCGAGACCTGTGATCCCGACCTGCCTCGGCTGGTCGTTCACACCGACACGACGCCGGCCAACGTACATGAGGCGATGCGCACCGGTGAGATCCATGCCGCCCTGGCGGGCCTGGATCTGATCCCCTCCGAGCACCTAGTCGATGCCGCCTACGTCAGCGCCGAGCATCTGGTCGCGGCGCATGAGCGGCACGGCATCGCACTGATCGGCCCCGCGCGGTCAAACCAGAGTTGGCAGACGCGTGAGGAGGGGGCGTTCCACGTCACCGACTTCGCGGTCGACTGGGAGCGCCACCGCGTGCGCTGCCCGGAGGGCCACGCGAGCACGAGTTGGGGCGCCTACCGGGACAAGGCGAGTGGACGCGCGTTCATCCGTGCGGGCTTCAGCCCCGCCGCTTGCCGCGCGTGTTCCGCCAAGCCGCGTTGTACCCGGGCGGGGAGCCGCCGGCTCAGCCTGCATCCACGCGCCGAGCACGAGGCGCTGGCGGCTGCGCGCATGCGGCAGGAGAGCGAGGAGGGCCGGCAGCTGTACGGACAGCGGCAAGGCATCGAGGCGACGATCTCGCAGGGCGTGCGCAGCTTCGGCCTACGCCGGGCGCGCTACCGCGGGCTGGCCAAGACCACCCTGCAAAGCGTAGCGACGGCAGCCGCTCTCAACCTAGATCGCCTCGCCGCCTGGTTCTCGCTGCGGCCGCTGGCACCCACGCGCACCTCACGCTTCAAAGCGCTCGCGGCATAGCTGTCGAATTCGCCAACAGTGTCCGACGGTTTTTGAGACCGGCGGCACCGGCGGCTCATCTTGCAGGTGCTGGCAGCGGCTTATGGATTTTACCGTGATCGGCGCGCGGACGCTCCATAACGCCCATTCTCTGAACCTCACTCGGGCTCGCGGGCGGGGCGACTTCGGCCTACGCTAGGCCATCACCTGTGCCTCACTCCTGGGCAGGTCGAGAGAGGTCTCTCCTTGGAGGGGCACCTCCGGAGCGGCCTCGTACATGGCTGCGGGGCCGCTCTGTCTCCAACAATTGAACTGGCGGGCGAAGCGTTTTCCAAACGCCCGCCTCGCGGTTCGGCCAGCGACCTACCCGACCTTCAGGTTGGCTGCGCTCTCCTTGCCCGATCGCCGGTCAGCCTCGACCTCGTAGGAGATCTTCTGGCCCTCAGCGAGGGTGCGCAGACCGGCACGCTCGACCGCCGAGATGTGCACGAACACGTCCTTGCCGCCGTCGTCCGGCTGGATGAAGCCGTAGCCCTTCGTTTCGTTGAACCACTTCACGGTGCCAGTGCTCATGGTCGGTACCTTAGCTGTCTCGGGCGAGCATATTTGGATGCCTCGGTAGCTCCGGCAAGCGAGAGACGCGTGCAGCCCCAGGCGCGAGATCTCCTGGCTGGGACGTGCACGTCGGAGGCCCTTGAAGGTTTGCGCGCCTCCAGCTCGTCAGCGTGACGTTCATCACGGCAGTCCCGCGGCCGCTGAGCCATAAGCAGCCTAGAGCCTGCGGATGCCCGTAGCTCATGATCCTTGAGGCTCCTGTGAAGCTCGCGCCTGCCAATCGCATTGTCGCCGCCCCCCTGGCCGAGGCGATGGCGGACGAGCTCGCCGCGGCAGCTCACGCTCACCAGCAGGAAGGTCAATTGGAGGCCACAGATGAGCTTCTCGACCAAGTCCGGCGCCATCGCGTGCAGGCGATCCGGCTGCGTGCTCAGGCGGTGGCCGAGGACTACATGCGTGCCGCGAGGCTAAGGTAAGGCGCATCGCCGCGCGAAACCCGCCTACTCGCAGAATGCGCGCGTTTCCCTTCGCGTAGGCACGTTTACGGAACCGCCAAGCCCCTGCGCGCAACAGCACGGAGGATTGCCTCTCTGTCGGGCCGGGCGGAGCATCATTGCGGAACAGACGAGAAGCGAGTGTCTGCGATGAGCGCGCAGGCTGCCTTTGAGCCCAGGATGGTTCTTATCTGGATCGGAGTGCTGCTTTTCATCGGCGGTATCATGCTCACAGCCTTCACGGCGCTCTGGGGCGGGCGCTTCGGAGCTAGGAGCCGAACTGACAGCGCGGCTGGCTTCAGCCCGCGGGCAAACTGGCCTGGGCTGGCGATGCTGGCGGTTGGCATCCTCTGCTTCCTGGCTGCGGCTGCAGTTTGAGGCCGAGATCCTTGTCTCGCGCAACACGCAGCGGCTCGCGGATTGGGCGTTATGGAGCCGGCCGCCTCGCGTCAGCGCGTTTATGGCATCTGCCCATGGAGACGAGGCGTAACGGGAGACCCGCGGCGGACGCGCTCAGGAATTGTAGGTGACGAGAGACGTCACCAACGAGCCATGCTCGCGGACAAGAGCTTGGCCCTCCGCATCGCTCGCTGCGGCTCTGCCGGGAGCCGAGTGCGGGATCTCGTAGACGTCGTAGTGTGCCGAATTGCTATCAGGTTTGACGCAGCCGAAGCCGCGGGTGGCACGGCCAGCGTGGCGATCAAATAGGCAAACTGCGTCTGCAGGCGAAACCACGTTTCCCGCCGAGCCAAACCGAGCCGTGTCGCCGTAGACGCGGCCTGTACCCCTTTCAACCGCAATGAAGCGCGCCATGCCGTTCCCTCTCTCAGTTCCTGAAACCGAGGAGGTGGGACCGCGTATCGTCCAACGCAAGGAAAGCGCGGCAGCTCCCTTCACAGGCGAGGCCACGGTATTCGCATACTCCGCGCGTTTCCCATCGCGTAAGGTCGCTTTATAAAACCGTAAAACGGGCCTTTGGACAGTCTCCAGAAGCTCAGGATTGTTATGGCGACCGGCTAGGCCATCGCTGAACCGTCAGGTTCCAGGCAGCCGGCCGCTCGCGTTGCAACGAGCTCCTGCACGGCCCTGACCAGCGCCTCGTCTTCGAACGGTTTGCGCAGAAACCGTGCGCCCTGCGGCATGGCCCCTGGCTCCAGCTGAACCACGCCAGACACAATCAACATCGAGACCTCTGGCCATCGAGCAGCCACTGCCTTAGCGAGGGTCAGACCTGTCAGCGGCTCACCGATGAGATCAATGTCGGTCACCATCACGCGGAGATCCGGATTGGCATCGAGCGCGGAGGTGGCCGCCTCGATGGTTGCAGCCTCCATAACGCGCATGCCGGCGTCTCTCAGCGCGCTTGTCGCTGCCATCCTCTGTAAGGGGTCGTCTTCGACGACGAGGACTGCCAACTCAGCCGAGGGGAAGCCGCTTGCCACGGATGAATCTCCATTCCTGCCCACAGCTACAACGCGACGCTTCCCTGCTTAGCCTCACGGCCCGCACCGCTATCCGTGCATGCTACGATACAGCTGAGGAGGGCTCAGGAGCCCGTCTGTTCCTCACTGAGCATCTGTAGGCGAAGGGCTATCTGAAGTGACCTTGGAGCACCGAACCAGCGATCTACGCCTCAGCGATGTCTCGCGCATGGCGACGGAACTTGCCGACCGATTGCTTATGGCGGGGCTTGCGGATCAGCCGGTCCTGACGGTGCAGGTTCACGCGCTCATCAAGGCCGCGAGGCTGCTCCAGGAGCGTGGCGAACCCTGGCCGCCGCTGGTCACTCAGGCGCTGTACGAACTGTCAGGCATGACAGAGGAAGAAGCAGCGGAGGGCGGCGAGCTGTCTTCGGAGCCGGCATTAGTACAAGACGATGCGACCAAGCCCGAGGCACAGGGTGACGAGCGCGGTGTGCGCCGCTTCCTGAAGCTGCTCAAGGGCGAATGAGGCCGATATCGTCCTCTTCACCGAGAAGCGCTGAGCAACCAAGCTGAGGAGGTTTGGCTATGGTGATCAAGAGTCGCGAGCTTGAACTCTCACCGCTCTCCGGTCCCGTCACGCAAGATGGCATCACGGTCGAGGTGAAGATCTATCGCTTCGTCGGCGACGCTGGCGAGTGGGCTCTTGAGGTTGTGGACCAGGACGACGGCTCAACGGTGTGGAACGAACTCTTTGCGACTGATGCGGACGCCTTCCAGGCTTTCAAGGCTGCTGTCGCAGAGGATGGCATCGCCTCCTTCCTAGAACCCCCTGACACGCTGCATTGAGCCACGCGAAGGGCTGTCTGACGTGAGCGGCGGCTGACTCACGGCTCGCGTAGTTTACGGCTTGGCCCACCGGCGTCTCGCGGCATCACTCGAAGGGGCCTTGCATCGCGACGATGATCGCCCACCAAGCTCCCGCCGATATGACCGCGGTTAGGCTCAAGGCGACGAGGACAGTGGGCAGGCGGGGCATGGCGCGACTCCGCTGGTTCGGTTCTCTGCCCATCATCGCGGCCCGAGGTTGACCTCCGCGCGTCCCTGATCTCTCGCCAAGCAAGAACCAAGAACCGGCACCAGATGAAGAGGCGCCGGACCACGCATCTGAGGCCCTTGGCGTCGGTGTCGCTGACGAGGGACATCCTGGACCAACGCCGGATGCTGAGCACAGCCCTTTCGGATCAGACCGCGGTCAGGAATGGTACGCGTCCGGCGGCATCCGCGTCGCAGAGAACAGCGATGGGCCGGGACAGCGGATAGGGAAGGTAGGTGCGAGTTCTCCTCGATGAGATGCTGAACGCAACGCGGTCCTGACGGTTGGCCTTTGGCAAGTATGTAGCTCGTAGAGATCGAGAGATGCAGCAGGACACGCCTGACGCCGATCGGACGGCACGCACGATCGCCGAGAACGTTTACGCCGCCTACATGCGGCAGGCTGAGGGCGGCAGGCATCCTCAGACGGAGCAGACGCTCCTGACCCGGCTCGTGGAAGCAATCCGGCCTGAGGTCCCAGGTGGGACGGCCCGCGACCTCCTTGATGCTGCGAACAGCGCCTTGGATGCCTGGGAGCTGCAGAGTGGCGGTGCTGCTGGACCTCGCGTCACTTCTCTCAATCGTGCCGACGGTTCGGTGGGGATGGATGTGACTGGGGCGTGACAGGCCAGCATGTCTCACCGATCACCTGAAGCGTGCCAAGTGCGCACGGCGGCCGTGCTGGCCCGGCCGGAGAAGCGATGATGTGGACCGCCGAGATCGTCGCTCGTGTCGAGCACCAACGGTCTCCGCCTTTGCAGACGAGGCATTGAGGTCGTCTGCCGTTGGGGAGCGCGGTGAGGGCAGCCGAAGCTGCCCCGCCCCTCGCTGAGTTCCCCACATGCGTCGATGATGAAGCTGGCGCCGTGACATGTGGCGGTGCATCCGGTGTTGCCGCGGCTTACTCCAGTCCCGCGTGCGTCCGCTGCGGCGCACCCCCGAACGTCGTGGTCCACATCGCCCCGCGCAGGCCCGCACTGAGGATGGGCGCCGCGCGGCCCTCGAGCGTTTCTGGGACCGCCAGAACCGGGCGCCACTGTGCGCCAACCCCTTCCACAACCGGGCGAAGCAGGCCCAAGAGAACAATGTCTGACGACCTGTCCCTCTGGCGTGCCGTAATCTCCCAAGCTTTTGCCGACGCCGCTACCACCGGCATGCGCCGCGAGACCGTGCTTGAACGTAGCGACGCGCGGCATTGGCTCACCACTCCAAGCCAAGACTTCCATGAGGTGTGCGCCCTTGCCGACCTCGAACCGACACAGGTGCGCACCCTCGCGATCAAGCACATTGCCGAGGCTGATGCCGACACCAAGGGCGAGAACCGTGGGCATCTTCGTGGTCGCGTCGGACAGCTGATCACTGACGCGAACGGTGAGTCCCTGACGGTCGCGCAGTGGGCCGAACGCCTCGGCATCGCTGAGAACACCATCACCCATCGGCTCCGCAAGGGCCTGCCGATCGAGCAAATGCTCGCACCCCGGTTCGAGAAGGCACGCGCCCATGCCTAAGCGCGGACCCACGAAGCTCATCACGTTCGCAGGTTGGTCACAGCACGAGCCTAGAGCCCTCCGGCCCCTGTACCTCACCTGTGCTCGGAAGGGTGCCAGCCGGCTTCCATGCCTGGGGCCGCGAGCCTGCCCCAATTTTCGAGTGCCTTGACCTGAAGGTGGTCTCTCTCAATACCTTGCTGCAGGTGCTTGGTGACACACATTGGCCTTCGCAAGCGCAGGGATACGTGAGGTTTTGTCCATTACGGTATTTCCCCAACGGACAGGACTCGAGCGTTCGAGCGGCGTCCTCGGGCAAAGAAAAGCCCCGCGGGCCGAGTGGCGGGCGGGGCTGAGGAAACGTCCTTGGGGTGCACGGGTTGGGGGCAATCACCGTGCATGAGGTCAACCCGCCGAAACCTTGACCGTTCCACGACCTGAGCAGGGAATCGGGGCCGGGACGCGTTGCGCGAGAGGCGGAGCTTAGTCCGCTTCGGATGATCCGTAGGGTGCCGCTCTGGTTTGAAAGGCTAAGCCGTGGGCCTAGCTGAGGGTGTCAGACTCGGTACCGGAACGGCTGTGCTTCCCCGAATGTTAGGAAGCTTGTCAACGTTCCGGGAGTTCGCCGTGAATAATATCATCTACCTCGTAGGCCTGATCGTCGTCGTGATGGCTGTTCTGGCGTTCTTCGGTCTGCGCTAGGCACACCCGAGCCAAACCGTTCCGCTGAGTATAGAACTGGTTGCGCAAGATCGTGCATAGTCACGCGTAGAGGTTCGTGCCGGGCACGAACCGGCCCTGCGCTGCCCAGTTCGGTATTCCGGTTGTCCGTTGAAGTGTGCCCTAGCGGGCAGACGGTGTTTCGATTGAAACACCCTTGCAGGGACGTGCTAAGCTACAGGATGGCTGCAAAGCACTCCCGTCACATCGCACTCACCGGCCCTCTCGCCGAATACGTCGAGGCCCAGGTCGCCAGAGGTGAGTATGCCTCCGCGAGCGAAATGGTCCGGGCTGCCCTCCGCCTTCTGATGGAGCGCGATCGAGCTGCAGCTCGCCTTATCCTCGCGGCCCAGACTTCGTCGGCCGATGAATAGGCCTGCGCCCGAACTCCACGCAGGTCACGATTTCCAAGCCGACCTTGTGGCCATCGAGAACATCGAGGTGGTGCCGACGATCTTGGAGACCGTCTGCCGTGCGACGGGCGTGGGCTTCGCCGCAGTGGCTCGCGTCACGGACGATCGCTGGGTTGCCTGCCAAGTGCGTGACGGGATTGCATTCGGACTGCCGCCCGGCGGTGAGTTGGAGGTCGCGACGACGATCTGCCGCGAGGTCCGGCGTGACGGAGTTGCTGTCGTCATCGACCACGTCGCTGAAGACGAGGTCTACTGCGGCCATCCAACTCCGGCGCGTTATGGCTTCCAGAGCTACATCTCGATGCCCATCGTGCTGCCAGACGGCACCTTCTGGGGCACCCTCTGCGCCATCGATCCGCAGCCGGCCCGCCTGAACACGCCCGGCACCATCGGCATGTTCAAGGCGTTCGCTGACCTGATCGCCTTTCACCTCGATGCGCAGCAGCGCGTGAGCGTCAGCGCTGTCGAGCGTGATCAGGCTTGGCGCCTGTCGCAAGATCTCCTCGTCATCGTCACTGCCGAGGGCATGCTTCAGGCCGCCAACGCAGCTTGGACGAGGATCCTCGGTTGGCAGGAACATGAACTCGTCGGCAGGAGCTTTGCAGATTTTGCGCATCCTCTCGAGATTGAGAACCTGACCGCCATCCGCACCTGCATCACCGAGAAGCCGCTGACGGACCCTTGCGAGATCCGGGTGCGGCACAAGGACGGCAGCTATCGTTGGTTCGCGTGGACGGGGGCCTTCGAGGGCGGGAAGATCTACGCGAACGGCCGTGACGTCACCACCCATCGTGAACAAGCTGAGGCTCTCGCCCGAGCGGAAGAGGCATTGCGACAATCGCAGAAGCTTGAGGCGGTAGGCCAGCTCACGGGAGGTGTGGCGCACGACTTCAACAACCTCCTGACCATCATCCGCTCATCTGTCGAATTCCTCCGGCGCCCCGATCTGCCGGAGGAGCGTCGTAAGCGCTACATGGATGCGGTCTCAGACACTGTCCAGCGCGCTGCCAAGCTGACCAGCCAGCTTCTCGCCTTCGCCCGCAGGCAAGCTCTCCAGCCTGAAGTGTTCGAGGCCGGAACGTGTTTGCGGGCCGTGGCCGAGATGCTCGATCCGATCATGGGCGCGCGCATCCGCATCGTGACCGAGGTGCCCGATACCCTCTGCTACGTGCGCGCGGACCTGAGCCAGTTCGAGACCGCCCTCGTCAACATGGCGGTGAATGCCCGTGACGCGATGGAGGGCGAGGGCACGCTGACGGTGCGCCTTTCCTGCCGCGATGGGATGCCGCCCATCCGCCACCACTCGGGTGCGTCAGGGCCCTTTGCGGCGGTATCGCTGACCGACACAGGCTCCGGCATCGAGCCAAGCCAGATCAGCCGCATCTTCGAGCCCTTCTTCACGACGAAGGAGATCGGCCGCGGCACGGGCCTGGGTCTTTCGCAGGTGTTTGGCTTTGCCAAGCAGTCCGGCGGCGATGTGGATGTCGCGAGCAAGCTCGGTCAGGGCACCACGTTCACGCTCTACCTGCCTGAAACTGAGGCCGAGATCACACAGGAGCCCGAGGAGGAGCTCAATCCATCAGCGGACGGCTCTGGGCAGCGGGTGCTGATCGTCGAGGACAACCTGGAGGTGGGTAGGTTTGCGACGCAGATCCTGGAGGATCTTGGGTATGTCACGACCTGGGCCCACAACGCTCCTGAGGCGCTGAAAGTGCTTGGCACCGATGGAGCGGTGTTCGATGCGGTGTTCTCGGACGTGGTGATGCCGGGCATGGATGGCGTTCATCTTGCCCGTGAGATCCGGCGCCTCCATCCCGGTCTGCCGGTGGTGCTGACGAGCGGCTACAGCCACGTGCTGGCGAAAGAGGGCCCGGACGGCTTCGAGCTTCTGCAGAAGCCCTACTCGGTCGAGGCGCTCTCGCACATCCTTCGCCGGGCAACAGGCAAGACGAAGCGCAGGCGCCTCCCGAAGCAGACCTGAAGGCAGCAAGCAGCGTCACGGCATGCGCGGATTGGGCGTTATGGAGCCTTTGCGCGACGGTCCGTGCCCGAAATACGTGTCGCTCCTAGGGCAAGCGATGCAGGTGCGCTGAAGGGCACGCTCAAGTCGAACCGCCCAGGTAGGCGTATGCTCGCAGTGTGTCTCAAAATCCTCACGCGTCCCTCGTCAGCTCGGATCTAGCATGACGCTCGCGATTATTAACCTTCTCCTCTGCGTCTCAAGCCGGCTACATACGTGGCTGATTGAGATGGCGCACATATGCAGCAGTGGCTCACCCCGGATCTTGCTCAGTACATGCCGCTGCTCGGGCTGGGTGCGGATGTGGCTCCCGCTATGCCCGCCAGCCGAAAACTGACGATAGCGACGGCTCCCCTCCTGCGGCCAGGGAAGATCGGAGAGGCCTACTTCGCACGCGCCTATCGCCGGCTTGAGGCAGGTCGGCATCAGCACGCTATTCGAGTCGAGTTCGCTGAGCGGTTCTTCGCACGTGAGTTGATGGTCGACATCGACCCAAAGCGGCTGGAGCATCAGCTCATCGACGTCGTGTCCACCGGCTCCGCTGCCCTTCGTCTCTCACACTGGTTCCTCGACAAGGGCGATTGGAGCAGGGCTCTGTTCCCGCTGAAGGCCTCACTGAAGGTCGCCGAGATCGACGCCGTCTTCGACTATGAGGGCCGGCTGGACGAAGCACCGATCTTCCGCGACTTGCTGGACCGTGCAGCGCAGGGACGGCCGGAAGAACGAAATGGTGTGCCGCTGACGAACCCCGCAGCAATCCAGGCCTATCTGGAGCACTATGTGGCGCTTCGTCGAAGCATCGAGGAGCATGGCTTTTGGCGTCGGTCAGAGATCACGGCAGAGACCACCAGCCGATTTTCCGGAACAGCCGTTCGCAGGACGAAGGACGAGCGGAACGAGCGCGAGGTTGGGATAGCAATCGGAGCTGACGGCACAGTGGCACGCATCGTCGGTGGGAACCACCGGACCGCGATTGCACAGCGGCTTGGTCTCAGCCGCATTCCCGCTCAAGTTCGGCTCGTTCATGCAGAGTGGCTGCGCGGCTGGATTGCACGCACCTGCTTGTCTCCTGCTCGCGCCCTAGCTCATGGTCTTCAACATCTCTGCCTCTTGCTTATGATGCAGAGCTCGATCTGGGTTGAGGTGATCTGAGGACCGCAGCGAAGCGATACGGAATGCCCTGCGGCTGTGAGGGCCCGGTCTGGACGCGCTCGGTTCGCCGCCGACCGCTGGCGCCGGTTCTCAACTTGAATGTGTTGTTGCCGGTCAGCCTCAGCCATCCAGCCGGCTGCCACCGGCACAGTTGAGGAACACCTGCTGGGTGCGCAGGCAGTTTTCCATTCCTCGCAGCCCCAGCAGCCCGGAGCGCGGCCGCCGTAGACGCGCCTGCGTGCGGCGCATTACGTGTTCGATCCATTTGACACTATAATGATGCCTATGGCGACCATGCACGCGGCCTGGGCAAGGAACAATGCAAAGCGCAGACTCGCGGCTGCGTTGGTTGGCGGAAGTAAGATGTGCGCTAAGGTCTGGCTCACCCGCGCGGCAAGTATGGCGATCGCCAACCAATCGACGGTCGAGCTCTTCAGGCCCGTAGCCATCAGAGCCACGACAAGGGCCGTGTAGACCGGAAGGTTTTCGACGCAATTCATGTGCGCGCGCATGGCGCGCTGATACCAGTCGCTTCCTTGGGGAAGGTCAGCCCGCCACTCGGCAATCGAAGCCCGACCGGTCAGGATGCGGCTCCAGCGGTAGACCCCTATGGTGCCAAACAGCGTCAACAGCGTCCAAGCCGCGAAGCCAAGTAGGACGAGAACCGGGACGCCCATCGTCATGCTCCTGCTTCCGGTTGCGCGACTGTACTACGGCGCAAGACGCCACCCTGGCAGGACCAACCGGCTCCGGCCACCACGAGCCAACCGGCGCCCTCTGCAGCCGCAAGGCATCGCGCGTGAACTGTCTCATGTGGGCGCGGGCGGAGCCGGACCGAGCGGAGCGGGCTGACAGGGGCGGCACATCGCTGATCTCCAATCCGGTCGCGCCCCGAAGGTGGGCCCTGGCATGGTTCAGCAGGCTCGCACAGAGTCACGGCCACGCTTCCGCACCTTGGGTGCCGCCAGACGCTCTCGGCTGTCTCTGCGGCTCTGTGCGGGTTTTAGGGCCCAAACGGGAAAAGCCCGCCACGTGGAGGTCGTGGCAGGGCTTCCAGTCAGGCCCTGGCGCACGGCACCGCGCAGCGCCAGGGTCACCCTTTAAGGTGGCAACGGGCCAGGTGAATGGGCCGAGTGCAATGGTGAAAGGCTGGCCGGGACAATGCTTCCGCTATGGACGCCTAGAACTTGGACCCACCGCGCCTCGCAGCTTCGACAGCGCTTCCTCGGCAGCTTGGTACCGCGTCCATCCCGGAACCGTGCCCGCCAAATTGACCTCTCCCCACTTTGGCTGAAAGGGCGGTTGCCGCAACTGCTGAAACTTCTCGAAGTAAGCTTCGATAAAGCGACCGACGCGACGGTATCTTTCGTTAGATTTTGGCCAATTGTATACCGCCAGGACAGTCGAGACAGCAACAGTGTTGACTGACTGCCCCGCTGGTATCAGCTCGGGATAGTCATCGTGGCTCAAGGATGTCGGCAGATATTAGTCCTCAAGTTCTTGACCGAACTCTATCGGTAAGAAGTGGAACCCCGGTTTATTCTTCAACTTCGCAAAGAGGTCGTTCGGCTTCCCTACGACGTGCACGATAGCGGCAATCTCGCCCGTGCGCATTTTTTCGATTGCCATGGCGTTATTGATAAGTACCCGCTCAGCCTCGATGCCGAGCCGGTCAAAAATGACCTTCCCCGTTAAGTTCGCTGCACTTCCCGGTGTGTTGAACGCAACCTTGCGCCCGCTGAGTTCTTTCAGAGACTTGATCTCTGGGCGGGCATAAACATGAACCTCAGCGAAGTAGAGGGGTGAGATGTACTGGATCCGCTTTCCAATGTCGGTCACCTTCAGATCGCGCCGGAAATGATCCAGGACGTCGGCTTGCGTGATAGCGATGTCGACGCCCCTCAGGTCCAGCAGGTCTTTCACGTTGCCCACAGCGCCATACGTGACCATCGGGATCACCCGAAGGTTGTCGCCATCATCCAGGACCTTGGCGAGGTCGGCCGCGTATCGAATGAAGCTGCCCTCCAGAAGGCCGCCAGCCAACCCAACCGTCCACGCGTTGGGATCCGGCTTTGAGGCCCGAACCGGTGCTTGGCCCACAGCGGCAGGAAGCGTCTGAGCCGCTGCCGGCAGCATGGCCTCAGCCAGCAAGGTGAGCCCACACAGAGCTACGATCCCGAGCCTCATCAGACCGCCTCAGCCTAAGCTTCTGAACCACCATACCTTGCTTGAGACGGGGCGCGGCAGAGCGCATCGGCCTGTGGTTTACAGGGCTTTAAGCCAACCTGTGCACGCTGAAGAGAGCGCCAAGACTTCGCCCGTTCAGCTCCGTGAACTCGGGCTCACACGAGTTCAGGAGACCACCATGGTGATCCTCGACCCCTGACCGGCCGGCGCGTCACGATCCAGGTGCCGAAGCCGCGGCCGGGCCTCTGAAGTATGGTCCGCTCTGAACTCGTCACCCGCCTGGCGACGCAGAACCCGCACCTCTACGAGCGGGACTGCGAGGCCATCGTGAACGCGATCTTCGATCGGATCGAGGACGCGCTCGCGGCCGGCAACCGGGTCGAGATCCGCGGCTTTGGAGCCTTCTCGACCAAGAACGTGCGGGGGCGCGAAGGCCGCAACCCAAAGACGGGCGAGAGCGTGGTCGTGGCGGAGAAAAAGGCCGTACACTTCAAGCCCGGCAAGGAGATCCGGCTGCGGCTGAACCCCGAGCTGCCTGACGCTCTGCCCGAGCTGCGACGGGCAGGCTGAGGGCGCCTCTCTTCGATCCACAGGCTGTCCACAGCTCGGGGAAACGCCGTAGAGCCTGTCCAGGCCGCCCCTTAGCCTGGGCCCTTCCACAGGGCCGGGCAGAGGATCATGCGCGCGATCGGCAAGGGCCTGCCCGTCCCTCGGCACCGTCGCAGCTCTCGGCGGGCCTATGACCACGAGGCCCGGGAGTGCGAGCCAGCCACTGTCAGCAACGTGCGCGAGGCAGGTGCCTGCGGGATCATTGCGCGGTGCGCATGCAATCACGAAGCCTTGCTGCCGTTCGTCATCCTGCGCCCTGAGGAGTACGTACCGGACATCGCCTTGCGGTGCCGCTGCACGGCCTGTGGTGACCGTCGGGCAAGCACCTACCCGGATTGGAGCGGCGGATGGCGAAGCCGCCGGCCGTGAAGCTGGCCGCTCCATATCGGGCCTTATGCGAAGGAAGCGGCTCCATAACGCGGCTAGTCCTGATCCACGTCGTGCGCGTGCAGACGCTTCACAGCGCTGCGGAGCTGGGCCGGCATGCCCCGGCACAGGTACTCTCGATAAGCCTGGCGAGGGCATGAAGCTGTGGCTCATGCAAGCACGAGACGCGGACAAGCCGAGGCAGCCATGGGTTCGTAAGCGACACCGGAGGGTCACGGGGCCGCCTCAGCTCAGACTCCGCCTAGGTAATCTGCTCCAGGATGTGCCCGCGGTGTCCGCTCCTACTGAGCTCTGTACAGGGCTACTGATGCCACTCCCTCGATGCCGAGCTTCCGTGCGCTTCCACGCGACAAGTCGATGACGTAGTTGCTCTTGCGCTGCGTGCGCTTGTTGGTCCGGTCGGTAATCCGCACGATCACAGAGTGACCGTTCTTCCGGTTGACCACACGCACCCGTGTCCCCAGAGGCAGGGTGCGATGCGCCGCCGTAAGCCCGTCCGGGTTGTAAGTCTCTCCACTCGCTGTGCGGCCGGCATGCTGGTACCAGACGGCTCGCCCGCTCCCGAGCTGATCCGAGCGGTTGGACGCAGGTGAGGCGGGCTGCTGACCGGCCGCAACCGGTGCGTTGGCCTGAGTGATCTTTGTCTTGCGGCCATGTTGCGGCCGGGCGACCACCCGGCAGGAGCAGTGCATCTTGACGCCTCGGCCGTATCGCCAGCTGGTGCGGACAGGCTGCTTACGGCGTGCCGGTACCGTTGCGGTCACCACCGGCTCTGACGGTCCGGAGCGAGCCTCGGTTTGGGGCGGGGGGGACGGCTCTGCTTGGGCCGGAGTGACGAGCGGGCTCTTGACCGTGCCCACGACGCCTTGGGTCTTCTCACCGCTATCGGCCGCGCTCTTCGCGTCCGAATCCTGAGGCTCGCTGTCTGAGACATTCGCCGCCGGGGCACCTTCTTCAGGCGGCAAGGAGGGAGGAGGAAGCTGCGACGAAACCTGCGGGAGCGTGAACACAGGAGCAACGCGCTCCGGCTCTGCGAAACGGTCACCCGAGTTGCTTGACGAAGAGCCCAGCGTCTGAGCCTTCAGGTGACCTGAACCTGCCAAAGAGAGAAGTAGCGCAAACCCTGCCGCAGCCACGAGATCAATTGCCGCGCTCGCCAGTGTGCTAGGAGATTTATTCACATCCTAGAACTCCGCTTTCACAGACATTCGAATATAAGTTAGATCATTTGGTTCCAAGAAACTTCCAAAATCCTCAAACTGCGTTCGCTTCTGTACAGGCCCAATATGCACTCCGCTCCAGCCATCTTCGGGTACGCCGCGACCAGATACAGCAAAGCTACTTACATTTAACTCTGCTGAGTACGTTAGATGCTGAACTGGCGGTTCGGTGGGTCTGAGGGTCCTTGCAGGCTATTCCGAGCGAGGGGCCGCTAGAGCCCAGTTTCCCCTAGTCACCGACGCGGAAATCACGTTTCGCTTCGCTCGGATGCCACTCGTCTACCCCGCGCAGGCGAACTCGCGGCTGCCTCGATTGCGACGGCACTCTGCTCCTCTGCGATTGCGGTAACCCCGCGTCAGGCATGCGGGTGGATCCCTCGGATCTCCAGAACCGGCCCGGTTATTAGGTGGGCATGAGCACCCCTATTCCCTTGCCTGCCCTGCGGACGATCGCAGCCTTGTCGCCACGCGATGCTGATGTTCTCCTGACCCTGGCGGAGCGGTTCTATCGTCTTCCGACTAGCCAGAACGCCCGGCAGGGTTTGCGACGGGTGGCGGCCTACCGGCGCTTCCTCAAGCTACCACCGACGCGCAATGAGCCTGGGAGCATGGCCGCCGACAGCAACGCCATGGTGGAGCAGCGCAGGGCTCCGCGTCAGGACCTCTTCCGGCTCGGGGAGTTGCACCCTGCGGGCGGGTCCTCCCCCATCGACTGTTTGGTGCGCGAAGCCTCGGCGGACGGGGCGCTGATCGAGGTGGGGCAGACGTCCGCTCTGCCCGACGCGTTCACGCTCAAGATCCAGAGCACGGGCCTGAACAAGCCGTGTCAGGTCGTTCGCCGCACCGAGCGATGTCTCGGCGTCGCGTTCACGACGGCATGACACGGAGAGGCTAGGACCGCCGACGCGCCGGGCGCGAGCTCACAGACAGCTACTTTGCGCGGCTGCTCTGCCGCTTCTCCGGCGAGGCAGGCAGCTTAGCGAACGCCTCCTCGCACATGCTGCCGAGGCTGCTACGCATCACGCCCCTGGCCCACTCGCGCCGGCCTTCGTCCATCAGCTTGATCGCCGTGTCCTGCGGCGTCTCCTTGGCGCAGGCCCGCATCACCTTCATCAGCGGGTACTCGGCCTCCCGCCCGCACCTCAGGGGACACTCCACTCCAGGCAAGCCCTCTCACGGCAGCCGCGGGTGAGCTTTCGGGGCTTGCTGCCTAGAAGCACGAAGCACATGGCTGCAGAGGGCAGCGCTGCATCAGCTAGCGGCCACGGGTGGCGAGGCTGAACTCGATCGGCTCCGGTTCGAGAGGAGTTGGCGCTGGCTCGCTGACAGCCGCAACGGCCGGTGACTGAGGCGGTTCGCGTCGCCGTCTCTCCCGGGTAGGTGGGAGGGCAACGTAGCGGCCGAGTTGGTGGGGTCGGATCAACTTGGTAGCACGCAGGCCGCGACGATGGGCCTGCTTCTGCGAGGGAGCCGGCGCAAAGACCAGAGGCAGTGGAGTGGTAGCAACCAGCTCAGGTGAGGAGCTTCCGGCCTCCACCGTTGCCGCTGCCAGGGCAGGAACGTCCTCGCGTCGTGCGGGCGGGTCAGCCCAGGTGCGAGCCGCTGCCCCAGTCCGACGGGCGTCGATGCTGGCAGTGGATGTGCGCTCCAGCGGAGCCGGGCGTGACGCCGTTTCGCGACGAGCCGAGGGCGCGACGTAGATCCCGAGTAGAAGGGCTACAGCCGCTAGGGACATGCCAATGATCGCTGCAAGCCTCATGGTCGGGCAACAGACCGTCGGGAGCGTGCGTTCCCGGCGGTCTTGGTCGTGACCGCAATACCGATCTCGCAGGTGTCGCGGAACCAGCAGTCCCGCCGCCTCCGCCGAACATCGACCGGCAAAGACGACGCAGCCGCTCTCGATCTCCGCGAGCAGCAGGGCTGTGACACGAGGCCGGTGACCGACGCCGCGGAGACGCCGGTCAGCGGCGCCTAATTGGCCAGTTGGGTTCCGGGATGCCTCTGAAGGACCGTGACACGAGTATATTGTGCAGCGCGGTCAGAAGGTTGTGGCTTGGCTATAACAGATGATGGTGAGTGTCATAAATTAATTTGGATCGAGTTGCCGTCACGCACCTTGAATAGAAGTGCCGCGGCGCAAGCTAGGTGCGGTGCGATATGCACGGCGAAACTTTTCGCCGGCCAAGTAGGACGTGCTTATGTTCTTATCGTGAGGACGCGGATACATCATTTTCCTGGGCAGGAGATCCTAATGATTCTCAATCAGATTACCGCTCGAGGCGATCAGCACGAGCTGAGCGAGAGGATCCTTGATACGGCAAGGTCAAATATCGATCAGGCGGCCGAGCAGGGCGAACAACTTGTTGACGCCGCTCGGGACCGCTTGAACCTGATGGTCGCTCTGCGTGAGCAGGTCACTGAGAACGCCAAGCAGATCGTGCAGAGAAGTGCCGAGACCGCCTCACAGCAGGCGCGGGAGGCGGCCGAGCGCTTCACCAAGACCCTGGGCTTCACCGGAGAGGATAGCGAGCGCCTGGCTCGTCAGTCCAAGCAGAACCTGGAAGCGGTCACGCGCTGCGGCACGGTCCTGACCCAGGCCTTCCAGGATGCCTCGCGCGGCTGGTTCGGCCTGGCCCAGAGCCAGTGGCAGCGCAACCTCGAGGGGCTGAACCGGCTGACCCGGGCCAAGTCGGTCCAGGAGTTTGCCGCGATCCAGAGCGAGCTGGCTCGCGAGAGCCTGCAGCACGTCGTGCAGGACAGCCGGGCGATCACTGAGACATCGGCCCGCGCCGTTGAGGAGGCTGGCAGATCCTTCTCCAGCATGGCTCAGCACAGCTCGACTGCCGTTCGCTGAGGCGTCCCCGCCTGAGCCGCGCACATCGAAGCTCGGCAACCTCCACGCTGGTGGGATCGCTTCAGGTTGCCTCCACGGAGCAGCCTGGGCCGGTGATGATCTCTGCGATCACGCCGCTTTAAACCCTCTGAACGATGCCAGCCGAGTAAAAACTAATCAGACTAGCAACGCGACACTCAAGCAGCTTTCAACATACTATGAGGCAGACATGGCTACGATCAGGCAGCTGATACAGACCAGCCCGACGAAGGCGAACGAGCTCTTTGCCGCACTCGCCGACACCTCGAACAATGCCGTGAAAACACGCGAGCGCCTCCTGGGCGACCTCAGGTCCGAGCTGGAGCTCTTGGCCAAGCTGGAGGAGGAGCACCTGTTCCCCGTCCTGCGGAAGCACAAGGAAACCAAAGACCTCGTCACCCCTGCGTTGAACGACAACAAACAAACCCGCAAGCTGCTGGCTGAGCTGGAGCAGATACCGAAGGGCAGCGAGGAGTTTGGTCCGAAAGTCGCCGAGTTGCGGAAGGCCTTCCAGCAAAGTGTGCGGGATGAACGCAAGGACCTGCTGCCAGCGGTCATGAAGGCGCTAAGTGACGAGGAGGCACAGGCCATCGTCGAGAAGATCGAGGAAGGGAAGGCTGAAGTCGAAGAAGCAAAGCGCGCCGAGGCTGAGCAGCGCCGGGCCGAGCAAAGGCAAGAGCGTGAGCAGACCGAGAAGCTCCTGGCCGAGCAGAAGGAAGCCGCCAATCGCGAGCGGGAGACCCGAGAGGCCGCCCGGCAAACTGCCGAGCAAGTGGCGCGGACCGCTGAAGCTGCCGCTGAGAGCACCCGCAAGGTGACCCAGAACGCCGCGGAGACCGTTCAGCGTGTCGCGACTGCCCCGTTGAGCACCGGCTCGCTGTTCTTCGACGCGATGTTCGGGCTGTGGGGGGTGCCGTCCGGCCGCTCCCTCGCGCGGTCCGGCAATGCCTCGGCATCCAGGAACCAGGTGTCGACCCAGGACGAGGAGGTCATCCCGCTCGCCGAAGAGACGTTGATTGTGGGCAAGCGCACGGAGAACAGCGGCACGACCACGGTCCGCCGCTATGTCGTCGAGGTGCCGGCCGAGCAGCAGGTGACGCTGTATGACGAGAAGGTCGTGGTTGAGCGGCGCAGACCTGTGACCGATAAGGCAACCGGAGAAGCCTTGACCGAGCTCACCGTCGAGATGGTTGAGACTTCCGAGGTGCCGCTGGTGGCCAAGGGGGTCAGGGTCAGGGAAGAGGTCGTGGTCCGTCGGGAGCGCACGAAACGTGTTGAGACGGTGCGCGACACGATCCGGCGCGACGAGGTTGAGATCTCGAACGCGAGTGGGCGCTCCGGCAACAGGCGGGCGGCGCTCGCTTACAGCCGCAAGTAGGTTCCGACCGCTGGCACAAGCGGGCCGCAGTCGATGTACCGATTGCGGCCTTGCTCGTTGTGGCCCCTGCCAAAGCCGTTTCGCGTAATCTGAGACTGTGGGAGGCAGTGAGGCAAACAAGGCCATGCGTCAGGGCGCAAGTGAACTGGTCGAGGTACTCACCGCAGCGGTTGCCACAGACGAGCGGGCCGCTCGGGATGTTGCCTCTGTTGCCGAGGTTGTTGCTCAAGCTGGATCACCAGCAGCGGCTGAGACACTGAGGGCGCTGAGCGGCATCCACGAGCGCAGGGCACATCAGGCAAGGCGCCAACTGGCACTCCTCACGGAGAGGTTTGGTCCGCTCCTGCAAAGCAAGTAATACCAATCGGTGGTGATCATAACTGATAGGCCCAGTCACGCAGGCCGATGGACATGATCTTCCAAGGCTGGTCGATGAACCGGTTCCAGACCTGACAGCACTGCTCGACGATGTCCTCGTAGGACGAGAAGACGCGGTCGCCGAGCCAGTTGTCGCGCAGGAACTGCCAGACATTCTCGACCGGGTTGAGTTCCGGGGCGCAGGCTGGCAGCGGCAGCAGGGTGATGTTGGCGGGCACGACGAGGTCGTGGGCGACGTGCCAGCCCGCCCCATCGAGGATCAGCACGGCGTGGGCGCCTTCCTCGACGCTGCAGCTGATCTCCCTGAGGTGCTCGTTCATCGCCGCGGTATCGCATCTCGGCATGATGAGGCCGGCACCCTTGCCCTTCTCGGGACAGATCGCTCCGAAGATGTAGGCGTGGGCCGTACGTTGGTCCTTGGGCGCCGAGGGCCGGCTGCCGCGGCGCGCCCAGCGGCGGGGCAGCGTGTTCTTCTGGCCGACCCGAGCCTCGTCTGACCACCACACCTCGATGGCCGCGCCAGCCGGCAGCCGGGCTCGGATCGCCCTCACCTCGGCTGGCAAGTTTTTTTGAAGGCTGCCAGTGCGGCCGGGTCCTGCTCATGATGGCGCGGGCGTGCCGACAGCTTGCGGAAGCCGAGTTGTTTCACCGTGCGGCCCACCGTGCTCTCGTTCAGGCTCACGCCGAAGCTGGCGTAGATCCAGGCGGCGAGATCCTTCAGCCGCCAGCGCACCACGCCGTGTCGATCCGGGTCCGGCCCGCTCTCGACGATCTGCGCCAGCGCTTGACGCTGCGCATCGCTCAACTTGGCTGGGTTGCCCGGGGCCTTGCGGTTGATCAGCCCGGCCGGGCCAGCTGCGTTGAAGGCGAGCACCCAATCTCGCACCGTCTGCAACCCTACCACCCCGATCCGAGCCGCATCCGTGCGGCTGCTGCCCTCGTAGATCTCGGCCAGCGCCAGCAGCCGGCGGCTCTGGCCCGCGTCTCGGCTGGCCTTGGCCAGACGTCGAAGATCGTCGGCGTTGAAATCCTCACGCAGAGCAACCGCAGCGGACATGGCAAACCCTCCCGGTTCGCCTCATCGAACCAGATCCGCCGCCGATACGAAACCTCGTGAGTCGCTATCACCGTCGACCGGTATAAGCCGTCTCCTAGCTCAAGCTGACTCCGGCATCAGCTTGCCGGTACCAGCCGAAGGATGGGCGGAATGATTAAGGGATGGTGGCGGCGATCGCGGACCAGCATACGGCGGGCGCTGACCTAAGACGAAACTCAATTGATCAGGCCGGAATGCTGCGGGCGACAAATAACGCTGCCTGCCAGTGACGAGGTATCCCTATCCTATTGGCCGCGCTCAGCGCAGCAATCGACGGCCTTTTTCGCAATACGATTTGTGTGCCGCCGCAGTCCTACTGCGCAACCTGAGAGTTCAGTCTCTCCAACACCCTTTGCACCGTTGTGGGATGCCACTGCCCTCCGGTGATCGTAGGCACGCCACGCTTGTTGAGAGCGTCCGCCGTGCGACGCACGCTGGTGATGCCCTTGGCTTGCAACTCGATCAGCACGGGCCGTAGCCTCGCTGCGTAGTCGTCGGCCCGCTCCCCACGTTTGGTGTTAAGCGCGGCTGCGTTCTTGCCCATCTGCATGCCCCTCATATTTGCAGCAGCCAGCGCGGCTCTCGTCCGTTCGCTGACTGCGCGGGCTCCCTGCTCGGCCACTGCGACCATGATGTGGAGCGTGAAGCGATTGGCCTGACGCATATCCAGTGCCAGGCGGTCTACCCCGCTCTCCATTGCGCATCCTCCCAGCGCTCAACGAGTATCTTCGTGACCATTCTCGTCAGCCTCGCTGCTGGGAACTCAGCCATCTCCGGCAGTTTCTTGATTCTCGCGGTGGTATCGGACTAGCAAATTCAGCTAATCTTGAGCGATCGGTCGAGTCAAGCTCTACTGATGCATTTTGGGCTTTGTATTTCTTCGCGTGCCCGCTGCTTTTTCCATCAAGATCTGCGCGGGCATTGGGTTATCCTGAGCGTCTTCGATCCGAGAAGCGACCATGCGCACACTCGGCATGCATGTGGTGGCCTTCCTCCTGGCTTAGGGAGGTAATTACCCACGCGGTTTGAGCGCCAGGTTCGAAGGACGTGCGGCGGCGCGGGGGTCGTGCGGGGCCTTGTGCGGGGCCGGTTTGGCTGATTCGTTCGTGGGATGGGCCGCAGCGATCTCGAACGTCTGAGCCGGGAAGAACTGATCGAGCTGGTGCTGCGGCTGCAGCGCCCGCAGAAGACCTCGCGCACCTCCTCAAAGCCGCCGTCCACCGACCGCAAGGAGCGGCGGGAGCAGGCCAAGCCCGGCGGAGCCAAGCCCGGTCACGAGGGCCATAGCCGTGTGCTGAGCGAGGATCCCGACGCGGTCGTCGATCATCGTCCGGATCGGTGCGCGTGCTGCGGCGGCGCCTTGCACGGGGACCTTCCCGCCGAGGTCGTGAGCGTGTCCGAGCGGATCGAGTTGCCCGCCGTGGCGCCGGTGGTGACCCGGCATCGGCGGCTGGCCGTGCAGTGCCCGTCCTGCGGGGGGCGCGGCGTCGCGCCGGTGCCGCAGGCCGCGCGGGGCACGCCGTTTGGTCCGCGGCTGCACGCGGTGGCGACGTATCTGAAGACCTTCCAGGCTCTGTCCTACGAGCGGCTGCAGGCGGCGCTGTCGGATCTGTTCGGCCTGACGCTCAGTCAGGGCGGGCTGATGAACCTGCTCCGCCGCGCGCAGGCGCGCTTTCGGGCCGGCCGCGAGGCCGCCGTCGCAAAGCTGCGCCGTGCCGAGGTCGTCGCCTCGGACGAGACCGGGGTGCGCATCGAGGGCTCGAACTCCTATCACTGGGTCTTCCACTCGACGGACGCGGTGGTGCACACAGCCTCGCCGACGCGCGGCGCCGTCGTGGTGCGGGAGATGATGGACGGGCACCGGCCCGCGGTCTGGATCTCCGACCGCTACACCGCTCAGCAGGGTCATGGCGTCCGCCACCAGACCTGCCTGGCGCATCTCGCCCGCGACGTGGCCTACGCCGTCGAGGTGAGCGCCGATCCGGTGCCACTGCGCCTCCAGTTCTGGCTGCAGGCCGTGTTCGCCCTGGCCGAGCGCGTCACCGATCTGGCCGCCTCGACGCTCGCGGCCAAACGGCGGGCGCTGGAGCGGCGGCTTTCCGACATCCTGTCCGCCCCGAGCCGCTGTGACCTGACCTACGAACTGCAGGCCAGGATTGGTCGGGCCCGCGATCAACTCCTGGTCTTCCTCGATCATCCCGGCACGGTCGCGGTCACAAACAACGGCTGCGAGCGCCTGCTCCGTCCCGCCGTCGTGCAACGGAAGATGACCAATGGCTACCGTGCGATGTGGGCCGCTACCGGCGAGGCCGACATCCGCACCGTCGTCGACACCGCCCGCCTCTCCGGCGCCAGCCCGTTCGCGACGATCCTCGCCACCGTCGCCTGAACGGCGCCCCCATCAGAGGCGTGGGTAATTACTTAGGGAGCCTTCTGGGCCACCATGCTCACCGCGCCACCGGAGTCGGTGGCCAGAGACCAGATCGTGCCCGCGGTGCACATTCCGCTGATGACAGAGCGGGCAACTCAGAGATACAAGGCAATGGATCCCGAGCGCTACGACGCGGATGAGAGGACGTGTTCTAGGGCGTACTTCCCCAGCATGCGGCCTTGTCGCCTCTCATAGCGCTCTACGTTCCATCTTCGGTGGGGCTGAGTGCGATTCAGCGACCATCAGGAGGTGCGCCATGCGGCTTCCTAGCTAGAACTCCATGCCGAACTTCACGCGCAGGTTGTGGCGCTCGAACTGGTTCAGGCCCAGGGCACGCCGCGCGTACGCCGGATCGGTGTCGCGACCCCAGACCTGCGCTCCGTAGGCCAGCGTCAGCCAGGCTTTCTCAGTGAAACGGTGGTGCAACGCAGGACCGATGAAGAGCGCCTCGCTCTCCAAGCGGTTGAGGAAGATCCCGTCATAGCCCCGCAGGTAGCGAACCTCCGGGCCCAGGAAGGTCTTCTCCGCGATCCGTCCAACAACGGCGTTCGACCACAGGAACGTCGAAGAGCGGTATCCCTCGCCGGAACCTCGCTGCCGCCCTGCGGCTGGCTCGAAGCTGATGTTGCTGCCGTACCAGATCTTGTCCGGCACCACCTGAACATCGAGTTGCAGCAGGCTTTCCATGTCGAAGATGTTGGCCCCGTTGCCTTCGATCGGCAGCACGCGGGTGAAGCGCGGTCGCACCTCGATCGCCAGCCCGAGGGGCTGCTCGGCAGAGCCCTTCAGGAACTGGTACTTGAGCTCCACTGACACCCCGTCGAAGGTGCCGAAGGACTTGTCGTCCAGATCCACGATGTTGCGCTGGCGACGGAGGTTGCCGAAGGCGCTCAACTCGACGCTGAACCTGTCGATGGGGTTGAACTGGTAGGCGAAGCGGGTGTCGAGCACACGGTAAGTCGATGGGCCTGGTCCGTCGCGGCGCTTGCTCAGGCGTGTGACGGTATCGACCACCACCTCCTGCTCGCCCTTCTCGCCCGCGTCGGCGCCCTCGGTGAAGCCGAACAGGTGCTCGGTATCGACGTCCTTCTGCTTGTCTGACTTGCCGCCCTCCTGGCCGTCTCCCTTGCCGCCCGCCGAGGAGCCGGCCTTGTCGGAAGCGCCGTCCTGCTTGGCTCGGGCGGGGAGCGAGGCGAAGACCGCCAGGGCGAGCAAGGCTGCGACCGCCTGGGAGACGCGACGTGCGAGCCTGAAACGTGCGGTCATGGTCCTGCGTCGGGCCCTCTGGAGGCGGGGTGTCTGCCTCTCCGCTTAGACACGAGGCTGGGCCGTCTGCCTGCTGCTGAAATGCCACGCGCCACGGGAACCTTGCGCCGGAGGGATGATGACCGGGGCGCGGACGTGCGTCGAAGACGGAGCCGCGACGCGTCATCCCGGCCGGACGGGCACTACCAACGTCCGTGTCCGGCGAACGATGCTGGCTCCTCGGCCGTTGAGGCGGCGCATCTGAGAGCGGGCTCGAACCGGCCGGAGGAACGTGTCCATGCCTACTCGTGCCACGACTGAGCTTTCGTCGGTCCGAGCATCGACCCAAGCATCGTTGCAGGCCTCGTTGCCGGCGAGCACGGAGCACGACTCGAAGACCGGCTTCTGGGCGCTGACGCTCGGCTCGGTCGGCGTCGTCTACGGCGACATCGGCACGAGCCCGCTCTACGCGCTGAAGGAATCCCTGCATGCGGCGTCCGGCGGGCACGGTCTCACCCGCGAGATGGTGTTCGGTGTCGTCTCGCTGATCCTCTGGGCGCTGATCCTGATCGTCACGCTGAAATACGTGCTCATCGTGATGCGGGCGGACAACGACGGCGAGGGCGGCACGCCGTCCCTGGTGGCGCTCGCCCAACGTGCCCTCGGACATTCTGGCGGCTTCGTCATCGTGCTCGGCATGGTCGGCGTCGCCCTGTTCTACGGCGACGCCATCATCACGCCGGCAATCTCGGTGCTTTCGGCCGTCGAGGGGCTGAAGCTCGTCACACCCGCCTTCGAACCGTATGTCCTGCCAATCAGCCTCGCGATCCTGATCGGCCTGTTCGCGGCCCAGAGCCACGGCACGGCGCGGGTGGCGACCTTCTTCGGGCCGATCACGGCCTTCTGGTTCGTCGTCATGGCGCTCGGCGGGCTCGGTCACATCGCGGACGACCCCGGCATCCTCGGCGCGTTCAACCCGGCCCATGGCGTCGCCTTCCTGCTCGGCCACGGCACGGCAGGCCTGCTGGCGCTTGGCGCCGTGTTCCTGGCCGTGACGGGCGCGGAGGCGCTCTACGCCGACATGGGCCATTTCGGCCGCGGGCCGATCCGGACGGCATGGTTCGCCCTCGTTCTGCCGGCGCTCGCCCTCAACTACCTGGGCCAGGGCGCCATGCTGCTGGCCCATCCCGAGCGGATCGAGAACCCCTTCTTCCTGCTCTACCCGGCCTGGGCCCTGCTGCCGATGGTGCTGCTCGCCACGGTCGCCACAATCATCGCGAGCCAAGCGGTCATCACTGGCACCTTCTCGATCACGCAGCAGGCTATGCAGCTCGGGTTGCTGCCGCGCATGCGCGTGCAGCGCACCTCAGAGACTGAGAAGGGGCAGATCTACATCCCGCGGGTGAACTGGTGGCTGCTGATTGCGGTCGTGTTCGTGGTGGTGCTCTTCAAGTCATCGAGCGCGCTGGCGGCCGCCTACGGCATCGCAGTGACCGGCGACATGGTCATCACCGCGAGCTTGCTCTTCATCGTCGCCTGGAGGGTCTGGCGCTGGTCGCCCGCCCTCGCGGCCCTCGTCATCGCGCCCTTCCTGCTGATCGAGTTGGTGTTCCTGTCCGCCAACGCCCTCAAGCTGCTCCACGGCGGTTGGGTGCCGCTGACGATCGGGGCGGCGCTCGTCACGGCGATGTGGACCTGGCGGCGCGGCTCGGGCCTCATCGCCGAGGAAATTCATCGTCGGCGCGTGCCGCTCTCCGAGTTCACCCGCATGGCCGAGACCGGCTCGGTTCAGCGAGTGCCCGGAACGGCCGCGTTCCTGACCGGCACGCCCGGCGACACGCCGGGGGCCCTGATGCACAACGTGAAGCACAACCGGGTACTGCACGCGCACAACCTGATCCTGCATGTGGTCACGGAGGATCAGCCGCGGGTGCCTGAGGCCGAGCGCATCACGATCCGGAAGCTCACGGACGCCTTCTCCTGCGTGACGGTGCGCTTCGGCTTCATGGAGCTGCCCGACCTACCGCGCGCCCTCGCCAGCGCTGGGCTCGACACCGGCAACCTGTCCTACTTCCTCACGCGGCGGGTCTTGGTGGCCTCGCCGGAGACCGGCATGCCGGTCTGGCAGGACCGCCTCTACATCGCGCTCGCCTGGACCGCGACCGACGCGTCCCGCTACTTCCGCATACCCGTGGACCGGGTCGTGGAGATCGGTGCGCAGATCAAGATCTAGAGGCGGCAAAGCAGCCAGATTTTTCCTAGGCCGCTATGAGCGTCCGCTTCTGCGGCCCAAATGCCGATAGCGGACAGGCCGCTCTCGGCCAACATCGGTCGTCTGCAGCCCAAGGTCGGGCTACTGAAAAGCGGACGCTCCTCGAACCCGTCGTAAGCCGATGAACGAATCGTACCTGCCATCGCCAGCAGGGCGGTCCTCAGGCGAGGCACCCGAACTGTTCGGGGTTGATGACCTTTCCGGCCAGCTTCGCGCCTCGGCTCGAAGCGAGGCCGTCTAGGGAGCGGGATCGGTGATACGCTCCGACCCATTCAGCCGAAGAGCTGATTGGAGAAGGTGATGCTGCCATCCACCCGCCGCCTGGCCACCCATAGCGGGACCTTCCACCTCGACGAAACCTTCGCTTACGTTGTCCTTCGACTGGCGCTCGGCCTGCGTGAGACCGGGCGAGATCATGAGCTTGTGCGAACCCGAGACGAGGCTGAGATCGCGCGAGCCGATCTGGTGTGGGACGTGGGAGCAGCCTACGAGCCCGCAGCGGGTCGTTTCGACCATCACCAGCGTGGCGCGTAGGTGCGAGAGGATGGCACGCCCTTCAGCGCGGCCGGATTGATCTGGCGCCACTACGGTGAAGCCGCCGTGCAGAACGTGCCGGGTCCCCCTGATACCGCGCAGTTCGATGCGCAAGTCGGAGCAGTGATCGATCGCGAGTTGGTGCGGCGCATCGATGAGACAGACAATGGGGTCGGCAGACCCGGCGATGCCCTGGGCCTTGCCGCGATTGTTGAGGACCTGAATCCAGCCTGGGACACGCCCGCATTCGGTGATCGAACAGCCGAGGATACGGCCTTCCTGCAGGCAGCAAATCTGGTGCAAGCTGTTCTCACGCGGCGCATCGAGGCGGTGCGCGCGCGCCTTGCCGCTGAAGCTGCCGTTCTCGACGCTCATGCCCGGTCGACGGATCCGCGCGTGCTGGAGCTCGACCGGAAGATGCCTTGGGAAGGAGCGGTCTTCGCGCATGTGCTCCCCGTTCTCTACGCCGTGTATCCGGTCTCGAACGACAACTGGATGGTGGATGCCATGCCGCCGGAGCCTGGCTCGTTTGCTCAGCGCCTTCCGCTACCGGAGGCTTGGGCCGGCTTGCGCGACGCTGAACTGGCCCTGGCCAGCGGCGTGCCCGACGCCGTGTTCGCCCACTCTCGCCGCTTCGTTGGAGCAGCCCGTTCGCGCAAGGGGGCCTTGATGATGGCCCGCAGAGCCATCGAGATCGGGGGCAAACCGGCGAGCATCTGAGAAAGGGACCGTGGCCATCCCGGTCAAACAGAGAGAAGCGCACTCAGCGCCCGGTTGCAGCCCACCTTCAGCGCAGCTCGTAGCAGTTGACGACGACGCGTTGGCTCCTCGTCACATCGTACAGGGTGGAGCACTGCACGAGGTGCTTCACATCCGTCTTCCGGAACAGGATCAGAGAGGTTCGCACGTCGAGGTTCCCCGCATATCCCGCGATCTCCCAACCGTCACCGAGTAGGCGTTCGATCGTGATCGGCGCCTCAACAGCGGATGCGAGGCCGCCAAATGCGAGAACCATCAGAAGGCCGAGGGAGTACCGCATCGTGACCTCAAACCCTTAGGGATCGCGTCGAGTTTTCCGATGGCGGCGCACGGACAGCATCGAAGCCCTGTTAGCCTGCGCCGAAACCTGTCGGCTCGCCAAGCTGATCAGGTTCGGAGCGCGCGCGCGAACTCGATAACGGCTCGACTCGGCACGCCATCTGGCACTCGTAGATGGTGACGTGGTCTGCCTGCGGAATCAAAAGCTGGATCATGCAGGCCCTGGCGTGCGAGCCACGTTCATCAGCCAACACACCATCACGAAATAGCCGACCAGCGTCAGCAGCTCGACCGTTCCCGCCTCGCCCCAGGTCCGAAGGGCGTCTGCGTAGGTCTCGTCTTTCAAGCGATGCTGGCTGATGAGTTCGGCGGCGATGGTGCGCGCAAGCGCGAGGTCGCCCCGCATGTCGCCCGGTAGCGCCGTACCCCGCTCAATGGCGGCTAGGGCAATTGCGGGCACGCCGGCGGCCTCAGCCAATGGCAGGTGCATGTCCCACTCGAACACGTTGGACACCTCACGCGCCACCACGCAGATCGTCCACTCGCGCAACGCATCGTCGAGCGTCCCCGCGTAGCGCAGCGTCTCGCCGACCTTGGCCACCGCCTGCAGGAGCGGCGGGCGGTGCAATAGCGGCCGAAACGGGCCGTAGACGCCCCGGCGCGGGCCGTTGATCAGCTCGTCAGCAGCGGCCTGCTGGTCTGCATCGAGCGTGTCCGGTGGCCCCAGCCGTTCGGATAGACCAGCTTCCGGAAAGGCCGGGATGGCGGTGGCGGAACGGTTCGGGTTCATCAGACTTCCCTCAGGCTCTTGAACGAAGGTTCGGCATCGCGCCACAGCCACAGTGCAGTCAGCACCAGCAGCACCGTGGCCGCCCCGCCAGTCCAGCCCAGCGCATCCCAGCCAGCCCAGCGACCTGGACCGATCGCGCGGACGACCAGCGGACCTGCGATCTGTCCGGCAGCGAAGGCTGCGGTCATCTGGGCCAGAAGCGGGGTGGGATTGTCGGGCCGCGCTTCACGCGCCAGTAGCAAGCCAGCCATCGTGGCAACCATGAACGTGCCGCCGACCAGGACCGCCGACGCGGCAATTGCCCAGAGGGCCTGCACAGCCAGGGGCAGCGCGGTGCCGAGCGCCATGATGCCCTGGGCCAAGGCCCAGATCCGCTTGCGCGGCCAGGCCGGCAGCCAGCGTGCCACGGCCGCGACCGAGAGGGCAGCAGCCAAGCCGAACAGCGGCCAGGTCAGTCCGAACACGAGGGGATCTGGAGCCAGTTCGCGGGCCATGGCGGGCAGGAAGGTTGCCGGCACGATGTAGCCGAAACCGAAGGTGCCGTAGCACAGCACCAGCGGCAGGTGCCCACCGCGGCTGTCCGGCGCAACCGCCGTCGCCTCACGCGCCTCCATTCGGGGCGTGGCGGTACTCTGCCCCGCTGACTGAGCCCAGACGAGCAGCGCACCTGCCCCGGCGATCAGCCCCAGCTCCAGCCACAGCCAGTCCGCCCGCTGACGTCCGCCGAGCCAAGCCAGCACGCCGGCGAACGCAATGCCGAGGCCGACACCTGTGTAGATCCAGGCTCCCAGTTGCGTAACCTGACGCCTTGCGAGTTCGGCCAAGCACCAGCTGCTCGCGCAGACCAGCGCCCAGGCGCTGAACACGCCGGCCGCTGCGCGCAGCAGGACACCGGCAAAAGCACCGGGAATGGCATCAGCTCCTGCGGTCGCCAGGGTCGTCAGCGCCACGCCTACGAGGCTCAGCAGCAGGCCACGACGCGGGTTACCGGAGAACCAGGAGGCGGTCAGGGCGCCGACAAAGTAGCCGCCGTAGTTGGCAGCCGCCCACTCGGCGCCGGCTGCAGCGCTCAGAGTGCTGTCGCGCATCATCAACGGCATCAGTGGCGTGAAGGCGAAACGCCCGACGCCCATGGCGACGGCGAGAGCGACGATGCCGCTGCCAACGACCGGCCAAGCCGAGCGGGAGTGCGGCGGGAGGAATGGACGTGTGATGCTCATGGGACGAGCCAATCGAACACAGTCCGTTGTTCTTGAAAAATGAATTATTCTGACATATCATTCTCTCGATGAGAATGATGGATTTGGACGACCTCCACATCTTCCGCAGCGTGGTGCGGGAGGGCGGTGTGACGCGTGCGGCGAATCTGCTGCACCGTGTGCCGTCCAACGTGACGACCCGGATCAAGCAGTTCGAGGAGCGGCTGGGTGTAGCGCTGTTCCGCCGCCAAGGGCGAAGCCTGACCCTCACCGAGGCAGGCCGCACGCTTCTGGGCCACGCCGAGAAGCTGCTGCAAATGGCTGACATAGCTGAGCAGGAGATGCGCAGCGGCGTCGTGCGCGGTGTGCTGCGGCTGGGCTCTCTGGAAAGCGCGGCAGGCGCAAGGTTGCCGCCGATCCTGTCAGCCTTTCACGCACGGCACCCCAACGTCACGATCGAGCTGCAGACCGGCACGACCCGCGCGTTGCTGCGCCAGCTCGACCGCTTCGAGGTCGAGGCTGCCTTCGTGTCGGAGCCCTTCGAGAAGGGCAGCCTCTCTGCGCTTCCGGCCTTCGACGAGGAGCTGGTGCTGATCACCGCCAGGGGTGGTCCGACGATCCGCGAAGCTATCGCGCTACGTGGGCAAACACTGGTGGCGTTCCCGCATGGTTGCTCCTATCGCCAGCGCCTCATCGAGTGGCTGGCTGAAGGCGGCGTGTCGCCGGACCGTGTTCTGGAGATGAGTTCGTACCACGCCATCGTGGCGTGCGTGGCGGCTGGCACAGGGGCGGCGATCGTGCCGGCGGAGGTGCTTGATCAGGCTGTGTTGAGCACGGCCGTGAAGCGCCATCCGCTGCCCCCGCATCTGCGGGTCAATCGTACGCACCTCGTATGGTCCGGTGACGCCGGCGCGTCGTTGCAGGCCCTGATGGGGCTTTTGCCCAGCGCGGCCGCCAGTCAGGAGGCGATTGGGTGAAGATGCCAACGCTGCCCGTCCTATGAAGTCAGGACCGGAACGGGAGCAAGCCGCCGGCGTTGCGGTCGGACCATAGCTAGGGACGGGTCCGATGGTCGATCTCAACACGGCAACCGCCGAGGAGCTAGACAGCGTGCCTGCGCTGCAAGGCCACGGCTTTGAGATCGTGCGCTACCGGGAGGAGCGGGGCCAGTTCACCAGTCTGCGACAGCTCGATGAGGTGCCGGGTCTCAGTGGCAAAACAGACGGTACCGCGGATCAGGTCACAGTCTCGGAGAGCTAGGCCGCACACCAAGATACGAAACGGTTGTTGAGGACCGACAATGTTGAAGTCACCGTCGCTGTTGATCTTCGTCGCCGCCATGGCTAGTGCGCCGTCAGCGCAGGCGCTCGACCTGGACGAGATGAGAGTCCGCACAGCCTCCTTCGCGACCGACTACCTCCGGATCTGGTCGTCGGGCAATACGGCCCCAATTACGAGGGTGCCAGACATGTACGCTCGCACCGTTACGTTCTACGGTCGCCGCTATACGCAGGATCAGCTCATTGCGGAGAAGCGCCGAGCGATCCAGCGCTGGCCTTCTCGGCGCTATGTGCATCGTCCCGGCACGATGCAGGTCACCTGCAACCTGCCGGCTCAGAGATGTGTGACCCGCTCCACCATCGATTTCGAGGTTAGCAGTTATCCCCGTCACGCCGCGAAGCGCGGTTCGGCAAGGTTCGACCTTGGCATCAGCTTCGCCGATCGCGGCCCTCGGATTGTTCACGAAGGAGGAGGTAGTTCGAACACGCGGCGGTCTGGCCGAGGTGCCTGATTTGGCATTGGGCTCAGTCGTGCCGGCACATAGGTGCCCGAAAAGCAAAGGGCCGCCCAGAAGGCGGCCCTTGTCGTTGGTAATAGGGTGGGCGGATCAGAAATCCATGCCGCCCATACCGCCGCCTGGCATCGCGGGTGCGGGGCTCTCCTTCTTCGGCGCATCCGCCACCATCGCCTCGGTGGTGACCAGAAGGCCGGCGACCGAGGCCGCACCCTGCAGGGCCGTGCGCACGACCTTGGCCGGGTCGACGATGCCCGCCTGGAGCATGTCCACGTACTCTTCGGTCTGGGCGTTGAAGCCGTAGGTCTCAGAGCCCTCGTTGTCGGTGATCTTGCCGACCACGATGGAGCCCTCGACGCCCGCGTTCTGGGCGATCTGACGGACCGGAGCCTCAAGCGCCTTGAGGACGATCTTGATGCCGGCCGCCACGTCCGCGTTGTCGCTCGAGAGGGCGGAGACCGCCTTCTTGGCGCGCAGCAGCGCGGTGCCGCCGCCGGGGACGATGCCTTCCTCGACCGCGGCGCGGGTGGCATGCAGAGCATCCTCCACCCGGTCCTTCTTCTCCTTGACCTCGACCTCGGTCGAACCACCGACGCGGATGATCGCGACGCCACCCGCGAGCTTGGCCAGACGCTCTTGAAGCTTCTCGCGGTCGTAGTCCGAGGTGGTCTCCTCGATCTGCGCCTTGATCTGCCCGACGCGGGCCTCGATGTCCGACTTCTCGCCGGCGCCGTCGATGATCGTGGTGTTCTCCTTCTCGATGCGCACCCGCTTGGCGCGGCCGAGCATCTCAAGAGTGACGTTCTCAAGCTTGATGCCGAGATCTTCCGAGATGGTTTGTCCCTTAGTCAGGACTGCGATGTCCTCGAGCATGGCCTTGCGGCGATCACCGAAGCCCGGCGCCTTGACGGCCGCGACCTTGAGCCCGCCGCGCAGCTTGTTCACGACGAGGGTGGCCAGCGCCTCGCCCTCGATGTCCTCGGCGATGATGAGGAGCGGCTTGCCCGTCTGCACCACGGCCTCGAGAATAGGGAGGAGTGCTTGGAGTGAGGACAGCTTCTTCTCGTGGATGAGGATGTAGGGGTCATCCAGATCGGCGACCATCTTCTCCGCGTTCGTGATGAAGTAGGGAGAGAGGTAGCCGCGGTCGAACTGCATGCCCTCGACGACGTCGAGCTCGGTCACAGCAGTCTTGGCTTCTTCCGCCGTGATCACGCCCTCGTTGCCCACCTTCTGCATGGCCTCGGCGATCATCTCGCCGATCTCGGTGTCGCCGTTCGCCGAGATCGTGCCGACCTGGGCGATCTCCTCCGAGGAGGCGACCTTCCTGGCACGGCCGGTGATGTCCTTGACCGCAGCCGCAACAGCCTGGTCGATGCCGCGCTTCAGGTCCATCGGGTTCATGCCGGCGGCGACGTACTTGGCGCCCTCACGGACGATCGACGCGGCCAGCACGGTCGCGGTGGTGGTGCCATCGCCCGCCAGATCACTCGATTTCGAAGCCACCTCGCGCACCATCTGCGCGCCCATGTTCTCGAACTTGTCGGCGAGCTCGATCTCCTTGGCGACGGTGACGCCGTCCTTGGTGATGCGGGGAGCGCCGAAGCTCTTCTCGATCACGACGTTGCGGCCCTTCGGGCCGAGCGTCACCTTCACCGCGTCGGCGAGGATGTCGACGCCGCGCAGCATCTTCTCGCGAGCATCCGACGAAAACCGTACGTCCTTGGCAGCCATAATTGTCACTCCTCTCGACACATGACGAAATCGATAGACCCCTGGATCAGGCGGCCTGTTGCAGAGAGCCCCGGGCCTCGATCACGCCCATGATGTCGGATTCCTTGAGGATCAGGAGATCCTGACCGTCGATCTTGATCTCGGTGCCGGACCACTTGCCAAACAGCACGCGGTCGCCGGCCTTCACGTCGAGAGGCGTCACGCGGCCCTGCTCGTCGCGGGCGCCGGGCCCAACAGCAACGACCTCGCCCTCCTGCGGCTTCTCCTTGGCGGTATCCGGGATGATGATGCCGCCCTTCGTCTTCTCCTCCGCGTCGATGCGGCGGACAACAACTCGATCGTGCAACGGACGGAACGTCATACTTGTCTCCAGTGCGAGAGCTACGGGTCGAGAAGTTCGCCAGGCTCTCTGATGAGCTGCCCAGCTACGGCTGACTGGGGCGCGAGAGGCCCTCTGCGTCAGACCGCCGCGCAGGTTTTAGCACTCGTCCCATGAGAGTGCCAGGGCGGACTGATGAAGCTTGGCAGCAGTCAGGTTCCGCGAGCGCTAAGCGTCTGGCTCTGTTTGCGCTTCTCGATTTCTTCTTGGTGGCCGCGGCAACCTTCTTGCTTGTGGCAGCGTATCTGTTCAGACGTTCGAACGAGGTGCCGCGATGAGTGTTTCGACAGACTTTCGTCGCCAGCTCGAAGGCTACAGCCTGACGACCGCCGAGATCCTCTACCACCTGCCAGACCATCCGCACCTGCTGCAGAGCTTCGTCTGGCAGCATCACGATCTGTTCCCGGAGTTTCCCGAACTGCGGCGCTTCCTCGCGTTCTGGCAAGAGACGCTCGATGGGCCGCTCCACTCTGTGAAGGTGGCCCACAGCCGCCTGATCAAGCCCGCCGAGTTGAGAGCGATCGGTGCGGAATTCCACCTGCACTAACCGGGTACGGGCCGTCATTGGCGAGGCGCCGGATTTCTGGGTCATGCCCATGCGGGTGGTGAGCATCGAAGGAACATGCCGCTACGTGTTCGGTGCCGCTGTGTGGTGGTACGACCGATGCCGCATGGAGGGCGGCTCAGGGCCAGGTTCTCTGCGGCAGCGCCACCACGACTGAGGCGATCGGGCACCACGTGCCCTAGATCGAGAGCAGCTGGCACTTGGCCCGAGCGACGGCGAGGTCGTTGCGGATCGACCTCCTGACCGTGATATGCGGAGGGTCAGGAGGCGCGTCGCGATGGGAAGTTACAGGTCGGGCATCGGACGCGCCGTCGTGGCACTATGGCTGCTCACGCCGCAGCCGTCGTCGGCGGCTCCGGGCGAGGACTGCAGCCCCAGCAACATAAAGAAGAAGGAGCGCAGCCATAAGGCTGCCGCCGACGCGCAGTCGGCGATGTCGCGTGAACTCGAGAAGGCGAACAGGAAGGGGAGCGGCGCCGGTCTCTCGCCCGCGTTCTGCGAGGCCGTAAAGCGCCGGATCGCGGCCCTGCAGGCGAATGTGGATCTACTCACGGCGAACCCGGATTGCGTCGTCTCGGGCGATCTGGAGACGACCCGGAAGGAACTGGATCTGGAGCAGAGCACGGCCTCGCTCTGCAGGTAGGCTCCCTCTCGCCTGTTCCGACGGCGGGCCCCTGGCGAGACAGGTTCGCGGAGCGCTACACCGTCGGGAAGCAGACCGTCCGAATAGCGCCGATTGTGTTGAAAAACTCGGGTGTTGCGGCGGTAGTCGTGAGGTGATTCACTTCTGTCGAGAGACGGAGACCGAAGCAGATGATGGGACCTCGGCAAGTCGAGCAGGGTGCCCTGTTCTACGAGTTCTCGCTCGATACACATATCCCAGCCGACCATCTGCTGCGCGCCATCGACCGCTTCGTTGACCTGTCGGGTCTACGCGCGCACCTGCAGCCGTTCTACAGCTCGACGGGCCGGCCCTCGGTCGACCCCGAGTTGATGATCCGCATGCTGCTCATCGGCTACTGCTTCGGCATCCGATCCGAGCGCCGCCTGTGCGACGAGGTCCACCTCAATCTCGCCTATCGCTGGTTCTGCCGGCTCGGGCTCGACGGCCGGGTGCCGGACCATTCGACCTTCTCCAAGAACCGCCATGGCCGCTTCCGCGACAGCGACCTGCTGCGCTGCTTGTTCGAGACCGTGCTCGCCCGCTGCATCGCCGAGGGGCTCGTGGGCGGCGAGGGCTTCGCGGTCGACGCCAGCCTTATCAAGGCTGATGCCAACCGGCAGAAGGGTGTTGAGGGTACGAACGGCCTGCCACCCGAGAGCGTCAGCCGCGCCGCCCGGGAGTACCTGGCTGTGCTCGACGACGCCGCGTTCGGAGCTGCGACGCCGGTCGTGCCTAAGCTCGTTCCCCCGCCGACCCGGCCGCGCGCTGGACGGGTGCGGACGGTGGGCTGGCCTACTTCGCCTACGCGGCCAACTACCTGATCGACCTCGACCACGCGGTCATCGTGGACGTCGAGCCGACCACCGCGATCCGGCAGGCCGAGGTCACGGCCGCCAAGCGCATGATCGTGCGCTCGCGCGAGCGCTTCGACCTCTACCCGGCCCGGCTCGCCGGTGACAGCGGTTACGGCTCGGCCGCGATGCTGGGCTGGCTCGCCCACGAGCAGGGCATCGAGCCGCACATCCCCGTCTTCGATAAGTCCGAGCGCCGCGACGGCACCTTCAGCCGGTCGGCCTTCACCTACGACCCTGGCGCCGACGCCTACACCTGCCCGGCCGGCAAGCACCTGCGGCAACGCCAGAAGGTCTATCGGTCACCGCCCCCGCTCGTCGACGCAGACGGGATGCTGCGCTACCGCGCGAGCAAGTACGACTGCGAAGCTTGCGCGCTGAAGCCACGATGCTGCCCCAACGCATCCGCCCGCAAGATCCCACGCTCGATCCACGAGGGCGCCCGGCAGATGGCGCGCGACATCTGCGCCTCGGAGGCGGGCCGTACCTCGCGGCGTGAGCGCAAGAAGGTCGAGATGCTGTTTGCCCACCTTAAGCGGATCCTGCGGCTGGATCGGCTTCGGTTGCGGGGGCCAGACGGGGCCCGAGACGAGTTCCACCTCGCGGCCGCCGCCCAGAACCTACGGAAGCTGGCCAAGCTGATCCCGCTGGGGCAGCCGAGCCTAGCCTGACCGGCTGGCGGGAGCCCCCCGGCCAAGCACCCGGTCAAATCTCAATCCAGGCCAACCGCGAGTTTTTCAACGAAATCCGCCCATTGCCGTCATTCAGCCCGTCCAGGCGGCTTCTCAAAAGCGGCCATTCGCCGACCGAGCGTTTATGAAGCCTCCGAGTTCATACAGGCTGCGCTGTGCTCCAGCTTATGATGGAGCGGCAGCTAGTTTGGTGAGCACAGGGTCAGCGTGATCGGGCCCTCATGCTTCAGTAGCAGGTAATAGCGCCGCCGATTGACATAGTGTGATCTGAGCGGGGCTGTCCGCCGGGATCTCCGCTGCCAGCGCTGGACTGAGAGGCTCGCGGTAGAGCGGCCAAGCGAGAGAGCCAGATGGATGCAGCCCGCCGGATGCCGCCACCGCATCGGCGTAGTCCAGCATCAAGTCCTCAATCTCCGCCGGTCCGATCATGTTGCCTGCTTCAATCATGTTGCACTGCAATGGGTGAACCGGCCGGGTCAGGGGAGTGTTCCTGAGCCGGCATCATCTCCGACCATCTTTGATGGATGGCAGCATGAGAGAAGGGCGTGGCACGCGTTGGCCGTGCCGCCTCCTCGGCAGAGGCCGGAACGTGCGCAGCGAACCGAGGTTCGCTCTGGTATGAACACCTACGTTCTTATCCTTGCAGGCTTTGGCGCTCTGGTTCTGCTTACGGCTTGGCTGCCGATGGTGCTGCGGCAGATGCCGCTCTCGCTGCCCATCTGCTGCGTGGGCATCGGCGCAGCCCTGTCTGCCTTCCCAGAGATGCTGGGTGCCGTACCGCGGCCGCAGGAGCACCTGCATCTCGTCGAGAAGGTGACGGAGCTGATCGTCATCATCTCGCTCATGGGAGCCGGGCTGAAGCTCGACCGCGTGTTCGGCTGGCGGCCCTGGATGGTGACGTGGCGGCTTCTCGGCATCGCCATGCCGCTCACCATCCTGGCTCTCACTGCGCTCGCCTCAGCTCTGCTCGGCCTAGGCGTAGCCACGGCACTTCTGCTCGCAGCTGCCCTTGCGCCGACAGATCCGGTGCTGGCCAGCGATGTGCAGGTCGGGGCGCCGGGCGAAGGGCAGGAAGACGAGATGCGCTTTGCCCTGACCTCCGAGGCGGGACTGAACGATGGGTTCGCCTTTCCCTTCGTGCACCTCGCATTGGCCATGTCCGCGGCAAGCTTCGGTCTCCCGCAGCTGGGTCAGTGGTTTACCACGGCCGTGCTCTGGAAGATCATCGTGGGTGTCGGACTGGGCGCTCTGATCGGCTGGGCGCTCGGCTGGCTGACCTTCCACCTGCCCAACCCAGCCAAGCTCTCGCGCACCGGCGACGGCTTCGTCGCGCTCGGCATCACCTGCCTGACCTACGGCCTCGTCGAGATGGCGCAGGGCTACGGCTTCTTGGCGGTGTTCGTGGCGGCCGTGGCGCTGCGGGCGACGAAGCGCGGGCACGACTACCATCACAAGCTGCACAGCTTCGCCGAGGAGCTGGAGCGCTTGCTGATGATGGTGCTGCTGGTCGGGTTCGGAGGGGCACTGGCGGGCGGCGGCCTACTACGGGCGCTGTCCTGTGAGAGCGTTGCATTTGCCTTTCTCGCCCTGTTCGTCGTGCGGCCTCTGAGTGGCTGGCTCAGCCTGCTCGGGATGGAGCAGCCGGCCAGCGAGCGGGCGGTGATCAGCTTCTTCGGCATCCGCGGCTTGGGCACGATCTACTATCTGGCCTACGCGCTGGGGCACGCCACCTTCGAGCAGCCAGATCTGCTCTGGAGCACCGTGAGCCTGACGATCCTGATCTCGATCCTGCTGCACGGCGCCACGGTCACACCGGTGCTGCGCTACCTGGACCGCCGCAGTGGACGAGATACGGAGAGCGCTCAGCTCGACCTGTCACTCACGCCGCCAGCCAAGCTGTGATCGCGAGGCCGATCGCCTACGCGAGCGGCACGCCGGGACCGGCAAATCGGTACCTCCCGAACATGGATCGGATGAGCGCTCGTCGAGCGTCACAGGTGCTGCCTCTTCCGGCATGAGGACGAGTAGGCCTTGGCGGCCATGGTAGCATTGCGTCCGCGGCTCAGGACTGCGCGGGCCCAACCGTGTCAGCCGCATACGCCCGCCGAGATCCCAAGGGCTTCGGCCTGCCGGTCGTGCTGTCGCGCGCCGTCTGCCGTTCCATTTCGGCGTTCAGCTCAGCCCCGAGCAGCACGATGACCACCGACAGCCAGATCCAGGTCATGAACCCGACGCCCGCTCCCAGCGAGCCGTAAACTCGATTGTAGCTGTCGAAGCTCGCCACGTACCAGGAGAACAGAACCGAGGCGCAGACCCAGCACAGGGCCGCCGCAGCGCTGCCCCAGCTGACCCAACGCCACTTGGCCTCACGCCGGCTCGGACCGTACCGGTAGATCAGGGACAGCCCGAGGCTGACGATGACGAGCAAGGCCGGCCAGCGCGCAATCCGCAGCAGCGTATCCGTTGCTGAGCCGAAGCCAAGCCGGTCCAACACGACCGGCAGAACGACCACCATGGTGGTCGCGGAAAGCGCGAACAGCACCCCGCCGAGGGTGAACAGGAAGGTGGTCGCGTAGAAGCGGACCAGAGACCGCTTCTCCCGCTCCTTGTAGATGACGTTCAGCGCATCGAAGAGGGCGCTCACGCCCGAGTTGGCGCTCCAGAAAGCGATGAGGAGACTGAGAATCGAGGCGGTGCTGAGGGTGCCGCTGCTCTGGCGGGTGATGCGCACGAGCTGATCGTCCAAGAGTTCCAGCACCCCGTTCGGGAGCACACCCGCGAGCAGGCTGAGGTGCTGACCGATCGCGTTCGGGTCCGAGAACAGAGCGTAGAGCGAGACGATCGTCGCCAGGCCCGGAAAGGTCGCCAGAAGCGCGAAGAAAGCGACCCCGCCCGCTGTGGCAAGCACACGATCTTCGGGCAGGGACAGCACGATACGCCAGAGGATGTCGCGCCAGCCGGGGCCGGGATCTGCTCGGGCCGGACGGCGGTGCGACCTCGGCCGGGTTCATTGGCGCGTGCTTGGGCGAGGCTGATCGTCGTCTCGTCGGGCGTTCGCGTGCTGACGGACCGCCAGTCCTCACCCGCCTCGTCCTGGTTCATGAGGCGCCTCGCGCGATGCGCTGCCGTTTGGGTTCATCTTACGATCGGTGTGTGCAGGCAACGAGCCCCCTCTGCTGCCTTCTACAGCACCCTTCCGGCTCCGCACGCTTAGCGCCTATGCCGCCATTCAGGCGCGACGTTGTCGAGCATGCTGCGCGCGTGGTGTCCGCGCGCACCCTTCAGGTGAGACGCTCCTGATCACGCGGAGGACCGGATCCGTGGCACGATCGGCGAGCGTCGCTCAGGACGTGCGGCCAAGACCATCATCATCTCACCGATGTTCTCAGGCGTGATCAGGCCCACGAGCCGGCCTGTTCCATCTGTCACGCCGACTGCGGGCAGCTGCTTCTCCTGCATCAACCGCAGCGCATCCTCCAGCGGTTGGCGGTCCCGCACCGTCGGGATGTCGGAGCGCATCACCTCAGGCACCGGCGTCTCAGGGCCGCGCTCGCGCAGGGCGCGGATCATGTCATCTTGGGTGAGAACGCCCCGCAACTGCCCCGCACCGTCTACGACCGGAAATTCGTGCTGCGTCGTGGCGATGAGGCAGCGCACGGCATCCTCGACCACGCTGCCGGGCCGCAGGCTCTCGAAGCGCGTGATCATCGCGTCGGCGGCTAGCAGGCCTCGCGAGACCTGCTGCATCTGAACCGCATGTGCCTCGGAGGCGGCGCCAAGATAGACGAACAGCGCGATGAACATCAGCAGCGGATTGCCCCCGAGCAGCCCCCACAGGCCCAAGGCGAAGGCCAACGCCTGCCCCACTCGCGAGGCGATCTGCGTGCCTCGAGCATAGCCGAGACGGTGAGCGAGGATGGCGCGCAACACACGGCCGCCATCCATCGGGAAGGCCGGGATCAGGTTGAACACGACGAGGAAGAGGTTCACCCACAGCAGTCGCTCAAGCAAACTGACGCCGGGGTTGGCCACCTCTGTTCCGGCCTCCGATGCCAAGCCGCCGAGAGCCAGGAAGAGCAGCAGGGCGATGGCGATGTTCACCGCAGGTCCGGCAAGCGCTACGACGAGTTCCTGAGCGGGCTTTTCCGGGACGCGTTCCAGGCGCGCCACCCCGCCGATCGGCAGGAGCGTGATGTCGGGTGTCTGGATGCCGTAGCGGCGGGCCGCGAAGACGTGCCCGAATTCGTGCAGGAGCACACAGAGGAACAGGAGCACGATGTAGACGACGCTCTGCAGAGCGGCACCTTGCCCACCTCGGGCAAAGGCAGCCACGCCAATCCAGACGAGGAAGAGCAGGAACGTGATGTGGACGCGGATGACCGTGCCCTTCACCACGCCTATCGGAAGAGACCAGCCCATAGCGCCTCCTGGAGAGCCCCAACCTGCTCCAACGCGGTCCGACCTTGGAAGCGGAGGCTCAGGTCGAGAGCGAGGGGTCAGGAGTGCAACCGGAGCTGGCGCGTTGAGTTTCAAGGCCGCTACGTCGCAGGGCTCCAGCTGGAGCTGAGGGCAGCTGCTGCTCGACAGGCGTGATGGATCGCAGATCTAGCAGCGTTGGTTCAGGCGCCTGAAGCCGTTGTACCCAGGTAGGCCATCGGCCTTGCCGAGGATCTGATCGTGCAGCCTCGGCGTATATGCGGTGAGCGTCTCCAGCTGACGCCCACAAGCCGGAAGTCTCCTTATGGTCGCGTCACGTGCTTTCACCGCCTTCGCCAGCAAGGTGGCCAAATGGGCAGGGCATCCCGTCGCCTTCGCGCTCGGTGCGGCTACCGTCGTCATTTGGGCCGTGAGCGGACCCTACTTCCACTTCTCCGAGACCTGGCAGCTCGTGATCAACACAGGGACCACCATCGTGACCTTTCTGATGGTGTTCCTGATTCAGAACTCGCAGAACCGTGACGGGGCGGCCATCCAAGCCAAGCTCGACGAGTTGGTCCGAACCAGCGCCGCCCAGAACCGCTATATCGGTATCGAGAGCCTCAGCGAGGAAGAGCTCGACGAGCTGCGCCAGCGCTGCGAGACGCGAGCCCAGGCCGAGCGTCTCGACGACGCCAGGGAAGCCGCGGACGAGGCCGAGGTACGGGCCCGCGAGAAGGCCGCGCAGGCGGCGGAGCGTGTCGCATAGGAGTGGATCTGCAACGGCTTGGAATGCGAGCAGTTCGGTATGATCATCGGCATCCATGGTTTGGAGAACAAGCCGCCGCTCGACGAGAAGATGCATTGGTGGAAGGCGGCTATCCTTGAGGGACTGCGGCGCAACTGCGCGGTTGACCAGACGGAACTCGCATTCGAACTCGTCTACTGGGCCGATCTTCGCTACGACCGCCCTGTTCTTGCTGAGGAGAACAAGGAGCCGTACTTTCCCGACGCAGGGTCGGGGACGTTTCCCAGACAGGACCCGGACGAGGTCCAGCCCATCAACGCTGCCTTGGAGCAGGTCTACGAAGGGCTGGACTGGGTTCAGGCCAAGACGGGCGTCACTCCAGTCGACGACGTCATCCTAAAATTCCGGTTCGACGACCTCTGGCATTACCAATCCGAGACAGGTTTCGCGCAGGAAGTGCGTAAGCGCCTGACCGAGCGGATCAAGGCCGCTTCCGGGCAGCGGCTCCTGCTTGTGGCGCATTCGATGGGCTCGATCGTTGCCTATGATGTTCTGAGGATGCTCGAGCGGAATTCTCCCTCGATCCACATCGACCACTTTGTGACCCTCGGCTCGCCACTCGGGCTCGCTGAAGTGAAACTGAAGATCGCCGAGGAGCACGGATCTGTTCGCGTGCCCAAGAACGTCGGGCAGTGGACGAACCTGGCGGACCGGCGCGACGTGGCCACCGTGGCGGGTGCGCTGGCCCATGACTACGCTCCGCACGAGGGAACTGGCATCCGTGACGTTGCGGTTCTGAACGAGTACAGGCGGCCAAATGGCGAGGCCAATCACCACAAATCGTACGGCTACCTGCGGACGCCAGAACTCTCTGCGATAGCCATGGAGTTCACGACGATGTGCCCTGTCGGCACATGAGCATCGAGCAGGTTTGCCTTATCATCGCCCTCAACCTTCTCGCCGGCACTTTCATCGCGTGGCAGGCGCGCGCTCGTGAGAGGGTCTTGGGAAGTCTCATCCTGCTAGCAACAATCCTTCTCGGTTTCGCGATGCTGTGGCGATCCTTCACCTGACGCACCTGGACTGGTGCAGCAGCCCTCTCCCAGCTGCCGCCCTCTCAGGCCGCAACCTCCTCAGTCTGAGACACGCTGCCGGCCGATCAGGTCGAAGGGACGCGGGCGCTTCGAGAGCACTATCCATTTGCGACATGCGGCTACACCTGCCGGGACGCGGTCCACCCGATGCCGCCGCGGCCCTGCCGACGCTCGGGCTGAGTACGTCTTCGGCTGCAGGTGCCAGGACTTCCGTGGATGTCGGCAAGACTTTCTGGAAACGAATGGAGGGCGCGCACGTTGCCTCGTCGGCCGAGCCTTCCGCTTAGGCACCATCAGCAGGCTGGCGCATGACGGATACTATCAAGTCACCTCCGGATAACTCCTCCCCCGCGGCATCGACGGCCTGGACGATCTTTCTCGGCACTGCCCTGCTCGGTCTGGTGGCGCTACCCCGTCGGCGTACCTCGCTGTCGAGGGCCAGCAGTACGAACCGCCCGGGAGTGGAGGAAGGGCCGAAGACGCACGAGGGCTCTGACGCCGAGCGGGTTGCAGAAGCGGAAGCGGACCGGGGCCGCAAGGCTGAGACCCCGACCGAGATCCCAGCCAAGGGCTGGTGGGACATCGGCAAGCGTGTGCTTCAAGAGTTCGGCAACGACCGCGTGCTGCTGGTCGCAGCCGGCGTTACCTTCTACGCGATCCTCGCTCTCTTCCCGGCCATCGGCGCCCTGGTCTCGATCTACGGCCTCATTGCCGATCCTGAGACCATCAACGCGCAGCTCGCCAACCTCCAGGGCATTTTGCCGAGTGGTGCGCTCGACATCATCGGCGAGCAGGTCAAGCGGATCGCCGCCAAGGGCGGCGGCACCCTCGGCTTCACGGCAGCTTTTGGTATCCTCCTTTCGATCTGGAGTGCCAACGGCGGCATGAAGGCGATCTTCGACGCGCTCAACATCGTCTACGACGAAAAGGAAAAGCGGAACTTCTTCTGGCTGAACCTCCGTTCGCTCACCTTCACCGCCGGTGCGCTTCTGTTCGTGGTCCTAGCCCTTGTTGGCATCGTAGTGGTGCCGGCTGTTCTGAACTTCCTGAATCTCGGCTCGATGGAGTGGGTGATTGCCCTGCTGCGTTGGCCGATTCTGCTGCTGGTCGTGCTCGGAGGTCTTGCGCTGCTCTACCGCTACGGCCCGAGCCGCGATACAGCCCAGTGGCGTTGGGTGACATGGGGGAGCGGCGTGGCGGCCTTCCTCTGGATTGCCGTCTCGGCCCTTTTCTCGTGGTACGTGTCGAGCTTTGGCAAATACAACGAGACCTACGGCTCACTTGGCGCAATCATCGGCTTCATGACCTGGATCTGGATCTCGACCACGATCGTGCTGCTTGGTGCTGAGCTGAACGCCGAGATGGAGCATCAAACAGCCAAGGACACCACCACCGGGAAACCCCAGCCAATCGGCACACGGCGAGCGACGGCGGCTGACACCGTTGCAGCATCTGCCTGAGATAGCCAAGACTTCTCAAATGTTTGAGGCCACAAAGGGCGTGCTGCTCGGCTTGCAACGCCGAAGTGCGATGCACCGGACTCATAGCCGCGCACGTTGGGGCGCACCGTACCTCCGGCCGCAACCGTGGCGACCTGAAGGCCCGCACACGAGCCGAAGGACGAGGTGCCGGAGGCGAACACCGCACGCATGAACTCGACAGCACGCCGCGTCTGCGGCGTTTCCCCGTAGAGGTGGAGCGGTGATCCGGTCAGGAACACGCCGTCGTAGCCTGCCAGCGACGCTCCGGCAGAAAGTCCGGCACCGACATCCGCTGGCTTGATCCGGTCGCACTCCGCACCCGGTGCCAGGCTCAACAGCGTATCGAGGTAGGTCTCCCCCGAAGAGCGGCCGACACTCTCGCGGCGGCTCTCGCGTGCCTCGGGCGGCTCACTCTCGGCCACGAGGAACCGCAACACAGAACTGGAGGGAGGCACGTTCGCTGATCTCTTGCCGTGATGCAGGCGGATGGGGAGGCGCGAACCGGCCGCCACCAGCCGAAGTTCCAGACAGGGGCTCTGCGCCGCAGGGCGCCGGAACCAGCGCAGGTCATGGGCCGTCCTTTCAGGCGGGTGCTTCGGAACGGGTAGGATGATGACAGAGCCGTGGTCCAACGCGGTGGACGGGCCGCTCGACTGCGTGATCGTCGGTGGTGGCCCGGCTGGGCTGACAGCTGCGCTCTACCTGGCTCGCTTCGGGCGCCGCTTCCTCGTGGTGGATGCAGGCGACTCCCGCGCGTCCTGGATACCGACCAGTCACAACATCCCGGTCTTTGCCGAGGGCATCTCCGGGCAGGAGATCCTCAGCCGTCAACGCGAGCACATCGCGCGCTACGGCACCCCGGTCGTCAACGGCACCGTCACGGCGTTGCGCAAGGTCGAGAAAGGTTTTGCCGTCAGCTTCGAAGAAGGAGCGCGGGTTCGTATCTCACGTGAAGTGCGGGCGCGCCGGGTGCTGCTCGCAACGGGCGCGGACGACGTGGAGCCGGATCTGCCTGACCTGCCCGACGCGATCCGACGTGGGCTCGTTCGCTACTGCCCGATCTGTGATGGCTATGAGGCACGCGGCAAGCGCATCGCGGTGATCGGACATGGCGACAGGGGCCTGGGTGAGGCGGTGTTCGTGGCCCGCACCTACTCGCGCGACGTGACGCTGCTGACGCTAGGCCAAGGCATGAACCTCGATGCGGGCGAGCGTGAGCGTGTCGAGAAGCACGGCATCCAGGTTGTCCACGAGCCAGTCAGCAGCCTCGACATCGAGGGCGGCAGGATCACCGTGCTGCGCACGGCTGGCGGCGAGGAACACCGGTTCCAGGTGCTCTACTCAGCCCTCGGGCTGAAGCTTCGCTCCGAACTGGCTCTCGGCTTGGGCGCCAAACACGACGGGACGGGAGCCCTCATCGTCGACGAGCACAACCGCACGACGGTGGCGGGCCTCTACGCTGCTGGCGGCGTGGTGCGGGGGCTCGATCAGGTGGTGGTCGCGATGGGCCATGCGGCCATGGCGGCCACGGACATCCACAACCGCTGTGAGTTGCCGACCGAGGAAGAGGTTGGCGGAGCCGAAGGGCAGCCTGACCCCGTATGATCCGTGTCGCGGAGGGGAAGAGAGCTTGCGACGGGTTACGGCGCACCGATCAGCTTGGCCCGACGCCGGCTGGCCAGCGTCAGTAGGTCTGCGCCTGGTGGCTGAGCAAACCCTCCGGATCCGGAACACCCTCGATGAGCGCCGTCCAAACTTGATCCCAGATCTGTTCGCTCCGTGCGGCCAAGAGACCGAACCGCTTGGCTCCAGGCTGGAACGGATTGCGGTTCAGATACGCGGCATGACCGCCGCTCTCCTGGAGCAGGAGGATCCCGGCCGTGTGATCCCACGGCATGCTTCGCCAGAACAGCACGAAATCCTGCTGCCCCCGGAGGAGGGAGAGGTACTCCGCGCCCGTGCATTTGCAGCCTGGCGTCACCTGGCCGAGGGCGGGAAAGCGCTCCTCGATGGCGTGCCGCAGCCCGTCATCGAAATAGCGCGTCCAGGCCGCGCCGCGGAGATCGCGCAGCGCGGGAGCGGCCGCCGCTGCTCGCCCCACCGAGAGGCCCTCACCGCGGCCCGCGGCTATCAGGACGTCCTGGAGCGGGTCGAGGATCCAAGCCAGGACCGGCGAGCCGCGATACAGAAGCGCCACCATCATGGTGACTGGCTCCCGGCCTTCGACAAAATTCGCCGTGCCGTCGAGCGGGTCGATGAGCCAGGCCCATTCATCACCGAGGTGCATGAGCAGGCGGGGATCGGCCGCCGCCGCCTCCTCGCCGATCACCCGCGAGCTCGGAAAAAGCGTCGTGACGGCCTCAGCCAGCCGGCTCTCAACGTCGCGGTCGATCTGCGTGACGAGCGTGCCGGATGCCTTGCGTGAGACGTCCGCAAGGCCGGAGCCGCGAAAGCTCGGGACGACCAGCGAGCGCGCCGCATCGCGAAGCGCAGATGACACGGCCTCCCGAACGTCCGTCGGGAGCCGAGCGCGCCACGCATCATCTTGCCTGGCTACTGTCGCAAAGCCGGGCTGTCCTGACCTCTCAGCAGATTGGTCCATCTTAAATCCTCGCCCTTGTGTGCGGTTCTCTTGCGCGTTGAGCACACCGGCACCGCAAGCCATACGCACTGTAGCCGCCATCCCGTCTTTGTGGATTTCTGCCACTGCTAGGGACCGGCAGACCGTTGCTGCAGCCGCTTCGGCGCGCGCTCACGCCAAGACTGCCAGAGGATGCGCTGCAGGGTGCGTTCGTCGACATACGCGAGGTGAACCCGAAGCCGGAGGTGGCTTTGCCGACAGCCGGTGTCGGAGAACGTCCTCGGCTCGGCTTCGATCAGCATCTCACGCTCATCAGCGCAGACGCCGACCAGCAGTGAGACCCCGTCCTGATCAAGGCGCGCCAGGAGCTTGCGTCCAACCCGAAACGCAGGACCCTGGGCGGTGATGCGCTCCTCAACGCCAGGGAGTGAGCGTGCGGTGCGGCGCGACACCTCAGACCAGATCGACGGTTTCCTGACCCGGGAGGTCGGGCGCGGCAGCTGCGTTTTGCCTTCGTGATGCAGACCCGGTCGCGGCGCAGCTTGCAGAGGAGAAGTCTCCGCTGCAAGGACCTCAGTGCGTCGGCGGCCACCCGAACGAACAGAGATAGGAGGAAGCCTCACGAGCGGTCATTCCGCTCGATCTCATCGAGCACAGCGCCCGGTGCGACATCCTGCCGAAGGTCCTCAACCTCGTCGTCCGCCTCCGTCTCGATGCCGAGGTGGTCCGTGATCGCCGAGATCATGGTCACCAGCTTGGTCACCTCGTGCTCGGCCAGGAGGCTGATGTGGAGATCGAGATCGGCCCGCTTGTCAGCGGCGGCCGCCATGCGGTTCTGGCTGATCAGCACGAAGGTCGAGAGGAAGATCGCCTCGGCCGAGGCCGAAGTGCCGAGGATCACGAAGGACGCATCCCACTTCGGCAGCAGCGGCAGCAGGCCCGAGTTCACGAGGGTCCAGAAGCCGAACAGCACGACGTGCAGGTAGACGAAGGCCATGCTGCCGGTGAAGCGCGTGATCGCCTCGGCGACGCGCTCCTGCAGCGAGGCCCGTCGCTCCTCATGGCTGCGGCGCTCCTGGAGTGTCTGGATGTTGCGTGCGAGCGCAGGCGACAATCCAACTGGCTGGGGCGGTGGGAAGGTTGGCTTCGACGCGCGGCGCAGGTTCCGCTCAGTCTGAATGGCCATCTCGGTACGACTCGTCAGGGTACTTTTCCGTGCAACGTCCGGACGCGGGAGGTGATCCCATCCCAGGATCTGCCGCACGAGCCTGGTTTGGCGTGGACAGAGGAGATCGCCAGGCGGGGATAGCGCCAACTTGTGGAGATTGCCCAGGACGAGCAGGCGATCAGGGGCAGGATCCAGCCATCCGCCCGGGACGTTCACAAAGATCCTCTCCTGTCCGGCGTGTGCGGCGATGGGGCTTCGAAGCGAACCGAACCTCTCTCTTGTTCGCCTGCCAAACGTGTCCCTCAACGTCGCCTCAGCAGGGCCGAAGGAAGGACCGCTCACCGTCCTGCTGCACGGCTTCCCGGAGTTCTGGTTCGGCTGGCGTCACCAGATCGACGCGCTCGCCCAGGCAGGCTTGCACGTCGTCGCTCCCGACCAGCGCGGCTACAACCTCAGCAGCAAACCGGAGAGCATCAGCGCCTACCAGCTCGATCGCGTCGCTGACGACATCCTCGCCCTGGCCGACAGCTGCGGTGCCGGCTCGTTTCAGCTGGTCGGACATGACTGGGGCGGCATCGTCGGATGGCGGTTGGCTGCGCGATCACCCGAGCGCGTGCGCCGCCTCGTGATTCTGAACGCACCCCATCCAGACGTGCTCGCTGGCTACGCGCGCAGGCATCCGACCCAGGCCCTGCGGGTTCTCTACTTCGGTGCATTCCAAGTGCCCTGGCTGCCCGAGGCGGGGCTGCGGGCCGCCAACTACCTCGTCGTGCGCCAAGCGCTTCGCCTGACCAGTCGGTCGGGAACGTTCAGCACGGCCGAACTCGAGCGCTACCAAGAAGCCTGGGCACAGCCTGGCGCTCTCACGGGCATGCTGAACTGGTACCGCGCGTTGCGGCTGAAGCGTCGCTCGGAACTCGGGCCGATCCGCTCACCCACCTTGATCATCTGGGGCAAGAAGGATCCGGCTCTCAGCCCGCATTTGGCGACCGAGAGCCTTAAGCTGTGCGAGAACGGCCGGATCGAGTTGCTGCCAAGGGCAACACACTGGTTGCATCACGAGGAGCCGGCACAGGTGAACGGTAGCCTCACGGGCTTCCTGTCTCAGTGATGCCTCCACAATTGAAGCTTGACTCGATCAAATCAGAAAACAGGCGTTAGTGTATCTACCGGTATTTATTTGTTGTTCCTACTAAATACTTTGTTTAGGCTGCCATTAGTTCGATACCCGCCAACTTTGATCCATGTTTATCGCGGAACCCGCTCCCGGGGCGCCGGTTGAACATTCCACGGACATGTTTACACCTGGGACGGCCGCCGCATGGCAGGAAGCGACGAACTTCGTTTCGGAACATTGGGCGATAGCTGCGCGCATCTCTGTGTCGACATGCAGCGGATGTTTGCCGAGCACACCGACTGGTGCACGCCTTGGATGCCACGGGTCCTGCCCAAGGTGCAGCAGATCGTCGAGGCTCATCCGCGCCAGACCGTGTTCACCCGTTTCATCCCAGCCCAGGCGCCCGGCCAGGGTGAGGGCACGTGGAAGCGCTACTACGAGCGCTGGGCCTCGATGACGATCGAGCAACTCGGCCCGGATCGGATCGAGCTTGTGCCGGAACTCGCCCGGTTCGTGCCGCCGGCCGAGACGATCGACAAGCATGTCTACTCACCCTGGGTCGAGACAGACCTCCATGAACGCCTGCGGGCACGAGGCGTCGACACGCTTGTGGTCACGGGCGGCGAGACGGATGTCTGCGTGCTCGGCACCGTGCTCGGTGCCGTCGACCGCGGCTACCGCATCGTCATCGTCACGGACGGGCTCTGCAGCTCGTCGGACCAAGCACACGACGCGATGCTCACCCTCTATCACAGCCGCTACGGCCAGCAGGTGGAGACCGTCACGACCGACACCCTGCTCCAAAACTGGGTGTGATGAAGCGCCGTATCGGGAGAGCGGTCGCATGCCGATGCCCGTGCGGAGGGCCACATCTGCCGGCGCGGCCTGCTCGCGACAGGGGTGCTCCTGTCCCCTTCCTGCGTCCGGTCCGGGACGCTCACCGCACAAGGGAGATCCATGCCGCACGTCGTACTTCTCGGCGATTCCGTCTTCGACAATGCCGCCTATGTCGGTGGTGGGCCAGATGTCGTTCAGCAACTGCGGGCGGTGCTGCCAGCCGGCTGGCAGGCGAGCCTTCTCGCGGTCGACGGCAACGTCATCGCGGACGTGCCGCATCAGCTCGCCAGATGCCCCGACGATGCAAGCCATCTCGTGGTCAGCGTCGGCGGCAACGATGCGCTGCGAGCCTCCGCGGTGCTGGAGCGGACTGTCCGATCCGTGGCCGAGGCATTGGCTCTCCTGGTCGAAGTGCGGGATCGCTTCCAGGCCGAGTACGGCGCCATGCTAAGAGCCTCTAACAAAACCGGTTGTGGCGCGTTGAGGAGGGATGGCGAAACCGCTCCTTCCCGACGGCTTATGGGCCGTCATCGCCCCGCTGTTGCCGCCTGAGCCGCCCAAGCCGAAAGGTGGCCGCCCGCGGATGTCCGACCGCGCAGCGCTGACGGGCATCCTGTTTGTGCTGCGCTCGGGCACGCCCTGGGAGTTGCTGCCCCGCGAGATGGGCTGCGGCTCGGGTATGACCTGCTGGCGACGCCTGCGGGACTGGCAGAAGGCGGGGGTGTGGGACCGTCTGCAACAGGCGCTGCTCGACCGGCTGGGACGCCAGAACGGCATCGACTTCAGCCGCGCTTCGCTCGACAGCGCCTCGATTGCAGCCAAAAGGGGGGCTCGGCGACGGGCCCGAACCCGACCGATCGCGGCAAGCCGGGCACGAAGCGCCACGTCCTCACCGATGCGAAGGGCATCCCTCTCGCGCTGAGCCTCACAGGGGCCAACGTGCACGACAGCCGGATGCTGGAGACGGTCGTGGATGCCGTCCCGCCGATCCGCCAGTGCTGGGGGCGGCCGCGCAAACGCCCCGCCCGGCTGTATGCCGACAAGGCCTACGACCACCGCCGCTGCCGTCGGGCTCTTACCCGTCGGCGCATCCAGCACCGCATCGCCCGCCGCGGGATCGAGAGCAGTCAGCGTCTCGGGCGTCACAGGTGGGTGGTCGAGCGCACGCTCGCTTGGTTTGCCCAGTTCCGCCGCCTTGCCATTCGCTACGAGCGGCGGAGCGATATCCATCTCGCCTTCTCCACGCTGGCCGCAGCCCTCATCGTCTGGCGCTTCATCGAACGGTGGTTTTGTTAGACGCTCTAACATTACAGTTGCAGTTTCGTTCTGAGGTGCGCCTGTCGGGCGGCAGCTTGGTGGGCGCGCCGCCAGGCTGACCAAGCGAGCACGAGCGCGGGCTCAATGCGCCGCTGCGCCAGCCGCATCGCCACGCGCCGGATCTCCTGAATGGACCACGGCACCGGCGAGCTTGGCGATGAGCGGCGTTTTTGGGGGCGTTCCGTTGGCCAACCGGCGCACCCGCGCCAACATCGCAAAAGCCAGCATCACCAAGCTGACGTGCCGGTGCCAGCCGTGCCACGAACGGCTCTCGTTGTGGGCCAGCCCGAGCTCCGTCTTGGCGGTCTCGAACGCGTCCTCGATGGCCCAGCGTCGCCCCTCCACGGCCACCAGCGTCTGCACCGGCGTGCCGACCGGGCACCAAGTGGTGAAGTAGGAGAAGCTCCCGTCCGACAGGCTGCGCCGCACGAGCAGGCCGCGCGTCCACACGCTCTGATCAAGAGCGGCGTCGAGCGCATCCGCCGGCAGCGTGGCCAGCGGCAGGTAGGCCCAGTCGAACAGGCGCGGTCCCTTCGTGCCAGATCCGGCCGAGAGCCGGATCCAGTCTGTCTTGGAGAGATCCTTGGCGATCTCCTCGGCGGTGCCCGCGACGTCGAGGTTTTGGTCCCAGGACCAGAACCGATGCTGACCCGTGACACCGAGCACGTAGCCCTTGTACGCACGGCGCAGCGCCAGCTCGATCTCGCCAACCCCGTAGATGCTGTCAGCCGCAACCCACGCAAACGGCACCTCTGCCTTTATCGCCCGCTCGATCATGGCCAGCGCCAGCTGCGGCTTGGTGGCAAAGGTGATGGCCTCCGGCACATGCGCCGTCCGCCTTCGAGCCGGGTCTCCGGCCCAGGCTTTGGGCAGGTACAGCTGACGATCGATGAAGGCGTGGCCCTGATCCGAGACGTAGGCGGCAAACACCCCGATCTGGCAGTTGGTGATCTTGCCAGCTGAGCCTGTGTACTGCCGGCCCACACCGCACGAGGCTCTGCCCTGCTTCAAGAAGCCGGTCTCGTCGATCACCACCACCGCGTCAGGTGAGCCGAGCGTCTCGAGGACGTAGTCACGCACCACGTCCCGCAGCGCCTCCGCGTCCCAGTGCGTGCGACCGAGGACAGCCTGCTGGCGCCAGGGGCCTGGATCACCAGCAGCTTCAGCCCGCATCCAGCCGGTCTTGCGCCGCTCACCCCCAAGCAAGCCCTCCAGGAAGGCGTTGGCGGAGGCGGCGACGCTCGGGGCGGCAAACAGCGGGCGGATGCGCTGCTTGGCCTGCCGCAGTGTCGTCGACCAGAGCTCCAGCGTGGATTCGAGCGAGGTTGAGGACATCGCGCTCTCCCATCCGAAACCACTCAGATAGGAGCCTCACCCTGCAACTGTAATGCTAAGTACGGTGCAGGCGACGGGACGGCCGGCGGCCATCTGCACGATCTACGATCCGCGCTATCCCGACCCACAGCGGCGACGTCTGGCCGGAGCGGCCCTCTCGCTGCTCAACGACATCATCACGCGCGAGGCCTTCGCGCGCGGCCGCCCGCTGATCGACCTGCGCGTGCTCTGCGGCGAGGACGCGGATTTCGCCAACCCCATCGAGCCGTCCGTCGAGGGCGGGCGGAAGATCGCGAAGGCTGTCGCCGCTGCCCTGCAGGTGCGCCCCGAGCGGCCAGGCAGCCAAGTCCCAGGCAGCCAAGTCTTTGCTCACTGAGGAAACGGTAGCGATGCATTCCGACGGTCGCCCCATTCATCAAGCCGCACAATGCCCCAGCACGTGATCCAGATCCTCCTGCCCCTCTCCGACAACGAGGGCCAGCCCTTCTCCAGCTCCGAGTACGCACGCGTGCGGTCGGAACTCACCGAACGGTTCGGAGGCATGACGGCTTTCACCCGCGGGCCGGCGGAGGGCCTCTGGGAAGAGAACGGCAAGACGGCACGCGACGACATCGTGGTGTTCGAGGTCATGACGCGAGAGCTCGATTCTTCGTGGTGGGACCGGTACCGGCGCACCCTGGAAAACCGCTTCAAACAGGACAGCATTGTCGTCCGTGCTCAGGAGATCTTGCTGCTCTGATAGGCGCAGGGAGAACTGAGCGCGGTCCTCAACGCTCCCCTGTCTGACGGCCTGCGTGAAGCGCGGTGGTGGTCCTGGTTGAAGAAGAGCCGGACTTCCAGTCGGCAATGCCGGGTCTGCTGAGACAGGCTGGGTGCTCGGTTACGACGCCGACATCAAGGATCGAACACTGCACGTGCCTCAAGCCTCGGAGGCCTCGGCGCTCGTCACCGATGCGCGTTCCCGGCGAGATCGATGGAGGGGACCAAACAACCGGCGCACAGAACGCGAAGCCTTCGGCCTGAGCTCGCTCTCTTGCTGACGTTCGGGGGCTCGGACCACAGGGCCGATCCACTGCGAATGGCGCAGAATTCATCTACAAGCCAAACGTCGTGCCGAGCCTCGTTCGGGCATCACAGCGCCCCACAAGCACAGCTTGACCAGCGGCCGAGCGGGTCACACTGAGCAGCCGGGACGTGGGTGGCGGGTCAGGCTCCTGCGGGCCTCGCGACCACAACGTCAGCCCGCTTGGGGCGGCGATCACCCCCCGCCAATGCCGGTGATAACCTTTCCGGTGCCGTTGCACTCCGGGCAAGTCTTCGCCTCGAACTGACCAGAGCCCGCGCAGCGTGGGCACAGGTTCTCGCCCGTTCCGGGCGTTCCGGGCTGGGCTTCATCTCCGGGTTTGGTGGGCTGTGAACTCGTCATGTTTGCGCTCCTCGTCCAGGGTGGGGAGAACCGCCCGGTTTCAGCGATGTTCCTAGCGCTCACACCTGACGCGTACCTACCCGCACAACTGCTTCCCCCGTCTACTCAGGAGCTTGCCGCGCGACCGCGGGCCGCTTCCCCAGGCTGCATGGCGCCCTCTCATGGCGACCGGTGCGGCCCTGCTTCGTGGAGGATGGCGGGCACCTCATCGGCGATCTCCCGCGCCAGGAAGCCGACCGGCCCCACGCGCTCGGCCAGCCGCCGCCCCGCTTCTCCGTGCAGGAGAACGCCCCAGAGCGCGGCCGTCATCACTTCGGCTCCGCGCGCGAGAAGACCTGCGAGGATGCCCGACAGGGCGTCGCCAGAGCCAGAGGTCGCCAGCCCGACGCCGCCCCCGTTGTAGAACCACCGTTCGCCGGCGGGGCTCACGATCCAGCTCTTTGCGCCCTTCATGATCACGACGCAGCCCAGCAGGTCCGCTGCTCTGAGCGCCGCCGCCAGTGGATCGGCCTCGACAGCATCCCGGTCGATTCCGAGAAGCTGTGCCATCTCGCCGGCATGGGGCGTGATCACCGCTCGGCCACCGCATGAGCGAACCGCCTCGGCGCGGGCAGCGAGCCCGCAGAGGGCTCCCGCATCGAGCACGAAGGAGGTCGACGGCTCACCCCGCAGGACGGAGGAACAGAGTGCATCTGCGGCCTCGCCTGCGCTCAGACCAGGCCCGACCAGCACCGCTTCGCTGCGCTCCGCGAGCGCACATACGCGCTCCTCGGCCTGAGCCGGATCGATCTCCCCATCCTCCGTTTCAGCCAGCCCGATGACCCTGCCCTCCGGCACCGCGAGGGCCATTGCGAGCGCAGCACTCCGGACCGTTGCGATCCGGAGGCGACCTGCACCGGCCCGAAGTGCGGCGACACCGGCGAGAAGGGCGGCCCCGGGCACCTCGACGGAACCACCGAGCACCAGGACGGTGCCGCGCTGCTCCTTGCTACCCTCTTCCGGCATCGGGAGCGGCAAGGCCCGAAGGCTTTCCAGCGTGAGGTGGTTCTCAGTCATCGGTCTAACACGTTCGCGTCCGGCTCGGCCGTCACAGGGGCCCCGCCCTGTGCGACTGGTGCGACGAAGTTGTAGCGGACGAGCTTGAGCCCTCCGTTGAGGCCCTCCTCCGGTGCTGAGGCATATTCCGTCACGGAGCAGTTCGCGACCTCGGCCTGAGTGTCGATGGCGAGGATCTGCGTCTCGCTCATGTTCTCGAGCAAGTAGCGCAAACAGAGCACCACGACCTGATGGGCGACCAACAGCACTCGTTGTCCGTCATGGTGCAGCGAGATGGTGTCGAGCGCACTACGCAGCCGGAGGATGACGTCGCACCAGCTCTCTCCGGAGGGCGGCCGGTGATAGAACTTGCCGAGCCGAGCGCGCATGGCAGCCTGCTCGGGATACAGCTCCGCGACACCCGCGTGCGTGAGGCGGTCGAGGATCCCGAGTTCCTTCTCCCGCAGGCGCTCGTCGACGACGAACTCGGACGCGCGGTCGGCGAGCCCGCCGGCGTCCCGGATCAGCGCGGCCGTGCCCTGTGCACGCCGGTAAGGCGATGTCAGCACGACCTGCGGGCGCTCGCCGGACGGCATCGCGGCGAACCAGCGCCCGAGTGCCAGGGCCTGCTCTTCGCCGCGCGGACTGAGAGGCACATCGACGTCACGCTCGGCGATGTCGATGCGTGAATGCCCGGCGCCGTGTGCGACATTCCTGGCAACGTTGCCGGCACTCTCGCCATGACGGACGATCCAGATCCGGCTCGGCCAGCGTTGCTGCATCCAGGGTGTCCTCTCGCGGCGCGAGGGGTAACGTTCGCGGCGAGCGCAGGTTCGCTGTTGCCGACGACGTCACCGAACGACAGTCGAGGCGTCCCATCTGGGGGCCTCAACGAGCCGACAAGGACCAATACCCTTTGCAGAAGCGTCCGCTTTCCTTGGCAATCTACCCGAAAGCCGACTTTCTTCTCTCGGCCAGACCCGGCCGGCAGCTACGCGCCCATTGCCGTTATCCAACCGACCCAGGCGGCCTCTCGAAAGCGACAGTTCGAACGCAGATGCCAAGGGATCCAGAGGGATCCGTGGCGCGGCGGAGATGTCACCGAAATGCGGGCCTCCGCGTTGAGGGGAGACCCGGCATGGCCGGCACCCGTCTCAGCCGGATTCCACGATGGCAGCCACATCGACGCCCGCTCCGCGCCAGCCCGCACAGGTGCCGCCCCCGATCACCCCGGGCCTGCGCGGTCTCCTGACGCTCGCGGTCGGCGTCGTGGTCATCGCCGCCCTCTATTTCGGCCGCGAGGTCTTCATCCCCCTCGTGCTCGCCGTCCTCCTGAGCTTCGTCCTCGCGCCCGTCGTCAACATCCTGCGCCGCATCCGCTTCGGCCGGGTGCCCTCCGTCATCGTGGCGGTGCTGCTCGCGCTCAGCGTCATCCTCGGCATCGGGGCCGTCATCGGAACCCAGGTCGCGAGCCTCGCCGGCAACCTGCCGCAATATCAGGCCACGGTGCAGAAGAAGGCGGCCGGCCTCCAGGAGGGCTTCCTCGGGCGCGCCAACGCGCTGCTGCAGCGGATCAACCATCAGGTCCACGACGCGTCCCAGAAGGCGGCCGCCTCCGGCACCACCGCCGCAGCGCCGGCCGGCGGCGAGACGCCGAAGGCGCAGCTCGTGCGGGTGCAGGAGCCGGATCCGTCGCCCCTCACGCTCGCCCACAACATTCTGGGGCCGATCGTCGAGCCGCTGACCACGGTCGGCATCGTGCTCGTGGTGGTGATCTTCCTGCTCATGCAGCGCGAGGACCTGCGCAATCGCCTGATCCGCCTGTTCGGATCGAGCGACCTGCATCGCACGACGGTGGCGATGGACGATGCGGCGAGCAGGCTCGGAACGTACTTCCTGGCGCAGCTCGGCATGAACGCCGCCTTCGGCGTCCTGATCGGGCTCGGGCTCTGGTTCATCGGCGTGCCGAGCCCGATCCTCTGGGGCGTGTTCTCGGCGCTCATGCGCTTCGTGCCCTATATCGGCGCCTTCATCGCCGCCCTCTTCCCCCTCGCTCTGGCCGCCGCCGTCGATCCGGGCTGGTCGATGGTCCTCTGGACGGCCGGCCTGTTCCTGGTCGCCGAGCCGCTGTTCGGCCACGTGATCGAGCCGCTGCTGTACGGTCACTCGACCGGCCTGTCGCCCTTCGCCGTCATCGTCTCGACCCTGTTCTGGGGCTTCCTCTGGGGGCCGATCGGCCTGATCCTGGCCACGCCCTTCACGGTCTGCCTCGTGGTGCTCGGCCGCCATGTCGAGAGCCTGGAATTCTTCGACGTGCTGCTCGGCGACCGCCCGCCGCTGACGCCCGTCGAGAATTTCTACCAGCGGATGCTGGCCGGCGATCCGGACGAGGCGCGGGACCTCGGCGAGACGATGCTGAAGGAGCGCTCCCTCTCGTCCTATTACGACGAGGTCGCGTTGAAGGGCCTGCAGCTTGCCGCCAACGACTATGCGCGGGGCGTGGTGACGCCGGCGCAACTCGAGAACATCAAGACCTCCTGCCAGGGTCTCGTCGAGGATTTCGAGAGCCGACCGGACGCGGAGCCCTCCGCCGACGCCAGGGCGAGGAGCCATTCCGAGGTTCCGTCGCTGGCGGAGCAAGTGCACCCGAAGAACGAGGCCGTGCCGGGCCAAGCGCCGCCGGTCGAGGACCGTCCCGAGATCTGGCGCGGCGACGCTCCGGTGCTGTGCATCGCCGGCCGCGGCCCGCTCGACGAGGCGGCCTCATCCATCCTGGCGCAGCTTCTGCGCAAGCACGGGCTCGGCGCGCGCATCACCCCCACGAAGCGGTGTCCCGCGGGCGCATCCGCGACCTCGACCTGTCCGGGGTGGCGATGATCTGCATCTCCTACCTCGACATCACCGGCAGCCCGGCGCATCTGCGATATCTCCTGGAGCGTCTGCGCCAGCGCAGGCCCGGCATCCCGATCCTGGTCGGCCTCTGGCCGGTGGGGGAGCGCGTCCTGACCGACGCGGCCCTCGGTCGGGAACTCGGGGCGGACATCTACGTGTCGTCGCTGCGGGACGGTGTCGAGGCCTGCCTCAAGGCCGTCCGGGAGGCACCGCGCGAGCCTGCCGCGGCCGCCTGAGGCCAGCGTCGGACCACCCGTCAGCACCTTCATCGAGCTGCACGGTAGGCCGAAGCGCCACCCCCAGGAGTCTCGCTCAACAAGGGGTAATAGGCAGGCGCGCTACTTCGTGATCCTCACCGAGACAGGATCGCTGCCAGGGAAGCTCTCCTCCAGCGCGTCGTCGAGTCGCTCATGCAGCCGGTCCGGATGGTTCTCTGGCAACTCGCCATCGCGATCATGCGGGTGGGCAACCCCGGGCGTCGAGTACAGGCGCCTGCGGTCCGCGACGCGTGTCAGTGCATCGTAGACGAGAAACCCGAGCCCGGCGCCGACGAGGAGCGCAGGAACAGGATTTGCGCGCACGCTGTCGAGCAGGCGTTGACCGCTTTCCGTGAGCCTGATGCTCGTTTCGCGCAGGTCGTCCACGCTTCCGGTCAGGCCAGACGCATGGAGACGCGACTGAAGGTTGCCGAGGGTCTGATCGAGCTTCGTGCGGGTCGTCTCGACCTCGTGCTCCAGTTCGTCGGCCAACTTGCTCATTCGCCCATGCGCTCCGTGATGATGCGGGTGTCCTCGTGCACCTGACGCTCGGTCCGGATCGCCTCCAGGCCTGAGATCGAGGCCTTGCTGCGTCCCCACAGGGCAATGCCGATCGCAATAAGCGCGAATGCGCCCCCGACGATCAGGGCTGCCAGCGCATCCGAACTCAGCAGAACGGCCAAGCCCTTCACCAGAGCAAGGATCAGCACGAGGACGCCTGTCAGGGCGAACACACCGGCCGCGATGAAGAGGGCGAGCCCCAGGCCGAATTTCTCAACGCCCTCGCCCATCTCAGCGCGGAAGAGGGTGATCTCCTTGGAGACGAGCTCCTGCGTCTCGCGGATCGCGTCGCCGACCAGGGCCGGAATAGATTTGAGCCGAGCTTCCGTCATCGACGATCCTAGAGGTCGGGTGTCGGGAAGACGTCGGCCGGCACGACAGCCCGGGAGCGTGGGATCGGCCTGATCTCGGATGCCTTGAAGAAGCGGAAGAGCGCAAACCCGGTCAGGGCCGCCGCCGCGAAGGCAACCGCAGGACGGCGTCGGACGGCCGCCTCGACTTCGTCGTAGAGTTCGCTGACTGTGCGTCGGTTGATGTCCGCGGACAGCCCCTCGACGCCTTCGGCCGCGCTGTCGAAGAACGCTTTGACGTGCGGCGCGCCCTCGAAGCCTGCCCCACTGTTGCGGATGGCGTCCGCCACGTCCGAGACCGCCTTGGCCACGTCCTCCTTGCGCTTTGTGACGTAGCTGGCCGCTTGGCTTCTGACAGTACTGGCGAGATCGGGCTGCTGGTCTGCGTCCGAGTGAGCGGATCCCGGCCCGATCTCTTGCGCAACGTCGTCCATCAATTCACCTCGCGGCGCGCACTATGGTCAGAGCGCGAGAAGGAACGGCATGCGACGAAGGCGGTTCCAGCGGCGAGGAGCTCAGCCTTCGTTACGGGCGACGCGCTCATTCTCTGCCGAACGTCCAGCCAAGCGACGCGTTGACCAGAACTCAACGTCGGAGGCCGTCATGTCGAAGCTCACCAGCGACAAGCGGGAGGATCTGCCGAACAGTAAGTTCGCGCTGCCGGAGGGGCGCAAGTACCCGATCGAAGACAAAGCGCATGCGCGCAACGCCAAGGCGCGCGCCGCGCAGCAGGAAAAGGAAGGGAACCTCTCTGCTGCCGACAAGAAGAAGGTCGATGCGAAGGCTGATCGCGTCCTCAAAGGCAAATAGGCCGCAAAGCCGTTCGCGCCTTGGCAGTTCACGAAGCAAATTCGGTGCTTGATTTGGCTACTCAAATGATGATCTACGCCGCGCGAGGGCGCACGAACTATGGACTTACAACGTGATAGAAGACACTCAGGGGCTTGGCCCCGATTTCGTTGAGCTCGCCGCCGACATCGTCTCGGCCTACGTGTCCAACAATCCTCTGCCGGTCGCCGAACTGCCGGCCCTTCTCACCAGCGTGCACGCGGCGCTGAACGGCCTCGCGAACGGCACGTCTCAGGCCGCTGCCGAAGAGGTCGAGAAGGCCACGTCTTCGCAGATCCGCAAGTCGATCACGCCGGACGCGCTGATCTCGTTCATCGATGGTCGGCCGTACAAGACGCTCAAGCGGCATCTGGCCGGGCATGGCCTCGATCCGCATAGCTACCGCCAACGCTACGGCCTGCCCAACGACTATCCGATGGTGGCGGCCAGCTATGCCGCCCAGCGCTCGGAACTCGCCAAGGCGATCGGCCTCGGGCGCCCCGGCGCGATGGCGGGCGCTGAGAGCGCCCCGCGTCGTCGCAAGGCTGCCTGAGAGGACGTCGCTCGCCCTTCGCGAAGGGCGAGCCACTTACCCATACGCTGACGCTTACGCCGCCTGCGCCACGGGTGCGGGCGTGGGCGCGTCCATGGCACGGAGGTACACCTCGAGCAGGGTCTCGTGCTCGTCGCGCTCGTCCTGGTCGAGCTTCCGAAGCTTGAGGATCTCCTTGAGGATCTTCACGTCAAGACCTTCGCTCTTCGCTTCCAGGAAGATCTCCTTCTTGGCCTCCATGAGGTCCTTGATCTCTTCCTCGACCTTCTCGACGCGCTCGATGATCGAGCGGATGCGATCGCCGGCGACCCCAATGGTATCGGTTGTGTCGGTCATGGTTGCTCCTTCCTCAATCTGGATGGGCAACCTCGCCGAGGAGGGTAAGCGGTCGGTTAAGGTGGGGTCGGCTGATGGTGAAGCGGCTAAGGTTCCGCTTGATCAAGGCCCCGGTGACGGGCCTCCCGAACCTGTTGCAGCGCCTCACGCCGGACGAGCCACTGCTCACGCATCCCGGTGGGCACAAGAATGCCACGGCGTGACAGGATCATCGCCCAGGCTGCAATGGACGCATCTGGAGGCGCAAACGACGGCAGAGCCGCTTGCAGCGCTTCCACCTCGCCGGCCGAGAGCCGGCTGAAACGGGCACGCAGCCAGCCTCTCTCTCGGATCTGCTGCAGGGCTGTCTTGGTAGTGATGAACGTCGAGCCGCCTGTCAGGGCGCGGTCAAGGACGTACCCCAGAATAACAGCCTGCCAGTCATGCGGTGCGACGCGAAAGCAGCCCTGACCGGGAACTTCGACGCCGACCGCATGCGACAGGCCATCAGCCGCAACCCTGTCGTAAGCCAGGCTCCTGCTGCCAATGGTGCCCACTTCGCTACAAGCTGCCAGGTAGGCTCGCTGAAGTGCATGGATGGACCGGGGCAACGTTGACCCGGATGGGTTTGTGGCTGGCTCTGCCGAGCCCGCATAGAACTTCGGATTGTGCAGCCATCTGCGGGGAGCTTCGGTGAGGATGGCGTGCTCAAGCTCCTGGCGCGACCGGCCCATTTCTAGCCCAGACAGGTCGATCTCGACCGCTGCCAGACCTAAGCTCGCGATCTTCTCGATCTTGGCAGCGTCGCAGGCATTCGTGACGCAAAATTCGACCAGCAGGTCGCGATCCCCCCGCCGCGCGATCACGTCCGGGATGATGCTGCCAAGCCGCTGCTCCAGGAGTGCCGTATCGAAGCGGAAGCAGCCACCTGCGTAGCCGGCCTGCCTACCACCATCCGGCTGTAGAGGTGGAAGTACCAGCGCGAGCTGGCGAGCGAGCAGCTCCTTGGCGAACCGGTGCAGGGCTGTCTCGGGTCCGGTCTGGCAGGCACGCTCGTCTGCAGCGCGATGGTGCCCGAAATGGTGGCTGAGATGCTCGCCCTTGCGGGCCACCAGAAGTGCACTGCAGCCTGGACAGCGGCAGCGACAAGCGAGCCCTGAGGGAACCTCGGAGATGTGGGCCAGTGTACCATCGGGACGCTCGCCGAACAGCAGCCCGTCCGAGGTGCGCAGTGGCGTCGCGCACTCTCTCATGCTGCCTCGTCATGCATGAGCGCGCTCTCTGTCAAGCTTTTGCGGCATACGGATTCTGTCGTCACGCCTCTCCAAGCGTGCCGTTGAAGCGGCACAGGCTACGTTGGGCTGGCTCTAGCTCCCGCCTCTAGCTCTGCTTTCACCACTCCTCAACCACGTGGGGCGAGACTGCTCCCATGCTGAGCCTTTCGCCGCCTCGTCTTATGACGTTCCTGCTGTCCGTCGTCCTCATTGGGCTTGCGGTTGCGAGCCTCTACCTGAAGATCTCGACGATCGGACCGACTGTTGTGAAGTACCGGACGTGGTTCTGCATCGGCGCCTACGTTGTGCTGGCGCTCGGTGCGGTCTCACGAAGCTTGTGAGCACCCGATCGCGCGGCTGCCCAGCTGAACAGCGTTGTAGACGACCACGGGCCCGGCAGCGAACGTATGTGATAGCCTGGAAGTCCCCTGCCCTGCTCCGAAGACTAGGGGGCCGGCTTCACGTGTGCCGCCCCGATGGCGTCGGTTAGGTTGGCCTGAGCTCCTTCCTGCTGCAGGATTGAGCCTGGGATCACAACAGCGTCAGAGCAGGACTACCCTTTAACGACGTTTGCTGCACCCTCACCTCAATCAGGTGAGGATGCCGATCCATGAGAGCCACGCGCGGTACATATCAGGCCACATCATCTCGGGTGTGTCGGGCCGTCCCATCCCAAAGCCGTGGCCGCCGATTTTGAACTGGTGGCGCTCGACGGCCACGTCGGCGCTCAGACAGGCCGCCTCCAGAATGCCCGTATGGGCCGGTTTGCAGATCGGATCGTCCTCAGCGTCCACGAGGAACATCGGCGGACACCCCCGGTGCACATGTGTCTGGACCGACCACTCGTCCCGCGCCGCAGGGCTCGGGTGATCGCCGATGAGTTCATGGCAGGTCGACGTGTGATCGAGCGGCGGCCCCAGAGTGACGACCGGATAAATCAAGGCTGCGAAGTCAGGGCGAGCCGAGAACTCGTCGATCCGGTCGCTGGCAAGATACGAGTGGAAGTCCGCCCGCACGGCAGTCATGCCGGCAAGATGCCCTCCGGCTGAGAACCCCAAGGCACCCATGCGCTTGGGATCGAGATGGTACGTGTCAGCCAGGGACCGCATCACCCGCATGGCCCGCTGCGCATCCTGCAGGGGCGCCAGAGGACCGTTGTGCCAACCCTCGCGCGGCAGGCGGTAGATGAGGACGAACGCCGTTACCCCCTGCTCCGTCAGCCACTTTGCTGCGGGATGCGCCTCGTTGGCGGTGTCGATGTAGGTGTAGCCGCCGCCTCCTGCGACGAGCACGGCGGCGCCGTTCGGCGGGCTCGGCGTGGCGATCTCAAGGAAGGGGCTGCTGACGTTCGTGACCGCTCCCTGCGCGCTCACGCGAACGAGGCCGATGGGACCGCCACCACCGGGTGGCTCGCCCGGCCAAAGCTGCACGCGGTTCGGCGGCTCTTGTGCCGAAACCCGGTCGGTCAGCGCGGTAGCCGCCGCAGCCATCAGGAGCGTTCGGCGATCGAGCACGGCGATCTTACCTGTGGCGTGCATCTCACGATGCGAGATCGGCGACGCATGTTCAGACGAGATAACCGCCTCAAGGCGGCCTCGGATCGGGACCGTAGAATCTGAACCAGCGAACAGAACTGTGGGTCGGCAGCCCTGCGCTGAAATGACGGCGAACGAAGCCGCTGGCTCTGGTCGAGGCGGGCGAGGATCGCACGTCGATTGGCCTTGGCTGATGACTGCCTAACCGATTTCGGTTCGCCCGAACCGAGTTCGGCCCCGGCATGGTGATCGTGCCGTACACGCCGTCCGTCGCAACTGACGAACGGAGGGCCCCTCACGGTGCCACACATCACCCGAACCAATTTCCATGAGCTCCGCCTCGCTCTGCTCGCCGAGGAACCCGGCTGCATCTCACCCGCAGTGATCCTACGTGCGACCTGCAGCGTACCCCCGGCCCAGCCATCGTGCGCCGGCAACAGCACACCGCCCGCGGAGCCCCCCTCACGCCACACCCCGATTCGGTCCTTGTCCGGACCGAGCTCGGCATCGGCGTGCGGATCCCACGGTAAAGATCGCTCATCGCCGTCAGACGAGAGGACCGCCGGTGCCTCTCGTCACACGGACCAACTCTCAAGAACTCAGGCCGACCTTGCTGGCCGACGGGCTGGTCTCAGCCTCACCCATACCGCTCTCGGGCAGGATCTGCGCTCGCCGCCTGCAGATTCCGTGGGAGCTCACGGACGCACCGCGGAGATCTAACCGCTCCCCTCGCATCGGTGCGTCCGCATCCACTTTAATCTGCGACCCAACTCTCCCCGACTGCTGTTCAGAAGAGGCAACTGCTCGAATGACGACTAAAACGCAAATCCAGATCATAGATAAGAACCTGCTGCAGTCCGTAGCCGACGTTTATAGCGATGCAATCATGTACTTTGAATTCCGCGCGGAGGATGCTGGCAGAAATCATGAAAAGATGCTCGCAAAGATCGCAGTGAAGGAATTTGCTACCGGAAGAGATATGCTTGATATGCTGATCGACGAAGATGGAGATACCTTCCTAGTGCCCGAAGCGGCGGAAACTGTCACGAAAAGCCTCCTGAACTTCCAGGCGGCGCTCGACGGAAAGGAGTTCCCGCTGCTTTGGTGGCGCGTGACAGACGCAGTCCTCCGGAGCCAGACCGCCCCGTGCCTCTGTGAGAGCGAAGACGATCTCTGCCCTAAGCAAACTCTGCACTAGCAGCCTGCAATAGTCTGCGTGCAACGTCTAAAGCTGGGTAGGCGCCGTGTGCGCCTACGTTAATTCATGACATTCAGGAGCTGCGCAAGCTCAACTGGCGCCCTGATGAGCTTGCGCGAACACTGCTGGTCGGCTGACGCAGAGACCGTCGTGCTGCAAACCCGTCGAGCTGTAACAGTCTTGTCTCTCGACACCCACCCCTTTTGCCAACGGCCGGCTCCCGGGCGCTCGACTTGCGGTGAGGGGGTGTGCCAGTGGTAAAATTAGCTCTTTACGTGAGGAGTAATAAAAATATGGAGTTGCCTCAGTGAGGCATTCGCTTCAGCCGTATAGAACTTCCAATTAGCTATTAGCCTGCAGGTTCTCGGAAGCTGCTCATGGTCCGCATTGTCATCGCACTCACCGGCATCGTTCTTGCCGGGCCGGTCTTCGCCGAAGCTTTGCCCTTTCGTAGGGAGAAGGGGCAGAGCTGCCCGACGGGGTATCACGCCAGCGGGTCGTACTGTGCGCCACTCGCCAACGCTAAACCAGCCGTTCCTCGACGGGACGGGGAGATCTGCCCGACCGGCTGGCACGCATCGGGTAACGCGTGCGTCTCGTCCAGGTGATGCTCTGACGAGAACCGGCGCTGCTGTCGGGGGGACCGGCCACGAAACAAGATAGCGCCCTATGGGAGCCGCCCGCGTGCCAAGGAGAGAGATGCGGTGCGCATGCTCACCCTACCGGCCTCAACCTCGCCATCCACGCTTCTGTTCGTTAAGCTCGGCCGTATCAGCCACGGAGGGAAGCTGTTGCTATTCATCATTAGCGCGAGCACGCAGGACGGTCTCATCGCCTATCAGACCCGATCTCCCGGGACCGCACTGGAGCGGGCCAGGAGCTTGGAAAGTGTGCAGGCGCAGGACGTGCAGGTCAGCGATATGCATGGACGCATCTACGATCCCGATGCCTTCGACCGCTGCTTCGTTCGCTCCCAGGCGACCACCACGGTGGGTGAAGCCGCGTAAGCGGTGAGGCACTATACCGGCGAGTCAGCCCGGTGAGCCGTGGCCCAGCCTCAAGAGCGTTGCGATGCCATCGGCGGCCCAGGATGTTGTGACCGACGCAGCGTCAGAGCCGAAGGCCACGGCAGCGATGTGCATGCCGAGCACGGGCGCAAAAACCAGCAGCATCATGATGACAATGGCGGCGGCGCTGTGGTCGCGTCGCGCAGGCGCTGCCGCGCGCGAAATGTTGTGTGGGAGGGTCATGGCTCACCTTGTCTGACCAGCCGCCAGGGCTGGTCGCGGGCGAGCCGGATCAAACGATCAGGCGCGGATCACGCGGTCAGCCAGTGGCGGCAGGGGCGATCGACTACTGTCGTCGGGCATGGGGTTTGGAGGTTCCTATGGGGCCGCAGGGTCGCGCCGAGGCACGAGCGAACGGAAAGTTCGGATGATGGGGTGCAAGGCCATCTTCGTGACGGCTCAACGCCGGACGGCGCAGATTGGATGCACCGGCACGAAGATGGTCCACAGGACGCTGCGACGAACGTCGCCGAGTAGTGACTCTAGCTTCAGCAACTGGACGTTACGGCAGCGCGCGGCCAGCTGCTCGGGACGGGTGTTTCACAAAAGCAGGATGGGCAACCCACTGCGACTCGGAGGGAGCCGGTCTGAAGTCTCGGGTCAGCATGGGTAAAGGGGTCAGCAGTTCGGATGCTGAAAACGATGTGTAGGGGAAACGCGTGAGTTCGATCTTAAGCCATTAGCGGCAGCAGCGGGCTGCCAAGCTCGAAGAGGTGCGCCGCCTGGAGGAGCAGAGCCCCGAGGAGGCACACCTGATGAACCACGAAGCCAGGACGCATGTCGCACGGCTGCGGGCCTTCATCGCGTAGGGACGGGTGCGAGCGCTGGAGGCGGGCTCACACCCGCACAAGCCATGTGGTGAGCCTCGGTACCCCGGAAGCGATTAGTTGGACGACGAGGCGTCCTCGTCGGCTTCGACATCAACTGCACGGGTCGGTAGCCGAGCGACGTTTGTGCGCTCCGTTGAAGCAGTCCCGGCGTACATCAAGCAGCGAGGCGACTCAGCGGGCCGTTCAGCAGCCGCCGGATCAGCGGGTCGAACTTCGTCGGTAGCGGCTCACCTTCTGGCACTGGAAGCATATCACGCAGCCCAGAGGCGATGCCTTTGACGACACATCCGAGAGCTTGGCGGTCGAGATCAACGACTGGACGCTCGGCTGCGGTCGTCCTCGAACAAGCCGCTGCGCCTGAAGCAGTGTGAAGAGCATACATTACGCGCTCCTTGGGTTGCCCAACCCGGGGTGCAACTGAGCGGCGTCACGTGGAGAGAATGTGGCCAAGGAGCGAGCGGTCGCGCCATAATCGGCGGCGGTCTCGATTTCGGGGCAGTTTGTCAGCATCGGTACGATGCGCCGTTAGAGCAACGATACAAATCGTTCCTGCGGCCGGCAATGGGGCTCTGACGGTGTGCGGCTGGAGGCGGGAACGCAGATCCTGCCCTGGTTCGGCACCATGTCCATTCACATCAAACAGTCGTGAATGCTGCGGGATACTAGCCGAAAGCGCGAGCGTTGATCCTGGGGGCGGCTACAGGATCAGCCACCATGACGGACTTCTACCACATCCTGAATTGGACGCTGAAGCGCGGTTCACACACCTTCCCTGGACCAGAGGGCGGCACCTGCATCAACGAGGCCGCCATCGTGGCGTGCGGCTTCCCTTACCGACCGGTGCGCGCACCCACCGACATGCCGCTGTGCTTCTCGCGCCCGATCTGCCGATTGGCGCTGCATCTGAACGATGAGGCTGGCGACGTCGAGCGGCAGCGCCTCATTCCGTTCGTCACCCGGCTTGCCTGCGCGGACACACCCGAGATCGAGCGGGAACGAGCCGCCTACATCCGGGCACGCATCGACTTGGATGGCCGGCACATGCCGCATGTGTCGATGGATGAGGGTATCCGTGTTCTCGAAGGGGCGCTGGCCATCGGGCGGCAGGCGGACCCGCTTGCTCCTGATGTTGCCGCTGACCGGCTCAATGCTGCACGAGCGGACACAGCACCGGAAGCGAGCAAGCAAGCTTCCATCTCGCAGATGCTCAAGGTCTGGCTCGGCGTGCTAGAGAAAGAGCCTACTACGGTCTGAGATCAAGGTCGTCCCGTGCCGCCGTGTTGGCCCAACACGGTGGCCGGCAGGGGTTACGTCCGTCAATGAGGTGGACTTTCGGGGTGGAATTGGAGCCGCCATCGGTCAGGCAGCCTGTGGTGGAAGTGTCGTGACGCTCTCCTCGATCAACGCCGGAGCAAACCCGGCCATGCCCTCGATCTGCATATAGCGGTGCTGAAGCTGCCACTCGTCGTTGGCCTCCAGAAGCACCGCACCGATCAGGCGTTGGATCGAGTCCGTGTTGGGGAAGATGCCGACCACATCGGCGCGCCGCTTGATCTCCTTGTTGAGGCGTTCCAGCGGGTTCGTGCTGTGAAGCTTGGCCCGATGCTGGAGCGGGAAAGTCAGGTAGGCCAGCACGTCCTCGCACGTGGCCTCGATGAAGACCTTCAGCTTCGGCCAGCGGTTGTGCAGTTGCTCGCCCAGGTGCTGAAGGGCGGCCCGGGCGGCGTCCTGATCGGGCTGCTGGAAGGCGTGGCGCAGGCCGGCAGCCACCATGGTCTGCTGGGTCCGCGGCACGTAGGCCAGCGCGTTCCGGGTCCAGTGAACGCGGCAGCGTTGCCAGGTCGCCTTCAGCACCCGGCGGATGGCCGCCTTGAGCCCCTCGTGGGCATCCGAGATGACGAGCTGCACGCCCGAGAGCCCGCGCTTGACCAAGCTCCGCAGGAAGTCGGTCCAGAACACCTCGGCCTCACTGGGGCCGATGTGCAGGCCGACGATCTCGCGCCGGCCTTCGGTGTCCACCGCGACGGCGACTATGGCAGCGACAGAGACGATGCGACCGCCCTCGCGCACCTTCAGGTAGGTGGCATCGAGCCAGAGATAGGGCCACGCACCCGAGAGAGGGCGCGTCAGGAAGGCGTTCACGCGCTCGTCGATCTCCTTGCACAGCTTCGACACGGAGGACTTGGAGATGCCCGACAGACCCATGGCCTGCACCAAGTCGTCCACGCGCCGGGTCGAGACGCCGGCGATCCACGCCTCCTGGATCACGGCGACCAGCGCCTTCTCGACCGTGCGGCGCGGCTCCAGGAAGCCGGGGAAATAGCTGCCGGTCCGCAGCTTGGGGATCTTGAGGTTGAGTGAGCCGAGCCGTGTGTCGAGGCTGCGCTCGCGATAGCCGTTGCGGTAGGTGCTGCGTTCGCCTGTGCGCTCGTAGCGGCCCGCGCCGATCAGGCCCTCCACGTCGGCCTCCATCAGGATCTGCAGGACCGTCTCGGCCAACGAGCGCAGGAAGTTGCCGTCGTCAGCCTTCTGCAGCGCCTCGATCAGTGCCACTCTGTCGTCGGTCATCGGGTGCTCCCGGCTCAGGTTGAAGTCCGCAAACTCCACCTTAGCCGCCGGCCCGATGGCCACCCCAATCCCCACCGAAACGGTCCCGGAAATTACACCTCGTCCGTGGACGCTACCCCGGCAGGCTCTCGTCTGTCAGTGGGGCAGCGCGGGCATGCCCAGGAAGAAGCACGCGAAGAGCCAGCTAACGCGAACGATCGTGGTGTGCATGGCCGCCAGCCCTCCCTGTAGGATACTGTCCTACAGGAGCGAACATTACCGGAACATGGATGATGGGTAACGCTGCTTTCGAACTTCCGGTTGCGGTCCGTCACCCCTCGCAGGAACTGAGTGGCATCGAGGCGGGTGCAACCCGTATCACGCAGTCACCCTGCTCAAACGGCCATCCGCGAAGCCGAGTGGGTTGGACAGCAAGGCGCGTCCGCGGCTGACACGGCTTTTCACGGTTCCAACTTGGCAGCCAATCACCTCAGCGGCAGCCTCGTAGGTCATGTCATGGATGCTTACGAGGAGCAGGGCCTCGCGCTGGAGTGCAGGCAACTTCGCCACCTTGCCCCAAACATCCTGCAACTCGATCCGGTCCTCCTGATCAGCCAGGGCGGTTAGTCGCTCGGCTGCCGCGCCATCCGCATCCTCCACCTCGCGCTTGTGCTTACGGCACTCCGTGTAGAACTGATTGCGCAAGATCGTGAACATGAAGTAGCCCCCTAAATGACCGGACACGGGCTCACGCTTGTGGAAGTGTGTGCCTATGACCGATCCTATGGTGAGTTTTAACGATCCGCCCCGCGCCGAGCGCGTCGAGGTGATCACCTCCGTCCAGCGCCGGCGGCACTGGACCACGCAGGAGAAGGTGCGCCTCGTCGAGGAGACGTATCTGCCCGGCCAGTCTGTCTCGCTCGTCGCCCGCCGCCACGGGCTGAACGCCAACCAGCTGTTCACGTGGCGTCGGCTGATGGCGCGCGGCGCCCTCACGGCCGCCGGGGCCGGCGAGGAGGTGGTGCCAGCCTCCGAGCTTCGCGCTGCCCTGCAGCAGATCCGCGAGCTACAGCGGCTCCTGGGCAAGAAGACGCTGGAAACCGAGATCTTGCGCGAGGCGATGGAGCGGGTCGCCGCCCCCAAAAAGTTGCCGCTGCGCATGACCTCGTGGCTGGGGGACGGCCGGTGAGCGCGGTGGCTTCGGCTTTGGGCTTATCGCGCCCGCACCTCGCCTCCTCCCGGCAGACGGCCCCCGCCCGGAAGCCCATAGCGCGACGCGGTCGTCCGCCTGCACCCGACGCCGAGCTGCTCGGCGCGATCCAGGCGCTCATCGCGGATCTGCCGACCTACGGCTATCGGCGCGTCCACGCCCTCTTGCGCCGGCAGGCCGAGCGGGACGGCCGGCCTGCGCCGAACGTGAAGCGCGTCTACCGAGTCATGAAGGCGCACGACCTCCTGCTTCAGCGACACGCGGGCGGAGCCGAGACGCGCCGTCATGAGGGCAAGGTGGCGGTGGCCGTCCGCAACACGCGCTGGTGCTCGGACGGGCTAGAGATCGCGGCGGAGAACGGTGAGAGGGTGCGGGTCGCCTTCGCGCTCGACTGCTGTGACCGGGAGGCGATGAGCTACGTGGCAACCACGGCGGGCATCACGGGCGAGGACGTCCGCGACCTGATGGTGGCGGCCGTCGAGCATCGCTTCGGGCCAGTCAACCAGCTGCCGAGCCTGATCGAGTGGCTGACCGACAACGGCAGCTGCTACTTGGCCCGCGACACGCGCCGCTTCGCTCGCGACCTCGGATTGGTGCCGAAAACGACGCCGCTGGAGAGCCCTCAGAGTAATGGCATGGCCGAGGCGTTCGTGCGGACCTTGAAGCGCGACTACGTGCGCGTCTCGATCCTGCCGGATGCTGAAAGCGTGCTGCGCCAGCTTCCCGTTTGGCTGGCGCACTACAACGACCTTCACCCTCATCGCGCGCTGGGCTACCGCTCGCCGCGCGAGTTCATCGCCCGATCAACCCAGGAGACCGTGTCCGGTCTTTAGGGGGCAACAACAGAACAGCCACGCATTGAGGTTCGAACCGGGCACGAAGCGATGTTGGTTCGACCAAGCCTTGAGCAGCACCTCCTGCACGAGATCATCGGCTCGCGCCGCGTTTCCGGCCAGCAACATCGCGTATGACCGCAGAGCCGGAAGGGCAGCCAGGAGGTCATCGCGAAATGCCAGCGCTGCAACTTTCTGAGAGCCTGTTTGAGCACCTCCGCCGGCCGTCCCCATCTGTCTCATGAGCCAACATGAATTCCGCCTGGCGGGGCGGAGTGGAGAGCAGATGTGGACGGACCGACATCGGACGCGTCATGAGTCGCGCCTGAAGGACATGGTGTTGCAGGCTGGCTTGGACGAGGTGGCCTGTTTTCTGAAACGAGCCGATCCGCCGGGCCGTCCAGAAGCGACAGCGGCGCGTCAAGTGCTGGCCGGGATCGCTTGGCACCTGCGGACGGGCGGAGGTTGGCGGGCATTGCCGGCCGGCTTTCCGCCCTGGCGCACGGTCTATGGCTGGTTCCGGCGCTGGATCGAGAAGGGCCTGTTCGAGAGCCTGATGCGGGCTCTGGCGCGCCGTCAGCGGCGGCGTTGCGGACGTCGGCCCGATCCACGGCTGGCGGTCATCGACACGCAAAGCGTCAAGTGCATCGGGGTCCGCGGGCCGCGCGGCTACGATGGTGCCAAGAAGCTGGTCGGGCGCAAACGCGTGGCTCTGGTGGATGCCCAAGGGCACGTCCTGGCGCTGGCTGTCGTGCCCGCCAACGTGCAGGATCGCGACACGCTGCCGGCGCTGGATGCGGGCAAGCAGACGTGGCCCAGCCTGCGTCTGGCTCTCCTCGACGGTGCCTTCACGGCCGAGCGCTGCCAAGAATGGTGCAACCTCCACGGCATGCGCCACCGCGTGGTCGAGAAGCAGCCGGACCAGAAGGGCTTCGTCGTGCTGGAGCGGCGCTGGGTCGTAGAGAGAACCTTCGGCTGGCTCAGCCACTGGGGTGGCCTGCTCCGTGAGCGCGCTGGTCGCCTCGACGTTGCAACGGGACGCCTCGCCTGCGTCGCCAGCCTCATGGCCGCCAACGCCCTCAACAATCCCGCCTGAAAACAAGACCTCAAACAGGCTCTGAGTGCTCAGCGCGGTCTCAAGCTGCTCAATAAGGGCGAGAAGCCGCTGCGGCTGCTGCTCCGTTAGGAGGGTGCCATAGCAGGCCCGAAGCTGATTGCCGAGGTGGGCGCGCAGGGCTGCGGTCAGGCACACTCGCTGGTTCTGGTCTGGGCTGATCATGGGCACCTTTAAACGGCCAAGCTGAGGCTTGACCGTCCAACTCACCGGCAGCGTCGCCGTTCCTGCGGCTGCATACTGAATTCGAACATGGTTGCTGAAACACAGAGAAGCGCTTCAGAATATATAATTGCGCGCCATCTTTTGCTCTAGCCTCATGACCGCTCCGCTTCTGGCACGCGGGATCGAGAGACCCTCGAAAGGCCGCCGGACATCTTCCTGCAGCCATGGACGACTTCGTACATTGACGCTGGCGCGCAGGAATCGTCACGCGCCTGCAACAAAGGTTATAGAGGAACCCATCTCTGGTATACCAGATACACAGACAGTGTGAACACATGCGGCCTCGTCACAAACGTTGGCCTGCATCGTGCCGCAGCGCTGAAATCATCTCGCGCCAAGCAGACATCCCGCACAATGAGGGTGTCTCACCGAACGCTTCAAAGGCAGCCGATTAGTTGCCGCCTTACAGGGAGACGCGCCCCGTGCCAGGAACCACCCAGGTGAACGAGAATCTTCCGCCGCAGATCCAGAAGGCTCTGGCTGAGTGCATTGCTGGCGCTCAGATCGCCGAACGTAAGGCGAGCGACTACCTCAAGCTTTCACAGGGCGAAGCGGACGATTCGATCTACGAGGCATGCCGCTCGATGCACCGGTTCTATAGCTCCATGCACGAGTTCTTCCGCGAGGAGCAGATGGCGATCTCGGCGCTCCTGAAGCCTGATGGCAGAGCCCTACAGCCCCTCATGGCCACGGCTGCATGACGAGGCTGGATTTCCGTGCATTTGACTTATTGCGGTAAGGGTTTCCGCCACTTCACGGGATCAGTGTAGCTACGGCGCGGCTGTGTGAGGTAGGAGAGTCCGTACAAGGCGCGGAAGGAGCGCCTGGGCTGGCGTGAGCCGGTGGTGGTGTCGTGGAGCAACCGCCCCCGGAAGCTTCAAGGCCCAATTCCGCAGAGTTGGACGATCTGGAGTGTGGCGCGTCCCGCACCCCGACGAGCCGAGGCTGCCATTTTATAGGCAGATCCGGCTCCCAAGTTACTCGCGGCAGGGGGCAGCCGGTTGGTTGGTGAGCCTTTGGGCTCCCTGTCGTGGAGAGTTGACGATCGTGCCAGACGATGCCGCGTACGAACTCGATGCGCCGGACCCAGGCTGGGACTACGAGCCGTCGCGGGCTGAGTTGTTCAAGCAGATCACGTTTCCTGCCTACACGACCGACGCGGACGGCTGGCTGACCTACTACAACGAGGCGGCGGCCGATCTCTGGGGTTACCGACCCGAACTCGGCAAGACGCGCTGGTGTGGCTCCTGGCGGATCTTCACGACTGACGGCGCTCACCTGCCGCTCGACCAGTGCCCCATGGCCGTGGCGCTGAAGGAGGGGCGGGCCGTGCGCGGGGTGCAGGCTGTGTTGGAGCGGCCAGACGGGACGCTCATCCCGTTCATGCCGCATCCGACGCCGCTGCGCGACGCCTCAGGCGCGATCGTCGCTGGCTCCAACGTGCTCCTGCCGCTCACCGCGCAGGGCCGCGTACCGCCCCCCTTGGATTCTTCCGGCGACTGCTGGACGGAGGCACTGCCCGCGGATCTTCCCGACGGTCTTGAACTCGACGATCTGACGGGCTGCCTTCAGAGAACCTTGGCTGCGCAGGCTGATGTGGAGTTCGGCTTCCAGATTGACTGCGAGCGCCTGGAGGCATGGTCCGCGTCGGAAGCCGAGAAGGCACGCATCATCCGGCAGCTTGAGACGAAGCGGAAGAGGCAGCGTTTCCTGCTGAACAAGCGGCTCGACCAGCTACAGGAGCGGGCCAAGCGGCTCATGTCGCGGGAGAAGGCCGGCGAGGCAGCAGCCCTGAGGATGATGCCGGAATCTCCAGGCACGATCCACTGACATCGCCGACCGCGTGCACACCGTGACCGGCTGCGCCTCGTCGGCGTATCTACGGCTGCACCTCAGGTGAGGCACTGCTCCGCGACCGGGCTTCGCGCGCGATGAGCGCCGCTACGGGCAGTTCAGCCTGAGCTACGCCCGACCGCGGAGCAGCCACGTCGCCGAGCACAGACTCGCTCACAGTGGATACCGCGCTCGCGTTATGTTGCATGAACGCAGCGATCTTCGGCGCGATCTCGGCCCGGAAGCGCGAGCCGTTGAAGATGCCGTAATGCCCTGCCCCGATCTGGAGGTGGTAGGTCTTCTTCTCGGCCGGCAGGTTCGTGGCGAGATCCAGAGCCGCGCGCGTCTGGCCGATACCGGTGATGTCGTCCTTCTCCCCCTCGATCGCCATCAGGGCGCAGCGGCGGATCGCGCCGAGATCCACAGGCTCGTCCCGGTGCCGCATCAACCCACGCGCCATGGCGTGCTCGATGAAGACCGTCTCGATCGTCTGGAGGTAGAACTCCCCGGTGAGATCCATCACCGCCAGATACTCGTCGTAGAACTCCCGGTGCTTGGCGGCCGAGTCACCGTCGCCCTGCACGAGGTGGTTGAACATGTCCCAATGCGCCGTCTGGTGGCGGTTGAGGTTGATGCTGATGAAGCCGGCCAACTGGAGGAAGCCGGGGTAGACCTTGCGCCCATGGCCCGCGTGCGGCCACGGCACCGCGTGGATGCAGTGCTGCCGGAACCAGTCGATGCTGCGCTCTTGGGGCAGCTTGTTCACGACGGTCGGCGAATGGCGGGTGTCGATGGGGCCGCCGATCAGCACGGCCGATTGCGGCACCAGCGGGTGATCCTCGGCTTCCATGCGGGCGATCGCGGCGAGAACCGGCACGGACGGCTGGCAGACTGCCATGACGTGCAGGTCCGGCCCCAGCGCCTCGAACATGGCGATGCAGTAGTCGATGTAGTCGTCGAGGTCGAAGCGTCCGGCCGACAGCGGCACCTGCTTGGCGTCGGCCCAATCGGTGATGAACACCTGATGCGTGTCGAGGAACGCCGCCACCGTGCCGCGCAGGAGTGTTGCGTAGTGGCCCGACATGGGGGCCACGATCAGCATCTTCGGCTTTGCCGAGGGTGCACCGAAGGCAATGACGCGGCAGAACGGGCGCTCCCACACCACCCGCTCGGACGCGGGTAGGTCGAAGGTGGGTTTGGCGTAGCTGCGGGTGCCCCGCTCGAACAACTCGCAGGAGGCAGCGACGGCGCGGCTGGAGGGCGTGTAGGCGAATGGGCTGAACGGGTTCTGACAGGCTGTCTTGGCGACACCAGCTGCCATGCGTGCTGGCGTGAGCATCAGGTCACAGGCATCACGCATCAGGTACAGCATAAAGGCGTTCCCTTCGGCCCATTCCAGAGCAGACCATTTCTGCGATGGCCAACGCCCTGGAACTATGATGCGTTGCACAGAAGCGAGATGAATCGACCGCCTGCGTAATCAGCCACTATGGTGCACGATAGTTCCGCCTTGGCCATACTAACCTTCCGTTAAGGAAAACGATGGCTGGCGACCTGATGCGATCGCACCACAGCGATCACAGCGTTACTCGCTAATGCGGAGCTTCGGCCGCCAGACTCTCGAACCCGGCAAGGCTTCATGGGTGAACGGGCAGTCGAAAGCACCCACGCATCAGGCGCTTCGGAGAGGCCAGTAATGACCTGCCATCGCTGCATGACAACCTCTAGGCTTATCCCGCTCTGCCGCTCCCCCGCGCGCTCTGAACTGTTCCGGCGGCCTTACTCCAAGCCCGCCTTTTGCGCCTGCCAGTCTATCGTCAGAGCACTTGGGCATCGTGTGCATTTGCTAATTCCTAGGAATCCGACAGCTAATTTCTGTCATATCCAACAAGTAGATACCCGAAAATTCAAATCTAATTTCTGGCGCTGATATAAAGATCGTAACGTATCAAAACATTCGCTTGATCTGATCGTTAGAATGCTCATATTCTGCACTCGCCGTCCACCGGGCTGCCCGTCGTGGTCGACCTGAATGGCGGCCAGCTCGGCGCAGCTATGCCGGGATTAATCTGCCCTACCTAAACCCGGATTTGCCTATTCGGGACAGCATTTTGCACTACTGGTTTTACGAGTCCGGAGACCGGATTAGTTCTTGACTGCAAGAGTCGCTGACGGACCGAGAACAAGCAAAAAGGTTCGGCAGAGTAGCCGCCCGCGCTTCGGTTGTGAGAAGGGGGCGAGAAAGGATCTACGGCACCGGGCGGGTTAATGGTGCCCAGGAGACTCAACGATGAAGAGTTCTGACGTTTACCTTACGGCACGCCAAGTTCGGGAGCGCTACGGCAGCTGTTCAGATATGGCCTTGTGGCGCTGGCTTCAGGACGAAGCAATGCAGTTTCCTCGCCCTCTTGTTATCAGCGGCCGTCGCTTCTGGAAGCTTGTTGACCTCGAACACTTCGAGGAGAGGCAGGCGACCAAGCAGATGGGTTAATGTCGAACTCGGATCACCGCAGTGACGGATGCTCGCTCGTGGTTACTGAGTGAGCTGCGGGAACTGCCCTCGTCTGCACGATCGACATCCTGAAAATATTTCTGCTCCAGGGGCATTCACTGCTCACGGAGTCCTTCGGCCGCAGCGCCGTGCTTGGAGTAGCCGTCGCTGCCAGTGGCTACGCTCGACTTGAGAGATCCACTATGACTGTCAGCAAGCGATTGTCCGAAGCATTGCGCCTCACTGGCTACGGCCTGAGCGTGTTCCCGCTGCAGGGCATGCGGGTCGGCCCCTCCCGGCATGCTGGTTTGCATCTGCGGCTCATCGAAGTGCCTAAGCCCTGGCAAGCACCTGCTGGCCCGCCTCGCACCGAACGGGCTCAAAAACGCAATCACCAGCGAGCACAGTGTGACGAGTTGGTTCGCCCAGGCGCCGCTTGCCAACGTAGGGCTCGCAACGGAGCCTGTTGTGGTTCTCAATGTGGATCCGCGTCACGGCGGTGACGAGAGCCGTTTAAGGCCCTGCGGATTCGGGGGCACGGCTCGCGCAGTACAAGCGCAAGTCCCTCGGCAACCGCCGACAAGCCATTCTTCTAAGTCACCCTGATAAAAAACAGCCCGCACGAGGCCTGCTCGGGCGAGGCTAAAGGACTGCTTGCAATGAAATGTTCTACAGCAAGGCGCCGTTCGCGCCAAGCGCGCTCCTGCGCGCCGCCGCACCCGTCCAACTTGGCTCGCCAGCAGGATCTGCCTGCTCAACCAGCCGCTCGCTCAATTTCCTGGCAAGCTGCTGTCAACCCAGCACACGCGCTCGTACCGTCAGAGCGGCCCAGCCTCTCTCGGGAGACATGCAGTGACTAGCGCGATGACGCCGCAGCGCATCGCCGGCACCTTCGAGACTTGTCGCCCGATGCAGCCGTCTGATGTGAGGTGCCTCGCCAGCCACGGTGTTCGTCCCGAAGTCCTCCATCAGCCGGATGCGCCGTTTCGCAAGGGCTACGTCGCTTGGCTGGCCGAGAAGCGCTTCATCTTCGAGGCACAACTGACAGGCAGCCACGTCAAGGTTGGCGGCGAGCGCGCCCTGCTGATCCTGGTCATCGGGTTTGGCGGTCAGCCCGTCGACATCGCGGCCTGGGATCCCGGCTCGGGGCGCCTCGCCACGTGGTTGGATAAGGCCTGGGCCTTGGGCCAGGACATGCAGTTCCGGCTCCGCTGTCAACCAGCCGAGCCTCTGCCGATCCGGCGCGACGCGCTCAGCTGGCTCAAGGCAGACCGGCACGGGCTCGTGCTGATCCGTTCGCGGCTTGCGACCGAACACCTCCGCGGGGCCGGCCCTCTGCTCGCCGAAGACGTCGCGCATGGCCGCGCTTTGAAGAAGGAGCTCGCCAGCCCCACGCCCACCATCCTCATCCCCATGCCTGCTGCATGGAGCGCGTCATGACCGCGTACATCAACCTCGACGATTTCGGCGACGCTTCGCCAGAGGACGAGTCGGAAACTACGATCCAAGACAGCGGTGTCGTCTGGCCGCCGGGCTACAGCCTAAGGTCCGACGGGCTCTGGTACGAACCCGGCGAGGACAAGAACGCCCTGCAACTCTCCGGCCCTTTCTACGTGCTTGGGCTCGCGCGTGACCCGGACGGGCAGGGCTGGTCCATTGCACTCACCTGGACTGACCCCGATGGGCGCCCGCACCGGGCCTTCGTGCCGCGTGCCGATCTGCTCGGGACCGGCGTCGATGCTCTGCGCCCGCTCGTTGCTTCGGGGCTCATCATCGCGCAGGACCCCGGCCGCATCAGGCTGTTCAAACAGGCACTCGCGCAGCTAGAGTGCCGAGCCCGCGTGCGGCTGGTGAAGAGCGCCGGCTGGCACGGTGCGGCTTTCGTGCTGCCGAACAGGACGATCGGCAGCGCGGCCGACGAAACGATTGTCTTCGACGGGCAGGCCGGCGCCGCGCGCTACGCGACGAACGGCACGCTGCGGGATTGGATCAAACAGGTAGCAGCTCCCGCCACCGCCAACTCGCGCTTGGTGTTGGCGCTCTCGACTGCGTTCGCAGGCCCTCTCAACGATCTCCTCCAGTGGGAGGGTGGCGGCGTACACCTCGTCGGCTCTTCCTCGTCCGGCAAGAGCACAGCCCTGGTCGCTGCAGGCAGCGTCTGGGGTGGCGGAGGGCGGGCCGGGTTCGTCCACACGTGGCGCGCCACCGGCAACGGGCTGGAGAGCATTGCGCGCTCGCATTCGGGCACGCTCTTGGCGCTGGACGAGCTCGGCGAGATCGATCCTCGCGAGGCCGCCAAGACGATCTACATGCTGGGCAATGGGGTCTCGAAGATCCGCGCGACGCGGGAGGCCGACACGCGGCCCCGGGCAGAGTGGCGGGCGATGCTGCTGTCGGCCGGCGAGATCGGGCTGGCCGACAAGATTGTGGAGGCTGGGGGCGGGCGAAGGCCGGGCCACAAGTGCGGCTCGCCGACGTGCCGGCGGATGCTGGGGTCGGTCTCGGCTTGTTCGAGTGCACTCACAGCCTGGAGCCTGCCGAGTTCGCCAAGACCAGCAAGGAATCGGCACTGCAGATCTACGGTACAGCAGGGCCCGCATTCGTTGAGGCTCTCGCCTGCGACCCGGCCGCGGCCGAGCACTCTGCCCGGGCCGATATCAAGGCGATCACGGCGCGCCTGCTGGCAGCCTGCCCCGAGCCTCATGGTGAGATTATCCGAGTGGCCGAGCGCTTCGCCTTGATCGCCGCCGCGGGCGAAATGGCGCGCGAGAAACTCGGCCTTCCCTGGCCAAAGGGCGAGGCAGTGCGCGCTGCAACCGTCTGCTTCAACGGTTGGTGCGCCGCACGCGGCGGCCATGGGTCTGGCGAGGTTCTGGCGGCTCTTCAGGCGATCCGTTCAGCCATTCAGCGGCACGGCGAGGCGCGCTTCCGGGAGGCGAAACGCGATCCGGGGCTGCCGCCGATCCGCGATCTGCTGGGCTACCGGTTCGAGCGTGATGGCGAGCACTTGTACGGCTTCACGACCACTGGCTGGGCCGACACGCTGCAGGGCATCGGGAATCCGCGCATAATCGTTGGGGCCCTGTACGAGCGCGGCTATCTCTTTTGCCGCTCGGACCCAAACCATCGCTTTGTCGTGAAGATCGATGGCCAATCGGTTGCAACTTACGCCGTGCGTTACTCGGTCCTGTTCGACGAGGCCGCGGCCGATTAACAGTGCGCCGTCTCCGTCACGGCGTGAGCATCTGCCTGCTCCAATCCTTGTGACCGGTGTGACTCGTGTGACCGTCGGAATATCAACGGGTTGCCGGTCACGCCATCGCCTCTCCGCATGCGACCCGTGTGACCGATGTCCGCTCAACCCCGGGCGCGGTCACACGGCGGCAGAATGCTCCTGCGGCTCGTGTGACCGTGAAATGTAAACTGGATCAGCCGCATAGCGCGCTCAGTCACACGGTCACACGTATGAGGTGCGGCGAGGAGTCGCCTCCAACGGGCTATAACAGTGCGAAAAGTTACCTGAGACGTTACCTAAAACGTCCGCAAGCCTGCCGCTAACCTGCTAAGTCCTTGAAAAGATTGGTGGGCGCACTAGGGTTCGAACCTAGGACCCGCTGATTAAGAGTCAGCTGCTCTACCAACTGAGCTATGCGCCCTCATCGCTTTGCAGCGATCCGCCGGGGCCACCAGTCCGCGGCGAGGTGGGGCTGATACCAAGGGGGCCGGGGGCTGTCCACCCCCGGCCCGCAAGATTCTTGAGCTCTATTCGGCCGCCGCATGCTGGGCATGCAGGCGCACCGCCGCCGCCGAGAGCTTGTTCAGCGCCGAGAGGTAGGCCTTGGCGGAGGCCACCAGCGTGTCCGGGTCGGCGCCGCGGGCGGTCATGGAGCGCTCGCCCGCCTTGAGGCGCACCGAGACTTCGGCCTGCGCGTCCGTGCCCTCGGTCACGGCGTGGACTTGGTAGAGTTCGAGTTGCGCCTCGTGCGGGACCAGCGCCTTGATGCAGTTGAACACCGCGTCGACCGGGCCGTTGCCGTCCGCCTCCTCGGTGAAGGTGCGCCCGTCCATGTCGATCTTCATGGTGGCGCGCTGCGGCCCGCGGGTGCCGGCGATGACTGAGAGCGAGACGAGGCGGATGCGGTCATGGGCGGTGGCGAGGTTCTCGTCCACCAGCGCCTCGATGTCCTCGTCGTAGACATGCTTCTTGCGGTCGGCGAGCGCCTTGAAGCGATCGAAGACGTCTTGGAACTGGTTCTCGGCCAGATGCAGTCCGAGCTCGTCGAGCTTTGAGCGGAAGGCGGCCCGGCCCGAGTGCTTGCCCATCACCAGCGAGGTCTTGCTGACGCCGACCGAGGCCGGGGTCATGATCTCGTAGGTCTCGGTGTGCTTCAGCATCCCGTCCTGGTGGATGCCGCTCTCGTGGGCGAAGGCGTTCCGGCCGACGATGGCCTTGTTGTACTGCACAGGGAAGTTCGTCGCGTGGGAGACGAGCTTCGAGGCGCGGGTCAGCATCGTCGACTCGACGCCGGTCTCGTAGGGCATCACGTCGCCGCGGGTGCGGATCGCCATGACGATCTCCTCCAGCGCCGCGTTGCCCGCCCGTTCGCCGATGCCGTTGACCGTGCACTCGACCTGCCGCGCGCCGCCCTCGACGCCGGCCAGCGAGTTGGCGATGGCGAGGCCGAGATCGTCGTGGCAATGCACCGAGAAGATGGCCTTGTCGGCATTCGGCACGCGCGAGCGCACCGCCTCGAACATGGCGCGGTATTCGGACGGCGTGGCGTAGCCCACCGTGTCCGGCAGGTTGATCGTGGTGGCGCCCGAGCGGATCGCCGCCTCGACGCAGCGGCAGAGGTAATCGATCGGCGTGCGCGTCGCGTCCATGGCCGACCATTCCACGTCCTCGACGAGGTCGCGCGCCTGGGCCACCGTCTTCAGGATGATCTCCAGCACCTCGTCCTGGCTCTTGCGCATCTGGTGCGCGAGGTGGATCGGCGAGGTGGAGACGAAGGTGTGGATGCGGCCGCGATGCGCGTGGCCGACCGCTTCGCCCGCCCGCGCGATATCGGCCGGGATGGCGCGGGCGAGTCCCGCGATGGTGGCACGCTTCGAGCGGCGGGCGATCTCGGCCACCGCCTCGAAATCGCCGTTCGAGGCGATGGGGAAGCCCGCCTCGATGATGTCGACGCCCATCGCGTCGAGGAGTTCGGCCACCGCGAGCTTCTCGTCGAGCGTCATGGTGGCGCCGGGGCATTGCTCGCCGTCGCGCAGCGTCGTGTCGAAGATGAGAACGCGGTCCTTGGCCGAGCCGGTCTGGGTCGTGGTCATCGGTGTCTCGCTTACCCTGTCGCGGCGCGCCCCGTCTCCAGCGGTCGGCGGCGCCATCAAGCCTGTCGTCGTGGTGCGCATCCCCTGAGAGCCCAGGCGCGCGCCCGGACGGCCCTCAGGGGCGGGTAAGGAGAAGGTGGACGAGACGCGCGCGCGACCGCGACGCTGCACGGGCAGCGCGGATGGTCAGGCACGCGGAGCCGGCTCGGGCCAAGGCTCGTCTCTCCTCGCGGGGCACGACGGGCGGACGCGATTCGCCCGTCAGGGCGGGTACGGTCCGGGGGTTGACGTACGTATCCTTCGCGCGGGTGAAACACAAGCGAGGGTGCAGGCGCGCCGAACGCAGGCCGCTTCAGCGCGCCGCCTTCCGGGCTGGAGGGTTCGCACCCGCCTCCCGGCGCTCCGCGATCCAGAGCACGTGGCGCCGCCCGCTCGTGCCGCCGTTCGCGCGGACGCGGAGCTCGTCGACGGAGAAGCCCGACCGTTGCAGGCGGGATTTGAAGTGTCGGTCCGGGCCGCCCGACCAGACGCCCAGGAGGCCGCCCGGCCGAAGGGCGTAATGGGCGCGCTTGAGGCCCCAGGAATCGTACAGGCGGTCGTTCTCGCGCCTCACCATCCCCTCGGGCCCGTTGTCGACGTCCAGCAGGATCGCGTCGTACTGGCCGGGACCCGACTGGATGAGACGGTTCACGTCCGCCTCCACCAGCTCGACGCGCGGGTCGTCGAGGCTGCCCCCGAACAGGTGCGCGAGCGGGCCGCGCGCCCAGGAGGTCACGGCCGGCACCAGTTCCGCGACGACGACGCGTGCCTCAGGCCCCAGGTCCTTCAGGGCCGCGCGCAGCGTGAAGCCCATGCCCAGGCCGCCGATCAGGATCCTGGCGCGCGGGCGGTCGCGCAGCCGCTCGCAGGTGATCGCAGCGAGCGCCTCCTCCGATCCCCGGAGCCGGTTGTTCATCAGTTCGATCGTCCCGACCACGATCGAGTACTCGTCACCGCGGCGCATGAGGCGCAGCGGGACGCTCTCGCCCGGTATGGCGCCGGTATCGAGATGGACCCATGGGATCACTGACGAACTCCGTTCGACTCGAGAGAAGGCTCGCGCCAAGCACCGGCCGCTTCGGCGCAAGGGGGGACACCTAGCCCGCGCCCGCTCGGCACGCCAGGGCCGGGTTCCGGTCAGCCCGCTCCCGGCCGGCGCTCTCCGGCCCCCGACACGCGGTTCCGAGCGCGTTTCGGGCAATCCCGCTCCGGATCGAGACAGGATCGATCGATCGTGACCGGGTAGGGCCACCTCCGCCATTGCCGAAGCGCCGGCGCCGCCTAGCTTCGCGCCGAACCCGGCAAGGATTCGGCGTTCCTTCGCCCGGCGAGGCCTCGCCCCACCACATCACCTCGGATGGAGACACCCATGACGCGCCACACCCTGCGGCTCGCCCTCGCCGCCCTCGTCGTCGGCACCGCGGCGCCCGCCCTCGCGCTCGACGTGCAGAAGACGACCACGATCGCGGCGCCCCCGCCAAGGTCTGGCAGACGATCGGCGATTTCTGCGGCATCGGCACTTGGCATCCGGCGGTCGAGACCTGCACCCCGTCCGAGAAGGATGGCAAGGCGATCCGCACCCTCAAGCTGAAGGGCGGCGGCGCGATCGTCGAGGAGCAGACCTCGCGAGACGACAAGGTGATGTCCTACAGCTACGCGATCCTGGAGAGCCCGCTGCCCGTCTCCGACTACACGTCGACCCTCGCGGTCGCCCCCGAGGGATCGGGCTCGAAGGTCACCTGGAACGGCAGCTTCTCGGCCAAGGGCGTGCCGGATTCGGTCGCCAAGGATGTGATCGAGGGCATCTACGACGGCGGATTGAAGGGGATCGCCGAGAAGGCGAAGTAGGGGAGCCCGATGCGCGGCGGCGATTGACCGGTCCCGGCGCCTCGGCGCACAACCCCCGGCAGCGCCAAGCTCGGCCGTCCGGGCCCAGCGGCGCGAACCGGGATGCCTCGCCGTGACAGCGTACCGCCTCAGCCACACCCTTCTCGCCGTCGCATTTCTTGGCGGCCTTGCCGGCGCCTGCCAGCCGAAGGCGACGGCGCCCGTCACCGCGACCGCCGCGGCGCCCCCGGCCGTCACCGTGCCGCCGGCCGGGCCGGGCTGCGGACCGAACATCGCCCGGACCCAGGCGGTGGTCGACAGCGACGTCGCCACCGGCAACCTCAATCCGCCGGTCGGCGCCCGCTTCAGCGCCGACCTCGCCCGCGCCTCGGCCGCCTGCGGCGCCGGCCGCGAGAGCGAGGCGCTGAGCCTGCTCGCCGCTGCCAAGACCCGCTACGGCTACCGCTGATCCGCGAAGGCGTCGGCGAGGAAGGCCCGCACGAAGCCCGGCATCCGGGCCCGGTCGACGTCGCCGGGTCCGCGGGCAATGACGATGCGGGCGAGTTCGGGCTCGGCCTCCCCGGCGCGATGGCACTCCATGCGTGCCCGCAGGTCCTCCGCATCCTCCGGGAACGGGACGGGCCGCAGGAAGGCGAACTGCCCCTCGCCCTTGAGCAGGACCCATTCCTCCGCGAGGCCGTCCGGCAGGGAGAGGCCCGTCTCCTCGCGCAGCTCCCGCGCGGCCGAGCCCGCGAGGTCGACGGCCTCGCCCCGCACGTCGTCGCGGTCGGGCGTGCCGCAGGGGAAGTAGATCTGACCGCCATTCGCCGTATGCGGGCCCATCTCGCCGAGGAGCACGGAGCCGTCGCGGGCCACCGGCACGATGGCCGCGAAGGCGTTGGCCACCCGCGCGTCCGGCGAGCCGGCGTCACGGAAGGCGATGAAACGGGAATAACGCGTCTCGAAGAGCTGCGCCTCGCAATGCCCGTCCACGATCGAGAGGCCGCAGGCGAGGAGCACCGGCCCGTCGAACAGGCCGGTCCGTTCAGCGAGGCGCCGCCGCCAATTCTCCGCGATCATCTCTGCATGGTCCTCGGCCCAGGCCCAATCGAAGGGCACGAGGCGGGCCGAGACGCTACGCAGGCGGGAGAGGCGGAAGCCGAGCGGTGCCGCCTCAAGCAAGGAGCATCCCCTCGCTGACGACGATGGCCGCCCCGCCGATCTCGACCGAGCGGAGAGCTCCCTCCGCGACGTCGAGTTGAAGCGCGATCTCGCTCGGGCGGCCCATGGCGAGGCCCTGGCGGATGACGACGTCGTGCTCGCCGGTGCCCAGAGGCTCGAACTGCATCAGCACGCCCGCGAAGGCGGCCGCCGCCGAGCCCGTCGCCGGGTCCTCGGGCACGCCGAGATGGGGGGCGAACATCCGCGCCTGGTAGCGCTGCCCGAGCCCTTCCGGGTCCGGCGCGTAGAGGTAGAGCGCACTCGCCTCGCCGAGGTCGGCCAGCGCGGCGGCCTCGACCCGTGCCGCATCGAGGCGCTCGCGCGAGGCGAGCGGCACGAAGGTGAAGGGTACGCCCGCGTCGTGGCGGCTGGGCAGGTGGGCGGAGAAGCCGATGTCGCCCGCCACGAGGCCGAGGGCGGCGGCGAGGGCGGCGGGCTCCGGCCCGTCGCCGAGGAAGGCCGGCAGGCTCGGCACCTTGAAGCGGGCGCGGCCGCGGCCCTCGCCCGCTTCGACCACGCAGGGCACGATGCCGACGCCCTCCTCAAGCCCGAAGGCCACCGCGTCGGCGAGCGCCGCGGCGGCGCGCCCGTCCTCCAGGGCGAGCAGCACCGCGGTCCCCACGGTCGGGTGCCCGGCGAACGGCAATTCGCGGGTCGGGGTGAAGATGCGCAGGGCGGCCCGGTGGCGCGCCTCTGCCGGGGGCAGCACGAACACCGTCTCCGACAGGTTGAACTCCGGGCGATGCGCTGCATCGCCGCCCCGTCGAGGCCGTCCGCGTCGAGCACGACTGCGAGGGGATTGCCGGCGAAGGGCTCGTGCGTGAACACGTCGAGGGTGACGAACCGGCGTCGGGTCATGGGCTCATGTCCGTGTCTCGAAGGGAGCGGGACGCGAACGCCCAGGCGGCTGCGGACGTTCGCGGACACGGATCCGAAGCGCAAGGTCGGGACGCCTCGAAAACCCGCCGAACGCTCCCCATCCGTCCCGCGCAGCACCCTGTGAGGCTTGGCCGAAAGAATGTAAGCACGCCGCGACCGTCTCGGGGAATCTCCATGGCATACTGGCTCTTCAAATCCGAACCTGCGACCTGGTCCTGGGAGCAGCAGGTCGCGGCGGGGGAGGGCGGCACCTACTGGAACGGCGTGCGCAATCACCTCGCCAAGCAGCAGATGATGGCGATGCAGGTGGGCGAGCGGGGCTTCTTCTACCACTCGAACGACGGCAAGGCGGTGGTCGGCATCGTCGAGGTGATCCGGCCCTATTACCCGGACCACACCGACGCGAGCGGGCGCTTCGGGATGGTGGACGTCCGCGCACTCGAGCCGATGCCGCGTCCTGTCACCCTCGACGCCATCAAGGCGGAGGAGGGGCTCACGGACATGGTTCTCGTCAACAATTCGCGGCTCTCGGTCCAGCCGGTGACGGAAGCCGAGTGGCGGCTCGTGCGCGCGATGGGCGGGCTCGGCTGAACACGCAAGCGTGACCGACACCCGCTTCCGTCGGGGCGCGGGCGGGTGTTTCTGAGGGCCGACCAGTGCAATCAGCCCGAGTGCCCGCCATGGCGATCCGCGAACCGATCCTGAAGCCCGTCCCGATCGCCGAGCTGCGCCCGACGCAGATCACGGTCGGCTACCGGGAGGTCGAGGAGAAGCGCCGGCGCTGGCGCGAGCACGACACGGACAAGAAGGCCGAATTTCTCGGCGCCCACATGATCCCGACCCTGCTCGGCCCGAAGAAGCGCCACTACGTCATCGATCACCACCACCTCGGCCGCGCCCTCCAGCTCGAAGGCGTCGAGACCGTGCTCGTCACCGTGGTGGCCGACCTTCACAAGCTCGACAAGGACGCGTTCTGGACGGTCTGCGACCATCGGGCCTGGTCCCATCCCTACGATGCGGAGGGCGTGCGGGTCGGCTTCGACGACATTCCCAAGACGGTGGCCGATCTCGTCGACGACCCCTATCGCAGCCTCGCGGGCGAGCTGCGACGGGCCGGGGGCTTCGCCAAGGATACGACGCCGTTCAGCGAGTTCCTGTGGGCGGACTTCCTGCGCCGCCGCGTCAAGGCGAAGCGCATCCGAACCGATTTCTCGGCGGCCCTCGAGGAGGCGATGGCCCTCGCGAAATCTCAGGAGGCCGGCTACCTGCCCGGCTGGTGCGGCCCGGTGGAGTAACCCGGCTCACACGCCCCAGTAGGGCGCCGCGTTGTAATAGCGGTGGACGTGCTCCTCCCAGGCGCGATCCTCGGACGGGTCCGTGCCCTCTGGCGTGCGGGGCGGCGCACTGCGGAGCTGCTCCTCCGTCACGTCGACCACGTAAGCGTCGAAATCCGGCACGAAGCGCAGCACGCTCCACGGCAGGGTGTGATAGCCCCCGCCGAGCCCCAGGAACCCGCCGAAGCTCATCACCGCGTAGGCGACGCGCCCCGATGCCTTGTCGAGCATCAGGCGCTCGATGCGGCCGACCCGCTCGCCGTCCGGCCGCCGCACGTCGGTGCCGATCACCCGGTCGCTGGCGATCAGGCTGCGGGGGCCGTCGTCCAAGGTTGCATCGGTCACAGTCTGTTCCTCCCAGTTGAAAACGCCCGAAAAACGCCCTGGGCCGCGGCGACGTTCCGGCGCGACCCGCAGGCCCTCGACGCGGGGCCGCCCGACCGGATAGCTTGCCTCCCATGCCGAAACAGCCGCGCTTGCCCCGCCTCGCCATCGTCCTCGCGATTCTCGCGTCAGCCTCCGCCGCCGCGGCCCAGGACAAGGGCAGCGTGAACCCGAAACCGCTGCCGCCGCTCGCGGATCCCGACGCCCCGACGGTCCCGGCCAAGGAATTGTTCGGCCGCGCGGCGACCCCGGCGCCCGGACCCGCCCGGCCCTACGGCTCCTACGCCAAGGGCTGCTTCTCCGGCGGCGAGGCGCTGCCCGTCGACGGCGCGACGTGGCAGGTGATGCGCCTCTCCCGCAACCGCATGTGGGGCACGCCCCACCTCGTCGATTTCGTGGAGCGGCTCGCCGGCAAGGCGCCGAAGGTCGGCTGGTCCGGCCTTCTCGTTGGCGACATGTCCCAGCCCCGGGGCGGCCCGATGCTGACGGGCCACGCCTCGCACCAGCTCGGCCTCGACGCCGACGTCTGGCTGACGCCGATGCCGGGTCACCGCATGAGCCGGCTGGAGCGCGAGGAGACCTCGGCGACCGACATGGTCCGCTCCGACCGTCTCGACATCGACCCCCAGGTCTGGACGCCGGCCCATATGCGGCTGATCCGCCTCACGGCTCAGCAGCCGGAGGTGGCGCGGATCTTCGTCAACGCGGCGATCAAGAAGGCGCTCTGCCGGGAGGCGGGAGGAGACCGCGGCTGGCTCACCAAGGTGCGCCCGATGTACGGGCACAATTACCACTACCATATCCGCCTCGCCTGCCCGGCGGGCGCGGAGGCTTGCGATGATCAGGCCCCGCCGCCCGGCGGCGACGGCTGCGGCGACGAGCTCGCCTACTGGTTCAGCGACGCGGTGCTCCACCCGAAGCCGCCGAAGGTGAAGCCGAAGCCGAAGCCCCCGATGACGCTCGCCGCCCTCCCGGCGGCCTGCCGCAGCGTCCTCAAGGCGCGCTGAGCCTCGCCCTACTTGTCGTGATGGCCGGCCGCGACCCGGTCGGTCAGCGCCATCAAGAGGCCCGAGACCACGAACACCATGTGGAGGCCGACGAGCCAGCCGAGCTCGCGGTCGGAGCTGGCCTTGATGTCCATGAAGGCCTTGAGGAGCTGGATCGCCGAGATCGCCACGATCGAGGACATCAGCTTGAGCTTCAGCCCCGTGAAGTCGATCGTGCCCATCCACTCGGGCCAGTCCTTATGATCCGAGTGGTCGAACTTCGAGACGAAGTTCTCGTAGCCCGAGAACATCACGATGATCAGGAGCGAGGCGGTGAACGACAGGTCCACCAGCGTCAGCACGCCGAGGATCGTCTGCGACTCGTTCGAGTCGAGGGCGTGCAGGATGAAGTGCGCGAGCTCCTGCAGGAGCTTGACGAGGAGCACGAACAGCCCGATCGCCAGCGCCGCGTAGAACGGGGCGAGCAGCCACCGGCACGCGAAAAGAGCCCGCTCGAACGTCCGCTCCAGCATCTGCGCTTGTCTCCCGCTTCAAAGGTGGCGGGCGGTGTCGCACGGGCGCGCGACACCGGCAAGACGAAGCGTGAGCGGAAGGGGCGTCAGGCGGCGACGCCCGTACCGATGGGGCAGGAGACGCCGGTGCCGCCGAGACCGCAATACCCACCCGGATTCTTGGCGAGGTACTGCTGGTGGTAGCCTTCGGCGAAGTAGAAGCACTCCAGCGGCTGGATCTCGGTGGTCACGTCGCCGTAGCCCTTCGCCTTCAGTGCCTCGGCATAGGCCGCCCGCACACGCTTGGCGATCTCCTCCTGCGCCGGCTCCGTGACGTAGATGCCGGAGCGGTACTGGGTGCCGACGTCGTTGCCCTGACGGTACCCTTGAGTCGGGTCGTGGCTCTCGAAGAAAGTCTTGATCAGGGATTCGAGGGGCAGCACGGCGGGATCGAACACGACGAGCACCACCTCGTTGTGGCCGGTCCGCCCGGTGCAGACCTCCTCGTAGGTCGGGTTCGGCGTGGAGCCGGCGGCATAGCCCACCGCCGTCACGTAGACGCCCTCGGGCAGCTGCCAGAACTTGCGCTCGGCGCCCCAGAAGCAGCCGAGACCGAGGACGATCGATTGCAGGCCCTCGGGATAGGGACCCTTGAGCGGCCGCCCGTTGACGAAATGAGTCTCGGCGGTGGGGATCGGATCGGCCCGGCCGGGCAACGCATCGGCAGGGCTCGGCATCTCGGCGCGCTTGCGGAACAGGAACATCATCACTCCTCTCGGGCCAGGCCTCGCAGGAAATCCTGGTCTGATATGGGGTCGCGGCGAGGCGGGCGGTAGCGGGCGCGACCGCGCGACCACGCAGGTGCGCGGCGCTCGATCTTCGAAGATCGGCTCGGGCCGCTATCATGGTCTTTGCATGATTATCCTTGTTGTTGTCACAGGGATTATCTACAGTTGTATGAATTTAGGCGCCATCGGATAAGTCATGACTTGACTGGTCTGGGGCGTACGTTAGCGTCGACCATCCCGGTGCTGGACCGGCTTCGGGAAGATTGGGATCGGTCGGGGGAGACATGGGGAACGGCGACGTCTCGCACTTCGCGGACCGCACGCGTACGGAATTCGGCGAGATCGATCCGTTCAGCGCGATCATCCGGACGACGCAGTTGCCCATGATCGTCACCGACCCGCGCCGGCACGACAACCCGATCGTCTTCGCGAACCCGGCCTTCCTCCGGATGACGGGCTACGAGCGCTTCGAGGTGACCGGACGCAATTGCCGCTTCCTGCAGGGGCCCGACACCTGCCCGAAGGCGGTCGCCCGGGTGCGCGAGGCGATCCGTGCCGAACGGGCCGTCGAGATCGACCTCCTCAATTATCGCAAGGACGGCACGACCTTCTACAATGCGCTCCACCTGAACCCGGTGCACGCCAAGACCGGCGAGCTGCAGTTCTTCTTCGCCGCCCAGCTCGACGTGACGGAACGGTACCGGCTGGTGCGGGAGCGCGAGACGGCGAACGCGGCGCTCCGCGAGGCGCTCGCCGTGAAGACCACCCTGATCCACGAGATCGACCATCGGGTGAAGAACAACCTGCAGATGATCGCGGCTATGATCGTCCTGCAGAGCCAGCGCATCGCCGACCCGGCCACGCGCGCCTCGATGATGGATACCCTACAGCGGGTCGAGGCGCTCAGCACCGTGCATCGGCGCCTGCACCAATCGGAGAGCGTGTCGCGCTACGACGTCGCCGATTTCGTGCGCGACCTGATCGGCGACCTCGTCGGCGCCAGCGGGCGCGACGATATCGCGGTTCGGCTCGACCTCGTCGCGGTGGTGATCCCGGCCGAGAAGTCCGTGGCCCTCGCCCTGCTGCTCAACGAGATCGTGACCAACATCCTCAAGCACGCCTTCGCCGGCGACCGGCCCGGCACCATCGCGATCCGCATCGCGCGGGACGACGAGATCCGGATCGTCGTAGAGGATGACGGTGTCGGGATGCCGGAGGACGGAGCAGCGAAGGATTCTTTCGGGCAGTCGCTGATGCGCACCCTGGCGCGGCAGCTCGGCGCCCGCCTCGCCGTCGAGCGAGCATCGAACTCCGGCACCCGGGTAATTCTGACGATGCCGGCCGAGGCTTCCACGACCGTGAGCGTCCGTTCCCCATGACGCGCTGCCGGTCTCTACGCATCTTCGTGGTCGAGGACGAGGCACTCATTCTGATGCAGCTGGAGGCGCTGCTCGCAGGGGCTGGCCACCGCGTCGTCGCGACCGCGATGTCCGGCACCGAGGCATTGGGCCTGATCCCGACGCTGGAGGCGGATCTGGCCCTCGTCGATCTGCGCCTGTGCGACGGAGAGACCGGCCTCGCGGTCGGCCGCTCTCTCGCACGGGCCGTGCAGATCCCCGTGATCTTCGTGACGGCGAACGAGCGGCGGGCTCGGTTCGGAGACGATTTCTATGGCGGAGGAACCGGGAACAACGATCGCTGCGCCGAGGACGCGGGCGTCCTCGGCGTGATCGCCAAGCCTTACACGCTGAACGGCCTGCAGGCCGCTCTGGCCTTCCTGGAGGAAGCGCTGCTCGACCCGCCGCCGAGGTTGAGCCCACCGGCGGGCCTGTCGGTCACCCCGGCCTATGCCGCCCGCTGGCAGGCGAAGGTCGGCATCATGGCCCCGACGCGATAGGGCTCACCGCTCGCCGGGCGGCAGCGCCGTTGCCACCGGGCCGCCCGGAGCGAGGGGGAAGGCGACCTTGCAGCGCTGGCCGCCCGGCAGCTTGTGGTCCGGGTTCGGCAGCTCCAGGCGCACGCCGAACGTGCCGCTCGCCGCGTCGAAGACGTGATCGACCACGGTGACCTTGGCCTGGTAGCTGCCGCCGATCGGCTCGTCGAGGTCGACCGTCGCGGCCTGACCGAGCTTGATCTCGCCCCAGCGCGGCACCGGCAGGTAGGCTTCGACGTAGAGCGGGTCGAGCTGCACGAGGGTGTAGATCGCGCTGTCCTGCCGGGCGAATTCGCCCGCCGACATCAGGCGCTCGGTGACGAGGCCGGTGATCGGGCTGCGGATCAGGCGCAGTTCCAGCTGCGCCTGCGCCCGTTGCAGCTCGATGCCGGCGAGGCCGTGCTTGAGGATCTCGGTCTGGAGATCGCGCTTGCCGATCTCGTAATCCGCCTCGACCTGATCGAGCTTCTCCTGCGTGACGATGCCCTTGGCGAGCTGGCTCTGCCGGTCCTGGCGCCGCTTGTAGAGCTCGACGCGGGTGCGCTGCGCCTCGATGCCGGCCGAGGATTCGGCCTGCGCCCGGGCGAGGGCCACGTTCGCCTCCTCCACGCTCGCGTCGAGGCGGGCGATGACGTCGCCGGCCTTGACGGTGTCGCCGCGGTTGACCGGCACGCTCTTCAGGATGCCGACCGTGGCGCTGCCGATCTTCAGCTTCTGGGCCGGCTCGACGACGCAGTCGACCCGGGTGACCTGCGCCTCGGCCGCGCCCGCGGCGGCGATCAGGCCGAGGGCGAGGAGGCCGCGGCGGATCGGCGCGTTCGGTGTGGTCATCGTGCGGTCCTCATTCGGAATGGCCGGCAAAGGCCAGGATGCGGTCCTGCATCTGGTCTGAGCGGAGAAGGTCGGCGCGCATGCGCGCGTGGAGGCGTTCGGTCCGTCCCTGTGCGCCGCGCAGCAGGAGGCTGCCGAGCCGCTCGGCCCGGCGGGCACCGAGGAAGGAGGCGGCGAGCACCAGGGTGGGGCGGAGGAGCCCGCGCGGGATCGCGTCGCCGTCGAGGAGCGGATCGTCGAGGGAGAGGATCGCCTGGAAGCAGCCGGGCTCGCCCTGGCGGCCACTGCGCCCCGCGAGCTGGTCGTCGATCCGGCGGGCGTCCTGGCGCTCGACCATGATCACGTGGAGGCCGCCGGCTTCGGCGACGCCCGGCCCGAGCTTGATGTCGGTGCCGCGCCCGGCCATGTTCGTCGCGATCGTGATGCGGCCGGCCTGGCCGGCTTCGGCGACGATCGCGGCCTCCGCCCCGTCCTGGGCGGCGCTCAGCACCGTGTGGGGCAGGGCCGCCGCCGTCAGATGGGCGCTCGCCCTGGCCGAGGCCGCCACCGAGCGGGTGCCGACGAGCACCGGGCAGCCGCGTGCGTGCAGCTCCGCGATCCGCACCGTGACGTGGCGCCACTTCGCTGCGTCGTCCGGCAGAACCGCGTCCGGCAGATGGCGCCGCTGCACGGGGCGGTGGGTCGGGATCCGGACGACGGGCAGGCGGTAGACGCTCCAGAACTCGGCGACGACGCCCGTCGTCGTGCCGGTCATGCCCGAGAGCCGCCGGTAGCGCCTGAAGAAGCGCTGGTAGGTCATACGGGCGAGCGTCGAGCGGCCTTGCGAGAGGGCGCAGCCCTCCTTGTGCTCGATCATCTGGTGGAGGCCGTCGCTCCAGGCCCGGTCGGGCATGACGCGGCCCGTGTTGGCGTCGACGATGACGACCTTGCCCTCACGCAGGATGTAGTGCTCGTCGCGCAGGAACAGGTGGAGGGCCGAGAGCGCCTGCCGGACCAGTTCCTCGCGAGTGACGCGGCCCCGCCAGGCCGGCCCATCCCCGGCCACCAGATCCGCGGTCCGCGCGCGGCCGGCCTCGGTGAGGAGCACGCGGCGCTCGCTCTGGTCGATCAGGTAGTCGCGCGGGCTGTCGAGGAGCGCGGCCACCGCCATCGCCCGGGACAGGGTTTCGGGACCGAACTGCGTGCCGGCCGCGGCCGAGATGATGAGGGGGGTGCGCGCCTCGTCGATCAGCACGCTGTCGGCCTCATCCACGATCGCGAAGTGCAGGCCGCGCAGGCGCAGTTGCCCGAGGCGCCCGCCGCCGGCATGCAGGCTCTCGAGCTTGAGGCGGACGTCGCTCGCCCGCTGGCCCAGCGCGATGCGGTCCCGCAGGTAATCGAAGGCGAGATCCTTGTTGGTGCAGTAGGTGATGTCGCAGGCATAGGCCGCCGCGCGCTCGGGCAGCTCCTGCTTCTCCTTGACGATCCCGACGCTGAGGCCGAGGGCCGCGTAGAGCGGGCGCATCGTCTCGGCGTCCCGCTCGGCGAGGTAGTCGTTCACGGTGACGACGTGGACGGGAAGGCCCGCCAGAGCCGCTGCACCGGCGGCGAGCGTCGCGGTGAGAGTCTTGCCCTCGCCGGTGGCCATCTGGGCGATGCGCCCGTCGAGGAGGGCCGCCGCCCCCATCAGCTGGACGCCGTAATGGCGCTGGCCGCTGACCCGGCCCGACATCTCGCGGATCAGGGCGAAGGCCCGAGCGATGTCGGCGTCGCGGAAGCGTTCGCGCCCCCGCAAGCGGCCGGCCACGGCCCGGATCTCCCCATCGAGCGCCTCGCGGGAGAGCGAGGCGACGGCCTCCTCCTGGGCCAGCGCGGTGTCCGCGATGCGGGCGTAGCGGCGGGCGCCGACGCGGGAGAGCCCCGCCCGCGCGAGGCCGACGATCCGCGCTACCGCCTGATCGAGGCTCGTCGCCTTCGGGTTCGGGCGCTCGGCATAGGCGCGGGCTCGCGGCAGCGACCGGCCCGCCGGGGCGGATGCGGGCAGGGGCAGGGCGTCAGACACGGAACTGGCTCAGGAAGACCTGCCGCAGGCCGCGCAGCAGGCGCCAGGCGATGGCCTCGTGGCCGTGGTCGAAGCGCACGTAGACGCGCTCCCCGAGGACGTCGAGGGGCAGGCCGCCAGCGAGCTGCACGTCGAAGATGAAGATGCTCTGGAGCGCCACCGGCTTCTGCGGATTGCTCGCATCGACCGCGATGGTGCCGCCGCCCTGCGTTGTCAGGGCGAGGCTCGGGATGTCCTGCTGGGCGGCCGGCACCTCGCGGGCGACGGCGCCGAGGCGAACGGTCTCGGGCGCCTCGGCGAGGCGCGCCGCGACCGCGCGGGTTCGGCTGCGGATGAGGTCGACGTCGGCCTGCGGCACCACCACGCGCACCACGGGATCGTCGGCGGCCAGCACGTAGCCGATGCGCTCGCCGCGGCGCAGGTAGCGGCCCGGTAGGTCGACGGCGCCCGGCACGATCAGGCGTCCCGCATGCTCGGCGCGCACGGTCAGGTCGGCCCGGCGGTCCCGGAACACCCGCAGACTCTCCTGCGTGCTGGCGATCTGCTCTTGGAGGATCTGGGCCTGGACGCGGTCGCCGAGGCGGGCCGCGTCGTAGCGCAGGCGCAGTTCGGCGAGCTGCGCCTCGAGCACGGCGACGCGGCTGTCGAGACTCGGATCCTCCAGCACGGCCACCCCCTCGCCCGGCCCGGTTTCCCGACCGGGTGCCACGAGGAGCTCCGTCAGGATGCCGTCGGTGCGGGCGCGCAGCTGCGTATCGTCCGGCACCCAGACGACGCCCTGCGCCATCGTCGCGTAGGGCAGCGGGATCGCGAAGAGGACGGCGAGGATGGCCGCCGCAGCGCCGCCGGTGACGAGGATCGCGCGGCGCCGGCGCCCGTTGAGCTTCGGGTCGGCCAGGATGAACTTGATCCCCTTCACGAGGGGGTCGATCACGATCCCGGTGACGGCGAGGATCGCCAGGAGCACGCCGAAGATGAAGTACTGCGTCGCCACGAAGGTCGCGATCGCGAGCGAGACGGTGGTGCGGTAGAGGAAGGCGCTCACCGCGTAGAAGGTCATCCAGGCCCGCTCACCGGGAGCCGTCACCGGGCTCTCGGCGCCCTCGATCTTCAGGACGTAGCGCTCGATCAGGTAGAAGACGTAGCGGTTCGCCCGGGACCCCAGATTCGGGATCTCGATGAGGTCGGCGAGGATGTAGTAGCCGTCGAAGCGCAGCAGCGGGTTTCCGTTGAAGACGAGCGTCGAGACGCTGCCGATCACCATCACGTTGAAGGCCGCCGCCCGTACGAGGCCGGGCTCGGCAAGCGACCAGACGATCGCGGCGGCGGCGGCCAGGAACAGCTCCACGAAGATCCCGGCGGAGGCGACCATCATCCGCTGCCACTTGCTGGCGAAGGCGGCCGAGGAGGAGGCGTCGACGTAGGGAGCCGGCAGCAGCACGAGCAGCATGATGCCGACCTCGTGCACCTCGCCGCCCCAGGCCTTGGCCGCGCAGGCGTGGCCGGCCTCGTGCAGGGCCTTGATGACGGGGTAGAGGCACATCATCAGCGCGACGTTCTGCGCCGAGAGCATCTGGTTGGCGACGTCGCCGGTGAGCTGGTTCCAGTTGAGCACGGCCAGGACGGCGCCGCTGATCAGCACCGCGAGCCAGACGCCGAAGCCCCAGGGCGTGAAGAAGGGCCGGTAGAGCGGCGCCAGCCGGTCGAGGGCGGCGTCGGGGTCGAACAGCGGGAAGCGCAGGGCGAGCGGATTCTTCACCCGGGCGATCAGGGTGCGGCGAGCGGTGGATTCCGAGCGGTCGGCCAGTTCGCCCAGATCCGGCGGCAGGTCGCCCTGCAGGAGGTCGGACCCGTGGAGCTGCGAGATCAGGCGGATCGCGTCGTCCTGGGTCGGCGGGTCGTCCTCGTTGCGCCGGGACACCTGCTCCCAGATCTCGTGCAGGGTCCGGCGTCCGTCCATCAGGCAGACGATGAGGTTCGCGGCCGGGGAGAGCCGGTGGAACCGTCCGGTCTGGTGGTCCTGCAGGATGTACCAGACCTCGCCGCGGAAGCGCTGGCGGTGGATCTCGGCATGGCGGCGCAGTCGCGGCTTCAGGCCCGCGACCCGGTACCAGGACTGGCTGAAGAGGGACTGCCCCATCGCCCCCTCACGGCCACCAGTGCCAGAGCGCCAGCCGCGCCCAGTCGACCACCGGGCGCGCCCAGATCCAGGCGAGCAGGCGCCGGTCGACATCGACCTTGGCGATGCCCTCCATCCCCGGCCGCAGGCGGGTCGAGCCGTCCGTGATGCGGCCTTCGACCCGGAACAGGTTGCGGCCGTTCCGCGCCTCCGCCACCGGCGTGATGGTCTGGATGGTCAGGGCCTGCGGCTGGTCGGGCAGCGAGGAGGCGAGCATCTGGCCGGTCTGGCCCTCGCGCAGATCCGCGATCAGGCGCTCGTCGACGCTCAGCACGACGCGGTAGGCGTCGAGCGGCGCGATCTCGAACAGCACCTGCCCGCGGCTGATCGCGCCGCCGATCGCCTGCGAGAGATCGCCCGAGACGATCAGCCCGTCGAAGGGCGCCGTGAATTTCGCCCGCGCCAATTGCTCGTCGATGAGGCGGATCTGCGCGTCCGCCTGGTCGATCTGGCTCTTGACCACGTTGATCGTGGCCGGCTGGCGGGTGGCGAGGGCCTTGTCGTACTCGTAGGTGCGCTGCTGGCGCTCCGTCACCCAGCGCAGGCGCTCCAGGGCGAGGTCGCGGTCCTCCAGCGTCGCGAGGAGGTCCCCTTTCCGCACCGTGTCGCCGGCCCGGACCTGCGCGGCCTTCAGGTAACCGTCGTAGGAGGCGACGACCGAGCGGCGCACCAGCCCCTCGACGCGGGCATCCGCCGTGACGCGGTAATCGGCCTTTATCAGCGAAAGGGCGGCGACGGCGGCGACGAGCGCGGCCAGGCCGAGCTTCAGCCCGGTCCGGTTGGGCCCGACGATCCGGCGCACGAGCCCGGCCGCGGAATCGGCGGCCTTCACCGCGAGCCAGCGGTCGTTCTGGCGCTTCTCCTCCAGAACCGGGCCGATCGCCGCGCAGGTCGCCGCGATCAGCTCGACGGTCTCGGGCAGGAAGGGCTGGTCGCCCGGCCGCTCCAGGGTGACCGCGCCGACGAAGCGGTCGTCGACGAGCAGCGGCACGGTCAGCACGCGCCCGTCATGCTGCAGGCGGGCGAGGTCGGCATGCGCCGTCGTGACGAAGACCTCGCCCGGCGGCGGCGGGAACAGGATCAGGCTGCGCTGGTCCACCGCCTCGTTCATGCAGGCGCCGAGCCGACGCACGAGGTTCATCTCGCGGCCGAACTGGGCCGAGTGCGAGATGCCCGCGACCCGGGCGACGCCCCGCCGCATGAAGCCGATCGCGACGCGCTGGCAGGAGAAGGTGATGGCGAGGTCGGTGACGGCGGCCATGCAGGCGCCGCGGAAGCGCGACTGCTCCAGCACGCCCGCGAGCAGGTCGAGGGCGGCGCGGGAGCGGGCGAGCCCCTGCCGGTCCCGGCGCCCGATCACCTCGCTCTGCTTGGCGACGAGCCAGGCGGCTCCCCATTGCACCTGCCGGATCGCACCGCGCAACTCGTCCCTGTCCCGCGTCTCGACCGCGAAGGCCGCGACCGCGAAGGCCGCTCCGTCCGCCAGGAGGGGCAGCGCGATGGCGGCGCGCGAGGGGCCGTCCTCCGTCTCGTGCACCACGGGACGGTTCTCGCGCAGGGCGGTGGCCGCCGCCTCGCGCAGAAGGCCCTCCGACTCCGCACCCGCGACCGCCAGGGGGGCGAGGTCCTGCGGCGCCAGCACGCAGCCGTCAGAGGCTGCCGGGAGCATCCGGACCTGGAGCGTCAGCCACGCCTGCGTCGCCTCGGCCAGGGTGACGGCCGTCTGGAGGCGCTGCCATAGGGCTGGCTCAAGGATCGACAGCCGGCCGTCCGCCTGGGACGCCGATGGGACCTCCGCCGCCAAACGCTCGCTCATGGCTCGCCGCCCGCCCTGCCGGACCTGTGCTGAGTGGTGTGTGGTCAGCCTTCGAGGTCGAGGCGTCCGTGGCGGGACTCGTACTCGGCGAGCACCCCGCCGAGCACCGAGAGCAGGCGCTTGGCGGCCAGCGGCGTCAGGATGATGCGGTTCGAGAGATCGACCACGACGTTCGCCGTCTCGGCGACGTTCCAGGTCCGGTTCGTGCCGAAGAAGAGATCGACCTGCTCGCGGGTGCCCTGGACGTTGACCACGTTGGCGAAGTGGGTCGCCATCCCGTCCTCGCGCCATTCGATCGCGCGGACTTGATCGGCGGCCTTCGCGTCGGCCCCGGTCCCCATCGTGTCGCTCACGGCGTCCCCCATTCGGAGCGGCGGAACCCGGGGTGCCTCCGGCCCCGCTTCGTGGCGGGACAGTGATGCGCCCAAGTCACCGTCAATGTCTTTCTTGAATAAAAGCGCCCGTCATCGAGCGCCTTGCCTTCGTTGCATATCGACTTCATGTTGCTTTGCAAGTGTCGCAGAGCAACAGGATCAGTGCTATCCCCGTGCTCCGTGCCGACGAATCAGGATTGGAATGTGGCGCGAACGATCAGCGTCGAGGATTTTTTGTTGATCCAGCGTCTCACGCCAGCATTCGCGAATCGGTGTCGATGAACGCGCCGCGTCGGGCGCCCGCGGCGGTGGAGACAGGCTTCCCGCTTGTCGAGCGGTTTCTCGAACACGAGATCGAGGCGCGCGCCCTCGGATTCGCCCTCGATCGCGGCCTGATCGACCGTCTCGCCCGCGGCCCCTCCCGATGATCGCCCTCGCCGATCGCGCAGGGCTCCCGCCGGAGCGGCTCGCCATGCTCGTCGGCCTGCTTGCCGCGTCCGGCGTGCTGGAGGAGCAGGCGGAGGGCGTGACGCTCGCCGCGGATTTCCGGGCGGTGCTGCCGGCCCGCGACCTGATCGAGGCGAAGCTCGCCTTCGCCGCCGCCGCGGCGGAGGATCTGCGCACCCTCTTCCCCGCCTTCGTCGGCGACATGCCGGCCTTCATGGGGCGCTCGCGCACCTTCGAGCTGTTCCGCTACGACCGCTGCTTCGACCTGACGCCGGAGAATCTCGCCGCGACCCGGCGCTGGGTCTCCTACACGACCTGCCTCACCCGCTACGAGGCCGGCCCCTGCCTCGACCGAATCGACCTGACCCGCCATCGGCGCCTGCTCGATCTCGGCGGCAACAGCGGCGAGTTCGCGGCGCACGCCTGTGCCCGGGCCCCTCATCTTTCCGCGACGGTGGTCGACCTGCCCGTGGTCTGCGCGCTCGGCCGGGAGAACCTCGCGGGCCGGGCGGAGGGTGCGCGCACCGCCTTCCACCCTTGCGACATGCGCCGCGATGCCCTGCCGACGGGGCATGATCTGATGACCTTCAAGTCGGTCCTGCACGATTGGCCCCCCGAGGAGGCGCGCGCTCTGCTGATTCGCGCAGGCGCCGTTCTGGAACCGGGCGGCCGCCTCGTGATCTTCGAGCGGGCGCCGCTGCCGAGGCGTGGGCGGAGGGCGGATTTCGCGTCCGCGCCGAACCTCGTCTTCGAGCCCTTCTTCCGCCCGGCCGATCTCTACCGCGAGGTCCTGCAGGGCCTCGGATTTTCGGAGATCACGGCGGGCCTTGTCGCGCTCGAGACGCCCTTCCACCTGATCGAGGCCCGCAAGCCGGGGCCGCGTCCGTGAGCGGGCCGGCCTTCGTCGTCGCCGTCGCCGGACCGCCCGGCAGCGGCAAGACCAGCCTCACCGAGGCGCTGTGCCGCCATCTCGGCGGTGCGCCGATCGTCTCCTACGACGCCTACGAGCGCATCACCGACTGGCCGCCGGACAGGGTCGCCGATTGGCTGCGACGCGGCGCCCCTCTGGCCGAGGTTCCGCTGCCGGGGCTGGCAACCGACCTCGCCGCCCTCAGGCGCGGCGAGGCCGTGCCGGACCGCGCCCGCGGCGGCACCCTGCGCCTCGGGCGCGCGGAGCCCCGGATCGCGCTGTTCGACACGCTGCTCGGGCGTGCTCACGCGGGCACGGGCGCCTTCATCGACCTTCTGATCTGGCTCGACGTGCCCCTCGACGTGGCGCTCGCGCGCAAGCTCCGCAGCTTCACCGCGGAGGCGCTGCGGGATCCGCGGGCGGGACCGCCCCTGCTCACCGCCCTCGACGCCTATCTCGGCCGCTACGAGACCCTGCTGCGGCCGACCTACGCGATCCAGCGGGAGCGCGTGCGCCCGGGCGCGGATCTCGTTCTGCCGGCGGCTCCCCTTGCCGACCTCCTCGCCGCGGCGCTACCCGCCCTGGCCCGCGCCATGCCGCGAGCGGCAGCCGAGATCCCGCGATGATGCGCCCGTCCTCCGACACCTCAGCCCCGCGCGTCGTCGTCGTCGTCGGGGGCGGCCTCACCGGCTGGATGTCCGCGGCCTACCTGCGCCGCGTCCTGCGCCGGCTCGGCTCGCCGGTGACCCTGGTGGCTGGCGCCGGCACGCCGGCGCCCGGTGCCCTCGCGACGCGCCCCGTCTTCACCCGCTTCCTGCGCGGCTTCGCGATCGACGAGGCCATCTTCATGCGCCGCTGCGGCGCGACCTACGCGCTCGCCAACCGCTACGACGACTGGTTCGAGGCGGGCGCCGGCCACTGGCACCCCTACGGCGAGTGCGGGCCGCGCATCGACGGCCTCGACATCTTCCATCCCTGGCTGAAGGAGCGGCTGGAGGGCGGCACGGCGGGGCCTTACGCGGATTACGCCCCGCAGACGCACATGGCGGCGGCAGGCCTGGGACCGGCGCCGGACACGGGCGGCTCGTCGGTGACCGAGGCGGGCAGCTACGGCTATCATCTCGACCGCGCCGCCCTCGTCCGCTTCTTCCGCGAGATCGCGCTGTCGGAAGGGGTGCGCGCGGTGCCGGGCCGCGCGGTCTCGGCCGAGACCGGGCCGCTCGGCGACGTCGCGGCCATCGCGGTCGAGGGCGGCGCGCGGATCGCCGGCGACATCTTCGTCGATTGCACGGGCGAGGCGGCCTTCCTCATCGGCGGCACCCTCGGCGAGGCCTGGATCGAGGATCCGGCGGCAGGGGCCTGCGACCGGCTCGCGAGCGTGTCGCGGCCGCCCGACCCCGCGCGGCCGTCCTTCGCCGCCTATGCCGGCACGCGAGAGGGCTGGACCCAGCGGCTGCCGCTCGCGGGCCGCACCGAGATCGCGCTCGCCTACCGGGCGGAGCTGACGAGCCAGGAGGACGCCGAGGCGGCGCTTCGCGGGCTTGCCGGGGCCGGTCCCGACGGTGCGGTGCGCCACCGCGTCCTGCGGGCCGGCCGCCGCCGGGCGCCCTGGCTGCGCAACGTCGTCGGGATCGGCGGGTCCGTCCGGGAGTCCGGTCCCCTCGGAGGCTTCGAGGTCGACCTGATCCCCTGCGCGCTGGAGGCCTTCGTGGAGCACCTGCCCCGCGGCGAGGGCGTGGCGATCCTGCGCCAGGGCTACGCGCGGCGGATGGCGGATCTCGCCGACGAGGCGTCCGGAGCGGTCGCCCTGCACTTCGCCCTCGGCCGCCGTCCGGAGCCGTTCTGGGCGGCGGCCCGCCGCGCGCCCCTGCCCGACGCCCTCGCCGATCGCCTCGACCTCTACGAGATCGGCGGGCGGGTCGCGGTGCCGGAGGCGCGCCTCTTCGGCGAGAGCGACCATTACCGGCTGCTGGCGGGGGCCGATCTCCTCCCGCGGCGGGCCTTCGCGCCGGTGGACCTTGCGGATCCGCGCGGCCTCGGGACGTTCCTCGCCGGGATCCGGGCCCGGGCCGAGCAGCTGGCCGGGACGATGGCGCCCCACGCGCTCCTGCTGGAGCGGCTGCACGGCCCCGTCGAGACTCCCCGCCCGGACGCCCGCCTCGCGCCCGCGAACCGCGCCGCGACGGGGCCGGCGGCCCTGCGCCGGACGCCGGAGGGCGCCCGCGTCGCCGACCTCGTCGCCGCCCTCGGCCAGCCCTTCGGCTACGAGCGCTCGGTGAAGGCCTCCGCGGGCACGCTCCAGTCCGACCGCTTCCTGATGAGCCTGCACCGGACGAGCCTCGGCCCGGAGCCCGGCCCCGTTCTCAAGGGGCTCGCGGCCAAGCTCGGCCTCGGGCCTGCCGAGCGGGCCGAGGCCGCCGCCCACATCGCGGAGGCCGACCTCCTCCATCTCGGATACGAGGACGGCCCGTCCGGGCCGCTCTACAAGCTCTACGTCGAATGGTCGGCCCGCACGGACGCCGCCTGGGCGCGCGAGGACGAGGGGGAGGGCGAGCCGCTCCTCGTCCACCGCGCCTACAAGTGGGATCCGCTCCGGCCCGGGCCGGCGATCGTCACCCTCTACCACTGGCCGCGGGTGCGCGGCCCCGACGAGATCGCCGCGCGGCTCGCCCGGATCGGCGCCGGCGAGGCGGGCTGGGGCGAGGCCGGCCCCCGCGTGCTCGGCGTGGCGCAGGCCCTCCTCGAGCTGGCGCGGGCGAGCGGGCGCGGCGCGCCCCACTACCTGGAGGCCCGCGAGGCACCGGGGCCGCGGCTCTCCTACGACCTCAACCTCTACGCCTGCGGCCTCACCGTGGGTGCGGCCGAGAATCTGCTGCTTGCGGCCTTCGCCGATCTCGGAGTTCCGGGTGCGGAGGCCGCCGCCATCCTCGCCGAGCGCCGCGACGAGGCCCTCGGGCACGTCGCGGGCGGCGTCGGGCGGGACGGGCGGCCCTTCCTCACGCTCTATTCCGGCGTCGCCGCAGGATCGGAGCGGTGAGGCTTGATCCCGCCCGCGTCGAGCTCGCCGCACCCGGCGACCGCTACGCCGATTACTGCCTGTGGGACTACGAACCCCTGGGGCCGACCACCGGCCGCCTGCGCCAATCGACCCTGCTCTGGCACTCCCTCGCGAGCGCCGGCGCGCATCCGCGCCTCTTCGCCATCTGCGATGCCCTGCGCGACGGCCTCGGGCCCGGGCACAGCGTCTGGGGCGCCAAGCGGCGTGGGGACGTCACCACCTGGGAATTCTACTTCTACGACTATGCTCGGCTCGACCGCGCGGTCTCGATCGCGCGGGTGCTGGCGATCCTCGCACCCTTCGCGAACTCGGATCTCACCGGCCTGGAGGCGCGCCCCTACTTCATGTTCTCGCTCGACCTCGACGAGGCCCTGGCGCGGGGCGAGCGCGACCTCGACCAGATCAATGTCTACGTCGGCAATCCCGGCAGCAGCGTCTCCTCGGGCCTCTCCTACGCCCTGACCCGCGAGGGCCTGCGCTTCGACAACCTCTACAGCTTCTTCGACGCGGCCACCGAGCGCGAGGCGATCCGCGCGAAGACCGCCTGCTCGGCCCATCTCGACCTGCCCGGCCTCGATCTCGACGCGATTCTCTGGCCTGAACTGATGGGCTGCCGCACCGTCGTCGTCGCCAACAAGCGCCTGTGCGAGGGCGTCTACTTCTCGCGGATCGGAATCGACCCGTTGATCCTCGCCCTCGAACGGCTCGCCTACCCGGAAGACCTCGTCGCCTTCCTGCGGGATGAGCGGCGGCGGCTCTCGCACCTGCTCTTCGACGTCGGAATCGACTACGCCGTGGTCGACGGGCGCCCGCGGGTGACGAAGAGCGCCTATTACGGATTGCTGTGAGGCCGCGGATGGGACGCTACGACCACGCGGCCTACGTCTCCCTGACGATGGAGTTCCGCTGCAATCTCAAGTGCGTGCACTGCATGATCGAGGGGACGATGGACCGGCTCGCGCCGGAATCCGATGCCCATTTCGAGGCGGTGCTCGCGCAGAACGCGCGGGAGCGGCGCTGGAACGGCCTGATCCTCACCGGATCCGAGATCACCCTGAGACGGGACCTGCCGGACCTCGCCCGCCGCGCCCGGGCGAGCGGCTTCGAGCACGTGCGCATCCAGACCCACGGCATGCATCTCGGCCAGGCGAGCTTCTGCCGGCGCCTCGTCGAGGCCGGCGTCGATGAGTTCTTCGTCTCGATCGCCGGCTCGGACGCCGAGAGCCACGACGGCCTCACCCTCGTGCCGGGCTCCTTCGAGCGGGCCCTCCGCGGGCTCGAGACCCTCGACGCGATGGAGGGGATCGCGACGCTCACGAATACCGTGGTGACGGCCAGGAGCTACCGCCTCCTGCCCGGGATCGTGGAGCGGCTCGCCCACCTCAAGCGCCTGACCCAGATGGAATTCTGGGTCTACTTCCCGATGGCCGAGCGCGACGAGAAGGATCTCGTGGCCTCCCACGCGGTGCTGCTGCCCTACCTACGCGAGGCCGTCCTGCGCGCCCGCGCCCTCGGCCGGGCCGTCGAGATCAAGAACTTCCCCGAATGCCTTCTCGGCGATCTCGGCGACGCGCTCGTCAACGGCCAGCCGGAACTGCACATCGACCCCGATTTCTGGCGGGAGTTCGAGCGCAACGGCTTCTACCAGTGCGTCCACCGCGACGCCTGCGCCTCGCGGGAATGCCTCGGGCTCAACACGGCCTACATCGCCAAGTTCGGAACGGAGGCGGACCTCCTGCGGCCGATGCGCGGACGGCGCCGGGCCGCGATCTGAGCGAGGCGGCCCGGCGTGCCGCAATCCGCCTGCGGCCGGGCGCCTGCCGGCGGCGCCCCGCGCTGCATCGGTTCCCGGCCGGAAAACCTCCGCACCTGGGGCGCCCCGGTATTCATCCGCAAGGCGGTCGTTTTCAGGTCACGGGGCCGATCGGCGCGTGCTTGGGCGGGTTAAGGACTGGTGGAGATGGCCTGAAAGCCACCAAAATCACGCCTCGCCATTGGCGCGGCCTGAATTCCCGGCCGCGAATACGCTGAAACGAGGCGCGGATCGGCTACGAACCGGCGATCATTTTTCAATGTACTGGCAGACAAAGGCCACGCTTTCGAGCGCCTTTGATTTACCTCAACTGTGCCTTTCAGAATACGACGTCCGGTGTGAGACGCAGGATCAATACGAAACGCACCGACCGCCTCCGCAACGTGCGACCGCCTTGTTATCAAGCGTACGGAACGATGCGGGAATCGCACATCCATCCCCTGGGGGAACCATGACCAAACAACTTCTCATTTACGAGCGCGCGGTGCCGGTGACGCGGCAGCGCCACGGATCCTGGTCCGTCAAGGCCGGCGCCACCTTCGACTTCGCGCGGGGCGTCAATTCCGTGCCGCTGATGGTGGCCGAGTTCGGCAACGCCTCGGCCGAGTACACGATCGTGTTCGGCGGCGCCGCCGACGAGATCATCCCGGTGGCCCTCCTCGGCATCCGCGACAACGAGAACCTCTACGTCAACGACACCGGCGCCTGGGCGGGCAACTACGTTCCGGCCTTCCTGCGCCGCTATCCGTTCGTGTTCTCCAGCGACAACGCGAACGATGCCGACGCCACCTTCACCCTGTGCGTGGACGAGGAGTTCGCCGGCTGCAACGACGAGGGCCGCGGCGAGCGCCTGTTCGACGCCGACGGCGAGCGCACCCAGTACCTCCAGAACGTGCTGGGCTTCCTCCAGGCCTATCAGGTGCAGTTCCAGCGCACGAAGATCTTCGTGAAGCGGCTGCAGGACCTCGACCTCCTGGAGCCGATGCAGGCGCAATTCACCCTGCGCACGGGCCAGCGCTCGACGCTGTCGGGCTTCAGCGTGGTCAACCGCGAGCGCCTGAAGGCGCTGCCGGCCGACCGGCTCGCCGAGCTGATGCAGGCTGACGAGCTGGAGCTGGTCTACCAGCACCTCGCCTCGCTGCGGAACCTGACCCCGATCGCCGAGCGGATCGGGGGCGGAGCCGCCGCCGAAGCGCCCGATACGGCCCCGGCCGCGCCGGCCGACTTCGAGACGTCGGGCAACGCCTGACGCGACTTCGCCCCGGCCGCTCCTCGCGGCCGGGGCGAAGCCTCTCCAGCCAAGGACCGTCGCGCCGGGGGGAGCGACGGACCCGTCATCTGACCTTGTGACCGAGTAACCCCGGCAGCCCTTCGGCGTGCCGGGTTCTTGCGCCTCGTGCACGCCACCGTGGCGCGCGCTCTTCGGCTGGAGAAAGTGGGATGGCTTTTCCGTTCAAGTCGGAAGGCTTCTGGGGGCCGCTGTTTCGCCGCCGCAACCGGCCGAAGCCGGCCGAGGACGCGGCGCGCGCCAAGCGTCCCACCAAGCGCCAGCTCGTCATGCGCCTCAAGGCGAAGACGGACCGGATGCTCTACCGCGACCGGCTGATCTTCGATCCGCTGGAGCCGCGCGTCCTCCTCAACTCGGACATCACCTACACAGTGCCGTCCGACCCGCCGACGCAGGAGCATCAGCTCCTCGTCAAGCTCGTGCAGGAAACCCAGGGCGCGAACCAGTCTGCCACCACGATCCAGCGTATCCAGATTCTCGACTTCACAAACGGCCGAGAGGGTAGCGTCCTCCACACCTTCGGCGACGTCGCCTCGTTCAGCACCTTCACGATCCAGGGCTCGGCCGCGAACAAGGACGTCATCACCGTCGATGTCGCCACCTTCGACGTCCTGCCGGACGGACGCCGCCCGACGCTCGCCGTCAGCGATACCAGCGCCGTCGACGGGGACGGCATTGTCCTGCGCAACGGCACTGGCGCGCGCTTCGCGCTGACGGGCTCCGACGCGGGCACGATCGCGGCCGGCAAGTTCACGGGCAGCTTCTCGGGCGTCGCGAATCTCACCGGCGCCTCGGCTGCCGCCGACACGCTAGCGATCGGCTCAGGCGGCAGCCTCAGCGGCGTCTTCTCGGGCGGCAAGGGGTCCCTGCAGCTCGACCTCTCGGGCATTGTGGCGGGCGACCTCGACGCGACGCTCGCGGCGCGCACCGGCGGCTATACCCTCGGCCAGACGGCCGGCTCCTCGGCCGCGGCCTTCGCGAGCCTCGCCTTCACGGCGCCGACCACGAATTTCGGCGTGCTCCTCGGCGCCGGCAACGACACGCTGCACCTCTCCACCCTGCCGCCCGGCACCAGCTTCAGCCTCAGCGCCGGCGCCGGCAACGACGCCCTCGTGTTCGACACGAACCTCACGGCCACGACGGGCAGCCTCGCGGTGAGCTTCGACGGCGGCACGGGCGACGACCGCATCGATCTCTCGGCCGACGTCAAGGCGCAGGCCGGGGACATCGGGATCACCTTCCGCGGCGGCTCGGGCGATAACAGCCTCGTGGTCGCGCAGGGCAAGACGATCCAGGCGAGCGGCGCGGTCACCCTCGCGACGGATGCGACGGTGAGTCCGGTTCTCGTCACGAGCAACGGCGACCGCGCGGCCAGCGCCGTCGCGCGGATGGGCGTGACGATCAACCAGGGCGCCGTCATCGGGGGCACCTCGGTCTCGATCGCGGTGCGCAGCAGCATCACGGTCGCCGACGCGGCGCCCATCAACACCCAGACGCTCTCCGTCTCGACCACGGGCGGCGCCCGGATCACCCTCGACGGCACGGTCACGGCGCTCGCGGGCGCCGCCGAGCTGACCACCGACGTCGAGAACAGCGTCACGCTCCGCTCGGCGCTCTCCTCGCAGCTCAAGCGCATCACCCCGACGCAGACCAACATCTCGGCCATCGCGGTCGGCGCGACGGGCGCGGTCAACGGCGGCACGATCAAGCTCGCGTCGACCACGCGTGCCACGGTCGACGTCAAGGCGGTCGGCCTCGTCCTGCCCGGCGCCGGCACCTTCATGGACACGGCGAAGCGCACGGGCGACACGCTCAAGGGCATCGTCACCGGCGAGAGCAGCCTGTCGGACGTGTTCACGCCGGCCGAGCTCGCCGTCGAGGGCGTGATCAAGAAGGCCGAGACCACCGTCACCAACACCACGCAGGTCACCGTCGACAAGGATGCGCGCCTCACGCAGACCGGTGCGGCGACGCTGCCGGGCAGCGACCCGGCCGTCGCGGTCCGGCTCGCGGCGACCGACACCACCACCGTGACGACGAAGCTCGTCGCGGCCGACAACGCCAACATCCCGATCCTCAGCGACATCCTCAACCTGTTCGCGCTCACCGGGAACCAGACCGTCACCCGCACGACGAGCGTCGATGTCGGGGTGGCGGCGAACGGCACCCTGCCGACGGCCGCCCCCCTCGCGACCGACCCGGCCGTGATCACGGCGGAGGGCGGCGTCGCGCTCCAGGCGGAGAACCGCGGCAAGCTGCTCGTGAAGATCGGCGCCGCCACCGAGGCGCCCGACGATCCGGTCAACCCGACCAAAGCGCTCGCCGGCGACGGCGAGGACGACGGCTCGCTCGCCGCGCCGGTCAAGGCCGGCGCCGCCCTGATCACCGCCAACGACACCGTGCGCGTCGCCGTGCGCGGCGTCGCCGTCACGGGCGCCTCGCTGCTGGCCGTCGCCACCAACAGCACCGAGATCGAGGCCCGGGCGATCCAGGCGCGCAACCTGCTCACCGGCGCGACCAGCGCGACGGCCGAGAAGGCCCGCCTCTCGGCGGGTGCCGGCAGCATCACCGTCACCGCCATGGACGCCACGGTGGCCCGCGCCATCGCCGTGCCGACCGACATCACGACGCTCGACCAGCAGGTCGATTCGGCCGTCGTCAGCCAGGGCGCGGTCGCGATCGGCCGCGGCTCGGCCATCAACACGGCGGAGCGCGACGTCACCGCCGCCCTCACGGATTCCATCGTGGCCGGCGAGACCGGCGTCACCCTGACGGCCGAGAACGCCCTCGACCTGACCACCACGGCGCAGGCGTCGAGCGCGCCGAGCAAGTTCGGCGTCGCCGGCTCGCTCGCCGCGAACGTCGTGCTCGGCAGCACCACGGCCACGATCACCCGCGGCAGCGTCGCGGCGGCGTCGGGCGACGTCACCGTCAGCGCGGGCGACGTCTCGAAGATCGATTCGCGCGTCGAGACCACCGTCGAGGGCGGTTCGAAGGGCGGCGGCACCGCGATCGGCGGCGCGGCGGCCTTCAACGTCGTCGGCTACGGCCTGACCGGCATCGCGACGAGCGCCATCGCCGACAAGATCGTCGGCACCGCCCTCGACGCAGTGCTCGGCACGGGCTTTTTCACCGTGCTCGCCACGCAGTCGATCGTGGCGCGGATCAGTGCTGCGAACGTCACCGCCTCGGGCGCGGTCGGCGTCAACGCGGCGAGCGCCGGCACCGTCAACGCCACGGTCAGCAACACCGTGACCGTTCGCACGCCGGAGCAGAATGCCGCCGCAGCGATCAAGAACCGGGACAAGGGCGTCGCTATCGACAAGGCGCGGGCGCTTGCCGGCAAGACGCCCCTCAAGACGGTGGCCGGCAGCGGCACCACGACGAGCGCGGGCTCGCGCAGCTTCGGCGGCCTCATCTCGACGAACCGGATGGCGCGCTCGGCGACCGCCGAGATCGTCTCCGCCGCCACCATCACGGCCGGCGGGGAAGTCGGTGCTCGGGCCGCCGACACCTCGACCATCAACGCCAACGTCAAGCTCGTCTCCTCGGGTCAGGCGTCGAGCGACGGCGGCCTCAAGAAGCAGGCCCAGATCCAGTCCGACTACCAGGCGAGCAGCGCGACGCCGGTGGCGATCAAGCTCGGCCAGCGCGTCGCGCTGACCTTCCCGGACGCGATTCCGACCATCCCCGTCCTCGACAAGGTCAAGGGGGCGCTGCCGACCTCGACGACCGCCGCGCAATCCGGCCAAAAGCCCGCCGCCAGCCCCGCGACCCGGGTCATCCAGCCCGGCAGCGTGGTGCTCGTCAGCGAGGGTCATCCCGCCGGCAAGGGCGAGGTCGGCTCCTATTACCGCTACGTCCCCGCCACCGCCTCCGCGGCGCTCAACCTCGCCACCACCGATTTCACGGTCGCGGGCACCTGGCAGAAGATCGGCCCGAAGGACGCGATCTACGCCTGGATGGGCGCGGACAAGACCGTTGCCGATCTCGACCTGCGCAGTGCGAACTACGCCGACCTCGACCTCTGGCGCCGCGTCGGCGACGGCGAGGGCGCCACCAGCGGCACCGGTGCGGCGAAGGCCGGCGGCTCCGGCGCCACGGCGGCCGGCGGCATCGTCGTGCGAAACGAGATCCGGGGCGGGGCGAGCGCGAGCATCACCGGCTCGACCGTGACGGCGGGCAGCGTCGCCGTCTCGGCCGAGCGCGCCGCGACGATCACCGCGAAGGCCGACGCAACCGTCGAGGCCATCGCCACGATCAAGGAGCAGACCGGCACGGCCACGGACGGCACCGCCGGCACCGGCACGGCGAGCACCGTGCCCGGTCAGACCTCGGCCTTCGACAAGCCTGCCGGCGCCACTGCCCAGAACACGCGCGCGACCGCGCTCGCCATCAACGGCGTCATCGCCACCAACACGATCCTGTCGACCGCCGAGGCGCGCATCGCGAACGCGTCCATCACGACGACGGGCGGCGACGGCTCCGTCTCGGTGACGGCGAAGACCGAGGGCTCGATCGAGGCGAAGGTCGCCGCGCAGATCACCGCGGCCTCCCAGGGCGCCGCCGGCGAGTCCGATCCGACCGGCGTCGCCGACGCGGGCGCCACCGACACCGGGACGACGGGTGGCACCGGCACGACGGGCGGCACCGGCACGACGGGCGGAATGGGATCGACTGGCGGCACCGGTCTCGCCACGCCGCCGAGCACCACGGCGCGGGCGGCGGGCATCCAGCTCGCTTTCAACGCGATCGGCTACGAGAGCAGCAACCTCGCCTTCGACACGATCAACGCCCTGGTCGGGACCAATCTCGGCAGCGCCTCGTCGGCCCAGGCCGTCGCCGAGATCACGAACAGCACGGTCGCGGCCTCCGGTGCCATCACCGTCGCAGCGGAGTCCTCCGGCGCCATCGCGGCCGAGCTCGGCAACGAGGTCAGCGCCTCGGCGAAGGCCGCCAGCGCCGACGCGCTCGCCGTCTCCGGCCTCGTCGCGATGAACCGCGTCAGCGGGGCGGCCCGCGCCACGATCGATGCGCAGGGCAGGACCGTCGCCGGGACGGACGTCTCGGTCACGGCGAAGGATACCGTCTCGATCGAGGCCGAGACCACGGTCGGCGCCTCCGCCAAGGCCGTGAAGACAGGCTCCGTCACCGGCGTCGAGCGCAGCGCGGAATCGCTGCTCGCCGAGTACACCTACACCACCGCCTCGGGCTCGCGGGCGATCAAGTTCGGCGAGAAGATCCGCCTCAGTGACACTTGGACCCCGACCGGCACCGGCGTGGGCGAGAAGGGCGCGGTCTACCAGTACATGGGGACCGACAGCGCGACGCCGCTGAACCTCGGCGACACGACGCGCGACTTCTCAGATTTCTCGGTCTGGAAGAAGCTCGACGCGGCCAACGTCGTGCCCGGTGGCACAACGGGCTCGAAGCCCAAGGTCGGCAAGATCGATTCGAAGGGCTTCGGCGCCATCTTCGCGCGCAACGCCGTGCAGGGCCAGGCCGAGGCGAAGATCGTCAACACGGCCATCGAGGCGCGCGGCGACGTCACGGTCTCGGCCGATTCCGCGGCCTCGATCCAGGCGACCGATGCCAGCGAGGTCGAGGGCGGCACCGCGGCCGGCGGCGTCCTCGTCTCGAACAGCGTGCTCAACGGCGCCACCGCCTTCATCGCCGACAGCACCATCGACGGCGGCACGGTCGCGGGCGCGAAGACCGCGTCGGGCGGCGCCGTCACAGTCAGCGCCGTCAATGCCTCCGAGATCGAGGCGACGGCCGAGGGCGCGGTCGCGGGCGAGACCACGGCACTCGGCTTCACGCTCGCCTTCAACACGGTCGGGTTCGCGCAGGACAACCCGCTCTTCATGGCCGTCGACACCATCGTCGGCGACCCGCTGATCGCCACCGCCACGAAGTCCGAGCAGCCGGTGGGCGCGAAGGCCTACATCACCGGCACCACGGTGCTGGCCGAGGGCGACGTCTCGGTCACGGCCGAGAGCGAGGCCAAGATCACGGCCGAGGTCGGCAACGAGGTCGCCCAGGCCGACGCCGAGGATACCGAGCACGCGGCCGAGACCGGCGCGCGCGGCATCTCGGCCGGCGCCGTGCTCGCCTCGAACAAGGTGAGCGGCCGGGCCGAGGCCTATATCGGCGCCCCGACCGAGGCGGCGCAGGCCCGGCCCAGCCCGCCGCGAACGTGACCTCAACGGGGGGCAGCGTCACCGTCTCGGCGACGAACCACGCCGCGATCGAGGCCGACAGCGCGATGATCGGCTCGTCGTCCGTCTCCGGCACCGTGGCAGCGCTCGCCAAGAAGGCCGCCGAGACCGCGCTGACGATCTACGACTACACGACGAAGTCGGGCACCAAGGACCTGAAGACCGGCGACCGGGTGCGGCTGGCCGCCGACTACGCGGTGGGGACCGGCGCGAACGCGGCCATCGCCGGGCGGGTCTACATCTTCATCGGCACGTCGCGCAGCGTGAACCTCGGAACCTCCAATTACGGGGACACGACCCTCTGGTTCGCGGTCGCCGAGGGCGCCAGCGTCGTGACGAAGCCGGCGCCCGCGGGCACCACGGCCACGACGACCAACACCACGACGAACGCGGCCGGCACCGCCGAGACGACGACCGTCACGACGCCGGAGGGCACGACGTCGGTGACGCGCCTCAAGGCGCGCTACTCGTCCCTCGACGGCTACCAGTTCATGCGCACCGGCCAGACGGTGCGTTTCTCCCCGAACGACACCAACACCAAGGGCGTCGCGGGGACGATCTACATCTATCGCGGGCCGGACAACGCCAAGGTCACGCTCCAGGGCGAGGATTACCTCAGCGACAACTGGATCCCGGCCCCGGCCCGGACGGTGCTGCCGGCGCTCGACAAGGTGGCCGACCCGGCTCCCCCGGCGACGCCCGCGACGCCGCCCGCTTCGGGCACCACCGCCCCGACGGCCCGCACGCCCGCCTCCTCCTCGAAGGCGTTCGGCGGCCTCATCGTCTTCAACGAGGTGAATGGCGGCGCCAGCGCCCGCATCACCGACGCCACCGTGACGGCGCACGCCGACCTCTCCGTCCTCGCCAAGGACGCGGCCGACATCGCCGCCACGATCGTCAGCACGGTCACGGCCTCGGGCGGCGCTTCCTTCCAGGCGAAGACCGGCACGGCCGGGACCACCAGCGGCGGCGCGGGCGGCGGGACGCTGATCGCGGCCAACGGCATCGCGGCGACGAACGTCGTGCGCGGCGGCGCGGGCGCGAGCGTGCTGCGCTCGACGATCGAGGCGACCACGGGCGACCTCGCCGTCGAGGCGGAGAACGAGGCGGGCGTGGATGCGCGCCTGCGCGCGGCCTCCACCACCTCCGGCGGAACCGAGGGCGGCGTCTCGGCCGCGGTGACCCTCGCCTTCAACTCGGTGGGCTACGAGACCCAGAATCTGCTGTTCAACACGATCGACGCGCTGATCGGCTCGCCGACCCTCTCGAACGCCTTCGGCGGCGAGGTCGGCTCCGGCGCCAAGGCGACGATCGTGCAATCCTCGGCCAAGGCCGGGGGCGACCTCACGGTCGCGGCGACCTCGTCGGCCAAGATCAACGCCACGATCAGCAACGCGGCCCTGTCCTCGACCGACTCGATGAAGGGCTCGGGCGGCACGGGCTTCGGCCTCGTGCTCTCCTCGAACAAGGTGAGCGGCAGCGCGCTCGCGCGCATCGACAACACCGGCGCGACGGGCCGGACGGTCGAGGCGGGGGGCGCCCTCTCGGTGACGGCGCAGGATGCCGCCGGCATCACCTCGAACGCGCAGATCGTGACGAGCTCCACCGTGGTGAAGACCGATGGCGGCGCGGTCACGAACCAGTCGAAGCTCAACAAGTTCCTGCCGTCCGACTTCTCGACGAACCCGAACGAGACGCAGTCGGCAACGCTGCAATCGAACCTGATCAAGAACCGCAAGGATCTCCTGCCCGCCGAGGTGACGGCGCTGGAGGACAAGATCGCGGCGCAGGTCGAGCGGGTGAAGCAACTCGTCATCGAGGCGCGCTCGCAAGTGGAGCGGGCCACCGCCTCGCTGGAGCGCGCCCAGGCCGAGCTCAAGGCGAAATCCGACGCGGCGACCCAGCTCCGCGCGGTCTACAAGGCTCTCACCGACGCGATGGAGGCGCTGGCGGATCCCGCCAACACCAAGATCCCGGCCAACGACACGACGACGCTGCGAGCCCGCCTGCTCGCGGCGGCCGACGAACTGAAGAAGGTCGCCGCGACGGACATCCTGAAGCCGGAGACCGATGCCCTGCGCGATGCGGCCTACCGCGTCGCCGCCGAGGCCGCGGCCCGCGGCTATCTCGACGACGCGGCGCTCCGCAAGAGCAGCAACGCGGCCCAGAAGGCGGTCGGCGACACGATCGGGCGCGTCGTCGGCATCGAGAAGCTGACGCTGGCCGCCGGCGAGAAGATCGTCGCGCTGAAGGAGGGGCTCGATGCGTTCCTGAAGCCGCTCGGCATCAGCACCGCCGATTTCGTGACCCTGGATTTCACGGCCCTCGGCCAGCCGCCGAAGACCGCCAACCTCCAGACCGTCACCTTCGGCACGCGGGTGCGCATCGCCGACGGCTACGCCAAGCCGACCTACCAGATCACCACCACCGAGCGGGTCACGATCAAGACCGGCGACACGATCCAGACGGCGGACGGCGCGGTCTACAAGTACGTCGCCGCCGCGACCCTGACCGACAAGCAGCCGAGCACCGTCGACGTCATCGCGAAGACCGCCGGCAAGGCGGATTGGGTCAAGATCGCGAGCAAGGCGAGCGACTACAAGGCGGGCGACATCTACGTCTACATGGGCGCGTCGACGAACCCGGACGGCACGCCGGTCAAGATCGACCTCGCCGCCACCGACTTCACCGACAAGCTGCTCTGGAAGCGCGCGCTCGACTCGAACTTCATCCCCGACGGACTGAAGCTGCCGGGCACCACGAGCACCGGCACCGGAACTGGCACGCCCGCCATGCCGGCGGCGCCCGCCGCGGCGACGCCTGCCACCACGACCGACGCGCCGACCGGCGACCCCTCCGCTGCCAATCCGGGCGCCGCGCAGCCGCAATCGGCCGCCGCCCTCGCGATCGGCGGCCTCGTCGTGCTCAACAGCGTGCACGGCGACGCGACCGCGCAGATCGTCGCCACCACCGCGACCTCGGGCACGGGCGCGATCACCGTCTCCGCCAAGGAGACAGCGACCATCACCGCCACCGCCGACAGCGCGGCGACGGTGAAGTCGGCGAGTTCCTACAAGCCGACGAACGGCCAGCCCGCCCCGGCCGCCGGCAGCACGCCCACGGCGGACCCGGCCGCCGGCACGCCGGCGATCGGCACCAAGACGCAGACGAAGAGCCTCGCGCTCGGCGGCGTCATCGCCACGAACAGCGTGCTCGGCGCCGCCGACGCCGCGATCCTCGACAGCACGGTCACGGGCGGCGGCGGCCTCTCCGTCACGGCCGACAACACGGCTACGATCCAGGCGACCAACAAGACCGCGACGTCGAGCGATCAGGGCGCGGTCTCGATCACCCTCGCCTTCAACACGATCGGCTGGAAGGAGCAGAACGTCCTGTTCCGCGCCGCCGACACGATCACCGGCCAGCCGCTGATCGCGCAGGGCCTCAACAACGACGACACGCCGTCCGGGGCCACCGCCCGGGTCCTGCGCACGGGCGTCGCCACGGGCGCGGGGAGCGCGCTCACCGTCTCGGCTACGTCCAGTGCGACGATCGAGGCCAAGATCACCAACAAGGCCAGCGCCGCGAACGCGGTGCTGAAGGACGCAAGCGCCTACGCGGTCGGCGTCGCGCTCACCGGCAACATGGTGAATGCCCGCGCGCTCGCGACCCTCGACAATTCCACGACCGCGAAGACGGTCGATGCCGGCGGCGCGATCACGATCTCGGCGACGGGCGCCGGCAGGATCGACTCGCAGAACAGCCTGTCCTCGCTCGCGAGCCTCACGAAGCCGAGCGTGCTCGAGGACTTCGCCAACAAGATCCTCGACGACTACACCTACACCACCAAGTCGGGCACCAAGACCGTCAAGTTCGGCGACATCGTCTTCGCCAAGGAGAACGGCCAGGAGAAGCGCTACGTCTATTTCGGCGCGACGAAGAGCGTCAATCTCGCGACCGAGATCTTCAGCGAGGCTAATTCCTGGCGCGAGAACAACCTCAAGGAGTTCGTGAAATTCCTGCCGCCGGGCGTTCTCAACCTCGGCGAGAGCAAGGACACGGGCGGCTCCGCGACGGCTCCGGCGCAGGGCTCGACCTCGGCCGGCAGCACCGCGGCCTCGAAGCCCTACGCGGCGGCGGCGAGCGGCATCCTCGTCTCGAACGACGTGCGCAGCACCGCCGCGGCGAGCCTCGTCAACGCGGCGGTGATCCAGGCGGGCGACGTCGCGGTGACGGCCGCGCAGACGGGCTCAATCGGGACGAGCGTGACGAGCAAGGTCGAGTCGAAGCTGAAGCCCGGCACCAAGCCCGGCACCAAGGAATCGGTCGCAATCGGCGCCGTCATCGCGGCGAACGTCGTCACGGGATCGAGCCTCGCGACGATCACCGGCTCGAAGCTCGGCGATGCCGCGACGGGCAAGACGGTCGGCAACGTCACGGTCGAGGCCAGGAACACCGGCAGCATCAAGGCCACCGTCGACAGCACGGTGGAATCGAGCGGCACCGCGGTCGGCGTCACGGCGGCCTTCAACAAGATCGGCACGTCGAGCCAGAACGTGCTTTTCGACCTCTCGGACGCGATCCTCGGCACCGACCTCGGCACCGTGATCCAGGGGGCCAACACCTTCGAGGCGACGGCCTCGATCTCCGGTCAGCCGATCAACGCCACCGGCACGGTGACGGTGGCGGCGCAGTCGAAGGCGACGATCGACGCCCGGATCGAGAACGCCGTCACCACGGTCGGCGCCCAGGTCACGAGCGTCGGCGCGGTCGTGGCGCTGAACTTCGCCCGCCTCTCGACCTCGGCCACCATCGCCGACGTGGCGAGCCTCAGGGCGGCCGGCGGCGTCGCGGTCTCCGCGACGAGCGAGTCGCGCATCGACGCGGTCGTCACGGCTCCCGTGACGGCGGTGGCCTACCGGATGCCGCCGACGGACCCGGCGAGCGGCGGATCCACGGGCGGGACCTCCGGCGGCACGACGGGTGGCACGGGCGGCACCGGCACCGAATCCGGCAAGACGATCGCGGTCGCGCTCAGCGTCGCCCGCAACACCATCGCCGAGGAGGCGCTCGTCGCCGGGATCGACCGGGTCGGCGACCTCACCGCCAGCGCCGGCAACGTGACCGTCGCGGCCAAGAGCGACGCGACCATCAATGCCAAGGCGACGGCGACCGCGATTGCGGTGCTGCTCAGCACCGAGGACGGCAAGAACCTCGGCTTCGCGGGCGGCGGCGCGCTCGGCTTCAACACGATCCTCGGCGGCGTCGACGCGCACATCGCGGACAGCAAGATCACCGCCTCGGGCACCCTGGCTCCGAGCCAGGACGGGACGGGCGGCAGCGGCGGCATCTCCGTGTCCGCGCGCAGCGATTCCGACATCACCGCCGAGACGGCGGCCGCGGCGGCCGCGGTCATCGTCGGCAAGGGCGCCTCGCAGGCGGTCGCCATCGGCGTGACCCTCGCCTTCAACATGATCGGCTTCTACGGCAGCGGCCTGCCGACCGGCGCGAACTTCAAGGACGGCACCGGCCGCTCCCTCGACGTGCGGGCGAGCGTGGCGCGGTCGCGCCTCACGGCCGGCCGCAAGGTCGCGGTCGAGGCGGAATCCGCCGAATCGATCATCGCGAAGACCACGGCGGCGGCTGTGGCGGTCGGCGTCTCGACGGGCGGCGGCAGCGGCGGCACCGATCAGAATCTCGCCCTCTCGGGCGGCGGCCTCTATGTCGGCAACAAGATCGTCACGGCAACCTCGGCGATCATCGACGGCACCGGCAGCACCGACGACGCGGTGAGCTCGGGCGCGGGCGGCGTCACCGTCGCGGCCAAGGACAAGGCGATCATCCGGGCGACCTCGGTGGCGCTCGCGGTCTCGGCCAACCTGTCGGCCGATTCCAGCAATTCGAGCACGAAGCCGACGGTGTCGATCGGCGCCGCGCTCGCCGACAACGAGATCCAGAGCGACGTCACCGCACGCATCACGCAGGTCGCGAACGTCTCGGGCTCCGGCGCCGTCTCGGTCTCCGCCGCGCGCGAGGCCAAGATCTTCGCGCAGACCTTCGCGGCCTCGGTCGCCGCGCAGGTCAGCTCGCAGGGCCAGGGCGTCGCCGTCGCGGGCGGCGGGGCGCTCGCCCTCAACAATGTGGGCGGCTCGACGGTCGCCGAGATCCTCGCCTCCAAGGTCGGCGACGGCACCACCGATGCCGCGAAGGTCGGCAGCCTCACCGTGGCGGCGAGCGACATCGCCGAGATCGCCGCGCTGACCGGCGCGACCTCGATCGCGCTCGCCGGCACCAGCGGCGACAAGGCGACCGGCGTCGCCATCGGCGCCTCCGTCTCGAACAACGTGGTCGGCTCCGCGGCCGCCGTGCGCGCCACGCTCTCCGGCACGCCGGTGCGCGCCGCGGGCGCGGTGAGCGTCAGCGCCACGTCGAAGGAGACCGTCGACGCCACCACCGTCGCCGTCTCGGTCGGCCTGTCGGGCAGCACCAGCGGCAGCGCGACCTCGGTGAGCCTCGGCGGCTCGGTCGCCCGCAACGTCATCGACGTCGCGACCGTCGCCGAGATCGTCAATGCCGGCGTGATCGATGCCGGCAGCCTGTCGGTCACGGCCCTCAACGAGTCCGGCATCAAGGCCAATGTCGGTGCGGCCTCCATCGCGGCCGGCCTTGGCCAGGGCGGGGCGATCACGGTCGCCCTCGCCGCGAGCGTGGCGCTCAACAGCGTCACCGGCAACGTCAGCGCCTCGGTGCAGAACGCGCAGGTGACGACCCGCAGCGGCGGCGTCACCGTGACGGCCGACCGCAAGGGCCGGATCGAGACCCTCGCCGCGGCCGCCAGCGTGGCGGTGGGCGTCAGCAGCGGCGGCAAGGGCGTCGGCGTGTCCGGCGCCGGCGTCGGCGCCGTCAACACGATCAACAGCAGCACGACGGCCTCCGTGCAGGGCGCCTCCATCGATGCGGCCGGCGCGGTGACGGTGGCGGCCTCAAGCCTCGCCACCATCAAGGCGGACGTCGTCGCCGCGGCGGCCTCGGTCGGCGTCAGCGGCGGCGGGTCCGGCGGCGCGGGCGCGCTCGGCATCGCCATCGCCTACAACGAGATCGGCCGCTGGACCGCCTACGATGCGGCCACCAATACGATCAGCGAGACGCCCGCGATGAGCTCGCGCGCCGACGTCTCGGCGACGCTCTCGAACACCTCCGTCGCGGCGACGGGCGCCCTCGCGGTGACGGCCGCGAGCCAGAACACGATCACCGCCAACATCGCGGCGATCGCGGTCGGCGCCACCGTCTCCAGCTCGAATGCCGTCGCCTTCAGCATCGGCGGCACCTTCGCCATGAACAATATCGGCCTCGCCACCGCGGCGCTGGTCGACGGCGACAGGACCGGCACGGGGATCGGCCTGTCGGCCGCGGGCGCGACGGTGACCGCTCAGGACACCTCCGCCATCTCGGCCACCGCCCTCTCGGCGAGCCTCGCCCTCGCAGCCTCGCCCTCGAACGCGGTCTCCATCGCGGTCGGCGGCAGCATCGCCCTCAACAGCATCGCCAACGACGTCTCGGCGGTGGTGCGCAACATCGACCGGACGCTGCAGACGAGCGGCGCCATCCTGGTCAGCGCCAAGTCGGCGGGTTCGATCAAGGCGAACGCGGCCTCGGCGGCGATCAGCATCGGGGCCGGCGCCTCGAACGGCGTCGCGATCAGCGCCGCGATCACCTACGCGCGCAACGTCATCACCACGAGCACCCGCGCCCAGGCCGCCGAGAGCGTGCTCAAGACCACCGGCACCGGCGACGTCTCGGTGAAGGCCGAGGCCTCGGCGACGATCGAGGCGAAGATCCTGGCCGCCGCGCTGGCTGTGGGCGTCGGCGGCTCGAACGGCGTCGGGGTCGGCGTCGGCGCGGCCATCGCCGAGAACCGCATCGGCACCTGGACTCCGTCCGGCACGGACGGCTCGACCTCCTACGCGCTCGCCATAAACGGCGGCACCGTGACCGAGGCCTCGCTCACCCGCGTCGCCGTCGATGCCAAGGGCGCGCTCACCGTCGACGCGCTCTCGAAGAACGCCATCACGGCCGACATCGCCGCGCTCTCGGCGGCGCTCGCGGGCGGCGGCTCGAACGGCGTCGGCGTCAGCGCCGGCGCGACCGCCGTCATCAACGCCATCGGTGTCTCGACCCGCGCCTTCATCGAGGGCAACGGCGTCGTGGGCAGCGCCATCGCCAGCAACGCGATCACGGCCGGCGCCGTCACGGTGCAGGCGCAGGACACGTCGAGCATCGTCGCGAACGCGCTGACCGCGGCGGTCTCCGCCTCGCTCGGCGGCACGGCCGGCGTCTCGGTCTCGATCGGCTTCGCGCTCGCGCTCAACACGATCAACGCCGCCGCCCAGGCCTACATGCAGAACGTCGGCAACGGCGTCGCCGCGGCGGGCGCTCTGCTCGTCAACGCCCGAAATGCGTCCACCATCCGGGCGAACACGACGGCCGCGGCGGTGAGCCTCGGCGGCGGCGGCACGGCCGGCGTCGCGGTGGCGGGCGGCGGCGCCTTCGCCTTCAACACGATCCGCTCGGTGACGAGCGCGATCGTCGATGCGAGCCCGATCACGCAGAGCGGCAGCGTCACCATCACGGCGGCGGGCACGTCGCAGATCGAGGCGCGGGTGCTCGCGGCGAGCGCCGCGGTCGCCCTCGGCGGCTCGGCGGGCGTCGGCGTGGCGCTGGGCGCCTCGGCGGCCGCCAACCAGATCGGCGGCTGGACCTCGACCGGCACGGGCAAGGACCGGGTCGACACGGCGGTGGACGGCCAGGGCTCGCTCGTCGAGGCGCGCCTGCGCAACGGCGGCGTCACGACGGCGGGCGCCCTCAAGGTCGAGGCGACCTCGACCCAGTCCATCACCGCGCAGGTCGCGGCGGCGGCGGCCTCGATCGGCGGCGGCGGCGCGGCGGGCGTCGGCGTCTCGGCGGCGGGCGTCGTGGTGACGAACGCCATCGCGGTCTCGACCCGCGCCACGATCGATGGCGCCGGGACCGGCATCACGGCGGGCTCCATCACGGTCAACGCGGCGGATTCCTCGACGATCGACGCCTTCGCGGGCTCGGCCTCGCTCGCCGGTTCCGGCGGCGGCTCGGCCGGCGTCTCGGTCGCGGTCGGCTTCACCATCGCGCTCAACAGCATCGCGGGCGCGGTCGAGGCGAGCATCGCCAACGCGGCCGCCCTCATCCAGACGAGCGCGGCCGGCATCTCGGTCACCGCCTCGCGGGCGGGCCGGATCAACGCGGCGGCGGCGGCGGCGGCGATCAGCCTCGCGGGCGGCGGCGCGGCGGGCGTCGGCGTCTCGGGCGGCGGCGCCTTCGCCTCGAACAGCATCCGCGGCACGGTCAACGCCACGGTCGATTCGAGCCGCATCACCAGTGCGGCCGGACTCACGGTGACGGCGACCGCCACGTCGCAGATCACGGCGATCGTCTCGGCGGCGGCCGCCTCGGGCGGCGGCGGCGGGGCCGCGGGCGTCGGCGTCGCCCTCGGCGTCGGCGGCGCGGAGAACCGGATCGGCCGCTGGACCACGAGCGGCACGGACGGGAACCGCAAGGACACGCTCGCCGCCGACGCGATGGCGGTCGAGGCCGCGGTCAAGAACGCGACCCTCGACATCGCGGGCGCGCTCGCCGTCGAGGCGACCTCCAACCAGACCATCTCGGCGACCGTCGTCGCGGCCGCGGCCGCGATCCAGGGCGGCGGTGCGGCCGGCGTCTCGGGCAGCGGCGCTGGCGCGGTGACCGCGAATGCGATCGGCGTCGTCACCCGCGCGACGATCGACGGCGACGGCACCGGCGGCATCCAGGCCGGCAGCGTCAGCGTCAAGGCGAGCGACACCTCCGCCATCACGGCGGCGACCGGCGCGGCCGCCCTCTCGGCGGCGGGCGGCGGGGCCGCGGGCGTCTCGGTCGCGGTCGGCTTCGCGCTGGCGCTCAACACCATCGCGGGCACAGTCGAGGCCGCGATCCGCAACGCGGATACCGGCCTGACCACCCGCAGCGGCGGCGTCTCGGTGAGCGCCACCAGCAACGGCCGCATCAAGGCCGTCTCGGCGGCGGCGGCCCTCTCGGTGGGCGGCGGCGGCGCGGCCGGCGTCTCGGTGAGCAGCGGCGGCGCGGGCGCCGCCAACGTCATCACGACGAAGACCAACGCCCTCGTCTCGGGCAGCACGCTCACCGTGCGGGGCGGCGCCTCCAGCGTCACGGCCTCGGCCACCTCGGACATCCAGGCCCTGATCGTCGCGGCGGCCGCCGCGGCGGGCGGCGGCGGGGCGGCCGGCGTCGGCGTCTCGGTCGGCGTCGGCATCGCGGTCAACGTCATCGGCGCGGGCAACGAGGTCCAGGCCTCCCTCGGCACCACGAGCGCCGACGCGGACGGCGCGCTCTCCGTCACCGCCACCGCGCGGCAGACCATCAAGGCGGACGTCGCGGCGGTCTCGGCCTCGGTCCAGGGCGCCGGTGCGGCCGCCGTCAGCGTGGCGGGTGCGGGCGTCGGCGCCAGCAACGTCATCGCGGTCGCGACCCGCGCCACGATCGACGGGGACGGTGCCACGGGCATCCGGGCGAGTGCGGTCTCGGTGACGGCGCAGGACAATTCGGAGATCACCGCCACCGTCGCCGCCGCCGGCATCGCGGGCAGCGGCGCGGGCGTTGCGGCGGTCGGCGTGACGATCGCAGCCTCGAACGCCACCAACACGATCGGCAACGCGGTGGAGGCGACGATCCGCAACGCGGATACCGGCCTCACCGCGACGAGCGGCGACGTCTCGGTCGGCGCGACGAGCGGCGGCTTCATCAAGGCCGTCGCCGCGGCGGCGACGGTGAGCCTCGGCGGCGCCGGCATCGCCAACGTGCAGATCTCCGGCGGCGGCGCCTCGGCGCTCAACATCATCACCACGCGAACCCGCGCGGCGATCGAGAAGGCGACCGGGCAGGGCGCGAACAACAAGGTCACGGGCGCGGCGGCCGTGCGCGTCACCGCGACGAGCACGCAGGCGATCGACGCCAACGTCACCTCCCTCGCCGTCGCGGGCGGCGGCGCGGGCGTGGCCAGCGTCCCCGTGGCGATCGGCCTCGCGGGCGCCCAGAACATCATCGGCGACTGGCAGACGAAGGGCTCGGACGGCAAGAATCTCGCCCAGCCGGCGCTGCGCGCGAACGGCAGCGCCGCCGTCGAGGCCGTGATCTCCGGCACGACGGTCGACGCGCAGGGCAGTGTCGCGGTCGGCGCGACCTCGGCCAGCACCATCAACGCGATCGTCGCGGCGGGTGCCGCCGTGGCGACCGGCGCCACGGTCGGCGTCGGCGTCGCGGGCTCGGGCAGCTACTCGGGCAACGCCATCAGCATCGCCACCAAGGCGTCGATCGAGGGCGCCACGACGCGCGTGACCGCGGGCGACGTCTCGGTTCGCGCCCAGGACCGGGCCGTGATCTCGGTCGATGTCGGCACGGCGGCCATCGCCGCCGCGGGCGGCGCGGTCGGCGTGGGCGGCGCGATCGGCGTCGCCACGGCGCTCAACGTCATCGACAGCGCCCTCACGGCGCAGATCGACTCGGCGGGCGTCACCACCCGCACGGGCGGCATCGCGGTCGAGGCGCTGGTGCCGTCCGACGATTCGGCGACCCCGGGCTTCGAGGGCTCGACCATCAACGCCAAGGTCGCCGCGGCCTCGGCCGCTCTCGCGGGCGGCGGCGTCGGCGTGGCGGTCTCGGGCGGCGGCGCCGTCGCGACGAACCTGATCGGCGGCTCGACCCGGGCGACGCTCAACAATGCCAGCCTCGACGCCAAGACCGACGTTTCGGTGAGTGCGGCCAACAGCAGCCGCATCAACGCCGAGGTCGCCGCGATCGCGGCCGGCGCCAGCATCGGCGGCGTCGCCGTGGCGGCGAGCATCGGCACCGGCGTGGCGATCAACCTGATCGGTACGGGCTCGGGCAGCACCTCGGTGCCGGCGCTGGCCATCGAGGCCCTGTCGACGAACAGCGGGATCAAGGCCGGCGGCAACCTCGCCGTGCAGGCGACCTCCGGCCAGCGCATCGACGCCTCGATCAAGGCCGGCTCGGTGGCCGTCTCCGGCGGCGCGATCGGCGTCAGCCTCGCGGGCTCGGGCGCCGGCACCACGAACCGCGTCGCCGCGCAGGTGAATGCGGGGATCGACGGGGACGGCACCGGCATCTCGGCGGGCGACGTCACTGTCGCGGCGCGCGACACCTCGACGCTCACGGTCGATACCGGCGCGGCCTCGATCGCGGCCTCGTTCGGCATCACGGGGGCGCCTCGGTCTCCGTCGCGGTCGCGGCGGCGAGCAACCTGATCGCCAACGGCGTCGCGGCCTTCATCCGCAACGCCAATGACGGGCTCACGGCCCGCGGCGCGGTCAGCGTCACGGCGACCGAGGCCGCGAGCCTGACGAGCCGGGCGCGCACCGCCGCGATGGCCGCGAACTTCTCGCCCGTCGGCTTCAGCTTCGCGGGCGGCGGTGCCGGCACCGGCGACACGGTTCAGAGCAGCACCAGCGCCACCATCTCCAGCAGCCTCGTCACCGCATCCGGCGACGTCGCCATCCGCGCGACCGACACCACGAATGTCGATTCGCAGGTGCTCGGCATCAGCGTGGCGGGCGGCATCTTCGCGCTCGCGGCGGGCGGCTCCGTCGCCAATGTCAGCGTCCGCCCCGTGGTCAGCGCCACGCTCGTGGGCAGCACGCTCAGCGCCGACGATCTCCTGATCAGCGCGACCGCCACGCCCACCGCCTACGCCAAGGCCACCGGCATCAACGCCGGCACGGCCGCCGTCGGCGCGTCGACCGCCCTGGCGAACGTCGCCGCCCAGGTCAGCGCCTACACCAGGTCGAGCAGCGTGACGGCCAACACCGTCTCGGTCCTGGCCAGCCTCGCCAAGGGCGCGAACCCGACCGCGGAGGCCGACGCGAACGGCTCGGTCGGCGGCCTCATCGGCATCAACGCCACGGTCACCGGCGTGACCAACGAGAGCGCCGTCGCGGCCACCTTCGACACCGGGACGATCCTGAGGATCGCGGGCGCGGTCTCGCTCGCGGCGGCCGCCGCGACGCAGCAGCGCGCGGATTCGAACAGCGCCACCGCCGGCCTCGTGGCCGCGGGCGCCACGGTGTCGCGCGCGCGCTCGGCGACCACCACGAGCGCCACGATCGCCACCACGAACGCGATCAGCGCCGGCTCCCTCTCGGTTTCCGCCAACGGCACCGACGACAACCTCGCCGTCGCCACCGCCGGCTCGGGCGGCCTGATCTCGGGGGCGGCGGCTCTGGCCGACACCCGGACGGAGGGCAGCACCACGGCGACCGTGGGCGCCCGGGCGAACATCGATCTCGTCACGGGCCGCGCCGGCACGGGCCTGTTCTACCTCTCAGCCGACCACACGGCGCGGACGAACGGTCAGGTCCTCACGAACAGCTACGGCGCGCTCGCGGGCAGCGGCGCGGTCGTCACCAACACCGTGTCCCACGCGGCGACCGCCAATTTCGGGGCCGGCGCGAAGGTGCTCGCCTACGACATCACGGCGAATGCCCGGAACGCGGTGCTGAAGCCGCTGCTCGCGGACGCCAACATCTCGGGCAGCACCGGCGGCCTCGTCAGCGGCGCGGGCGCCAGCAGCAGCACGATCCTCGACCTCACGACGGCGGTGAACGTCGCGAGCAACGGCTCCGACCGGACCAAGCTCGAGACGACGGGCTACGCCAACGGCTACGGCGGCATCACCCTGTCGGCCCTCAACGTGGTCGACGTCTCCGACAAGGTGGTGCTCAAGACCGGCGGCGCCCTGTCGGGCGCGGGCGCGACCTCGACGCTGAGCGGCGCCTGGAATGCCGGCCGCGGCACGAACGGGCTCGACGCCCGAGTCACCATCGGCGACAGCGCGGAGCTCCTGACGCTCGGCACCTTCCTCGCCACGGCCAACGCCAAGGTAAGGGGCGCGATCGTCGTCAATTCCGAGACCTACGGCGCGGCGACCGTGGCGGTCGGCGGCACCGACATCAACCTGAAGCCCAACAACGCGGTCACGGTGGGCGGCGGCACGCTGATCCGCGCCTACGGCGACGTGAATCTCGTGGCGGGCGTGCAGGCCGACACGCGCGACGATTCTTACGACCTCTCCGCGCGCACCGACACCTTCGCGGGCAGCGCCATCCCGATCCAGTCGATCGCCTCCAACATCGATCTGCGCCAGACGAACACCGTCACGGTGCGGTCCAGCGCGCTGATCGAGACCGGCGGCGACGCGAACCTCTACACCAACTGGACCGGCGTCGCGGGCACCGATTCCAAGGCCAAGGGCACCAACTGGACGACCGCGGTGGCGGGCGCCGTCGACAATCTGCTCGGCGGCAGCGGCCAGGCGGTCCAGTCGGGCGACGCTCACAGCCAGTCGATCGGCCGCGTCGTCATGGACGGCACGATCCGCACCGGCATCCTCAGCGACCTCAAGATCGTCCTGCACGACCTCTCGAAGACGGACGGGCAGGTCACCGGCAGCTACCAGATCACGCTGCCGAACGGCCAGAAGCAGACGATCATCACCGGGCAGACCCCGGGCACGACGGTGCTGACGGGCACGATCTACGTCGGCGGCAAGGCCATCAAGGCAGACGGCACGCTCGACGAGACGGGCGGCAGCCCGAACACCTTCACCCTGGCGCAGCCAACCGGCGGCAACACCAACTCGCTCACGGCGCCGCGGCTGCCGATCACGATCTCGCTCGGCTTCGAATTGCAGCGGGTCGCCCTGATCGACGCGATGACCGACGCGCAGGCCAAGGCCAACCAGTACAAGAACGATGCGGGCCTGCAGAAATTCTACCGCGACGAGGTGATCCGCATCGCCGGGGTCCTCGAGGCCAAGGGGCTCGCCGAGATCTTCCGGGACGCCCAGGGCAACATCACCGGCGTCGGCGCCGCGCGGCAGCAGGTTCAGATCATCACGATCGGCGCCTTCCAGGCGGGCTCGGGCCGCATCGCGGTCCAGGCCGACGAGCTGACCGGGGCGGGCTCCTTCGAGGCCAAGGCCTCGACCAAGGTCGAGATCGTCAACGAGTCGACCGCGACCCTGCGGATCGGCGGCATCCGGATGCCGGAATCGAGCGGCGGCCTGTTCCTGAACGGCGAGAACGTCTCGCTGAAGAACACCCTCGCCGCGAACCGCGCCGACATCGCCGAGGTCGCCCGGACCAACGCCCAGAAGGACGGCAACACGCCGGTCGCCCCGGGCTTCTCGCGCATCGATTCCGGCGGCGACTTCGCCAACGCGGCGTCGAGCATCATCAACATCACCAACACCCGCGGCACCTACTTCGTCGCGGAGACCAACTTCACGATCCCCGCGCCCGCGATCATCATCAGTGGCGACATCATCGCGCCAAACGCGGAATACTCGCCGAAGACCCAGAGCGGCGGCGACTACTTCCAGGACGCGCGGATCATCGTCCGCAGGAGCAACGTCCAGAGCGGCGGCAGCGCCTCGATCACCGGCGGAATCTCGGACAAGTCGGTCGTCGAGCTGGCGGGCACACCCTACTCGCAGGTCAAGGGCGCCTTCGTCGGCAACGGCTTCCAGGCGTCCGATCCGGCCAGGATCACGGATCTCCTCGACAACAAGTCGTCGACCCCGAGCCTCTACGCCGACCAGATCACGATCAGCGCGCAGTACGTCAACATCAACGGCCTCATCCAGAGCGGCCGGTCCGACTACACGCTGAACGTCGACGCGACGGCGATCGCCGAGATCGAGCGCAAGCTCGCCCGGCCGACCGCCGCGTTCATGCAGATCGACGCCCTGACGAAGGACGGCTTCACGACGCTCCTCGACGTGGCCAACCAGCGCCTCGTCGTGCAGGAACTCTACGCCAACGGCGGCTTCATCTCGGTCACCGGCACGATCCTCAACACCGGCATCGGCACCGGCGAGCTGAAGGCGCTGTCGGGCTACTCGAACATCACGATCAACAACGGCTCGCGGTTCGACATCGTCCTCAACCGCCTGGACAACAGCAGCCGCGGCGCCGGCAAGGTCGAGATCAACGACCTCTCCTATGCCTCGGATGCGGCGGGGATCCGCTACCGGAAGACGATCTACCAGGCGAGCAAGAACGCCCAGAACCAGGATACCGTCGAGACGACGAGCTACACGATCTACAACGACGTGAACCGGGCGCCCGTGGTCGTCAGCCCGACCAGCGCGGCGACCGGCCGCTCCAGCACCTACGACCCGATGGCGAAGTGGCGCTACGCCTACGCGGTCGGGCAGACGGAGCGGGAGATCCAGCGCACGGTCACCGGCACCTCGTCCTGGGCCGGCATCGACGCCCTGGCGAAGGACCCGGCGACCATCACGGGCTTCCAGACGATCTCCATCGGCGAGCCGCGGATGCTGGCGGAGGGCACCTATTACTACCTCGACGTCAGCAACAGCGCCCAGGGCAAGGACTACGTCTTCTCCGGCGTGAAGGTCGTCGACCAGGGCCCGTTTTCCGAGCCGAGGAAGGGCGAGAGCTGGAGCACCAGCACCTGGTACGGCAAGAAGACCTACTACCAGGAGTGGCTGCGCGAGCAGCCGCAGGAGCGGACCGCCTCGGCCAACATCCGCGCCGACCGGACCATCAACGTCAGCTTCTTCGGCGCGGATACCGGAAACATCCTGATCAACTCGACCGGGGCCGGCCGCGTCCTCATCAAGGGCGGGATCGTCAACACCTCCGGCACCACGACGATCCTGTCGAACACCTCGATCGAGCAGATCGCCGACACCGCCTCCGTGCAGGGCGTGAACGTGGTTCTCACCGCGGCCGGCAGCATCGGCACCGGGACCGCGAAGGTCGCGCTCGACGCGAACAAGAACCTCGTCCTGACCCCCGGGGCCGGCGCTCAGGCGCTCACCGTCGTCCTCAACGACCAGAACGGGACCTCGCCCTCGCTGACCGCGACCACGACGAGCGGTTCCGTCTACATCAAGGGCACCGGCTCCGCGGGCCTCGCCGTCGCCTCGGTGACGGCGGGCAACGGGAACGACGTGACCCTCGTCTCGAACGCCGGCATCACGGTGGCCGGCGGCAAGGCGGGCACCATCACGGGCGGCATCCTGACCCTCGTCGCCAAGGGCGGCGACGTCGGCAAGGGCGCGGCCGCGCTCAATCTCGCCGCCGGCCAGACCCTGCGCGACCGGGTCGACATCCAGGCCGACCAGGGCGACGTGTCGATCCGCCAGGGAACCGGGGACCTGCGCCTCAACAGCCTGCGGGCCGCGGGCGACGTGCGCATCGCGGTCACCGGGGGCAGCCTGCTCAACGTCAACAACGTGGTCGTGCGCGACGAGCGCAAGGCGGACGAACTCATCAACGGCGTCTGGAAGGACCTCGCCCTGACCGGGGCCGATGCCGACCGGAAGTACCAGGAGACCCTCGAGGCCTACGAGAGCACCCGCGAGCGCGACTACAACGCCTACTGGTCCTACCGGAACCAGCAGCCGAACCCGGCCGTCTACGATTCCGGCTTCCAGATCAAGCTGAACGAGGCCAGCGGCGAGCTCGCCTACTTCAAGGCCCTGTTCGAGGCGCAGGCGCGCGACGAGGCCGCGAAGGCGGGCCGCACGATCAGCAACGCCGAGGTGACGCAGTACGTCAGCAACGCGGTCGCGGCGACCGAGGTGACGCGCACCCTCCAGTACCACACGTTGCACAACCAGTACGGCACGCTCGGCGACGTCTACTACACCGATCTCGACGCGGCCTACGCGACCTACTGGGCCTTCCGGAGCCAGCAGGGCGGCAGTGCCTATGACGGCGCCTACCAGGTGCAGGCGTCGGCCGGGGACGTGGCCGCGATCACGGCCGCGGTGCGCATCGGCGCCCTCGCGGGCGATGCGATCAACGCCCACGTCGATGCCCAGGTCGCGACCGCCAACGCGACCCGCATCGCGCAGGGCAAGGCCAAGCTCTCGGGCGCCGAGCTGGCCGAGTTCCGGGCGCAAGCCACGATCGACGTCGTCGCGGCCGCGACCCGCACCACCGCGATCGCCAACGACCCGCTCACGGCCTATGTCGACGCCCAGGTCGCGCGGCTCGAAGCGTCCAGGACCGTCGATTACAACAACCTGAAGTTGACGTTTGCCGGCCTCGATCTCACGAAGATCACCGATTTCAGCGCCCAGTACGGGCGCTACTGGGAATTGCGGGATTCCGTCCTCGGTGGCGTGCCGACCCTCAGCGGGCAGCAACTCGCCGCCCTGCGGGCGCAGTTCGTCGCCGACGACACCGGCAAGACGCTGACGGGCGCGGCCCTCGACACCTACGTCGAGACAAGGGTCAAGGCGGTCGCCGACGGCCTCACGACCGAGTACGGCGCCCTCTCGGCGGTCTTCTCCGGCTTCGGCGACCACTACGTCGAGAAGCTTCCGGCCGCCTTCGCGCTCTTCAGCGCCTACCGGGCGGCCGCGGATGCCGGCGGCACGGTGCGCATCACCGGCACCGAGCTGACCGCGCTCCGGGGACAGCTCACCAAGGACGCCCTCTCGCAATCGCTCGGCGAGGCCGCCCTGCGCTCCGCCACCTCCGTCAAGGTCGCCGCGGCCGAGGCGGCGCTGAAGACCGCCTACGCGAGCCTCCATGCCCGCTTCGGCAGCGTTGCCGACGCGAGCCTCGTCGCGGATGGGGACAAGGCGGATTACGAGACCTACTGGAGCTACCGGAACCAGCAGGCCGACCCGTCGGTCTTCAACGCCAGCTTCAGCCCGCGGCTCGCGGGCCAGGCCCTCACCGACGCCGTGGCCAAGGCCCGGATCGAGGCCCAGACCGAGAACGCCACCTCGACGGCGATCACCGCGGCGGTCAACGCGAAGGTCGCGGCCCGCTCCGCCGAGCTCACCGCGCAGTACGCCGCCCTCAACGCCTTCTTCAACGCGCTGCCGGCGGCCGGCACCGGCAAGGTGCTGACGGCGAGCCAGCAGACCAACCCGCACTTCTTCATCGATCAGGCGACGGCCGACGCGATCAACGGCGGCATCAAGCGCTGGACGCAGGCCGAGCTCCTGAACGCCGTCGGCCAGGGCCTCCTGAAGGAGACCACCAGCACGGTCGTCGACATCCAGGACCCGATCATCAAGGGCCGCACCGTCACGATCGAGACCGGCGGCAACGTCGGCTCGATCAGCGACGCGACGCTGGTCGACCTCAGCCTGAAGGCAGCCCTGACGCGCGACCAGCAGATCGACCTCGCCGCCGCCGAGCGCAGCGACATCGTCTTCCTGACGGCCAAGCCGGTGACCGCCGACGTGGTCTTCTCGGGCAACACCGTCACCCGCACGGACGGCAAAGCCTGGGACGCGGGCATCTTCGCCTCGGGCGGCACGCTCTACATCGCGGGCCTGACCGCGAACGCCTCCGCCGAGTCGACGACCGTCTTCAAGATCACCGGCCTGTCCGGCGGCGTGCTCACCGTCGACAACGCCTTCACGGCGGGCGCCGGCCGCGGCCTCAGCTTCGGCGTCAGCGTCGCGGTGAGCGGCGAGGCGCCCCGCGCGACGGCCGACGTGGCCTTCGACCGCCTGAAGGCGGCGCCGACCGCCCTCACCGTCACCTTCTCGAACGACACGGGCGCCAACCAGGGCGTGCTGACCCGGACCGACGGGCAGGCCTGGGGCGCCGCCTACGCGGTTGGCGACACGCTCTACATCGCGGGCGACACGGCCAATACCAGCGCGGCCGCGACCAGCGTCTACCGCATCGCCTCGGTGAGCGGCTCGGTCATTCGGCTCGCGGTGGGGCAGCTCTTCGTGGACGAGACGGCCAAGGCCGTGAATGTCGGCGTGCGCTCGACCACCGCCAGCGGCGTCTCGGTGATCACGCGGGCCGCCGGCAGCTTCCTGCAGGACGGCTTCACGGACGGCATGAAGATCGGGGTCGCGGGTACGTTCGGGGTGCAGACCCTCAACGCCACCAGTGCGACCAGCGGCTACACGATCCGCAGCGCGAGCGCCTCGACCCTCGTGTTCGACGGGCCGGTGCTCAGCACCGAGAGCCAGCGCAGCATCGTCCTGTTCCAGTCGGCGACCGACCCGAACAACCCGTTCTCGAAGATCACCACCCTGCTCATCCAGAAGCGGAAGGCCGTGGTGCTGCAGAGCACCGGCGACCTGAACGTCACGGCGGGCGGCCAGATCTTCGTCACCGCCCCGGGCGCGGTGACCATCGGCAAGGTCGAGTCGACGGCCGGCAAGGAGATCCGCCTCAAGTCGGCGGGCGGCCTCGTCAACGGCGGCACGGCGAGCGCGACCAACATCAAGGGCGGCGACATCGTGCTGGAGGGCGGCGACGGCGCCGTCGGCACCGCGCAGAAGGCGATCGGCATCGACCTGCAGGGCGCGGGCGCACTGACCGTCCGCACGTCCCAGGACGTCTTCGTCACGGAGCGCAGCGGCGACCTCAACCTCGAATCCGCCTTCTCGCAGAGCGGCAACGTCACGCTGGTCGCGACCTCGGGCAGCATCCGCGACGGCGTCGGCACCGACACCAACAAGATCGTGGCTCGGGACGTCACCTTGCGGGCGACGGGGGCGATCGGCACGAAGACCGACGCGATCGAGGTGAAGCTCACCGGGAACATTCGCGCGAGCGCCACCGGCGACGTCGTGCTGACCGAGACCGGCACCAGCCTGAAAGTGCTCGCCATCACGACGCAGGGCGACGTGGTGCTGCGCGCCAACGCCTCGATCCTCGACGCGGGCGATCTGACGAACCCGCGCGACATCGATTCCGGCATCGACGCCGCGGCGGCCGCCCGCGGCAACCCCAACGCCAATGTCAGCGCCCGCTCCGTGACGCTGCTCGCCGGCGACGGGATCGGCACCGCCGACGACACCTTCGAGTTCAACAGCAACGCCGACGCCACCACGACCGGCACCGTCACCCTGAATGCCGGCCTCGGCAACATCTACGCTCTGGAGACCACGGGCGCCCTCTACCTCGCCACGGTCGGCACGGCTAGGGACCGCACCGCCTTCATCGAGACGCGCGCCGGCGACATCCTCAACGGCTCGACCGACTACAACGAGACCACGGGCGGCACCTCGAACCTGAGTTCCGGCAAGGCCTTCCTCGTCTCCTCGGGCAGCATCGGCAGCGCGACGAAGCGCATCGTGGCCAACATGCGCAGCCTCAGCGGCGACGCCTATGGCGGCCTCGAAGGGCGCGCCATCTCGGGCGACATCTGGCTCTGGAACATCGGCGGCCTGCGCGTCGGCGGCGTCACCAACGCCGCCACCGGCCTCCAGGCGGCCGGCAAGATCGGCCTGCGCACCTCGAGCCCGCTCACCATCGACAAGGACATCATCTCGGGCGGCGACATCCTCGAGCAGGCGGGCGAGACCAACGCGACGGGCGACGACCTGACCGTGAAGTCCGGCGTCACGATCTTCTCGACGGGCGGCACCGTCACCCTCAACGCGGGCGACAACCTCACCGTCGAGGCGGGCGCGGTCGTCAAGGCGGCGGGCGCCATCATCCTGCGCGCCGATTACAGCGCCAGCGGCACGCCCGACAACACGGGCGCGACGATCGACCTGAAGGGCACCTTCGTCGGCGCCTCGATCTCGGTCGAGGGCGGCGCCAGCGGCGACACGCTCCGCCTCGACGGCACCTTCCAAACCGGCACGCGCACCATCACCAGCGACGGCACGGCGGCCGGCACCACCGAGGGCACGCTCACCCGCAGCGGCACGCTCACGCTCGACGCCAAGGGCGGCGACAACACCGTGACCCTCGCGGGCACCTACAGCACCGGGGCGATGAGCCTCGGCGCGGGCGCCGGCAAGGATGCCGCGACGCTGGCCGGCAGCTACACGCTCGACAGCCTCACCCTCGACGCGGGCGCGGGCGAGAACGTGCTGAGCCTCGGCGGCACCTACGATGCGGGCGGCGCCATCGCGCTCCGCACCGGCGGGGACAAGGACACGTTCGACCTGCAGGGCAGCTACAAGGCCGGCTCGATGGAGATCACGGCCGGCGCCGGTGCCGGCCGCAACGACCTGACGCTGACCGGCACCTACCGGATCACGAACGCCTTCACGATCACGGGCGGATCCGGCATCGACGTGCTGACCGACGCGAGAGGCCCCCAGCGGGCCGACGTGACGGCGAGGGACCTGACGATCGCCCTCGGCGACGGGGCGAACACCGCGACCCTGTCCGGCACCTACGGCGTCACGGGCCTCCTCGCGCTCCGCACGGGCGCGGGCGACGACACGGTCGATCTGCAGGGCAGCTACGATGCCGGCGCGATGGAGATCGCGGCGGGCGAGGGCGGCAACGGCCTGACGCTGACCGGCCTCTACCGGATCACGAACGCCTTCACGATCAGTGCCGGCTCGGGCGCGGACGTGCTGACCGATTCCCGGACCGTCGCGGGCGTCACCACCCGCGCCACCGTGACGGCGAAGGATCTGACGATCGACCTCGGCGACGGGGTGAATTCTCCGACCCTGTCCGGCAGCTACGACGTCTCGCGGGCGATGAGCCTCAGGACGGGCAGCGGCAACGACGCGATCACCCTCGCGGGCGGGATCAAGGCCGGCTCGTTCACCCTCGATGCGGGCGAGGGCGCGAACACCATCACCCTGTCCGGCAGCTACGACGTGACGGGCCTCCTCGCGATCCGCTCGGGCGCGAGCCGCGACGTGATCGACCTGCAGGGCAGCTACAAGGCCGGCTCGATGGAGATCACGGCCGGCGCCGGCAACAACGACCTGACGCTGACCGGCACCTACCGGATCACGGATGCGTTCACGATCACCGGCACGGCGGGCGACGACGCGCTGACAGACGTGCGCGTCAACGGAGGTGCGTCCGAGCGCGCCGACATCGCGGCGAAGTCCCTGACGGTCGGGCTCGGCGAGGGCGCCAACCGGGCGACGCTCGTCGGCCGGTACCGCGTCACCGACGCCTACACGCTCACCGCGGGCGCCGGCGCCGACGTGCTCACCGACGCCCGCATCGTGGGCGCCACAGTCGCGGATTCCGCCGACGTCGCGGCCGGCTCGATCGCGATCGATCTCGGGAACGGCGCGAACCGCGTCACGCTCGCCGGCAGCCACGCCGCGAGCGGCGCGTTCAGCCTCGCCACGGGCACGGGCGACGACATCGTGACCGACGCCGTGGAGAGCGGCGGCGCCGTTCTGAAGGCGGCGGTCCTCAGCGGCGGCACGCTCAGCCTGAACCTCGGCGCGGGCGAGAACGTCCTGACGCTCCTCGGCACCACCATCGCCGGGACCACCCTTGCGCTGACGAGCCTCGGCGGGCGCGACCGCTTCGCCCTGCGCGGCCGGATGCAGTCGGCCACGACCGAGATCCGTCTCGGCGCCGGCGACGACCGCCTCGACATGGCGCTCGTTTCGATCGCCGGGAACACCGCGATCTACGGCGAGGACGGTGCCGACACGATCGTCGTCGACCGGCTGCCCTCGCTCACCAGCGTGACCGGCACCCGCACCGATACCCTCGACATCGACGGCGGCCAGGACACCGACACGGTCCGCGTCCAGGTGAGCGGCACCTCCCGCTACCGCATCAACGTCCACGATTCGGGCGACGCGGACCGCGGCGTCGACACGCTGACGATCCTCGGCACCGCCGGGAACGACCAGTTCCTGATGCGCCGCAATTTCGTGGCCCTGGTCCATCCGGAAGCCGACGGCAGCTACACGAACACCGCCGTCGAGCGGATCAACTACGACATGAGCGTCAACGGGCGCGTCATCGTCGAGGGCGGCGACGGGAACGACCGCTTCACGATGGACGACAACGCCGCGCTGATGACGATCGACGGCGGGGCCGGCGACGACTTCTTCCAGGTCGGCCAGGTCTTCGGGTCGCTGCGCGACGTGGCGAACGGCCTCCTCGCCGAGGACGCCTTCGAGACGACGAAGCTTGATTTCGGCGGCTACCTGTCGCGCGGCATCTCGATCCCGACCGTGATCTACGGCGGCGTCGGCAACGACACCTTCCAGATCTACTCGAACAGGGCGGACCTGCGCCTCGAGGGCGAGGACGGCGACGACACCTTCATCGTGCGCGCCTTCGCGCTGTCCCGCGAGAACAAGATCAAGCTCAACGCCGGCGCCGGCGACGACAAGATCGAGTACAACATCAACGCGCCACTCGACATCGACGGCGGCGCCGGGTTCAACAAGATCGTCGCACTCGGCACCGAGTTCGCCGACACCTTCGTGGTCACGAGCGACGGCATCTACGGGGCGGGCCTCGCGATCCGCTTCGCCAACGTCCAGGCGATCGAGGTCGACGGCCTGGAGGGCGACGACACCTTCTACGTGCTCTCGACGCCCGCGGGCGTGGTCACCACGCTCATCGGCGGCCTCGGCAGCGACACGTTCAACGTGGCGGGCGACGTCAGCGGCGAGGTGATCGCCCGCGACGCCAAGGGCAACTCGGCCGTCATCAACCACACGGTGAAGAGCGACGACGCGCGCTTCGACGGCCTGTTCGTGCAGGGCATCAACGCGTCCGTCTCGGCCGCGGATTCGGGCGCCGTCAGCGATGGGCCCGGCCTCACGCTGCGCGAGGACAGCGCGGTCACCGCGCCGAACGCGCCCGGCAGCCGCGTCGGCACCTATCAGGTCGTGCCGCCCACGCCGAAATCGACGGCGCTGCGCTCCAGCGACCGGGCCGTGATCACGGTCTCGGCGGCGCAGGCCTCCGCGCAGGCACGCGCGCTCAGGAGCATCGACGGGACGCCCGGCAACGCCGGCACCGTCGAGGTCTCGGCGGACGGGACCACATGGTCCGACATGCTGACGCTGACCTTCACCGCGGTGGCGGATGGCAGCGGCGGCTACGCGTGGAGCCCGCAACAGACGGTCTACGTGCGCGCCAAGTCCGACACCGCGGTCGAGGGCGACCAGCGCGTGGCGGTCGGCCACTCCGTGGTCAGCACCAACGCCGAGGTCAACGGCACCTTCCTGCGCAACGCCCTCGTCACGGTGATCGACGACGACAAGCCGGGCCTGATCATCACCGAGAGCAACGGCAGCACCGCCGTGCTCGAAGGCGACAAGCCCCAGCAGAAGGACAGCTACACCGTCGCCCTCAACAACCAGCCCGAGGCCGGCGAGGAGGTGCGCGTCACGCTCGTCGTGCCGAGCACCGAGCTGGCCTTCGCGGACGCCAACGGCGTCGCGCTGCCGAAGGACGCGCAGGGCTGGGCCTACCTCACCTTCACGGCGGCGAACTGGAACCAGGCGCAGACCGTGCTGGTCTCCTCGCCCGCCGACACGAAGGCCGAGAACCGCTTCGTGGCCGACATCACCCACGTGGTGACGAGCCATGTCGGCGGCGCCAACGGGCCGGAGGGCGTCTTCAAGGCTGCCCTCGTCGGCACGCCGATCGTCCGCGTGCAGGTGACGGACGGGAACACCGCGGGCGTCCTCGTGACGCCGGCCTCGGGCGGCGTCGCCGTGACGCCGAGCCAGGATTCCCACTACGACATGGTCCTGACGACGGCGCCGACGAAGCCCGTCACCGTCACCCTCGTCGGCGACGGCCAGACCCTCACGTCGAGCGCCGATCCGCGCTTCACGGCGGCGAACGGCTCGAACCCGGCCACCGTCACCTTCGACGCTACGAACTACGACCAGCCGATCCGCATCACCGTGAAGCGGAACCCCTCCGCCTCGCAGACGACCTCGGACGTCAAGACCTTCTCGCGCCAGCCGCACGACCTCAGCCGCATCGAGGGTCCGCTGGTGCTGGAGGGCGGCGTCGGCCCCGAGAGCCGCTCGCTGACCCCGGCGATCGTGCTGCCCGGCGAGCTGAGCCCGGCCGTCAAGCGCGAGATCGTCGACGACGGCCTGCCGGACTTCGACAAGGTGACGCTCTACAACGACACGACGCTCGTCGGCGTGTCGGGCACCGTGAGCGCCGACCACATCGACGGCTTCGGCATGTCGCAGAGTGACATCACCGTGGCCGCGAGCGGCAGCAACCCCGCCCGCACCTTCGAGGGCGGCGTCACCTACCGTGGCATGCGCTCAGTGGAGCTGCTCCTCGGTGCCGGCGCCGACACCGTGACCGTCACCGGCACGGCCGTCGCCACGATCACGGCGATGCACGGGGGCGGCGGGGCCGACACCATGACGGTGACCGGCTCGCAGGGCATTCTCGCCCTGTTCGGCGACACCACGGCCGATCGCAGCCGCTACAATTCGAGCCCGACGAACCCGACCGGCCGCGCCTTCGGCTTCCTCGACGAGGGGGCGACCGGGCCGGACGGCCAGCCGGTGAACCTGAACGACCGCATCGACGCCTCGGGCGCGACCGGCCTCGTCATCATCGACGGCGGCGCCGGCAACGACACGCTGATCGGCGGACAGGGCCGCAACATCATCGCGGGCGGCACCGGCAACGACACGATCACGGGCGGCCCCGCGGCCGACATCATCGTCGGCGATTCGAGCTTCAACCTCGACGACGTGCTGCGCATCGTCACGATCGCCGACCCCGCCATCGCGGAGGCCCGGGCGGCCGGCACCGACACGATCGACGCCAAGGGCGGATCGAACATCATCCTGGGCGACCACGGCCAGATCCATCAGGACGGCTCGGCCACCGCGCAGATCGCCCTCGAAGGCAGTCACGTCGTCAGCCGGGTCGTCTCGACCTATACCGGCGTCGGCGGGAACGACGTGATCTCGGCCACCGACGGCGACAACATCATCGTCGGCGGCTTCGGCTCGGACCGGATCACGGCGGGCGCCGGCAACCACGTCATCCTCGGCGACAACGGCGAGGCCCTGTTCACGAACGGCGTCCTGACGAGCCTCAAGAGCATCGCGGGCAGCGTCGGCGGCGACGACACGATCACGGCGGCCGACGGCAGCACCACCGTCATCGGCGGCGCGGGCAAGGACGGCATCAGCGTCGGCGCGGGCACGCAGGTGATCCTCGGCGACACGGGCGAGGCGAGCTTCGTGCCCGGCACGCGCACGATCGGCGGCGTCACCGTCGCCGTGCCCGTGCTGACCGCCATCAAGACGGCGGACGACGAGGCGGCGATCGGCGGCGACGACACGATCACGGTGAAGGACGGCAACGTCACGGTGATCGGCGGCGCCGGCGCCGACACGATCACCCTCGGAGCGGGCACGCAGGTGGTGCTCGGCGATTCCGGCTCGGCCACCTTCGCGAACGGCCAGATCGCGACCGTGACCTCGATCGCGACGAATATCGGCGGCGACGACGTCATCGAAGCCAAGGACGGCGACACCACGATCATCGGCGGTTTCGGCGCCGACACGATCACGGTGGGTGCGGGCAACCACGTCATCCTGGGCGACAACGGCAAGGCCGTGTTCGCCGCGGGCAAGCTCGCGACGATCGAGAGCATCGACCCCGGCATCGGCGGGTCCGACACGATCACCGCGGCGGACGGCAACGTCACCGCCATCGGCGGCGCGGGTGGCGACACGATCAAGCTCGGCAAGGGCCGTCAGGTCGTGCTCGGCGATTCCGGCTCGGCCGCCTTCACGAACGGCGTGATCGACAGCATCACGTCCGTCGCGACGAACATCGGCGGCAACGACACGATCGAGGCGAAGGACGGCGACACCACGATCATCGGCGGCGCGGGAGCCGACACGATCACGGTGGGCGCGGGCAACCACGTCATCCTGGGCGATTCCGGCCAGGCGCTCTTCGCGGCGGGCGTGCTCGCGACGATCGAGAGCATCGACCCCGGCATCGGCGGGTCCGACACGATCATCGCGGCGGACGGCAACGTCACCGCCATCGGCGGCGCGGGCGGTGACACGATCACCCTGGGCAAGGGCACGCAGGTGGTGCTCGGCGATTCCGGCAAGGCCGAATTCACGGCCGGGATCATCGCCAGCATCGTCTCGGTCGCCACCGACATCGGCGGCAACGACACGATCACGGCCAAGGACGGCGACGTCACCATCCTGGGCGGCGCCGGCAGCGATTCCATCACGGTGGGCGCGGGCAACCACGTCATCCTGGGCGATTCCGGCCGGGCCACCTTCCGCAACGGCCGCGCCCAGCGGGTCGAGTCGATCACCCCGGAGATCGGCGGCGACGACGTCATCGAGGGCAAGGACGGCGACGACACCATCATCGGCGGCGCAGGCGCCGACAGGATCACGACGGGGGCGGGCAACCACGTCATCCTCGGCGATTCGGGCGAGGCCGACTTCACCGTCACGGTCGTGGGCGCCACCACGACGAGCCTGCTTGCGCGCATCGCCACGACTGCGCCGAGCATCGGCGGGGCCGATCAGATCAGCTTCGGCTCGGGCACGAACGTCGTGCTCGGGGGGCCGCCGGCGACACCATTACGGGGGCCGACCAGGGCGCCGTGGTGCTCGGCGACAACGGCACCGTCACCTTCGACGCCGCGGGCAAGATCCTGCGCGCGATCTCGACCGACACCACGATCGGCGGCGACGACACCATCACCATCGGCAACGGCGACAACGTCGTCCTCGGCGGCACCGGCTTCGACACGATCACCATCGGCAACGGCACCAACGTCGTGATGGGCGATTCGGGCCAGGCCGATTTCGAGGCGGGCATCATCGTCGAGATCGCGAGCATCAGCCCGGAGGTCGGCGACAAGGACACGATCAAGCTCGGCCGCGGCCGCAACGTGGTCGTCGGCGGCGCCGGCGGCGACGCGATCACGGCGGGCGACGGCGCGAACGTGGTGATCGGCGATGCCGGCCACGCCAAGCTGACGCCGGCCGGCCTGCCGATCCTCGTCGAGACGACCTACGACAACGTCGCGGGCGACGACACGATCACGCTCGGCAACGGCGACAGCGTGGTGCTCGGCGGCTCGGGCAATGACACGATCCAGGCCGGGACGGGCCGCAGCGTGGTGCTCGGCGACAACGGCCGGGCCGATTTCGACGCGGCCGGCCGCGTCACGCAGGCGGTGACCACCGCCCCGAATGCGGGCGGGCGCGACCTGATCACGCTGGGCAGCGGCGGCAGCGTCGTGATCGGCGGCGTGGGAGCCGACGAGATCCGCACGGGCTCGGGCGCGGACGTGATCGTCGGCGACAACGGCAACGCCGTGTTCCTCAACGGCATCCTCACCTTCATCGAGACGCTCGATTCGAGCCTCGGCCTCGCCGACCTGATCGACGCGGGCGAGGGAGCCAACGTCGTGATGGGCGGCGTCGGCGGCGACGACATCACCACGGGCTCGGGCGCGGACGTGATCGTCGGCGACGACGGTCAGGCGAGCTTCACGCTCGGAATCCTCACCCGCATCACCACCAAGAACGAGGGCGTGGCGGGCGACGACGTGATCCGCGCGGGCGACGGCGCCAACGTGGTGCTCGGCGGCTCGGGCAGCGACCGCATCACCACCGGCACCGGCGCGGACGTCGTGTTCGGCGACAACGGAGCGGTCGACTTCGTGAACGGCATCCGCGCGGAGGCTCTGAGCGAGCGCGCCGGCGGGGGCGGGCGCGACACCATCGTGACGGGCTCCGGCGCCGACCTCGTCGTCGGCGGCCTCGGCGCCGATACGATCGACGCGGGCAAGGACGACACCGACGACGACATCGTCTTCGGCGACGACGCCCACATCACCTTCGACGCGCAGGGCCGCGTCAGCCTCGCCGAGACGATCGACCCGACGCTCGGCGGCGACGACGAGATCGAGGTGGGCGCCGGCAACAACATCGTCCTCGGCGGCGCGGGCTCCGACCGGATCGTCTCGGGCGCGGGCGCCGACGTGGTGTTCGGCGACAACGGCGCGGTGACCTTCGCGGGCGGAATCCGTCTCGAGGCGATCAGCGACCGCAACGGCGGCGCGGGCGACACGATCGAGACCGGCGCCGGCGCCGACCTCGTGATCGGCGGCCTCGGCGCGGACACGATCGACGCGGGCGCGACCGACACCGACGCCGACATCGTCTTCGGCGACGACGGCCACGTCACCTTCGACGCCATCGGCCGCGTGAAGCGGGCCGAGAGCATCGATCCGACCTTCGGCGGCGACGACATCATCCGGGTCGGCGGCGGCGACAACGTCGTCATCGCGGGCACCGGAGACGACACCGTGACGGCGCTCGGTGGATCCGACGTGGTGATCGGCGATGCCGGCTACGCGGTCTTCTCCGCGGGCGTGCGGGTCGAGTTCGCCTCGACCGACACCGCGGTCGGCGGCAACGACACGATCGATGCGGGCGACGGCGACAACCTCGTCATCGGCGGCTCGGGCAGCGACACCATCACCACCGGCGCGGGCGCCGACGTGGTGCTCGGCGACAACGGGCTCGCCCTGTTCGAACGCGGCGTGCGGGCCCGCATCACCAGCGACCGCAACGGCGGCGCGCGCGACCGCATCGCCACCGGGGCTGGCGCCGACGTGGTTCTCGGCGGCCTCGGCTCCGACACGATCGATGCCGGCAGGACCGACGCGGATGCCGACATCGTCTTCGGCGACGACGGTAACGTCACGTTCGACGCGCAGGGCCGCGTGAAGCGGGCCGAGAGCCTCGACCCCGGCTTCGGCGGCGACGACGAGATCGAGGTCGGCGGCGGCGACAACGTCGTCATCGCGGGCACCGGCGCCGACATCGTGACCGCGCTCGGCGGGTCCGACGTGGTGATCGGCGACGACGGCTACGCGCTGTTCGAGGCCGGCTTACGCGTCGAGTTCGCCTCGACCGACCCGAACGACGGCGGCAACGACCGGATCGATGCAGGCAACGGCGACAACATCATCATCGGCGGCGTCGGCGCGGACACGCTGATCTCGGGCTCCGGTGCCGACATCGTGCTCGGCGACAACGGCGTCATCCGGTTCGAGGCCGGCCTCGTTCGCGAGGTCTACACGACCGACGAGCGCATCGGCTCGGGCGACGTCATCAAGGCCGGCGACGGGGCGAACATCGTGCTGGGCGGTGCCGGCCGCGACGCGATCACCACCGGCTCCGGCGCGGACGTGATCCTCGGCGACCACGGCGAGGCCGGCTTCACCGGCGGCCGCCTGACCCGGATCGCCTCCCTCTATCCGACCCGCGGCGACGACGACACGATCCTCGCCGGCGACGGCGACAACACGATCATCGGTGGCACCGGCCGCGATGAGATCCGGGCGGGCTCGGGCGCCGACGTGGCGCTCGGCGACAGCGGCCTCGCCACGTTCCAGGCGGACGGCAAGCGCATCCTCGTCCGCTCCACGGACGTCGAGACGGGCGACGCCGACACGATCGACCTCGGCGACGGCGACAACGTCGTGATCGCGGGCGCGGCCGGCGACACGGTGACCACGGGCGCCGGCTCGGACGTGATCCTCGGCGATCACGGCACGATCAGCTACGACGCGGCGGGCCGGATCGCGCAGGTCCTGTCGACCGATACGTCGATCGGCGGCAACGACACGATCAAGGCCGGCGACGGCACGGACGTGGTGGTGGCCGGCTTCGGCGCCGACAGCGTCACGGCGGGCGACGGTGCCAAGATCGTGCTCGGCGACAATGGCCAGATCGACTTCGCGGCGGGCGTGATCACCCTCGCCCAGACCCTCGACGCGCGCATCGGCGACGCCGACGTGATCAAGCTCGGCCATGGCCGCAAGCTGGTGATGGGCGGGGCCGGCTCCGACACGGTCGAGGGCCTGACAGGCGATTCCGTGGTGCTCGGCGATGCCGGCTTCGTCCGGTTCGCGAACGGCAACCCGGTCCGTGCCGAGACCTCGGACGTCGAGGTCGCGGGCAACGACACGGTCACCCTCGGCGACGGCAACGGCCTCGTCATGGGCGGCTCGGGCGCCGACACGATCACGCTCGGCAACGGCCGCTCGGTGGTGCTGGGCGACAACGGCACGGTCGATCTCGACGGAGAGGTGCGCGCCACCGAGATCACCGCGACGGCGCCGGATGTCGGCGGCCGCGACGTGATCGTGGTGGGCGACGGCGGCAGCGTGGTCCTCGGCGGGTTCGGCTCGGACCAGATCACGACCGGCTCGGGCTCGGACATCGTGCTCGGCGACAACGGCGCGGTGACGCTGTCGGCCCTGGTCCCGGTCTACGTCCGCACGACCTCTCCGGCGATCGGCGGGGCCGACGAGATCCGGGCGGGCGCCGGCGACAACGTGGTGCTCGGCGGCGCGGATGCCGACACGATCGTCACGGGGGCGGGCCGCGACGCGGTGCTCGGCGACAACGGCGAGCTGCGCTTCGACGCGCAGGGTCGCTACAGCCGGATCACCACGACGGAATCGGCGATCGGCGGCGACGACCGCATTGAGGCTGGCGACGGCGACAACCTCGTCTTCGGCGGCGCCGCCTCCGACACGGTCACGACCGGCCTCGGCGCCGATCTCATCCTCGGCGACAGCGGCGAGGCGACGTTCACGGAGGGCCGGCTCGTCCTCCTGCGCAGCCTCGACGCGGGCATCGGCGGCAAGGACACGATCCAGGGTGGCGCGGGCGACAACGTCGTCCTCGGCGGAGCGGACGCCGACACGATCACGGTCGGCGGCGGCCGCGACTTGGTGCTCGGCGACAGCGGCCTCGTCCGCTACGACGCGCAGGGCCGCCTCGCGCAGGTGCTCTCGACCGACACCGCGATCGGCGGCGACGACCGGATCGAGGCGGGCGACGGTGCCAACCTCGTCCTCGGCGGCGCGGGCGCGGATTTCGTGACGACGGGCTCCGGGGACGATCTCGTCCTCGGCGACAGCGGCGAGATCGTGTTCGCCGGCGGCGTCATCGCCTCGGCCGTCACCCTCGACGCGGCCTCGGGCGGCGGCGACGTGATCAGCGCGGGCGCGGGCGACAACCTCGTCATGGGCGGCCTCGGCGGCGACCGGATCACCACCGGCGGCGGCGCGGACGCGATCCTCGGCGACCACGGCCGGGCGGTCTTCACCGGCGGTCTCCTCGTCGTCCTCGAGACGATCGATCCGAGCGCGGGCGGCGACGACGAGATCACGGCCGGCGACGGCGACAACCTCGTCTTCGGCGGCGTCGGTGCGGACCGCATCGTCACGGGGGCCGGGGCCGACATGATCCTCGGCGACAACGGGCGCGCCGATCTCGACGTGGCGGATACCCGCTCCGTCCTGCGCCGCGTCCGCACGACCGACCCGCTCCTGGGCGGCAACGACGCGATCGATGCGGGCGAGGGCAACGACTACGCGGCCGGCGGCACCGGCGCCGACGTGATCCTCGGCGGCGGCGGGCACGACGTGCTCTTCGGCGACCACATGCTGTACGACCGGGCCCTGCCGGCGAACCAGCGCGCCGTCTCGATCTTCACCGCGGCCACGGACGGCGGCGGCAACGACCGGATCGAGGGCGGCGCGGGCGACGACTTCCTGTACGGCCAGCAGGGCGACGACGTCCTCCTCGGCGGCGCGGGCGACGACGACATCACCGGCGGCCACAACGTGCTCGGCGGCGCGGACGGCAGCGATACGATCGAGGGCGGCGCGGGCGCCGACGTGGTGCTCGGCGACAACGGCATCATCACCCGCAACGTCCTCGTCGACGACGTGAAGGCCGTGGCCTGGCAGATGAACCCCGGCACCTTCGCCGACACGGTCCGGCGCGACGTGATGCGCTTCGACCTGATCGACTTCGTCGGCGGCAACGACCTGATCGACGGCGGCGCGGGCGACGACCGGCTGTTCGGCCAGATCGGCGACGACCGGATCCTCGGCGGCGACGGTTCCGACGAGATCGTGGGCGGCCTCGGTCGCGACACGATCGACGGCGGCGCCGGGCTCGACATCCTCCTCGGCGACGAGGGCCGGATCGTGCGCGCCTACGCACAGGACGGATCGGCGGTCCTCAATAGCGACGGCACCTGGCACCGGGACGTGGTGCTGGAGGAGATCGGCACGGTCACGGCGAGCATCGCCACCGACTCGCGCGCTCGCGCCGAGACGCCCGGCCTGTCCGACATCCTGACGGCCGCGGATCTCCTGCTCGCGGTCGCCGGCTACGATGCCGCGGGTGGGCGCGTGCTGCACGGGGACAACGGGGCCTGGAGCACGGGCGTGCTCGCCGTCTCCCTGGCGGCAGCCGACGACGATGTGATCGATGGCGGGGCGGGCAACGACATCCTGTTCGGCCAGCGGGGCAACGACACCCTGCGCGGCGGGACGGGCGACGACCTGATCTTCGGCGACCGCGCGTCGAACCTTGCCGAGACGGTCTCCGACCAGCCGGCGATCGTGAACGCCGTCCGGCTGATCGGGGCCGCGGCGGGCACCGGCCTCGTCCTGCCTCTGGGCGGAGAGGTCGTGGTCCCGGCCGCCAACCTCCTGCCCTCGATGCTCGCCGCGGGCGCGCCGCGCATCGAGGTCTATCCCGCCCTCGCGGGCGCGGCGGCCGACATCGCCGGCTCCGGCCCGATCCGGCGCGCGGACGGCACCAGTCTGACCGCGTTCGCCTCGATCGTGCCGAGCCTCCTCAACGCGCGCGGCGTGCTCGCGGGCAACGACACGATCGACGGCGGCGACGGCAACGACGCGATCTACGGCGACAGCGGCGAGACCTACGCTCTCGACGTGACGGCCTACGCCACCCTCAACGGCCGGATCGATGCGGTCTCGGGCGCGATGCAGGACCTGCTGAACGTCTTCCAGGACCTCAGCCGCGGCGTCGACATGCAGAACGCCGCCCTCGGCCGGCCCTCGGCCGCCGAGTTCCGCTACGGCAACGACACCATCACGGGCGGGGCGGGCAGCGACCTCATCGTCGGCGATGCCGGGCGCACGATCGTGCGCGGGACGGGGCCGCTGCGCGACCTCTCGATGGCGGCCGCGACCGCGCTCAACGGGTTCCTCGACGACATGCAGAGGGTGATCGGCGACCTCGCCCTCACCGCCCGCTTCGCCGAGGCGCAGACCGCGGCGACCCTCGAGGTCCTCGCCGGCCAGCCGGCCGGAAGCGTCGCCGCCAACCTGCCCGACCGGATGCGGGTGACCCACCGCATCGCGATCGGCAACGACGTCATCGACGGCGGCGCGGACGGCGACGTGGTGGTGGGCGACAACCTCGTCCTGCTGCAATCCGGCGCGGGCCGGATGCTCGCCAGCCACGATCCGGCTCAGTCGGGCTCCGCCTTCGCGGTCGAGGCCGAGATGAGTCGCCAGTGGATGGAGCAGAACGCGCGGCGCGCGGACCACGCCTACCGCGACCACGGCACGGACCCGCTCACCGCGGCCCTCGGCTGGATCGTGGCCGCGAACGCGCCGAACTGGAGCCTCGAACTCGGCAACGACCGGATCTCGGGCGGCGGCGGCAACGACACCCTCGTCGGCGACACGGCCCTGATCCAGGTGCCCGTCGCGGGTGACCCCGCGACGCCGGCCTCGCTTGCCCTCGACCGCGCCCAGGCGACCGGCCGCATCATGGCGGGGGCCGCGGGCTCGCTCTGGGACGGAAACGCCTACGGCTGGGGTGTCGGCGCCTACGGCGGCGCCTCGAACGCCTACGGCTGGGGCTGGAACGGTTTCGGCTGGAACGCCGGCGCCCAGGCCTGGAACGGTTACGGCTGGGGCGCGGGCGCCTTCGGCTGGAACGGCTACGGGGCGGGCCTCGGCGCCTGGACGGGGGCGGCCTGGACAGGCGCGGCCTGGAACTGGGCGAACGGGAGCGCCGCAGCCGGATTCGGCTGGAACCTCGGCACGAGCACGGTCGGGCGCGACGTCATCGCGGGCGGCGAGGGGGACAACCGGATCTTCGCCTCCACCGCCACGCTGGTGCCCGCCCTCGACGCGGCGGGCCGGGTGATCGGCCCGAACGCGCTCACGGCGCTCCTGCCCGGCGACATCGGCTTGGCGCAGGGCGTGTTCAACCCGGGCCAGTATGCGGCCAGCGTCGGCACGCTCTCGACCGCGGGCGCGCCGAGCTACAGCCTCAACTTCGGCTACGGCGTGCCCTTCGCCGGACGTTGGGGCGGCCCCGCGCTCGCCGCCTACGGCGCGAACTACCTCGCGCCGAACGGCACCGTTCTGCCCTGGGGCTGGGCCGGCTCCTTCGTGCCGGGATACGCCTACGCGGCGCCGGATGCCCGAGCCGCCTACGCTTGGAACGCCGCTTCGCTCGGGGGCGTGTACACCTACCCGTTCTGGCCGGGCTCGCCCGCCCTGTCGCCATACTGGAACGGCGGCTGGTCGATCTGGGGAGCGACGGCGTGGGGCGCGTCGTCCTGGCCCGCGGCCTTCGCCGGCCGGTTCGGCTGGCCGGCCGCCGCGCCGGGCTGGGGTCTGCCCACCCTCCCGGGCCTCCCGAATTCGGGCGGCGACGAGGTCACGGGCGGCAACGGCGCCATCTATGCCGGCGTGCACAAGCGGATTGTGTACTGGACCTTCGATGCGGGCGTGACCCTGCCGGCCCTCGGCGCGGCGACCGCCGACACGCTGACGGCCCAGGCGCGGGCGGGCCGCCCGTCCCTGATCCAGGCGGTCACGCACCGGCCCGTCCTCGCCGACGAGGTGATCCGCTCGATCACGGGCGGCGACATCGTCCTGCGCGCGACCCCGGCGCAGGCCGCCGCCGCGCAGCCCCGCTACCGGACGTGGCTGTTCGACGAGGCGAAGGGCAGCCTGGTCACGCAGACGCCGGAGGAGGACGACATCCTCTTCCTCGCGAGCCGACCGGCGAGCCCGACGGATCGTCCGCGATAGAACCGGACGGAGGCGTGCGCGAGACCGCACGCCTCCTGGAAGGAGGGCCGGGCGTGCGGCGTGAGCCGTAGCGCGCGCGGGAACTCCGCGAACCGATGACGGGCAGCAGGCACGTCCGGGCCGAGCCCGGCCTGTGCGCCGTGCGCGGCAGGCCGTCGGTCATGGCCCGCGCAGGCGCGTCCCGGTGTCGTTCGGGGCGCCGCGCGCCGCCGTGAGAGATGCCGATCGCGGCCCGGGCAGCGGCGCGCGCCGCACCTGTTGCTTCTGGGTGACAATTCACGATCGAAGTTGCTTGGTGCCGACCGTGTCGCCGGGCGCCAAGTGCTGCGGATTCAACCCGTCCGCCCCCGTCATGCGGCCCGCGCGCCAGGGCGTACAATGCCGTTGAGCAGCGATTCCGGGCACAATCAGAAGACGGGCCTAATCCTATCTAGACCAATTCCAAAGCAGTTTAGACGTATTCCATAAGATAACGCTTGGCATATTTTATTCGACCGCTATCAACGCAAGCACATCGCGAGTCTTGCCGCTATCGGCAGAAATATTATGCGATGCGTTTGTGTTGAGGATCGCGAGATGGGTCGGTACAGGCAGGATAGCGCACGGCGCGAGATCAGGCAGTCTTTGCAGGGATCGCTGGCTATTCTGTTGCTCTCGACGACCTGTAGCGTCGTGCCGAGCGCCGTCTCGGCGCAGGTTGCCGCGACGGACGTCGAGCTGGCCGAACTGAACGTCACGGGTCTGGGGGGCGCCCGGAGCCTCGGCGAGGGCCTCTACGGGCCGGGCGGAGCGACCGGTCCGGTGCCCGGCTACTTGGCCAGCCGCAGCACGGTCGGCACCAAGACCGACACCCCGATCCTGGAGACGGCGCAGTCGGTCTCGGTGATCGGCCGCCAGCAGATCGAGGATCAGAACGCCCTCACCATCAACCAGGCCCTGCGCTACACGCCGAGCGTCACCACCGAGCAGCGCGGCGGCGCCGGCTCGACCCGGCTGGAGCAGTTCTACATCCGCGGCTTCACCGCACCGCTCTTCCTCGACGGCCTCGCCCTGCCCGGAAGCCGCGACGCGTTCCCGACCGTCGATCCGTTCCGCCTCGAGCGCGTCGACATCATCAAGGGGCCGGCCTCGGTGCTCTACGGGCAGTCGGGCCCGGGCGGCATCGTCAACCTCGTCTCCAAGGTTCCGCAATTCGTCCGCCACGGCGAGATCTTCATCCAGGGCGGCGGCTTCAGCGAGGTGCGCGGCGGCTTCGACGTCGGTGGGCCGATCCCATCCGACGGCGGGCCTCTAGCCGACCAGTTCGCCTACCGCATCATCGGCCTCGGCTGGAACGGCGACGGGCCGGCCGAGACGACGCGGGTGGAGCGCGCCTTCATCAACCCGAGCCTGACTTGGCGGCCCTCGACCGACACGCAGCTCACCATCATCGGCAATTACCAGCGCGACCCGTTCTCCGGCTTCTACGGCGGCTTCCCGGCGGTGGGCACCGTGTTTCCGCGCAACTTCGGCAACGGCGTGATCGGGCGCCTGCCGGCCGACTTCTACGACGGCGACCGCAATTTCGAGCGCTCGGACCGGACGCAGGGCTCGATCAGCTACCTGTTCGACCACCGCATCAACGAGCACCTGCGCTTCCACTCGGCGGCCCGCTACCTGTACACGCAGGGCGATTATCGCAGCGTCTTCACGGCCTTCAACGACTCGAACGGGCCCTTCACGAGCGGCCCTCTGATCGCCCGCTCCCGCGGCGGCACCAACGTCCAGATCGACGCCTTCACGATCGACAACAATTTCGTCGCCAATTTCGACACCGGCATCTTCGCCCACACCGCGCTCCTCGGCGTCGATCACCGAAGCTTTGAGACGAGGACGCTCTCCGGCCCGTTCCCGGCCGCGCCGCCGCTGAACGCGCTCGCGCCGGACTACAACATGAACATCCCGTTCCCGGCCTTCACCGCGGACGCGCGCATCACCGCCGAGCAGACCGGCGTCTACTTCCAGGACCAGGTGAAGTTCGACCGGCTGGTGCTGACGCTCGGCGGCCGCTACGACATCGCCCGCCAGTTCGGCCCGACCCGGACGCTGGCCACAGGCGCCGTCGCCAACCAGGACGTGCCCGCCGACGCCTTCACCGGCCGGGCGAGCCTGCTCTATCTCTTCGACAGCGGCGTCGCGCCCTACGTCTCCTACAGCGAGGCGTTCGAGCCCATCGTCAACGGGCGCATCTTCGACCCGGCCTTCGGCACGGCCGGGCGCATCCCGACTCCGATCTCCAGCAACCAGTACGAGGCCGGCATCAAGTACCAGCCGCCCGGCACTGACATCCTGCTCACCACCGCCTTCTTCGACATCCGGCGCTCGAACGCCACGAACACCGACCCGGTCAATCCCGGCTTCGTCGTGCAGGCCGGCGAGGTCGGCGTGCAGGGCGTCGAGTTCGAGGCGCGGGCGAACGTGGCGACGGGCCTCACGCTCATCGGCGGCTTCTCGCTCCTCGACATCCGCAACACCCAGGACATCGGCACCACCCTGAACGACCTGACGGGCCGGCAGGTGCCGCTCCTCGGGCGCCGGCCGGTGCAGGTGCCGGACCAGACCGCCTCGCTGTTCGTCGATTACCGCTTCACGGAAGGCCCGCTCATCGGGCTGGGCCTCGGCGGCGGCGTGCGCTATCTCGGCCCCTCCTGGGGCGACCCGGCCAACACCTTCAAGGTTCCGGAGAGCGTGCTCGTCGACGCGGTCGTCTCCTACGACCTGAAGCATCTCGACGCGACGCTGCAAGGCTTCACCATGCAGATTAACGCCCAGAACCTCCTCGACGAGCGCTACGTGACCGGCTGCTTCGCCTATTCCGGCTGCTATCTCGGGCTGCCGCGCACGGTCTACGCGACCCTGCGCTACCGCTGGTAGGAAGCGGCCGATGCGCAAGGGCTTCCGCCAGTCGATGGCGTGGCTGCACGCCTGGTCCGGCCTCGTGGTCGGCTGGGTGCTGTTCGCGGTCTTCGTCACGGGGACCGCGAGCTACTACCGCACCGAGATCTCGGCCTGGATGCGGCCGGAACTGCGCCGCGACGCGGCGTTCGCGCCCGAGGCGATGGCGGCGGCTGAGCGCGGCGTCGCGCATCTGCGGATCCATGCGGGCGAGGCGCGGGCCTGGTTCATCGGCCTGCCGACCACCGAGCGGCCGCTGATCGAGCTGTTCTGGCGGACGGGGCCGGGCCGGCCGCCGGGCCACGTCCTGCTCGACCCCGAGACCGGCGCGCCCTCGGGCGTCCGCGACACGCGGGGCGGCGACTTCCTCTACCGCTTCCACTTCGAGCTCAACATGCCCCCGCTCTGGGGCCGCTGGATCGTCGGCCTCTGCGCCATGATCATGCTGGTGGCGCTCGTCTCCGGCATCGTCACGCACCGGCGCATCTTCGCGGATTTCTTCACCTTCCGGCGGGACAAATCGGCCCAGCGCGGCTGGCTCGACGCGCACAACGTCACCGGCGTGCTGGCGCTGCCCTTCCACCTGATGATCACCTACACCGGCGTCGTCACGCTGATGCTGATGTACGTGCCCTGGGGCGTGAACACGGCCTACAAGGGCGATGCGCAACGCTTCTTCGCCGAGTCCGGCCAGATCACGGCGCCGCGCCAGCCCACCGGCCGGCCCGGCACCCTCGCCCCCGTCGGGCCGATGGTGCTGCGGGCGATGGAGACGGTCCCCGAACCGCTGGAGCGCCTCTCTGTCGTCAACCCGAAGGACGCCAACGCCTCGGTGGTGGCCGTGTTCGAGGAGCCGCACGGCCTCTCGCACGAGCATCCCCAGGTCGCCTTCGACGGCACCACGGGCGAGGTCGTGGAGATCCGCGCCGGCGGCCTGAAGCCCGCCTCGAAGACCTTCACGGCGATGGTGGGCCTGCACGAGGCGCATTTCGCGGGCGCGATCCTGCGGTTGCTGTTCTTCCTGTGCGGACTCGCCGGCTGCGCGATGGTGGCGACGGGGCTCGTGCTCTGGACGGTCGCGCGCGCGCCGAAGACCGGCGCGCGGCCCGGCCTCGGCCTCCGGCTCGTCCAGGGCCTCAACGTCGCGACCGTGGCCGGCCTGCCGGCAGCGGTCGCCGCCTACTTCCTGGCGAACCGCCTCCTGCCGGTCGGGCTCGCGGAGCGGGGGGCCTGGGAGGTCTGGGCCTTCTTCGCCGTCTGGCTCCTCGTCGGCCTCGTCGCCCCTTTCCGGCCGCAAAAGCGGGCGTGGCCCGAGATGCTGAGCGCGGCTGCGATCCTGTACGCGGCCGTCTGCGCCGCGGATGTGGTGCGCATCGTGCGCGAGGGACCCGCACCGGTCGAGACGCTTTTCCTGGCCTTCGACGCCAGCATGCTCGCCCTTTCCGCGCTCCTGCTCGTCGCCGCGCGCAAGGCCGCGCTCTACGACGGGTTGCCTCGGCGCAAGGAGGCGCGCCGCGCCGCGGCCGGGGCGGGACCGCTTCGCGGTGCAGGAGCCCGGAGAGTGAGCGGGTTCGACGGGTCGGAGCAGGCCGTCCCGTCGAACCCGTATCCCGGTCAGACGATGGTGGAGATCGCGCCGGGCGGGTGTGCCAGGAGGTTCGCCAGCAGGCTGAGGCCGTAGCGCAGCGCCTCGCCGTCCGGCGCGGCCCCCAGGGAGACACGGATCGCCTCCGGCGCCGGACCGACCGAGAAGGCGTCGCTGAGGACCACGGACACCCCGAGCTGCCGCGCATGCGCGCCGAACTCCCCACGCCGCCACGGTGCGGGCAGCCGGAGCCAGAGGTGCTGCCCGGCCGGATGGGCCAGGACATCGAGATCGCCCAGCATCTCCCGCGCGATGTCCTGCCGCCGTCCGTTCTCCCGGCGGATTGCCCCGACGACGTCGTCGAGGTCCCCCGCGCGGATCCAATCGGATGCGAGCGCGGCCGCGAGCGGCGAGGCCATCAAACTGATGGCGCGCAACTCCGCCGCGAGCCGGACCGCCTCGTTGGTTCCCGGCGCCGCGACGTAGGCGATGCGCAGGCCGGGACTGGCGCATTTCGACAGGGTTGCGATGTGCCACGTGATCTCGCCGGCGAGCGCCGCCAGGGGGCGCGGCGCGTCGAGGGGGAGCGCGCCGTAGGCATCATCCTCGATGATCGCGACTTGATGGGAGCGCGCGATCTCGACGATCTCGGCGCGCCGGGCGGGCGGCAGCGTCGCGGTCGTCGGGTTGTCGAGCGTCGGCACGACGTACAGGGCGCGGGGCCGGTGGGCACGGCAGGCGTCGAGCAGGGCCTCCGGGACGAGGCCCTCGGCGTCGGACGCAACCGGCACCAGCCGCGCGCCCCGGCGCTCGGCCGCCATGCGCAGGCCCGGATAGGTCAGGGCGGGGACGCAGAGGGCGTCACCGGGCTTCAGCGTGACGGAGAGGATCGCGGCCAGCGCCGCCTGCGCACCCGCCCCCACGAGGACGCGCTGGACCGGCACGGGACCGAGCCGCCGCCCCAGCCATTCCGCGGCCGCGGCCCGGTCGGGCATGGTCCCGGCACTGTCCTGATACTGCATCCGGTCGAGGAAGCCTCGGGCGCCGGTGAGGCGCGCCAGGGCCTCCTCCATCCGCTCCGCGAGCCGCGCCTCCACCGGCTGCGGCGGCATGTTCATGCTGAAATCGACGCTGCCCGACCTCTCCGCCGCGCCCGGATTCCGGGGCGCGGGGGCGGGGCCGCGAACGAAGCTGCCACGGCCTACCGCGGCATCGATCAATCCGGCCCGGCGCGCCTCGTTGAAGGCGCGGGTCACCGTCGTCAGATCGACGTCGAGGAGCTTGGCCAAGGTCCGTTGCGGGGGCAGGCGCGTACCCGGGGCGAGCCGCCCGCTGCGGATGTCGCCGGCCAGCGCCCTCACGATGGCCCGGTATTTCGGCCCGGCCTCCGCCGTGATTGTAGGCACCCAGGATTCCATCGTTGACCCCTGGCAATCCGTCAATGTATGCATACATTGCGCTCGAAAGCAGCCAAAGGCCGCTTTTAGAAGCGGCGACCAGAGAGCTGCTTCAGCGCCTGCACCGCAGATTGTATGGATGTTTAAAACATACATTGATGCGATGCAAGGAGGCCCGCCATCGGGCGGTGCGTTTCCGGGTCGGAGGATAGGGGATGATGCAGAGATCGACGGATCAGTCGCTGATGTCGGTGGGCCTCCGCTGCCGCTGCCCGCGCTGCGGGGAGGGGCGCCTGTTCGACGGGTTCATCACCCTGAAGCCCCGCTGCGAGGCGTGCGGGCTCGATTACGGCTTCGCCGACCCGGCCGACGGGCCCGCCTTCTTCATCATGATGACGATGGCCTTCCCGGTCACCGCCTTTGGGATCTGGCTGGAGCTGACCTACGATCCACCGCTCTGGATCCACGCGGTGATCACGCTGCCACTGCTGCTCCTCGCCTGCGTGCCGATCATCCGGCCGCTGAAGGGGCTCTTCATCGCGAGCCAGTACATCAACAAGGCCGAGGAGGGACGTTTCGCCGTCCCGAGTGCCCGACCGGACAGGCGGGCCTGACCGGGGCCGCGCCCCGGCTTTCCGTCTGACCCGATGTCGCCCTCGGGGCGCGCCCGGGCCGAACCTGGCGCGGTCTCACGCGTTGCGTGTCCGAGTTCTGTTGGAGATGGACGATGGACGCCAAGTGGATGACGCTGCCGGAGATCGCTCTGGAGCGTCGCATCACGCTGCGGGAGGCCGAGGAACTGGTCGCGCAGCGGAAATGCCCGACGGTCTTCAAGACCGACACCACGCTCTACCTCATCTGACGTGAAACGGATCATGTTGCATCTGGCGCCCGCCCGGCCCGGCCGCGGCGGGCTTCGTCCTGTCTGAGCCCGGGAGGCGGCATGCACGGCACGTGGCCGGATCTCACGGAATCGGACGGGACGGCCCGCTCGATCGTCGCGGCGGCACGGCAGGCGGCGGCAGCGGCGGCGGACCGCGCACCCGCGACGGATCGCGACGACGGCTTCCCGGTGGACGATGTCGCGAATCTCGGGCGTCTCGGCCTGCTCGCCGCACCTCTGCCGCGCGCGTCGGGCGGCGTCGGCCTCGGCGAGGCCGAGGCGGCCGCGACCCTGCTGGAGGTGCTGCGCCTCGTCGGCTACGGCAGCCTCGCGCTCGGGCGGATCTACGAGGGGCACGTCAACGCGCTGCAACTCGTCCTGCGCTACGGCACGGCGGACCAGCACGCGCGCCTGTTCGCGGACAGCCGCAACGGCCACCTGTTCGGCGTCTGGAACACGGAAAGCCGCGAGGGCCTCGCCCTCGTCCAGACGGCGGACGGCCGCGCCCTGCGCGGCGGCAAGACCTTCGCCTCGGGCGCCGGCTTCGTGAGCCGCGCCCTCGTCACCGCCTGCCCGGCGCCGGGCGAGCCGCCGCTGATGCTCGTCGTCGCCCTCGACGGGGCGGGGCGCGCCGATCTCTCGGCCTGGCGCGCGCACGGGATGCGGGCCTCGGCGACCGGCACGGTCGACCTGACCGGATTGCCGGTCGCGCAGGCCGACATCCTCGGCGGCCCGGACGATTACCACGCCGAGCCGCATTTCTCCGGCGGCGCCTGGCGCTTCGCGGCCGTGCAGCTCGGCGGGATCGAGGCGGTGCTCGACGCGTGGCGAAATCACCTGCGCCGGACCGGCCGGGGCGAGGATCCCCACCAACTCGCCCGCCTCGGCGCGGGCGCGGGCGCCGCCGAGACGGCGCGGCTCTGGGTCGCCCGGGCCGCGGAGCGCGTCGCGGCGGGGGCGGAGGAGCCGGCACGCACCGTCGCCTACGTCAATCTCGCCCGGCTCGCCGTCGAGCGGGCGGGACTCGACGTGCTGGAGATGGCGCAGCGCTCGGTCGGGCTGCAGGGCTTCCTGCGCGACCACCCGCTGGAGCGGTTGGGGCGGGATCTCGCCACCTACCTTAGGCAGCCCGCGCCCGACCGGGCCCTGACGCTCGCGGCCCGCCACGTGCTCGACGAATCCCGCCCCGCGGGCGATCTCTGGGCCGCGGGGCCCGGCACCTGATGCGGGCCGACGCCTTCCTCGCGGCGGCCGAAGCCCTGCCGTTCGGCCGCTTCGACGATCTCGCGGGTGCCGGCGGCCTCGTCGTCGTGGCGCCCCATCCCGACGACGAGAGCCTCGGCTGCGGCGGCCTCATCGCGGAGGCGCGCGCCGCGGGGCGCGCCCTGCGGCTCATCGTGGTGAGCGACGGCGCCGGGTCCCATCCGAATTCGCGGGCCTACCCCCCGGAAAGTCTCACCGCCCTGCGGGAGCGCGAGACGGTCGAGGCCGCGTCCATCCTGAGGCTCGGACCCGAGCACATCACCTTCCTGCGCCTGCCGGACGGGGCCGTGCCATCCTCCGGTCCCGACGCGGAGAATGCCGCGAGGGCGATCGCCGGGGTGGCGGCGTCGTGTGCGGCGGGCGGGATCGTGGTGACGTGGCGGCACGATCCGCATTGCGACCACGCGGCCTCGGCGGCCATCGTCGCGCTGGCGCGCCCGCTCTGCCCCGGTCTGCGCGTCCACGCCTACCCGGTCTGGGGTTGGTCCCTGCCGCCGGACACCGAGATCGCGGACGAGCCCCGGGGCCTGCGCCTCGACGTCTCCGCCCATCGCGCCGCGAAGGAGCGGGCGATCCGGGCGCATGGCTCGCAGGTGACCGACCTGATCGACGACGATCCGGAGGGGTTCCGATTGCCGCCCGAGATGATTGCCCGCTTCCTGGGCTCCCACGAGATCTTCCTGGAGGTCGCGGCGTGAGCCGCCGCACCGCGTCCCTGCCGCCCGCCTATTTCGAGGCGCTCTACGCGGCCGATCCGGACCCCTGGCGCTTCGCGACGAGCGATTACGAGCGGGATAAATATGCCGCCACCCTCGCCGCACTGCCGCGGCCCCGCTACGCAAGCGCGCTCGAAATCGGCTGCTCGATCGGCGTCCTCACGCGCTCCCTCGGCGAACGCTGCGAGGCGCTGCTCGCCGTCGACGTGGCCCCGAGCGCCCTTGAGGCGGCTCGTGCCGCCTGCGCCGGGCAGCCCCACATCCACGTCGCGCGGTGCCGCGTGCCGGACGAGTGGCCCGACGGCACCTTCGACCTGATCCTCCTCTCGGAGGTGGTCTACTACCTCGATCGGGCGGACCTCGCCGCCTTGGTCGAGCGGGTGCGCGCTGCTCTGGCGCCGGGCGGCGACCTCCTCCTCGTGCACTGGACGGGCGAGACGGACTATCCGCTGACCGGAGACGAGGCGGCCGAGAGCGTCATCCGGTGCTCGGCTGGGTTTGCGCGGGTGCAGCATCAGGAACGGGCGGAGCGATACCGGCTGGACCTGCTGCGGCGCGCAAGCGGCTGACGAGGCGCAGGCCGGCCAGCACGGTGCGGGCGAGGGCGATGTGGCGCGCCAGCGCGTGCGGCCGCAGAGGCCGGGCGGCGAGGCGCGGACTCGCCGCTTCGAACGCGGCCCGGACCTGCCCGAAGCAGGGCAGCGCCGCGATCCGTCCCGCCTCCTCGGGCCGGATGCCCATCGCCTCGGCCCAGCGCCCGATCGAGCCCAGGCGTCCCCCGGCGTGGAGGCGGCGCAGGCGACGGCGCAGGGCGAGGCGCAGGAGGGCGCGCGGCACGGCTTCGAGGCGGTCGTCGCAAGGGGAATCCGGCGCGGCGCAGCGCAGGCGCATCGTGTCGGCAGCGCCTCCCGGTGCGCGTCCGTCGAGACGCCCCGAGGTTTCCACGACGATTCCGGGATCGTGCCGCACCCGGAAGTCCCGCGCCTGCAGGGCCGCGACGAGGGCCCGGTCCTCGCCAAGGGCCAGCGGCGGCAGGCCGCCGACCTGCCGATAGGCCGAGAGCCGCACCGCCAGCGTCGCGCCGGATTCCGTCGCGTGCCGCGGCCAGGGATCGTGCGGCTCCGGGTCGAGCCGCGCCGCGATCTCGGTGAGCAGGGCCTCGTAGGCGCCTTCGAGCCGGCCGCGGGCGTGCAGGCAATCGGGCAGGGCGGCGGCCTCCGCCGGATCGAGGGCGATGCACCCGGCCACCGCGTCGGCCCCGGCCTCGATCCCGTCGCAGCACCGGGCCACCCAGTCCGGGCCGACCCGGCTGTCGGCGTCGGTGGTGAGGATCACGCCTTCACCCTCGCCCTCGGACTCGAGCCACGACGCGGCGGCCTCCATCGCCGCGCGCCGGGCCGAGCCGGCCGTCGCCTGGGCGAGGTCCCGCCGGATCACCCGGAGCGGGAAGGGGAGGGCCGGGCGCAGCGCCTCGACGAGCCTGTCGGTTCCGTCGCGGCAATTGTTGAGGAACAGGAGAACCCCGTAGCCGCCGGCCGTGATCCCCGTCTGGACCGCGAGGGCCTGCAGGCAGGAACCGATCCGCTCGACCTCGTCGCGCGCCGGGATGGCGACGACCGCGCGCAAATTCGTCATCGGATCAGGCGAGGCCCGGCCGTGCGGCGCGAGCGCGAGGGCCGCACGCCGTCGGGTGGGCAGCCGAGGGGCAAGAATACCATCTGTGATTGCTGGTTTCGCTGACACAACCGCGAGGCAACGGAGCACCCCCGGACGATGTTCCCATCCCGGCCGTGCGGCCAAACGGCCGGCAGCGAAAGGGGGGCGCGCCCTTGGACGGGGCGCGCCCGGAGTTGGTTCGCGGTCTCGGGATACGAACTGCGGCTGCCGTAGCGTGACGCGCCGTCATGATCAGTAGCGGCGCGGCCACAGCCGGACGCCGCCGCCTGTCACGCAACCGTCACGGTGCACGCGCGGGCATCGTGTCCTGAGCGCCGCGTGGCGGGTGTGGGCCGCGAGGGTATCCCCGCCCGCCGCCAGGGGCCGGCCTGTTAAGTTTCCGTTAACCTTTGCGGCCCACCAATTGCCCTGGGTGCTTCGCGGCGGATCGGGCAACATGGCTCAGCGCTTCCACTTCGACCTGACGGACGGCTTTCGCACCCTGCACGACAGGGCCGGAACCCTGGCCCCGGACGTCGATCGTGCCCTGGTCCAGGCCCTGATGGCGATCAAGGAATTGCGCGAGAGCGGCGAGCTCGCGACCCTCGGCGACGGCTGGCAGATGATCGTGCGCGACACGAGCGGCACCGTGCGGCAGGTCTTCCTGATCCAATGAGGCGCCGACAGCCGCGGGCATGAGCCTAGTCTCCCGCCGCTCGATCCGCGACCCGAACGGCACCTGCGCGATCCCGAGGCGCCGGATGCGACCCATCCCGACACGACCCGGAAGAGAGAAGGGATTTCCCTTCACCGGCGCGGCATGACCGGCCGCCGATGGGTGCGAGGATGAGGTGAGAGGCGGGAATTTTGGTCGGAGTGGCAGGATTTGAACCTGCGACCCCCACGTCCCGAACGTGGTGCGCTACCAGACTGCGCTACACTCCGAAGGCCGGCGTCTCCGCCAGCGAGCGGGCTTATAGCCGGGGCTCTCCCGGGCCGCAAGCAAATCATTGCCGAGCCTGCACCCGATCACGGGGACGCCGTCAGAGGAGTCGATGCGGCCAGCCGGACGGCAGGGCCCGCAGGTCGAGCATGGCCCCGGCGCCCGCGAGCGCGGCGGCGCCGACCGTGCCGCCGCCGGGCTCGAGATGATGGAGCGACCACGCCTCCGCCGCTCCCGGCTCGCCCGCGAGGCGCAGCAGGGAAGCGGGCGCGGGCGGCAGCGAGACGCTGAAGCGCGCGAGCGGCATGGCGAGCCCGGTGCCAACGGCCTTCACGAAGGCCTCCTTGCGGGTCCAGCAGGCCATGAAGGCGGGCATCAGGTCGGAGGCGGGCAGGGCGGCGAGGGCGGCGACTTCGTCGGGGGCGAAGGTGGTCCGCGCTACACGGCCCGCATCCGGCATCGGGCGCAGGGCCTCGACATCGACGCCGATCCAGCCGCGCGGCGACAGCCCCACGAGCGCCCGCGCGCCCGAGTGGGAGAGGTTGAAATCGAGCCCCGGCCCATCCGCGAGCGCCGGCTTGCCGCCGGGCAGCGCCGTGAAGGCGAGGTCGGCGGGGGCGCGTCCGCAGGCCCGGCCGAGGATCAGGCGCAGAGCCCCATGGCTCGCGACGTAGCGGTCCCGGTCGACCGGCCGCAGGAAGCGGGCCGCCCGCGCCCGCTCCTCCCCGGACAGGATCCCGGCGCAGGCCGCGAGCGCCGCGTCCGACAGGGCGAGATCGACGCACCAGACGGTGGCTGCGCGGAGCGGGCCCGGCTCGGCCGTGATCCAGTCTCCGCCGCTCACGCGCGGTTCCGGCGGCCGCGCGCGCCGTGCCTCATGGCCCGCGGCCTCGGGATCGGGGCATCATGCCGGCGCGGCGTCGGGGGAACGGCATGCGGTGGCTCGGGGAGGGGCGGGGCGCGAGGATCGGCGAACACGCCGCTGCCCGCAAGCGCCGGGGCGCGGCATGAGCGGCGGCACGGCCGCGCGCCCGTCCGGCGCGAAGCTCCGGCTGCCGACACTGCGGGACCGCGGCGCCCGCTACGGCGTGTTCTTCGCCACCTACCTCTACCAGGGGCTCGTGGCGGGCTTCTCCCTGACGGCGCTCGCCAACCATCTCGCCGGGCTCGGCGTGCCCGCCTCCGAGGTCGGCCTCCACTTCGCCGTCGCGGGCCTGCCCTGGACGCTGCAGCCGATCCTGTGGGGGCCGCTGGTCGATCGGGCGATCCGCGCCCGCATGGGCCGGCGCCGGGTCTGGAGCGTCGTCGCGATCCTCGGCGGCCAGGCCTCCCTCGCGGCCCTGCTGCTCCTGCCGGGGCCGGAGGCGCTCGGGGCCCTCGGGATGGTCTTCCTCGTGCACAGCCTGTTCGCGGCGCTCCTCGACACCGCCTGCGACCGTCTCGTCATGGACCACGTGCCCGAGGCGGAGCTCGGCCGGATGAGCGCCTGCACCCGCGGCGGCTTCGTCGTCGGCACGAGCCTCGGCGCCGCCCTGTTCGGCTGGATGCTCGCGGCCCACGGCTTCCCCGCGAGCGTGCGCCTGCTCCTCGTCCTCAGCCTCTGCGCGGCCCTGCCGGCGCTGCTGGTGCGCGAGGTGCCCGGCGACGCGTTCCTGTCGTTCGCCCGGAAGGCGGCCAAGGCGGGCGCGGGGCCCATCCCGCTCCGCCGCTTCCTCCGGCGTCTCGGCCTCGGGCTCGCCCGGAGGCGGGCGCTGCGGCTCCTCGGCTTGTGCTTCGCCTTGGACGGCGCGCTCGCCCTGTTCGAGCTGCGCTTCGGCATCGATCTGGTGCAGGGATACGGCTGGGATGCGGCCGCGCTGTCGCGCCTGCAGGCGGCGCTTGCCCTGGTCGGCGGGACGCTCGGCGCCCTCGCCATCGGCCTGTGGTCGGACCGGGCAGGCCCGCTGCGGGCTCTGCGCAGCCTCTGCCTCGCGAGCGCTGCCGCCTTCCTCCTCGCCGGTGCCCTGATCGCGGCGGGGCTCGCGGGGCCGGCGGGACCGGTCATCCTCGGGCTGACCAACGTGCTGCCCGGCCTGCTCGTCGTCGCCCTGGTGCCGGCCTTGATGCGGGCGAGCCGGGGGCGCGTCGGCGCGGCGACGGAGTTCGAGGTCTACATGGCGACGATGAATCTCGGATCCGTCGCGGGCGCAGCCACCTCAGGCTTCCTCGCGCCGGTGCTGCCGCTCGCCGCCGTGGCGGGCTTCTGCGCCGTCGTGCTGGGGGGATGCGCCCTGCTCGCGGGGCGGCCGCACCTGATCCTGCGGCAGCGGCCCGGCTGAGAGCCTCAGGCCGCCGTCTTTCTCCCGCCCTGCGCCGGTGATCTCCGGCCCGGATCGCGTACGAGGCAGAGGGCGAGATAGGCGAGTTCGGCTGCGGCGACGCCTGCGTAGAACAGGGCGAGCCCCGTGTACCAGGGCAGGCTGTGGCGCAGGGTTGCGACGGCCGCGATCACGGCGACGACGAAGGCCAGGAGGATCAGGGCCGCGAGGGGCCGTGCAGAGGGCTGCAGCATTCCCAATGCTTGGATCGCCACGTTTCCGATGCGACCGAGCATAGCGCGCCACAGGGGCGGAACGTAGACGCCCAGGGTTGCAAATCCGCAGGTTTTGCCGGTTCTGTCCTATTCAGTACAACTTCTGATAAGTTCAGGTCCCGGCGTGGCGAATGCATCACGCCTGCAGCGACCGGCCACAAAAATCTCCGCGACCATTGGCGCGCCGCCGCCCCGCGCCCTGCGCGGGTCGGTGAATTCAACCGGCGTAGACGCTGCTCGCCGTTTGCGGGAACTTCTCCGCCAGGGCCCGGCGCAGCTTCTCCAAGGCGCGGTTCTCGATCTGGCGGACCCGCTCCTTCGAGATCCCGAGCCGGTGCCCCAGTGCCTCCAGCGTCGCCTGATCCTCGGCGAGGCGGCGCTCCTGCAGGATTCGGAGCTCGCGCTCGGACAGCACGGTCAGCGCCTGCTGCAGCCAGATCAGGCGCCGCTCGCCGTCGACGGTCGCCGAGACGGTCTCGTCGGGCAGCGCCGCTCCGTCGACGAGGAAGTCCATCCGCTCGGAGGAGGCTTCGCTCTCCTCGCCGACCGGCGCGTTCAGCGACATGTCGGGGCCGGACAGGCGGGCATCCATCAGCGCCACGTCCTCGCGGGAGACGCCGATGGCGGTGGCGATGCGCCGGTGGATCTCGTCGCCGACGCGCTCCTCTGTCGATTGCATGAGGCGGGCGCGCAGGCGGCGCAGGTTGAAGAACAGAGCCTTCTGGGCCGAGCTGGTGCCGCCGCGGACGATCGACCAGTTGCGCAGGATGTAGTCCTGGATCGAGGCGCGGATCCACCACGTGGCGTAGGTGGAGAAGCGGACCTCCCGCTCCGGCTCGAAGCGGGCTGCGGCCTCCATCAGGCCGACATGACCCTCCTGAACGAGGTCGGCCATGGGCAGGCCGTAATGCCGGAAGCGGCCGGCCAGGGCGATGACGAGGCGCATATGCGCGGAGATCAGGCGGTGCAGGGCGCGCTCGTCGCGCTTATCCTTCCAGCGCAGGGCGAGGCCGCGTTCCTCGTCGCGCGCGAGGAAGGGCGCCTCCATGGCAGTCCGAATGAACTGCCGCCGGATCCCTGCAATTTCCGCCATCCCCGCCTCCGCCTCTTGGTTCGAGTGCTGTTACGGCAGGGGTCGCACCCGAGACGCCGGACGGCGCCTGCAAGGACCCACGCCAGGCAACCGACAACGGAAGCACCGGCGCGAAGGTTCCGTCCCTCGCGATGAAGATGGGCGTGTGGGACCAAATTCCGCTCGCGACGCCGCTCACCCCGGCCGCACGTTCGATCCCGCGCATGATCTAGGGCAGGGATGACGGGACGACGACAGGTCCGTCCGGATATTGCGGGCCGTCCGTCCGATGCGGACGAAGGAACATCCCCAAGAGGCCAGAAGACATGCGGCCGAAACCTGGGGCCAAGAAACCCCGGGGCCAAGAAACCCCGGGGCCAAGAAACCCCGGGGCCAAGAAAAAGGCCCGGTGCGCGCGCACCGGACCTCGAATGCTCCATCCGGGAAGTGGGCGCCTCAGGCGGCCTCTTCCTGCAGGTCGTCACCTTCCGAATCCGCGTCCGATTCCGCCTCGACCTCGTTCTTGGCGCGGCGGGGCGACTTGGCGAGGCTCTGCTCGATGAGCTTGAGGGCCTCGGTCTCGGTGATGCGGTTGACCGAGGAGATCTCGCGCACGACGCGGTCGAGGGCGGCTTCGTAGAGCTGGCGCTCGCTGTAGGATTGCTCGGGCTGCGCGTCGGAGCGGTAGAGGTCGCGCACCACCTCGGTCACCGACAGCAGGTCGCCGGAATTGATCTTGGCCTCGTATTCCTGGGCCCGGCGCGACCACATGGTGCGCTTGATGCGGGCGCGGCCGGTCAGCACGTCGAGGGCCTTCTTGACGACATCCGGCTCGGCGAGCTTGCGCATGCCGACGCTGTTGGCCTTCGCGGTGGGGACGCGCAGGACCATCTTGTCCTTCTCGAACGAGACGACGAACAGCTCCAGCTTGTAGCCGGCGATCTCCTGCTCCTCGATCGCGATGATGCGACCGACACCGTGAGCCGGATACACGACCGCTTCGCCGGTCTTGAAGCCTTGGCGGGCTGCCGTCGTCTTCTTGGCTGTGGTCATGCGAGAAGGGCCTCCAAACAGGGCACGGGCGCGAGAATTGCCGCGCCAAATCGATTCTCCGGGGTGGGACACCCGGCCTGAGCCGCCAACCGCACGACCGCACGGGCCACCGGTTCCCTGGCGCGGCCGAACACACGGACCACGACGAGACCGGCCACCGAAAGCAGGGCGCCTTCAGCGGTCGATCGCATGCAACCCCGTTTCCATGGAACGCCTTGGAACCGCGTCTGGCGGAAGAGGGAGCACGTCAGGCACGAGCGACGGCAGGCCTATTGTGTATCACAATCCGGCCGCCGAATCAAAGGATTGCCGACTGAGGCGCACGAGCGCGCGCTCCCTGCACCGAGTTGTGCACGGAGAGAAGCGAGTGGGCAGGATGCCCTCGGAATGCCTGCTTTGCGTGCGGCGCAGACGTGCCGGCGCGGCCCTTAGCACCGCGCTCGCAACCCGCTCTCGGGCGGGGCGGCCGGCGGCTCAGTCGCCCGTGCCGGGGCTTGCGGAGAAATGCGCCTCGAACTTGTCGGCGATGCCGTCCCATTCCTTGGCGTCGGCGGGCGCATCCTTCTTCTGCGTGATGTTGGGCCAGCGCTTGGCGTAGTCGGCGTTGACCCTGAGCCAGGTCTCGAGGCTCGGCTCGGTGTCGGGCTTGATCGCCTCGGCCGGGCATTCGGGCTCGCAGACGCCGCAGTCGATGCACTCGTCGGGATGGATGACGAGCATGTTCTCACCCTCGTAGAAGCAATCCACGGGGCAGACCTCGACGCAGTCCATGTACTTGCACTTGATGCAATTGTCGGTGACGACGTAGGTCATGGTCCGCTTTTCGTCCTCGATCCGCTTCGGTGGGGCGGGTTGCGGGGCCGCTCGCCCCGTCCGCAGCCTTCGCGCCCGATCCGCGGATGCTTGTGCTGATGCGTTCCGTCCGGAGCCTGGAAACCCCGATTTCGAACGGCTCTAGCCTCTGGGCGGTGTGCTGACAAGCGTGCAGGCGCCGCATCGCACCCAAGGAGCGCCTGTGTCGCCCACCCGCCATAGACCGGCGGCGTCCCACCCATGAATTCCTCGCCGCGGCGACGAAACTCCTAGCCCTGCTCGGGCGGAGCGTCCGCGAGATCGACGTAGAGGCGGCGCGCCTCGGGCGCCGGGCCCCGCCGCTCGCCGAGATCCGCCACACGGACCAGGGCCGTGACATGCGTGGCCGCCACCGTGATCACGTCGCCGACGGCGAGTCCCTTGGCCGGGGCCTCGGCGCGCTTGCCGTTCACACGGACATGGCCCTCGGCCACGAGGCGGGCGGCGAGGGAGCGCGTCTTGGCGAAGCGGGCGAACCACAGCCACTTGTCGAGCCGCTGCCGCTCCGCCTTCATGCCGGGCGCATCCTCCCCGCGTTCAGCGCTTCCCGCTGTCGCCGGATTCGAGCTGCGCCTTCAGGGCGGCGAGCTTGGCGAAGGGCGAATCCGGATCGGGTGCCCGCTCGCGGCGCGGCGGCCGCTGGTCCTCGCGCGGCCCGGCATGCCGGCCTTCGTCGCGACGCTCGGGCCGGCCGCGGCCGCCCTCGAAACGGTCGCGGCGTCCGCCGCCATCGCCGCCGCGGCGACCCTCGCGATCGCCTTGCGGCCGGTTGCGGCCTTCGGCCCCCTGCGCGCGCTGGCGATCCGGTCCGCGGCCGCCGTCCCGACGGCCCTCGCCGTCGGTCCGTCCGGCGCCCTGGCCGGCGCCCTGGCCGGCCTCGCGCCCGCGCCCCTGTTGTCCGCGCGGCCGGTTCTGGCGCTGGTGGGCGGGCCGCTGGTGACGGTGCAGGTGCCACACCTCGATCGTCGCGGGCTCGGCCGCCTCGGCGGCGGGAGCGGGCTCGGCGGACGCCTCGGCGGGAATTTCGGCAGCCAGTTCGGGCTCAGGCGCGGTCTCGGCCGGAGCGGGCCCTGCGCTCGCCGTCTCCTCGGAGGCGGGCTCCCCGGTCCCGGCCGCTTCGACGGGGGCCGCGTCTGCCGCCTCCTCGGGCACCGCGGACTCGGCAACCTCGACGATCTCGGTGGTCTCGACGACGTCGGTGGTCTCGGCGACGTCGGGGCCCGCCGTCGCGGCCGCGGGCTCCGCTTCGCCGTCCGTCGCGGCCGGCTCGGGTTCCGCGGGCGCGGCGTCCGCCGTCTCGGGCGTGCCCTCCGCGGGCGCATTCGCTGCGGCCTCGGCCTCGGAGGCCGGACCCTCGGCCGCGTCGATACTCTCGGCCGCCTCGCTCTCCGCCGCGGCCGCGGCGAGCGTCTCGGCGCCCGGCGCCTCGGACGTCGCCTCGGCCGACTGCGCCGCGACCGGGCGAACCGGCTCGGTCGAGGCGGCCGGCAGGAGCGGCACGGTGATCGCCGGGCCCGGCCGGGTCTCGGCGACGTAGCCGAGCGACTTCAGGATGGAGGCGAAATCCTCGCCCGAGCAGCCGACGAGGGAGGTCATGCCGACGGTGCCGACGAAGCCGTCCCCGTCCGCGGTGCCGGCCGGCGGCTCGCCCGGCGTCGTGCCGGGGCGGTAGGCGATGGCGGGGCGGATCAGGTCGGCGAGCCGCTCCAGGATGTCGACGCGCACGGCGCGCTCGCCGCAGACGCGGAAGCCCGCCGCCCGGTAGAGGCCCTTGGCGATCTCGGCGTTCACCTTGATCGAGGTGCGGCCGGAGCCGGCCAGATGCGCGATCTCGTCGAGGCCGGGCTGCTCGAGGCCGCCGTTGCGCAGGGCCCAAAGCTGCGCCGCGAGGGTCCGCGGGGCGGGCTTCAGGAGGGCCGGCAGGAAGATGTGGTAGGCGCCGAAGCGTACGCCGTGGCGGCGGAGCGTCGCGCGGCCATCCTGGTCGAGGCTGCGCATCTCGTGCGTCACCTTCGCGCGCTCCAGGACGCCGAGCGACTCGACCACTTGGTAGCCGATGCCCTTGGCAAGCCCCGTCAGGTCGGCGGCGGTCTCGATCTCCAGGAGCGGCCCGAGGAGGCGCACCACGTGCGCCTTCAGCCACGCGTTGAGGCGCGCCTCGACCTTGTCGCGGGCGGAGCCCGTGAGCTGCTCGTCGGCGATCAGGCGCAGGCGCGGCTCGAACAGCTTGTCGCCCGGCACGAGCTTCGCCACCGGATCGCCGGTCCAGCGGATCACGCCCTCGTGGCTGAGGACGAGAGAGGAATCGGCCGCGGCCGCGAAGCGCTCGGCGCGCGCCTCGATCTCGCCGCCGAGGGCCTTCTCGGCGGCGCTGCGCAGGGTCTTGGCCTCGTGTCCCTCGGCGCCCGGGTCCGGCACGAACTGGAAGCCGTGAAGATGGCCGACATGCTGTCCCTCGACGGTCACGTCCCCGCCGGGGGAAATCTGGGCTTCCAACATCGTATTCTCTCTCAGGCGCCGCATCAGGACGCTGGTGCGCCTGTCGACGAAGCGGCTCGCGAGGCGCTCGTGCAGGGCGTCGGACAGCCTGTCCTCTACCCGACGCGTCTCGCCCTGCCAATGTTCCGGGTCGACGAGCCAGTCGGGTCTGTTGGCCACGAAGGTCCAGGTCCGCCCCTGGGCGATCCGCTGGGACAGGGCGTCGATGTCCCCGTCCGTCCGGTCGATCATGGCGACGTGGCGGGCGAACCAATCGTTGGGGATGCGCCCCGCCATGCCCCGCATCAGGAACCTGTAGAGCTGCGCCACGAGGTCCGCGTGCGTCTGCGGGTGGACCTTGCGGTAATCGGGCACGCCGCAGACGTCCCAGAGGCGCTGCACGGATTTCGCGCCGGTCGCCATGTCGCGGATGTCGTCCTCGCGCATCAGGATCTCGAGCGCCTGCTGGTCCTCGCCCATCGGCGCGCGGGTGAGCCCGTTCTCGCGCGGGTGCTCGTCGAGGGCCTCGCGCAGGGTGTCGAGGCTGTGGAAGCCGAGATCGGGGTTGCGCCATTGCAGCATCCGCACCGGCTCGAAGCTGTGGGTCTCGATCGCCTCGATCATCTCCGCGTCGAAGGGGGGCATCGACCCGTCGAGCCGAAGGTGCCGTCCGAGAGGTGGCGCCCGGCCCGTCCCGCGATCTGCCCCATCTCGGCGGGCGTGAGCCTGCGGAAGCGGGTGCCGTCGTATTTCCAGTTGGCGGCGAAGGCCACGTGGTCGACGTCGAGGTTGAGCCCCATGCCGACCGCGTCGGTGGCCACGAGGTAATCGACGTCGCCCGACTGGTAGAGCTCGACCTGCGCGTTGCGCGTCCGGGGCGAGAGCGCGCCGAGCACCACCGCCGCGCCGCCGCGCTGGCGCCGGATCAGCTCGGCGATGGCGTAGACCTCCTCGGCCGAGAAGGCGACGATGGCGGTGCGGCGCGGCAGGCGCGAGAGCTTCTTCTCCCCCGCGAAGCTGAGCTGCGAGAGGCGCGGGCGGGTCGTCGTGCGCACGCCCGGAACCAGCGCCTCCACCAGCGGCTGGATGGTCGCGGAGCCGATCAGCAGCGTCTCCTCGCGCCCGCGCTGGTAGAGCAGGCGGTCGGTGAAGACGTGGCCGCGGTCCATGTCGGCGGCGAGCTGGATCTCGTCGATGGCCACGAAGGCGACGTCGAGATCGCGCGGCATCGCCTCGATGGTGGAGATCCAGTAGCGCGGCCGGTCCGGCTTGATCTTCTCCTCGCCGGTGACGAGGGCGACCTTCTCGGGGCCGACGCGGGCGACGACCCGCAGGTAGACCTCGCGGGCGAGGAGCCGCAGCGGCAGGCCGATCATGCCGGTCGGGTGCGCGAGCATCCGCTCGATCGCCAGATGGGTCTTGCCGGTGTTGGTCGGCCCGAGCACCGCCGTGACGCCGCGCGCGCGGGCCTGCGGAGGAAGGGAGCGGCGATTCATCAGGGCGGGGCGGTCCTGCGGCGGGTCGGCCGGTGGTGCGCCGTGGGCGTCGGGAAGGATGTGCGGGATGCCCGCTCAGTAGCCCCGGTGGCGGAGGGCGGGCGGGCGCGCCCCGCGCGGAGGCAGACCTTCATATGGGGCCGTGCCCTGCGATCCGCCACTCCCCTCGGTCCCCGTCTGGCCGTTCCCCGAGAGGCCCGGGACGCCGTAGATCTCGACGTTCACGGACGGGCGCGGGCCCTGCAGGTCGGCGCAGAGCGTGTCGGGCGTCGCCGTGAGCGGGCCGCGGCGCGGGGGCCGCCCCTCGGTCACCTGTGCGGAGGAATAGGCGTTGCCGCCGCAGGAATGGCCCGCCTCGTGCGGCGCGGCCGAGGCGGGCAGCGCCAGCAGCGCCGCCAGCAGGCCGAGGGCGACGCGCATGGCCGAGGGCCCTACGGCTGTGCGCCGAGGCTCGCGACGGCGGCCGTCTCGGCCGGCACCGCGGCGGTGGCGGAGCGCGTCCAGCGCGTCGCCTCGATGATGTTGGTGCCGACCGTGGTGCGCACCGAGATCCGCATCGGCAGCAGGACCCGCGTCCCCTCGACGGGGGCGAGCCAGACCGACATGTCGCGGTTCTCCTCCATGAAGCGCACCCCCGGCCGGTCCGGCCGGTGGCCCGCGATCGCCTGGTAGCGGGCGTTGCAGACGAGGACGGGGCCAGAATAGCCCGGCTTCTCGACCGCGCGGGTCTCAGCGTAGCTCAGCACCACGTTGAAGCGGGTTGCGCCGTCGAAGACCGGCAGTGTGCGGTTGCAATTCTCGGGGTCGGTGAGGTCTCCCTGCGCGCGGGCCGGCATCAGCAGGGCGCTCGCCGGGTCCATCACGCCGCGCCTGTTGGCCGCGGTGACGGGTACCCGGTCGCCCATGTCGACGAGGGGGGGCGTCACCTCGGACTGGGTGACGTTGCCGCGCGAGAGCGCCATGCGCACCGCGATACCGGAATTCGACGTGCGGGTGGCGATCGCGAAGGCGTTCGGCTGCGGGCCGGCGCTGAGGAGCCCGCTGGAGCGGGCCGAGCCCATGCCGCCGGTGATGGCGCCGACGAGGCCGGTCAACGTCGCCGACACGTCCATGCGGTAGCGCTGGCCCTCGATGGCGCCGGAGAGATGCGCGGTGCCGATCGGGAGGCCGGCGAGGTTGACGCCGTAATCGACGGTGACGGTGGCGGGGGCGGATTTCGGCGCGCGCGGGCGCGCCTCGGCGGGCGCGAGGCCCGCGGCGGCGAGGAGGCAGAGGGCGGCCGCAGCGCGGCGGCGGGCCGGCATCGACGGAATGGAGGGCGTGGCGAACATGGTCCGGACTCAGAATCCCCAACGCTCGGGCCGGCGCGGGCTTGACCCTCGGCACGACGGAAGCGTTATCCCTCCCGCATGGTTAACAGAGCGTTCGGCGACCGCCAGTGCCGGGAAGGGCACACGGGGCGCGGCTTTCGCCTTGACGGCGCGCGGCCCGATCGCCTATAGGCTCGCGCCTTCAACAGGACTCCGCTGGACCTGGAATCACGCTTGGGCGAGGCCCGCGGCGAGTGCCGCGCCGGCTGTCACGGTCCGAGTTCTGACCGCCCACGGAACGATACGGGATTGTTTGCTATGTCGCGCCGCTGCGAACTCACGGGCAAGGCCGTGCAGGTCGGTCACCTCGTGAGCCACTCGAACCGCAAGACCAAGTGCCGGTTCCTGCCGAACCTGTGCAACGTCACCCTCACCTCGGACGCCCTCAACCGCCGCGTCCGCCTGCGCGTCACGGCGCACGCCCTGCGCTCGGTCGAGCACCGCGGCGGCCTCGACGGGTTCCTCGTGAAGGCCCGCGAGATCGAGCTGTCGCAGACGGCCCGCCTTCTGAAGCGCGAGATCCAGAAGAAGCTCGCCGAGACCGAGACCCAGGCCGCCGCCTGACCCCGCACCGGCCCGAGGCCGGCAGCACGATCTCCGATTTCTCAGAAGGCCGCCGCACGCGAACCCGTGCGGCGGCCTTCTGCCGTTCCGACGCTTGCCGGACCACCTCTCCCGTTCGGGAGAGGTCGGGTGCGTGAGCGCACCGGGTGAGGGATGCGACCTCTCCGGAGAAACCTGAACCCCTCACCCTGTCCCTCTTGGAACTGGAGGGGACCTGCGCTCGGACCGACGACCGCCCGCCCGCACCCGCACGAAGTCGGCACCGCCAGCCGATCGACATTGACAGCGCGGCCTCGCCACTTTACCGATCGGTACACACCGATCCGATCGGTCAACTTTGGACGAGGCCACCATGTCCGAGACGCGCCCCCCGCTGCCGCCCTTCACGCAGGACAGCGCCATCCAGAAGGTCCGTGCCGCCGAGGACGGCTGGAACGGGCGCAACCCCGAGAAGGTCTCCCTCGCCTACACGATCGACAGCCGCTGGCGGAACCGCTCGGAGATCTTCCAGGGGCGTTCCGCGATCGTCGAGTTCCTGACGCGCAAGTGGGAGCGCGAGCACGAGTACCGGCTGATCAAGGAGATCTGGGCCCATAGCGGCGACCGGATCGCGGTGCGCTTCGCCTACGAGTTCCACGATGCGGCGGGAGACTGGTTCCGAGCCTACGGCAACGAGAACTGGGAGTTCGACGGGAACGGCCTGATGCGGGTGCGCCACGCCAGCATCAACGACCTCGCCATCCGCGATTCCGAGCGCAAGTTCCACTGGGACCGGTCCGGCCCGCGCCCGGCCGACCATCCGGGCCTGACCGACCTCGGCCTCTGACCCCGGGTGGACGCGTGACCCGCACCGTCAACGAGCGCGCCGACGCCGTCGCCGCGCTGGCCGAGATCTTCCGCGAGTTCGGTTACGAGGGCGCGAGCCTGTCGCTGATCGGCGCCCGCACCGGCCTCGGGAAGGGCAGCCTTTACCATTTCTTCCCCGGAGGTAAGGAGGAGATGGCAGCGTCCGTGCTCGCGGAGATTGACGGCTGGTTCGCGCGCGCGGTCTTCGCGCCCCTGCGGGAGGATCCGGATCCGGCGGCCGCGATCCGCCGGATGTTCCGGGAGACGGACGCCTATTTCCGCTCGGGCCGGCGAGTCTGCCTCGTCGGCGCCTTCGCGCTGGGCGACGTGCGCGACCGCTTCGCCGCCCGCATCGCCACCTACTTCGCGGCCTGGCGCGACGCCCTGGCGGATGCGCTGCGCCGGGCGGGCCGCGCTGAGGGGAGCGCGGCGGAGGAGGCCGAGCACGTCGTCTCGGCGATCCAGGGCGCCCTCGTCATGGCCCGGGCGGTCGACGACCCGGCCGTGTTCGTGCGGGCCCTCGCCCGGCTCGAGGCCGGGCTCGGCCTCGCCGAACCCTAGCGGCGACCGCCCGCAGCCCGGATCGGCGCGCGCACGGGCGGCGCGCCGTCCTCCTCGAACAGCTCAGCGAGCTTCTCCGTCATGGCGCCGCCGAGTTCCTCCGCGTCGATGATGGTGACGGCGCGCCGGTAATAGCGCGTGACGTCGTGGCCGATGCCGATGGCGAGGAGTTCCACGGGCGAGCGGGTCTCGATGTCCTCGATCATCCAGCGCAGGTGTCGCTCGAGATAGTTGCCGGCATTGACCGAGAGCGTCGAATCGTCGACCGGGGCGCCGTCCGAGATGACCATCAGGATCTTGCGCTGCTCGGGCCGGCCGAGCAGGCGCTTGTGCGCCCAGTCCAGCGCCTCGCCGTCGATGTTCTCCTTGAGCAGACCCTCGCGCATCATCAGCCCGAGGTTCTTGCGGGCCCGGCGCCAGGGGGCGTCGGCCGACTTGTAGACGATGTGGCGCAGGTCGTTGAGGCGTCCCGGCGAGGCGGGCTTGCCGGCCGCGAGCCACGCCTCGCGCGACTGGCCGCCCTTCCAGGCGCGGGTGGTGAAGCCGAGGATCTCGACCTTCACGCCGCAGCGCTCCAGCGTCCGCGCCAGGATGTCGGCGCAGGTCGCCGCGACCGTGATCGGTCGCCCGCGCATCGAGCCGGAATTGTCGAGGAGCAGGGTCACGACCGTATCGCGGAAGTTCGTGTCCTTCTCCTGCTTGAAGGAGAGGGGCTGGAACGGGTCGATCACGACGCGCACGAGGCGGGCCGGGTCGAGCTGGCCCTCCTCCAGGTCGAAGTCCCAGGCGCGGTTCTGCTTGGCGAGCAGCCGCCGCTGCAGACGGTTGGCGAGGCGCCCGACGACGCCCTGGAGATGGGCGAGCTGCTTGTCGAGATAGGTGCGCAGGCGCGCGAGCTCGTCCGCGTCGCAGAGATCCTCCGCATGGATGATCTCGTCGAAGCGCGGGTTGAACACCTTGTAGTCCGGCCCGCGCGGCTCGTTGGCCTTCTGGCTCGGCGGCCGCCAGGATTCGGAGGCCTCCTCCGACTCGGCGTCCTGCGAATCCTCCGGCAACTCGCCGGACGGCGCGTCGGCGGATTCGGTCGCGCCCTCCTCGATGTCGTCGGAGGCTTCCTCCGTCGACTCGACCTCGGCGCGGTCGCCCTGGCTCTGCTCCTCGGCCTCGCCCTCCTGCGGGCTCTGCTCGTCGTCCTGGGCCTCGTTCTCGTCCTCGTTCTCCTCGTCCTCCGGGTCGAAGGGCGTCTCGTCCGCCATGTCGAGGGAGGAGAGCAGGTCGCGCACGGAGCGGGCGAAGGCGCGCTGGTTCTCCAGCGAGCCGAGCAGGCCGTCGAGGTCCTTGCCGGCCTTGTCCTCGATGTGCGGGCGCCAGAGCTCGACGATCTTGCGGGCGGCGGGCGGGGGCGCCTGTCCGGTCAGGCGCTCGCGCACCATCAGGGCGACGGCGTCCTCCATCGGCGCGTCGGCCCGGTCGGTGATCTGCTCGTACTTGCCGCCGCGGTGATAGCGGTCCTCCAGCATCGCCGTGATGTTGCTGGCCACGCCCGCCATCCGGCGCGAGCCGATCGCCTCGACGCGGGCCTGCTCCACGGCGTCGTAGACGGCGCGCGCCGCGGCGTTCTCGGGTGCCAGGCGGCGGTGGACGGCGGAATCGTGGCAGCCGAGCCGCAGCGCCATCGCGTCCGCGTTGCCGCGCAGGACCGCGACGTCCCCGGCCGAGAGCTTGCGGGGCGGCTCGGGCAGGCGCGCCTTGTCGCCGGTCAGCGCCGGCCGGTCGGTGGCGTAGGTCACCTCGACCTCGGAGCGCCGCGCGATGGCGCGCAGGCACCCGGCGACGGAGCGCTTCAGGGGTTCGGCGACGGGCTCGCGGCGCTCGCCGGGCTTGCGGTTCGAGATGGACATGCGGCTAGCGATCGGCCTCGAACGCGAAGGGGCGGTTCAGGATGTCGTCCCAGGCATAGGGACAATCCGCCGGCAGGGCGGCCGGCGGGCGCCTCATCTGCCGGGCGGCGCCGAGGCGGGCGAGGCGGAAGGCGTCGCGCCGCACCTCGTCGAGGCTCGATTTGAGGCCGGGACTCTTTCGCAAATGGATGAGCGCGCGCTCGCGATGCTCGGCGCTGCTGAGGGCCCAGCTCCGACTGCGCCGCTCGGGCTGGTGATCCCATTTCAGCATGTGAAGGAGGAGGATCTCGACGGCACTCTGGAGCCGGTAATACTCGCTCAAGCCCACGTCGCTCAGCTCCTCGGCGATGTTGTCGAGGTCGAGCGCCTCCACCCGCCCGGAGCGGAGCAGGGCCACCTGTTCTTGGACCCAGGTGTAGTGGTCGTCCCCGTAGCGCGTCCGACCCTCGGCAAGCGGAGTCGCCGGGGCGTCCTCGCGCGTCGGGACCGGGTGCGCCATCGCGTCCTCCATGCGGCCTCAGCTCAGCGCGACGTTGACGGCGCTCTCCGGCAGCTCCTTGCCGAAGGCCCGCTGGTAGAACTCGGCGACGAGTGGCCGCTCCAGCTCGTCGCACTTGTTGAGGAAGGTGACCCGGAAGGCGAAGCCGATGTCGCGGAAGATGTCGGCGTTCTCCGCCCAGGTGATCACCGTGCGGGGGCTCATCACGGTCGAGAGGTCGCCGTTCATGAAGGCGTTGCGGGTGAGGTCCGCCACGCGCACCATGCGGTTGACCGTGTCGCGGCCCTGCTCGCCCTTGTAGTGGACCGCCTTGGAGAGGACGATGTCCACCTCGCGGTCGTGGGGCAGGTAGTTCAGGGTCGTGACGATCGACCAGCGGTCCATCTGGCCCTGGTTGATCTGCTGCGTGCCGTGATAGAGGCCGGACGTGTCGCCGAGGCCGACCGTGTTGGCGGTCGCGAACAGGCGGAAGGCCGGGTGGGGGCGGATCACCCGCTTCTGGTCGAGGAGCGTCAGGCGTCCCGACAGTTCCAGCACGCGCTGGATCACGAACATCACGTCGGGGCGGCCCGCATCGTACTCGTCGAAGACGAGGGCGACGTTGTTCTGCAGCGCCCAGGGCAGGATGCCGTCCTGGAAGGCGGTGACCTGCTTGCCGTCCTGCAGGACGATCGCGTCCTTGCCGACGAGATCGATGCGCGAGACGTGGCTGTCGAGGTTGATCCGGACGCAGGGCCAGTTCAGCCGGGCCGCGACCTGCTCGATATGGGTCGACTTGCCGGTGCCGTGGTAGCCCGTGATCATCACGCGGCGGTTGCGGGCGAAGCCCGCCAGGATCGCCAGCGTGGTCTCGCGGTCGAAGATGTAATCCGCGTCGAGATCGGGCACGTGCTCGTCCATCTCGGAGAAGGCCGGCACCTTGAGGTCGATGTCGATGCCGAAGACCTCGCGCACGGAAACGGTCCGGTCGGGCAGCGAGGCGGGCGTGTCGTCAGAAAGCATACGGGACCTCGTCGGGGCGGGCGCCGGCGGGTGAAGCGCGGAACCTCGCGGATGTCTCACGGCTCGGGCCCGCCGGACTCTCGCGGCAGACGGGCCTCCGGCCTTCCTTAATCATCGGCGCCGCACGGCGCCACTAGGCTTGCGAGCCCCGCATATAGGGTGTCGCGGGCCGTTTGGCGCCTCCCCCGCACGCAGGGCAGGGCTCAGGATCGGTTCGGTGCGTGCATCCTTCGTGCCGGACGGCTCAGCAGAGCCCCGCCGCCCGCAAGGTGTCGTGCGCCCGGATGATGTCGCGCAGGCGCTCCTCGAAGGAGCGGTCGCCGCCGTTGGCGTCCGGGTGGAAGCGCTTCACCAGCACCTTGTACTGAGCCTTGATGGCGGCCGCGTCCGCAGCCTCGTCGAGGCCGAGCACGTCGAGGGCCTTGCGCACGGCGCCCGAGTGGCGCGGGCGCTGCGGCTCCGCCTTGGCCCGCCGCGCGGTCTCGCCGACGCCCTCCGCCCGCAGGATGCCCAGCGGATCGACATAGGCCCAGTCCCGCTGCGGCTCGCCCTTGCGCTTGGTCCCCTCCGCCGCCCCGTTCGCGCCCATCGCCCAGGTCGGGCGATGCCCGATGATCGCGTCCTTCTGGTAGGCCTGGACGGCGGCGTCGTTCATCCCGTCGAAGTAATTGTAGGCGGCGTTGTAGGCCCGCACGTGGTCGATGCAGAAGCGCCAGTACTGGCCCTCGGCCTTGCGGCCCTTGGGCGCCCGGTACAGGCCCGGATGGGTGCAGCCCGGCGTCTCGCAGGCCTGCGCCTGCTCGGCCGTCTTCGGCTCGTCGCAGGACGGCTTGATGCGGATGCTGTCGAACAGGCGCGAGTTGAGATCCATGACAGGGCGATTATGAGGGGGCGGACCGGAGACACAAGGGCGGCGGGCCTGATGACGCATGCGATCATCGGGGCTTGACGCGCCGTCCGGGAAACCGAGTCACCTCCGAAGCGGGAGAGACGGATGCCCGAGGGCGGCACGTTGAAGAACTGGATCGCGGAAACGCTCGCCGCGGAACTCGCGCCGACGCATCTCGACGTGGTCGACGAATCCCACCTTCACGCCGGCCACGCGGGCTGGCGCGAATCGGGCGAGACGCATTTCCGCCTCGACGTTGTCTCGGCGGCCTTCGAGGGGAAGAGCCGGGTCGAGCGCCACCGGCTCGTCAACGGATTGCTGGATGGCGCATTCAAGCGCGGCCTGCACGCGCTGGCAGTGCGGGCGCGCACGCCCGGCGAAGCGGCCTGACCGGACGGGATTCGCATGTCCGGGAGATGGTGATCGTGGCCCTGCAATGCACCCCCACATCGCCATCGACGAGGCGGAGCTGGAGGAGAGCTTCGTGCGCGCCTCCGGGCCCGGCGGCCAGAACGTCAACAAGCTCTCGACCGCGGTGCAATTGCGCTTCGACGTGCGCCGCTCGGCCTCGCTGCCCGACGCGGTGGCGGTGCGCCTGATGCGGATGGCCGGGCGGCGGCTCACGGCCGAGGGCGTGCTCGTCATCGCGGCGCAGCGCTTCCGCACGCAGGAGCGCAACCGGGCCGACGCCCGCGAGCGCCTCGCCGCGATGGTGGCGGAGGCCGCCGTCCCGCCGACGCCGCGCCGGGCGACGCGGCCCACGCTCGCCTCGAAGAAGCGCCGCCTCGAATCGAAGGCGCGCCGCGGCGCCGTGAAGAGCCTGCGCCGGAGCGGCCCGGAGGAGTGAAGGATCAGGCCCGCGTGACGACGTGGAGCGGCTCGGCGCTCGGCGCCGCGTCGGGCGCCGGGGAATTGCCGGCGATCAGGTGACTGCCGGGCCTGGCCAGCGCCACGATGATCGCGATCACGGCGAGCAGGGCCGCGAGCGCCGCCGGGAACAGGAAGGCGCTCTCGCCGTAGCGGATCTGGAGGGCGCCCCCAATCACGGCGCCGGTGCTCAGCGCTCCCCAGAGCGGGGCCTGGATCCAGAAGGACGGGTTCGGCTTGTGCAGGATGAGGTTCGCGAGCCCCGTGCCGAACCGGACGACCGCGCCGGTGACGTAGGTCAGGGCGATGCTGTTGCCGTTGGCGTCCTGCAGGGTCGCGTTCTGAAGTCCCAGGGCCATCACGATCGGGTAGGCGTGCAGCGGGAAGGAGAAGGTGCCCCAGGGGCTGACGAGGCCGATCGCCAGGAGCGCCGCCTCGATCGAGAGCAGCACCGGCAGCCGCCAGGGCCCGACCCAGGCCGCGATCAGGGTGCCGAGGAAGGCGCCGAAGCAGAAGATCAGGATCGTGGTGCAGACGCGGGCGGTGTTCTCCCAGTCGAAGGTCGAGACCGATACGCCGAACCGGGTCGTGTTGCCCGACATGAACGACATGAACAGCTGCGAGTACTCGAGGAAGCCGATCGAGTCCGCGCAGCCCGCAAGGCCGGCCAGCGCGAGGGCGAGCGGAACCCGCGTCTTCGCGCTCGCGGGAAACGACTTGTCCACGGGCTTGTCTGCCATCGATGTCCTCGCGCGCCGACCGCCCTCGGCGGGAGGCCTCCGGAAACGGCTAAGCCGCTTAACCGGCGAGGCTCCGCGAGGTTGCGGCGGCGCAGCGAAATCCGGAAAGCCTCACGCAACCGTGTCCCGGCGCCCGAGCACGACGATGCGGCCCGGCACGCCCCGCCCGTTCTGGCAGCGGATCTCGGCCTCGGTGACGAGGAGGGGCGCGAGGCCCGCGGCCGCGGCGGCGGCGAGCAGGGCCGAATCCGCGTGGGCGTAGCGCCCGTCCTCGCCGATCACGACGCCCGCGCCCGGATGCGACTGGACCGTGAAGGCGGCGAGCCCCGCCGCGGCGAGGGCGTGCGCGGTCGATGCGAGGATCGGCCCGAGGTCACCGAGATAGATGAAGACGTCGGCCGCGACGACGAGGTCGATCGATCCCGGGCCCGCCTCCGCGAGGCAATCGGTCAGGTCCCCCGCGACGAGGCGGTGATAGAGGCCGCGCCGCTCGGCCCGCGCCAGCATCCCGGGCGAGAGGTCGACGCCGGCGAGGTGGTCGAAGCGGCCCGCGAGCGCCGCGCCCATCAGCCCCGTCCCGCAGCCGAGATCGAGCACGCGGGCGAAGTGCCGCCCCGGCCCGGCGACCCGGTCGAGGGCGTCCCGCAGCATCTCGGGGCCGCGATAGCCGAGATCGCCGACGAGGTGGCGCTCGAAGCGCGCGGCGTATCCGTCGAACAGGGCGCGCACGTAGGCCGGGGAGATCGCGGCGAGCCGGTCGCCGTGCCCGAGCTGGGCGAGGTGCAGCCGGCTGCCGAGCCGGTCCTCCGGGTCGAGGTCGAGGGCGGCGGCGTAGGCCCGCAGCGCGCCCTGAAGGTCGCGTTCCGCCCCGCCGCCCCGGTGCAGCGCCTCCCGCGCCCGGCCGAGCAGCAGCCAGGCCGGCGCGTAGCGGGGGGCGAGGTCGAGGGCCTGCTCGGCCATCTCGGCGGCGCCCGCGGCGTCGCCCTCCGCGAGGCAGGCTTCGGCGTAGGCGTAGCGGCGGTCGGCGAGGAGGTCGCCGGAGGAGGTCTGAGGCGGCATGCGTGGTGAGCGTGGCGGATCCGGCGCCCTATATAGCCGGGCCCATGCCGTTACGCGCCAGCGATCTCCTCACCCTCACCCGCGAAGGGCTCTACTGCCCCCTCGGCCGCTTCCACGTCGATCCGACCTGGCCGGTGCCGCGGGCGCTCATCACCCACGGCCACGCCGACCACGCCCGCTCCGGCCACGGCAGCGTGCTGGCGACGCCGGAGACCCTGCGCATCATGGCCGTGCGCTACGGCGAGGATTTCTGCGGCACCCGGCAGGAGGCGCGCCTCGGCGAGGCGATCCGCGTCGGCGCCGTCACCGTGCGCTTCGCGCCCGCCGGCCACGTCCTCGGCTCGGCGCAGATCGCGATCGAGGCCGCGGGCGTGCGGGTCGTCGTCTCGGGCGATTACAAGCGGGCGCGCGACCCGACCTGCCTGCCCTTCGAGCCCGTCCCCTGCGACGTCTTCATCACGGAGGCGACGTTTGGCCTGCCCGTCTTCCGGATGCCGGACACGGGCGAGGAGGTTGCCAAGCTCCTCGCGTCGGTCGCCCTGTTCCCGGAGCGCGCCCACATCGTCGGCGCCTACGCACTGGGCAAGGCGCAGCGCGTCATGGCCCTCCTGCGGGAGGCGGGCTACGACCGGCCGATCTACCTGCACGGCGCCATGGAGAAGCTGACCGAGCTCTACAAGCGCGAGGGCATCGCGCTCGGCGAGACCCCGAAGGTGGTGGCGGCCGAGCGGGCTCAGCTCCACGGTGCCATCGTGCTCTGCCCGCCCTCGGCGATCCAGGACCTCTGGTCGCGCAAGTTCCCGGATCCGGTCACCTCCTTCGCCTCGGGCTGGATGCGGGTGCGGGCCCGCGCCCGCCAGAAGGGCGTCGAGCTGCCCCTCGTCATCTCGGACCATTCGGACTGGCCGGACCTCTGCCGCACGATCCTCGAGACCGGGGCCGAGGAGGTCTGGGTCACCCACGGGCAGGAGGACGCCCTCGTCCACTGGTGCGGGCTTCAGGGCATCCGGGCGAAGCCCCTGCACCTGCTCGGCTACGGCGACGACGAGACCGAGGCGGCGCCAGAGTCCGCGGAGACGGCCGCGTGAACGACTTCGCCCACCTCCTCGACCGCCTCGCCTACGAGCCGCGCCGCAACGCCAAGCTGCGCCTCCTGCAGGATTACTTCGCGAACACGCCCGACCCGGAGCGCGGCTACGCGCTCGCCGCCATGACCGGAGGACTCACCTTCCGCGAGGCGAAGCCCGCCCTCATCCGCGGCCTCGTGGAGGAGCGCGTCGATCCGACCCTGTTCCGCCTCTCGCACAATTACGTGGGCGACCTCGCCGAGACGGCCTCGCTGATCTGGCCGGGGCCGGCAGATGCGGCCGGATCGGCCGCAGGCCACCTCTCCCGTCCGGGAGAGGTCGGTTTCGCGGGACGCGGACCGGGTGAGGGATGCGCCGTATCCGGAGACGCCGCACCCCTCACCCCGGCCCGCTCCCGAACGGGAGAGGGGGGCCGCGGCGAGCCCGGCCCCGGCCACAACAATCCGCCTCCCCACGTGCCGACCCTCGCCGAGGTGGTCGAGACGCTGGCCGCGACCCGCAAGGTCGATCTGCCGCGCCACCTCGCCACCTGGCTCGACGCCCTCGACGAGACCGGGCGCTGGGCCCTCCTCAAGCTCGTGACGGGCAACCTGCGCGTCGGCGTCTCGGCGCGGCTCGCCAAGACGGCCATCGGGGCGCTCGGCGGGCACGAGGCCGACGCCGTCGAGGAGGTCTGGCACGGGCTGGAGCCGCCCTACGAGACGCTGTTCGCCTGGGTCGAGGGGCGGGGGGAGCGGCCCGAGACCCTGAACCCGGCCCCGTTCCGGCCGCCCATGCTCTCGCATCCGATCGAGGAGGAGAGCGATTTCGAAAAGCTGGAGCCGGAGGGCTTCTCGGGCGAGTGGAAGTGGGACGGCATCCGCGTCCAGCTCGTCGGCGGGCGCGACCGGGCGGGCGTCCAGGTCACCCGCATCTATTCCCGCACGGGGGAGGACATCTCCGGCGCCTTCCCCGACCTCACCGAGGCGATCACCTTCACGGGCGCCCTCGACGGCGAGCTGCTGATCCTGCGCGGGGGCCGGGTGCAGAGCTTCAACGTCCTGCAGCAGCGCCTCAACCGCAAGGCGGTGACGGGCAAGCTCCTCGAGGAGTTCCCGGCGCATGTGCGGGCCTACGACCTGCTCGCGGCGGAGGGCGAGGACCTGCGCCCGCTGCCTTTCGCCGAGCGCCGCGCCCGGCTCGAAGCCTTCGTGGCCCGCCTCGACCACGCCCGCATCGACATCTCGCCCCTCGTTCCCTTCGCCACCTGGGAGGACCTCGCCGCCGCTCGCGCCGACCCGGCCTCGGTGGGGGCGGGCGAGGATGCCGACGCCATCGAGGGCGTGATGCTCAAGCGCCGCAACAGCGCCTACCTCCCCGGCCGGCCGAAGGGGCCCTGGTGGAAGTGGAAGCGCGAGCCCCACCTCGTCGACGCGGTGATGATGTACGCCCAGCGCGGCCACGGGAAGCGCTCGTCCTTCTACTCGGACTACACGTTCGGCGTCTGGCGGGAGCGGCCGGAGGGCGGCCAGGAGCTGGTGCCGGTGGGTAAGGCCTATCACGGCTTCACCGACGTGGAGCTCGGCAAGCTCGACCGCTACGTCCGCAACCACACGACGAAGCGCTTCGGCCCGGTCCGGGAGGTCGAGTACGGCCCCGACCGGGGCCTCGTGCTCGAGATCGCCTTCGAGGGGGTGCAGCGCTCGACGCGGCACAAATCCGGAGTGGCCATGCGGTTTCCCCGCGTCAGCCGCATCCGCTGGGACAAGCCGGCCGCCGAGGCCGACCGGATCGAGCTTCTGGAGCGGATCCTGGCGCGCGGCGAGCGCGAGATCGCGCCGGGCGCCACGCTCATCGGGGAGGAGACATGAGGCAGGGCCGCATCGGAGGACTCGCGGATTTCTCGGCCGGAGAGGTCCGGAGGCAGGCGGGCGCGGCGCTCACCATCGCGACGCCGGGCCAGGGCTTCACGGACTTCACCGGGGCGGTGGCCGATTTCCTCTCCCGCAGCGGCGTGACAGAGGGAGTCATGGCAGTGTTCTGCCGCCACACCTCGGCCTCGCTGACGATCCAGGAGAACGCGGACCCGGACGTCCAGGCCGACCTGATGACGGCCCTCGACGGGCTCGCCCCGCGCCACGCCGGCTACGTTCACGGCGCCGAGGGGCCGGACGACATGCCGGCCCATATCCGCACGATGCTGACGGATGCGGCGCTGACGATCCCCGTCCGGGACGGCCGGCTCGTCCTCGGCACGTGGCAGGGGATCTACCTGATCGAGCATCGCGACCGCCCGCATCGGCGCGAGATCCGGCTGCACGTGATCGGTGCGTGACCCGCCCCGGCAATCGCGACGCTTCAGGGTCGCGGCCGGTGCGGGCTCGCGAGATGCGCGGAGGCGCTCGCCGCGATCCCCGGCGGAAGGATCCTGGACGCCAGGTTCCGGCGGCCGTTCATCGGCCGGACAATCCAGCTTGCCGCCGCGCACGCGACACGAGACGCGCCGCGAGAAATTCCCGCCGCGCCTTCACGTCAGCGTGAACCATTTTCGATCTGCGCGATTAGCCTGGGTTAAGAGCAGCCTCCTGCTCCCCCTGTCCGTCATGACGAGGCTCCTGTGGCCCGACACCTGCGAGATCATGATCAAGAGTGACCCTCATCCGCCCTCGCTCGGCTCGGCCTTCGACGCCGTGTTGCACGGCGTCGCGCAGGGCCTCCAGGGCATGTTTCCGCCCGTCGAGCACGCGCGCCCGCCAGCGCTCGACGACGATCAATCGCAGGAGCCCGACGACGTCACGGTCGAGCCCGCGCACGACTGAGAGCCCCGTCGGCAGCCGCACCGCGCTCGCGGCGATGGGATCAAAGGGACCTGCGTCGCCGTTGGGTTCGAACGGAGGATGCCACCATGGAAATCTCACCTTTCGCGCGCCTCGACCGGGTTCGCCTGCCTGACGGACGCGTCGGCGCGGTCGTCGGCGTCTGGAATCTCGGGGAAGCCTACGACGTGCACGTCGGCGACGCCCTTGAGACGTGGTCCGCCGACGATCTGGCGCCGGCCGACTAGGCAAAGGTCCATCCGCCACCTCCCGTTCCGGGCGCCGTCGTGCGCCCGGAACGGGGCGAGGGCATCCCCGCGAGGTTTCCGTCTGATCGAGCGCCGCGGGCGATCGGGGTCTTCAGCCGCGTCAGTTGCTGCCCGGGTAGCGGGGCTCGCCGCACGGCTTGTGCGGGTGGGAGCCGGCCTCCAGCGCCCGCACCCGACCCTGCGCGATGTAGGCGCGCAGGCGCGCCACATGCGCGACGGCCTCGTGCGCCATGCCGCCCGGCCCCTCCGGAGCATGCGCGGCGAGGCGCCGCACCTCCGCCAGCTTAGCGTCCCGCTGCTGCCGCTCGAACTCCAGAATGGCGCTCATCCCTCTCCCTCTCCTGTCGGCCGAACGGGCCGCTCCTGCCGTTTCAAGGGTGCATAGCCGAATACGTTCCTGCTCGCGCTCCGGGCGAACCCTCCGGCGAGCAGCATCCGACGCAATCCACAGCCGCCTTGCCACAGCCGCCTTGCCACAGCCGCCTTGGGCGCCAGGCCAGGCTTCAGCGCCGGATCAGGATCACCCCGCCGATCAGGAGGGCGACGCCGAGGAGCCGCGGCGGATCGAGCGCGCGCTGCGCGAGGCCGAGCCAGCCGAAATGATCGACGGTGACCGAGGCGAGCATCTGCCCGGTGACGAGGAGCGCGATGAACGTCGCGGCCCCGAGCTGCGGCACGAGAAGGATGGCGAGGCCGATGAAGATCGCGCCGAACAGGCCGCCGCTCCAGGCCCACCAGGGGATGCGCGCCGCCACGCTCGCGGAGGGGAGAGGGTCACGCAGGGCGAGCGCCAGCAGCGCCATGCAGGCGACCCCGACGAGGTAGCTCGTGAAGCCCGACCATGCGGCCGAGTTCAGGGCCGTCCGGAGGTTCGCGTTCAGCACCTGCTGCACGACGATGCTGACGCCTGCGAGGATTGCGAGGGCGAGGGAGAGCAGGGTGGGGAGCATCGGGTTCCCTGTCGGGTTGCGTTCGCCGCGGCGCCCGGCACGCGCCGGTCCAGCGCGCCTTGACAAGCATCGCCGGCCCATGCCGTCAAATGCCGCATCGTTCGATCTCCATGCAGATCCGGCATGCTGAGCCCGGCCCATCTCGACCTGTTCCGCGCCGTGCTGCGCCACGGCGGCATGACGCGGGCCGCCGCCGCGCTCGGCATCGGCCAGCCCCATGTCAGCCGCGCGATCGCGCAGCTCGAGGCGGATCTCGGCTTCCGCCTGTTCGTGCGCGGCCACGGCAGCGCCGTGCCGACGCGGGAGGGGGAGGCCTTCGCGCGCGAGGTCGAGCAGACCTATGCCGGGCTCGATCACCTCCGCCACGCGGCCCGTCAGATCCGCGAGCTCGGCACCGGGCCGCTGCGGGTCGCCTGCCAGCCCTCGCTCGCCGCCCGCCTGCTGCCGCGCGCCGTCCGGCGCCTCGGCGCCGAGAGGCCGGGCGTCCGCATCGCCGTCCACGTGCCGAGTCCCGACACGATCTGGTCGTGGGCCGCCTCGGGGCAGTGCGACCTCGGCCTCGTGCGGCCGCGCTCCGGCTACGCGAGCGTGACGGCCGAGCCCTTTCTCACGGTCGATGCGGTCTGCGCGCTGCCGCGGCGGCACCCTTTGGCGGCCAAACGCACGATCACGGTGCAGGATCTCGCGGGCGAGCCGCTGATCGGAGGCACACCAGGCGTGTTTCAGGAGGCGGTCGAGGAGCGGTTCGCGCGGGCCGGGATCGAGCCCCGCTTCGCCCTGACCGCCCAGTACACGGCCGCGCGCTGCGGGCTCGTGGCGGAGGGGCTCGGCCTCGCCATCGTCGATCCGGTGCCGGCCCGCGAACTCGGATCCCTGCCGATCGTGCTGCGCGCGTTCGCGCCGCGCCTGCCGATCGAGACGCTGCTGGTCCGGCCGGCGGGACGGCCGCCCGGGACCCTCGCGGAGCGCCTCGTCGTCCACCTGAACGCGGAGCGCGACGCGCTCCTCTCCGGAGGGTGAGCGGCGGCCCCGCCTCAGGGGCCCGCGACCGCCCGCGCGGCGGCCTCGGACTCCGCCGCGAGGGTGGCGAGGATCGCCGTCGCCGCCCGCGTCACGGCCGGGCCCGCCGCCTCGGGCGTGCCGGACCGGAAGGCGGGGGCGGGCGCGTATTCGGCCACGAGCTGGCTCGTGCGCGCGTAATCCTCCCCCCGCAGGCGCGCCGCGAGGGCGAGGGCGAGGTCGAGCCCGGCCGAGACGCCCGCGGCGGTCACGCGGTCGCGGTCGAACACCACGCGCTCCGCCGCCGGCACGGCGCCGAGCAGCGGCAGCACCCGGTCGCGCACGCACCAATGCGAGGTGGCCCGGTAGCCCCGCAGCAGGCCGGCCGCGCCGAGGATCAGCGAGCCCGTGCACACGCTGGCGACCCAGCGGGCGCGGGCCGCCCGCGCCCGCAGGAAGTCCAGGGTCGCGGCGTCCCGCATCTGGGCCGGGGTGCCGTCGCCGCCCGGCACCAGCAGCACGTCGAGATCCTCGGGGCAGCCGGAGAAGCCGGTCGTGGCCAGGAGGCTGACGCCGGTGTCGCTGGCGACCGGCCCGGCGGACGCGGCGACGAGGTGGAGGCTGCCGGGGGCGAGGCCGGCGAGCAGCGCCTGCGGGCCGATCACGTCGAGGGCGGTCATGCCGGGAAACAGCAGGATCGCGACGCGCACGGGCGCTCCGTCCGGGGCGCGGCGGGCTCGGGCCCGGCGAGGCTCCAGCCCGGCCGCGGGACGAGCAGGCCCCCGGCGGCGAGGAGAGCGGCGGCGGCGTCGCGTCTGCTGATCACGGGCAGGCTCCCTGCGGTGCGGCCCGGCCCGGCACGCCTTCCATCCGGACCGGCTGACACAATATAACAGCTCTGCCCAGCCCGACCCGCGCGTTCGCAGGGCGCGCCTCCTGCACCGAAGAGCTGCCATGTCCGACGTCGCGACCGAGTCCGCCGCCAGCGCCAAGATCCCCGTGACCGTGCTCACCGGCTATCTCGGCGCCGGCAAGACGACCCTCCTCAACCGGATCCTCACGGAGAACCACGGCAAGCGCTACGCCGTCATCGTCAACGAGTTCGGCGAGATCGGCATCGACAACGACCTCGTGGTGGGCGCCGACGAGGAAGTGTTCGAGATGAACAACGGCTGCGTCTGCTGCACCGTCCGGGGCGACCTGATCCGCATCATGGACGGGCTCGTGAAGCGGCGCGGCAAGTTCGACGCGATCATCGTCGAGACCACGGGGCTTGCCGACCCGGCCCCCGTCGCCCAGACCTTCTTCGTCGACCAGGACGTGGGCGACGCCGCCCGCCTCGATGCGGTGGTGACGGTGGCCGACGCCAAATGGCTGTCCGACCGCCTGAAGGACGCGCCCGAGGCCAAGAACCAGATCGCCTTCGCGGACGTGATCCTGCTCAACAAGTCCGACCTCGTCGCGCCCGCCGACCTCGACCGGGTCGAGGGCGAGATCCGCGCCATCAACCCCTATGCCGAACTCCACCGCACCCAGAATTGCGCGGTGCCCCTCGAGGCCGTTCTGGAGCGCAACGCCTTCGACCTTGGCCGCATCCTCGACGTGGAGCCCGAATTCCTAGAGGAGGGCCACCACCATCACCACGATTCCGAGATCCAATCGATCTCGGCGAAGGTCGACGGCCCGGTCGACCCCGAGACGTTCATGCCCTGGATCTCGAACCTGACCCAGGAGCAGGGGCCGGACATCCTGCGCTGCAAGGGCATCGTGGCCTTCCCGAACGAGCCGAAGCGCTTCGTCTTCCAGGGCGTCCACATGATCCTCGACGGCGACGTCCAGGGCGATTGGGGGGCCGACGAGGCCCGCGTCTCACGTGTCGTCTTCATCGGCCGCAACCTCGACGCCGAGGCGATCCGGGAGGGGTTCCTGGCCTGCAGGGCGTGAGCGGCGCGCCCTCCTCCCCGCGGAGAGGGGAGGGCCGTCAGCCGAATATCAACCCTTTCCGGCCAAGCTCCCCTGAGCCGGGCCGGCGTATCGGGCCCGCGGAGTCGCGTGCCCCATGGCGTCCACCCTCGCCCCGCCGGCCGCCGGCGCGATCCTCGCCGGCCCTCCGAGCGCCGGGGCCCTCTCCACCCGCGGCGCCTGGGCGGGCGTGCCTGTCCTCGCCGCCCTGCGGGGTCTCGCGGGCGCCCTGCTCGCAGCCTTCATCTTCTTCGCCTGCTTCGCCTTCTCGGAGACCTCGCCCTACGACGTGGTGGCGATCCCGACCATGCTGCTCTGGGCCTGCCTCGGCCTGCGCCTGCACCGGGGCGTGCTGCCGCTCGCGTCCCTCCTCCTCCTCTATCTCGTCGCCATCGCCGCCGCGCTGATCCCCTATCTCAACGAGCCGGTGCCCCTCACCTGGACGATCCAGCTCGCCTATCTCGTCGCCACCTGCCTGTTCTTCGCGATGCTGTTCGCGGACGAGACGACGGCCCGCATGGAGCTGGCGCTGAAGGCCTACACCGCGAGCTGCGTGTTCTCGGCCTCGCTCGGCATCGTCGGCTACCTCGACCTCCTCGGCATCGAGGACCTGTTCTACAAGTACGGCCGGGCGTCTGGCACCTTCCAGGACCCGAACGTGTTCGGCTCCTTTCTCACCCTCGGCGCCCTCTACCTGATGCACGGCCTGCTCACGGGCAGCGTGCGGCGCCCGGTCGTGGCGCTCGCGGCCCTGCTCGTCGTCCTGGCGGGCATCTTCCTCTCGTTCTCCGCGGCTCCTGGGGCGGCAGCGCGGTCGCGGTCGGCGTCATGGTCGCCTCCGTCTACGCGGGCGCTCCGCGCCTGCGCCGCCGCATCGTCGGCCTGACGCTGCTCACCGCGCTCCTCGGGATCGTGGCGATCCTGGCGCTCCTCTCCGTCGACCACGTGGCGCAGATGTTCGAGACGCGCGCCGCCATGACCCAGTCCTACGACGAGGGCGAGACCGGCCGCTTCGGCAACCAGCTCCGCGGCCTGAACATGCTCGTCGCGATGCCGATGGGGATGGGGCCGATGCACTGGCGCCTGACCTTCGGGCTGGAGCCGCACAATTCCTACATCGGCAGCTTCGCCAACGGCGGCTGGCTCGGCGGCACCGTCTTCATCGGCCTCGTCCTCGCGACGGGCTTCGTGGGGTTCCGGCTGATGCGGCTGGATTCGCCTCACCGGGCCCATGCCCAGATCGTCTGGCCGGCCCTCCTGATGTTCTTCGTCCAGGCCGTCCAGATCGACATCGAGAAGTGGCGCCACGTCTACATGATGCTCGGCATGGTCTGGGCGCTGGAGGCGGCGCGCCTGCGCTGGCACGCGGATCGCGTTTCTCGCGCACGTGTGTGCTGATTTCCGCCGCAGGTCCCGGCACAGGATGCGCGTTCGGAGACCAGAGTGATTCGGGGCGTGAGGGTGGAGACGCGGTTGCACGGCGAGGCGGAGCGCCTCGCGGCCCTGCACGAATTGCAGATCCTCGACACGCCCCCGGAGGCGCATTTCGAGGCCGTCTGCCGCACCGCCGAGCGCCTGTTCGGGGTCAGCGCGGCCTACGTCTCGCTCATCGACGCCGACCGGATGTGGCTGAAGACCGAATGCGATCTGGTCCCGGGCGAGGTGCCCCGCGCCACGAGCGTCTGCCACCACACGATCCAGACCGATGCGGTCCTCGCCGTCCCGGATCTGCAGGGCGATCCGCGCTTTCGCGACAACCGGCTGATCCGCGAGAGAAACCTGCGCTTCTACGCCGGCGCGCCCCTGATCCTCTCCGAGGGCATCCGGGTCGGCGCTCTCTGTATCCTCGATCCGGAGCCCCGGGACTTCCCGGACGCGGATGCCGCCGCGCTCGCCGACCTCGCCGCGATCGTCGTGGCGCATCTGCGCCTGCACGGGACGAATGCCCGACACCGCGCGGAGGTCGAGGCCCGCCTCGCCCACGAGGCGCTGATCGCCGAGCAGGCCGGCGAGATCGCGCGGCGCGAGCAGGTGCAGGCCAACGCGAACCGGCTCCTGACCATGGCCGAGCAACTCGCCAATATCGGCCATTGGCGGGTCGATCTGCCCGACGGCCAGCCCGTCTGGTCGGAGGGGCTCTACCGCATCACCGGCCGCGACCCGGGCAGCGCGCCGCCCCATCTCTCGGTCTTCGCCGAACTCTATCACCCGGACGAGCGGGCTCGCCTCGTCGCCCTGGTGGAGGGCGCCATCGCGCGGGGGAGGATTTCGCGTTCGAGGCGCGGATCCGGCGACCGGACGGGACCTGCCGCAACGTGGTCGTGCGCGGCACCTGCCGGGCGGACGCCACCGGCGCCACCGAGAGCCTGTTCGGCATCCTGATCGACGTCACCGAGCGGCGCCGCGCGGAAGCCGAGCTGCGCCGGAGCGACACCCGCTACCGCAGCCTCGCCGACACGCTGCCGCTCCTCGTCTGGACGATGCGCTCGGCGGACGGGGAGGCGACCTACGCCAATCCCTGCTTCGAGGCCTATTACGGCCCCCTCGGCACGGCCCGCACCGACCGGATCGCCCGCAACCACCCGGAGGACGCGTCGGCCATGGAGGCCGCGTGGCGCCGCGCCGTCGCCACGGGGAGGGGTTCTCGGGCAGTGGCGCCTGCGCCGGCACGACGGCGCCTACCGCTGGCACAAGCTCGCCATGACGCCGGTGCACCACCAGGGCGAGGAAGGGGCCGCGGTCGAGTGGCTCGGCACCGCCCTCGACATCGACGACATCGTGACCGCCCGGATTGCCGAGGAGGCGGCGCAGGATCTCCTGCACATCGCCCTCGAGGCCGCCGATGCCGGCACCTGGGACTGGGACATGCACGCCGGCGTCAGCGTCCTGTCGCCCGAGAGCCTGCGGATGTACGGGCTGCCCGATCTGGGGCGGGCGCGCGGGCTCACCACCGCCGAATGGACCGCCCTGCTGCACCCGGACGACGCGCCGCAAGCCTGGGATGCGATCCGCCGCGCCATCGACACCCGCACCACCTACGCCACCGAGTACCGGGTCGGCGAGCGCTGGATCTACGCCCGCGGCCGCACCCTGTTCGACGCGCACGACCAGCCCTACCGCATGGTCGGGCTGCATCTCGACATCACCGAGCGCAGGAACGCGGAGGCGGCTTTGCGCGCCGCCACGGCGGAGGCCGAGCGGGCGAGCGCGGCCAAGAGCGAGTTCCTCGCGGCGATGAGCCACGAGATCCGCACGCCGCTGAACGGCATCCTCGGCTACGCCGACCTCCTGCTCGACGAGCCGAATCTCAGCGCGGAGAGCCGGCGGCGCCTGGAACTCGTGCAGGATTCCGGGACCGCGCTCCTCACCGTCGTCAACGACATCCTCGACTTCTCGAAGATCGAGGCCGGCCAACTCACCCTCGATCCCGTGCCCTTCCCGCTCCTGCCCCTGATCGACAGCACGGTCTCGATCGTGCGGGGCGGCGCCCTCAAGAGCGGGCTCCGGATCGAGGCCCATTTCGATCTCGCCCTGCCGCACTACGTCGTCGGCGATCCGCAGCGCCTGCGGCAGGTCCTGCTCAACCTCCTCAACAACGCGGTGAAGTTCACGCCCGCCGGCTCCGTCGCCCTCAAGGTGCGCCACGGCGGCGGCGGGCCGGCGGGCGAGAGCCTGCGCTTCGAGGTGACGGATACGGGCATCGGCATCGCGCCCGCGCATCAGGGCCGCCTGTTCAAGCGCTTCAGCCAGGTCGACGGCTCGATCAGCCGCCGCTTCGGAGGCACCGGCCTCGGCCTCGTGATCTGCCGCCACATCGTGACGCTGATGGGCGGCGAGATCGGCGTCCAGAGCCGCGAGGGGGCGGGCTCCACCTTCTGGTTCACCCTGACGCTGCCGCGCAGCGACGCGGCCCGGGCGAGACGGCCCAGCACGCCGCGCACGCGGCGCCCGCCCGGGAGGCGGCGCCGCTGCGCATCCTCCTCGTCGAGGACGTGCCCATCAACCGGGAGCTGGCCCGCTCGGTCCTCGAGGCGCAGGGATTCTCGGTCGAGGTGGCCGGGGACGGCGCGGAGGCGGTGGCCGCCGTGGAGGCGGAATTCACGGCCGGCACGGGCTACGATCTCGTCCTGATGGACGTGCAGATGCCGGGCATGGACGGCCTGACCGCGACGCGCCGGATCCGGACGCTTCCCTCGCCCGCCCGCGGCGTGCCCATCGTCGCGATGACGGCGAACGTCCTGCCCCAGCAGATCGCGGCGCTGCGCGAGGCGGGCATGGACGACCATGTCGGCAAGCCGTTCCGCCGGGCCGACCTGCTCGCGACCATCGCCCGCTGGGCCGGTCCCGGCCGGCGCGCGGACGAGCCGGACCCCGCCGAGGCGGCGCGGCCCGACCGGAGCGCGCTCGCCGCGCTGGAGGAGAATATCGGCCCGGTCCGCCTCAACGGCCTCTTGTCGCTGCTCGCGGGCGAACTCGGCGAGCGCTTCCGCCCGGGCGAGACCGACCGCGCCCAGATCGCCCATGACGCCCACGCCATGGTCTCGGCGGCCGGCGTCCTCGGCTTCACCGGGCTCTCGGCTTTGTGCCGGGAGATCGAGGCGGCGGCCAATTCCGGCGCCGACCTGTCCGCCTCGCTCAGCCGCCTGGAGACCCTGCGGACGGCGACCCTCGCCGCGATCCGCGACCTGCAGGCGGCCGCCTGAGGAGATTCCGGCGCCTGTCCCGCGCTCCTTGCGCCCGGGACAGAAGGGTGGATCAGCCGGCCGCGGGCCCCGGGGCCGTCTCGTCCTCCTCCGGTTCCGGATCGGCCGTCCAGGCCGTCGCGAAGGCGGCGAGGTGCTGCGCGTTCGCGAAGGCCAGCACCGTCACCGTGCGCTCGGCCGGCACGCCGCCGGGATAGGGCGCGAGCAGGACCGTCTCCCGCGAGAGGCGGGCGCCGGGCGCCCGCTCCGCGATCCAGGCGTCCGCCTCCGGGTTCAGATGCTCCGCGTCGGCGAGCGCCCGGGAATCGGGGCGCAGCACGATGATGGTGGAGCCCAGCGCGGGGTTGCGCTCCTGGATCTGCTTGATGATGTCGATCATGCCCGCGTCTATTCCGGGAAGTCGTTGAGCTGCACCACCGGCTGCACGTCGGTGAATTTCGGGATGTCGCCGAAGATCTCGTCCCCGTGCCGGTCGACCGCCGCCTTGAAGGCCTCTTCCGAGTCGAAGGTGAGGAGCGCCATCACCTGATAGGGGGCGGGTTTCCCGTCCGGGGTGCCGGTGCCGCGCACGATCTTGGCCTCGTGCAGGCCGAGCGGCCGCCAGCGCTCGCGCACCAGCGGCATGTGGTGGCCGAGATAGTAACCCATGTCGAAGGTCGTGCCGGCGCCGCCCGGATACATGACGCTGATCAGGATCATGGTCGTTTCCTCGTGGTCGCGCCGGTCCGTGCCGGCGCGCTCACGACAGATAGGGCGGGACGAAGAGGGGGAGGAGCGCGCTCAGTGCAGCTTCACCCGCGGCTCGGTGCGCCGGGTCAGGGCGCGGGCCAGCGCGTCGAGGGCGGTCTTCCAGGTGCCGTGCAGCGCCTGCTCATGCATCTTGTAGAGCGAGCGGTACATCATCCGGGCGAACAGCCCGGCGATGAACATGTTCTTCCCCTGGATGAAGCCCATCAGGTTGCCGACCGTCGAGTACTCGCCGAGCGACACGAGCGAGCCGAAATCCCGGTACTTGAAGGGCGGCAGCGCCCGGCCGGCCATCTTGTTCGGGATCTGCTTGATCAGGTAGCTCGCCTGCTGGTGGGCGGCCTGGGCGCGCGGCGGGATCGGGGTGTCGGAGCCGGGCTCCACGAGGTAGGCGCAGTCGCCGATCGCGAAGATGTCCGGGTCGCGCGTCGTCTGCAGGGTCGGCGTCACGACGAGCTGGTTGGTGCGCGTGGTCTCGAGGCCGCCGATCTCGTGGAGGAAGGGCGGCGCCTTCACGCCGGCCGCCCAGACCACGAGCTCGGAGGGGATGAAGCCGCCGTCGGCGAGCTGCACCCCGTCCGCCCGCACCTCGGTGACGCGGGCGTTCGTGCGCACCTCCACGCCGATCTTGCTGAGGAGGGTCATCACCTCGCCCGAGAGCCGGGCGGGCACCGCGGGCAGGATCCGCTCGGCCGCCTCGACCAGGGTGATCTTGAGGTCCTTGGCCGGGTCGATCCGGTCGAGGCCCGTCGAGGCGACCTGGCGGGTGGTGCGGTGGAGCTCGGCGGCGAGTTCGGTGCCCGTCGCGCCGGCGCCGATCACGGTGACGTGGAGCTGGCCTGGCCGCACCGGCCCGGTCTGCGTGTGGGCCCGCAGCATCGCGTTGATCAGGCGCTGCTGGAAGCGGATCGCCTGGTCCTGCGTGTCGAGGGCGATGGCGTGCTCCTTCACCCCCGGCGTCCCGAAATCGTTGGTGGTCGAGCCCACCGCCATCACCAGCGTGTCGTAGGCGATCGACCGCACGGGCGTGACCTCGCGCCCCTCAGCGTCGAGGCTCGCCGCGAGCTGGATCGTGCGGCTGCCCCGGTCGAGCCCCGTCATCTCGCCGATCCGGTAGCGGAAATGGTGCTCGTGGGCGTGGTGCAGGTAGTCGACGGCGTGGTGGCCGACGTCGAGGCTGCCCGCCGCCACCTCGTGCAGGAGCGGCTTCCAGATGTGGGTCCGCGCCCGGTCGACCAGGGTGACGTGCGCCTTGCGGCGCCGGCCCAGCTTCTCGCCGAGCTTCGTCGCGAGCTGGAGCCCGGCGGCGCCCCCGCCGACGACCACGATCCGGTGCAGCCCAACCTCGTTCTCGCCCGGTACCATACGCTCTCCCGTCCCCTCTGCGCGGCCGTCGCGGCCGCGCCGCCAACGCGGTGCCAGCCTAGGCACGAGTTTGAGAAAAATTCCAATCCCGCGGCGTCGCGCCTCAGGCCGGTGCGCCCGGCTGGCGCAGCGGGTGGGCCTTCGCGAAGGCGTCCTCGGCGAGGCAGGCCTCGGCGATGCGCCGCACCGTCGGGTAGGGCTCCTGCGCGACGCCGAAGATGCCCGTGCCCACCCAGAGGCTCACGAGGCAGAGATCGGCGTGGCTGACCCGGTCGCCTTGGCAGTAGCGACCGGTGCCGTCCTCGGTCGAGAGGCGGGTCTCCAGGACCGTCAGCCCCGTCTCGAAGGCGTGGCGCACGAAGCCCATCATCCGCTCCTTGGGCAGATCGTAGGCCTGCATCAGGTAATTGCGCACTCGCGGCACGTAGAGCGGGTGGGTGTCGCAGGCGACGACCTGCGCCAGCGAGCGCGCCCGGGCGCGGGCGCGGGGCTCCTCCGGGAGCAGCGGCACCGCGGGATGCGTCTCCTCCAGGTAGTCGAGGATCGCCAGCGACTGCGTCAGCGGCGGCCCCTCGCCGTCGAACAGGGCCGGCACCGCCCCCTGCGGGTTGATCCTGCGGAAGTCCGGCGCGTGCTGCTCGCCCGCGTCGAGGTCGATGAAGGTTTCCTCGTAGGGGATGCCCTTGAGGTTGAGCGCGATCCGCACCCGGAAGGCGGCGGCCGAGCGCCAGTTGCCGTACATCTTCATGCGGGATCGCGATCTCCACCGGCGCCCGGGATCCGGGACGTTTCGGCAGGTCCGGATTGCCATCTTGCCGCCCGCGGCTCAAGCGGCGCGCGCGCGAATCTGCGTTTCCGCCCCGCTCCACCCGGACGGGCTGGCCGGCAACCTGCATTGGCCTTCGCGCGCCGATCCCGCATAGAGGCGGGGACGCCGCCGCGGGCGTCCTCGGGCGAGCGAGACCGATGCAGATCGACACCCCCTACCTGATGTTCCTCGGCGACGTGCCGGACCATCTGGCCGCCAAGACCGCCTACGGCATCGCCGATTGGCGCCCGGATTGGTGCGTCGGGCAATTGCGCCTGCCCGGCTGCGCGGCCGATCTCGATATCCCGGACCTGACGCTCGCCGAGGCCGTGGAGCGCGGCTGCCGCACGATGGTGATCGGCGTCGTCAACGCGGGCGGGGTCCTGCCCGATCACTGGGTGGCCGAGATCGTCGCGGCGCTCGAAGCCGGCCTCGACGTGGCGAGCGGCCTGCACGTGCGCCTCGGCTCCGTCCCGGCCATCGCGGCGGCCGCGAAGGCCCGCGGCCGCCGCCTCCACGACGTGCGCCACACCACCGAGAGCTTCGCCACCGGCAAGGGCACGAAGCGGCCGGGCCTGCGCCTGCTCACCGTCGGCACGGACTGCTCGGTGGGGAAGAAGTACACGGTCCTGGCGCTGGAGCGCGGCATGCGCGCCCGCGGCCTCGACGCGGAGTTCCGCGCCACCGGGCAGACGGGCGTCTTCATCTCGGGCCGTGGCGCCGCGATCGACGCGGTGGTGGCCGATTTCATCTCGGGTGCCGTCGAGTGGATCTCGCCCGCCGCCGACCCGAACCACTGGGACTTGATCGAGGGACAGGGCTCCCTGTTCCACCCCTCCTTCGCGGGCGTCAGCCTCGGGCTGTTGCACGGGGCGCAGCCGGACGCCTTCGTGGTCTGCCACGAGCCGACGCGCACGACGATGCGCGGCGTCGAGCATCCGCTGCCGACGATCGCCGCGGTGATCGACATGACGATCCGGCTCGGCCGGTTGACCAATCCCGGCATCCGCCCGGTCGGCATCGCCGTGAACACGCAGGCCCTGTCCGAGGACGAGGCGCGCCGCACCCTGGACGCGATCGCGGCCGAGCACGATCTTCCGGCAACGGACCCAGTGCGCTTCGGGGTCGACGGCCTCGTCGACCGCCTCGTCGCCGAATTTCCCGCCGCAGGAGCGTCCGCTTGAGCCGCCGCCTCTCCGTCGCCGTCGAGCGCTTCCCGATCGCGGGGGCCTTCACCATCGCCCGCGGCAGCCGCACCGAGGCCGTGGTGGTGGTGGCGAGCCTCGCCTGCGAGGAGGGCGAGCGGACCGTCACGGGCCGGGGCGAGTGCGTCCCTTATGCCCGCTACGGCGAGACGCCCGAGAGCGTCGCCGACCTTCTCGCGGCGCAGGCCGAGGCGGTGGCCGCCGGCCTCACCCGCACGGACCTCATGGAGCGGATGCCGGCGGGCGCGGCGCGCAACGCCCTCGACTGCGCCCTGTTCGATCTCGAGGCGAAGCTCGCCGGACGCCCGGCCTGGGAGATCGCGGGCCTCCCGGCGCCGGCGCCCGCCACCACCGCCTATACGCTTAGCCTCGGCAGCCCGGAGAGCATGGAGGCGGCCGCTCGCGCCGCGTCGTACCGGCCCCTCCTCAAGGTGAAGCTCGGCGGCGAGGGCGACCCGGAGCGGATCGCCGCCGTGCGCCGGGGCGCGCCGGATGCCCGCCTGATCGTCGATGCCAACGAGGCGTGGCGCGAGGCGACCTTCGCGGCGAACCTCGCGGCCTGCATCGAGGCCCGTGTCGGCCTGATCGAGCAGCCCCTGCCCGCGGGCGAGGACGATCTCCTCGCCCGGATACAGCGCCCGATCCCGATCTGCGCCGACGAGAGCCTGCACGATCGCGCCGGCCTCGACGCGGTGGCCGAGCGCTACGACGCCATCAACATCAAGCTCGACAAGACGGGCGGGCTCACCGAGGCGGTGATGCTCGCCCACGAGGCGCGGGCGCGCGGCCTCGCCCTGATGGTCGGCTGCATGGTCGGCACCTCGCTCGCCATGGCGCCCGCCATGCTGCTCGCCCACCACGCGGCCTATGTCGACCTCGACGGCCCCCTGCTGCTCGCCCGCGACCGGGAGCCCGGCCTCGTCTTCGAGGGCAGCACGATCCATCCGCCGCAAGCCGAGCTGTGGGGGTAAGGAGCGTTGGAGGTTCAGCCTGCGCCGGGCTGGTCGCGCTGAGAGGAGGTTGTACGTTGATCGAACGTGATCGTTTGCCGCCGACGCTCATTGACACTGAGGAGGCCGCACTTCGGGCTGGTATCGCGTCGGATCCCGATAATCCGGAATGGATCGAGGGCGACTTCCGGCGCGCGAGACCCGTTGCCGACGTCTTTCCCGATCGGGCGGCGAGGCTGCGCAAAACACAGGACGCGCCGATACAGCAACGGGTAGGCCTGGCCATCGATCGGGATGTGCTCGATCGCTTCAGGGCAACCGGCCCCGACTGGAAGAAGCGGATGAATGCCATCCCGCACGAGGCGGCCGAAGACCTGCCCACCGCCTGAATTCTGCTAACGGATTCGGTTCACGTTCCTCATCCCCCGTCAGTCGGCTTGAGCCACTACTGGTTGATCACTCCGCCAGATCCAGGAAATGCCGGCCCGCCCGGTCGTCGATCTCGATGATCCAGAGGTCCCCGTCGAAGCGGGCCTCCCGGGCGAGGCGCTCCTCGACGGCGGGGGGCTCTGCGCCCGCCAGGAGCGGCGCGAAGCGCCGGTCGCCCGAGGTCTCGGCGTCGAACAGGGCCTGGGGCGCCGGGCCGTAGAGGTCGGCCGTGCCGTCGAGGCGGTCGACCTTCACGAAGATCGCGCCGGCCTCGGCCGCGCCGCGGCGGCGCAGCACCGCCGGGATGCCCGCGACGTCGAGGCGCCGGATCTGGGCCGAGACGAAGAAATCGGAGCGCAGGCGCGGCATGGTCTCCCTCGCGAAAGGCGATCGGCAGAGCCTCCCGCATGCGCGAGGCGGCGCGTCCTGGCAACCGCAGGATCGCCCGCGAACGAGGCTCAGCCCGGAGGCAATCCGGATCGCGCGGCGAGTTCGCGCAGGGTGCGGCCTGCGGCCTCGCCCTTCACCGGCAGCTTGCGGTCGCGCTCGAACTTCTCGATCGCCGCTCGGGTGTTCGTGCCCATCATCCCGTCCGCCTTCAACGGGCCGTAGCCGAGCTTCAGCAGGGCGCGCTGCGCCTGCATGACCGAGCGGTCCGCCTTCGCGTCGGCTTTGGGGGACACCGAGGCGGTGGTGGTCTCGTCCGAGCGGATCAGGTCGCCGATCGGGTCGCGCTTCGGCGCGGCCTCGGCGGCCTTCGCCGCGGCGCGCGGCGCCTCCTTCGGCGTCTCGGCGGCGGCGAGGGCCTTGTCCGGGGCGGGCCTCTCGGCCGGAGCCGCCCTCTTGGCGGGCGCTTCCGCCCGCGTCGCGACCTTCGGCAGGATCGGCGCGGGGTGGCGGCCCTGCTGCAGGCCGAGCGCGTTCACCGCGACGTAGGCCGCGGCGGCGATCGCGGCGAGCGAGCCCGCCATCTCGCCCGGATGGCGCCGGCAGAGGCCGCCGAGCCCGCGGGCGAAGGCAGAGAGCGCGGCGCGCATCTCGCCGGGCGGCGGCGGGCTCCCGGCGCGGCGGCGGGCGCCGGCCGGAGGCCGGGTTTCGCCGGCGACGATGATCTCGCGGGTGTCCCGCGGTCTCGGGCTGTCGCGCATCCTGTCCTCGTCCCTCGCTCAACCCGCTCGCCGCAGCGGGGGCGCCACCCGGCCGACCGCCTCGGGAAGGCCGATCGCCTCCGCCGGCGCCGGCCCGGTCTCGAACAGGCCGAGCGGCAGCCGCACCAGGGCGGCCTCGGCCCGGACCGGCACCCGGCGGCGGACCGCGGTGGTGATGGGCGCGGGCGCCCCGCCCGGATTGCCGCGGCGGCAATCGCGCGGCAGCGTCACGGTGACGGTGGTGCCCTCGCCCTCGGCGCTCTCGATGGCGATGGTGCCGCCGTGCAGGCCGACGAGACCCTGCACCACGGAGAGGCCGAGGCCGGTGCCCTCGTGGGCTCGCTTGTAGCCGCCGCCGCCCGCCTGGAAGAACGGGGTGCCGAGATGCGGCAGGTCCGCCTCGCGGATGCCGGCGCCGGTGTCGCTGACGACGACCTGGAGCTGCTGGCCGCTCGGGCGCAAGCCCACCTCGACCCGGCCGCCGGCCCCGGTGAACTTCACGGCGTTGGAGATCAGGTTGATCATCATCTGCCGGCAGGCGCGCGGGTCGGCGGTGATCTCGGTGACCCCGGCGGCGCTGCTGCGGACGATCGTCACGCCCACCGCGTCGGCCTTGAGCTGCATCAGGTCGCAGCAGGTCCGCAGGAGGGCGGCGGCGTCGATCGTCTCGGGCTGGTAGTCGAAATTGCCACTCTGGATGCGGCTCATGTCGAGCAGGGTGTTGACGACGTCGAGGAGGTGCTGGCCGGACGCGCCGATGATGCCCGCATATTCCCGCGCCCGCTCCGGCCCGAGCGCCACCGCGCCCTCGCCGGAGAGCACCTCGGAGAAGCCGATGATGGCGTTGAGCGGCGTGCGCAGCTCGTGGCTGACATTGGCGAGGAAGCGGCTCTTGACCGCGTCGGCGCGCTCGGCCTCGGCCCGGGCGCGCTCCAGCTCCGCCGCGTGGCGGCGGTGCTCGGAGACGTCGCGGGTGACGGCGACCACGGTCGGCGGGCTTCCCGCCTCCTCGCCCGCGATGCGGTGGGCGCGCATCTCGGCGTGGATCATCCGGGCGCCGTCCTCGCGGACCGCGCCGGGCTCCAGGTGCAGGCGGAAGGGGACGGTCGCGGGCCGGCCGAGGACGGCCACGTCGCTGATCGCCTGCAGGAAGGCGGGCCGGTCGGCGACGTGGACCCGGTCGAGCAGGCCGTGGCCGCGCAGGCGCAGGGCGTCGGTGCCGACGAAGCGCGCGGCCGAGGCGCTCGCCTCCAGCACGCGGCCGTTGCAATCGTGCCAGGTCACGAGGTCGTCGATCGCCGAGAGCAGCATCCGGTCGCGGGCCTCGTTGTCGCGCATCCGCGCGCGCCACTTGCCCTCGTTGCGCATGTGCTCCAGCGCCTGCGCCGCCACATGGCCGATCGCCGTGATGGCGAAGACCGGCATCGCGATCTCGGCCGACCAGCCGACCGTCGGGCCCCGGCCGCGAAGCCGCCGCCGAAGGCGACCGCGAGGGCGCCGAGCATGGCGAGGATGGCCGCCGCCGCCGTCGCCCGGCGCGAGCCGGAGACCACCGCCTCCAGCGGGACCGCTACGAGCCAGATCGCGGCGGCCGAGTTCGCGCCGCCGGTCATGCCGGCCACGCACACGACGAGCCCGGTCAGCCCGGCGGAGGAGAGGGCGTGCGCGCTCCAGAGCGAGCCGGTGCGCGACAGGAGAAGGGCGGAGAAGAGCGGCAGGAACAGGCTTGCGATAGCGAGCGCCTCGATGCCGGACGGGACGCCGCGCCAGAGGAGGTAGGGCGGCAGCGCCGCCATCATCACCGCGCCGGTCGCGAGCCGGGAGACGAGGAACCGCTCGTGCCGGAAGCGCACGCCGGGATCGTCGATCACCGACTCGTGGACGAGGCCGGCGAGGCGCGCGTCGACGAGCGAGGTCAGGGCTGTGTGGATACGCAATACAGGCACGCGCAGCGCGTAATAGCCGTCCCGGCCTTTCCGCGCCCCTTCGCTCAACTTCACACGACTGAGCCAGACGTTCGCAGAGGCGGCTTAAGCGAGTGTTGCGGGAGACCCACCGAACCTCCGCGGATGCTTTCCGCAAGGTAACCGCCCGCGCCGCGCGGCCGCCCCGAAACGGGGAGGGGGCCGCCCGTTCACCATGCGGGCGGATTCTCCGGGCGCCTTGAGCCCCGCTTCACCAATCGCGGCAAACCATGCGCGTGGACGGGCCGCGGATGCGGCCGGGCGAGGAGGCCGCTGCCATGTCGTTCCTTCTGCGCGCCGCGCTGGTGATCGGCACGCTCTCCTACTTCGCCCTGCGCAAGGACGGGGCGGCGCCGGTCCCGCCCGCGGCCGCCCCGCTCGCCGGCTCCGTGCCCGCGCTCGCCGAGGCTCTGCCCGCCGCCTTCCAGGCGCTGCCGGCCGAGGCCCGCGAGCGGATCGCCCGCGAGGGGCTCGCCGAATTGTCGCGTCGCCTGTCCGTGCCGCCCTCGCAGGACACCCTCGCGGAGGCCGACCGGCGCCCGGCCTGGCGCGGCGCGGAGGCGCGCTGAGACGCGTCCGCCATCTTGGCGGATCCGCGCCCGCGCGTTTAGGGTTGCCCCGAGGCGATGCCGGAGCGGGGCGAGGTGGGCATGTTCGGGTTCGGCATGGAGTACGAGGGCGCGGCCTTCTGGTTGCCCCTGGTCTGGTCGGCCCTGCTGGCGCTCGCGGTCGCCATGTACGTGGTGATCGACGGGTTCGATCTCGGCGTCGGCATCCTCTTCACCGCGGCCGAGCGGGGCAATTGGCGGGACCGGATGATGCTCTCGGTCGCCCCGATCTGGGACGGCAACGAGACCTGGCTGGTGCTCGGCGGCGGCGGCCTGTTCGCGGTGTTCAGCGTCGCCTACGCCATCCTCCTGCCCGCGCTCTACCTGCCGCTGATCCTGATGCTGATCGCCCTGATCTTCCGCGGCGTCGCCTTCGAGTTCCGCTTCAAGGCCAACAAGTCGCAGCCGATCTGGGACTACGCCTTCCATTACGGCTCGCTGGTCGCGACCTTCGCGCAGGGCATGGTGCTCGGCGCCTTCGTCCAGGGCTTCCGCGTCGAGGGGCGCGGCTATACCGGCGGCACCTTCGACTGGCTCACCCCCTTCAGCGTGATGACGGGGATCGGCCTCGTCTGCGGCTACGGGCTCCTCGGCGCCACGTGGTGCGTGATGAAGACCTCGGGCGAGCTCGAGATCTGGTCCCGCCGCAAGAGCAAGCAGTTCCTGGCCGGCACCATCCTGTCGATGGCGATCGTCTCCGCCTGGGTGCCCTATCTCGGCCTCGACATCCAGTGGCGCTGGTTCTCCTGGCCGAACCTGCTCTACGTGGCGCCCGTGCCCGTGGTCACGGCCTTCGTCTGCTGGCGCATCTTCCAGACCCTCGACGAGGGCCGGGAGGTCGCGCCCTTCCTCCTCTCGATCGCCCTGTTCCTGCTCGGCTTCCTCGGGCTCGCCATCAGCCTGTTCCCCTACATCGTGCCGCCGAAATTCACGATCTGGCAGGCGGCGAACGCGGTGAGCGCCCTGCAATTCGCCCTGATCGGCTATTCCGTGGTGATGCCGCTGACCCTGGCCTACACGGCCTACGCCTACTGGGTCTTCCGCGGAAAGGTCGCCGAGGACATCCAGTCCGGCGGCTACGGGCATTGAGCGCGGCGCGCCCGCGGGGGAAGGGGAGCCGGGCCCTCTGGTTCGTGGCCTTCTACGCCGCGAGCCTCCTCGTCTTCACCGGGCTCGTCTATCTCCTGCGCGCGATCGTGCGGGGGTAGGCGCTCACGAGCTCTTGCGCACCCGTCCCGGCAGGGCGGGGCGCAGCGGCGCGCGCTCGGCCGCGGCCGGCCGGGCCTTGCCCGAATCCGGCGCGTGGTAGGGCCGGTGGGCGTCGGGCGCGGCGGCCCGGTCCTTGAGGGGCGCGTCGAGGATGTCCGAGAGGAGGTCGCGGGCGGCGGCGCGGGGGACGGTGCGGAACAGGCGCACCAGCTCGAAGACGCGCTCGGCCGAGCGCGCCACGGTCTCGTTGAGCGTCAGGAAGACGTAGACCGCCTCCTCCTCGTGGAGATCGGCCGCGCGGAGCGCCAGCGTCAGCAGGTCGTAGCGGCTCGCCGGATCGGGGGCGGCCGCGAGGAAGTTCGCGGGCAGGCCGAGGAGGTCGCCCAGCGCCGCGACGAAGCCGCCGACATCCTGGCTGGCCGACAGGCCGGTCAGGATGGCGCCGGCCTCGCGGGGCGGGGGCGGGCAGGGGCGCAGGGCGGCGGTGGCCGCGACCGCCGCCGCGATGGCTTCCCGGCGCGGGGCGTCGGCGTGCAGGTAGAGCGGCGCCACCTCGGCCGGGGCGAGATCGGGCCGGGCGAGGAGCGCCGCGGCGAGGTCCGGGTTCTTGCGCGCCCGGCCCAGCAGGCGGGCCACGGCCTCTCCGGAGAGCGGGGTGCCGGTGTTCTGCGCGAGCGCGAGGTCGACGGCGGGGTCGGCGCGCCCGGCGAGGTCGGTGGCCGTGGCGCGGCCGAGATCGGTGCGGGCGGCGAGCGCCGGCCCCATGTCGGTGCCGTCGGCCTCCGCCGCCTCGATCAGCGGCGTCGTCAGGCGCGGCACCCGCGCCACCACGATGTCCCGCACCGCGCCGCCGCGGCGGGCGAGGCTGAGGAGCACCGGCTCCGGCGTCTCGGGGAAGGGGGCGAGCTTGCGCGCGACGATGGCGGCGGTGTCGTCGTCGACGGTGGGGATCAGGCCGCAGGCCAGGGACGCGAACGCCTCGGTCGCCGCCCGGTCCCGCCGCGCCGCCTGCAGGAACAGGTCTGTCTGAACCCGCAGGACCACGGGTTTCAGGTCGAGATGCTCGATGCGCGACAGTTCGATGAGCCCGGACAGGTCCGGCGCATCGTCGGCGGATGAGGGCATGGCACTTCGGGTACGCGGAACTAGAGTAACCGAAGGCTAAGCGCGTTGCGTGAATCGACCTTTAAGCCCTGGCGCGGGGCGGCGTCCCGCCCTGCGCCAGACTGGGCCGGCCTCAGCCGAAGCGGCGGGCCTTCGCCTCGGCCTCCTCGGGGCCGGCGCCGGGATCGTCGGGGGAGCGCGGCAGCGGCAGCACGACGGGATTCGGCGTGCCGGCAGCGAGCGGCGCGGCGATCTCCGGCTTCGGGCCAGCCGGCTTCGCAGCGTCGGCCCTGGCCAGTTCGGCCTTCGCCGCCGCGGGGGTGCCCGCCGCCGCGGCGGGCGCCGGTGCGGCCGCCGCGGGCGGCGCGATCGGCGCGGCCGGACGGCTCTCGCCGCGGTCGTCGAGGTCGCCCGTCACGTCGTCGCCCTTGAACGCATCCTTGCCCTCGCCCGTGCCATCCCCCTTGGCGGGGCCGGCCAGCAATTCCGTCGGCGCCTTCCACTCGAAGGCGTCGAGGCGCCCGCTCACCGGCGAGATCGGCGCCCAGGTCTCGGAAGCGATCCCGTCCGCGATCCAGAGCGGGTCGCGGGGCGCGTGGGCGGCCCGGCCCAGCCACTCGCGGGCGCGGCCGGAGCCGGCGCCGTGCTCGGCCTCCTCGATCCGGGCCATCATCAGGCAGGCCCGCACGGTCGGGCGGTCGTTGAGGAGCGGCTGCAGCGCCTCGCGGGCCTGCCCGAACTCGCGCGCCTCGTAGGCGGTCTGGGCCAGGGCGAGGCGCGCCTCCGGGTGCCAGGTCGAGAGCTTGGCGAGCGTCTCGGCGCGCGACAGCCGGTCGCGCACGGAATCGCCCGTGCGCAGGTTCAGGTAGACCTTGGCGAGATCCGGGTGCGGGTTCGCCTTCCAGGCGGCCTCGACGATCTTGGCGGCCTTGCGCAGCTCGCCGGTGCGGGCGAGGAGCCGGCCGGCGATGGCGGCGGCGGGGACGAGGTCGGGCGCGAGCTTGACGGCCTTCAGCGCGCGCTCGGTCGCGATCTCGGGCTCGCCCGCCTCGCGGGTCTGGGCCGAGGCGGTGAGCAGCACGGCGCGCTGGCGGCGGGCGGAGGTCTTCTCGATCAGGCCGAGCGAGGAGCGCCGCTCCACGGTCTCGAGGGCGCCGGCCCAGTCGCCGTCGGCGCATTGCGCCTCCAGCACGGCCTCGTTCGCCCAGGTGACGCTCGGCGCGAGGCGCGCGGCCTCGGTGGCGTAGGCGCGGGCGGCGGTCTCGTCCTCGCGGCGGCGGGCCTCGACGAACAGGCCGCGCAGGCCGAGCACCCGCGTCTCGGGATCGTTCACCATGCGCTGGAAGGCCTGCTCGGCGGCTTCCCGGTCGCCGGAGATCTGAGCGGCCTGCGCCTTCAGGAGCAGGGCCAGCGGCTCGGCCCCGAGCAGGCGCTCGGCGTCGCCCGCGTGGCGGCGGGCGGCCAGCGGATCGCCGGAGCCGACCGCGACCATGCCGCGGGAGAGGGCCGTGAAGCCCTTGGCCCGGCGCCGCTCCCGCGAGCCGCGCACGACGCTGCCCGGGAGGCTGATCACGCCCCGGACGATGGCCCAGATGAAGCCGATCACCAGGGCGGCGATCAGCACGCCGACGAGGGCGATGGCGAGGCTGGTGGCCACCTCGTAGCCGTTCCAGACGATGGTGACCGTGCCGGGCCTGTCGGCGATCCAGACCGCCCCGAAGGCGGCGAGGGCTAGCAGGGCCAGGAAGGCGAGGGCGCGCCACATGGGATCGGGAACTCCTGTCAGGCGCCTGCGAGAGGCTCGTCAACGCGTGGAACACGGGTGAGGCCGGCTCCGGCCGGCCTCACGGAGAGGGAGGCCTCAGCGGCCGGCCTCGGGCGGGGCGGCCGGGGGCGCAGCAGGGGCCGGAAGCCCTTGAAGGCATCGGAGAGGAGCGCCTGCGCCCCCTGCGCGGCGGCGGCCCGGGCCTTCAGCTTCGTGGCGAAGCCGCCGGCCTGGGCGCGCGCGTCCTCCGGCATCGCGTCGAAGGCCTGGACGGCCTCCCGCAGCGCGCCCCGGTCGAGGGCGGCCTGGACCTTGGCGGCGGGGTCGCCGCCCGACCCCTCGGCCGCCGGGGCGTCGACCTTCCGCACCTGGATGATCGAATCCGCCATGCTGAGGAAGCGCTGCTTCAGGTCGCCGGTCTCCGCGACGTCCTTCGCCTCGGCCGAGCGGCGGCTCGCCGCGATCTTCTGGGCGATCGGCCGGAACTCGGCGGCGAGTTCGGCCGCGCTCGGGGCGCCCCCCTCGGCGAAGGGGCTCAGCGCGTCGAGGCGGCTCGCATCCCCCGTCTCGAGCTTGCGCAGCACGGCCAGCGGCTCCGAATAGGGCGCGCCCGTGTTGAGGGCTGTGGCGATCCGGTCGGCCGTGACGACGCGCAGGGCCGCCTGAACGGTCGTGGCCTCGGCGCGCTGCGCGACCGCCTTGTCGAGGGCGGCGAGCCGGTCATGCTGCTCCTGCAACTGCCGCTCCAGGCCCTTGGCGGTCTCCTGCGCCTGAACCCTGCCGGCCTCTGACGCCTGCTGGGCCGCCTGGGTCGCGGTCTGCACGGCCTCGGTCGCCGCCTTGACGCGGGCGTCGAGCGCCTGCTGGAGGCCGTCGATCCGCTGGCCGATCGCCTGGTCGGCCTCCGCGTTCGCCTTGATGCGGGACTCGACGTCCGCCTGGAGGGCGGCGAGCTTGGGCGCCAGATCGGCGCCCGCCGCCGGCTTTGCCTCGGGCCGCTCCTCGAGCGTCTTCACGCGGGCATCGAGCGCGGCGAGCTGCGGGTTGCCATCGCCCGCCTGCTGCGCCGTCACCTTGGAATCGCCCGGCTGATCCCGGCCCGGCTCCTCCTGCAGGGCCGAGACGCGCTGGTCGAGGCTGTCGAGCCGCGCGATCAGGTCGGCCGGGACGGAGGCCTGCCCGCTCCCCGCGGGCGCGCCTTCCGCTGCGGGCGCGGCCGGCGCGGTTCCGTCGCGGGCGAGAGCCTGCTTGGCGGTCGCCTCCGCGTTGCGCACCGCCTCGGGCAGCGGCTTCAGCGCGGCTTCGTTCGCGGCGACGCGCTTCTCCAGCCCGGCGATCGCGTCGCGGGGGGCGAGCCCGGCCAGGCGCTGATCGAGGGCGGCATTCTGCTGCTGCGCGCCCCGGTTCGGGATGATGCCCGATTGCTCCACCGCGAGCAGGAGCCCGGCGCCGACCACGCCGCCGAGCAGGCTGGCCGCCAGGAGCGAGCCGAAGCCCGCGCCGCCGCGCGCCGGCTCGGGCGTGGGGGCGACCCTGGGGGCGACCGTCGCGGGGCCGGTCGCGGAACCCGTCGCCGGCCTGTCGGCGCTCGACGCGCCGGCTCCCGCGGCGGCGGCCCCGGCGGGCGTGCCGGCGGAGGGCTTGGCCGGCTCCGGCTCGGGCACGCGCTTCGCCTTCAGGTCGAGGATCGGGCCGTCGGTGATCTTCTCGCCGGGCTTGCCGCCCGGCGCGGCATTGCCCGCGAAGCCCGAGCGCGGCGGCTCGGACTTGCCGGCGTCGGACTTGCCGGGCTCGGACTTGCCGGGCTCGGTCTTGATCGGTTCGGGCTTCGCCGGGTCGGTCGAGGCCATGCCGGGCTTCGGCGCGTCGGCCTTCAGCGGATCGACCTTGCCGGCCTCCACCTTGGTCGGCTCGGACTTGCCCGGCTCGGACTTGCCCGGCTCGGACTTGCCCGGCTCGGACTTGCCCGGCTCGGACTTGCCCAGTTCGAACTTGCCCGGCTCCACCTTGCCGGGTTCGGGTTTGCCGGGCTCCGGCTTCGACGCGCCCGGCGCCGCGTCCGGGGCCGGACCGGCAGCGATCGGCTTCCCGGGTTCGGCGGCCGGCGTCGCGGGCTTCGGGGGGGCAGCGGCCGCGGGGCCGGAGCGGGTCGGGTCGGGCGTGCCGGCGGCGGGCTTCGGGGCATCCCCCGGCTTCACGCCCGGGACCGGGCTCGTCCCCGGACCAGGCCCCTTGGCCGGCTCGAACTTCGCCGCGCCGGGCTTGCCCGCATCCGGCTTCACGGCGGGGCCGGCGCCTGGCTTGCCCGCTTCCGGTGCGCCGGCCTTGAGACCATCCTTGGAACCGTCCTTGGGGCCCTGAGGGGATCCCGGGGTCGGACCCGAAGACGGCCCGCTGCCGGGACGGTTGGCGTCGCTCGAGGGTGGTTTCACGGCCCTTCTTCTCCCTTCTCGGCGCCCGGCGCCGCCCGTTCCGCGAGCCGGGGCGCGGGTGGCGCCGCCGGTCCGGTCGAGGCGGGCAGGCCGGTGCGCCGCGCCGCTGCGGCCCTCTTCGTGGCCGCGATGTCGGTCCCTCCTAGCACCGCGAGGCTCGCCGGGGCGAGACCCGTTGCCGGGACGGATGTCAGAACGTGTCAGCGAGCCCCGCGAGGAGGTCGTCCTCCGGGGGCGCGCAGCGACGAAATGGGCCGTGACCCCGCAGGCTTCCAGGGCCGCGGCCACATCTGCCGACAGGCAGTAATGCCTGAGGTCGCGGAAAGCTCCGCCGTGGCCGCCTGCCGCGGCCAGTCCGTACGCCACCTCCGCGCTGCGGCGGGAATAGTGGAGGGCCGCATCGAGCCGCCCGTCCGCGAGGGCGTCCGCCACCGGTGCGGGCAGCCACGCCACCGCTTCGGCCGCGTAGGCGACGAGGATCGCGACCCCGTAGCCGGCGGCGGCGAGCGAGGCGGCGGGCTCGGCCTTGCGGTCCTCGCCCGCCGCGAACAGCAGGCGGCTGCCCGGCGCAAATTGCGCCCGAACCCGCTCGGCGAGCGCAGCGGCGTCCCCGTCCGCCGCCTCGACCGGTCCGAGCCCGGCCGCGCGGGCCGCGCCCGCCGTGCGGTCGCCGACCGCCAGGACGGGAAGGCCGCGCAAGGTCTCCGCCCCCGGTGTCCGGCCCAGCGCCTCGGCCCCGTTGGCGCTCGTCAGAAGGATCGCGTCCGGCCGGCCCGGCGGCAGGGGCGCGCCGGTGGGCCTCACGGCGAGGACGGGCGCGACGACGGGCGCGTGCCCGAGTTCCACGAGGCGCCGCCCGGTCCGCGCGGCGCCGGGCTCGGGGCGCGACACCCAGATCCGCACGGGGCCGCTCAGCCCGCGCCTTCGAGGTCGAGGCGGACGGCGTGGCGCGCGCGCCCGCCCGGCGCGAGGCTGCGCTGGGAATCGCGCGTGGCGATCTCGCCCGAGAAGCCGGCCCAGTCGGCGTGGCCCGTCCAGCATTCGAGGGAGAGGAACGGCGCGGTCGGCTTCGTCCAGATCGCGAGGTGCGGGAAATCCTCGACGCTCATGCGGATCGCCGTCCCTCCGGGCCCGGTGAAGCGGAGCCAGCGGCTCCGCGCGTTCCGGAACACCAGGGCCTCCGAGAACATCGCGGGGTCGAGGGGCAGGCGGCGCCCGTCGAGGGGAACGCTCCGCTCGTCGCGCACGAGCAGGCCGCCGGCCCCCACTTCCGGCGCGCGCGGGGTCTCCTCCGCCTCGAATTCCACCGCGTAGCCGCCGCCCGCCGCGCGGGTGCCGCCCGCGAAAGGCCAGGGGAAGGCGGGGTGGAAGCCGATTGCGTAGGGCAGCGGCACCGCGCCGGGATTCTCGACCGAGACCGTGACATCGAGCCCCGCCGGCCGGATCCGGGTGGTGATGTCGAGGCGGAAGGCGAAGGGGTAGTGCGCGCGGGTCTCCTCCGAATCAGTCAGCCGCAGCGTCACGGCCTCGCCGCTGCGATCCGCGACCGCGAAGGGAAGATCGCGGGCGAAGCCGTGCTGCGCCATCGGGTAGTCGCGGCCCCCGGTCCGGATGACGCCGCCCGCGGAGGCGCCGACCACGGGGAAGAGCCAGGGCGCGCTCCGGTTCCAGTGCTCGGGATCGCCGCTCCACAGGTAGTCCCGCCCGCCGACCCGCCAGGAGACCGGCTCCGCGCCGTGCAGGGCGATCCGCGCCGTGCTGCCGTCCGAGGCGCCGAGTTCGATGACGTCGCTCATGTCCCAAACCCCCGTTCCGGCCCGTCGCGCGGGCGCGACAGGTCTCGCAGGGGCCGGGCGCCGGCACAAGCGCGGCGCTGCCCTCAGCCGAGCCTGCGCAGCGCGTCGGGATCGACCGGGCCGTCCCGGGCCTCGAAGCGCAAGGCCCCGTCCCGCTGCGAGACGCCGCCGATCCGGTGCTCGCCGCTGTCGTAGGTGGCGATCCGCCCGTCCCGCTCGACGAGGAGACGCCGCGCCTCGGGGAAGAACGCGTAGCGCAGCCCGTCCTGCGCGCCGCTGGAGGCGGGCGCGCCGAGGTTCTGCGGCCACCACGCCTCACCGCCGGACATGGGTTCCATCGGCTCCATCGGCTTCATGGGTTCCATCGGCTTCATGGGTTCCATCGTCCGCCTCCGCCTGACCGGGGCAGACGCGGGACGGGACGGTTGGTTGCCGCGGAGGGACGCGTTTCGCTCGGGCGCGACCTGCGCTAGAAGGGGAGCGGAGCAGCAGGATTCCGCAGGACCCGTGAGGCCGGCACCCACGCGCATCACCTCGGCAGGCGCCCGCATCGCGGTCGGCGCCCACTGGCGGCTGGCGCGCTGCCTCCTCGCGCTCCTGGCGATCCTGGCCCTGTCGGTGCCCGCCCTCGAGGGGAGCGCCGAGGCCGCGACCCACCACGCGCTGGCCGAGCATGTCAGCCTCGACCTGCCGGATCCCGGCTTCGACGCGCATCCCGATGGGGGCCTCGTCCACCATTGCGCGCATTGCGCCTGCCATCAGGCGGTGACGTCGGCCCCGGCCGAGCCCGCTCCCTGCGCCGCCGCGGCCGAGATCCGCTTCCCCGCCCGCGCCGAGACCGGCCCGGCCCGCGCCGCCGCCCCGCCCCGCAGACCGCCCCGCGCCTGAATCCCGAGGCGGCCTGACCGCCGCCCGCGACGGCGTGCGCCTCCGCGCGCCGTCGCCGACACCTGTCCGCGCCCTGCTCTGCTCGGGGGGACGGACCCTGCCGCGCCTCGCGGCGTCACGGGATTCCTCAGCCATGTTTCGCATCCTCGCGGTTCCGGCCGCCCTCGCCGCGGGCGTCGCGGCGGGCCTCGTCGCGCCCGATCTCTCGCCCGCCCTCCGCGACGCCGCCGCGCCGGTCCTCGCCCGCCTCGGCGGCGCGCCCGCCGCGGATCGGCCCGCGGACCGCGACAGCGGAGGCCACGATCACGCGGATCACGGCCACGAGGGACATGATCACGCAAGCCGTGATCACGCGAGGCACGACCGTGAAGGCCGCGACCACGCGGATCACGGCCATAAGGGGCATGACCACGCCGGCCACGATCACGCGGCCGGGGCGGATCACAAGCACGGCGGGGAGCGGGAGGAGGGCGTCGTGGCCCTGAGCGCGGCGCAGATCGAGGCCGCCGGCATCCGCGTCGTGGAAGCCGCCCCGGCCGCCTCGCGCGCAGCCTCAGCGTGCCGGGGATCGTGGTGCCGGACGGGGAGCGGGTCGCCCGCGTCGCCGCCAAGGTCGTGGGCACCGTGGCGGAATTGCGCAAGCGCCTCGGCGAGCCCGTCGAGAAGGGCGAGGTCGTGGCCGTGCTCGACAGCCGCGAGGTGGCCGAGGCCAAGAACGACTACATCGCCGCCCTCGTCGGGCAGGAGCTGCAGGAGACCCTGTTCGAGCGCGACCACGCCCTCTGGGACAAGAAGATCTCGGCCGAGCAGCAATTCCTGCGCGCCCGCACCGGCCTCGTCGAGGCGCGGCTCAAGGTCGATCTCGCCCGCCAGAAGCTCTCGGCGCTCGGCGTGCCGGATGCGGACGTCGCGGCGCTCGCCGACAACCCGGTCCCCGGCAAGCCCGGGCCCGGCGAGGACGAGCACACGGTGGGCCTGCGCCGCGCGCCGCGCTTCGGCCTCCAGCGCTACGAATTGCGCGCGCCGATCGGGGGGCAGGTCATCGAGCGCCGGGTCGATCTCGGCGCGCCGGTCAACGACGAGGGCCAGGAGAAGGAGATCTACACGATCGCCGACCTCTCCCGGGTCTGGGTCGAGCTCGCGGTGCCGGTCTCCGATCTCGGCGGCGTGGCGCCCGGCCAGGCGGTCTCGCTCGGGCGCGCCGGCGAGCCCGGCACGCCGGGCCGGATCGTCTTCGTGAGCCCGATGCTCGATCGCGACACCCGCGCCGCCAAGGTCGTCGCCGCTCTGGAGAATCCGGATCTCGCCTGGCGGCCGGGCGCCTTCGCGAACGTGCGCATCGCGCTCGCCGGGGAGGCGGCCCCGGTCCTCGTGCCGAAGGCGGCGCTGCAGAGCGTCGAGGGCGAGACGGTGGTGTTTGTGGCCCGTGCCGGGGGCTTCGAGAAGCGTCCCGTGACGCTCGGGCAGAGCGACGGGCAGGCGGTTTCCATCCTGTCGGGAGTATCGGCCGGCGAGTCGGTCGCCGCCGAGAACAGCTTCGTGCTGAAGGCCGAGCTCGGCAAGGCCGAGGCCGAGCACAGCCACTGAGGGAGGCGCGCCATGATCAACCGCATCGTCGCGGGCGCCATCGCCCATCGCTGGCTGGTGCTGCTGGCCTCCCTCGGGCTCGCCGCCCTCGGCCTCGTCGCAGCCGCGCGGCTGCCCATCGACGCCGTGCCCGACATCACGAACAATCAGGTGCAGGTGAACGCGCTGGCGCCCCAGCTCTCGCCCGCCGATATCGAGGCCCAGGTGACCTACCCGCTGGAGACGGCGCTCGCCGGTATCCGGGGGCTCGAGGTCACCCGCTCGCTGTCGCGCAACGGGTTTGCCCAGCTCACCGCAATCTTCAGCGAGGCGACGGACCTCTACTTCGCTCGCCAGCAGGTGAGCGAGCGCCTCGCCGAAGCCAGGGAGCGGATGCCCCCGGGCACGGAGCTGCGCCTCGGGCCGATCGCGACGGGCCTCGGCGAGGTGACGATGTGGAGCCTCGCCTTCGCCCTGCCGCACCGGACGGCCGAGCCCGGCCGGCCCGGCTTCCGGGCGGACGGCAGCTACCTGACGCCGGAGGGCGAGGTGCTGGCCCCCGGCTTCCAGCAGGCCGCCTACCTGCGCACGGTGCAGGACTGGATCGTGGCGCCCCAGCTCCGCACGGTGCCGGGCGTCGCCGGTATCGACGTCATCGGCGGCTACCGCAAGGAATACCGGGTCGAGCCGGATCCGGCGAAGCTCGTCGGCCTCGGCCTCGGCTTCGCCGACCTCGCCGACGCCATCTCGGGCAACAACCAGAACCGGGGCGCCGCCTATATCGAGCGCAACGGCGAGGGCCTCGTCGTGCGCGCGAACGGGCGCGTCGAGAGCCCGGAGGAGATCGGCCGCATCGTCGTCGCCACCCGCAACGGCGTGCCCGTGCGCGTCGCGGACGTGGCGCGGGTCGGGATCGGGCGGGAGATCCGCACCGGCTCGGCGAGCGCGGACGGGGCGGAGGCCGTGATCGGCACCGCGCTCATGCGCATCGGCGAGAACAGCCGCACGGTGGCGGGCGCGGTCGATGCGCGGCTGAAGGAGATCGCCCGCACCCTGCCGCCGGGGATCGCGCTGCGCACGGTGCTCGACCGCTCGCAGCTCGTGGACGCCACCATCCGCACCGTGGCGACGAACCTCGCCGAGGGTGCGCTCCTCGTGGTGGCGGTGCTGTTCCTCCTTCTCGGCAACGTCCGGGCCGCGATCATCGCGGCGCTGGTGATCCCGCTCGCCATGCTGATGACGGTCGTCGGCATGGTCGAGACCCGGGTGAGCGCCAACCTGATGAGCCTCGGCGCCCTCGATTTCGGCCTCATCGTCGACGGCGCCGTGATCATCACCGAGAATGCGCTCCGCCGTCTCGCCGAGGCGCAGGGCGCGCTCGGGCGCCCCTTGCGCGAGGCGGAGCGCCTCGAGGCGGTGCGGCTCTCCGCCGAGGAGATGATCCGCCCGACCGTCTACGGGCAGGCGATCATCATCCTGGTCTACGTGCCGCTCCTCACCTTCACGGGCATCGAGGGCAAGATGTTCGCGCCGATGGCGGTGACGGTGATCCTCGCCCTCGTCTCGGCCTTCGTGCTCTCCCTCACCTTCGTGCCGGCCCTGATCGCGATCCTGATCCGGGCCGGGTCGCGGAGCGGGAGAACCGCTTGGTGCGGGCGCTCACGACGCTCTACCGGCCCCTCCTCGGAGGCGCCCTGCGCTGGCCTCTGGCCGTGATCGCGGCGGCGGGGCTCCTCGTCGCCGGCAGCCTCATGCTGGCCGGGCGGCTCGGCCAGGAATTCATGCCCCAGCTCGACGAGGGCAACATCGCGCTCCACGCGATGCGCATCCCCTCGACCGCGCTCGGCCAGTCGCAGGCCATGCAGATCGGCGTCGAGAAGGCGGTCTCCGCCCTGCCGCAGGTGGCCTTCGTCTTCTCGAAGACGGGCACCGCCGAGATCGCCTCCGACCCGATGTCACCGAACGTCTCGGACACCTTCGTGATGCTGAAAGCCCGCGCCGAGTGGCCGGACCCGGCCCTGCCGAAGGCGGAGCTCGTCGCCCGCATCGAGGCGGCGGTCGAGGCGCTGCCCGGCAACGCCTACGAGTTCACGCAGCCGATCCAGATGCGCTTCAACGAACTCCTGGCCGGCACCCGCGGCGACCTCGCCGTGAAGATCTTCGGCGAGCGCTTCGAGACGATGCTGCCGGTGGCTGGCCGCGTCGCGGCGGCGCTTCGCGCCACCCCCGGCGCCGAGGACGTGAAGGTGGAGCAGGCGGTGGGGCTGCCGGTGCTCGATATCCGCATCGACAAGGGGGAGATCGCGCGGCTGGGCCTGAGCCACCGGGCCGTGCAGGACGTGATCGGGGCGGCGATCGGCGGCCACGAGGCCGGCACGCTGTTCGAGGGGGACCGGCGCTTCCCCATCGTCGTGCGCCTCGCCGACGATCCGCGCGCCGACCTCGACATCCTCGGGGCGCTGCCCGTGCCGCTGCCGCGCGGCGGGGGCGAGCGCGCCGCCACGGTGCCCCTGCGCCAAGTTGCGGATTTCGCGGTGACGGAGGGGCCGAACCAGATCTCCCGCGACAACGGCAAGCGGCGCGTCGTCGTGACCGCCAACGTGCGCGGGCGCGACATCGCCTCCGTCGTGGCCGAGGCGCAGGCGCGCGTCGCCGGCGTGGCGCTGCCCGCCGGCGCCTGGATCACCTGGGGCGGGCAGTTCGAGAACCTCGCGGGCGTGCGCCAGCGCCTCGCCATCGTGGTCCCGGCCTGCTTCCTCGTGATCCTCGTCCTGCTCTACGGGGCGCTGGGCTCGGTGCGCGACGCGCTCCTCGTGTTCAGCGCGGTCCCGCTCGCGCTGACGGGCGGCGTCGCGGCACTCTGGCTCAGGGAGATGCCCCTCTCGGTGCCGGCCGCGGTGGGCTTCATCGCGCTCTCGGGCGTCGCCGTGCTGAACGGCCTCGTGATGCTCACCCGCGTCCGCCAGGAGCGGGAGGCGGGCCTGCCCCTTGCGGGCGCGATCCGCGCGGGCGCGCTGGCGCGGCTCCGGCCCGTGGTGATGACCGCCCTCGTCGCGTCCCTCGGCTTCGTGCCGATGGCGCTCGCCACCGGCACCGGGGCCGAGGTGCAGCGCCCGCTCGCCACCGTCGTCATCGGCGGGCTGATCAGCGCCACCCTGCTCACTCTCCTCGTGCTGCCGGCCCTGTACCGGCTGTTCGGGGCGGCGGGCCGGGCCGCGGAAGCCGGAGCGCCGGCCTGGCCGGCCGAGGCGGGGCAGCGGCGGGCTTGAGCCCGCCCGCCTTCGGGCACACACTGCCTTCTTCCCGCGTGAGGAGGCTCGGATGTCGGAGCACGTCTACAAGGTGGTTGAACTCGTCGGCTCCTCGACGGAATCGATCGAGGACGCGATCCAGGGTGCCATCACCCGCGCGAGCCAGACGGTTCGCAATCTCCGCTGGTTCGAGGTTCTGGAGACCCGCGGGCAGGTCGCGGATGGGAAGGTCCAGCATTACCAAGTGACGCTGAAGGTCGGCTTCACGATGGAGAGCGCCTGACGGCCCGGCTCTCCCGACGCGGCCATAGTCCGGGCGAAACCCGGCCGCGGCCTTCACGGAGGCTTGCCGGGTTCGCGGGCGGCGTCAGGTCATCCGCCGTGCTCTGCGCCCCGTGCCTCTCGGGATGCGGGGCGTTCGCACGGCCCTGCGCCCTTCGACCTGCGCGACGCAATGGAGCGGTCCTTTGACCTCGACCGTTGCTTTCGCAACCTTCAATTGCAAAATCTGTTCAAGATTAACTCACCCTTATCGATCGACGCCGCATTCAAAATACGCCTCTTGAGAATGCGCGGTCCTCCCCTATGCGTCTGTCCCTGAAAGTCGTCCTGATCGGCTCCATCGGCCTGCTCGGCTTGGCTGCGGCCGGGCAGGGCGCCGTCAACGTCGCCAAGCTCTCCTCGATCCGGCAGGACGTGCACGAGGTCGCGGCCAACTGGCTGCCCTCGGTCACCGCGATCCAGGAGATCAGCACGGGCACCCGCGAGATCCGCGTGAAGATCTACCGCTACGTCGTCGCCTCCGAGACGCCGCAGGCGCTCGCCGACAACGGCAAGGCCCTCGACGACAGCCACCGCAGCCTCGACGCCCTGCGGCGCACCTACGAGCCGCTGATCTCCTCGTCCGAGGAGCGCGCGCTCTACGACGCGTTCCAGGCGAGCTGGAAGCGCTACGTCGACCAGGAGACCCAGGCGCGCGGCCTGATGGATGCCGGCCGCAAGGCGGAGGCGCTCGCCCTGGTGACGAGTTCCGAGATGGCCCGCCTCAACAAGGACGCGATGCAGGCGCTCGCCCGCAGCGTCGATCTCAACAAGAAGGGCGCGGCCGAGAACAGCGCCGCCGCCGTTCAGGCGATCGGCTCGGCGACGGTGGCGGCCTACGTGGCGACGGCCCTGTCCGTCGTCGTCGGCCTCGCGGCGGGCCTGTTCAGCCTGCTCGGCGTCGCCCGGCCGATCGAGCGGATGACCCGCGCGATGAGCCGGCTCGCGGGCGGCGACGCGGCCGCCGAGATCCCGGCCAAGGGCCGCCGCGACGAGATCGGCGACATGGCCGCCGCCGTGCAGGTCTTCAAGGACAACCTGATCCGCACCCGCCAGCTGGAGGAGGAGACGGCGCTCGCCCGTGCCGGCGCCGAGGCGCAGCGCAAGGCGGCGATGCGCGAGATGGCCGACGGGTTCGAGCGCGCGGTGAGCGGCATCGTCGGCACCGTGACCGCGGCGGCGACCGAGCTGCAGGCCACCGCCCAGACCATGACGACGACCGCCTCCGAGACGGCCGGCCAGTCCGGCACCGTCGCGGCGGCCGCCGAGGAGGCCGCCTCGAACGTCAACACCGTCGCGGCGGCGGCCGAGGAGCTCGGCTCGTCGGTGGCCGAGATCGGCCGGCAGGTCTCGGGCTCGGCCAACCTCGCCCAGCTCGCCGCCAGCGAGGCCGGGCAGACGAGCGCCCTGGTGCAGGAGCTGAGCGCGGCCGCGACCCGCATCGGCGACGTGGTGGCGATGATCTCGACGATCGCCGGGCAGACCAACCTGCTGGCGCTGAACGCCACGATCGAGGCGGCGCGGGCCGGGGAGGCCGGCCGCGGCTTCGCGGTGGTGGCGGCCGAGGTGAAGGAACTCGCCAACCAGACGGCGCGGGCGACCGAGGAGATCTCGGGCCAGATCGCCCGCATCCAGGGTTCGACCGACCAGGCTGTCGGGGCGATCGGCGGCATCGCGAGCCGGATCCAGGAGATCAGCGCGGTCGCGACCACGATCGCGGCGGCTGTGGAGCAGCAGGGCGCGGCGACGCAGGAGATCGTCCGCAACATCACGCAGGCCGCCACCGGCACCGGCGAGGTGACGAGCAACATCGCGGGCGTCGCCCAGGCCGCCGAGGAGACGGGCGCGGCGGCGACCCAGGTGCTCGGCGCGGCCTCCGACCTGTCGCGCCAGTCCGAGCACCTGAACGCGGAGGTCTCGCGCTTCCTCGCCACGGTGCGCGCCGCCTGACCCCGGGGGCTCTCCGCGACTGAGGCCGTTTGGACACAACCTCAAGTGTATTCAGTTCGGGCGCTTGTGCCCGGCCAAGCTTGGCTTAGCGTGGGGCTGCCCGTCCGCAGCTTCAGGCGGGCAACCTCCATCTCGGGTGCGCCGGCGACGGCGCTCCCTTTTTTTGTCTCGTGCGCTGCGGGGGCCCGGAGCCGGACCCGGGCCTAGGGCGTTCCGGGCTCTGGATCGTTTCTTGCTGGGTGCGCCGCCACGATGTCGATATCCCTCGCCCTGCCTCTCTCGGAAGCCGCCCTGTTCACGGCGGGCTGCGCCGTCATCCACGCCCAGCGGGCGCGGGCGGAGCAGGTGACGGCGGCGCTGGCCTGCATCGTGGTGCTGCTGTCCTTCGCGCTGGGCGTCGCGAGCCTGCCCGAGAACCTGATGCAGGAGCAGGCGCCGGTGGTGTTCAACCCCGATTCGGCGATCGACTGACGGGTCGATCCCCTCAGGCGGCCTTCGCGGAGGGCGGGGGTGCCTTCGCGCCCCGGCGCCGGCCGGTCACCACGTCGTAATCGTCCTTCGGCAGCCGGGCGAGGAAGCGCTCGGCGAGCTCGGCGACGATGATGTCGGGGCGGACCGCCTCGATATAGGTCCAGTCGAAGGCCGACGACCAGACGAAATGGACCTCGGCGAAGCTCTCGGCGAAGAGCCCGGTGAGCAGGATCGGCGCGAAATGCGCGTAGGAATCGCCGAACAGGATCACCCGGCGCGGGTCGATGCCCGGCGCCGCGTTCCGGTAGATCACGTGCGCGCCGGTGTGGAGTTCCGCGCCCCGGCCCTCCGCCTCGTGCGTCTCCACGAGGGGATTGGCGTAGGCGCGCACGGCGTGGCTCTGGAGCACCCAGTGGGCCACCACCTCGCTCGGCTGCTCGGGCAGCTTCGCGCCGAGGTCCCGCACCCGGTCGAGCTCGAAGCGCGGGCGCGCGCCGATGTCGGGCGGCGCCACGGCGCCGAGCGCCCGCATCAACTCCCGGTAGGCGAGGAGGCAGCCGTCCACGGTCCAGTGCGTGTCGGTGCGCTGGTAGAGCGGCACCGGCCCGTCGCGGGCGGCGCGGAACGGGGTCAGGAGGTCGACGTAGCCGGGCAGGCCCATCAGCCGGCGGGCGAGGATCCGGGTCGAGGCGCGGCCCGGATCGTAGGGCAGGTCCCGGGTCAGGTTGTCGTAGACCGAGAGCTTCTCGGGCACGAAGGTGTGCACGCAGCGGATGCCGAGCCGCGTGGCCCGCGCGGTCCGCGCCTCGATCAGCCGCGCCCAGGAGCGCAGCAGCCACCAGCGCCGCGGGCCCCTTCCGTACTGGTCCATGACACGGTTGCTGCCCCCCGTGAGGAAGAGCCAGCCGTCGCGCCCGACATGGACGGTTTCCCAACGTTTCCGGAACATGGCGCGTCTTTAGCGGCTCCGGTGCGGCCGCGATACTGCGGGGGAGCCGGGCCGCGCCCGCCCGCGTTGGCCGGCATGGACAGCCTCGATCTCCGGCCGCCGGACGCCCCGGCCTCCCCGCCGCGCGACCGCGCGCCCCGGCCCGCCCGCCTCTGGCGACCGCGGCGCGTCCTCGTCACCCCGGCGGCCCTGGAGCACGCCCACGGCCGCGCCATGCTGGCCCGCCTCGAAGGGCTCGGCCTGCCCGTCGAGCGGCTGTCCGCGAACCGCCTCACGGGCCTGCGGCAGGCCGATGCGCGCCGGGCCTACGCGGAGGCCAAGGCGACGCTCGCCCTCGTCGTCGCGCCGCCGACGAAGCTGAGGCTGCAGCCGATCCCGCCCTCGGCCGACTGGCGCTTCGACCTCGCCGAGGGCTGCCCGGCCCATTGCCAGTATTGCTACCTCGCGGGCTCGCTCTCCGGCCCGCCGGTGACGCGGGTCTACGCCAATCTCGACGCGATCCTCGGAAACCTCGCGGCTTATGCGGGACGCGGCTCCGTCACCTCGGCCTCGGAGGCGCGGGCGGGAGAGGGCACCACCTTCGAGGCGTCCTGCTACACCGATCCCCTCGGGATCGAGCACCTGACGGGCTCGCTCTCGGCCGCGATCCGGCATTTCGGGGCCTGGGAGGCGCCGGTGCAGCTGCGCGCCACCACGAAATTCGCCGCGGTCGAGTCCCTGCTCGGCCTGCCCCACAACCGGCGCACCCGCCTGCGCTTCTCGGTGAACGCCGCCCCGGCCGCCCGCTACGAGGGCGGCACCGCACCGCTCGCCGACCGGTTCGCCGCGATGGGCGCGCTCGCGCGGGCGGGCTATCCGGTCGGGCTCACCATCGCGCCGATCCTCGCCTTCGCGGGCTGGCGCGAGGCCTACGCCGCGCTGTTCGCGGACGCCGCGCGGGCGCTCGCCGGGGTCAGCGATCTCGACCTGACGGCGGAACTCATCACGCACCGCTTCACCCCGGGCTCCAAGGCGGTGCTGGAGGGCTGGTATCCGGGCTCCGACCTGCCGATGGACGAGGCCGCGCGCAGCCGCAAGCTGACCAAGTTCGGCGGCGTGAAGTACGTCTTCCCGCGCGACCTGATGGCGGAGATGCGCGGGATCCTGACGCACGACCTGGCGCGGGCGCTTCCCGGGGCGCGGGTGCTGTACTGGACCTGAGGCGGAGCCCGGCCGGCCCTGGATCTCCCGCCCGGCCGCGCCATTTCGGCCCGATGCACTGCTCCGGCGACACGACCGACCCGCTCATCCTCACGCTCGCCCTCGACGCGGACACCTTCGCGCGGTTCGACGGCCTGCGGCGGCGCCATTTCCCGGAGCGCCTCAACCACATCCCGGCCCACGTCACCCTGTTCCACCACCTGCCGGGCCCCGAGGAGCGCGGCGTGACCGAGGCGGTCGCGGCGCTCGTTCGGACGGTGGCGGCCCCCGAGGTGGCGGTGACGGGCCTGCGCTTCCTCGGCCGCGGCGTCGCCTTCAGCCTGGAATCGGAGGCGCTCACGGGCCTTCGGGCGCGCCTCGCCAAGGCGTTCGAGGGGCACCTCACCGCCCAGGATCGGCAGGGCTGGCGGCCGCACGTCACCGTCCAGAACAAGGTGGAGCCGGAGGCCGCCCGCGCGCTCCACGCGGAGCTCGAACAGGGCTTCCGCCCGTTCCGCTTCACCGCCCCCGGCCTCATCCTGTGGCGCTACCTGGGCGGCCCCTGGGCCGAGCGGGCCCGGTTCGATTTCGGAGTGTACACGTGAGCGTCCCCGCACCCGTCCACGCATCCGGGAGGGCTGCCCCATGAAGGCGCTCCACGCCGCCCGCGGGAACCCGCTCTTCGGCAGGGCCATGGGGGTGTGGCTGCGCCTGCGCCTCAACGAGGTCGGGCCGCTCGCCGCGCTCCTCACGCTGAGCCTCCTCGGCTTCGGCTTCTTCGCGCTCGCCGACGCGGTGGGCGAGGGCTCGACCGCGGCCCTCGACCGCAAGATCCTGCTGGCGCTGCGCAACCCGGCCGACCTCGCCGACCCGATCGGCCCGCGCTGGCTCGAGGAGACCATGCGCGACATCACGGGTCTCGGCAGCGTCTTCACCATCGTGTTCGTGACGGTGGCGGTGACCGCCTATCTCGCCCTCGCGGGCAAGCGGCGCATCGCCGTCTTCGTGGTCGCGGCGGTGGGCGGGGGCGAGATCGTCTCGACGGTCCTGAAGCTGTTCTACCACCGGCCGCGGCCGGACCTCGTGCCGCACGGGATGGAGGTGTTCACGGCGAGCTTCCCGAGCGGGCACGCCATGATGTCGGCCATCGCCTACCTGACGCTCGCCACGCTCCTCGCCCGCGTCGATCCGCACCGGCGGGTCAAGGCGCTGGTCCTCACCCTCGGCATCGTCATGACCCTCTGCGTCGGCGTCAGCCGGGTCTATCTTGGCGTCCACTGGCCGAGCGACGTGCTGGCCGGCTGGTGCGTCGGCGCCGCCTGGGCGGCCCTGTGCTGGTTCGTCGCACTCCAGCTCCAGCGTCGCGGCGAGGTCGAGGCACCGGACCCGCCCCCGCCCGCCTGAGCCGCGGAACACTCCCTCCGAGGCTGGCGTTCGCACCGGTACGGGGCCCCGCACGCGGGGCTCGCGCCGCCGATCCCGCGGGATCGACCCGGCCCCCGCGATCCCATCCTCGGCGAGAGACAGGCTCCATGGCGGACGACGACATCCATCTGTCCCGGCGCAACCTCCTGCGGGCGGGCGGCGCCACGCTGACGGGCGCGGCGCTGGCCATGGCCGGCCCCGTCTCGGCGGCGCAGAACCCGCCGGGCGGCCCCGCCGTGCCGGCCGACACGGGGGCGGTCCAGGGCGGCCGCATCGTCTTCCCGAACTGGCGCGGCGCGGGCGACCGTACGCCCCCGCCGCCGCCCGCGCCAATGCCGCTCGAGAAGCGCGTCGGCTTCTGCCTCGTCGGCCTCGGCCGGCTGAGCCTGGAGGAGCTGCTGCCGGCCTTCGCCGAGAGCAAGAAGGCGCGGGTCGTCGCGCTGATGTCGGGCTCGCCCGACAAGGCGAAGCTCGTCGCGCAGCAATACGGGATTCCCGCGGACGCGGTCTACGGCTACGGCGAGTGGGACAGGCTGAAGGGGAACGCGGCCGTGCAGGCGGTCTACATCGTGACGCCGAACGCGGTTCACCGCGACCAGGTGGTCGCGGCGGCCGGCGCCGGCAAGCACGTGCTCTGCGAGAAGCCGATGGCGAATTCGGCGGCCGAGGCCCGCGACATGATCGCCGCCTGCGAGCGGGCGAACGTGAGGCTGATGATCGCCTATCGCTGCCAGTACGAGCCCTACAACCGAGAGGTGGCGCGCCTCGCGCGCTCCGGCGCGTTCGGCAAGCCGCGCCTGATCCAGGCGTTCAACGGCCAGACCACCGGCCTGCCCGAGCAATGGCGCCTCAAGAAGGCACTCGCGGGCGGCGGCGCGCTGCCCGACATCGGCATCTACTGCCTCAACACCACTCGGGCCCTCCTCGGCGAGGAGCCCGTCTCCGTGCAGGCGCAGGTCTTCTCGCCGCCGGAGGATTCCAAATTCGCCGAGGTCGAGGAGACGGTCAGCTTCACGCTCCAATTCCCCTCGGGCGTCATCGCCCAGTGCCTGACGAGCTACGGCGTGCACGAGGCGCGCAAGCTCTCCGTGCACACGCCCGCGGCCGACATCGAGCTGCAGAACGCCTTCGCCTACGAGGGCCAGCGCCTCGTCATCTCTCACAAGGACGGCAAGCAGCAATCCCGCGACAACCGGGTCCTGGCGCAGAAGAACCAGTTCGCCCTGGAAATCGACCATTTCGCCTGCTGCGTGATCGAGAACCGCCGCCCGCGCACGCCCGGCGAGGAGGGCCTGCAGGACCATGTCCTGATGGAGGCGATCTACGAAGCCGCCCGCACCGGCGCTCCGGTCAAGGTCGGCCCGCCCCCGGGCGCGGGCGGCGGGCTCGACGTGACCCGCGGGCCGGAGCTCGACGAGGCGGGGTAGATTGCGGTCCGTTGCCTTTTCGGCAGGGATGACAGGCAGTCCGCTCTCGCCGCCGAGCGCGAGTCGGGTGAGGCTCAGGCGCCCCCGGAGAACCGCGCGCGGTAATCCTGCGGGCTGACCGCGAGCTGGCGCAGGAAGCCGCGCCGCAGGGTCTCCTCCGAGCCGAAGCCACAGCGCGCCGCGACCTGCTTGACCGGCAAGCTCGTGTCCGTGAGGAGCCGGCGGGCCGCCTCGATGCGCAGCTCCTCGACGGCCTCGGCCGGCGTGCGCCCGGTGGCCGCGCGGTAGCGGCGGGCGAAACTCCGCAGGCTCATCCCGGCCCGCGCGGCGAGTCGCGGCACCGAGAGGTCGGCGGCGAGGTTTTCGGCCATGAAGGCGTGGAGGGGGCCGAAGCGGTCGTCCGCTCCCTGGAGATCGAGGGCTGCCGAGAACTGGGCCTGCCCGCCCGGCCGCTTCAGGAAGACGACGAGGTGGCGCGCGACCGCCAGCGCCGCGGTGCGGCCGAGATCGGCCTCGACCAGGGCGAGGGCGAGGTCGATCCCCGCCGTCACGCCCGCCGAGGTCCAGACGGAGCCGTCGCGCACGAAGATCGGGTCCGCCTCCACACGCACCGCCGGGTAGCGCGCTGCGAGCCGCTGGCAGCAGCCCCAATGCGTCACGGCCCGGCGTCCATCGAGCAGGCCGGCCTCCGCCAGCAGGAAGGCGCCGGTGCAGACGGAGACGACCCGCTCGGCCGAGGCGGCCCGCCGCACCACCCAGTCCCGCAGCGAGGCCCGCTCCGCGGCGGCGAAGATGCCGGTCCCGCCCGGGATCAGCAGAGTGCCGAGCGGCGCCCCCGGCTCCGGCAGGGGGTCGGTCGCGAGGCTGATTCCGGCCGAGGCCGCGACCGGCCCGCCGCCCTCGGAGACGATCCGCGTCGCGTAGGCGTCCGTCCCGGTCAGGTCGTTGGCGCTGGCAAAGACCTGCAGCGGTCCCGCCGCGTCCAGAACCTGCAGGTCCGGGAAGGCGAGGACCTCGACGCTGCGCCGGCGCTTTGGCTGAAACCGAGGGGTGATTGGCATCTCGGCCGTAGCATCGCCCGCTAAGCTCGCAACGTCCATCCCGCGAGGCGCAAGCTCATGACCGACACCGTTCCCGCCCGAAGCCCGGAGGACCGCCCTCCCGTGGAGATCGGCTTCCTTCTCTTCCCGGGCGTGCAGCAGCTCGACCTGACCGGCCCCTACGAGGTGTTCGCGACGCTGCCCGGCACCCGGGTCCACCTCGTCGCGAGCCGGCCCGGCCCGGTCCGGAGCGTGACCGGCCTTCCGCTGACGCCGACCGCCACCTTCGCCGACTGCCCGCCTCTCGACGTGATCTGCGTGCCCGGCGGGCTCGGCATGCTGGCGCACCTCGACGACGCCGAAGCCCTCGCCTTCGTCCGGCGGCAGGCGGAGGGGGCTCGTTTCGTCACGTCGGTCTGCACGGGCGCGCTGGTGCTCGGCGCCGCCGGCCTCCTCCGCGGGCGTCGGGCCACGACCCACTGGGCGCTTCACGACGCCCTGGCGGCCTTCGGGGCCATTCCGGTGGCCGAGCGGGTGGTGCGGGACGGCAATGTCGTCACCGGCGGCGGCATCACGGCCGGGATCGACTTCGCGCTGGCCTTGGCGGTCGAGCTCACCGACCCCGTCGACGCCGAGGCGGTGGGCCTCCTCCTCGAATACGCCCCGTCCCCGCCCTTCGCCTCGGGCCGGCCGGAGACGGCCTCTGCCGCGGTCCTCGCCCGCTGCGCGGCGTGGATGGCGGAGGACCGGGCGGGGGCGGAGGCGCGCATCGCCGCGGCCGCGAGACGGGTGGCCTGAGCGCGGCGCCCGCGCTCTCCTCAGCTCGCCCGCAGGGCCTCCAGCGGCGCGTCGAGGGTGAGCGTCACGCCTGTCGGCGGGTAGGCGAGGCGCACCTGCGCCCCGAGCCCGTCCGCGAGGCTGCGCTCGATCAGGCGGGAGCCGAAGCCGCGCCGGCTCGGGGCCCGCACGGGCGGGCCGCCGACCTCCTCCCAGCGGAAGCTGAGCCGCGGCTCCGCCCCGTTCGCCAGCTGCTCCCACCCCACCGCGACGTGCCCCTCCGGCGTCGAGAGGGCGCCGTACTTCGCCGCGTTGGTGCCGAGTTCGTGCAGGACGAGGGCGACCGAGAGGGCGGATTTCGGACCGAGCATCACGTCTGGCCCCGAGAGCCGGAACCGCGCGGCGTCGCCGTGGCCGTGGAGGCGGGCCGTGCCCTCGACGAGCGTGCGCAGGCTCGCCTCGCTCCAGCTGCCCTGGAGCAGGAGGTCGTGGGCCTGGGCAAGCGCCAGGAGGCGCGCCGTCACCACCTCGCGGGCCTCGGCCAGGGTCGCTTCCCCGCGCAGGGTCTGCAGGCAGATCGCCTGGACCAGCGTGAGCGTGTTCTTCACCCGGTGGGCGAGTTCCAGCATCAGCAGGCGCTGGCGCTCCTCGGCGAGCTTGCGGTCGGTGATGTCGACGGAGGCGCCCGCGAAGCGGACCGGCCGCCCGGTCCCGTCCCGCACGAGGCGCCCGCGGGCCAGGATCCAGCGCACGCCGCCCTCCGGCTGGAGGATGCGGTACTCGCACGAGAACTCGTCGGCGCCGGCGAAGGTGCGGTCGAGGGCCGCCTGGAAGGCCGGCACGTCGTCCGGGTGGAAGTTCTTGACGTAGGCGGCGAGCGGCGCGCCGCTTGCGGCCGCCTCGGGATCGACCGTGTAGATGCGGGCGAAGTTCGCGTCGGCGTAGACGAGGTCGGCGACGAGGTCCCAGTCCCAGGTGCCGATCATGCCGGCGGCGCCGAGCGCGAGGTTGAGGCGCTCCTGGCTCGCGGCGAGGCGCTGCTCGGCCTCCGCCTTCTCCCGGCGCAGCCGCTCCTGCGCGAGCGCGGCCTCGATCGCCTCGCCGAGGAGCTCGCGGAAATGGCCGGCGACGTCCTTCAGGACGTAGTCGGCGGCGCCGGCCTTGAGGGCCGCGACGGCGATCCGCAGATCGTCCGAGCCGGTGACGTAGATCACGGGCGGCGGCGCCGGCAGGGCGCGGATGCGCGCGAGGATGTCGAGGCCGGTCTCGCCGGGCAGGTGATGGTCGAGGGCGACGGCGTCGATACCGCCCTCCGCGATGCGGGCGAGCCCGGCGCTGCCGTCGCCCGCGTGCTCCACGGCGCAGTCGCGCGCCCGCAGCGCCCGCGCCACGAGGCGGACGAGCCCGGCATCGTCGTCGATGTAGAGGATACGCAGGGCCACCGCGGGCTTCAGTCTCCATCGGCAAGCCGGACGGCCGGGCACGCGCGATGCCGATTCCTCGCACGCCATTGAAGCCGCAAAAGGGCAGCCGGATCAGGGGGTCTCGGGCACCTGCATCACCGAGAAGAACAGGCCGAGCTGGCGGATCGCGTTGGCGAATCCCTCGTAGTTCACGGGCTTCGTCACGTAGACGTTGCAGCCGAGATCGTAGCAGCGCTGGATCTCCCGCTGGTCGTCGGTGGTGGTGAGCACCACCACGGGCGAGCGGCGCAGGTGCTCGTTGCCCTTCACCTTGGCCAGGATGTCGATGCCCGTCATGTCCGGAAGGTTGAGATCGAGCAGGATGAGCAGCGAGCGCCCGGCCTGGACCCGGCCCGAGCCGTCCGGCCCGAGCAGGTAGGCCAGCGCCGCGGTGCCGTCGCGGAAGGCCGTGATCTCGTTGTTGACGCCGGCGCGGCGGATGTTGCGCTCGATCAGGCGGGCATGCCCCTCGTCGTCCTCGATCATCACGATGTGGACGGGGTTCACGCCGCGCTCCCTCGATTCCGGGTCGGGCAAGTCTTGGGCGGGCAAGTCGGGGTCGGGCAAGTCTTGGTCATGCATGGGACTTCCGCGATCCGGGCCGGCCTCCTGTATCAGGATCGGGAAGCGGCGCAAATGCGGCCCGACCTACGGCACGGGCACGACCCTCACCCGGTCGGCTTGCGCCGACTCGACCTCTCCCGGACGGGAGAGGTGGGGCGCATCCGAACCGGGGCGGTCCTACTCCGCCGCCGGCAGGTTGAGGGAGAGGAGCCGCGCCGTGCGGGCCCGCGCGCCGGAGCGCGTCTCGGCCTCGGCCGCGCCGAGCTGGCGGCGGGCGTCGCCGATCGCGGCATGGACCGCATCGACGGCGAGGATGAGGGCGCTCACCGTCCGGTTGTCGATCGTGCGCTCGCGGGCGTAGCGGACCACGTCGGCCACGAGCTCGTCCGTCTCGATCGCGATGGCGTCGAGCTCGGGCGCGCTCGTCGCGGCCCGCACCTCCCGCAGGATGTCGAGGAGCCGGTCGAGCACCACGTCGATCCGCTCGCGGCGCTTGCGGGCCAGCCGCTGGCCGAGCCACGCGATGCCGGAGCCGATCGTGCCGCCGAAGAAGGCGAACAGGTAGATGTAATCCTCGTAGCGGTCGAGGAAGGTCTGCTGCTCGCGCTCGAAATAATCGACCGCGCCGGGGTGGTTCGGCAGCCGGGCCGAGGTCGCCGCGACGGTCGTGTCGAAGTCGGGCGCCTTCATCAGCTTGGCGATCGGCGCCGAGGCCGCGAGCTTGGAGCGCCACTCGAACAGGTGCTGGGTGGCGGAGGCCACGGCGACGCGGCTGACCGCGCCGCGCGCCATCAGCCGGTAGGAGGCGCCCACCGTCTTCACCTCCTCGTCCGGGCGCTTCGGCCGGCCGCCGAAGGTGCCGGCGGGAATCGTGACCGCCTGCAATTCGGGGAAGCGCGTCAGGATCGCCTCGCCGTCCGGCACCGAGACGAGGTCGATCTTGCGGTCGGGCGCTCCGAGCTCGACCGCGCGCACCGTCTGGCCCGCGACCTTCGAGGCCGGGTTGGCGATGACGGCCACCGCATCGACCCGCTTCTCGGCGATGGCCGCGGTGACCTCGGAGGGCTTCAGCTGCACGAGGGCGACCCGGCCGGGGTTCAGCTCGGGCTCGGCATTCTCGACGCTCGCGGTGGCGAGGTCGTAGAAGGCGAGCAGGTTCGTCAGGAAGGGCAGGTCGGCGTTGTGGCGCACCACGATGCCGAGGCGCTTGCGGGCGAGATCGGGGAAGCTGTCGATCTCGCTGGCCTCGGGGGCGGCGATGACGAGGGCCTCGTCGTGCAGGATCGCCAGCGTCAGCCCGTTCTCCGGCATGTGGACGTCGGGCCGCACCACGGCGAGGTCGGCCTTGCCCGCCTGGAGCGCGGCGGCGCTGTCGCGCACGTCGTCGTAGGGGACGATCTTGAGGCGCACGTCCTCGCGGCCGCGGGCCAGCGCGTTGGCGTAGGCCTCCATCAGGGCGGCCTCGGCGCCGTCGCGGGGCCGACCGCGACGCTGAGGGTGGTGGGGCGCGACAGGTAGACGACGGCCGCCGCGGTGGCGGCGAGCCCGAGGGCGAGCAGGACGAGGAGCCACTCGCGTCTCACGAGGAGCGCGGGCAGCGCGGCCCGCTTCCCTCTGCGTTTCGTGCTTTCCATGACCCAGTCATGAATCGTAATCCTGTCCGAAAGGTGAAGAACCGGTGACTCCGCCAAACGTTGCGCCGCCTCAAAATCGTGATGCAAGGCCCGCGCCGCCGGTGACGGCGGCCTGGCTCGAGCGGGCGGCCCTCCATTATCTCGAGCGCTACAGCGCCTCGACCGAGATGCTGCGCCGGACCCTGCGGCGGCGCGTCGAGAAGCGTACCCGCGCCCGCGGCGAGGCGGCCGAGACCTTCGCGCCGATGGTCGAGGAGACCGTGGCGCGCGCCGCCCGCGCCGGCCTCGTGGACGATGCCCGCTTCACCGCCGCCCGCCTCGCGACGCTCCGCCGCCGCGGCGCCTCGGCGCGGGGCGCGGCCGCCAAGCTCGCCGCCAAGGGCGTCCCCCGCGACACGATCGCGGCGGCGATGGAGGCCGAGCGCGAGGCCGCCTCCGAGGGCGAGCCGGAGGGGGTGGAGGAGGAGGCCGCGCGCGCCTACGCCAAGCGCCGCCGCCTCGGGCCCTTCCGGCGGCCGGACGCCCGGGCGGCCCATCGCGACCGGGACCTCGCCGCGCTCGCCCGGGCGGGCTTTCCCTACGACCTCGCCCGCCGGATCGTCGATGCGGAGGAGGAGCCGGGGAGGACGCCGCCTGAGAACGGTCGCGGGCGCTGGATTTCGGCCAAGGCCGCTCCACCTCGGGATGGCAGCCGGGCCATCTTCGTCCCGCGCATCCCGCGCGGCGCCCGCCACGACAGGACATCCCGATGATCAACCGCAAGGCGCACGCCGTCTGGCAGGGCAACGGCAAGGAGGGGAAGGGCCGCATCACGACCGGGTCGGGCGTGCTCTCGGACCAGCCCTACGGCTTCAACACCCGCTTCGAGGACAAGCCCGGCACCAACCCCGAGGAGCTGATCGCGGCCGCGCATGCGGGCTGCTTCACGATGGCGCTCGCCTTCCAGCTCCAGGAAGCGGGCCTCGCCGCCACCGAGATGACGACGGAATCGGTCGTGACGCTGGAGAAGGACGGCGCCGGGTTCAAGGTGACGAAGTCGGCCCTCACGCTGACCGCCACGATCCCCGGCATCGACCAGGCGAAATTCGACGAACTCGCCCACGCCGCCGAGACCGGCTGCCCGATCTCGAAGGTGCTGAACGCCGAGATCACCCTCAAGGCCACGCTGAATCAGGGCTGAGCCGCCCGACCTCTCCCGTCCGGGAGAGGTCGAGTCGGTGTCAGCCGACCGGGTGAGGGGTGCGACCTGTCCGGAGGGACCTGTATCCCTCACCCCAACCCTTCCCGAACGGGAGAGGGGGCCGCCTGTGGCGGGGTGCGGCGCCACGGCGCGGGACGGCGCCGCCCCGCTCCTTGAACAAACCGCGAACGAACGGCATCTTGTCCCGCATGGACGAGACGCTTGCCAAGAAGCTGCGCATCCTGGCCGATGCCGCGAAGTACGATGCCTCCTGCGCCTCGTCCGGAGCGCCCAAGCGGGCGGCGGGCAAGGACGGGCTCGGGTCCACGACGGGCGCCGGCATCTGCCACGCCTACACGCCGGACGGGCGCTGCATCTCGCTCCTGAAGATCCTGCTGACCAATTACTGCCTGTTCGACTGCGCCTATTGCGTGAACCGCCGCTCCTCGAACGTGCGCCGGGCGAAGTTCTCCGTCGACGAGGTCGTGACGCTCACGGTCGAGTTCTACAAGCGCAACTATATCGAGGGCTTGTTCCTCTCGTCCGGCATCATCAAGTCGCCGGACCACACGATGGAACTCCTGACCCGCGTCGCGAAGAAGCTCCGCCGCGAGCACGGCTTCCGCGGCTACATCCACCTGAAGTCGATTCCCGAGGCGAGCCCGTGGCTGATCGAGGAGGCGGGCCTCTACGCCGACCGTCTCTCGATCAACCTCGAACTGCCGACCGAGGCGAGCCTGGAGCGCCTCGCGCCCGAGAAGGACGGCGCCTCGATCCAGGGCGCGATGGAGCAGATCGGCAGCCGCATCACCGAGGCCAAGGCCGAGCGCCGCCGCTTCTCGCCGGCCGGCCAGTCGACGCAGGTGATCGTGGGCGCGGATTCGACCTCCGACGAGGCGCTGATCCGCAAGAGCGCCCATCTCTACGGCACGTTCGGCCTGAAGCGCGTCTACTACTCGGCCTTCAGCCCGATTCCCGACGGCTCGACCATCCTGCCCCTGAAGGCGCCCCCGCTCCAGCGCGAGCACCGGCTCTACCAAGCGGACTGGCTGATCCGGTACTACGAATTCAGCCCCGACGACGTGGCCGAGGCGACCGAGGGCGGGATGTTTCCCCTCGACGTCGATCCGAAGCTCGCCTGGGCGCTGAAGAACCGGCACCATTTCCCCGTCGACGTGAACCGGGCCGACCGGGAGATGTTGCTGCGGGTGCCCGGCCTCGGGGCACGGGCGGTGGACAAGATCGTCAAGGCGCGCCGCCACACGAGCCTGCGCCTCGACGACGTCGCCCGTCTCACCTCGGGCCTAAAGCGCGCCCGCCCCTTCCTGATCGCGGCCGATTACCGCCCGACCGCGCTGACCGACCGCCTCGACCTGCGCGCGCGCCTCGTGGAGCCCGCCGCGCAGCTGAGCCTGTTCTGAGATGGCCGGGCCGGAACCGCGACGGACCCCCTCTCCCGTCCGGGGGAGGGCCGGGGTGAGGGACATCGGTGCATCCGGAGCGCTCGCCCCCCTCACCCTGCCCCTCCCGGAACGAGAGGGGACCCGCGCCGTCTCGTTGCGCCCCGGCGCCGATCTCGACGGGTTCCGGGCGGCCGTGCGCGGGCTCGTCGCCGAGGGCGTGCCGCCGGAGCGCGTCGTCTGGTCCTCGGCCGAGGAGCCGGCGGGCCTGTTCGGGGCAGCGCCGCCGGCGTCCTCGGAGGCGCCGGTGGCGCTGCCGCGGGCCGCGGCCGCCCTCGTGCCGATGGTGGTGCCCCACCGGGACCCCGAGCGCTACGCCCTGCTCTACGCCCTGATCTGGCGCCTCCGAGCAGGCGAGCGCGACCTCCTCGAGGTGGCGAGCGACCCGCTCGTCCACCGGCTCAATCTGATGCGGAAGGCGATCGCCCGCGACCTGCACAAGATGCACGCCTTCCTGCGCTTCCGGCGGGTGCCGGAGGCGGGAACCGAGCGCTTCGTCGCCTGGTTCGAGCCGGAGCACCATATCCTGGAGGCCGCCGCGCCCTTCTTCGTGGACCGGTTCCGGTCGCTCGCCTGGACGATCCTCACGCCGGAGGGCTCGGCGCACTGGGACGGGGACACGCTGCGGTTCGGCCCGCCCGGCCGGCGCGAGGACGTGCCGCCGGGCGACGGGTTCGAGGCGGGCTGGCGGGACTATTACGAGAGCACGTTCAACCCGGCGCGCACCAACCTGCGCGCCATGCGGGCGGAGATGCCGAAGAAGTATTGGCACAACATGCCCGAGACCGCCGCGATCCCCGCGCTGATCCGTCAGGCCTCGTCCCGCACCACCGCGATGATCGAGAGGGAGCCGCAGATGCCCACGAAGCGCCAGCCCGCCCGCGCGCTCGCCGCGATGGCGGACCAGGATCCCGCCTCCCTGGAGGAACTCAACGGCATCATCCGGCGCTCGGAGCCGCTGGTGCCGGGCGCGACCCAGGCCGTCCTGGGGGAGGGGCCGGTCGGCGCGGCGATCGCCTTCGTCGGAGAGCAGCCGGGCGACCAGGAGGACCGGCAGGGTCGGCCCTTCGTCGGGCCCGCGGGCCAGCTCCTGTCCCGGGCGATGGCGGAGGCGGGGATCGACCGGTCGGCCGCCTACCTCACGAATGCGGTCAAGCACTTCAAGTTCGAGGAGCGCGGCAAGCGCCGCATTCACCAGAAGCCGACGGCGGGCGAGGTCAGCCACTATCGCTGGTGGCTCGACCGGGAGCTCGACTTCGTCGCCCCGAAGCTCGTCGTGGCGCTGGGCGCGACCGCGGTTCTGGCGCTGACCGGAAAGGCGATCCCGATCACCCGGGCGCGCGGCCCCTTCCGCTTCGAGCGCCTCGACAACCGCTTCCAGGGCTTCATCACGGTCCACCCCTCCTACCTGCTGCGCCTGCCGGACGAGGCGAAGGCAGAGGCCTACGCGGCGTTCCTCGACGACCTGCGCCGGGTCGAGGCGCTGGGGCGGGAGCTCGCGGGGTGAGGACGAACCCAGGATGCTGATCGTCGGGGCGCTTCCCCACCTCTCCCGTCCGGGAGAGGTCGAGTCCGCGGGAGGACGCGGATCGGGTGAGGGGTGCGACCTCTCCGGAAACCTCGCATCCCTCACCCCAACCCTCTCCCGCACGGGAGAGGGGGCGCGGCGGCCTCGCGATGGCAGGGCCGGGTCGATCTCAGGGTGCCCTCACGCCTCCGCCGCGTCGGCCTCCTTGTGCGGGCGCAGTTCCGGGGCCACCGGCCCGGCCTCGATCTCGGCGTCAGGCTCGGCCCGGCTCTGCTGGCGGCTCGAATCCACGAAGAGGCGGGCCTCGCCTTCCTTCACGCCGAGGCTGCGCAGGGCGTAGAGCGTCATGCCGAGGGCGAGCTCCCGCTCGCCCATCAGGACGAGGCCGACCTTCTGCTCCTCCAGGCGGCGGCGCTCGGCATCGCTGTGGGTGCGGATGAGCGTGTCGATCCGCGGATTGGCGCCGCGCGCGATCTCCACGAGCCGGGCGGTGTTGTGCGAATCCGGCGTCGCGAGCACGAGAAGGTGGGCGCTGCCGATGTCGGCGGCTTCCAGGATGCCGGGCGCGGTGGCGTCGCCGAAGATCGCGTCGAGGCCCTGCTCGCGCAATTCGAGCACCCGGCGCCGGTCGCGGTCCACCACCACGTAGGGCAGGTCCCAGGCCTGGAGCGCCTTGCCGATGCTGCTGCCGACGCGCCCGTAGCCGATCACCACCGCGTGGCCGCGCCGCGGCGCCGTCTCGAGCGCCATGGCGACCTCGCCCGCGCCCTTGCGCTCGAAGCGGGCGGCGAGCTCCGGCCGGTCCGCGAGCGCCCGCTCGATCCGCGCGACGAGCCCGAAGAAGAGCGGGTTCAGGGTGATCGACAGGAGCGCGCCGCCCAGGATGAGGTCGCGGCCCTCCGTCGGCAGGAGCTTGAGCGACAGGCCGAGGCTGACGAGGATGAAGGAGAACTCGCCGATCTGCGCGAGGCTTGCCGCGATGGTCAGCGCCGTGCCGACCGGGTGGCGGAAGGCCAGCACGATCGCCACCGCCGCGAGAGACTTCCCGAGCAGGATGATGCCGAGCACGGCCAGCACCGAGAGCGGCTCGCGGATCAGGATGGCGGGGTCGAACAGCATCCCGACCGAGACGAAGAACAGGACCGCGAAGGCGTCCTGCAGGGGCAGGGAATCGGCCGCGGCCTGGTGGCTGAGGTCGGATTCGGCGAGCACCATCCCGGCGAAGAAGGCGCCGAGCGCGAAGGAGACGCCGAACAGCTCCGCCGAGCCGAAGGCGATGCCGAGGGCCAGCGCCAGCACCGCGAGGGTGAAGAGCTCCCGGGAGCCGGTGCGCGCCGCCTGGTCGAGGAGCCAGGGCACGAAGCGGCGCCCGCCGATCAGCATCAGGCTCGCGAAGACCGCGACCTTGGCGAGCGTCAGCCCCAGCGTGAGCCAGAGGTTGCCGCCCCCGCCGTGATGGCCGCCGCCCTCGCTGCCCCCGAGCGAGGGAGCGAGCGCCGGCAGCAGCACGAGGGCCAGCACCATCGCCAGATCCTCGACGATGAGCCAGCCCACGGCGATCCGGCCCTTGTCGCTGTCGAGGAGGGCGCGCTCCTCCAAGGCCCGCAAGAGCACGACGGTGCTCGCCACCGACAGGGCGAGGCCGAAGACGAGGCCGGCCCGAGGCTCCAGCCCCATGCGAGGGCGAGGCCGCCGCCCATCGCGGTGGCGACCGCGATCTGCACCACGGCGCCCGGCAGCGCGATGGCGCGCACCGCCATCAGGTCCTTGATCGAGAAGTGCAGGCCGACGCCGAACATCAGCAGGATCACGCCGATCTCGGCGAGCTGGCCCGCGAGTTCGCTGTTGCCGACGAAGCCCGGCGTGTAGGGGCCGACGAGGACGCCCGCCAGCAGGTAGCCGACGAGCGGCGGCAGCTTGAGGCGCTGTGCCACCATCCCGCAGACGAAGGCCAGCACGAGGCCCAAGGCGATGATGGCGATCAGCTCGGTCGCGTGCGGCACGGGTGTCCGGTCTCCTGTGGCGATCGTCGGGCGCAGGGCCCGGGACGCGACGGCTTTGCGGGGATAGCGCTTCGTAGCCGAGCTTGGCGTCGAAATCCGTGCCGCAGGGCACCCGATGTGCCGAACCGCACGGAAAAATCGACGCGGTGCGACGTCGCCCATCCCGAGAATCGGTCTTCCCCAGGACAACGCTCCGGAGCGGTCTCGTTTCGCCCGCCGCGCGAACGAGTTTCGCGGCGCCTTCGGGATGGGGTGCAGATCTCGCTGCCCAGCGGCCCAGATCTCACCGCGAAGACCGAACACGTTTGCGTGAAACCGCCCCGCAGGAATCTCGTTGTTGCGCTGGATCACGCGTCAGATCGAGGACGGCAGACGATGGTTACGCGACACGACGCGGCGGCGGGCGCCGACAACCTTGAGCGTCGGAACTCGACGGTGTGGACGGTGGCGCTCGCAACCGCGCTCCTCGGCCTCGTCGCTCTGCCGCGGCGCCGATCCGGACCCGTGCGGACGGAATCCGGCCGTTCGGCGGACGGGCCGCGCGAAACGTCCGATTCCCACGAGGGCCGGGACGCGCACCGCGTCGCCGCGACCGAGAAGAGCCGGGGGCGGCACGCCACCACGCCCTCCGAGATCCCGGCCAGCGGCTGGAAGGACATCGCCTTCCGAGTCTTCCACGACGTCAGCGAGAACCGCCTCGTCTCGGTCGCGGCAGGCGTCACCTTCTACGTCCTCCTGGCGATCTTCCCGGCGGTCGCCGCCCTCGTTTCCTGCTACGGGCTGGTGGCGGATGTCTCCACCATCAACCAGCACCTCGCGAGCCTGCAGGGCGTGATGCCCCAGGGCGCGATCGACATCATCGGCGAGCAGGTGAAGCGCATCGCCGAGAAGGGCGACACGACGCTCGGCCTCACCTTCTTCACCGGCCTGCTGCTCTCGATCTGGAGCGCCAACGGCGGCATGAAGGCGGTCTTCGACGCGCTCAACATCGTCTACGAGGAGCGGGAGACGCGCAGCTTCCTCTGGCTGAACCTGCGCTCGCTCACGTTCACGGCGGGCGCGCTCCTGTTCATCGTCCTGGCGCTCGTCGGCATCGTGGTGCTGCCGGTGGTCTTCAACACGATCGGGCTCTCGGCGGATGCGTGGTACATCGCGCTCCTGCGCTGGCCGGTCCTGCTCGTGGCCGTCCTCCTCGGCCTCGCGCTCCTCTACCGCTACGGCCCGAGCCGGGACGCGCCGCGCTGGCGCTGGGTGACCTGGGGCAGCGCCGTCGCCGCCGTGCTCTGGCTCGCCGCCTCGCTCGGCTTCTCGTGGTACGTGTCGAATTTCGGCAAGTACAACGAGACCTACGGGTCGCTGGGTGCCGCGATCGGCTTCATGACCTGGATCTGGATCTCGACGATCATCGTGCTGGTGGGGGCCGAGATCAACGCCGAGATGGAGCACCAGACCGCGAAGGACACCACGGTCGGCAAGCCGCAGCCGCTGGGCACCCGGCGGGCGCGCATGGCCGATACGGTGGGGGCCGCGACCTGAGGCAGCCACGATCCGCGGGCGGGCCCCGCGCTCCGCATGTTCCTGTCGGCGCGCGACGGCCCCTCTCCCGTTCGGGAGGGGGTATAGAGAAGCGAGCGGCACTAGACCATTTTCGACTGCAGTTTCAACGAGAGGGTGTGAACCTGTCATTCGCGAAGAGGGTTACAAGAGCGACAGATGCGATCACCGGGAGGATCAGATTTCGCCGGAAGAGTTAATGGAACTAATGCAGAGGCATATCAAAATATTTTGCCACTATGATTTCTTTTATATTTTGGATGTTATGACATGGGCGGGGCTAGGCTTAATGCTTGGTGCCCCGCCCTCCTCCTATCATAAGAACAGAATGTCGTCGTGCCCAACACCTTTGAGCAAATCGAGACTCGTGACGCCAACTATGCGAATTGTTTCAGCTTGATCCGCGCCACCGTGTTGCGCGTCCGGTATGATCTTGTAAGTATCCGTGCTTCCCACTCTGGTGAGCGTTCCGTTGCCGAATCCCTCGAACTGTAGGTGATCGCCAATAACTTTTCCGGCTCCTTGGAAATCGAGAACTTTGTCACCATTCGCCTCGCCCTTCCGGAATACGAATGTGTCGTTTCCACCGAGACCGGTGAGAGTATCAAGTCCGCCCCCCCATTGAGGATGTTTGCTGCAAAATTACCTACAATGATGTTCGCGAGAACATTACCCGTGCCATTGATCGCGGCCGATCCTGTGAGGGTGAGATTCTCGACGTTATCTGCAAGCTGATAGCTCGCGCTAGCCAACACGTTATCGGCTCCCTGACCCATTTGCTCGAAAATAAAATCTTCGCTGCTGTCGACTATATAGACGTCGTTGCCTAAGCCGCCGTACATTTTGTCGGCGCCTGCCTTGCCGTCGAGCACATCACTCCCTGAACTGCCAGTGATGGTATTAGCCAGCGCATTGCCCGAACCAGAAAACCCGCCACCGCCAGTGAATACAAGGTTCTCGACATTGGCACTAAGTGTGTAGACGGCGAGTGTCGTCTTGACCGTATCGTTTCCGGCGTTGACGGCCTCTGTTACTACGTCACCGATGTTATCCACGATATAGGTATCATTACCTTGGCCGCCAGCCATTTTGTCGGCACCGGCTTTTCCATCCAATATGTCATCGCCTGATGTGCCGACTAAGTTGTCTGCCTTCGGCGTGCCATCGATAGTTTTTCCTACCAATGTGTTGATTGCTACATCCACCTGACCGGCGGTGCCCTGATTGCCTGCAAGATCGTTGTAGGTGCCGGCCGCTATTGCAATACTGCCAAGTCCAGAGTAATTCGTCGCGGGCGTGAACAGGGTAGTGAAAGTATCCCCGTCAATGGGTGTAAATGCAGAAATTTGGCCATGATTTAGAATGATGTCGCCGCTCCCGAATCCAATTACAGTTTCGCTAAACTGGAAAGTTACAAGCGAGGTCTCTCCGACCGTAAGCTGAGAATCGGCCGCGGAAATGGTAACTGTGGGCGCTATATTATCAACCGGAATTGTGCCGTTGGTGACGGCTTGGTTGCTGAACGAGGCGGCGTCGTTGCCGGCCGCATCCTGCACGGCATTGGCATCGTCGCCTGAGCTTGGGTCGGCGTACGCGACCGTGACGGTCTGGCCGTGGCCGACGGCCGAGGCGAGAGTCAGCGTGACCGTCTTGGCGGCTGCGTCGGCGCTGACGCTGCTGACAGGGATGGCACTACCACCAGCCGTGACCGTGAAGGCGCCGCCGGCCGGCAGGTGTGTGGCGTCGAGCGCCTCATCGTAGGTCAACACCAAGCTGGTGCCGTTCACGCTGGCCGATTGCAGCACGGGCCGGTGCGCGTCGACGGCGTCGTTGGCTTGGCTGATCGGCGCGGTGAAGGCAGTGCTCTCGTTGCCGGCCGTGTCCTTCAGGACCAAGCTGACCGGCAGATCGGCACCGGCAGCCACGTCGGTGGCACCTTCGGTGACCGTGAACTGAGCCGTGTAGCTGGTGTCGCTGACTTTCTGCAGGTTTGTCAGGGCGAAGCCTGCCACGGTACCGGAAACCAGGCTGTAGGTGTCAGCGTCCGCCGCCACCGTAATGGCGAGGGTGCCGATGCTGCCGATCTTGAGCGGACTGTCGGGCAGCGCCACGCTGCTGATCACCGGCGCCGTGGTGTCGGCTGTGCCGTTGGTGACGGCTTGGTTGCTGAACGAGGCGGCGTCGTTGCCGGCCGCATCCTGCACGGCATTGGCATCGTCGCCTGAGCTTGGGTCGGCGTACGCGACCGTGACGGTCTGGCCGTGGCCGACGGCCGAGGCGAGAGTCAGCGTGACCGTCTTGGCGGCTGCGTCGGCGCTGACGCTGCTGACAGGGATGGCACTACCACCAGCCGTGACCGTGAAGGCGCCGCCGGCCGGCAGGTGTGTGGCGTCGAGCGCCTCATCGTAGGTCAACACCAAGCTGGTGCCGTTCACGCTGGCCGATTGCAGCACGGGCCGGTGCGCGTCGACGGCGTCGTTGGCTTGGCTGATCGGCGCGGTGAAGGCAGTGCTCTCGTTGCCGGCCGTGTCCTTCAGGACCAAGCTGACCGGCAGATCGGCACCGGCAGCCACGTCGGTGGCACCTTCGGTGACCGTGAACTGAGCCGTGTAGCTGGTGTCGCTGACTTTCTGCAGGTTTGTCAGGGCGAAGCCTGCCACGGTACCGGAAACCAGGCTGTAGGTGTCAGCGTCCGCCGCCACCGTAATGGCGAGGGTGCCGATGCTGCCGATCTTGAGCGGACTGTCGGGCAGCGCCACGCTGCTGATCACCGGCGCCGTGGTGTCGGCTGTGCCGTTGGTGACGGCTTGGTTGCTGAACGAGGCGGCGTCGTTGCCGGCCGCATCCTGCACGGCATTGGCATCGTCGCCTGAGCTTGGGTCGGCGTACGCGACCGTGACGGTCTGGCCGTGGCCGACGGCCGAGGCGAGAGTCAGCGTGACCGTCTTGGCGGCTGCGTCGGCGCTGACGCTGCTGACAGGGATGGCACTACCACCAGCCGTGACCGTGAAGGCGCCGCCGGCCGGCAGGTGTGTGGCGTCGAGCGCCTCATCGTAGGTCAACACCAAGCTGGTGCCGTTCACGCTGGCCGATTGCAGCACGGGCCGGTGCGCGTCGACGGCGTCGTTGGCTTGGCTGATCGGCGCGGTGAAGGCAGTGCTCTCGTTGCCGGCCGTGTCCTTCAGGACCAAGCTGACCGGCAGATCGGCACCGGCAGCCACGTCGGTGGCACCTTCGGTGACCGTGAACTGAGCCGTGTAGCTGGTGTCGCTGACTTTCTGCAGGTTTGTCAGGGCGAAGCCTGCCACGGTACCGGAAACCAGGCTGTAGGTGTCAGCGTCCGCCGCCACCGTAATGGCGAGGGTGCCGATGCTGCCGATCTTGAGCGGACTGTCGGGCAGCGCCACGCTGCTGATCACCGGCGCCGTGGTGTCGGCTGTGCCGTTGGTGACGGCTTGGTTGCTGAACGAGGCGGCGTCGTTGCCGGCCGCATCCTGCACGGCATTGGCATCGTCGCCTGAGCTTGGGTCGGCGTACGCGACCGTGACGGTCTGGCCGTGGCCGACGGCCGAGGCGAGAGTCAGCGTGACCGTCTTGGCGGCTGCGTCGGCGCTGACGCTGCTGACAGGGATGGCACTACCACCAGCCGTGACCGTGAAGGCGCCGCCGGCCGGCAGGTGTGTGGCGTCGAGCGCCTCATCGTAGGTCAACACCAAGCTGGTGCCGTTCACAACCGAGTACAGAAGTGAGGGGTGAACGGAATCGATCTTCACGCCAGTGTTGATGCCGCTAGCAGAAGAAATCGTGGCAGTATCCAGGCTCAGAGACGGTGTAGAAGAGTTATATATTACCGATATTTTTCCCTCGTTAGCGCCGACAGTTGTCATATCTGTACGGCCGTCTTTATTGAAATCTGCAAATAAAATATCGCTTGGATTAGTCGTACCGGTGCTGAAGCTATTTGTAGTTCTTGAAAATGTCCCTTGGCCATTGTTAATAAAAATCGCAACGTTGTTGCTGGTACCATTGCTCAATGTTGCAGCAATGTCTGCAAATCCATCGCCGTTTACGTCCGCACTTGCGGCGGATATTACGGGAGCACCAGCACTATAGCTAGTTGCCGGCTGCGCAAACGTGCCACCTCCGCTGTTGAGCAAAATTGAAAAGCTATTACCCAACGAATTAGAGATGATCAGGTCAGGGCGATTATCTCCGTTTATGTCAGCAACGGCAATCGAATTTGGGATAGACCCAGTGCTATACCCAGATGCTTGAGCAAAGGTTCCGTTAGATGCGCCAAGAAGAACAGATATATTATTTCCGGTAAAATTTCCCGTTATGACATCACTCCGTCCATCCCCATTAACGTCGGCGACCGCGAGTGAGGTTGGACGTCCGCCCGCATCGTAGCTCGTCGGAGGTTGGACGAATGTTCCATTACCTGAATTCAATAAAACCGCTATTTTACCCGAAGTGTTAATTGCACCAACGATGTCTGTGCGGCCGTCATTATTAACGTCGATCGTCGCTACTGCCGATGGACTGCCGCCTACAGAGTACAGTGTCGGAGCAGAAAACGCGTTATTACCAGAATTGGTTATTACGGCAATGGCACCATCGCCATTCGATGTTATGATATCCAGTTTTCCATCTAAATTAACGTCTGCAGTTGTTACATCCGAGATGCCTACACCAAAAGGATTATTGCTGACGTTATACGATAGCGGCGTCTGAGAAAATGCACCATTCGCTGAGCCCAATAAAACAAATACATTCCGCGCTGTGCCACTGCCATTTGCGGCTATCAAATCTAACCATCCATCGCCGTTGATATCTGCAGCGGTTTCTGAACGTGGCGACCCGCCTACATTGTAGGAATTTGCGGGCTGCAAGAATTCTATGGTCGGTGTAGTCCCGATACTCGCCCTATTCGCAAGGAACCCGACAATTTGCAAGCTTTCTACATCTTCTCCACTAGCTACGGTGTAGGTGAAATTCAAAGAGCCGTCTTGCGCCTGGCCAGTATAGGCAGCGGTTGCGTTGTTGTTCAGGAGCAGAGTCGGAGTGCCAAACCCAGACGTTGAAACCTGTACTCGCGCACTTGTGTGCAGGCTGATTGTCAAGGATTCTCCGTCTTTAAGTGCCGTGCCTGGCGCCAGAGAAGTTGTCACTGCACTAAATGAAACAGTGTCACTCATTTGAAGCCTCCAATCCCGAAACTTTTTTGAGATTTATCGAACTATTAACGTCCGTTACTGCGCAAAAACCTACTCGCTGAACCTATAGTCTCAAATATATACTTAGATAGTCCGTCGGATATCTCTGTAGACTCGATACAAGACTTGCAATACACCTGCTCGCCGCGGCGCTGAAGTCGCACCCCAAATGCATCGTGCCAGTTATGCAGTTTTAGCCGATCGGCCGAAATCTGCAGGGGTGATTTCAGCCAATATATATCGCCGGGTCGATATTTGGTATTTCAGCTCAATGCGCCGAGGAAAGGTCTACGTTCTCAAATGCGTAACACCGGGTTCGGGCGGGGCCCATTACCTAAATGAAGTAAGAATCTAGAATTTTGTACTCGGCTCGCTTTCGTACGCATGCCGCGGCTACAGGCGGAGGCTCATTGTGTTGAGCGTGCGTTCTGAGGATTGCGAGTGGTCAGCTCTCTCTGTGGAGCATACTTCATCTGGGGGTTGCCCCTCCTAAGCAGAGGTATAAAGCTTGCACCGGCGCCATCTTACGTAGGCTATGCGCATTGTTGTGCGGAGCGACCTATGGATCCCTGCTGTGAGTGGCATCCCATCCACACGGCCCCGTGCGACGGGACCGCCGTACTCGTGTTCCATCCTGCGTGGGACATGATGAAAGTGGGAATTTGCTTTGATAAAAGCTGTGCTTGGCAGCAGCCGTGTGGCGATCAGTTGCAAACACCCAAGTATTGGACCGTGCTTCCGTCGCTTCCAATAGAGGAGCAATGTGATGCAACTTAAGGTCAGCTCAGGGCAGGATAGCCAGCCGCACGAGAAGCGCAACAAGTTCCGATTGGCGATGTGTGTTGGTCTTCGCGAACACAGTGTTAAGTTGTTTACGGATCGTATTGACGCTAACCTGGGCCGCTTCAGCGACTTCGTCCGGACTTCTGCCGCACGCAATCTCGACAGCTAGGCGTGCTTCTGACGGAGTGAGTTGAAAGACCTGTCTCAAAACTTCAGGTGATGGGCGTGGATTAATGTCTAGATCAACAAGTACTATCAATCGGTGTAGCTCTTCTGCCACGTTTGAATGGATGCGCATGGCACGGACGATGAGAGGGCGGCTTCCATCTTTGTCCGACCGCCCAATCGCGATCCATCCGTTTTCACTTAACCCGCCATCGGCGCCGTGATGCTGCTGCAGCAATTGGGTAAGAGCATAGCAATATGCACCCAGATCTGTGGTATCTGCCTCGGGTGACCTATACCGAGCTAGGATTTTTTCTGCGGTATTGTTCAAGCGCAGCACTTGTTCAGCTCGATTCAGCAGAAGGCCGCCGTAACCCATACTATCGAGAGCGTCGAGTAGGGGTTTGCCAAGCGGCACAGTTGCCTCCAGCTTAAATCGCTGTAGATTATGGCTCGCTTCCTTCCACCGTAGTCAAGACCGATTCTAATAAGTGATGCGTTTGCGCACCAGCGTACAAACTCGATACAAGCTATTTGAGAGAATGGATTTTTTGTGCTGGTAGTCGGAAGCGCCAAACCGCTCGGCTAATGGTGCTGTTGCACACTGGAAAGCAAAAACTAGCTGTAAATCGGCGACACGCATCCATGGGCAGCGGGGATGCGCACATTGCTCTTGGTGCAACTCTAGTCAATTAAGTGCTGCGCTCTGCCCAACGGCCTGCAGGACGCTCCGTGCAAGTTGTGGATTGAGGCGGCAACAACCATTTGGTTTAATTGCAAAGTCGGCTGGGTGAAGCTCGTTCGCAAGAGCAAAACTGATGATTGCGCGATCTACCAGCGGCCGAATCGGCTCGACCAGATCCAGCGCAAAGGCCGGTCCGTCTCGGTACTCGTGGTGCATGATGCCAAACGTCGGATCGTAGCCATCAGCCAGTGCCGTGAGCTTCACCTGCCCGATAGCCACGGCGTACCCATAGTTCAGCATGGCGTTGATCGGATGCGTCGCGTGCCGGTTCTTCGCCAGCTTGCTCTGCCGCTGCGACGAGCGCGAACCCAGCGTCAGCCATGTGTCGGGAAAAGGGCGCCGTTTGCACGTCTTCCATTGCAGCGGCACGCCCTGCCACGCGCCGAAGTACGCGGCAGCTGCCACACCCTCCATGCCGCGAAGCTTTGCCACAGTAGTCACAACATTGCCGGTCAGTGTGGCTGACACGCGTGCCAACGTATCAATTGCAGCGTCGCGCGCCTCTGATGCGGGGATCACAGCCTGCAGCGCTTGCTGGCAGTTCTCGACCTTCTCGCGAATCAGCGCCGTCGCAAATGCAACGCGTGCGCATTCATCGTCGCGCGTGGCACGCTGCCACGCCACCTTCTCTCGATCCGCGCTGTAGCCGCTGCCACCTGCCACGGTAACCACATCGCCGGTCCAACTGATTCGCAGCAGAGGCACGTCCTGGTCAGCAAGCCAATCGAGGACGTCGAAGGTCAGGTGCCCGCTGCCATCGAGCACGATGATGCGTACCGGACGGGTGAGATCGCCTCGGAAATAGCGAAACGTCTCCTGCTCCTGCGGGTAGTGCGTGAAGCCGTTCTTGATTGCGAGGCTGCCGTTCTCGACACGCAGCGATATGCCGTGCCCGCATAGAATGAGTGTGTCCGTGGAACGCTCGCGGCGTTTGGGTGTGACCGGTGATGGTGTTTTCTCAAGCCAAAACGAGCTCCGTTGTTGCCAGTCGACAGCCTTGATTGAAGACATTTGACTGCGATCCCTGCGAACCATTCATTAGGACGGATTCTGAATCGTGGCCGCAGAAGGTGCAATGCCATTCGGAGACGGAGGTGTTCATGAGCAATGACGGACGCACCGCAGATGGTCACGCCATCCCAGCTCATCAGCGCAATGAGCATCGGCGGCCCCGTATCAGTTCAGCCATCACTGCGCATACGGATTCTTGGCCGTTCGCAATAGAACTGATTGCGAATGGTCCCTCAGCAGCGCTCGACTTGCATGAGCTATGACGAACTGTGGCGAAACGGTCACCCCCTCAGTTGGGCATGGTTCCATCTCGGCGACGAGGAGTTGAAAGAGCAATACCGCGATGCCGGGCAGAAGCCCGCGCAAACAGAATGGCTGACCTCAATGATGAGGAATGATCTTCAATATGCACTGCAGAGAGGTGAATTTGTTGCAATCGGTGTACGAATGCCTTTTACAATCGATACTCGGCCATCCCTGTTACCTTTTACTATATTCGATCATTTCGAGCAGATTGACTGGGAAGCGTCGACTGTCCGCAATCATGGCATGGAGTTCGCTTCTGTACGGATATCAGCGCTACTAGACCTGCAAGAGGATGCTGCACCTCCAATCAGCAGTCCCGTCAAGTCGAAGTCAGGACGGCCTTCTGTGCAACCGCTCCTCCGCGAAATAGTGCGAGAATTGGCCAGCGATCCGCATTTTGGCAGCTTGCTGGCGAAAGAGCGTATCGCGCAAGTCGGAGAGAAGGCCCGAAAGCAAGCCCCAAATCAGTTTCGATCTGAGAGGCAACCAGCGAGACAGACCATCATCGAAGCTCTACGAGCTGAGGGCTTCTGGGCCTCCAAGAGCTAGGTCTAAAAAAGTCTAAAAATTCGCTAAGTCCATAAAGACATTATTGTTCTGGCGTTGCATCGTTTTTCGCCGTCTCCTCAGCTCCTGCCAGCGGTGCTCACTGGTGTGGAGTAGGCAATGGCACGAGATTACAAGGCCGAGTATCGCCGCCGGATCGCTCGCGGCACCTCTGCAGGGCTCAGTCGGTCACAAGCACGCGGCCACGCCAGATCCGGTGAATCGTCGATAAAGCAAGTGTCGGCGCGGGACACAGCGCGCCTGCGCAAAGGGGTAAGGAGCTTCCTCAAGCACGGTAGTATTACCGGTGCCGCCAAGGGCGCTGGCGTATCGGCGGAGCGCCTTCGTCGCGAGCTGTACGAGCAGCGCATTGCTCAGCGCGAGGGACGACGCGTCAGCCGGCTGGTCCGAGAGATAAGTATCATCTCGCGCGGTCGAGAACGCACCATCAAGGTCGGCTTTGAGGCTGCCTCCCTGATCGGCACGTACCTCAATGCTGTCGCTGAGCTCCTCAATACCAACGACATAGCACCGCTTGCGCCGTTCGTCGGCGTGTCTGTCGCCGATCTCAGCGGCAAACAGTACCCCTTCGAGACAGATCCACACGTCCTCTACGAACTGAGCCTGACCAGGACGGGCACGTTCGAGCAGGTCTACCGCCTCACCACCATCATCTAATACCAATCGGTGGTGATCATAACTGATAGGCCCAGTCACGCAGGCCGATGGACATGATCTTCCAAGGCTGGTCGATGAACCGGTTCCAGACCTGACAGCACTGCTCGACAATGTCCTCGTAGGACGAGAAGACGCGGTCGCCGAGCCAGTTGTCGCGCAGGAACTGCCAGACATTCTCGACCGGGTTGAGTTCCGGGGCGCAGGCTGGCAGCGGCAGCAGGGTGATGTTGGCGGGCACGACGAGGTCGTGGGCGACGTGCCAGCCCGCCCCATCGAGGATCAGCACGGCGTGGGCGCCTTCCTCGACGCTGCAGCTGATCTCCCTGAGGTGCTCGTTCATCGCCGCGGTATCGCATCTCGGCATGATGAGGCCGGCACCCTTGCCCTTCTCGGGACAGATCGCTCCGAAGATGTAGGCGTGGGCCGTGCGTTGGTCCTTGGGCGCCGAGGGCCGGCTGCCGCGGCGCGCCCAGCGGCGGGGCAGCGTGTTCTTCTGGCCGACCCGAGCCTCGTCTGACCACCACACCTCGATGGCCGCGCCAGCCGGCAGCCGGGCTCGGATCGCCCTCACCTCGGCTGGCAAGTTTTTTTGAAGGCTGCCAGTGCGGCCGGGTCCTGCTCATGATGGCGCGGGCGTGCCGACAGCTTGCGGAAGCCGAGTTGTTTCACCGTGCGGCCCACCGTGCTCTCGTCCAGGCTCACGCCGAAGCTGGCGTAGATCCAGGCGGCGAGATCCTTCAGCCGCCAGCGCACCACGCCGTGTCGATCCGGGTCCGGCCCGCTCTCGACGATCTGCGCCAGCGCTTGACGCTGCGCATCGCTCAACTTGGCTGGGTTGCCCGGGGCCTTGCGGTTGATCAGCCCGGCCGGGCCAGCTGCGTTGAAGGCGAGCACCCAATCGCGCACCGTCTGCAACCCTACCACCCCGATCCGAGCCGCATCCGTGCGGCTGCCGCCCTCGTAGATCTCGGCCAGCGCCAGCAGCCGGCGGCTCTGGCCCGCGTCTCGGCTGGCCTTGGCCAGACGTCGAAGATCGTCGGCGTTGAAATCCTCACGCAGAGCAACCGCAGCGGACATGGCAAACCCTCCCGGTTTGCCTCATCGAACCAGATCCGCCGCCGATACGAAACCTCGTGAGTCGCTATCACCGTCGACCGGTATAAAAGGAGCCGTCATCATGCGGACGGACGAACTCGCGCGCGAGCGCCGTAAGCAACGACGCTTGGAACGCTTTGGCACGTCCACGCCACGCTGTGCCGTATGTGGCAACGACGATGTGCGGTGCTTGGAGGCTCACCATGTGGCAGGGAGGCAGCACGATCCGCTCACGGTCGTGCTTTGCGCGAATCACCATCGCATCGTGACGGACGAGCAGAAGGATCACCCGCCTCCGCGTCTTGGCGGTGACGAGCTTCTCGAGAGCGTCGGCCGCTTCCTCCTGGGCCTTGCCGACTTGTTGCGCCTGATCGTCGAGCGTCTGGCCACATTCGGAGAAACTCTGATCGAGCGGGCGCGCACCCATGCTGCTCCTGCGAGTGAGGTGCGGTCATGATCGACGCTGATCTCTCGACCACCCCAGTGGATCACCTGCCCATTGCCCTCCGGGCCTATGCTGAACCAGCAGCCTCGGAGAAGAAGGGAGCTGGACGCGTGCAGCGTCCCTCGGAGTGGGTGCTGATTGTCCGTCGTCAGATGATTTGAGACGATCTGGGACGCTCAGGAACGGAGGCTCTGGTCCACCTGGGTTGAGAGGTTAGGCAGCCCGCGCGTGGTGGCGCAAGCGGCGGTCGATGAGGGTCTGACGCTTGATCTGCGCCCGCTCGCGCAGGATGCCCTCGCCGCGGCCGAGATAGACGTCAGCGGGGGTGAGATTGCCCAGGCTCTCGTGAGCTCGGACGTGGTTGTAGTGCTCCACGAAGGCGGCAACCCGGGCCTCCAACTCGCCCGGCAGGTAGGCGTGTTCGAGCAGGATGCGGTTCTTGAGCGTCTGGTGCCAGCGCTCGATCTTGCCCTGCGTCTGGGGATGGCGCGGCGCACCGCGGATGTGGGTCATGCCTCGGCTGCCAAGCCATGTCGCCAAGTCACCCGCGACGTAGCTCGATCCGTTGTCGGTCAGCAGCCGCGGGCGATGCGCCACCGGCACCTGATCGAGCCCGGCCGCGGTCAGCGCCAGATCGAGCGTGGCGGTGACGTCGCTGGCCTGCATCGTGGCGCAGAGCTTCCAGGCCACGATGAAGCGCGAGAAGTCGTCCAGCACCGTCGACAGGTAGTACCAGCCCCAGCCGACAACCTTCAGGTAGGTGAAGTCGGTCTGCCAGAGCTGGTTGGGCGCCGTGGTCTTGTCGCGGAACGCGTCGGCGGCCTTGACGACGATGTAAGCGGGGCTGGTGATCAGGTCCTGGGCCTTGAGCAGGCGGTAGACGCTGGCTTCCGAGACGAAGTAGCGCCGCTCGTCGGTGAAGCGCACCGCCAGTTCGCGTGGGCTGAGTTCCGGCTCCTCCAGCGCGAGGGCGACGATCTGCTCGCGGATCTCTGTCGGTAGACGGTTCCAGACCCGGCTGGGCCGGGATGGTCGGTCAGCCAATGCCTCGGGACCGCCTCTCAGGTAGGCGTCGTACCAGCGGTAGAACGTCGATCGGGTGATGCCGAGCTTCTCCAGGGTGCGGCGCACCGGCAGGTGGGATTGCTCAACCAGCCGGATGATCTCCAGCTTCTCAGGGGCTGGGTACCTCATGCCTCGTCGTCCCCAGCCCCGCTCATGCTTTTTTTGAGCAGGCGGTTCTCCAGGAGGAGATCGGCCACAACCTCCTTCAGCGCGCCCGCCTCGCGGCGCAGCTCCTTGACTTCGTCTGCTGTCGCCGCCCGCGCCGTGTCGCCCGCCAGCCGCTTCTTACCGGCTTCCAGGAACTCCTTGGACCAGCCGTAGTACATCGAGCTGGCGATGCCCTCGCGCCGACACAGCTCGGCGATACTGTCCTCGCCGCGCAGGCCCTCCAGCACGATGCGGATCTTCTCCTCGGCCGAGAACTGCCGGCGGGTGGCCCGGCGGATGTCTTTGATCACCGCGTCTGCCGGCTTGCGTGCCAGTCCGGATGTCTGCTTCATCGTCGTGCCTCAGGACTACGATGAACCAGCCATCCTCCGTTCGTGAAGGGCCTCGATGTGTCTCAGGAGCGCTGACGGCGGACAGCTGCTCGTCGACCGCCATCAGAGCAGATTAGCACGCCGCGCTCACACCGGCGTGGTGCCAGCCGAACGGTTACCTTTGAAATCGCGCAGGAAATCCCGGACGACGCCGGCCTCACGTGATGGGGCAGGGACATACGCAACTTCAGCGTGATTCGTAAAAACCCAGACGTAGTGTACCTTGCCGCTTATTCGGACTTGAGTCTCGTCCGCATTGACGAGTCCTCCGCAGCAGATTCGGCGAAGAATGCTTTCATATACCGGCAGGTACCGCTGCGCGCAGCTGGTCTTTATGTTGCTCACCGCGTTGATTGGCATCTTCAGGCCAAACAGCGCATCCATGTTTCGAGCTACTGCTCGGATTGAGTTTCGAAGCTCGATGAGCTGGTAGACTACATATGCCTGCAGATTCGGGCCGTACTTTCCCTCCCGCGGCAGCTCGATCACGCCATGTTTGCAGTTCCAACACTGATACCGCATGAAGTTTTCTTGGACCGTCCAAAGTCTGACACCAAAGCGTGAAAACCGCAGATCGCAAGTAACCCTGCTACGTAGACCGTTTTTGTGGAACTTCCCTGCCCCACATTTTGGGCAGGCCGTCGGCCGGGCTTCTTGAGCGCGAACCGTCTTGTTGATGTGAGCATCGGCTTTATTGCAAGGAAGCCGGCGCCCGGGGCCGGCCCGTGCAGTTTTTCTTCTAAATGAGCGCAAGTAGACTTTGTCTCGCTGGTAATCCCAATAGGCGGCTTCGTTGATGCGCTGGAATTCCGGAAGGGCGTACGTCAACGGACCAAACCGAAGTGGATAGCTCCGTTCAAGTCCTTCCACGTTCACACTGTCAGTCTCAGAATCTGCCGATTGCTTCTCCAAAAGTAATTTATAAAGCCGTTCCGTCAGCATTTGGGTGGCTTGGCAGTCCTCTGCATTGTAAGCCAGCAAACGCTCTCTGAGCACTGGATTGCGGGTCCGCTCCCATCCGCTTCGCCAAACTAAGCTATTTGCTCCGGAGGCTTCTGGATCAGACCATTTACAGCCCAGGTATTTCCCAATTTCTTTCAACCCGTTCGAGTAAGTAGGGAAATAGACATGCGCATAAATAAGAGTTACCAAGTTGACCGCGCGAGACAGGAGGCCTTCAACAAAATCGCTGTCTTCTAAATCGCTGCAATAGCGAACCTTCATCCGCCGGAGGAACTGGGTCTCGTAGCTGCCATAATGAATGAGGCAGGGATTCCCAATCTGTTTGAGAGCGCTCAGGCATGAATTCCACATCTCCCGCTCGCCGACTTCGTTGTCTGCCCAAAAAGACCGTTGGACCTCTTGCTTGCCGGATGAGTATCGAAGGCCGACCAAATAGTAGAAAGTTCGATCCGGGATACCCTCAACGTCCATGTAAACCATAATTCCGGCAGGTGAGAGGGTTGGGGTCCCGACAATGTGGATGCGGCCCGTACGGACAGCCAGAGCCTTCAGGGCAGGGTCGTGCTTCAGATTGGTATTTGAGGCACTTCGCCTCCGGCGTGGCGGCCGGAAGGTATAAGATAACTGCGCTACGGAAGAGATGCCCTTTTGCATCATCTTCTTGCGCGTCTTGCCCCCGATGGTTGGCAGTAGACTTAGATCGTCGCTTGCAATCGCCAACTCGCGGCACCGCGTCTGAAATTCGCATGTCGGGCAATATCTATTGAGCTCGAGGGCAGGCGGCGTTGCAGCCGACAGAACCGCTCCGGCTGCCTTGAGAGCGCTGCGTGCCCTCACGAGCAACTTTGCGATATGCACACTCTGCTCAACGCAGTTCGAGCCACGGATGATCTTACCTGTTGACGGTGTCTGACCGACAACCTCGGAGGTTGCAAGTGTGTCAAAGGCCAGCGCGAGTTTGTCCGTGTAGGTCGTCTTTTCGTTTAGAGTAAAACGAATGGGACGGTAGATGATGCGTGCTCGTGCGACCGCGCCTGGCAATCGCTCCAACGCATCCGGATGCGCGGCACCCCACGTGAAGGGAATCTCTGGACCAATGATCAAGCTGTAAATACCAGCTCGGAGAATTTCAGGCGTAGGTGTTCCGACGAATACCTCGTGCGGCGGAATGCCGGCTCGCAACCGTTCCAATGCACACAGCCTGATTTCAGATTCAAGGGACCGCCGGAGAGCTTCAGTGTCGGACGTGATGCCTTTAGCGCCTTGTTGCAGCAAGTAGGCCTTGGTTGCGCACTCCAAGAACGCAGCAAACTTGCGGCCGGTAATCGCCTTGTTCATCAGCATGATAGGCGTCTCCGTTCTCATGAACGGCCTAATAGCTAACATTATATATAATACTTTGGCTATACAAAGTAGACCGAGATGCTTGACGTATCGGGTGTCCGATCCGGATTATATGCGCGGCTTTTCGAGCGATATATAGTAAGCAGACGCTTCGTATTACCAATGATGCAGCGTACTCTTCATTCCATATCCAGATTTTAAGCCCTCACAGAAGTATCCTCGGATCATGCTTTGCCGGCGTCCATGCTGGGCAAGATAATCAAGCCGCCGACCAGTGCTCTGGGCTGATAGGGGCCGAGGCTAGTTTAGCAAGCGATGGCGGCTGCCGACCATCCCTCGTTCCAAATCCGAGCGGCAACGGTCATCCAGCTCCTGGCATTCGATGAACGTCAATTTTGAGATCTATCGCCTGAAAACGGCTGCTGCAAAGCTATCGAGTTGCAATATTTATCGCGGCAATCGAGGTGCGCCGGACGGTGGTGCGGTCAAACCTGGCCTACGTCCGTGTCTTTCTCTATACCCCCTCCCGTTCGGGAGAGGGTCGGGGTGAGGGGGCGACCTGTCCGGGAAGACCTGTATCCCTCACCCGGTGCGCTCACGCGCACTCGACCTCTCCCGGACGGGAGAGGTGGGGGCCCGGCACCCTCGACGAAACGCCGTTTTTCCCGCAGACCATCGCGCATGACGAACGCCGCCTCCGCACCCTCCACGGTCGCCTCCGACAGCCCCCCCGTCGGCCCCGGCGATCAGGTTCTCCTGGTCGACGGCTCCTCCTTCATCTTCCGCGCCTATTTCCAGTCGATAAACCAGCCGGAGCGCTACAATTTCCGACCCTCGGACGGGCTGCCGACCGGGGCCGTGCGGCTGTTCTGCGCCAAGATCGCCCAGTTCGTGCAGGAGGGGGCGGCGGGGGTCTGCCCGACCCATCTCGGCATCGTATTCGACAAGTCGGAGGGCTCGTTCCGCAAGGAGATGTTCCCCGACTACAAGGGCCACCGCCCCGACGCGCCGGACGACTTGAAGCGCCAGATGCCGCTGATGCGCGAGGCCGTGCGCGCCTTCGGCCTGCACGCCGTCGAGCTGGAGCGCTACGAGGCGGACGACCTCATCGCCACCTATTCACGGCAGGCGGAGGCGCGGGGCGCCGGCGTCATCATCGTCTCCTCCGACAAGGACCTGATGCAGCTCGTCGGGCCCCTCGTGCGGTTCTACGACTTCGAATCGGGCGCCAAGGGCAAGCCCGGCTACCGGCCCGAGCGCAACCTCGATGTCGAGGCCATCATCGCCAAGTGGGAGGGGCTGCAGCCCGGCCAGATCGGCGACGCGCTGGCGCTGATCGGCGACACCTCGGACAACGTGCCGGGCGTGCCCGGCATCGGTCTCAAGACCGCCGCGGCGCTGATCAAGGAATTCGGCAGCCTGGAGGCGCTGCTCGAACGCGCGGGCGAGATCAAGCAGCCCAAGCGCCGGGAGACGCTGCTCGCCAACGTCGATCAGGCCCGCCTCTCGCGGCAGCTCGTGGCGCTGATGGAGGACGTGCCCGTCCCCGTCCCCCTCGATGACCTGCGCCTGCCGAAGCCCGACCCGGAGAGGCTCGTCGGCTTCCTCAAGGCGATGGAGTTCAACACGCTGACGCGCCGCATCGCCCAGATGCTCCACGTCGACCCCGAGGCGGTGAAGCCGGACCCGAGCCTGCTCCCCGGCGGTGCGCCCCACGCCTATGCCAACGCGAATGGCGGCAGCGACGCGCTGCCCTTCTTCGGCGACGTGCCGCCCGATCCGGAGGCCGCCGCCGGCGGGCTCGACCGGCCGGAGGGCGCGGGGCCCCCCGAGGTCGATCCCTTCGCCGACCTGAACCTGCCGGACGCCGCGCCGAAGCCGCGCGCCGCGCCCGAGCCCGGCCCCTCGAACCTCGTGGCCGCCCGCGCCGCGGAGGCCGTGAAGCCCTTCGACACGGCGTCCTACGAGACGATCCTGTCGCTGGAGCAGCTCGACGCCTGGATCGCCGAGGCCGAGGAGGCGGGCGTCCTCGCGGTCGACACCGAGACCGACGACCTCGACGCCAACCGCGCCGGCCTCGTCGGAGTCTCGCTCGCCGTCGCGCCGGGCCGGGCCGCCTACATTCCGCTCGCCCACCGCAAGGACGCGAAGGCCGGCGACCTCTTCGGCGACGGTGCGGAGGCCGGCGGCGACGGGCTGCTGCCCGAGCAGCTCGACCTCGCCGCGGCGCTGGAGCGCCTCAAGCCGCTCCTCGAGAACCCGGGCGTGCTCAAGGTCGGCCAGAACCTGAAATACGACTGGCTGGTCCTGTCCCGCTACGGCATCGAGGTCGGGCCCTTCGACGACACGATGCTGATCTCCTACGTGCTCGACGCCGGCAAGGGCGGGCACGGCATGGACGAGCTCGCCCGCCGCCATCTCGGCCACCAGCCCATCACCTTCTCGGACGTGGCCGGCACGGGCCGGGCCAAGGTCACCTTCGACAAGGTGGCGCTCGACAAGGCGACCGCCTACGCGGCCGAGGACGCCGACGTGACCCTGCGGCTCTGGCGGATGATGAAGCCCCGCCTCGTCGCCGAGCGGCGGGTCGCCGTCTACGAGACGCTGGAGCGCCCGCTGCTCCCCGTCGTCGCCCGCATGGAGCGCCAGGGCATCCGGGTCGACCGCAACATGCTGAGCCGGCTCTCGGGCGATTTCGCCCAGATCCTGGCGCGGCTCGAGGAGGAGATCCAGGAGGATGCGGGGGAGAAGTTCTCCGTCTCCTCGCCGAAGCAGATCGGCGACATCCTGTTCGGCAAGATGGGCCTGCCCGGCGCCAAGAAGACGCCTTCGGGCCAGTGGGCGACGCCCGCGACGCTCCTCGAAGAACTCGCGCAAGGCGGCCACGAGCTTCCGAAGAAGATCCTCGAATACCGCCAGCTCTCGAAGCTGAAATCGACCTACACGGATTCGCTGCAGGAGCACGCCGACCGCCGGACCGACCGGGTCCACACCTCGTTCTCGCTCGCCGCCACCACGACGGGCCGGCTCTCCTCCTCGGACCCGAACCTGCAGAACATCCCGATCCGGACGGAAGAGGGCCGGCGCATCCGCCGCGCCTTCGTGGCGGCCGAGGGCAACAAGCTGATCTCGGCCGATTACTCGCAGATCGAGTTGCGGCTGCTCGCCCACATCGCCGACATCCCGCAATTGCGCCAGGCCTTCGAGGACGGCATCGACATCCACGCGGCGACGGCCTCGGCGATGTTCGGCGTGCCGCTCACCGAGATGACGCCGGACCTGCGGCGGCGGGCCAAGACCATCAATTTCGGCATCATCTACGGCATCTCGGCCTTCGGCCTCGCCGATCGCCTCGGCATCCCGCAACAGGAGGCTTCGGCCTTCATCAAGCAGTATTTCGAGCGCTTCCCCGGCATCCGCGCCTACATCGACGACACCAAGCGCTTCTGCCGGGACAAGGGCTACGTGACGACCCTGTTCGGCCGCGTCTGCCACTACCCGCAGATCCGCTCGAACAACCCGCAGGAGCGGGCGAGCGTCGAGCGCCAGGCGATCAACGCCCCGATCCAGGGCACGGCGGCCGACATCATCCGCCGGGCCATGACGCGGATGGAGGGCGCGCTGGCGGCGGAAAAACTCAACGTGCGCATGCTCCTGCAGGTGCACGACGAGCTCGTCTTCGAGGCGCCGGAGGACGAGGTGGAGCGGGCGCTACCCGTGATCTCACGGGTGATGGAAGAGGCCCCGCACCCGGCGATCACGCTCCGGGTGCCGCTGGCCGTGGAGGCGCGGGCGGCGGGGAACTGGGAGGAGGCGCATTGAGGCAGGGACGCGGTGTTCCGGGCTCGTGATGTCTTGCTGAGGAGGTGCCTGCTTCGGGTGGAAAGCGGACATGCGGCTTCAAACTCATTGGACAATTGTGGGAGGGGGTGACAGGCTTGTTCGACATCGTCTATTTTTAGCTGCATGGACAGGAACGAGGTCTGGCGGCGGCAAGACGACTTTCGGATGTTAGCACAAAGCTCCGCTGAGCGAGCACGAACGCTGCTTGCTGGGAATGATGGCCGGTCGGTGACTTATGCCGCCCTTGAGCTTCGGTTCGGTCTCGAAGCCCTGATCTACGCCCACGCGATCAACTATTTGGACGAGCTTGGCGACCCGAGGCGGTTAGACTGGCAAGCCCCCAAGCTGCTTGAACAGCTAATTGACATCGATCCGTTCGCGGACAGCACCGTGTTCCTTCGTGCGGTGAACCCAACAACGGGCGAGCGACACGACGTTGGGATCGAGCGACGGCTTGATCTGAAGAAACTGAAAAAGCGCTACTACAAGCTCGGCAACGCCCTTCACGCGCCTTCAATCGCCAGCATGGCCGCTGATGAGCGAAAGGACATGACGGAGTGGCGAAGCTACTGCCAAGAGATCATCGCCGTCATCGACGAAGTGCTTGCATCTAACGCTACGGTCACGGGAGGCACGCACTACCAGATATTCCAGATGAACTGCTCATGCGGCACGGTTGTCAAACGTCGCACCGATGCGCTCTTCGTCCATCGTGACGATCACACAAAAGGAGCCCCATCGATTAAGGTGCGATGCTCTAACTGCGTCCAGTCGGCGGAGGTGTCCCTGAACGAAACGGGAGATAAATTCGAGGTTTCCCTTGATCTGCTCGCCTACGATTGCCCCTACGAGGGATGCGGCAAGCAGAACAGCATATGGGAACGTGAGCTTGTGGATGGGAAGGGGATGGACTGCGAGCATTGCGGCGGCCACATCCTCATGTCCACAATGATCCGGCCTGTTGTCGCCCGAAAGCTGGGCGGGCCTGCGAGCGCGAGGTCGGGTTACGGTCGAAAGCGGCCGCAAGTGTGAGCATGCAACACCGGCAAGTGGTCTTCAGAACCAGCCTCTCGCTCGAAAATCCCGACCCTCTCAGACCAGCAAATCTCGCGCGTTCGGCGGTAATGGAAAGCTGTATCCGTCACCGGATCTCTCCCGGACGAAGCCGTCCCGAAACACGCCGCCATCCACCTCTCCCGTCCGGGAGAGGTGGAATCGGCGCAAGCCGACCGGGTGAGCGACTGTCTTGCGGGTCAAGGTGATTTGGTCTGCCATGGTGTCTGGGTCCGCAGCATGGCGTTGAGGATGGTCAGCAGCTTTCGTGCGGTGGCGACGATGGCGACGATCTTGGGCTTGCCGCTGGCCACGAGCCTGTCGCGGAAGGCCTTGAGGGCCGGGTTGTGACGGGCGCCGACGAGGGCGCCCATGAACAGGGCGGCGCGCACGCTGGCTCTGCCGCCGCCGATGAAGCTCTTGCCGCGCCATCGGCCTGACTGGCGGGTGAAGGGGGCCAGACCCGCCAGCGCGGCGATCTGGCGGCGATCGAGCGTGCCGAGTTCGGGCATCTCGGCCAGCAGCGTGCGGGCGATCACCGGCCCGATCCCGGGCACGGAGGTGAGAAGCGCCTCCTTGGTGCGCCAAGCGGACGCGCCGCGCACCGCCCCGTCGATGTCGCCGTCCAGGCTGGCCAGTTCTTTCTCCAAGGCCTTGATCAGGCGCTGGATGCTCTTGCGGATCCGCGCGGGTGCGCGGGTCTCTCGCTGGCGCTCGGCACCGATCATCGCCACGATCTGGCGGCGGCGCGCCACCGGCTCACCCACGGGCTTGGCGTCCCTCGGGGTTGTCGGTCTCCCGCCGGCCACCGCTCCAAAATGCTTACCAGAGGACGGCCCGGACAAGTTACAAGGGGTGCGAGGCTTCCGGACAGGTCGCATCCCTCACCCCAACCCTCTCCCGAACGGGAGAGGGGGCGCGGCGCGTCTCGCTCGCCCGTGTCCTCCTGCCCGTGGCCTCCTGCCCGTGTCCTCCCGCGCGATCCCCTGCTAAACCCCCTCGCGATGCCCCACACCGTCGTCGCCCTCTACCGATTCACGCCGCTCCCCGACGCGGACAGGCTCGTCGCGCCGCTCCAGGCGTTCTGCGACGGGCTCGCGCTCACCGGCACGCTGCTCCTCGCCCGGGAGGGGATCAACGGCACGGTGGCGGGCGAGGCGGTAGCCATCGACGCGTTCCTCGCGGAACTGCGCACCGGCCCGCTCCTCGGCGGGCGGCTCGACGGGCTCGAATGCAAGCTGTCGCGGGCGGACAGCCCACCCTTCCGGCGCATGAAGGTGAAGCTGAAGCCCGAGATCGTCACCTTCGATGCCGGCGCCACCGACCCGACCGGCGATGTCGGCGCTCCCGTCGCGCCGGAGGATTGGAACGCGCTCCTCGACCGGCCCGGCCTGGTGCTCGTCGACACCCGCAACCGCTTCGAGGTGGCGCTCGGCACCTTTCACGGCGCCGAGGATCCGGGTCTGGCGCGCTTCTCCGATTTCCGGGCCTACGCCGACGCCCTCGACCCGGCGGATGAGCCCGACATCGCCCTGTTCTGCACCGGAGGCATCCGCTGCGAGAAGGCCGGCGCCTATCTCAAGGCGCGGGGCTTCCGGAACGTCCACCTGCTCCGGGGCGGCATCCTGAAATATTTGGAGACCGTGCCCGAGGCCGAGAGCCGCTGGCGGGGCGACTGCTTCGTCTTCGACGGCCGCATCGCCCTGGGCCACGGCCTGGAGGAGCGGGGCGACCACCCGCCGGAGGCCCTGCGATGAGCGACGACGGCGCCCGCATCGACCGGCTGGAGATGCGCCTCACCGAGCAGGACCGCGCGATCGAGGACCTGAACCGCACGATCACCGAGCAGTGGCGGATCATCGACCGGCTGACGCGCCAGGTCGCGGTGCTGACCGAGCATGTCGAGGAGGCAGCCGCCCGCAGCGATCCCCGCGGCGCCCCCGAGCCGCCTCCGCCGCATTACTGAGGCGGGCGGACGGGCATTCGTGCCCACTTTGTTCTTGACAGAATTCCTAAAATCTGCTTTCAATCCCGCACCTGCCGCCATCCAGCAGGGAGCCTGCCCGGTGGCCGACCGGGCGGGCCTGGGCGGCAGGGCGGTCCCGCGCCGGCGGCTTCGGTCGCCGCCGTCCCGGGCACGCTCGCGACGCGGGGTCGGCGGTTCGGGTTCGCGCCCGGCCGGCGGCTCCGGGAGAACCGGTGCCGGGCACCACTACGAGGCCCGGTGCGGCGACGGAGGTCCGATCAGGGACCGCACGAGATACGCGGCCTGAAGCCGGAGTCGACGCGCGTGTAGGAAGAACCGCGACGCGAAGGCGGCCTCAAGGCCCGGAAGGGCCGGAGGCCGTGGGGCGCCGGGGGATCGGCATCCGCAGCGCAACACCATCCTGGGTCCCGCGGCGTCCCGCGTCCCCTCCTCGATCCCGACGCTCCCGGCGCGCGACGCTCCGGGGCGCCGCTGACGCGAGCGCCGGTTCGCCGGCCGCGGGCTCAGCCGCCCGCCTGCGTCACGAACTTCGTCACCAGATAGCCCTCCAGAGCCTCGGCGCCGCCCTCGCTGCCGTAGCCCGAATCCTTCACGCCCCCGAAGGGCGTCTCGGGCACCGCGAGGCCGTGGTGGTTGATGCCGAGCATGCCGCTCTCGATCCGCGCCGCGACCTTGGCGGCGCGCGCGGCCGAGCTCGTATAGGCGTAGGCCGCGAGCCCGTAGGGCAGGCGGTTCGCCTCGGCGAGCGCCGCCTCGTCGTCCGAGAAGCGCTGCACGGCGGCGACCGGCCCGAACGGCTCCTCGTTCATCAGGCGGGCCGAGAGCGGCACGTCGGTCAGCACGGTCGGCTCGAAGAAATTGCCGCGGTTGCCGATGCGCTTGCCGCCGGTGCGCAGGCCAGCCCCCTGCGCCGTGGCGTCGGCCACGAGGCTCTCCATCGCCTCGAGGCGCCGCCCGTGGATCAGCGGGCCCATCCGCGTCTCGGGGTCGAGCCCGTCGCCGACCGTCAGCCCCTCGGCGAAGGCCGTGAAGCCGTCGAGGAAGCGGTCGAACACGCTCTCGTGGACGAGGAAGCGGGTCGGCGCCACGCAGACCTGGCCGGCATTGCGGAACTTGTTGGTGCCGAGCACCGAGACCGCCTTCTCGACGTCGGCATCCTCGAACACGATGGCCGGGGCGTGGCCGCCGAGTTCCATCGTCACCCGCTTCATATGGCGGCCGGCGAGCGCGGCGAGTTCCTTGCCCACCGCCGTCGAGCCCGTGAACGAGATCTTCCGGATGACCGGATGCGGGATCAGGTAGGCGGAGATCGCGGCCGGGTCCCCGAAGACGAGGGAGAGCGCGTCGCCCGGCACCCCGGCATCGAGATAGGCCCGCACCAGCGCGGCGCAGGAGGCCGGCGTGTCCTCGGGCCCTTTCAGGATCACGGAGCAGCCGGTGCAGAGGGCCGCCGCGATCTTGCGCACCGCCTGGTTGAGGGGGAAGTTCCAGGGCGTGAAGCAGGCGACCGGCCCGACCGGCTCGCGCAGCACGAGCTGCATCACGCCGTCCTGGCGGGCCGGGACGACCCGGCCGTAGGTGCGCTTGCCTTCTTCCGCGAACCAGTCGGTGACGTCGGCGGCGACCTGCGTCTCGAGGCGGGCCTCGGCGAGCGGCTTGCCCTGTTCCAGCGTCATGGTGTGGGCGATGTCCTCGGCCCGCTCCCGCAGGAGGTCTGCGGCGCGGCGCAGGACCTTGGCCCGCTCGATCGGCGCCACCTTGCGCCAGGAAGCGAAGCCCCGCTCGGCCGCCGCCAGGGCCTCGTCGAGGTCGGCCTGCGTCGCCACGGCGTGCTGGCCCAGCGTCTCGCCGGTGGCCGGGTTCAGAACCGGGCGCTGCTCGCCCTCCGCGCCGCCCCGCCAGCGCCCCGCGATCTGGAGTTCGACGTCCGCGTAACCGCCCATGGCAACCCACCCTGCTCGGCCGGCGTGCCTGCCGGCAGGGGTCTTTTAGGCGGCCGCCACCAGGGGGCCAACCCTCGGGGGGCCAACCCTCGGGAGGGCCGGGCCTCAGGCGGCGATCATCTCCGGCAGCGCCTCGGCCCCTCGGCGAGGGTGATCTCGCCGCGGCGGGCCCGGAGCGTGCCGCCCTTCGGCACCACCCGCCAGCCCTCGCGGCAGCCGTCGATCGGCTCGGAGACGACGACGAGGCCGGTCTCGCTCTGGCGATAATAGAGGCTCGGCGGGCGCCCGTCGCATGCCCAGCGGTAGGCGGTCAGCCACTCGCCGTCGGTCAGGAGCGCCGTGAAGCGCAGGGGCTCGCTGATGCCGGCCGCCCGCATCAGGCCGCGCACCGTGGCCAGCGTCTCGGCCATGGCGCGGATCGGGTCCTGTTCCAGCCCGTTCGCGAGCGCCAGGAGGAAGAGCGCCTCGGAATCGGTGGTGCCCCGGCGCCCGTCGTAGAGCGCATCGGGGATCAGGGCCTCCAGCCGCCGCTTGATGCGGTGATAGCCGCCGATCTGCCCGTTGTGCATGAACATATGCCGCCCGTGCACGAAGGGGTGGCAGTTCGCCCGGCTGGTGACGGTGCCGGTGGCAGCGCGGACATGGGCGAAGAAGGTCCGGGCCCGCACCTGCCGGCAGAGGTTCACGAGGTTCTCGTCGGACCAGGCCGGGGAGACGTCGCGGTAGATGCCGGGCTCGGCCCGCTCGCCGTACCAGCCGATGCCGAAGCCGTCGCCGTTGGTCTCGGTCTTCGCCTCGGCGGCGTGGAGCGACTGGTGCACCAGCGAGTGCGTCGGCGCGCAGACCAGATCGGACAGGAATTCCGGTTCACCGCTGTAGGCGAGGAAGCGGCACATGGCGACGAACACCCCCTGACGAACGCGTGGGTCGGGCTCAGGAACGGCCAAGCAAGCGCCGTTCCGTTTCGGGCCTCAGCGTTCGCACAACCGTAACATTCGATCCGCTGCGGTGAACAGTTGGTTAATGCACCGCAGCATCGAGCCCGGTGGGGCTAGCCTGCAACTCAGGTCGCCACGTGGCGCCGGCATGGCACGTCCGGGGCGCCGGCTTCCGGGATGGCCCTGCGTGCAAAATTAGACAATGCGACGGAAATAATCCCGACTCTTGCCCGTTGATCGAGGCCAGCGCAGCATGGGCGGATGGGAATCAGCAGCCCAGTCGCGGCGTGCGCGTATCCCGAGGCATCATCAACAACCTGAGAAGAGGAGGCTTCATGGGCCAAGCTCTGCCCCCATGCCCCGTCGCCCTCGTGGTCGAGGACGACTCGGCCGTGCGCGATCTCGCCGCCGCCGTCCTGGAGGAGACGGATCTCGCCGTCATCGCCTGCGAGAGCGCGGAGGCGGCGATTTCCGTGCTGGAGCGGACGGACCTCACCGTCGCCCTGCTCTTCGCCGACGTGCGCCTGCCGGGCCGCATGGACGGGATCTCGCTCGCCCGCACGGTCGAGAGCCGCTGGCCGGATGTCCGCGTCATCGTCACCTCGGGCTACAACGAGGGCCGCAACGCCCGCCTGCCGTCCGGCGCCGTCTTCATGCAGAAGCCCTGGCGGGCCCTCGACGTGCTGGTCCAGGCCGAGCACGCGACGGAGGCCGCGCGGGCGGCCTGAAGGCGGGCCGCCCGACGAGGGGCGGCCTGAACGAAAAGGCCCGCGCCGCAGGGCGGCCGGGCCTCATCGAGAGGTCGGTCTTGGAGGATCGGGCGGGCCGCCGCGACGGCCCGCACCGGATCAGGCGGTCGCGTTGCCCGCGTTCGGCGCCTGCTGCTGCGGAGCGGCGCCGGTCGAGGGCAGGCCCGGACGGCGCGGACCGGCACCGAAGCGGGGCTTCGGCTTCGGGGCCGCGATCAGGCCCTCGCGGATGGCGGTCTTGCGGGCCTGCTTGCGGGCCCGGCGGACGGCCTCGGCCTTCTCGCGCGCCTTGCGGACGGAGGGCTTCTCGTAGGCCTTGCGCTGCTTCATCTCGCGGAAGATGCCTTCACGCTGCATCTTCTTCTTGAGAACGCGGAGCGCCTGATCGACGTTGTTGTCGCGAACGAGTACCTGCAACGGTCTTGATCCTCTAGAACATCTGTTTTCGGGCGTCGCCGGGATCGAGGCCGGGGCTTCACCAGGAAATCGACAAACGCCCCTGTCCCGGGAGGCACCCGGGAGGGACGTCGATCGAACGGACTCGAATCGGCGCGTAAATGCACACCTGACCCGATCCCTTACACGAAGCGCGGGCGACTTCCAACCGGGCAGGCGGCCGAGGGTGCGGGAGGCGGCGGGCGCTGCAGCGCTGCCACAGGCCGGCCGTCTCAGCTGTGCGACTGGATGAAGTTGCGCACCAGCGGGTAGGTCTGCGTCTCCCACTTGCGGCCGGAGAACACCCCGTAATGGCCGACGCCGGCCTGGAGGTGGTGGCTCTTCATGTGGGGAGGCAGGCCGGTGCAGAGGTCGTGGGCGGCCATGGTCTGGCCGACGGCGCAGATGTCGTCGCGCTCGCCCTCGACGGTCATCAGGGCGGTGCGCCGGACGGCGCGCATGTCGATCGGCTCACCGCGATAGGTGAGCTCGTTCTTGGCGAGCGTGTAATCCTGGAAGACCATCTGCACGGTCTCGAGGTAGAATTCCGCCGGCAGGTCGAGCACCGCGAAGTACTCGTCGTAGAAGGTCTCGATCGCCTGCGCCTTGTCGATCTCGCCGTTGGCGAGGTGCCAGAACAGGTCCGCATGGCCCTGCATGTGGCGCTTGGCGTTCATCGACACGAAGGCCGAGACCTGCACGAAGCCGGGATAGACCCGGCGGCCGGCACCCTTGTGGCGCCGGGGCACGGTCGAGATCAGGTTCTTCTCGAACCACTCGATCGGCTTCGAGGTGGCGAGCGCGTTCACCCCGGTCGGGCTGATGCGGCAATCGACCGGGCCGGCCATCAGCGTCATGGAGCGGGGCGTGGCGGGGTTTCGGGTCTGCGCCATCACGGCGGCGGCGGCCAGGGTCTGCACCGCCGGCTGGCAGACCGCCACCATGTGCGATCCCTCGCCCATCGTCTCCAGGAACTGGACGAGGTGGTCGACGTAATCGTCGAAGCCGAAGCGGCCGGCCGAGAGCGGCACGTCGCGGGCGTTGTGCCAGTCCGTGATGTAGACGTCGTGATCCGGCAGCAGGGTGCGCACCGTGCCGCGCAGGAGCGTGGCGAAGTGGCCCGAGAGGGGGGCCACCACCAGCACCTTCGGCTGCGGGGCGTCGATGTCCTTGCGGAAGCGCAGCAGCGTGCCGAAGGGCGTGGCCGTGACCGGCTCCTCGATCACCGGCACGTCGCGGTTGCCGACGCGAACGCCGGAGATCCCGAAAGCGGGCCGCGCGAAGGTCAGCCCGGCGCGCATCATCATGCGGGCGCCCGCCGCCCACCACGAGACCGGCTCGCGGTGGCCCGCACGGGTCCAGGGCGAGATCGCATCGTGCAGGACGCGGCCCCAGGCGCGGGTCTGTTCCGCGAGGTCGGCCTGCACCTCGAACGCGTCGTACAGCATGGGGCGGGCTCTCGTGCGGGATCGGCCCTCGGAGAGAGCGGTCACGGCCGTGGAGGAGGGCAGCCACGCCACTGTGCGCTGCATGTTCATTGCGCGCCAAGGATTAGCCGGGCGCGAAAGGGCCGCAACCGGCAAAAAGTACGAAGCTGCAGGCTGTTGTTCCGCTGCATCACCTGAAGACGGATTGCAGAAGCCATGCCAGACGGCGATCCTCCTCCGTGACGGCGCGCGAGGGCGGACGGCGCGCGGATGTCAAGCTGGACAAACGTCGACCGCTGGCCCGCGCCCTCGCGTCAAGCTTGAGCACGGCACGAGTCTTGATTCGCCCGGTCCGAAGGAAACGATGCGCCCGAGGGAAGACGCGATGGAAGCGGCGACGCTGACGATCTCAAGCCGGAACTACTCGTCGTGGTCGCTGCGCGGCTGGCTGATCTGCCGGATGGCTGGCCTCGATTTCGAGCCGGAAGTCCTGTCGGGACAGGACGCCTCGACCCGGGCGGAGCTCCTGCACCTCTCGCCCTCCTTCCTCGTGCCGCGCCTCGCCCACGGCCGGGTCGCGGTGTGGGATACGCTCGCCATCGCGCAGTATCTCAACGAGATCTGCCCCGACGCCGAGCTCCTGCCGAGGGACGTGGCGGCCCGCGCCCACTGCCTCTCCATCGCGGGCGAGATGCATGGCGGCTTCATCAACCTGCGCTCGGCGCTGCCGATGAACCTCAAGGCGCATCATCCGAACTTCAAGATCTTCAACGGCGCCAAGGGCGACATCGAGCGGATCGTGGCGATCTTCGACGAGTGCCTGACGCGCTACGAGGGCCCCTACCTCTTCGGCGAGGCGCCGACGCTCGCCGACGCCATGTACGCGCCGGTCTGCACGCGCTTCCGCACCTACGACGTGGCGCTGCCCCCTCGCGCCAACGCCTACCGCGACACCATCCTGTCCTGGCCCCTCATGGTCGAGTGGACGGAGGCCGCCATGAACGAGCCCGAGGAGATCGAGGAACTCGACATGGAGTTCTGAAGACCTGCCGGGCCCGGCCGTCGAGGGGCAGGGCCGGGGCCTGCCGCCGCCTCACTCCGCCGCGAGGGGCGGCGCGGCGGGGGGCGCGGGCGCGGCCGGCGCATTCTGGGTGGTGGCGGGCAGCTCGAAGCGGGCGCAGAGGCCGCCTTCGGGTCGGTTCGTGAGGCTCAGCCGGCCCCGATGCGCTTCGGCGATGGCGAGGACGATGGAGAGGCCGAGGCCGAAGCCGCTCGCCTCGTTGAGGTTCCGCGCCCGGTCGCCCCGCACGAAGGGCTGCAGCATCGCCTCGCGCTCCGCCTCCGGGATTCCGGGACCCGCGTCGCAGACATCGACCGCTGCGCCGCGGGGGCCGCTGTCCATCCGCAGCACGGCCGCGCCGCCGTACTTCACCGCGTTCTCGACGAGGTTCGTCAGCGCCCGCTGCAATTCGTCCGGCCGGCCGCGCACCAGCAGGTGCCGGGCGTGCTCGACCCGGACGTCGGCCCCGATGTCGCTGAACCCGTCGCAGACCGTCTGCACCACGGAGGCGAGATCGACGAGCACCATCTGGCCCGTCTCGCCGCCCTGGCCGTCGCGGACGTAGGAGAGGGCCGCCTCGACGAGGCCGTTCATCTGGTCGAGGTCGCGCAGCGTCATCGTGCGGGCGTGCTCGTCCTCGATGAACTCCGCCCGCAGCCGCAGGCGGGTGATCGGCGTGCGCAGGTCGTGGCTGATGGCGGCGAGCATCTGGGTGCGGTCGTCGAGGAGCCGGCGCACCCGCTCCCGCATCCGCTCCAGGGCACGGGAGACCGCCAGCACCTCCTCCGGGCCCCGCCGGGGCAGGGAGACGATGTCGTTGCGCGCCCCGAAGGCCTCGGCCGCGCCGGCGAGCCGCGCGAGCGGCGCCGTCAGCGCCCGCGCCGCCCAGACGCAGAGGAGCGCGAGGGTCAGGCCGAGGAAGACCACGGTGAAGATGATGGCCCCCTGCCGCGGCGAGCGCAGCGGCTCGTCCGGCAGGCTCGCCTGGAGGACCGCCCCGGACGGGGTGACGAGACCGAGCCGCAGGGCGTCGCGCTTGGCGTCCTTCGGCGCCAGATCGACGACGGCGAGGGGGCGTCCGAACCCGTCGCGCAGGCGCCCGACGATCGGATGGTCGTCGAGATCGTCCGCGCCCTCGGTCGGGACGCGGCCGTCCCAGGGGGCGATCCGCAGGTTCGGGAGGGAGCGGGCGGCGTTGCGCAGCAGCGCCTCGCGCTCGGCCGGCTCGGCGGCTTCGAGCAGGCGGGCGACGGTGGCGAGGCGGTTGGCCGCGACGCCCGGATGGTCGTCCGGCCGCCAGGGTTCCCGCAGGAGCACGAAGGCCAGCGTCGCCACGACATGCGCCACCGCGATCGCGGCGACGACGAGGAGCGCGATCTGCCCCGCGACGCTGCGGGGGCGCAGGCGTGCCATCAGCCGCGTCAGCAGGGCCGGTGCGGTCATGACCGGGTCACCTCCGGGGTGAACAGGTAGCCCCCGGAGCGGATGGTACGGATAATCTCGGGATTGCGCGAATCCTGCTCGATCTTCTGGCGGATCCGGCTGATGAGCACGTCGATGCTGCGCTCGAACGGGCCGGCGGCGCGCCCCTGCGTCAGGTCGAGGAGCTGGTCGCGGGAGAGGACCCGGCCCGGCCTCAGGCAGAGGGCGTGCAGGAGGTCGAACTCCGCCCCCGTGACGGCGATGCGCGCGCCCTCCGGGCTCAGCACCTGCCGGAGCGAGATGTCGAGCGTCCAGCCGGCGAAATGGAGGCGGCGCGCGCCGTCGTCGCCCGCCGTCTCGGTCGCGGCGCCCCGGCGCAGGATGGCGCGGATGCGCGCGAGCAGCTCCCGCGGGTTGAAGGGCTTGGCGAGATAATCGTCGGCGCCGAGTTCCAGGCCGATGATCCGGTCGATCTCCTCCGACTTTGCCGTCAGCATCAGAATCGGGATCGACGAGGAGCGCCGCAGCCGCTTGCAGAGGCTCAGGCCGTCCTCGCCGGGCAGCATCAGGTCGAGGACGATGAGATCGACCCGCGCGTCCGAGAGGACGCGATCCATCTCGCGGCCGTCCCCGGCGAGGCTGACGCGGCACTCGTTGGCGCGCAGGTAGCGGGCGACGAGGGAACTGATCTCCCGGTCGTCCTCGACGAGGAGAATGTGGGGCGTGGGCGTCGTCGTCATCGGCCGGTTCGACTGGGCAATTTCATGGCGCTTTATGCCTTGCGCGGCCGAGCCTCCGGAACCGGGTGCCGGGCGCAAAATTGTAACGGCCTGTTTCCGGAGGCAGCCGGCCTGGCGCCACGCGTTGTGGAAAGCGGCGCCGCGGGGCCCGCGCGGATTGCCGCCGAGTCCGCGGATTCCTATGTCCCGTTGAGGCGCCGAATCGGAGCGGCGCCGGACCATCCGCGCAGCCAGGGGCGCGTGCCGGGCTCGCGGCATCGCTCGATTCCGGGAGACGACGATGCAGACCTCCAACCGCCTGTTCGACGATTTCGCCCGCCTGATGACCGATGCGGCCGGCGCCGCGCAGGGCGTGCGCCGGGAGGCGGAGGGCGTCGTGAAGGCGCAGTTCGAGCGCCTGATCCGGGACATGGACATCGCCTCGCGGGAGGAGGTCGACGTGTTGCGCGACCTCGTCACGACGCTTCGCGCCCAGAACGACGGACTCGCCGCGCGGGTGGCCGCGCTCGAGGCCAAGCTCGGGCCGGACGCGACGGCCGGCACCACCGAGTCAGTCTGACGCAGGCGCCGTCCGGGGCTCGGCAAGGGTGCCAAACGGACCTGTCCACCGCCTCGGGTTTGTGCACAGGAAGCAGCGGTGGATAGGCCCTTTCCTGTTCACCGGTCGCGATGGCCGCTTTGAAACGCGAGTCCGGCGCGGTCTATAGTCAGGGACGCACTGATTCGCCTGATTCGCCGAAGACCATGAACGCCTAAGCTTTCGCCGCCCTGCGCTGGACCTTTTCTGGTCGGCTCTCACCTTGTCGCGGCGTGCTTGGACGCTCCGGTTTCTTGTTCTCACCCTGTCGCTGCGGCCCCCACGGGCCGGCAGCCCGGATCGCCATGACCCAGCTCCACGTCGACACCGAAGATCACGACCGGCTCGAGCATCCGCTCGACGTGGTGGAGCGGCTCGCCTCCCTGCGCGACTGGATCTTCGACCGGGCCGAGACGGACGAGATGTCGGTCTCGGTGGCGGGCCGCTGGACGGATTACCACGTGGCCTTCACCTGGATCGAGGACATGGAGGCCCTGCACGTCGCCTGCGCCTTCGATCTCAAGGTGCCCGAGCGGCGCCGTCAGGAAGTTCTCAAGCTGGTCTCCCTCGTCAACGAGCAGCTCTGGATCGGCCATTTCGACCTGTGGTCGACGGACAACGTGGTGATGTTCCGCCACGCCCTGCTGCTGGCCGGCGGCGTCGCGCCGACCCATCCGCAATGCGGCATGATGCTGAAATCGGCCGTCGAAGCCTGCGAGCGCTATTTCCAGGCCTTCCAGTTCGTGCTTTGGGCCGGCAAGCCGGCGCGGGAAGCCCTCGACGCCGTGCTCTTCGAGACCGAGGGCGAAGCGTAGGGTCGCGGCACCATGTCCGAGACGCCGAACCTGCCCGCATCGCTGACCCTCGTCGGCGCCGGCAAGATGGGGGGCGCCATGCTCGCCGGCTGGCTGGCGGGCGGCCTCGACCCGCGGCGCACCGCGATCGTGGAGGCCGCACCCTCGCCCGAGATCGTTGAACTCTGCGCCGCCCGCGGCCTCGCGCTCAACCCGGCCGCGCCGCCTGTTTCCGAGGCCGTCGTGCTCGCGATCAAGCCGCAGGGCCTTGCCGCGACCGCGCCGGACCTCGGCCCCCTGATCGGTCCCGATACGCTCGTCGTCTCGATCCTCGCCGGAAAGACCATCGCCGACCTGAAGGCGCGGCTGCCGGGCGCGCGCGCCGTGGTGCGCGCCATGCCGAACCTGCCCGCCAGCATCGGGCGGGGGGCGACGGGAGCGGCGGCGAGCCCGGAGGTGACGCCGCGGCAGCGCGACCGCGCGGACGCCCTCTTGCGGGCGGCCGGTCTTGTCGAGTGGCTCGACGACGAGGCGCTCATCGACGCGGTGACGGCGGTGTCCGGATCGGGGCCGGCCTACGTCTTCCTGCTGGCCGAGGCGCTGGCCGAGGCCGGCGTCAGTGCCGGTCTGCCCGCGGAGATCGCGGCCCGCCTGGCGCGCGCGACCGTGGCCGGCGCGGGCGCACTGCTCGACGCGGAGGCGACCGAGGCCGCGCAGCTGAGGCGCAACGTGACCTCTCCCGGCGGCACCACGGCGGCGGCCCTCGACGTGCTGATGCGGGCCGACGGGATGCCGGCCCTCCTGCGGGAGGCGGTCGCCGCCGCCAAGCGCCGGGCGGGCGAGCTCGCCGGCTGAGTGCGCCGCCGCGCGGCGTTTTTTCTTCCCCGCTCGGGGTCCCCATCGGAAAATGGCGCTTACATAGAGGGCACGACCGACGAGGAGCGGGACGCGATGGAGAAGTCCGGAAGCCCGAAGGGCAGGAGCGCGAAGGCGGCTGCGGCGAAGGCCGGCGGACCGGAGGCACCGAAACTGCCGCCGCGCGAGGCCGCCGTCGAGGCCCTGATGCGGCTGGCCGCGGAACAGCCCTGGAACGACATCGAGCTCGGCGACATCGCCCGGGAGGCCAATCTGAGCCTTGCCGAGATGCGCGACCTCTTCCCCTCGAAGGGGGCCGTCCTCGGCGGTCTCTCCCGCCTGATCGATCGGACGGTGTTGGAGGGCGACACGTCCGACCTCGCGGACGAGCCGGCCCGCGAGCGCCTGTTCGACGTGCTGATGCGCCGGCTCGACGCCATGGCGCCCTACAAGTCGGCCCTGCGGCGGATCTCGTACGCGCTTCGCGGCGACCCGCTCGCGATGATCGCCCTCAACGGCGTCGCCCTCAACTCGCACCGCTACATGCTGGCCGCTGCCGGCATCGATACGGAGGGTCCGCTCGGGCGCCTGAAGCTGCAGGGCACGGTGATCGCCTTCTCCCGCGTGGTCGAGACCTGGCTCGACGACGACGACCCGTCGCTCGCCCGCACGATGGCCCGCCTTGACCGCGAGATCCGCAACGGCGAGCGCGTGATGGAGCGCGCCGAGGATCTGCGCCGGCTCTCGGCGCCCCTGCGGGCGCTCGGCCGCTCGTTCCTCGAGCGCCGCCCGCGCCGCAACGAGCGCGATACGCGCAACGAGGATGACGGCAACCCGCTCGGAGGCGATCCGGCGGCAGCGATCTGAAGCCGCTGCGCGGCGGGGGAGGGGACGGATGGCCGACACCGCGCGACCGGCGCGCCTGCGCTACACCGCGACGCAGCAGGCGCTGCACTGGATCACCGCCGCCCTGGTGCTCGCCGTGCTGCCGCTGGCCTGGATTGCCGAGAGCCTCGCCCGCGACGCACCGGCCAAGGGCACGATGTTCGTGCTGCACAAGTCGGTGGGGCTGACGATCCTCGCCATCGTGATCGCCCGGATCGTCTGGCGGATGATCCACCCGGCGCCCCCGCATCCCGCCACGCCGGCGGCCCTGACCATTCTCGGGCGGCTCAACCACGGGCTGCTCTACGCGATCTTCCTAGTGATGCCCGTGAGCGGCTACCTGCTGAGCGCGCTCGCGGGCCGGGACACGCCGTATTTCTGGCTCTTCACCGTTCCGGGCCTCGCCAAGGACGAGGCGCTGCAGCCGATCTTTAAGCAGGTCCACCTCGTCGGGCAGTGGGCGGTCTACGCCCTCGTCGTGCTCCACGTGCTGGCGACCGCTTGGCATGTCGCCATCCGCCGCGACGGCCTGCACGAGCGCATGCTGCCGGCTCAGAAGCCGCAGGCATAAGGGAGCGGGAGCCGGAAACGAGGCGGCCTCAGGGGCCCTCGATCTTCCGCAACAGGAAGGTCGTGCCGGTCTCGGGGTCGCGGCGCCACCGGCCGTCGCCCATGGGCACCAGATTCACGACGTGGCCGCGCTTGGCCACCAAGGTGAGGCGGCCCGAGGCGTAGCGCCACGTCACCGGGTCGAAGATCGCGAGACCGTTGTCGCGGCAGCCGTCGAGGACGTGCACCGGCGCCGCCGCGCCGTCTCGCGGCGCGAGGGAGAGGCGGCACACATCCTGGTCCTGATAGCGGTCGAGGGCATAGACGCCCGGGGCCGGTCCCGGCTCCGACGCTGTCGGTTCGGCAGTACTGGTCGGCGGTGCCGCTCCGGCCTCCGCGGCCGGGCCGGAAGCGGCGGGCTCCGGCGGGCGCATCGCCTGGATCTGCAGCGGCACGAGGCTGTAGGCCTCGCCGGTCTCGGCCTTTGCGAGGAGGCTTCTCTGGTCGGGCCGCCGGGCGAACATCAGGACGGGCCGCAGGTTGCGGTCGACGAGACGCATCGTGCCGTCCGTGAAGAGCCAGCCGGCGATGCCGTTCATGATCGGCAGCGCCTTGCGGCAGCCGGCGGGGAAGAACAGGCGGCGGCCCGCCTCGCCGCTCTCGCCGGTCAGCGTCATCACGCAGCGGCGCGTGCTGCCGTCGCGGGAGAGGTCCCAGGTGCCCGGCACGCCGCTGGCCGTCTCGGGGAGGCTCGCCACGAACAGCTCCGGGGGCGGCGGCGTCTCCTGGGCCCGCGCGGCGCCGGTCGCGAGGAGCAGGGCGGCGAGGACGCGCCTCACGGCTGCCCGCTCCAGGGCGTCTCGGGCACCGGCGTGAGCGGCCCCTTGCCGGCGAACCACGCCGTGAGATTGTCCACGATCAGCTGCCCCATCGCGGCGCGGGTGTGCACGGATCCCGAGCCGACATGCGGCAGCAGGACGACGTGATCCATCGCCGTCAGCGCGTCCGGCACGTGCGGTTCGCCGGCGAACACGTCGAGCCCCGCCCCGAGGATCGTGCCCGATCGCAGGGCCGCGATCAGCGCCGCCTCGTCGACGAGGCTGCCGCGGGCGACGTTGACGACGATGCCCTGGGGCCCGAGCGCCTCCAGCACCGCGGCGTTCACGATGCCCCGCGTCTCGGGTCCGCCCGGTGCGACGATCATCAGCACGTCCGAGGCCCGTGCAAGGTCGGGGAGCGAGGCGTGATAGGCGTAGGGCACGTCCTGAGGCGAGCGTCCGTGATAGGCGATGTCGACGCCGAAACCCTCGAGACGGCGGGCGATCGCGCGGCCGATCCGCCCGAGGCCGAGGATGCCGACGGTACGGTTTCGCAGGGTGGCGGTGAGCGGGAACGATTTTTCCGGCCAGCGCCCGGCCCGCAGGTAGCGGTCGGCCTGAGGGATCTGGCGGAGCGTGGCGAGGAGGAGGCCGAGCGCGAGGTCGGCGACCTCGTCCGAGAGCACGTCCGGCGTGTTCGTGACCACAATGCCGCGGCTTCGCGCGGCGCCGACGTCGATCGTGTCGTAGCCGACGCCGAAGCTCGCCACGATCTCAAGGTTCGGCAGGCGGGCGAGGAGGTCCGCATCGACCGGCGCGTGCGCGTTGACCGCCATGGCCCGGATCCGCGGCCCCACCTCCGCGAGGAACCCGTCCCGCGCCGGGGCCTCGTCGAGACGGTGCAGGACGAAGTCCCGCTGCAGACCCTCCATGACGAGGGGTTGCATCGGGCGAAGGAGGAGGAGGTCGGGGCGCAACGGCTGAGGCTCGGAACTTGCAAAAACCGCCGCCGCGAGGCGGACGTGATCAGATCATATAGCGGCCGTGAGCGGTCCCGTCAGGCGGCGCCGAGGGGCCGATCGGGCCTCATGCGGGCTCTTCCGGGCTGCCATCCGCCCGGGTCCGGGCCCTGCCACTTCCGAAACGGGCTCGGCGACATTACTAAGAAGGACCGTTCCGGCAACCGGACGAGATCCACACCAGACGCGACCTGTACCATGAGCGCCCCCCGCACCCTCTACGACAAGATCTGGGACGACCACGTCGTCGATGTCGAGCCGGACGGCACCAGCCTCCTCTACATCGACCGCCACCTCGTGCACGAGGTGACGAGCCCTCAGGCCTTCGAGGGGCTTCGCGTGGCCGGCCGCAGGGTGCGCCACCCGGAGAAGACGCTGGCGGTCGTCGACCACAACGTCCAGACCTCGGACCGCCGCTTCGGCATCGAGGATCCCGAGAGCCGCACGCAGCTCGAGGCGCTGGCCGAGAACGTGCGCGACTTCGGCATCGAGTTCTACGACGCCCTCGACCGGCGTCAGGGCATCGTCCACATCATCGGACCCGAGCAGGGTTTCACGCTGCCCGGCCAGACCATCGTCTGCGGCGATTCCCACACCTCGACGCACGGCGCCTTCGGCGCACTCGCGCACGGCATCGGCACCTCCGAGGTGGAGCATGTGCTGGCCACCCAGACGCTCCTGCAGCGCAAGGCGAAGAACATGCGCGTCACCGTCGACGGCACGCTGCCGCCGGGCGTGACGGCCAAGGACATCATCCTGGCGATCATCGGTGAGATCGGCACTGCGGGCGGCACCGGCCACGTGATCGAGTATGCGGGTGAGGCAATCCGCGCCCTCTCGATGGAGGGGCGGATGACGATCTGCAACATGTCGATCGAAGGTGGCGCGCGCGCCGGGATGGTGGCTCCCGACGAGACCACCTACGCCTACGTCAAGGACCGCCCGAAGGCCCCCGCGGGGAGGCCTTCGACCGCGCGCGCTGCTACTGGGAGAGCCTCCTGACCGATGACGGCGCCCGTTTCGACCGCGAGGTGCGTCTCGATGCGGCGAACCTTCCGCCGCTGGTGAGCTGGGGCACGAGCCCGGAGGACGTGATCTCCGTGCAGGGCCGCGTGCCGGACCCGTCCGGCATCAGCGACGAGAACAAGCGCCAGTCGAAGGAGAAGGCGCTGGCCTATATGGGTCTCCAGCCCGGCACCAAGATCACCGACATCACACTCGACCGCGTCTTCATCGGCTCCTGCACGAACGGCCGCATCGAGGATCTGCGCACCGTCGCCAAGATCGTGGAGGGGCGCACGATTCATCCGGGCGTCTCGGCGATGGTCGTGCCGGGCTCCGGTCTCGTGAAGGCTCAGGCCGAGGCGGAAGGGATCGACCGCATCCTGAAGGCCGCCGGCTTCGATTGGCGCGAGCCCGGCTGCTCGATGTGCCTCGGCATGAACCCGGACAAGCTGCGCCCCGAGGAGCGCTGCGCCTCGACCTCGAACCGCAATTTCGAGGGCCGCCAGGGCCCCCGCGGGCGCACGCACCTCGTCTCGCCCGCGATGGCGGCGGCGGCGGCCGTCGCCGGCCGCTTCGTCGACATCCGCGAGTGGCCGAGCGCCTGAACGTACGAAGCGGGGCGGAATCCCGATTGACGATTCCGCCTCCGCCCCCTAAACGATCGCCAACGCCGACCGCACGCGGTCGACGGGCCCAGGTGGCGGAATTGGTAGACGCGCTGGTTTCAGGTACCAGTCTCGCAAGAGGTGAAGGTTCGAGTCCTTTCCTGGGCACCATCAGCCACCTAAAGCGCTGATCCGCAAAAAGCATTTGATCCTGAAGGGTTTGCGCTGCATCTGACTGTTCAACAGATGCGTTCAACATGCCCCTTCAGATGCCCCGCCCCATGAAGCGCAAGGGCACTTCCTTCCATCAGTTCGTCCAACGCATCCCGGCCGATGTGGCCGCGAAAGTCCGTGGGATGAAGCTGGCCATTCCAGTAGGCGAGGGGGTCGCAAACCTCATCATCTCCGAGAAGGCCAAGGACATTCGCACCTCTCTTCGCACCCGCGATCCACAGGAGGCGAAGTCACGTCAGGCAGCGGCTGTGGCTTACCTTGAAGGTCTCTGGCGCTCCGTTCGTGAAGGCCCTCGCAGGCTCACCCACAAGGAAACGGTGGCCTTGGCCGGTGAGGTCTACCGTGCGTGGACAGAGCCTCTGGAGGACAATCCTGGCCCAGTCGAGCGGTGGGTTCGTGCAGAGGTAGAGAACCTGCGTGCGGAGTTCGGCCGGCGCGGTCGCGCGGCTCTCATGATCCTGCCTGACGACGAGCGCAGCATCAGGAGCATCGAGGAGCGTGTGGGAGGCTTCTCAGACGCGCTGGTTGCGAAGCGCGGGCTTCTGATCGACGCTGAGAGCTGTGTAGGGCGGTGACAAAACCATCCACTGGAGCGTCAGCGTGGTGCTGATGCGGGCGGTGCAAAAGCCGGCCAGTGGAGAAGCTTCTCTTTCGAGAGGAGCTGGGGATGTTTGCCGTGGAAGTCTACGCGGCCGTTCGGCAGTTCGTGTTCATCGAGGGCAACTCTCGGCGTGAGGCGGCTCGGGTCTTCGGGCTGAGCCGAGAGACGATCGCCAAGATGTGCCGGTTCTCTCTGCCGCCGGGCTACACGCGCGCGAAGCCGGTCGAGAAGCCGAAGCTCGGACCTCTTCTCCCGGTGATCGCGGCGATCCTGGAGGCGGACCGGACTGCACCGGTGAAGCAGCGGCACACGGCCAAGCGGATCTTCGAGCGTCTGCGCGACGAGCACGGCTATGCCGGCGGCTACACGGTGGTGAAGGACCATGTCCGGATCTGCCGGGCGCAGGGGCGGGAGACCTTCGTGCCACTCGCCCATCCGCCCGGCCACGCCCAGGTCGACTTCGGCGAGGCGGTGGCCACGATCGGCGGCGTGCGGTGCAAGATCCATTTCTTCTGCCTGGACCTGCCGCACTCCGACGCCTGCTTTGTGAAGGCGTATCCACGGGAGACGACGGAAGCCTTCCTCGACGGCCATGTCGCCGCCTTTGCCTTCTTCGGCGGCGTGCCGCTGTCGATTCTGTACGACAACACCAAGATCGCGGTGGCCAAGATCTGCGGCGACGGAAAGCGCGAGCGCACCCGCGCCTTCACCGAGTTGGTGAGCCACTCCCTGTTCCGGGATCGCTTCGGTCGTCCGGGCAAAGGCAACGACAAGGGTAAGGTCGAAGGGCTGGTCAAGTTCGCCCGGTCCAACTTCATGACCCCGGCCCCGGAGGCCGCTTCGTTCGAGGCGCTGAACGCCGATCTGGAGCGCCGCTGCCGGGCACGGCAGGATGAGCGAGCTGGTCGGCGGCCTGAGAGCATCGGCACGCGGCTCCTGGCCGACCGCGCGGGCCTGCGGGCCCTGCCGGAGGTGCCGCTGGAGCCGTGCGAGAAGCGGGCGGCACGCGTCTCCTCGACGGCGCTGGTGCGCTACCATGGTAACGACTACTCGGTGCCCGCGGCCTACGGCTTCCGGGACGTGCTGGTGAAGGGCTTCGTCGACGAGGTCGTGATCCTGTGCGGCGGGATCGAGATCGCCCGGCACGCGCGCAGCTACGGCACCGGCATCTTCGTGTCCCAGCCGCTGCACTACCTCGCGCTGATCGAGACCAAGCCGAACGCCCTCGATCAGGCGGCGGCTCTCCAGGGCTGGGATCTGCCCGAGATGTTCCAGCATCTGCGCCACCTCCTGGAAGCGCGCATGGGCAACCGGGGCAAGCGCGAGTTCATCCAGGTGCTGCGCCTGATGGAGGCGATGCCCCAGGCCGTGGTGGCCGCAGCCGTCACGGAGGCGATCCGGCTCGGGGCGCCGGGCTTCGACGCGGTCAAGCTGATCGCGCTCGCCCGGCTCGAACGCCGACCGCCCCGGCTCGACTTGGCAGCCTATCCGCATCTGCCCAGAACCACGGTGAGGACCACCGTGGCGGCTGACTACGCGGTGTTGGTGCCAGAGGTGGCAGCATGAGCCCGGCGCGTGACGAGACCACGCCGGGCGTCCTGCTCGCTCACCATCTCAAGCAACTCAAGCTGCCCACCGTGCTGCGCGAGTATGACAAGGTCGCCCGCGAGTGCGCTCAGAGCGGTCTCGACCACCCGCGCTACCTGCTGCGGCTGGTCGAGTTAGAACTGATCGACCGCGAGCGGCGCATGGTCGAGCGCCGGATCCGGGCGGCCCGCTTCCCGGCGGTGAAGAGCCTCGACACCTTCGACTTTGCCGCCATCCCGAGGCTGAACAAGATGCTCGTGCTGGAACTGGCGCGCTGCGGCTACATCCTCGGCCGGGAGAACGTGATCGCGCTCGGTAACTCGGGCACCGGCAAGACCCACATCGCCTTGGCTCTCGGCCTGGCGGCCTGCCAGAAGGGCTTCCCGGTCACGTTCACCACTGCGGCCTCGCTGGTCAACCAGCTCCGGGAGGCGCGCGACGAGCGCCGCCTGCTCAGGCTTCAGCGCGAGCTGGCCGCGGTGAAGCTCCTCATCGTCGACGAACTCGGCTACGTGCCGCTGTCGTCGACAGGGGCGGAGTTGCTGTTTGAGGTTTTCTCGCAGCGCTACGAGCGCGGCTCGACCGTGGTGACCTCGAACCTGCCGTTCGAGGACTGGACGTCGGTTCTGGGCTCGGAGCGGCTGACCGGTGCGTTGCTCGACCGGCTGACCCACCACGTCAGCATCTTGAGCCTGAATGGCGACAGCTACCGCCTCAAAGCCTCCCGCATCCGGCGCAGCCGTCTCGGCGCGGCGGAGCAAAACCAGGCCAGCGCCAATCCCTATGATCCCGAGACGGGCGAGGTCCTGCCGACCTGAAGCCTGACGATCAACGACGAAGGCTGAAGAGGCTCGCTCCGGCGCCGTCAGCGTTCAGCCGACCTGCCGCCAGTGGCCTGGTTTTGCTCCGCCACGGCGGCCTGGAATTGAACCGCCCTTTACACCATCAGCTTCCCGCTCTTGCGGATCGCCTAGCCGAACTGCCCTTCGGGCTTTGTGAGCGGCGCAACCTCGATTGCGTATGGGTGGGGCACTTCATCGGCATGGAAGGTCTACGTCATCCTCAGTCTGTGAGAGCCACCGCTTCGTCGTATAGTGCTGACATATCTAGCGGACCTCCCCGTGTTCGGCGCAGCGGGTCCGATAGCGTGACCATGGCCCTTCGGCTGACGGGCAGCCACAGGTCTCGCACACCTGCAGGGAGCGCGACCACGTCCGCTCCGTCACCTCGGCCGCAACATCGAAGTCGGTCTCCAGCCAATCGGCCTTGGGACCGATGATCAGGTGCAGACCCGCGCAGTGCTCGCGCGCCACCCGCACGAGGACGTCACGGTCCTTCACTGCGGCCAACGCCTCGTCGAGGATCCCCCGCCAGCCGGCGCCGACCCACACCTGGGCGTCGTCGGCGAGCAGTCGTGGGTGATGCTCACGGATCTCTGCTGCATCCACACGCGCCATCTTTGGAGGCATCAGCTTGCTGTCCACCGCTGCTCGGCCAGCCGCGATGATCTGCTTGGCAGTGGCCTCATCGAGATCCTTGCCGAGATCCACCAGCGTGGAGATCTCTTTCGTGAGCCGCGCCCCTTCGGGCGTGTCTCGTCCGACAGATCGCCGCTGCTCGATGCGCTTGCCCATCTCGTTGCGGAGGATGTCACGGGCGAGACCGAACAGGATGGCAGGCGGGATGGTGGGGTCCATCACCGCCCTCTCGCAGCCCGCGAGCGCCACAGTCAAGCGGACGGACAGGCGCTGTTTGGACGCGCTGCCGGTGCCTTCCCCTAAGCTAACGGCGCTGAGCAGGATGCCAAATGGCCGGACCGTTATGCCGACGATGAGCAGCTACACGAAGGCGACGCCGACCTCCGCCCCGCGCCGCCACACGACGCTGACTGTCCGAGCTTTCCGCACCCCAAACGTGAGTTCGAAGCGTTCCGGCAGCAACCCGATCGAGGTGAAGGCCAGCTTCGCGCCGGTGTCCGAATGATCCACGACGGTGCAGGCGACCTGTCGACCGCTCGTGAAGGTAGCTGTCCCCGGTAGATTGGCGGTGGTGCGTACGGATCGGCGTCGTTCTTGCCCAGCAATTAGCATCCGGCTTGCTCTCAGATCGGCTTTGCCGGCTGATGCCTACGCCGCCGAACGTTGAGGATCGGTAGCTATCACCGATCCTCGAGTACGCAGTGGAGCGCCAGGTAGAGTCGCCCCTTCAGGCCGCCTTGCGGCGCCCGCGGCTCGTCGGAGCTTCGGCAGTCTCACCCTCAGTGGCACGTGCGCCCGGGCGGCCGAGGCCGATGGACTTGGCAAGCTCGGAGCGCTGGGCGGCGTAGCTGGCGCACACCATCGGATAGTCGTTGGGCAGCCCGAAGCGCTGGCGGTAGCTGTGCGGATCAAGCCCATGTCCGGTCAGGTGCCGCTTCAGCGTCTTGTACGATCGGCCATCGATGAACGAGATCAGGGCGTCCGGCGTGATCGACTTACGGATCTGCGAAGGCGTGGCCTTCTCGACCTCTTCCTCAGCGGCCTGAGGCGCGCCGCTCGTGAGGCCGGTCAGCGCCACGTGCACGCTGGTGAGGAGAGCCGGCAACTCAGCGACCGGCAGAGGATTGTTGGACACGTAGGCCGAGACGATGTCAGCTGCGAGCCCAACGAAGTCGGGGCTCTGCCCCTCAGTATTTTCTGTCACGTTGTAAGTCCATGGTTCATGCGCCCTCACGCGGCGTAGATCATCATATGCGCAAGCAAATCAAGGGCTGGCGCGCAGAAACAATCAGCAAGGCTCCTTTCCGGGGCGGACTGCTCGTGCAGTCCTACGTCTGCCGTTCAACCTTCATCCTTGCGGGCGCCCCGCGCGACGACCTTCATCATCTCATCAGGCAGAGGGCGCTGCAGCTCCAGAGCTTCCTCGGTCGGTGCCTCAAGCCAGATGCGCCACTCGTCCTCGGTGATCAGCAGCACCGGCATCGCTTTCGGATGTACAGAGCCGACCACGCCGGTCGCCTCCGTCGTCAGGAAGCTGTAGAGCCGGTGCTCTTCCTCGACCGGCTCGTCTCGCTTCGGGCCGCGCACGCCTGTCCCCGGCGCCAAATGCCAGCAGAGGCGAACAGCGTCCGCTGGTCGGCCATCGGAAACCACAGACAGGGTTTCAGAACGCGCTACGAAGCCTAGCCACGCCGCGCCGGTAGTCGTCGAGCGTCATTTGGTCGATCGCCTTGCCGGCAGATCCCCGCACAGACCCTACCAAGTCCAAGTTGTGCAACTCGCCGCTTGCGAAAAGAAGGCCGTCGTCAGTCCAGTATTGAATCTCTTCCAGACCTTCGACGCGCCCCTCCCAGGGGTGAGAGTGACCACCTCGTGCGAGAACGGGGCCGGCGATACGGCCGTCGCGTGTGCGATAGGAAAGACCGGTGCGCATCTTCATCTTGTACCAGACGCTATCCTCGATCAGGGCGCACAAGGGCGGGTGGTAGAGTGGGTGATCAGAGCCTGCCTGCCCCTGACTGCTCAGGCAAAGACCGCGACGTGCTCAACCGGCCGCTCACACGCCGATCATTTCCTCCTGCACGCCATTGAGATAGCCGGTGAGCCGAAGGGCAATCGCGAGGTCCGCGCATTGAATCCAGATTGCGGTCGGCAGAGCGACGCGTTCGAGGTTGCGCAAAATGGACTCCCCAGAGAGCGCAGCTTCCCTCTCCTGCGAGTGAGCCAGGACGCGTGCTCCGCTTGGAGTTGCGATCATGACGGAAATTGTAACCATAGAGACCTAACAGCGCGCAGGAGGCATCGTTGCTGGAGCAAGCCTGCGGCTTTCTCGACCTCAGCAACTCAGCCGCGCGAGAAGGCGGTGACGTGAATTGGCGCGATTCAATCGTCCTCATCTTTGGGTGGTGGAACGTAGTAGATATTGATCGCCTTCCAAAACGCAGCACGCTCTTCCGGCGTTCGGGAGGCTAGGGCAGCTTGGAGATCGGCGAGCCCAACCTGCGCAGCTCTCTCGCGCTGGTTAGCGTCCAGGAGGTCGAAAACTTCACACACTGCGTTCTCCCGGTGGTGGAGCGCTCCCCGCTCGCGGCTCGCTCTGCGCTGACCCTACCGACGAAAACCCCGCTAGCCGTGAGCCTGCGGGGCTTCAGTCGAGTTGGGATGCGCCGTTCAGATGTTACTGGCCACCGCTGCCATTACCCCCGCTGCCGGAACTGCCTTGCGGCACGGCGCGCGAAGGCTGGCCAGCATTCCCACCTGCGGCTGAGTCCGTCGTGATGGTCTCAGCGCCTGTCGCGCTTGGCGCAATGATTACGCCACGACCAGACCCAGTATTGCTTGACTGTCCCTGAACGACAGTCCCCGTGGCGCTTGGCGCCCGCGCGTCTGGTAAGCCTTGAGCGAGTGCCGAGCATGTGAACGACAGCGACAAAGCCGCGGCAACTACTAATTTGTTCATGAAATCTCCTTGCCGAACGCAGTCCGGCATCTGGAGGTTCAACGTGGCGAATGTCTGATGGTTGCTGCCGGAACATGCGGCATCCTTGGCACAACATAAAGGGCCCGCTGCGGCGAACCGGGCGGGCCTCAATCACCGCACCCATCCGTAGCGCGATCTTATTGACCGCCACCGGAGCCACCGCCGCCTGCTGAATTGGATCGCGGCTTGTTGTTCTCCTCGGCGTTTCCGGAAGCTGCCGACGCACTTTCGGCCGGCCGGCCCTGAGCGAGGACGCGGCCAGCGCACACGAGCGCCAGCGTCGTCATTGTTGCGAGCTTCTTCATGTTTCCTCCGTGCCCGGATCTTTGGGCGTCTCGGCGACACCAAGTGGTCCGTTGAAGTTGTGTCCCGCCGCTCGATCGCGTGCCATGGCTTGGAGTTGAGCGTTCCTCATTCTATGATGCAGCGCCAGAAAACGGGCGCGTCGCGCATTATGAGCACCGGACGCTTCGCCCTCATGGCGATCGGCGCCGCCGGGTCGCGTCAGCGCGAAATATTCCTCGGATTCGAGACGCGTGAGGCCGGCATAGATGGTGTGACCGCACGCGTCTTCCGAGAGACAGCGCATCTCGCGAAGATGCGCCAGTTCAGCCGGATCAAATTCCATGGTGATGTGGGACTATTTCTGCGGGGCTGGCCGCTTGGACTGGAACTGCGTCCGCTGATACTGCTTCCCTTTCTTCGGGTCGGGCTTGTCGACCAACATGCGTTTCACGCGCTCGTTGAAATCTACCGCCGAAATCGCCTGAGCAGCGCCATTGTTCGTGGAATGAGCCATGATGGCCTCCCCGTCGTCACCCAGTGCACGGGATTGCGCGGAGGGTAGCTTGTAGATGGGGCGTCTGTAGGCCGATTGCGAACTCATCGATGATGAAGACACCGGCCGCCCCGTAGCGTGAACGAACGGCGCCGGGACGGCGAGGCATGAGTCGATCGCCATTGCCGCACGTTGCCCTTCGCTTATCAGGACGGAGAACGGCCTTGTCTGCGATGAAAATTCTCGCCAGCGTTTCCACGGAGGAGGTGCCCGGCGGATACCAGCTCACGATGGAGACCGACGACCGCCAAGTCATTCGCCTGTTCGCGACCGAGAACCAGGTGAGCGACCTTGCCGACGAACTCGACGAGCTTCTCGACGACGATGAGGTCGAGTTCACCCCGGAACAGAAGCATGCTGGCGAGGAGCAGTTGTCCTGAGGGGATGGGCTCGCGTCATGCAGGTCTTGGGCCTGCGGGCCGTTCAGGTCAGCGGACCCAACGGGGCGAGACGATCCAGAACAACCTGGCGTTCCTGCAGCACCCGTAATCCTCTTCGGACCGTCCGAGCCAGCAGGATCAGTTTGACCTGCTGGACCAGCAGAGCCGGCAGACCCCTGGGTGCTGGACGGTCCTTGATCTCCCCGATCTCCATCAGGGCCCTTCGGATCTGCCACACCAGCGGCGCCAGTCGAGTCCCGAGAACTTGTCGCGCCAGCTGGCCCTTGTGGGCCCGGTGTGCAGGGTTCGCCTGATAGGCTCGGTGGACCCGCTGCACCTGGCATTCCTGCCGATCCAGGAGGGTCCGCAGGTCTGCTGTCTCCCTGATGTTCGGCAACCCCTGCATCGTCTCGCTTACCCTACTGCCGCGTAGCACTGCCGAGCTAACGTTGCCTCGGGGCCATTGTTCAGCTGGTGAGCAGGCACACAAAAGAAAGCCGCCCAGCTGGGCCGGGCGGGCTGAAGATGAACATCCGCGTGCCCAACAGGCTCAAGGGGGGAAAAGACTAAAAAGCCTAGCTGCGGACCGTGCTCCGAACATGAGAAGTCCCGCGAGCCCTTAGCATTACAGTTGCAGTTTCGTTCTGAGGTGCGCCTGTCGGGCGGCAGCTTGGTGGGCGCGCCGCCAGGCTGACCAAGCGAGCACGAGCGCGGGCTCAATGCGCCGCTGCGCCAGCCGCATCGCCACGCGCCGGATCTCCTGAATGGACCACGGCACCGGCGAGCTTGGCGATGAGCGGCGTTTTTGGGGGCGTTCCGTTGGCCAACCGGCGCACCCGCGCCAACATCGCAAAAGCCAGCATCACCAAGCTGACGTGCCGGTGCCAGCCGTGCCACGAACGGCTCTCGTTGTGGGCCAGCCCGAGCTCCGTCTTGGCGGTCTCGAACGCGTCCTCGATGGCCCAGCGTCGCCCCTCCACGGCCACCAGCGTCTGCACCGGCGTGCCGACCGGGCACCAAGTGGTGAAGTAGGAGAAGCTCCCGTCCGACAGGCTGCGCCGCACGAGCAGGCCGCGCGTCCACACGCTCTGATCAAGAGCGGCGTCGAGCGCATCCGCCGGCAGCGTGGCCAGCGGCAGGTAGGCCCAGTCGAACAGGCGCGGTCCCTTCGTGCCAGATCCGGCCGAGAGCCGGATCCAGTCTGTCTTGGAGAGATCCTTGGCGATCTCCTCGGCGGTGCCCGCGACGTCGAGGTTTTGGTCCCAGGACCAGAACCGATGCTGACCCGTGACACCGAGCACGTAGCCCTTGTACGCACGGCGCAGCGCCAGCTCGATCTCGCCAACCCCGTAGATGCTGTCAGCCGCAACCCACGCAAACGGCACCTCTGCCTTTATCGCCCGCTCGATCATGGCCAGCGCCAGCTGCGGCTTGGTGGCAAAGGTGATGGCCTCCGGCACATGCGCCGTCCGCCTTCGAGCCGGGTCTCCGGCCCAGGCTTTGGGCAGGTACAGCTGACGATCGATGAAGGCGTGGCCCTGATCCGAGACGTAGGCGGCAAACACCCCGATCTGGCAGTTGGTGATCTTGCCAGCTGAGCCTGTGTACTGCCGGCCCACACCGCACGAGGCTCTGCCCTGCTTCAAGAAGCCGGTCTCGTCGATCACCACCACCGCGTCAGGTGAGCCGAGCGTCTCGAGGACGTAGTCACGCACCACGTCCCGCAGCGCCTCCGCGTCCCAGTGCGTGCGACCGAGGACAGCCTGCTGGCGCCAGGGGCCTGGATCACCAGCAGCTTCAGCCCGCATCCAGCCGGTCTTGCGCCGCTCACCCCCAAGCAAGCCCTCCAGGAAGGCGTTGGCGGAGGCGGCGACGCTCGGGGCGGCAAACAGCGGGCGGATGCGCTGCTTGGCCTGCCGCAGTGTCGTCGACCAGAGCTCCAGCGTGGATTCGAGTGATCTTCCTCTGAATGAGTGGACACCTCTGCTACGCTCCTACGGGGGCTGGAAGGTGTCTGATGGGGACAACGAAACGAACGTTCACGCCTGAGTTCAAGCGTGAGGCCGTGGCCCTTCTGGAGAGCAGCGGCCGGCCGCAGATGCAGATCGCAGCCGAGCTTGGCATCCAGCCCTCGATGCTGCGGGCCTGGCGCGCGAGCCTACAGGACAGCCCGCCACGTGTGGTCGGCAGTGGGCCTACGCCTGTGGCGGCTTCGCCTCTGACCTCACCGGCCGATCAGGCCGCCGAGATCGCTCGCCTGCGGCGCGAACTCGATCGCACGCGCATGGAGCGCGACATACTAAAAAAAGCCATCGGCATCTTCGCGGAGGTGCCGAAATGACGTTTCGCTTCATCGAGCAGCATGGAAGCATCTGGCCGGTGCGTCTCATGTGCCGCGTGCTCGGGGTCTCGGCCAGTGGGTATTATGCCTGGCGCTCCCGGCCTGAGAGCCGCCGCGCCCAGGAGAACCGTACCTTGCTGGCGGACGTGCGACGCCTGCAGGAACAGCACAAGAGCCGCTACGGCTCACCGCGGATGCATGCCGCTCTGCGCGCGGAGGGACGCGGCGTCAGCCGAGGCCGCATCGAGCGGCTGATGCGCCGACACGGCATCCGGGCTCTGGCAGGCCGCCGCTATCGCCCGTGCACCACCGACAGCAATCATCCCCTGCCGCTCGCTCCCAACCTCCTGCAGCAGACCTTCGTGGCGGCAGCCCCCAACCGCGTCTGGCTAGCCGACATCACCTACCTGGCGACTGGCGAGGGCTGGCTCTACCTCGCGGCCGTGCTGGATCTGGCCACCCGCAAGCTCGTGGGATGGGCCATGCGCGAGCACATGCGCATCGAGTTGACCCTGGCCGCGTTGATGATGGCCACCCAGCGGCAACGGCCAGCTGCCGGGCTCATCTGTCATTCGGATCGCGGGAGCCAATACGCTGCGGCAGCTTACGGCGAGCAACTCGCCGTCGTAGGGGCGGTCGCCTCGATGAGCCGGACAGGATGCTGCTTCGACAATGCCCCGATGGAAAGCTTCTTCCACACACTCAAGGTCGAACTCGTCCATCAGCGCCGATGGGCAACCCGCGACGAGGCACGTCGCGACCTGTTCGCCTACATCGAGGGCTACTACAACCGACAGCGCCTCCACTCCGCCCTCGGCTACCGTACGCCTGAGCAAGCTGAGCAGCGCTGGGCAACGTAACCTCCGTGTCCACTGAAACAGGGGAGGATCACGAGCGAGGTTGAGGACATCGCGCTCTCCCATCCGAAACCACTCAGATAGGAGCCTCACCCTGCAACTGTAATGTTAGAGCGTCTAACAAAACCATCGTTCGATGAAGCGCCAGACGATGAGGGCTGCGGCCAGCGTGGAGAAGGCGAGATGGATATCTCTCCGCCGCTCGTAGCGAATGGCAAGGCGGCGGAACTGGGCAAACCAGGCCAGCGTCCTCTCGACCACCCACCTGTGACGCCCGAGACGCTGACTGCTCTCGATGCCGCGGCGGGCGATGCGGTGCTGGATGCGCCGGCGGGTAAGAGCCCGACGGCAGCGGCGGTGGTCGTAAGCCTTATCGGCATACAGCCGGGCGGGGCGTTTGCGCGGTCGTCCCCAGCACTGGCGGATCGGCGGGACGGCATCCACGACCTCCTCCAGCATCCGGCTGTCGTGCACGTTGGCCCCTGTGAGGCTCAGCGCGAGAGGGATGCCCTTCGCATCGGTGAGGACGTGGCGCTTCGTGCCCGGCTTGCCGCGATCAGTCGGGTTCGGGCCCGTCGCCGAGCCCCCCTTTTGGCGGCAATCGAGGCGCTGTCGAGCGAAGCGCGACTGAAGTCGATGCCGTTCTGGCGTCCCAGCCGGTCGAGCAGCGCCTGTTGCAGACGGTCCCACACTCCAGCCTTCTGCCAGTCGCGCAGGCGTCGCCAGCAGGTCATGCCCGAGCCGCAGCCCATCTCGCGCGGCAGCAGCTCCCAAGGCGTGCCCGAGCGCAACACGAACAAGATGCCGGTCAGCGCTACGCGGTCGGATGTTCGAGGGCGCCCACCCTTAGGCTTGGCCGGTTCAGGCGGCAGCAGCGGGGCGATCACGGCCCATAAGCCGTCGGGAAGGAGCGGTTTCGCCATCTCCTCTCAACGCGCCGCAACCGGTTTTGTTAGAGGCTCTTAGGTCACGGGGGACAAGCGTCACTCGGCTCATTCACTGGAGCATTGGCAACCCATTCCAAGATCCTGTCCAACCTCCGGAAGCTATGCTCGACCTCTCGGAACGGTGGAGGGCGCTACAATGAGTGCGGATGCCCGAGCAGTGCCGCTAGCATCGCCGAGATCGTGAAGGGTTACACGAAAACCGCTGGCCTCAATGTCTCGACCTTTGGGGCGCACTCGTTCCGGACCGGCTACATCACGACGGCGGCCGAGCGCGGCGGCGATCTCGCCCTCATCATGAGCAGAGTGGACATCGCGACTCGCGCGCGGCGCTGGGCTACATCTTTCGGGCGAACGCCTTCAAGGGTCACTCAGGGAGCGGGTTTCTGTAGGTCAGCCGAGCTGCTCTAGGACGATCTTACGCAATTCTTCGCGGGTGAGACCGCAGGGCTGCGGCTTCCAAACAGAATTGGAGATAGCCGGCTTGGCGCCAGCTAAAGAGCGCGACTGTGCCGCCGTGGGCTTCAGTTCAGTAGTGATGTGCATGCGAAATCCATAGGCCGCTACGGCAGAAGCCGTCGGTCGGCGCGTGTGTTCAGGAGTGTCGCAGCTAGAAGCGAGCGACAGGTGCGCTGCGGATAGGGCAGCGATCAAACTTTGAAAAAGACGGGAAACCGGGCTCGGCGCTCGATCGAGAGCGGGCCGAATGGATCTGGTCCGATACCCCTTATTTAACCAAACATTGTGGTCTTTTGAAGGCGCCTTACTTCTGCTGATACTACTCACCCCAGAACAGCGGCTGTCTGCCCGAGGTCCTCGACGGGCAGAAGTTCTTCAGTGACAGACGCGATAGGCCCTGCGCCCCACGACCGGTGGCTGGGCGGCCAGCTCTGAAGCTCTGTCGACATCAGGTCGTCGGGGCTGGGCTGTGCGTCGGCATACTCCGACAGCATGTCCTCGATTTCTGCTGGCCCGATCATACCCGCTCCTCTGCGGCCATGTTGCACCGCACAAGAAAAACGTTGCTGCCGGCTTTATCGTTCCGCGGCAGTGCCAGAGCGGTCGTCCAGAAAACCTAAAGCGCCTGACTGTTACAACGTCAGAATTGACGTTTCAGCGTTTGGCCTTCGTCCATTTCCGGCTGTCCAACGCCTTGAAGGATCGCTCGGGTAGCGAGTTCCTGCGAGCATTACTTCCTATAACATTTGGCGTTGCCAGAGATGATGTGGGCGGGGAGGGTTTCCTCATCCAAAAGGAGCTCTGCCGTGGTGCATCCAGTTCGGCTTGCGCAGATCGATGAGCAGTTCGCCGCCGCAGATGAGCCTTGGGCGCGCGAAGTTCGGGGCCTTCACGGCGGCAACCCATACTTCCACCGCGACAAGCCAAGCGGGCGTGGCGAGCCAGATAGCGCCTTGCGCTCAGCATACGAGGCACGCGAGCGCGCCTTTGCAGCTTGGTGCTCTGCACGCGGGCTCGACGCAGCAACGCGCTCGCGCGAAGATGAAGAGCTTGCTCATCAGCTTGCGTGAGGATCAGACATGACGGATGATCCAGAAGCTGCAGCGGTGCTGCACCAGCGGGCAACTTTAGCTGAAGACGCGGCTGACGCTCTGCTGGAAGCTATCGCAGAGAATGAAGCGGCAGGCTCTATTTTCAGTGCCGTGAGCGATGGCGGAAATCTCACCACGTGGCGCGAGCCCGGAAGAACCCGGTTCGGACCCGATTTCAGCTGTCCCGTCGGCAACTCGATCGACGCGGATCATTGGGCAGATCTGCACCGGTTCGGTGAGGACATCTACGAGGCCGGAGGGCTGGATGCCTTGGATGAGGCCATCATGCACATCGTCCAGTTGGCTCCAGCCCAGGCAGACTGGCGAGCAAAAGTGCTGGAGAGTGTCTGGTTTGACGTCGGGCGTACGGCATAGCTTCGACGAAGAAATGCGTGCTTCCAGCTTTGGCATATGGCGCGGCTGGGTTTCTGCCAGCTTGTCAGAGGGACTGGCAGTTTGACCTCAGCGTCCTATGGCTATCTAGCTGGCGGATGGCCGATTTCGCATCCAGCCCATCATGCCTACGGCCAGCGTCGAACCCGCTGATCCTGAAGCTCGAACACGGGGCCGCTCTCTCAGCGGCAGACAAGGTTACACTGGAGGAATTGTGCGCCCGAACACGCGAGGTCGAGGCGCGGCAGGATCTCATCCAGGAAGGTGAGCGGCCGGAGGTGGTCCACCTCGTCATGAGCGGACTGGCCTGTCGCTACAAAGTCCTGCCGGACGGCAAGCGCCAGATCCTGGCCTTCCTGATCCCAGGCGACTTCTGCGATCTGCACGTCGCCATCCTCGGCTTCATGGATCACAGCATCTGCACGCTGAGCCGGTGCACGATGGTGGCGATCTCAAGCGAGAGCATTGCGGAACTGACCTTGAACCATCCCCGCATCACCCGCGCCTTGTGGTGGGCGACGCTGGTCGATGAGGGCATCCTGCGCGAATGGCTCACCGGCATGGGCCAGCGCTCCTCAGAAGCTCAGACAGCCCACCTCTTCTGCGAGCTGCTGGTGCGCCTTCAGGCTGTCGGACTTGCGGAACCAAACAGCTGTTACCTTCCACTGACGCAGAACGAGCTGGCCGACGCGCTGGGGATCTCGCCCGTTCACATGAACCGCACCCTGCAGCAGCTGCGCGCGGATGGCCTGATCACTCTGGCCAAGGGCGTGCTGACGGTTCCGGATGTTGCCCGTCTACAAGCCTTCGCTCACTTTAATTCGAACTACCTGCATCTTCTGCGCCGAACTGGGCAGGCGTGAGGATCGCGGGCCACTCCGGCGAATTGCGTGGCTATGTGGCTGAGCAGGGCCTAAGGTGGCTCACCGCTGATCCGATCCCTGGCAATCAGCCGCTGAGAGAGGCGTGTGCTCCCGCCGATGACCTGCGGAGAGCCATGTGGCACGCTACTTCTTCGACATTCACAACAGCAAGTTCTCGTCGCGCGACACCCGCGGGCAGGAGTGTGTGGGCCCGGACGCGGTGAGCGAGTGCGCGCTGAGGCTGCTCTGCGACGTGGCGAGGGAACGTCCGCTCGAACACATGCACAGCCGCCTTGGTGCGACGGTGCGCGACGAGAGCGATGATGTCGTGCTCACGGCGACCGTCACCTTGTCGACCACATGGCTGGACGCTGCCTGATTGGCGGGGTTGAGGTCGCGTGTCCTGACGCGCCAATCAACTCGCTGGTCTACGTGGCTGCGAGCGAGATCGTGGGCGCTATCGACGGGCTGGCTGAGACCGTCACAAGCGACCGCAAGCACTTCCACCTGACGCAGCCGCCGACGCCCGGCGGGAGTGACCTGACCGGCTGGCTTTGGACCGGGCTGATTGCGAGGATCAGCCAGGACCGGAGGAGCTGGAGATGAGGCGAGGACAGAGGCCGAGTGCCGAGCAGGTGGTACTGACGCTGCGCCAGATCGAGGTGCAGACAGCCCAGGGGCAAGAGCATCGCCGTTGCCTGCAAAGAGGCGGGCATCTGCGAGCAGAGCTACGCGACGAGTGCCTGCGCCAAGAGATCTTCTACTCGCTCAAAGAGGCACAAGCTGTGATCGGGCTTTGGCACACCAGCTCCAACCGCGTCCGGCCGCATTCGTCGCTGGGCTACCGGCCGCCCGCGCCCGTCAGCTTCCCGGAGCTGGCCTTCCGCCGACCCATGGCCGCTACCATGCAGTAGCCTCGCAACTGGCACGGTCCAAAATGCCGGTCAGGTCAATATCGCTCCTCGGCGGCTATGTTGCGTCGCACAATGAAAACGGGTGTGTTGGCTAATGGGTTCCTCGCCTGCGTCATAGTGGACGCTGAGGGAGCTTGAAGCCTTTCCGCCGGCTGTTGAAGGCCAGGGTTGTTGTCTGCCAGAAGCGGCCCCAGCGCTGCGTCAGTCGGCAATCTGGACAGCGACGGACATATCCAGGAAGGCATCGGCGGGCCCGATGAAGCTGCCCATCACCGGCATGGCCTGGCGGATGTCGCGCGCCACGGCGACCGGGATGAGGTTCGCACCGCCCACGCTGCAGTTCGTTGGATCGAAGGTGACCCAGCCTGCGCTGGGCAGGTAGACCTCGCTCCAGGCATGGGTAGAACCGGCATCGGCCGAGCCGAGCAGTGCGCGCGTGGGGTCATGGAGATAGCCCGAGACGACCCGTGCACCGAAGCCGAGACTACGGACCGCCTCAACGAAGAGCGTGGCAAGATCCCGGCAGGAGCCCAGACCCGACGATAAGGTTTGGTCCGGCGACTGTGTGCCCTCGTCCTCCCGGGCCTGGTAGGTGATGCCACCACCCACACCGGCATTGATGTCCTTGAGGAGCGAGAGGGTGTCGGTGGGGTAGCCCGCAACGAATCCCTGGGCCCATCTCTGCAGGCGCTCCCCATCAGGGTACTGCCGCACGGTGAGTGCTCCAAGGTCCGTCCACTCGTCGTCAGAGTACCGGAAGGGAAACGAGATGGCCGAAGCGGCGATGTCGAAGACCGGATAGGTGAGTGCCAAAATCTCGACGTGCGCGACGCTGTCGATGACGAGCGTGTCGGACGGTGTTCCGAAGGTGACTGTCGCGACCGCGTTCCCGGCAACGTCGTTGGCCCAGCTCACAGCCGCATCCGGCGTCACCATGATCTCGCTCGACAGGAGCCTCAGGTCCCGGGCCTCCCTCGGGCGGAGCATCAGCCGGTGTGGCCCCAGCCCGACCGGCTGCCTGTAGCGGTAGGTCGTCCGGTGATGGATGCGTAGATCGACCAAGGGACGCTCCTCAGGAACCGCTTCGGTCTGGTTCATCCAGGAAGGCAGTCAGTGTCGTCGCGCTCCGCCGCTCTTCGCGTGGGACATGAAGAACCGTAGTATCTCGCGACTGGCATCGGGACCTGTCGGATCGGTGTGGGAGCCGGCTGGGTGGCCGCCAGCCCAGGCGTGACCGGCGCCGTGCAGGACCCCATTGCTCCGACGACCACACACCGCCCGGTTCGGTCAGGACGGTCTGGGTGTAGGCCACTCCGCCGCTGGAGCGACCCTCGATGGTGGCAATGGTCAGGTCCACATCGGGTTGCGCCTGGGCGATAGCTTGTTCTCCGTTGACCGGTGAGACGGTCGTGTCGCGATCTCCGTGGAAGACGATGGTCGGCACCGAACGCGTTGCTTGCCTTGGCCGGAGCAAGGCGCCTCGCCGCATGGCGGACAAAGCTTCAGACATCGAGCCGGCCGAACCGAACGCCAGCCCGGAGTGGATCCCGACGGCCGCGTAGATGTCCGGGTACGTCATCGCCATGACCGCGGCGGCTGCGCCACCCGAGGACAGTCCGGCGACGTAGACCCGTGTCGGATCGATGTTGAACTCACTCACAATTTCACACGTAAGGCCGGCGAGAATGGACGGTTCGCCTCGGTCGCGTCTCTGGTGCTCGTCCTTGAACCAGTTCCAGCTCTTGGCGATGTTGGCCGATCTTGGCTGGTCCGGATAGGCAACGAAGAAACCTTGCTCCTCCGCCAACCGGTCCATTCCCGTGCCGATGGCGAAGTCGCGCGATGACTGCGAGCAGCCATGCAGCATCACCACTAGAGGAAGAGGGGCTCCCTCATATCCAGACGGAACGAACACGTCGTAGGCTCGGCTCCCGGCCGTATTGCCGAACCGGCGTGCCAGGGCGCGGGGTCGGTCGATGGCTTGCCCCAGCATCTCTGTCGAGGCGATCCCGAGCTGTCTGCTCATCACTGTGCTTTCGTGGGGGGCTACCTGCTGCGATGGGGTGAGGCTACGGCAGAGCGCCAATCATCCCCTTGGCCTCGGTCATGGTGTTCTCGCAGGCGCGCTTGTCGCCCCGCCTGTCTTCGTCGCCCGCGCGGATGATGAGGGTTCTGGCCCCTGCCACGCGGTCGGCCGTTGAGATCATGTCGGGGTCGCTCGGGGCGCCGAGGCGAACGGCCTGCACGCCCCGGGGTGAGCCGGTCTGAAGGGTATGACCCGCCTGCAGGCCGGTGACTTCGACGGCGCCGGCACTGTCGAGGCGGCGCTCGATCGTCCCGATTTGCTCGGCGCAGGAGGAGGCCATCGTCGGAAATGGTGCGAGGGCCAGAGCGAGGGCCGTGAGAGTGGCTGCGAAGCGCATCGGGAAAGAACTTTCAGTCAGGTGGCAGCACCGCAGCTTCGCCCGACGAGCGAACACCCGATGCCGTCCCTCACCGATCGATGCGAGGGTAGCTCTCACACAACGGGCCGCGCTCCCTTACGTTGCACTGCAACACGAAACGCGGGGCAGGTACGCGTTTACGAGTTCGGCCATGCGCTCCGAGTTGGTGCTCAGTTATCGAGCGTGCAGCACTTCGCCAGGAAGTGCACCTGGTAGGAGCGCATCCTGGACGAGGTTTGGCTCTGCTCGACCAATGTGATGATCCTGGCCGCTCTCAGGCTGGCTGGAGCGTGCGCAGGCGTGAGAACCCGACGAGCTTGCGGGCATCCTCGTCCCAGAGTGCCAGCCCGACGCAACCTAGGCTGTCGCGCAGCGTCAGTCGGCCCACCTGTCCGAGCAGCGCGTGGCCGTCCAGGCATTCCTGAAGCCGGTAGTTCGGGATGCGGCTGTTCAGGTGATGGACGTGATGCAGGCCGACGTTGCCGGTGAACCATTGCAGAACGCGCGGCAGGACATAGTACGAACTGCCGCCGAGTGCCGCGCGGTGGAAATCCCAGGCCTCTGCCTCCTCCCAGACGGTCTCCTCGTATTGGTGCTGGACATAGAACAGCCAGCCGCCGATCCAGGCGGCGACGCTGATCACCGGCAGGAACACCCACAGCACCGACCCGATCCCGCCAGTCGCGAACGCGAGCGCGGCCATCACGGCGACCAGGAAGATGTCGAGAGCCAGCACGTCCCGCCAAGCCATGAGCCACGGCAGGCCCACGCCGGACGGAAGCCGCTGCAGGACGAGGAAGTTGAGAGGCGAACCAAGTACGATCAGGATGAGCGGGTTGCGATAGAGGCGGTATCGAAGCCGGCCCAGGCGCGACAGGGCGAGGTACTCACGCACGGTCAGGGTGTGAACGTCTCCTGTTCCGCGGCGGCTCAGGTCACCGGTGGAGGCGTGGTGCAGGGCGTGCGCCCGCTTCCAGCTGTCGTAGGGTGTCACCGTCAAAATGCTCAGAGCACGCCCGAGCCAATCGTTGGCGGCGCGGGAGGGCAGGAACGAGCCGTGCCCGCAATCGTGCTGTATGATGAACAGCCGGACGAGGAGGCCTCCAGCCGGCACCGCGAGCGGCAACATAAAGAGCTCGTAACCGTTCGCGGCTATGCAGAGCATGAAGGTGCAGAGCGCCAGGTACGGCAGCAAGGTGTTAGCGATCTGCCACCGGGCAAGCCTACGAACAGGCTCACGATAGGACGCGCAGTGGCGGGCAACTTCGCGCGCGGTCGCTGCGGCGTGCTCCCGGTCTGACCCACAATCGTGCGGACCGCTCATCGGATTGCCGTCATGGCAAGGCGGTGTTGCCATCCGGGTTCTCGAAATCAGCGTCTTCCTCCTACTTCATCGAGGTGTTTGAGCAGATCGGCCGGGTCCTCATAGACCCGCACGGCCCCGGACCGCTCCAGCTCGTCCGCTCCGTAACCACCCGAAAGCAGGCCGACACCGAGCCCACGGCAGCGACGTGTCGCCAGCATGTCCCAGATCGAGTCTCCCACGATCACGGCCGTCTCGATCGCCTTGCCGAGCCTCTCAGCGGCGGCCAGGAAGAGATCTGGGTCGGGCTTGGCGTACTTCACCATATCGCGCGTCACCACCGGTACGTGGTCGGGATCGACGTCTAGGGCTGCCAGGTTCACTCGGGCCGTCTCCATACGGCCGCTCGTGGCGATAGCCCAGGGGATGCCGGCCTCGTTGAGATTGGCCAGAAGCGCGCGTGCGCCGGGCAGTGGACGGATCTGCGAGGACAATCGTCCGTACGCTTTGGCATGCAGGCGACCCAGGCGCGCGATGCGCTCCTCACTGATTTCCTGTCCCGTTTCTCGCAGAAGCTGGTTCGTGAAGAGGCCGCCGCTCATGCCGATCTTGCGGTGGATCCGCCAGACGGACAAAGGGATCCCCTCCTGGTCAAGCGCTTGGCTCCAAGCGAGCACGTGCTGGTAGACGCTATCGACGAGAGTGCCGTCCAAATCGAACAGGAAGCAGGCCTCGACACGCATTGATCTCTCCCTCACGCAGCCGCGGCACGCGCGTGCATTGTGGCAAGCTCCACAGCTCGAACGACCTGTTCGGGCGCGAGGTGATGGATCATGTGCCCCATGCCCGGTACGACGATGAATTCGCTGTCAGGCAAATCACTGTGCAGCCGCTCAGACTGGCGGCCGACATCTGCGATCTGATCGTCCGCACCCGCGACGATCACGACGGGTAGCTTCAGGTCGCGATAGTGCTCCTGAAGCTCGACCGTGACGGGCGTCATCAGCGCCGCGTCCTCAGCAGAGGCTCGCAGCTGTGAGGGGCGCAACATCAGCTCCTTCGGGAACTCTCGGTCGAAGCGCTCCGGCACTGAGGCCGGCGCGAACATGGCCTTGATTAGGCCCGGCAGAAGGAGCCGGGAGATCACGGGCGAGATCGTGTAGCGCATCGCATCTCCGACCACGGGGATCGCAGGTGGCGAGAACAGGACCACGTCGGCGCGCAGGGTCGGGTAGTAGTATCCCGAAGCTAAGACGAGACCGCGCACGAGCTGAGGAGCCTGCAGCGCCAGGGCGACCGCGACCAAGGTGCCCCACGAATGCCCCAGCACCACAGCCTGCGAGACACCGAGCTGTTGTAGCGCCTTCTGGAACAGCGTTGCATGCGCTCGCGGCGTCCAGAGCGCCCGCGGTCGCTCGCTGTACCCGTAGCCGGGACGATCGATGATGATGACACGATAGCGCTTGGCGAGTTCATCGACGATGCCGCTGACCAAGAAGTCCTGGATCATCGTTCCGTTGCCGTGAATGAGCACCAGGGGCTCACCCTGCCCACGCTCGACGTAATGCAGGCGCACGCCATCGACCGTCAGGAAGCTGCCAATGGGCGGATGGCGCTGCTCCGCCCCACGCGCTTTCGAGACAGCGTAGAGCGCCGACGCGCCAAGGGCGGCCGCGGACCCGAGCAGGGCCGGCACCAGCCAACTACGTGTCGTGGAACGCTGTGTCATGACGTGAGCCTTGTGTCTTGGAGGGCAGCCTCGGCCGGCCAGGCGGCGAAGGTGGTGAGAGCATTCCGCTCTAGGCGGCGGTCAGCCGCTTGGTGTTGGCTGCGACATGCTCGCGGTAGCGAGCGACCACCGTCTCGCAGGAGCCGCCCGTCATCAGCGTTCCGGATGCTTCGATGAAGGCGCTGACCTTCTCGTTCACCATCTGATGAGCTTCGGCGCAGCCCTCAGCGCCGCCCCAGGCGAGCTTCATGAACCGCAGCTCAACGACCTTCTGAGCCTCTAAGGCCAGCAGGGCGACAGCAAAAGGGTTGTACATGGTGCGCTCCGCGCCGCGAGGCGCCGGAGCCCGTGCGACCGAGGAAAAGAGAAGGGGCGGCCGAAGCGACCGCCCCCTGGCTTGTGATGAACCCTGGATCATTGTGCCCGGGGTCTGATGCTTTCGCAGCTCAGCGGACGAGGGTCGGGCTCTGAGCGACACTGGCGAACGCCTTGCTCGCCTCCTCGACGGCGCGCGCCGAGGTCTCCGTGATGGAGCGGCTGTCCTGCACGATGTGCTGCAAGCTCTCGCGGGCCAGCTCACTCTGGATCGCGGCGAACTCCTGGACCGACTTGGCCCGGGTCAGCTTGTTCACCCCATCGAGGTTGCGCTGCCACTGCCGCTGACCAAGCTCGAACCAGTGGCGCGAGGCGTCCTGGAAGGCTTGTGTCAGAACCGTGCCGCAGCGTGCGACCGCTTCCATGTTCTGTTTTGACTGGCGAGCGAGACGCTCGCTGTCCTCTCCAGTAAAGCCCAGCGTCTTCGTGAAGCGCTCGGTGGCCTCACGCGCTTGCTGAGACGTCGTCTCGACGCTCCGCTGCACGATTCTCTTGGTGTTCTCAGCCGCCTGCTGCTGCAGATCGGCCATCTTGTTCGCGCCGTCGCGAGCAGCATCCGCGAACTGCTTGCCCTGCTCGGCGGACCTGTCGATGGTCGCCTTGGCCGTGTCAGCAGCCTTGCCGCTCTGATCGGACTGCTTGTTCTGGTTGGAATTCTGGTTGAACGCCATGGTAGCTTCCTTCCCTACAAATTGTGGTTTCGAGGTGATTATACCTAAGACAAAAGGTAATTCATCTTAGCTGGCGAGGCGAATTTCTGAAATTTTCGCACTGCACCTAAGTCGTGTTCAGAGATTTTATTTCAAGATCGACAGAACGATTTTGGCATGATTTATTTTGTGACGAATTTCATCAAGCGTCATGCCCCCGTGCAAGCTCCTGATTGCGTTGCACAATGTCGGGGCTGCCCAAGAAAACAGGCTGGCGACAGATGGAGCCGGGGCATGATTGGAACTGCCTCTCGGAGACGCTTCAGAAGGCGGCCTGCATTGGAGAGTATCGCGGCAGAGATCGATGCCGAGGCGGCCTGTCGGGTCGGAATGGTCCCCGATAGCGGGGAACGACACGGTGCTGTTTGCAGTAGTCAGGGCCGCAGCATGCTTCTCCTGTGCTGAAGCCGCTACTTGCGTGCTCCTGAGAAGTACTTCGACACCCCGCGTCTTGCGGGACCGCAAAGCGCGGGCGGTAGTTCAGCTCTTGGCGGGCTCCGCCAGAAGGCCGGCGATACTCCCGCCTCCGATTGCTCCACTGGCCGGGCTCTGCATGATGATCCCCGCCGGGAGCGCGGGCGCGCCCTGAGCGGCCTCGGCATCTTGCCCGAGCAGACTCTCGATTTCGCGGATCAACATCGATGGCCGGTACGGCTTGGAGACAAAGCGTTCACCCAACGGAAGGTCGCCGGGGTCCGGGCACATCTTACCAGAGGTGAGGAGGATGGCGATGGCGGGCCAGCGCTCGTGAACCAGACGAGCAAGCCAGAGCCCGTCGATGTCGCCCGGCATGTTCCAATCGGTGAACAGCACCTGCACGTCGGCTCGGGCCTCCAGCAAGGTCATGGCCTCTTGGGCATCATGTGCCTCGAACGGCCGGAAGCCTGCGTCCGACAGTATGTCAGTGGCGATCATCTGGACCAGGAACTCGTCTTCGACGACGAGTATCCCGTGGAGCCTGTTGTCTGCGTTGGAAACCATCACTGCACCTCGACGCCCAGGACGTGACCTTCGTCAGGTCGAGGGCTTCTGAGGCCCTCTGGCGCGGCGATGATGGTCGCCGGACGGACAGCCCCAGCGATGGACTGAATGTAGAACAGATCGCGATCGGGCACGCAATCACGCAATCACGCAACGTTGAGGCGTGTCATAATAATCGAGCTTCGGAGGTTCCGGAAGCAGTCCCGAAAACCCTCCTTAATGGCTGATTTACGAGAGATACAGGAGAGCCTCCGCCGCATGATCGTCGCGTATAAATAAATTGCCTGCGCTGCGACCGCTGCCTGGCTTTGTCAGACAGCGTTGCATGCAATCAACTCGGATTGCTGAAGGGCTCCTGAGAAGCCAATGGTGCTATCGCTGCCGGCCTCGGCTCTCCTCCAAAGCGATCGGATAGGATCCGCGCTTGAGCCGGCGGTATCCCATACTCTTCAGTAAGATCTGTCATAAGTTGAGACAGCTCTTCTGGGGTGAAATTCTTCCCGCGCACTGACGCAACCAGCGCGTCTGTCGCGGCCATCATTCTAAGGCTATGCTTGATCTGGACCATGGAAGGCATAGGAACCCTGCGGCCGAATTTCATTGAGCGTTGCATTGCAATTTTCCGCCTCTCGGATGTAGGGGCACGGGCCTCAAACTCGCACGTAGGGCACGGGCCTCAAAGAAGTGAACTGCCTATAAGAAGCTCTCTGCTTTGAGTGCTTGTCAGGGAGAAATTTCGCAAAAATGACAGCGTTCCATATCGTCCCGCGGATAATATTTTTATCTTTCTCTGAAACCGCTTCCACTCGGTTGTAAATGTCTGCCTGATGGCGTAGATATGAGGTCTCGGACTTCGGCCAGATATCCGGCCGTGCCGCTCAGATGGGCGCGCGATCTGCATTTCTTCCTTATTTCGACAACGAGCGACCGGGCGCGTTATTGCATGCGCTTGTCATATCTTATTGCCTAGCAAGATACGGAAACACCTATGAGCATCGGCACCGTAAAGTGGTTCAACGGAACCAAGGGTTTCGGCTTCATCCAACCTGAGGACGGCAGCAAGGACGTGTTCGTCCACATCTCGGCCGTCGAGCGCGCCGGCATGCAGACCCTCGATGAAGGCCAGAAGGTCTCCTACGAGATCGAGACGGATCGCCGCTCGGGGAAGCAGGCGGCTGGAAGCCTGCAGGCTGCGTGAGGTCTCCTCAACGTTGACCATCATCGAAGCCGCTCCGCCTGGAGCGGCTTTTCATTTCTCTCAGCATGGGCGCTCAGCCGCGGTGTGCATAAGGAATGTACGTGGGTCAATTCAAAGCCAACCAGCTCGTTGATCGTCTTGAGGCCGCTGCCAAGGCGCGGCAGGCTACGATAGCTCGGTTCCGGGCATGCCCGTCCGCCGATGACCCAATTGTTCTCGCACGGCAGTCAGCGCGGCGAGCGGTCATCCAAGCCCGAGAGGTTCGGGTCAACGAGCGGGAGATAGCTCGTCTCGCAACTGAGGCTCAGCGCGAGGCTGAGGCGCTTGCTGTGCGGGAGCGTGAGGCGACCGAAGCTGCCCGCCAGGCCGCCGAGAAGGCGGAACGGCAAGCCGCGCTGGCGGCCGAGCAGAAGGCGGCGCGTGATGCGCGCTTCGCAGCCCGCAAGGCTAGAGTGCGGCGATAGCGCGGCCGCGCATCGCGACGTAGCTCAATCAGGAGGATTGTAGATGTCTCACAAGTTCAAGATCGGTCAGCGGGTTCGGCAGGCCCGGCAGTACGGCTCCGTTGATAACGGGAGTGCTGTCAGCAGCATCTTCGAGATCGTGCGGCTCATGCCGGAGGAGCGTTCGGGCGAGCCAGCGTACCGAGTGAGATCGGCGGCCGGCGAGCGCGCTGTGCTGGAAGGCGAGCTCACCCTCGCCTCCTGACCGGAGCGCAGCCAGGCCAGAGGTGCTTGGTGCAGCGGGCTGGCCTGGAAAATCCGCTAAACTTGCGTAACGCCGAGGAGGTGTTGTGGATCTGAGCGTGAATCCCACTGCCAATGAGATGGAATGGGAGTTGATCGATCTGCTCGGCCGCTCAATGGGGTGCATCAGGCAGACCGCTCCGAACGCGTTCACCATCCATCCGGAGGGGCATGCACTGACCACAATGGCGGGGATCAGGCTGGGCCCGCACGCCGCCCTCGATGTCGCACTGGCAGAGATCGAGAGGCATACTCGCGGTGTCTGCCGCCGCAATCCGGGGGAAGACGGGGCCTAGGGGCGTGTTGTTCAGCGGCGTACTCCGCCGCGTCACAGCACGGAGGCCAGGTCCAGCCCTTACGTCCCAAGCATGCGTGAGCCAGCCGGCGGCCTAGAGGGTTGCGGCACGCTCACGAAGCAGCGGACGAGTACCAGAACGGCCGTGCCTCGGTCGGCCGTTCAGGAAATCAAGCAGGATACTGATCTTGCCCGAGGGTGTGGCATGAACGAATTTCAGCACGGCTTGGCCGGCACCCCGGAGCGGACGTTGGCAGAACGGCATGTCGACGCGATCCGCCAGCATGGTGGGATCTTTGTCGACGCGGTGCGCCTGACCCGCATGCCGATGCTGGTCACGGACGCCACCCTGCCGGGCAATCCGGTCATCTTTGCCAATCAGGCCTTTATCAGCCTCTCCGGCTATCCACTGGAGGAGTTGCTCGGGCAGGATCCGCACTTCATGAACGGTCGGGAGACCGATCCGTTGGCAATCCAGCAGTACGAGGCCGCAATCCGCACAGGCCACGACACGAACCTGGAACTCCTGCAGTACCGCAAGGACAGCACCACCTTCCGTGCGATGCTGTTTGCCAGTCCTCTCGACGACGGCCAGGGCACCGTCACCAACCACTTTCTCTCCTACCTCGACATCACCCGCCGCTTCGAGGCCGAAAGGGACCTGCAGGCTCTAACGGCAGAGCTGGAGCAGCGCGTGCAAGTGCGGACCCGCGAGTTGGAGGCGGTGAACGAGCGGCTGACGAAGTTAGCGGCGGAGCGCGAGATGCTGCTGGTCGAGGTCAACCACCGGGCCAAGAACAGTCTCTCGATCGCTGCGGCGCTCTTGAGCCTGCAGGGGCGACGCCAGGCCGACCCGGCGGTGCAGGCGCTGTTTGCCGAGACTCAGGAGCGGCTCAATGCGATGGCGCAGGCGCACGACCTGCTGAGCAAGTCGGAGAGCGTGCAGCAGGTTGATGTCGGCAGCTACGTGGCCGACCTCTGCGCTGCGCTGGAGGCAATCATTCCAAGCGACGAGCGCATCCGCTTGGACGCCAAGGCCGAAGACGGCATCTTTGTCAGCGCGGACCAGGCCATTCCTCTGGGTCTGGCGCTGACCGAGCTGGTCACCAACGCCGTGAAATACGCGTTCCCATCGCCCCGCTCCGGCACGATCCTGGCGCAGGTGCGGCGGCCTCAACCGGGCTGGATCGAGCTGCTGATCCAAGACAATGGGATCGGCATGGCGGGCGTGCGCGAGGGCTCGCTGGGCTACGGTCTGGTGCGCTCGCTGGTGCAGCAGATCGAGGGCGACATCGATATCCGCAGTGAAGCTGGCGTGACTGTGACGATCTCGTTCCCGGACCTGTCACGAGGGGGGCGGAAGGTTAGAGAGGGCGTGCCGGTTCAGACCATATGGATCCGCGTGCGGAGAGCAGGAGCGGTCATCGCCATCCGCGGTCAGCATCTATTTCCATGCGAGGAGCATGCTCATGGACCCTGCCATTGGTGAGCGCGCAGCCGCTGCTCTCGATGCCTATTGGGTGAGGGTCGGTCTGCCTCCGGATCAGGATACTGCCACGCGCGCACATGCGGCGATCCGGAACCGGCTGTCGAACGGCGACTACGATCAGAACTGGCAGGCGCTGTTCGAGGATGCGATGGCTGATATCGGCTGCTCCGTCGATTGGGACGGGCAGGCGGTGCGCAGTATCACGGTTTGGGGCAGGCCGTCGGTCGCGCGCGGCGAGCGCTGAGACCCGCTGCGATGCGCTGAGCTCAGAGTCGCGTTGCCTGCCTCGTCTCACCGCCCTGGGCTACTGCAATGGCCGCTTCGGAGATGCTCTCTGGCTGGCTGAATGGCGCCCATGGGAGCAGAGCCGGCCTTCCGCATTTCAGCGACCGCCCGACGCAGGCAAGCCCTCGTCTCCAAAGAAGTAGCGATGTTGATCATCAACTTCGTTCTCTCGACTCCGGGCCACAGAACCGGTACACAAACCTCTGCCGGTGACCCGCTCGCCGCTTGTAATATCAATGGCTTAGGCGAGGGCTGGCTGAGTCCTTTCCTGGGCACCAATCGCTGAAATCGCCTTTGATTTCATTGCGGTTTTCCTCCTGAAGCTCCCACCGGTTCGACGAGCCGCAAAAAGTGGAGCACGCCCCAAGCCGCTCCAGATCGATCAGGTGCATGGCATCACGGGCAAGCCGCTTCTGCTCGGCTTTGCAGGTGTCATGCTCGGCCATTGTGGAGCAGTCGACGGGGCGATCGCCTCGACGCCCCCGCCGGCAGACAAATCCGCTGCGGTGATCGTCCCGACTTGGGCGACGATCCCGAGAGCAACGGTGGCAGCGAGCAGGATTCCGTGCGCGAACATCGGTACCCTCGCGCTATCGGACGATCGGCAGGACCGCATCGCACGGTGCGTGAAAGGCGCTCGCGATACTCGGTCTTCTGGCGCTCCGGCGTGCATCACGCCGGCCGATTGTCCGATGATCAGCCCACCTGTCCCAGGCTGAATGCATTCCTGGCGCGTGCCGCAGGATCTCGCCTCCGGCGGCCCATGCTTGGGGCCGGGGTCCGCTCCGATCCTGCCGGATGAAGCGAAGTCTCAGTACGCCTAATACCTATGGACGAGAAAATCGCCCATGATAAGTCGTACCCATTTATCTCCCTGGTTCAGGCGGGTCCTCTTTTCGTATAAGGCTGTGCACCTCTGGAGCGGGTCACGATCATGTCGGATCAGCACAGCAAGATCGATGGGTCGTCGACAGTCAGTCGAGAGGCGACATTAGCATTCTCGCCGTACTTTCGTGCGGGCCGCGGGAATGGTTCGAGCCCGCCCAAGACGATCTTCTTCAGTCCGTATTTTCCCACCCGGATCACGGATCCAGCGGGCGAACGCCAACTCAGTCGCCAGGCCACGGTCCCGTCCGAGTAGGTCCCACGTGCTCGCGTCAGTCGCTGCCTCCGACCAGCCGAACGTCCGCATGCGCCCTCGCAGTTCGTGGGATTGATCGTGACCCGGAATGTCCAGACGAATTGCTGCCCATGGGCGCACCGATGAGCCGTCGTAGCCTCAGAGCGCGGAGCCTTGCGTACCGGATCTTCCTGGCGTCGATTCTCGGCGCTGCGTCCGGCTCTGCCTCGGCTGAGTATGTCGTGGACAGCGGAGACGTGATCGAAGTCTCCGTGTTCGGCATCAACGACCTGCGCCAACGCGGCGCCGTCAACGTGGATGGAGAATTGTCCGTTCCCATGGTGGGACATCTGAAAGTCGCCGGACGTACCTTGTCGGACATTCGATCGACCATTCAGAGCCTGCTCGGCAGCAAGGAGTTCAGGCATCGCGCGGCTGACGGGCGGGAGGACATCGCACTCCGTCCGGAGCAGATCTCCGTCGATATCATCGAGTACAGGCCGCTTTTCGTCAGCGGCGACGTCTCACGGCCGGGATCGCAGACCTACCGTCCGAAGATGACGGTTCGAGCCGCCATAGCGCTCGCCGGGGGCTTCGACGCGATGCGATTCCGCATCAAGGACCCGTTCCTCGAAGCCGTCGACTTGCGAGCCGAATACCAGACACTCTGGACGGATTTCGCCCGAGAGCGGGCCCAGCGCTGGCGCGTTCAGGCGGAACTGGATGGCAAGCCGCAGGAAGATCTGAATATCGCCATACAGCCTGTCCCGAAGGATGTTCTCGACGAGATCGCGCGCTCGACCCAGAACCAGAAGAAATCGGATGACACGACCTACCAGAATGAGTTGTCGTTTCTTCGACGCATGCAGCAGGAGGCCGATAAGCATCTCGTCCTGTCGATCGAGCAGCAGATGCGAGACCAAGAAGCCGAGCGTATCGAGAACGACAATATGGACAAGACGAAGGATCTATATCAAAAGAGCATCGTTCCCGCGAACAGGCTCGTCGAGCAACAGCGCCTGTCCATCCTCGCGGCGACGCGGGTTCTGCAGACCTCGACGCAAGTCGCCCAATCCCGGAAGGACCGCGAGGACGCGAACCGTAGGATCGGGCGCCTGGATGACGAACGGCGGACCAACCTGCTCGCGAAGTTGCAGGAATCCACGATCAAGCTCGATGCAATTCGCAACAAGATCCAGGCCGTCGGGGAGAAGCTCGTCTATACTGGGGTCGTTCGGTCCCAACTCGTTCACGGGCCCAGCAGCAAGCCTGAAATAACGATCTACCGGAAGAACGATCAGGGCATCTCACAATCGATCGCGGCGGACGAGGATGCCGAGCTGATGCCTGGTGATGTCGTCGACGTTCGACTTCGCGCGGCGTCCGATGTCGACAAGCTCGTTCGAGGCGCCAATGGGCAGTAGCTCGCCACCACAGTGATCAACCTGCAACTTTCTGCGAAGATGAGGCGCAACGGCGGCCGTTATGCTCAAGCGAACACCCACCGTTCATTATCCGGGAGCGTCTGTTCCGCACCTGCGTCCGGCCGACGCCGGCGGCGCGTTTCACCCGCTTAGCCTGTTGAAATTCGCGCGCCGTCAGGCGCTCGTCATCGCATCGGTGTTGCTCATCGCTCTCGGAATCGCGACGACCTACATCCTGCTCGCTTCCCCTATCTATCTCGGGAAGTCGAGCCTTCTGCTCGATACCCGGCGACTGCAAATCTTCCAGCAGCAATCGTTCGTGAGCGAAGTCAATTTCGATCAGCCGGTGGTCGATAGTCAGATCGAGATCGTGAAGTCCGAGGCGATCGCCCGCAGCGTCGTCGAAAATCTCAGGCTCGACGACGATCCCGAATTCACCGGCCAGCCCTCCCGTCTCGTCGGTTTTATCAAGAGCGCGCTGCCGAACTGGCTTCTCGTGAGGCTGGCCGAGCGCAACGCGCCGAGCGCCACCAACGCGGCGGACGAGCGCCTGCAGGCAGCGATCCGTCACCTCCGGACAAACCTCGTCGTGCAACGCGTCCGCTTGACGTACGTCATCGATATCGGGTTCGCGTCGCGCGATGCCGCTAAGGCTGTCGCGGTCGCGAACGCGGTCGCCGAAGCTTTCATTGCCGATCAGACGCAGACGAAGCAGAGCACCACCAAGCGGGCGGCGGCTTGGTTGCAGGAGCGCATGATCGAGCTCCGCGAGCAAGCCGTCGTGGCGGACAGGGCCGTTCAGGATTTCAAGACGAAAAACAACATCGTGCAAATTGGCGGAACGTCCCTCGACGAGCAGAAGCTCACGCAACTGACGACCCAGCTCGTCACCGCTCGGGAGCAGACAGCGGACACCCGCGCGAAGGTCGAGCGCGTGACTGAAATGCTGGCCAGCCGGACGCCCGACGCGATCCTCTCGGCCACTCTGCAGAACGACGTCATGAACCGCCTGCGTCAGCAATACGTCGATCTTTCGCGGCAGGAAGCCTATTACATGCCGCGGCTCGGTGCCGAACATGAAGTGCTGATCAATCTGCACAAGGAGATGCGCCAGATCGAAGAGGCGGCGAGAAGCGAGTTGAAGCGTATCGCGGAAGGATACCAGAGCGATCTCCGCCTTGCCCAAGCGCGCGAGGAAGCCGCCGAGACCCGATTGAGCGAGCAGACGAAGCGAGAGGCCGGCACGAGGCAGGAGCACGGCGCCCTCAAGGTGCTTGAGAGTACCGCGAAATCCTATCAGGCCCTCCACGATGCCTTCCTGCAGCGCTTCATGGAGGCGACGCAGCAGCAGAATTTCGCGAGTACGGAGGCCCGCGTCATCACGGCTGCCACGCGCGCCGAGAAGGTCGCGCCCAAGCCTGCCCTCGTGCTGACGTTGGCGACGGTGCTCGGATTGGGCGCCGCACTGGGCCTGGGCTATCTCCGTGAGCGCATCGAGAGCGTGGTTCGCACGCCGCGGGAGCTGGAAGACGCCCTCGGAGTCGCCTGCCTCGGGATCTTGCCTGTCATCGAGTCCGGACGCGTCCGCGCGCCACGTGCCGACGTGGTGTTCTCGGCGCCTCAGGAGAGCAATGACCGGATTCTCTGCCAGGATCCGGGTGTCGCACGCCAAGTGCTCCTGACGCCGTTTTCCCGGTTCGCCGAGACCATTCGCCGTATCAAGGTCGCCGCCGACACGACCAGCGTGAGTCGTGACGTCTTGGTTCTCGGCGTGGTCTCAGCCGTCTCGCGGGAAGGCAAGAGCACCCTGTCGGCCAACCTGGCTCACTTGCTGTCGAATGCCGGAGCATCGACGTTGCTGATCGACGGCGACTTGCGCAATCCCTCTCTGTCCAAGGCTCTGGCGCCGAACGCGCAGGGCGGCCTGATCGAAGCGCTTCGTGGCACACCGATCGAAGACCTCGTGTGGCACGACGCGACCACCGGTCTCGATTTTCTGCCCGCGTTCCTTGAGAATCCGATCGCGCACACGAGCGATCTGCTTGCGTCCCCCGGGATGGCCAACTTGGTGAAGGAGGCGAGGTCTCGCTACGAATACATCGTCATCGACTTTCCGCCTCTCGGGCCGGTCGTCGATGCGAAGGCGGCGAGCTACCTCGTCGACTTCTTCGTTCTCGTCGTCGAATGGGGACGCACGCCGCCCGAGATCGTGGCCGAGGCCCTCGAATCCGCGGAGCCGGTACAGAGCCGGATTCTCGGCGCCGTCCTCAACAAGGTCGATCCCAGAGCGCTCAAGAAAATCGACACCAACACCGAGCGATACTACCAGCAATACGACAAGGTTTGAGGTTCACAGCAGGCAGAATGCCGCCGCATCGTCGAGCATTGGAAATGTTCCCCGCGGCAATCGATCACCATCGCTCCCCGTGCGCGACGGCAGCTTCAATGATTGGTGCTTGAACCACGGACGGCCTTGCATCGTAAAGCCGTTTCCGGTTGGCCGAATGTCGGCCTCGAACGCGTATCATCGGCTGGAATTGGAGATCGCGCCGAACCCGGCCGATCAGAGGCATATCTTGCCGTCTGTAGGACCGGACCAACACCGTATCCTCGACCTCGGGTGCGGAATGCGACAGTCGCTGATGGCGCTGCAGCCCGATGCGACGGGCATACGCTGAGGCATCGACGTTGATTTCGACGCCATCGCGCTCGGCTAGACGTCGGCGACCGAAAATATCCGTTTGCTCGTTGGTGTCGGCGAGGATCTACCATTTCCGAGCGAGTATTTCGACTTGGTCTTCTCGCGGGTCGCAATGCCCCACATGTTGCTGCCGAGAGCGGTTCCGGAGATCGCACGCGTTCACCGCGCCGGTGGTGAGCTCTGGTGCGTGCTGCATCCGCCTTGGATGCTGCTCGATCGAGTCTGGGACAAACTTAGAAGACTGGACTTGAAGGGGCTGGCCTACCGCCTGTCCATTGCACCGAACAGTGTCTTGCTGTGCGCCTTCGGCCGGCAGATGCGTGGGATGGGTCTGTGCGAGACGGTGCAGACCGAAGGCCGGATACGGCGAGTGATGGCGAACGCCGGACTGCGAAGCATTCCGGTCGAGCGATCGCGTTTCATGGCCGTCGGGGCGATCAAGATGTGCGGCCCCCCGGTTCCGCCCCGCGATCGGGGGACCTCCGTTGACGACGACCACCGTCCCGGAGACCCGCGCAATCAGGCGTGGCTGTCCAGCCAAGCTTCGAACATCAGCACGTCCCAGAGCAAGTAATGCCAGCGCCGGCGGCCTTGCTTGTGCTCGTTCCACAAGGCACGGATGGGTGCCGGGTCCAGGAAGCCTTCGCGGCGAAGGCGCTCCTCGGACAGAAGATCTTCCGCCCAGTCCCTCAGGGGGCCGCCGAGCCAATGCTCGATCGGGACGCCGAAGCCCATCTTGGGTCGCTCCACGAGCTCGCGAGGCACATAGCGATCCAGCAGCGACCTCAGCACACGCTTGCCCGTGTTGTCGCGCAATTTCCACTCGGGAGGGAGCTTCCAGGCCTCCTCGACCACCCGATGATCCAGGAATGGCACGCGCGCTTCCAGGCTGACCGCCATACTCGCCCGGTCGACTTTCACGAGAATGTCGTCCGGAAGGTAGGTCTGCATGTCGGTGAGCATCATCCTGTCGACCATCGTCGCGCCCGGCCCGCCGAGTTCCGCGGACGATCCGCCCATCTGCCGACGCGTGCCGATCACGACGGATTCGGGCTCGCGCCAGTGTGATACGAGGCTGCGGTAGTAGTCTCGCTCCGAGGCGACCCGCATCACCTGGGCCAGCTTCGGCAGCCGGTCGGCCAGATGCGTCACCTTGAGCCTCGCGGGCAGCACGCTTTCGGCCACGGCCGAGATCGGTCCCGGAAAGCGCGACATCGCTTCGGCCAATATGCGGCGGGCGGGCAGAGGCAGCCGAGAGAGCAGCCTCCAGGTCCGCAGCCCGTCCACGTAGCGTGTGTAGCCGCCGAACAGCTCGTCGCCGCCGTCGCCGGACAAGCTCACCGTGACGTGTTCCCGTGTCAGCTTCGAGAGCAGGAAGGTGGGGATCTGCGACGAGTCGGCGAACGGCTCGTCCCATATCGCGGGCAATTGCGGCACCAGAGCCAGGGCGTCCTCCGGTGTCACCGTCAGTTCCGTGTGATCCGTGCCCAGATGAGAGGCGACGGCGCGGGCATGTTCGGCCTCATTGTAGGCCGTCTCCGCGAAACCGACCGTGAAGGTGCGGACCGGGGAACCGCTCTGCGCCTGCATCAGCGCCGCGATCAGTGTCGAGTCGATGCCCCCCGACAGGAAGGCACCGAGGGGTACATCCGCGGCCATGCGGATCCGTACGGAACTCCGCAGAAGGTCGTGCAGCCGATGTTCGATATCCGCCGGGTGCTCATGCCGGATGGCCAATCCGGCCCGCGCCACCGAGGCGATGTCCCAATATGCGACGCTGGTCGGCAGGGGAGCGAGCGGGTCGGAGATCTCGACGAGATGCGCCGGGCTGAGTTTGAAGACGCCGCGATAGATCGATCGCGGGGCCGGCACGTAATTGTACTGCAGGAAACTGGCGACGGAATCGCGGTCGATCTCCGGGTGCCAGTCCGGATGGGCCCCGAAGGCCTTCAGTTCCGATCCGAAGAACAGGGTCGAGCCGCAGCGGCCGTAATAGAGCGGCTTCTCGCCCATGCGGTCGCGCGCGAGCGTGAGCGTGCGCGTCGACCGTCGCCAGATCGCCAGCGCGAACATCCCGTTCGTGCGCTCGAGGGCACCGCGGACTCCCCACAAGCCGAGCGCGGCCGCGAGTGTCTCCGTGTCCGAGTGACCGCGCCATCGCGGCGCCTGACCGCCCTGTTCCATCTCGCAACGGATGTCGAGATGATTGTAGATCTCGCCGTTGAAGGCGACGACGTAATCCCCGCATGGCGACGTCATCGGCTGAGCGCCGGCAGAGGACAGGTCCAGGATCGCGAGGCGCCGATGACCGACGGCGATGCCGGCAGCGGGATCGATCCAGCTGCCGGACCCATCGGGACCCCGATGCGCGATCCGAGCGGCCATCCGCTCGACGAGACCGCTCTCCGCGTTCGGTCCCCAATATCCAACGATACCGCACATCACGCGTTTCCTCGGTTGGGGATCAATGCCTCGTAGAGCGCCCCGTACGCGCTGACCACGTGGTCCAGAATGTAGTGATCGAAGATGCGGGCGCGGGCTGCCTCGCCGCGGCCCCTGCGGTCCCCGGCGAGACCCGCTGCGAGCATCGCGTCCACGAGCGCGACGGGATCCTCCCGGGGCACCATCCAGCCGGTTCCTCCGAGGATCTCGGCCGCATCTCCGACGTCCTTCGCAACGACAGGCACACCGGCCGCCATCGCTTCGCCGACGCAGTTGGGAAAGGCCTCCGCCTGCGACGAGAGCACATCGACATCGAACGCGTGCATCGATCGAACGGCATCGGCCCGATCTCCAAGCGCGACCAGCCGAACCAGCGCGCGCTCGGCGCCGCCGGTCACCAAGCTGGTGATCACGTGCAGAATGCGCCGCTTCGCGTCGGGACTGACGAAATCGGTGACGGGCCGCGCTGCTTCGGACTTCATGGCCAGGATCTCAGGCCTTCGGGCATGCCGGTCTCGCGAGATCCGACCGCGACGTGCCGGTGAACTTCCTCGCCCTCAGACGTGACGGCAAGCACCAGCACCAGCGCGAAGCCCGGCACGTCCAGCATATTGTGGGAGAAGAAGCTCGCGAATGCGAACAGGACGACAAGAAGGCGGGCGTTGCCCGTCGCCCCGGCCAGTGCCACGCCGAGGAGTGCACAATAGATTGCGAACCCGACCAGACCCATCTCGGCAAGGAACATCACGTACGTGTTGTGCGTGCTGACCTGAAAATCCCACTCGAAGGTGTATCCGAGCCCGCGACCCAGAATCGGAGCCGAGTAGAATGTCTGCAGCCCGCGCTCGAGGGCTGCCTGGCGCTCGAGAGCGGAGGCGTCATCGAGGTTGGCACCGTAGGCACCGAGCCGCACAACCGTATTGGGATCGAGGTACGCGGCCAGATTGGTCGTTGCCACGAAATCGTAGAGGCCGCCGGTGGCGTACAGCACGAACATGAAGGCCAGACACGCGCCGACCGCGCCGACGAAGATGAAGCGGCGGCGGCCCCCACCGAAATGACCCAACAACGCCTGCCCGCTCAGGCCGATGATGAGCATCATCCACGCGGCGCGCGAGAATGTCATGAATGCGCCGGGCGTGACGACTGCCCAGAGCAGGTAGTTCATCTGAATCCGGGATGGCGAGGTTGCAACGACCGCCAGCGCGACCAGCATGAAGCCCGTGTCGTTGGGATTGAGATAGAACCCGGCTCCCCGGCCAGGAACCGTCGAGAACGTCGGAACGAAGAAATCGAAGATCGCCATACCCGACCCGAACAGGGCCGCGACCAGACAGGCGAACCGAAGGGTCTCTGCCGCGCCTCGGCGACGAAACAAAGGCACGCACACAACCATGAAGGCGACCGGCTTCCACAGCGTCACGAGCCTCAGAATCGTGTTGTCGCTCTGACTGGAATACAGGTACGCCGCTGCGACCCAGACCACGTAGACGCCCAGCAGGATGATGAAGCGGGCCTGCGCGCGCGTCAGGGCAAACGAGTAGCCGTCGCCGGACGCCAAGTCCGTCACCGCGCAGGCGAACAGGATCGCGAGGCAGAGGACCTGCCCGTAGAGCGGAGGGATTCCGTAGGCCAAGTCGATGGCCTGATCGCAGAAGCTGACGAGATAGGCGAGCACGATGCCAACGATCAGATTGATCGGCTGAAGGGCGGTCATGCGGGCACGCCTCTCAAGCAGGAGAGCCATTGATCCGCAATCCGCGCGATGGCGTGCTGCTCTCGCGCGTCGATCGCGGCCGAAGCGGCACCGGGCCAAGCCTTGCCGAGCAACATGCGAAGGTCCGCCGCGAAGCGTGTCGCGTCGGTGTCGCGCGGAGCGAGGACGCCGTTGACACCCGGGCAACGAGGTTGCGTACACCCGTCAGGCAGTCGATCGCTGCGACCGGCACACCGCTCACGACGGCTTCCAAGAGGGCGTTCGGATATCCTTCGAATGACGACGTGAGTGCGAAGGCTTCAGCCTGTCCGAACCACTCCGCCATGTTGCCGATCTGACCCGGCATCGACACACGGTCCGCGATCCCGAGCCTCTTCGCCTCACCTTCGAGGAGGGCCCGCGACGGGCCCTCGCCGGCGATGACGAGGTGCCAGTCCCGCGTCACGTCACCCGCGCGCGCGAACGCTTCGAGAAGGAGGTCGAAGCGCTTCTCCGGCGACAATCGGCCGACCGACAGAAGCAGACGTCGGCCAGGAGGTACGATCGCCGAGGGCAGAACGACGGGCCTCGCCTCCGGGATCGGCCAGATCACCGGATTCGGTATCACAAAGCCGCGGGCGGATGGGAGCTGCTCGGCCAGCCACCGCGCCCCGTCATCGGTTTGCATGACGACGACGTCAGCAAAGCGGTAGAGGCCCCGTCGTGCGCATTCGTATGTCGGCGTGAGGGGGTAGGCAGGTGGGTAGGTTCGCTCGCTCACCACCAGGGGAATCGAAAGGCCGATCCGCGCCAGGATGGCAGCGACATTCACGTTGCTCAGGAACGAGATCGCTCCATCGAAGTCGCCGTCGAGCATGATCCGGCGCAACGCGAGCAATCGCCGGAGGCGGCCGCAGGTCGCCTCTCCAGGTCCTCCATCGAGCGAACGCAGCGTCACTTCGGGGCTCAGCGCGAATGCGGGTTCGACGTAACGACCATAGGTCGTGACTAGCGTGACGGAATGGCCCTCTGCCGCCCAGTGGTTCGCGAGCAGCGTCATGACGCGCTCGGCGCCGCCGCTGCCCAGCGTGCTCAGAAGCAGAAGAAGCTTCATCGGCGCACGTCCAGATCGGTGAACAGCGCTTCCCAGCGCGCCGCGATCGCCGCGATCTCGAATCTCCCGGCTCCTGCGATCGCGCGCGCCCTCAGGACGGCGCGCGCCGCAGGTTGATCCATCAAAGTCCCGAGTGACTCGGTCAGCGCGGAAAAGTCGTTCGGCGCAACCAGGATCCCGTCCTCATCGTGCGTCAAGATCGTCGACGGGCCCGTCGGGCAGTCGAACGCGACGCAGGGCGCGCCGCCACAGTAAGCTTCGAGAAGGGCGTTGGGAAAACCCTCGAAACTCGACGACAGGACGAACAGGTCGGCGCGCGCGATCCAGGGCTCGACGTTGGCGATGCGCCCCACGAGGTGAATGCGTTCCGCGCAGGCACTGGCAGCGCGGCACGCCTCAAGCCGCTCTCGCTCCTCACCCTGCCCGAGGATCACCAGATGCCAATCCGACCGGGTTCTGGCGAGCTCTCCGAAGGCGCGTATCAATTCGGCGAATTGCTTCTGCGGCGCCAGCCGTCCGATGGAGAGCAGCACGCGACTCTGCGGCGATAGCAGCGATGACGGCGGAACTTCCGGGCCGGCCCGTCCGCCCTGAAGGATCGGATTGTGGATGACTTCGACGCGCCGGGCGAAACTTTTGGAGCGGAGCCAATCGGCGGTTTGCTCCGTCTGGGCCACCACGGCGTCGAGGCGAGCGTAAGCCAGGGGACGGGCCATCCGCCAGAGGGAGGACATGTCTGAGAACGGAGGATAGATGCGCTCCGTGCCGATCCGGATCGCGCCGCGGGGCGCGTCAGCCAATGCGAGGAGAATCGACGGCGTGCTCATCATGCCGATCACGACATCCGGACGTCGTGATCGCACCACCGAGCCGATGGCGCCGATGCGCCGCTGGTTGGCGACCAAGCCTGCGACAAACGACGACGAGCGCGTATTCAAGCCCAGCGGTTCGATCGACACTCTGCTGTCGACCACGTAAGCCCGTCCGTCGCTCTCATCGGCGGCACCCAGAAGGACAATCGTAACCTCGTGTCGCGCGTCGACCCAATGGTTGGCCAACGCCACGGTCACACGCTCCGCGCCTCCTCCAGCCAGCGAATAGATAATGAACATGATCCGCATGCGTCACAGCTCGAAGAAGCGCCGCGCGTAGAGGCGCATGAGCAAGTGGTAGGCCGCTACACTCAGTGCAGTCGCCACGGAAACACCGATGACACCGAAATTGAGACCCAACAGCATTGCGGTGCCGATATTAAGGATGGCTGTCAGCCAAGTAATTTGCGACAGCGCCTTCTCGTGCCCTGTCATGGATAGAAGCATGCCGATCGGACCACAGGCCGCGTTGACGAGATAGCCTACAGAGATGATGACAAGAACCGGCTGTGCGACAGCGTAGGCCCTGCCAAACAACAAAGCCAATATTTCGTCGCCAACGAGGGCAAATAAGATGACGATCAGCAGATTAAATACAAACGTTATGGCTTGTATAGCCCTGAATATCTGCCGGACCCGGGCCGAATCCCCATCCAAGTGGAATTTCGCTATATATGGCGATGCGACGTTCTGAATGACCTGAAGCGCGAAAGTACTTACGATCGCGCTCTGCGTTCCGATCCGGTAGAGGGCAACATCCGTCGATGATCCGATGATCCCCACGACGACCGTGTCGATCTGCGCGTTCAGCAGCAAAGCGATATTGGCGATCAGAAAGGGCAATCCGGCGCGTCCGAGCGCCAGCATGCTTGATCGAGAACGACGTTCGGAACGCGCTCGCGCTGGCGACCCGCGCTTCAGCCAAACCGCCGCACAGAGGGCCGCCGAGGCGTTCGCTGCGATCTGAAAGGCGAGAGCGTTCTCGGCTGTCGGTTGTGCAAATTGAAGGCTCAGGATGGTCGCGCCACCGAGCATGACGACAGGTGCAATGACGAACTCGACGACCTGGGCTCGGACAAGCTCGCGCTTGCCGATGAGCGCAGCTGCTAGGATGCGGGACAGCGTACCCAGCGGGAGGAGGATAGTGATCGTCAACAGGGCCACGCGCTCACTGCCCCGGTCGAAGAACAGCGGGACGTTCAGCACCAGACCGATGAGGGCGGCGACAGAGAGGCTGCTCGTCATGGCGAGAAGAACAGCGTCGCGGATGACGGGACTCTGATCGGTGCTGGCAGTTCCTGGATCCGCGCGAGCGACCTCGCGCACGAGAAGCGTGGGCAGGCCGAGTTCAACGAAGGTTCTGATGGCCAGTGCGGACGCGATAACCAAGCTGTAGATGCCGAACTGATCCATACCGAGCGACCGCGCGAGCAGCGCTGTCGCGATCAGTGCAATCACCCGATTGGCAGCCGACAAGATCAGTCCCGACGTCGAGCCACTGATGAGCGCCCGCGCAGTGTCGCTTCGGGAGCGCCACAGGTGCAGGAGACCTGACGCCATCATTGCCGGTCTGCCGATCAAGGTGCGCATAGTCCTGAAGGAGCAGAGAGCGGCCTGCCTTCGAGGGAGACCGCACCGGAAGCGAATCCGGGAGACGTCTTGCTCCTAATGCCAGCTTTTCGAGTTCCCCCCCTCAGTGAGAGAGCTTTCATCGATGAAGCAGAATGCGCAGCTCGGGCTTTTCCGTGCGTCCATACATCCGAGACTGCGCAAGCTTCGACGCGAGATTTCGTCCCGGTTGAGACGCGTGTGATAACTCCCGAGATCGCGGTGTCCCTCAAAACAGATTGCATGATGCCATGTGCGGGTGGCATGAGTTCGATCTTTCCAATTGCCATAGTACAGACGGCGCGTTTCATCAGTTACAGACTGGACACGAAGCTTTCCTGTGCGACGTCTACTTGAGCTGGATCCAAAATGTTTCCTTGAGGGGGAGTGGCTTAACCCATGGTAGAGCCTGGGCATCCCGAAAATCATCGAGGCGTCCGATGTCGAGCCAGAAGCCGTCATGACGAAACGAGCAGACATGCGCCTGATGAGCGAGAAGCCGAAGGACCAAGTCGTCGAAACCGAAGGGCATCTCGCGCGGAACGTGTCTGATCACGTCAGGGTTCAGACAGTACACGCCCATACTGACAGAGTGCGTGAGGGATGGCTTTTCGCGAAAGCTCTCGATCCAGGTATTGGGCGCGCCGTCCAAGACCCCGTAGTCGAGTTTCGTCTGGCGCGCGACGGTCGCGATCGTGACGGCCGCATCCATCTCATGGTGGAAGGCGATCATACGTTCGAGATTCAGATCCGTGAGGATGTCGCCGTTCAATACGATGAAGGGCTCATCCAGAACCTCGCGCAACAACGACAAGGAGCCGATCGTGCCGAGCGGTCCGGCCTCTTCGGTGTACGTGATGTCGACACCCCATTTCGACCCATCGCCGAAGAATGTCTTGATCAAACAACCCAGGTATCCGGTGGTGATGATGATCTCGGAGATACCGTTCCGGCGGACCCAGCCGATCAGGAGTTCCAGCACCGGTTGGGAACCAACCGGCATCAAAGGCTTCGGAAGCACCATGGCGTACGGCATGAGGCGGCTGCCGAATCCTCCGCACTGGATCACCGCTTTCATGAACCGGTCCCACCCATGCGACGGAACAGCAGAGTGCTCTTCTCTGCCAGTTACGTCCAAGGCAGGAAAATCACCATAACCCAACGGTATGGTAACAAAGTATTAAGCCTAAATTCCAGCAATTATCGAGTCTCGGCAGGGCGATTTGTCCGATTCTTGCGGATATAAATTAGTATTGAGTAATCATAACACTTTAGATTGCCGCGCTTGCGAAATGTTACAGTCTAAGCGTCCTCACGAACGGCAAATTTCTCGAGCTTAACGTAGCAATATTTCCTATTTCAGATATGCAGACAGTCCCAGCGAGGCCTTTGATTGCCTGGAACCGCAGAGAAGTTGGGCTGTATGAGGAGCATAGTATTTGCGAGCAGTACAGCTATATCACGTCCGTCGGAACAGGTATTCGTCACACCCCGAGGCAAGAAGGCCGTGGCGTTTGCCAGGGGCAAGATTCTGACGCACGAGCTCAAAGCCAAGATCGGAAACGAACGATCGGATCTCTTCAGGCGTCGCGGACTCGTATGGGTAGCCGCCGAGCCAATCGTGGACATCGTGGCCCTTGTCCATGCCGCGAGCGTTGTACTGCTTCGCGAGCGTGAAGGGATTGCGTCGCGTGGCCAGTGCAGTAATGGTGAAGTGCCACACGCTATAGATTGCTCGAATACAGGCTTGCACGAAGCCGGGGGCATGCGCGTAGAAGGCTTTCTCAGCACGCCAAAAGCCGCACAGGGAGGTCTTTGCGTAAATCGCGATGGCGAACAATCCGCCGGGCTTGACGCGCATCGCTGCTTCGCGAATGGCGCGCCACATGTCGCCGGTGTGGTGAAGCACGCCCCAGCTATAGACGACATCGTACTGATTTTGAGGAAGATCGAAAACGCTGACGACTCTGGCTGTCCAATCAACGTTTGAATCAAGCAACCTTGCCTGCAACAAGGATCTGGTAGCTGCCGTGGAATTTTCGTCGATGTCAGTCGCCATGATCGACGCGACGCCCAGTCGAGCGGCAGCGAGCGATGACAGGCCCGATCCGCTTCCAATGTCGAGGAACGACTTGTTAGCCAAATCGCCGCGTCCGAGCAGGCGTAGCAGGTCTGTTTCAGCCGCGGCTATGCGCTGGTCGTCGATCAACTTGACGAAAGACTGCCAGTTTTCACCGAACGCGAAATGCGTTTCCGCATTAAGCAAGTGACTCATCATTCCCTCGCCAGCGGCCAGCTTCACGCAAATCCCGATTCGGGCGCAGAATAATCCATCCCCAGACGCTTCATAGGTGCATCCCTACGTGAGTTTGCCGGCGTACCCTCGAGCTTCGACCAAGTGCCCAGAACGCGAGAGGGGATGTGCGCTCGATGCTGGCCCCGCAAGCTGCGCCCAGGTGTCCTATAGGCGGCAACGGCCGGTGCCGGCTGACGGCTGGGTGCGTGGACTTGTCTCCGCAAAGCCGATCTCGATCGTCAAAAGGCGATGTGAATTTCGAAGATGCAATCCTTTTACACAGGTTCTGTATCAAACACGGCCTCAATTTTTCGGCCCCCGATTCCAGTCCCGCTCGCGGTCACATTTCGCCACTGCGACGGAGAGGACTTGACCGGTTGGTCGTCGCGCGGATCGTAGATTGTGAAGGCAGCGTCGCGTCCCCCGACCAGATCCACAGCTTGCGGATCGACCACGAGATCCACGGCAACATCCTGCACAAGCCCCACGACGCCGGAAGGAGGGCTTTGCACGAAATGGATGAGAGTGCCCCATTTCAGTTCACCGGCGATGCGCGCACGTATCCGTATATTCGAAGTGTCACGTTTATACCTATGCACGACGATACAGCCGTCGGAGCCAACACCATTGCTGTCGCCACGGATCGAAAGATCGGCGCGATGACCCGTCACTCCATAGCAAAAATATGCCCGGCGGCAATTGGAAGCTTCCATCGTACAACTGACGTTGTCAGCGTTCTCTTGAAAGCAGGCGCCATAATAGCAGTCGTTCGCCACGACATCATTGAGAGCGATCCCGCTGACCCTGCCGCGCGGACTCGTCCCACTGCAGATGCAAAGGGCGACTGTTGAATCCGCTTTGAGCTTCGTCATCGCGATGTCGGTGGACGGACCTGAATCCCCATTGAGGTAGATCAGGACCGCACCTTGCCAATCAATTCGCGGTCGAAATCCGAAGTCTCGAAGCTGCAGATCGGAAATACGAATACGCTGGGAGTTCTGCACGAGGAAGATCGAAGTGATGCCGGTAACCGTCTCGCACGACAGTCGCGCATTGTTTCCAACGATCGACACGCCGTTCGCGCGGTTCAAGAGGAACGGCGGGGCATCGGGATGAACCGGCCCTAGCTTGTACGTCTTGTTCGCGCCGAAAACGAAATTTCCTCCGCCACGCTGGTCCCAAGCCGCGAACGCCTTCTGTAGAACCTGTCGATCGGGCATGTATTCGCGGCGAAAACTTTCGACCTCGACATCACGTTGAAGGGACAGGGGCGTTTCCCCGGCACGCACCGCGAATGGTGCGCCGAAAACGAGCGCACAGACCTCGCGGCGGAGCAAAGCGGGGCGATACGGTCTACTCATCGAGCGTCACGCGTCGGTCGGGAATTCGAGCATAAGCTTGCGTTGTCTCTCTGGCTATGGAGTGTCGGCGGGAGTACCCTCCGTAGCGTTCGCCGGGCCGAGGTCAGATTGATCCCTTTGATCGCAGACAAATGTCGACAGGGCGGATCAGGGCGTGTCCTTTCGGCGAAACTCGAGCCGAAGATCATCAGGATCGTGTGGCTCGGTGCCCATGGAAGTCTTTCGATCGGCCTTCCTTGACCCTCATACGCTCACATCGAGGATCGATCCCGGATTCGCCACGATGGGCGAGACAACACTTCCGGGACGGACGGATATCGGCGACCATGGATCGCGAAGCGTCGACGAAGCGCACACGGTTACGTAAGGTTCCAAGACACGCGGGGTCAGGACAGCTCTTTCGGCGTCGACAGGTTTGGCTGCACGACCAATGGAGAGGGGGGCACGGTCTTGAGCGACATGCCCGCGCTTCGAACGGAGAGAGGCATTGGTGGCGGGTCTCCGTGCAAGATGGTTCCAAAGACGCGCTCGCGAGCAATGCCGCTCCGTTCCAGACAAATGCCGGGTCTATGTGATCGGTGATATCCACGGCTGTGCAGAACTGCTCAGCCGGATTTTAAACTTCATCACGGCGGATCTCAAGGATCGCCCGATTGAGGAACCGTGGGTCGTTCTGCTCGGCGATTATGTCGACCGCGGGCTCGGGAGCCGCGTGGTCCTCGACATTCTCACGACGGCCCCCCTTCCAGCACGTTGCATTCCTCTTCGTGGCAATCACGAGCAGATGTTGCTCGATTTTCTTGTCGAACCCCATCGAGGGATCGACTGGATCCGAAACGGCGGTCTCGAAACACTGCATTCCTATGGCATCGATGTCCGCCCTCTCCACTCTTGGGGCGGATACGCTGAGATTGCAGCGGCCCTACGCGCGAGGCTGCCGCCTCTCCATTTGGGATTTCTTGAGCGCACGATGCCACGTTGCGAGATCGGGGATTATTTCTTTTGTCACGCGGGCGTTCGTCCCGGCGTGCCGCTCAAGGAACAATCCGACGTCGATCTGCTGTGGATCAGAGATCCGTTTCTCTCAGCGAAATGTGATTTTGGAAAAATGATCGTTCATGGTCATACTCCCGTCGATCAACCCTCAGTTCTTCACAATCGGATCAATATCGATACCGGAGCTTATATCTCCGGAAAGCTCACCTGCCTCATCCTCGAAGATTCTCGAACGACGTTCGTCAGCACAAATTCTTCCCGCCGAGATGCATGGCCCTGAAATCTGGCCGGATCGAACGATGCGCCGATACGCCTGTCGGGTGGTCGCTTTGCGAGCGGGCCGAACGCCGCGAGCTCGCAGGACGCCACGAAGAATTGCGGCGTCCTTCGATCCATCGCGAGCCTTTTTGGCTCTGTACCGTCCGGCATGAGGGCAAAATGTCTGTGTGCGAACTGCACCGCATCGAAGGCCGGGGATACAGACTTTTGCGAGGACGTTCGATGCGCCGCCTGGTCGTGCTAGCCATGCTGCTCAGCGCCGTCGCGACCCCAGTCGCCGCTGAGGCGGGGCGGCAGGTTCTTTGGGTTGCCATACAGGCCTGCGTTCTCGCCAAGCGTACCACCGGCCGCCCATTCCCTTGTCTTGCAGTCGATCTCGGCACGGACGACAGGCCGGGCACGGCCGTGCTTCGAGCCCCGGGACAGCCGACTCACACGGTTGTCGTGCCGACGAGCCACATCGTCGGGCTTGAGGCTCCCGAGCTGCAGCATGAGGAGGGCAAGGCTTACTGGCGCGCGGCGCTAGCGGCGCGGCACCATGTGTCGGATGCTCTCAAAGGCTCCGAGTCGCCGGGGGACATTGCCCTAGCAGTGAATTCAAGGGGCGGCCGTAGCCAGGATCAGCTGCACATCCACCTCGACTGCGTGAGGCCGAGCGTGCGCGCGGCGTTGCGTGTGTATGCCCGTGGCATCCACCGGACTTGGGCTGCGATGCCGATCGCCCTTCAGGGCACCCGCTTTTTCGCCATGAGGATCGAGCCGGACGAACTCGAGAGTATCAACCCGTTCGCTGCCATTGCCCAGCTCCCCGGGCGTCGTCCCGACCTCGCTCAAACGAGCTTCGCCGCGATCAATGTATCCGGCGACGATCTGCCCGCATCTCTCATCTTGCTGGCCTACCGCGCCAAGGATGCGCACGCGGAGAAATTGCTCGACCACGCCTGCTCCGGCGCTGCCAAGCCAGCCGCAGCCATCCCCTGAAGCTCCGCAAGGCGGGCGACGGATCCGGCGCCACGGGTGCACAGACTGGCGTACTGCCAAGCATGATTCGGCGGGCCATCACCTGCCTATCTCGCACCCTCGTCCCGGCACGAGCATGGGAATGTAGGCCTTGTGGTGATCCGTCCTGAACTTGCCGCTTAGGTACGTATCGATACGGTTTATTGCATAGATAATAGCAAACCGTACAGTTTCATGCATAAAAACTGTACGGTATCTCGCAAAATTCCGGCACGCGCCACATTGTAGCCCGATTCAACCTCTGTATCGAAACGCATAGCTTCGCCGCGATGGAAATCGATTTCAGGCAGATTTTCCTGAGCTGAGCTTAGGTTAGAGCCGGCGTACGACCGATAAAAAGTCCTGGCATCTACTGTATATCGGTCATTCAGTTTTAGCCGAATACATCATAGTGCGCGTATATTATTCGTCTTTACGGCGATGCGATTGTTCGCGCGCAATCTGTACATATTCTATGTCGCTATATAAATATTTGCGACTAAGAACTTGTCGACAGAAGGAAATCTGATGACGATTTACTATGTATCTCCTACCGGAGCGAACGGCGCGTCTGGAACGATCAACGATCCGCTTGCGACGCTTCAAGCAGCACATGATCAGGCGAAACCCGGCGATACGATCTACCTGCGCGGAGGCACATACCAGTTGAAATCAGGTATTCACCTGACGAATGACGGCACCGCCGACAAGCCGATCACGATCGAAAATTATCAGCAAGAAGATGTCATCATCAATGCCGGATCCGCTTCCGGATACGCTTTCACCTTGGATGGCGCCTCGTACAATCACATCAAGGGCCTGGAAATCGCGAATGGTGGCGAAGGTGGCGTGCTCCTCACCGGCGCATCGAACAACAACGTGCTCGAGCAACTGGATGTTCACGGGAGTGGCTGGTCATCTGAGTGGGATGGAAAAGGTTTCAATGTATTCGGCTCGAGCGCGAACAACCTTCTCCTCAACAACGATTCTCACGACAACCATGATCTGAGGGGCGATAACGCGGACGGCTTCCAGATCGCCACGACGGGTACGGGCAACGTGCTGCAGGGCAACCGCGCCTGGAACAATTCCGACGACGGTTTCGACCTGTTCAATGTGCAGGATGGGACCAAGGTCGGCGCTGTCACCCTCGACGACAATCTCGCTTGGCACAATGGATACAGCGCGAGCGGGGCGCACACTGGCAATGGCAGCGGGTTCAAGCTGGGCGGCACGCGCCCCGGAGCGGGCGGCGACTCCGGTGGCCACACCGTCACGAATAACGTGGCCTGGGACAACGCCGGCACCGGTTTCGATGAGAACTCGGCAAGCAAGCCTCTGAAGCTTTCCAACAACACCGCGTATGACAACGGCACGAACTATTATTTTGAGAACAGCGGCAATGTCCTAAGTGACAACCTCTCTGCCGGGACCGGCAACGTCTCGGTGGCTGGAACGGAGAACCACAACTCCTGGAACATGACGCAATCCGTCGGCGCCTCCGCCTTCGTCTCCGTCGATGCGAGTGCGATGACCGGCGAGCGCGGTTCCGATGGCGCGCTCCCGGCCTCTGATTTCCTCAAGTTGTCGAGCGGCAGTCAGCTCGCCGGCACTGGCGCGGATATGGGGGCCCACACAGGCGGCGCAGCTTCGAGCGGCGGTGCGCCGGCCCCGAGCGAGGACTCGGCTTCGCCGCTGCCGACTCCGACCCCGGTGCCGAATCCGGCACCGACTCCGGTGCCGGCGACGCCGGGCACGCCGATCGTGGAGACGGGCGCGGCCAGCGGTTCGGGTACGCACTCAGACGGGGCCGACGCTGGGTCCGGTGATCCCGCGACCTCCGCTCCGGTCACCACTCCGTCGAACGAGACGTCCAACTCCGGCGCGGACGGTGAGACCGGTACGGGAACTCCGGTTCCTCAGGCCACGACGCCCACGTCGCCGGAGAGCACGACACCCACTTCGCCAGGGGGCACGTCGACCGGATCGACGGAGAACGATGGCACCGTGACCGCGCCCGCAGGTGGACATCACGGCAACGGTCATTATTGGGGCTCGCACGGCTTCGAGTTCGACCCGGCCACCCTTGCTCAGGTCGGCAATACCGCGCGGGCCGTGCTCGATCATTGGATGGATCAATGGGGCCGGGATCGCGGCGGCAGCGATTCCGACGGAGGTCACGGACATTGCGGTGGCGCCAATGCGGCGGCCGGCACCGATGTCGCAGCCATCCAGACCGATGCGGCGAGCCACACGAACAGCCTCTGGCATCACGAGTCAGGTTGGCACTTCGCCTGATCCAGCCGACGGCCGGATAGACGGCATCATCAGCACAGCGGGCAGGCGCCATCGGCGCCTGCCCGCACGCGTTCCGCGCACCTTGCTCCGGTGGCTGTCCAGGTGAAATGCCGATACCGTTCCCGGGTGGGACTGGCGCCCATTCACTCGAATACTGATCCTCTGCTTCAGGGATGTCTTCGATCGGGACGAGGCACTGCCGCAGCCGTTGTGCCACGACTTGGAAGGTCGGTGCAGCCGACTTGGCGACCGGGTCGCGCGAGAGGCCACGGCTGCTTCATCGACTGGGATGCTCGCCGAGCCTCCTCCGCAGGTGCGCGGGCCGCCTCTTCGGGAGTTGCATAGTTCGAATGCGCACGCGATCACCCCGTCGCGATCCGGTAGCCCTTTTTTGCTCGCCCGATACGCCACAAAATCTGCGTCAACTCATTTACATCAACAGAACAATAGACATGAATTGGAATCAACAGAAACAATAATTGTTAGATTTTCGTCCGATTACCTAAACATATGTTGCAAGATCATATGCCGCAGCGATACTATTTCCGCTTAGTCAGCGCTGAAGGCTCCGTGGAGGATCCCACGGGAGTGATGGCTGCCAACCTGAGCCAAGCGCAGGTCAATGCGTTGGCCGCGATCGCTGAACTTCGGGCTGCCGGTGAACTGACGGAGCGGTCGGGTTCGTGGACCCTGGAGATCAGAGATCATCAGGGCACGCTGCTGCGCTGCCTGCGCCTCGATTGAGATTGCGGGCGGCGCGCGGACATACGCTTCCCGTTACGTATGAATGCGCCCCTCGCGCGCACAGTCCGCGTGAGCAAGGGTGCGTTGCAAAGCATCGGCGCGCCCTGTCAATCGGGCACCCGTATTGCAGCGGAAGCTTGCGCGGTCTCACCCTCGGCGAATCGGCTTCAATTCAGTGGCCGATCCGCACTTCGAGCGCGTCGCCAAATGGCGCGATGACATCTCCGCACGTTCGACCGTGCCTGCGCAGCCCGCCGAGAGATGGCTCCCCTTGTGACGCTCCCGTCATCGATCGCCGAAATGATACTCGCGGTACCAATCAACGAAGGCTCGCACGCCCGTCTCCACGTTCGTAGAGGGACGATATCCGGTCAGCTCCTGCAGCAGCGATGTGTCGGCGAAGGTCTCCGGCACATCACCCTTCTGCATGGGCTGATCGATGCAAACCGCCTCGCGGCCAACGTTTGCCTCGATCGCCCGGAGGAAGGTCAACAGGCCGACCGGCTGGCTGTTGCCGATGTTCACGACGCGGAATGGGGCGGCCGGGCTGGTTCCCAGCGATGTGGACGACGCCTCGCCCGCCTTGTGATCGGGCACGCAGGGCATCAGACGAACGATCGCTTCGACGAGATCGTCGACGAAGGTAAAGTCACGGCGCATGTCACCGCCATTGTATAGGTCGAGTGGCGAACCTTCGAAGATGGCCTTCGTAAACTTGTAGAGAGCCATGTCCGGCCGGCCCCAGGGGCCGTACACGCTGAAAAATCGAACAATGGTGATGGGTTGGCCCCACAGATGCGCGTAACAATGCGCGATGTCCTCAACAGCCTTCTTCGTCGCCGCGTAGAGCGTCAGCGGATAATCGCTTCGATCGGTCTCCGCGAAGGGCATCTTGCGATTCGCCCCGTAGACTGAACTCGTCGATGCGAAGATTGCGTGCCGGACAGGCTTCTCCCGCAGGCACTCCAGAAGATTGTAGCTCCCAATGACGTTGGCATCGATGTAGGCCCGCGGGTTCTCGAGGCTGTAGCGGACGCCGGCCTGAGCGGCGAGGTGGATGACCGCATCGAATGGTGGCCCGTCGAACAATTCCTTGAGCCGCTCGCCGTCCGCGAGGTCGAACTCGCAGCGTTCGAAGCCCCGCATCTCGCTCAACATATCGTGGCGACGCCGCTTGAGCACAGGGTCGTAATACGTCGTCATGGCATCGACGCCGACCACCTCGGCGCCGTCGCGAAGGAGCGCCCGCGAGACGTGAAATCCGACGAAACCCGCTGATCCGGTGACGAGAACGCGCATAGACCGCCTCTTCCCTGGAGAAAACAAGCATCCCGCGTCCGTGCGGCTTCGATCCGATGGCGAGGATGGGACAGTGTCAGATGGCGACGATGCGTCGAGCCGCGATTCCCGCGCCAGGAGGCCCGACGTTGAAGCGTCTCGCACCGCGCTGAGGCCATCCACTCTCGACAGATCGCTCACATTTGCGTGTGTTTCGTCCTGGAGATGTGTGATTCGTTGATTTCGGCGGGCTTGCGTCCAAGCCAAAGCTGGTGCGTACAGTGTTCTTTGAGCATTGTCATGTAAATTACTACCCTCGTACTAGTCCTAATTTTTCACGCGGCCGAGTTTAAAAGCGACTACATACGATTTGAGCGAACTCTATCGCGCGAGCGTCGTGGACGATGATCGATGCAGGCGACGTGGTCACCCGCCTGCAGAATACGCGGGGACTTCGCGTTTCCGTTTCCACCACGTTTCATCGCAACGGCAGTGGGCGCGCGGAATCGACGGCATTCTGAAGGAGCAGCGTATTGTCATGCATTCTGAAGCCATCACGAACGGACGCTTCGATTTCACGCCGCAGCCGGATCCGCGAGCGAATGGCAACGCCGCAGTTCCGGCCGCGGCATTCGAGCGCGAGGACGAGAGGGTCACGGAAGTCTTCGGAAGCGGTCGGAATCGCCGCATCCTGCTGATCGGCGGCGGCGGATACATTGGCGTGCCGGTCTCAACCGAGTTGCTGCGCAGCGGATTCCGTGTCCGAAGCATCGACAACTTCGTCTACGGACATCAGGCCAGCGTCTCGGGCCTTCTTCTGAACCCCGGCTACGAGATGTCGGTCGCGGATCTCTGCGATCAAATTGCCCTCCGCACAGCTCTCGAAGACGTGACGGATGTCGTCGTTCTGGCAGGCTTGGTCGGCGATCCGATCACCCGGAAATATCCCGATTGTTCACGAAAGATCAACATCGATGGCATTCAACGATGTTTCGAAATATTTGACACTTGCAAGCTGAACAAAGTAATATTCATCTCGACTTGCTCAAACTACGGCGTGGTTGCGGGCGATGCGCTGGCCACTGAGCAGACTGAATTGCGGCCGCTCTCCCTCTACGCGGAAGCGAAAGTCGCGGCGGAAGCGGCGCTGATGGAGAGGGGACGCGGCGACTATCATCCGACCGTGCTGCGCTTCGCGACCGCATTCGGGGCCGCGCCGCGGATGCGGTTCGATCTGAGCGTGAACGAATTCACACGAGATCTGTTTCTCGGCCAATCGGAACTAGATGTCTACGATCCCGACACTTGGCGCCCGTACTGCCATGTTCGTGACTTTGCACGGTTGATCGATCTGGTGCTGCGGGCTCCGGCCGAGCGCGTCTCCCACAAGATCTTCAACGCAGGTGGTGAGCGCAACAACAAGACCAAGCGGCAGATCATCGAACACATTCTCGAACGCCTTCCCGACCGCAGGGTGCGTTACCGCGATCATGGTGGCGATCCCCGCAATTACAGGGTCGATTTCAGTCGCGTCAGTCGAGAGCTGGGTTTCGAGCCGCAACACTCGGTGTCGGACGGCATTGATGAGATCATCGCCCTGATCCAGGCCGGGTTCTTCAACGATGTTGACATGCGGCGAAACTATTACGGCAATTATCACCTCGACCACGCCGATGGCTGAGCGGACAGGCTGAGCGATCGCGCGGAGTGTGCCCGCCGAAGGGTGCCCTCCTGTAGCGGCAAGGCCTTCGCCTCGTCTGATACGTCCTCCCCCTGGCTTGCCCCGAGGCGGGCTGTTCAGGCGAACCGCAATCCTTGCGTCGGCTGGGGCGCCGGCAACCGCGCCAGCGACGCGGTCTCTGCCATGGTGCGGCTTTCCATCCCGTAAGTGTCCCGCAATCTCGCGAAATGCGAGAGGATTTGATCCAGCACAGCCAGATTCTCCGCGAGGTCCGTGCCGAAATTCTCGGGATGCCACCAAAGATGGAAGATTTCGTCGCGGCGCGCGGCGTTTGTCATTGCCTGCCTGATCCGGCGAAGGCGCAGAGGCTCCAAGAGCCGCAGGCGCCGCGACCAAGGCCGCAGGAACATGCTCGCCGGCACCGCGACCGGGAGACGGCCGTCATCATCCGCCGAAATCACGTAGCTCTGGTGTCCGGACAGGTTGAGATACGCGTCGGCCAGTCGGGCGGCGCGGATCCATATCCTCTGCCGTCCATCCGGGCGGGCGCGATACATCCAGCCGCGCTGATTGCTGCGATAAACAGTCAGCCCGAATTCGCGGCAGATCGACAGGTAGGCCGGGTTGTACTGATTTCTCGGAAAGACCAGGGACGTCAAGGTGATGTCGAAGGACGAGGCGGCCTGTACGGCAGCCCTGAGATCGTCCCGGAACTCATCGGCGGTCTGCCCAGCCTCCAGGGCGTAGTAGTGGGAGAACGTGTGGGTTCCGATCTCCTGTCCCGGGCAATCCTGGATCCGGCGCACGAGCGATCCGGCGAAGTGGTAAGGATCGTCCTGCTCCGTCGAGCCGATCGCGTCGAGCGTGGGATAGGGCGAGAGATGCGCATTCTCGTAGCGCGGCTTCGCAGCCGGCACGGCTGCCATCATCTCGTCCTTCGCGTCGAAGAACAGCAGGCCGACGGTCGCCCAAGTTGCTCGAATACCCTGGGCAGCAAACCTGTCGAGCATCTCGCCGACTGCGCGGCGGCCTCCGAGAAGGTTCGCCTGATCGTGCGCGAGGATGCGCTTGTCGCGAACGCCCCAGAACAGCTCAAAATCCAACGAGATGACGAACGTTCCGCCCATCCAGGGCTCCTTGATCTGCGAAAATCGTTCACGTTCCCGGTCAGCCGCGACCGGGGACACATCGCCGGCGCCGAGATGGCCATTTCGTCCGCAGCGCGGATCCGCCTCGCAGGTGCGGAATTGCACCGAGCCAGTCGCGTGATCCCGTGCCGCACCGCCTCGGTGCAGGGGCCTTCTCAGTCAACGATCGAGTGGTTCCCCCTAATCCCGAATAATACGAAAGGATTATCGGGACTCAAGCCGAACGTCCTCTCAGTCGGATGTGACCAGCGCAAGATGGCCGCAGGGCGAATAGCTTGGCGGCTGCGGTCCGCACGACACCGGTGCGTGATTCGCAACGCGCTCCCCGCGCCCTCGACGATTCAGCCCTTCCACTCGACTTGCCCATTGGGCCACGGTCAGCGCGGCCTGGGTTCAGGCGATGCCGAAGCGCACAGCCAGCATCCTCAAGCCACGATGTGATCGCATGTCGCGCATCCTTCCACGCAGTCGCGCGTCCTGCGGTGTCGGATACTCGGATCGAACCTCGATCCGCCGCGCCGGACTGTATCTCTGGACCGGCGGACGAGGCGGATGCCTCTCGAAAATTGCTGCGCGGCGAGGCCGATCTCGCCGATCCAGGAATGCTCGGTCAGGGCTCCTGCACGACGCTGCGCCCCACGCGGTCGGCTTCGGACAACGCGGGCCGAACGGGGGCTTCGTCCTCCGCGGCCGGTGGCCGCGTATGCGGGCTTGCCTGGGCCTGATCGGCTGCGAACCAGGGGGTAGGGCTTCCCCGGTCCAGTCTTGTCGCGAAACGGCGGAGTCCGGGCCGGCATCGGCGAGCGCGGCCTCATGCTCCGTGACAGGGGCGTCCTGGATGACGTCGCGATAGAGGCGGATATACGCCTGGGTCGTGCCGGCGAGATCGAATTCTCGGCGCACCATTTCGGCGCCCTGTCGTCCCATCGTTCGGGCCAGTTCGGGATCGTCGAGCAGCGTCAGGATCTGCGCGGCCAGAAACCCGGGATCGCGCGGAGGGATCAGCAGGCCGTTGAAGTGCGACCGGACGACGGCCATGCATCCCGGCATGTTGGTCGTGATGATCGGAAGGCCGGCGAGCGAAGCCTCCAGCAGGACGCGGGGGAGTCCCTCGCGGAATTCCGTCGGCAGAACGAAGAGATCCGCTGCTCCGAGCAACGCGGGAATGTCGTCACGCGGACCGAGCCAAGTCACGTAGTCCGCGTGTCCGGCGATCTCCTCCGCCGGTATGGCGAAGCGTCCAGCTTCCTCTAACGGTCCGACAAGCAGAAAATGGACATCCTGCCGCACTTTGTGCACGAGATCGGCTGCCGCCAGCAGCGTTGCGATGCCCTTCAGCCGGGTCATCCGCGTGACGGTGATGACGACTCGAGCCGAGCGCAGGCCGAGCGCCGCACGGATCGCCTCCGGATTCTCAGCCTGCCGACGCGCCGCGTCGAAGCGCGCCACGTCGACACCCGATCCGCCGATGATCCGCGCAGTTTCGCGTCGGGCCATGCGGTGCTGCACGAAGTATTCCTGGTCTTCCGAATTCTGGAACACGGTCAAATCGGTCTGCGGGTCCGCGACGCGCTGGAGCGAGCGGTAAACGGGGCGCAGCATCCAGGCGGACAGCGAGTTTGCCGAGAAGATCCAACCCATCCCGTTGATCGTGCGCACGAGCCGGAAGCCGCCTGCCCGGCGCTTCGCGAGGGCGACGAGCAGATTGGGCTTCGTGTCGAAGGTCTGGACGAGGTCCGGCCGGACGTCGCGGATGATGCGGACGAGCGCTCCGATGGCCCGGAGGTCGTGCCGCGGGCTCAAGCTGCGTCGAAAGTCATAGCGATGGTAGGGAATGCCCATCTCGGCGAAGGGAGCGGGGTTCCCGCTTCCCGCCGCGACGGCGTCGAAGCCGGCGTCTCGCAATCCGAGCAGGAATGGGATGCGCAGTTGGTGGTCGTCGCCACCAATGCACAGCAGGCGGGGCTTCGGACGCAGACTCATCACTCACCGTACGGGCCCGCGCAGAGCCGATCTCTCATCCATCGCGGACAGCCGCGGACGAAGCTTTCCAAGGAAAGCGGCCGTTTCCATCCCCTTCCTGCAGAAGCACCGCCAGCGGCAGCAATCTATCAGTTGGTCCAAATTTAATCGCAGGATTGTCTGAGTAAATAAGGAAACTAGTCGTATATCGGCGTATTCATCCTTTTGGCTTATTGCGCCCGAACGGCCAAGCGATAAAATCCGACGGGAAAAACTGCGGCTTGTGTTCCTGTTTTGAGGGCCACCCATGAAAGCAGTGATCCAATGTGGCGGACGAGGGAGCCGCCTCATGCCCTACACGATGGTGCTCCCGAAGCCGCTCATGCCGGTTGGCTCGCGCCCGGTCCTGGAGCTGTTGATCGGCTGGCTATGCCGCAACGGGATCTCCGAAGTGATTATCACGACCGGATACCTTGGATGCTTGATCAAGACCTTGTTCGGTGACGGTTCGAAGTGGGGCATCGACATCACCTATACCGACGAGGTCGAGCCTCTCGGCACGATCGGACCCCTGTCCCTCCTGCGCGACGTCCTCGACGAGCCCTTCGTCGTGATGAACGGCGACGTGCTGACCGACCTCAACTTGGCGCGGATGATCGATTTCCACGCCCGGATGGATGCCAGCGTCACGATCGCGACGATCGCCCGACAGACGAAGCTCGATTTCGGCGTTCTCGAAGGGCCCCCGAACGGCCGGATCCAGGGCTTTCGCGAGAAGCCCTGCCTGACCCACCACGTCAGCATGGGCGTCTACTTCCTCCAGCCTGACGTGATCCGACACATACCGCGCGGAATGCCGTTCGGTTTCGATGACCTGATCCTCCGGCTCCTGTCGCTCAAAGCCAAGGTGGTCTCGTATCGCCACGACGGGCTGTGGCTCGATATCGGCCGTGTCGAAGACTTCAAGAAAGCTCAGGAACTTCCTTGGAACGACCTCCCGCCGGCTTACGAGGCGATCCAGGAATTCGCCGAGGCCGCTCTGGTGTGATGCAGGTGCGGACGTCGCAGGCCGCCCCGGGCGTCCGGTGCGGCGGACGGTGACGACCAAAATCAACAACCGCTGGGGGGACGATGCTGCGCGTATCCGAACCGATTCTCGGTGCCGAGGAACGATCCGCCCTCGTCGACGTCATCGACAGCGGCTGGATCACCATGGGCCCGCGCGTTGAGGCATTCGAGGCCGCGTTCGCGCGGGCGCATGATGCGTCCCACGCCATCGCCGTCAATTCGTGCACGAGCGGCCTTCATCTCAGCTTAGCGGCGCTCGGAATCGGGCCGGGCGACGAGGTGCTCGTCCCCTCCCTGACCTTTGTGGCGACCGCAAACAGCATCCTCTACACGGGAGCGACGCCCGTCTTCGTCGATATCGCGTCCTTGGAAATGCCGCTCCTGTGCGCCGCGGACGCGGCGGCGAAGGTGACGCCCCGCACCAAGGCCGTTCTGCTCGTACACTTCGCCGGTTACGTGCTCGATCGCGAACTTTGGACCGCCTTCGCCCGCGAGCATGACCTGATCCTGATCGAGGATGCCGCGCACGCGGCAGGCGTGCGATCGGCAGGCACGTTCGGAGCGGCCGCCATCTTCAGCTTCTACGGCAACAAGAACATGACGACCGCCGAGGGCGGCATGATCCTCGTCGCGGATGAATCGCTCGCCGAACGCATGCGTCGGCTCCGCGCGCACGGCCTCACCTCGACGGGCTACGAGCGCATGGCGGTCCGCGCCTCGACCTACGACGTCCCGATGCTGGGTTTCAACTATCGGATGGACGAGTTGCGGGCGGCCCTGGGCATGGTGCAACTGCGGTCGTTGTTTGACTGGAACGAGAAACGCCGCCGCCTGACCCAAGCCTATCACGAGATCCTCCGGGCGCAGGGAGACACCGTCGTCCTTCCCTTCGCGCGGGAATTTGGGGCGCGAGGCGTGGAATCCTCCCATCACATCCTGCCGGTGCTTCTGCCGCCCGACGCTCCGAGGCCGGCCGTGATGCGGCGGATGATCGAGGACGAAATCCAGACGACCATCCATTATCCCCCCTGCCATCACCTCAGCTACTACGAGCGAACGCTGCCCGGCATCCTCCTTCCGAAGACGGAGGAGTTCGGCCGACGCGAACTGACGCTTCCACTCTATCCCGGCATGACGATCGACGATGTCGAGCGTGTATGCGTGAGCCTGCAGGGTGCCGTCCGCTATGCCCGCCACGAAGCTTGAGGCGCCGACGATGCGACCGGCGCAAGCGAATTTCGCTGCCGAGGTTCCGATGGCTCGGCTCGCTGGCCGACGGCTGATCGACGTCGGCATGGCCGCCTGCGGCCTGATCCTGCTCGCGCCCCTCTTGTGCCTGATCGCGTGCGCGATCGTCGCGGAATCGCGCGGGCCGATCTTGTTCTCGCAGTTGCGGCTCGGACAGGGCGGACGACCCTTCCGCATCTATAAGTTCCGCAAGTTCGATGAGAGGCGAACAGCGAATGGACTCGCCATCACGCTGCGGAAAGATCCGCGCATGACCCGCGTCGGTCGACTTCTGCAGGCGACGAAACTCGACGAGCTTCCGCAATTGTGGAACGTCCTTACGGGAGACATGACGATCGTCGGACCCCGCCCCGAATCCTTGGCCTATGCGGATTGCTTCACAGATCGATGGGCCGACCTGCTGAAACACACGCCTGGCATATTCGGTCCGAACCAAGTGATATTCCGCCACGAAGACGGCATCTTTTCTGCAACATTAGATCCAGATCGTTTTTACCGTTCGATCATGTTTCCACTGAAGGCGGCAATCGATCTGGAATATTTCGACCGCCGCACCTATATGACGGATACGAAGTGCTTCATCGGCGCTCTGCTGGCAATATTTGGGGTCGCTCCGACCCGATATCTCTATTTGCTGCGGCCGCCGGCACAGACGCGCCAACCTGATCTGACGAGGTCCGTCAGGTCAGCGTGAATCGGAGCTTTTCCCTAACGTGCGCCCACCCGTTTCCGCAGATCAAACGACCTGTGGGGCGGGTCCAATCCTGAACTGCTCCGGTCAAGTGGTCGGAGACAATGCGCGGACCGAAGCGCCTCGATCGCGCGAGCGCCACGGCCAGTCGGGCCAGCGCCTCGGGAACCCAACCCGGGCCACGGGCTCCAGGGGCAAAGGGATCGTCAGGCCTTGATGACGTTGCCAGCGGTCACGCCATGACGCTCACAGGCGTTGCGCGTATCCACGATCAGCGGAACACTGCGGCAGAGCTCGGCATAGTCAACGCTGTCGTGGTCCGTAGCCACGAGCGCCACGTCGAACGAAGACAGGATCGACCGTTTCCACTTCACGCTCTTGCGGTCGCTCAGCTCCGGGTATTCGCGCGTTCGCGGGATGACCGGGATATAGGGGTCGAAGTAGTGCGTCTGCGCTCCGCGCCCATCAAGGATACGCATGAGTTTCAAGGACGCGCTTTCGCGAATGTCGTCCACATTCTTCTTGTAGGACATTCCGACCAGCAGGATCCGGGCATCCCTCAGGCCGCGCCCCGTCCGCCTGTCGAAGGCGTCCGCCAGCTTTTCGACAACGTAGTGTGGCATCGCAGTATTGATCTCTCCAGCGAGCTCAATGAACCGCGTCGAGATCTCGTGCTCACGTGCCTTCCACGTCAGGTAGAACGGATCGATCGGGATGCAGTGCCCTCCGAGGCCGGGCCCGGGATAGAACGGCATGTAGCCGAACGGCTTGGTGCTCGCAGCGCTGATCACCTCCCACACGTCGATGCCGAGCGCGCTATAGACAACCTTGAGCTCGTTCATGAGAGCGATGTTGACCGCGCGGAAGATGTTCTCCGTCAGCTTCACAGCTTCCGCCGTGCGGCTGGAGGAGACGGGAATGGTTCGCTCAACCACCTGATCGTAGAAAGCCTTGATCAGTCGGCGGGAACTCGGATCGTCGGCTCCCACGACTTTGGGGATCCTCTGCGTCCCGAAATCGCAATTCCCGGGATCCTCGCGTTCGGGGGAAAAGCCGAGGAAGAAATCCGTACCGCAGGTCAGGCGGGAGCGCTCGAGGATCGTGCGTACGATCTCCGATGTCGTCCCAGGCCACGTTGTCGATTCGAGGACGATCAATTGGTCCCGCCGCACGTGGGCGGAGAGCGCCTCGCATGTTCGCTCGACGAATGTCAGATCCGGCTCCCGGTTGGCCGTGAGCGGGGTCGGGACGCAGATGACGATGACGTCCATCGAGGCGGCTTGAGAAAAGTCGGTCGTCGCTGCCAAGCGGCCCGCTGAGACGGCCTTCGCGACCGTCTCGCTCGTGATGTGGACCAGATAGCTGACGCCGGCGTTCAGTTTCCGGACCTTCTCGTCGTCGACATCGAATCCGAGCACTTCGAAGCCCGCCGTCCAGGCGGCCAAGGCTAGCGGCATGCCGACGTAGCCCATTCCAACGATGCCGACGCGCGCCTGCCGGGTGGAGAGTAAGGTGTGGAGATGATCGATGCGGCCCACCTCGGCGTCGCCGGCATTGGGCTGTTCCAGAATATCGAGCATCCGAGCGCTCCCCACGTCGTGACGACTTGTTGCGGATTGCAGTCTTCCCCAGTCAACAGAGTGTCGGCGATCGCGAAAAAAGTGTAAATCGCTACTAAAAGGATTAAACCTTTTGCGCTAGAGCGGTTTCGAATTCATCGACTGCCCATCTTCTTGGGGCCACGACGGTGGCGCGTCATCCCCGGAGGTATCGGTCGCGCGGGGGACGATGGGTCAGGGTCCCGCCACGATGCGCTCGGCAGCCATGCTTTGCCAAGCCTCGTGGTGGAAGAGCGCTGCGAATCGGTGAGGATGTCGGCTCGCCCGCGGCGAGCGCCTGCAGCACGCGTTCGCTGCCTTCGGAAGGTCCGCCTCGTTTCGAGGGGCGGCAGTCGGTGCGTTGGCCCGCGGCTCACCGATGCCGGCCTCGACGGATCTGCACGCCTTGCGTCGTGCGCGCTCACGGCTGGATGCGCGAGGGGGTCCCGTTCCCCGCGGCTTCGCGGAGCGCTGCGAGAAGGCGCCCCTCGAACAGAAGCGCGGACCCGTAGTGGAACTCGACGTCGAACGGGCGGCGCGAGTTCATCGAGAGGGACGCGCTCTGCAGCGCGATCATCCGGCCGGACGCGTCGAACAGACCCGAGCCCGAACCACCGTAGCCGTTGTTGCAATCGTGCCGGACCCTGCGGATTGCATCCTCCTCCGGCGGGTCGATCTGATGGATCAGGCAGGCTTCGAGGCTGCTGCCGCCGCGGAAGTTCTCGTGCCCGGCGGGGGAGACCATCGTCACGGGCAGGCTCGCCGGTCCGACCGGCAGGTCCGGCACCTGGGGGATCGGCTGGGGCTCCGCACCCTCGACCGGCTCGGCAAGGCGCAGGAGCGCCCAGTCGTCGGTGATGTGCAGGCTCCGGGCGCCCGGGGCAGTGCCGAGCCGGAGCGAGCCCGTCACGAAATCGTAATTGCGGCCACCGATCTGGAAGTAGCAATCCGCCACCTCGCGCGTCACGTCGAGGCGCCGATCGCGGAAATTGTGCGCGTTGAGCACAACGAGATCGGGCGCTCCGACGAGCCAGGCGGCCGCGGCCTTCTGGGACACGCCGTCGGGCCGCCGGCAATAGAGGACGCCCGCCCCGGGGTAGCGCGCGTGATCGCCGCCGCCCATCTCGCGTCGCGTGTCCTGCGGGTAGAGTGCCGCTTCGCGGATCCTCTGGGTTGCGCCCGACGGCGCGGCAAAGAGAAGCATCAGGGCCAGCGCGGCGCCCGCTCCTTCGCCCGCGCTCCAACGCCGTCGCCCGCAACCTCTCAGCATCGGCCAGCCCCCTGCGGGCCGTCCTTGCCTCTCGCAAGAGGACCGTCCGCAGGGAGTTGTTCCGTGGTCGGCGAGGCGGTCAAGTTTCGTCGTAGTCGCTACTCAAAGATCTGCCGACGATTGCCGATTGCTCCCAACCAAAAATGACCGACCGTCTAAAGACAAGCCCCGCATTCCCTGCCTAGAAACGAAGGTGGCTGAAGCAGTAATAAGTTATTCATAAGACACGATCTTTCATATTTTCTTATGAATGCTTTGAGGCGGCAGCGATCCTGAGACCTGCTTCACGCCCACGAACGAGGTTCCGCGAGGCCGAAAGGTCGAGAGACGGAATGGCAAGGCTAGGAGACGCGAGAATGAGCAGGCTTCTGAGTTCGGTCTCGGTGCTCGCCGTGATGGCGCTGGCACCGATCGGGATGGCGGGCAGCGCCGCCGCCAACGACAAGCTCGTCGACATGGCGAAGAGCGAAGACAATTGGGTGATGCCCGGGAAGAACTACGACTCGAACAATTACAGCGAGTTGACGCAGGTTAACAAGGACAACGTCAAGAATCTCAAGCCGGCCTGGAGCTTCTCGACGGGCCTACTCAACGGCCACGAGGGCGCGCCGCTGATCGTGGACGGTAAGATGTACGTCCACACGTCCTTCCCGAACAACACCTTCGCCCTCGATCTCGACGATCCGGTCAAGATCCTCTGGCAGGACAAGCCGAAGCAGAACCCCGCCGCACGCGCCGTCGCCTGTTGCGATCTCGTCAACCGCGGCCTCGCCTACTGGCCAGGCGACGGCAAGACCCCGTCGCTAATCCTCAAGACGCAGCTCGACGGCCACGTGGTGGCGCTCAACGCGCAGACCGGCGAGACGGTCTGGAAGGTCGAGAATTCCGACATCAAGGTCGGCTCGACGCTGACCATCGCCCCTACGTGGTCAAGGACAAGGTGATCATCGGCTCGTCGGGCGCCGAGCTCGGCGTGCGCGGCTACTTGACCGCCTACGACGTCAAGACCGGCGAGCAGAAGTGGCGCGCCTACGCGACGGGTCCGGATGCCGATCTGCTCCTGGCCTCCGACTTCAACATCAAGAACGCCCATTACGGCCAGAAGGGCCTCGGCACCGCCACCTGGGAGGGCGACGCCTGGAAGATCGGCGGCGGCACCAACTGGGGCTGGTACGCCTACGACCCGGGCACGAACCTGATCTACTTCGGCACCGGCAACCCGGCGCCGTGGAACGAGACCATGCGACCCGGCGACAACAAGTGGACGATGACGATCTTCGGCCGCGACGCCGACACAGGCGAGGCCAAGTTCGGATACCAGAAGACGCCTCACGACGAGTGGGACTACGCCGGCGTGAACGTGATGATGCTGTCCGAGCAGAAGGACAAGGACGGGAAGATGAGGAAGCTCCTCACCCACCCGGACCGCAACGGCATCGTCTACACCCTCGACCGGACCGACGGCTCGCTGGTCTCGGCCAACAAGATCGACGACACCGTCAACGTCTTCAAGTCGGTGGACCTGAAGAGTGGCCAGCCGGTGCGCGATCCCGAGTACGGCACCCGCATGGACCACCTCGCCAAGGACATCTGTCCCTCGGCGATGGGCTACCACAACCAGGGCCACGATTCGTACGATCCGAAGCGTCAGGCCTTCTTCATGGGCATCAACCACATCTGCATGGATTGGGAGCCCTTCATGCTGCCATACCGGGCGGGTCAGTTCTTCGTGGGCGCCACGCTGAACATGTATCCGGGCCCGAAGGGTGACCGGCAGAACTACGAGGGACTTGGCCAGATCAAGAGCTACAACGCAATCACGGGCAAGTTCAACTGGGAGAAGATGGAGCGCTTCGCCGTGTGGGGCGGGACGACGGCGACAGCCGGCAACATCGTCCTCTACGGAACGCTCGACGGCTTCATCAAGGCTCGCGACTCCGACAACGGCGACCTGCTCTGGAAGCACAAGCTGCCGTCGGGCGCGATCGGCTACCCGATCACTTACAACCACAAGGGCACGCAGTTCGTCGCCATCTACTACGGCGTCGGCGGCTGGCCGGGCGTGGGCCTGGTGTTCGATCTCGCCGACCCGACCGCCGGCCTCGGCGCGGTGGGCGCGTTCAAGAAGCTCGCCAACTACACCCAGATGGGCGGCGGCGTGGTGGTCTTCTCCCTCGACGGAAAGGGTCCCTACGATGACCCGAATGTCGGCGAGTACGAGCGTCAAGCCTCGAAGTAAGGCCCGAAGGCCGTAAAGAGCCGCCCCGCCGGCCCGACCGGCGGGGCGGCCGTCCCTCCCAGCGCGAGACGAAGCCGTCAAATGGGCACGCCATGCCCCGGCCGCCGCGCCACGATGAATCTCAGAGGAAACGAAGTTCCATGGCGCGCGTCACCCGACGACACCGCGCGGCCGCACCGGCCGCTCTCCTCATCGCCCTCGGCCTCGCCGGGCCCGCATCCGCGCAGGAGCCCCAGGCCCAGGAACAGCGAGTCAAGGAACAGCAGGCCAAAGACGGTGTCGCCGCGCAGATCGCGGATCCGGGCACCCTACGCATCTGCGCCGCCGAGCAGGCGCCGCTCTCGATCAAGGACGGCTCGGGCTTGGAGAACCGCATCGCGACCGCAGTCGCCGAAGCGATGGGGCGCAAACCCGTCTTCGTCTGGTCTGGCAAGCCGGCGATCTACCTCGTGCGCGATGGGCTCGACAAGAAGACCTGCGACGTCGTCGTCGGCCTCGACTCCGACGATCCGCGGGTGCTGACCACGAAGCCCTATTACCGCTCGGGCTACGTCTTCCTGACGAAGGCGGAGGGCGGCCTCGACGTGAAGTCCTGGGCCGATCCGCGCCTCAAGGACGTCGGCCACATGGTGGTCGGCTTCGGCACCCCCGGCGAGGCGATGCTCAAGGACATCGGCCGCTACGAGGAGGACATGGCCTACCTCTACTCGCTCGTGAACTTCCGTGCACCGCGCAACCAGTACACCCAGATCGACCCGGCCCGGATGGTGAACGAGGTGGCGAGTGGCAAGGCCGATGTCGGCGTCGCATTCGCCCCCGACGTCGCCCGCTACGTGCGGGATTCGCAGACGCCGCTGCGCATGACGCCGGTGCCCGACGACACGGTGCGCAGCGACGGCCAGCGCGTGCCCCAGAGCTTCGACCAGGCCATGGGCGTGCGGAAGGGTGACGAGGCCCTGCGCGACGGCCTCAACGCGGCGCTCGCCAAGGCCAAGCCTCAGATCGACGTCATCCTGAAGCAGGAGGGCGTGCCCGTGATGGCCCCCTCGCACTGACGTGCCGTGGCCCCGTCCGCAGCGTTCCCTCAGAGTTTGAAGAGCATGATCAACAGAACACGGGGCGTCGCCGCCCTTCTCGGCCTCGCCTTCGCCACGGCCGGCCTCGCCGCGCTCGCTCAGCCGAGCGCCGGCCCGCAGACCGGCATCGTCTTCCGCAACACGGTGACCGGCGAGACCCTCGACATCGGCCAGGGCAAGGAGGGCGGCCGCGACACGGACGCCGTCAAGACCTTCCTCCAGACGGGGAAGAACCCCTACATCGACGACAAATCCTGCCTGCGCAACGGCGAGAGTCTGTTCGCCACCTCCTGCTCGGGCTGCCACGGGCACCTCGCCGAGGGCAAACTCGGGCCTGGCCTCAACGACAATTACTGGACCTACCCCGCCAACACCGAGGACACGGGCCTGTTCGCCACGATCTTCGGCGGCGCCAACGGGATGATGGGACCGCACAACGAGAACCTCAATCCCGACGAGATCCTGCAAGTCGTCACTTGGATCCGGCACCTCTACACCGGTCCGGTGCGTGATGCGGTGTGGCTGAACGATGAGCAGAAGAAGACCTACAAGCCATACAAGGAAGGAGAGACCTTTCCCAAGGACGTGAAGGGCCAGTGCAAGCCGCTGGACAACTAGTCCGAGGGGAAGTTCGCGCCGCGCTCAACGGAACACGACGGCGCCAGCGCGGCGCGGGAGCGCCGCAAGACTGGAGGAAACATCATGCGGACATTCGTTTACGCGGCTCTACTCGGCGCGGGCGCCCTCGTCGCCCTGCCAGCCCTCGCCTATGACGGCACCAAGTGCAAGGCGCCCGGCAATTGCTGGGAGCCCAAGCCCGGCTTCCCGGAGAAGATCGCCGGATCGAAATACGACCCGAAGCACGATCCGAAGGAACTCAACAAGCAGGCCGAGTCAATCAAAGGCATGGAAGAGCGCAACAAGAAGCGCATCGAGAATGCCAAGAAGACCGGCAAGTTCGAGTACGACGTGGCCAAGATCTCCGCGAACTGAGCGCTCCGCCCGGCGGCCCCCTCCCGCCAGGGGAGGGGGCACGCGACACGAGTTCCCGAGCCATGAACGACATTCGCCGCGGCGACGCGATGCTCACCGACTGGCGCGCGGCGGCCACCCGCTTCGAGCGGGCCGTTGCTGGTGCGGTCCTCGGCCAGGACCGCGCGATCCGCCTCGTCACCATCGCGATCTTCGCGCGCGGGCACGTGCTGCTGGAGGGCGATGTCGGCGTCGGCAAGACGACCCTGCTGCGTGCGGTCGCCCGGGCGATGGGCGGCGCCTACGAGCGGATCGAAGGCACCGTCGACCTGATGCCGACGGACCTCGTCTACCACACCTACCTCGCCGAGGACGGGCGCCCGCGGGTCGAGCCGGGGCCGGTTCTGCGCGCGTCGGAAGATCTCGCGATCTTCTTCTTCAACGAGATCAACCGGGCACGGCCTCAGGTCCACGCCCTTCTGCTGCGCCTGATGGCCGAGCGCAGCCTCGCCGCCTTCAACCGCGAATACCGGTTCCCGCATCTTCAGGTCTTCGCCGACCGCAATCGGGTCGAGCGGGAGGAGACCTTCGAACTGCCGGCTGCCGCCCGCGACCGTTTCCTTATGGAGATCCCGGTCGAGGCCCCGCGCGATGCCGAGACACGGCGCGCCCTCGTCTTCGACCCGCGCTTCCACGACACCGACACGCTGATCGCGGAGGCGGAGCCGAACCTCCTCGACCCGTCGGCGCTCGCCGGCATCGCCTCCGCGATCCAGCACGGGGTCCGCGCGAGCGGGGCGATCGAGGCCTACGTCATCGCTCTCTGGGAGGCGCTCCTGCGCCCGCACGCCGCCGGCATCCGGCTGCCTGCCGTCGACGACATGGCCGGGCTCGTCCAGGGTGGGGCCTCGCCGCGCGGCGTCGCCGCGCTCGTGCGCGCCGCACGGGTGCGCGCGTGGCTCGAGGGCCGCGACTGGCTGGTGCCGGAGGACGTGCGGGCGGTCTTCCCCGAGGTGATGGCCCATCGCGTCTTCCTGGAGCCGGTGTACGAGCTGCGCCGCTCCGCGATCGTGCCGGATCTCTGCAGGGCGGTGTTCGAGACGGTGCCGGCGCCGTGAGGCGGTACGCATGAGCGCGGACATCATCTACCTCCCGCGCTGGCGCGCCCGCGGGCCCCAGGCCGGGGCGCACCGAGCCCGCGACACCGGCGGGCTCGGCACCTTCAAGGATCAGGTGCCCTTCCTGCGGCTGCCGGACGCGCGCCGCATCGACCTGCGCGCGACGCTCCGCGACCCTTTCGAAGGCGTGCATGTGCGCCGATTCGAGGCGCGGATGGCGGTCGAGGTCTGGGCCCTGGTCGATCTCTCCGCCTCGATGCGCTTCCGCGGCGCGACCGGCCGCATGGAACTCGTCGGCGCCCTCTGCCAGGGGCTCGCGGCCTCGACCACGCGCATCGGCGACGCCTTCGGCCTGATCGCCTGCGACGGCGCGATCCGCGAGGATCTGTCGCTCATCGCGACGCGGAGGCGGGCGAGCGCCGCCGAGGCCGCCGCGCGCATCGCCGGGGCACGCCCCGCAGGACGCAGCGCCGCCGGGCTCCTCGCGGCGGCGGCCCGCATCGCCGGCCGACCGAAGCTCGTCTTCCTGATCTCGGATTTCCGCTGGCCCGAGGCGCTCATGGAGCAGGTCTTCGCGGCGCTGAGCTTCCACGACGTCGTGCCGGTGATCCTCGCCGACAGCCGCGAGGCCGAGGCTCTGCCGGAATGGGGCCTCCTGGAGCTGGAGGATCTCGAAGGGGCAGGAACCCGGCTCGTGCTCCTGCGCCCGTCGCTGCGCCGCCGCTGGCTGGCGCAGGAGGGCGAGCGCATGGCCCGCCTCGGCCGTCTCGCCCGCCGCAACGGCCGTGCGCCCTTCCGGCTCGCCGACCGGTTCGATCCCGAGGCACTGAGCCGGCATCTAATGGGAGCCTGAAGCGCCGTGCGCCGCATCCTCTGCCTGATCGCCTGCCTGATCGCCGCCCCAGCCGCCGCGCAGGTTCGCAGCGTCGAGGTGCGCACGCCGCGCCCCTTCGGCCATTTCCTCGGCGATCTCGTGCAGGTGACCGTGGAGATCGAGGCGGAGCCGGGCTTCGCCCTGCAATCCGCTTCTCTGCCGACCCCCGGTCCAGTGACCTACTGGCTCGATCTGCGCGCGGTCGAGCCAGAGACGGTCGGCACGCGCCACCGCCTGCGCCTGACCTACCAGAACTTCTACGCGGCCATCGATGCCCGCAGCCTGGAGGTGCCGGGCTTCCCCCTCGTTCTCGCCAGCGACGGCCCGCACGGGGCCACGACCGCGAGCGCGCAGGTGCCCGGCTGGAATCTCGGCGTCTCGCCCCTGCGCGAAGTCCAGCCACCGCGCCGCGCAGACCCGGCCGAGTACCTGCGGCCGGATGGGCGCGGGCCGCGCCTCCGGCCCGAGCCGATGCGGGATGCGAGCCTCGCGCTGGCGGTCCTGGCCGTCGCCGCTCTCGGCCTCCTCGCCCGCGACCGGGCCTGGTGGCCGTTCCACGCGCGGCCCGCCCGCGCCTTCGCGCGGCCTGCTCGGCGCCTCGCCGCGCTGGCACGGGGACCGCAGACCGATGAGGCCTACCGCGAGGGCCTCATGGCGCTACACCGCGGCCTCGACGCAGCGGCCGGGCAGCGACTGCTCGCCGACGACCTGCCGACCTTCCTCGCCCGCCACGCGGCCTACCGGGGGCAGGGAGAGGGGCTCGGCCGCTTCTTCGCGGCCTCTCGGCTCGCCTTCTTCGGCGGCGCGACCGAGGCCGCCCGGACGCGGCTGCCGCTCGCCGAGGTCTCGGCGACGGCGCGGCGCCTCGCAGAGGCGGAGCGTGCGGCGTGAGCGCGTTCCTCGACCTGATCGAGCGCTATGGAGCGGAGCGGCCGGCTCTGCTCTGGCTGCTGCCGCTGTCGATCCTGCCCCTCGTCGCGGCGCCCCGGCGCCGGACACCCCTGCCGAGCCTCGCCGCCGTGCCCGACGACCCGGTCTCGCGCGGGCTCGACTGGGTTTTGCGGGCGGCGGGCTGCCTCGCCCTCGCTGGGCTCGTTCTCGGGATCGCCGGCCCCTACCGGAACGGTGCCGAGGTGACGCGCACCGGCATCGGCGCCGAGATCTCGATGCTGATCGACCGCTCGGGCAGCATGAACGAGACCTTCGCCGGGCGCCAACCGTCCGGTGCGGAGGAATCGAAGGCCGCCGCTTCCCGCCGGATCCTCGGGGAGTTCGTAGGCAGCCGCGCGCATGACCTCTTCGCGGTGACGGGCTTCTCGACAGCGCCGATGCTCGTCCTGCCGATGACCGACCGGCACGACGTGGTGCGCGCCGCGGTGCGGGCCATCGACCGGCCGGGCCTCGACTACACCAATGTCGGCCGTGGCCTCGCCATGGCGCTCGGCCAGTTCGGGAACGGGCCCGGCAGCGCCTCGCGCGTGCTGCTCCTCGTCTCGGACGGGGCCGCGGTGATCGACCCGCGCGTGCAGGATGCGCTGCGCGCGGCCTTCGCCAAGGTCCGTCCCAACCTCTACTGGCTGTTCCTGCGCACGAAGGGCTCGCCCGGTATCGCCGACCGGCCGGCGGGCGAGGACACGCCGCAGGCCGCGCCAGAGCGCCACCTCGACCTGTTCTTCCGCAGCCTCGGCGTGCCCTACCGGGCGTTCGAGGCGGAAGGGCCGGAGGCGGTCTCCGCCGCGATCCGCCAGATCGATGGGCTGGAGCGCGACCCGATCCCCTACATAGAGCGCCGTCCGCGCCGGGACCTGACCAGCGCCGCCTACGCCGCCGCGCTCCTCGGCCTCCTCCTCCTCGTCATGAGCAAGCTCGCGGAAGCCGATCTCGGTTGCGCGCCGGCGCTCGCCGCGGGGCGCGCGCGAGAGAGGAGGATCGCCGCATGATCCGTCGCCTCGCCACGACGCTCGCGGCGGCCCTCGCCCGCGCCCGCTCACCGCTCCTCGCTGTCCTGCCGGTCGTTCTGCTCGGCGGAGCGCTCGCCGCCGGGATCTCGGCATGGCGGATGGAGCGGGCGAATGCCGGGATCGCCGCCATCGAGGCCGGGCGCGACCTGCCCGTCGCGGTGGACGCGCCCGCGCCCCTGCTTCTCGCCCGCATCCTCCAGCTCGCCCGGCGCGGCGGGACGGAGGAGGCCGAGAGCCTGATCGACGCGCTCGCCATCGAGGGCGAACCGGCCCTCGTCGCGCGCGCGCGCTACGCGCTCGCCAATGCCCGGCTGCGTCGCGCCTTCACGCACATCGAACGCAGCGAGCTCGATCTCGCCGGCCCCTGATCAACCTCGCCCGCCACGATTACCGACGCGCCCTCCAGCTGCGGCCGGATTTCTGGGACGCGAAGTTCAACCTCGACGCGGCCTCGCGCCTGATCCGCGACTTTCCCGAATTCGACCGCCAGATCGGCGACGAGATGAAGGCGGAGCCGAAGAAGATCTGGACCGACATTCCGGGCCAGCCGCGGGGAGCGCCGTGAGGTTCGGCCTCCCCTGGCGCAGGAACCTCGGCGGGCGCCGCTTCCAGGCGCTGGCCGCCGCCGGCCTCCTCGCGCTCGCCACCTTCCTGGTGCCCCCGCTGCGGCTCTCCCGCGACGGAGTGCGGCTGCTGGCCGTGGTCGACATCACCGGCAGCATGAATGTGCGCGACTACGCGGCCGAGGGGCGCCCCGAGAGCCGGCTCGAGGCGGCGAAGGCCGCGCTGCGCCGCCTCGTCGCCGGGCTGCCCTGCGGCTCGCAGGTGGCGCTCGGCCTCTTCACGGAGCGGCGCCCCTTCCTTCTGTTCGAGCCCGTCGAGGTCTGCGCCGACTTCGCCCCCCTCGACGGGGCGATCGCCGGGCTCGACTGGCGCATGGCCTGGGAGGCCGACAGCCGCGTCGCGGCCGGGCTCTACCGCGCCGTTGCGATGGCGGGCGACCTCGACGCCGACCTCGTCTTCGTCACAGACGGGCAGGAGGCGCCGCCGCTCCCCGCCTCCGGGACGCCGCCCTTCGACGGACGCGTCGGCGCCGTGCGCGGCCTGATCGTCGGGGCGGGCGGCTACGCGCTCTCGCCGATCCCGAAATTCAACGATCGCGGCCGCGAGGCCGGCTTCTACGCCGAGGCCGACGTGCAGCAGGAGAACCGGTTCGGCCCGCCCCGGCGGATGCGGAGTCCCGCGAGGGCTACAACCCGAGGAACGCGCCCTTCGGCAACGCGGCGGCGCGCGGCACCGAGCATCTCTCGTCGGTGCGCGAGGGACACCTGAAGGATCTCGCCGCCCGCACCGGGCTCACCTACGCGCATCTCGACGGGCCGGCCTCCCTCGCCGGGCCGCTCGCCGCTGCGGCGACGCCGCGCCCTGTCCCCGGACGCCTGGACCTGCGGCCCTTCCTCGGGGCAGCGGCCCTCATCCTCGTGCTCGCGGCCTACGCCGCCGGGCCGCTCTGCGCCCGCCACGGGCGCCTCACCCTCCGAAAGGCTTGATCCCGCATGCGGTCGTTCCTCCCGACCTTCGTCCTCGCTCTCGCAGTGACCGGGGCGCTCGCCCACGGCCCGACGCCGCAGAAGGTCGATCAGTCCGTCACCGTCGCGGCCAGCCCGGCCGCCGTCTGGAAGGTGCTGGGCGACTTCCCGGGCATCGGCGCATGGCACCCGGACGTCGCCAAGAGCGAGGGCAGCGGCGGCAATGGGGAGGGCGCGACCCGCAACGTCACGCTCAAGAGCGGCGGCACCCTGCAGGAGAGCCTTGACGAGTGGAAGGCGGACGCGATGACCTACTCCTACCGGATGGGAGAGCCCGACGTGAAGGCCCTGCCGGTCTCGTCCTACTCCGCCACCGTGACGGTGGTGCCGGACGGCGCGGGCGCGAAGGTCTCGTGGATCGGCCGCTTCTACCGTGGTGACACCGGCAACGAGCCGCCGGATGAACTGAGCGACAAGGCCGGTCGTACCGCGATGAACCGTTACTTCGCGGACGGCCTGAAGGGCCTCAAGGCGAAGGTCGAGGGGACAGGCGCGCCGTGACGTCCGAATCCGCCCGGGCGGCGGCGTTCGTCGCGGCCTGCCTCTGTCTCCCGACCGGGCTCGGCCGTGCCGAGACCGCGATCTACGTCGCGAGCCAGGAGGCCGGCGCGGTGACCCGCGTCGACGGCGGGCCCGGCTCCGGTCCGGTGACCCTCGGCGCCGGGCCGGCCGGACTCGCGGCCGCTCCCGACCGCACGCTCTACCTCACCCATCCGGAGTCCGCCGCGATCACGGCGGTCGGACCGGACGGCCGGGTCCTGCGGCGTCTGCCGTTCCGCGGCCAGCCCTTCGGGATCGCCGTCTCGGCGGACGGGATGCACCTGTTCGTCGGTGACTGGAAGGCCAACACCGTCAGCCGGGTCGACGCGCAGAGCGGCGCCGTCGAGGCCGCGACCGGCGTCGGGCGGGAGCCCGCGGGGCTGGTGGTCGATGCGGCGGGCCGCGTCTTCGTGGCCGAGCGCGGGGGTGATTCCGTTTCCGTCCTCGACGGGAGCACGCTGGAGCGGCGCGCCGGCCTCCCGGTGGGCCGCGCCCCCTTCGCCCTGGCGCTGTCGCCGGACGGGGACCGGCTCTATGTCGGCAACGTTCGCAGCAACGATCTCACGGTGATCGATGCGCGCGCCATCACCGTGCTCGCGACCGTCCCGGCCGGCCGGAGCCCCTACGGCGTGGCGACGAGCCGCGACGGCGGCGAGATCCTTGTGACGAACCAGGAATCGGGCAGCGTCTCGATCCTCGATCGCTCCCTCGCCCTGCGCGGAGAGATCCCGGTCGGCCGTTACCCGGAGGGTGTCGCGGTGGCGGGTCATCGCGCCTACGTGGCGAACTGGTTCTCGAACGACGTCTCAGTGATCGATCTCGGCGCGCGTCGCGAGATCGAGCGCCGCAAGGTGCCGGAGGGCCCCCGCGCCGTCGTCGCCGTTCCCGTCCCCAGGGGCGGGGAGGCGGGCCGTTGAGGCGGGTGCCCGCAGGCCTTATGGGCCTCCTCGGTCTCGCCGCGCTCCTCGTCGGCTGCGGCAAGGAGGAGGAGGCCGAGCGCGAGCCGGAAGCGGTCGTGGCCACCCAGGATGAGGGCAGCGGATTGCCGGAGACGGCGTGGCTCGCACCGACCGACCGGACCGAGCCCGCCCTGTGGCTCGCGCGGCGCGTCTCGGTCGAAGCGGGAAAGCCCGACGAGGCCGCGCTCACGGGCCTGCGGCGCGCGCTCGGCGAGGCGAAGCCGCATTTCCTGGAAGATCAGCGCATGATCGCCAACCGAACGGCGCAGCTCGAGACGATGCTCGCGGAGATCGGCCAGCCCGAGGACCCCGCCACCCTCATCGCCGGCCTGACCCGGGTTGCGGCGGCGGGCGGCCGGCGGCAGCTCTACGGCGAGATGTGCCAGCATTACGTCACCGTGCGCCGCGCGGGCCTCGGCCGCGACGAAGCTCTGGCGCGGCTCGTCGAACGCTACGGCGCGCAGGACCGGCCGCGATGACCGGCGTTCTCATCGTCGACGACCATCCGATCGTGCTGCAGGGCTTCCGGCGCATGGTGGAGGATGCGGGCGTCGAGATGATCTTCGAGGCGGGGGATCCGGTCTCGGGCTACCGCTTGTTCCACCGCATCCGCCCGCAGGTCTCGGTGGTCGACCTCGCCTTCCGCGGCAGCGGGTTGGCGGGCCTCTCGCTGATCCGCCGGATGCGTGCGCTGGAGCCGCGCGCGCGGATCCTCGCCCTCAGCCTGAACCGGGATCCCGTCATCGTCGCCCGGACGCTCCAGGTCGGCGCCACCGGATACGCCCTCAAGGACATGCCGGCGGACGCCTTCGTCGAGGCGTTCAAGGCTGTGTCGGAGGGCCGGAACTATCTGCCGCACGCGATCGCGCAGGACATCGCGCTCCTCCACGCCGCGCCGTGCCAGCCGCCCGCGGCCGAATTGACTGCCCGCGAGATCCAGATCCTGATCCTGCTCGGCGAAGGCAAGACCTACCAGGGGATCGCCGACATCCTCACCATCGGCTATCGGAGCGTGGTGAACGCCTGTGCGGCTCTGAGAGGCAAGTTCCGCGTGTCGACCCAGGCCGATCTGGTGCGGATCTCGCTGGACTACCGGCATGACAGGCCCGTCCGGAGGAGCGTCGGCCTGCACGGAGCGTGAGCGGGCGTCCGCCTGCCGACGGGGTCTGTTTCGTCCCCATCGATCGAGGATGCGCGCGGATCGGGTGAGAAGCGATCAGCCGAACGGCTCGGTGCCGAGCTCTCCCCATTCGCCGACGATGTTCAGGGTCGCGGTGAACACGATCCGGTTCGCTTCGTCGCGCACGGTCGCGCTCAGACGCTTGCCTCCGTCCGTCAGCGGCGCGTCTCCCGCGATCTGGGTGAGGATGTAGGAGGCGCGATGACCCGCATTCTCACGATCGGCGAGATCCTCGCCGACCGTGTCACTGATGGTCAGATCATCCTCGTGTAAATCGAAAAAGTATCGCCCCATACGCGCATCCTCGAATTTTCATTTTGAGTTCAGGATGCATGCGTCGGCGCAGGCAAGCAACGGGGGCGCAGGCCGATGCAGTAATGTCGCGAATTGTACTTATCGATGTCGTGGCGCTGCAACGGAGCCTGCATCGAGCACTTTGGCGAGGTCGTTCAGAAACTTAGGTGGCACCACCTGTTTCCGACTTCGAATGTCCCGGTCAGGTGCGTTGGACTAAAGTACAATCCGGACCCGCGACCGGGGCCGCGCGGTGCCGCACCGACAGCGGCGATCGTCGAGTGTTCGGCCGTCGCCGTGGAGCCGCCATCGACCGGCGGCCGCGCGCTTCGTGTTCCGTTGAATCAGGAGAAGCCGCCTCCTCGTGCTTCAGGGAAGCGGCAACATTGTCCGCCTCACCCGCGCACGTCATTGCCGCGCACAATCTTTAACGCGGCGTTATGAATTGCGACGCAACTCATGATCGTACAAGCGGGACCTAATCGCACCTTAGGTGGCCCAGGCGCGGTCCTGCACGCTGTTCACGGGCGCGGATGACAGGTGACCTCTCCATGATGTTCGGGGGATTGAGCAAGGCCGCGGCCGAGCAGGGCGCAAAGCTCGCGGCCCTCGACCGCGCGCAGGGCGTCATCGAGTTCGATCTCGACGGCCATGTGCTGAATGCCAACGACAACTTCCTGAAGGTCGTCGGCTACGCCCTGGACGAGGTGCGGGGCCGCCACCACAGCCTGTTCGTCGATCCGGCCTACCGGGATAGCGAAGCGTACCGGACGTTCTGGGCGAGCCTCCGCCGAGGCGAGTTTCAGGCCGCGCAGTACAGGCGCCTGGGCAAGAACGGCCGCGAGGTCTGGATCGAAGCCTCGTACAACCCGCTCTTCGACCGAACCGGCAAACCCTACAGAATCGTCAAGTTCGCCACCGACATCACGCGGCAGAAGGCGGAGGATGCGGATCGGCAGGGGCAGATCGATGCGATCCGCAAGTCTCAGGGCGTCATCGCCTTCGATCTCGACGGCCACGTGCTGGACGCCAACGAGAACTTCCTGAAGGTCGTCGGCTACACGCTGCCCGAGATCGTCGGCCGGCATCACCGCCTGTTCGTCGAACCCGCCCTGACCGAGGCGCCGGCCTACGCCGCGTTCTGGGAAAGGCTGCGAGCGGGCGAATTCCAGGCCGGCCAGTTCAGGCGCGTCGGCAAGGACGGCCGGGCGATCTGGATCGAAGCGTCCTACAACCCGATCCTCGACGCGAGCGGCCGCCCCTACAAGGTGGTGAAATTTGCCACCGACGTGACGGCGCAGGTGAAACTCCTCGCAGACCTCAACCTCCTGATCGAGCGGAATTTCGGCGCCATCGACGGCGCCGTGCGGTGCTCGGATCGCGAGGCCGACGAGGCCGCGCAGGCCGCGGGCAGCACCGTCGGGACCGTGCAGACGATGGCCGCGGCCGCCGAGGAACTGGCGGCGTCCGTCAGCGAGATCTCCGCGGGCATGGCGAAGTCGCGCGCCGCCACGGACGCGGCGCACGCGCAGGTCGCCTCCGCGGCGGAGCAGACCGAGCGTCTTTCGGAGGCCGCGATCGCCATGGGCGGCATCGTCAAGCTGATCCAGGCCATCGCCGGCCAGATCAACCTCCTCGCGCTCAATGCCACGATCGAGAGTGCGCGTGCCGGGGAAGCCGGGCGCGGCTTCGCGGTCGTGGCGCAGGAGGTGAAGAGCCTCGCCAACCAAGCGGCTTGCGCAACCGAGCGGATCTCCGCCGAGATCGACGGCGTCCAAGCGATCTCGCGCCAGGTTGCGGAGGCTCTCGGCGCCATCCAGGGTTCGGTCGGGACGATGCGGGACCACGTCGTCGGCGCGGCCGCGGCGGTCGAGGAGCAGAGCGTCGTCACGCGCGACATGTCGGCGAACATGCAGGACGCGGCGCGGGCCGTCGCCGCGATCTCGCACAACATCCTGTCGATCTCGGGCTCGATCGCGCAGGTGTCGAGGGCGGTCGAGACCACGAAGGATGCGGCGCGCGTGCTCGCTCGGTGAGCGCGGCGCGGAGGTTCCACGGATCACGGACCGTCGCCGTTCGTTGATAGCGATGAGGGCCGGAGAGCATCGCGTGACCCCTGCCACGATCGCCATGAACAACGAGGTGCTGCGGCTCGGGTCCGAACGCCTCCTGAGGCAATTGCATTCGGAAGGCCTGCGCTACCGGCTGTGGGTGACCGGTACGGCGCGGGGAAGCACGGTCCATCTGCGCATCCCGGAACTCGGGCCCGAGATGCGAGCCCGGATCATCCGCGTGCTGCAGGGTCGGGGCGCACGCCTCGACATTGAGGACGCGCGCGTGGCGTGAGACGCGGTGGGGCGTCGGAGGTGGACCCTCGGTCGAGAGACTGCGTGGCCCGTGGCGGCGGGGCCGGAAACACAAGCGGCGACCCGGGCGCGGATGGGCCCAGATCGCCTCTCGAGGAAGGCTGCCCCGGTGTTGAGACGGTGACCGGCAGCCCATGACGCCTCGCTACAGGCGCATGGTTAACGAAAGCTTGATGCGACCCTTGGCTGGGTCGCTTCGTCGTGACGACACCGCGAGTTCCCGGCCGCTGCCGAGCCTGGCGCCGGTATGCGCGCGAAGGATTCCAGTCACACCGTACTTCGCACCGCTGATCATCAGGCTGGCGGATGTGTTCGAAAGCGGACGGGGCTAATCCCGCGTCCGTTTTGCCGAATGTCGCCGTGGATTTCTAACAAATGTCGTTGTGGAAATATCTGTCGATGTTGAGCCTGATCGCCGTCGACGGAGAAAATGGATGCTGAGGTCTTTCGAGGAGCGTGAGCGGGTGGCCGAAATGCTGTTCGCCCGCGCTGAGGAGATGCACTTCGTCACGCACTGCTACGCTGTCAGGGCACTCGCCGCCTTCGCCTTCGGGAGGCTGGGAGTCGATAGCCAGACGTCCGAAGCCTATGCCCGCTTGCTGATCGCGGCGGTGATCGAGGGTCTGGACGACGAGGCATTGCTGATGCGCGTCCAGGGCGATCTCGCGGCCAACGGCGTGTCGGCGACGCTCGACGAATTGCGTGGCGCCCTGATGGGCGCCGCTGCCCAGGCCGCGAGCGCGGCCGGACTGGTCGTGGCGCAGTTGTCGCGACGGCCGCGGCTCCGGGCGGCGATGTCCTGACCCCTACGCGCTCCATCGATCGAGACGGACCCGCCGATCCGGCGTCGCCCTGCCGGCGGCGTACGGGGCGACGAGACGCGACGGGAACCTTAGCGGGATGGCGATCCGACGTGCTTCCATTCTCCCTTCAGGATCAGGTCGGCCGTGTAGAGTGTCGTCCCGCTCTGATCGCGCACGGTGACGCAGAAGCGTCGGGAGTCACCGTCGGGAATCTTCTCGCGCGCCATGTCCGGCAGCATCATCATCGCTGCGTCGCGCGCGGCCATCGCGTCGGGGAATTCCTGTCCCTCCTCGTCTCGCAGGTGAAACTCGTCGTCGTTCGAGTCGATGAAGAACCGTGGCATGCGCGATCCCGTTGAAGCGCGACAATAACCCGAGTTGCATGTCATGTTCCAGCACAATCCGAGGCGGCGAACGGTGGCTGCGCGGCTGGTGTCGCTGATCGCCGGCCCAACCGGGCATCGCAAGCTTGGCTTGTCGCTTGCGGTGAATCGGAAAGCTGGGCAGCCATTGTGCCGAATTGGAGCGGCAAGTGGGCGCCCCAGCAGGAGTGCCGCCCGTGGCCGTTCCAACTCGTCTCGCCTCCTCGTCCCAGATCGAGATCGAACCGCGCGCGCTGGCGCGCGCCCGTGCCATCGCCGACGCCCACCGCTTTCGGGCGCTGGCCCGCTCGGCGCTCCGCGACGGCGCGCCGATGGCCGAGCTTCGATCATCGAACGCCCGAGCCGCGGCCCGCCGGTTGCTCGCTCACGCGCGCACGCTCGCCTTGTCTGCACAGGGCGAGGCGACGACAGAACTCGTGCCGTCCAGGCCGTCTCGGGACCAAGGCGCAGCGGCAGTCGCTTCAGAACGAAGCAGGCCGAGATGCGACGGATATGCGCCGGCGTAAGTCACCCGGCTCTCTCCGCGATGTCCGCGGGGATCCGCTGCGCGATCGATCCACTCACGATCGGATTGGATCGACGTTCGGGAGACTCATCGAGAATTGGCGTTCCAGCGTGCAGGCGGAGATTCGCGCGCCAGGGTGCCCTCTGAGGCCGCCCGGTCTCGAATTCTTGTCGCGTCTGTCTCGGTCGGGACCAACGGTGCCCGGACATTCGGGAGCGGATTTCGGTCGAGCTCTCGTGCTGGATCGCCTGGATTCGGCACGCGCAACGGGCTGAGGCTCGGATCCTGCTCCCCAGTTTCGGGTACGCACGGGAGAAGGCTGATCGTACGGGCAGCGGTGAGCCGCGCCGTCGATCGTCGCGCGGCACCGATCGTGTAGACAATTAACCGGGATGATGGGCAGAAGGAGGAAGGATCGGACACCTATATCCAACACACGCTTTCCCTGCCAAAATATGCAACTGAAAATAACTAACCTTCGTACAATTTCTCTCTAAAACTGCATGCTGCAGCCGGATGAAAACGACGCCGAGATTTGGATTTGTTGCAATGTCTGAATTACCGGGCTTGTCATCGCGAGTGAAATATTGAACATGATGCGAGGTGCTGGCCGGCCCACTCGATGATGGGAATATCCCGCTTCGGAAGAATCGCATGATCTTCATGAGGAAAAATCGGTTTCGATTGTTCGATGAAGATTACTATCTGCGGACGTATCCCGATGTGAGAACCTCCGGCGCGAGCCCATACCGGCACTTCCTTCGAACGGGTGTCCGGGAACGAAGGAATCCCTGTGCGGTCTTCGATACCGCATACTATTTGAATCAGGTCGAGCTCCGATCTGGTGACCCGACCGAGCATTATCAGACATTCGGCATCAGGATGGGGGCGGAGCCACATCCGACCTTCGACCGAGATTGGTACCTAGCGAACAATCCCGACGTCGCTGCGGACGGAATGGATCCCCTGTGGCATTTCTTCCGCTATGGCCGGGTCGAGGGGCGAAAGCCCGGCCCCGCATGGCGCACGCATTTTGCCGGCGCCAAACGCCCGCTCTGGAGCTTGGCCGGGCAGAGATCGACATGCAATTCGCTTCGGGTTCAGTTCGGATGCGCCAATTCAGATCGCGGTGCGGCCCGTCACCCGACATACGGGTTCGCAATCTACATGTCGGATTCGCAACTGGAAAAGTTCAGCCGAGAGCGGGGCAATTATCAGGAGCATCTACGGGCCGAAGCCGGGCTGAAACCGAACGTCGTCATCCTTCTCTCGAACGCCCATCTTTCATCGAATTCGAACGATGAACTACGGACCAATTATGATTCTGCAAAAATATTTGCGCTTGAAGCAGCCAGTTCCGCGCCATCTTTTCGTTTTGATACCGGATCATTGTTGTTAAAATTTTGAAACTGACTGGTGGCAAGTCGTTTATTCACGTCGATCCTTGTTTGTCGGATGATCGGCCGAACATTCGCATTGGCTTGGTTGGCGCAGGATCTGCGCCGACGACGGACGCAGTACGTAGCGTCACTGTTGGCACGCTGAGCGCGAACCCCTGGTAAGGCGGCCAAGCGCAAGGCCATGCGACCGTCCCACTCCATCTTGCTCAACCACAAGTTTTGGCTGACAGCCGGCCCGCTGTCGCTATAGATCGCGAATATTTGAGTGGCAGATCTCATCACAGCAAAATGACAAGCTTGTACATATAATTCCTTCATGCAATAATGACGCAAAATACAGACGCTTAAGATGATTTATGTCAAAATTGGACGTTAAGCGACAATTATAAAACTGATGATGCGCTCGGTACGTGAAAATCTGTCTCGAAAATTGAGCGGACGATTTGATGAGCATCGAATGCCCTCGTCTGCTCGTGGATCCGGGTCGGGCGAGGTCGCAACAGATGCATCCTTATCATCTGAACGCATCGGCTTGTGTCACAAGCTGTCCTACGGAAGTGCCATTACGCGCCCAGAGGATCTGAAATATTGGACCCAAGCGCTTGAAAGGCACAACGGGAACTTCTCGCTTCTCCTAGAGGAAATGGGGCGCTCGCGCAGATTCGACGCCACCGAGATCTTCTGCGCCATGTTTTATGACATGAGCATCGATATCTCGGCGCGCACACGCCCGGCGGCGCTCGTGGTCAGCCTGTTCATTCACGCCTCCGGGCGATTCCCGCCTGTCGATGCGGTCATCGACATCTTATCGCTCTGCTCCCTCCAAGACGTCAGGATGACCGAGGTCATCGACACAGTCGCGAAGCGCAGCGGTGCTGCACCGCGGCAATTGAAGAGGGCCATCCGACCCTATTTGTTGTCGGGTTCAGGTCCGCTCGATCGAATCAAGCTTCATCTTGCGAACTTCAATCTACCGATCAGAAGGGCCGATGCGATGGCGGATCTGGCGTCTCTACGCCTCTTCATGCGCAACGCGTCCTTGTCGCATGATGTAGCCCAGCTGCAATCGACCCTTCTTCATATGTCCACAGCAATCCCGGCAATTTTGCCGCAGAAGCCAGTTTGAAGACGGGCCCGAGTCTCGCGAGAGCGAAGAATTGATCGACGATCTTGAGGTCGGCGCCGAACAGGCTGTGAGGACAAGCGGGATCGATGAACAAGCCGTTGAACATCATGGCGTTGTCATTTTTCCCATCCCTCCTTCCGAGCTCGAGCGGCGGAGAGATTGGTCTCTACGGCTTGTTGAACGCACTGAGCCGCGACCACAACGTGCTGCTGCTGTCGTCCGCGGAAGTCGCTGAGGCGCCTCCACGGACCTACTATCACAATCAGCGGTTCCGGGAGATCCGCATTCCGAAAGATATGCGGTTCCATGCGCTCTGGTCGAAGCATAGCGCCGCGGCGGCGCACGCCGACGTCTCGAATGTCTGTGTCGCGCAGTTCGGAGAGGTCGCCACAGCATTTCACGAAACGTACATCGCTCATTATGAATGGGCCGACGTCATCATGCACGACGGACCTTATACGACGACGTACGACCTGTTTCTAGGTCTCGACGACAAGGTGCGGTTCTATAATTCCCAGAATGTCGAGAAGGATTTCGTCAGAACGCAGTATCCCCCCGAGGCCGCGGGCGGGCTCTACGAATACGTGGCCGAACTGGAGCGCAAGCTCCTGCGAAGCGCCGACGTGGTGGGCGCCTGCTCGTCGGAGGACATGTGCGCCTTCGAACCTGATCTTCGCGCTTCGACCGAGCGATGCCTCGTCTACCGGGCCGTCGATCTGGAGCGCATCGCGGGGAAGACCTGATCGGATGATCCCATGCGGGTGGTATTCGGCGGTTCGAAGCATCCGCCGAACACGGAGGCGGCGAATTTCATCGTCGAGAGCTTGGCCCCTCGCTTCTTGGATATAAAGTTCGACATCTTCGGCGGCTGTCTTGCCGCCCGGGAATATGGTTCGAACCTCACCGCGCACGGCATCATTTCCGACGCGGAGCGCCACGCCTTGCTGGTGCGTGCCCATGTTGCGCTGAATCCCATCAGGTCGGGCAGCGGCGTCAACCTCAAGATCCTGGAGAGCGCAGCCTACGGGTTGGCGATCATCTCGACGCCGTTCGGCTTGCGAGGAACGGCCCTGCAGGACGGCATCGATTGTCTTGTCGGAGACGGCGAGGCGTTCGCCGATGCCTTGAGCGGGTTGCAGCAATCGCGGGCGCTTTGCGAGACGCTCGGGCTCGCCGCGCGCGGGACGGTCGAGACCCGTCACCGGTGGGCGGCGACGGCGGAAACGGTGGCCGCGGCCTTGCACCGGGCAAAATCCGCGGCCGATCTGCGGCCGCGGCGCGCGACCATCCTCGCGGTCAACGACTACGATGTCGCGCGATCGGTGGGCGGCGGTGCCTCGCGCATTCAGCAGATCTACGCGCGCTTGGCGGAGACACACCGCGCTGTCGTGCTGACGTTCTCGAACGACGGGTCCCTCACGTCCGAATGGAAGCAGGGAGTCTTCTACTGCCGGGTGCCCAAGACGGACGCGCATCTCGCCGAGGAACGGCGCATCAATGCGATCTTTCATATTTCGGCCGACGATACGACGGCGTCACGATTCGTCCGTGAGAACAAACTCATGGTCGCTCTGTTTGACCATCTGGCGAGCGCTGCCGCACGTGTCGTCTTCGAGCATCCCTACATGGCCCCTCTGGCGGAGGGGGGCAGGGTCAATTTCGTCTACGCCGCACACAATTGGGAATTCGATCTCAAAGATCGGACGCTCCAGTACCATCCGGAGCGGGCGAGCATCCTGAAAGTGGCGGCGCGCGTCGAGGCTTTCTGTGCTGAACACGCCGATCTGATCATTTCGGTGTCGGAGGAAGATCTCGCCGGTATCGTGCGCGCGAGCATCTCGCGCGGCGCTCTGGCGGGGCCCGGGAGCGTCGTCATCCGGAACGGAGGCGAAGAACCTGTCCCGCGCGGCCGGTTGAGCGATCTCCCTGTCGCGCGACCCTTCATGGTTTTCCTGGGATCGGCCCATCCCCCGAACATCGACGCGGCCCGCTTCATCGTTGACCAACTCGCTCCCGCTCTCCCGAGCGTCGATTTCCGGATCATCGGCTCGGTCTGCGATTGCCTGTCGGCGCCCCCACCGAACGTCGTGCTGCACGGCATCGTCGACCGCGAGGAGAAGTCGCGTCTCCTCCACGGAGCCAGGATCGCGCTCAATCCCGTCACGGAGGGCAGCGGTTCGAACGTGAAGATAACGGAGTATCTCGGTCACGGCGTGCCGATCGTTTCGACACCGTTCGGCGCCCGCGGCTTCGATGCGGAGATGCGCGAATTCGTGACCCTCGTCCCACGCGAAGATTTCGCCGAGCGCTGCCGGGAGCTGATCGACCACCGCTGCGATCTTGCCAAGCGCGATGCTTCGATCGCCTATTTCCACCAGAACTTGTCTCTCACCTACCTGGCCCAGCGTTTCGACGAATGCCTTCAGGATCTGGGGCGGCCGAAGCGGCGGGTTCTCGCTGTCCTGACCCGCTACAATGATCCGCCACTGGGAGGAGCCGAGGTTCATATGCTCGAACTCGTGAAGGCGCTGTCGCGGGACGGTCGCTATCACGTCGACGTCGTGGCGCCGGACATGGCGCGGATCGCCGATCAAGCGCGGTTTCTCTCCGCTTTCGGTGAGGGCAACACCACATCGGTCCCGACGGGTCTCGAACGCGTGTACTGGGCTCGGTTTCCCCTGGACGATTCGACCGAGTCGGAGGAAGACCTCAAGTATCGGATGGCAACTCGCAACTGGGACGCGCAGATGCTGCTCGACGAAGCGAAGGTCAGGCATCTGTCCCGCGGCTCGACCGAGGTCGGGCTCGGCTGGGGATGGCACGATCCGGAATCGTGGTCGGGGCGACCGGTTCGGTGGGCGGGTTACCAGACGTCGCTGCACGCCGCCCGCTCCGGCACCGTTCTTCTGCGCGGGACGGCGCCGTCGCGAACGCATCTGCGGTTTCTGAACGAGCGTGACGACCTCATTCTGCAGACGACCGTCACGGGGAGCTTCGACCTCGCGCTGGATGCGAGCCGCAGCACGTGGGTCAAGATTCTGGCCTCGGCGGAACGTGTTGCGGCCGACCGCGATCCGCGTCCGCGCGCGTACGCGGTTGATTTCATCCGGATTGGGGATCGCGTCATCGATCTCGGCAAGAATGCCTGGACGTTCGATGATCCGGCGGAGGCGATCGACTTCTATGACGCCAGCCGTCACATCCGGGCGGATTTCGGTGCCGATCTGGGAGCGTCGCGCGGTCCGTTCTGCGAGAGCCTCAAGGCGTGGATCGACGCGTCCGTCAGCGATTATGATCTGGTCATCACTCACAATCCTGTGCTCAAGCACGTCGGCGACACCGTTGCCAGCGCGAAATCGGCCGGTATTCCCACGATCCTGATACCCCATCTGCATCTCGATGATGAGTATTATCATTTTCCCGATATTCTCGGTGCGGTTCGGGATGCGACCTTATCGCTCGTGTCTCCAAGCAGTCTCTGCGGGTTCTTCTATTCGCGGGGCATCCACAACGTCCGATACCTGCCGGCGGGCGCCGCGTTTGAGGAGCCGGATCAGGAATCGCTCGCCGAGTTCCGGGATCTCTACGAGTCCGAGGTGCCCTTTTTCCTCGTTCTCGGGCGAAAGAACGCGACGAAGAACTACCGATCCGTCATCGAGGCCGTCGAGATCTTGAACAGGCGGCAGCGCGTCAACGTGGTGATGATCGGCGCCGACGAGGACGGGATGCCTGTTCAGCACGGCTCGGCGCGGTATCTCGGCTGGCAATCGACCGGCGTTGCGGCGGCCGCGCTGCGATCATGCCTCGGGCTAGTTACGATGAGCCGCAGTGAAAGCTTCGGGATCGTCATCGCCGAAGCGTGGCTCGCGGGCGCGCCGGTGGTCGCCCATCGCAATTGCGCGGCCTTCCGTGACCTGATCGTCGATGACGTGAATGGCTTGCTGGCGGAAGACGGCGACCTCGCGCTCGTCCTTCAGCGGCTGATCGATGAGCCGGGGCTGGCTGACCGGCTCGCCGCATCCGGGCGCTCCGAGGCCGAGCGATACCGCTGGAAGTCTGTCGGCGAGCGCTTCGTGGCCCACTGCGACGAGGTCATCGACGGTCGAATGGCGAGGCCGCCTGGGTGAGGAGCGGCACCGTCCGGCCTCTCGACGGCCCGCTGTCCCGCTGCCATGGCGCCTGACGATGATCGCTGCCGGGAAACCGATCGAGCGCGATCCGTCCGGGTCTTTCGAGGCTGCGGACGTCTACGCGTCCCTGGTGCCGGACCCCGCTTCCCCACGCTCCGCCTCCGAAGAATCCGCCATCGCGTGCTCCCCGGCCGCGGCGGACTCGGCCCTCACGGTTGCCGCCTCCTGCGGCGCGTCCAGGATGTCGGGGAGTGCCGATACTGGATCCGGGTGCTCCGATCCGGTCTCGGCGGTCGAAATTGCCGGTTCAGGCCCGTCTGACTCAACCGTCGCAGCGTCCGTGCCGACCGCTGGTTGGCTGACATCGTCATGCGTCGACAGCTCGATAGGCTCGCCCCCGATCGATGCCTGCTTGTCCGCCTGCGCCGCTGGATCACGACATGCCTCGGCCAATGCGAGCAGCGAATAATCCCCTTGCCTCAGAAGGGCTTTCAGCGGCTCGCCATGATGCGTCGACGCGCTGTCGCGTTGCTGCATGTCGTGGTGATAAGCCTTCAGCAGGATGTCGAGCCGGACCCGGAAGGGGGCGACCGCCAGCATGGGTAGGAGGGCCGGCTTGCGCAGGCGCGGGCGGTTCACCTGCTCGTAGATCGTCCTGGCATCGGCTACGCGGTCGCAGAAGCTGGTGCCGATCCCCACGAGCGCCGAGAAATCTCGCCACTTGAAGGGAATGTCGACGAAGCCCGTGTCCAGATAGCCGAACGGAACATCGTAGGCGCAGGCCACGATCGCGGCGTGGAGCGAGCCGGCCAGCACGAAGGACGAAGAGGCGATCGCATCGATGAGATCGAAGACGGCGCGCTCCGTGCGCGCGATGTTCGGTCGAACGATCAGGTCGGCTCCGGTCCGCCGGAGAAGATCCGCATCGCGGCAGGTATCCAGGAAATGCGGTACGCAGATCGTCTTGCTGCGGTGATCGTCCCGGACGGTCGGGGTGTGGACGATCGGAGCGATCAATCCGGGGTCGCCGAGCGGGGTGTCGGCCGGCAGGCCGAGGACATCCCGGGTCAGGGGCCACGAACGCCGTAGGCCGCGAGCCTCTCCCGCGATTCGTTGCTCACCCCGGCTTCCGTGCGAGCGCCGCAGCACCAGAAGCCGATCGTCCTGTCGGGCTCTCCACCGGGGCGAGCGAGATCCTGATTGATGTCCCAATCGGCGATCACACTGCCCAGCATCCTGTAACTGCAATGGTCTCGGACCGGCTGCGTGAAGATGGCTTTGCTGATGATGTATCCCAGGAAATCGCCGAAATTCTGAGTGTCATCGTCCTTGAGCCACCAGTTAATCCTGCCGCCATCCTGAAGATCCATATCGCGTTCCCGGCACACATTCTGAGATGGTCTGCTGGCTCCCACCCTGCCGATCGATGTCAGGTTTCGATGCCGAGCGCGCGAATCTGATCTGAATTGCGATGTCGAGTCCACGCACATTTGCGAATGGAGACGGGTCGGGTGGCGAGGCCTCATCTGGTCGAGCGGTCACGGGCGCGCCCTGATCCACTCTCGGGATCATGTCAGCCTCAAGGACAGGCCGGCTCCGCGCCGGCGCGATTTCGTCCGCGGCATGCGCGCGTCTCGCTGCCGGTGCCCGACCGCTCCCTAAGCTGTGCTGGGCCTCTGGCGGACCCCTCCGTTGAGTTGATTCAGTTCAAAGCGCAGGCAACGGTGTCGGAATTTGATAATTTTGCGATGCTTGATCTTTGGAAAAAGCGATTGATTTTCTAAAAACAGATGAGACAATTGTCGAGCACGCAATCTATAGAAGTAGATGCGAAATCAGTAAAAGCAATTTCGGGTTGATCATGATCGCTGCCAAGGACATTCGTAAGACGCGTGCCCGCGCGCCCCTGCGACTTGGTCTGGCCGGCGGTGGGACGGATCTCTCGCCCTATTGCGATCAGTTCGGCGGCGCGATCCTCAATGTCACGATCGGCCGCTACGCCTTCGCGTCGATCCTCCCGCGCGAGGATGGGCTGGTGGTGTTCGAGGCCGACGACATCGGCGAGCGGGACGTTTTCGAGGAGGGGGACCCGATCGACCGAGGCCTGGTTCTCCATCGCGGCGTCTATCAGCGCTTCATCAGCCAGTTCAACGATGGCGTCCGGATCCCCGTCACGATCCGGACCACGGTGGATGCGCCAGCCGGATCGGGTCTCGGGTCTTCCTCCGCCCTAGTCGTCGCCCTTGTCGACGGAATGCGGGACGTGCTGGAGGCGCCGCTCGGCCAATACGACGTCGCGCATCTGGCCTGGGAGATCGAGCGGCTCGACGTCGGGCTTTCCGGCGGGCGCCAGGATCAGTACGCCGCCGCCTTCGGGGGCGTGAACTTCATCGAATTCCTCAGCAGCGATCAGGTCATCGTGAATCCGCTCCGGTTGTCGGGGGCGATCTACCGGGAATTCGAGAGCTCGATCGTCATCTGCTTCTCCGGGTTGTCGCGCCGGTCGGCGGCCATCATCGACCGGCAGACGTTGGGCATCCTCACGGCGAGCGCCGCGACCCTCGGCGCCCTGCACCAGCTCAAGGTCGATGCCCTGGCGATGAAGCGGGCGCTGACCGTGGGCGATATCGACCTGATGGCGGAAATCCTGGGCCATTCTTGGACGGCGAAGCAGGCGACGGCGTCCGGCGTCTCGACGGACACGATCGACCGGCTCTTCGAGACGGCGCGGGCCCACGGCGCCCTGGCCGGCAAGATCTCGGGGGCGGGCGGCGGCGGGTTCGCCTTCTTCCTCGTCCACCCCGAACACCGGTTCCGCCTCATCGAGGCCTTGAACGCGGCCGGAGGCCAGGCGAGTCCAGTACAATTGACCTCGGTCGGGTCGGAAGTCTGGCGGTTCCGATAATGTTTCAGAGATGTTCAGTAAAAAATATGGATACAGGCCCCGCAAAAATTCGATGATAAAGCTAATGAGTCCTGTGAATATGGATCTTGATTGAAAGTCTTGTGTGGCATCGCGTCTCGTGTTCGGTCGATAGCTCACCGCCCCGGCCGATACAGTTGAAAATGGATGCGGGACTGTCGTCCGTGATGGTGCGGGCGAACGGACGGCTCCGTCTGATCTTGATGAGGGACAGGGCGCATGCGCCTCCGACAAGCCGCCATCCTCTGCGGCGGCCTCGGCAGCCGCCTCGGCGATCTCACGCGGGACACGCCCAAGCCGCTGCTTCCGGTGGGCGACCGGCCCTTCCTGGAGATCCTCGTCCAGGATCTCACCCGGTACGGCATCGAGGAGATTCTGCTCCTCGCCTCCTATCGCTTCGAGTGCGTCGAGGCGTTCGCCGGGACGTTGCCGGCGCGTCTGGGTCGGCCCGTCACCGTGACCCTGTCGATCGAGCCGGAGCGCGCCGGAACGGCGGGAGCGCTGCTCCACGCCCGCGACAGGCTCGACGACGAATTCGTCCTGCTCAACGGCGACACGCTGTTCGACGTCGACCTGATCGCTCTTCGAAATCTCCGCGGCCGCACGCCGGCCGTGACGGCAGCGGTCGCGCTCCGGGAAGGCGCGAGATCCGGCCGCTACGATACGGTCGAGCTGTCGGGAGACCGCGTCGCGCGCTTCGGCGGGGCGGCCGCGCAGGACGGCCCGGCCCTGATCAACGGCGGTGTCTACGCGATGGGCCGGTCCATCCTCGAGGACCTGCCCTCGCACGGCTCGCTCGAACGCGACGTGCTGCCGCGTCTCGCACGGGACGGCCAGCTCCGCGGTCTCGCGGCCGAAGGCTTCTTCCTCGACATCGGCCTCCCCGCCGACTTCGCCAAGGCTCAGACCCTGATCCCGGCCCATCGGCGCAGGCCGGCGGCCTTCCTGGATCGCGACGGCGTGCTCAACTACGATTTCGGCCATGTCGGCACGGTTGACCGCTTCGTGTGGGTGGACGGCGCGCCCGAAGCGATCCGGATGCTCAACGCCGCGGGCTACCACGTCTTCGTCGTGACGAACCAGGCGGGGATCGCGAAGGGGTTCTACACGGAGGCGGCGTATCATCGCCTCGGCCGTCACATCCGCGACGAATTGGCGGCCGTCGGCGCCCGGATCGACGATGAGCGCCACTGTCCCGACCATCCCGAGGCCGAGCTCGCGCGCTATCGGCGCGTGTCGAACCGGCGCAAGCCGTCGCCCGGCATGCTGCTCGAACTGCTCGACACCTGGCCGGTCGATGTCGCGCGGAGCTTCCTGATCGGCGACGGCACGTCGGACCTCCTGGCGGCCGAGGCTGCGGGAATCCGGGGCCACCTCTTCGAAGGAGGCCGGCTCGATGACTTCGTGCGGCGCCTTCTCGCCGCCGATGCGGCCTGAGAGCGGGACCTCGAGCGCGGCATGTCGGGGTCCACGGCCACCTTCGAGCAACTCCGCGACTGGCTGTTCCGCGATGCCCTGCCGCTGTGGTCCGCGATCGGGACGGACCGCGTCAACGGGGGCTTCCATGAGCGGCTGACCCCGGCGGGGCGCCGACGGACGATCCCCGGCGGGCCCGGGTCGTCGGACGCCAGATCTACGCCTTCGCCACCGCCGTGAGGCTCGGGTGGACGGGAGAGGGGCGGGGCCTCGTCCGCCACGGCCTTGATGCTCTTCAGCGCCATCACATCACGGATACGGGCGAGGTCTTGCCCCTGGTCGCGGCCGACGGCCGGCCGTTGTCGCGGGCGTTCGATCTGTACGACCAGGCCTTCGTCCTGTTCGGGCTGGCGGCGGCCGCCGCGATCGGGGAACGTGTCGAGACGGTGGTCCCCCTGGCGGCCCGCCTGCGCGACCGCATGATCGCCGGCTGGAAGCACCCGGAGGCCGGCTTCGAGGAGGCGCGGCCACGCCGGCTGCCGCTCCGATCGAATCCGCACATGCACCTCTTCGAGGCATGCCTCGCCTGGGCCGAGCAGGGGGGCGACGCGGCGTGGCGGAATCTCGCGGACGAGATCGCCGAACTCTGCCTCAGGCGTTTCCGGGATCCCGAGACCGGCGCGCTGCGCGAGCATTTCGACGGCGCTTGGCGCAGGATCGACGCCGACGGCCTCGAGGTCGTCGAGCCGGGCCACCAAGCGGAATGGGCCTGGCTGCTCACGCGCTGGGGCCTGTCCCGAGGCCGCGCGGACGCGCTCGCGGCCGCACGAAGGCTCACCGACATCCTCGAGGGGTACGGCATCTCCTCCAGGCAGGGCTTGGCCGTCAACGCGCTGAACGGCGATCTCTCCCTGCGCGATCCGCTGCTGAGGCTTTGGCCGCAGACGGAGCGGATCAAGGCGTGGATCGCCCGGCACTGGCTCGCCGAAGACTCTGCGGCGGCATCGGCGTGCGACGCGCAAATCGCCGAACTCGGGCGTCAGCTCTTCCGATACGCCGATCATCCCGTCCGCGGCTCGTGGTGGGAGAACCTCGACGCGTCCGGCCGCCCAGTGTCGGAGCCGGCTCGCGCCAGCAGCCTCTATCACCTCACCTGCGCCATTGCTGAGCTTGCGCCGGCCGGGTCGGTCCCGACGGCCGGGCCCAGGTCTTCGAGCGCGCACACCCCGGAAATCACCCCGGCGCCCGGGGAGGCGCAACGATTGCGAGCCCCGATTTCGAATGACGCGCGCGTCGTCGCATCGGCCGCGAGGACCGCAAGGTCCGCTTCCGGCGGCTGCGATCGCGGCGTCGAGGTTCGGCGCGATCGCTGCTGCGGCCTCACGCGTGCCGGCAAGGGCGACACCGAACATTGTCCGAGAGCGCGCAGCGCAGGGAACTTTGCGATGCCGACGAATTCGCGCGCGATACGGCAGAGTAGTGACGGAAATCGTCCGCCCCGGCGATTTCGTTCGGTACAGAAGAGGACCGTGAATATGCTGTCGCAACTGAGGCCGACATGCTGTGCGCCATCTCATGCTCGTGCAGCAAACATGTAATTTCAACCTTTGACCTACGTTAAGGCAGGTTCTATTACTTCGCCTGATCGACCCTGATTCGTTCGCCCTCGACGTGGGGGATCATGGCCGTGGATCAGCACCCGGCTTCACGCCTGGATCCGGACGAGGCGGCGGCCGTCGAGATGGCCCTCGGCGCTCTGATCGCGGATGGCAGCGTGCGGCTGTCCGAGCGCAACCGTCGCTTCCTGTCGTTCATCGTGACCGAGACGCTCGCGGGCCGGGGCGCACGCATCAAGGCCTACGCGATCGGTGTCGACGTGTTCGGGCGCAGCAGGAGCTTCGACCCGGACCGCGATCCGATCGTCCGGATCGAGGCGACGCGGATGCGGGCGGCGCTGGCCGCCTATTACGACGGCGTCGGCGCGCAGGACGGGGTCAGGATCATCCTGCGTCCCGGTTCCTACGTTCCCACCTTCGCGTTCCGGAGATCCCCGGCGGCCCTGGCGCGGCCTGCCGCGGCCATTGGCGCCACGCCCGTTCCCACCGGACGACCGGTCGTGGATGAGAGGGCCGGCGTGATCGTCGTCGTCACGCACCGGACCGACCGGCGCGATCGCTGCTCGATGATGCGGGGCGAGATCTACGTCGAGGCGGTCGTGAAGGCCGTCGCCGGGCGGGGCATCCGGGTATTCCTGACACCGCCGGTCGACCGCAGCGGCACCGCGCAGGCGATCCGCGGACTGATCCACCGGCCGGGCGTGGTGTACGCGCTGGACATGGCCGTCCATGGGATCGCCGAGGGCCGACGCTATTCCTGGTCGTTGTCCGATTTCCGCAACGGCGAGATCAAGGACTCGGATTTCTGCGATCAGGCCGACGAGACCCTGCCTGTCGGCGCGCGGATCGACGCGCTCGCGGAGGTGGTTACCCGCAGGATCGCGGCCTCAGCCGTCTGAGACCGCCGCAACACCCATTGTCGATGGCCGAGAGGCGCGCCTCTCACAGACCAGCGCGCGGCTCCTGCCGGGCCCGTTGCGCCACCACGGCCGAAACGTCATGTATTTCAGAGGCTTGGGAATGGCGCACCCGACACGATTCGAACGTGTGACCTTTGCCTTCGGAGGGCAACGCTCTATCCAGCTGAGCTACGGGTGCTGACCGTGGCGGATTCACTAGCCGATGCGGGGCGGGGCGCAACGGGGCGTGAACGGGTTTGCGCTCAAAGGGATCCTTACGTGGCCCTCCTCAGGCAAAGGTCACACATTCGAATCGTGTCGGTTGCGCTGGGCAGAGGGGGGAAGGCGGTCAGAGCGCTGACAGTGTGCCCCGGAGGCGGACGGTGTGTGAGCAGAGGAGCCGCTCGTGCGCCGGCAATGTTTTGCCGGCGATCAGGGTCAGTAGCCTTCTACGAAGAGCGCCAGCCCCACACCCCAGCTTGTCCAGCGTCCTCCGAGGTGCTCAGCGCCGGGCATTTTGCCGTAGCGCTCAGGTGCAGCGTTCAGTGCGTCGCGCATATGCCGGATCAGCCGAGAACCAGCGCGTTGGGCAATCCATTTCTGCTCGAGCGTGTTAGCGAATGCCCATCCGGGCGGTAGCTGTAGCCCCATTCGTTCCCCGCCTCGACCGCGAATCTGCCGCAGATCGTGCCGTAGCTGGGCGACGGTGGAATCGGGCAGGCGCGCCTCAGCAGCATCGACGAGCTTACGGATCGCGTTGGCTACCCTGCTATCCCAAATCACTTGAGGGCTTCCGGCGGTGTTGTGATCGTGATCCAAATGGGCAGTGGCGAAGGCTGCGACCTTGGTCCAACCGCTGCTCCAGGGAGCATCTTTTGTGTGCTCGATCGCAATGTGCACTCCCGTGGCACGGAGTGCGGCAGCGAAGACGGCCTGCACGGCCCTTGAGTCGATAGCTGATCGGCTTGGGACACCTCCCCAGGAAAACACGCGGCTCGTCAGATCGACGGCCCGCTGCTGGTCCTCATACTCCCACGTCGCACCGCCTGTGAGAACGTGGCTCAGATCACGGCTATCAGACAGGATTGCCGATAAGCTGTTCTGGAGCTCACGATAGCCGTCGCCTTTCCAATGGTAGGCAAGAACACGGTCAGGCCAGGGCAATCCGACTGACGGCAAAGCCCGCGGACGCCAGACGTTGCCCCGTCGGTGCTCGGAAATTTTATCAGACGATACTATCGACCAGGGCTCGAGAACTTCGCACAGGGTCGCCGCAGCTGACTCCAAGTCCGAGTCTTTCAGAAAATCATCATTCATAGGGATGTCGCTGATGCATTCAGGGGACCGCAAAATGTCTAGTCAGACACGATATTATCTGAGGTCATCCAGAAACTCGGATCCAGGGCGCACGCCTGTGATCAGCAGCCGATCGCGCGCGCGGGTGCTGGCGACGTAGAGGAGGTGCCGCTCGGTCTCGTAGACCTCCTCCAGCTCTGCCTCATCGCTGACTGTGTCGATGCGCTCCTGCAGCGGGAGAACACCGTCATCGCAGGCGAGCACGACCACGGCCTTAAACTCCAGACCCTTCGCCAGGTGCATCGTGCCGACGATCACGCTCTCTCCGGCCACGCTCGATGCGTCGCCGGGTTCGACGGGCACGAGGCCGGCCGCGTGGGCGACGGCACGGGCGCGGTCCAGTTGGGCACGGCTACGCACGAAGAGGCCGATCTCCTCAGGCAGAACGCCGTCCGCTCGGGCCGCTTCGAGGAAGCGGAGGATCGTGTCGCGCTCTGCCGTCTCATCCTCCAGCTTCAGCACCTGGGGTTGCGGCCCGTCGAAGACCGAGACGGTGCCCTTCCGCGTCTCCTCGCGCCCGTCCATGTCATGGACGGCTCCGGGCAGGAGGCGATCGGCCGCCTCCCGGATCTGGTGGGAGGTGCGATAGTTGACCTTAAGCGTGGTCGAGCGCCCGCGCACATCGACGCCGAGCGCCTTCCACGAGAAGGGTGGCTGGAAGATGCGCTGACCGAGATCGCCCGCGAAGAAGAGGCGGTCCTCTCCCTCGGGCGCGAGAGCGCGAAGGAGACGCAGTTCCGGCACGCCCAGGTCTTGGGCTTCGTCCACGACGATGTGACTGAACGGCTTGGTCGATCGCGCATCGTAGTGCACGGCGAGCCCACCGAAGACTTGCGCCCAGGTGGCAAGACCCTGACTTGCGAGACTGGCGCGGGCGGCCATGAAGATCGGCCAGAGCGCGGCGCGCTGCTTGACGCCGAGGCGGCTGCGGCGGCCGGGGCGCGGAGTGTCGGCGTAGGCCGCTTCGTTGGCGACCTGCCAGGCATCCACCACGTGCCGGAATTCGCTCGTCAGGAAGCGTTCGGACCAGATGTCGGTCCCGTCTGCAGCGTGGACCAGGGCGGCCTGGATCTGCGCGAGCGATGCGATTCGGGGACGGCGTGCATGGACGAGCTGGTGCAGTTCCTCGGCCAAGCCCTCCCAGGGTGCGACAGTAATGCGCGCCCCGCGCTCCGGGCTCGGCAGCGACGAGGAGATCCACCTTGCGCTGAAGCGCGTCCGCCAGCGGTTTCGAGAAGGTGGTGAGCAGCACCCGCGCCTCAGGGTCGGATCGGGCCAAGCGCACGGCACGGTGCAGCGCCACGACAGTCTTGCCTGTTCCGGCCGAGCCCGCGACGCGCGCAGGCCCGCTGTAGCTGCGTGCGATCACCCCGGCCTGCGAGGGGTGCAGGAACACAGACCAGCGCTCCCAGGGCGCCTCAAGGGCGGCGCGCAACGCATCGACGTTCTCGATGACGCGGAAGCGGCGCTGCGCGTCCGGATGCGCGAAGGGGTCGGCGGCTTCGCTTGGTGCGGGCTTCGGCAAGCGTCCCGTCGCGGCGTATTCGAGGAGCCCTTCGGCAGCCTCGGCCGGCAGGTGTGCCGCGAGTTCGAAGAAGCGTGTCTCAGTGGCCGCGCGAACCGGCTCGATCCAGTCCTCAGGCAGACCAATCGACAGCAGGTCCTCGTCCGACAGACCTGCGAACAAAACCGGCTCCGGCGCCGGCCGTTCGGGAACCGCCGGCCTGAAGAGGGCCGGCGCGTTTTCTTCGACCCGCTCGCGCGACTCGACGATCTGCACGGCGCCGGTGCGCGGATGCGCTTCGATCCGCCGCCGCTCGGCCCAGGCATAAGCCTTGTCGTGATGGTCGACGTAGGCGAGCAGCAGGCTCGCGGCTGTCTTGTGCACGATGATGCGGATGTCACGGTTGACCCGCACCGACCAGAAGTTCGGGTCTTTTGACGCCTCGATGCGGTGGAACTGCAGGCCCGGCCCCGCGGGATCAAGCTGCATGTCGAAGGCCGAAGTCTTGACCGCCTTCTGCTCCTGGGCGGGCAGACGGGCGAGAGAAGCAGTGAACGTGTCGGCGATGCGGAAATCCAAGGGTTCAGCCTCCGCCATGCCCGGATCGATCGACGCTACGACAGCGGATGACGAGCCGATCGAATATCAAATCGTCGAGGGATGCACGCAGCTGGGCACCGAACTTGGACAGATCTGGATCTTGAATGGCGCCCGCCCGCAGCAACGTTAGATGGGGCTGGTAGCTCCGCGCCCCAAATGCGCTGGTCCGACGTGTGCTCGGCGGCCTTCTGCCAAGCACGGTCTCGGTCTCAAAGCCGAGGAACCGCGATCGCAAGTGCTCGATCGGCGACGCCGCGCCTTCCGCTCTGCGTATGCGGACCCCGACTGCCGTTCTAGTCGGGTCAATCTCGGCCCGCGGATTCTCACCCCCAGGGGCCATCGCCATCGCTCGCAGTTCTGAGGCCGGAACAGAAATGTTGATCGGCTCGATTGCATCCTCCACCCCGGCGATCGGTCTGCGCGCATGATAGACGGTGACGTGGAGGTTCTTGCGGACGAGCCGGGATGGAATCCCAACTTCTGCGATGCAGACGGAGCGGAGTTTCTGCTCGCAGAATGGGGATAGGAAGATCATTGCCCAGATTGAGGGATGTGCGGGCTGTCCAGCATGGGATGATCGGCTCACCTCACACCCCATAAACCTTCATCACCTCGTCGCCGAAGTGGTTGATCACCTTCACGGCGATCCGCCCCGTCGTCGGCCGCGCGAAGGGCCGGCTCGTCGACCGGTAGAGGGTCGCCCAGGCGGCCTCGTCGATCTCGGCCCTCAGCGCGGTCTTCAGCGACTTGTAGGGATCGTTGGCGCCGAGGAAGTAGGCATGACGGACGAAGAAGTTCTCCTCGTCGTAGTCGGTGTCGATAAACCATGCGGCGATGCCGGAGGTGTCGTCGGAGCGCACGTCGCCGGTATTGGGGTCAAACACGTCGATGCCTTTGACCTCCACCTCGAGTTCGTCTCCATCAAGGCGGCGAACTTCAATGTCGGGCTCCCCAAAGACCACAAACAGGTTGCCCTTACCTGTCGCCTTGAGGTCGTCGGCCATGTGCAGGTCGGGGTTCATCTTAGCCTGCAGGATCGTGATGGGCCCGAGTCGCGTCAGGTCGCTTGCGTGCGCGTCGTAGGCAAAGGCGCAAGCCACCAGCACGTCGAAGCGCGCTTCTGCCGCCTCGCGCGCCGCTGCGACGAGGTCGGGCCGCGAGAGCATGCCAAATTCGGGCCCGATCAGGATCGCGGCGCGGCGCTCGACGCCGCTCTGCTCCTCGCCCTCGAAGAATCGCCCCTCGGCCCCAATAAAGCGTCCGGGCCAGGGTTGGAGCAGGGTGAAGCGTATCCGATCGGCGCGATTGCGCCCCTGCACGCCCGCGGCCGCGAGGTTCTCCAGCACCAATGCGGAGAAGTCCTGCGCGGGAGCCGTAGCGGCATTGCGCGGGCGGCGCCCATCTAGAGCCTCGAACTCCTCGTCGAGGCCGAGGGCATCACTAGGAATGACGCGGTGGGGGGAGAGGCTTTCCACCGTGAAGGGGCCCGCGACCCGAACCTTGCCCGCGTCAGCGTAGGGCCGATCAAATAGCATCTCTACGTCAGCGGCACGCCCAATCGAGGCATCGATCTCGCGCTGGCGGGCGATCCGCGCCTCCCACCACGCGGCGTGGACCGGGACCGCGTCGGGGTAGTATTTGGCGAAATCGTCTACTGGACGCTCGGGCAAGGTTTCAAGAGTGTAATCCCATTCCCACTCGGCATTCATACGGTCGATCGCGCCTTGCCGCACCTTCAGGGGCTGCTTGGAATCCATCGCCTTCGCATGCAGAGCCTGGAACTCGGCGTCCCATGGACGTTCCGGCTCCGGCGGAATCTGCCACTCCTCCCAATCAGTTCCCAGAAGCGCGTTCAGCTGCTCGCGTAGCGGCTCCAGCGTGACCTGCCATTTGTCCCAAATCACGTCAATTTCAGCGTTGTTGGCAATCGACTTCAGGGTGACGTGCGGCGCGCGCTCGCACACAAAGCCCTGGCGGATGTCTCCGAGACTCGCAGCCATCGGTTGCGGACGTCCTGAGACCGCCTGCTCCTTCGCCCGACCCTCAGGGCTGTCAGCGAGCAGGTAGTAGGGGTAGCGCGCACTCATCAGGCGTGTGCGGGCAAGCGCCAGGGCTACGCGGCTCGTATCGATCGTGATCCAGCGCCGACCCCACTGTTCTGATACCGTAGCGGTTGTTCCAGAGCCACAGGTAGGATCGAGAACGAGGTCGCCAGGATCGGTCGCCATCAGTATGCAGCGCTCGATGACTTTTGGATTGGTTTGGACCACGTAAGTCTTCTGTTCAGCGAATCCGCTGGTCCTGAGATCGCTCCAAACGTGGTGAATGGGTCTTTGATCAAAATCCTTGAAAAGACGCTTATAGCGGAGTGTCTTGCCAAGGCCGAGAAGACGGTAAGCTTTCGCCAATCGAGACATTCCCTGCGTGTTTGTTTTCCAGCCTCCCTTGCTCGGGGAATAATTTGCGCCGCACCATTCAACTCTCATGCGAGTTGTCTCGGCCCCTGTCTGAGAAGTAAGGTTATCGTGCGCTAAAATGGACCAGCCGGGTGGTATCGTCCGGTTGTTCCGCTTCTCCTCATGACTCATCTGTCTGACAGAGCCGCAGTCGGGAGATTGAACAAAGGTATACTGAGACGCCCCCTCCTCGCCAAATTGGCGCTGTAGAAATAACTGCCGATATTTAACCGATTTTAAGTCCCGCGCATACCAGATGACGAAGTCGGCAACTGATGCAAGCACCTTCGTGCCAATTGCAGGACTTCCGGCCCCGGAAGTTTTCAAGACAGTTATCAATGAAACGAAGTTATCTGATCCAAACACCTCGTCCATGACCGCGCGCACACGGTGAACGTTCTCGTCACCAATTTGCACGAAAACTGAGCCGCTTTCAGTCAAGAGTTCGCGCATAACCGATAGTCGATCGCGCAAGTAGGTCAGATACGAATGAACGCCGTCCTTCCAAGTATCTCGAAAAGCCTTTATTTGTTCGGGCTCACGCGAGATGTCGTTTTGCTTCCCATCCTTGACGTCGCGAGACTGTGTAGAAACCTGCCAGTTCGAATTAAACTTGATGCCGTAAGGCGGATCAAAGTAAATGCACTGGATTTTTCCCTTCAATGCTTCTCGCTCAGCAAGAGATGCCATTACTTGCAGAGAATCCCCCAAGATCATGCGATTTGACCAGTGTTGGTCGTGCCGATAGAACTCAGTTCGGGCTTCTGCAGGTAGTTCATCGAAGTCGGAGAATAGATCGGGTATTCCCTCACCGAAATGCTGCGGGCTAGCGCGGCGCAAATCCTCGACGATGGCTTTCGGGTGCACCTTCTCCTGAATGTAGATCGGAGGTGCTTGGACGATAAGGTCAGACCAATCTTGCTGATCTTTGCCGCGCCAGACGAGTTGTGAATCACCAATCGCCACACTTCCCGTCTTCACTAGAGCGTCGACTTGCTCCGAGGTGAGGCGAATGCGAACGCCGTTCCAGACAATTTGTGGATCTAGGTCGGGGTCGCGCTCGCAATGCTGGCCAGTCTGCAGTGGTCGGGCGCGCTTGTAGGCAGCCGGCGCCGCGCTAGTTAATGTCTCGTCGGCTTCTGCGAAGGACTGTAACTCGGCTGTTGGAATGTTCTTCCGCGAGGCCTCGTCATGAAGCAGGGTCTCAACGGCCTTCTGCACGGCAGGTCTTGAGCCTCTGACCATTAGTTCACAATCCTTGCACGGCGCTTTGATCGGGTGAGAAGTCGTGATTGCGAAGATGGCTGCCGAACCCGGTGGTCAGCAGGTGGACGCGAGCGACGCAGCCTCGATGCCCGCCCTACGACTGCGGAACTCGCGACCGTCACGCGATGACAGCATCGCGGATGAGGCCATTAACGAGCTGATCAAATGCGGACTCAATCGCGAAAACGTCTCGGAATTCGGCAAACGCCCAACGCCCATAGCGGCCAAGCGCGTTGACGCCTGGCACCCAGGAGTTTTCTATTGTTGCGGCCTTTAGCTGCGCGTCTGAGCCGCGGAAGCCCTTGGTCTCCAGAACCAGGTTGAGCGCTTCTGGGCTTCCGTCAGCGAGTTGGACCAAAAAGTCGGGCAGGTAGCGGCGTGGGACAGCGCCATCGCGGTAAGGCACCTCGAACCCTAGACCCTGGTTCTTCACATAGGCTAATACGCGCGGGTGGCTCTCCAGCACGCGGGCGAGCTCGGCCTCCCAGTCGCTGTCTAAAACGACGTGGCTGATCTGGCACTTGCCTGGGTCGGTCTCCCATACATCCTTCGTCGTGGTAAAGTTAACGAACCGGGTCGATCCCACAGGATTATAAGGATCAATCACCGCTTTAATCCGGCTTTGGCCCGGCGCCGCTCGCTGGCAGGCTAGAAAGATACGTTCGACTGCCTGCTCGGCGAGAGCCGGGTAGAGCACGGCAGCTCTCGGCACGCCCTTAGCCTCGAGATAGCCGCCCTCGAGCCACTCACGGGTAATGCGTTGCGCCTGCCCGAACAAGTGAACCGGCAAGTCTCCATCGGGATCACGCAAGCGAGATTCCAACAGGCGCTTGGCTAGCTTGAAGGACAGCTCGCTTGGCCGCATCGTCCTGAAAGAATCTTCTGCGTTGAGCGTCACTTGTTCGCCGACGATGCCGGCCATTAGCACCTTAGCCGGCCCGACGATTTCTGGCGTCAAGCTCAGGCGGCTGTCTTCGGAAAAGGCGGCGGTGATGCGCTCGTTCGGCAGGTCGAATCGGTAACCCTCGACCCGAGGGAATTCGATCTCCAGTCTGGCTCGCTCGCGCAGCGCGTGAACTCGCACGGTCCTACGCGGAGCGGCCGGAGTCGAGACCACTGGCTCGGCGGTGAAGGAGAACGGAATGCCGAGGATATCGGCATACTCAACATTGAACAGACCCTCGTCGTTCAACTCGTAGGACTGGCGGCGCAGGCCGCGCCCGACGACCTGCTCACAGAGGAGTTGCGTGCCGAAGGCGCGCACACCGAGAATGTGAGTGACAGTGTTAGCGTCCCAGCCTTCCGTCAGCATAGACACTGAGACGACGCAGCGGATGCGCTCGCCGAGACGGCCTTTGCGTCCGACTGTGTTCATCACCTCGCGCAGCAGATCAGCATCCGAGGTCTCGCTTGCTGTGGCCGCATCAACACCGCGCTCGATACGTTCGCGCTTGAACTGCTCGATCTCAGGGGCAGCCATCTCGCGGAACGCGGAATCCAAAGCCTCCCCTGACTCTAGCTGCTCACTGTCGATCAGCAGGGTGTTGGGGCGCGCAAGACGCTGCCGGTTTTCGTCGTAGTTCCGAAACATTTTTAGATGACCGATGTTGCGAACCTCCGGTTCGCCGTCCGCGCCCTGCCGCTCAAAGCCCGCGATCCATTCATAGACGAGCTTTGACGTCGCGGTGTTGTTGCACACCACGATGAAAACGGGCGGCACATCGATGCCGGCGCGTTCCCAGGCCTCCGAAGTCTTCTCGTAGTGGGCGTATAGCGCATAGAGCGCGGTCTGCAGTTGGGTTGGGAAGACGTGGGAAAGCGGGTCAAGCGTGCCGCCCCTGCCCACTCCCTTTTTCGGCATGGCCTTGCCGATGTGCTCCCAGAGATTGCGATAAAGTGGGACTTCCTGTCCTGGAAGATTGTCCGCTATTGGCACACGTGGCAGCTTAACGATGCCGCATTCAATCGCGTCGATCAGCGAGAAATCACTGACTGTCCAGGGAAACAAGGTGCCCTCGAGGTAGCCAGAACCTCGCAGAAAGAAAGGCGTAGCAGACAGGTCGTAGACTGCACGCACGCCAACCTTGCGCGCGAGAGCCTCGATGCCAGAGATCCAGAGCCGCGCGGCCTCCGCGTTGCGCTTTGCCTCCTCACGGTCCTCAGCAGCGGTAGTCTCTTCGTCGTCGGCGCCTGGCTTCTCGCGGTAGCAGTGATGCGCCTCGTCATTGATGACGACTACGTTTTTAAGTCGTAGGAGCTCGCCGCAGGCGCGCTGGAGCATCGCGCCCTCGGACTCGATCGTATCGATTGCTTCGCCTCGTCCTTGCAGGAGCAAGCGACCAACTTTCGAAACATCCGAAGTCTCGCGCCGCCTGAAGGCGTGGTAATTTGTAAGGACTATCTTGGCTTGGCCAAGGTCAAATAACATATCAGACGGAACTAGCTCGCGTTTGGAGTAATAGGCTTCAGGATCGCCTGGCATTAGCACGCGCAGGCGGTCGCGAATTGTTATGCCTGGCGTCACAATGAGGAAGCCCTTAGTGAAACTTTTAACATTCGGACTGCGCACTGCGTTAATGGCTTGCCACGCAATTAGCATCGCCATCACGGTCGTCTTGCCGGCGCCCGTTGCCATCTTAAGAGCGAGGCGCAGGAGCCCGGGATTTGCGCTCTCGTTAGAACCTTCGACGTTGCGCCAGAGATGTGCATATTGCCGCTGGCGAGCCGCGACTTCTGTAAGCCAGATAATTGTCTCTGCTGCTTCAACCTGACAGAAAAACGGTCGCGGTCCATGAAATTCATGATGGCGCCAGTGCTGTAGCAGCCGCTGAGTCGCCGGAGTTACACCCCAATCGGCTGGGTTCTTGAGGGCGCGCCAAGAAGCTACGTGACCACGAATCTCGTTGATCATTGACGTCAGAGCATAAGCCTGACTGTCGGTCGAGAGGCCGCGCTCATCACTAAGCGTGAGACTACCCTGCCTAGCTCTGCCCCTCTGCTTCTTCGGCTTTGGAACAGGCGTGATCAGTGCCGACCGACGGCGCCCGTGGATTGGCTCCTGATTGAGCGGTTGCCCATCATCGTCCAGTGCGTGGTGGCGAGTAGGAGCGGAGTAGGGCGAGTTGAGGATCGGCCGCTCGAAAAATGGCTTCGTCACTCGCCCCCCTTGTGCACCCTGTGCCCAACATTTTCGGGACCATAGTGCCCAACTTGAGGTGATGGGAGGCGCTCTTACTCGGACCTTCTGCGATTTGGGCCATCCGTGGCTCTGTCGCAACTCATCGGCCGCGGCTGCCGCTTGCATCCGTATGTCCGACCGTCTGCCGATGCGTCTCTGCCTGGACAGAACGATGAGATTGGCTGCATATTGCGCGCTTTGCCGCCCTTTTGCACGTCTATTCAGTTGAGGCTCGCCAGTGAACCGGCGCACCAGAAAGAAACCAGAGCGCAGCGAGGAGATCAGGTTTCTCCTTAAGCAGTGTGAGGTTGTGCCTTTCGGAGTGGCCCGGAGCCTTCAATTCGGCGGAAGTTCAGGATTTGAACCGCAATCGAATGGTAGGGAGGATCGATTTAGTTCTGTCAGTTCGCGGCCTGCTGCATTCCCGCTTTGGCGGAACACAACAGATGAACTCAAGGCGATCTACTACGAGCGGGCTCTCTCAGAATCCTCAGAAACTCTCAGGTTTTATTTGCGACCTTCTCCTGCAGTTCTTGCAATAGCAACTCTGCGGGAAGAAACTCTCATGAAATTTCTGCAGGAACGTATAGCGCGCCATTTACGGCATAAGCTGGGGCAGCCTACTGGCTACTGGTTTGCGATTGAAGCCTTGAGCGGCACGAGAGCGCAACTGTGTGGTGCTTTAAGCAGAGATGGGCATGACCTAGATGCCATTCGCGGAGCCCTCGTGGGCGTCAGCCGGGTGGAGAGGGCGGCGCCAGAGCCAAATGCTTTCGAAATCTCTTCTATTCCCTACGGTCCTGAATGGACTAGTTATTCGGTTGCGGGAGCCGAATTGGCGAGAGAACGGTTTAAGTGCAAAGTGCTGAGTGCAAGTTTCGCAGTTCGGCGCCGTGCGGAGAGGCTTTATGAAGGCGACTGCGACGCTTGTCACGGCCGGTTCAAACCGGTTTATTTTACAAGTAAGTCTACACCGGGGCCATCTAGGCATCCTAATTCTAGCAATACAAAGTTCTAGTAATTGATACATTGCTCAGGGCCGGTTCATCTGCGCGGATGTTGAAGAAAGACGCGAAATTTAACGCTGCGATTGAAGCGCTCTGCTGCCAGCTGGACGAGTTAATTCACGTCAAGGATAGAGTGTGCTCAGTCATCAACTCTCCGAGGCAGCGATGAGCGCCACGTTTCTGTCGGGCCGCCAGATCGTCATCTCATGCTGTGCGCCGATCGTGATGCCCTAACATTAGAGCGACATCCGATCAGTTTGCGTCGTAGCCAGCAGAGGCGAGGTAGGCTCGACACTCAGCCGGGGCGAAGCGATCCAGGCTTTGCGCAACGGCTTCCCAGAGGTCTGGGATGGTTCGCGCCGCTGCACTGCGCAGGAGTGCTTTCAGCTTTGCGAAGGCCAGCTCGATGGGGTTGAAGTCCGGCGAGTAGGCCGGGAGGTAGAGAAGCCGGGCTCCCACGGCCTCGATCCGCTCGCGGATACCGCGGACCTTGTGGGCCGGCAGGTTGTCGAGCACGACCGTGTCGCCGGGCTGAAGCGTTGGGGCGAGCACGTCCGCCACGTAGGTGCGGAAGGCCTGCCCGCTCATCGCGCCATCGAGCAGCCAGGGTGCGGTGATGCCGCTGGTGTGCCGCCGAGAGCGCGAGCTCGGCGATCGCGCCGGGGCTGTCCATCAGCGGTCTGGGATCAAACGAGATCCTCTTCTGGTAGGTTGGCTCTGACGCAATGACGGAGCGGTGGCGCTCCTGTTGGCCCTCCGCCCAGGTGAGAGCTGGGTAGGGGACAGCCACCGCCTCTTGGAGCGATGGCGCAGGCGTCTGCAGCAGGCGTGCGCGGCAAGCCGAGCCCAACGTTGCCGACAGCAGAAGGGCATGCCCGCCGGCGGCGAGGTGGTCACGCAGCAAGGTCGTGAGCAGCGCCTCCCCGTAGCGGTCTGAAGCGTGAACCTCGTCGACCACAAGGAGCTGCCGCAGAAGGGCAGTCCCGCGCAGGTGTGCGTGACGCACACTCAAGGCTGCGAGCAGGGCCTGATCGATGGTGCCGACGGCGATCGGGGCTGCGAGGAAGCGCTTCGGGTGCTCAGCCGCCCAGCGCGCGAGCCGATCCTCGTTGGTCTGAGGATCGTCATTCCATTGGACGACAAAGTCCGGCAGTAAGCGTCCCTCAGCGTCATCGGCACGGATCTGACCAGGCACTGCGAGCACCACCGCTGGCCGGTCTGCCCCTGAGAAGACACGGTCGCGGAAGTGCCGAACCCTGTCGAAGATCTGCGTAGCAGCGACACGGGTCGGCAGAGCGAAGTAGAGGCCGTCGACAGCCCCCTGGTTGAGCAAGTTGGCGAAGCGCCAGAGGGCAGCCTCGGTTTTGCCGGATCCCGTCTCGGACTCGATGACGATCAGGTTCGCGGTTGGTTCAGCCACGATCGCTTGAACCGGCCGCGGCTTCGGCACGCCGAACACAGACGCGAAGCTCAGGGTTCGGCCGCGTATCTCGCTACGGAGGGGCCGTGGATCGAGACCGAGCTGACGCGCCAGGTCCGCGGCCTTGGCGCGCGCGAGGACAATGCGCCCGGAACTTTCTCCAGAGTCATAGGGGAAGGACATGGCGTCCGAGCCAATCCAGTCCGCCAACATGAGCAGCCCCGCGAAGGCATGCTGAAACGCTGGTGCCTCCGGTAGAGCCGGCCCGTCCTCAAACGCGGGTGCGAACCAGTCATCGAGGGCGGCCCGCATGGGAGCCAAGTTCGCGATGGGATCGCTATCGGGGCGAGCCTCCCAGTGGTTCCGGCAATCTGGTGGGCTCTCGGCCCTCCAGGGGCGCCCATGATGCGCAAATAGGGTAGCGAACAGAGGGATGGGGTCCTGCGCGAACCAGCCCATTAGGCGATCAAGACCGAGCTGGTCTGACAAACGCTGGCAGGCCTTCTAGGCAGCCGGACCTTCGCCGTGAAAGACCCATGCGAGCTGATCGATGTGCCCGACCGGAAGCGCCCCTAATTCAAGGCGGGCCTGGAAGCCGCGATTAGCTTTGCCGATGTCATGAAGGAATGACAGGGCAGCCAGCCGCGTGATCGTTACGGGGTCAAGCTCGCGCCAGCCAGCAGTTGTGGCTAAGCGCTGCTGCAGAGTCGGTATCTGTAGGAGCGCCTCGACGACCGCAGCGACGTCGGCCGAATGGCCAACGAGGGAGTGCCACGCCGCAATGCCTTCGTCGCCGCGCTGCAGCTTGGCCCATAGCGAGATCAAGTTCGACGCCTTCCGTGTCCGCGAAGCATCCAGGAGCGTCTCGGCGCTCAGCGCAAGCGTCTCCTCGCCAACTGCGAACATCTTCCCCAGCTATAGCGCGCGTCCATCCCAGAGCTGCGATGCCACGGCGTGTTGACTTGTGTATTTCAATATCGCCTCTATTTAGACAGTCGTTTGCTGGCTTGAACACTTCTGATGCTACGATGGGGAGCCATCATCAAGTGCGATCGTCCGCTCAATGACGTGCTCGAGCGGCGCATTTTCGGCCGTGAGCGTCATGCGTAGCTTCAGCGTGCCGCCCTCCACGAGACCCTCGCGGGCCACCCGCTCGATCTCGCGCTGGGAGGTGACGCCCACCTCCTTCAGGAACTTGCGCAACTCGATGTTGAAGCGATCCTCGTCCATAGCGTTTCCTCCACGTGTGGTGTGCTCGACGTCAACTCGCTGAGCCGGCGTTCAGTGCGGCGATCGTTTCGGCGCGCATGTCGGTCGTGGTGCTCCGCGCGAGGCTGGCAGAAGGATGCTCGCGCCAGATGGCCTCTCAGATTCGCGAGGTTGATCGCTGGCGGGCATCTTGGCTGTTTCCGCTCAAAAGGGGTCGGCGGAGAAGCCGATGCCGCTGTGTGACTCTCTGAGGCGATTTCCCGTGAATCAAAGCCGGGGGCGACCGGGATTTCCAGGCGTGACACTAAGGGCTGCTGGTCTCGGGCTCGCCGGGAGCGCGCAGCGCGACCGGGAACTGCCCGACTCTACAGACGCCGTTGTTTGGAGGTTGGACCCCACGAATCCGAGCCGGGTAAGGGAAAGCTTCAGCCGAGTTGCCTGCCTCAGTCATACCTCCGGGAGGGTTCTCTCGACCGGCGGTTGGGGAGCGCAGCGACCCAAAACGCCCCGCGCCTCGGCGCGGTAAATAGAGATTCCAGGTATAGGAATCTAAGAAACATATATCTTGCGATTTGCTTCAAGCCTGCCGGGGGCTAAGCGCCTGAAGAGCCTTCGGTTTCCGAGAAGAGGGTCGCGCAAGCTCGTCAAAGCAGGGTCACGCAGGCACCCGGCTGAAAATCCGGCCGCAGAACGGTAGGTCGAGCTCGTCCGGGCACCTCCCGCGGCCATCACTCGCCGAGGATCTACCCCCTCAAAATCCGGGTTCCCTGTCCCAGAGCTCGGCATCACGGGCTGCGGCCCTCTCCGGCCGCTCTGGCCATGCCGTTTCTTATCGCTGCAGACTTCCTGGGCGCATGCCGCCTTCGGCCGGCTATAACGTTCGGCAGAAGGAGTGGGCCATGCTGGACAACCATACTGAGGCAGACGACGAAAGCGACTTCGCGCGTAATCGCAGCACCGGCCTGCCGGGGGATTTTCGCGCTGTCGCGCACTTCCTCTCGGAGCAGGAACTCGAGGACATTCTGTCGAGCTCATCGACGCCGATGGAGTCGCGGATGCGTGCTTGGGGCGAGGCTCTGGCCCGCATGGCTGAATGTCAGGAAAGCCAACATCATCAAGTCGATGATCGATCGCCCGCGCTAGTTGGGACGCTGCAGGCGATACAAGCTTGGCACGAAAAGCAGGCGCGGCAGAAGGCGCAGGCAGAAGCGTTTGCCGCTTTCATCAAGGCCGAGAAGCAGCGCAAGCGGCGCGCAGCGAAGAAGGTTCTGCCGCCGGATCCGCTGGAGGCGATCGAGAAGGAGTTCAGGGAGCGCCTGGACAGTCTGAACCGCGTGGTCTTCTCCAAACTCCGACACAAGCGCTTGGAGCAGATACGAGGCCGCGAGCTCCACTACGCCTTGATCTGGAAGGCGCAGCAGCTCGCCCGGCTGAAGTATGGGGCTAAGGCGAGCGCGGACCGGGTCGCCGAGGAGGCTAAGCCGCTGTTAGGCGACCCTACCTTCAACCGTCACAAGGCCCGCACTGCACTTCAGGTGATCGGGCGCCTGGAAGATGCAGGGCATCCGTGGCGCTGCTTCAAGGCGGTGTCCGCAAGCTCTGCCCCCACCGCGTGACATGCCTCTCGGGGGCTGCAGGAGATCTGAAGGGACCTCCTGCAGCCGCATGCGGTCCAGCGATCGTCAAAAAAATCAAGGCTTTGTCAGCTCAGCCTAACCGCTCGGCCAAATCGGTCGCACGCAGGTGGGTATAGCGCTGCAGCATTCGGAGTTCGCGGTGGCCCGAGATCGAAGCGACCTCGGCCACGTTGAAGCCCTTCTCGAAGAGGCGCGATACCGCCTCGTGCCGTAGATCGTGCAGGTGCAGATCCTGAAGGCTCACACGGCGCGTCAGGCGCTCCCACGCGAGCCGCACGGCGTTCGGGGCAGCAGTGAACACTGTGGCGCTCTCGCCCATCTGGAGACCTCTGAGCGTCTCGACGGCACGTGCGGAAAGCGGCACGTCACGGCTGGTGCCGTTCTTCGTCATCGGTAGGTGCGCGACGCGCGTGTCGAGGTCGATGTGCTGCCAGCGGAGCGACAGCAGCTCGCCGCGCCGCATGCCGGTCTCGATGGCGAGGATGATCAGCGGCCGCAAGTAGCGCACCCGGCCCTTGTCTGCGGCCGCGAGCAGGAGCTGCTCCTCACCGCCCTCGAGGCGGCGTGTGCGGCCGCGGGGAGGGGAGGGACGCCGGACGAGCTTACAGGGGTTCACGGCCAAGTGGATGCCCCACTCGCGTCGCGCCGTGTCGATGGCGTGGCTGATCGTGTTGAGCTCGCGGATAACCGTCGCTGGTGCGACCGCTTTCAGCCGCTCATCGCGGTAGGTGGCGAGGTCGGCGGTGGAGAGCAGCGCCAGCGTGCGGAAGCAGATCGGCCGCCGTAGAATGGCGCTGATACGCGAGGTCTCGGAGGCATGGCTGCGCTTGTTCGGCGAGACCTCATCGCGGTAGCGCACGAGGACCTGCGCCAGCGTCGTGTTCTCGGCCGGGCGCGTGTCCGGCAGGGCGCCATTGCGGTCGAGCTCGGCTTCGAGGCTGCGCGCCCAGCGCTCGGCGTCAGCCTTGGTGTCGAAGCTCTTCGAGCGCGGCTGCATGCCCTTGCGGCGCACCGCGGCCTGCCAGCGTCCCCGCAGCTTCCTGATCGTTGCCATCGTGTGCTCGTGTCCTGTGATCCTGTTGAAGCTGGACCATCAGAGGACATCGGTGCAGGGCCGCAAAGGAGTTTTCCTGGCGTAACAGGCATGAGGTAAAAATAAAAATCTTGGCCGTTTTCCTTGTGCTTCCTTTGAACTTGGTTTGCCTTCAAGCGATTCACGCATTGAGCTTCCGTTGAGGTGAGTTGCTCCAGAGGATGGTTGCTTGTTGCCTCTTGATGGGCATGCCGGTTCCTCTCCGATGATGATCGTTCGTCGGATTTCACAACAGCTGTAGCAGGTTGATCGCAAGCATCAGCGGTAGTCGCGGCAGGGTGTAAGCGCTGTCAGCTCAGAGCCCAAGGGGAAGATCGCGCGTGTGATGCGAGCAGGGCGTTTCGCTCGCCGATGCGCCTATTTTCGACGGATCCGCCGGCGTGCGGATCACCCAAGGACGTGCTTGGGATGTCGAGGGGCCCAGGGTGCTAGCCTTTCTATGTTCGTCGCCCACGCTGGGACTTCATGTCGGAACAAGGCGCTCCTATCGTTGCCGGTGTGCGCGAAGCGCAAACGTCGAGATAGTTGGACGATGGAGCTCGGCTGCCAGCGTTGGCCAGCAGCCGAGGTGATTTTCGGTGTGAAGGAGAGGGTTATTTCTGAGTTAGTGCGGATCGATCCCAGATAATACCTTTGTTATGTTTGCCTCAACAAAGTCCGCATGGGATGCGAGTTTGCGCTTTGACTCAACAATATTTGTAATAAGTTTTGCGGTTTCCTCTAGACTGCCGCATAGTTCTCTTATATTCCGCGCAACTTCCAGCAAGGCTTTGATCGCTACGCTGTCATAGCTATCTTCATCGGTATGAAAGCTCCTGAAAGAGCTCACAAAACCATGAGCAAATTCCAAAGAGGCGACGAGCTCATCTTCTCTGCGGGAAGGGAAATCAAAATCTGACATGCTCTGTCCTTTTGAGCAGGTTTGACAGCTGGTTAATTCTGCTCGGCCAGCGTTGTTCCATGTCATCGCGAAAAATCTAAAGTATAGCAGCGATTTAGCGATTTAAAGATCAGAGTTTGTTAGGTGGTGTAAGGAGTTGCGTGGGGCTTCGTCTCTTAACAAATCTGCCCAGGGCCAGCCGCGGCGGCGTTGAACCCCAGCATCGCTACACGCGATCTCAGGCGGGATGAACGTTCAGCCTACTGATCGGCGGGAGCGAACCTCCAGATGCCGATCACCCAAGGAGATAATGTGGGTGGTGGTAGACCCAGAAAGCAGGGCCTCGGACTTGCTCGCGGCATTCTGGGACTTCTCGTCTCAGTCAGGCTGCGTGTTGCGCCTTTGTTTGGATGTCCGCAAACGCCAGAATCAGGACGCGGCGGCCCCTGCCGTCGTGCACGTCGACTATCCAGCCTGACCAGTCGAACCGGCCGCCGCAGCTGGCCATGGCATCGAGTGCCACGCCGACAGCGTGCTCCCAGATCCGTAGGTCGTTCCTCAGCACGACGCCGTCAAGGTCGAACAGCGCCTCACGCCCATCGGTGCAGTGGAAGTGATAGCGCCCTCTGGCCATCCACAGCTCTCCACAAGCTCGAACGCGAACGCCTCCGCGCCGATTGACCCGGAGCCTGCGCCCTGTTTGTTCTACGTTTGTTCTAGGCGGGGAGCATCATGAGCGTCTATCGGGTCGGTGGGCTAGCCGCAGATGCTCAGGGACTTATCCACATCCCGATCATGGGCCCGAGCCTCTGCGCCGGCTTTCCCTCGCCTGCCGACGACTTCCTGGAAGGGGCGCTCGAGTTGCCGCGCTGGCTCGCGCCGAACCCACCGGCCACCTTCGCCTGGAACATCTCGGGCGACAGCATGCGAGGTGCGGGCATCTTCGATCGCGACCTCGCCGTTGTGGATCGCAGCCTCAAGGCCGGCCACGGCAGCGTGGTGGTGGCGGCGATCAATGGCGAGATGTCGATCAAGCGCCTCCTCATCGATGGCAACGTGGCGCGTCTCTCCTTCGACAACCCGGATCTACCAGCCTTCGCGGTCGAAGAGCTGACCCATGGCGAGATCTGGGGTGTGGTGCGCTTCACGATCCGTTGGCACATTGCACGCACTGGGCTCGTGCGATGAGCCGAGCCATTGCCCTGATCGACGGCAACTCGTTCTACTGCTCCTGCGAGCGGGTGTTCGACCCCAAGCTCGCCGGCGTGCCCGTCATCGTGCTCTCGAACAACGATGGCTGCGCGATCGCCCGCACGGCCGAGGCCAAGGCGCTCGGGATCCGCATGGGTGAGCCCTACTTCAAGATCCGGGATATGTGCCGCCGCCAGGGCGTGCGGGTGTTCTCCTCGAACTACACGCTCTACGGCGACATGTCGGCCCGCACCAACGCGGTCTACCGCGACTTCGCGCGTGCGGTGGAGATCTACTCGATCGACGAGAGCTTCCTCGATCTCTCGGACGTGCGAGAGCGTGAGCGGCTGGAACTTGCCCGGGATCTGCGCGCGACCGTGCGGGCCTGGACCGGCATTCCGACCTGCGTCGGCATCGGCCCGACCAAGACGCTGGCCAAGCTGGCCAACCACATCGCCAAGAGCATTCCCGAGCTGGGCGGCGTCTGTGACCTCTCGGACGAGGATGAGCGTGCCGCTTGGCTCTGCCGAGTGCATGTCGGTGAGGTCTGGGGGATCGGGCGCGCCTCGCTCGCCAAGCTCGAGGCCATGGGCGTGGACAGCGTGGCGGACTTGCGTGACCTCGATCCGCGGCCGGTGCGCAAGGCCATGACGGTGGTGGGTGAGCGCATCATCCACGAGCTGCGGGGGCTCGCCTGCTTGCCGCTGGAGCTGCTGCCGGCACAGCGCAAGGGCTGCGCGGTCACACGCTCGTTCTCCACTCGCATCGAGGACCGCGCCACGCTGGAGCAGGCCGTCTCGGCGCATGCGACGCGTCTCGGCGAGAAGCTGCGGCGCGGCGGCTTGGGGACGTCGCACCTGACGGTCTTCTATCACACGAGCGAGCACGACCGGGGCGAGCCGATGCGCTCGGTCTCGACCACCGTGACGCTGCCCGAGGCGACGAACGACACCCTGACTTTGATCAAGGCTGCGCGCCTTGGGGTGGCGAAGACCTGGCGTGAACCGGGTGAGCGACCGTGGCGCTACAGCAAGGCCGGTGTGGTCACGACTGACCTGATGCTGCTGGAGGGCAGCCCGCGTGCACTGATCGGCCGAATGGATCGGGAGCGTGCGGCTGCCTTGATGGCGGCGATGGACGCCTGCAACGCTCGGTTCGGCCGCGGCAGCGTGGTGCCGGCATGGGCAGGCCTCGAGAAGGAGCGCGCCTGGAGCACGAAGTTCGAGATGCGCACACCGCGCTACACCACACAGGTCAGCGAACTGCCCACGGCTTATGCTTACAGCGCTACGTAGGTTGACGTGTCACCATCCAGCCGGCCGAGGCAGGAAGTCGTCACTCCTTGAACACCGGATAATGAACATCGCCGGCAAAGACCTTGCCGGTGTAGGACGGCACGGTGAGCGTGACCAGGTGGAACAGGGGCTTGGTCACGCTAACGGAATTGGGGGCAGCCGCTTTATAACCGATCCAGACAGCCTCAGTCATGAGGATCGGCGCCGTCCTTGGATTGCGAACAAAGGTCTCATCACGGATCAGCATGTGTCGCTCGACCGGCTGACCCGCGAGTTCATCCGCACGGAGCTCGGCTTCCGGTTCCTCGCGGTGCCGAGTCCGGCCGAGGCGTTCTTGATTGAGCGGCGCCTCCAGAGGGGTGAGTGGGGTGCGGGGCAGCCCATCCTGAACCCGCTCCCTCCACCAGCTGCAGCATCGAGGACGGTCGATCTGTAGGATCGCTCAGGATGCCTGCTGGCGCGCTCCGCATCTTCTCGCAGAGGCCCCTCGCACTCAGAGTGTTACAAGGACGATCCCGAGCGCTTCACGAACCCGATGTCGGCGGCCGCCGCCTTCAGCCGGTCTGGCTCCCGCTCCTTGCGCTCGCTGTAGCGGTCCACGAGGTAGTCGGCCCGCTCGCGAGTCAGCAGCGTGAACTTCATCAGCTCCTCGCAGACGTCCACTACGCGGTCGTAGAGCGGCCCCGGCTTCATCCGGCCGCTGTCGTCGAACTCCTTGTAGGCCATCGGCACCGAGGACTGGTTCGGGATCGTGATCATCCGCATCCAGCGCCCGAGCACGCGCAAGGAGTTCACGGCGTTGAACGACTGCGAGCCGCCCGACACCTGCATGATAGCCAGCGTTCGGCCCTGCGTCGGCCGCACCGAGCCCTCGCTGAGCGGCAACCAGTCGATCTGGCTCTTCATCACGCCGGTCAGGTTGCCGTGCCGCTCCGGCGAGACCCAGACGTGGCCCTCCGACCAGAGCGAGAGCTGCCGCAGCTCCTGCACCTTCGGATGATCGGCCGTTGTGTCGTCGGGCAGGGGCAAGCCGTGGGCGTGAAAGATCCGCACCTCGCCGCCCATCGCCTCGAGGAGACGCGCGGCCTCGTAGGCTAGGAACCGGCTGAACGAGCGTTCCCGCAGCGAGCCGTAGAGGATCAGGAAGCGCGGCGTGTGGGTGAAGGGTGTGGCGGCATGCACGCGATCGCTCGTCGGCGCCTCGAAGTGCGCCTCGCTGACGTTCGGTAGGCCATCGGTGAAGGGCTGGTCGGGGTTGTTCACGGGCTCGCCGTCATCTACGTGGTCGCTGCCTTGTGGCGAGCCCGCTGGACGCGCGGGTGATCAGCGCCGCTTGCTCATGTTCATCGACATCTTCTCGCAGCAGCAGCCGCCCTTGCCCTTCTTCATGCTGCCGTGGCCCATCGCCATGCCGGGCTTGCCGCACATCATCCCGCCCTTGCCGCTGCCGCAGCAGCTCATGGCCATCGCCGGAGCCGCGGTGAGCAGCATCAGGGTAGCCGTGGTCACAACGAGCTTCTTCATGATCTCCTCCTTGAGGCCGAAGGACTTCATACCAGCCTGGTGCTGAGATTCAGCTGTGGCGAAGTGCTAGCGGGCTTGTGCCTGCTCTAACGGTCACGAGGTAGACCGCCCGCTCGCGGGTCAGCAGCTCGAGGCCAAAAAGAAAAATTTGGCCCCTACGGACTTGTCATTAAGTTGCCTTGCTTCGCCCTCCAGGCATCGTCGCATTGACGTAGAGTCTGCTCCTCGTTGCCGCAGCTCACCCTCTACGCCGCTGCTGCGCGGACAGGCGTCAGGATCGCTTCAGAGCCTCACCGGCTGGCTCTGAGAGCGCGCCGCGTGTTGACTAGCGCTTCGAGAAGACGGCCATCCTGGAGGCTCTCAGCCGAGCTCGCGTCGGGATCCCAGGAGGGAAACGCAGCGAGCCGTGAGCAGGACGATCCGCTCGCCGGTGACACGATTTAGCGATTTCTGGGTGTATTGGGCCCGCCAAACCGCCAAGCTCGAGTGCCTACATGCCCCTGCTGTTCAACACGCTTTTGCACCAGGTCGGCATCGCACCTGGTGATGTGCGGCTGCTCCGCCATCAGGACAGCCGCGCAACGAAGGGGCGGACGCCATATGCGCTCTGGCGCAACGACCGGCCGGCGTTCGAACGGTATCAATCGCTCCACGGCACCCGAAATCGCCAAGTTCTGAGCTCGCGGCCTCTCTGGGCGTCGTTTGTGGGCACACCGGCTCGCGAGACACTGTTCGTCGGGCTCTACCGGATCTGCGGTCTCGAGGCTCTCCCGGTTGACACGCCTGAGCCCACCAACGACCGGATCCTTAAAGCCGGTGAGCACGACCTCTACGAGCTGCAGCCGGACGATCGGCTATCTGATCTCGCCGGCAAGGTCGTCATCGAGTGGGGCTTAGGCGCGCGTTCGTGGGCGCAACGGGCCGACCGGCAGGATAAGGTCGTTCTCGAGCTCCGCACCGAGTTCAAGGAACCGGAGTTCCCGGGCCACCTGGCGTTCATCAAGCCGCTGTCGGAAATCGACGTTCTGCCGGAGAGCTGGAAGGTGGCTCTGGGCGCTGCGAAGGGCGTCTACCTGCTGACCTGCCCAAAGACGCATGAGGTCTACGTCGGCTCGGCAACCGGGGTTGGTGGCTTTCTCAGCCGGTGGCAGGAGTATGCTCGCACCGGGCACGGCGGCAACGTGCGCCTGAAGACCCGCGAGCCCTCGAACTACCAAGTGTGCGTTCTCCAGGTTGCCGGGTCTGACGCGAGCGATCAGGAGATCATCGACATGGAGACCCGGTGGAAGCTCAAGCTCCAGAGCCGGGAGATGGGACTCAACGCCAACTAGCTTTCTCGCTGGCTCGTGCCTGCTGGTGCGATGAGGCGGGACCCAAGGAGGTGATCCAGATCCAAGCCGACCCAGGAGCCATGCCCATCGAGAAGCACGCGATCGTCTGGGACTTCGTGCCTCCCGAGGGCGGCGGTAGCGAAAAGCCAGAACCGTGCTCTCCAGGAACCAGCGCCGCCTCGCGGGCCATGCCATAGCCACGCTCGCGATCAACGATCACGGCAGCCATGAGCGACGGTATCTACATCGTCCGGAACGACAACACCCTCGTGGAGATGCGCTCGAGCGCCTTCGAGAGCGAGGATCTCCTCCAAGAACTTCTCGCCACCCATCCCAGCTTGATCGCCGGCGACGCCATTGACCCCACGAACCCGCGGCGTTGGCTCCTGATCGCGCGTGAGCAGGCTGTGCCGGGTGAGGAAGGTGGGTTTGGACGCTGGTCGCTCGACCACCTCTTCGTCGACCAGGACGGCGTGCCGACCCTCGTCGAGGTCAAGCGCGCCAGCGACACGCGAGGGCGGCGCGAGGTCGTCGCCCAGATGCTGGATTATGCCGCGAACGGCGTCGTCTACTGGCCCACCGACGCCATCAGGCAGCAGTTCGAGCGCACGTGCACTGCGAGCGAGCGCGATGCAGACGAGGCGCTACGTGAGCATCTTGGACGCCCTGACGCCGATCTGGAGGAGTTCTGGCGCAGCGTCGACGTGAACCTGCGGGCAGGGCGCATTCGCATGGTGTTCGTCGCGGACGTGATCTACCCGGAACTGAAGCGGATCGTTGAGTTCCTGAATGCGCAGATGAACCCAGCCGAGGTTCTCGCGCTCGAGATCAAGCACTACACCGGACAGGGCTTGCGCACACTGGTGCCGCGGCTGATCGGGCGCACCGCGGAAGCCGAGCGCCGCAAGGGATCGAGAGGCTCAACTAGCCCTCGTCCGGAACTCACGCATGAGCAGTGGTTTGCTCAATTCGCTGAGGAGCGCGGACCCGGTGAAGCAGGAGCCGCACAGGCGGTCTATGACTGGTGGGTTGCACAGGGCGCGAAGTTCGTCGTTTCGGATGCGCAGAATCCCACACTAATCGCCAAGCTCATACATGCCCAAGGAGAGTGTTGGTCGGCGAAAATCAAGCCTAGCGGACAAGTTGTGACTTATCTGCGCTGGCTTGTGTGGAGCCCGCCCTTTGACAAGGTCGAAGCGCGGCGCGAGATCGTCGAAGCCCTCGAACGCACCTTTGGCCAGCGCTACGGCGAGAAGGCAGCTAGCGGCGAGCCTTCTGTGCCGCTCACCTTGCTTCAGGAGCCTGAAGCACGTGAGAAGCTGTTCGCGATCTGGCAGTCGCTCGTCGATCGGATCCGGGCTGGTGCATAGTATCTGATTGGGCCGTCAGTGCGGGCCGCACCCCCGCACAGTCCGCTGAGACTGGCCCAGTCGTGAAGATCACGGCTCGACCGTGCGGAGCTCTGCCGGACTCGCGGCCGCAGCGGGTGGAGGCGGCTTCGCGCGCGCATGGGCGACCATCACTGCATGGGCGGCCTTGAGCGGGTCAGCCTTCAGCGCCAATGGCCCGTCGAAGGGACGCTCGTGAATGGCGATCACGCCCAACGTCGTGATCATCGCGGCGGAGAAGATCGCGAGTGTAGTAGCCTGGGCATAGGGCCGCTCCCAGTGGACGAGGCCGATCGTTGTCAGCGTCAGCACCGCGAGCACCATCAGCGTCACCCATTTGCTCTCGTCGCTACGGGCGGCACTCAGTGCGAGACGTTCGCTGCGGGCTGAGCGCAGCTGCATCGCGGTGTCGAGCAGCGCCACGTGCACGACCTGGCCCGCCTCGTCCGCCATGCGCGGGTCTGATGCTGTCTGGAGCAAGCGACTCAACGCCTCGCCGGCCGCAGGCGAGGCTGCGCCTGTATCGGCCATCATGGGCCACTCGTCGTCGATGACGGCCTCCAGATAGGCACGCAGCGCTGCCCGCAGTCTGCTCATGTCTGGCGCCGAGGCGATGCTCAGATCATGGATGGTGAGCGCGTGAGCGCGCTCGGCCTGCACAACGCGCCCGGCCAGCCGCTGACGCTCCCAGGCGTCATTGGCCACAAAGCCGGTCAGCAGTGCGAGCAGCACCGAGACTGCAGCGATGTAAGGCGGCGCGATCCCGGTTCCGAGCCGGCGGACCAGCGGTGCCGTCCAAGCCATGTTGGTCAGAAGGCTCAAGGCCACGCAGACGGTAGAGAAGCTCGCGACCAGAAAGCCGAACATCCCCCAGACCGGTTGATCGAGCCAGTAGTGAGGATCATGGCAGGGTCTCGGCAGATCAGTCGTTGCGGCGTTCGCTCTTCCGAACCTGCCGCCGCAAACCCTCCGATTCCGTGAAGGCTGCCGGTCTGCCTCGCACGTTCCGACGGTGGTCTGACCTGATGTCGAACGCGCCTGCCGCTTGCCGCGTTGGCGAGCGTGAGCCACCTCGTGCAGCCCCGCCTCATCAACGACCCGTTCTCGGATCCCGGCGTCTTCGTCGATTTTCGCTTCGGTCGTCGCGCTCTGCTGTTCGATCTCGGCGAAGTTGCCGCCCTGTCGGCGCGCGAACTGATGCGCGTGAGCGACGCTCTCGTCTCACACGCCCACATGGACCATCTCGCCGGTTTCGATCGCTTGCTGCGCGTCTGTCTGCACCGGCCGCAGCCGCTGCGCCTGGTCGGACCAGATGGCTTCATCGCGCGCATCGCACACCGCCTGCACGGCTACAGCTGGAACCTTCTCGGCGCGCATTCACCCGACTTCCGCCTGTGCGTCGTCGAGTTCGCCGACGGGCGGCTGCGCGCCGCAGCCGAGTTCCGCGCGCAGGAACAGTTCCGTGAGCAGCGGATCGAGCCGCCCGATCTTGGGCCGGGCATAGTGCTTGCCGAGGAGGAGTTCCGCATCGAGGCGGCGGTGCTCGACCACGGCATACCCTCGCTGGCCTTCGCGCTCGTGGAGCCAGCGCGCGTGAATGTCTGGCAGGGCGCGCTGGAGCGGCTCGGCCTCGTGCCGGGCCCCTGGCTTGCTGAGGCGAAACGCGCCGTGCGCCGCAGCTTGCCATCCGACACACCGGTGCCGGTCGGCGAGGGACGGACGCTGCCCCTCGGCGAGCTCGCTGCGCAAGCGTTTCGGGTCGGGCCCGGGCAGAAGGTCGCCTATGTCACCGATGCAGCCGACACGATCGACAATGCCGCCCGGATTCTCACTTTAGCTGGGAAGGCGGACACGTTGTTCATCGAGGCGGTGTTCCTGGAGGCTGATCGGGCAGTCGCGGAGCGCACGCGCCATCTCACGGCTGCGCGAGGCGGTGCACTGGCTCGGCAGGCGGGTGTGCGGCAGGCCGTGCCGTTCCACCATTCCGCGCGTTATGCCGACTGCCAAGACGCACTTATCGACGAGTTTTGCGCCGCATTCACACACAATAAGAGTATTGACGCTTAGCAAGCTGCTCGCCCTTGAGTGGACTGAGCCTCAGAGCCGGCCTAAGCCCCGTTGATTGCCCGGCTTGCTGAGCCGCAGCGAATTTGCGCCCGATTTAATAGCAGGCATGCCGGAGCGAAGCGCGCAAACTTTATTAAGCCCGTTACAATTTGAGAGGTCGGGCTGACCTCGGCTTAATGTTCGAGTCAAACGCATCGCATACACTAGAAACTCTAAGTTATGTAATGGCTCGGTTTCATGCTCAAGGTTGTTGGCTGCTTTGTTGCCGCACATGATCCCTGGCTTGTCACTCTGGCGGCTGCCATTTGCACGCTGGCGGCGGGGACAGCTGTTGGGCTTCTGCGTCACGCCTGTAAAGCCGCCCGGAATCTGAGAGCAGCCTGGCTCTGTGTTGCGGCGGTAGCTGGAGGAGCCGGCATCTGGGCCACCCACTTCGTCGCCATGCTGGCCTTCGAGCCCGGGCTTCCGAGTGGCTACAATGTGGGTTTGACGGTCCTCTCCCTCGTCTTCGCGATTGCTCTGACGGGTATCGGTCTCGCCGTATCGCTCATTGCCGCCCTCCCGCTCGCGCCCGCCCTCGGCGGCGCGATTCTCGGGGGCGGCATCGCCGCCATGCATTACACCGGGATGACGGCCTTCGAGGTGCCCGGACATATCCGGTGGGACCCGGTTCTCGTCGCAGCCTCGCTCATCATCGGCACCGTGCTCGGGAGCGTCGCCCTGTCGGTCGCCCTCGGGCGGGACGGAGTCCGGGGCCGCGTCGCCGGGGGCTTGCTGCTGCTCGCCGCCATCTGCAGCCACCACTTCACCGCCATGGGCGCGGTCACGATCACGCCGGATCCGACCATCGTCATCTCGGAGACCGCGATCCCGGCCCGCTGGCTCGCCGTCGGCACCGCCCTGGCGAGCGTGACCATCCTGCTTCTCGCCTGCGCGGCCCTCGCCCTCGACATCCGCGACCGCCGCCACGCCGTGCAGGAGCAGGAGCGCCTGCGCAGCCTCGCCAACGCGGCCGTGGAGGGTCTCGTCGTGTGCCGGGGCGATACCATCGTGAGTGCCAACGACAGCTTCGGCAAACTCGTCGGCGTCCCCGCCTCGGAACTACCGGAGCGTGCCCTGTCCGGCTTCATTCCGGATGGTAAGGCACGATTAGCCTTAGCTGGTCAGTTCGATCAGCCAATCGAGGCCGAGCTGTCTCAGGCTGCGGGTGGCACGATTCCGGTGGAGCTGATCATGCGGCCGGTGACCTACGGCAACCAGCCTCACTACGCCGTCGCGGTGCGGGACCTGCGCGCCCGCCGCCGGGCCGAGGCGCAGATCCAGTTCCTCGCCCACCACGACGCCCTGACCGGCCTCGCGAACCGGACGAGCTTCAACCAGCGCCTCGAGCAGGAACTGAAACTCGCCGCGGCCACGGGCGGCAAGCTGGCCCTGCTCTGCCTCGATCTCGATCGCTTCAAGGAGGTCAACGACCTGTTCGGCCACGCGGCCGGCGACGCCATGCTGGTCACCGTAGCCCGCACCGTGAGCAACGCGCTCGACGAGACGCAGATGATGGCCCGGCTCGGCGGCGACGAGTTTGCGATCCTGATGCCCTGCGACCACGCCGTCGCGGCCGGTCGCCTCGCCGAGCGGATCCTGGAGGCCCTGCGCAGCGGCAACGCCGACGCGGCCGGACCCATCGTCGCCACCAGCGTCGGCATCGCACTCTACCCCGACGACGCCACCGAGCGGGCCATGCTCCTGAGCTACGCCGACACCGCCCTCTACCGGGCGAAATCGGAGGGCCGGGGCACCTACCGCTTCTTCGAGGCGAAGATGGGCGCGCAGGTGCGGGAGCGCCGCCTCCTCGAGCACGACCTGCGCCACGCCGTCGCCCGCGGCGAGATGCACCTCGTCTACCAGCCTCAGACCGATGTCCGGAACGGGTCCGTGACCGGGTTCGAGGTTCTCCTGCGCTGGCTGCACCCCGAGCGCGGCGCGATCTCGCCCGCGGTCTTCATCCCGATCGCCGAGGAGAGCGGCGTCATCCTGCAGATCGGCGAGTGGGTGCTGCGGGAAGCCTGCCGGGAGGCCGCGACCTGGACCAATCCCCTCACGGTAGCCGTCAACGTCTCGGCCGTTCAGATCCACGCGCCGCACTTCGTGCAGCTCGTTCACGAGAGCCTGTTCCGGACGGGGCTGAAGCCGGATCGGCTCGAGGTCGAGATCACCGAGACGGCGCTGATCCGCGATCCGTCCCGGGCTCAGTCGACGCTGCGCCAGCTCAAGGCGCTCGGCGTGCGGATCGCCATGGACGATTTCGGCACCGGATACTCGTCTGTATCGAACCTGCGCGCCTATCCGTTCGACAAGATCAAGATCGACGGCTCCTTCATCCGGTCGGTGGATGCCAACGAGCAGACGGCCGCCATCGTGCGCTCGGTTCTGGGCCTGGGGCGCGGCCTCGGGCTGCCGGTCCTCGCCGAGGGCGTGGAGACGGATGCCGAGCTTCGCTTCCTCGCCGCCGAGGATTGCCAGGCGGCACAGGGCTACCTGATGGGACGGCCGGCCGCGATCGAGCAGTTCGCGCGCTTCACGCACGGTAATCAGTTAAAGCCGGATCAATCAGTGGCCGCCGCGTAGGTCGAGCTTTGCCCTCACGACTCAATGTGCAGCTCGGAGAGCACGAAGCGCGCGATCGATGCCCTGAACTGATCCTAGCTGCACTCTAGAGCGTGGTGCTGTATGGACTTAAGCTCAAGGTGTCGGTGGCTCGTCATCGTGCTGGTGACGCAGTTCGGGTGCCCCCTTGTCTGGCTCTGAGATCACTGACGACGCGACCTGGCTCTCCGTCCGACTGGTGTCAACGAACAGGCGGGCCTCGCCTTCCTTCACGCCGAGGCTGCGCAACGCGTAGAGCGTCATGCCGAGCGCGAGCTCCCGCTCGCCCATCAAGACGAGGCCGACCTTATCTTCCTCAAGGTGCCGGCGCTCGGCGTCGCTGTGAGTGCGCACCACCGTGTCAATCTTCGGATTAGCCTCTCGCGCGATCTCGACGAGCCGCCGTGCCTGGTGGGCGTCAGGCGTTGCAATGACGAGTAGGCTCGCCTTGCTGATGTCAGCCGCCTCCAGAATGCCAGGGGCCGTGGCGTCGCCGAACACGGCTTGAATGCCTTCCGCGCGCAGATCCAAGACCCGGCGCCGGTCGCGGTCCACCACCACGTAGGGCAAGTCCCAGGTCTGCAGTGCCTGGATGATACTGCTGCCGACCCGGCCGTAGCCGACCACCACGGCGTGACTACGCTGGCGGGTGGATCTGGTGGTGATAGGAGGTGCCGCCACCCCTTTGCGTTCGAAGCGCGCGGCGAGATCCGGCCGGTCGGCGAGCGCCCGCTCGATCCGCCCGACGAGGGCGAAGAAGAGCGGGTTGAGGGTGATCGAGAGGAGCGCCCCGCCGAGGATGAGGTCGCGCCCCTCCGCCGGCAGCAGCTTCAAGGACAGGCCGAGGCTGACGAGGATGAAGGAGAACTCGCCGATCTGCGCGAGGCTCGCCGCGATGGTGAGCGCCGTCCCGACCGGGTGGCGGAAGGCCAGCACGATCGCGACCGCCGCGAGCGACTTGCCGAGCAGGATGATGCCGAGGACGGCGAGCACCGAGAGTGGTTCGCGGATCAGGATGAAGGGGTCGAACAGCATCCCGACCGAGACGAAGAACAGCACCGCGAAGGCGTCCTGCAGGGGCAGGGAATCGGCCGCGGCCTGGTGGCTGAGGTCGGATTCGGCGAGCACCATGCCGGCGAAGAAGGCGCCGAGCGCGAAGGACACGCCGAACAGCTCCGCCGAGCCGAAGGCGATGCCGAGCGCCAGCGCCAGCACCGCGAGGGTGAACAGCTCGCGCGAGCCCGTGCGGGCCGCCTGGTCGAGGAGCCAGGGCACGAAGCGGCGCCCGCCGATCAGCATCAGGCTCGCGAACACCGCGACCTTGGCGAGGGTGAGGGCGAGGGTGAGCCACAGGTCGTCGGCGCCGAGGCCGACGAGGTGGCCGAGGGCCTCCGTGGCGGCGTGGGCGGCCCCGTGCTCGGCCTCCTTGCCCTCGCCCCCGAGGGAGGGCGCGAGCGCGGGCAGCAGCACGAGGGCCAGCACCATCGCGAGGTCCTCGACGATGAGCCAGCCCACCGCGATCCGGCCCTTGTCGCTGTCGAGGAGGCCGCGCTCCTCCAGCGCCCGCAGCAGCACGACCGTGCTCGCCACCGACAGGGCGAGGCCGAAGACGAGGCCCGCCCCGAGGCTCCAGCCCCAGGCCAGGGAGAGCCCGGCGCCCATGGCGGTCGCCACCGCGATCTGCACGACGGCGCCCGGCAGCGCGATGCCGCGCACCGCCATCAGGTCCTTGATCGAGAAGTGCAGGCCGACCCCGAACATCAGCAGGATCACGCCGATCTCGGCGAGCTGGCCCGCGAGCTCGCTGTTGCCGACGAAGCCCGGCGTGTAGGGACCGACGAGGACGCCCGCCAGCAGGTAGCCGACCAGCGGCGGCAGCCGGAGGCGCTGCGCCACCATCCCGCAGACGAAGGCCAGCACGAGGCCGAGGGCGATGATGGCGATCAGCTCGGTCGCGTGCGGCACGGTCGTCCGGTCTCCAGCAAGGTGGGGTGTTCTCTCGCAGATCTAGGTTGAGACGTCTTGCTGATGAAGTCGGCCGGGATCGAAGGATGTGATCGGGATCCGGCTGGACCCATGGTCCATGTCGTTCAGCAACTGCACGATTATCTGAGGCTTCGTATTCCTGAGCGGCGACGTTCCCGCATTAACGGCCATGAGGCAACGCTCAGGCCGCCAGGGCGATTTAACGGTTCCAAGCCAGAGCCGACTTCAGGACACAGCACCATGCAGGACATCGTCGCCGCCTTGATCTCCTTCTTCCTCATCGATCCTCTGCAAGCAAAGGTAGTCGAGACGCTCACCGCCGCTCGCGTGCCGCAGGCCGTTCTCGCCGAGGTCACCACATGCGCTAGAGAGGCGCGTCCAATCATTGTCGACCGCGCGACGAGTGATCCTGGGTGGGCCGTATCGAGCATCGTGCGCGTTTGGATCGGGAGTGTCCGGCCGGAGGCGCTCCTTGCAGACACCGCACCAGCATGCAGACCCGCGATTGAGGCTGCACGTCCGTTTTTGACGGGCAAAGAGGCGTGAGCTTTCTCAGCGACGGGATTTCTGCGCCGTTGGCACAGCAGGGGTGCCGCTTCCGCTCGTGTCTTCGACCACGCACGCCTTGGTCTGCAGTCCGTGATAGCGTCGCTGTGCACTCGCTCCCTAGTAAACTGATCGCGTGAGGGTGGAGATGTCGCGCGCGCCAACGCCGTCCGAAGAAACACAGTCCCTTTCACCCGCCGGAGACTTGCTTCCGCAGCACGCTGCTGCCGCTGAACCAGTGGGCAAGGAAGGGGCTGCTGAGAGACTGATCCTCGAGCCCTTAGCCGATGTTCCTCACATCAACCTGCGTGAACGTCAGGCGTCCTGGGAGACGCGACTTTCCTCAGGTCGCAGCCTGAGGGAAAGCACCCCACATCACCTACACGGCGAGTGGAAGGCCCCAGGCGACAGGCCGGATCCCGTCGATCTGATCGAGCGGGCGCATGCCGGACGACAAGCTCAGCTCGTCCCGCTTCGTGTGGCACGAATGGCCCGATCGCCCTTCGCGTTCCTCCGCGGTGCTGCTGCGGTCATGGCCTGCGACCTGGCATCCACACCCTGCAGCGGCATCAGGGTGATCATCGATGGTGATGCTCACGTCTCGAACTTCGGTCTCTTCGGTAGCCCGCAGCACGACATCGTGCTCGACCTCAACGACTTTGACGAGGTCACAGTAGGACCTTGGGAGTGGGATCTGAAGCGTCTGACTGCAAGTATTGAAGTGGCAGCGCGCGAGATCGGGGTCGACAGCCACATCCGGCGTCGCTCTGTTTCGGCAGCAGTCAGTGGCTATCAAAACAAGATGATTGACCTTGCGTCGCAGGGTTCACTAGATGTTTGGCGCTACTCTGCAAGGGCTGATCGAGCTGATCTTTGTGGATTGGAGCCTGACGCGGAATCTAGAGATTTGCTTCTGAGATCTGCCGAGAAGGCCCGTAGGAACAATAATCAGAGCCTTCTGGCGCGCGCTGGCAACACACGGATTCGGGATGGCTGGCGGTTCAAGGAGGAGCCGCCCATTCTTACCCATATCGATGCCGAAACGCGTGACGCCGTAATTGCTGGGCTTGAGCGCTATGCCGAAACGCTCCCACGCGAGCGCCGCTTCATGCTGAGCCGGTATCACGTCGTTGACGTTGCACATCGGGTGGTCGGTATCGGAAGTGTCGGAACACGCACTTACGTCGCGCTCCTGTGCGGCAACTCAGATCAGGATGCTCTCTTTCTCCAAGTCAAAGAGGCCGTAGAGCCAGCACATGCTCCCTACGTATTTGGGATGCCAAAGGTCTACCGAGAGCATGAAGGTGAGCGCGTGGTTTATGGGCAGCGCCTTCTGCAAGCTGCTGGCGATCCATTGCTTGGTTGGACCTCGATTTCAGGCCGACCCTTCTATGTGCGTCAGATGAGAAACATGAAGGGGGATATTCCAATCGGTAGCATGTCAGAGCCGTCACTTGTCTACTTCTCAAGAGTGTATGGAGCGCTGCTTGCGCGTGCTCATGCGCGAACCGGTGATGCCGCCGCGATCGCTGGCTATAGCGGTGGCGATGACGACGGCGAACTTGCAAATGCTTTTGCGGATTGGGCGAGGGCGTATGCAGATCAGACTGAGGCAGATCACCAAGCATTTCGTGCTGCCATCCAGGCCGGCCGGCTAAAGGCGGAGGAAGATCTCAACCTCTGATGACACCTGCGATCGCAGCTACAGCAAGCAGTCGTAGACATTGGTAGACGGGGCGTTGATTGGAAGCTTAGCAGTGATGTGGCGCTTGCAAATCGGCACAATCGCGTTGGCGGGTCTCGTCGGCCTCATCCTTGAAGGCGCAATTGCGCGTGCTGGGCACGACCTTGTTCCCGAACCGCCGCCAACATCAACCGTTCAAAGGCTTCAGGCGCTTCCTGGCCTGCAGCAGAACTCTGTCACTGTTTCAGGAGTATCTTCCGGCGGCTTCTTTGCTCACCAGTTCCACGTGGCCTACTCCAAGCTGGTCGACGGTGCGGGCATCATCGCAGGCGGCCCCTATGGCTGTGCGGAGCACATCCTCAATCCTTACTGGTGGTTCGCGGATGTGCCCCTGGATCGAGGTTCTGCAGCCACGGTTGCCTGCACGCACTATCTCGGCAGCCGTTACTTCGGGCTTCGTCCGCCGTCACCCAGGGCAGACGATTCGGCGAGCTTCGTGCAACAGGCTCACCAGCAGGGGCTCATTGACGATCCGAAAAATCTAACCTCCAGTCGTGTCTGGCTTTTTCACGGAAGGGGAGACGAAATCGTCCCACAGAGCACTATGGCCGCTCTCCACGATCTCTATCGGCTCCTTGGTGTCCCCTCCTCGCAGCTATCATCGGACATGAATGAGCATGGGCGCTCCGCGAGCCACGGCGTCCCAGTCGCCAAGTTTGAGGGGTCGAGCAGGTTCCCGGTCAGGCTCTGCAAGGAACACGCACCACCGTTTGTGATTGAGTGCGGCTATGAGGCCGCCGAGCAGCTTCTCAAGCATCTATACCCTGGGCAGATCGGAAACGCCTCTAAGGAACCCCACGGAGACGGAAATCTGATCGGATTTGATCAGAGCGAGTTCTTTGTAGGGCTATCTGACCACATCAGCCTTCACGGCGTGGGATACATCTACGTTCCGAAGAGCTGCGAGCGGGAGGAGTGTCGCCTCCACGTGGCATTTCATGGCTGTCGACAGACTGCCGATGAGATCCATGACGACTTCATCAGAGACGCTGGCTACAATCGCTGGGCTGCGACCAATAACATCGTGATGCTCTACCCTCAGATTGCGGTCAGCAGAATCAACCCAAACGGCTGCTGGGATTGGTGGGGCTACACAGGGGAAGGCTATTTCGGCCAGAATGGTCGCCAGATGAGAGCCGTGCGAGCGATAATCGCTCGAGTCTTAGGGGCGGAGAGATAGCCGCGCCGGGCTTCTACTCGGCTTAGGTTTGGTCGGTGAGCATCCCAGGATGTGGTTCGAATCCAGGTGGGCCCAGGATGGATGCCCTTCGGCTCCTGCGCGGTCCTCTGGGACTTCGTGCTCCTTTGCGCTGACGTAACGAAGACGAAAAGCCATGCTATCTGGGCCGAGCGCTCCGCCGGGATAACTGCATTCTCGGTCCAGAGTGCGCATAGGCGAATTGCTGGCTCGGGTCAGGCCGCCTTGCGCATTCCGACGGCTATGGTTGGGAGCTCGATGTTGATGTCCAGTGTCGAGACACCTTCGCGCTGCTCAGCCTTGATCGAGACTTTGTCTCGCTCGATCGCGGCGTGCTTGGCGATCACGGCGAGGATCTCCTCGCGCAGCGTCACAACGAGGTCGGAGCGCCCGTTGTCGGCCCGCTCGTGGGCGATGATCAGCTGAAGGCGCTCGCGCGCCACCGGCGCGGAGCCGCGCCGGGAGAAGAGGCTGAGAAGGCTCATGCCGCCCTCCGTGTGAAGATCTTGCCGAAGAAGGACTTGCGGTCGCTGGGAACGCTCATCGGCACCGTCTCGCCGTTCAGGCGGCGAACCGCGTCGGAGTAGGCGCGGGCGGGCGCCGAGAGCGGGTTGTTGAGGGTCACCGGGCAGCCGACGTTCGAGGCGCGCAGCACCTCCTCGCTCTCCGGGATGATGGCGAGCAGCGGGATCGAGAGGATCTCGAGCACGTCGTCCACCTTCAGCATGTCGCCGCGGTCGGCCCGGTTGGGGTCGTAGCGGGTCAGGATGAGGTGCTTGTCGATGCTCTCGCCCTTCTCGGCCCGGATGGTCTTCGAGTCGAGCAGGCCGATGATGCGGTCGGAGTCGCGCACCGAGGAGACCTCGGGGTTCGTCACCACCACGGCGACGTCCGCGTGGCGCATGGCCAGCGTCGCACCGCGCTCGATGCCGGCGGGCGAGTCGCAGATCACCCAGTCGAACTTCTCGCGCAATTCCTCCATGACCCGGGCGACGCCCGCGTCGGTGAGGGCGTCCTTGTCGCGGGTCTGGGAGGCCGGCAGCAGCGAGAGGCTGTCGAGCCGCTTGTCGCGGATCAGCGCCTGCGGCAGCTTGGCGTCGCCGTTGACCACGTTGATGAGGTCATACACGACGCGGCGCTCCGCCCCCATGACGAGGTCGAGGTTGCGCAGGCCGACATCGAAATCGACGACGCAGACGCTCTCGCCGCTCTGCGCGATGGCCGCACCCAGGGCCGCGGTGGTCGTCGTCTTGCCGACGCCGCCCTTGCCCGATGTGACGACGAGAACCTTGGACATCATAACTACCCTTGCGATGTAGACTTCAGCTTAAGCCGCGAGCCTCGTCACCAGGGCCGCCAGTCGGACGGAGTAATCTCGAGGAGATCTCAGTGGGCGCGTATTATAGTTAACAGAGCGTTAAGGCAGCCTTGCCCATGACAGTTTAGCTGCCGCTTCCGAAGCGTATCCTGTCCGACGTTCCACCTGGCGTGAGCGCTGCGTTAGCCGCAGACTTGCCCGAATTTTCAATCCACCGGGTTGTGATGCCAGTGCTGATCGGCGCCCCTTCTCGGTAGCTGCTGCGAGCTCAGATTTGCTTGAGCGATCTCTTTTTGCGCCGTGAGGCACGAGATCAAAGGCGGAGCCAGGCCGACGAGTGTGCCGCGTCAGGGTTCGCGACGCTGGGAATGCTCCCGAAACTCGAAGCGGGGCAGCGGTTCCGCGTTCGGGTTGTGGAAGCGAAAGTCGTCCATGCCGATCATCAAGGAGCGCCCGTCTGGGAGCGTGACCGTCATCCGCATGTCGGCCTCGAAGGTAAGCTTGGCCTCTGGGTGGAAGAACGGGCCGTAGATCTCCTTGAGAGCGTCCATGCTCGCATCCTCAGTGCGATTTACAATCAGCCATGCTGCGTCGACTGGGCCTCGTTCCAGCAGCGAGCAGTGATCTCGGTCTCGGATCTTAATTGCGCGACAGCCTGATCTTACACGCGGCGGTTGACCGCCCCAGGAAGTTTATGCGTCCGGTGCACACGGAGCGATGCGCGCAGGAAAGTCGAGCAATTCTCAGCCTCGTCGAGGCTGAGCCCGAACGCAACCGGCTTATCTCCCCAGAACACCGCGTGCGTTCCATGTCCTTCAGGCTTCACCATGATCTTCGACATGATGCCTCCTCCCGAGCTGCGCCCACTTGGCAACGGTATCACTCGCCAGCGCTCGCCCGATCAACCGCTCGAACCGGCAGATGGTTCGGTTCGCACTCGATCACGCAAGCGACAGTTCGCTTGTTTGCGGCATGCCCGCTCTATCGCGGGGGCGGGAGGTTGTTCTTCACGAGATACCTCAGCCCGCGATCGAACGAGGTGTCGTTGTTGCCTCTGATGTCGACGCTGTAGGCCTGCTCGGGTTTTGTGACTCGCAGATCCTTCACGTAGACGTTGATGTTGAGGATTAGGTTGGACACCTTCTGGATCTCACCGGTGATCACGACATCCGCGCCAAGCTTCTTGGCGTAGTCCTCAGCACAGCCATTGCAGTGACGCAAGTCAGGGCCCTTGGCGACCTCCGCCTTAACTCCTTCCGTCGAGACGATCTGGTATCGGCCGCTGTCCTTCAGCAGGGAGCGCAGCAGGTCGCTCAGAGGACCGAGGCGTGCCCGGTCAGCATCGGTTGGACCCAGAGCACCTTGGTCGGCAAGTTGGAAGTCGAACACGGCAGCTTTCGGTGGCTCGGCGTGAGCGGCCGTGGAAGCAAGTAGCACGACGACGAGAGCCGTAAATCGCCAGTGTTCGACCTTCATGAGCATTCCTTCCCGAATAGCGCTTGGGAGGGGAACGCATGACGAGGAGGTAATACCAATCGGTGGTGATCATAACTGATAGGCCCAGTCACGCAGGCCGATGGACATGATCTTCCAAGGCTGGTCGATGAACCGGTTCCAGACCTGACAGCACTGCTCGACAATGTCCTCGTAGGACGAGAAGACGCGGTCGCCGAGCCAGTTGTCGCGCAGGAACTGCCAGACATTCTCGACCGGGTTGAGTTCCGGGGCGCAGGCTGGCAGCGGCAGCAGGGTGATGTTGGCGGGCACGACGAGGTCGTGGGCGACGTGCCAGCCCGCCCCATCGAGGATCAGCACGGCGTGGGCGCCTTCCTCGACGCTGCAGCTGATCTCCCTGAGGTGCTCGTTCATCGCCGCGGTATCGCATCTCGGCATGATGAGGCCGGCACCCTTGCCCTTCTCGGGACAGATCGCTCCGAAGATGTAGGCGTGGGCCGTGCGTTGGTCCTTGGGCGCCGAGGGCCGGCTGCCGCGGCGCGCCCAGCGGCGGGGCAGCGTGTTCTTCTGGCCGACCCGAGCCTCGTCTGACCACCACACCTCGATGGCCGCGCCAGCCGGCAGCCGGGCTCGGATCGCCCTCACCTCGGCTGGCAAGTTTTTTTGAAGGCTGCCAGTGCGGCCGGGTCCTGCTCATGATGGCGCGGGCGTGCCGACAGCTTGCGGAAGCCGAGTTGTTTCACCGTGCGGCCCACCGTGCTCTCGTCCAGGCTCACGCCGAAGCTGGCGTAGATCCAGGCGGCGAGATCCTTCAGCCGCCAGCGCACCACGCCGTGTCGATCCGGGTCCGGCCCGCTCTCGACGATCTGCGCCAGCGCTTGACGCTGCGCATCGCTCAACTTGGCTGGGTTGCCCGGGGCCTTGCGGTTGATCAGCCCGGCCGGGCCAGCTGCGTTGAAGGCGAGCACCCAATCGCGCACCGTCTGCAACCCTACCACCCCGATCCGAGCCGCATCCGTGCGGCTGCCGCCCTCGTAGATCTCGGCCAGCGCCAGCAGCCGGCGGCTCTGGCCCGCGTCTCGGCTGGCCTTGGCCAGACGTCGAAGATCGTCGGCGTTGAAATCCTCACGCAGAGCAACCGCAGCGGACATGGCAAACCCTCCCGGTTTGCCTCATCGAACCAGATCCGCCGCCGATACGAAACCTCGTGAGTCGCTATCACCGTCGACCGGTATAAGTCACTGTGAGCAGCCATCCATGTGCGAGCAGTCCGCGTCCAGACTCGCACAATGAGGCGTCAGGCAGGAGCTGAGCGAGCCCGCCAGAGAGCTCGCAATGCCCGCAAAGGAAGCGTTAGACCTTTGAGGACGGCATAAATTCCCAACACCATGAGGGCTGAGAGAAGTGCCATGAGCGTGTTGATCAAGAAATATATCTCCCCCAGTGAGTGGGCAGCATTAACTAGAAGGAAAAGCTTCGAGAGTGCTTTGCGGATCAGCTGCCTCAAAACTGGCGAGACTAAGACCTCAGTTCAGATAATCTGCGCGACGCGGCAGGACAGCCGGCAAGGCGGTCGCTCTCCAGGAATGCTCAAGCTTGAGCAGCCGCTCGACCTCGAACGGCCCAAGATCGGCGTGAATGCGAGCACCTTCGTCTGCCTGAGTTTGCCGCCTAAGCCTTGCTGTGCCCCCATGCAGTAGCGGCACACCGGCGCTGATATCCCAACCTTCGAAAGCCAGCGCGAGCGGAATCCCAGGATGTGGTCCGAACACTGGTGGGCCCAGGGTCCATGCCCTTCGGCCGAGGGGAGGTTCACTGGGACTTCGCGTCCGTTAAGGGGCCTGGCATGATCGCCGGTGACGCAGTTGCCCCAAGAGCCCGCGGGTATGACTTTTGAGCGCGCGTGGACATGCCGTGCCCGTGTATGGTCGGCGGATCGGAACGTTGGATGCCGGATCACCGGCTTGTTGGCCCAGGTGGAGCGCCGACGCTGATCAAGGTGAAACTTACGGAACACTCGCGTTCTTAGGGCCAGCCATGCCACAGCCTAGAGCACGCCGCCCTAGTTCCGCGTGGTGTAGGGCGACCTTTTCTGATATCAGAGAGTATCAGGAGAAAATATGCCCAATAAAGCTAAGCTGTCTGCTTCGGCTTCTTCGAGCCATTCAGCCACATCTCTCTCGCTCAGCGGTTTGGAAGAGCGGCCTGAGGAGCCATTCCACCTTGCAAGCGAGAGGCAGACTGCCCGAGCAGCGCAGAAGGAGACGAGGACAAGGGCCGATGATGCTTTCGGTCGTGCTGACGACGTGATCGCAGTGGAGCACGACAAGCACATGGCCGAGATGAGGAAGGGCAAGCGTGGACGCCTGTCCCCTGGCTCTGAGACAGTCGGATTCCACGCGCGCATCCGGCCGGAGATTGCTGAGACGCTTCAGAAAATTGTCGCCCGCGATCGCTGTGCTCTTGGTTCCCTCCTTGAGCGCATGGTCGAGCTGTATGAGCGCGATCGCCTGATGCAAGCCCGCGAGCGCGGTTTGCAGCGAGACGGCGAGGGCGACGATGCGTTCATCGCGCGAGTCTTCCCTTAAGGACTATGCCCGGTTTGGGATCTTGCCGCATGATCATGCCGAACGGGCTGGCATGTCGTTGGGGAGCCGCGTCCCTCATGCAGCCTGCGCCAGCCAGTCAAGTGAGCGCGATGAACAACGCCGCGTTTGCTCACGTATCCAAGATACGCAGGCCCGTTTTGGAAAGTCGATAAGACGGCTGGTCCGGTTTTTCCATACAGATGCAAATCGATGTGTTAAGATCTTTCTCAGCCCTGCATCTGCGGCCGAGCTGATAGAGGGTCTAGTGATGCATTTCGATTTGGACGAACGCGGCGACTGGATCGTCGATTTTCACGAACTTGCGGTCAAGTTTGGCAGCTCGCCAGGTTATCTTCAGCATCAGATCAAGCTTGGCATCCTTAAGGGGTTCCTTGAGGCAGGGAGCGGTGAAAACGCTGGGAGATCCAGGATAACTGTCCGGGCCGGCGAGTCCGCCTGGCAAGGCATTTCCGACAACACTGGCTTCCTAGTCAGCGAAACTATGCTGCCGGAGTAATTACCCACGCGGTTTGAGCGCCAGGTTCGAAGGACGTGCGGCGGCGCGGGGGTCGTGCGGGGGCCTTGTGCGGGGCCGGTTTGGCTGATTCGTTCGTGGGATGGGCCGCAGCGATCTCGAACGTCTGAGCCGGGAAGAACTGATCGAGCTGGTGCTGCGGCTGCAGCGCCCGCAGAAGACCTCGCGCACCTCCTCAAAGCCGCCGTCCACCGACCGCAAGGAGCGGCGGGAGCAGGCCAAGCCCGGCGGAGCCAAGCCCGGTCACGAGGGCCATAGCCGTGTGCTGAGCGAGGATCCCGACGCGGTCGTCGATCATCGTCCGGATCGGTGCGCGTGCTGCGGCGGCGCCTTGCACGGGGACCTTCCCGCCGAGGTCGTGAGCGTGTCCGAGCGGATCGAGTTGCCCGCCGTGGCGCCGGTGGTGACCCGGCATCGGCGGCTGGCCGTGCAGTGCCCGTCCTGCGGGGGGCGCGGCGTCGCGCCGGTGCCGCAGGCCGCGCGGGGCACGCCGTTTGGTCCGCGGCTGCACGCGGTGGCGACGTATCTGAAGACCTTCCAGGCTCTGTCCTACGAGCGGCTGCAGGCGGCGCTGTCGGATCTGTTCGGCCTGACGCTCAGTCAGGGCGGGCTGATGAACCTGCTCCGCCGCGCGCAGGCGCGCTTTCGGCCCGGCCGCGAGGCCGCCGTCGCAAAGCTGCGCCGTGCCGAGGTCGTCGCCTCGGACGAGACCGGGGTGCGCATCGAGGGCTCGAACTCCTATCACTGGGTCTTCCACTCGACGGACGCGGTGGTGCACACAGCCTCGCCGACGCGCGGCGCCGTCGTGGTGCGGGAGATGATGGACGGGCACCGGCCCGCGGTCTGGATCTCCGACCGCTACACCGCTCAGCAGGGTCATGGCGTCCGCCACCAGACCTGCCTGGCGCATCTCGCCCGCGACGTGGCCTACGCCGTCGAGGTGAGCGCCGATCCGGTGCCACTGCGCCTCCAGTTCTGGCTGCAGGCCGTGTTCGCCCTGGCCGAGCGCGTCACCGATCTGGCCGCCTCGACGCTCGCGGCCAAACGGCGGGCGCTGGAGCGGCGGCTTTCCGACATCCTGTCCGCCCCGAGCCGCTGTGACCTGACCTACGAACTGCAGGCCAGGATTGGTCGGGCCCGCGATCAACTCCTGGTCTTCCTCGATCATCCCGGCACGGTCGCGGTCACAAACAACGGCTGCGAGCGCCTGCTCCGTCCCGCCGTCGTGCAACGGAAGATGACCAATGGCTACCGTGCGATGTGGGCCGCTACCGGCGAGGCCGACATCCGCACCGTCGTCGACACCGCCCGCCTCTCCGGCGCCAGCCCGTTCGCGACGATCCTCGCCACCGTCGCCTGAACGGCGCCCCCATCAGAGGCGTGGGTAATTACCTGCCGGACGCATAGTAGCATCTATGTCCACGGGTTCGCTGCAAGCAAAGCGCAGGACTGAGGAGCGATGATCGAATTTTTCGATGACCAGGGCAGAGCTACTGCCTTTTGCGACGGGCGGACTATCTATCTCTGGGAGGGACGCGCGGTAGCCTACCTTCTCGATGACAGAGTATTTTCATTCTCCGGCCGCTTCATTGGCTGGCTCACAGATGGCTGGATTATCGACGGACAGGGTCATTGCCTGCTGTTCGAGTCTGATGCCATTCGCGGTCCAGGAAAGCCGTCGCGCAAAGGCGGCTCCTTAAAAGCCACCCCTCAATCCGCGCCACTCAGAAGCTCACGGCAAGCAGTTCCCGCGCGTCCCCCTGGGTCCGCAGAGTGGTCCGACTCAACATTCACTGACTTGCTGTGAAACCTGTTCGAAGCCGTCACGCTCGGCGATCAAGTGCCCCGCAAAGTTTGTGCGTTCGGTGCACACGAAGCGATGCGCGCAGGAAGGCCGAGTAGTTCTCCGCCTCATCAAGACTGAGACCAAACGCAACCGGTCTATCTCCTCGGAAGACTGCGTGAGTGCCGTTTCTTTCCGGCTTCACCATGATCTTCAACATGATGCCTCCTCCCGAGCTGCGCCCGCTGGGCAAGGTTTCCGGCCAGGACGCAGAAGGACGCTGCTCGCAAGCGCCTGACCGCTTAACCGCCCAACTGGGCATCTGGTTCGTTCCAGTGTCCAACTGGCCAGAGGCCTCGATGTCCATCAGAAGCAAGCCGACCTCTGTGAGACTTTGGTTTCGTTCCGCCTCCTTGCGAGGTGCGCTCGGGAGCTCAACGTCAGTGCGCCATGAGCACCGGCAGCTTCGCGTGATGAAGGATGTGGCTGGTTGCACCACCGAAGAACATCTGCCGCAATCGGCTCTGCGTGTAGGCACCCTTGACCAAGAGATCGCAGCCCAGCGCTCCTGCTTCCATCAGGAAGACTTGGCCTGAGGTGAGCTCGGTTTCTGCTACCGTTCGGCCTCGCGCCGGGACGCCTTCCTCCTTCAGGGCACTCGCAAGCTCGCGTGCGGATGGACCGGGGACCCTGCTGCCTTCGACCTCCACAACGATTACCCGCTTCGCTTGGCGGAGAAGTGGCATGGCAAGTGCGGTCGCGCGCGCTGTCTCCGTCGAGCCGTTCCAGGCAATCAGGATTCTCTCGCCCAGGGTCGTCGGAGGGTGTGGTGGGCTGAGTAAGAGGGGCCGGCCACTCTCAAACAGAATGGCCTCGAAGCTTGCCATACCCAGGCTGGCTTTGCTCACTGCAGGGCGTCCGACCACGGTCGCACTGAACAACCGTGCACGCTGGCTCAGGGCGTAATCGCCCATCAGCGGGCCCGACTGCCATCGATAGCGCGGCCCGGCATTTGACCTAACCTCTTCGCTGATGCCGCGCGCGTCCATTGCCGCCGCGAACGTCGCTCTGAGGGAGAGCTCTTCTGCCTGCAGCCGCTCAGCCCAACTCGCCTCCTGACCACCTGGCCACGACGTATCTCCACTAAAGTTCACTTGGTCCGCGAGAGCAGGAAGAACGCACGCACCTAGGACGAGACTGTCGAAGTGCTTTGCGGCGAGGAACGCAGTCGCCACAATAGCCTCAAGCCCTTCACTTCCTACAACTGGGACGAACAACGTCTTCATCGCGCATATCGGAAGTTGTCCGCCTCTCGGGCGAGGTGGGCTGTCTTGCTGCGCTTCCTAGCGGCTGGGGTAGAGCTGATTGATCGCTACGCAGATGGCTTCGAGGAGCGCTGGATCCGTGGGATATAGATCAGTCGCCAAAATCGTGTGGCCCCGGGTGTCCTCGATCGAGTCTCTCTTCGCGCTGAGATGCCAGGGCCGCGGGTGTTTGCTGATGGCCGCCCAATACTGCTGGGTGCTGCCGGTGCTCATCGAGTAGCCGTTCATGTTGCTCATGGCCGACCTCCCTTCGACAGAGTCCAGATGACCCGGTCTGACTCACTTGTGAAACTATACCAGATACGGCGGTTGGGGTCCGAGCGTTCCGCGCTACTTGTCTCCTCTGGCTGGATGTTTGAGACTTCGGCTTCCTCGATGCGCGAGTCCTACCGTGTGGCGCAGCTGGAGGACTATGAAGCACACGCCGATGAATGACTTTACTGGTCAGGCTTCGTCCTCTCGCTACCCGGTGTCACGTCAGCATCGGCCGCCCCCATACCAATGCCGGTTCCCATTTTGTCAGCGCCAGGAGTTTGGCGGGATCCAGCTCCCCGTCCGGTAGGTAGCCCTTGCGAATCCTCGATCTTCTCGCTGTTATTTACCGGATTGCTGGGCTGGTTCATTTCGTCCCCAGCTTGGCTCGCAAGTATAGTTTGAGTCAGCCCGGCGCTGGAGAGCGCCAGGATGACGAAGGTGGTTTTGAGAATGGCTCGGAGGTGCACGGCAGAAGCCTCGATCACGCCTCGGTGCTAAGGCAACGTTCTTGCTCGCCAATGAGTTCGGCACCCAGGTTCCGCGGTCCGTTGCGGCCCTTTTGCGCCGGCAAAACGCAATTTGGCGCCCTCAAGCGACCGGGGATTGCCTAACCTATTGTAGTGATTGAAGGCACTTGTCGCGTTGCAGAGCAGGGTCCTCCGCCTTCGGAGGGCAACGCTCTATCCAGCTGAGCTACGGGTGCTGACCGTGGCGGATTCACTAGCCGATGCGGGGCGGGGGCGCAACGGGGCGCGGCAGGGTTTGCGCTCAAAGGGAAATCCGCGCCGCCCTCGTCAGGCAAAGGGTCACACGTTCGAATCCTGTCGGGTGCGCAGGGTTAGAGAGGGGAGGGCGGTCAGAGCGCCGGCAGTGTGCCCGGATGCGGACGGTGTGCGAGCATAGGGGCCGCTCGTGCGCCGGCAATGTGTGGCCTACAGGTCTGACTTGAGTGGGTCCCCGCGCGGGCGGGGAGGCGACGACGTGATGCGGAAGGTCACCACCTTCAAGGGTTCATCCCCGCGTAGGCGGGGGAGTCTCGGGGTCGCTCTCAAACCCGGCTGTTCGGTAGGGTTCATCCCCGCGTTGGCGAGGAGTCGTCGCCTTGATGAGCTGCCGGCACTCCGGGTCGGGTTCATCCCCGCGTGGGCGGGGGAGCCTGAGTGCAGCGTCCCGTGACTGCACCGTTGGTGGGTTTATCCCCGCGTGAGCGGGGAAGCTCTCGGCCATGTGCGTGACGACGATATCCTCGGGGGTTCATCCCCACTTTGGCGGGGAAGCCTTCATCTGGGTCTCGGAGCCGAACTCGCGGATCGGTAAATCCCCGCGTAGACGGGGAGCCTACTCAAGGTCCTCAGCCGCCTTGGTAGGGTCGGGTTCATCCCCGGATGGGCGGGGGAGCCTCGGCGAACTCGGCTTCACGCGTCGAGGTGAGGGGTTCATCCCCGCGTGGGTGGGGGCGTGACCTTTTCGTTTTTGTGAGTGATCTGGCCGGGTTCATCCCCGCGTGGGCGGGGGAGCCGACTTCGCCGACGTGGCGGCTGGCGAGTGGACGGGTTCATCCCCGCGTGTGCGGGCGAGCCGCGTCGGCTAGCTCGATCTGCGGTTTGATCCAGGGGGCATCCCGGCGTTGGCGGGGGAGCCTTGGCCCCTTCACGGGACATCCAATGCCAGTCGGCTCAGCGACACGCTTGCCCTGGCGGACAATGATGAGGGCCGCCACGCGGTGGCGGCGCAGAAGGTGGGGCGTGCATCGGCTGACGCGCCGCTTGCATAGCTTGGTGTTGTGCCGCTCGCTGCGCGGCCTGCTGCTGAATCATCTGCTGACGCGCGATCTGCATTTGCTGGTGCTGCGCAGCGCGCTGTGCGGATTGTTGCTGCGCCATTTGTTGCTGACGGGCGGCCTGCATCGCCTGCTGGCGTTGCTGGGCCGCTTGGTGCTGCTGCCGCCCGACCTCCATCTCTCGCCGCTGGTTAGCCGCCTGCTGCGCTTGGCGCTGAATCAATTGCTGCTGGCGAGCAACCTGCATGTCCTGCTGGCGCTGTGTCGCGGCCCGGTGGGCCTGCTGAACTTGGGCCTGCCGCTGATGCTCGGCTGCCTGCTGCTCATGCTGTCGGGCAAGTTGCTCCTGGCGGAGTTGGGCTATCCCGGAGCTTTGGCCGGAAGGCTGCATCCTAGGATCTGCAGGCCGGCCGGATTGGTGCGATAGGGGTAAGCCGTTGGCTGCGGGCGGCTGCTGTCCGAGCGGGAGCCGATTCAAGTTCATCGGGTCGTTCGGACCCCGTCCCGGCAGTCCTGATTGGCTCGCCTGCTGTGGCAGGGGCTGACCATTCATCCCAGGCAGCGCCTGCGCTCTGAACGATTGTTCGTGCCCACCTGCACGTCCGACCTGCTGCGGAGCCGGTGCCCCGACTTGCCCATGTCCAGACATGGTCCGTGATCCCGCTTGGCTTATTCCGGGCTGAACCGGACTCGCTGCTGTGGGGATCTGGCTTGGGCTGGCATGCAGCGCAGCCTTCTGTGCCACGGATGGCGGAAGAGCGACGCGCGCGATCGAAGCACCTGCGGCTGCTCCCAGGACCGCGCCGGCTCCCATGGCTGTCGGAGATGCCTGATCCGGCGAACGCAGTGCGTTGCGCGCATGGATCTGCTCGGCCGCCGGCCTGACGTGGATGTTCTGGTAAAGGATGTTGTTGGGCGGCGGCGCGATGTAGGCCGGCGCGTTGACATAAGCCGGCACCGGGACGAAGGCCGGTGTCGGCAATGCATAGACCTCAACCGGCGGTGGCGGAGGTGGCAGGGTCACGATGTAAGTCGGCGGCGGCAGGAAGACCACGGGCGGTGGCGGAGGCGCTGGCAGTTCGTAGATGGGATCGTCGAGGTAAAGAGCACCGCGCTCAACGTAGACGACCTCATCCGGCGGAGGCGGTGGCAGATCGTAGTCAAGCATCGCGAAGCGTGGCGGAGGCTCCAGAGACGCGGCGAGGCGGGTCAAGCGACGTCGGGCATCCCAAGCGTGCGGGCCACGCGGGTAACGGCTCAGATAGGACCAGTAGGCATCGGGCGTATTGGCGAGCCAGGTGCGCCGCCAGGTGACCGCCTCTCGGCGCGCCGCGATGAGGGCCCGCACGCGTCGTGCCATGCCGTCACGTGGAAAGGCCGTGACGAATTCCTGATAGCTCGCCAGGTCATCCCGCTCGAGGCAGATCGCGTAGGCCTGCGAGGGGCTGAGTTCGCGCAGCGGACGCGCTCGCAGTGCCGCAATCTGCTCCGGTCGCACATTGACGGGGGCATCTGAGGCACGCTCGAAGAACATGAAACCGGTCTCAATCCGGGAGACGTGCCAGGGCACCTCTGCCCCTTTGGTCAATTCATCGACACGAAGACGCACGCGCTCGAAGAGCGGACCGGGTTGCAAGCCGCCCTCGCGCATCATCTCAGTGAGCGCGCGCGCATAAGCACCATAAGCCTCAGTCCCGTTGAGGCCGACGGTGCTGGGCGCGGCGTTGTAGGCGATCAGGGTTCCGGGATCCGCTTCTGAGAGCGCGAGGCCGCCAGCGAGCGGATCGCCAGAGGTGACAAAAGGTGTCTTGCGAGAGGCATCCAGCACGACGAAGCGCGCCTTCAGCGGGAGGGCCGCCAGGCTTCTCACGTAATCCGAGATCCGCAATGCACGGACCGCGACGTCTGCGGCGGTGCCAATCCGTGCATCAACGGGTGTGAAGTAGTTCTCGCCCTCGAGCTGCAGGCCATAACCAGCGAGATAGAGGAAGGCGACCGTGCTCGGGCCTGAGGCGGCAGCCTTGTCGACGAACTCGCGCAGAGCGCGTCTCAGCGAATCTTCGTCGAGGTCGCGTGCGCCGACGACGTCGAACCCTGCAGCCTGCAAGGTCTGGGCGACAAGGCCTGCATCATTGGCAGCTGTCGCCAGCGGAGCTGCTGGGTAAGCCGCATTGCCAATGACGAGCGCGATACGCTTCTCCGGTTGCTGTGCCCCTGCGGGCCCAGATGCCAAGGCCAGCGTGAGCAGTGCCGCAAGGGCAATGAGTGTGCGCAGAAATTCGCGCATATTGCAGGCTCCTCCCGGCCTTGCGGCCCGAGCCATGTCAGACTCGGTCTCGTGAACCCGCACTGAACCTGAGCTTTGCGGCGATTTACTGATGGGCGGTCGGCTTCCTCGGCGGAGGGCACTTGCCCACTTTGAACAGAGGGTCACACATCCGAATTTCGTCGAGTGCGCGGAGAAGGCTGGGTGAGATTCGACCCTACGGCGGGTGGACCGGTAACGTGGCCACCATTGTGTCTTCTCAGGCGATCCACGGTCGCGAGCGCGTCACCCGTCGCAGCAAAATCCGCCGTGTTGTCGAAGATGCACCAGGTCGGCATCGCGTCTCTTTTTGCGACTGCGAGCCGCACCGCTATCGCATCGAGCGTGACCGGCTTGTAGGCCGAGTAGTAGATCCGCGGAGATCCGTGCAGACGATAGTAGGTCAAGCCGCACCATCCGCCTGGCTTGCTCGCCTGAGGAACGGGTAGCGTCCACGGACGAGGTGTAATTTCCGGGACCGTTTCGGTGGGGATTGGGGTGGCCATCGGGGCCGGCGGCTAAGGTGGAGTTTGCGGACTTCAACCTGAGCCGGGAGCACCCGATGACCGACGACAGAGTGGCACTGATCGAGGCGCTGCAGAAGGCTGACGACGGCAACTTCCTGCGCTCGTTGGCCGAGACGGTCCTGCAGATCCTGATGGAGGCCGACGTGGAGGGCCTGATCGGCGCGGGCCGCTACGAGCGCACAGGCGAACGCAGCACCTACCGCAACGGCTATCGCGAGCGCAGCCTCGACACACGGCTCGGCTCACTCAACCTGAAGATCCCCAAGCTGCGGACCGGCAGCTACTTCCCCGGCTTCCTGGAGCCGCGCCGCACGGTCGAGAAGGCGCTGGTCGCCGTGATCCAGGAGGCGTGGATCGCCGGCGTCTCGACCCGGCGCGTGGACGACTTGGTGCAGGCCATGGGTCTGTCGGGCATCTCCAAGTCCTCCGTGTCGAAGCTGTGCAAGGAGATCGACGAGCGCGTGAACGCCTTCCTGACGCGCCCTCTCTCGGGTGCGTGGCCCTATCTCTGGCTCGATGCCACCTACCTGAAGGTGCGCGAGGGCGGTCGCATCGTCTCTGTCGCTGCCATAGTCGCCGTCGCGGTGGACACCGAAGGCCGGCGCGAGATCGTCGGCCTGCACATCGGCCCCAGTGAGGCCGAGGTGTTCTGGACCGACTTCCTGCGGAGCTTGGTCAAGCGCGGGCTCTCGGGCGTGCAGCTCGTCATCTCGGATGCCCACGAGGGGCTCAAGGCGGCCATCCGCCGGGTGCTGAAGGCGACCTGGCAACGCTGCCGCGTTCACTGGACCCGGAACGCGCTGGCCTACGTGCCGCGGACCCAGCAGACCATGGTGGCTGCCGGCCTGCGCCACGCCTTCCAGCAGCCCGATCAGGACGCCGCCCGGGCCGCCCTTCAGCACCTGGGCGAGCAACTGCACAACCGCTGGCCGAAGCTGAAGGTCTTCATCGAGGCCACGTGCGAGGACGTGCTGGCCTACCTGACTTTCCCGCTCCAGCATCGGGCCAAGCTTCACAGCACGAACCCGCTGGAACGCCTCAACAAGGAGATCAAGCGGCGCGCCGATGTGGTCGGCATCTTCCCCAACACGGACTCGATCCAACGCCTGATCGGTGCGGTGCTTCTGGAGGCCAACGACGAGTGGCAGCTTCAGCACCGCTATATGCAGATCGAGGGCATGGCCGGGTTTGCTCCGGCGTTGATCGAGGAGAGCGTCACGACACTTCCACCACAGGCTGCCTGACCGATGGCGGCTCCAATTCCACCCCGAAAGTCCACCTCATTGACGGACGTAACCTGAGGAACGGGTGCCGGATCTGCTGCGACCCGGGCGATGCGCAGGTCTGCCAGGACTGCTTCGACGTTGGGCACAAACCAACTCGCGTGCCGAGGCTCGCAGACGATGCTGCCTGGGACGGCACGCCTGAGACGCTGCAAGAACGCGCCGGCGGTCTCTGCATGGAAGGGCAAGCTCGGCGGCAGTTGCAGCAGGAGCGGGCCGAGCTTCGGCCCTAGGCCGGCGACCTCACCGAGGAACTGCGCGAGCGGCTCGTAGGCATTCTCAAGGCGCCGCTCGTGCGTGATCGTGCGCGGGATCTTCACGGCAAAACGGAACTGGTCGGGCACGGCCGCTGCCCACCGCTCGTAGGTTGAGACACGGTGCGGTCGGTAGAAGGACGTGTTGATCTCTACGGCGTCGAAGCGCTGTGCATATCGCGCGAGATGACTCCCTGACGCCGGAAATTGGTCAGCGTAGGCCTTCGGCACGTTCCAGCCAGCTGTTCCAACAGCGACGACGCTCTGCAACTAGCTCCTCCCAGAACGCGAATTAGATGATGCGCACCGGCAGGCGAAGAACAGCCTGCCGGCCAAGCGGCGCAGGGGTATACTTGCGCCGCACCCCGACATGTTGGTCATCACGAGGGGTGCGCGAGCATCTTTCCTCTCGATAGAAATGTAGCATGTGCGCTGCGAGTGTGGCCGCGGGTCTGCTTGCCGCTAGCTAGTATGGAGCCACTGCTTCAGGTGCAGGCTGGATCGGCCGCTGCTGGTCTGAACGCGCTGTATTCGGGGCGGAGCGTGGAGCGCTGACGGCCTTTGCTCCTGGAGGCCCTGCTGGTCCCCGAGGGCCGGGCGGACCAGGCGGGCCTGCTGGTCCTCGCGGACCTGCCTTTCCGGGAGGGCCTGGAGTGCCGATTGGACCGGGCTCGCCAGGAGGCCCCGGTGGCCCAGCGGGTCCAGCCTCACCCTGCAATCCTTGCGGCCCTGGTGCTCCCGGCTCGCCTTTCGGCCCAGGTGGTCCCTGCAGTCCGACAGGTCCGGGAGCGCCGTCTGCTCCAGCTGGACCGACTGGCCCTGCCTCGCCAGCAACGCCTTTCTCGCCAGACTGCCCCGCCGATCCAGCCGGGCCTGCAGGTCCGATCTGACCGGGAGAACCCTGGGGCCAGAGGATCCTATAGATCCAGCTGGACCTGCAGGTCCGGACGGGCCTGCGGGTCCAGGGGGTCCCGGAGGGCCGGGTGGCCCTTGTGGACCAGCAACCTCGGTCTGAGGCGCTGCTGCTGTATCGCCCTTGTCGCCCTTGTCGCCCTTGTCGCCCTTCGCTCCCTGCTGACCGCACTCGCCGACGACGGCGCTGCGCTCCTGTCGCGCGGTTCGCAGCGTCACGATGCAGCTGGCGGGATGATAGACGACGCGGAACTCGAAGTTGCCCTTGCTGTCTGTGCGCCTCGGAAACTGGCCGTCGAGTGTGATCTCAGTATCCGGCTCGTCGACTGAGCCCAGCACCCAAAGCTCCCCGGCTGTGATCTTGGCCGCGAGGATCTGCACCTCTGCCAAAGCTGGCGCTGAAGCAATGCAGACGAGCGCTGTGACAAGGCCTCGTGGGCGAACGCGCACTTAGAACTCCAATGGCTGGTAACTTCGCCAGCCTCGCCAACAGCTTGTCAGTTTTCGCGATGCTGTGGAAGCGGCTCGGCATCGCACAGGCGAGTTAGATCGTTGCTGTGGCCGGTAGGGATGGGCACTTGGCCCTGGCAGTTGAGGTGCCAATCCTGGGCCGCTGACAGCATGGCCGGATTGGCGGCTCACGAGCGACGAGTGCGCCGCGTTCCTAGCTTTGAGACTGACGGCTGCGTGAGGATGTCGGACATCATCGCGTCGAGCATGCCCTGCGCGATGCCATCCTCAACGGCGCCCGCGACGGCCGACCGAGCGATATCATCTCCATAGAGCGCCGCAGCCAGAGAGTAGCGAACTGGCAACGGCTGACCGCGTGCTGCTGCCGAGCTGCAAAATGCAGAGGCCTCACCATCCGGCTGCACAACGATGCCAAAGCCGGCATGAAACGGGCCAGCATCGAATACCCGCATGGCGATCACGAGACCCTCGGGCGCAGATGCCTCCAGGTTCTCGTCCATCAGCCAGATGCGCCGATCAGGTGTGAGCAGGTCCTCCAACTTGACACCACCGTTCTCGTGCCAACCAGATACGCGGAAGATTGAGAAGAACGCTGAACTCAGGCGGCGCACAAGGTCTCGGTCGGCCGGATCCAGAGTGTCGGCACGTTTGGTGATGAATCCGTCGATGACACGGCGCCCACGTTGGTTGGGCTCGAACAGAGCGACGTCGCAGAGCATGGCGAAAGTTTCTTCGTCATCGAGTTGTTGCTGGTCGATTAAGTCGAGGTGCTTGCCAGCCCGATCGAAGTCGGACTTCCTGCAATGCTTCACGGCCTCAGCAAGCACTCTCTGGATCGAGGTGCGGATCGGACGGTAGCATGCAAGGACCGCATCGCGGCTCGGTGTTGTTGCCTTGGTCAAGGTTGGCCTCCGAGTTCGAGAGAGGTTCTCGCATGAGTGCCATCCGAGGCAGGCTGCGCGGCAAGTGGCGTATCAACGAAGCCGGCGCGTGGGGCAGCGACTACCTCGATCTCGTCGAGCCTATCTTCATCCCCCGACCAGCCGGGTATCGGTAGCGAGTTTCGCTTCGAGGTGATCGCTGCGTCTCTAAACTGCGCCTCCACTCAGGCCTATGTCGGCTTCGATTTCCACGGCTCCGACGAGGGCACAGAGATCTGGGGCGAAGGCTAGGCTGCGATGGATGGGTCGGATCCGATCCATGGTGAGATCGCGTTTCACGACGGCAACGAGGCGACGTTCAAAATGCGACGCTGGTAAGTCAGCTCAAGCTTCCCTGGCCATCACCCAGGGAGATCTCCCGCTCGACGACATGTTGGAGCGGAACATTCTCGGCCGTGAGCGTCATGCGGAGCTTCAGCGTGCCGCCCTTCACGAGACCCTCGCGCGCCACCCGCTCGATCTCGCGCTGGGAGGTGACGCCGACCTCCTTCAGGAACTTGCGCAATTCGATGTTGAAGCGGTCCTCGTCCATGGTGTCTCCTCCACGTGTGGTCTGATCAGTCGTCAACTCGCAGAGCGGGCGATCAGCGCCACGATCGTATCGGGGCGCATGCCGGCCGTGGTGCCCCCGCGTAGGGCTGGCGAAAGGAGGCCGGCGCTGGATGGCCTCCCAGATTCGCGAGGTTGGCCGCTGGCGGGCATCTTGGCTGTTTCCGCTCAAGGGGAGCCGCAGAAGCTGCTGCCGCTGAGTGACTCTCTGAGGCGATTTTCGTCGGGGACGTCCTGGGGCTCGCCCGAGGGCATCCGCGGCGGCACACTTGGATGCGGAACTCGCGTCGGCCGGGAGCGCGCAGCGCGACCGGTGCCTCGTTGAATGAGGAGACACCCTGCCACGCTGCCGGTGTCCTGCAGGCGAGAGGGCGCAGCCCGCGAGCGGTGGGCCGGAGGGTAGACCACCCAGAGCTCCGAATGTAACGCGTTCCATAGATTAATATACATCTAGAAGAAGATAATTATATTTATGGAACGCGTTACACTTGAGTCACTCCCGGGTAGGGCGGCTCCGGTGCGCTGTGAGGCCTGCCACTTCAACATCATAGGCCGCGGCAGCCCGTTTGGGGTCCCGGGCTGGGAGCGGCTACAGCCTTCTTGGCACGGTATCGTGCGACACGGTCTCGTCCTTGAGCGCGCTTCTCATCATCGCGCGGGCGCTCGGTCCCATACATGGCGACGGTCTGCTCGCGGATCTGGGCTTCTGCCCGACTGCACGCCTCCCGCGCTTGACATGCGATGCAGATCGGCGAGGCTTCTGAGTGCGCGTGAGGCAGGCCGAAGCACGAGGGCCAGAAGGCACTTTCCGGAAGCGGCTCCATCGGTTCCGCGCTCATGTCTGCGCCTTCTCGTCGGACCTGCTCCATCTGGTAGGGGCTGAACTCTGCCTCTGCGTGATCTACCGGAAGCACGCGCTGCTCGAAGCAGGCCCGAGCGATCGCATGGTTTGATGCTAAGCGCGCCTTCAGGTTAGTGACCATCCAGTCTTGGTGCTCGATCTGCGCGGGCAAGCCGCGGAAGCTCTCGAGTCTGTATTGAGGGAGGTAGGAGATCATGGGAAATGAGCTGCATCGCTCCTCCCAGCGTTCCCGCACCACAGCGATATTTCGCTCGTCATAGAGCTGGTTGGGCCGAGGCGGTCGTCGCACACCCCGCCGAAATGCCGCCTCCATAGCTTCGCGAATGAAGAAGTCGTAGGGCAAGCCCAATCCATCGGCGATCTGCCGAGCACCCCAGGTGCCATTGAACTCACGGCCGTTGGACAGTAGGCCTGCTAGAGGGGCCCCTCGCTTCAGGTGGGCTTTCTCAACGTCAAAATGTCTGCCCCACATCTCCCGGTAGATTTCCTGGTAAATGTTGTGGAAGGCTTGCGTAGCTTCGATCGCAGACAAGAAGCGGTAGTCGAACCACTTCTTCGAGCTGACCTCACGCTCATCAACCAGGCGCTCTGCCTCCAGGAAGCTCATGACTTTTAGCAGATCCGCGGACCAAAGTTCTTTGGCTGGTTCCGCAACTGAGTGTGCGGGCAAAGCTCGAGCTTTCGATGATGGCTGCATCTTTGTTCGCGTCAGTAAAGTTGACAGTGGTAGTCTGCTCTTCAGCATTCGAGGCGCTCAGCTTGAATCCAGCGGATGCGGTAGCAAGCGGCGCAGGAAGTTACGTGCTGCTGGCCGAACTGTGCGCGGGCGGCTAATCCCCTTCTGGCTGTGAAATTTTTTTGCTCGAACCGGATTGATCAGCTAGTCGGGCCACAACCTTATCTTCCAAGGCCGACTGGCGAGCATCTGCTGCAGCCGATCGCTGGCGGCTCTTACGCCAAAGCGATACAGCGACAGGTTCGTAGACCGGACGGATCTCTTCGTCGGACCAGTCAAAGGCAGGCATATCGTCCAGGATTGTTCTCGCGGCAATGTCTAATCTGAGTTCCATGATGTATGACATCGCTGAAAGATATATGGTAGTCATCCGGTTGGGTGAATAGTTCCGAATTACTGATGAGGCGTCAATTCTGTGTATGAGGTTCAAGAATCGGCCGAGCCCTCGGTCAAGCGTCTCAACGGACGTTGTGATCTCAGATGCGCCAGGACTCTCATTTTTGATAATGTAGCGCTTTAGATATCGCGCTTCTTCATAGGTAAACACTTTCGCACCTTCGAACGGGTAAGATTTCATTGCCGGCAGCCTATGTGTTGGGATCAACTTTCGCCAGGCGTGAGCGCAAAGCAGGACTGACTTCCAAGCGTGCGCCTGCCACGCCTGGTAAGTGCCGCTGACCGATGAAGCTGCGTTCGCAGCGGGCGTCGCGGGCCCTGCCGTCTGATTTGAGATAGTTAAAGGCGCGCGCCGATGCCGTGAACGCCGCCAAGCGCATGCAAAACGTGCGCATCATGCAGCGGAGGAATTTGACTTTCGGCACCGCAGCCCTAGCGAGCGCGGGGAAATGCAATCAAATTTGATTGTTCGTCCAGCTGCGGCACGAGGGATACTATGGATTGTTTGACCTCATTGCAAGCGCTTGGCGAGGTCAGTCGCGCGCAGGTGCGTGTAGCGCGTGAGCATCCGGAGCTCGCGGTGCCCGGAGATTGATGCGACCTCGGCCACGTTCAGGCCCTTCTCGAACAGCCGCGAGACCGCCTCGTGCCGCAAATCGTGCAGACGCAGATCTTTGAGACCCACACGGCGCATCAGGCGCTCCCACGCGAGCCGCACCGCGTTCGGGGCGGCAGTGAACACGGTAGCGCTCTCGCCGGTCTGGAGGCCTCTGAGCGTCTGTATGGCATGCGAAGAGAGCGGCACGTCCCGGCTCGTTCCGTTCTTCGTCAGCGGTAGGTGCGCCACCCGCTTCTCGAGATCGATGTGCTCCCAACGCAGCGACAGCAGCTCGCCCCGCCGCATGCCGGTCTCGATGGCGAGGATGATCAGCGGGCGCAGATAGCGCACACGGCCGGCATCAGCTGCGGCGAGCAGGATCTGCTCCTCGTTGCCCTCAAGGCGCCGTGTGCGGCCTCGAGGAGGGGAGGGGCGCCGGACGAGCTTGCACGGGTTCTGAGCCAGGTGAATGCCCCACTCGCGCCGGGCGGTGTCGATGGCGTGCGAGATCGTGCTCAACTCCCTGATCGCTGTCGCGGGCCCAACCACCTTCAGGCGCTCATCGCGATAGGCGGCGAGGTCAGCGGTGGAGAGGAGCGCCAACGTGCGGTGGCAGATCGGCCGGCGCAGGAGGGCGTTGATGCGCGAGATCTCCGACACGTGGCTGCGCTTCTTTGGCGACACCTCGTCCCTGTAACGCGTGAGGATTTGCGCCAGGGTGGAGTTCTCGGCCGGACGCGTGTCGGGCAGGGCGCCGTTTCGATCGAGCTCTGCCTCAAGGCTGCGCGCCCAGCGCTCTGCGTCAGCCTTGGTGTCGAAGCTCTTGGAGCGCGGCTGCATGCCCTTGCGGCGCACCGCGGCCTGCCAGCGTCCCCGCAGTTTCCTGATCGTCGCCATCCTGCCTCTGCTTCCTGTAATCCTGTTCAAGCTGGACCATCAGAGGACATCGGTGCAGGGCCGCAAAGGAGTTTTCCCGTCGCTGAGAGGCAGGAGACAAAAATAAAATTCCTGATCGTTTTCCTTGTGCTTCCTTTGAGCTTAATTTGCCTTCGTGCGATTCTCGCATTGAGCTTTCGTTGAGATGATTTGCTCCAGAGTGATGTTGCTTACCGCCTCCTGATGGACATGCTGATTCCCCCCCGAGGATGATCGTTCTCCAGATTTCCTAATGGCTGCAGCAGTTTGTTTGTCGGCATCAGCTGTGGATGCGGCAGGGTGTGCGCGCTGTCAGTTCGGAACCCAAGGAGAAGATCGCGCGTGCGACGCGAGCAGGGCGATTTGTTCGCCGATGCGCCTACTTTCGACTGAGCTGGTGGTGTGCCGATCACCCAAGGACGTGATCTGGACGGTGATGGACCCAGGAAGCAGGGCCTCGGAATAGCTCACGGTCCTCTGGGACCTCCTCTCCTGGTCAGGCTACTTGCGCCTTCGCTTGAATGTCCGCGAAGGCCAGCATCAGGACGCGGCGGACCCTGCCGTCGTGCGCGTCGACCATCCAGCCTGACCACTCGAACTGGCCGCCGCAGCTGGCCATGGCATCGAGTGCCACGCTGACAGCGTGCTTCCAGATCCGTGCCTCGTTCCTGAGCGCGACGCCCTCGAGGTCGAACAGCGCCTCACGCCCATCGGTGCAGTGTGAGTCTCAGGAGCGCCCACGAGGCGCACCAGCCGAATTTCTGCGCGTCTGTGCAGGTTTACGGCTCTTCGAGCTGGCGGCCGCCCTCGAGCCTCCTAGCGGGCCCTCATCGGAATCTCAGGAGGAAAACAATAGGAGCGTGAGAGCAGGACGATCCACTCGCCGGTGACACGATTTAACTAGCTCGCAGTGTATTGGGGCCGCGAAACCGCCAAGCTCGAGCGCCTGCATGCCCCTGCTCTTTAACACTGCGCTCCTCAAGATAAGCCTGAGCTGAGTCTGAATGCGCACGCAGGATGAAGCTTCGGCTCGCATCAAGCCGAAACGCTTTACCTGTGACGTATGTGGGGTAAAGTGGGGTGAGTAAGCCCACTCCACATTCGCGGCAGGCATGTTTAACACTTCCAGCTCTCGCGAGCTCCGGGACGAGCTGACAGAAATCCTGGCTGGCATGGATGAGAACATCCGCTTCGAGAAGGCGCTTCGGGCTCGGCTCGCTGCCGTCATCGCTCTGCTTGAGACCGGCGGGTCAATGGCAGAAGCTCACAGCGTTGTTTGTTCGTCTGCCGATGCTGGGAGCGCTTTGCGGGGGGCTGAATGCCAGGAACGCGATCCATTCAGCGCGATCAGCGCCCCGACCGAACGCGCTGCACTGAGAATCATCGCAGCCGAGCCGTTTATGCCGCTTGATCAAGTTGCTGAGCGAGTCCGCGAGCTTATTCCAGGGGCAAGGACCACCGGACGGAGTATCAGCAGCTATCTTCGCGATGCTCGTCGCGACCCCATAAAGCGACGATTGCTCCCGAAAAACCGCCAGACTGGGCGTGATTGATGCTCGCATCTAAAATAATCTGTTATTGATAGTGGGCTCAGGAGCAGAAAATGACTTGGGATTGTGATCATCAGGGCGAGCGGTTTGTCTACGAAGAAGGCGGAGTTTTTCCTCGCAGTCTTGTGCATGAACGTTTTGGCACACATCCAGGAAAAGGCATCTGGGTCAATAATTCAAGCAAAACGATTGTCGCCTACGATACGGTGACCCGGCTCGAGTGTGGCTATGAAAATCGTCGAGATGGCGACATATTCCTGTATTATGGGATGGGCCCAAAGGGGAATATGGATATAAATGCCCGAGAAAATCAGTCAATAATTAAGAGCCGCCAGTCTGGACACGAGCTTGTCATGTTCAGCGAGATTAATCGCGGTGAAATGATGTTTGTTGGGAAATTCGTATGTCTATTTTACAGGCATGGAGTAAAAGCGTTAGACATCGTTGCGAATGAGCGTGATGCAATAGTCTTTGAATTTACCCCACAATTTGGCATAGAAAAATTTCGGGATCTCTGTCCGCCCCGAAGCTGCTCCGATCCTGCAAAGCGCGGCGGATGGAAACGCATTGCGACACCTCTGTAATTGTAGATCGCTCGCTGAAGCATTGGGCGCCCCTGCTAGTATAAAGATGATGAGCCGATGCCCTGGGGTCCTTTTTATGAGCAGCGGGTCTACAACCGCCGCCGAGATATCCACGCCGTCTTTGGTGGACAGCAGCAGGGCGGCATCTGCACGCCCAGCCAGCACCCCGTCATCATCGTGTTCACTGGCTCGAGCGGAGAGCAGCATGGCTACGCTGATGGCTGGTCGCCTGAGGGCGTGTTTCGCTACTTCGGCGAGGGCCAGGTCGGGGACATGGTGTTCGAGCGTGGCAACCGCGCGATCCGTGACCACCTCGTTAACGGCAAGGACCTGCTGGTCTTTCAGACCCGCGGCCGGGAAGGAGTGCGCTTCCTCGGCCAGTTTGAGTGCGCCGGCTACAGCACCGAGTCTGCTCCCGACCGGGAGGGCAACCAGCGCTCCGCGATCGTCTTCGAGCTCATCCCTGCCGACGCCAGCGACAAGCCGGCCGAGGCCGACGACCAGCCGATCGTGGAGGTCGAGCTCGAGGTCGATCTGACTGGTCTGCGCACGCGTGCCTTGGAGGCTGCCCGGTCGACGCCGCAGGTCGCTGGCGCTGCGGCTCGCCGAAGCCTCTACCAGCGCTCGGCAATTGTTCGCCGCTACGTTCTCGCCCGAGCGGCCGGGGTCTGCGAGAGCTGCAACGAGCCCGCACCCTTCATCACCTTGCAGGGCGAGCCCTACCTCGAGCCCCATCACACCCGCCGCCTCAGCGACGGCGGCCCAGACGACCCCCGGTTCGTGGGTGCGGTCTGCCCAGACTGCCACCGCGAGATCCACCACGGACAGCATGGGCGTGCGAAGAACGAGGCCCTGATCGAGACGATCAGCCGGAAGGAAGCTGTCACCGGTGCATGACGTCTTCGAACTCTCTGATGGTCCCCTGCACTGGTTCTCGGGTTGGCCCGTGAGGGGCATGCCTATGGCCGGCTCAATCGTCTACACGATCTGGAACCGCGCCGGCGCCTTCGTCTACGTCGGCATGGCCGGCCGGAGCACGTCGACCTCGACCAAGAGCAAGGGACCGCTCGGACGCCTCGAGAGCCACGCCAACGGCCGCCGGAGCGGTGACCAGTTCAACGTCTACGTCTGCGATCGCTTCGTGCTGCCGCGCGTGCACAACCGCATCGCCCAGATCGCCGAGGGCACGCTGTCGCTCGACCGGCTAACCCGCGAGTTCATCCGCACGGAGCTCGGCTTCCGGTTCCTCGCGGTGCCGAGTCCGGCCGAGGCGTTCTTGATTGAGCGGCGCCTCCAGAGGGGTGAGTGGGGTGCGGGGCAGCCCATCCTGAACCCGCTCCCTCCACCAGCTGCAGCATCGAGGACGGTCGATCTGTAGGATCGCTCAGGATGCCTGCTGGCGCGCTCCGCATCTTCTCGCAGAGGCCCCTCGCACTCAGAGTGTTACAAGGACGATCCCGAGCGCTTTACGAACCCGATGTCGGCTGCCACCGCCTTGAGCCGGTCTGGCTCCCGCTCCTTGCGCTCGCTGTAGCGGTCCACGAGGTAGCCGGCCCGCTCGCGAGTCAGCAGCGTGAACTTCATCAACTCCTCACAGACATCCACCACGCGGTCGTAGAGTGGCCCCGGCTTCATGCTGCCGGCGTCGTCGAACTCCTTGTGAGCCATCGGCTGTCACCGCGCCTCAGCGGCTGTCGCGCAACAGAGCCGCTGCTTCCTGGAGAGCGGCCAATCCTTCGGTGCGGGCCTCTACCTCGCTGGCCAGCGAGTAGCAGGATTGCCGCACGACATGGTCGCGGTCGCGGATGAACCAGCAAAAGCGGCCAGGATCGTTCGCGGAGGGCTCCACCTCCAGGATGAGGGGAGCCGCACTATCCGCCGCCATCGCCATCGTCTCCTATGTGGCTGATTGATCGGTGTCGGCCGAGGGCGGGCAGTCGGGAAACGGCTGCCAATCCGTGAAGGCGTCAGCCGCGTAGCTGTGCCCGCAGGAGGCGACGTGCCAAGGGCGGGCATCGCCGAAGCGCGTCGGGTCCCAGCGGATCACGGCGCGCGTGTCGGGCTCGTGTCGGTCGATGGCGACGATCCACCGGCCGTCCTGCGGGGCCCGATCCATGGATCGCCAACTGGCCATGACACGCTCCTGCCCTGTCGTGCTCGACGAGCAGGAACGCTTAAGGTCTCAGAACCGTTTCAGGCTCTCTTCAGGCGCACCGCCTGCTGATGAGGCTCAGGTGGCCGCCGACGATGGTTGCTGTCCGATGGCCCGCGTCGCCAAACTCATCGTCACGCCGAAGGGGCTTTGTCGCGTCTCGCTCACGAGCTCAAGGCCGCCTCGATCAGCCCACATCTCGTGCCGGAATGAGCCGCAGCTTCATGCCCTCGCCCGGCTCATCGAGAGCATCTGCCCTCCGCCCTCTGGCCGGGGCATGCCGCGCAAACTCCGCGCTGCTCTGAAGCGTTCTATCGAAACGCTCGCCTAGCGCAGAGCACGAGAGGGGACGAGACGCCCTGATCAGGCAGCCCTGGCAGCACGCAGATCCAGGTATCCAGGGTCGAACCCAGCGAAGGCCTGCAGCCGCTCCACATCGGGGATGGTCAGCGCGGACTTGCTCCAGACGATCAGATCGTCCGCCCGCAACCCCTGAAGCACGCGGTTGATGTGGACCTGCGAGATGCCCATCGCGTCCGCCAGATCCGCCTGCGAGATTGCCAGCTCGAAGCTGTTCTCGTCCGCAAGTCCCACAACCTGCAGGCAGACCAGCAGCTCGCGGAAGTGATGGGCCAAGCGCCTGTCCGCCGGCCGGCTGTCGTTCACCAGCCACTCCCGGGCCCGGCTCAGCTCCATCAGGGCAAGCCAGCGCATCGCGCGAGCAATGCCGGGATGCGTCTCGATCAGTTCCGCGAGCCTTGCGCGCGGGATGTCGGCCACTGAGCAGTGTGTGAGAGCGCCCAGCCGCATGTCTCGTGTGGAGGGCCCGCAGGTGTGCATGCGGCAGAGGTCGCCTGGCACGGCGAAGGAGACGATCCGGCGGCTGCCCTGCCGGAGCGTCCTGTAGCGCCCGGCGATGCCGCTCGTGACGAGGTAGACGCGATCCGTGTTGTCGTAGACCGCGATGTCGTGCCGCGCGGAAACGGAGCGCCGGTTGAGCGTGAGCGTCTCCAGGGCGGAACGCTCGGCCTGCGACAGGGCCGCGCTGTGCTCCAGCTTGCGGATGAGGGGATGGCTCACAGCTGCAGGCGGCATCGGGTCATGCGGTGAGCCGCGCTGATGGCATATCGAGCGATCCGGTCAGGAACGCCCGCGCACGGCTGACCCGGCTTTTGACGGTCCCGACCTGACAGCCAACGAGCTCGGCCGCCGCCTCGTAGGTCAGGCCCTGCGCGCCGACGAGCAGCAGGGCCTCACGCTGGAGCGGCGGGAGCTTGGCGAGCACGGCCGAGACCTTCTGTAGCTCAATCCCATGCTCCTGAGCGGCCGGCGCTGTCAGCTGCCCTGCCATAACACCATCAACGTCCTCGACCTCGCGCTTGCGCTTGCGGCACTCGGTGTAGAACTGGTTGCGCAGGATCGTGAAAGCCCACGCCTTGAAGTTGCTGCCGGGCACGAAGCGGTGCTGGTTGGCCCACGCTCTGACCAGCGTCTCCTGCACAAGGTCCTCCGCGCGCGAGGGGTCTGCGATCAAGGAGAAGGCGAAGGCTCGCAGGTCCGGCAAAGCGGCCAGAAGGTCGTTGCGGAACTGGGATGCGAATGCGTCGCCGCGCGCGGTGAGCGCAGCATCGAACTGCGCGATTAGGTCGAGATGGCGCTGGGGTTGCGCCTCAGCCAGGATCGAGCCGTAGAACGCCTGCAGCTGATGCCCGAGGTAATCGCGCACAGGCGCCGGCAAGCTCGCATCGGCGTGGTGAACGTCAGGGCTGCCAGACGCGGAGGCTGGCGGGCTTCTAGGCGCGGCGCGGAGCGTGTCAGGTTTCATGGGTTTCGTGCTCCCCTGGCGAAGTCGTGACCGTGACGCCCAGGAGTTTCCAGAACATGCAGGCGGGAGCTTCTGGCATGCCAAGCCTGAACCGTGCCTAACGAAAGGCTACGCTTTGCCGCAAAGCCCTGGTGAAAAAGGCAAAGCTTCGTCAACGCTAGCTGAGCTGGCCGTTGGGCAGTGACGGCACGCGGCGCCGCAGCCGGCTCAAGCTGCGATGCCTAGATCTGCTCTGGGAGGCACTGGGTCGGGCAGACCGCGGCGGTAGATCAGCGCCACGGCATGCCAGAAGGCGGCACTATCTCCGCCCCGCTGAGCAATGCTCTCGTCAATCCGCTCCCGCGCATCCCGAGCGAGAGCCTCGACCTGAGCGGGTGGCACTTCGAGCTCGTCCATTGCTGCCTCGCGGATGTTAATCGCTGTTACATCAACGTGACCTGCATGCGTTTGCTCCCGCAGCTGATTCCGTGGGCCTGTATTCCAGCCAGTAGCTCACGGAACGCTCCATCTACACCCGATCATCTCTCCGCGATTCCGCGAAGCCAACATGAAAGCTGCGATCCTCAGCCTCCGCACGACAGGCGGCGCTGGGCACAAGCCGAAAGGACCGTTTGGTGATGTTACGCAAACCTCTATCATCAGCCTCGCGCGAGATTTTGCGCGGACCCAACGACACTCAGGGCACCACAAGCTTGCACTCGACCCGAGATATCCAACCAAAATAGCCCTCGGGCAAACTCGCCAACCTTCCACTGACCGCAAACATGAGCCTACATTCTCAACGATCGAAGGAGGCTTTGCGACGAATGATACCTCTGCCAGCGAAAACTATGCAGCAGCTAATCGCTCTCGCGGCACTGTGGTTGGTCTCCTTTTTCTTGATCAACCCAGTTCTGGCACAGGACAGCTGCAACCGTTGTATTCAGCATGTAGGACAAGGTCCGAGCAGTTGGGGCCCAGGTCTCTACAAGCACGACTTCCGAAATACCTGTAATCGCAGTGTCTACGTTTACCCGCGAGGTGCTACAACCGGGAGCACAGTTGCGAGTGCAAACGGAGAGTTTTCTCTCGACTGCAGCCGTAGACCTGGCCAGCAGTGTTCTGTGTCAGTGACTTCGAGTTGCGCCGGAGCCAGCGCTCGACCGCAGTCACCCTCACATCCTTCGCGATCAATGGATCGGCCATCGAGTTCCCGAGGTAGCTCCACTAGCTCATCAACTCGGGAGAGAGCCGGAACTACTCGTTATGGTCCAGGTCTATGCCCTAGAAATGATCCATACATTACTTCCTTAATGGATCAATACAGCGGCCATACTGACTGTGAAATGAGAAAGTGGCTGGATAGCCACGGTGTATTTTGCGGAAATATTAGATGTTAACATTGTTGAGGCAACGTTGGGCGCCGAAGCGGTGATCAGTTCAACGTCTACGTCTGCGACCGCTTCGTGCTGCCGCGCGTGCACAACCGCATCGCCGAGGGCAAGCTGTCGCTCGACCAGCTCATACCAAGTCTCACTGATCAGCACTCATGAGCCCAGGTGCGTCGGCCGATGGAGACGATGTGCCAGGGCTCATCAATGAGCCTGTTCCAGGCATGGCAGCAGTGATCGACGATGTCGTCGTAGGAGCCGAAGATCCGGTTGCCGAGCCAGTTTTGGCGTAGAAACTGCCAGATGGCCTCGACCGGGTTCAGCTCAGGCGAGCGCGCCGGCAGCGGCATGAGGGTGAGATTGCCCGGCACGACAAGCTTCTTGGTGAGATGCCAGCCTGCTTGATCGAGCAGCAGGACGGCGTGAGCGCCCGGTGTGACATGCTGGGCGATCTCGGAGAGATGATGGTTCATCGCCTCGGTGGTGCAGCGTGGCATGACGAGACCGGCGCCCTTAGCGAGTGCAGGGCAGAGCGCTCCGAAGATGTAGGCGGATTCGGTACGCTGATCCTTCGGAGCTGCCGGCCGTGTGCCGCGGCGTGCCCATCGCCGGGTGATGGTGTTCTTCTGGCCGACACGGGCCTCATCTGAGAACCAGATCTCTATCGGCTTGCCGCCGGTTGCCTGCGCGATCTCTGCCAGATGGGCCGGGAAGTCTTTTTAAAAACCTCCGCCGCCTGCAGATCCTGGGCGTGGTGGCGAGGCCGCGCCGAGAGCTTACGGAAGCCCATGGCGCGCAGGACGCGGCTCAGCGTCTGCTCGGAAACCGAGACACCGTGGTCCTCACACAGGATCTGGGCCAGATCGACCAGGCGCCAGCGCACCACACCGTGGGCAGCTGGCGTCGGGCCTTGCTCCACCATGGCCCGCAGCGCCTCGCATTGGGCCGCATTCAGGCGCGGGCGCGCACCGGGCGCTTTGCCGTCGATCAGGCCGTCAGGTCCCCGTGTGTTGAAGGCCAGCACCCAATCGCGCACGGTCTGCAGCCCGACCCCGCCGATCTGCGCCGCCTCCGAGCGCGATCGGCCGGCATAGATGGCTGAGAGTGCCAGGAGACGGCGTGTCTGGGCTGGAGTCCGTGAGGTCTTGGCGAGCGCGCGCAGCCTCGGCGCATCGAAATCTGACCGGAGCGGCACGGGAGCGGCCATCACATCCTCCTCGGGCAACCACGCCCAGAGAAGGAATCACACCCGGGTTCGCTGGGCTACTCACCCCACGTGAGTCACCCTCACCGAGGACTGGTATCACACGCGAGTTCATCCGCACTGAGCTCGGCTTCCGGTTCCTCCCGGTGCCGAGCCCGGTCGAAGGCTTCTCCATCGAGCGACAGCTGCAGCGGGGCGAATGGGAGGCCGGGCAGCCAATCCTGAAGCCGTTGCCGACCACCAGCTCGGCCTTGGTTGAAAAATGAATATCGGGGCGTTTTGATTTGACGTCCGTTTGAACTCGGCTTGACCAGATCCGATTGACGCATTGCCGGCGGCCCCAACTCCTGTTGACCACTAGCAGCGCCATGCCCGCGCTCAGCGAGGATGTGGCTCAGGATCACCTACGAGGCGCACCGGCTAGATTTCTGAGAGCCCACGCGGAGTTATGGCGCTCTGGAGAGGCGGTCGTCGTGGAGCCGCCTCGCGGGGCTTCGTCGGGATCCCAGGAGGAAACCGCAACGAGCGTGAGAGCAGGACGATGCGCTCGTCGGTGAAGCGATTTAGCGATTTCCCGACAGCATCCACTAGCATGCGCACGAAGGCCGATCTGAGCCTGCGCAGTCTTTCGACTGTTGCCTACTGCGCCTCGATCGACAAGAATCGCAACCAGGTCGAGCGGCTCTGGGTCGCCTGAAGGAATGGCATGCTATCGCAACGTGCTACGAGAAGACCGCCTTAAGCTTCATGGGTGTTCTATCGCTCGAAGCCGCTCTCGACTTGCCCATGACCTAACAGGCCGTAAGCGGCGCGAGGTGCTATGGACCGGTTTCAATCGAACGGGCGGCTGATCGCGGGCGTTTCCTTCGATATCCCCGGAATGGGCTACAAGAATCCTCAGACTGCCGCCATCACGGGGTTCGAGGCGGATCTTGCGAGGGCTGTGGGCGAGACGATTTTCGGCTCGGCGGACCGTGTCGATTTCTTCCAGGTCACGGACGCAGAACGAATCCAGTTTCTGCAGGCGGGCCGCGTCGATTTGGTCCTGTCCCAGTTGACGATCACGCCAGATCGCGCCGAGCAGGTGGATTTCTCCACGCCCTATTGCGTGACGCGAGAGGGGCTTCTCGTTCCGAAGGGGAGCTCCATCGGCCTTTTCGAGGACCTGAAGGGTAAGCGCGTCGCTGTGACCGACGGCTCGGTTTCGCTGCGTAGGATGCGCGCGGCGCTTCCCTCTCTCCCCGGCGCCACGCTTGTCATCACACCCCTCAGTGCCGGAAACCTCGACGCGGTCGACAAGGGTGAAGCCGACGCGGCATCGAACGACATGATCAACCTAACCATGGTGCGGGCTGGCTCGGTCCATCCGGAGCGCTATTCGATCATCGACATCGGGGACAGATTCGACCCAAAGCCCTTCGGTGTGGCCGTCAAGAAGGGGCATCGCACCCTTCTCGGCCTCCTCAACCAGGCGATCGAGAGCCTCAAGGCTGACGGTGGAATTGACCGCATGCTCGACAACGCTCTCGCAAGCCTCGCTCGCCGCTAAGCGTTGCAAAGCGGCCGCTCGGGGTGGCGTTCACAAGTCCTTTTCGACCAGCCCGTGACCGGGACGGCTCAATATTCACCCGATGGCCCGAGATTCCTTCAGCGGCCAGCGCCTGTGTAGGCATTTCGCCAAATCGCCCATGCCGGTGCAGTCAGGCGTCATCTCAGGGTGTATCTCGGATCCAGGTGGGCCCAGGATCCATGCCCGTCGGCTGCAGCGCCGTCCTCTGGGACTTCGCGTTCGTCGCGGCTGACGTAACGAAGACGAAAAACCGTGCTCTCTGAGTCGAGCGCTCCGCCGGGGCAACCGCATTCTCGGCCCAGAGTGCGCGTAGGCGAAATGCTTGCTCGGGTCAGGCCGCCTTGCGCATTCCGGCGGTTATGTTTGGGAGCTCGATGTTGATGTCCAGTGTCGAGACACCTTCGCGCTGCTCAGTCTTGATCGAGACCTTGTCTTGCTCGATCGCGGCGTGCTTGGCGATCATGGCGAGGATCTCCTCGCGCAGCGTGTCGACCAAGTGTGAGCGGCCGACCTCCGCCCGCTCGTGAGCAAGGATCACCTGAAGGCGATCGCGGGCCACCGGTGCAGTGCTGCGTCGGCGCAGGAGGCTCAGGATGTTCATGCGGCCCTCCGATTAAAGAACTTGCTCAGGAACGACTTTCTGTCAGCTGGGATGCTCATCGGCACCGTCTCGCCGTTGAGTCGGCGGACCGCGTCGGTGTAGGCGCGGGCGGGCGCCGAGAGCGGGTTGTTGAGGGTCACCGGGCAGCCGACGTTCGAGGCGCGCAGCACTTCCTCGCTCTCCGGGATGATGGCGAGCAGCGGGATCGAGAGGATCTCGAGCACGTCGTCCACCTTCAGCATGTCGCCGCGGTCGGCCCGGGTGGGGTCGTAGCGAGTCAGGATGAGGTGCTTGTCGATGGTCTCGCCCTTCTCGGCCCGGATCGTCTTCGAGTCGAGCAGGCCGATGATGCGGTCGGAGTCGCGCACCGAGGAGACCTCGGGGTTCGTCACCACCACGGCGACGTCCGCGTGGCGCATGGCCAGCGTCGCACCGCGCTCGATGCCGGCGGGCGAGTCGCAGATCACCCAGTCGAACTTCTCGCGCAATTCCTCCATGACCCGGGCGACGCCCGCGTCGGTGAGCGCGTCCTTGTCGCGGGTCTGGGAGGCCGGCAGCAGCGAGAGGCTGTCGAGCCGCTTGTCGCGGATCAGCGCCTGCGGCAGCTTGGCGTCGCCGTTGACCACGTTGATGAGGTCGTAGACGACCCGACGCTCGGCCCCCATGACGAGGTCGAGATTGCGCAGGCCGACGTCGAAGTCGACGACGCAGACGCTCTTGCCGCTCTGCGCGATGGCGGCACCGAGCGCCGCCGTGGTGGTCGTCTTACCGACGCCGCCCTTGCCCGATGTGACGACGAGAACCTTGGACATCATAGCTACCCTTGTGATGTAGACGTCGGCCTAGGCCGCGAGCCTCGTCACCAGGGCCGCCAGTCGGACGGAGTAATCTCGAGGAGATCTCAGTGGGCGCGTATCATGGTTAACAGAGCGTTAAATCCTCGTTGACCATGACCGTTTATCTGCCGCTTCCAAGACGTATCCTGCCCGACCTTCCATCTGGCACGAGCGCTGCGTTAGCTGTTTGGTCCCGGGATTTGGTGGTGCGGGTTCTGGGTGAACCTAGAGGGCTCCTCCGTCCAAGCTTTGCAGATAGCTTCGTAGGGCGTGAGGCCGCGTAGCGTCTTGAGGCGGCGGGCGAAGTTATAGGCGGCCACGAAGTCGGCGAGGTGCTGCCGAAGCTGACTGTGGCTGTCGTAGTAGAAGCGCTTGACGGTGGCGTCCTTGATCGTGCGGTTCATCCGCTCAACTTGACCATTCGTCCAGGGATGGCGCGGCTTCGTGAGACGGTGCTCGATGTTGAGGTCGGCGCAGGCGCCCTCAAAGGAGTGGCAGCGGAACAGCACCTTCTCGGCGCGCATCGCTCTGATCTCTTCCGGCGTCCAAGTGTTCCCGGACGGCTCGGTGAAATGCGTGCCGTTGTCGGTGAGCACCGTGTGGATCTTGTAGGGAACGGCGGCAGCAAGGGCCCGCAGGAAGTTGCCGGCGACCCGGCGCGTGGCCTTCTCGTGCAACTCGGCGAAGGCGAACTTGGAGGTCCGGTCGATCGCCACAAGCAGGTAGAGTCGGCCTTCTTTGGTGTGCACCTCGGCGATATCGATGTGGAAGTAGCCGAGCGGGTAGCGCTTGAATTTTGCACGTAGCGGCTTGTCGCCATCCACTTCGGGGAGCCGCGAGATGCCATGGCGCTGCAGGCACCGGTGCAGGCTTGAGCGTGTAAGGTGCGGGATCGTCGGCTGCAGGGCGTAGAGGCAGTCGTCGAGTGGCAGCAGGGTGTGCCGGCGAAAGGCGACGATCACCGCCTCGTTCTCGGCCGTCAGCACCGTAGACCGGTGTTCCGTTGGCCCCGTCTTCCGGTCAGCCACCGAGGACCGCTTCTTCCACTTCGCGACGGTCTTCGGGTTGACGCCGTAACGGGCCGCCAACGCCCTCAGGCTCGCTTGACTATGCTGTATCGCTCGACGGACTGCCGCTGTCGTCGTGGCGCTCCCGTGCTGAACCTGGCCCATAGCGCGTCCTTCCACTCTCGTGAGAAAACTGCACCATCAAACCCTGGGATCAAACAGTTAGCCGGGGACACGTTCGGACTTCAAGGCCGTAGATCGCGGTGCTAGTGCGGATCGGCGCCGCTTCGCGGAGGCTACCACGGGTCAGCGTTGCTAGACCCATCACCAATTGCGGCGAGAAGCACAAGATCAAAGGCGGAGCCAGGCGGGCGATTGTGCCGCGTCAGGGATCGCGGCGTTGGGAATGCTCTCGAAACTCGAAGCGGGGCAGCGGTTCCGCGTTCGGGTTGTGGAAGCGGAAGTCATCCATCCCGATCATCAAGGAGCGCCCGTCTGGGAGCGTGACCGTCATCCGCATGTCGGCCTCGAAAGTAAGCTTTGCCTCTGAGTGGAAGAACGGGCCGTAGATCTCCTTGAGAGCGTCCATGCTCGCATCCTCAGTGCGATTTACAATCAGCCATGCTGGGTAGACTGGGCCTCGTTCCAGCAACGGGCAGTAATCTCGGTCCCGGACCTTAGCTGCCCGAAAGCCTGATCTTACACGCGGCGATTGAGCGCCCCAGGAAGTTTATGCGTCCGATGCACACGGAGCGATGCACGCAGGAAGGTCGAGTAATTCTCTGCCTCGTCGAGGCTGAGCCCAAACGCAACCGGTTTGTCTCCCCAGAAAACCGCGTGAGTGCCATCTCCTTCAGGCTTCACCATGATCTTCAACATGATGCCTCCTCCTGAGGTGCGCCCACCTGGCAACGGTATCGCTCGCGAGCGCCCGCCCAATCAACCGCTCAAATCGGCAGATGGTTCGGTCCGCATTCGAACACGCAATCGGCAGTTCGCTTGTTTGCGGCATGCCCGCTCTATCGCCGGGGCGGAAGGTTGTTTTTCACGAGATATTTCGGTCCACGATCGAACGAGGTGTCGTTGTTGCCGCGGACGTCGACGCTGTAGGCTTGCTCGGGTTTGCTGTTTTTCAGATCTTTCAGGTAGACGTTGATGTTGAGGATCAGATTAGACACCTTCTGGATCTCGCCTGTGATCACGACATCCGCTCCGAGCTTCCTGGCGTAGTCCTCAGCGAAGCCGTTGCAGTGGCGCAGGTCAGGGCCTTTGGCCACCTCGGCCTTCACTGCTTCGGTCGAGACGATCTGGTATCGGCCGCTCTCCGTCAGTAGGAAGCGCAGGATGTCACTCAGGGGAGCGAGGCGTGCCTGGTCAGCGTCGGTTGGGCCCAGCGCACCTTGATCGGCAAGTTGGAAGTCGAAGACGGCAGCCTTCGGTGGCCCGGCATGAGCGGCTGTAGAAGCAAGTAGCGCGACGACAAGAGCCGTAGATCGCCAGTGTCCGATCTTCATAAGCGTTCCTTCCCGAATACCCTTCGAGAGGGGAACGAATGACGACGAGGTAATGCACTGTATGCAGCCATCCATTCGTGAGCAGCCCGAATTCGGGCACTCACGATCAGGCTTCAGGCTGGAGCTGAACGGGTCCGCCAGAGAGCTCGCAACGCTCGCAAGGGCAGCGAGGTCCCTTGAAGACGGCGTAAGCCCCTAACACAATGAGGGCTGAGAGAAGTGCCAAGAGCGTGTTGATCAAGAGCTTCGTCTTCTCCAGTGAGCGGGCGGCCTGAATCGAAAGGCCGAGCCACCACGTGTGTCTGCGGATCAGCTGCCCCAAACCAGGCGAGACTAAGACTCTTGCACAGATAATCTGCACGAAGCAGGAGGGCAGCCAGATGACGATCGGTTGCGAATGCTCAAGCTTGACGAGCTCCCTGACATTGCCGACAAAGATCAGCGCGCTAACCAAGCGACGCGGAGCATACATGCTCAGCATCCCGACTTATTGGTCTCCACGACGAGTGCGCGAGCGTCTTTCCCTCGATGAGGGGCCGCATGTGCGTCGGCACTGTGGCCGCCAAAGGGACCTCTGATCGGCCTCAGTGTAAGCGCTGCGCATTCGCGAGAGCCGCCCGATGTCGTGCTTGCGGGTCGGCCATGGCTGATCGAGTGAGGGATACTTCTGCAGCGCGTGCCGGTTGTTCGGGGCCGGGCCGGAAAGCTCCAACACGGCTCGAGCACTCGGGCTCCCGCCGAGCGCGCTAGCCAAGCCCAGTCTGGCTCTCGTGCTGCGCCCCCCGCTGCACGCCCATGTGACTCGACTTCGATGGAGACTCGCGGTTTGTCCAAAGATCCCCTGTTCATACCCATTCGCATCGGTGCTCTCGCTCTGGAACACCGGATTGTTATGGCGCCGCTGACCCGCATGCGGTCGCGCCAGCCCGGCGACGTGCCACAAGCCCTCAACGCCACATACTACGGCCAGCGAGCCAGCCAGGGTGGGCTCATCATCGCGGAAGCGACCGACGTGTCGCAACAGGCCCGCGGCTATCCGGGAGCACCTGGCGTCCACTCGGCAGAGCAAATTGCCGGTTGGCGCCTCGTTACCGATGCGGTGCATGCCAAGGGTGGGCTGATCGTCCTGCAGATCTGGCACACGGGGCGCATCTCCCATTCGTCGATGCAGCCGGGCGGGGCGCGTCCTGTCGCGCCCTCTGCCGAGCCCGCCCCCGGCAACCACCTGGATGCGCACTTCAATCCTGTGCCCTTCGAGGAGCCGCGTGCGCTCACGCTGGACGAGATTCCCGGCATCGTGGCGCAGTTCCGTCAAGCGGCGCTGAATGCCCGTGAGGCGGGCTTCGATGGCGTCGAGATCCACTCAGCGAATGGCTACCTAATCGACCAGTTCCTGCAGGACGGGACCAACCGACGAACCGATCGCTATGGCGGCGCGATCGAGAACCGGGCGCGGCTCCTCCTGGAGATCGTCGATGCGATAGCTGCAGCCTGGAGCGCCGATCGCATCGGCGTGCGTCTCTCGCCCTGGGGGTCATTCAACGGGATGAAGGATTCCGATCCAGGTGCACTGTTCGACTACGTGACCTCCCAGCTCGGAGAGCGACATCCGGCTTACATCCACGTTGTCGAGCCACGGGCAGACCAGAACAGCGATACCAATGCCCTCGATCCCGATGCGCCCGACGCTGCCTCACGGTTCAAGATGAGATTTGGCGGTCCTCTCATCGCGGCCGGCGGCTTCACCGCCGAGACCGCTCGCAAGGTGATCGCGCGTGGCGATGCGGACGCTGTGGCGTTCGGGCGGCAGTTCATCGCCAACCCAGACCTGCCGGAGCGAATTCGTGCCGGCGCTTCCCTTAACAGCTACGATCGCTCGACCTTCTATGGCGGCGATGCTCGGGGCTACATCGATTATCCAGCGCTTGAGAGCCAAGGACAGGACGCCGCCTGATCTAACTCCTGCCCACAATCGAGCGTCGAGCCCCATTGCAAGAGCGGCTCCTGCGGCTGCGGAGTGCAGCGAAGGCTGCGGCCAAAAGGCAAGGGAGATCCGCGCAGTCTTCCCCGGCAAAGGTCACACATTCCAATCGTAACGGGCACGCGGAGAAGGTCGAAGACGGGGAGAGGCTGCGCATGCGCCGGCGGTGTGGCCGCGGGTCTGGCTTGCCGCCGGCTAATATGGAGCCACGGCTTCAGGTGCAGGAGCAGGCTGGATAGGCCGCTGCTGGTCTGAACGCGTGGAGTTCGGGACAACGCGCGGAGCGCTGACAGCCTTTGCTCCTGGAGGACCTGCCGGTCCCCGAGGGCCGGGCGGACCAGGCGGGCCTGCTGGTCCCCGCGGACCTGCTTTTCCGGGTGGGCCTGGCGGGCCGATCGAACCAGCCTCACCGGGAGGCCCCGGCGGTCCAGCAGGTCCAGCCTCACCCTGCAATCCTTGCGCCCCTTGCGGACCGGGCGCACCTGGCTCGCCTTTCGGTCCAGGTGGTCCCTGCAGTCCGACAGGCCCAGGACCGCCGTCTGTTCCAGCTGGACCGACGGACCCTGCCTCGCCAGGATTGCCCTTTTCTCCGGGCTGCCCGACCGGTCCGATCTGGCCGGGAGATCCCTGCAGGCCAGAAGGTCCTATAGATCCAGGCGGACCTGCTGGACCGGGTGGACCTGCGGGTCCAGGCGGCCCGGGAGGGCCAGGTGGACCTTGCGGTCCGGCAGCCGCGGTCTGAGACGCTACTGCTGTATCGCCCTTGTCGCCCTTCGCTCCCTGCTGACCGCACTCGCCGACAACGGCGCTGCGCTCCTGTCGCGCCGTTCGCAGCGTCACGATGCAGCTGGCAGGATGGTAGACGACGCGGAACTCGAAATTGCCCTTGCTGTCTGTGCGCCTTGGAAACTTGTCGTCGAGGGTAATCTCAGACTCCGGCTCATCGACTGAGCCCAGCACCCAGAGCTCGCCGGCTGTGATCTTGGCTGCCAGGATCTGCACCTCAGCCAAAGCTGCGATTGGAGCAAGACAAATGAGTATTGCGATAAAATCCCGTGAGAACGCGCGCACTCAGAACTCCGACGATTGGCGCCATATTCGGCCTCTTCAACAGCTTGTCAGTTTTGCTGAAGCGGTGGAAGCGAGTTGGCGTCAGAGCGTGCGGATGTGAACGCATATTGCATCTTCCGGGCTGCTAGGCTCCTTAAGACGCACGAGGACCACAGATTGAGGCAGGCTGATCTCACCGATCTACAGCCTGTCGGACAAGCTGTGCGTTTCGCGCAGCGCTCGTTTTGTCCGTTGGGGTATGCGCTTGCAGACAAGTGCTATGCTGCAGGGCAGATGCTTGTTTGCCCTGTGGAGCAGTGTGGGGGTGTTTCAGATGCGACACCCTCGCAACAGCGTGCTACGCTGCGGGATGGCTGCAAAGCACTCCCGTCACATCGCACTCACCGGCCCTCTCGCCGAATACGTCGAGACTCAGATCGCCCGAGGTGAATATGCCTCCGTAAGCGAGATGGTCCGGGCCGCCCTCCGTCTGTTGATGGAGCGTGACCGAGCGGCAGCTCGCCCCAACCTTCCGGCCCCTCAGACTTCGTCAGCCGATGAATAGGCCTGCGCCTGATCTCCACGTAGGTCACGACTTCCAAGCCGACCTTGCGGCCATCGACAGCATCGAGGTGGTGCCGACGATCTTGGAGACCGTCTGCCGTGCGACAGGCATGGGCTTCGCCGCAGTGGCTCGTGTCACGGACGATCGCTGGGTTGCCTGCCAAGTGCGTGACGGGATTGCATTCGGACTGCCGCCCGGCGGTGAGTTGGAGGTCGCGACGACGATCTGCCGCGAGGTCCGGCGTGACGGAGTTGCTGTCGTCATCGACCATGTCGCTGAAGACGAGGTCTACTGCGGCCATCCAACTCCGGCGCGTTATGGCTTCCAGAGCTACATCTCGATGCCCATCGTGCTGCCAGACGGCACCTTCTGGGGCACGCTCTGCGCCATCGATCCGCAGCCGGCTCGCCTGAACACGCCTGGCACCATCGGCATGTTCAAGGCATTCGCTGACCTGATCGCCTTTCACCTCGATGCGCAGCAGCGCGTGAGCGTCAGCGCTGTCGAGCGTGATCAGGCTTGGCGCCTGTCGCAAGATCTCCTCGTCATCGTCACCGCCGAGGGCGTGCTTCAGGCTGCCAACGCAGCTTGGACGAGGATCCTCGGTTGGCAGGAACATGAACTCGTCGGCAGGAGCTTCGCAGATTTTGCGCATCCTCTCGAGATTGAGAACCTGACCGCCATCCGCAGCTGCATCACCGAGAAGCCGCTGACGGACCCTTGCGAGATCCGGGTGCGGCACAAGGACGGCAGCTATCGTTGGTTCGCGTGGACGGGGGCCTTCGAGGGCGGGAAGATCTACGCGAACGGCCGTGACGTCACCACCCATCGTGAGCAAGCGGAGGCTCTTGCCCGAGCGGAAGAGGCATTGCGACAATCTCAAAAGCTTGAGGCGGTAGGCCAGCTCACGGGAGGTGTGGCGCACGACTTCAACAACCTCCTGACCATCATCCGCTCATCTGTCGAATTCCTCCGGCGCCCCGATCTGCCGGAGGAGCGTCGTAAGCGCTACATGGATGCGGTCTCAGACACTGTCCAGCGCGCTGCCAAGCTGACCAGCCAGCTTCTCGCCTTCGCCCGCAGGCAAGCTCTCCAGCCTGAAGTGTTCGAGGTCGGAACCTGTTTGCGTGCCGTGGCCGAGATGCTCGATCCGATCATGGGCGCGCGCATCCGCATCGTGACCGAGGTGCCCGATACCCTCTGCTACGTGCGGGCGGACCTGAGCCAGTTCGAGACCGCCCTCGTCAACATGGCGGTGAATGCCCGTGACGCGATGGAGGGCGAGGGCACGCTGACGGTGCACCTTTCCTGCCACGATGGGATGCCGCCCATCCGCCACCACTCGGGTGCGTCAGGGCCCTTTGCGGCGGTGTCGCTGACCGACACAGGCTCCGGCATCGAGCCAAGTCAGATCAGCCGCATCTTCGAGCCCTTCTTCACGACAAAGGAGATCGGCCGCGGCACAGGCTTGGGTTTGTCGCAGGTGTTTGGCTTTGCCAAGCAGTCCGGCGGCGATGTGGATGTCGCGAGCAAGCTCGGTCAGGGCACCACGTTCACGCTCTACCTGCCTGAAGCTGAGGCCGAGGTCACACAGGAGCCCGAGGAGGAGCTCAGTCCATCAGCGGACGGCTCTGGGCAGCGGGTGCTCGTTGTAGAAGACAACTTGGAGGTGGGCCGGTTCGCAACACAGATCCTGGAGGATCTTGGGTATGTCACGACCTGGGCCCACAACGCTCCTGAGGCGCTGAAAGTGCTTGGCACCGCTGGAGCGGTGTTCGATGCGGTGTTCTCGGACGTGGTGATGCCGGGCATGGATGGCGTTCATCTTGCCCGTGAGATCCGGCGCCTCCATCCCGGTCTGCCGGTCGTGCTGACGAGCGGCTACAGCCACGTGCTGGCGAAAGAGGGCCCGGACGGCTTCGAGCTTCTGCAAAAGCCCTATTCGGTCGAGGCGTTGTCGCACATCCTTCGCCGGGCAACAGGCAAGACGAAGCGCAGACGCCTTTCGAAGCAGAGCTAAGCCAGCCAATTGCTGCAATCTCGGACTCCGAGATTTGGACCGGCGCCGAGACTGCTAGAGCACCGGTCCGAATAAAGCATGTCCGCTCAGGTATCACTCCACGGACATTGGTTTCAATTTCGGGATCGGCAGCCCTGGGCGGATTGAGCGTCATCGGGCCTTCGTCAATGTCATCGGCGGAACAAGCCGCAGAACCTCGGCTTGACCCCAGCATCAAGCGAGGATGCATGCACGACGACAGGGCTCACAACTTCAGGCCACGCACCAACGGGCGGAACTGGTTGGCTCCCGGCCTGATCGGATCCGCGGCCGCTCTGGGAGCCGCGGCTCTCTACACGGTGGCGAAGACGCGTGAGGCGGAGCATCGCTACCCGCCCATCGGTCGCTTCATGAGCGTGAACGGGGTGCGCCTGCACTACATCGAGCGTGGGCAAGGCGAGCCCGTGGTGCTCATCCACGGCAACGGCACCCTGGCCGAGGACTTTGTCATCAGCGGCATCGTCGACGAGCTTGCCAAACGCTATCGCGTGATCATCATCGACCGGCCAGGCTACGGCTACAGTGAACGCCCGCGGGGGCTGTGGACGCCGCGCGCTCACGCAACCCTCTTCCAGACGGCCCTGGAGCGGCTTGGCGTCTCCCGGGCCGTGGTGCTCGGGCACTCCTGGGGCAGCTTGGTTGCGGTAGCTCTGGCGCTGCAAGCGCCGCAAATCGCCCGCAGCCTCGTCCTGGCATCCGGCTACTACTACCCGACGCTGCGGGCCGACGTGCTGCTGTTCTCCCCACCTGCCATCCCGGTGGTCGGAGACGTGATGCGCTACACGGTTTCGCCCTTGCTTGGGCGCGTCCTGTTGCCTGGCTTGAGCAAGGCCATGTTCGCACCAGTCGAGGTGCCAGAGCGGTTCGATCTGCTGTTCCCGAAAGCGCTGATGCTCCGCCCCTCGCAGTTGCGAGCATCGGCCGAGGACGCGGCCCTGATGACGCCCGTCACCGTGGAGCTTCGAGAGCACTACCGCAAGCTGAGGCTGCCGGTGGTGATCATCACGGGCGCAGATGATCAGATCGCGGATGTCGGCCGTCAGTCGGAGCGGCTGCACCGCGAGTTGCCGGACAGCGAGTTCATCGTCGTTCCGGGCATGGGGCACATGATCCACCACCTTGCGCCCAAGCGGGTGATTGGAGCCATTGATCGTGCTTCAGAGAGGTCAAAAGCAAGGCCGGCTTGAAGTGCAACTGGCCGCATCATGGGGCAGCTGTCCCTTGAGCGCTCGATCTCAAGTCATCATAGCGCAGTGACGCGGCCCGCCTGCAAACTGATCGCGCTCGCCTCGTCTGCGGTGAGTGCCTCATCGCGCGCACTCACTACGCACCCGGGCCCAACCCGCATTCGAACGAGCTCGAGGGCAGCTTCAGCGCTCGTCGAAAGCACGGCCCACCGCTTAATGACCCGCTCTTTGCCTGCGAGGCGGGGTGACTCACTCGTCACGATGAAGGCCTTGACATTGAGCGGGCCTGAGATCGGAGGGACTCGAGCTCCTATGTCGACTGCCGGGCCGTGCTGGTCGACGAGTCCCGAGGCACATTCCAGGCTGACGCCGGACTGGATCCAAGGACATGCTTCGGATCCAGCTGGACCCAGGGTCTATGCCCTTTGAGCAGCATGCGGCTTTCTGGGACTTCGCCTCCTCAGAAGCCGATGGGGCAGACAGCTGAAGCCGTGCTCTCCGGGAATCAGCGTCACCTCACGCGATGCCCACGCCACCACGACCAGTTTCAAAGGCCTGACCGAGGAGTCTGATGAACCCGCGCGGGTTGATCCTACGCTGCAGTCTCGCTCTGCCCCAATTTGCTGAGCCATCCTTTCAGCTTCGCAGGTAGGAACTGCGCGCGGACCACTGTGTGCTCTGAGGCGGACTCGCGCGCCGCATCCAGCCGCTCAATGGCATCCTCGCTTGCGAGCGGGTCTGCCTGCCGGCCGATGGCAAGCGCTCCTTCGAGAACCCTGATGCCTTCATCGAGGGAGACGCGAATGGGCAGAGGGCCGTCGAGGTTGATGCGCGAGCGGATATAGGCCTCACGCTCCGCTTCAACCTCTGGCGTGTCGGCGCAGGCGAGCCGAGTGACGAACGGAAGCAGGCGCTGGCGCTGCACGTCGTTCGCTTCGTCGTTCAGGTGAAGTGCGAGACGGCAAATTGGCCGCGAGAAGCACGGCGGCATCGCGAGATGCGATTTGATTGGGCGGTAGGGATAGCCGTGCGCGACGACGGCCGCTTCGTTGATACAGGTGCCACCGTCAGGCCCGGAAACGGATGTGAGCCGCGCTTAAGCGTCCAGTTCAGGATGTGGTCGAAGTTGCTCATGTGGCGACCTCGTCAGATTTTAAAACCTAAGCTCCTCCTGCAAGTGCGACTGTGTCAACAGTCGCCATAGCTCAAAAAGTCGTCCCTATTATGGCTCAGCTTGAACAGCTGCCCATCTCTTAGGCAAAAGACCTGGGCGGCCCGTTAAAGCAGCTGCCACGCTTCACATTGTTGGACATCTCTGACGGAATGCTCAGCCGAGATCCTGGCGGCTTGAGGATCGTAAGATCGACAGCTTTTGCTTGAAGTAGCCCGGCCTGCAAATCAGCCAAGGTTTGCAGCTGTGGCAAAGTCGCCGGCGCACCCCAGGCAATTGGGACTTGGTGTCACTTTGAGGCGGTCGAGATGCGGGCAACAAAAAGGGCTGCCCGAAGGCAGCCCTCGTTGCGAATGGTGGGGGCTCAGAAATCCATACCGCCCATGCCACCCATGCCACCACCGCCCGGCATCGGAGGAGGAGGCTCCTTCTTCGGGGCGTCCGCGACCATCGCCTCGGTGGTGACGAGGAGGCCGGCGACGGAGGCCGCGTCTTGGAGGGCAGCGCGCACGACCTTCACCGGATCGACGATGCCGGCCTGAACCAGATCAACGTATTGCTCTGTCTGAGCATCAAAGCCGAAGCTCGCCGAGTTGTTCTCGGTGATCTTCCCCACGACGATCGAGCCCTCAACGCCAGCATTCTCAGCGATCTGACGGACCGGGGCCTCGAGCGCCTTGAGGACGATGTTGATCCCCGCCTGCACATCGGGATTGTCGCTCTTCAGCCCCTGCGCGGCAGCTCTGGCACGCAGCAGCGCCGTGCCGCCGCCGGGGACGATGCCTTCCTCGACCGCCGCGCGAGTGGCATGCATCGCGTCGTCGACGCGATCCTTCTTCTCCTTGACCTCGACCTCGGTCGAACCACCGACGCGGATCACCGCGACGCCGCCCGCGAGCTTGGCCAGACGCTCCTGGAGCTTCTCGCGGTCGTAGTCCGAGGTGGTCTCCTCGATCTGCGCCTTGATCTGCGCAATCCGGCCGTCGATGTCAGCCTTGGTGCCCGCACCGTCGACGATCGTGGTGTTCTCCTTCTCGATGCGGACGCGCTTGGCGCGGCCGAGCATCGGAAGGGTCACGTTCTCGAGCTTGATGCCGAGATCTTCCGAAATGGTCTGCCCCTTGGTCAGGACTGCGATGTCCTCGAGCATGGCCTTGCGGCGATCACCGAAGCCCGGCGCCTTGACGGCCGCGACCTTGAGGCCGCCGCGCAGCTTGTTCACGACGAGGGTCGCGAGCGCCTCGCCCTCGATGTCCTCGGCGATGATGAGGAGCGGCTTGCCGGTCTGCACCACGGCCTCGAGGACCGGGAGCATCGCCTGCAGCGAGGAGAGCTTCTTCTCGTGGATCAGGATGTAGGGGTCGTCGAGCTCGGCAATCATCTTCTCCGCGTTCGTGATGAAGTAGGGAGACAGGTAGCCGCGGTCGAACTGCATGCCCTCGACCACGTCGAGCTCGGTCTCGGCGGTCTTCGCCTCCTCGACCGTGATCACGCCCTCGTTGCCCACCTTCTCCATTGCGGCAGCCAACATGCGGCCGATCTCGGCATCACCGTTGGCGGAGATCGTGCCGATCTGAGCGATCTCGTCGTTCTTGGTGATCTTGCGCGCGCCCTTCTTCAGGTCCTCGACGACAACCGAGACCGCCTGGTCGATGCCGCGCTTCAGATCCATTGGGTTGACGCCAGCCGCGACATACTTGGCGCCCTCGCGGACGATCGCCTGAGCGAGCACGGTCGCGGTGGTGGTGCCGTCACCCGCGATGTCGTTGGTCTTCGAGGCCACTTCGCGCACCATCTGGGCGCCCATGTTCTCGAAGCGGTCGGCGAGCTCGATCTCCTTGGCGACGGTCACGCCGTCCTTGGTGATGCGCGGCGCGCCGAAGCTCTTCTCGATCACGACGTTGCGGCCCTTGGGGCCCAGCGTCACCTTGACCGCATTGGCCAGGATGTCGACGCCACGAAGCATCTTCTCGCGAGCGTCTGCGGAGAAGCGGACTTCTTTTGCTGCCATGTTTGTCACTCCTCAAAAGACATGACGATGTAGGCAAGCCCCGGGATCAGGCGGCCTGCTGCAGAGAGCCCTGGGCCTCAATCACGCCCATGATGTCGGACTCCTTCATGATCAGGAGATCCTGACCATCGATCCGGACTTCCGTGCCGGACCACTTGCCGAACAGCACGCGATCGCCGGCCTTCAAGTCGAGAGGCGTCACGCGGCCCTGCTCGTCGCGGACTCCAGGCCCAACGGCGACGATCTCGCCCTCCTGCGGCTTCTCCTTGGCGGTATCCGGGATGATGATGCCGCCCTTCGACTTCTCCTCCGCCTCGATGCGGCGGACAACGACTCGATCGTGCAACGGACGGAACGTCATGCAATGCCTCCAGCGCGAGTGCTGCACTCATGAACCATCGGGCACTTGGACAAGCCGCCCGACGGCCGGCAAGCTGGGAGCGATAGCGGGACTTCGCAAGAGATCTCGAGGACATTTTTTGGCACTCGTAGCAGTTAGGTGCCAAGCTCGACCGTGTCGCTTGGCAGCAGGCAGGCATGGCGAGTGCTAAGACGCTGTGAACACAGAGTATTCTGTGGGTCCCCCTTGATCGATAGGAAGGCTTGCGTCAGCCTGCGGTAATCGTTCAGCACGATCGAGCGAGGTTCCGAATGTCCGTGTCGCCAGCCTTCCGCCGCCAGCTGGAAGGCTACAGCCTGACCACCGCCGAGATCCTCTATCACCTGCCCGATCACCCGCATCTGCTGCAGAGCTTCGTCTGGCAGCACCACGACCTATTTCCGGAGTTTCCAGAATTGCGCCGCTTCCTTGCGTTCTGGCAGGAGACACTCGATGGGCCACTTCACTCTGTGAAAGTAGCCCACAGCCGCCTGATCAAGCCCGCCGAGCTGCGAGCCATCGACGGAGAATTCCGGCTTCACTGAGTCGCGCGGCAGCCCGGGCGAGTGGGCCCAGCCAGACCGCTTCGCGGAAGTTCAATGCAGCCGCCCTGGTCCAGGGCGTCGGACCCCGCAAGAAGGGCGGCACGGCACCACCTGCGGCTAAGAGGCGATCCTCCTCCGCGCTGGTCGCCTCGTCCACGGTGCGATCCACGGTTGCGACGCCGCTCATCCGTTGTCTCACCGCCTCAGCGCAGGCGTGCGCCTTCCCAGGCTCGTCGAAGATGAGCACCAGTCGGGCCTCGATCGTCGTGCCGACGCGCTCGAAGGGGAGGACGATGTCGGCTCAGGTCAGCACCGCCTCGCGGTAAGAACTGCGCATCTGAGCAGGCTGGGAAAAGAGATCCCTGTCAGGCACGCTCTTGCGATTCACCATCCCGAACCCATCTTCAGACCATCCAGCGGGATGGCGATAGGGATTTCTGGTGGCAAGCAACATACAGGAGCTGCGGCCGAAGGGTGCCGACAGCGAGAAGATTACGGTCAACCTAGGCTTCGTCGATCTCGGTCGCGTGGACCTGATGGTGCGCGACGGGTTCTATGCCAACCGCGCTGACTTCATCCGCACGGCTGTGCGCAACCAGCTTGAGCGGCAGGACGAGGCCGTCCGCCAATCGGTGGCGCGGCGCCAGCTCAGTCTCGGCCTATCGCACTTCACACAGCGAGATCTGGAGGCGGCGCGGGATGCCGGAGCTCCGCTTCACATCCAGGTTCTCGGTCTCGCGAGCATTGCTGAGGATGTCACCCCGGAGCTCGCCCGGGCTGCCATCGGCTCAGTCGAGGTTCTCGGAGCTTTTCAGGCGAGTCCGGCTGTGAAGGCCGCTCTCGCCGACCGCACAGCCTGAACCTTCGACCTATCCAGCCACTGCAAGACCACGCTCACGCCCAATTCGGCTTGGGCGAACGAGGAATTATGATCATGAACGCGTTCAGCAAGATCGACATGGGTAAGGTGACCCGTCTCACCCGGGCCGGCAAACTCACTGAAGCCATGGCGCTGCTTCAGGGCCGCGCAGTCCCGGACACAGCTCACGGCGGGTCGGACAGCGAGGCGCAAAAGGGCGGTTGGAGAGCCAAGCGCGCAGGGCCGACGATCGACATGGTCGCTCCCTCAGCCCCGGGCGGCGCCTGGACGGCGGCGGGTCACGGGTGGGCGCAGGCCGCCAGGGCGTCAGCGCCTCGCGAGCAGGCCGCGGGTTTTCCCGATCTCGCCGAGACGATGCACGCCTTCCGCGACCGTCTCGCTGAATCGGGCCCGCGGGCTGGTCTCGGCGAAGGCCTCCGGTCCAAGCGGCAGACATCGGTTCCTGTGCCGGATGGTGCGCGCTTCGAGGAGCGGACCTTCTCGAACGATGCGGGAAGCCGCACCTACAAGGTGTTCGTCCCCAGTGGCTACACCGGCCAGGCGCTTCCAGTCGTGGTCATGCTGCACGGCTGCACTCAGGACCCAGACGATTTTGCCGCGGGCACACGGATGAACGAACTGGCCGAGGAGCAGACCTTCCTCGTCGTGTATCCACGCCAGCCCCAAACAGCCAACATGCAGAAGTGCTGGAACTGGTTCAACACGAGTGACCAGCGGCGTGAGGGCGGAGAGCCCTCGCTGATTGCCGGCATTGCGCTTGCCGTTGTTGAGGAGTTCTCAGCCGACCGAGCGCGGGTTTACGTGGCTGGTCTCTCGGCGGGCGGCGCTGCGGCTGCCATCATGGCAGCCACCTATCCGGACCTGTTCGCCGCAGTTGGCATCCACTCCGGGTTGGCCTGCGGTGCAGCCAAGGACATGCCGTCGGCCTTTGCTGCGATGAGCGGAGGCGGTGCCGTTCGGCCGAGAGGGAACGGACCGATCGTGCCGACCATCGTCTTCCACGGTGACAGTGATCGAACGGTCAACCCCATCAACGGCGATCAAGTGATCGCTCAGGCGAGGCCCAGAGCCGCGCTGAATACGAAAGTAACGTCCGGCAAGACGTCTGGTGGGATGGCCTATACACGGACCGTTCAAGCTGATGATAGCGGGTGTGATGTCCTTGAGCAGTGGCTTCTGCATGGCGCGGGACACGCTTGGTCAGGCGGCAGCACGGCCGGCACTTACACGGACCCGCGTGGTCCCGATGCCAGCCGAGAGATGATGCGCTTCTTCCTGGCGCACACGAACACATCGGCTGCGACCCACCATTGAGCCCCAGGTAAATGTCTCAAGCTGAGGCTCGGGCAGGGGACTGCGGCCACTGCCCGAGCTTCGTCCATCGCGGCTTCATGTTCCCGCGGCGCACCGCGATCCCGCGAAGCCAACATGAAAGCTGCGATCCTCAGCCTCCGCACGACAGGCGGCGCTGAGCACAAGCCGAAAGGACGCCCTGAAGTGCGGAACCGGCGGAAATCCGCATTGCAAACTCTGCCCTTGCGGCTCTACGCTTCGAGGCAAGAGCATAATGAATGCGGTTCCGGGGGGCAGGCTGGCCTTGAAGGATCCATCTGTCATGCGAGCTATATTGCGTAGTCGCTTCAGTGTAGCCGTTGGTCTCGCCTTGAGTTTGCATGCTTATCACGCCTCTGCGGAAGGCGATTCGAGACTGAAATTGCAAGAGGCGACTGTCGCAGATGTTCAGTCTGCGATGAAAGACGGCAAGTTGACTGCACGTCAGCTCGTCGATTTCTATCTCGCGAGGATCGACGCCTATGATAAGAAGGGCCCGGCGCTTAACGCGGTCATTCTCGTCAACCCGAAAGCACGCGAGATCGCTGACGACTTGGACGCGAAGTTCAAAGCCTCAGGTCCGGTCGGCCCGCTTCATGGTGTCCCCGTTCTGCTCAAGGATAATACCAACACGGCCGACATGCCGACGACAGGTGGGTCGCTGAGCCTTGAAGGCTACGTGCCGCCCGAGGATGCGACCATCGTCAAGAAGCTGAAGGCGGCAGGCGCGATCATCATCGCCAAGACCAACCTTCATGAGTTCGCCGTCTGGGGTGAGACCATCAGCTCACTCGGCGGACAGACGCGCAATCCCTACGATCTTACCCGGACGCCCGGCGGCTCCAGTGGCGGCACGGGTGCGGGTCTCGCAGCCAACTTCGGCCTGGTCGGCATCGGCACGGACACCATCAATTCGATCCGCTCGCCAGCGTCGGCCAACAGCCTCGTCGGCATCCGGCCAACCGTCGGATTGGTCAGCCGAACCGGCATCATTCCATATTCGTTCGTGCAGGACGCTGCCGGCCCTCTCGCGCGCACCCTGACAGATGCCGTCAAGACGTTGAACGTGTTGGTGGGCTACGACGCTGGCGATCCCGCAACTGCCTGGAACGCCGGTCATGTCGAGAAGGATTACACCACGTTCTTGAAGGCGGACGGGCTGAAAGGTGCCCGCATCGGCATCGTAGAGACGCTGTTCGGTAAAGAGCCTGTGCACCAGGACGTGAACAATGTCACGCGGGAAGCCATTCGCCGCATGGAGGAAGCCGGAGCGACGATGGTGTCCATCCGCGATCCCATGCTCGACACCAACAAACTGGTGACCGGGGTCAGCGTGCATCTCTACGATCTGAAGCCTGACCTGAACAGCTACCTGTCCGACCCGAAGGCGAACGCGCCGGTCAAATCCTTGGAGGAGATCATCGCATCCGGTAAGTTCTCGCCGAATATCGGCGATGAGATCCGAAAGTCCCAAGGGCTCGACCGGGACAGTGCCGAATACAAGGATCGCCTCTTCATACGGGCGAAGCTGCGCGATCGCGTGATGCAGATCATGGCCGAGAATCAGCTCGACGCATTGGTCTACCCCCACCAGCAGCGCCTAGTTGTGCCGATTGGAGCACGCCAAGTGGAGCGCAATGGCATTTTGGGCTCCGCGACGGGTTTCCCGGCGATCACCGTGCCGGGCGGCTTCTCTCCGCCTAGCGAGAGTGCGCCGATTGGCGTTCCGGTTGGAGTCGAGCTTCTGGGCCGACCGTGGGACGAGGCGACACTGATCCGGCTTGCCTACAGCTTCGAGCAGGCCACGAAGTTCCGCCGACCGCCTGAGAGCACCCCTCCTATTCAATAGGTGTATCGTTCTCCTTCTCTAAAGCGCGGGATATCGGTGCCGGAAACCCGCGGCCTTCTGTGGATTGGGTTTCGTTGGCCCAGGCGAGCGGGATCCAAGGATGTGCTTCGGGTTTAGGTAAGCCCAAGGTCCAAGCCCTTCGGCTGCCGCGTGGCTCCCTGGGACTTCGTGCTGCTTCGAGTTGACCGCGGGGCGGAAAACAAAAAGCGCCGCCCGAAGGCGACCCGCGTTGTGAATATTGGGGCGGCTCTATTGCTTCTTCTTCGCCCCAGTCGTGAGGCCAGCCAAATCCTGCCCGAGGCTCAGCGCAGCATTGAGTGTGCGGCTCATCTCCTGCGCCTGGAGTGCCAGCGCATCAGTCGGGGACTTCGCACTGCTCAGAGCGCGGAAGTGGGCGACAGCAGCCTCGCTCTCTTTGCGCAGATAGGACCACACGGTCACGTTCGCCTGGACGGCTGCGCGGGTAACATTGAGCGGGCCAGCAAACGCCTCAGCCTGAGCTGGGGCGCGGCCTCTCCAGCCGCTTGCAGGTTGAGCTCCTTTTCCTTGGGCAGCTGCTTCCGAAGAGGCTGAAGTCGGAGGCTGGTTGCTCCTCGTGGGCGGAGCGGCGCCCGCGCCGGTCTGCGTGCGCCCGAGAGCCGCTTCAGACTGTTCCGGTCGCGTGCTCGCGGCGCGCCGCGGTTCGGCGTGTGCTGGCTCCAAGTCACTTGGTTCCGTGCTCTTGCTAGGCGCGGGTTCCCGAGCACTCTCATCTCGCGCTGGGCGTTGCGCCGCTTGGTCTACCGCTTTGCTTGACACCGATGCTGCAGATGTCGCTGGCTGGGCTTGGATTGCGCTCGGTGAGACTCCTGCCACGAGCTTATTCGGAGCAGGTGCAGAAGCCTCAGTGGGCGAGTGCAGGGCAGCCTTAATCGTCTCGGCCACGCTGGCCGGTGCCGAAGGCCCATCCTTGTTCAAGGCGTGATCCGTAGCCGCTGACGTAGGACCTGCTGGGAGCTTGCCCCTGTGCCCGGCCCCAGCAGTGCGGCCTGTCTGCTTCATGTCCAACAAGGACGGCCGTCCGCGTCGCGCCATTGCTCGCTATCTCCGAGTAGCAGTGCCTCCCCCGCACCCTACGATCAGCGCGGGGGAGGGGGTGATCAGCTGCGATCAGGCCTTGGCAGGTTGGATCGTGCCGACGAGGTCCTTGGCCTGGTTCTGCATGGCAGCAAACTGCGTGCGGACATACTCCGCCTGGAGCTGCAGGGCCTCCTGCGCATCACGCGCACGCACCAGCTTCTGCGCCAGGTCGAAGGCAGCCGCGACGTTCTGCTCAGTGAAGTCGAGGCCACGCGAGAAGGCAGCGCTGGCGGGCAGCTCAGTCGTCTTTGTGGACGCCTGGAAGCTCTCGGCTGCCTTGCGGGTGTTCTGCAGGATGGTGGCGACGGCGTTGCGGGCCTGCTCGACGCTCTTCTCGGCGAAGTCGCGCATCTCGGCCGGAACCTCGAAGCTCGGCTGGGTGGTCGTCATGATGTCCCCTCAAACTCAACACGGGCGCCAAATCATTCTGAGCGCCGCGGCGTCTCCATGTTGCAATGCACAATCTCCGTCAAGGCGGGCAGCACGCTAAAGTCGTGCGCATTGGCGCTCAGGCGGCGCTCGGCTGCTCCAGCTTGTCGCGGGCCGCGGTGAAGCGGATCACGCGCTGCGCCGTCGCGACGGAGAGGTCCTGGAAGGCCTGGAAGGCGCTCTGCAGCGCCTCCGTGTTCGGCGTGCCCTCCGGGCGGCTCGCGAGGAGGAGCTTCAGCGTCTTCCAGCCGAAGCGGACCGAGCGCACCAGGAACAGGAGCGGGTCGGTGGTCGGCGCAGCGTGCGCGTTGAGGGCGATCGCCGAGGGAACGCCCGCGAGCCGGGCCAGCGCCACCAGCGCGTAGGTGGTCTCGCCGGAGGTCAGCCAAGTCTGCACGGTTGCTTCATCGAGGCCAGCCTTCGCCTGCCTGGCGACGGCCACTTCGGCCGGAGTGAAGTCTGCAGGAACCGCTGTCAGAGCCGTTGCAACGGCGAGGGTCGCCTGCGCGGCGGCATTCTCGCCGAATTCCGCCGCCAGGGCTTGGCGGGCGCGCTCGCGGGCGATGGCGACGAGTTGCGCGCGCTGCGCCTCCGGCACGTCGGAGCGCTTCGTCAGCACGCGGCCCAGCTCCGAATCCTGCTGGGCCCGCGTCGTCAGGATCTGGAAGCCGCCGGCCGAGAACCGGGCGCCCTGGTTGCCCGCGACGCTGCGCACCACCTGCTCGTTGCCCCGCGAGACGATGACGTCGGTGACGCGCTCGGCCAGCGTGCTGCGGCGAGAGAGGGCCATCAGGTGCTGCTGCCCGGCACCGCTCGCGATCTGGACGAGGTCGCTCTCGTCGAGGCGGTTCGAGCGTTCGAGCACGGGCCCGGCCACCTCCGCGGAGGGATCGTAGGCGAGGTTGCGCACCACCCGGCGCGGGGCATTGGCCACGTCCGCGAGGTGCGCCGACAATTCGGCTCGGGCGCGGGTCTCGATGTCGCGCGAGAGGCGCAGGATCACCTCGTCGAAGGCGCCGATCTGATCCTCGCTGAGCCGCGGCGCCTGCGCCGTGAACAGGCCCGTCATCTGGCGCAGCATGCTGACGCGCTTGGCCGGGTCGCCACTCGCAATGGCGCCCTCGACATCAGAAACGACAGAATGCAGCGCGAGCACCAGAGCCTCCCGTTCGAAGGCATCTGACCTAATGCGCCAGCCTTTCCACACCGTGAAGGCGGTTTCCCCTGAGCTGCCGAAGCCAAGGCGACATGCCCTGTTGAGGGCATCTTAACTCTTCGTGGGGAGTGTGCCTGCATCCCGCAGTGCTGCCGCCGAGCGCGTATGAACGCCTTTAATGATCTTCGGGCGCTTGTTGTTGATGATCAAAGCATGATGGCCGAGTTGCTCAAGAGCATCCTGGGCAAGCTGGGCTTTGTCGACGTCGCCGTCGCGGAGAGCGGAGCGGAGGCGTTGGAGCGGCTGCGCTCGGAGCGGTTCCATCTTGTTTTGGCTGATCTCAAGATGGAGCCGATGAGCGGGCTGCGGCTTGTTCAATTCATACGAGCGGATGCCGCGCTCAAGGACACCTGTGTGTTGATGGCAACTGCCAGTCGCGACATCGCCAGTGCGGCAAGCGCGAAGCACGTCGGCGTCGATGATTATCTGCTCAAGCCCTTCACGCCCGCAACGCTTCGCGCACGTTTGGAGAAGTTGATGCCTCTGCTCCGCCGGGCAGACGGCTAGTAGACTGGATGCCGACTTGCTGCTCTGAGTTGGCCCGTGCTTGAAGCTGTCGTTAACCCTACGGCGGCCTGCTTCTCATATCTTACACAGAAACTTAGGAAAGGCATGATGTCGTAGAGCTCCGGATTGGTGCCGCCGAGGCCGCACATTGTGCGCATCACTGAGCTAGTTACACATGCTGGCAGATCTGCCCATTCGTCGTTCAACAACACAGACAAATTCTGCTCATTTGGCGGTGCAGGCAGGAACATCATCGGGAAGGCTTGTTCATTGCCTCAACAGCATCCAGCTCGCGGCGATATTTTTCGACTCGGGTGGTCGCGTCAGCCTTTGCACTGAGTCCGCCCAGCGTTTGCTGGCAAACTTGGGCATTGCACGGTCGGCTGCTGCATCCGTTCTGCAGTTACTGCTCGCCCTAAGAAGGGCGACCGCTCCATCTCGCCGTGAACTCTTCCAGCAGTTGCGCCGCGCAGTGGATGAGCAGGCGCATGCCGCATTCGAGATAACATTTCAGAATCAGATGGTTCGAGCCGAGCTTCATCCTGTCGAAGGAGAGGGATGGGCACTCACCGGCGAAGACGTAAGTGCGCGCAGGGCCGCCGAGGCGAGCGCCGCAGATATGGCGCGCCTCGATCCGTTGACCGGACTGCCAAATAGGTTGCTGCTTCGTGAGCGTCTGGATCAGGCGCTTGCTCGCTTGCGGCGCGGTGAGGAGGCCTGCGCTCTGCTGCTGGTCGATCTCGACCGCTTCAAGCCGGTCAACGACACGCTCGGTCACCCGGTCGGCGACGCCCTCCTCGTGAAGGTGGCCGAGCGCCTGCGCTCGACAGTGCGGCCGACCGACACTGTCGCTCGCATAGGTGGCGACGAGTTCGTCGTCCTTCAGACCGCAATTAGGGAGCCGGCGGACACACAGGCACTCGCACGCCGCCTCGTCGACCTGATCGGCCGGACTTACATGGTCGACGGCCACCTCCTGACCATCGGCGCCAGCGTCGGCGTGGCTTTCGCGCCCGCCGACGGGCAGGACGCCGACCGACTCCTGAAGAACGCGGACCTCGCGCTCTACCGGGCCAAGCTCGACGGGCGCGGCACATTCCGCTTCTTCGAGCCCGAGATGGACGCGCGCATGCAAGCGCGCCGCCAGCTCGAACTCGACATGCGGCAGGCGCTCGCCCGCCGCGAGTTCCAGCTCCACTACCAGCCGCAGCTCAACCTGAAGACGAACCAGCTCACAGGCTGCGAGGCGCTGATCCGCTGGCGCCATCCCGAGCGCGGGATGGTATCACCGCTCGACTTCATCCCGCTCGCGGAGGAGATCGGGCTGATCGTGCCGATCGGCGAGTGGGTGATGCGCCAGGCCTGCCGTGACGCGGTGAGTTGGCCGGCGCCGCTCTCGGTGGCCGTCAATGTCTCGCCGGCGCAGTTCAAAAGCGACCGGCTCGTGGAGATGATTGTGTCGGCGCTGGCAACGTCCGGCCTGCCAGCCGCGCGCCTCGAGGTCGAGATCACCGAGGGCGTGCTGCTGCAGGAGAGCGAGAAGACCCTGCAGACGCTGCACCGCCTGCGCGACCTCGGCGTGCGGGTCTCAATGGACGATTTCGGCACCGGCTACTCGTCCTTGAGCTATCTTCGCTCGTTCCCCTTCGACAAGATCAAGATCGACCGCTCCTTCGTGAAGGATTTGGCGGTGAAGCCAGACGGGAATGCAATCATCCGTGCGATCGCTGGGCTGGGTCAGAGTCTTGGCATGACCACGATTGCAGAGGGTGTGGAGACTCCGGAGCAGATGGAGCGCATCCGCGAAGAAGGCTGCACGGATGTGCAGGGCTATCTAGTTAGTCGACCGGTGCCGGCCGATGAGATCGTGCGGCTGATCGGCAGCTGCCAGTAGAACTTATCATCCACTCAAGAATGTCGGGGCATTCCGCTATGGGCGACCTATACCGCCTCGTTTATGCCAGCAAGAACTTGCTGCAAGGATTGGAGGTCGAGGCTGCAGCGGCTATCACGCAGATCCTTGAGTCATCCCAGCGCAACAATGCGGCGGTTGATGTCACGGGCGCACTGATGTTCAACGGTGGCGCCTTTGCGCAGGTTCTCGAGGGGCCGCGCCGGGGGGTCGAGGACACGTTCGAGCGGATTCAGCGTGATCTGCGCCATGGCGATGTGACGGTGCTGCAATGCGGCCCAGTCGAGAGCCGCGGCTTCGCGAACTGGTCCATGGCCTTTGTCGGCCAGTCTGCACGGGGACAAGCGCAATTTAGCAAGCTGGCTGCCGAGAGCGGTTTTGATCTGTCGCGGCTAGACGGCGATGCGGTCTTCTCCATGCTGCACAGCCTCGTTTTGGACGAAGAGGGAGTGGTCACCTCAAGCCCTTCCCTTCCGTCAGACGCGGTGGACGCACCTCGAAGCTCAGTCGCCGTCGACATCGATCAGGTGCGGGCAGAACTCGAGGAGCTCCGCCCCAATCGTGCTTTGCTCGAGAAGCTTCCGGCGATTGCGATCCGAAAGGATATCCCGCTCGTGGCTTCAAAATCAGTTGCAACGGGAGTGAGAGGCACGAAGCGTGCACCGCGAGGTTCATCCGAGGTCGCCCTCGCCGTGCTCAAAGCGGCTTTGGCGAGCGAGCGACAGTGCACGACCGAACTGCGCAACGAAATTGACGAGCTGCGTGTGGCTTTGGCTGCAAGCCATGACTGCCTTGATGGCATTCGGGAGGAGCGTGGCCTCTGGGTGAAGCGCGCAAGGCTCCTTGCAGCCGCTCTATGTCAGGAGGCGGAGCAGGTCGTCGTCGCAACGTGCAACACGGATCAGGCTCCGCCGACAGCTGCGGACAACGCGCGTTCTGCCGCATAACTCGCGGTCTGACGGCAGTGAGATTAGAGCAGGCCAGTGCATGTCGAGCCTGACGTTTCGGCGAAACCGCCGAAGCTCCACATGCTCGGCGGTCCATTGCTGTCACTTTTAGCTCAGCTTGTGGGGGCGGGGACGTTAGCCAGAATCTGATCGGCCTGTGCGATGAGGTGGCCCTGGTTGATGCCTTGGATCGTCGCTCGCGTTACCCCGCTCGTGCCATGCGGCTGATCGGTAACGTGCCAGTCCACGTAACATCTTAAGCAAAAACTCTTGGTATCTCTTTAGTCTAACTGCCAAGCTTCGCTCTGCTGAACCGTCCACTCTGCCGCTGCCGCCAGTGAGTTTTACGGGTGTGGACTCCAGCCGGAGGAGACCCAATCTCCGCGAATGCACGTGCCGAGGACATTCAGCTCGCTGTCGAGAGCAACGAGATCCGCGGCATGAGCGGGCACCGCTCTGCCGATTTGCGCGTCGAGTTGAAGAAAGCATGCGGGTGTCAGCGACCCCATCGTCAGCGCCTCTGCCAGCGACGCGCCGCCGTGTGTCGTCATGTGCCGAACAGCCTTGGCCATCGTCAGTGCTGATCCGGCGAGTGTTCCGTTCGCGCTGGCGAGGCGGTCACCCTCTCGATAGATCGTTTGGCCGAACAGAGTGAAGGTTGGGCATGCGTCCCGTTCACCCACGGGCGGCATGGCATCTGTCACGAGCAGCAGACGCGCTGTTCCCATCATACGTCGCGCCACCTTGAGCGACGCGTCTCCGACATGGTGACCATCTGCAATGATGCCAGCGAAGGCACGGTCGTCGGTGAACGCCACACCGACGGCGCCAGACGCTCGAGGGCCGAGCTGCGACATCGCGTTGAAGAGGTGCGTGAAGCCGGTGAGACCTTCCTCGAGTGCTTCTCGGATGGCGGATCCATCATCTGCTGTGTGCCCTGCGCTCACGCGTGCACCCCGGGCGACGAGTGCTGCCACCGTGCCGGGCGGCACGACCTCTGGCGCGAGCGTGACAAGCGTGATGCCGCGATCGCCAAGGCTGGTGAGCAGCTCTATGTCCCCTGGCATAAGCTGCGTGAGGCGTTCAGGATCATGGATGCCTGGCCTCTGAGGGCTGAGAAGCGGGCCCTCCAGGTGAATGCCCAAGATGCCAGGCACACCCGCTGCGATGGCGGCAGAGACTGCATCGATCGCGGCCTGGATCGCCGGGCGCGTGTCGCTGATCAAAGTTGGCAGAAGCGCAGTCGTTCCGCCGACATCACGATGGGCTGCGGCGATGCGCGCTATGGCAGCTGCACTGGGATCATCATTCAGAAGAATCCCCCCGCCGCCGTTGACCTGCACGTCAACGAAGCCCGGGGCCAGGATCGCACCTGCTGGCAGTCGGATCTGGCGAACGGCGGGCGAGGTGACCGATGTCACGTCTGAAATTCGACCGCTGCGCACGACCACGCTGCAGTTGCGGTGGAACTCCTCGCCGTCGAAGACACGCTCTGCGGCGATTACTAGATCGGGCAGCACCGAGGCCTCAGCGTCCTTCACTGCATCACCATCACCTTGATCAAACTGTCAGAGCTTCAGGATTCAACTCACGGTCGCGCCCCTAGATCGGCAGCTGCGATGGCGGCTCGCAGGTTTCCTTCGTGCCGATCCAACAATTCTTCTGCCCCCGAACGACCAGCACCCATGGCGATCAATATCGCGAGCTTGATGTCGCCGCCAGCTTCCGCACTTGCCCGAGCCGCAGCACCCTCATCGCAACCTGCAATCTGAGCCACCATAGCGACCCCCCGGCTGCGCAGCTTCTTGTTCGTCGGACGCATTGAGATCATTCGGCCCCGGTAAACTCGGCCGAGGCGGATCATGACCAATGTTGAGAGCAGGTTGAGAACAACCTTCTGGGCCGTGCCTGCCTTCATTCGGGTAGAGCCGGCGACCACCTCCTCACCTGTCGCTACCAGGATTGGGTAGCTGCAATGCTGCAGGATAGGCGTATTAGGATTGTTCGCTACGCCTACGGTGACTGCTCCGCGTGCGCGGGCGCTCTCGAGCGCGGCGAGCGTGAAAGGTGTTGCCCCGCTGGCAGAAAGGCCAATGACGACATCGTCTGGGCGGATCTTCGCTCGCTCGATCCACGCACTTGCTTCCGCGGCCGAGTCCTCCGCGCCTTCGACAGCCTGAAGAATGGCGCCATCTCCGCCTGCTATAGCGAAGCCGATCCGCTCCTCTGGCCAGTCAAAGGTGGGGGGTAGCTCCACCCCATCCTGCACGCCAATCCGAGCCGAGGTGCCCGCGCCGACATAAAGGAGACGTCCATTTTGGCGAAGACCAGCCTCCGCAGCTTCAGCGGCAGCTGCGATTGCATGAAGCGCTGGGCCTATTGCAGCGACAGCCGCAAGCTGGCTCTCCCAAAGCGCGTGAAGAACGTCGCTGCTTCCCCACGCATCGAGATCTGCATAGCGGGGGCTGGCGCTCTCAGTGTTCATCCGTTCACGTCCTCCTTCCGAGCCTGCTTTCACGCACCTCGCGGCTGCCGGCACAGCCTGCTGAAGGGCCCGGGTTTGGTGAACGAGGATGCGGTCGGAAGGCTCCTCAAGGCGGGGCACAACGTTCGCCCGCCTGATCCCGGCCGGGCGCCTGAGGTGAAATAGGCCCAAGGGACCGCCTCCCCCGAACTGCCGAGCTAGGTTGCTGCGCCTTTGCAAAGAGGCGGCCAAGCTCCGGCGGAAACGGGAAACATCACGTAATCACACTCGGTTCGTTCCGGTCGGTGAAAGCCTCAATCTGGGCGATTTCCCGAGCTGCATCTACAACCGGCGCGAGCACATCTGCCGGAGGCAGCTCGAGGCGTTCACGATCGTTTTCATAGCGCTCGATGTAAACGCGCAAGGTTGCGCCCGAGGTGCCAGTGCCAGACAGCCGAAATACAACACGTGCACCCTCCTGAAAGGTGATTCGCACGCCTTGATGCTCAGTCATTGAAGCATCAACGGGATCGACGTAGCGGAAATCATCGGCCGCGGCGACAGAAAGCTCGCCGACACGCTGCCCCGGAAGGCAGACGAGCTTGTCCCGCAAGTGGCTCATCAGCCGTTCAGCAGCAACAGAATCAACCTCCTCGTAATCGTGGCGCGTGTAGTAATCTCGGCCGAACTTGGCCCAATGCTCTCGGACAATGTCTTGTGCGCGCTTGCCCGTCGCGGCTAGGATGTTCAGCCAGAGCAATACCGCCCAAAGTCCATCCTTCTCTCGAACGTGATTTGAGCTTGTCCCTGCGCTCTCCTCACCGCACAAGGTGATGAGTCCAGCATCCAGAAGGTTGCCGAAGAACTTCCATCCAGTCGGTGTCTCATAGGCGTGGATGCCGAGTGTAGCGGCAACTCGATCGACCGCGCGGCTCGTTGGCATGGAGCGCGCGACACCAACAACGCCTGCCGCGTATCCCGGCGCGCGATGCGCATGTGCGGCAAGGATCGCGAGACTATCGCTTGGAGTGACGAACAGATGTGGTGCGACGATCATGTTGCGGTCGCCGTCCCCATCCGATGCGGCGCCAAAATCTGGCGCATTGGCGGAGTGCATCAGGTCGAATAGCGCGCGAGCATGAACAGGGTTCGGGTCAGGGTGATGACCACCAAAATCTGCCTTCGGGACACCGTTGATAACTGTGCCTACAGGGGCGCCTAACTCACCTTCAAGTATCGCCCTAGCGTAGGGGCCCGTAACAGCGTGCATCGCGTCGAATTGCAGCCGGAACCCTCCGGCAAACATGCGCGCAATCGCGCTGAAATCGATGAGTTCACGCATCAGGGATACGTAATCAGCTGTCGGATCAACAACTTCGACAAGCATGTCGCCGATGCGCTGAATGCCGGTCTGATGCAGTTCTAGGTCGGCCGTGTCGATCAAGCGGTATTCGGTTATATTTCGAGTTTCCTCAAAGATCGCGCTCGTGATGCTCTCAGGGGCTGGCCCACCGTTCGCCGTGTTTAATTTGATCCCGAAATCACCCTCTGGTCCACCGGGATTGTGGCTAGCAGAGAGCACGATCCCGCCAATTGCGCCATGTTTGCGGATGATGCACGACGCGGCTGGTGTCGAGAGCAGTCCCCATTGTCCGACTAGAGCACGGGCAAATCCATTCGCAGCAGCCATCTTAAGCGTGGTTTGCACCACCTGTTGATTAAGGAAGCGGCCGTCACCTCCCACAACAAGCGTGCTTCCATCGCGATTCGGAACAGAGTTGAATATCGACTGGATGAAATTTTCAACATAGTGCTGCTGCTGAAAGACGGCAACTTTCTTGCGAAGCCCAGATGTGCCAGGTCTCTGGTCAGAAAACGGAGTCGTTGGCACCTTCTTCAGCCGCATGGTTATTTTCTCCGTTATCGAGCACCTCAGCCGAGGAGGCATGTGCAATTAGCCGCGATGTAAGCTCAAACTTTACTATTAGCCCTGCGCTAAATCTGATCCGTCTCCCCTCGTTCTGATTTTTGCATGGCTTCTAGCGTTTCGGAAGAGGGGCTCAGCTTCTGCGGAAATGGTAGAACTGGTTAGGATCCCAGGATGTGTTCCGGATGCAGGTGAGCCCAGGATCTATGGCCTTTGGCTCCTGCGTGGTTCTCTGGGACTTCGTGCCGCAAAAGGGCGGTAGGAGGAAAGCGAAGCTGAGTTCTTCAGAGGCCGCGCTGCGCCCGACACATGCGGTAGCCACGCTCTCGACCCGCGAACGCGGCATCTTCATCGTCTGGAACAACAGCCCGGGCTTGAGGCGCCCACTTTGCTGAGGTCTTGCAGCACGCAAGCGCCGACTTGGACAGCTTCGACACCATGCTGACCTCAATGACGAGGCCAGGGAAGCGCCTACTCAGGTGACCCAGCCCAAGGTGGCGGCCTAGGCTTATGTGTCACCCTCAATTCTGCACCGGACAGTTCACCCTCACAGCGCAAGAGCGTTGCTCCGCAGGCTGCCATCAGCGCTCGCAGCTCCTCAACACTTGCCTCTGCTTCCGCGAGGGTCTGAAATCCGCCGCGACGATACACGGAGCTGGGGCCCAGAACGGCCACGATTTCGAACAGTCCTCGCGGGCAATCGAGAATGCTGTAGGTCACTGGGCGGGCCATCGCCCTGTCTCCGCTCACCGCTAGGCGAAGGCCGGAACGCAGATGGTAAGCTTAAGGATCCCGCTTTCATTTGCCGCGATTTATTCATCCGCCAGTCAGCGGTTCTGGCATACCTTCGGCCACGGCGTTGGGCGCGAACTTTACTACGTAGTTCGCGCAGTGGGTGCTGCTGCGCCGCAAGCTGACGTGTCAGGCCACGAGCCATATTCATCAGCACAGCTGGATTGCTCGAGCGGCGCGGAGAGAAGTGAGCCAAAGACCATGCTGTTAGCTGGTGGCCGCCATCCAGGTGATCTGGACCGTGCTGGCGGACTCGAACCACCCACAGCAGCTAGCGCCGAGCGCGTCAGCCTCCCCGCAGCCGTGCGGGATCACCTTGGCAGTCGGCTGCAGGCAGTCTACCGAACGCTGGCAACTGGCCAGCTGCCGCAGCGCTTGTTGGACCTGCTGCAGCAGCTCGACAGCGTGCTTGCGGGCCAAGAGACAGCAGGCGCGGCGGCCTTCCGCCAAGGTCTGACCGCCGCGCTCCCGGGCTTGCGCGCGTTCGCTCTGTCGCTCGTCGGGGACATCACGCGCGCGGATGATCTCGTGCAGGAGACGCTGCTGAAGGCCTGGGCAGCTCAAGACCGCTTCGTGCCGGGCACGAACTTGATGGCTTGGCTGTGCACCATTCTGCGCAACCAGTTCTACACGGAGTGCCGCAAGCGCAAGCGGGAGGTGGAGGATGCAGACGGAGCCATGGCAGCTCGGCTGATCACACCAGCTGCCCAGGAGCACGGCTCGGATCTGCAGGTGGTCTGGGCGCACATGGCCAAGTTGCCGCCGCTCCAGCGGGAGGCGCTGCTGCTCGTTGGTGCGAAGGGCCTGACCTACGAGGCGGCCGCCGAAGTAATGGACTGTCAGGTGGGCACCGTTAAAAGCCGTGTCAGCCGCGCCCGCACGCTCCTAGCGAGCAGCCTCAGATCAGCGACACGTCAGCCGGCACGCTGACCTCGGCTCGTCATTAGCGGCACCCAAGGATGTGATCCTGATCCAGGTGAGCGCAGGGTCCATGCCCTTCACCCACTGTGCGGTTCTCTGGGACTTCGTTGAGCGAGCCGAACTGTGCATCTGGCACGACTGCGGGCTGGTAACGCGTCGAACGGTAGGGCATCACGCCCGAGCCCCTTCGTTGAGCGGACGCCAAGTGGGGGCAGTATTTTGCGACGCCTACTGCTCCCAACACCGAGTCTCGTTGCGCTAACCTGTCTTTGGCGCATTCTTGCGCCTGCTCTTTAAGGCTACCAACAAATATCCAGAGCGTGTTGGTGTGGAATTAGGCAAGTCTGTGCCATGATCTTCCTGAGCAAGGTGAGGACGGTATGGGCGTCGACTGGTTCGGACGAGACATTGCCCAGCCGGTGCTGGAACCGCCAGATGAGCTTCTCGTCCAGTCGAGCGCGAGACCTCTCCGGCTCGGCCTTGCCCTCGGTTCGGGCGCGGCACGGGGTTGGGCGCATATCGGCGTTCTGCAGGCGCTGCTCGATGCCGGGATCGCGCCCGACATCATCGCCGGGTGCTCCGTCGGTGCCGTCGTTGGGGGCTGCCACGCAGCGGGCAAACTCGACGCGGTCGAGGGCTTCGCCCGCTCTCTGACGAAGCGGCGCATCCTCGGTTTGCTCGATGTTCAACTTGCCGGCGCGGGTCTCATTGGCGGCGAGCGACTGCGTCTCCTTCTGGAGCGCGATCTCGGGCCCCTCACAATTGACGATCTGAAGCTGCGCTTCGCCGCTGTTTCAACGGAGATCGCGACGGGCCACGAAGTCTGGCTGACGCAAGGCTCACTCGTCGATGCGATCCGGGCGTCCTACGCGCTTCCGGGCATCTTCGAGCCCGTTGAATCGGGTGGGCGCGTGCTGATGGACGGCGCGCTCGTGAACCCGATTCCGGTGACGCTTGCGCGGGCGCTGGGGGCCGACGTCGTAATCTGCGTGAACCTCAACGGTGATCCACGATCGCGCGGAACGGTCATTCCGACCCACGGTAGCGACCGCGATCCGCAGCCGCCAGCCCCGATGGCGACGGGCTGGTGGTCCAGGCTTCAAGCGCGGCGCCGGATGTCAGAGGCGCTTCACGCGCGGCCGGCGATCCGGGTCAGGCGTCCTGCCTCGATCCTGACCGACGCCTTCAACATCGCCCAGGATCGCATCGCGCGGTCCCGGCTGGCGGGTGATCCGCCAGACCTGATGATCTCGCCTCGGCTGGCCGAGATTGGCCTGTTCGAGTTCCACCGAGCCGCGGAGACGATCAGCCTGGGACGCGCCGCGACGAACAAGCTTCTCCCCGAGATCCAGGAGGTCTTAGCCGTTCACGCGGCGAATCATTGAGGCCTCGTGCCCGCGGTCCGTTGCGGCCCTTGTGCGCCGGCAAAACGCAATTTAGCGCCCTCAAGCGATCAAGCTTTGGCTAACCTATTGCAGTAATTGGAGGCACTTAGCGTGTCGGAGAGCTGGGTCCTCCGCCTTCGGAGGGCAACGCTCTATCCAGCTGAGCTACGGGTGCTGACCGTGGCGGATTCACTAGCCGATGCGGGGCGGGGGCGCAACGGGGCGCGGCAGGGTTTGCGCCTGCGGGGCGCTCCGCAGCGCCACGCGAGGCGCACGCCGTGCGACCGGTCGCGTCGGCCGGCCGGGTCGGCCTCGGTGCGGCGGACCATTCGCGGCCCGCGATCGAGACCGCTGCGCGGCCGGATCAGGCGGGCGGTGTTCGGCGCAGCCGGGGCGCGATCGTTCCCCGATCTCGCCAACCTCGGATCTCGCAGACCTCTAGGCAAGCCTGACGGCTTCCTCTCAAGTGTCGGTTGCCCGGGCCCGGGTGTCGAGATCAGGAACGGCCGTGGAAGACGCTCTTCGCTCCTGGCTGGTGTCGTCGGCCGCCATCCGATCGGACATCCTCGCCCTGCTCGGCTTCGGCCTGGCCGTCGCGGCCATGATCCACGCCCTGCTGCACAAGCGGGAGGTCGGGGCGGCCATCAGCTGGATCGGCCTCGTCTGGCTCTCGCCGATCCTGGGCACCGTCCTGTACGTCCTCCTCGGCGTCAACCGGGTCTCGCGCCGGGCGCGCCAGCTCAGCGCGAGCCCCTCCCGTCAGGCGGACGAGGCGCCGAGCCACGCTTCCCCGGTGCGGCCGCCCTTCGCGTCCCTCGATCATGCCGTCCGGCAGATCACCCGTCTGCCGATCCGCGCGGGCAACGCCGTGCAGGTGCTGCGCAACGGCGACGAGGCCTACCCGGCGATGCTGGCGGCGATCGGCGCCGCGGAGCGCTCCGTGGCGCTCTCGAGCTACATCTTCCGCGACGATGGGATCGGCGGCGCATTCCTCGATGCCCTCGTGGCGGCCCGGTCGCGGGGGGCCGAGGTTCGGGTGATCATCGACGGCATCGGCAGCGGCTACTTCTCGCATCGGATCTACCGACGGGCGCGCCGGGCCGGCGTGCCGGTCGGCCTGTTCATGCACTCGGCCCTGCCGTGGCGCATGCCGTTCCTGAACCTGCGCACCCACAAGAAGCTTCTGATCGTCGACGGGGCGACGGCCTTCACGGGCGGGATCAACATCGCCGACGAGAACCGCGTGGCCCTGCAGCCGCCCGATCCCGTCCGCGACACGCATTTCCGGATCGCCGGACCCGTGGTCGAGCAGCTCACGATGGCCTTCGCGAGCGACTGGGCCTTCGTCAGGGGCGAGGAGCTTGAGGGCGAGTGGTGGTTTCCCGCGATCGCGCCGGCGGGCTGGAGCCTGGCGCGCGTCGTCACGTCGGGGCCCGACGCCGACATCGAGAAGATCGAGCTCGTGATGCTGCAGGCAATGATCTGCGCCCGGCGCAGTATCCGCCTCGCGACACCCTATTTCCTGCCGAACGAGGTGCTGGCCAGCGTCCTCTCGCTCGCGGCCGTGCGGGGCCTGTCGGTCGACGTCATCATTCCGCGGGTGAGCAATCATCGCCTCGTCGACTGGGCGACGCGCGCGCATGTCGATCCGTTGCTGGCGAGCGGCGTGCGGATCTGGCTGAACGAGCCCCCCTTCGATCATTCCAAGATGCTGGTCGTCGACGAGGAATGGAGCTTCGTCGGCAGCGCGAACTGGGACATGCGCAGCTTCCGCCTCAACTTCGAGCTGAATGTCGAGATCTACGATGCCGGCTTGGCGGACGCGCTCGGCCGATCCATGGAGCGCACGATGACGGCGCGCCTGACGCAGGCGGATCTCGCGCGGCGCTCGATCCCCGCCAAGCTGCGCGACGCCGGCGCCCGGCTGTTCCTGCCCTACCTCTGAGGAGCGACCCGAAGGGGATCACGGGCCTTCATCGGCCGTGCGCGGCAGGCTGCGGGCCAGGGCGGCGCCCGCGAGCGCCGCGGCCGCCACGAGGCCCAGCACGCCCGCGAGACCCGCCAGCGGGTAGAGGATCGCGCCCCCGGTCACCCGAAGCTGCCGCCGAGGAAGGTGCAGGCGTTGATCAGGCCCGAGCTCTGTCCCGCGGCCTCGGGCGGCAGCGCCGCGAGGGCGAGGTGCGGGGCGGTGGCGTAGGGCACGGCGAGGCCGGCACCGAACAGGAACAGGCCGACGGCCAGGATCGCCTCCGAGCGGAGATGCGCCGCCGCTACGATCGCCCCGCAGGCGAGGGCGACCACGACGAGGGCACCCGAGAGCGCGCCGGCCGAACCGAGCCGGCGCACCGCGCGCGGCGCGAGCCGGGACAGGGCGAACAGGCCGACGCTCAGCGGCAGCAGCATCAGCCCGGCGCCGACCGGCGTCAGCCCGAGCCCCGCTTCGCCCTGGGCATCGATGTTGAAGTAGAGCAGCGTCGACAGGATGCAGAACATGGCGACCGCCCCGATCGCGGCCGCCCGCAGGAAGAGCGGGGATCGCCGGATCCCGGCGAGGTCCACGAACGGATCGGCGGCGCGCCGCTCCACGCGCACGAACAGGGCGGAGGCCGCGGCCGCCGCGGCGAGCGGGACGGCGACGTGAAGCGGCGCCTGCCCCGCACGCGGCAGGCCGTTCAGGGCAAGGACGGCCGAGACCATCAGGGTCGCGAGCAGGGCGAAGCCGGCCGCATCGAGGTGGGACGGGCGCTGGGCTGCCGGCGGTGCCTCCGCTCGGGCGGTCGAGAGCGCGATCGCGGCGGCGGCGAGGGCGAGCGCGGTGCAGACGAACACGCTGCGCCAGCCGAGGAGGTGGGTGGCCGCGCCGCCGACGAGGGGCCCGAGACTGAATCCCAGCATCAGCGCGCCCGCCCAGGCACTCAGGGCGGCGCTCCGCCGGGAGGGATCGGCCGCCTGCCCGATGCACGCGAGCGTCGCGGGCACGGCGAACGCCGCGCCGAGCCCCTGCGCGGCGCGGCCCGCCAGGAGCGTTGCGGGCCCCGTCGCCAGGGCGATCACCGCCGAGGCGGCGCCGAAGAGGATGAGGCCCGCCAGGGCGACGCGCCGGGCACCGACCCAGTCCGAAGCCCGGCCGCCCAGGATGATGCAGGCGGCGGAGGCGAGGAGGTAGCTGTTCACCGCCCAGGTCACCGCCTCGGAATCGAGGGCGAGATCCGCGCGCATGGTCGGCAGCGCGGCCATGATCGCCGTGCCGTTGACGCCGACGGCGAGCATGCCGAGGCAGCAGGCCAGGGGAATGCGGGCGTCCAGGGCAGCTTCGGCCGCGCTCATACGGACGCTCCGGGGCTCGGTCCGCTGAGGAGCGGCGACACATCAGGCCCGGCGTGGTTCACGTCCGGATGGTTCCTCAGCCCTGCGACCGGGGTGCGAGCCGGCATGGCCCGCGCCTCTGGATGGCTAGGAATGCCGAGGCCGGCCACGACCGTCGAGCCGAAAACGCGCCGAGACCAGGTCGGTCCCCTACCCGACACTCCCAGGGGTCGGGTCGGCATCACCGGGGCAGAGGCTCGTCAGCGGCGCGATCCTCGACCCCTGCGCGCGGTCCGGCATCCCGCATCATGCGTTCCAGCGTCATGAACGCGTCACCCGTGGCCGCAAAATCCGCCGTGTTGTCGAAGATGCACCAGCTCGGCACGCCGTCCCTCGCCTCGGCCCTGAGACGCTCCGCCAGCGCGTCGAGCGCACCCGGCGCGTAGGCCGAGTGGTAGATCCGCGGTGACCCGTGCAGGCGACGATAGGCCAATCCGCGCCAGCCGCCAGGCTCGCTGGCTTGCGGCACCGGTGCCGGATCGGCAGCGACCCGGGCGATGCGCAGATCCGCCAGGAGCGCGTCGACGTCGGGCGCAAACCAGCTCACATGCCGCGGCTCGCAGACGATGCTTCCCGGAACGGCATGCCTGAGGCGCTGCAGGAACCCGCCGCCTGTCCCGGCCTGAAAGGGAAGGCTCGGCGGCAGTTGCAGCAGGAGCGGGCCCAGCTTCGGTCCGAGCCCGGCGACCTCGCCGAGGAATCGCGCGAGCGGCGCGTCGGCGTTCTCGAGGCGTCGCTCGTGCGTGATCGCGCGCGGGACCTTCACCGCGAAGCGGAACGGCTCGGGCACGGCCGCGGCCCAGCGCTCGTAGGTCGCGACACGATGCGGCCGGTAGAACGACGTGTTGATCTCGACCGCATCGAAGCGCTGTGCATAGCGTTCGAGATGGCTCCCGCCCGTCGGAAACCGGCTGGCATAGGCCTTCGGCACGTTCCAGCCGGCGGTTCCAACGGCAGCGACGCTCGGCAATCCCATTCCTCGCTGGTCAGAGGCGATGTTCCGGCGGGACCGCACCGGATGCCGGACGGGGAATGGCCGCGCCGGCACCCGGTTCCGCGCTGCGCAACATGCCCGGTCCATCGAGACAGGCCGCCGGTGACCGGCCGGTGCCGGACGGCAGGACCTGCGGCCGCGTCGACGCTGTAGCGGTCCTGCTTCTCGGCGCTGCCGCTCAAGGATTGGCGGCGGTCGTCGCCGCGTCGCGATTGCACCAGCGGAAGGCGACCGTCAGCTTCTGCTCGCGGCCGCGGATCGAGACGGTGCGGCGGCCCTCGAAACCGGCGGCCGCGACGCTCTCGGGCCCCGCCGCGGCGAGGAGGTCGTCGCTCACCACCAAGGCGGCCCCGAGGCCCTTGCCGACCTCCATCAGGCGGCTCGCGAGGTTGACGCTGTCCCCCGTCGCGGTGATCTGCTGATGGTCGCTGGCTCCGAGGCGCGACACCACCACCGTGCCGTCGTGAACCCCGACCCGCAGGTCGCCCCGGCCGCCGAAGGCGGGCTCGCCGGCGAGCCAGGCGCGGATCGCGGGGACCAGGTCGAGGGCGGCGGCGAGAGCCCGCCGGGCATCGTCGGGGCTCGGGTCCGCAAGGCCGAACACGCACATCGCGCCGTCCCCCATGAAGGTGACGACGAGACCGCCGTGGCGGCTGATCCGCGCCTCGACCAGGGCGTGGAAGCCCTTCAGGAGGCTCTGCGTCCGCAAGGGGCCGAGGCGCTCGCTGACTCCGGTGAAGCCGGCGAGGTCGAGGAACAGGATCGCCGCCCTCTGCACGAGCGGCTCGGCGAGGAAGCCCGGATCGGCGGCGAGCCGCGCGGCGAGTCGGGGCGGGTGGAAGGCGCGCAGCGCCCGCTCGGCCCGCGCATGGGCGTCGGCGTCGCGGCGATCGAGGACGAGGCGCCCGCCGAGCCCGAAGCCGATCACCGGCACCATCGCCGCCAGGGGCAGCGCGGTGGCGAGCCAGAATCCCTGCGAGAAGGCCGCCACCGTGGCGGCCACCCACGCGAGCGCCAGCAACCCGATGAGCCCCACCGCGACGGCCGGCGGGGCGAGGACGAGAAGGAGCGCGCTGCCGAGGGCGAGGACGAGCGCGGCCGCCGCGTCGATCCGGCGCTGGGCCTCCCCGCGCACGAGCCCGTCCCCGGACAGGAGATGCGCGAGGCCGGTGGCGAGCACCTCGACGCCGGGCAGGACCGGATCGTAGGGCGTCGCGTAGGTGTCGCCGGTCCCGAACGCCGTGGTGCCGACGAGGACGACGCGCCCCCCGACGAGGTCGGCCGTCCGCTCGCCGCGCAGCAGGGCGGCGGCGCTGATCGTGCGGAGGGTGCCGCGCGGCCCGTAGAACCGGAACGGGATGCTCAGCCCGAGATCGAGCCGCGAGACGGCCGGGCCGATCGTGATCCGGTCTGGCCTGAGGATCGGCTCCGCACCCGATGCCTGCGCGGCCAGCCGGAGCGGCAGCGAGGGCAGGAGGTTCCCGTTGTCCGCGACGAGGAGCGGCAGGTGGCGCGGCGTCCCGTTGTGGTCCGCGGCGATGTTGGTCAGGCCGAAGCCCGTTCCGGTGCCGAAGCGATCGTGCGGCCGCAGCACCCGCTCGGCGGCGGGCAGGCGCGCGCCCTCCGACCGCGCCACCCCCTCCGGCCCCTGCGGGAACACGGCCGCGCCGGCCAGCACCGCGCGCGCCTCGGCCAGAGCGGCGCCCAGCGCGGCATCGTCCTCCGGCTGGCGCGGGTCGAGGAGCAGGAGGTCGATGCCGAGGGCGCGCGGGTTGCGGTCGTGGATGGCGCGCACCAGCCGCGCCAGCGCCGCGCGCGGCACGGGAAAGCCGCCGGCTTCCGCGATTGCCGCGTCGTCGATCCCGACGATGACGACCGGATCGGGGGCGGCCTGCGGCCCGGCGAGGTGGAAGCGCAGGTCGAGGAGCGCGTTCTCGACCCGGTCGAGCGGCGTCGCGCGTCCGTCGCGGTGCCAGGCGGCGAGCTGCAGGGCCGTGCCCAGGGCGATGGCGACGAGCAGGGCGGCGTGGACGAGCCGGACGGCAGGGAGCCGGCGCACGGGCCGGTCAGGGCCGGAAGCGCGCGAGGAGCGCGGCGGCCCGTGCCGCGGACCAGCGCTTCACGACGAGCGGATTCTGGCCCGGCTTCACGTCGACGCCGTCGCCGGCCCCGAGCTCGACCGGGCGGCCTCCGGGCCGGCGAACCGCGACGCGGCCCGTCTCGACGAAGACCGAGGTCTGCTCCTCGGTCACGTCGACCGCCCAGACGGTGCCGCGCACCACCGCGACCGCGTGGGGCGTCCGGATCTGGAACCCGCCGCGGCCCGGCGGCGCCTGGATCAGCGTGCCCTTCGCGTCGAGGCGCGCCGCCTCCGGGATGCCGTCGCGGTTGCGATCGGACAGGGAGAGGGCGGAGCCCGGCTCGGTTCTGATGACGAGCCCGTCGCGGCAGGTCAGCACCTGCCCCGGCGGGTCGGATCTCTGCGCCAGGATGCAACCCTGGGTCTGCGCTGACACCGGCCCGCCGATCAGCGCGACGGCGAAGGCTGCGACGCGGGTGAACGAACCCGCGATGCGCGGTGTGCACGTTGCCATTCCCGTTCTCCGTCGAGACCTACGGCGGCGTGAAGCGCCTGCCGGTCGTCGGCACGTTCGATCGGCCGGAGATCCGCCCGCGGGAAGGGTGAGCAATCCGAAGGGATTCTGCAAATGTCGGCGGCGCGCTCGCGACGCTCGTCGCGGTGCCGACGCGCAGGGACGCTCGCACGACCGTCACGGGGTCGGCGCGGCACGGCAGACGCGTCCCCGCCTTCATCCCTCCCGTGGCGGCACAGGTCCGACCGGAGCGTCCGATTGCTGCTCCCCTGCGCGGCAGGATCAGCGGGAGGGCCGCGCTTGCTTGCGGCATCGACGGAACCGAGCCGGCCGCCCAGGCATCTCCGTCCTCTGAGGACGCGAGCTTCCGGTGACGGATGATGATGGGATGGCAACCGATCGAGACGGCCCCGACGGAGGAGGGCTGCAGGGTTCTTCTCTTCGACGGGCGGGACCAGTTCGTCGGGATCCTCACGCGATACAGCCACAAGGGACAGTGGCGCCTCTGGACGGGCGACAAGCCGGTACCCTGGGACGGCGCGCCCCCGACGCATTGGTTGCCCCTGGGCCCGCGGCCTGCGCAGGCGGAGCGCGCGGAGGCGAGCCCCGAGCCCGGTGCGGCGGCCGCGGAACCGTCCCCGGGCGAGGAATGCGCGGGCGGGCGATGAGGTCGCCCGGAGACGCCTCGCGCCGACGGTGCCGCACCATTCCCGAGGTTGACCACAGCCGTTTGCAGCACAGGTGGAACTTCGGATGATGCACGGCGTAGCTTCCCTGAAGCGTCGCCGTTATCCGTCGTGAGTGCGAAATGCGTATCCGAATCCTGGGTGCGGTCTCCGGCCTTCTCATGCTGGCCGCAACATCGGTTCCAGCGACGGCGGACGTTCGCATCACCATCGATAAGCTGTCTCAGAGAATGTCCGTCTCGGTCGACGGACAGCCGCTCTACTATTGGCGCGTCTCGACGGGCCTTCCGGGGCACGCCACGCCGGGTGGTTCCTTCCGGGTGCTGCGGACCGAGCGCGTCTACTTCTCGCGCAAGTACGACAACGCGCCGATGCCCAACGCCATCTTCTTCACGGCGGTCGGTCACGCGATTCACGGAACCAACCATGTCCGTCGGCTCGGCCGCGCCGCGTCGCACGGTTGCGTCCGCCTGGCACCGGGGAATGCCGCCACCCTGTTCGCTCTCGTCAGGGCCGAAGGGATCGGCAACACGCGCATCACGATCGGTGGCGGCGAGCCCCTGGTCGCGGGCACTCGGAATCGCGGCTTCCAGGCCGCCAGGGTCCGCCGCCCCTACGAGCCGGGCTACGCGATCCCGGCACGGCTCCAGCCTCGACCCTTCGGATACGAGGAGGACGACGGGGCGTATCGCTCCGATCCCTCGCCGTACGGCTACGGCCCGGGCCTTCCCCTCGACGATCTCGAGTAGGGCCGCGTAGGCCGCAGGCCGGCGCAGGCACCGCCTGCCATCGGCCCGGCCGCCGCGTCGCACCTTCGCAGGGTCGCGTCCTCGCGCAAGCCCTCGCCGCGCGCGAGACCGGGCCGGTGATGGGCCCGCGATCGATCGACCGAAGATGCGTCGGAGGCCGCGGCGATGTCGAAGCGGAGCCCGGGGCGTCGCGCCGCGTTCACCGCAGCCAATGCAACCAGAAATCGAGTTCGGAGCGTCGATGGCCAAGCGAAAGACGAGGGCGGACCGGGACGCCGATGCCGCCGCGCCGGTCGCGCCCCTCGTGCCGACGGGGGCGCTCGCCGTCGCGCTCCTCGGCCTCGCGGGATCGGCCGCGCCCCTGATCCACGTGGCGCGCGACGCCCAGCATCTCGGCACGCTCGCCGCGATCCTGCGGGCGCTGGCTCCCGAATGCGACGTGGCGGTCTATCCCGAATGGGATTGCCTGCCCGGCGACCGCGTCTCGCCGTCGCGGGGCACGATGGGCACGCGCGCCGGCGTCCTGCGCTGGCTCACCGACGGCGATGCCCTGCCGGATCTCGTCCTCACCACGGCCCCGGCGCTCCTCCAGCGCGTGCCGCCGCCGGAGACCTGGGCCTCGGCGCGCGTCGAGATCCGGGTCGGCGACGCGTTCGACCCGGACGGGATGACGACGGCGCTGCGGCGCCTCGGCTACATCCTCGACGACCGGGTCGACGAGCCCGGCGAGGTCGCGGTCTGGGGGCGGACCGTCGACGTGTTCCCCGCCGCGGCCGAGCGGCCCTGCCGCATCGAGCACGAGGCCGGGCACGTCATGTCGATCCGCTCCTACGATCCGGTCTCGCAGCGCTCGCTCGTCGCGTCGCAGTGTCTCGTCATCGATCCGGCGAGCGAGATCATCCGGGCGCCCGACGCGGACAGGCCGGAGCCGTTCACCGGCCAGGAGCACCGCCTGCCGGATTTCTACCCCGCGCTCAGCACCCTCCTCGACTACGTCCCGGAGGCCCGGCTCGTGGTCGAGGCGGGGGCCGAGGAGCGGGTGGCCGCCTTCTTCGAGCAGGTCGGGGAGGCGGGCGAGGCCGTGCGGCCGGGCCTCTATCTCGCCCGGGGGAGTGGGCGGCGCTGCGCGAGGCGCGGGCGCTGGCGGAGGCCGTCGCGGACGGCCAGGAATCCGTCGCCGGGCCGGTCTTCGTCCGCGAGCGGCGGCCGGGGGCCGCCTTCGCCAAGGCCCTCGCCGGCGCGGTCGAGTCCGGGGCGCGCGTCGTCCTCACCGGGCCGCGGCACCCCCTGCGCCGCCTGGTGCGCGAGGCCGACCGGGCGACCGGACGACGCGTGCGCCTCATCGATGCGTGGGCCGAGGCCGTGGCGGCCGAGCCCGGCGAGATCCTGGCGATCGAGGCGCCGGTCGAGGCGGGCTTCCGGGTCCCGCAAGCCGACGTCACATTCGTGGCCGCCGCCGACCTCTTCGGGACCCTCGGCGCGCCGGGGGCCCGGCCGGCCGCCATCCTGCCGATCGGCGAGGTGGACCTGCGGATCGGGGACGTCGCCGTCGATCGCGAGCACGGCCTCTGCGTGTTCGAGGGGCTGGAGACGGTCGGCACCGGCGACGGCGCGGGCGAGGAGGCCCTGCGGCTGCGCTTTGCCGACGATTCCATCCTGATGGTGCCGGTGTCCCAGGCCGACCGGATCTGGCGCTACGGCCCGGAGCCTGAGGCCGTCTCGCTCGACCGGCTCGACGGCGGCACCTGGGGACGGCGGCGCCTGGAGGCCGAGGCGACGCTCGCCCGGACCGCCCGGGTGATGGTGAGGACCGCCCAGGAGCGGCGCGAGAGGGCCGCCCCTCGGATTGCGGCGCCGGACCGGCAGATGGAGCGCTTCGCAGCCGGCTTCGGGCACACGCTGACGGCCGATCAGGCCCGCGCCGTCGAGGCGTCGCTCGCCGATCTCGCCGGGACGCGCCTGATGGACCGGCTGGTCTGCGGCGATGTCGGCTTCGGCAAGACCGAGGTGGCGCTGCGGGCCGCTGCGGCCGCGATCTTCGCGGGGCGGCAGGTGGCGGTGATGGCGCCGACCACCGTGCTGGTGCGCCAGCACGTCGAGACCTTCCGGCGCCGCTTCGCCCGTTTCGGCGTCGAGGTGGCCCAATTGTCCCGCCTCGTCTCCCCGGCCGAGGCGAAGCGGGTCCGGCAACGGATCGCGGACGGCTCCGTGCGCCTCGTCGTCGGCACCCAGGCGCTCGCGGGCCGGGGCGTGCGCTTCCACGATCTCGGCCTCACGATCATCGACGAGGAGCAGCGCTTCGGCGCCAAGCTGAAGGCCGGCCTGCGCAAGGCCGCCGAGAACTGCCACGTCCTCACCCTGAGCGCGACGCCGATCCCGCGCACCCTGCAGGCCGCGCTGGTGGGGCTGCAGGAACTGAGCGTGATCGCGACGCCGCCCGCGGTGCGCCAGCCGATCCGCACGGTGATCGGCCCATTCGACCCCGATCTCGTCCGGGCCGCCCTGCAGCGCGAGCACCGGCGCGGCGGCCAGAGCTTCGTGGTCTGTCCCCGGATCGAGGATCTCGGTCCCCTGGCCGAGACGCTGCGCGCCCTGGTGCCGGAACTCGGGATCGTCACGGCGCACGGCAACCTGAAGCCCTCCGCGATGGACGAGGTCTTCGTGCGCTTCGCGGAGGGCGAGGGCGACGTGCTCCTGGCCACCAGCATCATCGAGAGCGGCCTCGACGTGCCGCGCGCCAACACCATGCTCGTCTGGGACGCGGAGCGCTTCGGGCTCGCGCAGCTCCATCAATTGCGGGGCCGGGTCGGGCGCGGGCAGCGGCGCGGGCTCGTCCACCTGTTCGGCCGGCCGGAGAGGCCGTTCTCGGCCGCCGCCGAGAAGCGCCTGCGGACGCTGGAGGCGCTCGACCGGCTCGGGGCGGGCTTCGCGATCAGCGCCCGCGACCTCGACCTGCGCGGGGCGGGCGACCTCGTCGGCGAGAGCCAGGCGGGCCACGTCAAGCTGGTCGGCCTCGGCCTCTACCAGCATCTCCTCCACCTCGCCCTGCGCGCCGCGAAGGGTGAGGCGGTCGAGGATTGGAGCCCCGAGATCCGGATCGGGCTCGGCGGCCGCCTGCCCGCCGATTACGTGCCCGAGCCCGAGATCCGTCTGAGCCTCTACACCCGCCTGCTGCGGCTGCGCGGGGCGGAGGAGGTCGAGGCCCTGCGCGACGAGGTCGAGGACCGGTTCGGCCGGCTCCCCGAGCCGGTCGAGGCGCTGTTCACCCGGGCGCGGCTGCGGGTCGGCTGCGCCGGCCTCGGCATCGCGCGCTTCACGGCTGGGCCGCAGGCGCTGGCGGCCGATTTCCGGCCGGGCCACCGGCTGCCGGACCCGGACACGGTGCCGGACCTTGCGGTGAACGGCGCGCGCGTCATCCTACGCCGCGCGAGCGAGGATCCGGTCGAGCGGGGCGCGCTCGCCGACGCATTCCTGCGCCGGCTTCAGGACGCGCGCGAGGCCGGTCGGTGACGGGCCATTGTCCCGCCGTCCGCCGATTCTCGGGGATCGGGCGTCCGGGAATCGGAGGGCCAGGACGGGGCTCGGACGTTCGGGGAGCAGCATGACCGACCTTGCGCAGAACAAGGCGAACGTGATCGCCTTCTACGAGCTGATGTTCAACGATTGCCGGCCGCGCGATGCGGTCGAGCGCTATGTCGGCGACGCGTACATCCAGCACAACCCGCACGTGGCGACCGGCAAGGACGGCTTCATCGCCTATTTCGAGCGCATGGCGCGCGAGTGGCCGGGCAAGCGGGTCGAGGTGAAGCGGGCCATTGCCGAGGGCGATCTGGTCGTGCTGCACTGTTTCCAGCACTGGCCGGGCAGCCACGACTACGCGGCCATCGATATCTTCCGGCTCGATGATCGCGGCAGGATCGTCGAGCACTGGGACGTGCTCCAGGTCCTGCCCGAAACCTCGGCCAACCCGAACGGGATGTTCTGAGCGCAGCGAGCGCCCCGCCGCCCTCGGGAACCGTGTCCCCTTCGGGCGCTACCCGTGCCGCAGCATCGCGAGGACGGCGTGGATGAGGGTCGCGCCGCCGATCGGCGCGATGAGCAGGAGCAGGAGGTTCACGGCGATCAGCCACAGGAGCACGCGCTCCTGGCGCTTGGTGAGCCGGGGCTTGCGGGGCGGCTCCCAGGACGGTTTCCAGCCTCCCTCGGCGTACATCGGCGGCTCCGGCTCGATCTCGGTCGGCCCCACTCTAGCGGCCGGCGCCCGTCGTGCCAGTGGCACGGGGTCGACGCGCGTCGCCAGACGAGAGACCCCTGAGGTCGGACGCGCTCCAGCAGCGGGCGCAAGCCGTCGGATTCCGCCCCCTCGTCGCCGAGATCCGACACTTGGTACCCGCTCGCGAAGTCCGCTGACGTCAGCGTTCGCGGCGGTAATGCAGGGCGACCGCGCCATTGCGGAGCGGCGTCGCCGAGACCAGCTCGAGCCGTCGCGTGTTGGGCAGCCCGCCCTGGTACAGGGTCGGGCCGTGGCCAGCGATCCTGGGATGGACGAGGAGCTTGTACTCATCGATCAGATCCAGCCGGTCCAGCTCGGTCGCGAGTTTGCCGCTACCGAGGAGCACGCCCGCCGGAGTCGCGTCCTTGAGCCTCTGCACGCCTGTTCGCAGGTCGTCGGCCATGTGGTGGCTGTTGGTCCACGGGAAGGCCTTCCGCGTCGAGGACACCACGTATTTCGGCTTGGCCTCCAGCTTGACCGCCCATTCGCGGATCGCCGGCGGCGCCTCCACGTCTCCGCGAGCGACCGCGGGCCAGTAGCCCTCCATCATCTCGTAGGTGATGCGGCCCCACAGCATCGCCCCGCCCTCGTCCAAGAGGCGGGTGAAGAACGCGTGCGTCTCGTCGTCAGCGATTCCCTCCCTGTGGTCGACGCAGCCGTCCAGGGTGACGTTGATGCTGAAGGTCAGTAATCCCATGCGGCGAGCCTACGCCATATGCTCGAGAAGACGTAGGGCCATCGGCTCGCGGTCGATGTTCAACGTCCGCTACGGGTCGATTTCGTTGAAAAACTCGCGGTTGGCCTGGATTGAGATTTGACCGGGTGCTTGGCCGGGGGGGCTCCCGCCAGCCGGTCAGGCTAGGCTCGGCTGCCCCAGCGGGATCAGCTTGGCCAGCTTCCATAGGTTCTGGGCGGCGGCCGCGAGGTGGAACTCGTCTCGGGCCCCGTCTGGCCCCCGCAACCGAAGCCGATCCAGCCGCAGGATCCGCTTAAGGTGGGCAAACAGCATCTCGACCTTCTTGCGCTCACGCCGCGAGGTACGGCCCGCCTCCGAGGCGCAGATGTCGCGCGCCATCTGCCGGGCGCCCTCGTGGATCGAGCGTGGGATCTTGCGGGCGGATGCGTTGGGGCAGCATCGTGGCTTCAGCGCGCAAGCTTCGCAGTCGTACTTGCTCGCGCGGTAGCGCAGCATCCCGTCTGCGTCGACGAGCGGGGGCGGTGACCGATAGACCTTCTGGCGTTGCCGCAGGTGCTTGCCGGCCGGGCAGGTGTAGGCGTCGGCGCCAGGGTCGTAGGTGAAGGCCGACCGGCTGAAGGTGCCGTCGCGGCGCTCGGACTTATCGAAGACGGGGATGTGCGGCTCGATGCCCTGCTCGTGGGCGAGCCAGCCCAGCATCGCGGCCGAGCCGTAACCGCTGTCACCGGCGAGCCGGGCCGGGTAGAGGTCGAAGCGCTCGCGCGAGCGCACGATCATGCGCTTGGCGGCCGTGACCTCGGCCTGCCGGATCGCGGTGGTCGGCTCGACGTCCACGATGACCGCGTGGTCGAGGTCGATCAGGTAGTTGGCCGCGTAGGCGAAGTAGGCCAGCCCACCGTCCGCACCCGTCCAGCGCGCGGCCGGGTCGGCGGGGGAAACGAGCTTAGGCACGACCGGCGTCGCAGCTCCGAACGCGGCGTCGTCGAGCACAGCCAGGTACTCCCGGGCGGCGCGGCTGACGCTCTCGGGTGGCAGGCCGTTCGTACCCTCAACACCCTTCTGCCGGTTGGCATCAGCCTTGATAAGGCTGGCGTCGACCGCGAAGCCCTCGCCGCCCACGAGCCCCTCGGCGATGCAGCGGGCGAGCACGGTCTCGAACAAGCAGCGCAGCAGGTCGCTGTCGCGGAAGCGGCCATGGCGGTTCTTGGAGAAGGTCGAATGGTCCGGCACCCGGCCGTCGAGCCCGAGCCGGCAGAACCAGCGATAGGCGAGATTGAGGTGGACCTCGTCGCACAGGCGGCGCTCGGATCGGATGCCGAAGCAGTAGCCGATGAGCAGCATGCGGATCATCAACTCGGGGTCGACCGAGGGCCGGCCCGTCGAGCTGTAGAACGGCTGCAGGTGCGCGCGTAGACCCGACAGGTCAACGAAGCGGTCGATGGCGCGCAGCAGATGGTCGGCTGGGATATGTGTATCGAGCGAGAACTCGTAGAACAGGGCACCCTGCTCGACTTGCCGAGGTCCCATCATCTGCTTCGGTCTCCGTCTCTCGACAGAAGTGAATCACCTCACGACTACCGCCGCAACACCCGAGTTTTTCAACACAATCGGTCGCAAACAGCCCCTCGCGGGTGGGCACCAAGTGTCGAGTTCCGCCCCCTAGTACCGCTCACTGCCCGCGCTCACCCGCCACACCGTCTTGCCGACGTCGTCCGACACGAGGAGCGCGCCCGACTTGTCGAGGATCACCCCGACCGGGCGCCCCTGCGCCTTCTCGTCGGCGTTGAGGAAGCCGGTGAGCGCGTCGACGGGCTGGCCGGCGGGCTTGCCGTCCTTGAAGGGGACGTAGATCACCTTGTAGCCGCTCTTCGGGCGGCGGTTCCAGGAGCCGTGCTGGGCCACGAACAGGCCGCTGCGCCACGCCTCGGGCAGCTTCGAATCCATCGCGAAGGCGATGCCGAGCGAGGCGGTGTGGGTGCCCACCGCATAGTCGGGCGTCAGCGCCTTGGCGACGAGATCGGGGCGAGGCGGCTGCACCCGCTCGTCGACGTGCTGGCCCCAATAGGCCCAGGGCCATCCGTAGAAGCCGCCCTCCTGCACCGAGGTCACGTAATCGGGCACGAGGTCGCTGCCGATCTCGTCGCGCTCGTTGACCGCGGTCCAGAGCTTGCCCGTCGACGGCTCGAAGGCGAGGCCGTTCGGGTTGCGCAGGCCCGTCGCGTATTCGCGCATCTGCTTCGTCGCGACCGTGTATTCCCAGATCGCGGCGCGGCCCTTCTCCAGGTCGAGGCCGTTCTCGCCGACGTTGCTGTTCGAGCCCACCGTCACGAAGAGCTTCTGGCCGTCCGGGCTCGCGATGACGTTCTTGGTCCAGTGGTGGTTGATGCCGGCGGGCAGGTCGGCGACCTTCTCGGGCGTCGCCGTGATCTCCGTCTGGCCCGGCTGGTAGGGCACCTTCACGAGGGCGTCGGCGTTCGCCACGTAGAGGTCGCCGCCGACGAGCGCCATGCCGAAGGGCGAGTGCAGCCCCTTCAGGAAGACGTGCCGCTCCTCCGCTACGCCGTCGCCGTCCTTGTCGCGCAGGAGCACGATGCGGTCGGGGCTCTTCACGCCCGCGCCGGCGAAGCCCTTGACCTTGTCGGCCACCCAGTCGGCGACGCCCGTGGACGGGTCGTCGGTCTGCGGCTTGTTGGCCTCGGCCACCAGCACGTCGCCGTTCGGCAGCAGGTAGAGCCAGCGCGGATGGTCGAAGCCGTCCGCGAAGGCCGCGACCTGCAGCCCGGCCGCGGCCTGCGGCTTGGCGCCCTTCTCCCAGCGCGCGACGCGGGCGATGTTGACGGTCGGCATCAGGGTCGGGTTGGGCGCCGGCAGCGTCGGGCTCGCGCCCTGGCCCGCCGACGCGTCGAGGGTCGCGTGCTCCGGATAGACGATGAAGCGGACGAAGGCCGCTCCGCCGAGGAGCAGGACGGCCAGAGCCGCGAGGCCGAGCTTGGAGCGGGTTCGCATGACATCCATCCGGCTTTCGCGCCCGGTCCGGACGCGCATCGCCACGATAAGTGCCGAGACGGCGTTTGGCTCCCTCGGGGAGCCGGCCGGGGCGACGCTCAGCGCAGCGGCAGCAGGATGTTGGAGCCGGCGATCAAGCGCCCCGTCCGGTCGTAGAGCGGCGTCGGGTAGGGCATGAACGGCTGGCGCGAGCCGTCCGGCCGCTCCAGCACGGCCTGGACGCCGCGCACCGGGCGCCCCTCCTTGAGCGCGACGGCCATCGGGCACCGGTCGAGGGGGAGGGGGGCGCCGTCGGTCGTGAAGATGCGCCAGGACCCGCACCACCGGGCCGTGCCCAGCGTCGGGCGGTAGCCCCACAGGGCCGCCGCGGCCTCGTTGTAATAGGTGAGCCACCCCTGCGCGTCGGTCGTGTAGAGCGGGGACCGGAGGGACCTGAACAGCTCCTCGCGGGCCGGCTCGTAGTTCCAGTCCGTGTCGGGGGCGTCGATCACATACTCGGAGCCGGGGAAGGTCACGATTCTCTCACGCATCACGAAACGCAGCTGCCGATAGCGTGGTGCATAAAAGATGGCGTTAACAAATGAGCGACACAGGTCCATTTCGCCCGTATTCGAGAGGGCCGAGGTGAATTTGTGTCAGATTTGTAAAAGCTTGGGTCCGTGTTTCGGTGGGCGCAACCTATTTGCGCGACTGCAATCGTTTCAATGGCCTGTGCGAGAACGTGCGAGCGAGCCTGAAGCGTATCATGAACATTGGTCGCCTAACCGTGAAAGTGAGACTGTGCCCGCGCCGCCCGTCGCGGTGCACCGGTTTTGCTCGAACCGGCATGGCGCCGAGGAACTCCTTCTGTCAGGGCGTCAGCCCGACGCCCGTGTGTGAGGCCGAGGCCAGATGATCGTCCGCCCCCGTCCGGGTCCGTTCGCCATTCTCTTCACGCTGCACGGCTCGATCCTGCCGCAGGTGGCGCCGAAGATCCTGTTCGTCACCCTCGTCGCCTGCCTCGTGGTCGCGGCGGAGCAGCACTTGCCGGATCTCCTCGCCCTCCATGCCGGCGTCGCGCCGTTCACGCTGGTGGGCCTCGCCCTCTCGATCTTCCTGAGCTTCCGCAACAACGCCTGCTACGAGCGCTGGTGGGAGGCGCGCAAGCAATGGGGCCTGCTCGTCGTCGCCGTGCGCGGCCTCGCGCGCACCACACTGGCGCTCCTGCCCGAGCCCGAGCAGGCGGCGCGGCGGCGGCGGGTCCTGCGGCGCCTCGCCGGTTTCGCCCACGCCCTCCACGCCGCCCTCCGCTCGGCCGATCCGCGCGCGGCGGCGGCGCCCTGGCTGCCCGAGGACGAGGCGGCCGCGCTGGCGGCCCGCCCGGACCCGGCGGACGCGGTGCTGCGCGCCCTCGCCGCGGATCTCGGCGAGGCGTGCCGGGCCGGCGCGATCAGCGACGTGCTCTACGGCGTCTTCGAGGCCAAGCTCGCGGCGCTCTCCGAGATCCAGGCGGCCTGCGAGCGCATCAAGGGCACGCCGCTGCCCTTCGCCTACACGCTCCTGATCTACCGGACCTCGTGGCTCTACTGCGCCCTTCTGCCCTTCGGTCTCGCCACTTCGCTCGGCTGGATGACGCCCCTGGTGACGGCGCTCGTCGCCTACACGTTCTTCGGCCTCGACGCGCTCGGCGACGAATTGGAGGAGCCCTTCGGCCTGGAGGCGAACGACCTGCCCCTGAACGCGCTCCTGCAGACCGTCGACGGCATCGTCCTCGACGCCCTCGGCGAGCCCGTGCCGCAATCCGTCCGGCCGGAGCGGTTCCTGCTGCAATGACCGCCGGGCGCGGCCCCAGGTCCGGCGCGGCCCCAGGTCCGGCGCGGCCCCAGGTCCGGCGCAGGCTCAGGTCCAGCGCAGACTCTTGCCCGTCGACGCCATCAGGGCATCCACCGCCTGCCCGATCTTAGCCTGGGCCGCGTAATGGACCATGTGGCCGAGCCCGGGTAGGATCGTCAGGGTGCTGCCCGCCACCGCCCGGTGCAGGCGCTCGGATTGCTCGGCGGGATCGACGATCGCGTCCGCGTCGCCGCTCAGGATCGCGACCGGCAGGCGCAGGTCGGCGTAGCGCGCCTGCAGCAGCCCGGCCGCCGCGTTCATGGTGGCGGTGTCCTCGGCGCTGGCGCGGCTCTGGGTCGGGTGGATCGAGATCCCGACCGGGAACCGGGCCGTGAAGCGGGCCGGCACGGGCTGCGGCTTGAAGACGTGGCGGAAGACGTGCGGCGCGAGGAGATGCCCGACCGTGGCGGGCGTCAGCGAGCGGACGGCGTCGCCCACGCCCGGGATGGCGAGCGGCGCGATCATCGTCACGTCGGCGCGCCGGGCCGGGAAGTAGAACCCCGACAGGAGGACGAGCCCGCGCAGCGCCCGCCATTCCTCGGCGGCCAGGGCGAGCGAGACGAGCGTGCCCCAGGAATGGCCGACGATGACGGGGCGCTCGACGTTGAGCGCCTCCAGCGCGCGGTGGACGAGCCGCGCCTGGGCCGAGGCCGTCCAGACGCGATGCCGCGGCCGCTCGGTGTGGCCGAAGCCCGGACGGTCGATCGCGATCACCCGGTAGCTTTTCGCGAGCCGGTCGACGAGGCCGCTGATGACGAAATCCTCCGCCATCGTCCCGTTGCCGTGGATCAGCACGACGGGGCGCCCCTTGCCGCGCGCGATGTAGTGGACGCGCAGGCCGTCGACCGTGACGAAGCGGCCCGGCACCCGGGTTGCCGGCTCCTCCGCGAGTGCCTTCACCGCCTTGCGGGCCTCGCGGACCGTCTTCCGACCCTCGCGGGCCGCGGCCTCGCTGAGCTTGGCCGACGATTTGAGGATCTTCGTGAGGCCGGTGGAGAACCGGCGCACCGCGCGTCGCGTGGCTCGCCGGCTTACGAGTGGGGACACGGGCGGGACTCCGGGCAGGGGGCTCGGCCGCCTTAGCAGCAGGTCAGTGCGGCGGAAGCGCGACGGTCCGGCTGTCGGGGAGGGCGCGTCACGGGATGCGGTAGAACGGGTTCGGCAGGAGGAAGGCGCGCTCGGCATGCCCTCCGGCGAGGTCCGAGGGCTGGTCGCCGACATTGGCGATGATGGTGTAGCCGGCCGCCTCGATCGCGGCGCGGCGGGGCGCCTTGAAATCCGCCGCGGAGGCGTAGCGGCTCCCGAAGGCCGGCATGTCGAGGTCCGCGTGATCGCCGTATCCCTGCTCCTTCAGGTTGCGCTCCGTCGCGCTGCGCTGCGGCTCGTCGCGCCCGGTGATGAAGAACACCGCCACGCCGCTCGCCCGCGCCAGGTTGTAGAGGCTGAAGGTGGGGGCGAGCGCCGGGCTGCGGCCCATCAGGTCCCAGTTTACCCAGCCGCAGGGGCCCTCCGGCAGCGCCTCGCAGGGGCCGCCGAAGACGCGGCCGAAATCGTCGGCCCGGATGATCTCCCAGTTCGACAGGGCGGTGTCGTCGATGTCGAGGACGAGGGCGGGACGCGCCACGGCCGGCGCCCGCTCGCGGATCCAGGCGCCGGCCTGCGCCGCCACTGCGGCGAGGTCGCGGGCGTAGCGCCCCGATTCGTGATAGGCGGTGGCCGCGCGCTTGGCATCGCCCACATTGGCGGGCTCGTCCGGCGGGGCGGCCGGGACGGATGGGGGCGGCGCCTCGGCCCGCGGAGCCTCGGCGCGGGCGCTCGCGGCCGCGAGGAGCGCGAGGCAGGCGAGCGCGGCGGCTCCGGCGCGGGGCGATCGTTCCAGGGCGGCCTCCTCGGATGGGCGGATTGCGGGACGGGGCCGTCCGGCTCACGGGGTCCGGCGCGGGGCCCGATCGTAGCCGGAATCCGGCCGCCCCGGATCGTACGCCCGGCGACACTCCGGGCCGGCCCGTCAGGCGCCCGGGGCCGGCCGCGCGAGGAGGTGCGCGCTGGCGAAGCCGAGGGCCAGGATCACGGCGGCGCAGGCCGCGAGCGAGCCGAACTGGCCGAGCGTCTGGAGCGCCCCGCCGAGGATCGCGACGCCGAGGGCCTGGCCGCAGAAGAACGAGAAGGCGTGGAGGGCGACCGCCGAGGCGCGGGCCTGCGGCGCGACCTCGGTGACCTGAACCTGGAAGGTGTTGTGGAGCATGTAGAAGCCGAAGCCGAGGGCGAGCAGCGCCGCGGCGTCAACCTGCCAGCTTCCGGCGAGCCCCACCACGACGAGCGCGCCCGCGCAGACCGCCCCGCCGCCGATGAGCATCCGCGTCATCCCGAGGAAGCGCAGCACCTGCGCGACGAGGAGCGCGTAGGCGAGGCCGCCGGCCGCGAACCCCGCGAGGGCGAGGCCGGCTTCCCGCGGCCCGCCCTCGCCCCGCGCCTCGATCAGCGGAGCCAGGTGGGGGAAGATCCCGAAGACCGCGATCGCTTCGACGAACACCGCCGAGAACAGGACCCGGGCGCGGGGGTTGCCCAGGATCGCCCGGTAGCGGGACGCGGCCTTACGGAGGGCGAGCCGGCGGGCGGGCGCCGCGGCCGCGCGCTCGAAGCCGAGGAGCGCGGCGGCGCAGCCGACGGCCGCCACAGCCGCCGTGATCGCGAAGACGCCGCGCCAGCCCACCGGCCCCTCGATCAGCCCCGCGAAGGTCGACCCGGCGAGCTGGCCCAGGATCACGGCGACGAGGAAGCGGCCGATCGCCACCTGCCGCCGCTGCATCGGCACCCGGTCGCCCATCAGCGCGAGGGCGAGGGGCACGACGCCGCCCGCCGCCGCGCCGGCCGCGACGCGCAGGCCGAACAGGAGGGGGAGATCGGCCGTGAGGGCGCAGCCGGCGAGCGCCACGGCCAGGATCCCGAGGCAGACCGTCATCACCCGCTCCTTGCCGAGCGCGTCGCCGACAGGTCCGAGGATCGGCTGGATCAGCGCGTAGGGCAGGGCGAAGGCCGTCGAGAGCAGCGCCACCCGGTGCGGATCGCTGCCGAGGTCGCGGGCGAGCACGCCGACGAGGGGCTCCACCGAGCGCCCGGCGAAGGTGCTGGCGAAGCCGGCGACGGAGAGCACGGCGAGGAGCCGCGTGATCGGGGACGGCGCGGCATTGCGGGCTGATGTCATTCGCTGGCTGGCACGCGTGAGGGCCCGGACCCGCGTGGTCGGGGCGAGGCTTGGTAGCCATCCGGGACGGCGGATCGCAACCCGGATCGGATCGCCCGGCGTCCGGCTTCGCGCGGCGCGATCGGCTGCGGTTTCGAGGGCGGGGATCGCGCTCGGGCCCCCGCCCGTGGTGGCGTGCGGCCCGCCGCCGGGCTCTCAGGGCGTGTAGCGCGTGAAGACGAAATCGTCCGCCTTGTTCGCGCGCGCATGGCAGGGGAAGCAGGTCTCCATCAGCGCCTTGCTGCGATTGGGCTTGCCGTCCTCGAACTGGCCGTAGCCCCAGCCGCCCGTCTCGGCGTATTTCCGGGAATCCTTGACGCTGAACTGGATGTTCGTCGCGGCTCCCGGGACGAAGGATTGCGCCTGACCGAAGATGGCGTTGTTCTCCTCCGAGGGCACGTATTTCCAGGCCAATCGCCCGATGATCGTGCCGTCGGGGAAGGGGCGGGTCCCGTCCCGATAGGCCTTGACCGCGACGTCGTTTCCGAGCACGGCGCGGAGGTCGTTGAGGCTGCCCGCCTCGTGCGCGACGCTGATCAACTGCCAGTCGCGGTAGCCGGCGGGAAGCCTGACGTCGAAGATCGGTGAGGCGTCGTCGTCGGCACCGCCGACAGCGAGGGGTATCAGGGCGACGGCACATGCGGCCATTGCCATCGCGGGTGCCCGTCTCGATGCCCGTCTCATGGAGCGCCCTCCCGCTCGCTTGAGGATGCCGGCCCGCCCCACATCTTGCAATTGCCGAATCCGTCCCGCGAACGCGAGGCTGGAAGGGGATGAGGCACCGGGCGGGGATCTCTCGGTCCCGGCTGTCCAGAAGGCAGCGCGGTGCGGGCGACCGGCCCGCTCCCGGGGAGGCTCCGGGTCCGCCGCCTCCGGTGACCGGACGCTGAAAAGACCTTGGATCGCGGCCCCGTCCGCTAGAGCGTCTCGGTCACCTTGGTCAGGCCGGCCGGCGCGTCGGGATCGAGGCCGCGGCGGCGGGCCTCGCGCTCGATCGCCCGGTAGGCCGGCACGAGCATCAGGATCGGATCGCAGGCCGGGTGTCCGTCCGGCAGCCAGGGGAGGGTGCCGTCCGGCCCGCCGCAGGCGTGCACGGCGAGGCCGTCGCGGCGCAGGTCCCGGACGAGACGGTCGACCCCGTCCGCGGTCGGGTCGGCCTGGCGCAGGGCGAGCACGGGCGTGGCGGGGCCGATCGCGGCGCGGGGCCGTGCCGCAGCTCCGCCGCGCTGTAGCCGAGGGCGGGCAGGCGCAGGGTCTCGGCGAGCTTCAGCGCGATTTCCCGGACCGTGCCGAGCCCGTGCCCGCGCCCCGTGACGAAGGCGGCCGGCGCCGCGGCGAGGTCGGCGCTCCAGGCCGACCAGTCGAGCGCGAGCGCCTGCCCGAGCCGGTCAGGCAAGGCCGCGAGGCCGTCCGCGAGCGCGCGGTCTCCCGCCCAGCGCGCGACGAGGGCCGCGCCGAGGACGAAGGAATTCACCACGGTCTTCGTCGCCGCCACCGCGCGCTCCGGCCCCGCGTCGAGCGGCAGGACCAGCTCGGCGGCGCGGGCCACGGGCGAGGCGGCGTCGTTGACGAGGGCGAGCGTCAGCGCCCCGCCGGCCTTGGCGGCCTCGGTCGCCGCCACGAGGTCAGGGCTGCGGCCCGATTGCGAGACGACGATGAACAGCGCGCCGGCGACCCGCGGCACGTGCTCGTAGCCCGTGACGATGGAGGGCGCGGACGCCGAGACCGGAAGGCCGAGCCGCGTCTCGATGAGGTAGCGCAGTGCGATCCCCGCATGCCCGGAACTGCCGCGGCCGCAGAGGACGACCAGGGGAAAGCTGCGCCGGGACAGGGTGGCCGCCACCCGCTCCGCCTCGCCCGAACCGGGCCACAGGCGCGCGGCCGCCTGCGGGATCTCGGCGATCTCCCGCGCCATGTGGCTTTGCGATGGGCCGGTCTTCGGCGTGATCCCGTTCATGCGGAGGGCGTTGTGGGTTGGGACGGGGGTCGGCTCGCCCGACTGACTCATGCATCGGGTTCGCCGGTCGGGCTCTTCGGGGAAAGCTCGGCCGCGCGCCGGCGGTTCCGCGCCGTCCGGGTGGCGGGCGGGCCCGGCGCGTGCCAGGGATAGGCATCGTGCCAGACTTGGGCATCGTGCCGGGTATAGGCACGGGGCCTCCGGCCCGAAGCGCGCACCGGGAGGGGATCCGCGTGGCCCACAGCATCGACAGGTCCGCCCTCGACCGCCTGATCGCCCTCGGCAGGGGGAAGGGACAGCTCGGCCCGGCCGACCTCGAAGCGCATCTGCCCATCGACGCGATGGGGCCCGAGGACATCGCCCTCGTCGTGCTGGAACTCGAGGAGGCGGGCGTCCCGGTCGAGCTCGACGCGGCGCCCGGGAGGCGGCGCGGGGGGCGCTGTCCGGGCGCCTGCCCGACCTGCCCGCGGCGGCCCTTCCCGATCCCTCGGCGGGCGCGGGTGGCGCGGCGCCCGTGTCGCCCGCGCCTCCGCCGCCCGCCCGCGCGGGCGGGGCCGGGCCCGCGGCGGCGCCCGCCCGGGACCGGGCCGCCGCGAGCCGGGTCGTCTACGTCGCGGGGCTCGCGACCTTCCTCGTGCTCGCGATCCTCGTCCTCCTGCTGCGCTGACCGGGGCGCCCCGCTCCGAGGCCGGTCAGCCCGCCTCGCCCCTGTCCTCGCCGAGGGAGATCGTCCGCTCGACGACGTGGTCGAGCGGCGCGTTTTCGGCGGTGAGGGTCATGCGCAGCTTCAGCGTGCCGCCCTGCACCTGGCCCTCGCGGGCGACGCGCTCGATCTCGCGCTGGGAGGTGACCCCGACCTCCTTCAGGAACTTCCGCAGCTCGATGTTGAAGCGGTCCTCGTCCATGGCGTCTCCTCCGGGTTCGCGCCGGCCCGATCTCCGGATCGTCCGTCGCGCCGTTCGGACAGGAAACTTCCGATCCCCCGCTTCGCTCCGGCCCGCCGCGCGACGGGGGCCGCGGGCCCGGTCGGTCCCCATGATCGCTATCTACGTCGGCGGCGTCCGAACGTGATCGCTCGCGGGCATGACCGGCGCGCCCGCGCTCTGTTCTAATGACCCGGATCGAGGCGCCGGGAGAGAGGCCGCATGGGGTTGCAGGACCGGGAGACGGGGCGGGGTTTCGAGCCGGGCTTTCCGCGTTGGCGGCTCGCCCGGGGCGCGGTGATCCAGCCCGACGAGCGGCCGCCCCTCGGCCAGATGCTGGTGCTCGCCCTCCAGCACGTCGTCGCGATGTTCGGCTCGACCGCGCTCGCGCCCGTGCTGATGGGGTTCGACCCGAATCTCGCCACCCTGTTCTCCGGCATCGCGACGCTGCTGTTCTTCGTCGTGGTCGGCGGCCGGGTGCCGAGCTATCTCGGCTCCAGCTTCGCCTTCATCGCCGTGGTGATCGCCGCCACCGGCTACGGCGGCAGCGGCCCCAACCCGAATCTCGCGGTGGCCCTCGGCGGCATCGTGGCGGCCGGTGCGGTCTACGCGCTGATCGGCCTCGGGGTCATGCTCGCCGGCGATGCCTGGATCGGCCGTCTGATGCCGCCCGCCGTCACGGGGGCGATCGTCGCCGCGATCGGCCTCAACCTCGCGCCGATCGGCGTGAAGGGCATCTCCGGTTCCGGCCTCGACGTCGGCGTCGGCCTCTTCACCGTGGCGGCGGTGGGCGTCGCGGCCGCCTACCTGCCGGGAATGGCCCGGCGGCTGCCCCTGCTGATCGGGGCCCTGTCCGGCACCCTGCTGTACGCCGCCCTGGCGAACGGCCTCGGGCTCGCCCCGCCCGTCGACGTCGCGCGGGTGGCCGCGGCCCCCTGGTTCGGCTGGCCGAGCGTCACGGCGCCGGTCTTCGAGCCGTCCGCGATCTGGCTGATCGCCCCGGTCGCCCTGGTGCTCGTCGCCGAGAACCTCGGTCACGTGAAGGCCATCGGCGCGATGACCGGGCGCAACCTCGACCCGTATCTCGGCCGCGCCTTCCTCGGCGACGGCCTCGCCACGATGCTGTCGGGCGCCTTCGGCGGGACCGGGGTGACGACCTACGCGGAGAACATGGGCGTGATGGCGGTCACGCGGATCTACTCGACTCTGGTCTTCGCGCTCGCGGGCGCCGTAGCCATCCTGTTCGGCCTGTCGCCGAAATTCGGCGCCGCGATCCTGGTGATCCCGGGGCCCGTGATCGGCGGCCTGTCCGTGGTGGTCTTCGGCCTGATCACCGCCGCGGCGGGGCGGATCTTCGTGGAGAACCGGGTCGACTTCTCCCAGAGCCGGACGCTGCTCACGGTCGGCACGGCGCTCGTCCTCGGCGCCGGCGACTTCACGGTGAGCCTCGGCGCGTTCCGGCTCGGCGGAATCGGAACGGCGACGGTTGCGGCGATTCTTCTCTACCACCTCCTGCGGGACGAGCCGGCCTGAGGCCGGACTCGTCGGCCGAGGCTGCCGGCAGGGTGGCGAACGGGACCCTCCGGATTGCCCGCCCGGCCCTGAGGGTCCGGAACCGGAACGGGCCGCAGGGCGTGGCAAGCTGCTATGATCCGCCGCTTTCCGAGCCGACCCGGAGCACGCGATGATCACGCTCTACGCCTATCCGGACCTGTTCGGGCTCGCCGACAACAACGGCTACGGGCTCAAGGTGTACGCCTTCCTGAGGCTCGCCGGCCTGCCCTTCGCCCACCGGCACATCGTCGATGCCTCCGGCGCGCCGCGCGGGCAGCTCCCCTACATCACCGACGGGGACGAGCGGATCGGCGACAGCGACACGATCCTCGCGCATCTGACCCGCGCCTACGGCGTGACGCTCGACGCCGCGCTCACGGCGCGGCAGCGCGACCTCGGTCTGATGATCGCGCGCCTGCTCGACGACCTCTATTGGGTGATGTCCTACAGCCGCTGGAAGGACGATCGCTACTGGCCCGCCTTCCGGGACGCCCTCCTCGCCGAGCATCCGAGCTTGACCGAGGCCGACCTGCAGGCGGCGCGGGACTTCAACGCCCAGCGCTACCACTTCCAGGGCATCGGGCGCTTCGATCCGCCCGCCGCCTATGCCCGCGGGCTCGCCGATCTCCAGGTGCTCGCCAACCTTGTTCCGGCGGACGGCTACCTGTTCGGCGCGAGCCCGACGAGCGTCGATGCCGGTCTCTACGGCTTCCTCGCCAACATCCACTTCTCGCCGATCGAGACACCGCTGAGGCAGTTCCTCGCAGCGCAACCCCATCTCGTCCGGCACTGCACGGCGATGCACGCGGCCGTCGCCTCTGCCGGTGCCGGTCCGGACGCGAGCCGCGGGGCATGAGCCGTTCCGGAGCGCCCGGACGCGGCGGCGATGCTCAGGCGGCGCTCGACTGCTCCAGCTTGTCGCGGGCGGCGGTGAATCGGACGACGCGCTGCGCCGTCGCCACCGAGAGGTCCTGGAAGGCCTGGAAGGCGCTCTGCAGCGCCTCGGCATCGGGCATGCCCCCGGGCGGCTCGCGAGGAGGAGCTTCAGCGTCTTCCAGCCGAAGCGGACCGAGCGCACCAGGAACAGGAGCGGGTCGGTGGTCGGCGCAGCGTGCGCGTTGAGGGCGATCGCCGAGGGAACGCCCGCGAGCCGGGCCAGCGCCACCAGCGCGTAGGTGGTCTCGCCGGAGGTCAGCCAGGTCTGCACGGCGCCCTCGTCGAGCCCGTACTTGGCGTGGCAGGCCACCGCCACCTCGGCGGGCGTGAGGTCGAGCGGCGGCTCGGCCATCGTCGCGGCGATCGACAGGGTCGCCTGCGCGGCGGCATTCTCGCCGAATTCCGCCGCCAGGGCTCGGCGGGCGCGCTCGCGGGCGATGGCGACGAGTTGCGCGCGCTGCGCCTCCGGCACGTCGGAGCGCTTCGTCAGCACGCGGCCCAGCTCCGAATCCTGCTGGGCCCGCGTCGTCAGGATCTGGAAGCCGCCGGCCGAGAACCGGGCGCCCTGGTTGCCCGCGACGCTGCGCACCACCTGCTCGTTGCCCCGCGAGACGATGACGTCGGTGACGCGCTCGGCCAGCGTGCTGCGGCGAGAGAGGGCCATCAGGTGCTGCTGCCCGGCGCCGCTCGCGATCTGGACGAGGTCGCTCTCCTCGAGGCGGTTCGAGCGCTCGAGCACGGGGCCGGCCACCTCCGCGGAGGGATCGTAGGCGAGGTTGCGCACCACCCGGCGCGGGGCATTGGCCACGTCCGCGAGGTGCGCCGACAATTCGGCTCGGGCGCGGGTCTCGATGTCGCGCGAGAGCCGCAGGATCACCTCGTCGAAGGCGCCGATCTGATCCTCGCTGAGCCGCGGCGCCTGCGCCGTGAACAGGCCCGTCATCTGGCGCAGCATGCTGACGCGCTTGGCCGGGTCGCCACTCGCGATGGCGCCCTCGACATCGTTCACCACCGAACTGAGCGCGAGCATGCGGACGTCCTACTGACAGCCGGAGGAATGTCGCGGCGGGCGGCTTGCGATTCGATTAAAATCGATCTCGGGCAGGCTTCGACTCGACAAAAATCCAGCTTTTGTGCTCGATTGCGCGTGCAATTCTGATCTCTCCGGCGCATCGACACGTCATTCCGGGGCCTGGACTTAACGAAGCGTTAGGTGTCGCCCCGCGAAGGACGCCTATGCCGCGCGCGCCACGGCCTTGCCGAAAGCCTGGACGAAGCGCGTCTCGATCCGGCCCTGCATGCCCTGGAGGATGCCCATCGCCTCGTCCGGCGTCATGGCCGGCTTGTAGGACCGGCGCTCGGTCAGGGCCGCGTAGATGTCGCAGATCGTCAGGAAGCGGACGACGTCGCTGATCGCGTCGCCGCTGATCCCATCCGGGTAGCCGCTGCCGTCGAGCATCTCGTGGTGATGGCGGACGGCGTCGAGCATCGCCGGGTCGGCGCCGCCGCTCGCCCTCAGGATCTCGTAGCCGAGGATCGCGTGCGTGCGCATGATCGCGGCTTCCGCCGCGTCGAGGGAGCCGCGCTTGAGGAGCAGGTCGCGCGGGATCCGCGCCTTGCCGACGTCGTGGACCAGGGCTGCCCGCACGAGGCGCTGCCGCTGCGCCTCCGGGAAGCCGATATGCGTCGCGAATTGCGCGGCGAGGCCCGCCACCACGAGCGAGTGCTGGTAGGTTGCATTGTCGTGCGCCCGGATCGTGTTGAGCCAGCGCGAGAGGCCCCCGTCGCTGAGGGCGAGGAGCAGCGGGTCGACACAGGTGTCGATCGCCTGCAGGTCGACACGCCCGTTCGTGCCGGCCGTGGCGAACAGGCCGGTCAAGGCGGCGCCCGCGCGCTCGGCGCATTGGCGGACGGTGGCGTTGAGCGAGCCCTCGTCGGGATTGATGAGGTTGAGGAGCGCCGTCACGACGATGTGCGGCTCGGCGTAGTAGGGCAGGCAGGCGCTGGCGCCGAGGACCTGCGCCTGCCGCAGCGCCTTGTCCGAGGTGCGGTGCGCGATGCACAGAAGCGGGCAGGTTTCCGCCCAGGGCTGGGTGCGCAGGCCGAGCAGGCACTGCATCGCGGCAGGCCGCGTGAGGTCGAGATCGGTCACGACGGCGATGGCCGTCTCCCGAGCGGACCAGTTCACGTCGGGACCGACCAGCTCGCAGCGCCCGACGCCGCGCAGGGCCTCGGCCAGCGCCGCGCTGCGGTTGGGCTGATCGCTGACAAGAACAACCACACCGGGCAGCAACGCCGACTCCTTCCTGTCCGTCGAGGCAGTAGACGGCACAAGCTCTTCAGGTGCGGTTAAAGGATTGCAGTTCAGCCGGGCTCCTTCCTGCAGGCTTAACAGGTCGTGGCCGGCGTCGGACCTCAGGGCCCGGCGGAGGCGATCGAGGGCCCGCCCCGCGCCCCGAAGACCTGGGCCGCCGGCGCGACGACGACGAGGCTGCCGCAGGTTGCGCGGTCGGTGATCACCGCGCTGGCAACGCCCCAGACGAAGAGCCCGCGCCGATCCTGCGCGACCACGGGCCCGCCCGAATCCCCGAGGCAGACCCGGGCGCCGTCGACGCGCGCGATCGTCAGTCCCGTGCTCGACGCGGCGAGGGGCACGAGCCGCGCCGTGCGCAGGCGTCCGACGCCGCGGCCCGAGAGGCCGACGCCGGCCATCCGCAGGGCGCTCGGCACGCGCTGCGGGCTCGCGGCCAAGGGGACCGGCACCCGGTCGCGCACGGGAGCCGACAGCCGCAGCACCGCGAGGTCGAGGGAGAGGTCCGCGAGGGTGATGCCCGCGGCGCTCGCGCTGAGGTCGCCCGGATCGGGGCTGAACCGGGCGACGACGCGGGCCGTGTAGACCGGACGCACCGCCTCGCTGCCGCGATAGAAGACGATGATCGCTCCGAGTGGATCGCCATTCAGGCAATGGGCCGCGGTGAGCACCAGATCGGCGCTGATCAGGACGCCCGAGCAGCGGGTCAGGCGATAAACGTCGTCGGGCCGGGTCACGGTGCCGATCCCGACGGTCGCCTGCGCGAGGGCATCCCTGCGGCTGGCGGCGGCGCCGCCGTCGATGGCCCGCGCCGGCAGGCTCGCGACGCAGGCGGAGGCGACGGCGGCCAGGATGGCGGCCCGTCGGATCGCGGAGCGGGCAGGGGCAGGCATGGCTGTCGCGTCTCGGTCCACGGCTTGTTCCCCGGCATCGGGCCCGGATGCGGGTAGGCTGCGCCTTCGCCCGCGCGGGCAAGTCGGACGCGAGGACGCAGGATCTCCGAGCCTGCCGGCGGCCAAACCCGCCGCCGTCCTCAATAGGGTTCCTCCGGCGCCGCGGCACCCGGCGGCTGCAGGGGGATGGGATCCTCGGGACCGGCGCGCGAGCGCGATCGGTCCGGGTCCTGCGCGCCCCGCGTCCCCACGACGTTGCGCGGCCCCGGCGGCCCGGCAGGCCCGCGCGGGCCGATCTTGCCGGGCGCTCCGGCCGGCCCGGCGGGACCCGTCTCGCCCGGATGTCCGGCCGGTCCCGCCTCGCCGCGCGGCCCCTGCGGGCCCGGCGGCCCGGGAAGGCCGGCCGTGCCGCTCGTCCCGGCCGGACCCGGCAGCCCCGCCGGGCCGGGTTCTCCCGCCGGTCCGGGAGGGCCTTGCGGACCGGGCTTGCCCGCCGGTCCGGGTGGGCCCGGTGGTCCCGCGACGGCCTCCGCCGCGGCCGCACGCGGGCCGGCGGGTCCGGGGGCGCCGGCCGGGCCCTGCTGCCCGCAATCGCCCACGACCGCGGCGCGGTCCTGCTGGCGGACCCGCAGGGTCACGATGCAGCTCGCCGGATGGTAGACGATCCGGAATTCGAAGTTTCCGCTCTTGTCGGTCCGGGCGGAGAAGCGGGTGTCGAGGGTGATCTCGGAATCCACGGCATCGGCCGAGCCGAGCACCCAGAGCTCGCCGCCGGTGATCTTGGCGGCGAGAACACGGATCTCCGCCTTCGCCGGTCCGGCGAGCACGCCCGTCTGCAGCAGCAGAGCGAGCATCAGCCGCCGCGGGCCGAGTCCTTGCCGCTTCATGCGGTGCGCCCTCTTCATGCCGACCGGCGTTAAGTTGCCCCGTTTCCGGGGACGGCGGAAGCGCGCCGGGCGCGGGTCCACACGGTTCGGCGCAGGGTACGCTCGCAGACGGTCGGGATCGGACGCTCCCGCAGGTCAGGCCGACACGAGAGGCGCCCGCGGGGCTGCGCTCCTTTCGGGTCGTCTCGGCGAAACCTCGGGGCTGTCCTCCAGATTCCGTATTCGCCCGCTGGGAAGACATGCTACCGTCGCTCCGTTCCGGCCTGCGTCGCGGGCCGAGGCCGAGCGTCGTGCCCGACGATAGCGAGGTGGCCCGCCATGAGTGCGCAACGGACACGGTCGGCGGACGAGTGGGCGGACATCATCACGGAGGCCTACGCCGCGAAGACCCGGCCGCCCCTGACGCCGCAACTCCTGACGGAGATGCGTGCCGTCCTCCTGGAGGCGGTCCGCGAGGCCGAGGCGGTCCACGCCCGGGCGCCGAGTGGTGCGAGCGGGTGAACCTCGTCCTCGATCGGAGCGAGATGTCGCTGCACGCGGCGGTGGGGCCGCGGCTCGCCGCGATCGATCCGGACGCGGGCAAGGCGGAGATGGTGCACCGCTCGGAAGCCGGCCGTCCCCTGCGGGCCTTCGGAGGCCAGTGACGGGCCGCCGGACCGAACCCGGCCCCGCGGGGCCGTCCCTGAGAGCCCTTTGGCGACGGAGTGGAGTGGCGTGATGGGTGACGTGTCCGAGGATTCCCGGCCCGGTCTGGAGGCGCCGGCCGAACTGCCGGCCCGCCCCGGGGGCGACGCCGACTGGCCGACGGTGCGGACGTGGCGCAAGGAGACGCGCTCCGCCCTCATCGCTCGGCGCGTGGCGATTCCGTCCGACGACCGCATCGCCTGCAGCCGCCAGATCGATCTCGCCCTCGCCCAGGCGGTGCAATCGAGCGGCGCCGGCCTGATCGGGTTCTACTGGCCGTTCCGGGGCGAGTACGATCCGCGCGGCGTGATGGCGGCCCTGCGGGAGCAAGGCGCCCGCCTCGCCCTCCCGGTGATCGTGGCGAAGGGCGAGCCGCTCGTCTTCCGCGAATGGTCGCCCGGCAGCCTGATGGTCCAGGGCATCTGGAACATCCCGACCCCGGAGGCCGGCGACCCGGTCCAGCCCGACCTCCTCGTCGTGCCCCTCGTCGGCTTCGACGGGCAGGGCTACCGCCTCGGCTACGGCGGCGGGTTCTACGACCGGACCATCGCCGCGATGCCGGCGAGGCCGCGGACGATCGGGGTCGGCTTCTCGCTGGGGCGCCTTGAGACGATCTACCCGCAGCCGCACGACATCGCGCTCGACCGGGTCATCACGGAGGGGTGAGGGCGCCGGCTCAGCCGGCGCCCGGCATCGTCCTCAGGTGCCGACGGCGTCCGTCACGCACTTCTTGGTGAAGCTGGTCTTCGCCGCGCCGGAGAGCTTCTTGTCGCCGGCGGAGGTGTCGCAGGTGGTCTGGGCGTCGGTCTCGCACTTCTTCATAAAGCTCGTGAGCGCGGCGCCCGCGAGCTTCTTCTCGGAGGCCCTGGCTTTGCAGGTGCCCTCGGCAGCCATCGCGTGGCCCGCGAAGGCCAGGACCAGAACGGCAACGGACACGGCGCGCATGATCGTCTCCTCTCGACCGAGATGATCAGGTGAGAGGAGCACGGACTCAGGTCTTCGCAAAGGGCCGTCCGGCCCGGGCACACGCCTTTTGCACCGTCGTTTCCGGAATGCGCGTCAGGTGCCGCGCAGCGACGAGGCGGCGTTCCGCAGCGCCGCCTTCGCGTCGGAGGCGTCCGGCGCGTCGATGTGGCGGTAGCGGGCCTGCACCAATCCGAACAGGCCGAAGGCGAAGAGGCCCGCCGCGGTCACCGCGAGGAGCACCCAGCCGAAGGGCTGCCGCCCGATGAATTGCAGGGCCTCGCCGAGTCCCTTGGCCTCCGCCGACCGGCTGTGGAAGGCGGCGAGGATGAGGAAGGCGCCGATGAGGGTGAACACCACGCCCCGCGCGGCGAAGCCGAGGCGCCCGACCGGCACGGCCCAGCGATGGACCTCCGAGGGGAGCGAGAGCCGCCGCAGGACGTCGCCCTTCCAGCTCTTGCGAAGGTAGGCGAGGCCGACCCCGATCACGATCGCGCCGATGAGCCCGGTGAGGACTTGGCCGAGCGGCTTGGCGAGGAGCCACGCGGTCCAGTCCCGCGCCGCCCGGTCGTCGCCACCGCCGCCGCTCCCCATCGCGAGCCGCGCGGCCGAGAGCGCCAGGCCGCCGTAGACGACGCCGCTTACGGCATGGCCGGCGCGCACGGCGAGGCCCTTGGCCGAGTGGCCGTGCCGGTCCGCGTCGGTCACGGCCTCGATCACCCGCCAGAGCGCGAAGCCGACGAGACCGAGCGCGATGAGGCCGATCCAGGCGCGCCCGAAGGGTTGGCCGAGCAGGCTCGCCAGCGCGCTCTTGCTACCGCCGGTCTGGCCGCCCGAACCGATGGCGGCGAGCGCGGCGAGGCCGCCCACGAGGCAGTAGACGATCCCGCGCGCGCCGTAGCCGAGGCGGGCGAGCAACTCGAGTTTCGAGGCGTCCGGGTGAAACACAGGCGGCCTCCGGGCCGGGACCGAGGAGGCTTGAGTAACGGGGCCGTGACGGACCCGTTCCGGACGGATTCGAGATCGCTGCCGCACCCTGCATGGGCGGCGGGATTGTCCCGCCGCCCGAGGCTTCGCGCCTACTTGTTGAGGCCGACGCTGCCGGTGACGCCGCCGAGCAGCCCGCCGACCGTCCCGAGAAGACCGCCTACCAAGCCGCCGACCTGATCGATCGCACCCGAGACCGCGCCGAGCTCCTGGCTAGCATCGACGTGGAGACCCACGCCGAGGCCGACATCGAGGCCACCGCCGACCTCATCCAGTTCCGAAGCACCCAGCTCACGGATGGTATCGAAGTTCTGCGACATAAATTTTCTCCTAGACTGCAAACTATTGGCTAGAATTTCTTCCAGCCTCTAGAGAAGCGCTCTAAGCAACGCTTCGTCCAATAGGGGAGCATGGCCGGAATGAAGCTTCAACCCGTGCAAATTGTGCAGAGCAATACGAATTGCTCGGCATTCAAAATTCATGCTGCCCCGTTCGAGCTGCAGCTCGGCGGTATCTTCCTCCGGGAACGGAGCTTTTGGAGCGGTCAGAGCGCTGCGCCGTCGGGGAGATGGCCAAAGCAAGGCAGCGCCGCAATTCGGCCTCAATGGCGGCAAGCTGCCGGAAGCGCGCGCGAAATCGCGCAGGGTGCGGTCGGATGACGCAACCTGCGTTCGTGACGCCGCGGGGCGCGATGCGGAAACGGTCAAGCATCGGCTCAGCGCGCGCCTCCAAGTGCCTGAAACAGGGTATCTTCGTCCTGTTTCGTACGAAGAGTTGCGTAGGCCGGCCGGGGCAGGTTCGGCGATCGGCTCATGCTGCACTGCAACATCGAGGAATGCCGGTCTGCAGTGCTCCGCCTCGCACTGTCGCTTCGGCGGCCGTCGCTTCCGTGGGGACGCCCATCCCGTCGAGCGGCGGGTCCGCGAACCGTGCGCTTGCGGACATTGCCCCTTGATCTTCACCGCCCCGGCCGGCCAAAAGGGCCGCGATGACGTCGCCGCTCTTCCGGCGCGAGGTCGCCGCGGCCCGGCGCGATGCCTGGCTCGGCGAAGCGCAGCTCGTTCAGCCGCTGCCTCTGCGCTTCGTGACCGGGGTCTGCCTCGCGCTGATCCTCGCCGCGCTCGCCTACGCCGCCCTCGGTAGCTACACCCGCCGCGTCCATGCGCAGGGCCTGCTCACGCCGAATGTCGGCCTGATCACGCTGACGAGCCCCGTTGCGGGCCGGGTCAGCGCCGCGGGGGGCCGCGAGGGCGGTCGGGTCGAGCGGGGCCAGCTCCTCTTCACGATCGATCTCGACGCGGTCTCCGCGAGCGGCCCGACCCAGACCCGGGTCATCGACGAGCTCGGCCGGCAGAAGGAGAGCGTCGAGAAGCAGCGGAGCCTGCGTGCCTCCACCGCCGAGACCGAGAAGCGCGCGCTCTCGGAGCAGATCGCGAACCTAGAGGCGCAGGCCCACCAGCTGTCCGAGCAGATCGACCTGCAGGAGCGGCTGGTCCAGCCCCTGCGGGAGCGCGTCGACGTGCTCGCGAAGGCCGTCACCAACGGCCTCGCCCGCGCCGCCGACCTGCAGAGCCAGAACTACCTCTACATGCAGGCGAGCACGCAGCTTGCCCAATTCAAGCAGACGAACCTGCAGCTCGGTGGCCGGATCGCCGACCTCAAGTCGCAGCGGGCGACCTTCGACGACCGCCTCGCCCGCGACATCGCCGACATGGACCGCAGCGCGGCCCAGCTGGAGCAGCAGCGGGCCGAGAGCGAGGCGCGCCGGGCGATCGAGGTGCGTGCGCCCGAGGCCGGCATCCTCACCTCGATCCGCGCTCAGGCTGGCCAGAGCGTGGGGGCGGGCGCAACCCTGCTCACGCTGTTGCCGAGCGAGGGGCGGCTTCAGGCGAATCTCTTCGTCGATTCCGCTTCGATCGGCTTCATCGAGACGGGCGCTTCGGTGATGCTGCGCTACGCCGCCTTCCCCTTCCAGCGCTTCGGCCTCTACCGCGGCGTGGTGACGGAGGTGACGCGCGCACCCCTGGACGGGGACGACGTGCCCGAGACCGCGGGCGTGCGGAAGGCCGGCGGCATCTACCGGATCGTGGTGCGGCCCGACGAGGACGGCGTGCTGGCCTACGGCGAGCGCCGCCGGCTCGAGGCCGGCATGCGCGTCGAGGCGGACATCGCGCTGGAAACGCGCCCGCTCTACCGCTGGCTGCTCGACCCGCTCTTTCGGGTCAAGCGCAGCGTCGATCTCGTCACCGAGGGCGGCTGAGGCGTGGCCGTGCGCGACGCCCTCCAGTTCGGCTTCGGCCGGCGCCTGCCCGTCATCCTGCAGGCCGAGGCCGCCGAGTGCGGCATGGCCTGCCTCGCCATGGTGCTCGGCCACCACGGGCACGCGATCGATCTCGGCGCGCTGCGCCGCCGCCACGCCCTCTCCCTCAAGGGCATGACCCTGCGCAACCTGATCGACCTCGCGGGGACGATGGGTCTCGCGGCCCGGGCGCTGCGCGTCGAGCTCACCGATCTCGGCCGCCTCAAGCTGCCCTGCATCCTGCACTGGGGCCTCAACCACTTCGTGGTGCTGGCCGAGGTGCGCGCCAGGGGCATCGTCGTGCACGATCCCGCCCGCGGGCGCCGCAGCCTCACCCTGGCCGAGGCCTCGCGCGAGTTCACGGGCGTGGCGCTCGAGGTGAGCCCGAATCAGGGCTTCGTGCGCGCGAGCCCGCCCCCGGGCTTTCGCCTCGCGGACCTGTTCCGCAACATCGGCGGCGTGCGCGGCGCGCTCGGGCAGATCCTCGCCCTGTCCCTCGGAATCGAGCTCATCGCGATCCTGATGCCGATCGCCTCGCAGATCGTGATCGACGAGGTGATCGTGAACGCCGACCTCGACCTCCTGCTCGTGGTCGCGATCGGCGTCGTGCTCCTGCTCCTCGTCCAACTCGCCCTCGCGGTGGCGCGCACCTGGGCCATCATGCTGGCGGGCTCGACGCTGAATTATCAATGGTCGGGCAGCCTGTTCGACCACCTCTCGCGCCTGCCCCTCGACTATTTCGAGAAGCGGCACGTGGGCGACGTGATCTCCCGGTTCGGCTCCCTCGCGACGATCCAGAAGGGCCTCACCACCGACCTCGTCCAGGCGGTGCTCGACGGCATCATGTCGATCGGCATGCTGATCATGCTCGCCGTCTACGGCGGCTGGCTCGCCCTCGTCGCCCTGATCTCGACGGCGCTGACGACCGCGCTCCGGGTCGCGGCCTTCGCGGCCTACCGCGAGGGCACCGAGGAGGCGATCGTCGCCGAGGCGCGCCAGCAGACGCATTTCATCGAGACGGTGCGGGGCATGGCGAGCGTGAAGCTCCTCGGGCTTCGCGAGCGCCGCCGCGGCGCCTGGATGAACCAGTTCGTCACGGCGCTGAACGCGCGGCTGCGCCTGCAGCGCCTCGACCTCGTCTTCGGCCGGGCGAACGAGCTGCTGTTCGGCGCCGACCGGCTGATCCTGCTGGTGCTCGGCGCGCGCGCCGTGATCGAGCAGTCGATGACGCTCGGCATGCTCGTCGCCTTCCTGACCTACCGGGACCAGTTCTCGCAGCGGGTCGGCAATCTCATCGAGTCCGGCTTCAAGCTGCGCATGCTCGACGTGCAGACGGATCGGCTCTCCGACGTCGTGCTGACCGAGCCCGAGGAGCGGCCGGGCGCGGCCCCGCCGGAGGTGGCGGCTCCCGCCGTCGCCGGCTCGCGGGCGGGCGCCATCGCCGTGCGCGGCCTCGCGCTGCGCTACGGCGCCGACGAGCCCTGGATCTTTCGCGGCCTCGGCTTCGACGTGCCGGCGGGTACGAGCTTCGCCATTACCGGCCCCTCCGGCTGCGGCAAGACCACCATGATGAAGATCATGATGGGATTGCTCTCGGCGAGCGAGGGCAGCGTCGCGGTCGACGGGCGCGACATCCGCACGATCGGCCCCGCCGCCTATCGCCGCCGGATCGCGGGCGTGATGCAGAACGACGGGCTGTTCGCGGGCTCGATCGCCGAGAACATCGCCTGCTTCGACGAGCGGCCGGACCAGGGCTGGATCGAGGAATGCGCCGCCCGCGCCGCGATCCTCGCCGACATCCGGCGCACGCCGATGGGCTTCGAGACGCTGGTCGGCGACATGGGCTCGACGCTCTCCGGCGGACAGAAGCAGCGGGTCATCCTCGCCCGCGCCCTCTACCGGCGCCCCGACATCCTGTTCCTCGACGAGGCGACGAGCCACCTCGACGAGCCGACCGAGGCCGCGATCGCCGCAGCTTTGCGCGAGCTTGACATGACCCGGGTCATCGTCGCCCACCGCCCCGCCACGATCGCGCATGCCGACCAAGTGCTCGGCTTCGAGCGGCCGGAGCCGACGCCCGCCGCGCTCGCGCCGGCGCGGGCGGCGGAGTGAGAGGGAAGGCTCACGCCTCCATCAGCACCTGCACGTGCGCGGAAACCGAATCCGCGAGGCCGGTCAGGTCGTAGCCGCCCTCGAGCAGCGAGACGACGCGGCCCTGGCAGCAGCGCTCGGCCTCCTCCAGGACCTGCCGGGTCGCCCATTCGAAATCCTCGGCTTCCAGCATCAGGTTCGCCAGCGGATCGCGCCAATGCGCGTCGAAGCCCGCCGAGATGATGATGAGGTCGGGCCGGAACGCCTTGAGGCGCGGCAGGATGCGGCTCTCGAAGGCCTCGCGGAAGCTCTCGCCATCGGCGCCGGGACGAAGCGGCGCATTCACGACGGTGCCGTGCTCGCCCTCCTCCGAGACGGCGCCGCTGCCGGGATAGAGCGGCATCTGGTGGCTCGAACAGAACAGCACCGAAGGATCATCCCAGAAGATGTCCTGGGTGCCGTTGCCGTGGTGGACGTCCCAGTCGACGATGGCGACGCGCTCGACTCCGTGCACGGTCCGGGCGTGCCGCGCGGCGATCGCCGCGTTGTTGAACACGCAGAACCCCATGGCGCGTGTCTTCTCCGCATGGTGGCCGGGCGGGCGCATCGCCGAGAACGCGTTCTTGGCCGCCCCGCTCATCACCGCATCGACACCCTGGACGCCCGCGCCGACGCCCCGCAGCACGCAATCGAGCGTGCCCGGCGACAGGACGGTGTCCGAATCGATGCTGACCAGGCCGTCGGTCGGGGCCGCTGCCACGATCGCCTGCACCCACGCCTCGGGATGGGCGAGGGTCACGGTGGCAAGGGGAGCCGGCTCGGGGGCGCGCCGGTCGAGCCCGGCGAAAGCCTCCGCTTCCAGCGCCTTCTGCACCGCGCGCATCCGCTCCGGGCGCTCGGGATGCCCGTGCGGAGTCCGGTGCTCGAACGCGGCGGGATGGTGGAACAGAATGGTCATGCGGGCGCCCTCCGTTTGTTGGCATTCCGTATACCAGATTGGCGCGGCCGGTGCTACGATGGCGCGAGGCGGGCCGGTTGAGCGACCGGGTCAGGCCGCACCTGTCACATTCGGACGCAGCCGACACGGGTGGTGCGCGGGAGCCCTTGACGGAGCGAAGCCGCGCTGCCAAGTGAGGTGCATCAAGGCTAACCCATTGAAAGTGCTCTAGATTTCAATAATTCTAATCTAGTCGTCAAAGCTGTGCCGGAACTCGGATTTTCGGATCCTCCCCTGTCCCGGCATCGTCGCACCATCGGTCGGGTGGTCATCCCGCTCGGCCGTCCGTCACCCTGCGGCCTACGCCGCATCCCGAGTTGCGGTCCCGAATGATCGTCTGTTCCTGCAACGTCCTATCCGATGGCGCCGTGCGCTCCTGCCTGGGTCCGGGACCGGGCTGCCCGCGCACGCCCGCGCAGGTCTATGCCTGCCTCGGTTGCAGCCCGAAATGCGGGCGCTGCGCCCGGACCATCCGATCGATCATGCAGAAGGCCCTTGATGAGGCCGCACATTCCTGTTCGCCCGCTTGCGCAAGCACCTGCTCTTTGGTCAAGGTCCAAACAGCGGAGGAGGGGATCGCCGCCTGACGCGTGCAGGACCGCCCCTCCCGGCTGACAAGTGCCTCAGGGAGACAGGCGGATGAAGGGCGACACCAAAGTCATCGAGTACCTCAATCGAGGGTTGCGTAGCGAGCTGACGGCGGTCAACCAGTACTGGCTCCATTTTCGCATGCTCAACGATTGGGGCTACGTCGAGCTCGCCAAATACTGGCGCAAGGAATCCATCGAGGAGATGAACCACGCGGATCGCTTCGTCGACCGCATCCTCTTCCTCGAGGGCTTTCCCAATCTCCAGGAACTCGACCCGCTGCGGATCGGGCAGAACGTCCAGGAGATCATCGAGTGCGACCTCGCCGCCGAGAACGAGGCCCGCTCGCTCTATCTGGAGGCGGCGAAATACTGCGAGTCGATCAACGATCGCGTCTCGAAGATCCTGTTCGAGGATCTCGCCACCGATGAGGAAGGCCACATCGACTTCCTCGAGACGCAACTCGAACTGATCAAGCAGATCGGCCTGCCGCTCTACGCGCAGCGCCACATCGGCGGCCTCGACAAGATCGAGCCCGAGGTCGAGTAGCGGCTCGCGCTCCGGCCGGCGCGCCGCGCGCCGGTTCGGAGCGGGTCCTCGTGAACAGAAATGCGTGACGCCGTCCAGGGACACCCTGGGCGGCGTTTTCTTTTGACGCGAAATGTTCTTGGCGATCGGCGCGTCATCATCGCTGCGAAATGCCGGGTTAATCAGTAAAATCTATATTTAATGGCAGCAATAGCTTCTTTTTGACGGGTCTCGATTGGACAAGGCCATGAAATTATCAATTAAATCAATATTGATGTCGCTCTTCGCCGTGATGGCCCTCATGACTGCGGCGCAGGGCCTGTTCATCGTCCACGAAACCCGGACGATGCGGGGCCACCTCGATCAGATCGCGACGAACTGGCTGCCCTCGGTCGACATCGTCAACCGCATCAACACCATCACCTCCGACTACCGCCTGCGGCAGTACCGGCTGGCGACGCTCGGAGACGATGCCGGCTCCCTCGCCGAGGCGGTCGAGCTTCTGGGCAGGCAGGTGACGCTGCTGGCGGACGCGCGCAAGACCTACGAGCCGATGATCTCGTCGCCGGCGGAGCGGTCGACCTACGAGACCTTCTCGACGCTCTGGGAGCGCTACGTCGCCGCCACGGCGCCGATCCAGGCGGCCGCCGCGCGCGGGGAATCCGCCGGAGCCCTCAGGCTCGTCGCCGATCCGGATGCCCGCAAGCTCTACGACGCCTCCGGCGAGGTCCTCGACCGGCTCGTCGAGATCAACCGGCAGGGGGCGGCGAGCGAAGCCGCGGGTGGCGTCGCGAGCGCGACGCGCTCGGGGAGCGTGAGCCTCGCGAGCTTGGCGCTGGCGATCGGTCTCGCGCTCGGCGCTGCCGCCCTGTGCTTTTTCTGGATCGCCCGGCCGATCACCGGCATCACGGCATCGATGCGCGTCCTGGCCGAAGGGGACACGGGCCGGGAGATCCCCGGTGCGCATCGCCGCGACGAGATCGGCGCCATGGCCGCGGCCGTGCAGGTGTTCAAGGACAACCTGATCCGCACCCGGCAGCTCGAGGTGGAGACGGCGCAGGCCCGCACCGATGCCGAGACGCAGCGCAAGGCGGTGCTGCGCGACATGGCCGACCGGTTCGAGCAGGCCGTCGGCGGGATCGTCGGCACGGTGTCCGGCTCGGCGGGCCAGCTTCAGCTCACCGCGACGGGCATGACGAGCGCGGCGGGCGAGACGGCCGCCCAATCCGCCACGGTCGCGGCCGCGGCGGAGCAGGCCGGATCGAACGTCGCCACCGTGGCGGCCGCGGCCGAGGAGCTCGGCGCCTCGGTGGCGGAGATCGGGCGGCAGGTCGACGGCTCGTCGCAACTCGCCGCCTCCGCCGTCACGGAGGCCGACGCGACGAACGAGCTCGTCCGCGACCTCGCCGAGTCCGCCACCCGGATCGGGGAGGTCGTGGCCCTGATCTCGACCATCGCCGATCAGACCAACCTGCTGGCGCTCAATGCGACGATCGAGGCGGCCCGGGCCGGCGAAGCGGGACGCGGCTTCGCGGTGGTGGCGAGCGAGGTCAAGGAACTCGCGGGCCAGACGGGCCGGGCCACCGGCGAGATCGAGCGCCAGATCGGCGCGATCCAGGCCGCGACGGGGCAGGCCGTCGGCGCGATCGGCGGCATCTCGGCCCGCATCCGCGAAATGAACGCGGTCGCGGCCGCGATCGCGGCGGCTGTGGAGGAGCAAGGTGCGGCAACGCGGGAGATCGTCCGCAATGTCGGGCAGGCGGCGGTGGGCACCGGTGAGGTCTCCGCCAACATCGCGGGGGTGGCGAGCGCGGCCGACGAGACCGGGGCGGCCGCCGCCCAGGTCCTCGCCTCGGCCTCCGACCTGACCGGGCAGGCCACGGCCCTCGACCGCGAGGTCAGGAGCTTCCTCGCCACGATCCGCGCCGCCTGACGGCCGATCCCCGCGGGAGTCCCATTCTCGGGCTCCCGTCCTCCGCGTTTCCAGAGTTCGAGTGGCGTCAATGGCCGGACGGCTGCGTTCGCGTCTATGCGGCATCCTGCTGGCCGCAGCCTTCCTCGCCGGCGCGCCGGCAGGGCTTGCCTCGGCCCTCGATGACGGGCGCGCGGCCCTTAAGGCGCGGGGCATCGAGATCGGCCTCACCTCCATCGGCGAGACCATCGGAATCCTGCGCGGCGGCCTGCGGCGGCGGAGCGTGTACGAGGGCCGGCTCGACGTCCAGGTCGATGCCGATCTCGGCGTGCTGGCCGGCTGGCAGGGGCTGCGCGTCCACGCCAATGCCTACCAGATCCACGGGACCGGGCCGACGCGCTACCATGTCGGGAGCCTCGCGCCCGTCAGCGGGATCGAGGGCCTGCCGGCGACGCGGCTGCACGAACTCTGGCTGGAGCAGGGCTTCCTCGACCGGACGCTCAGCCTCCGCGCCGGCAACCTCGCCGCGGACGCCGAGTTCCTGGTCAGCCCGTCCGCGACGCTGTTCACGAACGGCACCTTCGGCTGGCCGGTGATCGCCGCGGCCAACCTGCCGTCGGGCGGGCCGGCCGCGCCGCTCGCGACCCCGGGTCTCCGGGTCAGATGGGAGGCCGCCCCGGAGACGAGCCTGATGTTCGGCCTCTTCAACGGGGACCCGGCTCACGCGCGCGGGAGCCGCCTCGCCCTCGATCCGCAGCGCCGCAATCCGGACGGGACGGATTTCAGCCTGCACGGATCGCCCTTCCTGATCGCGGAGGCCGCGCGGGCCTACAGCCTCGGCGGCCCCGGCCCGGACCTCACGGGCGTCGTGAAGGTGGGCTACTTCCACCATTTCGGCGCCTTCGACGATGTCCGGATCGATCGCGGCGGCGTGCCGCTCGCGGCCCCCTGGAGCTCCGGCCTGCCGGCCCGGCGCCGGGGGAACGACGGGCTCTACGCGCTTTTCGATCAGACCGTCTATCGGGAGGACGAGGCGGGCGAGCGCGGCGCGGCCGTGTTCGCGCGCGTGGCCGCCTCGCCGTCGCCCGCGAGCCTCGTCAGCCTCTACGCGGATGCCGGCATCGTCTACAAGGGGCTGCTGCCGGGCCGGCCCGACGACGTCGCCGGTCTCGGGCTCGCCCATACCCGCATCGCCCGGCGCGCCCGCCTCTCCGACTGGGACCGCGCCCTCTTCGCGGGGCTTCCCCTCCCGATCCGGCGCAGCGAGACCGCTTTGGAGCTGACCTATCAGGCGGTCGTCGCGCCCGGCTTCACCGTACAGCCGAGCCTGCAATACGTCGCCGCCCCCGGCGGCGGGGCCGGCAATCCGCGCCGGCCCGACCTCGCGCGGCTCCGCAACAGCGTGGTGCTCGGCCTGCGCGCGACGGTTCAGTACTGACCGGACCCGCGCGGGCGCCGGCCGTCGCCGCGCGGCGGCTCCGCGGTCTCGGTCGCGCAGACGAAGCAGCTCAGGCGCTTGCGCGCGCCGGTCTGGACAACCGCCGCGGGCGAGTTGGCGGCCGAGGTCTTGCCGGAGGTCTCGGGCACGATCTGGGCCGGCGCCGGCCCGGCGCCGAGGATCGCGAGCGCGGCTCCGGCGAGGGCGAGTCTCGCCATGGGACGCATGACTTTCATAACCCTGTCTCGATACGGAAAACTAATGCTGTTCGGGGCAGGGCGTTGCAAGTCCCCGGCCCGCCTCGGCCAACAGGGTTCAGGGGGGCTGCGGCGGGAGGATGCGGGCCGAGATGCCGCGGTGGTGCTGGAGCGCCGGAGCGGTTAACACCTCCGTGACCTTCGCTTTCAGCCCGACCCGCGAGCCCCGTTGAGCAAGTTGCCCGCCCCGAAGTCGCTCCTCAATCCCGAGAGCCGCCCGGACGACGTCGACCAGTCGATCCGCCCCCTGAGCCTCGCCGAGTTCGTGGGGCAGCGGGCGGCGCGCGCCAACATGCAGATCTTCATCGAAGCCGCCCGCAAGACGGGCCAAGCCCTCGACCACGTCCTCTTCGTCGGACCGCCCGGCCTCGGCAAGACGACGCTCGCGCAGATCGTGGCGCGGGAGCTCGGCGTGAACTTCCGCTCGACGTCGGGCCCCGTCATCGCCAAGGCGGGCGACCTCGCGGCGCAGCTTACGAACCTCGAAGAGCGCGACGTGCTCTTCATCGACGAGATTCACCGCCTCAACCCGGCGGTGGAGGAGATCCTCTATCCCGCCATGGAGGATTACCAGCTCGACCTGATCATCGGCGAGGGCCCGGCCGCGCGCTCCGTGAAGATCGAGCTGCCGAAATTTACCCTCGTCGGCGCCACCACCCGCGCCGGCCTGCTGACCACCCCCTTGCGCGACCGGTTCGGCATCCCGATCCGCCTCGAATTCTACGACATCGACGAGCTGGAGCTGATCGTCAGCCGCGGCGCCCGGGTGCTCGGCCTCGGCATGTCGTCCGAGGGCGCCAACGAGATTGCCAAGCGGGCCCGCGGCACGCCCCGCATCGCGGGGCGCCTGCTGCGCCGGGTGCGCGACTTCGCGATCGTGGACGAGGCGCCGATCGTGACGCGGGCGATCGCGGACCGCGCCCTCCAGATGCTCGACGTCGACCCGGTCGGCCTCGACGTGATGGACCGCAAGTATCTGACGATGATCGTCAATTCCTTCGGCGGCGGGCCGGTCGGCATCGAGACGATCGCGGCCGCCCTCTCGGAGCCACGCGACGCCATCGAGGACATCATCGAGCCCTACCTGATCCAGAGAGGCTTCGTGCAGCGCACGCCGCGCGGGCGCGTGCTCACCCCCCACGCCTACCGCCACATGGGCTTCGCCGAGCCCCGGCGCGACCCGGCCACGCAGTTCGGGCTGTTCGCGGATGACGGGGAGGGTTGAGGACGCCCGTGAGTCGCGGTCTCCGCTGGATCCCGGCTCGCCGACCGATTGCGACGTTGCCGAGGCTTCCGACGCCTGACTTGAGGATGGTCGCGTGAGCGATTTCAGTTTCGAGGGCGCCCACGCGCTGCCGGTGCGCGTCTATTACGAGGACACCGACTTCTCGGGCTTCGTCTACCACGCGAGCTACCTGCGCTTCATGGAGCGCGGGCGCACGGAGTTGCTGCGGGGCCTGGCCGGCGACCAGTCGGACCTGCACCGCGACGCGGACGGCCTCGTCTTCGTGGTGCGCCGGATGGAGATCGACTACCTCAAGCCCGCCCGGATGGACGACGGCCTGACCGTGCTCACCGCCACCCGGGACTTGCGCGGCGCCTCCATGCATCTCGCGCAGGCCGTGCGCCGGGGCGACGAGACGCTGGTGCGGGCCGAGGTGGTCGTCGCCTGCGTGCGGGCCGGCCGGGCGATCCGCCTGCCCGATTCCCTCCGGCGCGCCCTCGCGCCGCCGGCCTGAGGCAGGTTCGGCAACCATTCCTTAACCCTGCCGCCCCTTAACTCGTCCGGTCGAAGTGTTCGGGCCGGCCGCGCAAGCCTGGCCCTTACTTTCGACAGATTCGACGGCGATTCCCCGTTGATATCGCTCGCGGATCTGAGCTGGAGCGGGCGGGCTGCGCCCGCGCTTCGGTGGCCCCGGGGACTTGAGGATCTTGCCATGAACCCAGCCGATGCCATGCAGGCGGCGCAGGCGCCCGTCGCCGACATGACGCTGCTCGGCCTGTTCCTGCAGGCCCACTTCGTGGTCAAGATCGTGATGCTGGGGCTTCTCGGGGCTTCGGTCTGGTGCTGGGCGATCATCGTCGACAAGACGCTGCTGTTCCGCCGCACCAAGGTGGAGATGGATGCGTTCGAGGATGCGTTCTGGTCCGGCCGCTCCCTCGAGGAGCTCTACCGCTCCTTCAACGACCGCCCGGCCACGGGGCTCGCCGCCCTCTTCGTCGCCGCGATGCGCGAGTGGAAGCGCTCCTTCGAGGGCTCCGGCCGGCAGATCCAGTCGCTCAACCAGCGCATCGACAAGGTGCTCGACGTCACCATCCAGCGCGAGGTCGAGCGCCTCGAATCGCGCCTCCTGTTCCTCGCCTCGATCGGCTCGGCCGGCCCCTATATCGGCCTGTTCGGCACGGTCTGGGGCATCATGACCGCCTTCACCTCGATCGCGGCCTCGAAGAACACCTCGCTCGCGGTTGTGGCGCCGGGCATCGCCGAGGCGCTGTTCGCGACCGCGATCGGCCTCTTCGCGGCGATTCCCGCGGTTCTCGCCTACAACAAGCTGCAGGCAACGGTGGCGAAGTCGCAGTCGCGGCTGGAGGGCTTCGCCGACGAATTCTCGGCGATCCTCTCCCGCCAGATCGACGAGCGCCTCTCGCTCGCCGCCTGATTTCCCCGACATCCGAGGACGAGCAGCATGGGCATGGCCCACGGAGCGGCACAGGGCGGCGGCAAGCGGCGGCGGCGCGGCCGGCGCACGGGCGCCATCAACGAGATCAACATGACGCCGTTCATCGACGTCGTGCTGGTGCTGCTGATCGTGTTCATGGTGGCCGCACCCATGATGACGGTCGGCGTGCCCCTCGACCTGCCGCAATCGAAGGCGAGCCCCCTCAACTCCGACACCAAGCCCGTCACCCTCTCGATCCGCCAGAGCGGGCAGATCTTTCTCGGCGAGGACGAGCTGAGCGACGAGGCGATCGTGCCGAAGCTGACCGAGGTCTCGAAATCCGGCTTCGAGGAGCGCGTCTTCGTGCGCGGCGACAAGCGGGTCGATTACGGCCGCGTGGCCCAGGTGATGGCGATCGTGACCGGCGGCGGCTTCAAGAAGGTCGCCCTCGTCACCGAACCCGACCAGAAGTAGCGGACGGGCCGCCGTGGCGCTCCCCTTCGACCGCAGCGAACCCGGGTTCTGGCTCTCGGCCGGCGTGCACGTGGTGCTCTTGACGCTCGCCCTCGTCGGCATTTCCGCCGAGGCCCTGCCCGAGGCGCAGGAGGGCGTGCCCGTCGAGGTCATCACCGAGAACCAGTTCTCCGAGATCACCAAGGGCGAGCGCAACGCCGAGAAGCCGCTCCCGGACGCGAAGCCCCGCGCCGACCGCAAGGCCGAGACCTTCGAGGAGCGCGAGCCCGAGAATGCCAAGGTCGACGCGCCGGCCGCCCCGACGCGCACGGCCGACATGAAGGTCGCGAGCGTGGACGAGGTGCCGCTGCGCATCGCCGAGCCCGACCCGCAGGAGGTCGCCAAGGCCGCCAAGGCCGCCAAGGAGAAATCCGAGAAGGCGGCCCAGGAGAAGGCCGAGAAGGCCGCTCAGGAGAAAGCCGAGGCTGCGGCCGAGGCGAAGGCCGCCGCCGAGGCGAAGAAGGCCGAGGCCAAGGCCAAGGCGGAGGCGAAAGCCGCCCAGGAGAAGGCCGAGACCGAGCGCCGCGAGCAACTCGACAAGCTGATCGAGCGCCAGGAAGCCGAGGCCGCCGCCGCCGAGGCCAAGGCCAAGGCGGAAGCGAAAGCCAAGGCCAAGGCGGATGCCGAGGCGAAGGCCGAGGCCAAGGCGAAGGCGGACGCCAAGGCCCGCGCGGAGGCCGAGGCGAAAGCCAAGGCGGAGGCCAAGGCCGAGGCCGAGCGCCAGAAGGAGATCGCTGAGGCGAAGGCGGCCGCCGAGGCCGAGGCGAAGGCCAAGGCGGATGCCGCCGCCAAGGCCGAGGCGGCCGCCAAGGCGAAGGCGAAGGCCGTGGCGGATGCCAAGGCCAAGGCCGATGCGGAGGCCAAGGCCAAGAAGCAGGCCGAGCTCGCCGACAAGTTCAACGCGGGCGACATCCGGCAGATGCTCGCCTCGAAGGTCCCCTCGCAATCGAGCGGCGCCACCGGCCACGAGGTGCAGCGCACGGCCTCGCTGGGCGCCGCGACCGGCACGGCGCAGCGCCTGTCGCCCTCGCTCCGCGATGCCCTCGTGGGCATGCTGCAGCAGCAGATCGAGCGGTGCTACTCGGCCCCGCCGGGCGCCGCCCAGGGCGTCGTCCTGCCGATGCTCGACATCCGCCTGAACCAGAACGGCTCGCTCGCCGCCGAGCCCCGGATCATGCGCGGCGGCGCCAGCGCCGTCGACCAGTCGATCGCCCAGGCCGCGCTGCGCGCCGTCAGGCGTTGCGCGCCCTACAAGATCCCGGCCCAGTACGCGCCGTACTACAACGACTGGAAAGCCATTAACGCGGAGTTCGAGTTCTCGGCGGCGTGACCCGCCGGCCAAACCCTCCCCGACAGCTCAGACGTTCCCGAAACAAAGCGAAGCCCCATGCCTCATCGCCCGACGCCGCGGCGCCGCACCGTCGCCACGCTGCTCGCCGCCCTCGCGCTCGCCCTGTTCGGCGGCCTCTCGCCCGCCTTCGCGCAGCTGCAGCTGCGCATCGGCGGCGGCGCCTTCCAGCCGATGCCGATCGCGGTGACGGATTTCTCCGGCGATCCGAGCCTCGGCAACCTCGTCTCGAGCGTCGTGACGAACAACCTGCGGCGCTCCGGCTACTTCGTGCCGCTGGACAAGGCGCGCTTCCCCGAGGTGCCGTCCTTCGACGCGGCCCCGAGCTTCGAGAAGTGGCGCGCCACCGGCATCCAGGGCCTCGTGACGGGCCGCGTCTCCCGCGACGGCGGCGGGCGCCTCAAGGTCGAGTTCCGCCTCTGGGACGTGACGTCCGGCCAGCAGATGACGGGCCAGCAATACGCCACCGACCCGGCCAATGCCCGGCGGACCGGCCACCTCGTCTCGGACGCGGTCTACACCAAGATCACGGGGCTGGGCCCCTTCTTCGACAGCCGCATCGCCTTCGTCGACGAGTCGGGCCCCAAGGAGAACCGCCGCAAGCGCCTGATGGTGATGGACCAGGACGGCGCCAACGTGCGCGCGCTCACAACGGGCGAGAGTTCGATCGTCGCTCCGCGCTACTCGCCGGCGACGCAGGACATCGCCTTCATGACGCAGCAGACCGGCCACCAGCCGCGCATCCAGGTGATCAACCTGGAAACGGGCACGCGTCAGGCGGTCGGCAATTTCGACTCGATGAGCGCGAGCCCGCGCTTCTCGCCGGACGGGCGCCGCCTCGTGCTCAGCGTCCAGCAGGGCGGCAACGCCGACATCGTCACCATGGACCTCGCCTCGAAGGCGCAGCGCCCGATCACCCAGGGCATGGCCATCGACACCTCGCCGACCTACTCGCCGGACGGCAGCCAGATCGTGTTCGAGTCCGACCGGGGCGGGTCGCAGCAGATCTACGTGATGGGCGCGGACGGCGGAAACCCGCACCGCATCTCCTTCGGCGAGGGCTCCGCCTCGCAGCCGGCGTGGTCCCCGCGGGGCGACCTCATCGCCTTCACCCGCCAGCGCAAGGGCGGCTTCGCCATCTGCGTGATGAAGCCCGACGGCTCGGGTGAGCGGGTGCTCACGGAAGGCTTCCACAACGAGGGCCCGACCTTCGCGCCGAACGGCCAGTACGTGCTGTTCTTCCGAGATCCGGGCGGGCAGGGCGGCGGCAAGCTCTACATGGTCGACATCACCGGCCGGGTCGAGCAGCCGGTGCCGACGCCCTCCTACGCCTCGGACCCGACCTGGTCGCCGCTACTCTCGGGCAAGTAGGGCCGACCGCGCTCGCTCCCTGATCGGCCGGCGCCGACGCGCCGGGCTGCCCGGCACCGAGGGGATCGGTGCCGGCGCGCGCCTCAGGTGTACTCGTAGGCCCGCTCGCCGTGGCTCGCGATGTCGAGGCCCTCGTACTCGGCCTCCGCCTCGACCCGCAGCGGGGTGATCGCGCCGATCATCCGCGTGAGCGCGTAGGTCACCAGGCACGACCACAGGGCGGTGACCGCGATCGCGAGGGCCTGCACGCCGAGCTGGCGCAGCATCGTGCCCCCTCGCCGAGGCCCGCGCCGCCGAGGTCGGGCAGGGCGAAGACGGCGAGCAGCAGCGAGCCCAGCATGCCGCCGACCCCGTGCACGGCAAAGACATCGAGGGAATCGTCGATGGCGAGCCGGTGCTTCACGTAGAGCGTGGCGTAGAAGCAGAGGAGGCCGCCCGCGCTGCCGATGGCGAGGGCGGCCGCCGGCGAGACGAAGCCGGCCGCCGGCGTGATCGTGGCGAGGCCCGCGATGCAGCCGGTGACGATGCCGATCGAGGTCGGCTTGCGGATCTTCACCCACTCGGCCGCGGTCCAGGCAAGCGCGCCCGCCGAGGCCGAGAGGTGGGTCGCCAGGATCGCGTTCGCGGCGCTGCCGTCCGCCGAGAGGGCGCTGCCGCCGTTGAAGCCGAACCAGCCGACCCAGAGCATACCGGCGCCCATCATGGTCATGCCGGGGCTGTGGGGCGGCTGCAGCGCGGCCGGGAAGCCCCGACGCTTGCCGACCATCACGGCGAGCAGGAGCGCTGAGACGCCGGCCGTCGTGTGCACGACGATGCCGCCCGCGAAATCGAGGGTGCCGAGCCCGGCGAGCCAGCCGCCGCCCCAGATCCAGTGGGCCACGGGCACGTAGACCAGCATCAGCCACAGGGCCGAGAACAGGGCGACGAAGGGGAAGGCGACGCGCTCGGGGAAGGCCCCGATGATGAGCGCGGGCGTGATTACCGCGAAGGTCATCTGGTAGAGCGCGAACACGCTCTCGGGCAGGAGGGTGGGGGCCCGCACCGCGTCGAGATGAGCGAGGAACGCCTTGTTGAGCGTGCCGATCAGGGCGCCGTTCCCATCGAAGGCGAGGCTGTATCCGCAGATCGCCCAGAGCACGGAGGCGATGCAGCAGATCGCGAAGCACTGCATCAGCACCGAGAGGACGTTCCGGGCCTGGACGAGGCCGCCGTAGAACAGGCCGAGGCCGGGCAGCGTCATGAACAGGACGAGGGCCGAGGCCGTGAGGATCCAGGCGACCTGCCCGCTGTCGACGGTGCCGGCCGCCGCCAAGCTCGGCGTCGCGGACAGAAGGAGGAGCGCGAGGCCGGGCAGGCCCCGTCTGAGGAAGAATCGCATGTCGAGCCTCTCGGGCAGGCGTGCCGTTCTGTGCGGCTTTCTGCCTTGTGGATGTGCAGCCGGTGCCGGCCGGACAGGCAGGTTGCTGCGGGTCGGACGACGGGTGAAGGGTCGATCGGAGGGCGCGGCTTCACAGGACCGTGAAAGCGATCCGGCGGGAGCCGCGCCGGCTGCACAGCATGCAATCATCCTGCCGATTCCTGTGGCAGTCTTGCATCGCTGGAGGCAGACATTGCCCGACAGTGCGGCAGCGCCGGAATCCGCGGATCGGCTCACGCCGGGCCGGCGGCCGGGGAAGCACCCCGCCTCCGTGTGGCAGATTGTCGGTCCGGATCGATCCGAACCGCTCTGGCGCTACCTCGTGCCGGATCCCCGTCACGCGAGCCTCCCGCCCCAGTGTCGAAGCCCATCTGCGACTACGCCATCGTCGGCGATACCCATGCCAACGCCCTGATCGCCCGCGACGGCTCCGTCGACTGGCTGTGCTGGCCGCGCCACGATTCGCCGGCCCTGTTCCTGCGCCTCCTCGACGACGCGAAGGGGGGAGCCTGCAGCGTCGACCTCGGCGGGATCCGGCACATCGAGCGCCGCTACCTGCCGGGCACCAACGTGCTCGAGACCACCTTCGCCACGGCGACCGGCCGGGCCCGGCTCACCGACCTGATGCCGGTGAACCCGCCGGAGGCGGAGCCCGACGAGGGGCCGGACGGGGAGGGCGACAGCCGGCTGATCCGGCTGCTCGCCTGCGATGAGGGCCGGATTTCCGGCCAGTTCGTGGTGCGCCCGACCTTCGACTACGCGCGCCGTCCCTGCACGGCCCGCTCCGAGGCCGGCACGGTGCTGTTCGAGGCGGGCGACCAGCGCCTGCGGGTCAGCGCCTCGTGCGCATTGTCGGTGGAAGGCGAGGTGGCGGCGTGCAGCTTCGCGCTCGCGGCCGGCGAGACGTTCTACCTCATCCTCACCCACGGCGAGGACGGGAAGGCGCCCGCGATCGAGGATCTCGCGGGTGCGCGGGACTGCCTCGACCGGACCGTCGCGTACTGGCGGCGCTGGAGCGAGCGCTGCACCTACGGGGGCCGTACCGGGAGGCCGTGCTGCGCTCGGCGCTCTGCCTCAAGCTCCTGACCTACGCCCCGAGCGGCGCCATCGTGGCGGCCGCCACCGCGGGGCTTCCCGAGGCGATTCCGGGCAACCGCAACTACGATTACCGTTTCACCTGGATGCGGGACGCGAGCTTCACCGTCACCGCCTTCGTGATGCTCGGCTACGTGCGCGAGGCCGCCGAGTTCCTGCGCTTCCTGCGCGAGGCCGACGGCAGCTACGGGCGCGACACGCGCCTTCTCTACGGGATCGCCGGCGAGCCGCCGCCGGAGGAGGCGCTGCATCACCTCTCCGGGTGGCGCAACGTCGGTCCGGTCCTGATCGGGAACGCCGCTGCGAACCAAGACCAGCACGACATCTACGGCGAGCTGATGCGGGCCCTGTGCGGCTTCCTGGAGGCGGTCGATTACGACCCGCCCGAGAAGGTCAACGATCGCCTTCCCGAGGTGCTCGACAACCTTACGGCCCGGGCACTCGCCTGCCGCGACGCGCCGGACCACGGCATCTGGGAGTTGCGCACGGAGCGGCGCCACCAGACGCACACCAAGGCGATGATCTGGGTCGCCCTCGACAACGCGGCGCGGATCGGGCGCAACATCCAGGGCGTCCCGGCGGAGAAGATCGCCGCCTGGGAGGCGGCGGCCGCTGAGATCCGGGCGGATTACCTCGCGCGGGCCTGGAACGCGCAGAAGCAGGCCTATGTCGGCACCTACGAGACCGACGACCTCGACGCGGCGGTCCTGCGCGTCGTGCTGTTCGGGGCGATCGAGCCCGACGATCCGCGCATGGTCTCGACGCTCGCGGCGATCGAGCGCGAGCTCGGCGCGGGCGACCTGATCTACCGCTACCGGATGCCGGACGGGCTGGAGGGGCGGGAGGCCACCTTCACCCCGTGCGCCTTCTGGCGCGTCAGCTGCCTCGCGCTGGCGGGCCGCACGGCGGAGGCGAAGGCCGCGTTCGAGCGCCTGATCGCGCGCGGCAACGATGTCGGGCTGTTCGCCGAGGAGATCGATGCCGCGAGCGGTGAGCAGCGGGGCAACACGCCCCAGGGCTTCACCCACATGGCGCTGATCAATTCGGCGATCCGCCTGCAGGATTGCATCGAGCGGTTCGGCCTGCGCGGGGCGCCGGCCGAGCAGGCGGCGGAATAGCTCAGGTCGCGCCTGCCCCCGCCGGGCGGTCGCGCATCAACCCGCAGATGTCGTCCCAGCGGGACAGGAACGCGTCGACGCAGGCCGGATCGAAATGGCTGCCCCGATGCTCCACGAGGTAGGCCCGCGCCTTCTCCGGGGGCCACGCCGCCTTGTAGACCCGCTCCGAGATCAGAGCGTCGAAGACATCGGCCACCGCGATGATACGTCCGCTGAGGGGGATGTCGGTACCGGAGAGGCCGCGCGGATAGCCGGTGCCGTCCCAGCGCTCGTGGTGGGTGAGGGCGATCTCGGAGGCGAGCTGCAGCAGGCGCGAGGGCGAATCGTGCAGCATCCGGTAGCCGCGCTCGGCGTGCTGCTTCATCTCCTCGCGTTCCGCGTCCGTGAGCGGGCCGTTCTTCAGGAGGATACTGTCGGGAATGCCGATCTTTCCGATATCGTGCATCGTGGAGGCGAGCGCGATGTCGTTCGCTCCGTCCTCCGACAGGCCGAGGCCCTCGGCGATCGCGATGGCGCAGCCCGCGACGCGGGTCAGGTGGTCGCCGGCCTGATCGTCGCGGAACTCGGCGGCGAGCATCAGGCGCTGGATGATCTCCCGCTCGCGCCATTCCGATTCGGCCCGGATCCCGGCCACGTGCCGGTCCATCAGGCTCGCGGTGCGCGCCGCATCCCTCCGGGCGAGGGAGAGGTCGATCAGCGTCCGGGCGCGGATCTGGAGATCGAGCGGGTCGACGGGGCGCACCAGCACGTCGGTCGCCCCGGATTCGATCGCCGCGCGACGGATCATGCGCGCCTCGCCGGACCCGACGAGCAGAACCGGCGTGGCGGCATGCACCGGCAGCGCGCGGAACGCCCGGACCAGCGCGAGGCCGTCGAGCCCGTCCCCGTCGACGATGAGGAGGTCGACCGCGCCGAGGGCGAGTTCGGGAAGCTGGCTTGCCGCCAGGACCGGCGTCTCGCAGCCGAGCGGCCGCAGGGCGAGGACGAGCTGGAGCGGCATCGCCGCGGCCAGGATCGGCACGTAGGGGGAACCGTCCGCGGCCGAGCCTCGCTCGTCCGCCTCCGATCTGCCCGGGTGCTGCCGGGACCGCTGAAACTCCATGCCCATGCCGCCATCCGATCCGTCGGCAGGATCATGCCGGCTTGCCCGTTAAGCGAGCTTGAAGGCGGGAGGCCCGCAACCCGAACGGTCCGAATCGGAACCGGACAAAAATCGACCGATCGCGCGGACGGCTTAGGCTGCGTGCACAAAATCCTGCCGGTGCCCGTCGCCTCGACGCCGCGAAGGCGTGAGAGCGTCGGCTTCGCCCCGATCATCCGGAGGCCGCGTCAGATATCGAAATGAGGTTCCTGGCGCTCCGGCCGCACCGCGTCGAGCGCCTCGGCCTGACGGCAGAGATCCTCCACCGTCACGGCATCGAGGGCCGAGAGGAAGGCCGCCTGGGCCGCACGGATCGTCGGCTCGACGATCGCCCCCATGGGGCTCGACGTCGCCCCGTCCTCCTCCTCGAGGCTGCCCGCGGCGCGGGCGATGTCGCCGACGCTGATCCGGCGCCGCTCGCGGGCAAGTTCGTAGCCTCCGCGCGGGCCGCGCACGCCCTTGAGCAGGCCGTGCCGGACGAGGGCCTGCAGCACCGTCTCCAGGTGGCGCGGCGGCAGGCCGTGGCGGGCGGAGAGGACGCGGGCGTTGACCGGCTGCGGCCGCGCGTGGAGGGCGATGTCGATCACGGCCGCCGTGGCGAGGCGGAGGCGGGCGGCCGCGGGGCCGGCCGGCGCTGGGGGCGGCGGATCGGAGCGCATGGGGCTCACCTGTACGCCGTTCGACCGCGGAATGCGCCCATCCGCGTCAGCGCCGGCCGCTCGATCCGAACCCGCCGCTGCCGCGGGCGGAGCCCGCCGCCGCCTCGCCGTCCGGCACGATGACGAGGGTCGGGCGCGTGACGCGCGTGAAGACGAGCTGCGCGATCCGGTCGCCGGGCTCGATCCGGATACCCAGGCCCGGGGCCGGGTTGCGGTTCCAGGCCGAGACGAGGAGCGGCCCCTCGTAATCCGCGTCGATGACCCCTGTGCCGTTGCCGAGGATCAGCCCCTCCCGGTGGCCGAAGCCGGAGCGGGGCAGCACCAGCCCGCACCAGTCCGGATCGCGGATCGCGACCACGATCCCGGCCGGGATCAGGGCAGGCGCGGCCTGGGGCTCCAGGACGAGGGGGACGTCGAGGCAGGCGTGGAGATCGAGGCCCGCCGCCGCGGGCGAGCCCCAGCGCGGAAATCCCCAATCCGGGAGCCGCTTGTCGAGGAGGCGGATCGCGACCTCCAGGGGGGCGCCGCTCATGCCCGGCGCGCGTCGATGGCCTCGGCCATCGCGAGGGTGCGGCGGGCCTCGTCCGCGTGCAGGCGCTCGATCATCCGCCCTCGAAGGGGATCGCGCCGCGCCCCCGGTTCTCCGGCGCGGCGAAGGCGTCGAGGATCGCGCGCGCTTGCCCGATCTCGGCCTCGCCCGGCCCGAACACGGCGTTCGCCGCCTCGATCTGGCTCGGATGAATCAGCATCTTGCCGTCGAAGCCGCAATCGCGGCCCTGCTCGCACTCGGCCCGGAAGCCGGCCTCGTCCCGGAACGCGTTGTAGATGCCGTCGATGATGTCGATCTCGTAGGCGCGCGCCGCGGCGACCGCGCTCATCAGCCAGGGCATCAGCGCCGGCCGGCCCGGCACGCCGAGTCGCACGCGGCTCGCCCGGGCGAGGTCGTTGGGCCCGAGCACGAGGCAGGCGAGCCGGGTGTCGACGTCGCGGGCGGCGCTGGCGATCGCGCCGATCTCCAGGATGGCGAGCGGGCTCTCGATCATCGCCCAGACCCGCAAGGGGCCGGGCGCCCCGAACCGGCGCAGGCGCGAGCCCACCGCGACGAGATCGTCCGGGCGGTGGACCTTCGGCACCACGATGGCGTCCGGGCCGGCAGCCGCGATCGCGGCGAGGTCCGCTTCGCCCCAGGGCGTCTCGAGCCCGTTGACCCGCACCACCACCTCGCGCCGCCCGAAGCGGCGGTCGGCGACCGCCTCGGCCACGCGGGCGCGGGCCTCGTCCCGGGCCTCCGGCGCCACCGCGTCCTCGAGGTCGAGCATCACGACGTCGGCGGGAAGGCCGGCCGCCTTCTCCAGCATGCGCGGGCTCGATCCCGGCAGGGACAGGACGCTGCGACGGGGGCGGATCTCGGTCATGGGGGCGCCTCCTCCTCGCCGGGTATCCTGCCGGCCGGTTCGCGGATACCGTCCCGCGGGACCCGATTCAAGGATCGGGCGGGGAGGGGCGAGGATGGCGCGCTGGATCGCGGGCCTCGACGGCTGCCGGGGCGCCTGGGCCGGCGCCTTGCTCGATCTCGACGATCCGGAATCCTGGCGCGTCGCGCTGTTTCCCAGCATCGCCGCGCTCCTCGACGGGCCGGAGGTGCCGCTCGCGGCCGGCATCGACGTGCCGATCGGCCTGCCGGACCGGGTCGCGGGGGCGGGCGCGTCGCCGACCGGGCGGCGCGGGCCCTGCTCGGGCCGGGCGGACGATCCAGCGTCTTCCCGGTGCCGCCGCGCTCCGCCGTCTACGCGGAGACCTACGAGGAGGCCAAGGCGCTGTCCCGCGCGGCGAGCGAGCCGCCCTTCGCGCCCTCGATCCAGTGCTGGAACATCCTGCGCTACGTGCGGGAGGCGGACGGGCTGCTGCGGTCGCGGCCGGATCTCGCCGCGCGCCTGCACGAGGTCCACCCGGAAGTGGCCTTCCGCACCCTCAATCGCGGGCAGCCGCTCGCCGGCGCCAAGAAGGGCCGGCGCGGCGGCAGGGGCTCGACGCGCGCCGCGCCCTCCTGCTGGCGGCCGGCCTGCCGCCGCCCTCGTCCGCTCGGAGCGGCCCCGCGGGGTCGGCGCCGACGACCACCTCGACGCGATGGCGGCCCTCGTCGTCGCCCGCGACATCCTCGAGGGCCGCGCGGTCCCGCTGCCCGACCCGCCGGGGCGCGACGCCTACGGGCTACCGGTCGTGATCTGGGCGCCCGGGGACCCGTCGTCGCGACAGGGAGCGGGCGAAGCTGCTATGCGGAGGGCATGAGCGACACGAAAGCCGACGCGCTGCCTCTGCGCCACATCGCCCGCGCCCTGGTCTTCGACCCGGCCGACCGCCTGCTCCTCATCGCCTACGAGGCGGTGCGGCCGATCGATTCCGAGCGGCCCGACGCGCGCGCCTTCTGGTTCATGCCGGGGGCGGCCTGGAGCCTGGCGAGACCCACGAGCAGGCCTGCCGGCGCGAGCTCGGCGAGGAGATCGGCGTCGCGGACGCGCCGATCGGCCCGCTCGTCGCCACCTGCGACGGCCCTTTCCGCCTGTTCCGCAAGCCCCGCGACGCCCGCGAGCGCTACTTCCTGGTGCGCCTGCCCTCGGACGAGATCGACACGGGCCGGCTCGCCGAGACCGAGGACAACCCGGTCCTCGGCACCCGCTGGTGGAGCCTCGCCGAACTGGAGGCGAGCGGAGAGCGCATCGAGCCGGCGGGCCTGGCGGCCCTCGTCCGGCGCATCCTCGCCGGGGATATCCCGGCCGTTCCGGTCACGTTGTCGTGGCGTAATGCTTGAGTCGGCAACGCTGTCGAGACATGCCAGTTACATCGCCGCCATTCTGATACGCCGCGACGGCCGGAGAGATGCACGATGTTCCCTGAATCCCTGACCGAGGGCTACCGCTCCTTCCTCGGAAACCGTTTCCCGAACGAGAGCCGGCGCTATGCCCAGCTCGCCAAGACGCAGGACCCCGACGTGCTCGTCATCGGCTGCTGCGACAGCCGGGTGTCGCCGGAGGTGATCTTCGACGTCGGCCCGGGCGAGTTGTTCGTGATCCGCAACGTCGCCAACATCGTGCCGCCCTGCGAGACCGGCGGCGAGTATCACGGCACCTCGGCGGCGATCGAGTTCGCGGTGCAGGCGCTGGAGGTGAAGCACATCGTCGTGCTCGGCCACGCCACCTGCGGCGGCATCAAGGCGTTCGCCAACAAGGCCAAACCCCTCTCGTCGGCAACTTCATCGGCAAGTGGGTCTCGCTGGTGAAGCCGGCCGAGGAGAAGGCGGGCGATTCCTCCGCACCCGACTACCTCACCCGCATGGAGCACGCGATGGTGAGCCAGAGCATCGAGAATCTCGGCACCTTCCCTTCGTGCGCGAGCGCGTCGAGGCCGGGACGCTTCAGCTCCACGGCGCGCATTTCGGCGTCGCGACCGGCGAACTCCTCGTGCGTGACCCGGAGACCGGCGATTTCGCCCCGATCACCGACCGGGCCGGCCAGAGCCTGCGCCCCTCGTCCCTGATCAGCTGCACCTGAACGGGCCGCCGCATGCGAGAACGGCGGGCTCACGCCCGCCGTTCCCCCCGATCCGGTGGCGGGAACCCGCCACCGGCTATCCATCACCGCGGATCAGCGGGCGCCGGGCAGGCGCTGCGCCATCGCGTAATGCTCCTGGAGCACCGGCAGGGCCTGCTGGGCGTAGTTCCGCAGCGCCGGGCTCGGCCCCGACGAGGCGTAGGCCTGCGTCAGCGCGAGCGACTGCTGGTGCGCCATGACCTGCTGCTGGCCGTAGAGGCGGTCGAAGCGCGGGCCGGGCGGGGTCGCGGAGAGTTCCGCGAGCATCGCCTGCTGCTCCGGGTTCGGCGGCACGATCGTGGTGCCGGCCGTGCCGTCGACGTCGCCCGTCGCCACGCGGCTGCCGACCGCCGCGCCCCGCGCCGCGCCCGCGCCGATCCCCTCGACGCCGCCGACCGGGCCGCCTGCCAGCGTGCCGCCGACCGCGCCGGCCGCTGCACCCGTGGCCGCGCCGACCGCACCGCCGGCTACCGCCAGCGGCGCCTCGATCAGGCCGCCGACCGGGCCACCGCCCGCGACGTAGTTCCGCTCGCCGCCCGCCAGCGCCACGTTGGCGGCGCGGTGATCTCTGATCGCGTGCTGCGCGAAGTTACGGACAGCCGGGTTGCGCGACTTCGACAGCGCGATCTGGCTCGACTGGATCTCGAAGGCGTTGGCCTGCATGGCCTGGAGGCGGAAATCGCCCGCGCCCTGGGCCATCGCCGGGGTGGCGAGAGCCGTCATCAGGGCGGACATGGCAACGTACTTCTTGAACATAGGGGACCTCGATCTGCGATATTCGACGTGCGCAGCCGGCCCCGGCGGTCGATGACCAATCGTGGCTGCCGCCTTGCACTTCACGCCGTCAACGGGGACTTCCGGGCTTTGTTCCTAGATAAGCTGGGCCCATTTTCACAGGCGGTCAGCCAAGACTTGGCTGTTGTCTTCCCTTCGCGACGCTGAGCTTGGCCGTGATCTGAGCAAGATGTCGGCGCGGGCCGTCTCGCCCCTGCGAAAATGCGTGTGCGTCCGCGAGATCGATGAGTTCCACGCCGGAAGGAAGCGCTCTAGCATCGGCGCGCGAGCGCGCGATGCGGCCGAACTCCCGGGCGGCCGCGTCACCCCGCCCGCGCCGGTATGGAGTTCACGGTGATGAAGACGCTTCTCGTACCCGTCGCCCTGCACGACACGCTGCCCTCCGTGTTCGCCACCGCGACCCTCGCCGCACGCCGCTTCGGCAGCCTGATCGAGGGCGTGTCGCTGCGCCCGGCGCTCGCGGAATACGTCCCCGTCGACATGGTCGGGGGCATGACGTGGCTGCGCGACGAGGAGGCCGACCGCGCCGAGGCCGAGGAGGCGGGCGAGCATTTCATCGCGGCGATGGAAGCCTCGGCGATCCCGCGCCACCCCCGTGACGGCCTCTGCATTCCCGAGAACGTCGCGGCGGGCTGCGGGCCGCGCTACCGCTGGCGGCAGGACGTGCCGGCGGGCGACGCCTTCCTCGGCCAGTACGCGCGCCTGTTCTCGGCGACGGTGGTCGGGCGGCCGGGCTCGGAGGATGCCTCGCCCCGGATGGCGACCTTCGAGACGGCTCTGTTCGAGGGCGGCCGGCCGATCCTGCTAGCACCTCCGGTCCCGCCGACGAGCCTCGGCGAGGCGGTGCTGATTGCCTGGAACGGCTCGACGGAGACGGCCCGGGCCGTCGCCTTCGCGATGCCCTTCCTGCTGCAGGCCAAGCGCATCCTCGTGCTCAGCGTCGAGGGCGGGACCGTGCCGGGGCCGAGCGCGGAGGACCTCGCGCAGTCGCTCGCCTGCGAGGGCATCGCCGCGGCGCACCGGGCCCTGCCGGCCGGGCGCCGCACGCCGGGCGAGACCTTCCTGGCCGAGGCGAAGGAGTTCGGGGCCGACCTCCTGATCAAGGGGCCTACACCCAGAGCCGCCTGCGCCAGATGATCTTCGGCGGCCCGACGAGCCACGTCCTCGCCCACGCCGACCTGCCGGTGCTGCTGGCGCACTGAGCGCGTCCCGCGCGAAGCTCTGTAGGGAGCAGAACGGGCCCGTCCCGCGCGAAACCGTGAGCGTACGGTCCGGAACCGAGGCGGCGGGTCCCCGTTGCCGGTGATCCCGGCCAAGCTAGTCTGGCCGGGCCGGAGGCTTGGCCCGACCCGCATGCGATCGATTCTCTCCGCCCTCGTCCTCCTCGGCCTGTCGGCCGCGCCCGCGCTCGCCGATCCGGACGAGGATTTCGGCACGCGCTACCGCGGCACGGTGGAGACGCGGGAGGGGGACGTCCTCACCCTGCGCCTGCGGGCCGGCGGAACGGCCGCGATCCGGATGAACGACACGACGCGGCTGCTCACGGCGGCGCCGGCCACGGTGCGCGACATCAAGCCGGAGAGCTACGTCAGCGCCCTGTCGCTGCCCGAATGCGGGACGGCGCGCCGGGCCGAGGCCGTGACGATCCACGCACCCGACCTGCGCGGCTGGTTTTCGGGCCACCGGTCCTGGGACACGATGCCCGACGCGGCGCTGACCGGCGGCTGGATCGGGGATCTCTCGGGCGACGATCCGCGCCGGGTCGTGCTGAATTACGAGGGCGGCACCAAGACCGTGACGGTCGCGGCCGACACGAAGGCGACGCAGATCACGCGGGGCGAGAAGGCGCTCCTGACCGCGGGCGCCGAGGTGACGGCCTTCGTCGCCCCGGACGAGGCGGGCAAGCCCGTCGCCGAGATCATCGCGGTCGGCCGCCGCGGCGCCGTGCCGAGCCTGTGAGGCCGTCGCGCGCGGACCCGGCGGCCACCTCTCCATTCAGGCATCGTCTGCACCATCGTCTGCACCGAGGCTCACGTGCGGGCGCGGGAGACGCGCCGCGCCCCCTCTCCCGTTCGGGAGGGGGTCGGGGCGAGGGGTGCGCCCTTTCCGGAAGGACCTGTATCCCTCACCCGGTCCGCATCCTGCGGACTCGACCTCTCCCGGACGGGAGAGGTGGGCCTCGCGGATCGGGCGGCGCTGCCCTAGATGCTGGCGCGATGCACCCGGAATTCACCCTCGACCCGCGGCTTGCCGCCGACACCGTGCCGGTCGGCGACCTCGCCCTGTCGAGCGTCCTCCTGATGGACGACGCGCGCTTTCCCTGGCTCATCCTCGTGCCGCGCCGGGAGGGCGCGAGCGAGATCACCGATCTCGGCGCGGACGATTCCAGCCTCCTCTGGGAGGAGATCCGCCTCGCGATGGGGGTGATGCAGGCCCTGTCGCGTCCGGACAAGGTCAACGTCGCGGCCCTCGGCAACGTGGTGGCGCAGCTGCACGTCCACGTCGTCGGCCGCTTCCGCTCGGATCCCGCTTGGCCCGGCCCGGTCTGGGGGCAGGGAGAGCGAAAGCCCTACCCGCCGCACGCCCGCGCCCAGCTCGTCGAGCGCGCCGCCGCGCTCTTCGCCGCGGCCTGACCGCCCGTGCTGGACGCCTCCCTCGCCCGGCTCGGCTACGCCCGGAGCCGGCTCCGCCGCCACTCGGCCGAGGCCGGGGAGGGCGCGGTGCCGCCCCTCGACGCTCCGGACGCCGCCTGGGTGCTGTTCGCCGGCGACCGAGTGGTGCTCACGCGCGAGCCCGCCAGCGCATTGCTGAATCCGGACGTCGCGGCGCGGGTGCCCGCGCTCGCCGTGCCGGTCTTCCTCGGACGCCTCGACGGGGGGCGCCTCGACGGGCGTCCGGTCTTCGCCGCCGCGATCGAGCCGGCGGCCGCCGACGACCTCGCGGGCGGGCCCGCGCACCACAGCCTCGACCTGCGCAGCCTCGCCGCCGAGGGTGCCGTGGCGGCGGACGAACTCGGCCTCCTCGCCACGGCGAAGTCGCTCCTCGCCTGGCACGCCCGCAACGGCTTCTGCGCGCATTGCGGCTCGCCGAGCCTGCCCGCGGCGGGCGGCTTCCGGCGCGATTGCCCGGCCTGCGGCACGCACCATTTCCCGCGCACCGACCCGGTGGTCATCATGCTGGTGCGCCGGGGCGACACCTGCCTGCTCGGCCGCGCGCCCCGCTTCAAGGAGGGGATGTATTCCTGCCTCGCCGGCTTCCTGGAGCCCGGCGAGACCGTGGAGGACGCGGTGCGGCGCGAGACGCGGGAGGAGGCCGGCATCCGGGTCGGCGCGGTGCGCTACCTCGCCTCCCAGCCCTGGCCCTTCCCGGCCTCGCTGATGCTCGGCTGCGTCGGGGAGGCGCTCGACGACGCGATCACGATCGACCCGACGGAGCTCGCGGACGCCCGCTGGTTCCCGCGCGCGGCGGTGGCGCAGATGATCGCGGGCGCGCATCCCGAGGGCTTGAGCGTGCCGCCGCCCATGGCGATCGCGCATCTCCTGATGCGCGCCTTCGTCGACGGGGCGGCGTGACCGGTCCTCGATCGGCGCGCGACGGCGTCAGATCTCGATCGGGCGCCGGCCCGTGCCGACGCCGGCCGGGTCGAGGGCGACGCTCTTGACGATGGCGTAGACGGCAAGACCCGGGACCAGCCCGAGGTCCTGCGCCGAGGCGCGGGTCAGGTGCGCGGCGATCGCGACGCCGCCGCACGCGATCTCGACCATCACGGCGTCCCCCATCGGCGTCAACGCGGCGATGCGGCCGGGCAGCATGTTGCGGGCACTGAGCCCCACCGGCCTCTGCGTCGCCAGGAGCACGTCCCGGGCGGGCAGGCGCACCCGCACCGGGCTGCCGAGCGGCCGCCCGAGATGCGGCACCACGAGGTGCCCGGCGTCGCCCGTGAGCCGCGTGATGCCACCCGCCGGGTCGTGGTCCTCCACCACCATGTCGAGGAGGGCGCCGGCCTCCGCCTCGTGGGCGGGTAGGAGTTCGGCCCGGCGCAGGATCGTGTCGGCGGGCCCGGCGGCGGCGACGCGCCCCTCCTCCAGCACCACCACGGTGTTGGCGAGCCGCGCCACCTCGGCCACCGCGTGGCTGACGTAGACGATCGGGATGCCGGCCTCGTCCCGCAGCCGCTCGATATAGGGCAGGATCTCGGCCTTGCGGGCCTCGTCGAGGGCGGCGAGCGGCTCGTCCATCAGGAGCAGGCGGGGCTTGGCCAGCAGCGCCCGACCGATCGCGACCCGCTGCGTTTCCCCGCCCGAGAGGCCGGCCGGGCGCCGGTCGAGCAGGTGACCGATGCCGAGCATCTCCACCACGGACGGCAGGTCCGCGCCCAAGCCCGCCCGCCGCCCGGCGAAGAAGCGCCCGTAGCTGAGATTGCCCCGCACGCTGAGATGCGGCAGCAGCCGCGCCTCCTGGAACACGCAGGCGATCCGGCGGCGGTGCACCGGCACGCTGAACCGTGTCTCCGTGTCGAGGAGCGTCTCGCCGCCGACCGCGATGTGGCCCCGGTCCGGCCGGGCGAGGCCCGCGATCAGGTGGATCAGGGTGCTCTTGCCGGAGCCCGAGCGGCCGAACAGGGCGGTGAGCCCCGGCCCGCTCGCGAAGGCGGCCTCGAGCGAGAAGGCGCCGCGCTTCAGCGCCACGTCGACCGCGAGCGTCATCGGATCAGGCGCTCCCGAGCCGGCGGGAGACCCGCCGGGCGAGCCACTCGGACGCGAGGAGCGCGCCCATCGAGACGGCGATCGAGACGAGGGTCAGCCGCAGCGCGCCGCCCTCGCCCCCCGGCACCTGGGTCAGGGTGTAGATCGCGGAGGGCAGGGTCTGGGTCTCACCCGGAATGTTGGAGACGAAGGTGATGGTGGCGCCGAACTCGCCCATCGCCTTGGCGAAGGCCAGCACCGCGCCGGCCAGGATGCCCGGCAGGCTGAGCGGCAGGGTCACGGTGAGGAAGACGGCGAGCGGGTTGGCGCCCAGCGTCGAGGCCGCCTGCTCCAGGCGCCGGTCGACGGCCTCGAGCGACAGGCGCATCGCCCGCACCATCAGGGGGAAGCCCATCACCGCGCAGGCGAGCGCCGCCCCGGTCCAGCGGAAGGCGAAGACGATGCCGAACTCGGCGAGGAACGCCCCCGCCGGGCCCTTCCGTCCGAAGGCGAGAAGCAGCAGGTAGCCCGTCACCACGGGCGGCAGGATCAGGGGCAGGTGGACGAGCCCGTCGAGGAGGGTGCGGCCGTGGAAGTCGCGACGGGCGAGGAGCCAGGCGACCGCGAGGCCGGGAACGAGGCTCGCCAGCGTCGCCACGCTCGCCACCTTGAGGCTGAGGGTGAGGGCGACCCATTCCTCGGGCGTCAGGCCGAGCATGGCGCGATCCCGGTGTCGTGTGCGCCCGCCCGCCCGCGCCGGCGGGCGGCCGACGAGCGCGGACCGGGTCCGCCGCGTCGATGCCGTCGTGAGGGTTCGATGGGGGCGCCCCTGTCACTGCGACGCCGCGTCCGGACGGCGGGTCGCGGGGATGATAGGGGCGGACGCCGCGCACACAAGCGCCGTCCCGCACACGCGGGCCCTGCGCGGGGCGAGAATCAGCCCCGTGCCTCGTCGTCCGTCCGGGCGACGACCGTCTCCGACCGGTGCAGCCGGCTCAGCAGGACGAGGAGCTGGCCCGGCATCGGCGTGTCGAGCCCGTCGCCGCCCAGCGACCGGCTGCGGCGGCGGCCGGGTCGGGGGCGGGGTTCGGTGGTGAGGATCACCGGCTCGCGGCGGCCGGACCGTTTCTTGTTCATACGCGAACGCAGCCTCAGAAGCCTTTCCGACTCGGCGGAAAGCCAGCTAGAACGCGCATCCGCGCTCTCCGTTCCGGCCGAGCTTACGCCCACAGGATGAACAAACTGCCGCATCCTTGGGCGGTTCCAGCTCGGCCGTGCGGAGGACCACCGAGATCCGCGGATCACGCCTCCGGGAGGCTGCGCACCGCGCCCTTTGCGGCGCTCGTCGCCAGCATCGCGTAGGCGCGCAGCGCCGTGCTGACCTTGCGCTTGCGGGGGGCGGCCGGGCGCCAGCCCGCCGCGTCGCGCGCGGCCCGGCGGCGGGTCAGCTCGGCCTCGTCCACGGCGAGGTGGATGCGCCGGTTCGGGATGTCGATCTCGATCGGGTCGCCCTGCTCCACGAGGCCGATCAGCCCGCCCTCGGCCGCCTCCGGCGAGACGTGGCCGATCGAGAGGCCCGAGGAGCCGCCCGAGAAGCGCCCGTCGGTCACGAGGGCGCAGGCTTTGCCGAGGCCCTTCGATTTCAGGTAGCTCGTCGGGTAGAGCATCTCCTGCATGCCGGGGCCGCCGCGGGGGCCCTCGTAGCGGATCAGCACCACCTCGCCGGCCTTGACCCGGCCGTTGAGGATGCCGTCCACCGCCGCGTCCTGGCTCTCGAAGACGTGGGCGGTGCCCGTGAAGGTGAGGATCGCGGCGTCGACGCCCGCCGTCTTCACGATGCAGCCGTCCACGGCGAGGTTTCCGTAGAGCACCGCGAGCCCCCCGTCCTGCGAGTAGGCGTGCGCCGCGTCGCGGATGACGCCGGCCTCCCGGTCGAGGTCGAGCTCGTCGAAGCGGGATTCCTGGCTGAAGGCGACCTGGGTCGGCACCCCGCCGGGCGCCGCCCGGTAGAAGGTCTGGACCGCGGCGCTGCCCGAGCGGCGCACGTCCCAGCGCTCGAGGGCGGCGCTCAAGGTCCCGGCGCTGACGTTGCCGACGTCTGTGTCGAGGAGGCCCGCCCGGTCGAGCTCGCCGAGGATGCCCATGATGCCGCCGGCCCGGTGCACGTCCTCCATGTGGATGTCGGCCACCGCCGGGGCGACCTTGCAGAGCACCGGCACGCGCCGGGACAGCCGGTCGATGTCGGCCATGGTGAAGGGCACCTGCCCCTCGTGCGCGGCGGCCAGGAGATGCAGCACCGTGTTCGTCGAGCCGCCCATGGCGATGTCGAGCGTCATCGCGTTCTCGAAGGCCGCGAAGCTCGCGACGGCGCGGGGCAGCACGCTCGCGTCGTCCTGCTCGTAATGGCGGCGGGCGAGGTCGACGATGAGGTGGCCGGCCTCCACGAACAGGCGGCGCCGGTCGGCGTGGGTGGCGAGGACCGAGCCGTTGCCCGGCAGCGCCAGGCCCAGCGCCTCGGTGAGGCAGTTCATGGAATTGGCCGTGAACATGCCCGAGCACGAGCCGCAGGTCGGGCAGGCCGAGCGCTCGATCACCGCGACGTCCTCGTCGGAGACCCGGTCGTCGGCCGCCGCGACCATCGCGTCGACGAGGTCGAACTTGCGGGTCACGCCCTTCATCACGACCTTGCCGGCCTCCATCGGCCCGCCGGAGACGAACACGGCCGGGATGTTGAGGCGCAGCGCCGCCATCAGCATGCCGGGGGTGATCTTGTCGCAGTTCGAGATGCAGACCATGGCGTCGGCGCAATGCGCGTTGACCATGTACTCGACGGAATCGGCGATGAGCTCCCGCGAGGGCAGGGAGTAGAGCATCCCGTCGTGGCCCATGGCGATGCCGTCATCGACCGCGATCGTGTTGAACTCCTTGGCGACGCCGCCGGCCTGCTCGATCTCGCGCGCCACGAGCTGGCCGAGATCCTTCAGGTGGACGTGGCCGGGCACGAACTGCGTGAACGAGTTCACCACCGCGATGATCGGCTTGCCGAAATCGGAATCCTTCATGCCGGTGGCGCGCCAGAGGCCGCGGGCGCCGGCCATGTTGCGGCCGTGGGTGGTTGTGCGGGAGCGATAGGCGGGCATGGGGGTGCGCGGGATCCGGGATCTTTCGGGCCTTGGCCCTAACCCGGCACCCTCTCTCACGAATGCGGCCGGGAATTCAACGCGGGGCGGCCCGGCCACGCTTCCGGTCAGCCCTGCTTCTCCAGCGTGAGCGCGTCGGCGAGCCGACGAATCAGGGGAGCGGCCAGCAGGACGACGGGCAGCATCGCCCCCCAGGCGATCAGCCACGACCGGAGCCAGCCCGCGAGGAACGCACCCTCGGAGGCGAGGGGCAGGCTCGCGATGCCCGAGGCGACGGCGCAGGTGAGGCCCGACTGGATCACACCGTAGATGAAGTGGCTGTGCCTGCGCGACAATCCGAGCATTCCGCGAGCGTCTCCTGTGGGGGGCGGTTGCCGGGAGCGGATTCATGCCCCGTGCCAGGGCGGAAACCATGTGACAGGCGGGCCTTTGGCGCTTAGAGCCGGGCCCATGCTCGAAGGCTTGCCGCCCCACCGCCCGACCCACGTCCTGCGCCTCCTCACGGACGAGCGATCGGCCCGCGCCATGACCGACATCCTCGGGGAGATGTTCGACCCGACTGAGACGGCGGTGGCCGCCTTCGAGGCGGAGGACGGCGTGACGTGGCGGCTCGAAGCCTACTTCGCCGAGGCGCCGGACGAGGAGATGGTGCGCGAGCTGATCCGCCCGATCGTCGGCGATCAGGCCGACGTCGCGGATTTCCAGACCATCGACCAGCAGGATTGGGTGCGCGCCTCCCTGGAGGGCCTGAAGCCGGTGCGGGCCGGCCGCATCCTCGTGCACGGCGCGCATGACCGGGCGCATGTGCGCGCCAACGACCTGCCGATCGAGATCGAGGCGGCCCTCGCCTTCGGCACGGGCCATCACGGCACCACCCTCGGGTGCCTGCGCGCCCTCGTCGCCGCAATGAAGCGCGGCCGCCCGGCCCGGGTGCTCGATGTCGGGACCGGCACCGGCATCCTCGCCTTCGCGGCGGCCCGGGCGCTGCGCTCCACGGTGGTCGCGGGCGACCTCGACCCGGAGGCGGTCCTCACGGCGCGCGCCAACGCGCGGCTCAACGGGCTGACGCCCTGGCTCCGCCTCTACCAGGGGCCCGGCGTGCAGCACGCGCTGGCCAACCGCCCGCGCCGGTTCGACGTGGTCTTCGCCAACATCCTGGCCCGGCCGCTGAAGCGCCTCGCCCCCTCCCTGACGGCCGTCGTGGCGGAGGGCGGCGTGCTGATCCTGTCCGGGCTGATCGAGCGCGACGTGCCGGGCGTGCTCTCGACCTATCGGCACAGGGGCTTCCACCTCGCCGAGAAGGGCGTCATCGAGGGCTGGGCGACGCTCGTGCTGCGCCGTGGCGGGGCGGCCCCACGTCCGCGCTAGAGCCGGTTGCCCGGCGCGGGCCGGCGACGTAACCCTTCGCCCATGACTCCTCCGCGCACGACCTCCGCCGAGCCGCGCCGCCGCTTTCAGACCTTCGACGACCCGAGCCACCGCAAGGGGCCGGAGCGGATCGCGGCCCTGCGCGCGGCGATGCGCGAGGCCCGGGTCGACGGGTTCGTGGTGCCGCGGGCGGACGAGCACCAGTCCGAGTACGTGCCGGCCAATGCCGAGCGCCTCGCCTGGCTCACCGGCTTCACGGGCTCGGCCGGCACGGCGATCGTCCTGGCCGACGCGGCCGCGCTCTTCGTCGACGGCCGCTACACGCTGCAGGCGCCGGAGCAGGTCGACACGGGCGTCATCACGCCGGTGGCGCTCGCCGAGAAGACGCCCGAGGCGTGGCTCGGCGAGACCCTGCCGGAGGGGGCGGTCCTCGGCTACGATTCCTGGCTGCACACGCCGGACGGGGTCGCCCGGCTGGAGCGGGCCGCCGCCAAGGCCGGCGCCAGCTTGCGCCCGCTGGAGGAAAACCTCGTCGACGCCGTCTGGGCGGGCCGGCCGCGCCCGCCCGCCGGCCCGGTCGTCCTCCAGCCCGAGGCGCTGGCGGGGGAGGGGCCTCCGACAAGCTCGCCCGTATCCGCGAAGCTCTCGCCGAGGCCGGCTGCGACGCGCTCGTGATCTCCGATCCGCACAACCTCGCCTGGGCCTTCAACCTGCGCGGCGGGGACGTCACGCACACGCCGCTGGCGCTCGGCTACGCCCTCGTGCCCCGCGAGGGGCGGGCGCGCCTCTTCCTCGCCTCCTCCGCGATCGCGCCGGAGGTGCGGAGCGCCCTCGACGGGCTCGCCGACCTCGCGCCCCGCGGCGCCTTCGCGGACGCGCTCGCCGACCTCAGGGGCGGCCGCATCCGCCTCGACGCGGCGACGGGGGCCGCCGCCCTGAAAAATCTGGTCGAGGCGGGAGGCGGCGTCGCCGATGTCGGGCCGGACCCGATCACCGCCATGAAGGCGGTGAAGAACGCGGCCGAGATCGCGGGGACCCGCGCCGCCCATCGCCGCGACGGGCTCGCGGTGACCCGCTTCCTCGCCTGGCTCGACGCCCGCGCCGCCTCGGGCGAAGCCGGCGAGATCGAGGCCGTCGAGGCGCTGGAGGATTTTCGCGCGGCCGGGGGCGAATTGCGCGACGTCTCCTTCCCGACGATCTCGGGCTCGGGGTCCAACGGCGCCATCGTCCACTACCGGGTGACCCGCGCGACCGACCGGCGCGTCCGGCCGGGCGAGCTGTTCCTCGTCGATTCCGGCGCGCAGTACCGGGACGGCACCACCGACATCACCCGCACCGTGGCGGTCGGCGAGCCGGACGCCGAGATGCGCGACCGCTTCACCCGCGTCCTCAAGGGTCACGTCGCGATCTCCCGAGCCGTCTTCCCGAAGGGGACGACGGGCGCGCAGATCGACGCGCTCGCCCGCCTCAGCCTGTGGGAGGCGGGGCTCGACTTCGACCACGGCACCGGCCACGGCGTCGGCAGCTTCCTCTCCGTCCACGAGGGGCCGCAGCGCATCGCCAAGACCGGGACCGTGGTGCTCCAGCCCGGCATGATCCTCTCGAACGAGCCGGGCTATTACCGGGCCGGCGCCTACGGCATCCGCACCGAGAACCTCGTCCTCGTGCGGGAGGCCGAGATCGCGGGGGCCGAGCGCCCGATGCTCGGCTTCGAGACCCTGACGCTCGCGCCCTACGACCGCCGCCTGATCGAGATTGCCCTCCTCTCGCCCGCCGAGATCGCCTGGATCGACGCCTATCACGCGCGGGTCCGCGAGACCCTCTCGGCCGATCTCGACGGAGAGACGGCGGCGTGGCTGGAGCGGGCGACGGCGCCCCTCGTGCCGGGCGCCTGAGCGGCCTGCGACGGCGTTCCGCGCGCGGCCTCGGTTCCGGCCGGGCCCGAAAACCCGTATGGTCGCGCCGTCAGACACGTGCCGGAGCGCGGCACGCAAGGGCGCGATGATCCGGCTTCTCCCCCTCCTCGTCCTGCTCCTCGGCCTCAACGGGGCCGCGGCACAGGGATTCAAGGCGCCGACCGACCTCGTCCGGGCGAGCCTCGTCGCCGAGCCCGCCGCATTGCGCGCGGGCGAGCCCTTCACCGTCGCCCTGCGGATGGTGATGAAGCCGGGCTGGCACGTCTACTGGCGCAATCCCGGCGATTCCGGCCTGCCGCCCGAGATGGTGTGGACGCTGCCCGCGGGCGTCTCGGCCGGCCCGATCCAGTGGCCCGCGCCCCACCGCATCCCCGTCGCCCACCTGATGAACTACGGCTACGAGGGCGAGACGGCGCTCCTCGTCACGGTGACGCCGCCGCCGAGCCTCGACCCGGCGATCCCGGTGCGGCTCTCGGGCAAGCTGAGCTACCTCGTCTGCGAGATGGAATGCGTGCCGGGCTCGGCCAGCTTGAGCCTGACGCTGCCCGTCACGTCGGGTCCGGCGCGCGTCGATCCGGGCAGCGCCGCCCTGTTCGCCCGGGCCCGCGCCGCGCTGCCGAAGCCGGCGCCCGGGGCCGCGCATCTCTCCGCGGAGGGCGACCACCTCGTCCTCGCGACGGGCCCGCTCGGCCTCGACCCGGACAGCGTCCGCTCCGCCGTGTTCTTCCCCTATTCCGAGACGGCGATCGACAATGCCGCCGCGCAGGATCTCAAGGCCGATGCCGCGGGGTTCCGGCTCACGCTCGCCCGCGCCACGCCCTCCGAGCCGCCGCCCGCGACGCTGCCGGGGTGCTCGCGGTCGAGACGGAGAGCGGCGGGGCGACGCTCCGCCACGCCTTCGCGATCGGCGAGGAGCCGGCGCCCGCACCCGCGGCGGGCCAGATCCCCGACGGCGCCTCGCTGGCGCCGGCCGCGCCCGCCTCCGGCGACGAGGCGCTCACGCTTCTTAGTGCGGCGGGCCTCGCCTTCCTCGGCGGCCTCCTCCTCAACCTGATGCCCTGCGTCTTCCCGGTCCTGTCGATCAAGGTGCTGAGCCTCGTGCGCCATTCGGGCGCGGCGCCGGCCCGGGTGCGCCTCCACGGGCTCGCCTACACTGCGGGCGTGCTCGCCGCCTTCCTGGCGCTGGCCGGGCTGCTGATCGCGCTGAAGAGCGGGGGGGCGACGATCGGCTGGGGCTTCCAGCTGCAATCGCCCCTCGTGGTGGCGGGTCTCGCCTATCTGCTCCTCGCGATGGGCCTGAGCCTGTCCGGCGTCGTGCATCTCGGCGGCGGCCTCGCCGGGATCGGCGACGGGCTCGCCCGGCGCGGCGGCCTCGAAGGCTCGTTCTTCACCGGCGTGCTCGCCACCGTGGTGGCGACCCCCTGCACCGCGCCCTTCATGGGCGCCGCAATCGGCTTCGCGCTCACCCAGCCGGCGCTGACGGGGCTCGCCATCTTCGCGAGCCTCGGCCTCGGGCTGGCGCTGCCCTTCCTGGCCCTGACCGCGTGGCCGGGGGCGCTGGCGCGGCTGCCGCGGCCGGGCGCCTGGATGGAGACCCTGAAGGGCGCGCTCGCCTTCCCCGTCTACGCGACGGCGGCCTGGCTCGTCTGGGTGCTGGCGCAGCAGGTCGGCCCTACGGGACTGCTTGCGGCGCTCCTCGGCCTCGTCCTCGTGGCCTTCGCGGCCTGGGCCTGGGAGCAGGGCCGGCACGCCCGGCCCGTGGCTGCCCGCCTCGCGCAGGGTCTCGCCCTCGCCGCGCTCCTCGGCGCCGGCGCGCTCGCCCTCGGCCTCGACCGGGACCGGGCAATCGTCGCCAGCGCGGCAGGGGAGGGGGCCGAGCCCTTCACGCAGGCGCGCCTCGCCGCGCTCCTCGGCGAGGGCCGGCCGGTCTTCGTGAACCTGACGGCGGCGTGGTGCATCACCTGCCAGGTCAACGAGCGCACGGCGCTCGCCACCGACGCCGTCCAGGCCGCCCTCAAGGCCCGCGGCATCACCTACCTGAAGGGCGACTGGACGAACCAGAACCCGGAGATCACGCAGCTCCTGGAGCGGCACGGCCGCAGCGGCGTGCCGCTCTACCTGCTCTACACGGGCGCGGGCGATCCGGTGGTGCTGCCGCAGATCCTGACGAAGGGCACGGTTCTCACGGCCCTCGAAAGCGTGGTTCCGGCCGGCGCCCCGCGCAGCGCGGCACTGGGCGAGCGGCCTTGAGATGCGATGATCGCGATCAACGCGGGCCGGTCGCGTTCGTGATCACTCGTCGCCGACCACGCCGGCCGCATCCTGGGCCTGCAGCACGTCGGGGCGCGGCATCGAGATGATGTTGTAGCCCGAATCCACGAAGTGGATCTCACCGGTCACCCCACCCGACAGGCTCGACAGCAGGTACAACGCCGAGCCGCCGACGTCCTCCAACGTCACCGTGCGCCGCAGCGGCGCATGCGCCTTCTGGTGGTTGAACATCAGCCGGGCATCGGCGATTCCGGCCCCCGCCAGCGTCCGCATCGGCCCCGCCGAGAGGGCGTTGACCCGGATGCCGGCCGGCCCGAGATCGGCAGCGAGGTAGCGCACCGAGGCTTCGAGGGCGGCCTTGGCGACACCCATCACGTTGTAGTTGGGCATCACCCGGGTCGAGCCACCGTAGGTGAGTGTGAGGAGCGAGCCGCCATTCACCATCCGCTTGGCCGCCCGCTGCGCGATCTCCGTGAAGGAGAAGCACGAGATCGTCAGGGTCCGCGAGAAATTCTCGCGGGTGGTCACGTCGACGTAGCGGCCCTTCAGCTGTGCCTTGTCGGAGAAGCCGATCGCGTGGACCACGAAGTCGAGCTCGCCCCCGAAGCGCTCGTCGAGACCCGCGAACAGCGCGTCGACGGAGGCGAGGTTCTCCACGTCGCAGGGAAACACGCTGTCGGAGCCGAGGCGGGCGGCGAGCGGGCCGACGCGGCGGCCCAGCGCCTCGCCCTGGTAGGTGAAGGCGAGCTCCGCGCCGTGCTCGTGCAGGGTCTTGGCGATGCCCCAGGCGATCGAGTGATCGTTCGCCACGCCCATGATCAGGCCGCGCTTGCCCGCCATCAATCCCGTCATGCGCCCATCCGCCTCGCTGAAACACCTGCCGCCCGCGCGCGGCGGGCCGGGGAGAGGCTTAGCCCGGTGCTCGCGCGCCTGTCCAATCCGGGCCTGGGCGAAGGGGACGCCGCCCAGCAAAAAGCCCCGCCGGAGGGCAGGGCTTTGCACGGTCTATCGGACGAGGGCGTGTCAGAAGTAGCCGCGCGTCTCGGCGCGTGCGTCGTCGATCAGTGTCTGCTTCGCGTAGGCGACGCCGACGAGGGCGCTGCCGACGATGGCCACGAGGGCGATCCAGAGCATCTGCGAGAATCCCTGCCTGTGGCAGGAAAAACGCGGGCGCTCGGGTTTCCGTTCCGGCACCGGGCCAGGTCAGGCGTCCACGTGCTTCAGCACCAGGGTGGCGTTGGTGCCGCCGAAGCCGAAGGAATTGGACAGGACGTGGCCGAGCTTCGCGTCGTCCCGGCGCTCGCGCAGGATCGGCATGTCGGCGAAGGCCGGGTCGAGCTCGTCGATATGGGCGCTCTCGCAGATGAAGCCGTTGTTCATCATCAGGAGCGAGTAGATCGCCTCCTGCACGCCGGTGGCGCCGAGCGAGTGGCCGGTCAGCGACTTCGTCGCCGAGATCGGCGGGCAGGCATCGCCGGTGCCGAACACCTCGCGAATCGCCTCGATCTCCTTCTCGTCGCCGACCGGCGTCGAGGTAGCGTGCGGGTTGATGTAGTCGATCTGCGCACCCTTGAGGCCGCTCATCGCCTGCCGCATGCAGCGCACCGCACCCTCGCCGGACGGAGCCACCATGTCGTGCCCGTCCGAGGTCGCGCCGTAGCCGGCCACCTCGCCGTAGATGCGGGCGCCGCGGGCTTTGGCGTGCTCGTACTCCTCCAGCACCAGCACGCCCGCCCCGCCCGCGATCACGAAGCCGTCGCGGTTCACGTCGTAGGCGCGGGAGGCACGGGCCGGCGTGTCGTTGTACTTCGAGGACATGGCGCCCATTGCGTCGAACAGGACGGAGAGCGTCCAGTCGAGTTCCTCGCAGCCGCCCGCGAAGATGATGTCCTGCCGGCCGGCCTGGATGATCTCGGCGGCGTTGCCGATGCAGTGGTTCGACGTCGCGCAGGCCGACGAGATCGAGTAGTTCACGCCCTTGATCTTGAACCAGGTCGCGAGCGTCGCGGAGGCCGTCGAGGACATCGCCTTCGGCACCGCGAAGGGGCCGACCCGCTTCGGACCCTTGTCGCGGGCGATCGCGGCCGATTCCACGATGGTCCGGGTCGAGGGGCCGCCCGACCCCATGATGATGCCGGTGCGGTCGTTCGAGATGTCGCCCTCGTCGAGCCCGGCGTCGCGGATCGCCTGATCCATCGCGACGTGGTTCCAGGCGGTGCCGCCGCCGTGGAAGCGCATCGCGCGCCGATCCACCACGCCCTCGGGATCGAGGCTGGGGGCGCCCTCCACCTGGCTGCGGAAGCCGTGCTCCGCGTAAGCCTCGGCGCGGACGATGCCCGACCGCGCCTCGCGCAGCGAGGCGAGCACTTCCTGGGTGTTGTTGCCGATGGACGAGACGATGCCCATCCCGGTGATCACGACACGGCGCATGAAAGTCGTTCTTCTCCGCCGCGGCGCTTGCCCGCGCGCCGCGCTCATCCGGGTCACCTAGGACGACGCGGGCCCGATCTCAACCGGTGCGTAGCGCACGCCGTCCCGCGTCAGGACTGGAACAGCGCCACGCGCAGGTCCTGGGCCTCGTAGATGCGCTTGCCGTCGGCCTCGACGGTCCCGTCGGCGATGCCGAGGACCAGCTTGCCCTGGCGGACGCGCTTCAGGTCGACATTATAGACCACCTGGCGGACGCTGGGCAGCACTTGGTCGGTGAACTTCACCTCGCCGACGCCGAGAGCCCGGCCGCGCCCGGCCGCGCCGAGCCAGCCGAGATGGAAGCCGACCAGCTGCCAGAGGGCGTCGAGGCCGAGGCAGCCCGGCATCACGGGATCGCCCTGGAAATGGCAGCCGAAGAACCAGAGATCGGGCCGGATGTCGAACTCGGCCCGGACATGGCCCTTGCCGTAGGCGCCGCCCTCGGTGCCGATCGAGGTGATGCGGTCGAACATCAGCATCGGCGGCAGCGGCAGCTGCGCGTTGCCGGCGCCGAACAGCTCGCCGCGGCCGCAGGCAAGCAGATCCTCGTAGCTGTAGCTCGACGCCCGTGCAGGGGCCGACGGGGCGGTCTGGTCGGAAGACATGAAGGCGGTACGGTCCTCGGCTCGCGGGTGCTCGTCGGATGCGTCCGCGCGGGGCCCGGTCCCGTGACGCGGCGGAAATCGCGGCCTCGTTAGCACAGGGGGCAAGCGCCATCAAAGAGCGCCATCGCGGGTGCTCCGGCGTGGCATTCATTGTTCCAGGGCCGAGCCTTGCGCTACACGGAGCCGGAGGGACCCGTCCGCGGCCCGTTCCTGAGAGACGATGCCTTGAGTTCGCAGGCCTCCGCCCAGCCGCCCCTCGCCGCCGCCGCGGCTCCCGACCGGCGGGCGCGGAGAGATCTCCTCATCGGCACCGGCCTCGGTTTCGTCGCGGGCTTCGTCGACGCGGCGGGCTTCGTTGCCCTGTTCGGCCTGTTCACGTCGCACGTCACCGGGAATTTCGTGCTGATCGGAGCCGAGCTCGTCGCCAGCTCGAGCGGCGTCATCGCCAAGCTTCTCGCATTGCCGGCCTTCATCTTCGCGGTCGCGGCCACCCGGCTCCTGACCCTGGCACTGGATCGGCGCGGCGCAGCAACCCTGCGCTGGCTCCTCCTGCTGGAGGCCGTGATGCTCGCCCTGTTCGGCGCGATCGGCCTCGCCCTCTCGCCGCTGCACGCGGCCGACGGGCCGGACGCCATCCTCGTGGGCATGCTCGGCGTCGCCGCGATGGGCGTCCAGAACGCGATCGCGCGCTTGGCGCTGGCACATCTCGCCGCCACCACGGTGATGACGGTGAACGTGACGCAAGCCGTGATCGATGCCGTCGACCTTCTGCGGCTCGGCACAGGAGGCGCCGGCGCGGCGCGCGGGCGGATCGGCCGGATGCTGCCCGCGATCCTCGCCTTCGCGATCGGAGCGATCGCGGGGGCCTTCGGTGTGGCCCATCTGTCCTTCGCCTGCCTCGCCCTGCCGATTCTGGTGCTCGCAATCCTCATCCCGGTGGTCGGCCGCGAGTGACCGGGCGCCCATCACGGGGCAGCGTTGCTCTCGTCGCCGGGCTCGTCCCGGGCATGTTTCCACAGGGTGAGCGCCTTGCCCTCCTTCGGATCGGGATTTGCGTCGGCCGGGTCGCCGCGGTCGCGGGCGTGGCGGCCGCCCTCTGGCGCGAGTGGCGGGGGAGAGCGGGGGCGTCGCTAGGCCGGGTCTCCCGGAACGCGGGGTTCGGGGCGCCCCGAATCACGTGCCGGTGCCTCCCGGCAACGGCTTGGGTTGCGGGCGCGCGACCCCTCCCATATACTGTGTGGCAAAATTCCATCCGTTCGCGAGCGATCAGTCCCGCCGATGTCCGATCTGGTGCCCCTTCAGGCCGTGCTCAACGCCCGGACCTCCTCCTTCCCGGGCGAGGCCGCCGGTGCGGGCCGTCGTGGCTGCCCCCTATCGGACCTGCGCGACCGGCTGCGCCGTGCGGGCCTGCGCCCGACCCGGCAGCGCCTCTCCCTCGGCTGGCTGCTCTTCGGCCGCGGCGACCGCCATCTGACCGCGGAAATGCTCTACGACGAGGCCATGCGCGCCAAGGTGCCGGTCTCGCTTGCCACCGTCTACAACACTCTGCACCAGTTCACGGAGGCGGGCCTTCTGCGTCAGCTCGCCCTGGACGGGTCGAAAGCCTATTTCGACACTAACCCGAGCGAGCATCATCACTTCTACCTCGAGGACGAGGGGCAGGTGCTGGACATGCCCGATTGCGGCATCACGGTCGATTCGCTTCCCGACGCTCCGGAGGGCATGGAGATCGCCGGGGTCGAGGTGATCGTGCGTCTCCGACGCCGCCCGGGCAGCCGCCAGAGCTGAGCTCACGGCGCAACGAGGTTTTACGAGAAGGCCCGGTCCTGAGCGACCGGGCCTTTCTCATTCCACCTTCTCGTTCGGGTAGACGCCCCAGAGTCGATCCTGCCGGATGTAGCCGTCGACGTCGCCGCGCTTCTCGGGCAGCGCCACGATCAGGCGGCACCACGTGCCCGTGCAGGTCTTCACGCTCCCGATCACGCCGGCCTGCAGCCGCGCCTCGTCGGAGGCGCCCTCGTCCGCGCGCGAGCGCAGCGGCACCGGCGCGCTACGGTCACCGCCCTTCGGCGCCGTCACGATCGCGGTGCGCCGGCCCGACAGGAGCGAGTGCAGAACCCAGCCCTCGGTTCCCTCCGAGTCGCGGATGCGGCGCCACGTCTCGAATTCGGCCACGATCTCGACGGGCAGGCCCGCGCGCTGGAAGACCCAGAGCGTGCGGTGGTCCTTGGAGGGACCTTCGCGCAGGTTCACCCGGTCTGTCTTCAGGCTGGCGTAGCGCGGCAGCGGCAGCTTCGTGACCGGGCCGACGCCGGGCTCCGGGGCGCCTCCGGCAGGCGCTGCCAGGGCCGAGCCGGCAAGGAGCGTCAGGCCTGCGGCCAGAAGGGCATGGGAGCGCATCGTCCGTCTCCTGTTCCGCGCGGGCGCCCGAAAGGCTGTCGAAATCCCGGCCCGGTCCGCGCTGGTCGAGCGCTGGGCCGCGGACCCGCATTGTGTTCCGGCCCCTCTCTGATAGAGAGGCCGCAGGGGTCATCCAGGGCGGCCCCGGGGCGCCGTTGGGTCCTGTCTGACGGAAAAGTGGTTAACGGAGCTTGAAGCCGCGTCGCCACCTGCCGAAGGCGGCTGGCGGAACCGGCGGAGCCCGAGACGCGTCGATGCTGGGGCAGGGCGGTCATCGGCGGGGGAGGAGACATGTCGTCGTTGAAGCGCAAGCCGCTCGTCGTGGTGACGCGGCGCCTGCCTGACGTGGTCGAGACGCGCATGCGCGAATTGTTCGACACACGCCTCAACCACGAGGACAAGCCGCTCTCGCAGGAGGCGATGGCGGCGGCGATGCGCGAGGCTGATGTGCTCGTGCCCACCGTCACGGACGAGATCGATTCCGGTCTCCTCGCGCAGGCCGGTCCGAACCTGCGGCTCATCGCGAATTTCGGCAACGGCGTCGATCACATCGACGTCAGCGGGGCGCTGGAGCGCGGCATCACGGTCACCAACACGCCGGGCGTGCTGACCGAGGACACCGCCGACATGACGATGGCGCTGATCCTCGCCGTAGCGCGCCGCGTCACCGAGGGCGCACGCATCATCCCGGACGATGCCTGGGACGCGGGCTGGTCGCCGACCTGGATGCTCGGGCGCCGCATCACCGGCAAGCGCCTCGGCATCGTCGGGATGGGGCGGATCGGCCAGGCCCTCGCCCGCCGCGCCCGCGCCTTCGGCCTTCAGATCCACTATCACAACCGCCGCCGGGTTCCGTCGCCGATCGAGACGAGCCTCGACGCGACCTACTGGGAATCCCTCGACCAGATGCTGGCGCGGGTCGACATCGTGTCGATCAACTGCCCGCACACGCCCGCGACCTACCACCTGCTCTCGGCCCGCCGCCTCAAGCTCCTGAAGCCCGAGGCGATCGTCGTGAACACGGCGCGCGGCGAGGTGATCGACGAGAATGCGCTCGCTCGCCTGATCGAGGCCGGTGAGATCTCGGCGGCCGGCCTCGACGTGTTCGAGCAGGAGCCCGCGGTCAGCCCGCGCCTCGTCAAGCTCGCCCGCGGCGGCAAGGTCGTGCTCCTGCCGCACATGGGCTCGGCCACCTTCGAGAGCCGCGTCGACATGGGCGAGAAGGTCATCATCAACATCAAGACCTTCATGGACGGCCACCGGCCGCCGGATCGCATCCTGCCGAGCATGCTCTGAGGGGCATCGCGAGGAACGCCAGGGAGGGGACCCGAGATGAGCACGACGGCTGCCGGACCCGCTTCGGGCAAGCTCTCGCACGCGGTCTTCGACGTGGCGGCCGCGGCGTCGGGGCTGCCGGAGACCTCCGCGACCATGGTGGCCGACCACCGTTTCACGGAAGACCCGGCGGCGAGTGCCCGCGTCTTTCGCGTCTACAAGCCGACACCGCCCCATTCCCATGCGAGCTGCGACGAGTACCTCTACGTCCTGACCGGCCGCTGCCGGATGAAGTTCGGCGACGAGGAGCCCGTCGAGGTGGGGCCGGGCAAGCTCGTCGTCTTCAAGCGCGGCGTCGTGCACTCGGTGCCGGAGATCCTGGAGGAGCCGATGGTCTTCCTCTCGGTCGACACGCCCCGGCGCGAGCCCCGCGACATCCGATTCGTGACGGATGGGACGGGTACGCCCGACACCTTCATGCGCCAGACGGATTGAGGCGACTCACATCACCTCCGAGCCGGCCGGCACCGATGATGCGCGCCGGCCCGTATGCTGCGTCGCCTGGAACAGCCGCTCGCTCGTGAGCTTCAGCAGATAGAAGCCGAATTCCGGGTTCTGGTAGTAGAGCTGCTTCACCTCCAAATAGGAGATGCAGCGGGCCTGACCCGCCTCCACGCAGACGAGGGAACCGGTGCGCAGATTGCCGGGCGAGAGCATGCCGAGCTCGCCGACGATGGCGCCGGGGCGCACCGTGATGTCCTGCTCCGGGATTCGGAAGAGGCCGCTCTCGACATAGAGCATCTCGGCCGCCGGCTCGCCCTGGCGGAACACGACGGCGCCGGCAGTGAAGCGCCGCGCCTCGCCGAAGGGCTTCAGCCAGTCAAAGGAGAGGTCGCCGGTCGCCGCCCGCTCCGCGTCACGAATGAGGCGAATCATCTGGTAGAGCCGGATGGCGTTGAACGGGATCTGGATCAGCTCCGTCAGCACCACCGGCATGCTGCCGATCAGGAAGCCGTAGGTGATGACGGCGCAGCTCGCCAGCAGCGCCACGATCCGCAGCGGGATCATCGTGCTCATCGCCGAGGCCGCGATCGTCAACGCCGTGCCGAGATAGCCGATCGCTTCGACCCAGTTCATGCGGCGCTCCCTCGCGGCGACGGTTGAGGGGGTTCATCCCCGTCCGAGGCCCGCAAGGCAATGCGTGCGCCGCCGATTTCCCATTCCTCAGGCTGCTTCGGCCCGGATTCCGCCCGCGATGGCGTCGGCGGCGCGCGTCCCCTCCTCGTAGGCGCCACCCACCGTTCCCCATTGCAGGCGGGACAGGGCCTCCCCCGCGAACCACAGCCTTCCGCCCACCGGCCCACGCAGCATGGCTCGTGCGGGGGCGTGACCCGGTGGCACCACGGCCCAGGAGCCGCGCGACCACGGATCGTGCCGCCACGCGCTGATGGCTGGGATCGCAAGGTCGCGCAGACGCGCGGGTCCGAAATGTTCGGCGAGCACCGCGCGCACGAAATGCCGGACGCCGTCCGCACCGGCGCCGCGCGCGTCGAGTGCCTCGGCTGACGGGGCATCGAGCTCGAAATAGTGAAACGGCGTGCCGTCGATGCGCGCGAGCAATCCCGGCGGTTTGTGGCGGCCGCCCACGATGCTGGCGAGCCGGTCAGCACCGCGGAACGGGCTCGATGGCCAGTGCAGCACGGCGTGCTCGTAGATTCCGGAGACGAATCCGTCGATCAAGCCCCGAACCGATGCCGGCAGCGCGGGTGCGAAGGTGATGCTCTCCCGCAGCACCATCACGGGCACCGTGATGATGACGGCCCGCGCCGAGAGGTTGCGCCCGTCCGCCGTCTCGACGCGCACGCCGGGACCACCCCAGTCGATGCGGGTGACGGCGCTGCCGAGCGCGATCGGCAGCCCTTGAGCCAGCCGCGCCAGATAGGCACCGTACCCGCCGGCCAGGAAGAAATTGTCGCCGTACTCCATGCTCGGGAAATCGTGCAGCGAAACCTCGGCGAGGGGCCGACCCGAGACGAGCCCGTGCACCCGTGCCACTCGCTCGGCCCAGGGGCCGAGGCCCGGCGGCAGGGCGGTGGCTGCCGGTCGGTCAGGGCCGCCCTCGGAGGCGCCGGCCGTCATCGCGCGGTCGGCGACGGCGAAGGCCCGTCCGGAGGCCGCCGCCTCCTCGGGGCGCCCGGGCCGGCGCCCGACCCAGACGTGGCTGTCCTGCGGCGCCCGCCGCAGCGGCTCGCCCCGCGCGTGGCCCAGCCTGACGAGCGGGTTGATCGGTCCCGCATGCAGCCAATGCGCGCCGAGATCGACCGCGTGCCCGCGCAGCATCGTGGTGAGCGCCCTGCCACCGACCCTGTCGCGGGCCTCGAGCACGGCCACGGAGACGTTTCGCTCGAGGAGCCGCCGCGCCGATGCGATCCCCGCCGCGCCCGCGCCGATCACGACCACATCGGGAGCGGCCGGGAGCGTCGCGTGCCGGGGAGTGACGCTCGACCGGAAATGCGCGTGCCCGATCTCTCGTCCTAGCATCCTGTGATCCTCTGGTCCTGTCGCGGTCGGTCAGCGCGCAGCGAGCGCTCTCACGGCTTGAACACCTCGACCGTGCCCGACTTGTCGCCGCCCGGCTGCGGGCTGCCGACGAGCGTGTATATCCGGCCGTTGTAGCTCACCGCACCAAACCCGTGGCGGGGCGTCGGCAGAGAGGCGAGAGCGCGCCAGAGGTTCCGTGGCAGGTCGAAGGCCTCGACCGTGCCGAAGGCCTTCTCCCGGGATTCGCCGCCGATCACGTAGACCTCTCGATCGAGGACCGCGGAGGCCGACCCGCTGCGGGCCGTGGGAAGGGGCGCCGCCTCCGTCCAGGCCCCGGTCTTCGGATCGTAGATCTGCGTGGCGTCGAGGTTCCGGCCCGGATCGCCGTCGACGCGCCCGCCGGCGGCGACGATCCTGCCGTCAACCGCCTGCACCGCGAGGTGGTCGCGAGGCGTCGGCAGCGGTGCGGCCTTGGTCCAGCTGTCGGTCGCCGGATCATAGATCTCGTGGGCGGGCGTGTTGCCCCGTCCCGTCACGCTGCCGCCGACGACGTGGATGCGATCGCCGACGAGAGCCGCGCCGCCCGCCGCCCTCGCGGTCGGCAGGCTTGCCCGCGGCGACCACGCATCGGTCTTCGGATCGTAGGCGAAGCTGTTGCCGACCGCGTTCCAGCCGTTCGTGTAGCCGCCGAAGACGTAGATCCTGCCCTCGAATCCGGCCGCCATCGCGTGGTGGACAGGGTACGGGAAGGACGCGCCCTTGCTCCAGGTTTCGGCGGCGAGATCGAAGATCAGGAGCTCCGTGGCGCCGTTGTAGTCGCCGATGACGTAGGCCTTGTCGTCGATCGCCGCGACGGCGACCTCCGAGCGCTCCGCCGGTGCGGCGCTGCCGCCGGCCCAGGCGCCGATCTCGTGGGCGTTGGCCGGTGCGGCGAGGGTGAGGAGAAGGGCGAGCGGAGCCGACAGGCGCATCGGGCAAATCCTCCGGTGAAGCGGGGCGGACGGCACGAGAACGCGGCAGGGCGGCGAAAGTGCGGGCTTGCGCTTAGGGCCCCGTGCTCCTCTTTAAGCGCTCGGCCCACATCGGAGAGGATCCCCTCGGCATGCTCATCCAAGCCGCCTACGGCGCCTTGCGTCAGGTCTTCTCAGCCCCGCTCCGCGCGATCCTGTGGAAATCCCTCGCGCTCACGGTGGGGCTCCTCCTGCTGATCTGGTTCGGGCTGACGCGGCTGATCCAGTGGTTCCAGGCGAGCCACCACATCTCCGCCGACTACCCCGTCCTCGATACGCTGGCCTATTTCCTGGCGGGCGCGGGCCTGTTCGTGGCGCTCGCCTACATCATGCCGGCGGTCTCGATCCTGGTGGCGGGGTTCTTCCTCGACGACGCGGCCGAGATCGTCGAGCGGACGGACTTTCCCGGCGAGCCGCCCGGCCGGGCGCTGCCGACCGGCACCGCGCTCCTCTACGCTCTGCGCTTCGCGGGCCTCGCGCTCCTCGTGAACCTCGCGGCGCTGATCCTGTTCTTCGTGCCCGTCGTCGGGCTCGTGGCCTTCTTCGCGGCGAACGCCTACCTCCTCAGCCGCGAGTATTTCGAGACCGCCGCGGCGCGCTTCCGATCCCTCGACGAGGCCGCCGCCATGCGCCGGCACTTCGGCGGCACCACTCTGGCGGCGGGCTGCCTTCTGGCCGGGATGATGGTGGTGCCGGTGGTGAACCTGCTGACGCCTCTCTTCGGCATCGCCCTCATGGTCCATGTCCACAAGGCGCTGAGCCGGCGTGGACCGGCCCTCGCGACACCCGTCGCGCCCGAGCGGATCCGCTGAGGCGGCCCGCTTAGCGCCGCGAGCCCCAGCGCGTGCCCATGCGGCTGGGATTGGCAGCATTCGGGCCGACAGAGGGGCCGCTCGCGCGGTTCGGGCGGTGCTGCGAGCCCTCTCCCATCGGCTCCGGGCTCAGGGTGTCCGGTACTTCGGCCTCGGATTCCGAGCCGCGTCCTGTGGCGAACTGGCCGGCCTTGCGGAAGCGCCAGAGGTAGCCCGGCACCACGGCCTCGGCGGCGGTCGGCGTGATGCCGAGCGCTTCGAGCGTCCGCCCTTCAGCCTTCGCACCGTCCGAGACCACGTTGTCGGTCTGCAGCAGGATCACCTGATCGCGGGTCAGCTTCAGCTCGTCCGGCAGTAGGCCGAGGGTCAGCGTGTTGGCGATCTCCATGACCCGCGCCTGGATCTTGGCGACCGGCAGCGGCAGGGCGACGACCGGACGACGGCGCTGCGTCGTCTCCAGCATGTAGCGGACGAGGTGCTCGAGCGTCGCGACCTCGGGGCCGCCGAGCTCGTAGACCTTCCCCGCCGGCACGTGACCCTCCACGGCCCGGGCGATCGCTTCGGCGACGTCGCCGACGAAGACGGGCTGGAAGCGGGTGTCGGCGCCCGTGAGCGGCAGCACGGGAAGCGCGCGGGCGAGGCTCGCGAACCGGTTGAAGAAGCTGTCGCCGGTCCCGAAGATGAGGGAAGGACGGAACACGATCGCGTCCGGGCAGGCGGCGACGACCTGGGCCTCGCCCTCCGCCTTGGTGCGGGCGTAGGCCGACGGCGAGGCCGGGTCGGCGCCGATCGCGGAGACCTGGATCATCGCGGCGCCGACCCGGGCGGCCTGCCGCGCGATCTCGCCCGCGCCGTCCGCCTGGAGGCGGGAGAAACTCTGGGCGCCGGCCTCCTGCAGGATGCCGACGAGGTTGATCACGACGTTGGAGCCCTCGACGGCGCGGGCGATCGAGTCCGGGTAGCGCAGGTTCGCCTGCACGGCCACGATCTGCCCGACCTTGCCGAGGGGCTGCAGGAACAGGGCGAGATCGGGCCGGCGAACCGCGACGCGGATCCGGTACCCGCGCTTGGCGAGCGCCCGCACCACATGACGCCCGAGGAAACCGGACCCGCCGAAGATCGTGACGAGCTGCGAGGTGGGCCGTGTGAGGGGCAGGGTGTCGAAGCCGGTCATCGCCTGTTCTCGGTGTTGTTTCCGCCGCGCGCGGGCGCCGACGGTCGCGGGGCTGTTTAGCCCAATTTACGCCGCTGGGGAGCCGGAGAGGCATACGAAATGCAACGCTCCCGCGCGAAGTGCGATGCAGGAGGCCTGAGGGCGGTCCCGGTGTCGGGTCGGAACCCGGCGCGGCTCACACCAGCGCCTCGATTCGGCAGGCGACACCGTCGGCCCCGAAACTGAGATCGACGCGACCGTGCAGCTCGGCCGCGAGACCGCGTTCGAGGAGACGCGAGCCGAAGCCGCGGCGGGTCGGTGCGGTCACGGGCGGACCGCCGCGCTCCGTCCAGGACAGGTCGAGGCGGCGGTCCGCCGATGCGGCGCCGCCTGCGGGCTCGATCGTCCACGAGACCGTGACGCAGCCCTGCTCCACCGAGAGGGCGCCGTACTTGATGGCGTTGGTGCCGAGCTCGTGCAGAGCGAGCGCGAGGGAGAGTGCGGCGTTCGGCGTGAGGCGCAGGGCCGGGCCCACGACTTCGACCTGCCGCCCCGGCACGCCGAGGCCACCCTCGAGTGTGGCGTGCACCACCTCGGACAGGTCGGCTCCCTCCCAGCTCTCGCTGGTCAGGAGATCGTGGGCGCGGGCGAGCGCCACAAGGCGGGCGGTCAGGTCGCCCCTGGCCTGATCGAGGTCGCGGGCGGTGCGTAAAGTCTGGCTGGCAATGCCCTGAACGACGGCGAGCGAGTTCTTCACCCGGTGATTCAGCTCGTTGACCATCAGCTGGCGCCGCTCCTCGTTGCGGTGCCGTTCGGTGATGTCGCGGAAGAAGACCGAGAGACCGGCAGGGCCCGGGTAGATGCTGGTCTCGACCCAGCCCCGAGGGCCTCCGAGAAGTACTCGAGACGTTGCGCACTTCCGAGCAGCGCGGCACGCACGTGCGCCCGCCGGATCTCGCTGTCGGGCGAGCGGTCGAACACGTCCCAGATGATCTGCCCGATCAGCCCATCGCGCGGGCGGCCCCAGAGCGTCTCGGCCTTGCGGTTGACGTAGGTGAAGCGATCCTGCGCATCGATCGCGTAGAACGCGTCCGAGATGCTCTCCAAGATCTCGCTCATCTGCGCGTGGGACGCGGCGAGCGCCTCTTCGGCCCGCAGGCGCTCGCTGACGTCGTGGCCCTGCACGAAGATGCCGGTGACGGCGCCGGACGCGTCGGTGATCGGCTGATAGATGAAATCGAGGTGGAGGAGCGACGCTTCCCCGGTGGCGCCCCGGCGCAGCAGGACCGGCACGGCGTGGCCGATGAAGGGGCGGCCGGTCGCGTAGACCTCGTCGAGCAGGCCGAAGAAGGTCTGGTCCTCGAGTTCCGGCAGAGCCTCCCGGACATTGCGGCCGAAGAGATCGCGCGGGCCGACGAGATCGAGATAGGCCGCGTTGAACAGCTCGAAGACGTGAGCGGGCCCGGTCAGGACGGCCATGAAGCCCGGCGTCTGCTCGAACAGGGCGCGCAGGCGCAGGCGCTCGGCGTCGAGGAGGCGGTTGGTGTGGGAGACGGCCTCCGCGCGGTGCAGCACGTCGGTCTCGATCTGCGCGACGGCGGAGCCCGGCGCACCGAGCCGGGCGTGGCTGCGCAGTCGGTGCAGTTCCGTGACGTCCACGGTGTGTTGAAGGATCAGGGCGATGGCCCCCGAGCCGTCGAGGAGGGGTGTGTGCGTGGCGCTCCAGTAGCGCTCCTCGATGCCGCCGTCCGGTCGCGCGATGTCGTAGCGGATCAGCGGCAGGTGATCGACCTCCCGGGTGGTCAGGACCCGTTCCAGGGACGTGCGAAGCTCGCTCGCGCCGCTGTCGTTCGGGAAGGCCTCGAACATCGTCCGGCCGACGAGTGCGGCGCGGTCGCGCATGGTGACGCGGAGATACGCCTCGTTCATGTCGACGAGGACGAAGTTCGGATCGAGCAGGACGTAAGGATTGGGCGAGTGCGCGAAGATCAGCGCGAAGTCGATATTCTGGCTCGGCAGCACGTCCGACAACATTTCCGTTCCGCGCAGGGACGAGGGTGCGTCGGTAAACCTGCGTCAATAAGGGCTCTGATCGGCCCCGATCCGCGACCCTCGTCTCGGTCGGCGGGCGGGTTGGTGTTAGTGCATGAAGGCGGAAAGGGAAATCCGGTTTTCCCAAGGAGCGGTACGGCAGCGGGACGATGCCTGTCCGTGCGGTCCGGGCCTCAGTCCCGGATCTCCGTTCAGGCCGGGATGCGGACGGTGGCGCGCAGGCCGCCGAGGGGGCTGTCTTGGAGCGAGACGTCGCCGCCATGCGCCCGGGCGATGTCGCGGGCGATGGCGAGGCCGAGGCCCGAGCCGCCCGCATCCTGGCGGGCGTCGTCGAGGCGCACGAACGGTTTGAACACCTCCTCGCGGCTCTCAGGGGGAATGCCCGGCCCATCGTCGTCGATCGAGACTAGGAAGGCGCGGTTTTCCTCGCGGGCCGAGATCGTCACCGTCTCGCCGTAGCGGGCGGCGTTGGCCGCGAGGTTGAACAGACAGCGCCGCAGGGAATCCGGCCGCACGGTGAGGATGGGGGAACCGGCGAGTTCCACCGCGGCCACGTGCGCGCCGAGGCGCTCGACATCCGTGCGCAGATCTTCGAGTAACGCCCGCATGTCGGTGGGAGCCGCGGGCTCGGCGGAATCGCCGCGGGCGAAGGCGAGATAGCCTTCCAGCATCCGGCTCATCTCGTCGACGTCGCGCGACAGATCCTCGACCTCCGGCGTCTGCTCGACCAGCGCCAGCGACAGCTTGAAGCGCGTGATAATGGTGCGCAGGTCGTGGCTGACTCCGTTCAGCATCGTCGTCCGCTGCTCCATCGCCCGCTCGATGCGCCGGCGCATCTCGATGAAGGCGTGCCCCGCGGCCCGCACCTCGCGGGCGCCGCGGGGTCGGAACTCGATGTCGCGGCCCTTGCCGAATCCCTCCGCCACGGCGGCGAGCCGCAGGATCGGCTTGATCTGGTTGCGCAGGAACAGGATCGCGACGCCGAGGAGAACCATCGACGAGCCGATCATCCAGACGAGGAAGATGTGCGAGTTCGAGGCGTAGGCCTGGCTCCGGCGCGCCGTGATCCGCATCACTCCGTCGGGGATCGCGACCCGGATCTCGATGAGGTTCGAGCGCCCCACGGTGTCGATCCAGAAGGGGCGTCCGATCTGGCGCTTGATCTCGTCGGAGAGCGCCTCGTCGAGGATCGAGAAGAAGGGGCGCGGCCCCGGCACCGGGAGCTTGGCGCCCTTCAGGATGTCGAGGTCGAGGCTCAGGCGCTCGCTGGCGATCCGGGTCAGGATCTCCGCGTCCTTGGTCTGGGGATAGCTCTCGTAGATGTCGATCAGGGCGGCGATGTCGGCCGTTACCGCCGAGGACAGGCGCTTCGTCACGAGCTGCCAGTGCCGCTCCATGAAGGTGTAGGCGATCACCGACTGGAGCAGCACCACCGGCGCGATGATGATGATCAGTGAGCGGGCGTAGAGGCCCTTCGGCAGGGCATCGCCGATGGCGCGGGAGAGGCGCTTCAAGAGGGTGCGCGGCCTCGGTGCGGCGGTCGGCCGGTCCTGCCGGGCGAGGTCCGCCTGCCGCGCGAGGTCGGGATCCTGCGCGTTCATCGCGCCTGTCAGTCGACGGCCAGGCGGTAGCCGACGCCGCGGACCGTCTGCAGGAAGAGGGGGTTGGCCGGATCGACCTCCGTCTTGCGGCGGAGCCGATTGATCTGGACGTCGATGGTGCGCTCGGCCGCGGCGCCCCCGTTGCCCGCGAGCGCCTCGCGCTCGACGTTGGCCCCCCCCGCGGCGGCGAGGATCGTCAGGATCTCGCGCTCGCGCTCGGTTATGCGGATCATCTCGTCCTCCCGGCGCAGCTCACCCCGGTCGAGCCGGTAAGAGAACGGCCCGAACGTCACGGTCTCGCCGCCCGTGTCCCGGCGCGGACCGGCGTTGCGGTTGATGATGTTGTTGAGCCGCAGGATCAGCTCGCGGGGCTCGAAGGGCTTCGGCAGGTAATCGTCGGCGCCGATCTCGAGACCCGTCACCCGGTCGTTGGTGTTCGAGCGGGCGGTGAGCATCAGGATTGGCACCCGCGAGGTCTCGCGGACCTTGCGCGCGTAGTCGAAGCCGCTCTCGCCCGGCATCATTACGTCGAGGACCATCGCGTCGAAGACTAGGCTCTGGGCCTTGGCCCGCGCCTCGGCGGCATTCGCCGCAGCGGTGACGCGGAAGCCCTGCTCGAAAAGGTAGCGCGACAGGAGTTCGCGCACCCGCCGGTCGTCGTCGACCACGAGGACGTGCGGCGCCTGATCCGATAGCTCGCAGCGCGAGCCGGGGGCCGTTGCGCTCATCAGGCCGCCCCCTTCGTGCGCCGGGCCATCAGGCGGCGCACGGCGGCGCGCTCGTCGGGCTCGATCATGGAGAGGAGGAAGCTGTGAGCCGAGCTCGAGGCGCCCGAGGGCAGCGCCTCGCCCACCTCGACGGGGTCCGCGAGGGCACGGGCGAGCCGCCTGGCTTGGACGCGGGTGAGATCGGCGGCGAGTTCGGCGCCGGCGCGGCTGCAGAAGAGGAGCCGCTGACGCCGGTCGCTCGTGCCGGTCTTCTGCTCGATGTAGCCCTGCTCGATCAAATCCTTGAGCACCCGGTTGAGGCTCTGCTTGGTGATGCGCAGGATATCGAGGAGTTCGGCGATCGTGAGACCAGGGTAGCGGTCGACGAAGTGCAGAACGCGGTGGTGCGCGCGCCCGAAGCCGTACTCGGCGAGAATCCGGTCGGGATCGCCGACGAAGTCCCGGTAGGCGAAGAACAGCAGCTCGATCAGGTCGTCGCTGGCGCTGCCGGGACGGTCCGCGCGCCCGGCCGCCGGAGGCTCGGCATTCCCCGCCACATCGGCCTCTTGCCTCGTCATGGGGCGTGTCACGTCGCGATCGATCCCGATATAAGTCAGTGTTGTTGACATATCTCAGCCCGGTTGATACCCGTCAAGCCTTCCGGCAATACGGGCGCGCTCGGGCGCCCGCCCGACTGCCGGCGTTCAAGCCTGACCCGATCGATCCCGCGGCGCGAAGCGGATTCGGCCGCGCGAGAAGGAAGTACCCGCCATGTCCGTGATCCCGTTCGACGAGCGCGAGGGCACCATCTGGTTCGATGGCGCCATGGTGCCGTGGCGGGAGGCCAAGATCCACGTACTCACCCACGGTCTCCACTACGGATCGGCCGTGTTCGAGGGCGAGCGGGCCTATGGCGGGCGCATATTCAAGAGCCTGGAGCACTCGGAGCGCCTGCGCCGCTCGGCCCAGCTCCTCGACTTCGAGATCCCTTACAGCGTCGCCGAGATCGAGGCCGCGAAGGAACTCGTCCTGAAGACGAGCGGCCTGACCGAAGCCTATCTGCGGCCGGTGGCGTGGCGTGGTTCCGAGATGATGGGCGTGGCCGCCCAACAGAACACGATCCATCTCGCCATCGCCGCCTGGGAATGGCCGAGCTACTTCGATCCGGCCACCAAGATGAAGGGCATTCGGCTCGACATCGCGGATTATCGGCGGCCGGACCCGCGCACGGCGCCCTCCACCTCGAAGGCGGCCGGTCTCTACATGATCTGCACGATCTCGAAGCACCGGGCCGAGAACAAGGGCTACGCCGACGCCCTGATGCTCGATTGGGAGGACAACGTCGCCGAGTGCACCGGCGCCAATGTCTTCTTCATCCGGGACGGAGTGATCCACACCCCGAACGCCGACCGCTTCCTGAACGGCCTCACCCGCCAGACCGTGATCGACCTCGCCCGCCGCCGCGGTTTCGAGGTCGTGGAGCGCCGCATCCGGCCCGAGGAGATGGAGGGCTTCGCCGAGTGCTTCATCACCGGCTCGGCCGCCGAGGTCACGCCGGTCGCCGAGATCGGCCCTTACCGGTTCACGCCCGGTGCGATGACCAAGACCCTGATGGACGATTACCTCGCCGAGGTGCAGCCGAAGGCCAACGCGGCCTGAGGCCGCATCGGTTCCGGCGGCCGCACGGGCCGCCGGAACCGCGCGGACGGCTTCGCGTTTAACAGAACATTTCGAGAACAGGAGGTTCTGTGATGAGCAAGCCTGAGGCGAAGGCCGGCCCGACCAACCCGAAGACCGACCCGAAGGACGTCTCCAACCAGATCAAGGATCCAGATCAGTGGACAACTGGTGGCGAGCCGATGACCGGCGCGCAAGCGTCCTACCTGAAGACCCTCTCCGAGGAAGCGAAGGAACCGAAGGCGTTCGATCCCGACCTCGACAAGGCGGAGGCGTCGAAGCGGATCGATGCCCTGCGCAAGGAAGCGGGCCGGGATCGGTAGGTGCGGCGCTTGCGCCGCATTCCGGCTCTGCAAGTCCGCATGTCGGATCGGGCGCGCCGCTCATCGGACGGCAGAGAGAGACATCGGACGCGATCGACCATCACGCTCGGCCGCGGCGCGAGAGTGGCCCTTTGCCGTGACGACCGCGGTGCAAGTGAGAAGTTTGAGCCCCCGCGTCTCAGTTTTCCGGCCAGTTTTCCGAAATGGCGCAGGATGCGCGTGATTGGACAATGCGTGTCGTGCATCGGCCTGTTCCGGAGATCACCTTAAATCATCCGCAACGGACGAGCCGTAAGCTCTCTCACGCCGCGGGGTGCGGGCGGGAGCGAGATCCATGGCGAAACCAGCAGCGCAGGAGGGATGCCCCGCCATCCCCGGGCGCGTCTCGCGCCTCCGGGCGCTGATCAACGGTCTCGGGCGGGATCGCCGCGGCGCCACCGCCATCGAGTACGCGATGATCGGTGGCCTGATCTTCGCCGTCTCGGCGGGCGCGATCCGGCTCTACGGAGCGAAGCTCAACACCGTCTACGACAAGATCGGCACCACGATCGGCTCGAACCTGAACTGAGCGATCTCAGCGGGGCTTCGAAACCGTGGGCTTGCGTGCCGGCTTGGGGCTGCTGCCCCTCGACGCTTCGGGCTTCGGGGAAGCGGATTTATTAGGCGCGCCGGACGCAGGCGTCGCGGACTTCGCTGCCGCGGATCTCGGCGCGGCGCGCGAGGCGGCTCGAACAGGCGGCACTTTGTGCTGCTCCGTCTCCTTCCCAACCGCCTTCTCCTTCGGGTCTGCCCAGAATGCGTCGAAGATGTCCTGCATCGCCTTCACGTTCTGTGTCTGAACCTCGGCGCCGGTCTGGAGCATCTTGTTGAACATATCCAACGGTTGCTCGGCCGCCCCCTTGTCCGCACTCTTGTCCAGGCTCTTGGCCGGGTCCTTGGGGCTGCTTCTGGGTGCCTCGACGGGCGGCGGGCTCGGCGGCTGGGGCGCGAGGGGGTGGCCTGCGGCGGCTGAGGCGGGGCGAAAGCCCTCAGCATGTCGGCCCAGAACGTGTTGGCGGCGACGTAGGGGTTTGCCGGCGCGGGTTTCGGAGCCGGCTGCTGGGGCGCCGGGCTCTGGTTGAGGATCATGTGCACGATGCTCGCCACCACCATGCCCGCCATCAGCGGCAGCATCTGGCGCACCACCTGAGAACCGACGCCGCTCGCCGCAGCCGCCTGCTGCACGACCGCCTGCGCGAGCATCGGCGAGCCGAAAAGCTGCCCGAGCATTACCTCCGGCGTCTGCGCGGTCGGGTTTCCGGCCGAGGCGCCCGGCAACCCGAAGAGCTGGCCGAAGCCGATCGGGTCGCTCGGGGTGTTGCGCTGCAGGCCGATCGTGAAGGCGGGCAGGAGCGCCTCCATGGCACGACGCGTCTGATCTGTCGTGAGGCCGAATTGCTGGGCGAGCCCCTGCATCCCGGCGCTCTGGCCCTGGAGCATGTCGATCGGGTTGAACATGGCCTGTGGCCTCATCATCGGGCACGGCGGAGAAACCCCGCGCGCACGTACATATCCCATGGTGAAGTGTGTCCCATCCGCCGCCAACTGACCAGCGCCAGCGGCCTTTTGCCGGCGCAGCGCCGGCATTCGGCCGTGGATGGGTGGCCGGAACCTCAGACGAGCGCGCCGCTCTGCGCCGGCCCGGCGGCGAGCGAGGCCTCGGTGTGAGCCTGCGCTTCGGGGGGCGAGGGCGGGTTCGCGGCGCGCAGCGCGAGGGCGCGGCGCTCCAGCCGGGTCACGGTGCGGAAGGCGAGCCCGATCGCGAGCCCGCCGAACAGCAGCGAGCCGACCCCGACGCCCGCGATGACGCCCTGGGGTCCGTAGAGCGCGGCGCCGGCCAGCGCCGGCGGCATCGTGCCAAGCGTCGCCCGTCCCCAGTTGAGGCCCGTCGAGAGGAAGGGAAAGCCGAGGTTGTTGAAGGAGGCGTTCGACAGGAACAGCAGCCCGTTGAAGAACCAGATCGCGCCGCTGACATGGCAGAAGAAGGCGAAGAGGTCGCGCGCGCTGCCGTGCAGCTCGAAGAGGGCGGACAGCGGTGCGCAGGCGGCGAGGAGCGCTGCCCAGACCACGATCACGTAGGTCGCCGTGACGTAGGCGCCGGTCCGCAATACGCCGCGCATCCGGTCGAACCGGCCCGCTCCCCAGTTCTGGCCGAGGATCGGGCCGATCGAGCCCGACATCGCGAACAGGCCGCCGAAGGCGACGGGGGTCAGGCGGTCGATCACGGCGTTGCCCGCCACAGCCTCGGGCCCGAACCGGGCGAGCGCGTGGGCGACGAAGGCGCTGGCGACGGAGGGAGCGAGGTTCGTGAGGACCGCCGGAAGAGCGATCTTCAGCATTACCGGCGCGTCGGAGAGAACGTCGGAGAGGTGCGGCCGGGTCAGCATGCGGTGATCCTGCACGCCCTGCCAGCCGATCAGAGCGAAGGTGGCACGCGCCGCGCAGGTCGCGAGGGCGGCTCCGTCGACGCCGAGCCCGGCCCCGAAGATCAGGAGCGGGTCGAGGCCGGCCGTGACGAGGCCGCCGCCGAGGGTCACGTACATGGCCTGGCGCGCGGCGCCGACCGCGCGCAGAAGCCCGGAAAACATCATGCCGGGCGCCATCAGGACGTTCGAGGGCAGTGCGATCCAGAGGAAGCGCTCGGCGACCGGCAGGGTTTCGGCATCGGCCCCGATCAGGCGCAGCAGCGGCCCCAGCAGCGGCAGCATGACGACGACGAGGACGACCGAGACGACGAGCCCGTGCAGGGTCGCCGAGGTGGCGAGCCGGCGGGCCAGGGCGTCATCGCCCGCCCCGATCGCCCGTGAGACGAGAGCGCCCGCCGCGATCATCAGGCCGATATTGATCGAGATCGCGAAGAACTGGACGATCGTGGCGAACCCGACCGCGGCGGTCAGGCGCGGGTCGCCGAGCTTCGAGACGTAGAGGAGCGAGAGCAGGTCGACGACGAAGATCGCCATCAGTCCGATCGAGCCGGTCCCGCTCATCACGACGACGTGGCGCAGGATCGAGCCTTCGACGAAGCGCGCGGCCTCGCGGGGCGGTGCCGGAGCCTCCTCGCCGCGACGGACCGGTCCCTCAGGCATCCGGCCGCCCGTCCTGGGTCTCCAGCGCGCGGTTGGCCGCCTCGCGGCGCTCATGGCCGATGATGTCGCGGGTCTCGGCGTTGAGCGCGCGGGCCGGGCGCTGCGGCGCGGTGAGCGGCTCGGGCTTCAACTCGCCTGGCAGGCCGCGCAGCCACCCGGAGCCGTCCGGAAGGGCCCCGGCCTGCTGCAGGACGAGGCGGGCGACGTCGCGCTTGCGCACGTCCTCCGTGCGGCGTGCGGCCGCCTCCGCCGAGAGGCCCAGCGCCTCCAGCGTCGCGCGGCCGAAGGCCAAGGCCGATTCGGAGGTCTCGCGAAGCTGGAAATCGACGTCGCGATTCATCAGCTCGACAGCATGGGTCCGGTCGTAGGCCCGCACGTAGGTGCGCACGCTCTCGAACTCCTCGTGCACGATGTCGACGATCTTCAACGCGGCCTCGACGTCGTCGATGCAGATGCAGACCAGCTCGACGCGGCCGATCCCCGCCGCCCGCAGCACGTCGAGGCGCGTGCCGTCGCCGTAGTAGATCCGGAAGCCGAAGCGTGAGGCGGAGCGGATCTGCTCCACGTCCTTGTCGATGACGGTGACACTGATCCCCTCCGCCAGGAGAACCTGAGTCAGGATCTGCCCGAAGCGGCCGAATCCGATGAGCAGGACCCGCGCCTCGGTGCTCTCGACGACGTCGAGGGCCTGCTCTTCGGTCGCGCGCGGCCGGCGGGCGAGCACCGCGTCGAGGCTCTTGGCCGCCACGGGGCCGATCAGCATGGTGAGCGCGGCGAGTGCCACGGTGAAGCGCGTCGCGTTGGCGTCGATCAGCCCGAGTCCGCCGGCGACGGGCAACAACACGAAGGCGAACTCGCCGGCCGGCGCCAGGATGGCCGCCCCCCGCACGGCGTCGAGCCACGGCGAGCCGAACAGCCGGAAGAGGCCGACCACCAGGGCGACCTTGAGCAGGATGGCCCCCGCCGTCGCCCCGAACAGGATCGGCCACAGGCTCTTCACGAGGCCGCCGTCGATCGACATGCCCACGCTCATGAAGAACAGTCCGAGCAGCATGCCCCGGAAGGGCTCGATATCGGCCTCGAGCTGGTGCCGGAAATTCGATTCGGCCAGCAGGATGCCGGCGAGGAAGGCGCCCATCGCCATCGACAGGCCGACCTCCTGCATCAGCAGCGCGGTGCCGAGCACGACGAGGAGGGCCGCAGCGGTCATCACCTCGCGGGCGCCGCTCGCGGCGAGCAGCCGGAAGAACGGGTTGAGGCCGTAGCGCCCGACGAGAACGACGGCGAGGATCGCGGCGAGCGCCTTGCCGGTCGATTGCACAGCCTCGCCGAACCAGAAATCCCCGCCACCCCCGCCGCCGGCCGAGGCGAGGAGCGGCATCAGGGCGAGGATCGCGACGACGGAGAGATCCTGGAACAGCAGCACCGCGAAGGCGCGCCCGCCATAAGGCGTGCCGAGGTCTCCGCGCTCTTCGAGAAGCTGCAGCGCTACGGCGGTCGCCGAGAGCGCCAGCGCGATCCCGACGACCGTCGCCGCCGAGGGTGTCAGGCCGAACAGGAGCGCGGGCCCCCGAGCGCCGCCGCGCAGACGAGGAGCTGCGCCGTGCCGAGGCCGAAGATGTCCCGCCGCATCGAGACGAGCTGCGACAGGTGCAGCTCCAGACCGACGATGAAGAGGAGGAGCACCACGCCGATCTCGGCGACGCTCGCGGCGGTCTCGGGTTCGGCGATCAGCGAGAAGCCGAACGGGCCGATCAGCACGCCCGCCACGAGGTAGCCGAGCACGGCGCTCTGGCCGATGAGGCGGAAGACCGGAACGCCGATCACCGCGGCCGACAGGAAAGTCAGGACCGGCGGCAGGAAGCTCGCATGTTCCGTCGGGCTCGCCATGGGGCCGGTCGGTCGTCCTTGGTGAGAGGCGTCAGCGCGACCCGTTCTTAGACCGGGCCGGCGGCGGGAGCGAGCTTGCCCGCGTGAGTTTCCTCACGGCCCTGTCCGTGCTGCGAGCCCTCGACGCCGGCCTGGGCAGGCCATAGATGTGCGGACCATGACGACCCGCACGCCTCTCCTGCCCCTTCTCCTCACCGCGGCGGCCCTGTCCGCCGGCTGGGTCGCCGCCGCGGGTGCCCAGGCCGCGCTGAACCTGACGGGCACCTGCGAACGGCTCGTCATCGCGGGCCAAGACCTCACCGCTACCTGCCGAGGCACCCTGTTGAACAACGTGGCGCGAAGCCGAACGAGTTTCGGCTTCGCGTCGAGCGAGGGGCAGAACCTGACCTTCAGCGGCACCGGTGCCCAGCAGGATCGCACGGAGGAGACCGATCCGCTGCAGCCGATCAACCTCGTCAGCCCCGGCAAGTCGGGCCCCGAAGGCGTGGTCCAGACCCCGACGCCCGCGGTCGGTTCGTGCCGCTTCTCGACGCCGAGCCCGGGCAAGACGGCGATCACCTGTGAGGCCCATGCGGGCGGCAAGGATTACGCGGGCACTTTCGTCACGGACGCCAAATCTGCCGGGGATGCGGGCAAGCCCTGAAGACGAGCGCGCGGACCAAGCGGGACGGGGTGGTCAGGGAAGCGGGCAGGCCCCATGTAAACCCTCGCGATCTCTCCTAGAGGATGTGTCGAAGCGGGATGCCCGCGATCCGCGTCACGTCAGAGCAATCTCACGACGCCGAATCCCAGCGGCCGCGATCGAACCCGGGTCGCGCGGACAGCCCGCCTCCACCATCGGCCGTTGCCGCGAGGACAAGATGTTGAACGACGCCCCCCTGACCGGCGCCCCCGCGGGCGACGGATCCGCCGACCTGATCAGGGACACGACGACCGCGAGCTTCCGCCAGGACGTCATCGCCGAGTCGATGAACCGGCCCGTTCTCGTGGATTTCTGGGCGCCCTGGTGCGGCCCCTGCAAGCAGCTCACGCCCGTCCTCGAGAAGGCCGTGAAGGCCGCGGGCGGCAAGGTGGTGCTCGCCAAGATGAACATCGACGAGCACCCCTCGATCGCGGGCCAGCTCGGCATCCAGTCGATCCCGGCCGTCATCGCCTTCCAGCGCGGCCAGCCCGTGGACGGCTTCATGGGCGCGGTGCCGGACAGCCAGATCAAGACCTTCATCGAGCGCCTCGTCGGTCCCTCCGGCCCGACCCAGATCGAGGAGCTGATGACGGAGGCCGAGACGGCTTTGGCCGAGGGAGACCTCGCGGGCGCCTCCGAGCTCTACGCGGCCGTGCTCGGCCAGGAGCCCGACAACGTCGTGGCGCTCGCGGGCCTGGCCAAGATCCAGCTGGACGCGGGCGAGTTGGAGAACGCCAAGCAGGTCCTCGCCATGGTGCCGGAGGCGAAGGCGAACGATCTCGCGCTCGCGGGCATCCGCGCCGCGGTTGAGCTTGCCGAGCAGGCCGCGTCCCTCGGCGATCTCGCCGGCCTGCAACGTCAGGTCGAGGCGAACCCGGACGACCATCAGGCTCGCTTCGACCTCGCCCTCGGCCTCAATGCCCGGGGCGAGCGGGCGCAGGCGGTCGACCATCTGATCGAGATCCACCGGCGCGATCGGGAGTGGAACGAGGGTGGCGCGCGCAAGCAGCTCCTCCAGTTCTTCGAGGCCTGGGGACTGATGGACGCCGACACGATCCGCGGACGGCGCAAGCTCTCGACATTGCTGTTCGCCTGAGGCCCGGCGGGGCGGGGGAGATGCCATGAGCGCGCATGCGGGCTACAAGGGCCCGGCGGATTGTCCCGCCGTGATCCCGATCTTTCCTCTCCCCGGCGCGCTGCTGCTGCCCCGGGGCCAGATGCCCCTCAACATCTTCGAGCCGCGCTATCTCGCCATGGTGGACGACGCGCTGCGCACCGACCGGATCATCGGCATGATCCAGCCGGATGCGGAAGGGGGCGGCTCGCCGATGGCGCCGCGGCTCTATCGGGTCGGCTGCGCGGGCCGCGTGACCCAGTTCGCCGAGACCGGCGACGGACGCTACCTGATCTCGCTCACGGGGATCAGCCGCTTCCGGGTCGAGAGCGAGCTCGCCACGACCAACACTTACCGTCGCTGCCAAGTCTCCTACGACGATTTTGCCGCGGACTTCGAGGCACGGGCCGGCGAGGAGGCGGTCGACCGCGAGGGCGTGCTGAAGGCGCTGCGCGACTTCGTGGAATCGAACGACCTCAAGGTCGATTGGGCCGGGATCGAGGAGGCGCCGAACGAGGCCCTCGTCAACGCGCTCTGCATGATGAGCCCCTTCGGCGTTCGCGAGAAGCAGGCCATGCTGGAGGCGTCCGACCTCAAGACGCGGGCAGAGGTCTTGATCGCGGTGACCGAAATGGAGTTGGTGCGCGGTTCAGGGACCGAACCGACCCTGCAGTGACCTTTGGCGAGACACGCGACCATGGACGATGATTTCTCACCTCCCGTCGAGGCGACCCGGGTGGATCCGAAGCTCCTCGAGATCCTGGTGTGCCCGCTGACCAAGGGCTCGCTGGAATATGACAGCGCCCGCCAGGAACTGATCAGCCGCTCGGCCAAGCTCGCCTACCCGATCCGCGACGGCATCCCGATCATGCTGCCGGAGGAGGCCCGTCCGCTGACGGATTGACGGGCGGACCCGGCTGCGTCGCTCGGAGCGGCTTTGCGGGCGCCTTCATTCGCAGCGCTCCCGGCGGACGGTGGTGGACGAGCCGTCCTCCTCGGTGCGCGTCACGGTGCGCGTCTCGCAGCCGCCCTCGCGCTCGACCGGCACGACGCGGCGCTCCACGACGACGGGGTCGCGTTCGATCACCACCGCCCGCGGCGGCGCCTCGCGCTCGATGATCGTGGTCTGGGCCGAGGCCGTGCCGGCCGAGAGACCGGCGAGCAGCGTGGCGGCGGTGAGGATCAGGCGCATATCTTCTCTCTCCAGATCTCAGGCGACGAGGCCCGTAGCGCGGCAAGGCCGACGCGGAGCGCCGATATCCGGCGCAGAGGGGTCCATTCGGTCTAAGCAACGACGGGGCAAGCGTAGCAGTTCCCGGGCGAGGCCGCATCGCAGCGCGGAGCAGGCGCAAATGCAGGCCGATGAGATCTCGCGTACAGCTACGCTCTGATCCCCATCAGATCTTCGCGTGCCGAGGTGCGTCGCCGGTCATATTCTCGCCGCTTCCGATCAATATTCGGGTTTCATTCACATCGCGTCGGGCAACAGGCCCAAAACCGATCAGGCGATCCGCTCCGGCGGGTCCGGCCATGTCCCGATCCTGTCCGAAGGGGGTTCCATGATGAAGCTTGCCACGATCGTTGCGCTCGGCGCCGGCCTCTGCGCGCCGGCCATCACGTCGCCGCGCGCTGCGGACGGGGGCAACTTCAACGGCACTTGGTCGGTCGAGCTCGTCACCGAGAGCGGCCTGTGCGACAGCCGCTACAGCTACGCGGTCGCGGTTCAGGAGGGGCAGGTGCGTCTGGTCTCCAGCGGCGGTGCGGCCCGGATGAGCGGGCGCGTCGGGCCGGACGGCACCGTCGGCCTCAGCGTCTCGAACGGCACCGCGAGCGGGGCCATCTCGGGCCGTCTCCAGGCCCGCTCGGGCGGCGGCACCTGGAAGGTCTCGGCCCTCTGTTCGGGCCGCTGGACGGCCCGCCGCCACAGCTCGCAGGTCGCCCAGGCCGAGTGAGTCGGGAGCGGCTCAGGCCGCGCCGGCGAGCCAGGAACGCGCCTCGTCGAGACGGGCGCGCTCGAACACCTTGATCTGCGCCGGAGAGACGAAGCTGAACGTCTCCGCGAGCGCCTTCAGCCACGTCGCGTCCGTCACCAGGGCGACGTGGCTCACGCCTTTCATCATCGACAGGCCGATGCGCGGATCCTTGAAGAAGGCCGCCGGCTCCATGCCCTGGAAGCTGCGGATATCCTCCAGAAGCTTTATCTTCCCGCCCCCTTCCAGATCGGCCTTCATCGCCGTCATCACGGCGTTCATCTCCTCGTCGCTGATCTTTCCGTCGACGACGATCTCGGCGACGTTCGATCCCGCCTTCTTCTCGTAGCTCAGCACGTGCACGCTCCTCTTGGGCCGTCGGACGACGACGACCGGAGCCTGTAGGTTCCTACAAAAAGCTCTGCGGGTCGACGTCGATCGCGACCTTCACATTGCCGCGCACCTTCGGGCCGCGGGCGAGCCAGTCCCGCAGGTAGACTTGGAGGTCGATCCCGCGCTCGGTCTTGACGAGCAGGCGGAAGCGCCAGCGGCCGCGGATCAGGGCGAGCGGGGCCTCGGCCGGTCCGAGGACCATGACGCCTGCGGGCGGATCGGCGGCGCGGGCGAGCGCCTGTCCGTGAGCCTCCGCCGCCTCGCGGTCGTTCGCCGAGACGATCAGCGCCGCGAGCCGCCCGAAGGGCGGCAGGCCGGCCGCCTCGCGGGCGGCGATCTCCTCCGCGTAGAAGCGCTCCGCATCGCCCGAGAGAAGAGCCGCGATCACCGGATGGTCCGGCTGGTAGGTCTGGACCAGCGCCCGGCCCGGCTTCTCGCCGCGCCCGGCGCGGCCCGTGACCTGCTGCAGCAGCTGGAAGGTCCGTTCGGCCGCCCGCGGGTCACCGGTAGTGAGGCCGATATCGGCGTCGAGGACACCGACGAGGGTCAGGTGCGGGAAATTGTGGCCCTTGGCCACGAGCTGCGTGCCGATGACGATGTCGCAGCCGCCGTCCGCGACGGTCTGCAATTCGGCGCGCAGGCGCTCGGCCCCGCCGGGGAAGTCGCTCGACAGGACGACGATCCGCTGCTGCGGAAACAGCTCCGCCACCTCCTCGGCGATCCGCTCGACGCCCGGCCCGCAGGGGGTGAGGTGATCGAAGGCGCCGCATTCCGAGCAGGCCTCGGGCTTGCGCTCGGCGTAGCCGCACTGATGGCAGACGAGCGCCCGGCGGAAGCGATGCTCCACGAGCCAGGTCGAGCAGTTGCGGCACTGGTAGCGATGGCCGCAGGCCCGGCAGAGGGTGAGGGGCGCGTAGCCCCGGCGGTTGAGGAACAGCAGCGTCTGCTCACCGGCCGCGAGGTTGTGCTTGACCGCGTCGATCATCGGCGGCGCCAGGAAGCGGCCGCGCTCGGGCTTGTCGAGGCGCATATCGATCGCCCGGATGTCGGGCAGCCGGCGCCCGCCGAAGCGTTCGGGCAGGATAACGTGGCGGTAGCGGCCCTTCTCCGCATTCACCCGCGTCTCGATGGAGGGCGTCGCGGAGGCGAGCACCACCGGGCAGCCCTCGAGCTTGCCGCGCACCACGGCCATGTCACGGGCGTGGTAGTGGACGCCGTCCTCCTGCTTGTAGGCGGACTCATGCTCCTCATCGACGACGATGAGGCCGAGCCTCGCGAACGGCAGGAACAGGGCGGACCGAGCGCCGACCACGACCGCGATCTCGCCCGCGGCGACGCCCGCGCGGATGCGCTCGCGCCGCTTGCCGCCGATGCCGGAGTGCCACGCCGCCGGGCGCACGCCGAAGCGGGCGGCGAAGCGATCGAGGAACTGCGCGGTGAGCGCGATCTCGGGCATCAGGATGAGCGCCTGCCGCCCGTCTCGGACGCAGGCAGCGACGCCCTCGAAATAGACTTCCGTCTTGCCCGAGCCGGTGACGCCTTCGAGGAGCGTCGCGCCGGGATCACCCTCGGGGGGCAGCAATTCCAGAGCGGCGGACGCTTGCGCCTCCGAGAGCGGCACCCGAGGGTGGTCGGGATCGGGCGGCAGGGCCACGGGCTCGGGCTCCAGCGCCACCGTCTCCAGGGCGCCGTCGTCGATGAGCCCGTCGACGACGCTCACCGAGACGCCGGCCTCCTTCGCCAATGCGGTCTTGCCCCGCAACGCGTTGTCGTGGGCCACCGCCATCACCTTCGTGCGGGCGGCGGTCGCGCGGGCGGGAGGGCGGCCGGAGGCCCGCACGCCGACGCGCAGGCTCTCGCGGGCGGCCGCCTCGTCGGGAAGGCGGAGTGCCATCGCCAGAGCCGAGCCCTTCGGCGCGAGCGTATAGCGGGCGAGCCAGTCGACGAGGCGGCGCAGGGGCTCGGACAGGGGCGGCACGTCGAGCCGTCCCGTCACCGGCCGCAGGTTCGAGCCGGAGGCGCTCTCGGCGACGCCCCAGACCACGCCGATCGTCTCGCGAGGGCCGAGTGGCACCTGCACGACGTCGCCCTCGGTGAGGCTCAGGCCCGCGGGCACGGCGTAGCTGTAGGCCGTGTCGAGGGCGAGCGGGATCAGGATCTCGGCGGTCTGGGGCATCGGGTCCGCTGCATGTCAGCCATATGTTCTATATATGTCCTACCTTCGTTCCGTAGAACCGCGCGCTTGCGCGCTTCGTTGCGCGCGCAAGCTCAGGCTGACGGGCAAAGCCGCAAGGCTCAGGACCGCCATCACCCAGAAGGCGCGCGCTCCGAACGTCGCGTAAAGGCTGCCCGAGGCGAGCGTCAGCAGCGCGGTCGCGAGGCCGACACCGAGGCTTCCGTAGAGGGTCAGCGCCGTCGCGCGAAGCCCCGGTGCGACGTTGGCCGCGATCAGATCGAGGCAGGCGAGGTGCAGGAGCGCGAAAGTGAGCCCGTGCAGGAGTTGGATCGCGACGATCGCGGGTAGCGCCACGGTCTGCGCGGTGACGGCCCAGCGCAGGGCCCCGGCCCCGGCGGCGAGGGCGAGGCAGGGGCCGGGCCCCAGCCGCTCGATCAGCCACGGCCCGGCGACGAGGAACACCAGAACCTCGGCCGCCACCGCCTCGGACCAGAGCAGGCCGGCGAGCCCCGCGCCGATCCCTGCCTCCCGCCACAGGATCATCGTGAAGGCGTCGTGCATGGCGTGCGCGCCCACGACGAGGGCAGCGACAAGGAGGATGCGCCGGTAGGCAGCATTTCGAAACAGGGTGGAGAAGCCCTGCCAGAGACCTTCAGAGGCGCCGGCATCCACCTCGGCAGGCGCGCCTGCGGGGACGAGGCGCGTCGCGAAGGCGGTGGCCCCGAACAGGGCGCCTCCGGCTGCGACCGCGGCGCTGAGGCCGTGGCCGGCGACGAGCCAGCCGGCGAGGCTCGCCGCGCCGATGAAGGCTGCAGCCCCCGCGCCGCGGACCCAGCCATACTGGAACGCGCGGCCGTCCTCGGCGGCGACGAGCGCGAGGGCGTCGGCGAGCGGCGCCAGGGGCGCGGTGGCGAGCGCGTAGACAAGCCCAACGGCGAGGAGGACGGAGAAGCCCTGACCGGGCAGGTGCGCGAGGGCGGCGAAGCCTGCCAGCGCAGCCGCCGCGGCGAGGATGCCTCGCCCGGTCCCGCGCTGGTCGGCGATGCGCCCCGCGAGCGGGCCGGCGGCGAGGCGCACGAGCAGCGCGCCCGCGAGCACGACCGAGATCTCCCGCGCCGAGAGTCCGCGGGCAGCGAGGAAGTTCGGCAGGATCGGCGACAGGCAGCCATAGGCCGCGTAGAGGAGCCCGTAGAGCAGGAGGAAGCGCGGGAGCACGCCTCCCGTCTCCGCTACCGGCCCTTCGTGCCACCGCCCCATCCGATACCCCTTGCGGCCACGCTAGCACGCGTCGCCCCGTCGCGCGCGTTGCTCCCGGCCACTCATGCGTTATGGAGCCCGGACCGAGCCACCGGACCCGCCGATGACCCTTCCAGACGCCGCCGATGCCCGGCCCGAGCCGCCCCGCCTGGAACTTGCCGGCATCGGCCGCCGATTCGGCGCGGTCCAAGCGCTCGATCAGGTCTCCCTCGTGGTTCGAGCAGGGGAAATCGTCGCGCTGCTTGGCGATTCCGGCTGCGGCAAGAGCACCTTGCTGCGCGTCGTGGCGGGCCTCGAATCGGCGGATGCGGGCACGGTCCGCCTCGACGGCCGGCCGGTCGACGCCGGCGTGCCGCCGGAGGCCCGCGGCATCGGATTGATGTTCCAGGACTACGCCCTGTTCCCGCACCTGACGGTGGGCGAGAACGTGCGCTTCGGCCTCGGTGGCCGGCCGCGGTCCGAGGCGCGCGCGATCGCTGCGGGCCGGTTGGAGCAGGTCGGGCTCGCACACCGCGCCGAGAGCTATCCGGCGACGCTCTCCGGCGGCGAGGGTCAGCGGGTAGCGCTCGCCCGGGCGTTGGCACCGGGCCCCCGCATCCTCCTCCTCGACGAGCCCTTCTCGAACCTCGACCGGCGCACCCGCGACCGGGTGCGGGCCGACACGTTCGGGCTCCTGCGCGAGACCGGCACGACGACGCTTCTCGTCACGCACGATCCCGAGGAGGCGCTCGCCTTCTGCGACCGGATCGCGCTGATGCGGGCGGGCAGCATCGTGCAGGTCGGCACCGGCGAGGATCTCTACGAGCGGCCGCGTTCACGCTTCGCGGCCCGCTTCTTCGGCGATCTCATAGAGATGCCGGCCCGTTGCCGGGGCGGGCGCCTGGACACCCCGTTCGGTCTCCTCGCCGCGGGCGCGTCCCCCGAGGGTGCGGATCGCCTCGCCTGCCTGCGCCCCGAGGCGATCCGGCTCGCCGAGCCGGGAAGCGGGACGCCCGGGCGCGTCCTGCGGCGCAGTTACCTCGGCGCGCGCGCCGCGCTCGAGATCACGGTCGACGGTGTCTCCGCCCCGTTCAGCCTCGCGGTCCGTCCCGACGAGCCGGCGCGCCCGGGAGACACGGTCGCTCTCGCGTTACACGGCTCGCCGCTGATTTTCGAAGTGGATCGGGATTAAATTGCCCGCTGAATCGAGCGGTGCCAATTCTACGTTGAATGGGGCAGTATAGTTTTTAATCGTTTTAATTCAAAGACTTCGTGCTTGATTTTTCTTGCGTGATGCGTCCCAAGCTCCTGCCACGGAGTTGGGGAACGCATCATGTTGGGCTCGGTCGCGAGAATTGCCGTGGCGTGCGGTGGCCTGCTGGCCGCGGGAGCGGTGCAGGCGGCGGAAGTCAACCTCTATACGACGCGCGAGCCCGGACTGATCCGCCCCCTGCTCGACGCCTACACGGCGAAGTCGGGTGTGAAGGTCAACACCGTCTTCGTCGAGAAGGGCCTCGCCGAGCGCGTGGCGGCCGAAGGCGAGCGCGCCAACGCCGACGTCCTGATGACGGTCGATATCGGCAACCTGATCGAGATCGTGGATCGCGGCCTCGCGCAGCCGGTGAAGTCGCCAACCCTGGAGGCCGCGGTGCCGGCCGGCCTGCGCGACGCCGAAGGACGCTGGTTCGCGCTCTCCACGCGCGCCCGCGTCGCCTACACCGACGCCAAGGACTTCGCCGACCTCAAGACGCTGGCCTACGAGGATCTCGCCGATCCGAAGTGGAAGGGGAAGATCTGCCTGCGCTCGGGTCAGCATCCCTACAACACGGCGCTGATCGCCCATTACCTCGTCAAGCACGGGCCGGAGAAGACGGAAGCGTGGCTGCGCGGCGTCAAGGCGAACCTCGCCAAGAAGCCCGCGGGCGGCGATCGGGACGTGGCCCGCGACATCCTGGCCGAGACCTGCGAGATCGGCCTCGGCAATTCCTATTATGTCGGTCTGATGCGTTCGGGCCGCGGCGGCCCGGAGCAGAAGAAGTGGGGCGAGGCGATCCGAGTCGTGCTGCCGAGCTTCGAGAACGGCGGCACCCACGTGAACGTCTCCGGCGCCGCGGTGGCGAAGAGCGCGCCGAACCGCGACGAGGCGGTCAAGCTCCTCGAATACCTCGTCTCGGACGAGGCGCAGGGCATCTACGCCAAGACCGATTATGAGTACCCGGTGAAGCCCGGAGCCCCGGTCGACCCGCTCCTCGTAGAGCTCGGCACCCTCCAGATCGACCAGACGCCGCTCGCCGAGATCGCCCGCAACCGGAAGGCCGCGAGCCTCCTCGTCGACAAGGTCGGCTTCGACAACTGAAGGGATAGAGCCGAGATCTCTTCGTTTTCGGCCACCGCGATGGGTCCGCTGCCTCCGGAAATCCGGGCCGTTCCATGAGCTTTCCGCTCGCACAGACCTTTCGCTCTCCGCCTCTCGCCTGGGCGCTCGGCGCCCTGGCGTTGACCGGGCTCGTACTGAGCCCGCTCGTCTCGCTGGCGCACGCCGCGCTGCAGGGCTCCGGGGAACTCTGGCCGCACCTCCTCGAATACGTGCTGCCGCAGGCGATCCTGCAGACGGCGGGGCTGCTCGCGGGCGTCGGGCTCACGGTCACGCTGATCGGCACCGGAGCGGCGTGGCTGGTCGCGGCCTACGACTTCCCCGGCCGGCGCCTGCTGGAGATCGGGCTGCTGCTGCCGCTCGCGGTCCCGACCTACATCGTCGCCTTCGCCTATCTCGATCTGCTGCACCCGCTCGGCCCGGTACAGTCGGGCCTCCGCGACGCTCTCGGCCTCGCCAGCCCGCGCGACCTGCGGTTGCCTGAGCTGCGCTCGCTGCCCGGCTGCATCCTGCTCCTCGGCTTCGTGCTCTACCCCTACGTCTACCTACCGACGCGGGCGCTCTTCCTGATGCAGGCGGCCAATCTCCTGGAGGCGGCCCGCACCCTCGGCCACAGCCCTCGCGCCGTCTTCGCCCGGGTGGCGCTGCCGATGGCCCGGCCGGCCGTGGTGCTCGGCGCGAGCCTCGCCCTCATGGAGGCGTTGAACGACATCGGCGCGGCCGAGTTCCTCGGCGTTCGCACGCTGACGGTTCAGGTCTACGCCACTTGGATCAACCGCTCGGACCTGCCGGGCGCGGCACAGATCGCCCTCGTGATGCTCCTCGTGGTGATCGGCCTCGTGGTCGCGGAGCGCTGGGCCCGGCGCGGGCGCGGCTTCGCCGGCACCGCTCAGCGCCCGCGGACCCTTACCCGAACACACCTGACAGGGTCCCGTGCCGCCGCGGCCTTCCTCCTCGGCCTCACTCCTGTCGCCCTCGGCTTCCTGATCCCGGCCGGATACCTCGCCCATTCCGCCGCGGGCCGGATCGCGCGCGCCGGCCTGCCCGAGACGCTGCCGGCCGAGATCCTCAGCACCGTCCTGTATGCCGGTGCCGCCACGCTGATCGCGGGCATGGTCGGCTTTCTCGTGGCGGCGAGCCCGCGGTTGATCGCCAAGCGGGCTGGCACGGCCCTGATCCGCGTGGCGAGCCTCGGCTACGCGCTGCCGGGCACGATCCTCGCCATTGGCCTCCTCGGGCCCCTGGCTCTCGCCGATTCGGCACTCGCCGCCGCCTCGAGCGCCGTCTTCGGTGCGGCGCCGGCACTGATCGGCCTCGGTACGGGCGGAGCGCTCATCACCGCCTACCTCGTGCGCTTCCTCGCGGTGGCGATCGGCACCTGCGAGGCGGGCCTGTCGCGGGTGCCGGGCTCCTTGCCCGACGCGGCGCGCATGCTGGGGCGCGGGCCCGTCGCGACGCTCGCCCACGTGCAATTGCCGCTCACCTGGCCGGCGCTCGTCAGCGGCGGCCTCCTCGTCTTCGTCGATTGCGTGAAGGAGTTGCCGGCGACCCTCCTGTTGCGCCCGCTCAACGTCGAGACGCTGGCCACCCATCTCTACGGCGAGGCCGCGCGCGGCACCTACGAAGACGGCGCCGTGGCCGCCCTGCTCATCGTGCTGGTCGGGCTGATCCCGGTGGCGATCCTCCTGCGCCTCGGGTCGCGCAGCCAGCAGGCCATGCGCTGATCAGCGCCTGCCCGTCGAGCCGCGCAGCACCGGCCGTCCACTGAGCACCACCTTGCGCACCGGCTGGTCCGGGCTTTTCAGCCGATCGAACAGCAGATTCATCGCCTGCGCGCCAATCTCGGCCACAGGCTGCTCGATGACGGTGAGGCCGGGGTCGAGGAGTTCGGTCCAGGGCTCGTTGTCGAAGCCTGCCAGCGCCAGCGCGCCCGGAACCGCCAGGGCGAGCGCGCGGGCCGCCCGCACCGCACCCATCAGCATCAGCCCGTTCGACACGATCAGCGCCTCTGGCCGGTCGCCCTCCGCGAGCCAGCGCACGCTTTCCGCCTCCGCGGCGGCGGCGTTCGGCGCGCAGGCTCGCGTCGCTGGCTCGAGCCCGTGGCGGGCCATCGCCGCCTCGTAGCCGGCGCGCCGTTCCTGGGCGGTCGAACTCGTCGAACCGAACAGGCCGCCGATCCGCGCGTACCCTTGCGCGACGAGATGGTCGACGAGGGCGGCGGAGGCGGCCGTGTTGTCGAGAACGACGCTGTCGTGCGCGCCGGGCGGCCCCGAACGGTCGATGAGCACGACGGGGAAGTCGAGGTCGCCCGCGCGCATCGCCTGCGCGGTCGTCCGCGTCGGCGCGAAGATTACCCCCGTAACCCGCTCCTCCTGCATCAGGCGCAGGTATAGGGCCTCGCGCTCCGCATCCTCGTCGGTGTTGCAGAGGATGACCCGCATGCCCGCCTGATAGGCCGCATCCTCCACCGCCCGGCTGACCGCGGTGAAGAACGGGTTGCGGATGTCGGCGACGATCAGGCCGATCGTCTGTGTCGCCTGCGAGCGCAGGCGCCGCGCCGAGAGGTTAGGCCGGTAGCCGGTGGCGCGCACTGCGGCCTCGACCTGCTCGCGGAGCGCGTCGCTGACCGGGCCGCGGCCGAGCGCGCGCGACACCGTCGCCGTCGAGACCCCCGCCGCGCGGGCCACGTCGCGGATGCCGACACTCATCGAACGGGAAACGTTTGCAGCGCCATACCCGCGTTCTGCCACGGGCTGCAACTTGCAGCAAGGGCTCACGGATGCGTGATCCCCTGTATCGGTTGACACAATCACTGAAAACGTTTTCAGTTAACTCAGGAACGAAATCAGACAACGATCCGGGAGGAGCACGCCATGCTCGCACCGACGCCCAACCTCACGCCTCGCCTGCTCATCCGCATGGGCACCGCGCCGAAGGACAAGGTGGCCGCCATCCGCGAGGCGGCCCAGCTCCTGAGCGCGGCCGGCTGCATCGACCCGGCCTACGGCGAGAGCATGCTGCGGCGAGAGGAGGTCGCCAATACCTACCTGGGTCACGGTGTCGTCATCCCGCACGGCATGGTCGACGACCGGCACCTCGTCCGGCAGAGCGGACTCGCCGTGCTCCAGGTTCCCGGCGGCCTCGAATGGCACGATGGGCAGACGGCCCATCTCATCGTCGCCATCGCCGCGCAGTCCGACACCCACATCACTGTCCTGCGCCGCCTGACCCGCCTGATCCAGGACGAGGCCCGGCTGGAGCGCCTGCGCGGAACGAGGCGCCAGGAGGACATCGCCGAGGCGCTGACCGAGGACTCGGCGGCCCCCGCCGCGTCCGGGTCCGCCGCCGACTTGAGCCAGCGCTTTGACTGGACGGTCGATTACCCGACCGGCCTGCACGCGCGTCCCGCCTCCCACTGGGTGGAGACGGCCCGCGCCTGCGCGGCGCGGATCCAGGTGCGGCACGGTTCGCAGGCGGCCGACGCCAAGAACCTGATCGCCCTGCTGCAGCTCGGCCTCCGCTGCGGCGACGAGGTGGTGATCTCCGCCGAGGGCGACGACGAGGCCGGCGCGCTCGCGAAGATGTGCGCGGCCGTGACGGGCCTCAGCGCCGGCGAGAAGGCCGCGGCCCAGCGCGCGGCCGAGGCTGCCGCCAGGGCCGCTGGTCCGGTCGCGGGTTGGAACCCGGCGGACGCCCCGCGCGTCCATCCCGGCATCGGCGCGAGCCCCGGGATCGCGATCGGCCCGGTCCACGTTCTCGCCGCGACCGAGATCACGGTGCCGGACGAACCGGAGCCCCTGACGAGCGGGGGCGACCGGCTGCACGCCGCGCTCGCCGCGACCGCCGATCAGCTCAAGGCGCTCGCCGACGACACCGAGCGCCGCCTCGGCAAGGCGGATGCCGGCATCTTCAAGGCCCAGGCCGAGCTCATCGCCGACACCGACCTCATCACGCTCGCCTGCCAGCTCATGGTCGAGGGCCACGGCGTCGCCTTTGCCTGGGACCGGGCGGTGGAGCGCCTCGCCGGCCAGCTCTCGGCGCTGGGCAACCCCGTTCTCGCGGGTCGCGCCGCGGATCTCCGTGACGTCGGCCGCCGCGTGCTCGCTCAGATCGACCCGGCGCTCAAGAGCGGGCACGACCTGCCGGACGAGCCCTGCATACTGATCGCGCCCGACCTCGCGCCGTCCGACACGGCCGGCCTCGACCCGGCACGCGTCATCGGGCTCGCCACCGCTCAGGGCGGTCCGACCTCCCACACGGCGATCCTGGCACGCACCCTCGGCATCCCCGCCATGGTGGCGGGGGGCGCCGCGCTCCTCGGGCTCGCGAACGGAACGAACGCCATCCTCGACGGCGCCACCGGCCGCCTCTACCTGGATCCCAGCGCGGGCGACGTTGCCTCGGCTGCAGCATGGCGCGAACGCCAGCGCGAGAAGGCGGATGAAGAGGCCCGCGAGCGGGCGCTCCCGGCCCGCACCCGCGACGGGCACGTCGTGGCCATCGGCGCCAACGTCAACAATCCGGAGCAGGTCCCCTTCGCCCTCGACCAGGGCGCTGAGGGCGTCGGCCTGATGCGCACCGAGTTCCTGTTCCTCGAGCGCGGCGACACGCCCGGCGAGGACGACCAATTCGAGACCTATCGCGCGATGTTGCGGGCGCTCGACGGGCGCCCGCTCATCGTGCGCACGCTCGACATCGGCGGAGACAAGCAGGTCGCCCATCTCCACCTGCCGCGGGAGGAGAACCCCTTCCTCGGCGTGCGCGGCGCCCGCCTGCTGCTGCGTCGCCCGGACCTGATGGAGCCGCAGCTGCGCGCGCTCTACCGGGCCGCCAGGGAATGCGTGGCGCCGGGCGCCCCCACGGGCAAGGACGCGCCGCTCTCGATCATGATGCCGATGATCACCTCGGTGCCCGAGGTGCTGCGCCTGCGCGAGGTCTGCGACCGGATCCGCGTCGAGATCGGCGCTCCGGAGGTGCCGCTCGGCATCATGATCGAGGTGCCGGCCGCCGCGATCCAGGCCGACGCGCTGGCGCAATACTGCGACTTCTTCTCGATCGGCACCAACGACCTCACACAATACGCGCTGGCCATCGACCGGCAGAACACGGACCTCGCGCCCGAGGCGGATTCGCTGCATCCGGCGGTTCTGCGCCTCATCCACATGACCTGCGAGGGCGCGGCCCGGCACAGGCGCTTCGTCGGCGTCTGCGGCGGCATCGCGGGCGATCCGTTCGGGGCCTGCCTGCTGGCCGGCCTCGGTGTTCACGAACTCTCGATGACGCCCCGGGATCTGCCCGGCGTGAAGGCGCGTCTGCGCGCCGTCGAGATGGGTGAATTGCGGGCGCTCGCCGCCCGGGCCTGCGCGCAGGAGGACGCGGCCGCCGTCCGCGCCCTCGACACGGCCGAGATCGGGGGAGCGGCGTGAGCGCCGTCGTCACCCTCACCCTCAACCCGGCGATCGACCAGACCGTCACGCTGGACCGCCTGGTGCCCGGCGCCGTTCACCGGGCGCGGGACGTGCGCTCGGACGCGGGCGGCAAGGGCGTCAACGTCGCCCGCTGCCTCGCGGATTGGGGGATCCCGGTCGCCGCCACCGGCATCCTCGGGCAGGATAACGCAGCGCCCTTCGAGCAGTGCCTCGCGGAGAAGGGCATCGACGACCGCTTCTGCTGGATTTCCGGCGAGACCCGCACGAACCTGAAGCTCCTCGACCTCGCCACCGGCGACACCACGGACGTGAACCTGCCGGGCCTCGCGGTGACGCCCGGCACCCTCGACGCGGTGCGCGCCGTTCTCGTCGACATGGTGAGGCCGGACACGCTCGTGGTGCTCGCCGGCAGCCTGCCCGGCAGCCTGCCGCCCGAGACCTATGCGCACCTGACCCGGGACCTGAAGGCGCGCGGTGCCAGGGTCCTGCTCGACGCGTCGGGCCCGGCGCTCGCAGCCGCGCTCGCGTCCGAGCCGGCGGGCCTGCCGCATCTCGTCAAGCCGAACCGGCACGAACTGGAGGAATGGGCGGGGCGCCCGCTCACCGCGCTCGGCGAGGTCGCCGATGCGGCGCGCACGCTCGTGGCCCGCGGCATCCCCCTCGTCGTGGTCTCGCTCGGCGCCGACGGCGCCATCCTCGCGTCGCAGGATGAGACGCTCCACGCCCGGCCGCCGGCGATGCGAGTGGCGAGCACGGTCGGAGCCGGCGACGCGCTGGTCGCCGGTCTCGCGGCAGCCCTCCACATCGGCTTCGACCTCGCGGGCACCGCCCGCCTCGCGCTGGCCTTCGCCGCCGGCAAGCTCACGAAGCCCGGTGCGAACCTGCCGGGCCGCGCCGAGGTCGAGGCGATCGCCCGCACGATCGCGGTCGAGGCGGTTCGGCCGTGACTGTGGCGTCCGGCCGCCACGCGGCGGGCCCCGCTCCCGAACGGGACAGGGCTCGCGCGCCCTAGGAGATCACGCCGCGGCCGAGGCGCGCGGCGACCCACGAACGAGACCACCAGGAGGAAACCATGGCACAGCTCTTGGCGGTGGTGGGAGGCGGTGACCTCTCGACCCACGCCGTCCTCGCCGTCGAGGCCCTGCGCAAGGCCGCGGGCCGCCGCAACCAACCGATCGCGCTCGAATTGCGCAGCCCGGGCACCAGCGGCAACCCGCTGCCGGAATCCGCCATCGCCCGCGCCGAGGCGGTGCTTCTCGTGGGCTCCGGTGATCTGGGTGAGGGCCGTTTCGGGGCGCTGCGCCGGGCCAAGGTCGCGATCGAGGACGTGCTCACCGACGTCAACGCCGTCATCGATCGCGTGCTGAGCGGCGCAGGTGACGCGCGGGCGGCTTCCGGCCCCACCGTGGCGGCAGCCGCCGGACCGATGCGGATCGTCGCCATCACCTCCTGCCCCACCGGCATCGCCCACACGTTCATGGCGGCAGAGGGCATCCTGAGCGCCGGCAAGGCGCTCGGCCACGAGGTCCGGGTCGAGACACAAGGATCCGTCGGCGCCCGCGATGCGCTGACAGCGCCCGAGATCGCGGCTGCCGACATCGTGCTGATCGCGGCCGACACGGGTGTCGACCGCGCGCGCTTTGCCGGCAAGCGGGTCTACGCGACGAACACCAAGGCGGCGATCCGCGACGGCAAGGGGCTGATCGCGACCGCGCTCGCCGAGGCGCAACTCCAGGCAGCAGGCGAGGCCGAGGCGGAGAGCCCGGCCCGTCCGGCCGCCGCCGAGAAGAAGGCCGGTGCCTACAAGCACCTGATGACCGGCGTGTCGTTCATGCTGCCCTTCGTGGTGGCGGGCGGCCTCCTGATCGCACTCGCCTTCGCCGTCGGCGGCATCGACGCGATGGCGCCCGGCAATGCCGGCACCCTCGGCTACGCGCTCGGCGAGATCGGCGCCAAGGGCGCCTTCGCCCTGATCGTCCCGGCGCTCGCCGGCTACATCGCCTATTCGATCGCCGACCGGCCCGGTATCGCGCCGGGCATGATCGGCGGGATGCTCGCCGCGAACCTCCAGGCGGGCTTCCTGGGCGGCATCGCGGCGGGCTTCATCGCCGGATACACGGCCCGCTTCCTCAACCGGCACATCCACCTGCACAAGAACCTGGAAGGGTTGAAGCCCGTCCTGATCCTGCCGCTCCTGGCGACCCTCGTGACCGGCCTCTTGATGGTCTACGTGGTCGGCGTGCCGGTGGCTGCGATCCTCTCGGCGCTGACGGGCTGGCTCAAGGGCATGCAGGGCGCCGGCGCCCTCGTCCTCGGCCTCGTGCTCGGCGGCATGATGGCCGTCGACATGGGCGGTCCGATCAACAAGGCGGCCTACGCCTCGTCCGCCGCGCTGATCTCGTCGGGCATCTACGCCCCGATGGCCGCGGTCATGATCGGCGGCATGACGCCCCCGCTCGGCATCGCTCTCGCCACCCGCCTCTTCCCCGTCCGCTTCACGGCCCCGGAGCGCGAGGCCGGCGGCGCGGCGGCGGTGCTCGGTGCTGCCTTCATCACCGAGGGCGCCATCCCCTTCGCGGCGGCCGACCCGCTGCGGGTGATCCCCTCGATGGTGGCGGGCTCCGCAATCGCCGGCGCCGTCGCGCTGAGCCTCGGCGTGGAGCTGAAGGTCCCGCATGGCGGCCTCTTCGTCCTGCCGATCCCGAATGCGGTGACCAACCTGACGGGCGCCATGATCGCGATCATCGCCGGCACGGTCGTCACGGCGATCCTCGTGGGCCTCCTCAAGAAACGCGCGGCGTGAGGCCGTGAGGACACGGACGCGAACCGCGGCACTGATTTAGCCTTGATGAAATCAGGATAGATTCGCGGTGTTTGAGCAGTAATAGTTAAAAATACAATATACGTTTCAACCCGGCGAAGATCGGGACAACAAGCCATCAGAGGTCACGTCGGGGGGATCATGAAGGGATGTCGGAGCTGGCTCGCCGCGCTGGGCCTATGCACGGCCGGAGGATTCGCGGCGCAGGCGCAGCCGATGCCACAGGACGGCACTGCCGGCATCGCGGTCCCTGCGACCGCGCAGCGACCGGCGAATCGCCTGCGTCGGGGACCTCCGCCGCGACAGGATGGCCAGGGCTTCGACGGGGCGGATTCCGCTGCCGGGGCGGCCGACACGCTCGGGCAGACAGCGACGCCGCCGACCTTGCCGCCCGGTACTTACAACCTCGGCAACGGCCTCAGCGTCCTGCTCAACTACACCGGCCAGGGTGCCATCAACCCGGTCGGTGGCATCCGCCAGGGCTCGGCCTGGGCGGGCCAGCTCTTCTTCGGCCTCGACGCTGACCTCAACCGGCTCGCGGGCATCGACGGCGGCTCGCTCCACATCGCGGTCACGAACCGCCACGGGCGCAGTCTCGCCAACGACTACATCGGCAACAACACCAGCGTGCAGGAGATCTTCGGCGGCGGCCAGACCACCCGCCTGACCCTGTTCAGCTACCAGCAGAAGTTGTTCGATAACCGGTTGGATATCGAGGTCGGCCGCTTGGTCGCCAACATCGCCTTCCTGAACTCGCCGATCTACTGCAATTTCCAGACGAATTCCGCCTGCGGCAACCCGACCTTCGTCTTCAAGACCTCGAACTTCACCTTCTGGCCGGTGGCGAGCTGGGGCGCCCACGCGAAGGCGTGGCTCACCGACACGGTATTCTTCCATGCCGGCGCCTACGAGGTGAACCCGCTGCACCAGCAGCCCGGCGACAACGGGCTCGACTTCTCGACGAAGGGCGCCACCGGCGCGATCATTCCGTTCGAGCTCGGCTACTCGACGACCTTCGCCACCGACCGCCTGCCGCGCAACTACGGCATCGGCGGCTGGTACGATGCGTCGGACTATCCCGACCCGGTGCGGGACGGGCGGGGCGGCGTCTCCGTCCTGACCGGCTTGCCCTCGGCGACCCGGTTCGGGCGCTCGGGCGTCTACGCCCGCTTCGACCAGATGGTCTGGCGGCCGGACCCGACCGCGCCGCAGGGCCTGTCCCTGTTCGGCGTGGCGATGGCGGGCACCTCCGGCCGGCTGATCGAGGATTATTTTCTGGAGATCGGCGCGCTGCAGACCGGCACCTTCCAGGGGCGGCCCTTTGACACGGTGGGCTTCGTCATCAACACCCAGAAATTCAGTCCCCTGGGGCTCGCCAACATCACTTTCGCTCAGAATGCGCTCAACCTGAACCGGAGCATTCCGACGCAGCAGATCATGATGGAGCTGAACTACGGCATCCAGGTCACCCCCGCGATCCGGCTGACGCCGAACCTGCAGTACATCATCAATCCGGATCAGACCCGCTTCCCATTCCGCACCCGCAACATCCCGGATGCCTTCGTGGTGGGCGCGAAGCTCTCGGTCGATCTGTTCACGCTCGCCGGGCTCGCCAAGGGACCAGGCAGTCCGTGAGGGCAGGGCGCCGCCTTGCGACGTCCCGGATGATCGCGCCGCGTCAGATTCTTGGCCGCGGGGTGTCCCCTCCGCGGCTCGGCAATGCTATGCACACCTGCTTTTTCCTCGTAAGGACGCCTCGGCCGCGCCGCGGCTTCGTCAAGACGTGAGTGATCGATGAACAGCCCCCTGACGCCGCTCTTCATTCTCGTGCTGCTGCCGATCGCCGCGATCGGCCTCGTGCTCTTTACCGACACGGGCATCGAGCCGGCGCTGTTCTACGCCTCGGTCAAGACCTTCGTGATCCTCGGCATCATCGGCGTCGCGATCTCCTTCGCGGCGAGCCGGCTCGCCGATCGCTCGAACGGCTGACGAGCGCGGCCCGATCCGGCGCGCGGGTACGCCGCGCGCACGAATCTTGAATGGGCGGGACGGCCACGGCCGTCCGGCCGGCCATCGACGGGAGGCGCCTCCATGATCACGATCGTTCCGGCCTTCGGACGCATCGGTGAGGAGAACGCCTTCGCGGTCCTCGCCCGTGCCGGCCAGCTCGCCGCGGAAGGGCGCGACATCATCAATCTCGGCATCGGCCAGCCGGACATGCCGACGCCGGCCCATATCGTGGAGGCCGGCATCCGGGCATTGCGCGACGGGCACCACGGCTACACGCCGGCCGTCGGCATCCTCCCCTTGCGCGAGGCGGTCTCCCGCGATCTCCACCGCCGCCACGGTGTCGAGGTCTCGTCGGACAGCGTGTTGATCGTGCCGGGCGGCAAGGTCACCATGTTCATGGCGATCCTGATGTTCGGCGAGCCCGGCGCCGAGATCCTCTATCCCGATCCCGGATTCCCGATCTACCGCTCGATGATCGAGTTCACCGGCGCGACGCCCGTGCCGGTGCCGATTCGCGAGGCGAACGGCTTCGCCTTCTCGGCGCAGGAGACCCTGTCGCTCATCACCGAGCGCACCCGGCTCCTGATCCTCAACTCGCCCGCCAACCCGACCGGCGGCGTGACGCCGAAGGCGGAGATCGATGCGCTGGTGGCGGGGCTCGCGGCTCACCCGGATGTCGCGATCCTGTCGGATGAGATCTACGGCACCATGACCTACGACGGGGAGGCGCACCACTCGCTGCTGCGCTACCCGGAGATCCGCGAGCGCCTGATCTACCTCGACGGCGCCTCCAAGACCTACGCGATGACGGGCTGGAGGCTCGGCTGGTCGGTCTGGCCGAAGCCCCTCTACGACGCGGCCCGCAAGCTCGCTGTGAACGCGCATTCCTGCGTGAATGCGGCGACGCAGTGGGCGGGCGTCGCGGCCCTCGACGGGTCGCAGGATTGCGTGGCCGAGATGGTCGCCGAGTTCGACCGGCGCCGAGCCCTCGTGGTCGAGGGCCTGAACGCCCTGCCGAACGTCTCCTGCATCACGCCGAAGGGTGCCTTCTACGCCTTCCCGAACGTCGGGAAGACGGGCTGGAAGGCGAAGGCACTCGCCTCGGCACTTCTCGAGGAGGCGGGCGTCGCCACGATCGGAGGTCCGGATTTCGGCGTTCACGGCGAGGGCTACATCCGGCTCTCCTACGCGAACTCGTCCGAGAACATCCTGCGGGCACTGGAACGAATGGGCTCCTTCCTGTCCGAGCGCGCGGGCGGCTGAGGGACGCGACGCGCTCGGGCGCCTCGCGCCTCCGGGTCAGCAGCGTGCGGCCCTGTTTCGCGAGACTTGGCTCCCTTCCTCACCCCGCGAGTTCCCGGTCGACCCGTCCCGCCGCTTCCTCCGCGACGTCGAGGGCCTCGGCCAGCATCTTCAGGAACTGGCGTTCCTGCAGCGTGTCCGCCGCGATGGCGAGACGCGCGGCGGCATAGATGCGGGCGGCCGCGTCGGGGTCGTTCACCGCGTCGGCAATCTCGTCGACATCCGCCGGGTCGGCGAGTTCCTTGTCGAGCCAGGCCCGCCCGTCCGGGGCGACGCCCGCGGCTTCGACCGCGGCGTCGAGGCGGCGGCGCTCGTCCGCGTCGACCATGCCGTCGGCGACGGTAGCGGCCACCATCGCCCGCAGCATCAGGCGGGCCTCGTCCTCGTTCACCTCGGCGAAGGATGCCGTCGCAGCCGCCGGCGCGGCCTCTCCGCGAACCGCCCGGTAGGCTAGGCCGGCAACCAGTGCGAGACCGCCGAGAGCCGCCCCTGCGGCGAGACCGCCCCTGCGCGAGCGCACGAGAGCGTCCACCAAACTCTTCGCATCAGCCATGACCTGCCCTCTCCGAACACAACCAAAGGATCGGTCCGGCAACGACGGGACCGGGCCTGCGGTTCAGTCGGAGTTGTCCGGGCGAATGCTACTCGGCCGCGACCCGCGGCGGGTAGATCCGTGGATCGTTGGCGGCATAGCCCGGCGGGGCATAGGCGGCCTCGTCCTCCGGATCGTCCCGCTCGCCGACGAACCGGCCGAGGATTCGCGCGAACAGGCGCGAGAGGTCGTCCATCAGCACGAAGAAGGCCGGGACGAAGATCAGCGAGAGCCCCGTCGAGACGATGAGGCCGCCGATCACCGCGATCGCCATCGGCGCGCGGAACTCGCCGCCGATGCCGAAGGCCATCGCCGAGGGCACCATGCCAGCGGCCATGGCGATCGTCGTCATCACGATCGGCCGAGCCCGCTTGCGGCCGGCATCGACGATGGCGGTCGCCCGGTCGACGCCGCGGGCCATCTCCTCGACGGCGAAGTCGACCAGCATGATCGCGTTCTTCGTCACGACGCCCATCAGCATCAGGATGCCGATCACCACCGGCATCGAGATCGGCTTGTGGCAGACGAGGAGCGCCAGGATGGCGCCGCCGATCGAGAGCGGCAGCGAGAACAGGATCGTCACCGGCTGGAAGAAGCTGCCGAAGAGCAGGATCAGCACGCCGAACACCATCATGATGCCGGCGCCCATCGCCATGGCGAAGCCGCCGAACACCTCGGCCATGATCTCGGCATCACCCGTCTGGCTGATGGTGACGCCGGGCGGCAGGGTCTTGGCGGCCGGCAGGTTCATCACGTTCTCGATGAGCGAACCCAGGGCGTCGGAGCCGCGCATGTCGGCCTCCAGGGCCACGCGCACGGCCCGGTCGTAGCGGTCGATCGCGGTCGGACCCTGGCCGAGGCTGAGGTCGGCCACGGTCGAGAGCGGCACGGCGGCCCCGCCCTTTACCGGCACCTTCAGGGTCGCGAGTTCCGCGAGGTCGCCGCGCAGGCGCTCGGGCAGCTGCACGCGGATCGGCACCTGCCGGTCTTTGGCGTTGAACTTGGCGAGATTCGCGCCGATGTCGCCGATCGTGCCGACGCGCACGGTCTCGGCGATCAGGTCGGTCGAGACGCCGAGGTCGGCCGCGACGCCGGGCTTCGGGCGGATGCGGATCTCGGTGCGATCGAGGGGAGCCGTCGAGACCACGTTGACGAGGTGCGGCACGGCGGCCGCCTCGCGCTGGAGGCGGGCGGCGACGTCGGCCACGACTGCCTTGTCGGGGCCGGCGATGATGAGGGCGAGGTCGCGCTGGCCGCCCTCGCGCAGGGCCCAGAAGCGGAGGTCGGGCTCCTGGCGGAGGATGTTGCCGACGACGACGTCGACCTCCTTCTGGGTCAGGTGGCGCTCGTTCTTCGGTGTCAGGTTGATGGTCAGGCTCGCGAGCCGGACCTCCTTCTTGCCCGGCAGCTGGCGGCCGCCATCGACGAAGACGCTGCGGACCTCGGGCAGCGCCCGGATCTTCTCGACGAGCTTGTCGGTGACGCGGGTGGTGTCGGCCAGCCGCGCGCCGGGGGCAATTCGACGACGAAGAGCGTCCGTGCGGCGTCCTCGGCCGGGATGAAGCCGGCGGGGAGAAGGCCCGTGGACATGATCGAGGCGGCGAAGCAGCCGAGGCCCGCCACCAGCGTGATGTACTTGTGACGCACCGACCACGCGACCGCGCGGGTATAGGCACGCATCACGAACCCGTCCCGCTCCTCCGGATGGCCGTGGTCGCGCAGGAAGTAGGCGGCGAGCAGCGGCGTGATCAGGCGCGCGACGAGGAGCGACATGAACACGGCGGCCGCGATGGTGAGGCCGAACTGCTTGAAATACTGGCCCGCGATGCCGCCCATGAAGGAGACGGGAGCGAAGATCGCGATGATCGTCGCGGTGATCGCGATCACCGCGAGGCCGATCTCGTCGGCGGCCTCCAGCGCCGCCCGGTAGGGCGACTTGCCCATGCGGATGTGGCGGACGATGTTCTCGATTTCGACGATCGCGTCGTCGACGAGGATGCCGGTCACCAGCGTGATCGCGAGCAGGCTCACGGCGTTGAGCGAGAAGCCGAGCGCGCTCATCACCCAGAAGGTCGGCAGCACCGAGAGCGGCAGGGCGATCGAGGCGATCACCGTGGCGCGCCAGTCCCGCAGGAACAGGAACACGACGACGACCGCGAGCGCCGCGCCCTCGATCAGCCCCATCATGGCCGAGTGGTAGTTGCCGATCGTGTTGGTGACGGAGGTGTCGATCAGGTCGAAGCGGACGCCGGGATTGGCCTTGTGCAGATCGTCGATCTTCCGCGCCACGGAATCCGCGACCTCCGCATCGCTCGCCCCGTTCGCCCGGGAGATCGCGAAGCCGACCACGGGCTCGCCGTTGAAGCGCGCGAAGGTGCGCGGCTCCTCGGCCCCGTCGATCAGAGTGGCGAGTTCATCCAGGCGGACCTTGCGGTTGCCCGGCACGATGATCGTCGTGGCGGCCAGCGTGTCGAGGCTCGCGGAGGCGGCCAACGTCCGGATCGACTGCTCCTGCCCGCCGACCTCGCCGCGCCCGCCCGCCATATCGGCGGAGGTGAGGCGCAGTTGCCGGTTCACGTCGGCCGCCGTGATGCCGAGCGCCAGCAGCCGGTCCGGCTTCAGGGTGACCCGAACCTCGCGGGCGACGCCGCCGAGGCGCTCGACGCCGCCGACACCCTTCGCGCCCTGGATCTGGCGGGCCACGACGTCATCCACGAACCAGGACAGGTCCTCCGGCGTCATCGCGGGCGCCGAGGCGCCGTAGATCATGATCGGCAGTCCGGCGATCTCGACCCGGTTGATGATCGGCTCGTCGATGGTCCGTGGCAGGTTCACGCGGATCTTCGAGATCGCGTCCTTGACGTCGTTGACGGCCCGGTCGGTGTTCACCTCCAGCCGGAACTCGACCGTCGTGATCGAGGAGCCCTCGGTGATCGTCGAGAGGATGTGTTTGACGCCCTTCACGCCCGCGATCGAATCCTCGACCCATTTGGTGACCTGGGTCTGAAGCTCCGAGGGCGCGGCGCCGGCTTGCGTGACCGTCACCGAGACGATCGGGATGTCGATGTTCGGAAACCGCGTGATCGGCAGGCTACGAAAGCTGACGAGCCCGAGCACGCCGAGCACGATGAACAGCACGATCGAGGGCAGGGGCTTTCGGATCGCCCAGGCTGAGATGTTGAGGCGCATGGGGCGTCCGATCCGTCAGCGGGGCGCGGCGTCGGCGGCCGCGAGGGGTTTCGTGCCCTCGGGTGCCACCGCGCGCACCCGGTCGCCGTCGCGTAGGAAGCTGCCCGCGCGAGCCACCACCGCCTCGCCCGCGGCGAGCGTTCCGCGCACCTCCGTGAAGCCCTCGGCCGAGAGGCCGGTGGTGACCGGCCGCGCCTCGACCCGCCCGTCGCGCACGACGAGGACGCTGGCGCCCCCATCGCTCGCGAAGAGCAGGCTGGAGACCGGCACGGCGATTCCGCGGCGGCGCGCCACCTCGACGGTGCCGCGGGCGAAGGCGCCGATGCGCAGGGCCGGATCGTCCTTGAGCGAGATGCGGACCTTGCCGAGGCGGGTCATGCGGTCGACTTCCGGATAAACCCGCCGCACGCGGCCCGCGAGCTTGCGACCCTCGTCGAGGTCGAGGGCGGCGGTGTCTCCGACGTGCAGGCGCGGCATCACGGTCTCGGGCACCTCGCCCTCGAGCTCGATCTCGCCGCGGGCGATCAGGCGGAACAACGGCTCGCCGACCGCCGTCGCGGTGGCGCCGACGCGGGCGGTGCGCCGGTTGACGATACCGGCCTCCGGCGCCCGGATCTCGGTGCGGGCGCGCCGCAGCGAGATCTCGGCGGCCTGCGCCTTGGCGGTGGCGAGGTCGGCCTCTGCTGCCTGCAGGCCGCCGCGGGCGGCCGCGAGTTTGCCCTCGGCGCCCTGCGCGGCAGAAACGCGCTGCTCCAGGGTGACGGCGGTGGCGTTGCCGGTGCGGATGAGCGTCTGCGCCCGCTCCAGGGATTGGCGCGCCTCGGTCTGCGCGGCCTCGGCCTGCACGATCTGGCTGCGGGCCTGCACGATCGCGGCCTCGGCCCGGGCGATTGCGGCGAGGTTGGCGGCCTCCTGCGTCTCGATCATCTCGCGGGAGAGGCGGGCCAGCACCTGACCCTGAGCGACGCGGTCTCCCTCCTCGACGAGGAGTTCGGTGATGCGGTGACCCTCGATCTCGGGCGAGACCAGAATCTCGTCCCGCGGGACCAGGGTGCCGGTGACGATCGCGCGCTCGACGATCTCGCGATCCTCGGCGGGCACGACCGTGACGGCGGGCGCGAGCGACTCGGCCGACGATACGGAGGCGACCTCGGCCGCCGCGGCCGGTGCCGCGGCGAGCGGCAGGAGCAGCGGAGCGAGGGTGGCGAGGAAAACGGGAAGACGCGGCGCGGGCATCGAACCACCCAGTGCAGGTGCGGCGGACTCTGTTGCTCGGCACCCTGTTCCGGGGCCGCGGCCGGTCTGTCGCCGCTCAGGCCGGCGTTTTGATGGCGTGTATCATACACGACCATCCCCTACGGCATCGAGCGGGCACGACACCCCTGCGGCGCCGCGGCACGAATCAGACGCCGACGCAACCAGAGAGGCGGAAAGTCGTTACCAAGTCGTGAATGTCCGGCCCTTCCGAGCCGGAGTGAACGAGGCGCTCGATGAGCATCTTCCAGATCCGGCAGAAGACCAGCGGCGCGATCCTGTGGACGGGATCGGCCGACGACGAGGAGACCGCCCTCGACGCCATGGCCAGAGAAGCCGGCTACCGCGATTACGCCGCCCTGCCCGATTCGATTCGGGCGAGCGGACTGGAGACGGCAAAGCTCGACATGATCTCCTGACTGGGCGCCGGCGGGTCGCACCCCCGACCGCGCTCTTGCGACACCATGACATTTCAAGGCGCGCCCGCCCTGGTGAGGCGCCTTTCGGCATGTCCGGAGAGTGCGTGTTGCGATCGAGAAAAAGACTTCTGCCGCGCTTCGTAAGCACTTGTCAGCTTCCGCGCGGCGGGCCTACCATCCCTGACGTGCGAGGGGCCCGGCGGTTCTCAGAAGACTGCCGGAAACCGCCGCCCGATCGCAGACGAAGGAGGCTGGCCATGTACGCTCACGCCCTTCATTCCCGTCCGGCTCGTACCGCTGACGGTGATCAGGACACGCCACCGGACCATCTGCGACAGGGATAGTGGCTCTCGGGAGGGCTGTCGGCGCCCGCCGCGGCGAGAAAGCGTCGCGGGGCCGGTGCTGAGACCCGTCAAGGAAACCCTCGAACCCGAGAGCGTGGACCCTGCCAGGGCCCGCCGGCACACGCCGTCGGGCCTTTTCTCTGCGGGTTGTCTCCCTGCCGCGTTTCGCGCTCTCCACGCAGGCGATCAATGCACCGGACCGGATCCCCCCGCAGGCAGGTTGAGCGCCTCCGCGAACGGAAACTCGAAGACGATCTCGTCGGACTCATCCGTCACCACCATGGCAGCCGAGAGCAGGCGCGGATCGGCGCTCGCCGCCATCAGATCCAAGATCATCGCCCGGGCCGCGTCCCAAGCCGCGTCCGCGTCATCGAGGCTCCGGATGTAGGGTTCCGCCGGCGCGTCGGCACCGATGATGACGGTGAAGGCGTAGCGCGGCATAGGGGCCTCGTCAGCGGGGAGGGGATTGTCGGTCGGATCCGGACATCGAAGCCGGATGCTTTTCGCTGTCCCCACGGTACCGGGCCACGCCCGCCGCGTCATCGGCCCCAACGGCCGGGACGGATGCCGATCGAGATTCTGCCCGAGACTGTGCCGATGAGTAACCTGACCGAGCGGCATCTTCGACAGATTGCGCATCACCTCGGCGTCCCGGTGACCGACTTCTTCGACGGCGAGGCGGCTCCGCTTCCGCCGATACGCGCCCTGCCGCCTGAGACCGAGGCCGCCGCATTGGAGATGCTCGGTCTGTGGTCGCTCATCCGCGACCCGCAGGACCGCGAGCGCTGCCTGAACATGCTCCGCTCCTGCGCCGCGCGGACCGATTCGCCGCTGCGGCTCCTGCCTCCGCAATTCTGACGGGCCGGGCGGATGGGAGCGATCGACCGCTGCCGTCTTGCGCAGACCGGGCGTGGCGAGTACAGCACGCCACCCGCACCGAACGGACCGCCCGCGCCTCGCGCGCCGGCCCGGTCCGCGCCGGGTCCGGAGGGGTGGCCGAGTGGTTGAAGGCGCACGCCTGGAAAGTGTGTATACCGGAAACGGTATCGCGGGTTCGAATCCCGCTCCCTCCGCCAGCTTTATGCGCCCTCTGACACCGCGCCGGCCGCGCGTGCTCACGGGTCAACATCGCCGTCAAATGTGATATGGGACGCGCCTGCCTCGGCGGTTTCGGCCGGCCGCACGGTTGACAGGGTAGCCCCCGCCTCGCCACATCCGCTGGACCATGAGCGCCGATAACACAAATCTCTTCGCCTCGGATGGGGCGTCCGCCATCGGGGCCAAGCCGCCCCTCGAGATCCTCCTCGCGGCACCCCGCGGGTTCTGCGCAGGCGTGGTCCGGGCGATCGACGTCGTCGAGCGGGCCCTCGCGATCTATGGGCCGCCGGTCTACGTCCGCCATGAGATCGTCCACAACAAGTACGTGGTCGAGAGCCTGAAGCGGAAGGGTGCCGTGTTCGTGCGCGAGCTCGACGAGGTGCCGGACGGCAGCGCGCCGGTGATCTTTTCCGCCCACGGCGTTGCCAAGACCGTGCCGGCCAATGCCGATTCGCGTGGACTGACCACCATCGACGCGACCTGCCCGCTGGTGACCAAGGTTCACCGCGAGGCCGAGATCCACCACAAGCGCGGGCGCCACGTGCTCCTCGTCGGCCATTCGGGCCATCCGGAGGTCGTGGGCACGATGGGCCAGCTGCCCAAGGGCTCGATCACCCTCGTCGAGGATCTCGACCAGATTGCTGCCCTGACCCCCGAGAATCCGAATAACCTCGCCTGGGTGACGCAGACGACGCTCTCGGTCGACGACACCCGCCACATCGTCGAGGCGCTGAAGGCCAAGTTCCCGAACATTACCGGCCCGCACAAGGACGACATCTGTTACGCGACGACGAACCGTCAGGAGGCGGTGAAGCAGATCGCGCCGCTCGTCGACGCGCTGATCGTGGTCGGCTCCTCGAATTCCTCGAATTCGCAGCGCCTTCGCGAGGTCGCGGAGCGGGTCGGCTGCCCCATTACCCGCCTCGTCCTGCGCGCCGAGGAAATCGATTGGCCGGCCTTCACGAACGTGCGCAAGCTCGGCCTCACCGCCGGTGCCTCGGCGCCGGAGGTGCTGGTGGAGGAGATCATCGACGCCTTCGCCGCCCGCTACGAGGTGACGGTCGACACGGTCTCGACGGTCGTCGAGGACATGTCCTTCCCGTTGCCGCGCGAGCTGCGCAGCGAGGCCGCGGAGTAAGGCGACAGCCCGCTCCGAACATCCGAGGAGTTTCGGCAGGGGCGCCCCGGCGGCGCCCCTTTGCCGTGCTCCCGGCCCCGCGTCTGACAACCCGAGACATCCCGAGCGCGACACGTGGCCGTCTATACCGAGGTCCCCGACGAGGCGCTGACCGCCTTCCTCTCCGCCTACGAGATCGGTGGGCTCCTCTCCTACAAGGGCATTGCCGAGGGGGTGGAGAACACGAACTTCTTCCTGCACACGACGCAGGGCTCCTACATTCTCACCCTCTACGAGAAGCGGGTCCGCGAGGAGGACCTGCCCTTCTTCCTCAACCTCATGGAGCATCTGGCCACGCGCGGCCTCGCCTGTCCGCAGCCGATCCGGAACCGCGCCGGCACCGCCCTTGGGAGCCTGTGCGGGCGGCCGGCAGTCATCGTCAGCTTCCTTGAGGGCGTCTCCGTCAAGCATCCGGGCGTCGATCATTGCCGGGCGCTCGGCGGGGCGCTGGCGCGGCTCCACGCTGCGGGCGCCGATTTCGGCATGCGGCGGGAGAACAACCTCTCGGTCGGGGCGTGGCGCTCGCTCTTCGCTCAGGCCGAGGCGCAGGCCGACACGGTCTCGCCCGGCTTGGCTCGGCGTACGCGGGACGACCTCGCGGCCCTGGAGGCGGGTTGGCCCCACGGATTGCCGGGCGGCGTCATCCACGCGGACCTCTTCACCGACAATGTATTCTTCATCGGCGACGACCTTTCCGGGCTCATCGATTTCTACTTCGCCTGCACGGATGCCTTCGCCTACGACCTCGCCATCTGCCTGAACGCATGGTGCTTCGAGGCCGATGGCACCTTCCACCACGACATGGCCGCTGCCCTGATCGGCGGTTACGCGGCGGTCCGGCGGCTGGAGCCCGCGGAGGTCGCGGCTTTGCCGATCCTCGCGCGCGGGGCGGCCTTGCGCTTCATGCTGACCCGCCTCGTCGACTGGCTCAACGTGCCTCCGGGAGCCCTGGTTCAGCCGAAGGACCCGCGCGAGTACGACCGGCGCCTGACCTTCCACCGCAGCGCGGGTCACGCCCGCGACTACGGCTGGGCTCCGTGAAGGCACCCTCCGACAAGCGGGTCACGATCTATACGGATGGCGCCTGCTCCGGAAATCCGGGCCCCGGAGGTTGGGGCGCGATCCTGATCTACGGGGACAGGGAGCGCGAGCTCTCCGGCGGCGAGGCCCACACCACCAACAACCGCATGGAGATCCTGGCTGCAATCGAGGCGCTGGAGGTGCTCAAGCGTCCCTGCCGCGTCGATCTCTTCACGGATTCCCAGTACCTGCGCCAGGGCATCACCGAGTGGATCCACGGCTGGAAGGCGCGGGGCTGGCGCACCGCCGACAAGAAGCCCGTGAAGAACGAGGACCTTTGGCGGCGCATCGATGCCGCCCGCGAGCGCCACGACGTCCATTGGCATTGGGTCAAGGGCCACGCCTCGGACCCGTTGAACAACCGGGTCGACGCACTGGCGGTGGCGGCGATGGCGCCGTTCAAGATTCGGGTTTGAAACCGGGGACCCGACATGCCCCCGGCGCTCCGTGATCGCTTCGCGGACGCTAGCGCGCACCCACCCTCAGATCACCTTCAGCAACGCTTCGGCGCTCGACGCCTCGGCCTTCGAGGGCGATTCCTCGATGTTGAGGACGCGCACCACGCCGTCCTCGACCAGCGCCGCGTAGCGTTTCGAGCGCGTGCCGAGGCCGAACCCGCTGCCGTCCATGTCGAGGCCGGCGGCCTTGGCGAAATCGGCGTTGCCGTCCGCCAGGAAATCGATGCCCTCGGCGCCGGACGCCTTCGCCCAGGCATCGAGCACGAACACGTCGTTGACGGACGTGACGGCGACGGCGTCGATGCCGCGAGCCTTGATCTCGGCGAGGTGCTGGACGAAGCCCGGCAGGTGATTGCGGTGGCAGCTCGGCGTGAAGGCGCCCGGCACGCCGACGAGCACCACGCGGCGGCCCTTGAACACGTCGTCCGTGGTCTTGGCTTGCGGGCCCTCCGGCCCGTTCACGCGGAACGTCGCCTGGGGCAGGTGGTCGCCAACCTGAATCGTCATCCGCTGTTCTCCTCGATCGGGGCGTCGGGGCCGCACATCCGCCGGTTCGGCCGGGTTCGGGGCCGCGCCCGTCTAGCGTGGCGGTCCCCCTCTGTCGAGGCGATCCGCACCGGACCGCACGATGGGCACGGCTTGGGTGCTTTGTCCGCTGGACAACCGGATGGGGGGGCGTAGCATAGGGGTATGCACACTCCCCGGCACGGTGGTAGCGCGTATCTCGACGGTCAGTTCCTGGTTGCCATGCCGGGGCTGGCGGACAGCCGTTTCTCGCGCTCCGTGATCTACGTCTGTGCCCACTCGGCGGATGGCGCCATGGGCATCATCGTCAACAAGCCGGTGACCGACCTCAGCATGCCCGATCTCCTGGTGCAGCTGGATGTGGCGCCCGCCGCCGACGCGATCCGCCTGCGCGAGCGGGTTGGGCACATGCCGGTGCTGATGGGAGGGCCTGTGGAGGGCAAGCGCGGCTTCGTGCTCCACACCGACGATTTCCACATCGACCAGTCGACGCTGATGATCGACGACGGCATCTGCCTCACGGCGACCGTCGAGATCCTGCGCGCTATCGCCAACGGCGACGGCCCGGCAAGCGCGGTGTTGGCGCTCGGCTACGCCGGTTGGCAGGCGGGCCAACTCGAGAGCGAGATCATGGCGAATGGCTGGCTCAACTGCCCCGCCGATCCGGACCTGATCTTCCATCCGGCCCTCGAGACCAAGTACGAGCGGGCCCTGCGTAGCAACGGCATCGATCCGGCGATGCTCTCCTTGAGCGCCGGGCGCGCCTGATCCGGCCTCACTCCGCGATCGCGGACCCGCCAGCGTCCGGATTCATGCCGTCGACGACAGGCTTGCGGCGCGGGCGCGGTGCCACGGCGGCCGTCGGCGCGGCCGTGTTGGCGCCGAGCCGCGCGGCGAGGGCCAGCGCCCGCGCCTCGGAGAAGCGCAGGTGGCAGAAGCCGTGAGAGCCCTCGCGGGCATAGGTGCGGCAGACCTGCTCGCGATCGGAGGAAAAGGCGGCCTGCTCGGTCACGATCGGGCGCACGTCCTCGCGGCGTGCCCGCTGCGTCATCACCTTGTAGTTCTCGCGCACCGCCTTGTCGGCGACGCCGCGGGCGGTGTCGAACTCGGCCGAGCGCGGGATCAGGGTCGCGGCGCCCGGACCCCAGAGGCCGGCGGGCGTCGTCGCGCAATCGGCCGCGGAGAAGGTGCAGACCGGGTTGCCGCCGAGCGGCGTGACGAGGACGCCGCCCTCCAGCACCTCGAAGCGCAGCGGGCATTCGGCCGCCCCCGCCTCGAACCGGGCCACGCCCTCGGGCTTGCCCGCCGCGGTGAGCGCGATCGCCTGCCCCGCGGAGAGCGGCACCGAGCAGGATTCCGTCGGCTGAGAGACCTTCGTGCCCGGCAGCGTGACGCGGGCCGTCATGCTGGCGCCTGCGCGCTCCATCTTGAGCGTGCCGTTCAGCCCGTTGAGCAGGAGATCCTGCCCCACTACGTTGTCGTCGGCCGGAGCCTTGAGGACGACCGGGCGCATCGGTACCGGAGCGGCGGGTTTCTGCGCCTCGGCGTTCGGGTCGATGGGCGCGCCGGGAGCTCCAGGAGCGCCCGGCTGGGGCGCCGTGCCGGGTTGAGCCGGCGGAGGGGCGTTCGGCACGCCGCGCGGGGGGGCCGGCGGGCGGGCGGCGCGCCCGATGCCGAACAGCTCCTCGAAGAAGTTCTGCGCCGCAGCCTCCTGGGCGAGGGCGGAAAGGCCCGCGAGCGCGAGGAGGGGAGCGAGGAGAACGCGGGTCGGACGCATCGGGTCTTTCGGGCCTGGGGCTTGCAGGGAACACCGTCCGCCGGCATCGGACGGCAGGTCCGTCTCATCGAGATCAAGTCTAGCATGCGATCGATGGCGCGGGCGTGGCAGCAGAGCAACAAAATCTGGGCCCCACCGCTGGCGACGGAACCGCACGCCCGGCCGGTTAACCCAGCACCCGCAACGGGATAGCGGAGATCGACGCGATCGTCGGGCTTCGCCTTGCGAGCCCGCTTTGACCTTCTTATATCCGGCGAGGCGCGGGATTAAGCGCCGGGCCCGGCCTTTTCGGCCGTCCGTCCGGCCCTCGTCCCCACCTCATAATTCCATTCCACACCGCCATGGGCCGAGCTGCTTCGGGGCTCGGCGGTCTGCTTGATCAGAACAAAAGAGGGATCCCACCATGGGTAAAGTCATCGGCATCGACTTGGGCACCACCAATTCCTGCGTGGCCGTCATGGAAGGCACGCAGCCCAAGGTCATCGAGAATGCGGAGGGCGCCCGCACCACCCCGTCCATCGTCGCGTTCACCGACGACGGGGAGCGCCTCGTCGGCCAGCCCGCCAAACGGCAGGCCGTGACCAATCCGGAACGCACCTTCTTCGCCATCAAGCGCCTCATCGGCCGCACCTACGACGATCCGATGACGCAGAAGGACAAGGGCCTCGTGCCCTACAAGATCGTGAAGGGCGATAACGGCGACGCCTGGGTCGAGGCGGACGGCAAGAAGTACTCGCCCTCGCAGATCTCCGCCTTCACCCTGCAGAAGATGAAGGAGACGGCCGAGTCGTACCTGGGCCAGCCCGTCACGCAGGCGGTCATCACGGTCCCGGCCTACTTCAACGACGCCCAGCGCCAAGCCACCAAGGACGCCGGCAAGATCGCCGGCCTTGAGGTGCTGCGCATCATCAACGAGCCGACCGCGGCGGCGCTCGCCTACGGCCTCGACAAGAAGAAGGCCGGCACGATCGCGGTCTACGACCTCGGCGGCGGCACCTTCGACGTCTCGATCCTCGAGATCGGCGACGGCGTGTTCGAGGTGAAGTCGACGAACGGCGATACCTTCCTCGGCGGTGAGGATTTCGACAATCGCGTGGTCGAGTACCTGACGAGCGAGTTCAAGCGCGAGCAGGGCATCGACCTGACGAAGGATAAGCTCGCCCTCCAGCGCCTCAAGGAGGCCGCCGAGAAGGCCAAGATCGAGTTGTCCTCCGCAACGCAGACCGAGATCAACCTGCCCTACATCACGGCGGATGCCACCGGGCCGAAGCACCTCGCGCTGAAGCTCTCGCGGGCCAAGTTCGAGAGCCTCGTCGACGATCTCGTGCAGCGCACGATCGAGCCTTGCCGCAAGGCGCTGAAGGACGCGGGCGTCTCGGCCAACGAGATCGACGAGGTCGTGCTCGTCGGCGGCCAGACCCGCATGCCGAAGGTGCAGGAGGTCGTGAAGGCCTTCTTCGGGAAGGAGCCTCACAAGGGCGTCAATCCGGACGAGGTCGTGGCGATCGGCGCGGCCGTGCAGGCCGGCGTGCTCCAGGGCGACGTCAAGGACGTACTGCTCCTCGACGTGACCCCGCTCTCGCTCGGCATCGAGACGCTGGGCGGCGTGTTCACCCGCCTCATCGACCGCAACACCACGATCCCGACCAAGAAGTCCCAGGTCTTCTCGACGGCCGAGGACAACCAGAACGCGGTCACCATCCGGGTCTTCCAGGGTGAGCGCGAGATGGCGGCCGACAACAAGCTGCTCGGCCAGTTCGACCTCGTCGGCATCCCGCCGGCGCCCCGCGGCATGCCGCAGATCGAGGTGACCTTCGACATCGACGCCAACGGCATCGTCAACGTGACGGCCAAGGACAAGGCGACGAACAAGGAGCACCAGATCCGGATCCAGGCCTCGGGCGGCCTGTCCGACGCCGACATCGACCGGATGGTCAAGGACGCCGAGGCGAACGCGGAAGCCGACAAGAAGCGCCGCGAGCTCGTCGAGGTGAAGAACCAGGGCGAGAGCCTGATCCATTCCACCGAGAAGTCGGTGAAGGATTTCGGCGACAAGGTCTCCGAGGCCGACCGGGGTGCCATCGACACGGCGATCACCGCTCTGCGCACCGCGCTCGAGGGTGAGGATGTCGAGACCATCAAGGCCCGCACCACGGACCTGATGCAGGCCTCGATGAAGCTCGGCGAGGCGATGTACGCCGCCAGCCAGGCGGGCGGTCCCGAGGCGGGTCCGGAAGCGGGCGCCGAGAAGAAGGACGACGTCATCGACGCCGATTTCCAGGAAGTCGACGACAAGGACCAGAAGAAGCGCGCCTGATGCACGCGCGCACGGGACCGGGTCGCCCCGGTCCCGTATCTTCGTGAGCGAACGATTCGGTAACGGCGAGGTCCCCGGGCGGAAGGCTCGGGGATCGGCTTATTGGGACCTTGGGGCCTAGGGAATGTCGAAGCGGGATTACTACGAGATTCTGGGCGTCTCGAAGACCGCCAGCGACGGCGAGATGAAGGTGGCGTTCCGTAAGCTTGCCATGAGCTATCACCCGGACCGCAATCCGGGCGACAAGGAAGCCGAGATCAAGTTCAAGGAGATCAACGAAGCCTACCAGTGTCTCTCCGACGGTCAGAAGCGCGCGGCCTACGACCGCTTCGGCCATGCCGCCTTCAGCCAGGGCGGAGGCGGCCCCGGATTCGGCAACGAGTTCGGCGACTTCATGTCGGACATCTTCGAGAACTTCTTCGGGGACGGGCGCGGCGCTGCGCGCGGCCGCGGCGGCCAGCCGGGCCGGGAGCGCGGTGCGGATCTGCGCTACAACCTGGAGATCTCGCTGGAGGAAGCCTTTACCGGCAAGACCGAGACCATCAAGATTCCGACGTCGGTCACCTGCGAGGTCTGCGCCGGCTCCGGCGCCAAGGCCGGCTCGAAGCCGCGGACTTGCCCGACCTGCGCGGGCTACGGCCGGGTGCGGGCGGCGCAGGGTTTCTTCGCTATCGAGCGGACCTGCCCGAACTGTCATGGCCGCGGCGAGGTGATCGACGATCCCTGCCCGAATTGCTCGGGGGCGGGCCGGGTCAACCGCGAGCGCACACTCTCAATCAACGTACCGGCGGGTGTCGATGACGGCCTGCGCATCCGGCTCGCCGGCGAGGGCGAGAGCGGCATGCGCGGCGGCCCGGCGGGCGATCTCTACGTGTTTCTCTCGATCAAGCCGCACGAGTTCTTCCAGCGCGACGGGGCAGATCTGTTCTGCCGCGTTCCGATCTCGATGGTGACCGCGGCTCTGTCCGGTGAGATCACCGTGCCGGTGATCGACGGCTCTCAGACGCAGGTCCGCATTCCGGCGGGCACGCAGACCGCCAAGCAATTCCGCATCAAGGCCAAGGGCATGCCGGTCCTGCGCTCGCGGGACGTTGGCGATCTCTACATCCAAGTCTTCGTCGAGACCCCGCAGAACCTGACGAAGCGCCAGCGCGAACTCCTGCAGGAATTCGATCAGACCGCCTCCGACGAGAACCACCCCGAGAGTGCGGGCTTCTTCTCGAAGATGCGGGACTTCCTCGGCGGCCTCAGCGGCGCGGCCCGGCAGTGAGCGTGGCCGGGATCCAATCGGACTACCGCCCGGTTAAGGACTTTGCAGCGGGGCACCTCGGTGCCCCTGCAGGTGGCTGCTTGTGCGCCATGCGCACGGTGCGGCTTGACTGGGGTCGGGCTTTCGTCGTCTAGCCTGTCCACACGCCTGCCAATTCGAGGGACTTCGGTCTTGCCGCCGTTACGTCGTTCCAGGGCGAAAGCCATGGTTGCAACCGGTGTGGTGCGCGAGCGGCGCGATCCGCTGGAGGACGAGGCGCGCTTTCTGCGCTCCTGGTTCGAGCGGCCCCTCGTGACGGGCGCGGTGACGCCGTCCGGCAAGATGCTGGCCCGCACCATGGCGTCCTACGTCGATCCGCGCGTGGACGGGCCGGTGGTGGAACTCGGTCCCGGCACCGGCCCGGTCACCGAGGCGCTGATCCGGCGCGGCATCGCGCCCGAGCGCCTCGTCCTCGTCGAGTTCAACCCTGGGTTCTGTGAGCTGCTCCGCCACCGCTTCCCTGGCGTGACGGTGGTCCAGGGGGATGCCTACGACATCCGCCGCACGTTGGGTGGGGTGCTGGCGCGGCCCGCGGCCGCCACGATCTCAAGCCTTCCGCTGTTCACGAAGCCCCTGGAGCAGCGCCTCGACCTCCTGAACTGCGCCCACGACCTGATGCAGCCGGGAGCGCCCTTCGTGCAATTCACCTACGCGGTGGTGCCGCCGATCCCGGCCCGTTGCGAGGCCGGCAGCTATACGGCGAGCCGCTCGAACCGGGTTTGGCTCAACCTGCCGCCCGCCCGGGTCTGGGTCTATCGCCGGCCGTGAGGGGCGCGACCTGAAACTGCAACAAAGTGTTGCGATCTCCGTCAGTGGGCGTTCAGGCCGGGGTGCCTAGTTGTGCACCATCCGGCATCAACGCCGGCCCACCGGAAGCAGGAGATCGTTCATGTCCCTGAGCTCGCGCTGGTCAGGCCGCGGCCTCGCCGCCGCTCTCGCCCTCGCCGGCGGCCTCGTCCTGGGTGCCCCGCTCGCGCAAGCCGCTCCGCTCGCCCCCGCGCCGGCCGTCGCCGGCGAGCCTGACGGCACGCTGATCCAGGTCCGCGGTGGCCATCACCATCATGGCTGGGGCCATCACCACGGCTGGCGCCACAGGCATCATGGCTGGGGTCACCGCCACCACGGATGGCGCCACCATCATCACCGGCATCACCATCACCGGCACCACCGCCACTACCGCTGGTAAGGTCGTCCGGCCTCGCGCAACGCGGCCCCCTCCTGCCTTCAGGCAGGAGGGGGGCTACTCCACCCGCTCCAGCACCGCGGGTTCCACCGACGGCGCCTTCCCCAGCCTGTAGGCCGCTCGCAAGGCCGCCTCGGCCGCCTCTGCCGCGGCGTCGTCGCGGGCGTGCACGATCCCGAGGATCCCGCTCGCCGTGCCGGGTCGCGCCAGATCGGTGAACCCGACCGCGGGGTCGATCCCATCCTGAGGCCGGGTCCGACCGCCGCCCAGGCCGATCACCGCGAGCCCGATCTCGCGGGTCGCCACGCTGGCGACGACGCCCTCGGCGCGGACTTTTCGGACGACCGGTGCCCGCGGCAGGTGCCGCTCCGGCCGTTCCAAGAGGTCGGCAGGTCCTCCGAGCATGGCAACCATCCGCGAGAAGATCTCCGCCGCACGCCCCGAGACGAGGGCGTCCTCGAGCCGCGCGGCAGCCGTGTCCGCGCCCATGCAGAGGCCGCCGAGCACCAGCATCTCGGCGCAGAGCGCCAGCGTCACCGCGTGGAAATGCGGCTCGCGCCGCCGCCCCGTCAGGTAGTCGATCGCGTAGGCGACCTCGACCGCGTTTCCGGCCGCCGAGGCGAGCGGCGCGTCCATGTCGGTGATGAGGGCGCGGGTCGGCAGGCCGGCTCCATTCGCCACGGTGACGATGCTCTCGGCCAGCGCCCGAGCCGCGTCGCGTTCCGCCATGAAGGCGCCGGAGCCGACCTTCACATCCATCACGAGGCCGCCGAGGCCCGCCGCGAGCTTCTTCGAGAGGATCGAGGCCGTGATCAGGTCGAGGGACTCGACCGTGCCGCTGACGTCCCGGATTGCGTAGAGCCGCCTGTCCGCCGGTGCGAGGTCGCCAGTCTGCCCGATGATGGCGCAGCCGACCGCCCGCGTGACCGCCTGGAAGCGGTCGAGCCCCGGCGCGACGTCGTAGCCCGGGATGCTCGCGAGCTTGTCGAGAGTACCGCCGGTATGGCCGAGCCCGCGGCCGGAAATCATCGGTACGTAGCCGCCGCAGGCGGCGACCATCGGCGCGAGCGCGAGGCTCACCGTGTCGCCGATGCCGCCGGTCGAGTGCTTGTCGAGGACAGGGCCGGGCAGGTCCCAGGCGAGCACGGTGCCAGAGGCGGTCATCGCCCGGGTCAGCGCCACGCGCTCCGGGAGCGACAAGCCGCGGAAGAATACCGCCATGGCGAAAGCCGCGGCCTGCCCCTCCGTAACCGTCTCGGCCGTGATTCCCTCGACGAAGGTCGCGATCTCCGCTTCCGTGAGGGTCAGGCCGTCACGCTTGCGTCGGATGGTTTCCTGCGGAAGGCTCACGAGGCGCGCGCCACGGCAGCGGTCAACTCTCCGTAGAGGCTGCTCGCCCCGAGCCGGAAGGTTGCCGGCTCGGCCCAGTCCGAACCCATGACGCGGTCGGCGAGGGCGAGGTAGGTGGCCGCATCCGCGACGCTGCGCAGCCCGCCCGACACCTTGAGGCCGACGCGCCGGCCGCCCCCGTGCGCCCGAATTGCCCTCAGCATCGCCTCGGCAGCCTGCGGCGTCGCCGAGACGGGGGACTTGCCCGTCGAGGTTTTCAGGAAATCCGCGCCGGCCTCGATCGCGAGGCGGGAAGCCTCGTCGATCCGCTCCGGTTCGCCGAGGGCACCCGTCTCCAAGATCACTTTGAGGCAGGTCTTGTGGCAGACGTCCCGCACCGCCTCGACGAGGCCTCGGGCCGTCTCCGCGTCGCCGCGCAGGATGGCGCGGTAGGGAAGGACGAGGTCGATCTCATGAGCCCCGTCCGAGATCGCCTCCGCCGCGTCCTCGACCGCGCGCTCGATGTCCTCGCCGCCGGCCGGGAAGTTGACGACGGTGGCGACGCGGATCGGCGTGCCCTTGAGTGCCCGGGCGGCCTCGCCGACGAATTGCGGCCAGACGCAGACCGCCGCCACGCTGCCGGCGCGGGCGTCGCGGCAGAGCGCCTCGATGTGGCTCGTTGTGCAGATGTCGGCGAGGTTGGTGAGGTCGAGGAGTGGCAGGGCCCGCCGGGCGATTCCCGCATCGTCGGTCGTCGGGTCGGTCATGCTCTCGTCCGTCATGGTGTCACCCTCACGCCTGAGGCCCGAGGCGCTCGACGAAGGCCGTCACCAGCCGCGTCAGATCCGCGGCCGCACGGGCCGCCGCTGCCTTCGTCTCGGTGTGGTGCGGATCACCGCCGCCGATGCCCGCGGCCCGGTTCGTCACCACAGAAAGGGCGACGATGCGCAATCCGAAGAAGCGGGCGAGGATCACCTCCGGCACCGTCGACATGCCGACGAGGTCTGCGCCGAGACGGCCTGCCATGCGCACCTCGGCCGGTGTCTCGAAGCTCGGGCCGGAGAACCACGCGTAGATGCCCTCATGCAGGGGAAGACTGGACTCGCGCGCGGCCTCGCGCATCCGGTCCCGCAACGTCGGGTCATAGGCTTCCGTCATCGGCACGAAGCGCGCGTCGCTCGCCTCGCCGATCAACGGGTTGAGACCCGAGAGATTGAGGTGGTCGGTGAGCATCACGAGGCTGCCGGGCCCGGCCTCGGTCATCAGCGAGCCTGACGCGTTGGTGAGAACGAGCGCATCGGCCCCCAGGGCTGCGACGGTGCCGACCGGGATACGCATCGCTGCCGCGTCGCCGCGCTCGTAGGCGTGGGCGCGGCCCTCCAGCACCAGGACGGGCCGGCCGCCGAGGCGGCCCCTGTGCAGGCTGCCGCCGTGCCCGCTCACGCCGGGCTTGGGAAACCCGGAATCGCGGCGTAGGGCAGGCTCTCGCGCTCCGCGAGGCTCGCGGCCAGGAGCCCGAGCCCAGTGCCGGTCACGATCGCGCAGGCGTACGGGCCGGCGAAGCCCGCCTGACCTAGCGCCGCGACGGCGCGATCGATATCGGACTCAGCGCCCACCACCGAGAGTCTCCGGGCCGAAGGAAGCGGGCAGGAGTTCGTCCAAGCTGAACGTGCGGCGCAGGCCATCCGGCCCGGCGACGTGGATCGGGGTTGCGCCCTCCGTGAACTCCCGGATGCGCTGGCGGCAGGCGCCGCAGGGTGTCACGAGCTCCGCTCCGCCGCCGAGGACGAGGATGGCATCGATCCGCCGCCCCCCGCCCGCGACCATCGCGGCGATGGCGCCTGCCTCCGCGCAGGTGCCGACCGGATAGGCTGCGTTCTCCACGTTGCAGCCGGCGTGGATCGTCCCCGTCTCGTCGCGCAAGGCGGCGCCGACCGGGAAGCCAGAATACGGGGCGTGGGCCCGCGCCCGTGCGGCGGCGGCCGCCCGGAACAGGTCCTCGATCGCGGGGCTCATGCGGGCGGGCCCGCGTCCATGGGCCATCTCGGGGCCGCTGTCTCAGCGCACATGGCGCGATCATTGGCACTGGCCGGGCGGCCCGTCGAGGGGCGAGATCGACAAGGCCCGGCGAGGCTCCTATGAGCGAGGACGGAGATTTCGCGAACCGGGAGAGCGGGATGCTGGGCCGTTACGAGCGTGGAGCGAGCGGCGAGGCGGTGGTGGAGTACGGCGACGGCACCATGCGGGTGATCAAGCCCGGCAGCTACGTGCGCTGTGCGGTGACCGGCGAACCGATCCACCTTGACGCCCTGCGCTACTGGAGCGTCGAGCGCCAGGAGGCCTACGCGACACCCGACGCCGCCATGCAGCGGCTGAAGGAGGCGGGGGCCCGCTGAAAGGCCGCCTCAGCGCGCACGGACGAGCGCGGTGAGTTGCCTCCGCATCGGTTCCGGATCGGCAAAGCGCAGCGCGACGGGGAGGGCACGCACCCGGGCCCGGAATTCCGGCGGCAGGCGGACCGCATCCTTCTCGGTGGTGACGAGATCCGCCCCGAGCCGGTCTGCGGCATCGGCAAGCGCTGAGAGGTCACCGGCGCCGAAGGGATGATGATCGGGGAAGGCGCGGCTCCCTGCGATCGCCGCCCCCGTCGCGCGCAGGCTCTCGAAGAATTTTTCAGGCCGTCCGATCCCCGCGAAGGCGTAGACGCGCCGGCCCGCGAAGCCACTCGCCGCGGCCACCAAGGCGGCCCGGTACACCGGCAGGCCCCGCCGTTCCGCCTCACGCGCCAGGGGATCGCCGGCCACGCCTTCGCCGACGAGGACGAGGCCGCCGACATGGCGCCACTGCCGGTCGAGGGGGGCCCGCAGGGGGCCGGCCGGGAAGGGAAGGCCGTTTCCGATGCCCGCGCCGGCATCGACCACGGCGAGCGCCAGATCCTTGGCGAGGCTCGGGTTCTGCAGGCCGTCATCCATGACGATGACGTCCGCGCCCGCCGCGAGGCAGGCGCGTGCTCCGGCCGGGCGGTCTCGGGAAACGATGGTCGGGGCGACCCGGGCGAGGAGGAGGGGCTCGTCGCCCACCTCTCGCGCCGCGTGCCGATCCGGGTCCACGACGACCGGGCCCGCGAACTGCCCGCCGTAGCCGCGGCTGAGGAAGGCGGGCCGGTGACGCATCTCGGCGAGCAGGGCGGCGATCGCCAGAGCGGTCGGCGTCTTGCCGGCGCCACCGAGGGTGACGTTTCCGATGCAGAGGACGGGGCACGGGAGGCGCTCGCCCGGCCGATCCATGCGAGCAGCGGTGAGCGCCCCGTAGACGCGCCCGATCGGCGTGAGAAGCCGCGCCGCCGGGTGACCGGGACCGGCGGACCAGAACCGAGGCGGCCGCATCATTCGAAGGCCGGATGAGGTCCGAACGGAGCGTTGCGGAGGCCGACCGCTTCGAATCGATCCGTACCCGTCACCTGGCCAGCGTTCCGCGAAATACCCGCGATACTCAGTTCACCGTCGACCCGTCCAATCATCCGGCGACGGTATCAGGAGGGGTTCAGTGCCGCGAGCTTCATCTGCGCGATGAAGGGGTCGAGCACGGCGAGGGTCCGTTCCACCGCGCCCTCGAAGGGACGCAGGGCCCGCTGGCCGGAGGTGGCGATCACGCGGATGCGGCGGGGATCGTCCAGAAGTTCGCCGACCGTGGCGGTGAGTTCCGCCCCGTCCGCGACGGAGAGTGCGCCGCCGGCTTCATCGAGGGCGCGGTAGACCTGCTCGAAATTGTGCGTGTGGGGCCCGTGCACCACCGCTGTATCGAGGCGCACGGGCTCGATCGGGTTCTGGCCACCGTGGGGAACGAGCGAGCCGCCGAGATAGACGAGCGGGCTCAGCCGGTAGAACAGGCCGAGCTCGCCGATCGTGTCCGCCACGTAGACCTCGACGGACGGGTGCGGTCGTCCGCCCGCCGCCCGACGCGCCGTGCGCAGCCCTTCGGCGGCGGCGCAGGATGCCGCCTCCTCGCCCCGCCGCGGGTGGCGCGGCACGATGATGGTGAGGAGCCGGGGCAGGCGCTCCTTCAAGGCCGCGTGCGTGCGCGCCACCAGGGCATCCTCGCCCGCATGCGTGCTCGCCGCGACCCAGACGGGCCGGTCGCCGATCATGTCCCCGAGATAGGCGATCTGCTGCCGGTCGGCGGGTGGCACGGCGGCGTCGTATTTGAGATTCCCGGCAACGCTCACCCGCGGTGCGCCGAGGCGCTCGAAACGCTCCGCATCCTCCTTGGTCTGCGCGAGGCAGATGGCGATGCGGGCCAGGAGTGCCTGTGCGGTGCGCGGCGAGCGCTCCCAGCCCCTGAAGGAACGCTCCGACATCCGCCCGTTGACGAGGAGAAGCGGGACCGCGCGGGCGTGCAGGGCCAGGATGGTGTTCGGCCAGATCTCGGATTCGGCCACGAGGGCGAGGTCCGGCTGCCAATGGTCGAGGAAGCGCTCGATCCAGCGGGGCGCGTCGAGGGGCATGTACTGGTGCACGGCGCCCGGCGGCAGGCGGCTGCCGATCAGTTCGGCCGCCGTCCTCGTGCCCGTCGTCACCAAGACCGAGAATCCGCGCCGGATCATCCCGTCGACCAGACCGACGAGCGAGAGCGCCTCGCCGATACTCGCCCCGTGCATCCAGACGAGGGAGCCGACCGGGCGTGCTCGGCCCGGAAGGCCGCGCCGCTCGGGCAGGCGCCCCGGATCCTCCTTGCCGCGGCGCGCCCGGACGGCGAGCAGGCCCGCCAGCGCCGGTTCGCCGAGATAGAGCCCGGCCCGGTAGGCCCGAAGGGCGAGGGTGAGCGGAGGCGCCCTCATGCCGGCAGCCCCAGGATGGCAGGCCGATCCGGTCCGGTCTCCCGACGAGGCCGTAGGCTTGGTCGTGGACGCGGTTCATCTCCGCCTCGACCCGGCGCCGCAAGTTCTCGAAGGTCTCGGCATCCGCCTCGCGCGGTACGGAGATCGGCTCGCCGAACACCATCGCACCGCGGCCGAAGGGAAGCCCGAGGCAGGCCCGGTCCCAGGAATTGAATCGCAGGTGACGGCTCGTCACCACGGCGACGGGCACGATCGGCCGGCCCGAGAAGCGGGCCAGCGTCATGATGCCGGCGTCGCAGCGGCGCGAGACTTTCGGAACATCGGCGCTGAAGGCGACCGTCTCGCCGTCCTTGAGCGCCCGCAGCATGGCGCGCAGGCCCTCGGCGCCGCCCTTGGCGCGGGCGTCGCGCACGACGCGGCCTCGCGCGCCCGAGGCCCGCATCACTCGGATGCCGAGGCGCTCCAACGCGATCGTGTTGATGTTGCCGTCCGGGTTGCGGGAAATGATCGTCGCGACGCGATCCTGAGGCCGGCGCAGGAACGGCACCATGATGTGCTGGCCGTGCCACATGCCCGCGATGAAGGGCGTGAGCCGGTCGATCCACGCGTCGGTCTCCTCGGCGGGGATCACGCTGAAGCGATTGGTCCGTCGAACAAGCCGCAGGTAATCGGCGGCGAGGTGGCCCAACGCGCCCTGGACGGCCGGCAATCGGCTGATGCGTTTGACGAGGCTCATGTCTCGCTTCTGAAAGTCCGGCGACCCGATCCGGGCGCGTCGCAGGAATCCTGTTCTGACCGTCGGGCTCGCCCCTCTGGACGAGCGATCGCGGCCCTCTCAAGCAGCCTGTCGGGGCGGCGGCCTGTCTAGCTCCGATCCCTCCGGAGCATCAACCGAACGGGCCGGCGGCGCCCTTCACAGAGCCGTGGGCTCCTAAGTTAGGCAGCGGGCGAAAAAGCGGCGCCCGACTTGTTTAGATCCATTCTAATATATAGATTGGAATCAATCCAAACAGGAACGCTGCCGCATGCCGATCGCTCTTCCGAATGCCATCGAGCCCGACGCTACCGCCGAGGAACGCCACCGCAGCTTCGTGTTGCAATACGTGCAGCCCGCGCTCGCTGGGTTGATCGACGGCTCCGTCTCGACGCTGGCTCCGATTTTCGCGGCCGCCTTCGCCACGCACAGCAACGGGGCGACATTCCTTGTCGGTCTCGCCGCCTCGGTCGGAGCCGGCATCAGCATGGGCTTTACCGAGGCCCTCTCGGACGACGGGCAGGTGACTGGGCGCGGCTCGCCCGTGATCCGAGGCGCCGTCTGCGGCGTCGCGACGGCTCTCGGCGGCCTGGGCCACACGCTGCCCTACGCGATCCCCGATGCCTGGCCGAACGCCTTCCTGCTCGCGACGGGACTCGCCATCGCCGTCGTGGTGCTGGAGCTTCTGATCATCTCCGGCATCCGCACCCGCTACATGGCGACGCCATTCTGGCGCGCCTCCCTGCAGGTGGTGATCGGCGGCATCCTCGTCCTGCTGGCGGGCGTCCTTATCGGGAGCGCATGAGGCGGTCCCGCATCCGCGGCACGCTTGACGCGGGAAGCCCGAGCCGCGATGCGGAGCCGGCGCGATGCGCGCGGTGATTGTCCGGCCCCATGTTCCGTCTCGCCCATCTCACCGACCCGCATGTCGGCCCGCTGGCGCGGCCGCGGCTGCGGCAGCTCTTCAGCAAGCGGGCCACAGGCTACGCCAACTGGCGGCGCGGACGGTCCCGCAGCCACGACATGGAGGTCCTAGCGGCCCTCGTCGCGGACATGAGGGTGCAATCGCCCGACCACGTCGCCTGCACGGGCGATCTCTGCAACATCGGCCTGCCGAGCGAGTGGGAGACGGCGCGCGTCTTCCTGGAAGCGCTGGGCACGCCCGAGCGCGTCAGCTTCGTGCCCGGCAATCACGATGCCTACGTGCGCGGCTCCCTCGATGGGCTGCTCGGCACCTGCGGCCCCTGGACGGCGGACGATGCGGGGCGTCGCGGGTGCTTCCCCTTTCTGCGACGGCGCGGGCCTGTCGCCCTCGTCGGCCTGTCGTCGGCGATCCCGACGAAGCCCTTCGCTGCGAGCGGGCGGCTCGGGGAGGCGCAACTCGCCGCCGCGGAAGCGCTCCTCGTCGCGCTGGGAAGCGAGCCCGATCGGCCCTGCCGGGTGGTGATGATCCACCATCCGCCGCATCCGGGCGGTGCGGTGGCGGGCCGCGAGCTCAAGGACGCGGCGGCGTTCACGGCGATGATCGGCCGGGCGGGCGCGGAGCTGATCCTGCACGGCCACAACCATGTCGGCAGCGTCGCGCACGTTCCGGGACCGGATGGCCTGAGGGTGCCGGTCGTCGGCGGGCCCTCGGCCTCCGCGCGAGCTGGCACGCATGCCGACCTGCCAGCCCGGCGCGCCGCCTACTATCTCTACGCGTTCACGTGCGAGGGCGGTCGACACCGCATCAGCGCGACGAGCCGCGGCCTCAACGGCAGCGGTCTCATCGAGGATCTGGGTCCGCTTGATCTCGCCGGAGCGTGAGAGCCTGCAAATTCCGTCGACCTCGTGCGGGATGCGCAGAAGCAGGCGCGCGCGTCAGGGTGCGGCTCTCATGCCTCCGGAGGTAGCAGGGCGTCCCGCCGCTGACGGGCGATGGTCGCCTCGTAGCGCTCGGCTTGAAGGCGCGTCAGGCCTGCGATCAGCGCGGTGGGGCCGCGGTAGACGGTGTAGGTGCCGTCCTGGGTGGGTTTCACACGAATCATCTCGGACATGGGAGCCACCCTGCCTTTGAGGTTGATCGTCGAACGCTGTCACGATGGCACGACGTTAACCCGCCGTTCAGACGGCGCAAGCCCTTCACAGTACCTTCTACCTAAGTATTTCTGCTGCGCTGCGAGAGGAAAAGCCATCGCTGTCCTTGGCCGGTCGCGCCGTCTCGACTGAATTAACAAGAGAAAAGCGTGGCCGTACGCCGCGTGCTGCGATGCGGGAAGCGCTGCAATCGCCGCGCGCATTTTGCTGGCTGATCGGCTATGGTCCGGCCAAAGCCGCCCGGGAAACGGACGGAGGATGGGGGAATCCGCGGCGCGCCGGCGACGGCGACCGGTACGGGACTTGCCCTGGCTCCTACGCTCGGCGAGGCTCCCGCCTCAGGCCCGGAACGACGCGAGACAGCGCCGAATGGATGTGTTCGTACAGCAGCTGATCAACGGGCTCACGCTCGGGGCGATCTACGGTCTGATCGCGATCGGCTACACGATGGTCTTCGGCATCATCGGGATGGTGAACTTCGCCCACGGCGACGTCTTCATGGTGTCGACCTTCATCGCGCTGATCGGCTTCCTCATCCTCACGACCTGGCTCGGGATCGCCTCGGTCCCGCTCGCGCTGATCGTTGTGCTCCTGATCACCATGCCTCTCACCGCCCTCTGGGGCTGGGCGATCGAGCGCGTCGCTTACCGGCCGCTGCGCGGCTCCTTCCGGCTCGCGCCGCTGATCTCGGCGATCGGGGTCTCGATCTTCCTGTCGAATTTCGTGCAGGTGGCACAGGGCGCGCGCAACAAGCCGACACCGCCGATGCTGAACGGCGGCTTCACCCTGTTCGAGCGCGACGGCTATGCCGTGACCCTTTCCTACAAGCAGTGCCTGATCATGGCCGTGACCGTGATCTTGCTCGCCGGCTTCTGGTATCTCGTCCAGCGCACGGCCTTCGGCCGGGCGCAACGGGCCTGCGAGCAGGACCGGCGCATGGCCGCGCTCCTCGGCATCGACGTCGATCGGACGATCTCGTTGACCTTCGTTCTCGGTGCGGCGCTCGCGGCGGTCGCCGGCGTCCTCTACCTCCTCTACTACGGCGTCGTCTCGTTCTCGGACGGGTTCGTGCCCGGGGTGAAAGCGTTCACGGCGGCCGTTCTCGGCGGCATCGGCTCGCTGCCGGGCGCCGTTCTCGGCGGGCTGATCATCGGGCTCATCGAGACCTTCTGGTCGGCCTATTTCTCGATCGAGTACAAGGATGTCGCCGCCTTCTCGATCCTCGCCATCGTCCTGATCTTCATGCCGTCGGGCATCCTCGGCCGGGCCGAGGTCGAGAAGGTCTGAGCGGCATGGCCGGCACCAAGCTGGACGGGGTGGCGCGAGGTCCGGACCTCGGGGGGATCCTGCGGGACGCGGGGCTCTATGCCCTCGTCACCCTCGGGCTCTGCATCCCGGTCGTGAGCTACCGGACCGATCTCAGCCAGACGAGCGCCCTCGACCTCACCCCGCGCTGGGGGCTGGTCGCCGGCCTCTGCGCGGCGATCTTCGTCCTTCGCGTGGCCCAGCGCCTGATCCTGTTCCGCCGGGACGCGCGCCGCGCGCTCACCCCTTCGCCGCGTCAGGCGACGGAAGCCGTCGACGCGACGCCGCATGCCGGCCAGCGGATCTCGTCCCTGGCGCTGCCGCTCTTCCTCGGCGCGGCCCTGGCGCTGCCGCTCGTCGCCGCGCTCGCGAGCGGCGGCCTCGGACCCGCGCGCTACTGGATCGACCTCGGCATCCTGATCCTCACCTACGTGATGCTCGGCTGGGGGCTCAACATCGTCGTTGGGCTCGCGGGCCTGCTCGACCTCGGCTACGTCGCCTTCTACGCGGTCGGCGCCTACACCTACGCGCTGCTCGCCACCACCTTCGGCCTGTCGTTCTGGCTCTGCCTGCCGCTCGCTGGGCTCGCCGCCGGGCTCTGGGGCATGCTGCTCGGCTTCCCCGTCCTGCGCCTGCGGGGCGACTATCTCGCCATCGTGACGCTGGCCTTCGGCGAGATCATCCGCCTCGTCCTGATCAACTGGGTCGACCTGACCGGCGGCTCGGCCGGCATCTCGTCGATCCCGCGGGCGAGCTTCTTCGGCATCCCGTTCACGGCCGGGCCGACCGGCTTCGCGGCGACGTTCGGCCTCAACTTCGACGCGATGCACCGCAACGTCTTCCTCTACTACCTGATCCTGGCGCTGGCGCTGATCACCAACGCGGTGACGCTCCGCCTGCGGCGCCTGCCGATCGGCCGAGCCTGGGAAGCTCTGCGCGAGGATGAGATCGCCTGCCGATCGCTCGGCATCAACACCACGACGACGAAGCTCACCGCCTTCGCGCTCGGCGCCATGTTCGGCGGCTTCGCGGGCTCCTTCTTCGCCGTGCGCCAGGGCTTCATCAGTCCGGAGAGCTTCAACTTCCTGGAGAGCGCGATCATCCTGGCGATCGTGGTCCTCGGTGGCATGGGCAGCCAGGTCGGCGTCGCGATCGCCGCCATCGCGATGGTCGGCGGGCCGGAACTCCTGCGCAACCTCGGCTTCCTGAAAGCGGTCTTCGGCGCCGGCTTCGATCCGAACGAGTACCGCCTGCTCCTGTTCGGCCTCGCCATGGTCGCCATGATGGTCTGGCGTCCGCGCGGGCTGATCTCGGTGCGCATGCCGTCCGTCGCCCTCAACGAGCGACGGGCCGTCTCGGGTGCCCTCGTGCGCGAGGGCCACGGCTGATGTCGGGCCCGATCGAGCCGCGCAAGGTCGTCCTCACCGTCGAGCATCTCTCGATGCGCTTCGGCGGCCTGCTCGCTGTCAACGACCTCTCCTTCGAGGTCTTGCGCGGAGACATCACCGCCTTGATCGGTCCGAACGGGGCGGGCAAGACCACAGTCTTCAACTGCATCACCGGCTTCTACAAGCCGACCGAGGGGCGCCTGACCCTCGCCCATGCGGACGGCGCCCGCCACCTCTTGGAGCGGCTGCCGAACCACGCGGTGAACCGCCGGGCGCGGGTGGCCCGAACCTTCCAGAACATCCGCCTGTTCTCCGGCATGACCGTGCTGGAGAACCTCCTGGTCGCTCAGCACGCGCCGCTCATGCGCGCCTCGGGCTTCACCCTGCTCGGGCTCCTCGGCATCGGCGGCTACCGGGCGGCGGAGCGCGCCGCGATCGAGCGGGCGCGCCTGTGGCTCGAGCGGATCGGGCTGACCGCCCGCGCCGACGATCCGGCGGGCGATCTCCCCTACGGAGCGCAGCGCCGCCTCGAGATCGCGCGGGCGATGTGCACGGAGCCCGTCCTTCTCTGCCTCGACGAGCCAGCCGCCGGCCTCAACCCGCGGGAATCGGCTGAGTTGACGGAACTCCTTCGCCGCATCCGCGAGGACGGCACCTCCGTGCTCCTCATCGAGCACGACATGTCGGTGGTGATGGAGATCTCCGACCACGTCGTCGTGCTCGATTACGGCGTGAAGATCGCGGACGGCTCGCCCGGCTCCGTGCGGGCCGACCCGCGTGTCGTGGCCGCCTATCTCGGCGTCGAGGACGAGGAGGTGGAGGCCGTCGAGGCGGAGGTCGGGCTCGTCCTGCCGAGCGCGGAGGCCGAGGCATGAGCGTTGCCGGCATCAACGTCCTCGTCGAGGAGACCCGCGCACGCCAGGCGGCCGCCGCTTCCCCGCTCCTCGCGGTGCGGGGCGTCTCGGCCTATTACGGCAGCGTCGCTGCGCTCCGCGACGTCGATATCGAGGTCGCGGAGGGCGAGATCGTCACGCTGATCGGCGCCAACGGGGCCGGCAAGTCGACCCTGATGATGACGATCTTCGGCTCTCCGCAAGCGCGCACCGGCAGCGTCCGCTTCGCCGGGCAGGACATCACCCGGCTTCCAACCCACGCCATCGCGCGGCTCGGAATCGCGCAATCCCCGGAGGGGCGACGCGTCTTCCCGCGCATGAGCGTGCAGGAGAACCTGCAGATGGGCGCGAGCCTCCACGGCGGGCGCCACTTTGCCGAGGATCTGGAGCGGGTCTGCACCCTGTTCCCGCGCCTGAAGGAGCGCCTGCAGCAGCGCGCCGGCACCATGTCGGGCGGCGAGCAGCAGATGCTCGCCATCGCCCGCGCCCTGATGAGCCGGCCGCGCCTCCTCCTCCTCGACGAGCCGTCGCTCGGCCTCGCGCCCCTCGTCGTGAAGCAGATCTTCGGGGCCATCCGCGACCTCAATCGGCGCGAGGGGATGACGATCTTCCTCGTGGAGCAGAACGCCTACCACGCCCTCAAGCTCGCCCACCGGGGCTACGTCCTCGTGAACGGTCGCGTCACGATGAGCGGCAGCGGTCGCACCCTGCTCGACGATCCGGCCGTGAAGGCGGCCTACCTGGAGGGCGGCATCGTCGAGGCATCGACGATCGCCGAGGCGAAGGGCTGAGCATGCCGGCGGAACTCTTCGAGGGCTCGCCCCTTCTGTTCCTCCTCGTCACCGTGGTCATGGGCGGCTGGGCCGCCTGGATGACGGCCCGCGGCATCGCTCGGACTTGGCGCCCGTTCTGGCAAACCGTGCCGGCGCTGCTCGCGGTCGCGGCGGCCGTCCGCTTCATCCACTTCGCCCTGTTCGAGGGCACGCTCCTCTCCGGCCCCCGCTACCTCGCCGACGCCGGCGTGGTGCTGGCGATCGGAGCGATCGCCTTTCGGGCCACCCGCACCCGGCAGATGACCACCCAGTACCGCTGGCTCTACGAGCGCACCTCGCCGCTGACATGGCGGGAGCGCCCGCGCGCGGAGATGCCGTAGGATGCGGGTTCTCGCCCTCCGGGGCACCGACGACAGAAGGGGACGTGAGATGAGGACGATGGTGTTGGCGGGCCTCGCGCTCGGCCTGCTGGTCTCGGGAGAGCCGGTCTCGGTGGCGCAGGCTCAGATCAAGATCGGCGTCGCGAGCCCGGTCACCGGCGGCAGTGCCGCCTTCGGAGCGCAGATCCGCAACGGCGCTGTGCAGGCGGTCGAGGACATCAACAAGGCGGGCGGCATCAAGGGCAAGAAGTTCGAGCTGTCCAGCGGCGACGACGCCTCCGACCCGAAGCAGGGCGTCTCGGTCGCCAACAAGCTCGCCTCCGAGGGCGTCACCATGGTGGTGGGCGACTTCAATTCCGGTGTCTCGATCCCGGCCTCCGACGTCTACCAGGACGCCGGCATCATCCAGATCACACCGGCCTCGACGGCGGTGAAGTTCACCGAGCGCGGCAACTGGAACACCTTCCGCACCTGCGGCCGCGACGACCAACAGGGCGCGGTGGCGGGCGAGTATCTCGCCAAGCACTTCGCGGCCAAGAGGGTCGCCTTCGTCCACGACAAGACGCCCTACGGCAAGGGGCTCGCCGACGAGACCCGCAAGGTCTTCCGCGCCAAGGGCGGCAAGGATGCCGTCTACGAGGGCATCAATCCCGGCGAGAAGGATTTCTCCGCCCTCGTCTCGAAGCTGAAGCAGGCCGGCATCGACATCGTCTATTTCGGCGGCATCCATACGGAGGCCGGCCTGCTGATCCGGCAGATGCGGGACCAGGGCCTGCAGGCGGCGCTGATGGGCGGCGACGGCATCACCGACAAGGAGTTCGTGCAGATCGCCGGCCCGGGCGCCGAGGGCACGCTGATGACCTTCTCGCCCGATGCCCGCAAGAACCCGGACGCCAAGGACGTGGTGGCGGCCTTCAAGGCAAAGGGCATCGATCCGGAGGCCTACACGCTCTACTCCTACGCGGCGGTCCAGATCCTCGCTAAGGCGATCGAGGCGACGGGCTCGACGGACGGCAAGGCGCTCGCCGACTATCTCCACCAGGGCAAGCCGACGCGGACCGTGATCGGCGAGATCGCCTACGACAAGAAGGGCGACATCACCCGCCCCGACTACGTGATGTACGTTTGGAAGAAGAACGCTGCCGGCGCCATCGACTACAGCGGCAATGAGGTGACGCAGTAGGAGCGCGGGCGGGGGCTCTCCGCGCTCGCCGTGATCCGCGGCGCACTTGCGCATCTCAAGCGGTCGGATCGCTTCCCGGGATGTCAGGGTGGGGAGGGGCCGGCTTCTCGGAACGCCGGGTGCCCGCGGGGAGGCTAGCGAGCGAGCAGAAGATAGGGATGGGCGTTCTCTTCGTTCTCGCCGTCGGTCTCGTCGCGGGAATCATCAGCGGCATCGTGGGTACCGGCTCCTCGATCATGCTCGTGCCGGTGCTTGCCGCCGTCTACGGGCCGAAGGCGGCCGTGCCGATCATGGCTGTCGCTGCCGTGATGGCGAATGTCTCGCGGGTGCTCGCGTGGTGGCAGGCCGTCGATCGGCGCGCCTTCGCGGCCTACGCGGTGCCGGGAGCCCTCGCCGCAGCGGCCGGAGCGCGGACGCTGCTCGTGCTGCCCGCGCGCGCTGTCGACCTCGCGATCGGTGCGTTTCTTCTCGCGATGATCCCGGCCCGGCACTGGCTCGCCCGGCACCTCGTGCGCCTGAACCTCGTCCATCTCGCGCTCGGCGGGGCCGTGATCGGCTTTCTCACCGGCATCGTGGTCTCGACGGGGCCGATCTCGGTGCCGCTCTTCGTGGCCTACGGGCTGTCGAAGGGTGCCTTTATCGGCACCGAGGCCGCGGGTTCCTTCGCCGTCTACGCGAGCAAGACGCTGACCTTTCAGGGGGCGGGCGCGCTGCCGATGGCGGAGTTGGCGAAGGGGCTCGTCGTCGGCGCCTCGCTGATGGCCGGGGCATTCCTCGCCAAGCCCTTCGTGCTGAGACTCTCGCCCGAGCGCTTTCGCGTCCTGATGGATGGGCTGATGCTTCTCGCCGGGCTCAGCATGATCTGGAGTGGCCTGGTCCCCGCGTGACCGCACTCCAAGCTGCGCGATTCATCCCGAAAACGGGCGCGGCCAAGGGTCCCGGCAACCAAGGCATTGCCTTCCGGCCGCGCTTCGGCAAACTCTTCGGGCGAGAGAGGGCTTCGGCCCGGAACAGCGTGACGGCCGTGCCTCAGAATCAGCTTTCCGAGTTCCAGGTGACCGTGTCGGGCTTGGCCCGGGCCGCGGCACGCGACGAGCGCCTCGCCACCGATTACGCGCGGCTCGCAGCCTACATGGCGCAGGACGGGCGCCCATCGGCCGTCGACCTCTTCGAGGGCCTGAGCCGGCACCACGCCATCCGCGCCCTGGAGGAGCGGGGTCAGCTGGAGGCGACCGTCCACGCCCAGCACGATCCGGCGAACTGATCCACGTCGTCACGCCGCCGGCCGCGACACGCTGATGACGCGCGTGGCCGCCACGGCAATGCGCCGGGCCGGCCGCGGCCCGGTCAAAGCTTGCGTGAGAGGCCGTGTGGCGGCCTCGATCTCGACCCGGTCCCGCCCGCCGTTCTTCGCCCGGTAGAGAGCCTCGTCGGCGGCCTTGAGAAGCGAATCGGCGTCGAGCCCCTCATTCCGCCAGCGGGTCCGCGCCGCCGTCACGCCGACGCTCACGGTGACGTAGCGGCGTGGGCCGAGTCCCGGATGCGGGATCGCGAGACCGGCGACCGCCTGGCGCATCTCCTCGCCGGCCGCGCAGGCCGCCGCCTCCGTGAGGCCGGGAACCAGGGCAACGAACTCCTCGCCGCCGTAGCGGGCGATGAGGCCGCCCCGCGCCTCGACCGGTCCCCGCAACGCCTCGGCGACGCGGGTCAGGCAGGCATCCCCGGCCGCGTGACCGGCCGAGTCGTTCAGGAGCTTGAAGCGGTCGATGTCGACGACAACGATGCCGATCCAGTCGCCGTCCACCGGCCTGGATTCCCAGACCGCCCGCAGGCGCTCCGTGAACAGGCGCCGGTTCGCCACGCCCGTCAGCGGGTCCGTCTCCGAGAGAATGGTCAGGCGCGCATTCGCCTGCGCCAGGGCCTCCGCCTGCGCCTTCTCGCGCAGGCCGAACAGGAAGCTGCGCTTGGTCTCCCATTCCCGGGAATAGGCGAGCTTCAGCGGCACCAGAACCAGGCTCGCCACGAGCAGCGGGACCCCGCTGCCCCCGGTGTCGCTGAGTCCGAAGGCGACGATCGAGATCACGTAGAGGGCGAAGCTGCCGAAGCAGAAGACGAGACTGTGCCGGAAGGAGAGGGGCGCGATCATCCCGACCACGAGCGGCACGATGGCCGCGAGGATCAGGTAGGTATGCGCGTGCTCCGGCGGCGCGATCCGCGCGCTGTTGAGCACGATCGCCATATCGACGAGCCCCGTCACGAGCACCGCGCCCATCTGGACACCGGCGGAGGGACGTCCTCGCAGGATGATGATCGAGCCGATCGCCAGCGGCACGAAAAGACCGAGCGTGAGGCCCGCCGGGATGGCGATCGCCTCCGCCCCGAAGGCATCGAGATCGACCTTCAGAGACAGGATGTTGAAGGCGATGAAGATCACCATCCACGACTGGAGATACCAGCCGTCCGGCGGCTCGTGCTCGGAGTGGTAGCGCGCTTCCAGCGCCGCGGGCAGCCGGAGGTCGTACCAGCGCCGGTTCAGGCCGGCCTCAATCAGCGCGTGCATGCGGCGGGCGGCTTCATCCTTCTGGTCGGCGGCAAGGTTACCGCTGTGTCTCCTGACCGTTGGTAAAGAATCGCACAGAAATGCAACGGCCGGCGCGGGTCTCTCAGGGTCGTGCAACGCTGACGCGAGATCGGACCGCGTGTCCTGACGCGGGCCGGCATCGGCGAGCGTCAGCGGAACCGGCGAGCGTACCCGTCGTTCGCTTCCCACGGGCGCCGCGTGCGCCACCGCTCAGTTCCAGGAGGAAACCATGGCTGTCGATCAGGATCGCGTCGAAGGCTCGGCCACCAACCTCGGCGGGAAGGTCAAGGAAGGCGCCGGCCGGGTGACGGGCGACGAGAAGCTCAAGAACGAGGGCATCGCCGATCAGGTCAAGGGCAAGGTGCAGAACGCCGTGGGCAGCGTGAAGGACGCGCTCAAGGGCAAGTAGGCTCTGGCCTCCGATCGAAGACACTTGTGCGGCTCCTCGCGCGGCTCACGCGCGGGGGGCTTTCAGTATCCGAGGGATACAAGCGCGAACGCCGTCGCGAAGACCCCGCTCACCGAAACGTAGAGCGAAAGATTGATCAGGGCGGTCGCTGTGTCGGGGTTCTGACGGCGGCTAATGGTGTGCCTCATGCCAGGACGATCCGCCTGGGTGTAGCGCCGCCTCGTTGCAATCCGAATGCGCTGGCGCACACGGGATCACTGGCGCGGACCGCCCCGCGCGGCATGGTCAGCGGGCGGTGAACAGATGGCTCAGTGCAGTTCGGCGCTGACGACACCATCCTCACCGTGCGTGAGCTGACGGCTCACCTCGAATGCCGCGAATTCGATGGCCTGCCGAGCCGACCGGCTGCTCGTCCGCAGAGTCTCGGCCTGTGCGGCCAGAATGTGGGCTGCGGCGATCTCGTGGCTCGACCGCGGCACCCGACCCGGCCCGACCTCCGGGGCGATGAGGCGACCGACGAGCCCATCGGCCCTGGTTTCCTTGGACACCGCACCCAGGATTTCGTTCACCGAGCCGAGGAAGCCGAGGAAGCCGTGACGATGCGGATCGTGACGCGGCATCGCGACCGCGGCGACCCAGACGGGCCGTCCCTGCCGATCGATCAGGCGATAGCGGACGCTGAACTCGCGGCCCTCGTCGATGGCGCGTGCCACGAGAGCGCGCACGATCTCGGCATCTTCCGGATGCACCACTCGCACCCATCCGTAATTCGCGGCACTCCGCGCATCCTGCCCGGTGATCTCGGCCCATCCTGGACTGAGATAGGCGAGTCTACCGGCGGCGTTGGTCGTAAAGATCATGGATCGGCAGCGGGATTCGATGATGCCACTCTTGCTTGCATTGATGCTTGACCGCAACGAAGAATACGTCAACCCGGAGCATTCATGGCGACGGGCGGGATACGTGGCCCACGAGATCGGCACGGCCCGTCCCGATGTCGTCGACGGGATCTGCCGGCCTCACCCGAATCGAATCGGCGATGCCGAGGCCCGCCCTGGCATCGCGTCCGATCGCGGTCAGGCCGGGTGGAGGCGCTCCATCACGTCGCAGGCGGCGGGCACGCCGTCGCCCCCCGCCATCCGCTGCCGGGCCGTGGCGCAGGCCTGCGCGACCTGCGGGGCCGCCAGCATTCGGCGAATCTCGGCGGAGGCCCGTCTCGGTGTGAAGCGGCGGCGGCTGAGGGCGGTACCGACGCCGAGGCTCTTCAGGCGTTGCGCCTCGTCGAAATGGTCGAACGCGACCGGCACGACGAGTTGCGGGATCCCGGCGGCGAGGCCTTGGGCCACGGTCCCGATCCCGCCGTGATGAACCAGCGAGGCGCAGCGCGGCAGCAGCCGGCTGAACGGGGCGTAGCGCACGTGCAGGACGTCCGGCGGCAACTCGGTTGGGACTTGGTCCTCCTGTGGCGCAAGGAGGACGCCGCGCCGGCCCATGCGCCTGCAGGTCCGCACGGCGGTGTGGAAGAAGCTGCGGCCCTGGCGCATCGCCGAGCCGTAGGTGAAGGCGAGCGGCGGCTCACCTGCCTCCAGGAATGCTTCGAGGGCAGGGCTGAGGTCGTCCGCATCGCCGAAGCGGTCGGCGAGGGGGAATCCAACCTGCACAGCCTGGACCGGCCAATCGGGCTGCGGCGGCACAAACCAGTCCGCGAAGGTGAGCAGCACCCGCAAGGGGCTGTTCCACCAGTGGCGCAGGCGGCGCACCGGCGGCAGACCGAGTCGAGCACGGAACGCGTTGAGCTCGGGCAGAACGGCCGGTCCAATCACGTAGGTGTCCGCGCCGCGGCCGAGCCAGTGCCGGAACCGCGCCGGCAGGAAGGAGGGCAGGGGGAAGCCGGGCAGCACCGGGGGCGCGTGACGGCTCTCCACGAGGATCGGCATGACATGGACCGTGACGAGGGGAAGGCCGAACTTGTCCTGCGCGACCCTGGCGCCGAGGCCGAGCGTCGAGGCGACGACGATGCCCTCTCCGGGCCGCCAATTCTCCGCGAGCCAGGCGAAGGTCGGCTCCGTGAGGGCCGAGACGTAGCGGAAGGCAGCCTTCACCCCGCGCCTCGGGTGCCAGAGTTCCGGCTCCGCCGCGAATCGGGCGTAATCCGCGCAGGTGCCGAGCGCATGGAAGGCGAGCCCGGCCCGGTCCGCCATCGTCGCGAAGGGAGCCGGGGCCGCGAGCGTGACCGCGTGGCCGCGCCGGTCGAGCTCGGCCGCGAGGGCGAGGAATGGCAGAACGTCGCCGTGGCTGCCGATCGCGACGAGGAGCACCCGCATTTCCCGAAGAAGAGCGTCCCGCAGCGCTTCGCGCCTTCACATTTGTCGCAGTCTCACGCCACGGCTGGTCAGCCGCCGGCGAAGGCAAGGCGGGTGAGGAGCGTGTAGCTCGCCTCGAACGTCATGATGGCCACGAAGACGAGGAGGGCTGCCGGTGGAACGAGGATCGCGTAGACGAGCGCGAGGCGCTCCCAGGCCATGTGCATGAAGACGGCGACGATCAGGCCGGCCTTCACGATCATGAACAGCAGGATCAGGAACCAGCGCAGGTACCCGTGCAGGTGGAAGTAGTCGACGAGGTAGGAACAGGCGCTCAGCACGAACAGCCAGCCCCAGACGAGGAGATAGAGCCGGATCGGGTGGGCCTGCCCGGTCTCGTGCGCTGCGCCGGCCGCCATGACTCGTCCTCCTACCAGAGATAGAACAGGGCGAAGATGAACACCCAGACGAGATCGACGAAGTGCCAGTAGAGGCCCGCGATCTCGACGTTCTCGTAGCGTCCGCGCTGGCTCGTGAAGAAGCCGCGCCGGCCGGAATCGAAATCGCCGCGCCAGACCTTGCGGGCGATGACGAGGAGCGCGATGACCCCGATCGTGACGTGCGTGCCGTGGAAGCCCGTGATCATGAAGAACGTCGAGCCGAACTGGTCCGCACCCCACGGATTGCCCCAGGGCCGCACGCCCTCGTGGATCAGCTTCGTCCATTCGAAGGCCTGCATCCCGACGAACATGGCGCCGAGGAGCGCCGTCAGCAGCATCAGGAGCGCGGTCTTCACGCGCTCGTGCCGGTAGCCGAAGGCGACCGCCATCGCCATGGTGCCGCTGCTTGAGATCAGCACGAAGGTCATGATCGCGATCAGGATGAGGGGCAGCTCGGTGCCGCCGATCTCGAGGGCGAAGACCTTGCTCGGGTTCGGCCAGGGCACGGTCGTCGACATCCGCACCGTCATGTAGGACAGCAGGAAGCAGCCGAACACGAAGGTGTCGCTGAGGAGGAAGATCCACATCATGGCCTTGCGCCAGGACGCGCCGCGGAAGGTCTGACGGTCGGCCGACCACTCGTCCGAGAGGCGCCGCCACTGGCTCGGCCGGGTCTCGGCGGGAGCGATCGAACGGAACGCGACGTCGGTCATGCTCTCCTCGCTTCCTCAGGCGGGGCCGCACAGGGCGTAGATCCAGCCCGACCAAGGCGTCCGGAACAGGAGCCCGAACAGGACGAGCCAGACGCCGAGCAGGGCATCGGCATAGAGGGCGCAAAGCCCCACGCCGAGGCGCGATGCCTCCGTTCCGGGCGCGGTCGCCGCGCGGGCCGTGATTGCGCAGAGGGCGACGAGACCGCCACCCACGTGAAGGGCGTGCAGGGCAGTGATCAGGTAGAAGAAGGCGCCCGCCGCACTGGCGTTCGGGCCGGCGCCGAGGTCGAGGAGCTGGCGCCAGGCGAGGCCCTGACCGGCGAGAAAGCCGAGCATCGCCGTCAACGCGGCGGCCAGCCAGAGCATCAGGGCGCTCCGCCCATCACGTTCCGCCGCGCCCTTCCCCCCGTGCAGCGCGAGGCTCGCCAGGGCGAGAAGTCCCGTCGTCAGCCAGAGGATGTGCGGATCGGGCAGGCTCTGCCAGGACTCCCGCGGGACGCGCATCCCGTAGGCCGCCACCAGCAGCGCGAAAAGCAGGCCGATCGCCGCCAGCAGCACCGACACGCCGAGCTTAGCGGCCGGGATCCGCATCGGCCCAGGCGGGAGATCGAGCGCTGCGCCGGTCTCTAGCCATGGCTTCGAGGCGAGCCGCTGCCGCGCCAGCCACCGGGCGGACAGGGCCGCGAGCGCGGCGAGGTAGACGAGCACGAGGGTCATGGCGCGCTCATGCGGGTGCCGCGGTGGAGATGGGGGACGGGCCCGGGATGCGTTCGGGCTGGTTCTGGGGGATGAAGTCTTCGGACGCGCCCGGCACGCTGTAATCGTAGGGCCAGCGGTAGACCACGGGGAGGTGCGCGCCCCAATTGCCGTGGGGCGGCGGCGTCGTGGGGGTCTGCCACTCCAGGGTGGTCGCCCGCCACGGATTGCCGCCGGCCGGCGCGCCGTGGGTCCGGCTGTGGACGAGGTTGTAGAGGAACGCGATCTGGGCGGCGCCGACGAGGAAGGCGACGACGCTGATGAAGGCGTTGAGCGTCGCGACCGAGGGCGTGGCGAAGCTGAGGCCCTCGATGTCGAAGTAGCGGCGCGGGACGCCCATCAACCCGAGATAGTGCATCGGGAAGAAGATCGCGTAGGCGCCGAGGAAGGTCGTCCAGAAGTGCAGGTGCCCGAGGCGCTCGTCCAGCATCCGGCCGCTGACCTTCGGATACCAGTGATACAGGCCGCCGAAGATGACGAGGATCGGCGCGACGCCCATCACCATGTGGAAGTGTGCGACGACGAACATCGTGTCGGAGAGCGGGACGTCGACCACCACGTTGCCGAGAAAGAGACCAGTCAGGCCGCCGTTTAGAAAAGTCACGATGAAGGCGATGGCGAACAGCATCGGCAGCGTGAGATGGATGTCTCCGCGCCAGAGGGTCAGGACCCAGTTGTAGACCTTGATCGCCGTCGGGATGGCGATGACGAGCGTCGTCGTGGCGAAGAAGAAGCCGAAATACGGGTTCATCCCGCTGACGTACATGTGGTGCGCCCACACGACGAAGCTCAGCGCCCCGATGGCGACGATCGCCCAGACCATCATCCGGTATCCGAAGATGTTCTTGCGCGCGTGCGTGCTGATCAGGTCCGAGACGATCCCGAAGGCGGGGAGCGCCACGATGTAGACCTCCGGGTGGCCGAAGAACCAGAACAGGTGCTGGAACAGGATCGGGCTGCCGCCGCCGTAGCGCAGGCGCTGCCCCGCCTCGATAATCGCGGGCATGAAGAAGCTCGTGCCGAGCAGGCGATCGAGGAGCATCATCACGGCGCCGACGAACAGCGCCGGGAAGGCGAGAAGCGCCAGGATCGTGGCGGTGAAGATGCCCCAGATGGTGAGCGGCATCCGCATCAGGGTCATGCCGGGCGCCCGCGCCTGGAGCACGGTCACGACGTAGTTCACGCCGCCCATCGTGAAGCCGATGATGAACAGGATCAGGGAGAGGAGCATCAGCACGATGCCCCATTCCTGGCCCGGCGTGCCGGAGAGGATCGCCTGCGGCGGGTAGAGGGTCCAGCCGGCTCCGGTCGGGCCGCCCGGCGCGAAGAAGCTCGCCACGAGGACGAGCACGGCGAGCAGGTAGATCCAGTAGCTCAGCATGTTGACGTAGGGGAACACCATGTCCCGGGCGCCGAGCATCAGCGGGATCAGGTAATTGCCGAACCCGCCGAGAAAGAGGGCGGTCAGCAGGTAGATCACCATGATCATGCCGTGCATGGTGATGAGCTGATAATATTCCTTCGGCCCGATCAGGGAGGCGACGCCGGGAAAGCCGAGCTGGAGCCGGATGAGCCAGGACAGGATCAGCGCGACAAGGCCGATCGCCAGCGCGGTCGTCGCGTACTGGACGGCGATGATCTTGGCGTCCTGGCTGAAGACGTACTTCGTCAGCCAGCTGTGCGGGTGGTAGAGTTCGACGTCGTCGATGCCCCCTTTCGGCAGGGGGGCACGGTTCCGAGCTGCGCGTCGGCCATCGGGCGCCTCCTTCACCGCTCCTGCGAGCCTGCCCGGCCCGCGGCCAGGCGCTTCTGACTGGCGACGCTCGCGAAGGTCTTCTGCTGGCCGAGCCACGAGCTGTAGGCCGCCTCGCCGTCCACGGTCACGCGGCCCCGCATGGCGTAGTGGCTGACCCCGCAGACCTCGTTGCAGAGGGCGTCGAAGGTGCCCGTCCGGGTCGGCGTGAACCAGAAATACGTGACCATGCCGGGGATGATGTCCATCTTGGCCCGGAACTCCGGCACGTAGAAATTGTGCACCACATCGGTCGAGCGGAGCAGGACCTTCACGGGCCTGCCGAGGGGCAGGTGCAGGTCGCCGTCGATGACGAGGTCGTCCCGCGCGGCCGTGTCCTTCGGATCGAGTCCGAGCGGGTTCTCGTCGCTGACATGCTCGATGCCGGAGGCGCCGAGCCGCCCGTCCGCGCCGGGAAGCCGATAGGCCCAGCGCCATTGCTGGGCGACGATCTCGATCTCGGTGGCGTTGGCCGGCACCCGCACGAACTGCCCCCAGACGATCAGCCCGGGCGCGAGCAGGGCGGCGACGCCGAGGGCGGTGACCACGGTCAGCCAACCCTCGAGGCGCCGGTTCTCCGGCTCGTAGGCCGCGCGCCGGCCCGGTCGGTGGCGGAAGGCGACCAGGCAATAGGCGACGAACAGGACGATCGCCGCGAAGGCGAGACCGGTGATCCAGAAGGTGATGATCAACGTGGAGTCGATGTAATTCCAGTTCGAGGCGATCGGCGTCCACCACCACGGGCTCAGGACATGGAAGGCGATCGATCCGAGGGCGATCAGGACGAGGATCAGCGCCAACACGGTTGCCTCCCGCACCTCATCTCACGGACGGATCACCCGGATCCCTTCGACGGAGGCACGGGCCTCGACGTCCTCCCGTTCGGGGCCGCCGCTCATGGAGCGACGGTGCGCCGGTACAGGTGCCACGTGGCGTGGCCGAGGATCGGCAGCGCCAAGGTCAATCCGACGAAGAGCGGCAGCATTCCCATCACGAGGCAGGCCGCCACGATGAATCCCCAGAGCACCATGATGCGCGGATTCATCCGCACTGCCTCGAGCGAGGTCTCGATGGCCGTGAGCGCGTCCGTCTCGCGGTCGACGAGGAGCGGCAGGGACACCACGCTCACCGCAAGGGCCAGCAGGGAGAAGGCGAAGCCCACGAGGTTGCCGATGATGATCAGGGTCCAGCCACGGCGGGTGGTGAGGACATCCTCGGCGAAGGCGAAGATCGTCTGGGGCTGCTCGTCACCGTAGATTGCCCAGTAGAGGCCCATCGCGGCGATGAGCCAGGCGATGAGGATCGCCATGAGGACGATGCCGACGGTGACGATCGCGCCGGCGGACCGCGCCCTCAAGGGGGCGTATGCGCGCGACCAGCCCACATCGAGCCCTGCCGCCCGGCGCCGGCTCAACTCGTACAGGCCGATGGCCGCGAACGGGCCGACGAGGGCGAAGCCCGAGGCGAGCGGGAACAGGAGCGGGATCAAATCCTGATCGAACGTCACGGTGGCGATGATCAGGCCTGCGATCGGATAGATCGCGATGACGAACAGGACGTGAGTCGGCATCGCCAGGAAATCCTCGACACCCTTCGAGAGGGCGTATCGCAGATCCTCTGTGCCGATCGTGCGCACGCCGGGGCGTGCCTTGACCTGTTGGGGGAAAACCGCACGCAGCGTTGCCATCGCAGAGCCCTCCAGCGGAAGACCGTTCACGACGACCGGGCGGGCACCGAGCCCGCGAAAGCCGCCGCCAATCGTGAGCGCGACTGCCGAGAACTATAACTTACTTTGACGTCCTATTTCCAGAGCTTTTCATGGAGGTGGTGACAAAGATAAGCATTTGTGAAGTTGCGCGTCCAAACTCTTCGAAACGGCAACGCTCCGGCGGCGAAATGCGCGGCCCGGACGGACGAGGATCTTGGTAGCGGCTGAATCACGTCGTGCGAATGCGCGACCGTGCGTCCGCGCGCTCGCGAATAGCCTTTCGCCGACCGTTGGGGTGCGAGCCCGGCCTCAGTGAGCGCAGCGCTCGCGCGACGGGGCGATCTTGCTCAGAGCCGCCTCCAGATCGGAGGTCCGATACGGCTTCTGCAAGATGTCGAACTCGCTCGGGTCCTGATCTTCGCGAAGGTAGCCGGAGGTGAGGAGCACCGAGACGGCCGGCCAACGAACCCGGATGATCCGGCCGAGTTCGAGGCCGGTGATCGCGCCCGGCATGTTCACGTCGCTGAAGACGAGGTGGACGTCCGGATTCGTCTCCAGCGTGCGCAGAGCGTCCTCGCCGTCCTTCGCGTCGATGACCCGGAAGGCGAGGGATTCCAGGGCGGAGATCGCGATCTGGCGGACGTCGGCGTCGTCCTCGACCACGAGCACGATCTTGCCCTCGCCCGTCACCGCGTGCCCGGCGGAGGGCGCCGGCCGGTCCGAAAGCCCGGTCGCCTCCCCGACGAAGGCCGGCAGCGCGACCGTGATCGTGGTACCCTGATCGGGCACGCTGTCGATCGCGATCGTGCCCCCGCTCTGCTGGACGAAGCCGTAGACCATGCTGAGGCCGAGGCCCGTGCCCTTGCCGGCTTCCTTGGTGGTGAAGAAGGGCTCGAAGACGCGGGCGAGGACGGATGGCGGCATGCCGGTTCCGGTATCGGTGACGGCGATCTCCACGAACGGGACCCGAGCACCCTCGGAGGCCGCGTCATTCCGGGCCCGCACCGACAGGTCGAGCCTGCCGCCTTCCGGCATGGCGTCGCGCGCATTGACGGCGAGGTTGATGAGCGCCGCCTCCAGTTGTGCGTGATCGACGCGGACGGGCGGGATCCCCGCGTCCATCGTCAGCGTCACGCTCACGCGCTCGCCGAGCGTCCGCTCCAAGAGCTTGACCAGCCCCGGCATGAAGGTGGCGAATTCCAAGAGCTTCGGCTGCAGCGGCGAGCGGCGCGAGAAGGTGAGGAGGCGGCTCGTCAGTTCCGCGCAGCGCTGCGCGCCGTCGAGGGCGTGCTCGATCCGGCGCGAGACCTTCTCGTCGGGCGGCAGAGCGCGCTGCAGGAGATCGAGATTGCCGATCACGATGCCCAGCATGTTGTTGAAGTCGTGGGCGATGCCGCCGGTGAGCCGGCCGACTGCCTCGAGCTTCGACGCGTGCAGCAGGCTGAGTTCGAGTTCCTTGCGGTCGGTCACGTCGAACCAGACGCCGAAGAGTTCGGCCGGAACACCGTCCTCGCTCCGGTTCAGCACGATCTGATCGAGGATGTGGCGCTCCTCGCCGTCGGCATTGCGCCAGCGGTACTCGATCGCGACGGTGCCGTTATCGCCGATCGTGTCCAGCGCGGCGAGCGCCCGGTCCCGGTCCTCGGGGTTCAGCCGCGACTGCCACAACCCGCCGGCCGCGAACGCCTCGCGCGAGAAACCCGTGATCCGGGCGATGCTGTCGCTCGTGAAGTTCAGGCGGCGGTCCGCCTCGCCGACCGAGGCGGTGTAGAGGGCGATCGGCAACCCGCGCAGGACGGCCGATTGATGCTCCTCCTGCCGGCGCAGGGCCCGCTCCGCCTCGAGCTTCTCGCCGCGCACGCGGAGGTTCTCGAGGAGCAGCCGCTTCTCGGCGGCGGCCTTGCCCTTGATCTCCTCGGTTTTCCGGTAGAGGTCGACGAAAATGTCGACCTTCGACTTCAGGACCAGGGGCTGGATCGGCTTGAAGACGTAGTCGACGGCCCCCGCCGAGTAACCCCGGAAGATGTGGATGTCGTCCTTGTTGTGCGCCGTCAGGAACACGATCGGCACCCGGGAGGTGCGCGGCCGGCTCCGGACCAGCGCGGCGACTTCATAGCCGTCCATCCTCGGCATCTGCACGTCGAGGAGGATCAGCGCGAAATCCTCCCGCAGCGTGCGGCGCAGGGCCTCCTCGGGCGTATCCGCGAGAACGAGCTCCAGGCCCGGCTGATCGAGCACCTCGGATGCCGCCAGCAGGTTGCGCCGGTCGTCGTCGACGATCAGGATCTTGGCACGGATCGCGCGGTGCTCCGCCTCCGCCGGCAGATCGTCCGCGGGCTCCGGAAAGCTCAGAGGCAGCGGCGGATAATCCATCATTGGACGCGCGTGCCCTCGTCCGAGAGAGGCGGCGCGCCCGCGTTCACGCTGTGGGCTCCGTTGCCGCGGCGCTCGAGCTGGACGCGGAGCACGGCAAGAAGCTGGTCGATGTCGACGGGCTTGGACACGTAGTCGGACGCGCCCGCCTCGATGCACTTCTCCCGGTCGCCCTTCATCGCCTTCGCCGTGACGGCGATCAGCGGAAGGGTCCGGAACGCATCGTGGCTGCGGATTTCCCGCATGGTCTCGTAGCCGTCCATCCCGGGCATCATAATGTCCACGAGCATCGCGTCCACATTCGGATTCGCCTTCAGGAGCTCGATTCCGTCGCGCCCGTTCTCCGCAAACAGAACCTCCAAGCCGTACTGCTCCAATGCGCTGGTGAGCGAGAAGATGTTCCGCACGTCGTCGTCGACGAGGATGATGCGGCAGCCCTGGAGCGACGTGGATTCTTTCCGCGAAACGATGATCTGCTCCTCCGCCGGTACGGTGGCGATCGTGCGATGGAGGAAGAGGGCCGTCTCCTCCAGGAGCCTCTCTGGCGAGGTTGTGTCCTTGATGATGATGGTCGAGGCCGACTGCTTCAGCTGCTTCTCCTCGACGGAGGTGAGCTCCTTGCCGGTGTAGACGATGATCGGCAGTTCCTCGCCACCCTCGATGCTGCGGATCTGTTCGATGAGGTCGGCACCGCCCATGTCCGGCAGGCCGAGGTCGATGATCGCGCAGTCGAAGCGGCCGCCGTTGACGGCCTCGAGCGCCGCCGACGCGGTAGAGAATCCGCAGACGTTCACGTCCTCGTCCTTGAGGAGCGCCGTGACGCTGGCGCGCTGGTTCTCGTCGTCCTCGACGAGCAGGAGATTGCGGACCGGCCGCGTGATGAAGTCCTTCGATCGCTCCAGCGCCTTCAGCAGGCCCTCCCGGTCGACCGGCTTCTCCAGGAACCCGAATGCGCCCGCGCGCAGGCCGCGCTTCTTCTCGTCGTTGACCGAGATGACGTGGATCGGGATGTGCCGGGTGCGGGCGTCATTCTTGAGGAGGTCGAGCAACGCCCAGCCGTCCATGTCGGGCAGGCCGATATCGAGGGTGATGGCGTGCGGCTTGTAGCGGTGCGCGAGCCCGAGCGCCGCCGCCCCGTCCTGCGCGATCAGCCCCTTGAAGCCGCGCTCCCGCGCCAGTTCGAGGAGGACGGAGGCGAACATCGCGTCGTCCTCGATGATGAGCACGAGGTGGTCGCCGTTATGGATCGCGTGGCGATCGTCGGCCGAGGCCGAGAGCGCGGTGGCCGCGGAGAGCTGGCGCGCGCTGAGCGGGGCGGCCCCGTCGCCGAAGTCGATCGTCCGGCCGATGCCGGCGGAGGCCGGCGGCTCGAAGGGCAGGAACAGCGTGAAGGTGCTGCCCTCACCCGGCCGGCTGTCGAGGACGATCTCGCCGCCGAGGAGGCGCGCGATCTCGCGACTGATCGCCAGGCCGAGACCGGTGCCGCCGTACTTGCGGCTCGTGGTGCCGTCGGCCTGCTGGAACGCTTCGAAGATGATCCGCTGCTTGCCCTCCGGGATGCCGATGCCGGTGTCGGTCACGGCGAGCGAGAGCCACTGGCTGCCGGCTCGCAGAGGCGAGCCCTCCGCCGAAGCGATCCGCAGCGTGACGCCGCCCTTCTCGGTGAACTTGAAGGCGTTCGACAGGAGATTGCGCAGCACCTGCTGCAGGCGCTTCGCGTCCGTGCGCACGACCCGCGGCAGCCCCGGCGCGAGGTCGATCTCGAAGGCGATCTGCCGCTCAATCGCGAGTTGCCGGAACGTCCGCTCCTGGTGATCGACGAGGTCCTGCAGGGCGATGTCGCCGAGTTCGAGGGAGACGGTGCCGGACTCGATCTTGGACAGGTCGAGGATATCATTGATGAGCGAGAGCAGGTCCGTCCCAGCGGCGTTGATGGTCTTGGCGAATTCCCGCTGCTTGTCGCTCAGGTTGCCGTCGCGGTTCTCGGACAGGAGCTTCGAGAGGATCAGGAGGCTGTTGAGCGGCGTGCGCAGCTCGTGGCTCATGTTGGCCAGGAACTGCGACTTGTAGCGGGAGGTCAGCGCCAGCTGCTCGGCCTTCTCCTCCAGAGCCGTCTTGGCGACGGAGACCTCGCGATTCTTGCCCTCGACCTCCTTCTTCTGAATCTCGAGGAGGCGCGCCTTCTCCTCCAACTCCTCGTTCGTCATCTGCAGGCGCTCGCGCTGGCTCTTCAGCAGATCCTCGGATTGCTGCAGGGAGGCGGCCTGGAGTTCCAGCCGGTCGTTCGTCTTCTTCAATTCCTCCTGCTGGCTCTGCAACTCGCTCGTCAGGAGCTGCGACTGCTTGAGCAGGCCCTCGGTGCGCATGTTCGCCGCGATCGTATTGAGCACGATGCCGATCGATTCCGTGAGCTGGTCGAGGAAGGATTGGTGCGCCTCGCTGAACCGGTTGAACGAGGCGAGCTCGATCACGGCGCGCACGTCCTGCTCGAACAGGACCGGCAGCACGATGATGTTGAGGGGTGGCGCTTCGCCGAGCGCCGAGCCGATCGTGATATAATCGCCCGGCACGCTGGTGAGCAGGATGCGCTTCTTCTCGTAGGCGCATTGCCCGATCAGGCCCTGGCGCATCCGGTAGCGGTTCGAGAGGTTCTTGCGCTCGGTGAAGGCGTAGCTCGCCACCAGTTCGAGCGAGGGCTCGGTGCCCTCGTTCTCCACCATGTAGAACACGCCACGCTGCGCGTTCACGAGCGGCGCGATCTCGGACAGGATCAGGTTCGAGACCGTGGCGAGATCGCGCTCGCCCTGCAGCATGCGGGTGAACTTGGCGAGGTTGGTCTTCAGCCAGTCCTGCTCGGCGTTCTTCAACGTCGTGTCGCGCAGGTTGCGGATCATCTCGTTGATGTTGTCCTTCAGCGAGGCGACCTCGCCGGAGGCTTCGACCGAGATGGAGCGGGCGAGGTCGCCCTTGGTCACGGCGGTGGCCACCTCCGCGATGGCGCGCACCTGGGTCGTGAGATTCGCCGCCAGTTGGTTCACGTTGTCGGTGAGGTCGCGCCACAGGCCGGCCGCGCCCGGCACCCGCGCCTGTCCGCCGAGCTTGCCCTCGACGCCCACCTCGCGGGCGACGTTCGTGACCTGATCGGCGAAGGTGGCGAGCGTCTCGATCATCTCGTTGACGGTGTTGGCGAGCGCCGCGATCTCGCCCTTGGCGTCGACCGAGAGCTTGCGCTTGAGATCGCCCTGCGCCACCGCCGTGACGACGCTCGCGATGCCGCGCACCTGCCCGGTGAGGTTCGCGGCCATCATGTTCACGTTGTCGGTGAGATCCTTCCAGGTCCCGCCGACGCCGCGCACCTGGGCCTGACCGCCGAGCTTGCCCTCGGTGCCGACCTCGCGGGCGACGCGGGTCACCTCGGACGCGAAGGAGTTGAGCTGATCCACCATCGTGTTGATGGTCGATTTCAGCTCCAAGATCTCGCCGCGCACGTCGACGGTGATCTTCTTCGAGAGGTCGCCGTTGGCGACCGCCGTGGTGACCTCGGCGATATTGCGGACCTGCCCGGTGAGGTTCGCGGCCATCATGTTCACGTTGTCGGTGAGGTCCTTCCAGGTCCCGCCGACGCCGCGCACTTGGGCCTGACCGCCGAGCTTGCCCTCGATGCCCACCTCGCGGGCGACGCGCGTGACCTCGGAGGCGAAGGAGTTCAGCTGGTCCACCATCGTGTTGATGGTCGATTTCAGCTCCAGGATCTCTCCCTCGACCGCGACGGTGATCTTCTTCGAGAGATCGCCGTTGGCGACCGCCGTCGTGACCTCGGCGATGTTGCGGACCTGCCCCGTGAGGTTCGCCGCCATCATGTTCACGTTGTCCGTCAGTCCCTTCCAGACGCCGCCGACGCCCTTCACTTGGGCCTGACCGCCGAGCTTGCCCTCGGTGCCGACCTCGCGGGCGACGCGCGTGACCTCGGACGCGAAGGAGTTCAGCTGGTCCACCATCGTGTTGATCGTCAGCTTCAGTTCCAGGATCTCGCCGCGCACGTCGACGGTGATCTTCTTGGAGAGGTCGCCGTTGGCGACCGCCGTCGTCACGTCGGCGATGTTGCGGACCTGGCCGGTGAGATTGGCGGCCATCAGGTTCACGTTGTTCGTGAGATCCGCCCAGGTCCCGGCCACGCCCTCGACCCGGGCCTGTCCGCCGAGCTTTCCGTCCGAGCCCACCTCCTTGGCGACGCGGGTCACCTCGGAGGCAAAGGAATTCAGCTGATCCACCATCGTGTTGATGGTGTTCTTGAGCTCCAGGATCTCGCCGCGTACGTCGACGGTAATCTTCTTCGAGAGGTCGCCGTTGGCGACGGCGGTGGTGACCTCGGCGATGTTCCGGACCTGTCCGGTCAGGTTCTCGGCCATCAGGTTCACGTTGTCGGTCAGATCCGCCCAGGTGCCGGCCACGCCCTTCACCTGGGCCTGTCCGCCGAGCTTTCCTTCCGAGCCCACCTCCTTGGCGACCCGGGTCACCTCGGAGGCGAAGGAGTTCAGCTGATCCACCATCGTGTTGATGGTGTTCTTGAGCTCTAGAATCTCACCCCGCACGTCGACGGTGATTTTTTTCGAGAGATCGCCATTGGCGACGGCGGTGGTGACCTCGGCGATGTTGCGGACCTGCCCCGTGAGGTTCGCCGCCATCATGTTCACGTTGTTGGTCAGATCCGCCCAGGTCCCGCCGACGCCTTCGACCTGTGCCTGACCACCGAGCTTGCCCTCGGTGCCGACCTCGCGGGCGACGCGAGTCACCTCGGAGGCGAAGGAGTTGAGCTGATCCACCATCGTGTTGATCGTGAGCTTGAGGGCCAGGATCTCGCCCTTCACGTCGACGGTGATCTTCTTCGAGAGGTCGCCCCGCGCGACCGCCGTGGTGACCTCGGCGATGTTGCGAACCTGGCTCGTCAGGTTCTCGGCCATCATGTTCACGTTGTCGGTGAGATCCTTCCAGACGCCGCCGACGCCCTTCACCTGGGCCTGACCGCCGAGCTTGCCCTCGGTGCCCACCTCCTTGGCGACGCGCGTGACCTCGGAGGCGAAGGAGTTCAACTGATCGACCATCGTGTTAAAGGTCGACTTGAGGTCGAGGATCTCGCCCTTCACATCGACGGTGATCTTCTTCGAGAGGTCGCCGTTGGCGACGGCGGTGGTGACTTCCGCGATGTTGCGGACCTGGCCCGTGAGGTTCGCGGCCATCAGGTTCACGTTGTCGGTGAGATCCTTCCAGGTCCCTCCGACGCCCTTCACCTGGGCCTGACCGCCGAGCTTACCCTCCGAGCCCACCTCGCGGGCGACGCGGGTCACCTCGGAGGCGAAGGAGTTGAGCTGGTCCACCATCGTGTTGACGACCTTGCCGATCCGCAGAAACTCGCCTCGGAGCGGGCGGCCTTCGATCTCGATCTGCATGGTCTGGCCGAGATCGCCCTTGGCGACGGCGCCGATGACGCGCGCCACCTCGGTGGTCGGCTGGACGAGATCGCCGATCATCGAGTTCACCGAGTCGATGCACTCGATCCATCCGCCCGTCGCGGCGGGCAGCTTGCCCCGCTCGCCGATGCGCCCATCCTTGCCGACCGTGCGGGCGACGCGGTCGAGTTCCCGCGCGAGGCCCTCGTTCAGCTCGGCGATGTCGTTGAACGCCTCCGCGATCTCGCCGTCGATCCCCGTCAGGTCGAGCGGCAGCCGCACCGAGAAGTCGCCCCTGCGGAAGGCCCGCAGGCTCTTCAGGAGGAGCTTCGGCTCGAGCTGGGTCGATGTGGGCGTCATGCGGACTGACCTTCGGGCATCGGAGCGCGGCCGCGCGCGGCCGCGCGCCAATTGCAGGCGCTGATCCGCTGCTGGTAAGCGCGTGCATGAAGGCGAGCAAGCGCAACTGGCGGTTGCTGCTAACGAGCGGTGAGGACGGCGGAGGATCGCCGCGCCGCGGGGATGGACGACCTTGGGGCCCGGATGCGTGCCGCGGTGGGCCGCCGCCCGACTCGCAGCGGGCAAGCGTCCTGTCGAAATCGAGAGAGGCGGCGCAGAGCGCCACCTGCGTGCGCTTGCGAACCCCGAGCTTGCGCATGATCTCCGAGACGTGGGCCTTCACCATCGAGTCGCTGATACCGAGCCTGAAGGCGATCTGCTTGTTGATCAGTCCACGCTTGATCAGGGTGAGCACGTTCATCTGCGCGGGCGTCAGCGAGCCGACGCGCAGAGCGGCGGGTTCGATGCCGTGGTCGGGATGCGGGCCGCCCTTGATCGCCGCCGGCACGAAGATGTGCCCGTTCATGACGCGCTCGACCGCCTGCAGGTAGGTCGCCTGCCCCGACGATTTCGGCACGAAGCCGGCCGCGCCGAGCTGCAGCGCCTCCCGGATGATGCGGGCTCAACGGCAAGCCCGTGATCCGCTTCTACCTCCCGCATTTCCACGCCGACCACTGTCTCGGCGCCACCTCCTTCCCCGCCGATACAGTCTCGGCCGGGCCCGGCCAGCAGGCCGACTTGAGGCGCTTCGGCAATGAACTCGCCGCCGGCGTGTACCGCGTCGCGGGCGACTGGATGCGGGGCACCGGCGCGCGAGGCCCGCGACGGCGTGGAGGGGATCGGCGAGCGTCGCTTCCGTCTGTTGCACCTGTCGGGCCACACCGTCGAGGACCTCTGCCTGTTCGAGGAGAGATCCGGCCTGCTGTTCCCCGGCGAACTCGTCTTCCTCGACCGTGCCGCGACGACCCCGGACGCCGACCTTCCGCGCTGGCGGGCCGCGCTGGCGACGCTCGGCGGGATCGGACACGGACGGCTTGTCCCGGGACACTGCCCCGTCGAGAGCGGCCGACGCGGGATCGACCAGGCGCTCGCCTGGCTCGAGATGGTCGAAGGGCGGATCGGCCCGGCGTACGAGGAGGGCCTGGTCATCACCGAGACGATGGGGCTGCGGTTGCCGGACTGGGCGGAGAGGATCGCGGTCGCCCGCTACGCGTACGCCCGCTCGGGGATGCATCTGCTGGCGCAGATCGAAGCCGAGCGCCTGCCGTTCCTCGCCTCCTGAACTCCGGAGCGACGAGCGTTGGCGGATGGCCCGCTTGACCGGGGGCTTTGCCACGCACACCGAGACTGCTCTGCGTCGGAGCATCGATGAGACCGGATTCGGCGCGGGACGAACCCGCCTAACGAGAGGCTCGAGACTTTCCCGCGGCCGGTTGACTTGCTCAACGCTCTGCAATCAGCGATTCGCTTGATGCCAGCATCGCATGTCGGATAATGCAAAGGACTTTTGCATAGCCGAAAATGTGCGAGGAGGGGTCGAAAAGATGTTGTTCGGCAACATCTTGCTTGACGAATCGATTTTAGAAATCAGAATTTTGATCATTTTGGAAAATCGTTGGCTCGACTATCGAGCAACTTGATCGAACAGCCAGGGTTGTATGCGAAATCATCGGAGTGTCTGATGTCCGCATCATCCTTGAATGTCTTGGGCCAGCCGCTGGCCCGCAGCCTCGAATGGCTTGTCAGCCCGGGAGCTCTTCTCTCCTCGACCGCTCTGTCGACCGCGCAGCTGTCGAGCCTCGGCCCCGTCGCATCCCTCGTCGAGTCGACGCTCGACGGGACGGGCTCGGACACTGCGAACGCCACCGTGCCGGATGGCGCGGCCGCGATCGCGAACGGCCTCGTGCTCGACACGCATGCGCAGCTCGAGGCTACTGGTCATCAGGTCACCGCGCTGAACGGGCCGCTGCACGCCCTCACGAATCTCGGCGAGACGCTCGGCCTCGGCCATCTCGGCGAGACCGGCAACCTGATCACGGATCTGACAGGCGCCGCCGGCCAGCCCACCGAGCTTGGGAATATCGCCAGCCTGCTCGGCGATGCGGGCCACGCCACCGACGCGGCCGGAACGCTCGTGCAATCCCTGACCGCGGCGCCGGCGTCGGGCAACGGCATCGTCGGGCCGAATGGTGCCCTCGATCCCGCGACGAACCTGCTCAACCAGAGCGTGCTCGATTTCCATACCACGCTCGAGGATGTCGGGCATCAGAACCCGACGCTGAATGGGCCGATCCACGCCCTCACGGGCCTCGGCGAGGCGCTGGGGCTCGGCCATATCGGCGAGCCGGCCAATCTCGTCAGCGACGCTCTGGCGCTACCGGGAGGGCTGCTCAACGGCGGCGGCGTCTCCGCCGTGACCCCGCTTCTCTCGGATCTCGGCGAGGTTCTCAACGCGGGCGGCACGCTGCTCGGCAGCCTCACGGGTGCTGCGAGCGCGAACGGTGGACTGCTCTCGCCGAACGGATTGCTGGCTCCGGTCTCGAATCTCGCCAATGCCGCCATTCTCGACCTGCACGCCGGGATCGAGACGATCGGACACGACGTGCCGCTCCTGAACGATGCCCTGCACGGCCTCACCAATCTCGGGGAGACGATCGGGCTCGGGCATTTGGGCGAAACCGGCAACCTCGTGACGGATGTGGTCAACCTGCCCGGCGGCATCCTCGGTGGAGATGGCCTCGGATCCGTCTCCCCGATCCTGGGAGACCTCGGCGCGGTCACGAACGCGGCCGGCGGTCTCGTCGACGGCCTGACCGGAGCCGTTGGGGGGCTCGGGCAAGGGGGTGGCGGCGATCTTGCCGGCGGCGTCCTCGCACCCGTGACCGGCCTGCTCGACGGCGCGACGGGCAGCGCGAACGGGGGGCTGCTCGGCGGCCTGCTCGGCGGATCCGGGGGCGGAGGGGACGGCGCGCTCCACCCCCTGATCGATGTGGGCGTCGGGCCGGCCACGGCGAACCCGATCGCCGATGTCGCGGTTGCTTCCCCTTCGGCCGAACCCGCGCACGCCGTCCAGGTCAGCGCCCTCGGCGTCCCGGCCGAACAGCCGAGCCTCGCCAGCCTCAATCTGCTCGCGGGTGACAGCATCGCGTTCCCCGCGAGCGGGGGCGGTGGGTCGGATGCGCTGGTCGGCAAGCTCCTCGACCTCGCGCCGCTCTCCGCAGTGCCGGATGGTTCGGAGAGTTCGGGCGGGCTGAGCCTCGATCTCGGCATCGCCTCGCTCGATCTCGGCGGTCACGTCGACAGCCACCATACTGACCCGAGCGGTCACGCGAGCACCACCGGTCTGCACCTGCTCGGCCTCTGAGCGGAAGCGCCTCCGCCGCCCTTCGGCGGAGGCCATCGCGACGCAGCGGGAGAGGTCACGTGATCGACGATCGCAGCTTGCGCCGGCGCGGGCGCCACGAATTCTGGGGCGCCGTCCGGGCCGGCCGGGGGGCGCTCGTCACCGCCATCGTGGCGAGCGGCGTCATCAACCTGCTGATGCTGACGGCCCCGCTGTTCATGCTCCAGGTCTACGACCGGGTGCTGCCCAGCCGCAGCATCCCGACGCTGCTCGGGCTCGCCGGCATCGCCGGGATGCTGTTCCTGATCCAGAGCCTGCTCGAAGTATTGCGGGCCCGCATCCTCGCGCGGTTCGGGCGGCTCGTCGACGAGCGTCTGGGGGAGCGCCTGTTTCGCACGCTGGTCGCGCGCAGCGCTGAGCCGCCGCGCACCGACGAGGGGCCGCAGGCACTGCGCGACCTCGACACGGTCCGCGGTTTTCTCGGGAGCATGGCCTTCACGGCCGTCTTCGATCTGCCCTGGGTGCCGCTCTACATCGCGATCTGCTTTCTCTTCCATCCCTGGATCGGGATCACGATCGCGGCCGGTGCCGCGATCCTCGCCGCGCTGACGCTCCTCACGGATTGGGCCAGCGCCGAGCCGACGCACGCTTCGGTGAAGGCCACGGCCGAGCGGCGCGCCTTCACCGACATGGTCCACCGCGCCGCGCCGATGCTGACCGCACTCGGCATGCGCTCGCGCATGGTCGCGCTCTGGCAGGACAGGGCGCGGCGCAATCTCGACGTCACGACCGATGGCAACGATCTCGCGATCGCCTTCGGCAGTGCGGCCCGGCTCCTGCGCACGGTGCTCCAGTCCGGCATCCTCGGTCTCGGCGCCTTCCTCGTGGTCCGCGAGGAGGCGACGGCCGGCGTGATGCTCGCCGCCACCATCCTCTCCGCTCGCGCGCTGGCGCCGGTGGATCTGGCGATCGCGAACTGGAAGTCGGTGGCCGCGGCACGACAAGCCTGGTCGCGACTCATCGCCTACTTGCCGGGCGCGGAGCCATCCGCGCCCGTGCCGCTCCCGAGGCCGCGCGAGAGCGTGCGGGTCACGGCCCTGTCCATCGCTCTCCCGGGAACCGATCGGCTGGCCCTTCACGACGTGAGCTTCGCCCTCGCCCCGGGCAGCGCGCTCGGCGTGATCGGGCAGAGCGGCTCCGGCAAGTCCACGCTCGCCCGGGCCTTGGTCGGGATCACGCCCCCGAGCCGGGGCGTCATCCGCCTCGATGGCGCTGCCCTCGATCAGTGGGACCGGGACGAGCTCGGCCGCAGCCTCGGATACCTCGCGCAGGACGTCGAGATGTTCGATGGGACCATCGCGCAGAACATCACCCGGTTCGATCCCAGTCCCGACCCCGAGGCACTGCTGTCGGCGGCACGGGCCGCCGGAATCCACGAGATCGTGCTGCGCTTGGCCGGCGGCTACGACACGCCGATCGGGCCCGGGATCCCGGCCCTGTCCGGCGGGCAGCGCCAGCGCGTCGCCCTGGCCCGCGCGCTCTACGGCGATCCTTTCCTCGTCGTCCTCGACGAGCCGAATTCCAACCTCGACCTCGACGGGGAGCGGGCGCTGGCGGCCGCGGTGCAGGGCGTGCGCTCCCGCGGCGGCATCGCCGTCGTCATCGCCCATCGGCCGAGCGCGCTGACGGCGGTCGACCGCATCCTCGTCCTCAACGACGGCCGGGTGCAGATGCACGGGCTGCGGGACGAGGTCCTCGCGCAACTCGCCGCACTCACGCGCCAGACCCCGACGAGGGTGGCATGACGGATCAGGATCCCGTCCGCGCGACCCGCCGCTCCCTGCGGCGCCACATCTTCGGCGTGCTCGCCGTCCTCGCGCTTGCCACGGGCGTCGGGGCCTGGACCGCCCTGACGGAGCTGTCGGGGGCGATCATCGCCACGGGCTCGCTCGTCGTCGAGACCAACATCAAGAAGGTGCAGCACCCGACGGGTGGCGTCGTCGCCGAGCTGCGCGTCGAGGAGGGCGCGCGGGTCAACGCGGGCGATCTGCTGATCCGCCTCGACGCGACGACGACCAGGGCCACCTACGACAGCGTCAGCAAGAGCCTCTGGGAACTCGCCGCCCGCACGGCCCGTCTCGAAGCCGAGCGCGACGGCCTCGAACAGATCGGGTTTCCGGCCGAGCTGCGCGCGGCCGGCACCGGTGTCGCCCGCATCGTCGAGGGCGAGAGCAAGCTCTTTCGGCTCCGTCGCGACGCGCTGCTCGGGCAGAAGGCGCAGCTGCGTGAGCGCGTGGGTCAGTTGAGGGACGAGATCCGCGGCCTGTCCGAGCAGGGCGAGGCCAAGGAGCAGGAGACCGCGATCATCCAGCGCGAGCACGAGGGGGTCCAGGATCTCTGGAAGAAGAACCTCATCCAGCTGAGCCGGGTCACGAGCTTGGAGCGCGACATCGCGCGGCTCAAGGGCGAGCGGGGCGTGTTGGTTGCAAACGTCGCGCAGACGAAGGGCAGGATCTCCGAGACGGAGCTGCAGATCATTCAGCTGGAGCAGAACCTGCGCAGCGACGTGGCGAAGGAACTGGCCGAGATCCGGGCCAAAGCAGCGACCCTCACCGAGCAGAAGATAACGGCCTTCGATCAGCTTCAGCGCATCGAGATCCGCTCGCCCCAGGCCGGCTACGTGCACGAGCTCGCCGTCCACACGCGCGGCGGCGTGATCACGCCGGGCGAGCCGATCATGCTGATCGTTCCCACGGCCGATTCGCTCGTCGTGGAGGTGCGAGTCGCGCCGCAGGACATCGACCGGGTGCGGCTCGGGCAGGCGGCGAGCCTGCGCTTCCCGAGCTTCGACCAGCGCACGACGCCCGAGCTCGGCGGCACGGTCACGCGGGTCGCGGCCGATGTCAGCGAGGACAAGCGCACGGGCACGTATTACTACCTCGTGCGCCTCGGCGTATCGAAGCAGGAACTCGCCCGCCTCGACGGTGCGAAGCTCATGCCCGGCATGCCCGTCGAAGCCTTCATCAGGACGGCGGACCGGACGGTGCTCTCCTACCTCACCAAGCCCCTGACCGATCAGACGCGTCGAGCCTTCCGCGAGAAGTGAGCGCGCGGCTCCGTCCCGTGGTCGGGGACCGCACGGGCGAAGATCCCGCCTTCAGCCAGAAGCGGCGGGGTCGTATCATGGCGCTCGTTGGGAGCGGGGCCGCATCCTCCTCGTTGCGGCGCGCCGCTCCGATGCGGGCCTGCCAATGCGTGTTCGCCCCGCGTCCGCGGGCCGCGGATCAGGCGGAACAACCGGTGCGGGCAATCCCGTCTCGGGATGCCGCCACCCCTTCGGCCCGCTCGGGTTCGTACGTCACTGGAGGCGGTGATGGCACAAACGACGGCTCCACTTTCGCAACCCACGACCGCAGGCGCGTCCGGCCAGGAGCCGGATCTCGGAGCCGTCAAGGCACGTCAGCAGGCGACGTGGTCGACGGGCGATTACGCCGTCATCGGGACGACGCTTCAGATCGTCGGCGAACGCCTCTGCGAGGCGGTCGACCTCCGGGCCGGCGAGCGGGTGCTCGACGTGGCAGCCGGAAACGGCAACGCGTCGCTTGCTGCCGCGCGCCGCTGGGCCGAGGTGACGGCGACGGATTACGTCGGCGCGCTGCTCGACCGGGCGCGGGAACGTGCCGCCGCAGACCGTCTCACGATCGCGTTTCAGGAAGCCGATGCGGAGGCGCTGCCATTCGAGGCGGCGAGCTTCGATGTCGTGCTGTCCACCTTCGGCGTGATGTTCACGCCCGATCAGGACAGGGCTGCGAGCGAGCTGCTGCGGGTGTGCCGCACGGGCGGACGCATCGGCTTGGCGAACTGGACGCCCGACGGCTTTATCGGCCAGATCTTCAAGGCGATCGGCAAGCACGTGCCGCCCCCGGCAGGCGTACGCTCTCCCGCTCTGTGGGGCACCCAGGCACGGCTCCAGGAATTGTTCGCCGGCCATGACCTGAGCATCACGCCGCAGGTCTTCAACTTCCGCTACCGATCGGCCCATCACTGGCTCGACGTGTTCGAAGCCTATTACGGGCCTGCGCATCGCGCCTTCGCGGCACTCCCGGCCGATGGCCAGGGCGCATTGCGAGACGACATCATGGATGTTCTCGCCCGGATGAACCGGGGCGGCAGCGACACCCTGATCGTACCGAGCGACTACGTCGAGGTGGTCGTCACGAAGCGTTAAGCGAACAGCAAGCCTCAAGCGTCGTGCGAGTCAGCCCGGAAATCGGCACGCGCGGCGGCGATCCGATCCGCTCAGCGCGGGGCGCTCGCCTCCGCGCCGAACAGGATCTCGTAGGTCAGCGGATCGTAGAACCGCATCAGGCTCTGGACGAAATGACGGGCGTCGATGCCGAGTGCATCGGCCCAGGCGCGATAGCGATCGGGCGGGATGCGGCCGCGACCCGTCTCCAACTGCGAGATGAACGTATAATATTCGGCGCCGACCAGCGTCGCGAGTTGCCGCTGTGAGAGGCCGCGCGTCTCGCGCAATTCCTTCAGGAACCGCCCGCCTTCCCGACGCAGTCCCTGAACTTCCTCCGAGTCCAGGCGCTGATGATGAGCATACACGGTGAAGGTTTCCCCTGGCTCTCGGCGCGCAGGCCCGGTCTATACAGTGACATCTATATAGGCTTGACCCCGCATTGCTGTCCAGATGGGATGCCGCGTGTGCCGGTTGCCGCCGGCGCGAGCGTGCTTGGAATAGCTCCCCGACGCTCTATGATCGACGATGTGGGGCCGCGGCCGAACGGGTCGTTAGACGCGGCTGGCAGGTGCGGAGGTTCGTGAGGGACGCCGAGCGATCTGCCGGGCGTGACGGGTGAACGCCCGATCGAAATCCCGACGTCGCGGGATGCGGTTCGGCAGAAGGGGCGCGGTGCGCGTCTGGACGGATACGAGAGTTTTACACAACCCTGAACGGGCACCGAAATGGGCAGTCCTGCCACCTCATCCGTGCTGAAAACCGGCCTGCGCTCGATGCGGCCGATGCTTGTGACGGCATTCGTTTTCAGCTTCTTCATCAACATACTGCTCTTCGTCAGCCCTCTGTACATGCTGCAGATCTACGATCGCGTTCTGTCCAGCCGCAACGAGACCACGCTTTTCGGGATCACGCTCATCGCGGCATTCGCGCTCGCCGTCTACGCGGCGCTCGAGCTGCTGCGCGCGCGCATCCTGGTCCGCGCCGGCATGGTCTTCGATCAGAAGATCGCGGGGCCGATCTTCGACGCGGTGCATCGCGGCAGCCTGCGCAGGCCCGGCGCAGGGCACGAGTCGGCGCTGCGCGACGTGGACACCCTGCGGGAGTTCCTCACCGGCAGCGGGCTCCTGGCCTTCTGCGACGTGCCCTGGACGCCGATCTTCCTGCTGGCCTGCTTCATCCTGCATCCCTGGTTCGGATGGATGGCGCTGGTCGGCGGCGCCGTGATCCTCGGCCTGACGCTCGTGAACGAGATCGCGACCCGCCGCGCGCTCGAAGCGGCGAATTACGCCTCGGGCGCCGCCGGGCAGCAGGCTAGGGCGACCTTCCGGAACGGCGAGGTCCTCCAGGCGATGGGGATGCTCGCGTCCTTGCGCGAACTCTGGCGGGCCCGCCACGACGAGGTCCTGCTGCTCCAGGCCCTGGCCAGCGACCGGGCCGGCATCGTCGTCGCGGCGACGCGCTTCGTCCGCATGTTCCTGCAGACCATGGTTCTCGGGGTCGGTGCCTATCTCGCCATCCACCGGGAGATCTCGGCGGGATCGATGATCGCCGCCTCGATCATCATCGGGCGCGCGCTGGCGCCGATCGAGCTCCTCGTCGCCAACTGGAAGGGCTTCACGGCCGCCCGCGCCGGCTATCGCCGCCTGACGGAGCTGGTCTCCCTCGCCGGCCCGGAGCCGCACCGCGTGGTCCTGCCGCGGCCGCAAGGGAGGATCGAGGCCGAGGCTTTGTGCGTGGCCGCCCCCGGCTCGACGATCCCGATCCTCCGCGACGTCAGTTTCCAGATCGAGCCCGGCAGCGTCGTCGGGGTGATCGGGCCGAGCGCGGCGGGCAAGTCGACCCTGGTCAGGGCGCTCACCGGCGTCTGGCCGCTTCTCTCGGGTGCGGTGCGGATCGACGGGTCGGAACTCGGGCACTGGGACCCCCAGGCGCTCGGCCGCCATATCGGCTACCTGCCGCAGGATGTGGAGCTTTTCGACGGGACGGTGGCCCAGAACATCGCGCGCTTTGCCGTCGATGACGAGGCGTCGATCATCGCGGTGGCGCAGAAGGCCGGCTGCCATGCCCTAATCCAGAGCCTGCCGGACGGGTACAACACGCGGATCGGGCCCGGCGGGCATGGCCTGTCCGGCGGCCAGCGCCAGCGCATTGCGCTGGCCCGGGCGCTCTACGGCCATCCGAGCCTCGTCGTGCTCGACGAGCCCAATGCGAGCCTCGATCAGGCGGGCGAGACGGCCCTGATGCAGGCGGTGGTCGCGGTGAAGGAGGAGGGGACGACAATCGTCATCGTCACCCACAAGCTCAGCATCCTGACGGGGGCCGACCAGGTTCTGATGATGAACGGAGGCACGCTGCAATCCTACGGAGCGGCGGACCAGATCCTCGCGCAGATCGTTGGTCCGCGGCCGGTCCCGTCCCTCGTGCCGGTGGCGAGCGCCGACGGGCACCGGGCAGCGGCGGGCTGACGCCATGGCGAAGGGCTTGGCCGTGGCGACGCCATTGCGGGTTTCAGCCCGGCAGGATTGCGGCCCCGGGGCGGCGATGCCCGAGCAGGCGGCCCTTCTCGGCCTGACGAGCTGGCGGCGCTACGCGATCGCGGGCTACGCGTTGATCTTCGCGACCTTTGGAATCCTTGGCATCTGGGCGGCCGTCACCCGCCTCGACCGGGCGGTGATCAGCCCGGGCGTGATCACCGCGGAGGGCAGCCGAAAGGTCGTCCAGCATTTCGAGGGCGGCATGGTCCAGGAGGTGCTGGTACGGGACGGCCAAAGCGTGCGCGAAGGCGACGTCCTGCTGCGCATCGATCCGCTCCAGTCCCGTGCCAGCGCCGATCTGTTCCGGAGCCAGCTCGACGCGGCCCAGATCCTCGAAGCCCGCCTGCGGGCCGAGCAGGACGAGGACGCCGACCTCGACCTGCCGCCCGACCTCGGCGCGCGGCGCGACGATCCGGGCATCGCGCGCCTGATCCGGGACCAGACGGAGCAGCTTGCGGAGCGGCGGCGCTCGCTCCGCTCGCAGTTCGACCTGATCGAGGCGCGCATTACGCAACTGAAGACCGAGATGTCGGGCCTCGCGGTCGAGAAGACCTCCGTGCAGGAACAGGTGGGCTTCATCAATCAGGAGCTCGGAGGCCTGCGGGCCCTGCGCGACAAGAACCTCATCCCACTCTCGCGGCTGCTCGTCATGGAGCGCGAGCGCACGCGCCTCGAAGGCGTGATCGGTCGCTCGGTGGCGGAGACCGCAAAGGCGCAGAACGCCATCGGCGAGGCGGGAATGCAGATCACCCAGCTGAAACAGAAGCAGCAGGAGACCGTCACGGCGCAACTTCTGGAGACGCGTCAGAAGATCTCGGAGCTGCGCGAGAAGCTCCTCGTCGCGCAGGACGTCCTGAGGCGGCACGAGGTCCGCGCCTCGCATGGCGGCGTCGTCCAGGGACTGAAGGTCTACACGATCGGGCAGGTGATCCGCTCCGGTGAGCCCCTGATGGAGATCGTGCCGACCAGTGACCGGCTCGTCATCAGCGTCCAGTTCTCGCCGAACGACCTGGAGATGATCCATCCTGGCATGCGGGCCGAGGTGAAGTTTCCGACCTTCCAGACCCGCCGAACGCCCGCGATGTTCGGCACGCTCAAGACGGTCTCGCGCGACCGCCTGATCGACGACGCCACGCGGCAACCCTACTTTTCCGGCATCGTCGAAATCGACGAGCAGCAGGTCCCGGACGCGGTCAGGCGGCGGCTGCTGGCCGGCCTGCCAGCAGAGATCGTGGTCTCGGCCGGCGAGCGCACGGCGTTCGACTACATGGTCGCCCCCTTCTTCGACGCAATGGGACGCGCCTTCCATGAACGCTAGACTTAAGGTGGAACGGTGGGCGACGGCGCGGGCGGCGTGCCCGCAGCCCTCCGTGGCGCGGGCGTCCGGTTGCTGAGTATGAGGTCGACATGGCTGCGGTAATCTCCTTCTTCCGGCCGGCCGCGACCACGGCGGGCGCGTGGTCCCAGCAGGAGCTCGCCGAGTTCTACCGGGTCGAGGCCGCGCTGATCCGCGCCGGGATTCGCATCACCAGCGAGCAGGGCGTGAGCGACGAGGCGGATCCGTGGTTCGCCTTCTGCCGCCCCGATGGCGACGCCATCATGCATTTCGCTCGGATCGACGGCAGCTACGTGGTGGCGTCCGAGGCCCTAGACCGGCCGATGCGCGGGTCCGACTTCCGAGCGCTCCTCGACGAGATCGCGGCCCGGAATCCCGCGCTCCTGCCAATGCCGCAAGCCGGTGCCGGCACCAAGCTCGTGGTTCATCCGGCGGCCCTGCTGGCGGCGATCGTCGCGGCGGCGGCGCTGATCCTCTCCTCCGAGGACGCCGCGGCCGGCGAGTTGGACGCGATCGGCCCTGACGGGAGCCTGCCCGCAATGCCCGGCGGCGGCCCTGCGGCGGTTTCGGCGGAGACGGCGCAGGGCAAGCCCAGCGACGATTCCCGGTCGGACGACCACCGCCGGCAGGTCGAGGCGATCCTGTTCACGGCGATGATCTTCGCCGCGCAGTCGGTCGCGGCGGACGAGCTCGACCGCAGATCGGGTCCGGATCTGCTCTCGGCCGAACCGACGAGTGCTCCGACCCAGAATGCGGCCCAGGGCGAGGCTTCGACGGCCGGCGCGCAGGCCCGGTCCACGCGGGCCGAGGCGGGGGCGATCCAGCCTGCCTCTGCCCTCGACGCCGACCTCGCGAACCGGAGGGGCGAGGACGCGCAAGCCACGCCCGAGCGGCCCGGCGCAATCCAGCAGGGCCGGCCCGACGCCGGCTCCGAAGGCCCCGCGCATCCGAAACTCGCGGCCGCGACCAAGCCCGCGGCGGGCGAGGCCGACGAGCACACGGCGCCGCGGTCCACGGAGCCGAGCCTACTCGTCGGCGTGGGCCGCCTCTCCGCGAACGACGGACGCCCGGCGGACGGCGCGGACACCTCCGCCGTTCCGGACGGGAAAGCCGCGAGAGCCGGATCGGCCTCCGTCTCGCCGGACGATTCCGGATCAAACGATGCGAAGCCGGGCGCGGCGCAATCCGGGTCTCAGGGAAATTCGCCGCAGACGCCCTGGCTCGTCTCGGTGCTTCGCTCCGACGACGAGAAGTCGGGATCGTCCTCCGGTCGCGGCAAGGCGGCCCAGGACGAGACAGCCAAAGGCGAGACGGTCAAGGCCGACAAGAGCCAGGACGCCAAGAGCCAGGACGCCAAGAGCCAAATCGACGATCTGAAGGGATCCGGCTCGGGGCCGTCCGGGGAAGAGCGCGCGGAGTCCGGGAATTCCGGTTCGTCGAAAGCGGCTGCCGCCGGCGCGGGCCCGGCAATCGCCGAGGGCAAGGGGGCCGAGGCGTCCCACACCGGCCCCAGCGCCGCGGCGCCCGGCCAGAACAAGACCAAGGCCGAGGCGTCAGGCGTCGAACCGGCCAAGGCCGCGGAGCCGGATCAGCCGAGTGCGGGCGGTCACGGCGCGAAGGCGGACGTCGCGGCTGCGGGCGCGGAGGCCGAGGCGGGCGGGGCGAGCCAGGGACCCATGAACGCCACGGCTCCCGGACAGATCAAGCAGGCCGAGAAGGCTGCCGCCCAGGCTGAAGCGGCGAAGAGCACCGGCTCCGAGAAGCATGCCGTGGAGGGCCAAGGTTCGACAGCGGAGGCGGCGCCGGCCGCCGAGCCCGGCGTGATCGAGCCGGGCAAGCATCCGAACAAGGCTGCCGATGCTGCCGGCCCGGACAAGGTCACCGGCCCGGATAAGATCACTGGCCAGGACAAGCACGCTGCGGACGGCCACGCCCCGGCGCCGGAAGCCACATCGCACCCCGTGAAAGCGAGCGACGTCGGACCTGCGGCCGCGAGCGCCGCTGCTCCCGGGCAGCAGGCCAAGCACCCGGACAAGGCGGCCGACCCGTCAGATCCGGTCAAGAGCACCGGCCCGGACAATCTGGCCGTTGACGGTCACGACGCGAAGGCGGATGCCGCGGCAGCCAAGCACGCTCCGACGCCCGCGGAAGCCGAACCCGGACAGCCTGCGCCCACGGAGAGCGATGCGAGCGCCGCTCACGGCAAGGCCGCTGTCCATCCCGCGCATCAGGCGGCGTCGATTCAACCTGCGGACGCGATCGAGACGCATCCGAGCCCGCCGCCCGGCGACACCACGCCGTCACCCGCCTCGGTTCCGGTCGCGCGAGCGCCCGATCCCCAGCCCGCGTCCCCTCCGATGGTGGAGACGCGGCCGGTCGGTCTCGCTGCGACGGTCGATGCGGACGGCAACCTCGTCTTCGGCCCGGGCAATGGCTCGAAGGCCCATCCGTCCCCTGGCCATCCGGCACCGCCTCACGCGCCGGAGATGGACCCGCACGCGGATGTGGGGCTCGTGGGCCTCTCGCACCTGCATGCGCCGCTTCATCACCCGGACGTTCACTGAACGTCCGTCCCGGAGCCGGTCGCGGCCGATCAGGCCGGGACGCTGCCGAGCTTCGGGCCCGCTTGCCCCATCGCGCTGGCCAGGACCTCGCGGGCCCGACTGACCCGGCTCTTCACGGTCCCCACTTGGCACCCGAGCACCGCTGAGGCCTCCTCGTAGGTCATCCCCTGCGCGGCCACGAGAATGAGCGCCTCCTGTTGCGGCACCGGAAGCCGTCTGATCCGCGCCCAGAGTTCCTGCAGGGCTACCCGATCGACCTGATCGGAGAGCGCGATGAGCCGACCGGCCGCCGCACCGTCGACATCCTCGACCTCGCGCTTCGTGCGACGGCGCTCCGTGTAAAACTGGTTGCGCAGGATCGTGAACGCCCAGGCCTTGAAGTTGCTGCCCGGCCGATAGCGATGCTGATTCTGCCAAGCCCTGAGCAGGGTCTCCTGAACGAGGTCGTCGGCGTGGCTCGGATCACGGACGATCGAACGGGCGAAACCCCGCAGATCGGGCAGGAGCGCCAGCAACTCGTCGCGGAACGCGGTCGGATCGGAGGGAGCGCCCACGGTCAGAGCCGCCTCGAGCCGGTCGAGAAGGTCGAGGAACCGCCTCGGTGTCTCTTCAGCCGGGGCCGTCCCGTACAAGGTTCGAAGATGAAGCCCGAGGTGGTCGCGCAGGAACGCCGGAAGGCGCGGACGAAAATCCGGTTTCAGCGCGGGCGACCGGTCGTCGCGAGCCCGGGCCGGCCGCGTCGGAGCTTGTGCGTGGAACGCCATTGCGTGCTCGATCTCCCTATCGCACCCGCCATACAGTGAATTCATAATAGGTCGTCGCTGTATGTCGATCAAGGACCGAGCCCTCGCTCGCGAGGACGCGGCGCGATGTTTCGGGGCGAGCGATGCGGGCCTCCGCCTTCAAGCGGCGCGACGGGCCTCAGGCCTCATCCGGAGGCAGCGTTTCGGGGTCCGCGGATTCGAAATCCGCCGCCAGCGAAGCGTGCGCTGAGCGCACCCTGCGCGGCGGCATCCCGTAGCGCTTGCGGAAAGTACGGTTGAAGTACGAGAGATCGCCGAAGCCGACCTCGAAGGCGATTGCACTGATCGATTGGGGCCCCTTGGCCGTCGAGCGCAGCAGGCGCAGGGCGCGTTCGAGGCGGCGCTCCAGAACGAATTCCGAGAAGGTCTGCCCGTCCGCCTCGAACAGCTTCTGGAGTGAGCGCACGCTCATCCCGGAGAGCTGTGCGAAATGCCGCGCACTCAAGTTGCGTTCGCCGAGCCGCACCTCGATCTCCGCCTTGATCGCGCGGATGCGACCGGCCTGCCGGCTGGTCCCCGGCCCCTTGGAGGGCAGGGCCGCGTCGGAACACATGATGTCGACGAGCCCTGCCATGTGGCGGATCGCATGGTCGCGCAGAGACGGGGTCGTCACCGGCAGGAGCCCGCGCATCAGGGCCGCACCGTAGCTGCCGAGCAGCGCCAGAGCGGCATTGTCCTCGCTGAAGACGCGCAGGCTCGCGGCCGCGCCGACCATCGACGCGCTGAGGTCGTCGTCGGCGAGTTCGAACCAGTCGAGGCGCTCGACCCCCATGAGACGGATCGTCGGCGACTCGGAGAGCGTCAGGAGGATCGCTTCCCGCGTCGTCACCACGGCGCGCTGGTCCTGCTGCTGCACCACCATAATGCCGCTCGACGGGCGCAGCAGCATGCCCCCGGGGCAGGATGCGCTCCAGCGGGGCCGGATCGCCGCGTGCTGCGGGCTGGTAGCAGATCGTCAGCCCCACATGCGGATCCAGCCGCAGTAGCGCCATCGCCTCGAACGGCGCATCCCGGGCCGGCCCGAGCGAGCGGGGGGCGAGGTCCCGGCCGTAGGCGTGCCGACCCGCCCAGGCCGACGCTTCCCGCATCATCTCGTCGGCCAGCAGCCACACCGCGGCCGGCCCACGGCCGTTCGGCGCTTCCGGATCCTGCGCTTTTCGCCCCTGTCCGTCTTTCACTGCGCATCCGTCCGAGACAGCCGCGAATGCAGCGGCCTAATAGTGCCCAAGCACAGACGCCGATGAAGGCAAAAAATCAAGCCGCCGATACCGTTATATTCAGATTAGAATAATTTGAAACAGCGGGATGAACTGGGAATAAGCGTGAAGTTGGTTGGCGAATGCCAGCTGCACGTGTGTCCAATCCATTCGCCGATCCGCAGGACTCTGGAAGCCGATGCGTTACCCCTTCGTCTCGACGACGGCATTGCTGGTCGTCACCGCACCGGCCGCCGCTCAGGCACCGTCGAGTCAGGCTGTCGAACTCGATCAACTCTCGGTCACCGCCGCCCGCGCCGAGCGCTCCGTCTCCGACATCCCGCAATCCGTCCAGATCGTCGGGCGCCAGGAGATCGAGCAGCAACTCAAGCAGAGCAGTAGCGCCTCGGCGGCGCTCTCGCGCCTCGTGCCCGGCTTCTCGGTCTCGAACCAGAGCGTGTCGGGTGCCTCGGAGACCTATCGCGGGCGCGACCTTCTGGTCCTCCTCGACGGTGTTCCCCTGAACACGCCACTGCGCGACGTTAACCGCATCCTCGCGCTGATCGACCTGAACTCCGTCGACAGGATTGAGCTGGTCGCCGGCGCGTCGAGCCTCTACGGCGCCGGTGCGACCGGCGGCACGGTCAACTTCATCACCAAGCGGGCGGAGCCCGGCCCACCCCGGGTGACCGTCAACACTGTGACCCGCGCCTTCACCAGCGACATCGCGGCCTCGATCGTCCCGGAGCTGTCGACGACGGTCTCGGGGAGGAATCCGGACGGGTTCGACTACGTCTTCACCGGGACCGGGCGGATGGGGCGCCGGACCTATGACGGGATCGGGCGCGAACTGCCTTCGGACGCGATGCTCGGCCAGGGCGGCGGCGACCGCTTCGGCAGCGGCAACGTCTTCGCGAAGCTGGGTTACGACATCGATGCGGCGAAGCGGATCGAGGGTTCGTTCGCGTGGTTCTCCTTCAATCAGGATCCGCGCTACCTGACCAACTATTCCGCCCCGTACGCGAGGCCGATCCTCACTCAGCCCTATCCGGGCCTAAGCATCCTCGAGGACACGAAATCCTTGCAGCTCCGCTACATCGACAGGGATTTCGCGCTGGGCTCGTTGAGCGTGCTCGGATATTACAACAGCATCGAGAAGCGCTTCAATTTCACGACCTTCTCCTATCCATACAACTCACAAGTCTACTATTCATTCGATCCGCTTCGGCCCACGAGCCCGAGCAACCAGACGACGCTGTTCTCCGACCGCGGCGGCATCAACGCCACCGTCGACACACCCCTCGACGACGTCTGGGCCGGAGCCCGGCTCACCTGGGGTGCCGACCTGATCCTGGAGAAGACCAATCAGACGCTGACGAATGGCCAGAACGTCTTCACGCCGCTGCAGCAGACCACGACTGCTGCCTTCGGCCTGCTGCAGGTGCCGGTGACCGAGAGCCTGACCGTCCGAGGCGGCGTGCGCTACGAGTATTTCGCGCTGAACGTCGAGGACTTCCTGCGCCCCGCCGCCTACGCCGCCGTCGCCGCGCGGACGCCGCTCGGATATCAAGCCTTCGTGCTGCCGGCGCTGCGCGTCACCGGCGGCGATTTCGACTATTCGGCACCCACCTTCAATCTCGGCGCCACCTACAGGCTCGATCAGGCGGCCGAACTCTACGGCGGCTTCTCGCAGGGCTTCGCTCTGCCGGACGTCGGGGCCTAAACCCGCCGGGCCGGCCTCTCCACCGCCTTCGCCTGCCCCGTCGCGAACCCGAACTGCCTGCCTGCCGCCCGCCGGTCGGTCACCTTCCAGTCGATCGCGCCCGAGGCGCAGATCGTGAACAGCTACGAGCTTGGCATCCGCGGCGGCAACGGACCTTTCCGCGGGAGCCTCGCGGGCTTCATCAGCACCTCCGAGCGGGGCGTCACCTTCGATCCGATTACCAACACCATCTCGCAGCAGAAGGAATTCATCTACGGCACCGAGGTCATCGGCCAGTACGCGCTGACGGAGCGCGCCTCGGTCGGCGGCAACGCCACCTATCGGGAGGGCCGCTACGACAGCAACAAGGACGGGCGCCTCGACAGCTGGCTGCCGAACAACCGCATCGCCACGCCCTTCCGCACCACGATCTGGGGGTCTTACCTCTTCGACGGCGGCGTCAGCCTGCGGCTTGAGGGGGAGGCGTGGTCGGGGCGCGATGCGCGCATCGACCTGGTCGGAAGCCGCTACGGCATCAAGCCGGGCGTGACCATGAACGCGGCCCTCAGCGCGCCGATCGATGGCGGCGAGGCTTACTTCGCGGTCAACAACCTCCTCGATGCACAACTCGTGAATCCAACCGCGACCTCGGTGCGAAACCTCGCCGTCTATTCCTGGGGGCGGACCGTCACGCTCGGCTACAGGAAGACGTTCTGACCATGGTCCGGCTCGATGATGAGGGCGTCGTTCTGACGTTGCGCTTCCTGCCGCCCTATCGCTCGGAGGACGAGCGCGACTATCTCGACGCCCTGACCAAGATCGGACGCCGGGGCGAGCCCTTCGCCCTGCTCGCGCTCTTCGGCGGCGGGGGCCGGCTCTCGCAGGCGGGGGAGCGGGCGCAGGCGCTCTGGTTCAAGGCGACCCGGGATCAGTTCGAGCGGCATTGCGTGGCGATCGCCCTCGCGCGGCCGGGAGCCACCGAGCGCATGGCCGAGACCTTCCGCCGCCTCTGGCCCATGCCTCTGACGGTGACGGACGACGAGGCGGAGGCTCGCCGCTTCCTGGCCGAGCATGTCCCGGCCCTGCGGGCGGGCCCGGATCGTCACGGCGGGGCCGGCGAGACGCCATGATTGCCGCCGTGCAACCCGCGCTCCAGGCGCCCGCGCTCGGCCGCAGCCGGCTTTTCGTGGTGCTGGGCGGGCTCTACCTCGCCCAGGCCATCCCGTCCTACCTGATCGCCGCCGCCCTGCCGCCCATCATGCGGGAGGCCGGGATCTCCCGCACGGCGATCGGCTATCTCAGCCTCCTGTTCCTGCCGCTCGTGCTGAAATTCCTGTGGGCCCCCGTGGTCGACCGCGTCCGCCCCTTTGCGCGGGCGCACCGGGCCGGCTGGGTGATCGCGACGCAGACCGGGGTGATCGGCTGCATCCTCGCGATGATCCCGCTCGGGCCGACCAACGTGGCCGGGATCCTCGCGGTCGGGTTTCTCGCCGCGCTGCTCATCTCGACGCAGGACATCGCGACGGACGGCTACGCGGTGAAGCAGCTCCGGGCGGAGGATCGCGCCGTGGGCAACGCCATCCAGGGCGGCTCAGTCGCTCTCGGCGTGGTCATCGGCGGCACACTCAGCCTCGTCCTCTACCACCATGTCGGCTGGACGGGCATGCTGCTCTCTGCCGCCGGCTTCTCGCTCCTCCCCCTGGTCGCGGCACTCGCCATGCGCGAGAGTGACCCGGCTCCGGCCGCCGAGGCGCCGCGCCCGTCGATCCGGGCGTTCCTGAGGCGGAAGGAGGTTCGGACCATCCTCTGGGTCGCCCTGACCTACCGGGTCAGCGAGGGTCTCGTGAAGGCGATGGAGGGGCCCTACCTCGTCGATGCCGGCGTGCCCCTCAACCAGATCGGGTATCTGTCCGGCCTCTCCGCGGCGACGGCGGGCCTCGCCGGCTCGGCGGTCGCGGCGCTCCTCGTGCGGCGCTGCGGGACTGCTGCGACGCTCGGCCTGCTCGGGACCTTGCGCACGCTCTGCTTCGCCCTGTTCGCCGCGCACGCGCTCGGCACCGTCGTCGGCCTGTGGCCGCTCTTCGGGGCGGCGGGTTTCCAGACCCTGATCCGGTATATGGAGATCGTGGCTCTCTACAGTCTCTTCATGGCGGTCTCTTCGCCCGAGCAGCCCGGCACAGACTTCACGATCCTCGCCTGCGCGCAACTCGTCGTCTACCTCGTCGGCTCGCTCATCTCCGGCAAGCTCGCCGACCTCCTCGGCTACGGGGCCCTGTTCGGCCTCGCCACGCTTCTGTCGGGCGTCGCCACGGTGGCGACCGTCCGGCTGCTCGCATCCGCCCGGCCGGGTCAGGCAGCGCGATGATCGGGCGCGCGCATCGGAAGGAGGACGGTGCAGGCAGCGAGCGCCGCGCCGATCGCCGCACAGGTCCAGAACGGCAGCGCGGGGTCGATAGCGAACGCGACCCCGCCGCACAGGGCGCCGATGCCCTGCCCGAGGACGTGGACGCTGGACAGCCAGCCCGCCGCAGCCGCCTGACAATGCTCCGGCACCCGCGCCACGAGGGAGGCGGTGTAGTTCGGCGTCGCCAGGGCGATGCCGGCCGCAGCCACGGCCGCGCCGAGCATGGCCATCCACGGGACCGCCGCGCAGGCGATCAGGGCGGCCCCCCGGCGAAGCCCGCAAGCCCCAGCCGCAGGTTGCGCCCGAGATCCCGGCCGAGCCGCGGGACGAGGAGAAGCTGCGTCAGGATCATCGTCACGGCGACGAGGGCGAAGATCGCCCCGCCGAGCCCGGCCGCGGCCGGTGCGCCGAGGCCGAAGCGCTGCTGCAGGAACAGGCCGAACACGATCTGGATCTGCCCCAGGCCGAAGGTCAGGGCGAAGCCGATGCCGAGGAGCGGTGCGCCCGCGCGCGTCCAGCCCCGGTTCCGACCGTCCCGAGCCGGAGCGGGACGATGCGCGCGGGCGAGGTCCGGTGCGGCCAGGAGCAGCAGCGGACTCGCGGCGAGCACGACGAGGGGCGCGGCGAGCCCGAGGATGCCGACGGCCATCACGAGCGACCCGAGGATACGGCCCGTCGACAGCCCGGCGCTGAGCTGGCCCAGCACGGCCGGGCGCGCGGCCTCCGGCGTCTCCCGGACGAGGGCGGCCTGCGCGTGCGGCATCACCCCGGCGGCGCCGGCCCCGTAGGCGATCCGCGACAGGACGAGGAAGGCGAAGCAGGCGGCCGCGGGCAAGGCATCCAGCGTGAGCGCGAGGCCGAACAGGCCGTGGCCCAGCGCCATCAGCGCGGCCAGGACCAGGAACAGCCGGCGCAGGCGCCAGCCGGTGCCGCAATGCCCCCAGGCCGGCGCGCAGAGCAGGAACACGATCGCCCCCAGAAGGCGACGGCGCCCATCGCGGCGGCGTCGAGCCCAGTGCGATCGGCGGTCACCGGCACGAGGGCGAGCACCGCCGACTGGCCGAAGCCGACCGGCACGGCCGCGAGCGATAGCCGCGCAACCAGACCGCCTTCGCGAGACCACGCGCCGGCTCGAATCATGACGCCTCCGTATTCAAATGGATAGATGACGCATTTGATCGAGGAATGCCAGTTTTTTTGAATAGCAATAGAATAATTCTATAGTTTATGGCCGCTCTTGCGGTCGATTTTGTCTGTGTATAACAACGAAATTTTGTGTGATGGAGGGAGATCTATGATCAAAACATTCATCTCGTCCATCGATGTTGCGTACGAGATATCCGCTCGCAGCTTCCTCAACAGCCTGATGCGGGAATGGAGAGAATGGTCGCTCGTCCCTGCGGCGCAGGGGGCGGGGGTTGGGCCGTTGCGGTGGACGGCGCGCTTCCCGCTGCCGAGCCGCGGATCGGTCGTCGAGATCGAGGTCGTCCACCGCTCGTCGGTCGGGCAGCACGTCTTCCGGCTGCCGCTCCGCGAGCACCGGGCCGGCGCGCCTTCCCGCGCGCTGGCCTTCCCCGAATTCGCCGCGGCGGTCGCGAACGAGCCCGCCATCGTCGGAGCGAGGGCACCCGACGCGGCACCGACCTTCCTCCGGCGCGTGTTCCAGAGTGCCGCCAACGTAGCGGATGTGCTCGCTCGCGCCCCCGGCCGGAGCGTGTCCCTGCGTCGTGATCCGAGCTTCCACGAAGCTGAGCAGGCCTTGCGCTTCGGCCACTCGATGCATCCGACCCCGCGCAGCCGGGACGAGTTCACGGCGGAGGATTCGCGGCGGTTCGCGCCCGAGTACGGCCACGGCTTCCCGTTGCGCTGGTGGTCGGCCGACCGGGATGCGGTCGCCCAGGGCTCCTCGCGCGAGGAAAGTGCGGCGCGCCTGTGCGCGGACCTCGCGGCGGGGGATCCCGCCATTGATCCGCGCCTGCTCGCGGAGGCGGAGGGCCGCGTCCTCCTGCCGATGCATCCCTGGCAGGCGGCCCGGCTCGCCCTCGACCCGGCGATCGACACCCTGTTCCGCGCCGGACGTCTCGTCGACCACGGTCATGCCGGCGCGCCCTGGTTCGCGACGACCTCCCTGCGCAGCCTCTACGCACCGCACGCGCGCTGGATGCTGAAGCATTCGCTGAGTCTCAGGCTCACCAACTCCCTGCGCCTCATCAAGGGGATCGAATGCGAACGGGGCCTGATGGTCGACGCGTTGCTCGCGGGCCGGGTCGGGGCGGAACTCGCCGCGCGCTTCCCGGCCTTTCAGATCCTCGGCGAGCCGGCCTACCTGGCCTTGCGCGGGCCCGACGGCGCGATCCTGCCGCAGACGATCGTGGCCTTGCGCGAGAACCCCTTCCGCGGCGACGGCCAGCGGCCGGCCGCGGTGCTCGCCGCCTTATGCGAGATCCATCCCGACGGGCAGGGCAGCGCGCTGGCCGACACGATCCTGCGCATCGCCGGGGGCGCGGATTCCGCGGGGACCGTGGCGTTGCGCTGGTTCGAGCGCTTCCTCGATGTGGCGGTCCGGCCGATCCTGGAGATCCAGTGCGATCTCGGCCTGCTGTTCGGGGCGCACCAGCAGAACCTCGTGATCGGGCTCGAGGATGGCTGGCCGCGCGAGGCGTTTTTCCGGGACTGCCAGGGCACGGGCTTCGTGCGCGAGTTCCTGCCGGCCCTCCGCGAGGCCGCGCCGGGCCTCGACCTTGAGGCCGGCCACCTCTTCGCCTCCACCGAGGCGGCGCAGATCATGGCCTATTACCTGATCGTAAACAGCGTCTTCGCCGTCATAGGCGCGATAGCGATCGCCGGATTGGCGACAGAAGATGCTCTCATTCAAATATTACGTCGTGCAATCGAAGAAATCGCCGCGAAAGAAATTCGGGACAAGGCGTGCCTGCGCTTTCTGATGGAGGCAAAGATGCTCGGTTGCAAAGGAAATTTCATGATTTGCTTTCGCAACATCAACGAGAATACAGACGTAATCGATCCTCTGGCGGGCTACGTGCCCATGCCGAACCCGATCGCGACCCGACCGACGGAGGCCTGACCATGACCCTGCGCGCCCGCTTCGACGCCTTCGCCGGAATGGCCCTCGACGGCTGGACCGGCACGAGCCGGCACTGGCCCACCGGCGGAGATGCCATCGCCGTCGAGAGCATTCCGAGCGATCCCCATGCCGCCCGGCTACGAGCGGTGCGCGGGGGCGAGATCGTCGCCGAAGCGCAGATCCACACCGTCGCCGATGGTGAAGAGGCCATGCTCGCGCTTACGGGACCGGAGGGGCGTCACCCCGCCGACACCCCGCTCGTCGCGTGCCTGATCGAGGCCGCGTTCCAGCGCTGCCCGGATGCGCGGCGGCTGCGCGTCGCGGGCCTCGGAGGCGCCCCCGCCCTCGTCGCCCTGGCGGCGGACGGGCGGGCCAGTCCGGGTTCCGCTGCGCCCGACGCCCTTGTCGAGCGCAGCGGCTTCTACCAGCTCCCCCTGCTGTGGCTGCGGCCCGAGACGCGGGCGGCCCATCCGCAGATCCGCTCCGCTTTCGGGCCCGAGGACAGGCTTCCGCCATTGCGGCCGCCGCAGCCGAACGGCGTGATGTACCGGCGCTGGCTGCCGCATCTCGGCACGACCCTGTCCTTCCGCGCCATCGACCGCCGGGTCGATCTCGTCCTGTTCCATCAGTGGATGAACCAGCCCCGGGTCTCCTATTACTGGGAGCTCGCCCGTAGCGAGACGGAGCTCGACCGCTACCTCGCGGATCAGGAGGCTGACCCGCACCTGTTCGGCGTGATCGGCAGCTTCAACGACGTTCCGGTCGGATACTTCGAGTTCTACTGGGCGAAGGAGGACCGCCTCGGTCCCTACTACGACGCGGAGGATCACGACCGCGGCTGGCACGGGCTGATCGGCAATCCCGACCATCTCGGCCGGCCGAAGACACTCGCCTGGTTCAAGGCCGTCACGCACTACCTGTTCTTGGACGAGCCCCGCACCCGGCGGATCATGGGCGAGCCGCGCGCCTCGCACCGCAAGATGCTCAGCTACTGCGCGGATGCAGCCTACGAGACGATCAAGGAATTCGACTTCCCCCACAAGCGCGCGGCCCTCGTCTGCTGCGAGCGAGAGCGCTTCTTCCGCGAGGTGCCGCTGTGAGCGCCGGCCCGCTGCCCGGCGGCGCGCCGGTGACCGCCCCGCTCTGGCTCGACATCAATCGCGCACTGATCGCCAAGACGATCGGCGAACTTGCCTTCGAGGAGGCGTTCGCGCCCGAGCCGATCAATCGCGAGGGCACGCAATGGCTGCTCCGGCTCGACGGCGGCATCGCCTACCGGTTCGCCGCCGAGCGCCGGATCTGGGGCAACCTCGCGATCGACCCGCCGAGCCTGTTCCGCTTCGCCGGCAGCCTCGTGACGCCGGCCGGAGACGCGGGCGGCTTCCTCGTCGATGCGAGCCGGACCCTCGCGATCGAGCCCGCCACGCTCTGCACTTACGTCGGGGAGGTGATGAGCACGCTCGCGGCCGATGCCCGCATCGCCGCGATCGGGCGGGGCATGACGGGGCCGGACCTCCTCCGTCTCAGCGACCGCATCCTGCAGCACTATCTCGATGGGCACCCGAAGGCGCCGGCGAGCAAGGGCCGCATCGGCTGGGGGCTGGCGGATTTCGAGTCCTACGCGCCCGAATTCGAGCCGGAGATCCGTCTGTTCTGGGTCGCGGCGGACCGCGCCGCCTGCCGCATCAGCCTCGAACCCGGCCTCGACGAGGCGGACCTCGTCGCCGACGCCCTCGATGGTTCCGAGCGTGCGCGCCTCGCGGAGGCCTGCCGCGCTCACGGCATCGAGCCGGCGCGCTACCTGCTGCTGCCGGTCCATCCCTGGCAGTGGGACCGCATGATCGCCCTGCAATTTGCCGGGGAGATCGCGGCGCGGCGCCTCGTCCCCCTCGGGTCCTTCGGCCGCGCCTACCTGCCCCAGCAATCGCTGCGCACGCTCGCCAGCGCGGATGCGGCGGGGCGCCTCGACGTGAAGCTCGCGCTGACCGTCCTCAACACCTCCGCTTGGCGGGGCGTGCCAGGGAAGTACATGGCGACCGGGCCGGCCTTCTCGGCCTGGCTCGCGGAGAAGGCTGCGCAGGATCCGGCGCTCGCCGGCGTCGTCATCCTGCAGGAGCGGGCGGGCGCCTTCTATCCGCACCCGGTCTACGAGCGGATCGCGGATGCGCCCTACCAGTTCCGGGAGATGCTCGGGGTGATCTGGCGGGACGGGATCGCCGTCCGCCTCGAACCCGGCCGGTCGGCCCTGATGATGGGGGCGCTGCTGAAGGCGGATGCCTCGGGTCGGCCCCTCGTCAGCAGCCTCGTCGCCCGGTCCGGGCTCGACCCGGAGACGTGGCTCCAACGGCTCTTCGACCACGTCGCGGTGCCGCTCTACCATTTCCTCTGCCGCTACGGCGTCGGCTTCATCGCGCATGGCCAGAACGCGACGTTGATCCTCGAGAACGGCGTGCCCTGCGGCGTGGCGCTCAAGGATTTTCAGGGCGACGTCGACCTCGTCGACCGGGATTTCGCGGAGGCCGGCGACCTGCCGCCCGGCGTGCGGGAGACGCTCCTGCGCCGGCCGGCGGCGCATCTGCTGCAGCATCTGCAGACGGGCCATTTCGCGAGCCTGCTGCGCTTCGTCTCGGACGCGCTCCTGCGCCAGGACGGCGTGCCCGAGATCGCGTTCTACGCTGCCCTAGCGCGCGCTCTGCGCCGCTACCAGGCGCGGCATCCCGACCTCGCCGAGCGCTTTAGCCTGTTCGACCTGTTCGCCCCGCAGGTGCCGCGCATCTGCATCAACCGCGTCCGTCTCGCCCTCGGCTACGGCGATTCCAGCCTGCGGCCGGTACCCCGGCTCGGCACCGACCTGATCAATCCCCTCCATCGCGCGGAACGCTCCGCGCTCGGCAATGCAGGCATGCGCGCATCATGACCGGACACCCGCTCGACCTCGCCGGAATCGGCATCGGCCCATTCAACCTGAGCCTCGCTGCGCTGCTCGACGCGGTCGACGACCTCGACGTTCGGTTCTTCGACCGGAGCCCGGCCTTCGATTGGCACCCGGGCATGATGCTTCCCGACGTCGCGTTGCAAACCTCCTTCCTGAAGGACCTCGTCACGGCGGCGAACCCGACGAGCCCCTGGAGCTTTATGGCCTACCTCGTGGCGCAGAAGCGCTTCTACGAGTTTCTCAACGCCGAGTTCGAGGCCGTGCCGCGCCGGGAATTCGCCCAGTATCTTGCCTTCGTGGCCGCTCGTTTGCCGAGCCTGCATTTCCGCACCGAGATCCGCGACATTCGTTTCGAGGAGGGCGCCTTTCGCCTCTCGGGCGACCGGACCCGGGTCAGCGCCCGCAACCTCGCCCTCGGCGTCGGCCTGCAGCCGAACCGTCCCGCCTTCGCGGAAAAGCTCGGCGAGCGCGATTGTCTCCACACCGCGCAGGCGGCCTTCGCCCTCGATCGTGTCGCCGGCAAGCGCGTCGCGGTGATCGGCGGCGGACAGAGCGGCGCCGAGATCGTGCTGCATCTCCTCGGCCGGACCGATCGCGCGCCGGCCCAGGTCGACTGGATCAGCCGGCGCCCGAACTTCCAGCCGCTCGACGCAACGCCCTTCACGAACGAACTGTTCACCCCGCACTACGTGGAGAGCTTCCACGGGCTGCCGGAGCCGCGCCGGCGCTCGACGGTGGCCCGCCAGAAGCTCGCGGGCGACGGGGTCTCGGCCTCGACCCTGCAGGCGATCTACCGTCGCCTCTACGCCTTGCGGCACTTCGAGGGCGATCCCATGCCTGTCGGGCTGCTACCGCATCGTGAGGTGCTCGACGTCGATCGGGCGGGCGGCTACCGCCTCGTCATGCGCAACGGCTTCGACGGACGCATCGAGGTCTCGCACGCGGACGTGGTCGTCCTGGCGACGGGCTACCGCTACGCGCTGCCACCCTGCCTCTCCGCGATCCGGGATCGCCTAGCGCTCGACGCCTCGGGCCGGCCGCAGATCGGGCCCGATTTCAGCGCGGATTGGGACGGGCCGAAGGGCAACCGCATCTTCGTCCTCAACGCCGGACTCGTGAGCCACGGCATCGCGGAGCCGCAGCTCAGTCTGATGGCGTGGCGCAGCGCCGTGATCGTCAACGCCCTGGCGGGCCGCACCGTCTTCGACACCGATCTCCTGCCCTCCCTCGTCACCTGGTCCAAGACCGATCTCGGGGAGACGGCGCGGCGCGCGGATCGGGTTCGGGCGGAGGATTAGGCCGTCCCGACGTGTCCGCTTCCGAGCGATCGTGACTTGACTTGCACCGACCTGGATCGCACCGACGTGCTTGATCCAACTGGCGCTCCCAAGGGGACTCGAACCCCTGTTTTCGCCGTGAGAGGGCGAAAACAGCCAGATTTTGGGACGCCAGCGAACGCGGGCGTACTCAGAAGCTGCTGAGTGAGCTGCGTTTATCGACCTTGTACGTCCGTCGGCGTTCACGTACAACCATTCCGTACATTTTCCGTACGTCGTGGAGTTGCCGGCATTGGCGCGCACAGTTCGCAATCCAAAGATCGACAGCCGCTCGGCGCGGGCAAAGCTCTCTGAGCGCCGCGAGCCATACTGGACTGTCATCTCGGCAGGCTGTGCCATTGGCTACCGGAAAGGCGCAAAGGGTGGCACTTGGGTCGCGCGCATGCGCGACGGCTCAAAGCAGTACTACGATGCGCTCGGGGCATCCGATGACAGCCGCGATCCAGACGGCCTGACCGTCTTTTCGTTCTCCCAAGCTCAGGAACGAGCGCGCGACTTCTTCACTCGCAAGGCCCGTGAGCTAGCAGGGCACGCTGAGCCGAGCCAAGGACCCTATACAGTCAACGCAGCCGTCAGCGACTACCTCGCCGCTCGTGAACGCCGTGGATCGAAGGGTGTGCGCGCCGATCGCTACGCTGCCAATGCGCGGATCATCCCAGAACTCGGCGCCATCGAGGTCGCCAGGATCACCGCCAAGCGTATCCGCGACTGGCATCACGGCCTCGCCCATGCACCGAAGTTGGTACGAACCGGCAAGGGCGCATCTCAGCAGGCCACGGCACAGGTAGACGAGCGGGATGCCGAAGCCATTCGGGCCAGGCGTTCGACGGCCAACCGGTTGCTCACCGTCCTGAAGGCAGCGCTGAACCACGCCTTTCACGACGGCAAAGCAGCCTCGGACGAACCTTGGCGCAAGGTGAAGCCGTTCCGCGAAGCAGATGCGGCTGTCGTGCGCTACCTGACACCTGCCGAGTGCCTGCGCCTTGTAAATGCCTGCGAGGCAGACTTTCGCGATCTGGTGCGGGCAGCTCTCGTCACCGGCTGCCGCTATGGCGAACTGGTCCGGTTGCAAGCATCAGACTTCAACTCGGATGCGGGCACGGTGCTGGTTCGGCAGTCCAAGGCTGGCAAGCCGCGCCACGTCGCGCTGACCGAGGAAGGCCAGCAGCTTTTTGCGGCTTTGACGGCCGGCCGTGCGCCACGCGATCTCATTTTTACCCGCTCAGATGGCCGCGCCTGGGGCGTGTCTCATCAGCAGCGTCCGTTGGTCGAGGCATCGCTGCAGGCAAGGCTTGAACCGCCCGCGACCTTTCACATCCTGCGGCACACATACGCGAGCCTCCTCGCCATGCGCGGTGTACCGATGGGCGTCATCGCCGCGCAGCTGGGGCACTCCGACACGCGGGTGACCGAGCGGCACTATGCTCATCTGGCGCCCTCGTACGTCTCACAGACGGTGCGGGCTGCACTTCCGGCCTACGGTATTCTTGGTACGGGCGAGAGCGCCGCTCCGCGTGGTTGAGAGTTGCGGCTGTATCACTCCCTGTGCATGGGAGGAGGCGTTCCGCTCAACCTCGTGGCGGGGCACTGCGGTACGAGCGTGCGGAGGCGATCGCGGGCAAGCCGCGTGAGTTCATTGCCAAGGGTGCCTCCAAGCTTGAGCGAGGCATGAGGCGACTGGGCTGATGGTGCAGTGGGTCAGGGGCGGGCCGATTGCGGCCCAATGGCTTCAGCGTCCTGTGCCAAATGTGCCAATAGTGCCAAAAGCCCCCAGCAATGGCTGTCAGCGGGCGAGAAGCTGGATCCGGATTGATAGCAATAGGGTCGAGTGCACAGACCGGCATTTTGAACCAGGGGAGCGGGCCACGGACAGTGGTGTCCGTATAGATAGGTGTCCGAAAGGCGAAGCTGACCCTAGCGGACGCGGTTTTGACCCCGCTTTCAGACGTCCACTGAGGTATACCCTTACGGCGTACTGAAAGAACGGACGCGCCATACCCTCCTCGACCCCGGACGCGCTCGCTCTAGGCGATCTCGGCAATGTCGCCTGATGCAGACCCTAGGCTTGCTTTCCACCGCAGACGTCCGTCGGGTCTTAATGCCGAGCAGGCCGCAGAAAATGAGCGCCGCTCAGCTCACGATTTGATTAGGGTATTGAACATTACTGTACTAACCCTTGCCATCGCGAAATTTCAAGCAGAGCATGTCAGCCCAACAGATTAGATCTGCTTCGCGTGGAACATGCCCTAACGACGTGCGCCCGCTCGTCTGTAGCAACCGCGCGTACTGCGCACGAGCAGGGGTCAGTGAGACCATTTTGCGCAGCGTTATGCAACGGACCTGAAGGACGACAACAGACGAAGCTCGCATGGGAGGCGGCGATGGCTCTGAACCAGAACGACACCGTCCAGGAAACCATCGGCACCGACGACATCCACGTCAGAGCTTTACTTAATAACGGTTGGCGGTGGAATCTCTCCGCAACTACAGGAGGACTTATTAATTGGGCTGTTGACCCAGCCGATAATTGGACGCCGCTTCAGATCGCGACTCTCTCGAATATTTTTGCAGCCTACGCTGCCGTGGCCAATGTGACGTTTCAACAGGTAACAACTTTATCTGATGCAGAGATTGTTCTGAATCGGACGACTGGATCGCAAATCGGCAATTTCGGTGGGTACTCAGGCACGCCTGCTGAGGCAAGCGATGTAGGGACGGACACCTTCAGCTCTGTAACCATTGCCCAGCAAGGGCAAGTCAACACCTACTTTGCCACGGACGGCTTTCTCATCTCCGGCCAGCCAAACACCTTCATTCCAAATCCGAACACATCCGATACAGCTAACCCTCAGATTATTTCGGCCGAGGGCTTCGAGCTGATGCTTCATGAAATCGGCCATGCGCTTGGATTGAAGCATCCACACGACGGCGGCGCGGTCTCAAGCCCCGATCGTTTCCCCGGGGTGGCCAATTCGGGAGATACCGGAAACAACGGCCTGAATCAGTCGGCCTACACAATGATGAGCTACAATCATTGGGACCCTGACACCACGGCTACCGGCGCTCTGCCTACCATGTCAACGCCCATGGCGTTCGATATCGCAGCAATTCAGCGTCTTTACGGCGCGAACACCACGGCTCGCCAAGGGAATGACACGTATATCCTATCTGATCCCGGCACAGATGGCACGATAGAGGCCATCTGGGACACAAAAGGGGTGGATCAAATCGTGTACAACGGGTCAGCACGCGCGCACATCGATCTTCGGCCTGCGACCCTCGACGACACCCCGACCGGCGGCGGGTTGGTATCTTATACTTTCACTGGCAGCGGTGCGACCCGGGCATTCGGCTTTGGCTTCACCATCGCCGGCGACTACATGCACGCAATCGACGACCAAACGGGCATCACTGGCGTCATCATCGAGAACGCGGTCGGCGGCTCCGGTGATGACGAGTTCGTGGGCAACAGCGTCAGCAACGAATGGACTGGCAACGCGGGCAACGACATCGCCGACGGCGGGGGCGGAAGCGACACAGCGATTTTTAGTGGCGCTCGGGCAGACTACAAAACCTCTGTCGTTCTGAACGGAACCGAGAGTTGGGTTCAGATCGTTGACATGCGCCCGAGTAGCCCAAACGGCAGCGACCAGTTCTTGAATTTCGAGTCTTTCGAGTTCAGCAACCGGATCTATACGCTGGCCGAGGTGCTGGATCAGCCGCCAAAGGCGACCGCCGATAGCAATGGTACGGCGAAGAATTCCACGCTCATCGTCAACGCAGCCAATGGCGTCCTCGCGAACGACACAGACGACAACAATACTATGTCTGTCAGCGCAGTCGACGGTGTTTCGGGCAACGTTGGACAGGTTGTCAAGGGAGTCTACGGATCCCTGACGCTCAAGGCGGACGGAAGCTATGTCTACATCGCGGATAAGGGCGGGCTGCCGCCCAAGATCGTCGCGCAGGATGTCTTTACGTACACGGTTTCAGATCCGATCGGCGGGACCGACACGAAGACGCTCAGCATCGTGGTTTCCAACCCCGGGGTAAGCTACGCGCACGGTACCAGTGGCACGCTGTCCGGCGGCAATGGCCCGGATGTGGTGGATGGATCAGCAGGCAACGTTGTCCTGATAGGCGGCAACGGTCCCGACGTTCTGATTGGCGGCGCTGGCGATACGCTGACCGGCGGCAATGGACCCGACATCTTCCTTTTCCGGCCGAGCTTTGGCGCAAACTCCATCACCGACTTCAGAGTCGGCACCGATGCGATCCAGTTTGACGACTCCATTTTCGCAACGAGCGCTGCCCTATTCGCTCACACGTCAAACTCCGTAGGCGGATCTCTCATCAATGACGGTAACGGAAACACGGTGACGCTTACAGGCGTGACCCTCGCCCAGATGCAGGCGCATTCAAGTGACTTCTACTTCGTCTAGAAGGCTCGGCTGATATATTGACGAGGGCTGTCTACTGCGGCTGCATCGGAGGCTCCATAATGCCCAATGAGCGAAGGCATTCTTAACAAGATGTGTTCACATCAAAGCCGATTTTCTCGAAATCCAGAGGGCGAACTATAAGGTTCAAGCTTACCGTCAGGCCACTCTCGGCGGATCGGCCAGATGGCGCGTACCTTCATCCACTATGCAGAGACCAAGCTCGCCCTAGCGGCCGTCCTTCTCGCGCTTCTCTGTGCCGGGACCGTGTATGGCCTCTATCAGCATCTGGTCACCCTTCAGGCCGGGACCGAGTTGCTCATGCGTGGCAACATGCGTGCCCGACACCTCGCAGAGACACTGTCGCTCCTACAGGACGCCGAGACGGGCCAGCGCGGCTATCTTCTGACTGGCCGCTCCGAATATCTGGAGCCCTACGATCGCGCCCTGAAGCACATCGATCAGAGCCTCATGACCCTTCGCGCCGAGTACGAGGAGGTCGATCTTGCGGCCGCGGTCATCACGTCAGTCACTTTGCAAGCGCACGCGAAGCTCGCCGAACTCAAGGAAACGGTCGAGGTCCGCCGCCGGGATGGTCTCGCGGCTGCGCAACGGATTGTGCTCCAGGACACTGGCAAGCGCCTGACGGATGCGATCCGGGCCAACATCGACCAACTTCTGAAGACCGAGCAGGCGGTCATCGATCGGGGTGTCGCGCGTGAGGAGGCGGCGGCGAAACATAAGGCAACCCTCTGGCTCTGGGCGGCCTTCGCGGCACTTCTCCCGATCAGCCTGTGCCTCCTGATGGCGGTACGAGACGCGCGCCGGAGCCGACGTGAGAGCGTGCATCTGGCCCATGTGTCGAGCCATGATGCGCTCACCGGTCTGCTGAACCGCCCAGCGCTGCTTGCACGGCTGGACGAGGCTATTGCGCGCTGTCCCCGCGAGGTCGGGCTCCTGTACCTCGACCTGAATGGCTTCAAGCGGATCAATGATGAGTTGGGTCACGCGATCGGTGACCGCGTGCTGATCGAGGTAGCCAGCCGTCTTCAAGAGACGGTACGTCCGCGCGATGCCGTGGCGCGGCTGGGCGGAGACGAGTTCGTCGTGCTGATCGGGGACTGCCCGGATCGAGCCGCCCTCAATGGGCTCGCGCACCGCATCGAAGCCGCACTGGACAGCATCAGCATGCCGGACCTTCAGGGTCACCGCATTGGCGGGAGCGTTGGGACGGCGTTCAGTGCCGAGGACGGGACTTGGGGCATGTCAGTGCTCGCGACAGCGGATGCGGCCATGTACGCGCGCAAGGCACAAATTCGGCAGCCCAGACCGGGGCGGTTCCAGCCTCGACTTGTGCCAATGTCAGCGTAGAAGCCGCCCGAGCAGTGCTCCTAGTGGCATACTCAGTTTGATCCGAACCGAGCGGATCCACAACGTCAAATCCGCCTAGGCCTGGATGCTGCCCACCAAGAGCAGAACATCCGCTGCGGTATACCCCAACAGACAGGCTCGAGCATGCGCGAGACTCATGACCGTTTCAGAACGGTCTTAGCACTACCTGGGCACTGTTCCGAAAACCCGTTATAGATCAACGACTTAGAAAGGGGCGCATTTTCGCCAACCCCTTGATTTTGCTACCTAATTTAGAAATCCTGCCCAGGTAGTGTTAGGTGCTAAGGCTGAAAAGCCATACCAAAGGCCGCACCACCTCAACGGGGCGGATTAGGCCTCGCGTCGATCCGGGTAGAAGCCCGCGCCAATCAGCGCCGGCGTCCCATCTACCGTCATCTCCAATACGTGCCAGGATGTTCCACAAAGCAGCTTACACAGACTCGTGGCGCTTCATAACTCTTACCCCGAGCAGATCTGCTCAAGCCATCTACCTCTGAGACACATGGGAACATCTCCCAGCCACGCATTCGCAATTGTACGGACTGGTACGGAGAGCCGCCCTTTTTCTGCGTGCGACGGTTTCGGCCGATTTAACTTATGTAAGGCACGTAGAAAATCATTGTTCAGCGAAGATTTTATGTCCGATTTCAGAGTATAGTATGATAATATACGGCCAATACACTAAGAAATCACCAATGATATGAAGTTCGCACCCCTGAGAGTGCAGACTTTTAGCTTCGCCTCGCCCTCACGCGAGTCCCTTCCTACAAGGATGAGCCATGCCGAAGACAGGAATGTACGTCCTGCAGGGTGTCACACCTTCGCAGATCGCGGCGGCGCCGTTCGACGTGAAGGTCATCGACATCTACAACGACGCCGGCCAGACGTTCACACCCGCGGAGGTCAAACAGATGGGCGGCGGGCCGGGCAGCGCGCTGCTCCTCGGCTATTTCAGCATCGGCGAGGCCGAGACCTACCGGGATTACTTCAAGACCATTCCGGCCGCGGCCTTGGGGCCTGAGAATCCGCAGTGGAAGGGCAACTACGAGGTCGCCTTCTGGACGCCCGAGTGGAAGGCGGTCGCCACGGCCTACATCGACCGGATGCTGGCTGCCGGCTACGACGGGGTCTACTTCGATGTCGTCGACGAGTATCAGACGTCCTGGGCCAAGAGCCACGCGCCGGGCGGAGCGGCCGGCGCCGAGCAGGCGATGGTCGATCTTATCAAGTATCTAGGTGACTATGCTGAGGCGAAGCACCCCGGCTTCAAGGTGTGGGTCAACAATGCTGAGGAGCTTCTGACCCACCCGGGCTACCTCGGCACGATCGACGGCATGTTCAAGGAGAACCTGTTCTACACCGACGGCGGCCAGAAGCAGCCTGCAGCCGAGACCAGCTACAGCATGGGCCTCCTGCAGAAGGCAATCGACGCCGGCAAGGACGTCATCAGCATCGAGTACGTCACCGGCGCGCAGAAGGTCGCCGATGTGCACGCCTTGGACGACAAGTACGGCATCAGCAGCTACGTCGCCCATCTCGACCTGAATGGCGTCGATACGGAGGGTGTCCGCCCGGGACAGGTGATGCACGACGACGCCCTCGGCGCGGTCCAGCCGCCAGTGCCAGCCCCGCCGCTCACGACGCCACCGGTACAGCCTGACCCGCTGCCGGCGCAGAAAGTGGTCGCCGGGGATGCCAGTGACAATCGCCTCAAGGGCACTTCCGGCGACGATATCATCAAGGGCCTCGGTGGGCATGACAGGCTTACAGGCCTCAGTGGAGCGGACACGTTCGTCTTCCAGGAGTACGGGAGGAAGAACAGCGACACGATCACCGATTTCAAGCACGGGACCGACCACATCGGCCTCGACCACGCTGTCTTCCAATTAGCCCAAGGGGAGCTATCGCCTGACGCATTCTGGGTCGGCAGCAAGGCACACGATGCCAACGACCGCGTCATCTACAACAAGACGAGCGGCGATCTGCTCTACGATCCCGATGGGAGCGGAAGTGCAGCGCCGCAAGTCATTGCCAACATCGGCGCCAACATGAAAATTGATTATCACGACATCCTGTCGATCTAATGAGAGGAGCCTCAGCTCCTCTTCTTTGGGGAGGAGCTGGGAAAGCTGTGGCGTGAGGTCATGCAGCTTAGCGGAATGGCGGGTGAGGTCAGCGAGGCAGGGCAGCAGGCTCACTGCGCGTGCGCCAAGGGTTGATAGTTCCCGCCCCAGGAAGCCGGCGGCGCATAGGGTGTTAAGAGCTTCTTAACCGGACATCAGGCGCACTTGCTTCCCGCGGGAGCAGCCCGCGAGATCTCATGTGGAGCCGAGCAGCGATGGTGCTTCTTCTAGCGGACAGCGTAGCTGCTGGCACAGCCGCTCTGACGCTCTTATGCCAGAGCGGCTTCCTGCCGCCGGCCACCGCGTTGCCGTTTGGCGGCTGCCTGTGCGCCCTCGCGGTCACCGTCTACCTCGCACATCGTGCGAACTGCGAAAGCAATCAGGCTGAAGGGCATTGAGCAAGTCGAAGGCTGACACAGCAGGTGGTGAGCCGGCAGCTCCGTACACAGCACCGGAGCCCCGGCGGCGCTGGTAGCGGAAGGACGGCTAGGCTTCCCAACTTGGGAGTAATCCTTGGCGCATCAGGGGAGGGCCCCTGAAACCTCCCGCCGGGCGCTCCATGTTCAAGGGATGCGCTGCCTCGCCACTGTCGCCGTTTTCCTCCTGGCCGGCCCCGCCTTCGCTGAGGCGGTCCCCATCCCCCGGGTTAATACTCAGCCCTGCCCTAGCGGCTACACCACCAGTGGCAGCTTTTGTTATCCGCTCCCCAAGACTCGGCCTGCCGCATCGTGGCGTCCTGAGGAGACCTGCCCCACAGGCATGTTCGCGATCGGTCATGTGTGTCTCCCCTTTACTCAGGCGACGACCGAACCTCGCCGCTTCCCCTCCGCACCAGGAGAAGTTCTAGAGGCTGCTATGAACCTATGGCCCACTAATACCAAGCCTCGTTGAGCAGGACTCACGCTGGGTAGCGGTGCAGCACGGGTCGTGATTCATTTCTCGGGTTTGTAGCCTGAGGAGGATGGGATGGGCGCTCCTGTGCCGCTGCGGCCAGACTTCGATGCCGAGGCCTTGCGAGCTCTGGCCAAGAGCTCGCGCGACCCGGATCAGACCCGTCGCCTGCTGGCGCTGTCAGCGATCTATGCTGGCGGCTCGCGCTCCGAGGCGGCGGCTCTCGGTGGGGTTGGCCTGCAGACGGTGCGGGACTGGGTTCTGGCCTTCAACGCCGACGGGCCGGATGGGCTGATCGGCGGCAAAGCCCCTGGAGCCCGCCCGCGCCTGAACGCTGAGCAGCGTGAGGCGCTGCGGGCCTTGGTTGAGGCGGGACCCACGCCGGCTGCGCACGGGCTGGTGCGCTGGCGGCTGGTCGATCTCGCTCAGATCCTGGTGGAGGAGCACGGCGTCTCGGTCTCCGAGCAGACCTTGAGCCGGGTTCTGCGGGGCCTGGGCTACGCCAAGCTCTCGGCTCGTCCGCGCCATCATGCTCAGGATCAGGGCGCCATCCCGGCTTTTAAAAAGCCTTCCCCGCTCGCTTGGCGGAGGTCGCGCAGGCTGTCGGCGGCAAGCCGATAGAGGTCTGGTTCGCCGACGAGGCCCGGGTCGGTCAGAAGAACTCCATCACACGTCGTTGGGCACGCCGCGGCACACGGCCTGCAGCCTCAAAGGACCAGCGCACCGCCTCCGCCTACATCTTCGGCGCGATCTGCCCGGCTCGTGGCACGGGAGCCGGGCTCGTCATGCCCCGCTGCACCACCGAGGCGATGAACCTGCACCTGGCCGAGATCGCCAGGGCCGTCACCGCCGGTGCGCACGCTGTGCTGCTGCTCGATCAGGCCGGCTGGCACATGACCAAGAAGCTCATCGTCCCAGCCAACATCACGCTGCTGCCGCTGCCGGCGCGCTCGCCCGAGTTGAACCCGGTCGAGAACCTCTGGCAGTTCATCCGCGAGAACTGGCTCGGCAACCGGATCTTTGCGTCATACGAGGCCATCCTCGATCATTGCTGCGACGCTTGGAACAAGCTCATCGACCAACCCTGGCGCATCATGTCCATCGGCCTGCGCGCCTGGGCTCATAAGTTCTGATCAGTGAGGGTTGGTATAAGTCATTTATTTTATTGGGCCAGACTGCGAACATGCCTGATAGCCGGGGAATGGCGCCATCAAAGGGCAACAGTGATTTGTCAGAGGTTCATCACAGCCTCTGAGGCTGTCGCTGGTGCGCTGAGTATCGCCCGAGGTGTCTGTACGGTTGCCTGGCGCGACAACGAGACGGTCGGCGTGCAACTCACACAGGCTGCCGCTTGGTGAGGTGATCGAACTGACGAGCACAAGCTTTCTGAATGTGCTCCCCGAGATCGCGTGATCGTCGACACGACAAAGCGGCGCGACACGCGCGAGGAAGTTGTTTGATCTGAAACATTCATTGGCTGTTAAATACATTTAAAGGCCGAGCTTTCCCGGATTTGTTTAGAAGTTTATCGCAGCATTGTAGTGCGTGTAGAATTCTCGGACGATGGGGTCTGAGCATTGGCAATGGTACCGCGTTCACTCAGGAAGCTGCGCGCGGATCGCTCGGGTGCCTCAGCCGTCGAGTTCAGCCTCGTCGCTCCCCTGTTCGTCGGCCTGATGCTCGCGATCTGCGAGTTCTCGTTTGCCTTCTTCACGCTGACCTCCGCGCAACAGGCCGTATGGGGCGAAGCCCGCCAGCTCGCGCTCGGCCGGATCACCACGACCGCTGCCCGTGACGCCGTCGTGGCGGCCCTCCCACGCTGGGCACAGACCAAGGCGACGGTGACAGCTGACAAGGATCCCGCTGACGCCACTCGCTACCTGGTCACAGCCGCAATCCCCTCACCAGTGCCGCACCCACGAGCTTCTTCGCGAGCCTCTACGGGAGCCGGTCGATGACCGCCTCTGCGACCCTGCCGCAGGAGACGCCGTGATGCGGAGGTTCTGGCGCAACGAGGAGGGCGGAGTCACGCTGCTCTCCGGGGTGACCATGCCCGTCATGCTCGGCATCGGCGCCTTCGCCGTCGATCTGGGCGTGCTGCGCTACAACAGCATGCGCCTGCAGATCGCGGCCGATGCTGGCGCGATCGCGGGCGTGCGCCAGTTGCCCGACACGGCGAAGGCGATCCAGGCAGCCGTGACGGTGGCTAACCTGAACGCACCGCGCAACGCTGGCCAAGTGACGCTCGCCAGTGATGTTGAGTTGGTCGTCTACGATGCCGCCGCCAAGACGTACCGAGCGGCGGGCGCGACCGCGAACGCCGTGCGGGTGACGGCGGTTCGAGACGCCGCGCACCAGAACCAAGTGCTCGGCATCTTCTCGCGCTTTGCCGGTTCGGCCGGTCCGTTCAGCCTGTCGGCCCGCTCGACCGCGATCATGACGAGTGATGAAGAGGGCGGCGCGGGCTCGGCCTGCCTGTACGCGCTCGACCCCACGAACTCAGATACGCTCACGATCGCCGGCAGCACAATGGTCACCCTGAGCTGCGCGGCGAGGGCGAAATCCTCCTCGGCGGCAGCGATCTCATCGAATGGCAACGCCGCTCAGATGACGGCCACCTCGATCTGCCAGGCAACTACGCCGTCCCTGAGCCCGCGCGGCTACAGCCCGGCGGTCAGCAAATGCGGCTCGCCCACGGCCGACCCGCTCGCGGCGATCGCCGAACCCACGCCCATTAACTGCAAGTCGGGCGGCACCTTGAGCGGCACGCTCACGCCGGGCTGTTATAGCGGCTCGACGACGTTCAGAGGCAGCGTCACCCTGGCTGCTGGGACCTACTACTTCCAGGGCGCATCGATCAAAATCAACAGCAACGCCAGCATCTCAGGATCGGGGGTGACCCTGTTCCTCGACGCGGACTCGTCTCTGACGATCAATGGCACGCCTTCGGTCAGCTTGACGGCTCCGAGCAGCGGATCGCTCAAGGGCATCGTGCTCTTCCAATCGCGCGGGGCAACCGGCGCGTCCCTGTCGATCAGCGGCAACTCCTCGGTGTTTCTCGACGGCGTGCTGTACGCACCGGCCACCGCGGTGACGTTTACGGGCAACGGGACGACCACGAACCCGGCCCGCTACGGTTCGGTGATCGCATCGCAGGTGCACTTCACCGGCAACTCGGCCTTCGCGTTTGGCTCGACGCTCCCGAGCGCGCCGGTCAATGGGCGTTCTGCGTTGATCAATTAGTACCTGCCGGCGGAACGGCTGTGGCTCCCTAACGCCCAGTCGGCGAATGGCTATTGCAAGGCTAGAGCGCCCGCACGGCTGAGCTACCATCGCCCGCGGCTCGTTTTCCGAGACGTGGCGGGCTCGCCCATTCGGCGGTGGCGGGAAACACCGAAAGCCGGCGGCTCATGACATGCGATGGGGCGCGGCCGGCGCCTATTTCGGTGCGCTCGCGACCATGGACAGAGCCGCCCCGCGTCCGCTGCGGGCGGCTTTTCTATGCCTCTAATGGCGGGGTCCGCGCGTCGCGGCTCTGAGTGTGGCTCCGAGGGCGGTCGCCTTCACGGCGTGGAAAGGCTTGGGCGGTAGGCCAGACCTCGTTGAACAGGAGGCTCTGGTGCAGGCGCTGCAGTCCGTCGTTGCTGATGTCGAGGGCGCCATCGCGAGTGGCGACCCGACCAAGCGTATGACCATGCTGCGGCAGATGACGGGCCTGTTCACGGCGCAGGCGCCGCGGCTCAGCGAGGATCAGATCGGCGCCTTCGACGAGGTGATCCTGCGGCTCTCGCGCGACATCGAGACCCGCGCCCGAGCCGAATTGTCGGCGCACCTCGCGGACGTGGCCAATGCCCCGCGCCGGGTGGTGCGCAACCTCGCCTACGATCCCTCCGCGGAGGTGGCCGGGCCCGTGCTCGAACGCTCGAACCGCCTCGACGAGAGCGACCTCGTCCAGATCGCGAGCGGTGCCGGGCAGCAGCACCTGATGGCCCTCTCTCGCCGCAGCACGCTGGCCGAGCGCGTCACCGACGTCATCGTCTCGCGGGGCAACGAGCAGGTGGTGCGCAGCGTCGCGGGCAACCAGGGCGCCCGGTTCTCGGCCGGCGGCTTCCAGATCCTGACGACGCGGGCCCAGCAGGATTCGGAGTTGGGCCGCGTGCTGACGAAGCGCTCCGACGTGCCGGAGGCGCAGCGCGCGCAACTCGTCGCCATCGCCCGCGAGCGCGCCCGCCAAGCCCTGGCGGCGGAATTCGGCGAGAACGCCGCCGCGCAGGCCACCCTCGCCATTGCAACGGCTCTGACAGCGGTTCCTGCAGACTTCACCCCGGCCGAGGTGGCCGTCGCCAGGCAGGCGAAGACCGGCCTCGACGAGGGCGCCGTGCAGACTTGGCTGACCTCCGGCGAGACCACCTACGCGCTGGTGGCTCTGGCGAAGCTCGCGGGCGTTCCCTCGGCGATCGCCCTCAACGCGCACGCGGCGCCGACCACGGACCCGCTCCTGTTCCTGGTGCGCTCGGTCCGCTTCGGCTGGAAGACGCTGAAGCTCCTCCTCGCGAGCCGCCCGGGGGCATGCCCGATGCCGAGGCGCTGCAGAGCGCCTTCCAGGCCTTTCAGGACCTCTCCGTAGCGACGGCGCAGCGCGTGGTGCGCTTCACCGCGGCCCGCGACAAGCTGGAGCAGCCGAGCGCCGCTTGATTGGGCTTCGGGCCCGAAGGCGGAGGAGGCAGTCCGTTCCCTTCGCGTAAGGTGCCTTATGGAAACCTGTCATGGGTACGAAACTTTACCCGGCTTTCATGCAATCTAGTAAGTCGCCGCGAGACGCGGTAATGCTTGCAGTCCTTTGTGCAAGTGACTCAGGGTCATCTAAATAAAGCTTGGACCAGATACGATTGTATTTGGCCCGCTGAATCAGGCGCGACTGGCGCTACGCAGATTTGATAGCTCTGCGGCACGCGCGAGGGGAGGATATCGTATGTTGAGCCGGCGGATGTTCACCGGTTGCGCGATCTGTGCGGCGATTGGGTTCGTGGCGGATGACGCGTCGGCGCAGACGCCGAGCGGGATAAAGCGGGCGATTACCTCGCGGATCGATGGTCCGGCCGAAGGTTATGAGACGCTTCAGGTGATGGTCGATATCGAGCCGAACTTCGTCCTTGACTGGCACACCCACCCAGGCACCGAAGCGGGCTATACGCTGGAAGGCGCCGGCGAGCTGCGCATCAAGGGCCAAGCGACGCAGATGATCAAGCCCGGCTTCTCCTGGGTGACCGCGCCGGAAACTCCGCACACGCTGAAGAACGGATCGCAGACAACCAAGCTGTTCGTCACCTTCACGGTGCAGAAGGGAAAGCCTCTGTCGACCCCGGTTCCGGCGCCGACGTAAGCGCTCCCGCTGCCGCGGCACCTTACCGAGGGATTGGCAGGGCGCGGACAGGCCGTACTCGGAACCTACTTGCAGTGGCCTTTGCCCACCAGGTCGGCCACCGCTGCAACCTCCGACTGCTTGCACCGCTCGCCCCACTCCTGCGCCAGCGAGCTTTCCTCTGTCCTGAGACTGTCGTCCTGTCCATTGGGGTATACCCAAAACGCACCATGCGGGTCGGCTACTATGGGCGCAGGCTGTGTGAAAACGCAGGGACGCTCTGAAATCGTAGAACAATCTTTTATGTGGTCGCCACCAAGCATCCTGGATAGCGATCGCTACGTCACTGGGAGCCCTCGTTCCGGCGCTGCACAGGGCGTTCGAGGGGAAATCCTTCTATTGCCTCCGCGTTTTCACACAGCCTCGGTGGAATGCTGACCGACTGCTCCTTGGCGTGCCATGCGCTACAGCAGACATCGGCGGAGTGCTCGTACTGCCCACACCGCGGTCAGCATCACAAGCCTGACTTCATCCATGCACGCGTCTCGGAGAGGATCTCGTCCGATAGCGCTGGGTCGTCGACCGCACGCGCGAGGATCAGCGCGCCGAGCATGGCCGCATAGGTGCCGATGGCCTCGCGTCGCCGGTTCTTCGTGACCGAAGCGGGAAGGGCGGCCTCGACGCTCCCGATGTTCGAGCGGATACCGAATGTCATGGCGGAGCGCGCGGGCGCCGGTCGGAGGCGGACATCCGCCGCGAGGGCGGCCATCGGACAGCCACCGGCGGCGTCATCCCGGTGAGCGGGGAGAGATAGGCCGCCAGGAAGGCCGGAAGGCCGGCACCCGAACTGGTCTTCTCGGCCGCCGCATGCGCGATGGCGTGCGCCAACAGGTCTTCCTTCGATGCAAAGTGACCGTAGAAGCCGCCGTGCGTGAGGCCGGCGGCCTTCATCACCTCGGCCACGCCCACGGCCTCGTAGCCCTTCTCGCGGAACAGGCGGCTAGCCTCCGTCAGGATGCGCCGGCGGTTCTCGCGCATCTGTTCCTGGGTCACCCGCATGGCGAAAAATCCCCGCTGAAGCCGTTGACACTAATATGATCGCGATCATATTTGTTTTCAATCATGATCGCTATCATGAATATCGTCTCGCTTCCGAGGGACCGTGCCATGTCGACCAAGCCCACCGTCCTCGTCACCGGCGCCTCGTCCGGCATCGGCGCCACGTATGCCAACCGGTTCGCGCGGCGCGGCCACGACCTTGTGCTGGTCGCCCGCGACTCAGCCCGGATGGACGCCCTCGCCGACCGTCTCCACGAGGAGACCGGAGTGGCCATCGACGTGGTGCGGGCCGACCTCACCGACGCGACGCACATGCGTGCCGTCGAGGCACGCCTGCGGGACGACAATCGCATCGGCATCTTGGTCAACAACGCCGGCGCGAACGTCGGCGGCGGCTTCGCCGACCAGTCGCCGGACGACATCGAGCGCCTCGTCACCCTGAACGCCACCTCGGTGATGCGCCTCGCACGCGCCGTCGCGCCGCGTTTCGCCGAGGCCGGCGAGGGCGCCATCGTCAACATCGGGTCCGTCGTCGGGCTGGTGCCGGAGTTCGGCTCGACGGTGTACGGCGCGACCAAGGCCTTCGTGCAGTTCCTGTCCCAGGGCCTGGCGCATGAGCTCGGCACGAAGGGCGTCTACGTCCAGGCCGTCCTGCCGGCGGCCACCCGCACCGAGATCTGGAGCCGCTCCGGCGCCGACGAAGCCTCGCTCCCGCCGATGATGGAGGTGGGCGCCCTCGTCGACGCCGCCCTCGCCGGTTTCGACCGGCGCGAGCCGGTGACGATCCCGCACCTCCACGACGCCGGCCAGTGGGACGCCTTCCAGGCCGCGCGCCAGGCGATGATCCCGGGTTTCGGCACGGTCGAGCCGGCCCCGCGCTACGCCCCGGCCGCGTAACCCCATCCAAGCCCCCGAGTTCGGAGACCGTAGTCCCGTGAAGGCGTTCATCCTCGACCGATACAAGAAGAGGCAGCCGCTGCGCCTCGGCGACCTGCCGGAGCCCACGATGGGCCCGGCGACGTCCTGATCGAGATCGCAGCGGCCGGGCTCAACGTCCTGGACGCCAAGATCCGCAGCGGCGGGTTCAAGGTGATCCTGCCCTACAAGCCGCCCTTCGTGCTGGGACACGACCTCGCCGGCACGGTGATCCGGGTCGGGTCGGGGGTGCGCCGGTTCAAGGTGGGGGATGCGGTCTACGCGCGGCCACGGGACGGTCGCATCGGCACCCTCGCCGAGACTATCGCCGTCGACGAGGCCGATGTCGCCCTGAAGCCGAACAACCTTTCGATGGCCGAGGCGGCCTCGATCCCCCTCGTCGGCCTCACGGCATGGCAAGCCCTGGTCGAGCACGCCAAGCTCAAGCGCGGCGACAAGGTGCTGATCCAGGCCGGCTCCGGCGGCGTCGGGACCTTCGCCATCCAGCTCGCTAAGCACCTCGGTGCGACGGTGGCGACCACCGCGAGCGCGGGGAACGCCGACCTCGTCAGAAGCCTCGGGGCCGATGTCGTCGTCGACTACAGGCGCGAGGACTTCGAGAAGGTCCTGTCGGGCTACGACATCGTGCTTAACAGCCTCGACGGCGAAACGCTTCGCAAGTCCCTGACCATCCTGAAGCCGGGCGGGAAGCTGATCTCCATCTCCGGCCCGCCGGACCCGGCCTTCGCCAAGGCTCAAGGGCTAAACGCGTTCCTCGCACTGGTCATGCGCCTTTTGAGCTTCGGCATCCGTCGGAAGGCCAGGGCACGCGGGGTCAACTACGCGTTCCTGTTCATGCGGGCGAACGGAGCGCAGCTCGGGGAGATCGCGAAGCTGGTCGAGGCGGGGACGATCCGCCCAGTCGTGGACCGGGTCGTCCCGTTCGAGGCGACCAACGAGGCCCTGACCGAGCTTGAAGCCGGCCGGTCCAAGGGCAAGGTCGTGGTCGAGATCCGATGATCGAAGCATCCGACATGGACATGCCCCTCTCCCGATTCGCCGATCCCGCACGACGGTGGGCGGACACCCCGACCCGGACCGTCTCCGCCGCCGGTACGACCTTCTTCTACCGGCAGCTCGGGCCTGCCACCGGCGTGCCGGTGGTCCTGCTCAATCACTGGGGTGCGAACCTCGACAACTTCGACCCGCGCATCGTCGACGGATTCGCGGCTAGTCGTCCCGTCTTTGCGCTCGATTACCGCGGCGTCGGCGCCTCGGGCGGCAAGGCACCGCTCACGGTGGCGGAGATGGCGACGGACACGGTGGCGACGCTCCGGGCGCTCGGGCTCGACCAGGTCGATCTCGTCGGGTTTTCCCTGGGTGGGTTCGTGGCGCAGGACGTCGCGCTGCGGGCGCTGACCCTGGTGCGCAGGCTGATCCTGGCCGGGACCGGTCCCGCCGGGGGCATCGGCATCGAAAGGGTCGGGGCGGTGTCCTGGCCGCTCATCCTGAAGGGGCTCCTGACCTTCAAGGATCCGAAGACCTACCTGTTCTTCACCGCCTCGGAGCCCAGCCGGCGCGCCGCGAAGGCGTTCCTGGGTCGCCTGAGGGAGCGCACCAAGGATCGGGACGCGCCAGTCGGGATGGGGACTTTCCTGAGGCAGCTCAAGGCGATCAAGGCCTGGGGCCGGCAGACGCCGCAGGACCTCGGTCGTATCGCGTCGCCCGTCCTCGTCGCGAACGGCGACCGGGACCTCATGGTGCCGAGCTCGAACTCGGCGGATATGGCGCGTCGGCTGCCGAACGCCGAACTCGTCCTCTACGAGGATGCCGGACACGGCGGCATCTTCCAGTGCCACGAGGCCTTCACGCGGAAGGCGCTCGCCTTCCTCGACGCCTGAACGAGGGTCCGCCGATAAGGATCGGGCCTGCGAAAGGTCCGGGACCTCCCAGCCAAACCAGTTCCGTCAAACGCCGCAGACATGCTCGGACGGGCATCCGGCGAGGCGGATTGGACCCAGGACCTCAAGCAGGCGGTCAGGGATGCCGCCAAGTAATCCGATCACCTGAATTCCCGCACCACCGCAGGGTTGGATGCCTCGCCGGTGGCAAACGAATCGTGGGCGACCTGCAGGACCGGAAGGAGAGCGTGGCCGCTTCTGTGGAGAGGCGTCCTGGGGCTTTCACTCACGGGTGACGGGCCGGCGGCGAAGGCTTGGCAGGGACCCGGCGCTAGCGGATGAGCGCCTGCCCGAACAGCGACGCCCGAGGGTCGACCCGTTGAACAGGTGGACCTTTCGCTTGGGCTTATGTCTCCGTCGTTTTGGGGACACGCAAACGCTTGCTGGACGGCGATATTGCGCTTCGCCATGAGGGAGCGGCGGTGGTACGTCCGCTTCCAGGAATTGTGCATTCGCCCGTGTACGGCTGCGTTGAGTCGCAAGCAGCCGTGAATGGCAGTCTGCTAAAGGCGCACCCATAACGAACCGACAGTCGCGGTTCCTCCTCGTATGCCCGTTTCAGACCGGCCGGAGGCTGGTCTGAAAAGCACCGCTTGACCGTTCAAAACAGACCGCCGCCTTTCAGAGCACTCAAAACGGACCAAGTCCCTGCCTAGGGTGTGACGTCCATCACGGCAATCGCACAGCCGCGGAGCCATGGATGCCCGGAAGCTGCGGATGCCCGTGGCTCCTGATCCTTGAGGTTCCTGTGAAGCTCCTGCGCGCAAATCGCATCGTAGCCGCCTCGCTTGCCGAGGTGATGGCGGACGAACTCGCCGCGGCGGCTCACGCTCACCGGCAGGAAGACCAGTTGGAGGCCGCAGATGGGCTCCTCGACCAAGCCCGGCACCATCGCGTGCAGGCCATCCGGCTGCGTGCTCAGGCGGGGGCTGAGGACTACATGCGAGCCGCGAGGCTGAGGTAAGGCGCGTTGCCGCGCGAGACCCGCCTACTCGCATAAGCGCCGGTATGGAAAGTCAGGTTGGCTCGTCAGGGATGGGCGGGCCTGTAGTCTCGCCTGCGGCTCAGGACAGGCCACCAGCGCCGCTTCTCCGGCACCGGAGGGGGAGCAGGGGCAAGAGCCGTCTCAGCCGCTAGACGGTCACGGTAGGCCGTCAGCCGAAATTGGATGCGCTCCATCGCCATCAGGGTCGTTGTCGCCATCAGCCGGTGCCCCTCGCAGGCACCGGCCTTGTGCAGCCGGCTCACGCATTCCTGGCGGATGAGGCTGGCACCTTCGGCCAGGTAGGCATCGATCTCGGCGCGTGTGGACATCTACAGGCTCCGCAATGCTCGAAGGCTGCCAACACTCTGCTGCCAGCAGCCTACTTGCGATCCAGACTGCTTTTACGAACGCGAACTGCCTTTAATCCGCCCGTCACGAGGTTGTGATCGCGCGTGATCGGCAATCTGGCTTTGGTGCGTGCTAGCAAGAGGCGTTCGGTAGGTTCCACAGCCAGCCGGGCGTATTACCTCCAACTGCTTCAGCCCGCCCGGTTCCCCTTTCCGCGGCGGGCTTTTCTTGGCCTGTTGGACTTTTATCCTGCCCGCTGGGGTATGCTTCAGCGGACATCACGCTCCCAGCGGACGTCGGGGCGGGAGCCAAAATTTATAGTCCCACGATGGGTGCAGCCGCCTATGCGCCTAAACGTAGAGCAGCCCGTAGAAATCGTACGCCACACTCTAGGATGCCGAGACCAATAACAAATTGCGCCCACCGCAATCTAGGATAGCTGTCTCTTTGTACTTGTTGAAACATAGACGAGTCACAATGAGACTAATATTTGATCATGACAATAAGGCGGGCTTGCTTAATCTGTCACTTCCTCCGACAGGGGAGCGACAGATGCGCGAGGGCGCGTTCTGGGCCACCATGCTGACCGACCCGCCAGCCTCGAAGGCGGCTCACTACGCGCCACACGATATCCAAGCGATGACGATCAAGGCCAATCCCGGAGCCGGCGAGCGTTACGACGCGTTCTAGGCCGCCGTCTCCACCCAGCAACTTCGATACTCAGTGCCACCGTTCAGGGAGGTGAGCTATGTCCAAGCTCGCGATGGTTGCGGCTGCCTTTGCCCTTGCGACAGCCGCGTTCTGGTCCGTCGTGCTGACCAGCCCGCCAGCCTCGCACGCGGCGGTTGCTCCTGCCGCTGCACAGGCCGATGGCGCAACAGCGGATCACTGCGTCCCGTTCGCCGTCTGCCCGTAACGGTTCGCCGTCATCGCGGCGCCCCGAGGGACGGGGTCGCTAACGGGCCGCAGGAACACCATGGGGCCTTCGTGGTTCTGCTGGTGCCATGGCTGTCCCGCTCGCTCTCCCCGTCGCTCAGGCGGCGGCGTTCACCCTCGGCTGCGCGCTCATCCACGCCTTGCGGCGCCATCATGAGCCTGTGACCGGCGTGCTGGCGGGCGTCGCGCTCATCCTGGTTCTTGCCCTGATGGTCGCGTCCCTCCCGGCAGACGTACCGATCGAGGGATGCAAGGCCGAGTTGGGCGTCTCCCTGGCAGCAGTTGCGCAGTAGCTTCCCAAGACCTCTACTGGGACAAGCATGCATCTCGCGCATGCCGCGTTCGGTCCGCTGGAGTATACCCCAACGGACGAGCTGGACCATGCACGGGGCGCATGATTGTTCCGGAACGGTCTTAGATTTGGAGCGCGCCCGCGTCCCAAGCCGCTCGTCTAAAGTGCCTTCGGCCGCAACTCGATTGTTCGCAACCGAACGCAATCGGAGCAGTTGTAACCTGGGTTAGCTGTCCGCGTTGATGGGCCTGAGGAGGTGGGCAAGCCCGTCATGTTCGTGGGCCAGAGTTCAGGATCATCAGCGCTTTTGGCGCGGCAGGCTGCTCGCCCGGTTCTCCGGGCCGTCGTGCGTGAGCGAGCCCTGGATCCAGATCAAAACCTCATCCTGCAGGGCGAAGCGCCTCAGGTCGCCCATATTCTCCTGTCCGGCTACACCTGCCGCCATCGCACGCTGATGAACGGCCGGCGGCAGATCACCGCCATCCTAGTGCCGGGCGACATGTGCGATCTTGAAGCCGTTCTGCGCGGCTGGGCGGACAGCGGGATCACAGCGCTGACCCGCTGCGTCTTCGGGGAGATCCCCCTTGAACAGGTCGCCGATCCACTGCGGCAGGAGCCTGAGCTTGCGCGGGCGCTGCTCCACCAGCTCCTGTATCAGAAAGCCATCGACAGCGAGCGGGTGCTGAGCCTCGGCCAGCGCACGGCTCTGCAACGCCTTGCCCATCTGTTCTGCGAGCTACAGGAGCGGCTGCAGGCGGTCGGGTTGGCGGAGGAAGATGGGTACAGTCTGCCCCTGACGCAGATGGAGCTGTCTGAGCTGACCGGCATGACGAATGTGCACGTCAATCGCACGCTGCAAGCGCTGCGCGGCCAGAACCTCGTCCGCTGGCATAGGGGGCGATTGAGCCTGCTGGATCGGCCGGCTCTGGAGCGCCTTGCGGAGTTCGACCCAACGTACCTGCGGGTTCCGTGAGAGCGAGCTGTGCCGCGCTACTTCTTCGACGTTCACATCGACCGCAAGGTGCAGCGGGACGACACCGGCACGGACCTCGCCACCCTCGAAGAGGTGCGCAAGACGGCTCAGCGGCTCCTGCCCGACCTTGCGCGAGAGAAGATCCCCTACGGTGGGGATCAGCGCGCGATTGTGGTGGTCACAAACGAGGAGAGCCATCCCGTCTACGCGGCATCCCTCAACTACGCAGGGCTCTGGCTGATCCGGTAGGTTTCCTGGCGAGATGCCATAACGCCCATTGCGCGACATCTACGCTGCCTTGCGCACAGCCAGGAGGCTCTCGCTACACGCACGATTTGCCGGAGTACGGTTCGGCTCGGAAGATCGCGGTTGTGGTCAGCAGCTGCCGACCACCGGCCATGGCTTGACCGTCAACGTTCAGGAAGCTGAAGGGTCGAAGGATGGACACAGCCGCTCGCACGGCCACGACATCATTCCCTTCTGGGCACTCGAAGCGGGTGCCGAAGCTGATCACGAAGTCCTGCTTCTTGCTGTCGTAGGCCGGTGGGATCTGGTTCCCGCTGAAGCTGCCAGCGCGGGTCACGTCCAGCCGCACCTCGTCGCAGCGGAAGAACACCACTCGGCTGCCGCACATGAGCCGGCGCAGCCGCTCGCCCGGCTGGGAGCCGTCTGCCGCGTCTTGGAACTCGCTCGTGCGCAGAACACGGGCAGCCCGATCAACCGCGATGTCGAGCGTCTGCTGCGAGAGGAAGACGAAGCCCGCCTCAAGGATCACGCCGAGCAGCGCCAAGAAGGGGAGGGCAATGAGCGAGAACTCGACGGCCGAAGCTCCGCGGCAGTCTGAGGCGAGTGGAGCCCTCGCCAGAGACCGCAATGCAGTTCTGGCCATGCCAACGAGCCTGCCGCTGGAGCTAGACACCGCCCGCACTCATTGGGTCAGCATGAGCTTGCCGGAGAGGGGGCCGACGCCCTTCGGCACGGGAACGCTCGTGGCGTCGTAGTTCGCGTTGAGATAGAGGTTCGGCCCCTCGTAGAGGTTGACCTGCTGCGCGACGATGACGGTGTAGGCGGACTGATCCGCGACCGGCCGGCTCGCGTCGATCACCAGCCGTCCGGCCGGCAGGTAGATCGTGCCGAGCATCGTCCGCGCGTTGTCGCTGATGATGCGGTAGGTCCGCATCGGCTTCGTGATGCCAAGCGGCGGCGGTGTCGGCGGGATGGAATTGCCCGAGATGATGTCAGTCGCTTCCAGAACCGGGTCGAGCGGTGAGTTGACCGACCGCTGCTCCGACATCAGCAGACCCGCCATCACACCCGTGGTCGGTGCCGCGAGGCTGATGGTGGTCTTCTTGTCGAAGAGCAGGCCGCCCTTGTCGCCGGTGAAGAAGAAGCCGACGTCCACGCCCGACAGGGTGGCGTTGTCCTTCACGATCAGCGGTCCGTTCTTCATGACGTAGATGCCGGCCTTCAGCGTCGCGACCGCCGAGCCGGCGATCTGCAGGCCGCCGCAATAGGTGCCCGGCTCCAGGGTGAAGGTCGTGTCGACCTTGTTCTCGCCGAGGCGGAGCTTGCCGTCCTTGCGCGCGGAGGCGGGCAATTGCACGCAGTCGCCGAGGCTGGGCTGGCCGGTGTTCTTGAGCGGATCCTCGATAGCAGGACAGTCGGTCTGCGGGTTGGGCGCGAAGTTGGCCTTCGCTCCGTCGAAGCCGCCGGCCGAGCAGATGATGTCGGCGCGAGCCAAGGCATTGTCCTTGCCGACCATGCCCTTGGTGTTCTTGGAGTTCGAGTACAGCGAGCAGCTGTTGGCCGTGACCTGGGCATTCTTCTGCAGCGCGAAGGTGCCGGGCGCGCCGGGATCGAGCGTCAGCATGCACAGCCTCATGCGGCCGACCACGTTGGCGCGAGCCTGCGCCGCAACGGTGGTGGAGCGGATGCCCACAAACGCACCGAAGGTGAACCGGATCGTCTCCTCGGCCCGCGCGAAGACGCTGGTCTTGTCGTCGGCGACCGTGACCTTGACCGTCAACGGCTGACTTGCGGAGGCCTGGGCGGCGTCGCGGATGGTCTGCTCGGTGAGGCCAGCGATGCTGGCGGGGTTCGAGGCTGCGAGCTTCAGGGCGTTGCCGCCGGCCAGCGTTCCGGCATCGACGGCGCTCTGTAGCTGGGTGCGACGGTGAACGAGCCGTGCGTAGTCGCTGGCGCCGCCCGCCATGCCGAGCAGCACGGTGGCGCTCAACCCGAAGATGACGGCGACGGCTCCGCGGCGATCATTCGTGAACTGCTTTCCGACACGAGGTATGGGCTGCAGTGTCGCTCGACAACGAACCCTTTTGTTCAGCCTGCTGCACAGCATCATGATAAACCTGTCGCCGGCCTTCCCTGGCGTTGCGGCGGCAGATGGTAGGGGACGTGAGTTAACAGGCAGGCTCTACTCGCGCAGCGCAGCAGCTTTGAACGTCCGCTGAGAACCAAAGCTTCCATAACGCCCAGTTGGCGAATGGCTGTTGCGAGCTATGGCCTGCGGTCGGCGCCTTCGAGGTGAAAGACACCGCTGTCCTTTTCCCTAGGATCCTGGGCAGTCTGCTGAGCGCACAGGGGGCTCACCCATTCGGTGATAGCGCGGAACACCGAATGCCGGCGGCCCCTCCGAACGGGGGCGCGGCCGGCGCCTTCAGTTTGACGCTCGGACCGCCGGCGGGCAATCGGTTGAGGGGGAGCCGTCACCCATCGGCGGCCGCACACCAGCATGTGCCGGGGCGCCGGAATAGAACGCCTCATAGGCACTAATGCAAGTTAAAGCGTGCGAACGGGCCAGACGACAGCCCCTCTCTACCGCCCAGCCCGCTGCGAACACGGCAGAAGTCTCCGCCGCATCGCAAGATCAATTTTGCACAACCGAGTTGCCTGGGCAATGGGCGCCCTCTACCGGGTGCCCTGCTGGGCTATCGCCGTCCGAAGCCCCAGCGCGATAAATCGTGCGCATACCCGCCTGCCAGCCGCTATTTCGGGGGGCTTTGGGCCGAGGATTTGGACGTGTCGAGTTCGGGATGGATGCGGACCAGCCTCTCCCGCTCCAAGCCCAGAATGTCCCAGGTCCGGGCCATCTCCAGAAGCTGGTTGCGCTGCTCCCCCTCGGGCATCTGCTTGGCGAGGGCCCGGCATTCTTTGGCGTGTTTTCTATATTCTGCTGCGGTTTTCATGGAGGCCTGTTATGGAGCACCGCGTCTGAACGACAACAGCCTCCTGTTCGGCTCAGGAAGCTACCGCATTCCATAAACGCGCCTTACGCGATGTCCCTGCACCTTCACGCGCGTCAGATTGGGCTCATGGAACTGCCCTTGTGCGCGGCCGCAGTGGCGCTACGCCGAGGCTGACCCGGACGTCTCGCCAATCCGCTCGATCGCCACGCAGGCGTGCAAGACGCCGTCCTCGCCCGCCATCCGCCGCCTCGCCTCGGCACAGGCCTGCGCGGCCGTGTCGGACGCGAGGAGCCTCGCCAAGCGCCGCGCCGCCCGGGACGGCGTGAAGGCACGCTGGCTCATCACCGTGCCGAGACCGAGGCGCCGCACGCGCGAGCCCTCGTCGAAATGGTCGAAGGCCACCGGCACGATCATTTGCGGCACGCCGGCGGCCAGAGCCTGCGCCACGGTGCCGATGCCGCCGTGATGGACGAGCGCGGCCGCGCGCGGCAGCAGCGCGCTCAAGGGGGCGTAGGGCCGGTGAAGGATCTCGGGCGGCAGGTCAGCCGGCGCCTGACCGCCCTGCGGCGCCAGCAGCACGCCGCGCCGGCCCAGGCGGCGGCACAGGGCGACCGCGGTCGTGAAGAAGGCGCGTCCCTGCCGCATCGCCGAGCCGTAGGTGAAGACGAGGGGCGGCGCGCCCGCATCGAGAAACGCTTCGAGGTCTGGATCGAGCCGGTCGGTGTCGCCGAAACGATCGGCGATCGGGAAGCCGACCTGCACGGCCTGCTCCGGCCAATCGGCCTGGGGCGGCGAGAACCACTCCGGAAACATCAGGATCAGGTGCGGCGCGAGATTCCACCAGTAGCGCAGGCGCCGCACCGGCCCGAGGCCAAGCTCAGCGCGGAAGGCGTTGAGGCGCGGCAGCGCGGCGGGGCCGATCACGTACTTGTCCGCCCCGAGCCCGACCCAGTGCCGGAAGCGCGAGGGCAGGACGCGCGGCAGCGGCAGGCCTGGCAGGCGGGGGCGTCGAGCCGGCTCTCGATGAAGAACGGCATCACATGCACGGTCGCAAGCTTGAGCCCGAGCCGCTCCTGCGCCACCCGCGCGCCGAGGCTCAGCGTCGAGGCCACGACGATCCCGGCCTCCGGCCGCGCTTGGGCGGCGAGCCAGCGGTAGGTCGGCTCCGTCAGGTCGGAGACGTAGGAGAACAGCGGCTCCACCCCGCGCCAGGGCCGCCACAGGTCGGGCTCGGCTGTGAAGCGGGCAAACGCGGCCTCCGTCCCGAGCCCGTGGAACGGGATGCCCGCGCGCTCGGCGAGGGGGGCGAAGGGCGCCGGCGCCGCCAGCGCGACGGCGTGGCCTCGGCCCTTCAGGGCGCTGGCGAGGGCGATGATCGGCAGCACGTCTCCGTGCGTGCCGATCGCGACGAGGAAGATTTTCATATAGGAACTGTACAGTTGAAGTACGCTGCTCCCACCAAACTGCGGGGTCGGAACCTCACCGTCTCAAAGCATGCTGAGTACCCGATCCCGGCGCCCGCCAGACTGCGTTGGCTTGAAACGTCGGCGCGTCTCCACTCCTGAAAAGGCCTTGGGACGTTCCGTCCGGGCAAGCTCTCCTGTACCGGTCGAGAAGACAGCTTCGGGTTGAACCGTCCTGGGGATCTCGGGTTTGCTGCCCACAAAAAAAGCGCCCCGGGATCTCTCCCGAGGCGCCGTTTGACGAAGCGGCCAGGTGATCGGACGCTGGGGGCGCTCGGCCAAACTGCGTCGTTGTCGAGGTTAGTACGTGCCGAACTTGTAGTTCACGCCAGCCCGCACCACCGCGAACTCTAGCGGGTTGTTGCGCGCGACGAAGCCAGGCGCCAGGACGGGCACACCGGTCACAGTGTTGAACGCGAACACGCCGTTGTTGCGGTTGTTGCGCTCCAGGTTCACGTACAGACCTTCCACCCGGAACGTCACGGCCGAAGCGCGGAAGAAGTTCAGCCAGCTGTCGGCCGACAGCGCGTACTCGATGCCACCGCCGGCGGTCCAGCCGGTGCGGAAGTCGTCGTTGCCGCGGAAGCCGCCGAAGCGGGTCTCGTCGCTGCCCGAGCCGTAGGCGAAGCCGCCGGTGCCGTAGATCAGCGTGCGATCCCAGGCATAGCCGATGCGGCCGCGCACCGTGCCGAAGAAGTCGAGGCTGGCCAAGCCGATCGGGTTGACGAACTGGACGTTGGGAGCCGGCGCGAAGCCGGGAGTCAGCAGGAAGCGGTTGCGGTTGCGGCCGAAGTCGACGTACTGCGCGTCAGCCTCGATGCCGACCACCACTCCCGAGCCCGGCGTGAACTGGTAGTTGTAGCCGATCTGACCACCGCCCGAGAAGCCGTCGAGAGAGTTGCGGCCGCCGAACGCGACCTGCGAGGGAGCAAACGGCCCGACGACGAGTGGGCTGCCGGCGGGCAGGTTCACGACGAAGGGGCCAGTGTTGCGCGAGCTGGCGTCGAACGCGTAGCCAGCGTTGAAACCGGCGTAGAAGCCCGTCCAGGTGAAGACCGGGATCGGCGTGAACACCGGCGGGGGAGCAGCGCGACGCGGCAGGTCGGCGGCCGAGGCGGCGCCGGTCAGCAGAGCGGTGGCCGTGCTGGCGAGAAGAAGCTTTCTGATCATCTGGTCCTTGGCCCTCTCTACTATGGAGATAAAGCCGAGGAGAACGCCTGTTGCTGGCGGGTGCATAGTGCGGAAGCACAACACCCGACGGATAGCTAAGCGGGAAGCTGTGGCGCGCTCAGCTGAGACCGCATTTTGGTCTTACATGCGGCATCAGAGCCACATTGAGGCGTCAGCTTCCGGAAAGAAAAACCCCGCGAGCCGAGGGGCTGGCGGGGGCGGAGGTGGATTGTAGTCAATTCCTAGGACCAACCAGGAAAGCTCGCCGTTCAATGGAGCCCCTCGTGGCGGCACTTGCAAGGTGCCTCACCTCTGGAGGCATCCGATATCCGGGAGCGATGCAGCTGAGCCACACTCGGCGCAGGTGCGGGGCGCGGACGATCTGCGGCAGATCGTTCCTTAACACCACGATGATCCACGCTCCATAACGCTCAGTCCAGGAGCGGCTTCATGGCTCAGGTTCGAGGAGGGCACACTCAAACCGAGCTGAAGCGGGTGCATAACTCTGCGTGTGGAGAGAGCCCCGCTGCGCCAAGGGGGTGGGGCGAGCGGGGCTGAGGGAAGGTTGAGGTGAGGGCTGGGGTCCCTCGCGGCTAAGCTTCGCACGAACCGAACGACCGCGGCACCTGTGACAGCCGGTGTGTCGGAAACCGCACGGGTGCGAGCAAGACTGGCTGCGTCAGGCAAGCGCCAGGCGAAGCATAGCTCCAGCCGAAGCCGGGCGGTTGCCCGTCATGGCGCGGCCCCTGTTGGAGGACGCTGTTGAGACCGCGCGTGAGAGGGTGAAAGCGCCCAACCCTAGGACGTCCCCAGCTGCAGCACGAGCCCAGCCGGCGCCTGGAATGCTCCACACTTCTGGTGTTGCCCGAGGGTCGCGCGGACAGCCGCCACGACCTGATAGGCTCCAAGGCGGAGAACTGCGGATGATGAACGAAGGAAGCCGGCGCCTCAGGCCAGCTGCCTGCCGCGCTGGCGCCGTCTCCACTCCGCAATCGTGGCATCGAGCGCCGCTTTGCCGGCCTGTCGTGCTGCCTCGAAGGTCGCGTACGTGTGCAGGGAATAGGCCTTCATCTCCCCCGGCCGGCTCACCGCATAGGTGAAGCGGTCGGGCACGTGCCGAACCTGCCGAATGTCGAGCACGAACGGGTGATGGGGCGGCGTACAGCGCATGTCGGGAGCAGTGAGCCAGACCGCCAGGTGCCCTCATGCCTGTCGAGCGATCACGCGGCCTTGCCGCAGTCCCACGTCAGGCAGGGTCGAGTTCGAGGGCGAGGTCCGCGAGGTAGAAGGCAATGCGACGGCCCGCCTCCCGGTCCGCGCAGTCGACACAGAAGCCAACGGTGAGTGTGTGCCCCTCGTAGTGGCGCATGACGGACTCCGCCATCAGTGCGACTTCGCCCTCCGCCGGCGCGGACAGGACGCGCCGGCCGTCACGGGTCTCGAGCGTCACCTGAAAGCGCGTGTCGGGCATCATAGGTCCGTTCCATCGACCACTCGTCGGCCGGGCCAAGCGGCCAGCGTACAAGCTTAGCAACGGCGGAGCTCACAAACCGATCCAAATCGGGACAAAGAAAGCCTCGGCAGCGGCCATCCCGGTTGGTGTCATCTTGCGGGATAAGGTTGGCACCCGATCGCCCAACCTGCGAAGTGAACCGCACCGGGTTTCCCGGAGGCTGTTTGGTTTGGATCAGGCGGCCAAGGCTTGAACCTCGACCTCTGCATAGTAGCGCGCTTCCGCCTCGGCGGGAGGCACGTTGCCGATCGGTTCAAGCAGCCGACGGTGATTGAACCAATCGACCCACTCGAGCGTGGCGTACTCGACCGCCTCGAAGGATCGCCACGGCCCACGCCGATGGATCACTTCGGCCTTGAACAGGCCGATCACCGTCTCAGCGAGGGCGTTATCGTAGCTATCGCCAACACTGCCGACAGACGGTTCGATGCCGGCCTCGGCCAGGCGCTCGGTGTAGCGGATGCTCACATACTGCGATCCGCGATCTGAGTGACAGACGAGCCCGCTGCTGGCGAAGGGCCGACGTTGATGAAGGGCCTGCTCCAGGGCATCGAGCACGAAGTCTGCCCGGGCTGAGCGCGACACACGCCAGCCCACGATCCGGCGGGCGAAGACGTCGATCACGAAAGCCGCATAGACGAAGCCGCCCCAGGTGGCGATGTAGGTGAAATCCGCTACCCACAGCCTGTTCGGGCATTCGGCCTTGAACTGTCTGTTGACCCGGTCGAGCGGGCAGAAGGCAGCCGGATCGGGAATGGTCGTGCGAACTCTGCGTCCGCGGACGACGCCCTGCAGTCCTATCGCCCGCATCAGCCGCGCCACCGTGCAGCGCGCCACCGCGATCCCCTCGCGGGCGAGTTGCCGCCACACCTTGCGCACGCCGTAGACGCCGAAGTTCGCCGCGTGAACGCGCCGGATCTCGGCCATGAGCACGGCATCCCGCTTGGCTCGAGCCGGCAGTCTGCCGCGATCGGCCCGCCGCGCGGCATGAGCGTGGTACGTCGACGGGGCGATCGGCAGAACCCTGCAGATCGGCTCGACCCCGTAGGTGGCGCGATGATCGTCGATGAAGGCGATCATGACCGGGACCGGCGGTCGAGCTCCGCCTGAGCAAAATACGCCGACGCCTTCCTCAGGATCTCGTTGGCTTGCCGAAGCTCGCGGTTCTCCTGCTCCAGCGCCTTGATCCTCTCGCGCTCGTCCGTGGTCGGCCCGGCTCGTACGCCGCCGTCGCGTTCGGCCTGTCTGACCCAGTTCCGCAGCGTCTCACCCGAGCAGCCGATCTTGGCCGCGATCGATTGGATCGCCGCCCACTGTGAACCGTGCTCGCTCTCATGCTCCCGAACCAGCCGGACTGCCCGCTCGCGAACCTCAGGGGAGAAGGGTGGAGTATGCTTCGTCATGGCTCCAGTCTCTCAAGAGTTGGAGCCTCCGAAAATCCCGGAGCGGTTCAAAGCCCTCGCGGATTGGATGTTACGGAACGCTGACCTCACGCTCGATGGAAGCGCCACACAAGACAGGTGGTAGATGAACAGCAAAGGGCCGCCTCGCCGGCGACCCTTGTCACCATCTCGCCTTTTGCTTGCGTCAGGCCGCACGCACGGTGCTGAGGAAGCGCGTGACCTCGGCTGAGAGGTGCTCGGACTGGCGCGACAACTCGGAGGCAGACGCGAGAACCTGAGAGGCAGCCGCACCCGTGTCCTCGGACGCACGTGCGACGCCGGCGATGTTGCTCGTCACCTCAGACGTGCCAGTGGACGCCTGGGCCACGTTGCGCACGATCTCTTGGGTGGCTGCACCCTGCTCCTCGACAGCCGCCGCAATCGTCGTGGCCACCGCATTGATCTCGCGGATGCGTGCCGTGATCGAGCTGATCGCGCTGACTGCCTGACCCGTCGCGCCCTGGATCTGGCCAATCTGGCCAGAGATCTCCTCTGTTGCGCGTGCCGTCTGGCTGGCCAGCTCCTTCACCTCAGCGGCTACCACGGCGAAGCCGCGGCCCGCCTCACCGGCGCGAGCTGCCTCAATGGTGGCGTTCAGTGCAAGCAAGTTCGTCTGGCTGGCGATGCTGGAGATCAGGCCGACCACGTCGCCGATCTTGGCTACCGCACCGCTGAGCTCCTGCACGAGCGTGGCCGTCTGATCCGCCTCACTCATGGCTCGCTGCGCCAGATCCGTCGAGCCAGACACCTGCCGACCGATCTCCTGCACGGACGCGCCCAGCTCCTCGGCAGCCGCAGCAACTGTGTGGACGTTGGCCGCAGCTTCCTCAGCCGCAGCCGCGACCGTTGTGGACTGGCTGGCTGTCTCCGATGCCGTAGCCGTCATCGTCTGAGCAGTCGCCTGCAGCTCGGTTGCGGACGACGAGACCATGCCGACGATACCGCCCACCGCCTGCTCGAAGCTGTCGGCCATCTGCCGCATGCCGGCTTTGCGCTGCTCCTCGGCTGAGGCACGCGCCAAGGCTGTCTCCTCCTCCAGAGCACGAGCGCGGATGAGGCCAGCCTTGAACACCTGTACGGCATCGGCAATCCGGCCGATCTCAGTGGCCTCGCCCTGATGCGGAACGCTGGCACTCAGGTCGCCACTTGCGAGCGCCTGCATCGGCTGCACCACCGAACTGATCCCACGCGAGATGCCGTGGAGGATGAACGCTGTGAGACCAAGCGCCAGCACGACAGCCGCGCCGCCGATGCCGATCATCACGAGTTTGATGGTCTGGGCTGACTGCTCACCCTGCACGACAGCAGCGTCGCCAGCCTGATTGTTCATGGTGATGAGGGCATCCATCGCCTCGGCAGCGGCTTTGATGTGCGGCCGAACCTGGGTCAGGTTCTCAGCGAGCGCCACATCCTTGCGGCCCTCCCGCGAGTGCGCCAGCACGGGTTGCACCGCAGCGAGGTACGCTGCCCACTCTGCCTGGAACTTGTCGAAGAGCTCAACTTCTCCCGGCAGGCTGATGAAGGGTTGGTATGACCGCACAGCGCGAGCAACCAGATCTGTTTTGGCTGCAAGTGCCTTCTCTTCTGCCTGCATCTTAGCAGCATCGGGGTAGATGATGTGGTTGAGCACGCTCACGCGCACGTCGATGACGTTCCCGCGCAGCTCACTTGTGTACCGGATACTCGGCAAGCTGTTGCGGCCTATTTCCTGATTGGCTTGCGAGAGTACGCTAATGCCATGTGTTCCAGCTATCGCCACGGCGACGATGGAAGCGATCAGAAATCCAAATCCTATGATAAGCTGTTTGCTGATTGATAATGAGAACTTCACCGCAGAATTCCTTGCGTTAACTGAAGACGCTGACGGTTTGCGCTCGCTTTCATTGGCGTTGCGGCGGCACCGTCAGACCAACAAGGATCTGCTTGCGCAGCTAATGCCGGTCTCCATTCAGATTTTGCCGTGCTCTGATTGAACTATGGTTAAGTTCCTTGATGCGGTCGGACGCTCACACGTGAGGTTTGACTTCTCCGTTGAGCGGCACAGCGGAAAGACTCGGTCTGACACACCGTTAAAAATGGACCGGCGCCTTTCGGACCACCCAAAACGGACCATGGCTCTGTCACCGGATAGTCGTTCTATCCACTAGGGTAGACTTCAACGAACATTCTGCTCTTGACGGGCAGCGTTGCCTGAGCGGAGCTGTGCTGGGCAGCGGTTCGACGCCTTCAGCGTGGGCCAGCAATAGGCTAAAGGTTTATATTCCTATAATGCGCATCCGCCTACAGACCTCAACCTAGAGCAGTTGTCAAAATCGCACGCCACACTCTAGGAAGCGCGGAACAATAGTAGATCGTGCGTTTCACAATCTAGGAGGGTTGTCTCTCGGCGCCTGTTGAGACGCCGGCGAGCCTCAATGAGCCTAATATTTGATCATGACAATAAAGCGAATCGGTGTACTCTGCCCACTCCTCCGACAGGGGAGTGATAGATGCGCGGGATCATCATGTTCGCCGCAGCCTTTGTGCTGGCCGCTGGCGCGTTCTGGGCCACCATGCTGACCGCTCCGCCAGCCTCGAAGGCGGCTCACTACACGCCGCTCGACATCCGAGAGATGACGATCAAGGCCAACCCCGGAGCCGGCGAGCGCCACGACGCGTTCTAGTCCATCGTTCTGGCTAGCCCGCCAACCTTGCATGCGGCGGTTGCTCCTGCCGCCGCGCAGGCCGACAGAGCAACAGCGAATCACTGCGTCGCCTTCAGCGTCTGCCCGTAGAGGGTGGCGCCCTCAAGCCTGACGATGTTTGCGCGCGGCACATCTCCCTGGGCGGCGCGTTTTCAGCAGCAGGCAAAGGGAAGTCCTTGGCGCGCCGGCCCCCTGCATCCTCTGGATCGCCCGATGGCTGTGCCGCCCGTTCCTCCCATCGTTCAGGCCGCTGCCTTCACGCTCGGCTGCGCCATCATCCACGCCTTCCGGCGTCATCATGAATGGGTGACCGGCGTCTTGGGAGCCGTCGCGTTCATGCTCCTCCTCACCGTCGCGGTCGCAGCCATCCCGGCCAATGACGGGGTTAGGAGGAGCGAAGCCGAGCAGGACGTCTCTCTCGGATCAGCAATGCAGTAGCGAGGCGCAACGGCCAAGCCCGCCGGGCCCTTGAACGTGCGCCTCAGCTGGCTCTGCGCCTTGGCTTCAAACTGGACCTATGCGGGCGCCGTGCCATGCTTAAATACGCTCTGCCTTTCCTCGCGTGTCTCATGGTGGTGGCAGCAACTTCTGCTGAGCTGCAGCAACCTCCCACAACGGCTGAGAGAGCTGCGCGGATCGAGGCCCTGGTCAGCAAGGCTGCGGCACTCGTAGAGGCAAGAGGAAGGGCCGTCTTCTCTGAATTCAGAAAGCGCGACAGTGAATGGCGGTTCGGTGAGTTTTACCTATTTTCTGTAGATTTTGACGGTAAGATTTTGCTCAACGTTGAATTTCCACTTCGTGAAGGAACGATCCGGCTGAAAGAGAAAGATGCCGATGGAAATCGGTATGTCGAAGAGTTTATAGAGGTTGCTCGGACGAGTGGTTCCGGCTGGGTCGATTACATGTTCCCCAAGCCCGGTCAGAGATATCCATCTGTGAAATGGAGCTACATTAAGTCAACGACGGTAGATGGGACGCCGGCGCTGATCGGCGCGGGCTTCTACCCGGATTAACCCGAGGCCCGACTCGCCCCGTCGAGGTGGTGCGGCCTTCGGTATGGCTTTTCAGCCTTCGCATCTAAGAGCCTTCCGAAACAGTCATGCGTCGCGTGCATGTCGCGTCCTGTCCGTTGGAGCATACCCCCAGCGTACCATCGCGGGCGCATGACTGGACTGCCGCCGTTAAAGGGAAGCCTCGCCGGGTTAGTGCGCGAGTAGGCGTAGTGCCGAACGCGGTCCTCGGTTTTGCTGCATTCGTACGCCAGGAGGAGAGGCATCCGGAGCTGCCCGATGCGTCTTCCTCTCTTCCTCCTCGCCCTGCTCGCCATCAGCGTTCCTGTCTGTGCCAAACCGCGTGCGGCTCACCCGCAGCCGAGCGCCGAGACAATGCGGGAGCACGCTGAGGAAACCGGCGCCATCACGCCGGAGAACGCCGAGGCCTATAGCCAGCAACGCGCGTTCGACGAGCGCATGGACAAGAGCAGCCAACAAGCTCTCGGGTCGGTTTGCAGTGGCTGCAAGGAGCGCAGAGCGCAGGCTCAGCCTAAAGTGTCACCTCCGAAAGCCATGCGGCATGAGGCCGACGCGGAGTCGATCTACCGCGGCCGGAAGTTCGATCCCGCACAGGCTCGAACCGAGTAGCTGGCTGATCCGCAGGCGGCCCTTCACGCCCTCTTAACCATAAGCCGCGATGTCGAGGATGCAGCCGCTCTTCGACGTGTGAGGCGCGCACAGGTCTCCGAGGCTAACCGTGGTCACCTCCAATCCGCTCAGCGGCCAACGCAGCACGATCAAGACGCCCCGCTACTTCATTGACCTGCACGACGGCTCTGGGCTGCTCCGTGACGACGAAGGGTTCGAGCTTCCCGACGAGGAAGCAGCGCGCGGCAAGCTGACGAGCATCCTGGGCCGCGTCGCCCGCGAGTTTCTGCCTGACACGGACCAGCAGGTGTTCACCGCCGCGGTGCGCGACCAGACTGGAAAGGTGATCCTCCGAGCGCGCCTGTCGCTTGAGGTCGAGCGAACCAACTAGGCCGGCAGCAAAAAAGAACCCCGCTGCCGCAGGGGTGTGGCGAGCGGGGCAAGCAGTTGGAGGTTGCAGCGGTGAGGGGACCAACCCACCGCTAAGCCCGCCTTAAGCGCACCGGGCTACTGGCGCATCACCTATTCTGCGTATGCGGCGGACACGACACAAAGAGGGGCCGCCCCGAAGAGCGGCCCGAGTCTATGGAGGAAACGCCCATCCGCAGGGTGGGGATGAGGACCATGCCAGCGCCGTGCCATGAAGCACCGGCCATGGGGCTCAGGCGACCTGCAGGATGATGTGAGTGGGCGGAGCCTTGGCGGGAACCTGAACTCGGGTGCCGGTCAGGTTCAGCGTGGACGCGTAGATCACCCGCCCAGCCTCATCTCGCACGCTCGCAAGGAGCGTCCTCTGACCCGCTGTAATGGGTTCATTGGCTGCGATCTCAGCCAGCAGCCTATTGGCCATGACGCCGATCGCAGCCTCATCAGCGCACTCGGTGCCGACCGTGTCGCGCGTGGCGGATTGCTCGTCGTGAACGTCGAAGAAGTAGCGGGGCACTGACCTATCTCTGTTCTGTTCGTCCGCGGCTGAGGCACGCGAGGCCGACAGCCCGTGCCCGCAGGCGAATGGCTTCCACCCGGCCCCGGCGGGCATGTTCACGAAGAGCTTGCGCGGCGGCGACATCACCTCGCAGTTCGAGATGGGTGGCCGCGCCGGCCAGCTCCGTCGCCGCCGAGTCGCAGAGGTCGGCGCTGCTGAGCAGCCGTGGGAACTCGGCGTATTGCATTGCAGCAATTTACGCACGCTCGCAGTGCATCGCAACAAAATCGAAGCCTGTGCGGCCTATCGTACCGACGGTGCTTTTACGATCGCTCATCAGCATCCCGGTAGGTGGCCACGGCAAGGCCAGCCGGCGGCTGCTCGCACCCATGACAGCGCACGCGCCGGGCAACCGCCACCACATCTTCGTTGGGCTCTGCCTCGAGCTCTCCCCACGTCTGGTGGGTCCCGCTCCCGCACTCAGAGCAGCGCAGGATACGCAAGCCACGATAGCCACTCGCGCGCCAATCCGAGACCGTGCGCACCGGCGCGAAGGTCATAAGCTTCTCCTCGGGTGTGGAAGGAGGCGGCTCATACCCGTGCTCGATGACACTATATCTGCGCAAAACTTCGACGGGCCTGCCTCTACAAGGATGAGCTGGGCAAGCGCGGCTCCTTCAGCGGCGGCTTACTCGGCGACGCGCTGAAGTCCTTCAACATCGGCGACCGGTTCGGGGCGAGTCTGCTCCCGAAATACGCCTACGGTGTCAGGCGATTTTGATCCAGGTTCATGACAGGCCTGATTGCGCACAATATCATAGGCCGCAATCTAGTTTTCCCACGGGACCTGATATGCCACCCAAGGATGATAGCGCGGCGACAAACATGACTGCGGCACAAGCCGATCTTGCGTCCGTCGCGGTGCAGATCGAGACGCTGACCGGGGCCTTCAAAGAGGGTATCGATCTTGGCTCACGGGATCGTCAGATGCTGTCCCAACTGACGATGCTGCACTATCAGGCGCAGGTCCTCCGGCTAGAGGCGGCCAAGATCGCCGAGACCCTCGGTCACCTCTACCAGGGCAAACCGAAGTTCCTCGAAGCCGCAGAGCGGATTGCCGACACCGTTGACCATCTGGTGTTCAAGAACCGGAAGCTACCCTGGTCAGACCGCTGATGTTCTGCCGGCCGCGCTCCGAGGTCAGGAGCCGCCGGCTCTCGGTGTTTTGCGCCACCTCCGAGTGGGCGCGGGCTGCCGATGTTCAAAGCAGTCCAGTGGCTTAACCGGGATGGCCCTGGGATCGCTCCAGAGCCTCGCACAGACGCGCGGCCACGCTTCCGCACCCTGAACCGCCAGACCCTCTCGGCCGCCTACGGGGCCCCTGGCACGCCCAGCGGCTCCGGCTCCTCGCAGAGCGCGGTGCATGCACTCAAGCAACACCGCGAAGCAAGCCAGATAAGCCGTCGCGACGACCAAGAGCGGTGCTACGTGGACGCACCACAGGAACAGGGCAAGGCAGCCGAGGTAGGCCGTCACCGCAACTGGCATCTGTCGTCTCGGGCGCGAGTGTTGCGTCTCGCGCACGAGTCGGCGGGGTGAATGCCCAGGCTCACGGGACCTTCGGGGCGAAGCGAAACCAGCTTTTCAGGGGAGTGGCTAGGGACGAGCCGAACTCGTGCGGCCCCTCGACCACTCCCCCACCGGAGAAGGACCCAAAGACCACACCTTGGCGCAGGGAACGCGATGCGCTCTGCTGCATCACGCCACCCTCAGGAAAGCGCCACATGCTCAGATTTCTCGGCCGATGGTTCATGCTCTCTGTCGTCTCTGGTCTGTTGCTCGGTCGGTTCATGAGGGCAGGCAAGGGGCCGCCGACGCGGGAGGAAGAGACAAGATAGCGACCTATCTGGACTTCGCTCATGAAGTTCCGCAAAGCACTAATCCAATGCCAGCGCTTGCCACGAACTGAACACAATTCGATAAACGTATGTTGTGGATTGCCTTTCCGCCGGTCGGCAGGATTTCTGACTGGGGAGCGTACTGAGTAACTGTATAGGAGTGTGGCATGACGGAGTTCAGCCGTGCCAAGGACGAGGTGATGACGCAGATTGCGTTTTCCCTGCTCAGCAACGCATACACAGAACTGGCCAGAACCCTGATCGGGATTGAAGAAGAGCCGGCCCGTCAGCTGCTGAAGGCTGTCCAGCAGAAGGCAGCCCTGCACTCCTCCCAGGCTCTCGAAGCCGACAACGACAGCGAGATCAGAACGGAGATCCTCGCGGCCGCCGCTGACAAGGTGCAGGCGGTCCTGAGCGAGGCGCTTCAGCCTGCAGAGGTCGAGCCGGAGCCGCTCGCAGCGTAAACGCGAGGACGGCTTCGACGCGAGTGGCGGGTGCACGGCGTACTTCGGCACCCGCCAGTTTACTGACGCCCTCAGTGAGCCGTAACCGCCAGCACCTCGGCGAGATCGGCCATCATGAGAACCTGCCGACCGAGGCGACGGCTCGCCTGCGTTTGGAGCATGTGCACGCTGGTCAGGGGCACCGGCCGCGCTCCAAGGTCAGGAGCCGACGCTCTCGGTGTCTCACACGACCGCCGAGGGGCATGAGCCGGCGCATAATCAGCAGCAGCAGTCCCGCATCCTCAGCCTGCCCGGCCGAACGCCGAGCAGACCCTCAGCTCGCATGCAATTGACCGTGGTTATTGTTGGCCTGGGCGGCATCTGCGACCAATGCGGGATGAAGATACAGGAAGGTCGCTTTTATCGCACGCGTGATGGACGGACCGCCGGCCCCCTCGCGGCTCGCGGCGGCCGCTCTCTTGGTTGGGAAGGACGCGTCGAAGGGTTCGACGGGATCCAAAGCTGGACCGGTGATGGTTATTTCTTGCCGAGCTGCGAACAGCACAGCCTGGACCTGGTAAAGCGCGCGCAGAGTTCTGTCGGCATAGCGATGGACCAGATGACCCTTGATGATTATCGGCGCGGCATCGCTAAGCTTCGGAACACGTTCTAAAACAAAGACCGAAGGCGCGAGATCCCGGGGCGATCGCAGTCCATTCTTTGCATCGCAGTCCCGGTTCCGAGGTAGCTGTCGCTGCACAAATGCGGTCCGTAGCGGTCAGAGCGTAGCCGCAACCATACTACCGACCTTGCATTGGTCCCCATCAGCAACAGCTGGAAGGCAGATGGATGGTTGTCGGATATGGTCTTATCGCCGTGCTAGGGGGCGCCCTCAGTACGACTCTGCTTTGGTCTCACGGAGTAGTTGAAGCCCTTGCGGCTGCCTCGATCGGCGGCAGCCTCGCCGCACTCGCTACCGCAAGCTGGGTGCTCGTGCGTGACCTGCCGCTCGGCAGCCGCCGCGTTCGTGGTCCGTCGGCCCGCGCGCAGTTCGCTCCTGTTTGGACGGCCGCGGTGCACTGCTGATCCGGCAGGCGCCTTGCCCGCCTGAAGAGCTCGCCGGCCGCGCCCCAAAGGACAGGGGGCCGCCGGCTCTCGGCTGTTCTTCGCCACCTGCCGAATGGACGGGGCCGCCCCCATGTCCACGGGCGGTCCGCTGGTTCAACTGACGCGGCGCAGGATGGTTCAGGACGCCCGCACAGACTCGCGGGCACGCTTCCGCACCCCCCGGGCGTCAGATCCAGCAGGTCCGCGATGGTGTCGACGGGGTGATTACCGAGGCTCATGCCGCCCTCAAACGAAATGAAAGGGCATCTCAAAGTCTGTGGCTAGGCAGAAGCTGAGCTGCGGCGGACCGTCGCCGCAGGGGGCTCCGGAAGGACCCGGTGTAGGGGTGGGGGCTCCCTTGCCTCCGCTCTCGGAGCGGGCTGTTCGCTGAGCGGAACGTCGCCTCCCTGGCCCTGTTGACCTCGGCGACGCCCGAGGAGGGGATCATGAAAGTTCTACTGGCATCATCAGTGCTCGCAGCCGGCTTGCTTGCCGCCGTGCCAGCATCTGCTCAGAGCATCGAGGTCGGTCCTGGTGGTCCGTCTGTTGACCTTCGATCCAGAGGACAGCGCGAGCGCGACATCGATCGCGAAGAGACGCGTCGTGACATCGACCGTGGTGGGGTGCGCCGCGAGCGTCGCGAGATCCGGCGCGGTCCAGGTGCGGACGACGATGACGATGACGAGGACTGAAATCCCGCAAGGGGCTCACGTCACCTGATAGGGACTGCCGGCAGGGCATTCTGATCAGTGCGCCGTGACCGCCAGCACCTCGCTCGGCAGCCACAAGGATCACACCAGCGCCAAGCCGGTTATCCCCGCTCGCCACAACAAGAACGATGGTGCCCGGGATGGAAATGAAGCAGCGGGAACTCGAGGCGCGCATCGTCGCCATCGAGCACGCCCTCCAAGTGATCGTGAACTGTCTCTCGGACCGGCAGTCACTTGATCGGGGCAAGCTCGTGTATCTGCTCGGAGCCGCGGCAGACGAGCCGAATGCTGGCCTATCGAACGCCGGTGTTCCGAGGGCACTGCGTCGCTTGGCGGAGAGCCTCTGAGCTACAAGATAGGACGGTCAGACCGAGCGCAGCTTCACCACGTTGTGGGCACCTGTCGGTCCGATGGGCTCCGACAGCGGGGCACGCGGCTGAAGTTCGTCGTGGAGCGCCTCGGCATCCACGAGAGCACGTTTTGCCAGGAACGACAGCTTGGATCGCGTGGCCTCGTCCATCTCGGCCCGCTCGATCTCGGCCACGAGCGTGTCGAGGATATTGGCGAGCACCAGTGCTCGCATGTCAGAGAAGATCCTCACGTCACCGGCCTACTGGATCAGCCACGCCAGCAAGCAAACGGTTTCGGCCGCGACGCGATCCGGTTCGTCGCCTGGCCAAGGGGTGCCGTAGGCTCGGCGTCAGTATGCGACTCCTCCGCCTGCCCGACTGCCGCTCAGCCACATGCATCCAGCGCGTTCTTGCTACCCGGAATTCGGCGCTAATCAGGCGGTTTTCAGTTCGAGCCGCACGGGCAAGGCCGCGATTGGAGAGCGTAGCCAGCTACCGGTGATGTTCAGCGCCGAGGTGTAGACCACGCGGGCTGCTTCATCGCGCACGGTGACGAAGAGCTTCTTCTGGCCGGCCCGTAGTGGCTCGTGAGCCGCGATCTCGGCCAAGACGCGCGTAGCCATCGCGCTCACCTCGCGGTCATCGGCGCAGATGGTGCCGTCCGTGTCATGGTGGGTGAGCTGCTCATCGTGCAGGTCGAAGAAGTAACGCGACATCATTTGCCTCCTGCCCCCCGGTGGAAGGGACAGTGAGTACGGTCTGACAGGTACGAGCGATAGCTGGCTGAGTGGCCTAGATGTTTGGTCCCGGGATTTGGTGGTGCGGGTTCTGGGTGAACCTAGAGGGCTCCTCCGTCCAAGCTTTGCAGATAGCTTCGTAGGGCGTGAGGCCGCGTAGCGTCTTGAGGCGGCGGGCGAAGTTATAGGCGGCCACGAAGTCGGCGAGGTGCTGCCGAAGCTGACTGTGGCTGTCGTAGTAGAAGCGCTTGACGGTGGCGTCCTTGATCGTGCGGTTCATCCGCTCAACTTGACCATTCGTCCAGGGATGGCGCGGCTTCGTGAGACGGTGCTCGATGTTGAGGTCGGCGCAGGCGCCCTCAAAGGAGTGGCAGCGGAACAGCACCTTCTCGGCGCGCATCGCTCTGATCTCTTCCGGCGTCCAAGTGTTCCCGGACGGCTCGGTGAAATGCGTGCCGTTGTCGGTGAGCACCGTGTGGATCTTGTAGGGAACGGCGGCAGCAAGGGCCCGCAGGAAGTTGCCGGCGACCCGGCGCGTGGCCTTCTCGTGCAACTCGGCGAAGGCGAACTTGGAGGTCCGGTCGATCGCCACAAGCAGGTAGAGTCGGCCTTCTTTGGTGTGCACCTCGGCGATATCGATGTGGAAGTAGCCGAGCGGGTAGCGCTTGAATTTTGCACGTAGCGGCTTGTCGCCATCCACTTCGGGGAGCCGCGAGATGCCATGGCGCTGCAGGCACCGGTGCAGGCTTGAGCGTGTAAGGTGCGGGATCGTCGGCTGCAGGGCGTAGAGGCAGTCGTCGAGTGGCAGCAGGGTGTGCCGGCGAAAGGCGACGATCACCGCCTCGTTCTCGGCCGTCAGCACCGTAGACCGGTGTTCCGTTGGCCCCGTCTTCCGGTCAGCCACCGAGGACCGCTTCTTCCACTTCGCGACGGTCTTCGGGTTGACGCCGTAACGGGCCGCCAACGCCCTCAGGCTCGCTTGACTATGCTGTATCGCTCGACGGACTGCCGCTGTCGTCGTGGCGCTCCCGTGCTGAACCTGGCCCATAGCGCGTCCTTCCACTCTCGTGAGAAAACTGCACCATCAAACCCTGGGATCAAACACCTAGACCGGGCCTGTCGCAAAGTTTTTGAGGTTCACGGCTCGTTAGGCATACGGGCCGAGTTTGCCGCCTCCAGCCCGGAGGTGGTCCATGATCCTGAGCGCTATCGCCGCCAAGCTGAAGCGCCGGTCCAAGACCGACTTTAAGGGCCGCCACTTTGAGGCCGCGCTGATCGTCCAAGCTGTCTCTTGGTACCTGCGCTACCCGCTCAGCTACCGCGATATCGAGGAACTGTTCCTGGAGCGCGGGCTTGAGGTCGATCACAGCACGCTGAACCGCTGGGTGCTCGCCTACGCCCCGCTGATCGAGAAGCGATTGCGGCACTTCCGCAAGCCGCACTGCGGCTCGATCCGGATCGACGAGACCTACGTGAAGGTGCGCGGTGAGTGGCGCTACCTGTACCGGGCCATCGACAAGCACGGCAGCCCGGTCGACTTCCTCCTCTCAGCCAAGCGTGATCTGGATGCGGCCAAACGCTTCTTCCGCAAGATGCTCGAGGATCAGCCGTTGTTGGCCCCCGACCGGATCGGCACGGATGCGGCAGGCCCCTACCCGCCCGCTATCGTGGCAACGCGCAAGGCCGGCCTGCTGCCCCGCATGCCGACCCACTACATGACCAAACACCTGCAGCAGGGCATCGAGAGCGACCACTTCCGGCTGAAGAAGAACATGCCGCGGATCGGCGGCTTCCGCTCCTTCGCCACAGCCCGGCGCACCATCCAGGGCTTCGAGGCCATGCTGTGGCTGCGCAAGGGCTTCGGCTTTGCCGGCGCATGGACTGTCCGAGAGCAGAACCGGCTGCTGGCACTCTGTTTCGGACTTCCCGTCACGAACAAAGCATGAAAGCGGAGCCATCGAGCCCCTTCTGCGGTCTGTTTCCGGGTTTGCGACACGCCCTCCAAATCGGAGGAGCACCCTCTCGGAAAGGTTCCTCGGCAACTGTGGAACGGTCCAGACGGGTAAGCCCTATTGGAACGCTGACGCCCAAGATCGCGCCTCAGAGCGCGTTACTCGGCTCGTCGGACCAGATTTCCGTTGGTGCCCGCGCCTTCAAGCCGCCTCTGGATGGTGTCGGGCACGAACCGCGCGACCTCGTTGCCCAAGGCGGCCCGTCCTTGGTCGCGCAGGAGAAATGAACGCTCCCGCAGATGCGGCTCATCGCATTCTCCTCGGGCAGAATCCTTGAGGTTATCAAAGGAGTGCATCACCCAAGGTGCAGTGACAAGCTTCGGTTAAATCAGATGCCATCCCTCCTCGATCTGGCCTAAGTGCAGGTACTGCGACTCGGGGCTACTAGAGATTTGCGCAGCTACTTCCCCGCGCGGCAGGCCATTGTTGAGCTGAAGAGCCCAGAACGCACTCTCCGAGTGCCGCCACAAGGCGTTCACATAGAGCGCGTCCACGTAGGCCGCGTTATCGACAGCACCGTACCTTGCCTGGAGTTCGGGCGTGGTGAGGAAACTGTCTGCGACACTGCTGAGCGAGCGTCCTTGGTTTAGCTGGTCCGTCCAGTACTGCAATCCTCCGAGATCAGGCATCCGATCGAGAAGTGTATAGTATAGACGGGCCACGTCGCTTGCTTGTCTGTCAGGGACGAATATACTTAAGCTAAACTCTAGGGTTAAACTTGCGAGATGCTCTGGAGAAAAAACAAAACCGTCAGCGACATCGGCTCGGGTAGCACCTCGGTACAGCTGATCACTCCAGAAGTCACGCTCTTCATCATTTGGATTGCGGTTAAGCATGGTCTCGTAGAGATGATTGACGAAAACTCCGTCGTTGAGCGAGCCTACTCTTGCTTGTCCTTCCGAGGAGTTGAGCACTTGTTGGGTGAGGTCGCGCACGGTAGTGCCGTGCTCCAGTCGATCGGCCCAGTACTCCAGCCCGAGAGAGTCTGGGGCACGACCTAGCAGGCCGTCGTAGATGGCGTAAATTTGGCCGCCTGCACTTTGGGCACCTTGAATAAACGTACCGAAGTATGGCTTGTTCAAATAATTATTTGTATTTAGCCGACCCGAGTCCTCAAAACTGACTGATCCTGATTGGGGCCAAAAGTGGATCTCAAAATCGTCGTTATGGTTTACCTGTTGCCGCTGATGCAACGTGAGGGGACCCCATTGTTCCCCGGCGGGAGACGACGTAATGGCGCCATGGACGGTGACCTCATCCGGTGCACCAATATTGCCCGGACCGGGTCCCACCAGCACTCTCGAAGTAACGGTGTGGCCGGGAAATACGTTGGCAGCGATGCCATGCAGATGAGCATAGGTTGGGTGGAATTGCGTATCGCCCGTGTTGTCGCCGGGACCGTTGACGAAGATCCCCACGGCTCCGTTTGGGCCCTCGCTGATCGGAGCGCCTAGGTCATTATGAAAGACAAAGTTCACCGACCCACGGAGGCCAACGTCGAGACTGTCCACGTTGTTGCTGGGCTCGTGAACTTTGATGACCAGCCGACCGTGCGTGGTATCTCTCTGCGAGTGTAGGCCCAGCCATGCTGCTTCGTCGTAGTGGATGTCAAACACCAGTGGCGTTGTGTTTGCCCCGTTCAAAACAAGGTTGTCCGTACGGCCGCCTTGGCTGATCGTAACCTGCTCGGGCAATTCGAAGACCCAGCTCCCTGCTGATCCTGCAACTGTTTGGAAGTGTGTCATCTTATCTCTCCGTTATCCCGGCCGATAAGGTACACTTTGCTGGGGTTCAACAAACTGTCTCAACTCTAGGATCTATCTTCCGATCTCGTCGTTTACGGCGAAGCCATCGAGTTTCTTAACCCGGGCCGACTTCATGTTGCGCAGCGCGCTGGACGCGGTTTTGGCCCCCTGTTTGCCCGGTTCCTCATTGCTTTGCGGGTCAGGCAAGTGATGCTCTGCCCGGCATCACCGGGAGGCAATCCTCTGTGCAGTTGCGCGCAGGGGCTTAGCGGTAGTTCCAAAGCGGCTCCATAAACGCGTACGCGAACCGCGCGGCTTCGTGCGTGCGAGAAGGGTGATCATTTGAGCTTGCTGCGTTCCGGGATGAAGCACAGCCTCATCAAGAGCGAGGGCACGCCACCTCGGGCTGCCGTCGAACCGGAAACCGGAGGAGGCAAGCCATGGCGGAGACGGACGCGTTATCAGCTCCAAGCCACCCGCTCATCGCGAGTGATCGCATCGAGGGAACGGCTGTCTTCGATGCGAGCGGCAAGCGAATTGGGGCCATCAAGCGCCTCGTGATCGAGAAGATCAGCGGCCAAGTCGTCTATGCCGTTACCGCGTTCGGCGGCTTCATGGGCGCGGGTTCAGAGACCTATACGATCCCCTGGGAGCAGTTGCGTTACGACACGAAGCTTCACGGCTACCACACGACCATCACGGCGGGGCATCTGCGCCAAGCACCCGAGTTCTCGCGTCGTGACGAGGCCCTCCTGTCTGGGCACGAAAGGCAGCAACTCAACGACTTCTATGCGGAACCCATGCCCTAAGGATCGCCCCGCACTCGGTCCTCTTCCGATGCACGACTCTCACCTAAGGTGGCTTGCGCTTGGAGGACGCTCGCGAACGAACGCGACAGCCGTTGGCATCGCACCCTTATGGAAGCACCCGTTCCCATATGCGGCCTACGCGATCCGGGCGGCTCCATAACGCCCGATCTGCGCAGGACATCACGATCCGGCTTCGGGTTAGCAGCGGGATGGCTCGGACGTAAAAAAGCCCTGCCAGAACCCGGCGGGGCTGATCATCTTCCGGTGCAGGAGCTGCCGGTTGCCGCTTAGGCGGCGAGCTTCACAGAGGCCGGAGCGTTCTCGTTGCTGACCACAAGCTGACGAGCGGAAGCGGCTGCATCGGCCTTCGGGCTCAGGAAGTCAGCCACGTAGAACACCAGCGAGATGTTCGCGGCGAGGGCGGCGAAGAAGGCGTAGTAGAGAAGCAGGTTGATCATCGGAGGTGCCTGATGCGTTTGCGTTGCAACATACATCGCATCGCAAGCGGCGTTCTGGCATACCACATTCCATCTGACAGCCATGCGACGGAAGCATACATCTGGCAAAAAAATGGTCGAGGGCCGGCGTTTCTGCAGGATGATACCTGATCTAAACAGGCCGGCCCGCGTTATCCTTCAGCCATGCAGAAGCGCGTGTCCCACCCATTCACGTTGCACATCCAGGCACGTCCCTGGATGCGCGGGCGCTTCCACTGGGCGATCTGGCGGCGCGGGGTGATCGCGCACGAGCCGACGATGACTTATGAGACCTTCGAGGAGGCCCGGCTGGCCGGGAAGGGTGCTCTGGATCAGATGATCAAGCTCTGGTTGCGCGAAGCGGCCCCAAGCGAAGCCACTCCGCCGCATCTGTATGGTCCAGCAGCTACTTAAAGGTCCGCTGCGGTATACCCAAACGGACAAGCTGAGACATGCGTCAGCCGCATATTCGCTCCAGCAGGGTGGAGCGCCCGGGTCTATCTACAGGGATCGGCTGATAACGCGAGCTCGGCCAAGGGGCCGTCGTAGATGGCTGTCTCAACGTTGTCGCTGACGGTGCGTCTCTTCTTCCAATCGACACCTGGGGCCGTCGAGCCCTTCCACGAGAACCCCTTCACCGGAGGAGAGGCGTCGGGCTTGACGTCAAAGCGGACCGTGAAGCGTTCCGATCCGTAAGCCACCTCGACAGCGTCCCATTGCTCCTCGCCTGCATGCCTGATCTCGCGAACGGTTTTGCCGATCAGGTCTCGCCGCGCCATAGGCCGGAGGGACGCGATCGGCCGGGCATCCAACACCGTGTACGTACCGGTGCACTCCCCCGCTCCTCGCGTTGGTGTTGGTGTTGGTGTTGGTGCGCGCGAGGCAAGGGTGCTCCAAGCGAAGGCTGATCCGGCGATCACGAGCAAGCGGACGAAAGGCATCATGGATGCTTCCTTGCCGCCTGAGGAAAGCAGATCGTGGCACTCGGCGCCAGCGGTCACCGCCGCACCGAACTCCTGCAGCGGAGGCTCTACAACGCCCGGCCCGCGCAGGCCGTGATGCTGCCCGTCAAGAGCGAAATGTCCGTTGAGGCATACCCTAACGGATAGGACAGCAGTCCGGCAGGCGAAGAAAAGCCCGCCACGGAAGGGGGAACCGGGCGGGCGGAGGCAGTTGGATGAAACGCCCGGCTGGCTGTGGACCATCCGAACGCCTCTTGGCTAGCACGCGCCAAAGCCAGACCGCCGTTCATGCTCAATCACAACCTCGTGACGGAGGATTGGAAGCGGTTTGAGTGGGCCTTACGCGATACCTCTGCGGCCTCGCGCGAGAACAGGCTTATGGGCCCGCCGCCCCCTTCATCGGCCGTTGGCCGTGCTCTACTTCACCTGCATGTCCGACCGCCGCTGCACGTCACATGCGACGTGTGCTCGAAACGGTGAAGGGCGGATATAGGCGCCATTTCAATACTATAGTTGATTAGATAGAAAGTATTATTGCGGTCGGAGGTGATTAATATATAAACTCATGAAAGAGTGACAGTTCGCACGGCTTGAACGATGTGTAGAATATTATTTTGCGCTCCGATACTATCGTTCGCTTTGGTTGTATCAGCGCCCTCGGCAGCAGAAACGTGCTCGGCGCGCAATCAGAGATGCATTAAATTCTGTGACGAGAGAAATAGCGGAGGAAGGGCGTATAATTGCCACTCCTTTTGCGCCGATGCTGTCGCTCAATGTATGAGAGACGGGTGCTATAGTACTCCAATGGTGAAGGGCTGCGGTTTTGTCAGGAAGTGAAGCACGAACGGCGCGTTTCGATGGTTGAGACGATCCGGCGGCGCTGGGCATCGGCACGCCCTCATGAGGGCGTCGCGACCGAAACGCTTGTGCGGAAGATCGAGCGCGGTGCCTTGCGTCCGCTGTGTCGCGAACTCGCGCGTCGCGAGCTTGCTCGCCGTGAAACATCACATCGGGCGTTACGTCCGGACCCATAAACGCCCTTACGTGAGCCGAGCGGTTCCATATCGCCCAATCGGCGAGGGGCTGTTGCGAGCCACGGCTCGATGGCTGTACGCGTACTGCTCTCGATTGCGCCATGTGAGACCGCCTCTCGCGCGGGCGCGCGTACTGGTCTCATATCCTCGCCGGAAGCTACGCGTTGATTTTTTTGATGAGGCTTTCCAGTTCGTCCAAGGCGGCGCCAATCAGGTCAGCTTGAGCCTTGATCTTTTCAGCATTCAGCCCCGCAGCGGCATCCGACGACCACCAGATGCCGCTGTCGGCTGAGCGGAGCATGTCCGTAAAACGGTGATGCTGAAGCGCTAAGGCGTCCAATGCGGTCTGATTGTCCACGGCGCTGTCTCCTGCTTGGCGCCGAGCATAAGCCAGCACGAAAGGATGCGCGAGCGAGCGGAGCGGACCCCGGCCCTCGTCGTCTACTCGCTGCCCTTGGGAGGTGGCATCAGGTTACCGCCGGGCGTGGTCGGTGCTGTTAGATCGAAGTGCTGGAGGTCGTCCGTCACGGCCTCGGCCAGCCCGTCGATGGCGTCCATGATGCCGCTGGTGGCCACGTAGACGGGGGCCGAGTTGATCGGGGCGCGAGACAGGACGCGGATGCACTCCTTCCGCCAGCCCTCGGCATGGTCGAGGAAGTCGCGCTGCTCAGCGCCGACGAAGACACGATTGTGGCTACTCTTCTCCTAACTTGATGGTCCAGACATGGTAGGGGTTGTGATGACCCTTCTGATCCTTGTTTGCGTAGCTGCCGGCCTTGCCTACTATTTCTTGGCGGCTGGGCCAGCGCGAGGGCGCACCTTCGTTCGATCAGTGATGTTTCTACGGTGCCTTGAGGTTGGGCAGACCCCTGAGCAGGCCAACGTATCGATCAGCTCGCCTACGATGACCGACAACCCCAAAGTCATCCGGTTCGCGAAACGCGCCCTGCAACTGCGGTACGGAGGCAAGAGGTCCCCGGCGATTGCGGAGGCGAAGCGGCGCGGCATGATCGAGCCGAAGACGAAGGCTTAGAGCTGTTGCCGTTCAGTCTGAGGCTGCGGGGGTAGTGTGGTAGCCGGTGCTGTGATTCCATGGCGTTCGGACCACGGAGGAACACTATGGCTGCAGCCCTGTCGCAGGATCTTCGCGAGCGGGTGATCGCCGCCATCGAAGCGGGCGCCTCGTGCCGACAGGCGGCGGAGCGGTTCGGCGTGGGTAAGGCGAGCGCGATCCGCTGGCACGCCCGCTTCAGGGCGGACGGTAAGATCGCTGCCAAGCCAATGGGCGGAGACCGGCACTCGCATCGAACCGAGGCCCATGCGGCCCTGATCCTGCAGGCCCTTGAGGACCGGTCCCAAGCCTACCTGCGCGAGGTGCGGGCGACCTTGCAGGAACACGGTGCCGCAGTGAGCCTGAGTGGGCTGTCGCGCTTCTTCAAGCGCCACGGCATCAGCCGCAAAAAGGGGCGCTCCACGCGGCCGAGCAGAACCGCCCGGACGTGAAGGAGGCGCGCGAGCGGTGGTTCGAGGGCCAGCTCGACCTCGATCCGTCACACCACATGCTGGGACCGAACATCTAGCGGCTACAGGAGCCGCTCCCCGAATGATCCTTGAAAGCGTTGGCGCGGCGGATGTAGCCCAGCACCATCCGCGAGTCGCGGTGTCCCGACTGATCCATGATGCGGGCAAGATCCGCACCCCGCTCCGCTGCCGTCGTGATGTAGCCGGCCCGCAGGCTGTGTGCCCCGAAGGTCGAGGCATCGAGGCCGACAGCGGTTGCGTGCTTCTTCACGACGTCGGCAATGGCCTGCGTCGTGAGGCGCCCGGCTTGGCGCACGTTGCCCGACCGCAATACCGGACGGAAGATAGGCCCTTCCGTGATGCCGGCGGCATCCAGCCACTCGCGGACGAGTGCCACAGGCCGAATGAACTTGCCGTGCGGTATCGCCTTCTCGATGCCCCTGCCCTCTTGATCGGTTTTTGAACGGCGTACAAAGACGCGAAGCCCATCCTTACCGTCCTGCAGGTCCTCGACATTCAGCGCGGCGAGTTCGGAGCGGCGAAAAGCGCCTGCGAACCGGAGAGCCAGCAAGGCGCGATCCCGCTTACCTGTGAGGGTGTCGGGCATCAGCATCAGCATGGCCGCGATCACGTCGGCGGTTGCGGCCGCCTTCTGGGTCGGCTTGACGCCTGTTCGGCGGCCGGGAGCACGCCTGGCTTCTCCAGGAAGGGCTGGTTGCTCAATCCTGCATCTTTGATGAGCCGTCGGCGCTCAGTTGCGTGTCCTTGCGATCTTGGTCACGCACGAGCCAATGCACGGCGCCAAGCGCCAGGACGGCAGCTGCTAGTCCGATGATGGTCAGCGGCTCGGTCTTGCTCGCGTCTAAGATGATGAACTTGCGGGCGAGCGCCAGCAGCGCGATCAGGATGACCGTGCGCAGCTGGATGATGCTCTCCTGACGGTGGAGCACGCTCAGGATCGAGTGGTTGAACTCGAGCGCGATCAGGACCGTGAAGATCATGCCGAACACGGCCTGAAACACGCTGTGCTCGGCCGGGTCGAGCAGGCCGAAGATGACGAGCAGCACGACACGGAAGCAGAGGTTGATCACGGCCGCGATGATGACGAGGCCAATCAGGCCGGTGAGCACCACGACGACCACTTCCTCGAAGCGCTCGTAGAGGCTCAGCCCCGGCCAAGCCTTACGCGTCTCCCTCAGCGTGTCCGCCGCCGCCGAGACGTGTCGGGCGAAGGGGTAGCGGCCCTTGCTCCGGTCGTCAGTTTCTTCCAGTGTCGTTTGGTTCACGCTCAGGCCCTCCGGTCAGCACCTTCAGCCAATTAGGGGAGACTCCGCGCAGGGCTCGTCTTGTCCGTTGGGGTATGCCCCAGCGGACACGTGAAATGAGGGGCAAAAGCGCGTCCACTAGGATGGCCTTCGACCTACGGACGCTCCTTCATGCAGACGATACCTTCGGGGTCAGGCCATAACACCGCTGCAGCTCGCTAACCCGCACGATGATGTCCCCTCGCATCAACCTCGCCGCGTGCGAGGATCGCGATGCATTTAGATTGACCTCGAGTTCAGCACTTGTGGCCCTCAGAACAGGGTCTAAACAGGGAGGTGAGGTATCGGATCGCCCGCAGAGACGCTCGCGCGGCGGGCAGCCTTGCCAATTCCGATAAAAGCGATCTCAAGTTCTGTCGCGTGGAGCTTGAGGCCAGAGCTGTCAGACCAAAAATCAGCTGGCCAAGGATGCAGGCACCCCGAATGCTTCTATCGTCTCAGTCCGCGCCAGGCGTTCAGCCTCGGCGCGGCTGAAGCCGCCCTCATACTCCCGGATCGCAGCGCGCTCCTCGTAGTAGGCCAGCCAGTCCTCACGACTGACCGTGCATGAAGTGCTGTCCAGCGCTTTACTGGAAGGCGCTGCGTTCGACACCTCACCCGCCTCAGGCTCCTTCGCTGCCGGCGCGCAGCCTGTCTCCTGGGGTTCGCTTGGCCTCCATGGCGGGAGTTTTGGCACTATTGGCACATTTGGCACAGCCGCTGCTGCTGACTGCGCCGCCAAGGCTTGGGCCAGCCAGCGGCTCATCGCTGCCCCCGCAGCACCGCCGGATTGACCTCATAATTGAGCGCCGGGCGGCCCTGCTGCTCGCCAGCAGGTCTGAGAACAGGCTGAATCAGGCAGGCCTCAGCAAGCTCTGCACAGGCCGCCTGCATGTCGGTCGCGTCGCGTAGCATGCCGCCGTGCTCACGGCGAACCTGCCGCGCGTTAAAAGCCCGCTGGCCAGTCCGCCGGAGATAGCGCACCAGCAACATGGCCCGGCGCTCCCGGATCGGAATGGCGGCGTCGCCGTACACCCGCTCAGCCATAGGCAGGAAGTAGCCGTCGAGCAGCCCGGCTGCCGCCTCAACGGCTTTCTTCGAGATGCAGGTCGGCTCCGCCGCGCGCGTGCCGCCGCACCACCACAGGTACTCCAGCACGCATGAGAGCCGCAGCACGTGTCCGCGAGCCTTGCCGATCGTGCCCGCCAGGAGGCCGCCTGCCTCGTGCCCCCGGTGCACCATCTCGCGCGCGAACGCCTCCAGCACATCCTCCGCCTGACTCGTCAGCCGCACGAGCCTGGGCTCGGCATGGCCGAACTCGTCCGTGCTCATCGGCAGATCGGACAGCCGCGCGAAGTTGCGCTTGGCCAGCGTGTCGTCCTGCAGGTTGCGCGCGAGCACGAACTCCGGTCTGGCGTCTGGCCACGTCCAGAGCAGGCGCGAGGCGAGCCCGTCATCCGGCCCACTGATGATCAGCGGCAGCTTGTCGGGCTGCACGCCACCCAGCAGACCGATGGCAAGGTGGCGGATGTGCAGCGGCAGTGGGCTTTTGACGCGATCGACCACGTAGGAGCGGCCGCCGTACATCTCGATGGCAAAGGCCCGATCCGAGCCGCCACCGCCGTACCTGTCGAAGGCGCCGAGCCAGCCGGCCAACTCGTCACGCACGAGCAGGAGCCCGCGCGGCAGGGCTGCAGCCAGACCGCCCAGCGCTTCGACCGTCGCGTCGGCAACGCGGATGCGCGGCCGGACCGGCAGATCCGGTGCCTGAGCCTCGTCGGGCATCGGCGGGGGCGGATCGCCCTTCTTCACCGCGGCCTTGATCTTGGCCTTCCACTCCTCCTGGCAGGCTTCGCTGACCTGCTTCTTCATGGTGTAGGCCAGCTGCTCCGTCTCGAAGCCGAGAGCCATCTGGTCCTCGGCGTAGCGCACCAGCGCGAAGGCTGCGTCCATCGACGGCGACTTCGACGAGGAGGGTGGCCCCACCACAGCACACCAGAGCAGCGGCGGCTCGGACCAGTCTGCGCCCGCCAGCGGCCAGCGCACGTTGCCGAGGGCGGCACCTGCGCAGGCCAGCAGCGCGACGGCGCAGTAGTCGATAGGGGCAGAGGCACCGGCGGCCTTCTGCTCGGCCCATTCGGCCCAGGGGCCGAGCAGTGGCAGCGGAAACGAGGGCGCAGCGCGCTGGCCGGTTCCGAGCAGCGACAGGTCTGGGCTGTCCCAGGTCGGCTCCTTGTCGGCTCGCTCGTTGGAGGGTGGCTCATCCTCCCACTGGTTTTCAAACCGCGCGCTGCTGGGTGCGGGCCCGAGCCGCTCCATCTCCAGAGCGAATGGATCTGCGATCACGGCCGCACCTCCCGGGCCTGATCAGCAGGGGCCTTCCGCCGCTCTGCCTGCACTTTGATCCTGTGCGCCTTCAGCTCCGCCACCGAGCCGATGGCGGAGCGGGTGCAGGCGACCAAGGAGCGGACAGTGTAGTCGAGGCCTGCCACATCGCCGATCTGCGCGTAGGTGGTTCCGAGCTGCGCGTGCGTTGCGGCCCAGGCGAGTGTCTCGGCAACGAACTCGCACAGCATCTCGGGATCGTAGCAGAGCGCGGCAGGAGCGCGTTGGGCAGACGCAGCGCCAGATGCGCTCAGACCGGCTGCTGGAGCGTCGCTCTGCGCCGGGGCGGCTTTACTGGAAATGGAGTTCATGGTGTCACGCTGCCTGCGTCTTGATGGCAGGCAGGCTGTTCAGCCAGGTACGCAGATCGTCCGCGAGGATGAGGGTGCGGCGACCCAGCTTCTTGGCCGTGAGGCGCTGGGCGGCGATCTCAGCGTAGATCGTCGTCCGGCTTGAGCCCGTGATGCGCGTGACTTCCGCGATGGTGTAGGCGTGCTTGCTGTTCACAAGTGTGCTCCAGGACAACGCGGAACGATCCCGCGTTCAGGAGCACACTATTCGAGCGCTAGATTCGGCCGCTCAAATTTGACAGAATTCAAGTTTGACGATCGGGCCCGCTCGATTTGTCCTGTTCGAAGTCCGTGCGATACGCTTGAAGGCAGGCGCGTACTCGGCGTGTGGAGACCGGAACGCCATAGCAGCGCGACGCTCGATCGGCGACTTTGCGCAGAAGCCATGATGGCGTGCCATATGTGCGTTTCGCGTCGCCTGAAATGCGCGCGGACCCGCGAGCCTCTATCCAGCTGCGTATATCGCCTACCACATCGTCAATGACGTCATCGCCCTCGCCAAGCGGCGTATCCGTTCGTGCGCGTCTCTGACGCTTCCGCAGAGAGAAACCCTGCATTCGACCGTTAAAGCGCTGCAGTTCCTCACGTGGGTTCATGCCCTCGATCAGCTTCTCGCTTGCCCGAGCACGCCTGTCGGCAACTCTCTGCGCTCTTCGCCTGAGAAGCTCGGCATACAGCGAGCCGACCCGAATTATTTGCTCGTACGTCAGAACGGCACGGCGGCCAGCGCGCGGACGCTGTCCACCGTGTGACATCAAATCACCTGACAGTTAGCGACCGCGTCAGCGCGGGGAAAGCAGCGCTGCAATTTGCTCGAACGCAGTGCGGCGTCGCTAGGCGGCTTTGGCTGATAGAGAGCAACAGCGTTTCCGTAAATTTTCCGTACATCTGCCGGAAAGCAGAAGGCTGCTGGCATAAGCCGTTGATCCAACTGGCGCTCCCAAGGGGACTCGAACCCCTGTTTTCGCCGTGAGAGGGCGACGTCCTAGACCGCTAGACGATGGGAGCTTTCCGGTCGGGAGGCGTTCGTATAGCGACGTGCCGGCGCGGGCACAAGGGCAGAGGCGAGCCTTTTTCGCGCCGCGTCGATGAGGTGGGGACAAGCGTTGCAGGACATCGTGGCCGGGATTGAGGAACGGGACGCTCGCGTGGCGGAGGGGGAGGGGGGACAGCGGCTCGACCGGACGCTGGCGCGGGCCTTCCCCGACCTGTCGCGCTCGCGCCTGCAGGATCTCGTGCGGGCTGGCCAGGTGCGCCTTGACGGGGCGATCGTGCGGGAGCCGGCCCTGAAGGTCGCTGCCGGCGTGCGCCTCGCGGTCATCGTGCCGGAGGCGGTGCCGGCGGAGCCCGTCGCGGAGCGGTTCGCGCTCTCGATCACCTACGAGGACGACGACCTCGTCGTCATCGACAAGCCGGCCGGGCTCGTCGTGCACCCCGCGCCCGGACACGAGGGCGGCACCCTGGTCAACGGCCTCATCGCCCATTGCGGAGACAGCCTGTCTGGCATCGGCGGCGTGCGGCGCCCCGGGATCGTGCACCGCCTCGACAAGGACACGAGCGGCCTCCTCGTCGTCGCCAAGAACGACCTCGCCCATCGCGGCCTCACCGCGCAATTTGCCGATCACGGCCGCAGCGGTCCCCTGGAGCGGGCCTATCAGGCCCTCGTCTGGGGCGTGCCCGAGCCCCGCAACGGCACGATCGAGGCGAATCTCGCCCGCAGCCAGCGCAACCGCGAGAAGATCGCGGTGGTGCGGGCGGGCGAGGGGCGGCACGCGGTGACGCATTACCGCACCGTGCGCGCGCTCGGGCCCGAAGTTGCGCTGCTCGCCTGCCGCCTGGAGACGGGCCGTACCCACCAGATCCGGGTGCATCTCAGCCACCGCGGCCATCCGCTCCTCGGCGACGCCGTCTACGGCAGCGCCTTCAAGACCAAGGCGGCGCGGCTGCCCGAGCCCGCGCGAGCCTCGCTCGCGGCACTCGGCCGGCAGGCGCTGCACGCGGGGCTCCTCGGCTTCGCGCACCCGCGTACGGGCGAGACCCTACGCTTCGAGAGCCCGCTCCCCGCGGATCTGGCGGCCCTCGTGCGGGCGCTCGGCGACCCGGGGTAACCGGCCGCCCGCATGTGCGAAAGGGGGCTGCGGAGTGCGGTGTGGCGAACCCGGCACAGTCAAGGATCGGCCCTGACCGGGTGCGCCATCACACCTCGATCCGCGACCAATCGTGCGAGGATCGACCGATAAGCCCGTTCGTGCGTTGACCACGACGTTCGCGCCGCGGACCCGCTACCGGATCGGGGATTTCCACAGTACAGATGGGAATTCGGACGGCCGGCTCAAGGAGCGGTCGACCGCGCCATCGTCCGCCCGTCAGGGGGACAGTCCAAGGAGGTATGCCATGGCAGGCGCTTTGCCCGTGCTCGCCAACGAGGGTGGCCTTTCGCGCTACCTCGATGAGATCCGCAAGTTCCCGATGCTGGAGCCGACGGAGGAGTTCACCCTCGCCAAGAGCTGGCGGGACCACGGCGACCGGGAGGCGGCCCACCGGCTGGTGACCTCGCACCTGCGCCTCGTCGCGAAGATCGCCATGGGCTACCGCGGCTACGGTTTGCCGATCGGCGAGGTCGTGTCCGAGGGCAATGTCGGCCTGATGCAGGCGGTCAAGCGCTTCGATCCCGACAAGGGCTTCCGCCTCGCCACCTACGCCATGTGGTGGATCAAGGCCGCGATCCAGGAATACATTCTGCGCTCGTGGTCCCTCGTGAAGATGGGCACCACGGCCAACCAGAAGAAGCTCTTCTTCAACCTGCGCAAGGCCAAGGGTCGCATCTCCGCCCTCGACGAGGGCGATCTGCGTCCCGATCAGGTCCAGCACATCGCGACCCGCCTCGGCGTGCCCGAGCAGGACGTGATCGAGATGAACCGGCGCCTGTCCGGCGACACCTCGCTGAACGCTCCCTTACGGGAAGAGGGCGAGGGGGAGTGGCAGGACTGGCTCGTGGACAACAGCCCGAGCCAGGAGACGGTGCTCGCCCGCGAGGAGGAGGGGCAGAATCGCCTCTCGGCGCTCCGCGACGCGCTCTCCGTCCTCAACCCGCGCGAGCGGCGCATCTTCGAGGCGCGGCGGCTCGCCGACGACCCGATCACCCTGGAGGATCTCTCGGGCGAATTCGGCGTCTCCCGCGAGCGCGTCCGCCAGATCGAGGTCCGCGCCTTCGAGAAGGTGCAGGAGGCGGTCAAGAAGAACCTCGCCGTGCGCGAGTTGCCACGGGCCGGCGCCGGAGCCGCCTGACGCGAGGTCGGTGACCCCGGCGCTCGTCCGTCCGGAACAAGGTGGGTGAGAGGCGGCGGCGTTCCGGGAGGGACGTCTGTGCCTCGCCCGGTCGGCGTTCCGCGAAACCGACCTCTCCCGATCGGGAAAGGCGAGGCGCGTTCTCCCGTCCGCTCGACCGACTATCGCCACTGCTCGAAGGCGCGCTGCAGCGCGTAGGCGCCGGAATTGCCCTTCTCGAACGTGATCACGGCGCGCTGGCCGCTCGCGTACTTCACCGCAAGGTCGAACCAGTTGCGGTGGAGCAGAAGGTCGGTGTTGCGGTCGACGTCGTTGCGCAGGGACGACAGGCCGATCAGGAACAGGTTCTCGCGCACCCGCACCGGCAGGCCGGAGAGGGGCGAGCCGCGGGCGGCCTCCTCGTCCTTAGCCTGGAGCAGGCCGATATCCTGGACGGCGCGCCGCTCGCCCTCCGGTCCGCTCGGCGTGAAGGCGAGCTTGATCGTGTGCGAGGCGGGCAGCGTCGGGTCGAGATTGCGCTGGAGCGTCGCCACCAGGGTCAGGCCCGCCTCGGGGAATTCGAGCGTCGCGACGACCGCCGTCTCGAGCGGCTGGCCTTGCTCGCCGCTCACCGAATCGAGGCGCCAGACCGCGCGGCCCGTGGTCGAGGTCGGCTGCGCGTTCTGGCCCGCGGTGTTCTCCTCGATCAGGGTGGCGCGCTGCGCCACCGCGAGATCGGCTTGGCTCGGCGGAGCGGCCTGGGCCGGAGCCTCGTTCTGCGCGGTGCCGGAGGCCCCCTGGGCCGGCTGGGCCGGGGCCGGCTCGCCGCCGACCCGGTCGGAAAACTTCTGGTCGCTGCCGTCGGCGGGTGCACTCGTCTCGGCATCGTTCTGCTGAAGATCGGCCGGCTTGTCGCGCAGCAGGAAGGCCGCGACCGCGATGAGGCCGATCACCAGGGCGAGCACCGCACCGACGAAGGCGTTGCGCAGGAGCTTCGAGCGGCCCCCGCGGGGCGGCACGACGTCGATGCGCGGGCGCTGGCGGCCGCCGTCGCTGCGGGCGGAGGCGCCCTCGGCGTCCGGCTCCGCGTCCCGGCCGGCGGCCTCGGCCTCGCCGAGGGGGAGGGCCGGACCGGGCTCCTCGGGTTCGGCAGCCTTGGCCGGCTCCCTCGCCTTGCGGGGCGCGATGGCGAGCGGCGGGGCGTCGCGCACCGGCTCCGGCTCGGCCGGGACCGTCGTGGGGCCGAGGTCGGGTGGCGGGGCCGGCGGCAGGGACGGCTCGTGCCGGCTCGACTCCGCCTCGACGAAGACGGGGGGCGAGGGCTGGCGGCGCGTCTCCGGCTCCGCCTCGAACAGGCCGTCGTCGCTCACGGGCTCGGGCCTGCGGGCCTCTGCCGGTTCGGGAGGCGCCGAGAAGGGCACGGCTTCCGGCGCGGGCGGCGGGGGGGCCGGTTCCGGCAAAGCGGCGGCCAGGGCCGCGTCGTTCGCGGGCAACGGCGCGCCGTAATCCACCTCGAGCCGCTCGATCGCCGCGTCGAGGGCCTTGCTCTCGAGGTCGATGTCCTCCTGCGAGAGTGGCGGCTCGAGGGAGCGGAGCTGACCGATCAGGGCGCCGCGCGCGCGGTCGTAGACCGCCTTGCGCATGGCGGGCGAGCGGTCGGGCAGGGCGTCCAGCGCCCGCGCCAGCAACGGATAGTAGTCGGCCATCGTGCCCGGATCCGCCCTCTCGCCCTGTCCTCTTGCCGTCGCGCTCCCGCGCCGCCCGCGCCGGCTCGAGCCGGACCGGCCGTGCCCGGGCTCAATCCTCGAACGGGTTGTGCATCAGGATGGTGTCGTCGCGCTCGGGCGAGGTCGAGAGCAGGGCGACGGGCGCCCCGATCAGTTCCTCGATCCGCCGCACGTACTTGATCGCCTGGGCCGGCAGGTCCGCCCAGGAACGGGCGCCCGCGCTGGTGCCGCTCCAGCCCGGGATCGTCTCGTAGACCGGGGTGACGCGCGCCTGCGCGCCCTGGCTCGCCGGCAGGTGGTCGAGGCGGGTCCCATCGATCTCGTAGCCGGTGCAGACGCGGATTTCCTCGAACCCGTCCAGCACGTCGAGCTTCGTGAGGGCGATGCCGTCGATGCCCGAGGTCTGCACCGTCTGGCGCACGAGCGCCGCGTCGAACCAGCCGCAGCGGCGCTTGCGTCCCGTCACGGTGCCGAATTCGTGGCCGCGCTCGCCGATGCGCTCGCCGACCGCGTCGTGCAGCTCGGTCGGGAAGGGGCCCTCGCCGACGCGGGTCGTGTAGGCCTTGGCGATGCCGAGCACGTAGCCGATGGCGCCAGGGCCTAGCCCTGAGCCCGTCGCGGCCTGCCCCGCCACGGTGTTGGAGGAGGTCACGAACGGGTAGGTGCCGTGGTCGACGTCGAGGAGCGCGCCCTGCGCTCCCTCGAACAGGATGCGCTTGCCGGCGCGGCGCGCCTCGTCGAGGAGGTGCCAGACCGTGTCCTGGTAGGGCAGCACCCGGTCGGCGATCCCGGCAAGTTCCTCGTAGATCGCGTCGGGCGAGAATTCGGGGAGGCCGAAGCCGCGGCGCAGCGCGTTGTGGTGGGCGAGCAGCCGCTCGATCTTGGGGGCGAGCGTGTCGAGTTCCGACAGGTCCATCAGGCGGATCGCGCGGCGGCCCACCTTGTCCTCGTAGGCCGGGCCGATGCCGCGCTTCGTGGTGCCGATCTTGGTGCCGGGGGCGCCATCCTCGCGCAGGGCGTCGAGCTCCCGGTGCAGGGAGAGGATCAGCGTGGCGTTGTCGGCGATGCGCAGGTTCTCGCGGCTCACGCGCACGCCCTGCGCGGTGATCCGGTCGATCTCGGAGACGAGGGCGTAGGGGTCGAGCACGACGCCGTTGCCGATCACGCCGAGCGTGTCGGGCCGCACGACGCCGGAGGGCAGCAGGGAGAGCTTGTAGACCGCCTCGCCGATCACCAGCGTGTGGCCCGCGTTGTGGCCGCCCTGGAAGCGAACCACGATGTCGGCCTGCTCCGACAGCCAGTCGACGATCTTGCCTTTGCCTTCGTCGCCCCACTGGGCGCCTACGACGACGACGTTCGCCATGCGCTCAATACCCGTACCGTTCTGCAAGGACGGGCGCCGGGCCCGACGGCTCCCGGTAACCCGTTGTCGGTAGGGTCTTTCAGCGATCCAGCCCGGGAAATCAAGCAAAGCGGCCGCAACCCGGCCAGACGGAAGGGGATGGCGTCCATCCCGCGCCCGCTGCCGGCCGGGCCTACTTCGCCTCGGTGTTCGGCTGCTGGCCGGGCAAGTCGCCGGGCTTGATCACCGGCATCGTGCCCGCATTCGGCTCTGGCGGCTTCACGACCATGCCGGGCGCCGCGATGCCCGGCGGCTTGATGACGCCGTCGTTCTTCTCGAGCTTGTCGCTCAGGGTGCCGTTCGTGCTCGATCCGTCGTCGGGCCGCACCTTCTCGGGCGGGGTCTGGCTCTGGGCGGGCAGATTCGGGTCGGTGTCGCGCCCTTTCAGGGGCGCGTCGGGCTGCTGCGCGAGGGCCGCACCGGCGGTGAGGCAGAGCGCGAGCACGGCGAGTCCGGGGATCAGTCTCGGCATCTTTTCCTCTCTCGGAAACTCTCAAGTTCCGAGAGGAACCGCTACCTGTCCGATCCGTTCCTGCCGGCGCGGCCCCGCGCCGTTCACGATTCGCGGGCCATCGCGAGGTAGAGCTCGCGCAGCCGCCGCGTCCGGGGGCCGGGCCGGCCCTCGCCGACCGGCCGCCCGTCGATCGCCACGACCGGCATCACGAACGCCGAGGCGCTGGTATAGAACGCCTCCGCCGCCGCGTAAGCCTCCTCGACGGAGAAGGGCCGCTCCTCGATCCCGAGGCCGCCTTCCGCGGCGAGCCGCAGCACCGCCTTGCGGGTGATGCCGGGCAGAATCGCCGTCGAGAGCGGCCGGGTCACGATGCGGTCGTCGCCCGTCACGATGAAGGCGGTGGAGGAGGAGCCCTCGGTGACCACGCCATCCTCGACCATCCAGGCTTCCGCGACATTGGCCGCGGCGGCCGACTGCTTGGCGAGCACCTGTGCCAGCAAGGCCACTGACTTGATGTCCCGCCGCTTCCAGCGCAGGTCCTCCACGGTGATCACCTTCGCGCCGGTCTCGGCGAGGGGATTGGCCCGGATCGCCTTTCCTTGCGTGAACATCACGACGGTCGGCGGCGTGCCGGCAGCCGGGAAGGCGAAATCGCGCTCGGCGACGCCCCGCGTGACCTGCATGTAGACGAGGCCCTCGGTGAGGCCGTTGCGGGCGACGAGGTCGATCTGCAGGCGCGTCCATGCCTCGATTGTGTACGGGTTGGCGATGCCGATCTCGGAGAGCGAGCGGTCGAGCCGGGCCAGATGGGCCGCGTTGTCGACGAGCCGCCCGTCCAGCACGGCCGAGACCTCGTAGATCCCGTCCGCGAACAGGAAGCCCCGGTCCATGATCGGGACGCGCGCCTCCTCGAAGGGGACGAAGCGTCCATCGAGATACACGGTGCGGGACATAGTCTCTCCTCGGGAGCGGGAACCCCTTCCAAGCACCGGCACGCCGCCGCCCGCAAGTGGCTTGACGGCAGGGCAGGGTGCAGGATTCGTGCAGGCCGCCACCGGCCCCCTCTCCCGATCGGGAGAGGGTCGGGGTGAGGGGGCGACCTCTGCGGAAACGCCGCACCCCTCACCCGGTCCGCTGAAGCGAAACCGGCCTCTCCCGGACGGGAGAGGTGGTCGGTCGCGCCGACCCATGAAGCCTCGGTCGTGGCCGGTTTACGTCAGAGGCCCGCCTGAGCGAGGCTGCCGGGCTCATGGATCGGGCAGCGGTTGTGCTCGGCCCGGAAACCGGAGGATTTCGGGTAGACGGCGCGGCGCGCCCGCATGATTGAGCCCAGCGGCTGGTGTGCCGCGAGCCCGTGCCACGGGCTGAAGGCGAGGCCGTCGTCGATCGCCTTCACCTTGCCCTCGCTCCAGGCCTCCTGCCTGGGCACCGTGATGCGGGCGACCGCCCGGTAGGGGCTCTCCGCCTCGGACCAGGGCACCGAGGCGTCCTCGATCGGCATCGTCTCGGCATTCGTCCAGAGCTGTGCCCGCACCTCCCAGACGCCCTCGTGCTCCGCGAAGAAGGCGACCACCGCCTCGCGCAGGCCGTTCGGCTTGCCGTTGACGTTGAGGGCGGCGTCGGTGAGGGCGGTCAATTCCGGCGAGACCGGCGCCACCGCGACCTTGGCCACGTAATCGCCCCAGCGCACCGGGACTTGGCTGAAGAAGGTCTCGCCGAGGATGTGCGTCTCGGGGTGGCCGCCGAGCGCGATCACCGTCGCGCTCTTGGTACCCAGCGCCTCCAGCACGGTCTCGACGCCGCGCAACGTCGCGGAGAAGGCCTTCTTGAAGATCTGCGGCGTGTCCGTCGTCGCGGCGAGAAGCTTCAGGCTCTTGAGGAAGGCCTTTGCGTCCGGCGCCACGAAGGCGGGCGCGTTCGCCATCACGAAATCCTGGGTCGAGCCCTCCGCGCCCGGCAGCCGCTCGCCCTCGACGCCGAGGATCTTGATCGCGAGGCCGCGGGGCGTCGAGACGCTGTCGTCGAGGATGTCGCCAGGATTGGTGGAGAGGCGCAGCACGACGTCGTGCGTGCCGGGCTTGGCGAACAGCCCTTGCGCGAGAAGCGGGTCGAGCCCCGTCAGCACCTCCAGCCTGCCGGTGAGGAGCCCGTGCCCCTTGGCGTGCACGCCGCGCACGGCGTGGCCGTAATCCTTGAGCGTGGTGCCCTGGATCTTGGCGAAGGTGGCGATCATGCCCTCGAAGGTCTCCGCCTCGTCGGGCCGCGGCGTTTCGACGGAGGGGGCGTAGGGGATCGGTCGGGCATCCGGCACGGGCGGCTCCTCGAGGAGGAAAACAATCTGCGTTTCGAGCTCAACGGTAGCCTGGGAGCTCCGTTCCGCGCGCCCGTTCACGGTCCGGCGCCAGAGCGGATTCGCGCCGCTGCAGGCGCCGCTCGGCGCGCGCGATGTAGTCACGGGTTGCCGGCACCACGTCGTTGCGGCGGGTGAGGAGGATCTGGAACACCACCGCGTCCTCGTGCCGGAAGGCGGCCTCGGCCGCCGCGAGGTACCAGTCCCACATCCGGCAGAAGCGGTCGTCGTAGAGGCGCTCGGCCTCGCTGCGCCGGGCGAGGAAGCGGGCGCGCCAGTCGCGCAGGGTGGCTGCATAGTGCAGGCGCAGCACCTCGACGTCGTTGAGGACGAGGCCCGACCCCTCGATCGCCGGCACCATCTCCGAGAGCGTCGGCAGATGACCGCCGGGGAAGATGTAGCGGGTGATCCAGGGATTCGTCGCCGCGGGGCGGCCGGTGCGGCCGATCGTGTGCAGGAGCATCACGCCGTCCTCCGCGAGGCGGTCCCGGCAGACGCGGAAGAAGCGGTCGTAATGCGCCGGCCCCACATGCTCGAACATGCCGACCGACACGATGCGGTCGAAGCGGCCGCGGACCGCGCGGTAATCCTCGAGCACGAACCGCACCCGGTCCGAGAGCCCCCGCGCCCCTGCGCGACCGAGCGCCGCCGCGTGCTGCTCGGCCGAGAGGGTGATGCCGTGCACCGTGGCGCATCCCGCAACCTCGGCGAGGTAGAGGCCCAGCCCGCCCCAGCCGCAGCCAATGTCGAGGATCCGGTGGCCGGGGCCCGCCATGAGCTTGGCCGCGATGTGGCGCTTCTTGGCGGCCTGCGCGGCGTCGAGGTCGATGCCCGGCGCGGCGTAGTAGGCGCAGGAATATTGCCAGTCCGCGTCGAGGAAGAGGCCGTAGAGCCGCCCGTCGAGGTCGTAGTGCCGGGCGACGTTGCGGCGGGCCCGGATGGGGCCGTTGCGATCGAGGAGGCGCCGCACGAGGCTGCGGGCGAGGCCGTGGCCGCGGAGCGGCGGGAAGCGAGGCGAGCCGTGGTTGGCCGCGAGCAGGACCGCCATCAGGTCGGGCAGCGTCCCGTCCTCGATGGTGAGGCGCCCATCCGTGAACAGCTCGCCGAGGCGGAGTTCCGGATCGAGGAGGGCGGCGCGCTCGGCCGCCGCGTCGCGGAAGCGGATCGCGACCTCGGGCCCGCGCCCGTCGCCCGCGTCGAAGCGGTGGCCGCTCGCCGTCGTCACGGTGAGCCGCCCGCTGAGGCCGCTCACCGCGAAGGCCCACTCTAGAATCCGGTCGAGCAGCACGCTGCAACCTCTAGACGCAGGACTTGTGTCCGCATGTAGAGGTTGTGTGTCTCGGCGTGGCCGTCAAGCGGTCCCGCCCGGTCGCGCCCTTTTCGTCGGGTCCGGACGAAAGGCCGCCCTCAAGCGTCCCGTCCGAACACCCGCTCGAAGATCGTGTCCACGTGCTTGAAGTGGTAGCCGAGGTCGAAGCATTCCTCGATCTGCTCCGGCTTCAGGGCCGCGGTGACCTCCGGGTCCGCCTTGAGCAGAGTCAGGAAGTCGCCCTCGCCGCGCCAGACCGGCATCGCGTTGCGCTGGACGAGGCGGTAGGCGTCCTCGCGCGAGAGACCGGCCTGGGTGAGCGCCAGCAGCACCCGCTGCGAGTGGACGAGCCCGCCGAGCCGGTCGAGGTTCTTCTGCATGTTGGCGGGGTAGATCAGCAGCTTGTCGACGACGCCGGTCAGCCGCGCCAGGGCGAAGTCGAGGGTGATCGTGGCATCCGGTCCGATCATCCGCTCAACGGAGGAATGCGAGATGTCCCGCTCGTGCCAGAGGGCGACGTTCTCCATCGCGGGCAGCGCGTAGGCCCGCACCATGCGGGCGAGGCCCGTCATGTTCTCGGTCAGCACCGGGTTGCGCTTGTGCGGCATCGCCGAGGAGCCCTTCTGGCCCTCCGAGAAGAACTCCTCGGCCTCCAGCACCTCGGTGCGCTGCAGGTGGCGGATCTCGATCGAGAGGCGCTCCACCGAGGATGCGACGACGCCGAGGGTGGCGAAGAACATGGCGTGCCGGTCGCGCGGGATCACTTGCGTCGAGACGGGCTCCGGCGTCAGGCCCATCTGCTGCGCCACGTATTCCTCGACCCGCGGGTCGATGTTGGCGAAGGTCCCGACCGCGCCCGAGATCGCGCAGGTGGCGACCTCCTCGCGGGCCGCGACGAGGCGCGCGCGAGCCCGCTCGAACTCGGCATAGGCCTGGGCGAGCTTGAGGCCGAAGGTGACGGGCTCGGCGTGGATGCCGTGCGAGCGGCCGATCGTCGGCGTGAGCCTGTGCTCGAAGGCCCGGCGCTTGAGGGCCGCGAGCAGCGCGTCGACGTCGGCGATCAGAATGTCGGCGGCCCGCACGAGCTGCACGTTGAGGCAGGTGTCGAGGACGTCGGACGAGGTCATGCCCTGATGGACGAAGCGGGCCTCGGGGCCGACGATCTCGGCGAGATGCGTCAGGAAGGCGATCACGTCGTGCTTCGTGACCGCCTCGATCTCGTCGATGCGGGCGACGTCGAAGACCGCGTCGCGGCCCTTCTCCCAGACCGTCTCGGCGGCCTCCCTCGGCACGACGCCGATCTCGGCCAGGGCCGTCGTGGCGTGCGCCTCGATCTCGAACCAGATCCGGAAGCGGGATTCCGGTGACCAGATCGCGGTCATCGCGGGGCGGCTGTAGCGGGGGATCATCGAAGACTTCCTGCAGGACGAACCCAGAGCGGCCCGCCGACGGGCTGATGGGCTTGATCGCGCGATGGCTAGTGAATGCGCCCGGCGATGGCAAGGCGCCGCGGGGCGCCGGTCGGGCGATGGTCCGGGACGCTTGGTCTTCGGCATGCCAGCATAATGCCGACCATGCAGAACAGCATTCGTAACTACTTCAAGTTTATCGACAGATAAACATATGTTGCATGCAGAGAACTGTACGGTTCACGACGCAGTAAGGTGACGTATTTTCGACATAAAAACGGGACCAGATCTCATGAGTTCAGTGCGGCAGCGTTTGAGTACGCCGTGCTGACGGGTGCAGTCTGATGTGGAGTATTCGGATGGCGAGGTGCGTGCCGGTGGCGATGGCAGCGGGCCTCGCCTGCATCCTCTGGGGCTCCGCGGCGGAGGCGGCGCATTGCCGGTCGGGGCAGTATTACCGCCCCTCGCGCGGGATCTGCGTCTCCGAGCGGGCCTTCCGGCGCGACGTGCAGCGGGCAGGCCACCACGCGGTGCGCGGCGGGCGGCGCCTCGCCCGGCACGGGCGCAATGTCCGGATCGTCTACGTGGAGCGCGAGGTGCCGGTCTACGTCGAGCGCCCGGCGCGCCGGGAAGCGTTCGTGCCCAAGCCCGCCCTGGTCGCGCTCGCGAGCGCCGATGCCGACACCATCCCCGCCACCACGGGCTCGGTCGGCGCCCCCGTCGCCGCGGTCCCGGAGCAGGCGCCCCCCGTGTCGCTTCCCTACGTGACGGGCGGCCTGCAATCGCTCAACCCGCTGCCGCCGAAGCCGAAGGGCTGGGAGTGGCAGCGCTGAGGCTCACCGCCCCCCGGCCGCCTGCTCGGCGGCCTTGAGCACGTCGATCGAGCGCCACGGCTTCTGCAGATAGGTCGCGCCAGCGGGCAGATGCTCGATCCGGTCGCCCGGATCCCCCGAGGTCACGAGGAGCTTGATCCAGGGCCACCGGGTGCTCACCGCGCGGGCAAGGTCCACCCCGTCGAGGATGCAGGGCAGGCGCACGTCCGCGAAGATCAGCGCCACCTCGCTCGCGTGGCTGCGCAGGTGGAACAGGGCCTCCTCGCCGCTATCCGCCTCGACGACACGCAGATCCGTCTCTTCGAGGACCGCGGCGGCGAGGTTGCGCAGGGCGCGGTCGTCCTCGACGACGAGGGCGGTTCGCGCGGGTGGCGTGGCCTGTCCCATTCCCATCTCCATCGCTGCGCCCGGTGCCGGTCGGCCCGCTCGACCGCCGGTGCCACAGGCTCTCGATGGAAGGCGGCCGCGCCGATGCGCTTGCCCCAAGTAACCACGACCACCTCCCCCGGTTCAATCCCGGCGGCGCGCGATCAATTCACGCTCAATCTTCCGGGATCGGCCCCTGGGCGGCGGGCTCGTCGTCCCGGCCCTCCTCGCGGGAGGGCGGCCTGGCGGGCGCCGCGACGCTCGGACGCGGGGGCGTGCCGGCGATGTCCTCGGGCGCGCGCAGGTCGATCGTCTGGGTCTGAGGGGCGCTCACCCGGTAGCCGAGGGCATGGGCGGTGCCGGCGAGGTCCTTGGCGGCGGCGCGGCCGCTCTCGAGCCCGTGGCAGACCGCGAAATAGGTGGCGGCGACGTTGGCGTAGCGCCGCACGGCCTCGCGAGAATCCTCGGTGGCGAAGGGCGCGAGCAGGATGCCGACCGTGCGGCCCTGCTTCTCCGCGACGACGGCGGGCCGGGTCTGCGAGCAGTAGACGTAGCCCGTCTCCTCGGCGCGCGCCTCGCGCCCGCTCGGGCTCGCGCGGTAGGTCCGGAACCGCGTCCGCTTGAGGGTGCCTTCCGGCGTGCTGCGCACCGGTTCGACCGCGAGGATCGCGAACTCGTCGCACCCGTCCGGCTGGCAGAGGCCGCGGACGAGTTCGGGCCGGTTGTAATCCTGGCGGCCCTTGTCCGCCGCCCTGTCTTGGGTCTGGGCCGGAGCTTGGGCCTGGGCCGCCCCGACGGCGCCCGCGAGCCAGAGCCCGGCGAGAGTGGTTCCGATCCGCATCGCGTGCCTCCATCCCCCGAGCGCGTCGGTTAGGGAGAGAGTTTGGCCGTCCCGAGGCAGGTACGCGGTCGCGCGGAGCGGAGGAGGTGCCTCAGCCGCGCCGGTCCCGCGCGTCGCGGGAGGCGCTGATCGCGGTCGCGGGCGCCGGGGGAGCGCTCGCGATCTCCGGGCTGCCAGCGAGACCGCCGAAGGCGGCGGCGACGTGCAGGCCGAGAACGGGGACGAAGACGAGCCCCATCATGAACAGGATGATGAGGGCGATGCTCCGGTCGCGGGCCGGGCGGGCGTTGCCCTTGCGGGCGCGGCGGGTCTCAATCTGGTGGGTCGTCATGGCTCACCTCGTTCGAACGGCCGCCCCTGGGCCGTTCGCGGGCGAGCCCGATCAGGCGATCAGGCGCGGTTCTCGCGGGCGGCCGAAGGCGGCACGAACCATCGACTACTGTCGCTGGGCATGGGGTTTGCAGGTTCCTGTGGGGCCGCGCGCTGCCCTCGGGCAGGGTCGCGACTGGAACCGACATGATGCAGGGCAATGGTTTCGTCAACCCTAAGAGGCGCGTCGGCGGCATGCTCGGACCGGGACTCTCGCCACCGTGGCAATGCTTCCACAGGCAATCCCGCGGCGTCGGCATCGTGCTAAGCCTGCGCGCTCCGGGAGACGATCGAGGGAGGCAGCGATGGCCGAACAACGCGCGCTCCGGGCGCCGATCGATCACGAGGTTCTGCTCGGGGAGATCCAGCACCTTCTCGGGGCGCTCGCCGACGTCGAGACGGATTTCGCCGTGGCCTGCGAGGAGCGCGGCTGGAGCGCGAGCGGGGAGGGGGCTCCGAGCCCCGACCGCAAAACGCTCGAGGCGGAGCGCCAGCGCCGCCGGGAGCCGCTGATCCGGCGCCTCGACAGCCTCGACCGGGCCTGCCGCGCCCTTCAAGCGGGCAACGCGGCCTGAGGACCGCCTGCCCGCGGCGAAGCCTCTAGCCGGAAGCGTCTCGCCAGAAGCCTCTTGCCGCCCCGTCGCCGCTCAGCCCAGCAGGATCTGCGCGATCCGATCCGGCTCCACCGGCTTCTCGCAATGGCGATGGGCCGCGTAGCGCGGCGGGATCGTCGCGGTGTCGTAGCCCGTGGCGAACAGGAACGGCACGCCCCGCTCCGAGAGCGCGTCGGCGACCGGGAAGGCCATCTCGCCCCGCAGGTTGATGTCGAGGACCGCGGCGTCGAGGTCCGGCGTCGCCGCGATGAGGTCGAGGGCGGCCCGGACGCTCGGCACCGGGCCCACCACATGGGCGCCGCTCGACTCGAAATGCCGCTGCATGTCGAAGGCGATGAAGTAGTCGTCCTCCACCAGGAGCACGTGGCGCCCCGCGAGCGATCGGCGATCCTCGGGCATGCGTCCTCCTGGCCGAGCGCGACGACACCGCGCGAGGATGCCACGAGCGCGACCGGCACGCCTTGCGGCACGTTAGGAGCGCGCGCGCAACTCGATCACCTCCGCGCGATCAGGCCGCTTCGAAGCCGCCTTCTCCGGCAGCCGGGGCCCGTTCGGCCCGACGGTGGAGACCGATGCGCGCTGCGGCGCGGGCCGGGCCCGGCCGCCGATCAGGATTGGGCGGTCCGCGGGCTTCCGCCGCTCGATCGGGCGCGCATGCGCCGCCATGAAGGCCGCGAGCTTCGGGGCGATCTCGGTGCGGAAGCGCGTGCCGTTGAAGATGCCGTAATGGCCGGCGCCGGGCTGGAGATGATAGGCCTTTTTCCCGGCGACGAGGTTCGGCGTCAGGTCGAGGACGGCGCGAGTCTGGCCGACGCCCGTGATGTCGTCCTTCTCGCCCTCGACCGCCATGATCGCGCAGCGGCGGATCGCCGAGGGATCGACCGGCCGGCCGCGATGGAGCATGCGGCCCTGCGGCAGGGCGTGGTCGATGAACACGGTCCGGATCGTCTCCAGGTAGAACTCCGCCGTGAGGTCCATGACCGCGAGGTACTCGTCGTAGAAGGCGCGGTGCTTGGTGGCGGAATCGCCGTCCCCCTCGACGAGGTGGTTGAACATGTCCCAGTGCGCGCTGAGGTGCCGGTCGAGGTTCATGCTCATGAAGCCGCCGAGCTGCAGGAAGCCCGGATAGACCGCGCGGCCCTGGCCCGCATGGCTCCACGGCACCGTGTGGATGCAGTGCTGCTCGAACCACGCGAAGCCGCGCTCCTCGGCGAGCCGGTTCACCGCGGTCGGCGCCACGCGCGTGTCGATCGGCCCGCCGATGAAGGTGGCGGTGCGAGGCACGCGCGGGTGGTTCTCGGCCTCCATCCGGGAAACGGCCGCGAGCACCGGCACCGAGGGCTGGCACACGGCCGCGACGTTGAGGTCCGGGCCGAGCTCGGAGAACAGGCTGATGCAGAGGTCGACGTAATCGTCGAGGCCGAATCGGCCGGCCGAGACCGGGATGTCCTTGGCATCGAGCCAGTCGGTGATGAACACCTGATGGGTGTCGAGGAAGGCCTCGACGGTGCCGCGCAGGAGGGTCGCGTAATGGCCCGACATCGGCGCCACGAGGAGCAGCTTCGGCTTCGTGCGCCGCGCATCCGGCGCCGCCTCGCCGAAGGCGAGGACGCGGCAGAAGGGATGCTCGAAGACCACGCGCTCGGGCACGCCGAGATCGAAGACGGGCTTCGCGTAGGTGCGGGTCGCCCGCTCGAACATCTCGCACGAGGCCGCCATCATGCGGCTGCCCGGCGCGAGGGCGAAGGGATTGAAGGGATTGTCGCAGGCAAGCTTTACTGCATCGGCGGCAAGTCTCACCGGTGCAAGCATAAGGTTACACGTATCGCGTGTGAGATACAGCAAAGCGTGCGCTCCCTCGAACAGCACGCCGTCGCCGCTGTCCTTCATCTCATCTTGGGGACGTCCAACGCGCGATGGTGATGTTGGGTTGCTCCTGAAAAGAAGCCGGCTGTTGATGACGCCACCGTGGAGAGGCCCGGCGGACGGCCTCAGGCCGCCCGGCGACGGGCCCGAAGACCGAGCGGGCCGGCATGCAAGCGGTCGATCAAGGTTGCGATCTCGTCGCTGACCGGGGCATGGGGCGCGGGCGGCAACGCGTCGCGCAGGAGGGGAGAGAGATCCTTCACGAATCCGCGCAGGGCGGCCGATTCGAGGGGGCGCGGATCCGGACGGGTGAATGAGGTCGGCATGGTGTTCCTCTCTCGTGATCCCGATCCCCCCATGCGGTCACGCTCTCGCGGGGAAAATGTGGCGGCCGCCATCCGTCCTGTTGATTCTCATGGAGTGTGCTGTTTCGGGCACGGAACCGGTGGTCGGGTGGAAGACGAGGCATTGCTGCGCTCTCCCACCCGATCCGTATGTTGCTGATCGGCAACACGCAGAAACATACGGTTGCAGTCTGGAAGAAATCCAGGATGAAAAGCCCGTCTGGATTCGCAAGGCGACGGACCGGCTTAGCACGTTACTTAAATTCCTTCTTAGAATTCCTTTAGGAAAGGGCCGGTGATTTACGGTTCGCTACCGCTTGCTCGCGCAACGACCGCGATTACAGCGCTCCCGTCACCGCACGCCGAGACGTGCGGACGTCCTGGACAGAACGGGACGCAACCGGGCCGGGAGCCATGAAGACCACATCTGAAGCTTGCATCGTCGGCCTCCTCCTCGCCGGTCCCGTCCTTGCCGCCCCGGCGCGCGCCCAGCCGGTGCCCGGCAACGAGTCCGTGACGCTTGATCAGCTCAGCGTGGAGGGTCTGCGCGGCAATACGGTCGGCTACCTGACGAAGCGCAGCTCGACGGCGACGAAGACCGACACGCCCCTGATCGATACGCCGCAATCCGTCACGATCGTGACGCAGCAGCAGATCCGCGACCAAGGTTTCCAGAGCATCAACGAGGCGATCCGCTACGTGCCGGGCGTGATCCCGCATCAGGGCGAGGGCAACCGCGACGACGTCGTCATCCGCGGCCAGCGCTCCAACGCGGATTTCTTCGTCAACGGCATCCGCGACGACGTCCAGTACTACCGCGACCTCTACAACACGCAGCGGATCGAGGTGCTGAAGGGCCCGAACGCGATGATCTTCGGCCGCGGTGGCGGCGGCGGCGTCATCAACCGCGTCCTCAAGGAGGCGGACGGCGTCCCGATCCGCGAGGTGCTGGTCCAGGGTGGCGAGTACTGGAACAAGCGCGTAGCGATCGATGCGGGCGACCGGGTCAGCGACAGCGTGTTCTTCCGCCTCAACGGCGTCTTCGAGGACACGGCAACCTATCGCGACTTCGTCGATATCCGCCGCTACGGCGTCAACCCGACGATGACCTTCCTGCTCGGGCCGGCGACGACGCTGAAGCTCTCCTACGAGTACTTCCACGACGACCGCACGACGGACCGCGGCATCCCCTCGCAATTCGGGCGGCCCTACCGCAACCGCGACAACGTCTCGACCTTCTTCGGCAACCCGGACCTCAACCGGGCGCGGGTGGATGCCAACATCGCCACGGCCGTGCTCGACCACCAGTTCGAGTCCGGCGTGCAGATGCACGGCCAGCTCCGCTTCGCCGACTACCAGAAGTTTTACCAGAACATCTTCCCGGGCGGCGCGGTGAACGCCGCAGGCAACCGGGTCAACCTGTCGGCCTACAACAACGAGACCGACCGGACGAACTATTTCAGCCAGAACGACTTCACCTACAAGTTCGAGACCGGCCCGCTGCGCCACACTCTGCTCGGCGGCTTCGAGCTCGGCTACCAGCAGGGGCTCTCCTATCGGCAGGACGGGTTCTTCGACACGACGGGCACGCAGACCCTCGTCGTCAACCCGCTGGCCCCGGTCAGCCGCGTCGGCGTCACCTTCCGCAACCTCGCCTCGGGCGCCAACAGCCTCTACGACCTCGGCCTCGCCGCCGCCTACGCGCAGGACCAGATCGAGGTGAACGAGCACCTGCAGTTCATCGGGGGCCTGCGCTACGACCATTTCGACTTCAGCTCGCGCGACCGGCGCACCAACGTCACGGTCGGCCGGGTCGACGACCTCCTGTCGCCGCGGGCGGGCGTCGTCGTGAAGCCCTTCGCGAACCTCGCCTTCTACGGCAGTTACAGCGTGTCCTACCTGCCCTCGGCCGGCGACCAGTTCAGCGCGCTCACGCCCGGCACGGCGATCGCGCAGCCGGAGAAGTTCGAGAACGCCGAGATCGGCGTGAAGTACGACGTCACCCCGGCCTTCCAGCTCACCGGCGCGCTCTACAATCTCGACCGCACGAACCAGCGCCTCGCCGACCCGAACCGGCCGGGCTTCTTCCTCCTGTCCGGCCGCACCAACACCCAAGGGGCCGAGATTGGCGCGAACGGATACGTGACCGACTGGTGGCAGATCGCGGGTGGCTACGCCTTCACCGACGCCCGCATCGCCAGCGACGTCTCGACCACCATCGTCCGGGGCAACACGGTCGGGCTCGTGCCGTTCAACACCTTCACCCTGTGGAACAAGTTCGACGTGACGGAGCGCTTCTCGGTCGGCGTCGGCTTCATCAACCAGACCCACACCTTCGCGTCCTCGGACGACACGGTGCGGTTGCCGAGCTTCTCCCGCTTCGACCTCGGCCTGTTCTACAAGCTGAGCGAGACGGTGCGGGCGCAGGTCAACATCGAGAACCTGTTCGACCGGCGCTACATCGCCACCGCCGACGGCAACAACAACATCACGCCGGGTGCGCCGCGGCTGATCCGCGTGCAGCTGATCGCGCTGTTCTGAGGCCGGGCCGGCGCCGTCCCGCGGAGCCGGGCCGGCGCCCCTATTCCACCCGCGCCCAGCCCTGCGCGAGCAGGCGTTCCTGGGGCAGGAAGCGGGCCTTGTAGTCCATCTTGCGGGAGCCCTCGACCCAGTAGCCGAGGTAGAGGTAGGGCAGGCCGAGCGCCCGCGCGCGCTGGATGTGGTCGAGGATCATGTGGGTCCCGAGCGAGCGCGCGGCCTCCTCGGGATCGTAGAACGAGTAGACCATCGACAGGCCGTCGGCGAGGACGTCGGTCAGGCAGAGAGCGAGCGGCGCGCCGGTGCCGCGGCCGTTGATCGCCGTGTCCGGCCCGCGGCGGCGGTAGGTCACGAGATGCGTGTCGACGTGGCTGTCCTCGATCATCATGGCGTAGTCGAGCACGGTCATGTCGACCATGCCGCCGTCCCCGTGGCGGGCGTCGAGATAGCGGCGGAACAGGGCGTACTGCTCCGAGGCCGGGCGGTTCGTCTCCGGATTGCCGACGAGGTCGGCGTTGCGGGCGATGATGCGGCGCTGGCTCGCGGTGGGCCGGAAATCGTCCACGACCACCCGCACCGAGATGCAGGCGCGGCAGGTCTCGCAGGCGGGCCGGTAGGCGATGGTCTGCGAGCGCCGGAAGCCGCCCTGCGTCAGGATCTCGTTGAGATCGCGGGCGCGCCGCCCGACGAGGTGAGTGAAAACCTTCCGCTCTTCCTGCCCCGGCAGGTAGGGGCAGGGGGAGGGGGCCGTGAGATAGAATTGGGGGGTATCGCGCGGGTGGCTCGTCACGCTTCAGGTCGCCCTCGAGGCCGGCGGCACGCTCCGCGCCGCCACCTTTGAGTGTAGCGTCGATAAGGCGCCGCTCAACAGCCTCGTTTGTGCCGCGGGCCGGATTTCAACGTCGGGAAACGGACCGTTCAGGCCGCCCGCACCACGGCGAGGCCGAGGATGAGGTCGTGGCCGAGGCGGCGGTCGCTGCGCATCACGCCGAACAGCATGTCGACGAACCAGAGCAGGAAGGTCGAGAGCGCGACGTAGAAGAGCAGCGCGTGCACGGCGGCCGTGATCATGTCGACCCGCCGGCCGCTCTCGGCGACGACGCGCAGGCCCATCATCCGCATGCCGATCGTGCTCTGGCGGGCGCCGCCGACCGTGATCATGCTGTAGAGCACCCCGCTCGCGGGCAGGATCGCGAACAACGTCCACCCCAGTCCAAACGTGATCACTCCGAGCACCGCGATCGCGAGCCAGAGCAGCATCGAGAACCCGAAGATGAACAGGATGTCGAGCAGGTAGGCGACGAAGCGCGCCCCGAGGCTCCCGCGTATGGCGGGCAGGGTCATCGGGGCGGCGTAGCCGGGCGCGTCGAGGCGCTCGGCATAACCGGGCGGGGGATTGAGCATGGCCGCGTCCTCAAGGGGGCGAGACAGTCGCCGCCGATGAGGTAGGAAGCCTCGTCGCTCCGCTCAAGATCGCCCCTCAGCCGATCTCCTGCTCGATGACGCCCCGCCAGCCGAGCCCGCGGTAGGTCTCGTAGCCCGGCGTGGCGTGGAAGGCGACGAGGCGGCCGCCCGCGTCGATATAGGCGCCCTGGGCCGCCCCCTCCGTGCGGAGGGGGTAGCGCTCGGACAGGATGCCCCTGCCCCTGGAGCAGGCGATGACCCGGTTCTCCGCATCGAGCAGCAGGACGCGGCTGCGCGCCCGCTCGTCGGCGGCGAGCCGCACCCCCTCCACCACGGCGCGCGCCTGCGGCTCCCAGTCGAAATGGATCGCGAGGTAGCCGAGGGGGGCCCCAGCGCCTCGCCGTTCTCGCGGATCGAGGCCGCGTAGGTGGCGGTCTGGGCCCCGCCGAGGCCCGCGGCGCGGCCGACATCGGCCACCGCGAACGCGTCCCCGCTAGTTAGGCGGCGGGCCCGCTCGAACCAGGGCTCGGCCCGCACGTCGCGTCCGCGCACGTCGAACCGGTCGGGACGGCCGTTGGCGATCACCCGCCCGTCGAGGCTGCACAGCCAGAGATCGAGATAGACCGTGTAGGAGGACAGGATGACGCCGAGCCGCTGGCTCGCGTAGGCGCGCGCCGCCTCGGTTGGGTCGGCGGCGCAATCGACCAGGGCGGCGTCGGTGGCCCACCAGCGCACGTCGCAGGTGCGCTCGTAGAGATTGCGGTCGATGATCTCGATCGCGTTGAGTGCGAGGTCGACGCAGCGCTCCGACCGCGCCTCGGCGGCCAGCCGTCCCACCGCCTCCGTGAGCGTGGCGACGCCCTCGCCGAGGGAGGTGCCGAGCCGCGCCGTCAGCCCGTCGATCTCGCCCGCGACCCCCGGACTTCCTGGGCCACTACGGAGAAGCCGGCCCCGTGGGATCCCGCATGGGCGGCCTCGATCAGCGCGTTCATGGCGAGGAGATGCATGCGCCGGGTGATGTTGCGGATCGCGCCGATGCTGGTCGCGGTCGAGACCTTCAGGGCACTGGTCGAGCGATCGACGATCGTTGCGAGACTTTCGGATCCGGCTGACCGATGGGCAATGCTCATTTTCTGCTTATTCCAGCGGAAGATGAGTCACATTTGACCGATTCCGTACAAAAGGAGTCTTAATGCAGTGCAATACCGATGCACCAATTTTTTGCACTGCGGTAGCAGGTCTTGGCGATTGCGATGGCAGGTTGTCGGTCGCTCGCGCGTCGGCGCTCAATTCTGGCGCACGGCTCGCCCCGGGTCGGCGGCCTCGGCATCCGGCGTGTCGAGGTAGTAGCGCTTGAGGAGATACAGGGCCGCGCCGCCGAGCGGAGTGCCATCGTTGGTGATGCCGATCAATTCGGCGCCCGCGTTGAAACGGCAGAGCGCGGCGTGGGGCCGTGGCCCGATTGCGTAATCGACGCGCACGCTGTCGGCCGTGGAGGCCGAGCCCGCGCGCAGGATCCGCAAGTCCGTCTCGCCCGGCACCAGGGCGGGCACGGCGCGCCGGCAGAGCGTGACGCGCTGGCGCTGCACCGCGCTCTCGCAGGCCGCGAGGCTGACGAGGAAGCCGCCGAGCGCGCCGGCGAGCAGGAGCCCGCGGGCGCCGCGCCGCGTCACGCCCCGGCGCGCAGGCGCTCGGCGATGCGCGGCGCGTAGTAGGTCAGCACTCCGTCGGCGCCCGCGCGCTTGAAGGCGAGCAGGCTCTCGGCCATGGCGCGCTCGCCGTCGAGCCAGCCGTTGCGGACGGCGGCCTCGATCATCGCGTACTCGCCCGACACCTGGTAGGCGAAGGTCGGCACGCCGAACTCGTCCTTCACCCGGCGGATGATGTCGAGATAGGGCAGGCCCGGCTTCACCATCACGGAATCGGCGCCCTCGGCGAGGTCGAGGGCGACCTCGCGCAGGGCCTCGGCGCCGTTGCCGGGATCCATTTGGTAGGTCCGCTTGTCGCCGACGAGGGCCGCCTGCGTGCCGATGGCGTCGCGGAAGGGGCCGTAGAAGGCGCTCGCGTATTTCGCCGCGTAGGCCATGATCTGGACATCGCGGAAGCCCGCCTTGTCGAGACCGGCCCGGATCGCGCCGACCCGCCCGTCCATCATGTCGGAGGGGGCTATGATGTCGGTGCCGGCCTCCGCCTGGATCAGGCTCTGCTCCACGAGGAGCGCCACGGTCTCGTCGTTGAGGATGGCACCTTCTTCCAGGAGCCCGTCATGGCCGTGGCTCGTGTAGGGATCAAGGGCGACGTCGGTCATCACGCCGATCTCGGGAACCGCCTTCTTCACGGCCCGCACGGCCTGGCAGACCAGGTTGTCGCGGTTGAGCGCCTCGGACCCCGTGGGATCGCGCAACGCCTTCTCCGTGTAGGGAAAGAAGGAGATGGCCGGGATGCCGAGGCGGGCCGCCCGCTCGGCCTCGCGCACGATCTCGTCGACGCTGAGCCGCTCGACGCCGGGCATCGAGGCGATGGGCTCGCGCCGGCCCGCACCCTCGATCACGAAGAGGGGCCAGATCAGGTCGTCGACGGTGAGCGTGTGCTCGCGGACGAGGCGGCGGGACCACTCTGCCTTGCGGTTGCGGCGCGGGCGCTGGGTGATCTTCAGGCTCTCGCCGCGGCTATCCTCCCGCGCGGTCTCGACGGCGAGCCGTCGCGGCTGGGGCGTGTCGTTAGACGGGGCGTGCGGCATGGCTGCGCTTGTTCGTGTGTGACACCGGGGCGGGCTGGGGGGCGCCGCCGCGAGCCCGGGCCTACCACTTCGCGAATCCGCTTGAAACCCGGCCGCCCGCAGGCTCGGTTGACGCGGGCCGCCTCGCCGGAGTCTAAGCGTCCGGCATGGGAGACCCGCAGAGCATGACGAGCGAGGCTGGAGGCGAGATCCTGTTCGAGCGGCGCGGGCCCCTCGGCCTCGTCACCCTCAACCGGCCGAAGGCGCTGAACGCCCTGTCCCTGCCGATGATCCGGGCGATGCACGCGCAGCTCCGCGCCTGGGAGGAGGACGATTCCATTAGCCGGGTCGCCGTGCGCGGCGCGGGCGGGCGTGCCTTCTGCGCGGGCGGCGACATCCGCCGGATCTACGAGGTGGCGCGAGCCGGCGACGAGACGGAGCTCTACGAGATCTGGGCCGGCGAGTACGGCCTCGTCGCCTATGTGGGCCGCTACCCGAAGCCCTATGTTTCGCTGATCGACGGCATCGTGATGGGCGGCGGCGTCGGGATCTCGCTGCACGGCGAGTACCGGGTCGCGGGTGCGAACTATTCCTTCGCCATGCCCGAGGTCGGCATCGGCCTGTTTCCCGATGTCGGGATGACCCACGCGCTGCCGCGGCTGCCGGGGCACACGGGGTTCTACCTCGCGCTGACGGGCGCGCGCATCGGGGCGGGCGACGCTCTCGCCGTCGGGCTCGCGACGCATCACGTGCCCGGCACCGATTTCGACGCGCTCGTCGACCGCCTCGCCGCGGGCGTCGCGGTGACGGACGCGATCGCGCCGCACGCCGCGCCGCCGCCTCCGGCCGGATCGCTGGTCTCCGAGCGGGCCCTCATCGAGGCCTGTTTCGACGCCGAGACGGTGCCGGAGGTCTTGGAGCGGCTCGACGCGCGGGCTGCGGCCGGCTCAACCTTCGCGGCCGAGACGGCGGCGCTGATGCGCACGCGCTCGCCCACGAGCCTGTGCATCGCTCGCGAGCAGATGCGGCGCGGCGTGAATCTCAGCCTCGCCGAGGCGATCCTCGCCGAGTACCGGCTCGTCACCCGCCTGATGGAGGGCGCCGACTTCTTCGAGGGCGTGCGCGCGGTGATCGTCGACAAGGACGGCAAGCCTGCCTGGCGGCCCGCCCGCCTCGAGGAGGTCGATCTCGACGCGGTGCGGGCGGCGTTCGGACCGTCCGGCTGGCCCGAGCCGCGGTTCGCCTGAGATGCGCGGCCCGGGACGGATCGGTCGGGGGGCGCTCGGGGATCCCGCGGGGGATCGGATCGAGCGGGGCGCTGCGGCCCCCCGCACCACTTGGGACACGGTCCTCGTCTGGTTCATGCGGGTGACGGCCCTGCTCTGGCTCGCCAAGGGCGTTCATGCCTGGGCCACGATCCTCGATCTGGTGCCGGGCCCACGCTCCTTCGAGGCGGAGCCGGTGGGGCGGCAGGCCGTGATCGTCTACCTCGCCGTGATCGACCTGACGGCGGCGGTCGGCCTCTGGCTCACCAGTGCCTGGGGCGGGGTGATCTGGCTGCTCGCCGCGACCTCGGCCCTGACCCTCGCGACGCTCACGCCGCAGCTCCTGCCGACGCCGCTTCCGGTCGTGATCGTGCAGGCAAGTATAGTTGCGGTTTACTTCGTGTTGTCGTGGTTTGCGGCGCGCGAGAGCCGGTAAATGGAAGGTTGATGGAACCGTTTCAGTTTGCATTTACCGAGAGAAGTAAATCGCGAATTCATCCTGTCGCTTAAATCGCCTTTCATTCCCGACCCATACGTTGTGCCCATAAGCGGCGTCGGACTTCACGGCGACCGACACAACAATCGGGTGAGGCACACGATGAAGACCCAGGCCGTCAAGGTTGTCGAAACCACCTCCGCCCTCGACGCTTCCGTGGCGAGCGGCTCCTATCTCGAGGCGCTGCATCTCGTGGAGCGCCTGCACCGGCGCCTCCTCGACGTGATCAAGGATGAGTTCGAGCGCCGCGGCCGCGAGGACGTCAACAGCGTCCAGGCGCTGCTCCTGTACAACATCGGCGACAAGGAGCTGACGGCGAGCGAGCTGCGCACCAAGGGCTACTATCTCGGCTCCAACGTCTCGTACAACGTCAAGAAGCTGGTCGAGGCCGGCTACCTCCACCACGCCCGCTCGAAGACGGACCGGCGCTCCGTGCGCATCAGCCTTACCGACAAGGGGCGGCAGGTGCACGAGATCATCCAGGGCCTCTACGACAAGCACGCCCGCACGATCCAGCCGATCGGTGGCATCTCGGATGACGATTTCGGCCGCCTCAATCAGGCGCTCGGCCGCCTCGAGCGCTTCTGGACGGACCAGATTCGCTACCGCCTCTGAGCACGGCCCGGAAGGCGTCGGGGAGCGATCGGTCCACCGCTGAGACCGTCCACCTCTCCGCTTCGGAGAGGGCGAATCGCGCCTCACGGAGACCTAACTCCCTTGCGGGAAGCACGCGTTCGGAGCGCCGTCACGCGCGCCGCTGCGGTTCGATCAGGCAATCAGCGACGACAGCCGGGAAGCCCGTCACGGGGCGCCCGGCTGTCGCGCGTCGCGTTTCCCGATGTCCTCGGGCACGGTCGCGTTCGCATCGGAGATCGGCAAAAAAGAAGGACGCCGTCCCCCGAAGGGAACGGCGCCCGAAGCCGATTCGCTGATGCGACGGTCAGCTTAGTGGAAGGTGTCGATCTCAGCCGACTCGTAGCTGGTGACTTCCATGCCGACGCAGACTTCCTGAACGATGGGGGCAGACCACTTCATGATGGATCTCCTGTTGGAATGAGGTGACAGGTTCGACGGTCGACCGGCTCGTCAGAGCTGGAAGAAGCCTTAGTGGAAGGTGTCGATCTCAGCGGACTCGTAGCTGGTGACTTCCATGCCGACGCAGACTTCCTGAACGATGGGGGCAGACCACTTCATAGCGTTTCTCCAGGGTTGAGTTTCAGTTTCGAAGGAGTGCTCGGCATGCCCGAGCCATCGACGCCTCAGTGGAAGGTATCGATCTCAGCGGACTCGTAGCTGGTGACCTCCATGCCGACGCAGACTTCCTGAACGACGGGGGCGGACCACTTCATGACGTGTCTCCTTCGCTTCGATGGAGAGAACATAGGCAATGTGTTGGGCACAATACAAGTGGGCCCTACACTTATATTTCTCATAGGATGTCGGGGTCATCCGAGGGCCGACGCCGGCAGAGACGCGATAGCGTAATTTGCCTTGTGTAGCAATGAGATGGTGATGTCGGTGACCGATGTCAACCGGGTCGGGCAAGGCGACCCGATGCTCGGTTCGGCGGCCCGCTCGGCGAGGCGGCGGCCCGGCCTGCATATGCACGGAAGTGCAGCTACGCTCGGCCCGGCCGCTTCCGCTTGACGGGATCGCCGTCCCGGCGCACCACCCCGGCGCCCGCGGCGACTCGGTGAGCCGTCGCGGTACAGGAATCCATCGACCGCGATGCCCAGCGACAGTTCCGATCGATCTCCCGAGCCGTGCCCGGCTCCGCGCCGCTGCCCCGCCTGACGCCCTGAGGCGCCTCCGGGACGCCCGCGCGTCGGTCGCGGGGCGAACCGGGGCAACGGTGCCGAGGAGCCGGAGGCGAGACCCATGACCGAATCTGTCGCCCTCGACGCGCGGGTCGACCCCGCCGTCCTCGCCGCGCGCCTCTCGGACGAGCGCGCCCCCGACATCGTCGAGGCCCTGAACGAGGAAGCGCCGGAGGTCGCCGCCGCAATCCTGCTCGGCCTTCCCCAGGAGCGGGCCGTCGAGGTGCTGGACCAGCCCGAGCTCGAATGCGCGGCCGACATCATCGAGATGCTGCCCCGTGACCGCGTCGCCGGCTACCTCTCCGGCATGTCGGCCGACCGGGTCACCGATATCTTCCGCGAAATCGAGGAGCCGGGGCGCTCGGACCTGCGCGCTCGCCTCGACGCCGAGACCCGCGGCGCCGTCGACCGCCTCAGCGCCTACGGCGAGGAGACGGTGGGCTCGCTGATGACGACGGAATTCGTGACGGTGCCGGGCAACTGGACCGTGGCCCAGACCCTCGACCATGTCCGCCGCGTCGAGAAGACCCGCGAGACCATCTACGCGATCTTCGTGCTCGACCCGCGCACCCGGGCGCTGACGAAGTCGGTTCCCCTGCGGCGCCTGATTTCCGGCGATCCCGAAGACAACGTGCTCTCGGTGGCACCCGGACGGCGCCCGCTCGCCGTCTCGCCGACGGCGGGCCGCGAGGAGGCGGCGAGGCTGATCTCGAAATACGATCTCCTCGCGCTGCCCGTGGTCGACGCGGTCGGCCACGTCATCGGCATCGTCACCGTCGACGACATGATCGACGCGATGGTCGAGAAGCAAACGCAGGACGTGCAGCGCTTCGGCGGCATGGAGGCGCTGCCCGAGCCCTACATGGACATCGGCTTCTTCACGATGATCCGCAAGCGCGCCGGCTGGCTCTGCGCCCTGTTCCTCTCCGAGATGCTGACGGCGTCCGCCATGCAGAGCTTCGAGGGCGAGCTGGAGAAGGCGCTCGTGCTGACGCTGTTCATCCCGCTCATCATGTCCTCGGGCGGCAATTCCGGCTCGCAGGCGACCTCCCTGCTGATCCGGGCGCTGGCGCTGCATCAGGTGCGGCTGCGCGACTGGTGGCGGGTGGCCCTGCGCGAAGTGCCGACCGGGCTCCTCCTCGGGGCGATCCTGGGGGGATCGGGATCGTGCGCATCGTGATCTGGCAGAAGGCCGGCTTCTATGATTACGGGCCGCACTGGCCCCTCGTGGCCGCGACCGTCGGCGCGGCGCTCGTCGGCATCGTCACCTTCGGCTCGCTCGCGGGCTCGATGCTGCCCTTCATCCTCCAGCGCATCGGCTTCGACCCCGCGACCGCCTCGGCGCCGTTCGTCGCCACCCTCGTCGACGTGACGGGGCTCGTCATCTACTTCACGGTGGCCCTGCTGATCCTGAGGGGCACGCTGCTATAGTGCTGCGCCGGCGCCCGGGAGCTTCCCCGGCCGCGAGGCGATGGTCACACGGCGCGGAGGATCGCCAGGACCGGGGGACCTCCGAGCCGGAACGCTCGGCCCGGCGCGGTCGCTCGGAGGCCGATGACGTTCGCGCGTTCGATGTCCGCGACGTCCGCCCCGCATATCTCGCGACGCCCCGATCTCAGGCGGTCGGCGTCTCGATCATCTCCCGGATGCGGGCCGCGAGCGTCTCGACCGGGAACGGCTTGGTGATCATCTGCATCCCCGGCGCGAGGTGGTTCTCGCCGAAGGTCGCGTTCTCGGCGTAGCCCGTGATGAACAGCACCTTCAGGCCCGGGCGCGTCTCGCGGGCCTGATCGGCGAGCTGACGGCCGTTGAGGCCGGGCAGGCCGACATCGGTGATGAGCAGGTCGATGCGGCCGGGAGCCTGCAGAAGGCGCAGGCCGGCCGCGCCGTCGCCCGCCTGCAGGGCGCGATAGCCGAGATCGTGTAGGACCTCGACGATGAGGTTGCGGACCACCGCCTCGTCCTCGACCACGAGGACCGTCTCGCCGTCGCCGGCCCGCCGGCTCGGATCGAACCCGTCCGGCTCCGGAAGTGGCACGGCCTCACCCCGGTGGCGCGGCAGGTAGAGGGTGACGATCGTGCCCTGGCCGGACTCCGAGCGGATCGCTGCGTGTCCTTCCGACTGGCGCGCGAAGCCGTAGATCATGGAGAGGCCGAGCCCCGTTCCCTGACCGAGCGGCTTCGTGGTGAAGAAGGGGTCGAAGGCGCGCGCGATGACGTCCGACGTCATGCCGGAGCCGGTGTCGCCGACCGCGAGCGCGACGTAATCTCCCGCCGTGACTCCGGGATGGCGCGGGGCGATGTCGGCGCCGAGATGCGTGTTGCAGGTCTCGATCGTCAGGCTGCCGCCGTCCGGCATCGCGTCGCGGGCATTGATCGCGAGGTTGAGGATCGCGCTCTCGAGCTGGTTCGGGTCGCAGAGCGTCGGCCACAGCTCCGGCTCGGGTCGGATCGTCAGGGCGACCGCCTCTCCCAGGGTGCGCCGCAGGAGATCTTCGAGCGACGCGACGAGATCGTTGACCGCCACCGGCCGGGGCTCGAGGGGCTGGCGCCGGGCGAAGGCGAGCAGGCGGTGGGTCAGTGCGGCGGCGCGGTTGGCCGAGGTCATCGCGGCCTTGGCATAGCGCTCCAGCGTGTCGATGCGGCCCTGACCGAGGCGGGTCTGAAGCAGGTCGAGGGAGCCGACGATGCCGGTGAGAAGATTGTTGAAGTCGTGGGCGATGCCGCCGGTGAGCTGGCCGACCGCCTCCATCTTCTGTGCCTGCCGCAGCGCATCCTCGGTGGCGCGCAGGGCCTCGCCTTGCGCCCGCTCCACGGTCACGTCGCGCACCACGGCGTAGACGAGCCCGTCGCGGGGGACGGCGTTCCACGAGAGCCAGCGGATGGTGCCGTCGCGGCTCCGGTAGCGGTTCTCGAAGCCGACCACCTCCTCGCCCCGCTCCAGCCCGTGCAGGATGGTGATCGTCGCCGCTCGGTCCTCAGGGTGGACGAGATGCAGGAAGGGGCGCGCCCGCAGCGCCTCGGTGCTCCAGCCGAGGGTGGTCGCCCAGGCGGGGTTCAGGTTGAGGAAGTTTCCGTTGAAATCGGCGACGCACAGGAGATCGCGGCTCGTCCGCCACATCGCCTCCAGTTCCGGGTGCGCTCGGCGACCTGCCGCTCCAGCGAGCTGTTCAGCTCGCGCAGGGCATCCTCGGCGCGCGCCCGGACAAGGGCGTCCCAGGTGCGGGCGGCCACCTCCTCGACGAGGACGACCTCGTCGGGCCGAAAGCTCTGCCGAGCGTTCGACCGCACTTGGAGGATCGCCCGCAACGCACCGTCGCGAAGCAGCGGGACGTGGATGGCGGCGGGCCAGGTCGGCGCTCCGCGGGCCGCGGCGGCGGGGACGACGACGGTCTCGCCGCGCAGGAGCGCTGCGCGCACGCCCGCACCACTCGCCTCCGCCGCCACCGTGCCGGCCAGTTCGCCGTAGCCGACATGATCGACGTCGAGGTGGTTGCGCAGGGCCGCAGCCGCCGCGTCCATGATCGCGCGCGGCTCGGACAGGGCGAGCAGCGTCGCCGCGAGCGCGAGAAGGAAGGCGTGCTGCGCCTCTGCCGCCCTGCGCTCGTCGATGTCGATGGCGACTCCGATCCAGCTCGTGATCCGGCCGGCCGCGTCCCGCACGGGCTCCCCCCGCACCAGGAACCAGCGGTCCGCGCCGTCGCGCGCCCGGCGCAGCGGCATCTCGACCTCGTAGCGCTCGCCCGTCTGGACCGCCAAGCGCCACGCCTCCATCACGGTTGGCCGCCGCTCGGGTGGGTAGGCACGGATCCAGCCGTCCCCAATCGTCTCGTCGTGATCGAGCCCCGTATAGGCGTGCCAGAACGGGTTGCAGTAGGTCACGCAGCCCGTCGCGTCGGCGAAGAAGACCACCTGCGGGCTCACCTCGACGAGCGTGCGGAAGCGCGTCTCCGTCTCGGCGAGCGCCTCGTCCCGGGCGCGCTCGGCGGTGCGGTCGCGCAGGATCTTCAGGAAACCGTCGACGCGCCCGGCCTCGCCGCGCAGCGGCAGCATCTCGCCGGAGGCCCAGAAGCGCGAACCGTCCTTGCGCAGGTGCCAACGCTCGTCGCTCGCCCAGCCGCTCTCGCGTGCGCGCCCCATCTCCAAGTCGGCTCGGCCCGCGGCCCGATCCTCGGGCACGAAAATCCGGTCGACCGGCTCGCCGATCATCTCGGACGCGCTCCAGCCCAGGACGCGCTCCGCGCCGACGTTCCAGTTGGTGACGAGACCCGAGGAATCGGTCGCGACGATCGCAAAATCGACGGCGCCGTCGAAAATCGCCTGATAGCGTGCCTCGCTGCGGGCGAGCGATTGCCGCGCCTGCCGGTAGGAACTGACGTCGACCTGGCTTCCGAAATGGTAGAGGACTTCGCCCCCCGTGCCGAAGACCGGGCTGATGTAGAGTTCGTTCCAAAACGGAGTGCCGTCGATCCGGTAGTTCAGGATCTCGACCGCGATCTCGCGCTGCTCGGCGAGCGCCGCGCGGATCGCCACGACCTGTTCCGGATCGGTGTCCGGCCCCTGCAGGAAGCGGCAGTTGCGGCCGACCAGGCTCTCCGCGGAATAGCCCGACAATTCCTGGAAGGCGCGATTGACAAAGATGATCGGGTCGTCCGGAAGGTTCGGATCCGTGACGATCATCGGCATGCGGGTCTTCTCGACCGCCGCGAACAGGACGTCGCGCATCGCCGGCGTAGACCGGGTCGGTCCGGCGAGCTGCGACGTTTCCGGCTGCGCGAGGAGGCCGCGCAGCCGCGCGACCTCGACGGCCAGCGCGTCGCGCTCGTCCCGCAGCGCCGCCAGCTCGCCCGCTCCGTCCGCCGCTCCCATCCCCGCCTGCGCCATTCGCCCCCGTGAAGACCCGAATCCGGCTTCCTCCCCGGCGAGGCTGGAACCCGGTCCGGGCTCGCTTAGCGCATCGTTGCGAGCGGACAAAGGGCGGCTCCGCCGATCCTCCTCAGGGCTTTGCCCGCGCCGCCGCGAACCGCAACCGCAGGTAGAGCTGCAAATCATGGATCAACCGGATATCCGAGCGGGAACGCGCGCTCCGCGGCCATCTTGTTCCGATGGACCGACCATTCCGGGCGGGAGGCGGCCATGGCGGATTTCGCGCGGCGACGTGATCGCATGATCGAGCGGCAGATCATCGGGCGCGGACTGGCCGACGCCCGCGTCGTCACGGCGATGCGCGCCGTTCCCCGCGAGCGGTTCCTGCCTGAAGATCTCCGGGATTCGGCCTACGAGGACGGGCCGCTCCCGATCGGGGCCGGCCAGACGATCTCGCAGCCCTACATCGTCGCCCTGATGGTCGAGGCCGCGGCGATCCAGCCGGGCGACCGGGTGCTCGAGATCGGTGCCGGTTCCGGCTACGCGGCCGCCGTGATCAGCCACCTCGCGGGCGAGGTCGACGCGATCGAGCGGCACCCGGAACTCGCGCGGGCGGCCTCCCTCCGCCTCGCCGCGCTCGGCTTCGACACGGTGCGGGTTCATGCCGGCGACGGCACGCTCGGATTGCCGGAGCGGGCGCCCTTCGATGCCATCCTGTCCTCCGCCGGCGGCCCCGAGGTTCCCGATTGCCTCCGCCGGCAATTGCAGATCGGAGGCCGCCTCGTCATGCCGGTCGGCGGGCGCTCGGGCGATCAGACACTGGTGAAGGTCGTGCGCCGGGACGTCGACCGTTTCGACGCCGAGACGCTCGGGCCGGTCAGCTTCGTGCCCCTCATCGGCGCGAAGGGCTGGCGGGACGAGGCGCCGCGAACGCCTCTCGGCCTCCCCTGACACAGGCACTCGGCCCGGCCGGGCTTACCCGGACGGCTCCCGGCACCGCGCCCTCTCGAAAGGGTGTCGTCGTGGCCGGTTGCCCACCCTGACAGGCTCGCGCATCATCGGGCCTCTCCACTCTTTCGCGGAGAGCCGGCATGCGGGTGATCGAGACGCCGGATGGGCGCTACATCGTGCTGCTCGGCCGGCTCTGGCGTCGCCATCGCCCGGATCTCGAGCCCGTCTCGCGGGATCGGGGCCTGCGCGCCCTGATGGAGGCTCGCCGCGCGCTCCGGGCCGGGCGCAGGGCGAAGGATCCTCAGGCGCTCGCCGATGCGCGCATCGCGATCGAGGCGGCCAAGCGCGATCTCGGCGAGCGTGGGCCGATCTGGTGGACGGACGGGGCTCCAGATCTCGACCGGCGCCCGGTTGCGGCCACACCCTACGCAGCCTGGTACGCAGGACTGCCGCCCTCCGAGCGGTCGGAACCGCCGCCGCGCTGAGGGCGGGCGCCGCGGGACGCTTCCCCGGCGCGGCCAGGCGTGGCTGTGCGCGTCGATTGATGGGGCACGTCGCGTCGCCCGCTCGTCCTCGGAAGATCAGGCGAAGAGATGGAAGTCGACTGCGATGTTCTCGTCGCTCGTGGTCTGGAGGACCTTGAGATCCGAGGCGTGGAAGCGCGGCGCCAGAGCGTCGCCCGCGCGGACGAGGAGACGAGCGGTCATGTGCGCGAGCCGCGTCCACGAGTTCGATGCCCGAGCCTGATGATCCTGGAATGAAGCCTCGTCCGCAATCTACCAGCGATGACATGCCTCTATCGCATGGCTCTAACACTGTGCAAATTGAGCTCTGAACTATGGTACGGTGCTCAGCGCTTGATGCCGCTCCGAAGGTGCGCCGAGCCGATCTCTTCTCGAAGCACCATCACGTCGCGCTCGGCGTCGACGGATGCAACTGAGCTCAGAACGCGGCGCTAAGCCCTGCACACGCAAATTTCGGTTGTGCGCGTGTATTCACGAATGAGCAGAATCTGTGCGGCAGAATACGCAGTTGTCGCGGTGCTGACGTTCTATCGAATGTTAATCCCTGAGGACTCGTGGAGGCAGTGTTAGTACCCGTTCTAACACCAGTCTTCGTGTGGCAGAAAAGTTGTCACGGGGGGAAAATTCCAAATATCCGTTTGAGCGAAGCCGAAAGTCTCTTGTCAGCAATTTCCGCCCGTGCTCAAAATCGTACCAACCTGCAAGTGTGCAGAAGCGGACGGACCAGTGTCCTGGGTTGTTAGCACAGATCGGATTGGACGACTCGCCGGGGGAGGCCAACCCAAGTCACCCCGCGTCTGGCCATTCTCGTTCTACCTCTGCGTGTTTGCGCTTGTTCTCACGCTGCCGCTTCTCGGAATATTAACATTTGTTACGAGCCGGTTCATCCAGTCCGAGCGGTCCAAGCTTGAGGGCGTGTCCATCGAGGCGAACATCGATCTCGGCCTCCTCGTCGAGCGCGACCTCATCACGCTGATCGCTGCACTCAAGGCGCTCGGCGCCTCTCCGATCGTCGACAACGACATCGCGCGCTTTCGTCACCAGGGCCGCGAGGCGCTGGCCGGCCGGCCGGGCGAGCTGATGCTGCTCGACCGTGCCGGGCGTGACCTGCTGGCGGAGGGCGGGCCCCACTGGGTGCCGGAGGTCCTGAGGCCCTCGGCCGCCACATGGGCGCAGGAGCCCGGGCACGTCTCGATCTCCGACCTCCTGCCCTACGTGCCGGGGCGGGGGCGCCAGGTCACGGTCTCGCTGCCCGTCAACTCGCCCTCGGGCGAGCGCTACGTCCTGCTCTTCGCCGTCCAGCCCTCGCACTTCACCACGCTGATGCAATCGGCGCGGCTCGCGCCGCCGCATTTCGGCGCACTCGTCGATCGGACCGGCGCCATGATCGCCCGCACCGTCGAGAGCGACCGCTTCATGGGCACGCGCGTCACGGACCTCTCGGCGATGGAGGGCGCGACGGGCCGGGTCGATGCGACGAACGTCGGAGGGGTCGAGGTCCGGCGCTTCTACCGCCGCTCGCCGATCTCGGGCTGGTACGTGCTGACCTCCGTCTCGCACGCGGCTCTGCAAAAATCGACTCGTCAGAGCCTCTGGCTGCTGGCCGCAGTGGCGGCCTCGCTCATGCTGATCGCGGTGCCGTGCGCCGTGATCCTCACGCGACGGATGCGCTACGCGGCGCGGCTCACCAAGGAGGCCGCCCGCCAGCTCGTGCGCGGCGAGCCGATCGACCGGCGCAGCACCGGCATCGCCGAGTCGGACATGGTCTGCCATATCCTCGCCGAGGCTTCGGACCGCCTGCGCGACCAGGCCGAGAGCCTGCGCAGCACCAATCAGGACCTGGAGCGGCGCGTAGCCGACCGCACGCGGGAACTCGCCGACAGCCACGTGCTGACCGAGAGCATCCTCGAGAACAGCCCCGACATCATCAAGGTCCTTGACGTGCGCGGGCGCGTGATCTTCTCGAACGAGCGCTGCCGCACCCTGCACGGCGAGGATCCGCGCGTCGCCGCGAAGGGACGCCTCTGGTCGACGTTCTGGCCCGGCGAGGGCGGCAAGGCCGCCCGCGAGGCGATCGCGCTGGCCCAGCGCGGCCGTCCGAGCCGGTTCACGGCTTGGCGCCGGGCGGAGAGCGGCGAGCAGCACTGGCTCGACGTGCTGGTGACGCCGATGGTGGGGGCCGACGGCCTGACCCGCCGGATCCTTGCCATCTCCCGCGACGTCACCGCCCATCACGCCCGCGACGAGGAGTTGCAGGTCGCCAAGGAGCGGGCCGAGGCCGCCTCGGTCGCCAAGGCCGACTTCCTGGCGACGATGAGCCACGAGCTGCGCACGCCGCTCAACGGCATCCTCGGCTACGCCGACCTCCTCGGCTCGGACCGGACCTTGAGCCAGTCGCAGAGCCGGCGCATCAGCCGCATCCAGGACGCGGCGAGCGGCCTCCTGCGCATCGTCAACGACATCCTCGACCTCGCCAAGATCGAGGCCGGCGACGTCACCCTGGAGCTGCGGCCGTTCTCGCTGAAGGATCTCGTCGAGAAGGCGTCCGCCATCGTCATGCCGATGGCGCAGGCGAAGCATCTCGTCCTCGACATCGAGATCCAGGATGGCCTGCCCCCGGCGCTCCTCGGCGACCCGGACCGGCTCAAGCAGATCATGCTGAACCTGCTCGGCAACGCCATCAAGTTCACCGAGACCGGGCGCGTCGTCCTGCGGGCCGAGGCACCGCCGGCGACGGACGGACGCTGCCGCCTGACCATCCAGATCACCGACACCGGCATCGGCATCCCGGCCGAGCTGCAGCATCTCCTGTTCCAACGCTTCTCGCAGGTGGATGCGGGCAGCGAGCGGCGCTTCGGGGGGGCTGGCCTCGGCCTCGCCATCTCGCGCCACCTCATCGAGCAGATGGGCGGCCGCATCGAGGTCGAGAGCGCGCTGGGCACCGGCTCGACCTTCCGTCTCGATCTCGATCTGGCGGTGGCCGACATGTCGACAGGGCCCGCCGAGGATGTTCCGCTGGCCTGCAGCGCCTTCGAGGCGAACGTGCTCGTCGTCGAGGACATCTCGCTCAACCGGGAGCTGATCGGTGAATTGCTCACCGCTCTCGGCGCCAGCGTCGACATCGTCTCCTCCGGCGAGGAGGCGATCGCCGCCGTCCAGGCCAAGTCCTACGACCTCGTCCTGATGGACGAGCAGATGCCCGGGATGAGCGGCAGCGCCGCGACCCGCATCATCCGCAGCCTCGACCACCCCTCGCACGACGTGCCCGTCATCGCCTGCTCGGCCGACGTGCTCTCGCACCACCTGCGCCGCTTCGAGGAGGCGGGGATGAACGGCCATGTCGGCAAGCCGCTGACCCAGGCCGCGCTCGCGAAGGTGCTGATCCGCTACGCCTTCCGGCTACGCACGCAGCCGGTGCGCCGCGAGGCGCCGCTTCCGGTCGTCGCCAGCCCCGAAGCGTCGACCTCGGGCAGGCACTGGCTGTCGGAAGAGCGCCTCGACGCCGCGCGTGGGAACCTCCGCGAGGACATCCGCATTCTGCGCGACACGATTCGGGCCGGCGACTACGAGGCCGCCGCCTGCAAGGCGCACGCGATGATCTCGACGGCCTGCATCCTCGACTTTCCCGGCCTCAGCAAGGCCGCCCAGTCCTTCGAGGCCGCCTGCAAGGGCGGCGCGCCGGACGGGCCCGAGCGCGCCCACTTCCTCGCCTGCCTCGACGAGACGGTCGCGGCCATCGGCGAGGCTCGCGCCGCGCAGCGCGCGCGCGTCATCGTCGTGCCAGAGACAGCTGTACCGCCGGCCGAGTCGCCCGCCGAACCTGACGGCGGCGTCATGGCCTCCTCCTATCCAACGAGCCTCATGAAGCGGCTCCGCTCACGCGCAGGTGACAGACCATGAGCAGTCCAGGCGCCGTCGCCCTCGTCGCCGACGATCACGAATTGTTTCGTGCCGCCGTCTCCGACCTCCTGAAGCGCGATTGCGGCTTCACCTCGGTCATCGAGGTGGGTTCCCTCGACGAGGCCATGCAGGTGCTCGGGGAGCATCCGGAGATCAGCCTCGCCTCCTTCGACCTCGCCATGCCGGGCGTCGGCAACGCCACCAGCCTGCGCAGCGTGCGCGAGGTGTTTCCGAAGGTGCGAGTCGTCGTCGTCACGGGTTCGGGCGGGCGCGAGGACATCCTGCTCGCCCTGCAGGCGGGTCTGCACGGTTACGTCCCGAAGACGCTCGGTATCTCCGAGATCGCCAACGCCTTCCGCACGGTGCTCGCGGGCAGCATCTACGTGCCCTCCGCGGTGACCGAGCTGCCGCCGCAATCGGCGCCCCCGGCCGTTCCCGTGCCGGCGCGGCTTCCGGAACTCACCGGCAAGCTCACCCCGCGCCAGCAGGACGTGCTGCGCCTGATCCGCTGCGGCCGCTCCAACAAGGAGATCGCGATCGCCCTCGGGCTGACCGAGAACACGGTGAAGGTGCACGCCAACGCCCTCTACCGGGCCCTCGGCGTCCACAACCGCTACGGCGCGGCCCACATGGCCGACCCCGCCTGACCCTCAGCCCGTCCCCAATCCCGTCAGCAAAAAATCGGTCATCTCGTCGATTGTCGGCTGCTCGCGGTCTGCGCATTGGGCGATCAGGGCGGGGTGGCAGAAGCGCACGATCGCGGTCTGCACGCAGCGCGCCGCCGCCCGCGGGTCCACAGCCCGGAACTCGCCGCTGCGCACGCCCTCCGTCACGAGGACGACGAGCAATTCCTCCACGCGGTCGATATGGCCGTGGATGACTTCCCAACTCTCGGCCATCGCCACCTCGACCATGTCGTGCATGCGGCGGTTGGCCGTGAACTGGCCCGCGCTCATCGCGTGCGTGGTCCGCAGGAACCGGCGCAGGCGCTCGCGGGCGGGCGAACAGGATTCCGAGACGATCCGGCCGAGCTCCGCCTCGATCTGCGCGAGCAGCCGCTCGGCAACCGCCTCGTTCAGCGCCTTCTTGGACGGGAAGAAGCGGTAGACGTTGCCGGGGCTCATGCGCAGGGCCGCCGCGATATCGGCGACCGTCGTCTTCCGGTAGCCCATGTCGCGGAACAGCCGCTCGGCGATCGTGAGGATGCGCGATCGCAGGTCGCTGGTGTCCGGGTCGGTCGCGGCGTCGCGGGCTAGGTCGGTCACGGTCATCGGTGGCAGAACGCTTGTACGCAGAATAGGTCCATCCGGGCGGCCCGTCATTCTGCCGCGATGGCGAGGTGGTGGACCGGGGAACGGGCCTCAGTTTGAGCGTCGGGCGCTCCCTCGTCCAGCCTGCGGCGGAACCAGAGGGCGTAGAGGGCGGGGAAGAACAGCAAAGTCAGGAAGGTCGCGACGAACAGCCCGCCCATGATGGTGATCGCCATCGGCCCCCAGAAGGCACTGCGCGAGAGCGGGATCATCGCGAGGATCGCCGCCAGCGCCGTCAGCACCACGGGACGGGCCCGGCGCACCGTCGCCTCGACGATGGCCTGCCCCCGGCTATGATGGCCCGAAGCCACGTCCGTCTCGATCTGGTCGACGAGGATGACGGCGTTGCGCATGATCATCCCGGCAAGCGCGATCAGCCCGAGGAGTGCCACGAATCCGAAGGGCTTGCCCGAGAGGTTGAGGCCGAGCGAGGCCCCGATCAGCCCGAGCGGCGCGGTGAGGAAGACGAGGAAGAGGCGCGAGAAGCTCTGCAGCTGGATCATCAGCAGGGTGAGCATCGCGAGGATCATCACGGGGAAGAGTACGAAGAGCGAGGCGTTCGCCTTGTCCGCCTCCTCGACGGCCCCGCCGATCTCGAGCCGGTAGCCAGGCGCCAGCGAATCCCGGATCGGTTTGAGCTGCGGCCAGATCGCGTTCGTCACGTCGGGCGGCTGCACGCCGTCGACGACGTCCGCCCGCACGGTGATCGCCATGTCGCGGTTGCGCCGCCACAGGATCGGTTCCTCGTGGGCGAATTCGAGCCGGGCGACCTGCGCAACCGGCACGGCGAGGCCGTTGCGGGCGAGCACCGTGAGGTCGCCGACGCGGCCGAGGTCGAGCCTCTCGGCGGCGTTCGCGCGGGCCACCACGCCCACCTGCTCGATGCCCTCGCGCACCGCCGTCACGGTGATGCCGGTCAAGAGGGTCTGCAGGGTCTGCGACACGTCCTGCACGTTGAGGCCGAGCGCCCGGGCGCGCTCCTGGTCGACGACGAGGCGGACGCTGGGTGCCATCTCGTTCCAGTCGAGCTGCGCCTCCACCGTCTTGTCATTGCCGCGCACGACGTCGCGGACACGGTACGCGACGTCGCGCACGCGGGCGGGATCAGGGCCCACCACGCGGAATTGCACGGGGAAGCCGACCGGCGGCCCGAAATTGAAGCGATCGACGCGGACCCGCGCCTCCGCCAGCGCGCCGCCCGCCACCGCCTTCTCGAGACGCGCCTTGACGCGCTCGCGCGCCGCCACGCCCCTGGCCACGATGACGATCTCGGCATAGGCCTCGTTCGGCAGTTCCGGGTTGAGGCCGAGCCAGAAGCGCGGCGAGCCTTGCCCGACATAGGCGGTGTAGGTCGCGACGTCCGGGTCATCCCGCCCGATCAGCGCCTCGGCGCGCTCCACGCTCGCCCGCGTGGCGCCGATCGACGTTCCCTGCGGCAGCCGCAATTGCAGGAACAGCTCGGGCCGCTCGGAGAGCGGGAAGAATTGCTGCTGCACGTGCCCGAAGCCGACGACCGAGCCGACGAAGATGGCGAGCGTCGCGAGCACGGTCGTCTTGCGCCAGCGCACGCAGGCCTGAATGACCCGGCGCAGCGTCCGGTAGAGGCGGGTGTCGTAGAGCGCGTCCGGGTCGCCATGCACGGCGTGACGCTTGGCGAGATCCTTCGGCAGCAGCAGCACGCCGAGATAGGGCGTGAACACAACGGCCACGAGCCAGGACACGACGAGGGCGATTGCCACCACCCAGAAGATGCCGCCCGCATACTCGCCCGTGGAGGAATTGGCGAAGCCCACCGGCAGGAATCCCGCCACCGTGACGAGCGTGCCGGTGAGCATCGGGAAGGCGGTCGATTCCCAGGCGAAGGCGGCGGCCCGCATCCGGTCCCAGCCCTGCTCCATCTTCACCACCATCATCTCGACGGCGATGATGGCGTCGTCGACGAGCAGGCCCAGCGCGATGATGAGGGCGCCCAGCGTGATGCGGTGCAGGTCGATGCCCATGGCCTGCATCACCACGAAGGTCATGGCGAGCACGAGCGGTACCGAGAGCGCCACCACGATGCCGGTGCGCCAGCCGAGCGACAGGAAGCTGACGAGCAGCACGATCGCGAGCGCCTCCACGAAGGAATGCTCGAACTCCGAGACCGCCTCCTCGACCACCTTCGGCTGGTCGGCGATCTGCTCCGCCGAGATGCCTTGCGGCACTGCCTGCATGAACTCGCCGGTCGCGGCCCCGACCGCCTTGCCGAAATCCAGGATGTTGGCGCCGCGCGCCATCACGACGCCGACGCCGAGGGCGGGCTCGCCGCGCTGGCGCACGAGCTGGTCCGGCGGGTCGGCGTATCCGCGGCTGACGCTCGCAACGTCCCCGAGGCGGAAGGTGCGGCCGTTCGCCTCGACCGGCGTCTCGGCCACCGCACGTACGCCGTCGAGCGCCCCGGTGACCCGCAGCGGGATCCGCTGCGCGCCCGTCTCGACGGTGCCGGCGGGCGTCACCGCGTTCTGGCGGGCGAGTGACTCGAACAGGGTCTGGGGCGTCAGCCCAAGGGTCGCGAGCTTGGCGTGACTGAATTCCACGAAGATCCGCGGCTCCTGCACCCCGTAAAGGTTCACCTTGACAACGCCCTCGACCTTGAGGAGGCGCTGGCGCAGGCCCTCGGCCACCTTCTTCAGCTGCCCGTAATCGGCGCCGGCGCCGGTCAGCATGTAGAGGATCGAATCGACGTCGCCGTACTCGTCGTTGACGCTCGGGCCGATCACGCCGGCCGGCAATTCGCCCCGCACGTCGTCGAGCTTCTTGCGGATCTGGTAGAACAGGGCCGGCACCTGGGCGGCCGGCGTGTTGTCCCGGAAGGTGACCTGCATCGCCGCGAAGGAGGGCTTCGCGTAGGTCATCACCTTCTCGAAATGGGGAAGCGTCTGCAGCTTCTTCTCGATCCGGTCGGCGACCTGATCCTGCATCTCCCGGGCCGTCGCGCCGGGCCAGATTGCGGTGACGACCGCCACCTTGATCGTGAAGTTCGGGTCCTCGGCCCGGCCGAGACGCAGGAACGCGAGGGTGCCGCTCGCCGCGACGGCGAGGATCAGGAACAGCACCACCGCCCGGTGGTGGACCGCCCATTCGGAGAGGTTGAAGCGCTTCATGGGATCGTCTCCCTGGCGGACGCGCTGGGGCGCCGCCTCAATATTCCAGCGCCTCGACCACGCGCACGCGCTGGCCGGGATCGAGCTTCTGGACGCCGAGCCGCACGACGCGGTCACCGTCCGCGAGACCGGAGACGACGAGCGCCTCCTGTGCCTCGTAGGCCGCGACCGTGACCGGCTTCAGCGTGAGCCGCCCCTCCTCGTCCACCGTCCAGACGGCGGGGCCGGTGCCCTGGTTGAAGAGCGCCGCGAGGGGCAGGCGCATCACCCGCTCGGCGGAATCGGCCGTCAGCGTGACAGTCGCCGTCATGCCGAGCTGCACGGCGGCATCGGCTTCGGGCAGGGAGAATCGGGCGAGGTAGGTGCGGGTAGCGGCGTCCGCGGCGGGGGCGAGCTCGCGCAGGCGGGCTTGGTAGCGGACATTCGGCTGCGACCAGAGCGCGACGCTCGCCCCGTTCTCCCGCGCCCGGCCGACGAGAGCCTCGGGCACGGCCACCACGGCCTCGCGCTCGGCGGTGCGGGCGAGGCGGATCGCAGCTTGGCCCGGCGCCACCACCTGCCCGGGCTCGACGGATGTCGCGGTGATGACGCCGTCCGCATCCGCGCTCAGTACGGCGTAGGAGGCGGCGTTGCGCGCGAGGTTCAGCGCCCGCTCCGCCCGGAGCAGGCGGCTGCGCGCCTCTTCGGTCGCCGATTTCTGGCGGTCCGTGACGGCGGTCGCGGTCCAGCCCTGCGTCGCGAGGGTGAGGGTGCGCTTCAGGTCGGCCTCGGCCTGCTCGACCGCCACGCTCGCGGCCCGTCGCTCGGCCTCCGCCTGCTCGGTCTGGAGGTTCAGGTCGATCTCGTCGAGGGTGGCGAGCGCTTGGCCCGCCGCGACCACGTCCCCGACATTGACGAGGCGGCGGGCGACCTTGCCCTGCACGCGGAAGCCGAGATCGCTCTCGATGCGCGGGCGGATCGTGCCGACGAAGCTGCGCTCGGGCACCCGGCTCTCGGCGGCGACGCGCTGGACGAGGACCGGACGACTCGTCTCGGGCCGGGCGGCGGGGGCCTGCGCCTCGTTGCAGGCGCCAAGCGCCAGGGCGGTGAGCCCGAGAACGGGGACGGCGAGAAAGGGAGACCACACCATGGGAGCCCTCGCAGTTTGGGGCATCCGGATCCGTCCGGCAGCAATACGCTGACACAAAATTGACGATCGTCAATAATCGTCAATTTCTGAAAAGTCGGTGCGACGCAGGTCCTGGGCGTCGGTGCTGGCTCGAAGTCTGAATGATTTCAGTGCTTTGCGGCTGTTCCAGAGAGCCGGCAGGAGCCCGCCAGAGGCATTCCCGAGTGTGCGCGAGAGCACATGAGCCCCGCCAATGCGCTGGCTGGCGCGGTAGCGGCGGGCGGGCTCGTGCCACTTTCAGTCGAGCGGGTCGATGCCGGCGTAAGGGATGGGCCGCGGCCCGAATCGCGTTTCGAAGAGCCCGATCCGGGCCTGCACCTCGACCGGGATGTAGGGGCCGGGCGGATAGACGACGGGCGTGTCGACGATGATCTCCCGCACGACGTGCGGCGGCCGATAGACGACCGGCCGCTCGACGATGACCTCCCGCACGACGCGCCGCGGCGGCAGCACGATCGGCCGCTCCACGATGGTGCGACGGGTCACGACGGGCGGCGGGACCTCATCGTAGGGCTCGAAAAAGTCGGCGGCACGGGCCGGCACTGTCCCGGCGGCGAGGCCCGCACCGAGCGTCAGGACGCCGAGCACCGACACTGCGATCCGTCTCATACCCTTCGTCTCCGAATAGGATGCCGGTCCAAGCGCTGCGGCCGGGCATCCGAGGCGCGCGGCCCGAGTTTGGCTGATTCGCGCGCCGCTTGCGCTGAGCTTTCGCGAGGATTCGTGCGATGGAGACCCACCGTCCCCCGCTTCGGCAGCCCTCTCCGACACCATGACCCTGCCCCCGCGTTCTTCGACCGCCCGGCCGCGCGCGTCGCCCCGGACCTGATCGGCTGGGGGCTCTCGGTCGCTGGAATCGGTGGCGTGATCGTCGAGACGGAAGCCTATGACCGGACCGATCCGGCCTCGCACAGCTTCACGGGGCCGACGCGCCGCAACGCCAGCATGTTCGGTGCGCCGGCCCACGCCTACATCTACCGCTCCTACGGCCTGCACTGGTGCCTCAACGTAGTCTGCGAGCCGGGCAGCGCCGTCCTGATCCGGGCGATCGCGCCGACCCGCGGCCTCGACGTGATGCGGGCGCGCCGGGCCATCGCCGATCCGCGCCTGCTCTGCTCGGGCCCCGGGCGGCTGTGCCAAGCGCTCGGGATCACGGGCGAGCAGGACGGCCTGCCCCTCGACCAGGCACCCTTCCGGATCGAGCCGGGCACGCCGAACGGGGCGATCGCGGTCGGCCCGCGGATCGGCATCACCCGCGGGGCCGAGACGCCCTGGCGCTTCGTCCTCGCCGGGTCTCCCTTCGTGAGCCGCCGGGCGCGGATCCGGGCGGCCTCGATCTGAGCCTTCCTCAGAGGTCGACCGCCGTCGCGGTCCGGCCTTCGTAGATCCCATAGGCCAGGTAATGCAGCAGCGGGTCGATCCGCGCGGCGGCGACGTCCGGGTTCTGGGCGAGGTAGGCGCTCGTGTCGAAGGCCGCGGACGGGTCGCGACCTTCGCGCCAGCCGAACGTGTCGTAATGGGCGAGGGGGTCGACACCGGCGGCGCGCACGTCGGGATTGGCCCTCAAGTAGGCGTCGGTGTCGAAGAAGGCGTTGCCGTCGCGGCCCTCGCGCCAGCCGAAGGTGAGGTAGTGCTGGCGGGCGAAGGCGAGAGTGTCGCTGGCGGCGAGTGCCTCGCGGGCCACGTCCGCGTTGTCGAGGAGATAGAAGGCGGCGTCGAAGCCACGGGCGGCGTTGAGGTCGGCGGACCGGCCGATCGCCGGGGCCGGCGCCGCCCGCCCCTCGTAGCGGCCGAAGTCGAGATAATGGGCGAGGGGGTCGACGCCGGCCGCCTTCACGTCCGGATTGCGCAGAAGGTAGAGGTCGGTGTCGAAGTTGGCGCCGGGGTCGCGGCCCTCGCGCCAACCGGTCTGGTCGTAGTGGCTGAGCGGATTGACCCCGGCCCGCCCGACATCGGCGTAGGCCGCCCGGTAGCCCAGCGTCGAGAAGAGGGCGTCGGGATCGCGCCCCTCGCGCCAGCCGAAATTCGCGTAATGCGCCTCCGGGTCCAGCCCGGCCGCCCGCACGTCCGGGTTCGAGATCGTGTAGAAGGCGTCGCTGACCAGCGCGCTGCGATCGGCGATGTCGCCGTAGAACAGCAGGTAGTCGCGGCCGGAGACGATCCGGCTTCCGTCGACGAGGATCGGCGTGTTGTTCGGCAGGAGCCCGAGATCTTCGCCGTAATTCGTGAGCGGATGGTAGGTGGCGGCGAGCGCTCCGAAGGCGGCCAGGCCAGCGACCCGGTCGGCCAGCGTCGAGTTCGGGCCAAATTGGTTGCCCGCGTCGGACAGGAGTCCGCGCAGCGCCTCCTCCAGGGCCGAACCGATATAGGTCGGGTCGCCGACCCGCCGGATCGTGTCGCTCCAGAGGAAGTTCGTCTCGTAATTGACCGGCGTGAAGCTGTAATTGGCGACCGGGTCGAGATACTCGACGTAGTTCGTCAGTGCCCCGGCGCCGCTCGGCGGGATCTTCGTGGTCGAGAGCCCCGGCGCGGCGAAGGTCAGTCCGTCGACGCCGAGTTCCGCCGCGACGTAGGCCGCCTCCGCCGCGCCGAGCGAGTGCCCGGTGATGGTGATGCGGTCCGTCCCGATCCCCAGGAGGGCCGCCGCGGCGATCACTTGGCGGCTGAAGGTGACCGCGTCGGTGAGCGCCTGCGGGATGCCGCCGTGATAGAGGGCGATGTCGGCCTCGATCTGGGCGAGGAGGAAGTCCGGCCGCTCCTTGTACCCGGCCGTGTCCGTTCCCTCGAAGCCGAGCACGATCTCGGGGACCGGGCCCGGTGTCTGGAAGGAGGCCCCGTGGAAGCCGCTCGGCAGCAAGCCCGAATCGAACTGGCCGCTGCCGTAGAAGAATGGCGCGAGGCCGACCGGGACCGGCGGCAGCGCGTTGCTGTCCGGGAAGCCGTACATCCAGCGGGAGATGTCGTAGTAGTTCTGCAGGGTCGGCTGTGCCATCTGAACCGTCTCCGCCGGGACAAGGGATGAGGTTTGGGCGTGGCCTCAAGCACGTGATCGGCGAAGGATCGCGCGCCATCAGGGTCTTCGTACGAAACCGCACGGCCGGACCGAACCGAGCCGTCGAAAAATCGACAGTAACAGGAAACAATCGGAAGTCGAACGCCCGTGACGGAACTGTGATTTTACTGATTTGACTCGCCGCATGGACGCACTCGCCCAACCTCACGATCTGATCGATTGGATCCTGCGCCACGCGCTCGCGACCGACGACCTCGGCGGCCTGCTCGCCGGCATCTGCGAGCGACTGTCCGCGCGCGGCGTCCCGCTCTGGCGGGCGAGCCTCGACCTGCCCACCATCGACCCGCATTTCCGCGCGCTCACGCACAAGTGGTGGCGCGACCAGCCGGTCACGGTCGGCACCTTCCTGCACGGGCCCGAGCAGGAGCAGAACTTCCAGCGCAGCGTGATCTACCACCTGCTCTCGCGCGACCTCGAGGAGCACCGCTGGCGCCTGGAGGCGGGCGAGGGGGCGGCCGAGTTCGAGCTCCTGGCGAGCCTGCGCGAGGCGGGGGGCACCGATTACGTGATGCGGCTCGTCACCTTCGGGGACGGCGGATCGGTGGTGCGCGGCTTCGCCCTCTCCTTCGCGACGGACCGCCCGGGCGGCTTCTCGGGCACGGAGATCGAGGCTGTCGGCCGCCTGATCCCGGCGCTCGGCCTCGCGGCCTACCGCACCAGTGCCGCCCTCACGGCGGCGAGCGCGCTGAGCGTCTATCTCGGCGCGAACACCGCGCAGCGGGTGCTGGCCGGCGAGATTCGCCGCGGCGAGGGCGAGCGCATCGCCGCCACGATCCTGTTCGCGGACCTGAAAGGGTTCACCGACCTCACCGAGCGGGCCGACGCGCTGCAGGTGGTGGCGTGGCTCAACGAGCATTTCGAGGCGATCGGCGCCGCCGTCGCCGCGCAGGGCGGCGAGATCCTGAAGTTCCTGGGCGACGGCCTGCTCGCCGTCTTCCCGGTCACGGAGGTCGGGCGCTTCCCCTGCGCGAGCTGCGAGGCCGCGCTGCGGGCCGCGGAGGAGGCAGTCGCCGGCAACGACGCGCTCAACGCCGAGCGCAGGCGGCGGGGCGAGCCGGCGCTCGCGGTCGACGTCGCCCTGCATTTCGGCGAGGTCGTCTACGGCAATGTCGGGGCGAGCCGCCGGCTCGACTTCACCGTCATCGGCCGGGCGGTCAACGAGACCTGCCGGATGGAGGCGCTCTGCGACGAGCTCGGGCGCAGCATCGTCCTCTCGGAGGATTTCGCCCGCCGTTCGGCCCGCGAGACGATTCGCCTCGGCGCCTTCGGGCTGCGCGGCGTGCGCGGAGAGCGCATCGTCTACGGCCTCGCCTGATCGCGTGTCACAGCTCTGACATGCGGGTGCGGGAGGGTCCCGCCCATCCGGACGATCCCAGAAGCCCGAGGTCCCGCCCCATGCCGAACGGACGCAGCGTCCGCCGATCCGACGCCGAGGCTCAACCGACCCTCGACGATCTCATCGCGGTCCGGCTGAGCCGCCGCGACCTGATGCGGGGGGCGCTGGCAACGGGCGCGGCCGCGCTGGGCGCGCCGCTCCTCGCGACGGAGGAGGCGGACGCGGCGGAGGGCTTCGCCTTTGCCGAGGTCGAAGCGGGGGTCGACGAGACCCACCACGTCGCCGCGGGCTACGAGGCCGAGATCCTCCTGCGCTGGGGCGATCCGATCTTCCCCGATGCGGCCCCGCTCGATCCGCGGGCGCAGGATGCGGAGAGCCAGCGCCGCCAGTTCGGCTACAACAACGACTTCGTCGGCTACCTGCCGATCGGCGGGTCGAGCGAGCACGGGCTGCTCGTCGTCAACCACGAGTACACGAACAGCGAGCTGATGTTCCCGGGCCTCGGCCCGCAGAGCCGCAAGACCAGCCTCGACGTGCTCTCGCGCGAGCAGGTGGCGGTGGAGATCGCAGCCCACGGCGGCTCGGTCGTCGAGATCCTCCGCGAGGGCGGGCATTGGCGCCCGGTCCTCGGCTCGCGCTTCAACCGGCGCATCACCGCCGAGACGCCGATGGAGCTGACCGGACCGGCCGGCGGGCATGCGCGCCTGCGCACCCCGGAGGATCCCGCGGGGCGGCGGGTCTTGGGCACCATCAACAATTGCTCGGGCGGCCTCACGCCCTGGGGCACCTGGCTCTCCGGCGAGGAGAACTTCCACTATTACTTCGCCGGCACGCTGCCCGAGGGGCATCGGGAGGCGGAGAACGCCCGGCGCTACGGGCTCGGCCAGCCCTTCTACGGCTGGGGGCGCTTCCACGACCGCTTCGATCTCGCGAAGGCGCCGAACGAGCCGAACCGCTTCGGGTGGGTCGTCGAGATCGATCCGTTCGATCCGAACTCCGTCCCCAAGAAGCGCACGGCCCTCGGGCGCCTGAAGCACGAGGGCGCGGCCGGCATCGTCGCGAAGGACGGCGCCTACGTCGTCTACCTCGGTGACGACGAGCGCTTCGAGCACGTCTACAAGTTCGTCACCGCGGGCCGGGTCGATCCCTATCACCCGGGTGCCAACCGCGACCTGCTCGATGCCGGCACGCTCTACGTCGCCCGGTTCGACGCGGACGGGACGGGCCGCTGGCTCCCCCTCGTCCACGGCACGGGCGGCCTCGACGCGGACGCGGGCTTCGACTCGCAGGCCGACGTGCTGATCGAGACGCGGCGCGCCGCCGCCATCCTCGGCGCCACGCGGATGGACCGGCCCGAGGACATCGAGGCGAATCCGCGTTCGAACCGCGTTTACGTGATGCTGACGAATAACGGGCGCCGGCAGGCCGATGAGGTCGACGCCGCCAACCCGCGCCCGAAGAACGCCTTCGGCCACATCATCGAGATGCTGCCGGACGGCGAGGATCACGCGGCCACGACCTTCCGCTGGGAGATCCTCCTGCGCTGCGGGCCGCCCGCGTCCGGCGCGACCTTCTCGGCCGAGACGAGCGGGAACGGCTGGTTCGGGATGCCGGACAATTGCGCGATCGACGGCCGCGGCCGGCTCTGGGTCGCGACGGACGGGAACTCGCGCAAGGCGACCGGCCGGGCGGACGGGGTCTGGGCCGTCGAGACCGAGGGGCCGCGGCGGGCGACGTGCCGCCACTTCTTCCGGGTCCCAGTCGGCGCCGAGATGTGCGGGCCCTGCTTCACGCCGGACGACGAGACCTTCTTCGTCGCCGTGCAGCACCCGGGCGAGTCGGACGACGACGCGATCCCGGCGAGCTTCGACCGGCTCCCCACCCGCTGGCCCGATTTCCGCCCCGACATGCCGCCGCGCCCGTCCGTGGTCGCGATCACGCGGAAGGGCGGCGGCGCCATCGCATGAGCCGGGCCGCCGGCCCGTTCACGAAAACGTGCCTGCGGCCTGCGGCCGCGTACTATCGAGCGCTGGAGCGTTTGCGGGGATCTCGGTGTTCTCTCACGCAATCCGGGTTAAATCAGTCACGGACCCGTCAAAATGTTGGCCTACCGACGCCATCGCAGCGTTCAGGACTGGTGCCGGACCAGCCGCCTGTGCATGAGAGCGGTCGATGAACTGCGTGTCCCTGTCCCTGTCGCTGTCACCCAGCGCGGGCGCCTGAGCTTACTCCGATGAGCACCATCCCGGGTCAGAACCTCCGCCCGATCGGGCTGAGGATGCGTACGCAACTCCTCATCCTCGCGACTCTCGTCGGCGCTGGGTTCGTGGGCTACGGCCTGCTGCACCGCGGCCCGGCCGATGCCGCCGTGCAGCCCGCCGCTCTGACGGCGCCCGCCCCGACCGGCGGCTTCGTCCTCACGACGGCGCAGCTCGCGACGCTGACGAGCGAGCCCGTCGAGCAGCGGATGTTCTTCGAGGAGATCGCCACCGAGGGCAAGATCGGCGTCGACGAGTACCGCGCCACCCCGATCTTCTCGCCCTATCCGGGCCGCGTCGTGTCGATCCTCGCGCGCTCGGGCGAGCAGGTGAAGCAGGGCGCTCCCCTGTTCGCCGTGCAGGCCAACGAGATGGTCCAGGCCCAGAACGACTATCTCGCGGCCCTCAACGTCCTCAACAAGAGCCGGTCGCAGCTGACCCTCGCGCAGACCGTCGAGAAGCGCCAGCGCGACCTCTTCGAATCGCGGGCGACGACGCTGCGCGAGTTGCAGAACGCCCAGAACGACCTCACGACCGCGACGAACGACGCGCGCACGGCCGAGGTCGGGCTCGAGGCGGTGCGCAATCGCCTGCGCATCCTCGGCCTCAAGGACGACGAGATGGCCGCGCTCCAGAAGGGCGCGATCAACCCGACCACGACGATCTACGCCCCGCTCTCCGGCACGGTGATCCAGCGCAAGATCGGCCCCGGCCAGTACATCGGCACCGGCGGCAGCGACCCGTCCTACATCATCGGCGACCTGTCGAAGGTCTGGCTGATCGCGCAGCTGCGCGAGAGCGACGCCGCCAAGGTCGATCTCGGCGAGCGGCTGACCTTCCGCGTCCTCTCGCTGCCCGACCGGACGTTCGAGGGCCGGGTGAACTTCATCGGCGCCTCGGTCGATCCGGCGACGCGCCGCATCGTTGTGCGCGCCGAGATCGACAACCCGCAGGGGCTCCTCAAGCCCGAGATGTTCGCGAGCGTGCGCATCATCAACGAGCGCGAGACCCTCTCGCATTCCGTGCCCCGGGCCGCGGTGATCCTGGAGGGGAGCAAGGCGAGCGTCTGGGTGCTGAAGGCCGACAATTCCGTCGAGAACCGGGAAATCAAGCCCGGCATCGTCGATGGCGGCACGATCGAGGTCCTCGACGGACTGAAGACGGGCGAGCGCGTGATCTCGCGGGGCTCGCTCTTCGTCGACCGGATGGCGACGCAGGGCTGATGGCGCGGCCGGCTTCTCGCCGGCCAGGGGGATCATCCACATGGACGCCATCGTCGCCTTCGCCCTGCGGCAGCGCGTGCTCGTCGTGCTCGCCTTCGTGCTCCTGCTGATCGGCGGGCTCGCGGCGTTCCGCACCCTCAACATCGAGGCCTACCCGGACCCGACGCCGCCGATGATCGACGTGGTCACGCAGGCGCCGGGCCTCTCGGGCGAGGAGATCGAGCGCTACATCACGGTGCCGATCGAGGTAATGACGTCCGGCCTGCCGAATTTGAAGCAGGTGCGCACGGTCTCGCTCTACGGCCTCTCGGACGTGAAGCTGCAATTCGGCTTCGAGTTCACCTATTACGAGGCCGAGCAGCAGGTGCTGAACCGGCTCGCCCAGCTCGACCCGCTGCCGAACGGCGCGAAACCGACCATTTCGCCGGTGAGCCCGATCGGCGAGATCTTCCGCTACAAGCTCGTCGCTCCCCCGGGCTACAGCGTGCTCGATCTGAAGACTTTGCAGGACTGGGTGCTGCGCCGCCGTTTCCGCGCGGTGCCGGGCGTCATCGACGTGATCGGCTGGGGTGGCAAGACCAAGACCTTCGAGATCAGCGTCGATATCGACAAGCTCTCCGCCTACGGTCTCACCCTGGCCGGGGTGGTGAAGACCCTCAACGACAGCAACCTCAACGTCGGCGGCAACCGGATCACGCTCGGCGCTCAGTCCGCCGTGGTGCGCGGCGTCGGACTGATCCGCTCCACCGACGACATCGAGGAGACGGTGCTGGCCCAGTCGGGGGGCGCGCCGGTACTGGTGCGGGACGTGGCCCACGTCACGATCGGCCACCAGCCGCGCCTCGGCATCGCCGGCATGAACGACGACGACGACATCGTGCAGGGCATCGTCCTGATGCGGCGCGGCGAGCAGAGCACGCCGACGATCAAGGCGGTGGAGGCCGAGGTCGCGCGCATCGAATCGTCGGGCATCCTTCCGCCGGGCGTCCGGATCGAGCGGATCTACGACCGCTCGGACCTCATCGAGGTCACGACCCACACCGTCCTGCACAACATGATCTTCGGGATCAGCCTGATCCTCGTGATCCAGTGGCTGTTCCTCGGCAACCTGCGGAGCGCGCTCATCGTCGTGGCGACGATCCCCTTCGCGCTGTTCTTCGCCGTGATCATTCTGGTGCTGCGGGGCGAATCCGCGAACCTCCTCTCCGTCGGCGCCCTCGATTTCGGGCTCATCGTCGACGGCACGGTGATCATGGTCGAGGCGATCTTTCGGCGGCTCTCGGGGCACGGGCCGCCCACGCCCGGTGGCGGCGCCAAGGGGCTCGCGGGCAAGCTCGGGGCGATCGTGCGCGCGTCGAGCGACGTCAGCCGCTCGATCGTGTTCGCGGCCATCATCATCGTCACGGGCTTCCTGCCGCTCTTCACGCTCACCGGCGTCGAGGGCCACATCTTCGGGCCGATGGCGCAGACCTACGCCTACGCCCTGCTCGGCGGCCTCATCGCCACCTTCACGGTGACCCCGGTCCTGTCCGCCTACCTGCTCCCGGAGCATATCGAGGAGGTCGAGACCGTCCTCGTGCGCACGCTCGACAGCCTGTACCGGCCGGCGATCCGCATGGCGCTCGGGAACCGGGCGCTGGTGCTCGGGCTCGCCGCGCTGCTGACGCTGGGCGTCGGCCTCGCCTCCCGCAACCTCGGCTCGGAATTCCTGCCGAAGCTGGAGGAGGGGAATCTGTGGTTGCGCGCCACCATGCCGGCGACGATCTCGCTCAAGGAGGGCAACCTCTACGTCAACCGGATGCGCCGCATCATCGCCGCGGTGCCGGAGGTCGAGCGCGTCGTGTCCCAGCACGGCCGGCCCGACGACGGGACGGATGCCGCCGGATTCTTCAACGGCGAGTTCTTCGCGCCGCTGAAACCCGTCGAGCAGTGGCGGCCGGGCGTGACCAAGGACGCGCTGACGGCGGAACTCCTCGACAGGCTGCGGGCCGAGTTCCCGGGGATCGAATTCAACCTCTCCCAGTACCTGCAGGATAACGTCGCCGAGGCTGTCTCAGGCATCAAGGGCGAGAATTCCTTCAAGGTGTTCGGGCCGGATCTGCAGACGCTGACCGACGTCGCCCGCAGGGTCGAGGCGGTGCTCAAGACCGTGCCGGGCGTGACCGATCTCGGCGTCTTCACCTCGCTCGGCCAGCCGACCGTGCAGATCGACGTCGACCGGGTGCGCGCCGCGCGCTACGGCCTCACGCCCGGCGACATCAACACCACGGTCCGCACGGCGATCGGTGGCGACAGCGCGGGCGACCTCTACGACACCGGCAGCGACCGGCACTACCCAATCATCGTGCGCCTCGCCTCGCAGTACCGGCAGAGCGTCGGCGCGATCCGCAACCTGCGCATCGCGGGCCAGGGACCGAACGGCACGGTGATCCAGGTGCCGCTCAACGAGGTCGCCACCGTGCGCCTCGTCTCGGGTCCGGCCTACATCTACCGGGAGGGGCAGGAGCGCTACTTGCCCGTGAAGTTCAGCGTCCGCGACCGCGACCTCGGCAGCACCATCATCGAGGCGCGCGAGCGCGTGGCCGCCGAGGTGGCGTTGCCGCCGGGCTACCGGCTGGAACTCGTCGGCGAGTTCAACAACATGCAGGGTGCGCTGGCCCGGCTCTCGGTGACGGTGCCGCTCGCGGTGGCGCTGATCGCGATCCTGCTCTTCGTCAACTTCAACTCGATCGTCGACACGCTGCTCGCGTTGAGCGTCATCCCGATGGCGGTGGCGGGCGGCATCCTCGCCCTCGTCTTCACCGACACGCCGTTCAGCGTCTCGGCGGCGATCGGCTTCATCGCCCTCCTCGGCATCGCCGTGATGGACGGCATCATCGTGATCACGCAGTTCAACGCGCTGCTCGCAGCCGGCGAGGAGCGCGTCTCGGCGATGATGCGCACCTGCCTCACGCAGATGCGACCGGTGGTGATGACCTGCGTGGTGGCAGGCGTCGGGCTCCTGCCGGCGGCGCTCTCATCGGGCGTCGGCTCCCAGGTTCAGAAGCCGCTGGCCCTCGTCGTGGTTGGCGGCATGGCGCTCGCGCCGCTCCTGATCCTGCTGATCCTGCCCGTGCTGATCCTGCTCCTGTCCCGGCGCCGGACGGCCGAGCAGCCCGAATCCGATGGGGTCATCGACGAGCCGGAACTCGCACCCTTCGAGGCGTGAGGGCTGCGCCTCACGCCGCGATCTTGCGGCACTCCTCGGCGCAGGCCCGGCAGGAGGCGCCGCACGCCTTGCACTCCGCGATGTCGGGGAACTTGTCGCATTCCTTGCCGCAGGCGATGCAGATCTCGCCGACGGCCTTGGCCAAAATCGCGGTGTGGGGCGAGTTGACCGCCGAGAGGGCTTCGAGCGCGGTGCAGGCCCGGATCAGGTCGTGCACCGAGGCGGTGCAGGAGGCCATGCTGGTATCCTTCATCGCCAGCATGCCGAAACAGTGGCGCAGGCAGGCATTGCCCGTCGAGACGCAGTGCGCGCTCGATTCCGTCAGCGCCTTGTACTTCGGCGGATGGTCGTGCCCGCCGGCGCCGTGACCGGAATGGTCGTGACCCATCTCGTGCGCCTGCGCCGAGCCGATGGCTCCGAAGGCCGCCACGGCACCGATCGCGGTCATGAAGTCACGGCGTTCCATCGAGAGCCTCCCCTGTTCGCCACTCGGCGCGGTGCCCGGAGAATGCCGCGGAAAGCTCGGCGGGTCGAGCCGTCGAGCTTACACGTCGACAGGCGGCCGGAACGGAGACGGCCGGGCTCCGATCGCCCGGCCGCCCCAATCCGGTCCCCGTCCTCTCAGGCGAGGTGCCAGCCCTGCTCGATCTGCGAGGCGAGGTGGTGGTGCGCTTCCTCGCTCTGCGCGATGCCGAGGGCGACCTCGGCCCGCGAGGCCCCGTGGCCCAGCGCTCCCGTCCAGCTCGCGAGGCCGCCGGCCTCGGCGTGGCGGCCGAGGGCGTTCTCGTAGAGCATGTCGACGAAGGCCGCGTCGGACAGGCCCCCGTGCTTGGCCTGATACTCGCCGGAGCCGAGGAAGGCCCGCACCATGCCGGCCTCCGACAGGCCGCCCTTGAGAGCCTGCGTCCAGGCCTGAAGCCCGCCCGCGTCCGGCGCGCGGTCGAGGAGCGTGTAGTAGAGCCGGGCCGCGTCCGTCGCCGCGTGATCGTCGACATAGATGCCCGCGCTCAGCGCCGATTGCAGGCTCGCGACGTTTTCGGCCGACAGGGCGAAGCCGACCGCGACGTCGGCGCGGGTAGCGCCGTGGCCGAGGGCGCCGGCCCAGCCGTCGATGCCGGCGGCCTCGCCCGAGCGGTGCAGGGCGGTCTCGTAGAGATGCGCCACGAAGCCCCTGTCGTCGAGGCCGCCGAACTTTGCCTGCATCTCCGCAGAGCGCAGGAACTGGTCGGCGACGTCGCGCAGGGCCGCGCCGTTCTTGAGCGCGCCGACCCAGTATTCGAGGCCGCCGGCGTCCGGTGTCCGGTCGAGGATGGCGTCATAGAGGGCGTAGACCTGGCCCTCGAAGCTGCGCACGTCGTGGCTCACCGTGCAGAACAGGTCTCGGTTCGCCGCGAAGTCGAGGTCGAAGGCGAAACTGTCGCTGTGCCCGACATTTCCGGCCGCGTCCGTGGCGGTCGCTGTGAGGAGGTAGTGGTGGCCAGGCCCCCCTCGCTCATCGCGAAGGGCAGGCTCCAGTTGCCGGCCGCGTCCGCCGTCACCGTGCCGAGGACGGCGGCACCGTCCTTGATCGTGATCGCGGCGCCGACATCGGCGAGGCCGACCGTGCCGGACACCGTGTGGCCGGTGACGTTACCGGGACCGGACACCGCCTTGACGGCGAGCGCGGGCGCGGTGGTGTCGAGGGTGAAGCTCACCGCGGCCGAGGTCGCGGCATTGCCCGCGGCGTCGGTGTAGCGGACCGCGACCGTGTGGGCGCCGTCGCCGAGCATGGCCGGGTCGTAGGTCGCCGATGCCTTGCCGTCGACGACGTAGCTCAGGCTGTCACCCGCCTCGGACGGCTGGGCCGAGAGGTGGCCGTCCTTCGTGATCCCGTCGCCCGGGAGGCCGGTATCGGCGGCGAGGGTGACGGCGGGAGCCTCCGGTGCGCCCCGGTCCAGGGTGAAGGTGAGGTAGGCCGCCGCCGAAGCGTTGCCGGCGAGGTCCGTCTGCCGCACCGCGAGCGTGTGGACACCGTCCGCGAGCGAGGCCGGATCGTAGCTCCCCCCGAAGGTGCCGCCGTCGAGGCTGTAGCTCAGGCTCGCGCCGGCTTGCGTGGCGGTCGCGGTCACATGGGCGTCGCTCGTGATCCTGTCGCTCTGCGATGCGCCGGTGTCGGTGGTGAGCGCGACGTTGGGCGCTCCGGGCGCGGTCGTGTCGAGGGTGAAGGTCAGGGAGCGCGCCGCCGAGACGTTGCCCGCCGCGTCCGTGTGCTTCACCGAGACCGTGTGCTGGCCGTCCGCGAGGCTCGACGGGTCGTAGGCGCCGTACGCCTTGCCGTCGACGCTGTAGCTGTAGCTGCCGCCGGCCTCGGCTCCGGTCACCACTAGCCGCGGATCGCCGGTGACGCGGTCGCCCGCGGTGCCGGTATCGTTGGCGAGCGCCAGCGTCGGGATGCCCGGCGCCGTGGTGTCGAGGATGAAGGTGAGGTAGCCCGCCACCGAGACGTTGCCGGCGGCGTCGGTGTGCTTCGCCGACACCGTGTGCTGGCCATCCGCGAGGGCGCCCGGAGCGTAGGCGGCGGTGTAGGCGCCTCCATCGACGCTGTAGCTGTAGCTCCCGCCCGTCTCCGCGGGCGTGACCGTGACGGCCCCGTCCCGCGTGAGCTTGTCGCCCGCTGCGCCGGTGTCGTTCGTGAGCTTCAGGCCCGGCGCGTCCGGCGCGGACCGGTCGAGGGTGAAGGTCAGCGATCCGGCCGCCGAGACGTTGCCGGTCGTATCGGTCTGCGTGACCGAGACCGTGTGCTCGCCGTCCGCGAGGAGGCTCGGGTCGAAGCCGGCTGCGTAGCCCTTGCCGTCGACGCTGTAGCTCAGGCTCGCGCCGGGCTCGGTGCCGCCGACCGTGAGAGTTCCGTCGCGGGTGAGCTTGTCGCCCGGCGCGCCGGTGTCGTTGGCGAGCGCGAGGCCGGGGGCCGGCGGGGCAGTCCGATCGACGGTGAAGCTCAGCGCACCCGCCTCCGAGGTGTTGCCGGCGGTGTCCGTGTGCTTCACCGAGACCGTGTGCCGACCGTTGGCGAGGCCGGCTTGGTCGTAGCTGTCCGCGTAGGCGCCGCCGTCAACGCCGTAGGTGTAGCGGCCGCCGCTCTCGGCCGGCGTGACGGTGAGCGTTCCGTCCTTGGTCACCCCGTCGCCGGCGATGCCGGTGTCGTTGGAAAGCTTCAGGGTCGGAGCTGCGGGCGCCGCCCGGTCGAGGGTGAAGGTGAGGGCGCCGGCTTCCGAGGCGTTGCCGACCGCGTCCGTGTGTCGGACGCGCACGGTGTGCTCGCCGTCGGCCAGATGGCTGTCGTCGTACCGCGACTCGAAGCTGCCGCCGTCCACGCTGTAGGCGAGGGTCCCGCCCGTCTCGGCGGTCGTCACCTTGATCTCGGGGTCGCTCGTGATCCGATCGTCAGAGGCGGAGCCGGTGTCGTGATCGAGGGCGACGGCCGGCTTGCCCGGCGCCGTCGTGTCGACCGTGAAGACGATCGGCAGGCTCTGTCCGGTATTGCCGGCGCCATCCGTGCCCGAGGCGACGATCCGGTGCTCGCCCTCGCCGTCGATCTCCACGGCGGCGCTCCAGTGGCCCGTCCTGTCGACGATGGCGGTGCCGATCTCCTTGCCGTTGTCGAGGATCTGCACGGTGATGCCGGCGTCGTTGAGCCCGACCGTGCCCGAGACCGTCTGCACGCCGGCCTTGACCAGTGACCCGGCCGAGATAATCGCGAGGCCGGGCGCCGACTCGTCCCCGTCGCCCTCGGCATGACCGTCGCCGTTCACGTCGCCGACGTGGTGCTTCGCGTAGCCCACCTGCACAGTCAGGCCCGCGCCGGTGAACTTCTGCAGCAGGGCTGCCATCTCCTCGGGGGAGTAGGCGGTCGCGAGCCCTTGCGACGCCGCGCCCTGGGCCACGCGGCTCACCGCGGCGACACCGACGAGGAAGTCGAGCCCGTCGGCCTTCGTGGATTGCTCGGACACGAGGGCGTTGTGGCCGTTGATCAGGGCCTCGACCTCCTCCGAGAAGGTCGAGGTCGGCAGGATGCGGCCGACGAGTGCGTGCACGGTGGCCGGGTCGGAGAGATCGAAGGGGAGACCGGAGGCGATCATCGCCACGATGTCGCTCATCGGATTCGCGAAGAACGCGGCGGATTGCAGGAGCGAGACGGTGTTGAGGATCTGCGAGGCGGTGACGAAGAGGTGCTCGGCGAGCGCCTTGGCCCCCGTCGTCGCGTTGCCGTCCATGATCGTCGCGATCGGATCGATCTGGGTGACGTCGACGCTGGCATCGAGCGCGAGGGCCGAGCGCAGCTGAGTCTGGGCCGCCGCGAGACTGGCGCCGCGCCCCATCAACTCCACGAGGATCGTGGTCAGGGGGCTCACGACGATCGAGCCGGTAGGCGCCTTGAATGTGCCGTTGAAGGCGAGGTTCGTGGCAATGTCGATCGCGCCCGTCCCGCCGGTGGCGACGATCACACCCGGCTTGCCCACGAGGGTGAAGTGTCCGGTCGCGTCGGTAATCGCCTGCGCCTCGAAGCTCTGGCGGAAGCCGTCGCCGTTCGAGTCCATGAACACGCTGGCGCCGGCGATGTAGCCGTCCTGCAGCGAGCCGTTGATCACGGCCTGCGAGCCGGGCGTCGGGTGGATCACGTTCAGGCGGAAGATGTCCGTGACCGTGAGCGGGGTGCCGGGACCCAGGTCGGTGGCGCTGACCTTGATATCGACCGGGCCCGTGACGGACGTGGCGAGCGTGCCGGTGATCCGCAGGGAGCCGTTGGCGGCGACCTGATCGACGACGCTGAGGCCGATCTCCGAGAGCGCGTGCCCGTTGGCGAGCGTGACGGTGTATTTCAGCTGCGCCGCCGGCGTCTGCGCGTCGCCGAAGACCGTGGTGACGGGCAGGTACAGGTTCACCGCCCCTTTCTCGAACACGCTGGTGTCGGGCAGGCCGACCTGGCCCTGCTGCGGCACCACGAAGGGCGCCGTGTTGACGTTCGGCGGGGTAGTGACCACGGCGGTCTGGGCCGAGACCACGCGCTCGGTGTAGCCCAGCGCGTCGACGAAGGAGGCACTGACGCGCAGCGCCTGCCCGACGACGAAGGCCGAGACCTTGTAGGATTCGCCCGTCGCCCCCGTGATCGGCACCCACTCGCCGCGGGCCGGATCCAGATACTCCCACTGGTAGGTGACCTTCGGCAGGAAAGCCGAGGGATCGGCGGAGTTCAGCGCGTCGAGGTCGAGGAGCGAGTTCGTGGCGTTGAGAAGCTGGCCGATGACCGGGTTTCCGGCAATGTCCACGGTGCCGAAGGGCAGCGTGTTCTTGGTCGGCATCGTGAACAGGAACTCGCCGACGCTGTGGGTGCCGTCCCGGAACTCCAGGCGCTCGATATTGCGCAGCTTGTCGACGCCGTCGTCCACGATCGCCGCCGCGCCGCCTCCGCCGCCGCCTGCGCCCACCGTCACGTGGACGACGGAGAAGAAGCCCTCCGCGTCGAGCCCGTCCCAGCCGCGGCCGTCCGCCGTGCGGGCGCCGATGACGTAATTGGCGGCGATGTCCGAGTAGACGGCGGTGTCGACGTCGTTCGGGCGGCCCCCGTCGAGGATCTCTCGGACGATCTGGCCGTTCTCGAGCCTGACATGCAGGTAGGCATCGCCGTCGATGATGTCGTTGCCGGCGCGGCCCTCGATGCGGTCGCTGCCGCCGCCACCCAGGATGATGTTGCCGCCCGAGAAATGGACCGGCGCATCGGGCGAGAAGAACGTGTCGAGCCCGGTGATCAGGGTGATGTTGTTGAGCTCGTTCGTTGGGTCGGCGACCGCGTCGTTCGTGCCCTGCAGGAAGTCGTCGTAGGACGAGCCGCTGAGCCCTTCCGTCTCGATGAAGCGGTCGCGGATCGCGTCGGGCGAGAGCGGGGGCGAATCGAGGATGAAGTCCTTGATGTCCATGTCGACCGAGACGCCGGCCCGGTCGAATTCGTAGGACGCCCAGTCGAAGCCGTTGCGACCCTCGAAGCGGTTGAAGCCGCCGCCGCCGATCATGATGTCGTCGCCGCTGAAGCCCTGCATGCGGTCGCCGCCATTGGCCGCGGTGTCGGTGACGGGGCTCGTGATCGGATGCCCGTCCGGCCCGGTCGGCAGCCAGGTGCCGCCGATCAGGACGTCGTCGGAGCCGTAGAGGGGCAGCTGCCCCGTCGGCGCGCCGGCATCACCGACGATCAGGTCGCCGCCCTGGCCGCCCTCGATCCAGTCGTCGCCCTCATTGCCCTGAATCTCGTCGTCGCCCTCGCCGCCGTCGATGATGTCGTTGCCCTGGCCGCCCTGGATGTCGTCGATGCCCTTGCCGCCGTGGAGCGTGTCGTTGCCGTCGTTGCCGAAGATGATGTCGTCGCCGATGCCGCCGTCGATCCAGTCGTCGCCAGCGTCGCCGTGGATCGTGTCGTCGCCCGCGGTGTCGGTGATGTGGTCGTTGCCCTCACCCCCGTAGAGGAAGTCGTTGCCGTTGCCGCCGTCGATGACGTCGTTGCCGCCGTCGCCGTAGACGGTGTCGTCGTCGGCGTTGCCGGCGAACAGGTAGTCGTCGTGCTCGGTGCCGCCGAGCACCATCGTGTTGCCGAAGAAATTGTCGTCGCCGAGGAAGTGGATCGACTTGATGTCGGCCCCGTCCGATCCCTTCAGGTGCTGTCCGTGATCGTCGAGCACCCAGCTCGACTCGAGGAGGAGCTTGCCGGTCGTCGGGTTGCGGGTCCAGGTCGAGATGTCGTCCGGATTGATGGCGCTCGCCTCGACCGTGTACTCGGGCGCGAGGAAGACGCTCGCGCTCATGTGCTTGGTGCCGAGGTTGTGCATGATCATCTCGGCGAACGAATTGTTCTCGATCTCGCCGAGGAAGTGCGTGCCCTCGAGGCGGGGCAGGTAGTAGAGCCGGTCGCCGTCCTGCAGGTTCTCCAGCTGGATGCGGAAGATGTAGTCGAAAGTCGAGCCGAGCAGCCCGCCGAACAGGTTCTGCTTCTCTGCGAGGCCGCCGATCCAGAGATCGACTTGGTCGAGGCCGGTGATGCTGCCCGTGCTCCGGAACGGGATCGCGCCGCTGGCGTCGTGGAGCGCGTTCGGGTCGAGCTTGAGCGCCGCCGGGTCGGTGATGTTCGCGTAGGCGCCCGTGCTGTGCAGGAAATCATGGGCGTCCTTGATGTCGGCCGCCGAGACGCCGCTGCCCGAATAGCCGTCCTGGCCGTGTTCCACGAGGAGGAGCGCGGCCGCGCGCTTGCCCTCGAGCGTCGTCGCCTCGAGGATGGTGTGGTGCGTGCCGTAGGCGGCCACGAAGTTGATCAGCGACGCCTCGTGCTTGAGGTAGCTGCCGAACTCGCTCCAATTCGCGTAGGGCTTCACCGAGCTGTCGTGCGTCTGGGCGTAGATCTGGTTGCGCACGAGGTTGAGCGGCGCCACGCCGGTCTCGCGGCCGCGGGCGATGTTGAGGGCGGCGAGGTCGAGGGGCAGGCCGAGCAGGTTGTTGCGCAGCGCGCCGGTGACGAACTCGTCGATCTCATTGCCGGGCTGGTTGAGCGCGCCGAGGGCGATCTCGCCCGCCGCGTCCGCGCCGTGGGCGGCGAATTCGAGCGGGTTGGTGAAAGCCTGGATCAACCCGATCGCGTTGAGGACGGGGTTGCCGGAGGCGTCGAGGAGCGGCGTGCCGGCGAGCGGGTTCGGGGTTCCGGTGACGGCGTCGGTCGGCTTGCCGTCCGCGTCGAGATACTTGCCCTGCAGCACGTAGCGGTTGAGGTTCTCGTCGAGCATCGAGTGCCCGAACCGGTAGACCGCGTTCGCGAACTCGGAGGTGATGGCCGGGTCGAGATGGACGTTCAGGTTGCCGAACAGGTGGATGGCCGGCGAGACCTTGCGGGCGAATTCCTCGAAGACGAGGTGCTGGTACTGCGTCTCGGTGCCGAACTTCGCCGCCTGGAACAGGCGCTCGCCGTTCCACTCGTTGTCCTGGATGCCGTCCGAGAGGTCGGTCCCGTCGAGGACCCAGTGGCTCGCGAAGGCGGTGTCGCCGTTGGCGAGTTCGGACAGGACGAGGTCTTTAACCTGCTGCACGAGCCGGTTGTGCTCGTCGTGGAAGACCTCGTGGATCGCGGTGAGGCCGACATTCTCGTTCGCCCGCCCGTCGCCCGCGATGTAGTGGGCGTCGAGGAGCTCGTTGTCGTAGGCCACCGGGTTGCCGCGCGCGTCGATCCCGCCGGGCGTGCCGTCCGCGTTCCGGTAGCCGACCGCAGAATCGCCGTCCGCCTGGAGATGCGGCCCCGCCGCCTCCGGGTCGCTCGGGGCCGCGCCGTAGGCCATGTCGTTGAGGAACTGGTGGCCGGTGCGCACGGAGCCGACCGTCGAGAGCGGCGTGGTCGGGCTGCCGGAGCGTAGGACGTCGTCGGCGGTGCCGGCGATCCCGTCCAGCCCCTTGAAGACGATCTGGGCGTAGCCCGTCGCCGGATCGGGGATGAAGTTGCCGTAATCGTCGGTGGCCAGCAGCGGGATGTTGTTCACGTCCTCGTCGCTGAGCCTGATGCCGATCTTGAGGGCATTGGCCTTCACGTCCGCCCAGGTCGGCTCGCCGCCATTCGCGCCCGTGAGCAGGCGGCCGGTCGTGTGGACCTTGCCGTCCGCGCCGACGATGTACTCGCGCAGGAATACCTGGTGCGAGGGGTGCGATGTGTAGGTCTGGTTCTGGTCGACGAAGGGCGTGACCTGGTTCGTGTTCGCGTGGATGTCGTCGGCGGTGCCGAGCTTGCCGTCGGGGCCGGGCTGGTTCGTCGCCCGCGTCAGCACCATGAAGTTGGTCTGCCCGCCCGGGACGTAGAGTGGATCGTCGGGCTTGAGCGGGATGTAGACCGTGCCGCTGACGCTGCTCTTCGCGATCAGGTCGAGGCCGTGGTCGAAGAACTGGCCGAACAGCGTGAAGAGCGTGTTGAACGGCGCCGAGAGGCCGGCATCCGGCGTCACGTTCTCGATGTAGAGGCTGCCGTTCTCGATCTTGAGGCCGAGCCCGTCCGTGAGGGTCTTGAGCGCCGCGTTCGCGGTGGCGAGCGCCGCGGCGTCGTGGGCGGCCGTGGCGGATTTCACGGCGTCCCAGGCGGTGGCGACCCTGGCGGCGTCGGCGTCGGGATTCGAGGAGCCGGTGAGCTTCAGCGCGGCGACGACGGCGGCGTTGTTGTTGAGCGACTGATCGGAGATCAGGTTGCTGATGACGCGCGGATCGGCGTCGAACACAGCGCCGCTCGTGCTGGCGTAGGAGGTCGCCGGGCCGCCGGGCGGCGCGAACAGCGACGGGTCGGCGCTCTGGAAGACCGGGTTCGTGAGCCGCGGGAAGGTCTGGTCGGCTGAACCGTAGAGGGGCTGGCCCGTCACCGTGCTGTTGTCGGTGCCGTCGACGTGGCGCAGGCCGAAGGTCAGGTGCGGGTTGACGGGGTTCTGTCCGGCCTCCGCCATCTCGATCTGCGTGAGGACGAAATCCAGATCGGTGCGGTTGAACTCGACGCCCATGACAGCCCCTCCGTTACTTTCGGAAGATCCGCGCTCTATCTGCGCTGAGGGGAATTTTTCACGGGGAGCACCGGGACCAATACATGCAAAGGTCCGGCGGAATGATCTTCAATGGTCTGAGCGCGCGTCGGACCTTGGTCCGATCCCGATCCTAAGCGCTTCGCCGAAGGTCCGAACCCGCCGCGCTCGGCCGGCCCGGGGGCCGGCCGGCTCTCATGGTGTGAGGATCTCCTCGGGGAGGCGGGTCTGGCGGAAGGTGGCGCGGAGGGCGAAGCGCTCGCGGGCGCGGGCCTTGTCGAACACGATCGGGCCGGAGAGCGTGGGGTTCTGCAGCAGGTGCGAGCCCTGCAGCCGGGCGATCAGCTCGGCCGCCGCCTCGCTGTAGCCGGACAGCTCCACGCCGGCGCCCGTCACCTGGATCTCGGTCAGGTAGGTCGTGGCCGGCAACAGCCGCGCCAGCTCCTCCCACACCGCCACCACGCCCGGCGCCTCCCGCAGCCGCGCCAGCTCGCCCGCCGCGCCGATCAGCCCGTAGACGCTGCGCAGCCGCTCGGCCGAGCCCCGCGCCGGCGCGTCCATCGCCGCCATCTGCGCCTCGAGCGCGCCGATCAGCGCCGCCTGCCGCCCGGCCAGCCCGCAGAAGCCGGTCAGCGCCAGCGCCAGGCAGGCCGCGCCGAGGCCGAGCGCGGCCCGCCCCGCCGCGGGCCGGGCCGGGCCTGCGCCGCCCGAACGGCAGCACCGGGCCGCCGGCCTCCGCGTCCTCCGGGCTGGCGCCATCCTCCGGGCCGGCGCCACCCTCCGGGCCGGCGACACCCTCCAGGCTGGCGATCGCGGCGCGCGCCAGCCCGAGCCGGGCCAGCGTCCGGTCGAGGAGGCTGGCCGGCACCACGAGGTAGTGCACCCGCACCCGCTCGGGGCCGTTCGGCGCCACCGCGCAGGCCAGCGCGATGTCCTCCGGCCGCAGCGGCGTCTTGCGGAGGATCTCGGCCCGCACGATCGCCTCGGCCTGCGCCAGCGCCCGCCGCGGCAGGCTCAAGGAGCGCCCGACCGCGTGCGGCAGCGCCAGGCTCAGCGGCACCGCCCGGCCGCCGGCCGCGGCCGCCGCCCGGGCCCGGGCCCGGTCGAGCCGGGCCGGGGCGTACTCGGCCCAGGTGATGCGCTCGGCGTGGAGCTCGGCCCGGGGCGTGCGCAGGCTGAGGCCGAGCCCCTCCGCGTCGGGCCGCAGGCGCAGGCGCAAGGGGGGCGGGGCGGGGCCGCGGGGGTGCCGGCGGCGGGGCGCAGGGCGGACAGGCCCGCCTGCAGCTCGGCCCGCCACCAGCCGGCCAGCGCCGCGAGCGGGGCGGCGAGCCGCGCCCGGCGCCCGGCGTGACGTTCGGCTTGACGTTCGGCTTGGCGGGCGCCCGGCACGGGTCCGGAGGGGGTCATTCGGCGGCCCTCCCGGAGGGGTCGGACCGCGAGAGGTCGGATCGCGAGAGGTCGGCCTGGCGCCCGCCGCCGGGCAGGGCGGGGCCTGTCGGGGCGATGGCGGGGGTGAGGGCGGGCGCGGCGGGGCGGGGGCGCGGGCGCGCGGGTCGGCCTCGCGGTCCTGGCCCGTGACGGTGATCAGGAAGCTGCGGCCGCGGTCGGGCGAGGCGTAGAGGTAGGGCCGGCCCCAGGGATCCTTGGGCACGGCCGCGCCCTTGAGGTAGGGGCCGTTCCAGGAGGCGAGCCCGCCCGGCGGGCTGACCAGGGCCTGCAGGCCCTCGCCGTCGAGGGGGTAGCGGCCGTTGTCGATGAAGAACAGCTCGACGGCGCTGGACAGGGTCTCGACCTGGATGCGGGCGGTCTTGGCCTTGGACTCGGTGAGGTAGCCGAGCACGCGCGGGCCGACCAGGCTCATGATCAGGCCCATGATCGAGAGCACGACGATGACCTCGACCAGGGTGAAGCCGGCTTGGCGCGCGGCGCGGCGAGAGCCTTGGCGAGCAGCGCGGCGCGCGGCGCGGGCGCGAGGCTCGTCCGGGCTGGCGGTGATGGGGTCGGTCATGGCGTGGCGCTCCCTCCCGGCACGGGCCTGCCGCCTCAGTGGTGGTGATGATGGTGGTGATGGTGGTCCCCGGCGCTCGCCTCGCGGGCGGCGTCCTTCTCGGCGTCCTTCTCCGCCTCCTGGGCGGCGTAGGTGCGGGCCTCGAGATAGGCGAGCACGTCGGCGGCGTCGGCCTCCGAGAGCGCGAGGTTGGGCATGCGCACGGACGGGAAGGCCCGGGCGAGATCGAGGGCGGCCGCGTCGCCCGCCGCGCGCAGCCGCTGCGGGTCGGTGATGTAGGCGGTGAGCCAGTCGCGGGAGCGCCGGGCGCCGATGCCGGCCAGGTCCGGCCCGACGCGGGCGCCCTGGCCGATCGTGTGGCAGGCCGCGCAGGTCTTCAGGAACAGGCTCTGGCCGGGCAGGTCGGTGGCCAGGCTCGCCTCGCCGATTGCGGCCCCGCCGGTGCGGCCGGCGCTGAAGGCGGGGTTCATGGCGCGGATGGTGGCGGCGAGCACGGTGAGGTCGCCGAAGGCGGAGTCGCGGGCCCACTCGCCGGTGGCGTCGTTGTAGAGCAGCAGGGTGCGGCTGTGCTCGACCAGCTTCTGGCTGCGCTCGCCGAGCTTGTGGCGCACCAGCGCGATGGCCTCGGGCTGGCCGGTGAGGAAGGTCCATCCGGGCCCGGCGCCGAAGGCGTCGGCGTAGGCCTTGAGGCGGGCGGGGGTGTCGGTGAGGGGATCGATGCTGATGGCCACGAAGACGGGCTCGGCCGCCTCCGCGCCCTTGTCCTGGGCGCCCTTGTCGTGTGCGAGCTTGTCGTGTGCGAGCTTGTCGTGTGCGAGCTTGTCCTGGACCTGGGTGAGGCGGGCGGTGACGACGGGGCAGATGTCGCGGCAGCTCGTGTAGATGAAGGCGATGACGGCGATCCGGCCTTTCAGCACGTCGGAGTAGAAGCGGCGGCTCTGCCCGTCCTGGTCGGTGAGCGCCACGTCCGGCAGGTAGCCCTCCCCCAGCGCGTGCCCGCAAGCGACGGGCTCCCCGCGAGCAGGGTCAGGGCCGCGCCCGCGATCAGCGAGGCGCGCGTCAGAATCCGGAACATGGGATTGGCTCTCTCGCTGGAGGAGAGCGGCCGGGGTGTCGGCCGCCCGCGTCGCGTCAGGCGCGGCCCGGCGGCTTGAAGGTCGGCTGGGCCTCGGGCAGCACCTCCGGCACGCGGAAGGTGACGCCGTCGGGCGAGGGGATCGGCGTGTTCGAGATCTGCCAGTGCGGCCGGCTGCCCGTCTTCACGTAATCCGGATCGTTTGGCGCCGGGGTCAGGAGCTGGTAGCGCAGCAGCATCGCGAAATCCTCGTGGACCGTGTTGTGGCAATGGTTCACGTAGGAGCCGCCGAACTCGCCGAAGCGGACCTGGAAGCGTACGGTGCCGCCGGGGCGCAGGCGCCAGACGTCCTTGCGCACGAGCTTCTCCATCGGGCCGATCGAGGCGCCGCCGCGGTCGAGGGTGATGCCCTCCTCGAAATGGAGGTGGATCGGGTGGTCCCAGCCGGTGCCGCCGTTGACGAGGGTCCAGTACTCGACCTCGCCGGGCTTCGGCACCAGGGCGCCGATGCGGTTTGCGTTCAGCGAGTGCGCGGCCTGCCCATTGATGCGGACCGCCCAGGGGAAGGACTCGATGTCCCCGCATTCGGGAATGCACTGGCCGGTCTTCGGGTCGCGGGAATCGCCGCCGCCGGCGCGGTTGAACTCGATGACGCGCTCGCGCACGGGGGCGACGACGGGAATCTGGGTGGTCAGGGTCTTCAGCCCGCTCTTCCAGTCCGCATTCGTGAAATCGGCGCTGCCGTCGATCTCGGTGCCCTGGTAGGTCCGGCTCGGGTCGTCGACGCTCTTGATACCGCCCTTGCGGACCCGGAACTCCATGATCGGGCCGACGCACGGGTCGGCGGCCACCCCCTTCAGGGCGTTCGACATGGAGACTGCGCCGTCCGGCTTCATGCCCGCCGTCTGCTGCAGCAGGTTGACTAGGTAGATGCTGTCACCGTCGGCGAAGGCCGAGAAGTCGATGACGATGTCGTAGCGCTCGGCGACGCCCTGCTCGTCCAGTTCCGTGATCTGGATGGGGTTGACGACGAGGTTGCCGTCGTTGGCGATGAACCAGATCGGCACCGTCGTGCCCGACGAGTAGGAGCGGGCATTGTTGACGGCGACGGCGAGCTTGATGAAGCGCGACATCGACGCGTTGAGGATGCGGAAGCGGTACCGGCGCGGCAGCACCTCCATGTAGGGGTAGTAGCTGCCGTTGACGGCCAGAATGTCGCCGAGGAAGCCGTCCGTGTCGAAGATGTCGAAGAAGAGCTGGCCGTCCTTGTCGAAGGCCGGGTTGGAGACGGCGAGGTTCACGTCGAAATCCTGGTTGCCCCAGGGCAGCGAATCACCACTCGGCAGCAGCAGGTTCACGCCGTCCCTGATGCCGGTGCTGGCCCGGTCCGGCCCGCTGTAGTAATTGCAGAGGGCGAAATTGCCCTTGTGCACGTTCTCGGCCGTGAAGAAGAACCGGTGGTCGTGGAACCACAGGGTGCCCTGCAATTCGCGGTAATCGCCCTCGACCATCATCAGGCCGCCGTCGTCGGTCGGGCCCGAGGCCTTCTTCTGGTAGAGCGGGTCGTTGAAGGCGCGGATACTCGGCATGTCCCGCCGCGCCAGGGTGGTGCCCCAGTGGTAATCGTAGAACGTGCCGGGGAAGTGGTAGGCGTTGCAGGCGCCGTCGCTCTCCGCGCCGTTATGCGCGTTGTGGAAATGGGTCGAGATCTCGTTGCGGCCGAAGCCGCCGTTCTGGGTGCGGTCGACCGGGAGGTCGTTGTAGATGCGGGTGAGCATCGGCTCGCCGTAGCGCGCCTTGATCAGGCAGGGCGCGCCGTAGCCGAGACGCGAGCCCGCGTTCGACCCCCGCCAGCCCGGCTGGCGCGGCCCGAACGACCACATCGCGTTGGCGTTCTGCGCCGGCATCTCGTTGCAATACTTGGTGCTCGACTGGCACTGCCCGAGGGACATGATGTAGCCGACCTTCGGGAACAGGTCGCGGTTCGAGCTCGTCGGATCCTTCGACCAGCGCTGGTGGGCGAAGAACTCGCCCGGCGGGCGGCCCTCGCAGGGGCCGCGGCCGGTCAGCGGGTTCGAGAGGCGCTGCCAGTTCGCGCCCTTCTTGCTCCACTCGTCGTGGTAGGACAGGCGCCGGCCCGGCAACTCGTTCGCGTAGGGCCGGCCATTCGCGTCGAGCCAGATCACGTCGTCGCTGCCAGCCGCGGCCACGAGCGGGATGCGCGGCTGCACCACCGCGCGGTTCAGGGGCTCGTGGAATTTCTGGGCGCCGAAGAGCGGGCTCGCCGGGGTCCCCGTCGGCACGGCCGCGTAGGCGCTGCGCACGAAGGGGCTGAGCCCGTGCTTGGCCGCGATCAGGCCGCTCGCGCCGTAGAGACCCCAGCGGAACATGTCGCGCTTGGTGATCTCGCCATGCGAGTGCGCCTTGACGATCTCCAGCCGGTTCTCGCGGGCGCGCTCGGCCTCCTGCATACGGATCCGAGAGGTCGTTTTGCGGTCCAGAAACATGGCAGCCGTTCCCAAAGAACTGCGATGTTCGGATCCTAGACAGTCGAGGCCGCCTGAATACCAACCAAGGACCAGCGCTCTGCGGGGCCTAGGTCCTAATCCGGTTCCGACCTTGGTCTGATCGGGCGCCGGGGCCCGGAATCGCGCGGGCCCCGCACCCCGCCGCGCGGGGCGGCGGAGGTGCGGGGCCCGGTGCGCGAGCGTTCGGCGCGCGCGCTCAGTGGCCGACGAGGTTCGAGCGGTTGTAGGCCAAGAGGGCGGCCTGCACGCGGTTCCGGACGTTGAGCTTGTCGAGGATGATGGTCAGGTAATGCTTGACCGTCTTCTCGCTGATCTCGAGGCGCCCGCCGATCTCCTTGTTGCTCAGCCCCTCCGCCAGCAGCGTCAGGATCTGCTCCTCGCGGCCGGTCAGGCTCGAGAACAGGGTCTGCTCGGGCCTCGGGGCCGGGTTCCGCGGCTTGGCGAAGAGGCGGGCGGCCAGCGCCGGCGTGACGTAGCGCTCGCCACGGTGAATCACCCGCACGGATTGCACCAGTTCCGGGCCGCTGACGCCCTTGAGTACGTAGCCCCAGGCGCCGCCCTGCATCGCGGCGCAGACCTGCTGGTCGTCCACGATGCTCGTCAGCATCAGGATCTTCACGTCGGCGCAATGGGCGACGAGGGTCTCGACCGCCTCCGCGCCGCCGCCGAGTATCCCGATGTCGAGGACGATGACGCTCGGCTTCAGGTCGGCCGCGAGGCGGAACGCGTCGGACGCCGACGCGCCCTCTCCGACGACCGCGATGTCGGCCTCGCCGTTCAGGGTGTAGGCGACGCCGGTGCGGAACAGCGGATCGCTATCGATGACGACGGCACGGATCTCGTTCACCTTGGGCCCCCTGTTTGGTCGGAGCCGCGCCGCTGAGTGGCGTGCCCCGCGAAGATCACCGATCAGTTCGGACGCTGCGAAGACCAGACGCCGGATAAGGACGTCAGTCGGACACGGGCCGGCGCGCGGCGGGGCGGCGGATTTTCGCCGTCCGGCGCACTGGGACGGTGACAAAACTCCTCACATGCCCGTGAGGAGTGATCTTCTGCAGGAAGAGACCCCTTGCGACGCGCAGACATTCGATAAAGTCTGAAAAGATCTTGACGATGTGCGGGCTCATGGATCTCAACCGAATTGCGGTTCCTACGTAAGTACTCGGTGCGCCCATCTTCCGTTTATCTGTTTCTCTGTAGTGCCTCGGGCGCTGAAGCACTGCACGTTCGAACTGCTGGGGCAATCCCAACAGTTTTGCAATAATTTTTTGTGATTAGAACAGGCTAGTACCCCTCTGCTGAGTGATGCTGTTTCGGTGCACAAGCGTACTTGTGAAGACTGCTCTTCGTGTGCCGTCAGCCTGACCGAAGAGAGTCTTCGCCAGCGCGCGCAGGGGGCCGGGCGCAGCTCGGCCGCGAATCACCTGGCGGCGGATTCCAGGCTTCGGATCGCGCGGGCGGGGCGTTCACCCATTCATGATGAAGCGAGGAAGCGTGGCGTGGGCACCGCATCCCGGCCCCTCGGGGTCCGCGGTCCGGGCCTGTGCGGACCGATTTCGGCACCCGCCCGTTCCGTCATCGGATATGATCAGGGACCGGGTGGCCGCGCGCCATCCGCGCGGGAGCGTGACGGTGGTGCGATCGGCGAACGGGGACGCGATGGATCCGAGCCTGTGCAGCAATGCGCTGCTCCGGCAGGCGATGCGCAGCCTCGGCCAGATCTACGACGAGGCCCTGGCGCCGGCCGGCCTGCGGGCCACGCAGCACGGCCTCCTGGCGAATGTCGCCCGGATGGGCACGCCGACGATGGGCGAACTCGCCGACGCCCTCGTGATGGATCTGTCGGGCCTCGGGCACACCCTGAAGCCGCTGACGCGGGACGGCTATCTCCGCCTCGTCCCGGACGCGCGGGACCGGCGGGCCCGGCGGGTGATCCTGACCGATCTCGGGCGCGCGAAGCTCGGCGAAACCACGGCCCTGTGGCGCGGCGTGCAGGAGCGCTTCGAGGCGGCCTTCGGGCCGGAGCGCGCGGCGGAACTCCGCGCGGTGCACGCCGTTCTGGCCTCCCGCGCGTTCCGCGACCGCGTCGCGGCCGGGGCCGACCCGGCGGAAGGATAGGCTCCGCCCGGTTCGGGACGCCCGAACGCGCGACGAAGTCCTGGCGCAGATGATGCTTCGCGGAAGGCGGCCGACGATGCCGCCGGAGCGTATCGTGGCAGCCGCGGAGGACGGAATGGGGTTCAACCGACATCTGCGCAGGGTCGTCCCCTCGGCAGCGACGTTGACCTACAACCCCTTCTTCAAGTTCGCATCCGGTTTGATGGACATCATCCCGGCGCTGATTTTTCCTGATCTGCGCAAGATCCCGCCGAACTACATGCGCATCCGCGTCGGCGTCGGGAACAGCGTCTTCGCCAACCAGATCGGCTACCTGACGGCCGGCAAGAACTTCTGGCTCTACATGCTGGCGAACGGCTTCATCTCGCCGGCCTCGGTGATCGTGGACATCGGCTGCGGCTGCGGCCGGTTCGCCCATCACATCCGCGACTACGCCTTCAGCGGCGAGCGCTTCCAGGGCCATTACCACGGCATCGACATCGACGAGGAGATGCTCGCCTGGTGCCGGGCGAATTTCGACGCCGAGCGCTTCACCTTCATCAATTCGACGCATGAGAGCGCGACCTACCGGAACGCGACGGCGCGCAGCGGCGGCTTCGACCTGCCGATCGCGGACGCCTCGGCCGATCTCGTCTTCTCGACCTCGCTCTACACGCACCTGCTCCAGCCGGAGGTCGAGAACTACACGCGGGAAGCCTTTCGCGTGCTGAAGCCGGGCGGCGTGATGGCGATGTTCGTGTTCAGCATGGACCACCCGCCCAGTTCCTTCGGGGACCGGCACACCTTCCGGCACCGGATCGGGCAGGCCCATGTGGAGACGCTGGAGAATCCCGAGGCGGCGGTCGCGTATGACGAGGCGTACCTCGTCGCCCTCGCCCACGGGCTCGGCTTCACGCAGGTCCGGGTGATCGCGGTCGCGAACGGCGTCCAGCAGCTGCTCATCGCCCGAAAAGGCGCGACGGGTGCGCCGTGAGGCCGTGACGCCTCCCGCTTCGCCCGTCCGGCAGATCTCACGCCGCGTCGGCAATCCGGGCTGATCCGCCGAGGCCGGGCCCCGCGACCCGGCCCCTGGCGGGGCAGGCGGCCGCCGGCTCAGTACCGGCGGCGCGGCCGGTCATCGTCGTCGTCATCCTCGATGTCGCGCCGCCGCTGCTCGCGCCGCATCTCGCGGCGAGCCTCCTCGCGGTCGAGATCGCGCTCGCGCTCGCGGCGGCTGCGAAGGTCGATGCTCGGGCCGCCGGGACCGATGTCGATCGATTGCGCGCGTGACGGCGGTGCACCGCACAGGCCGATCATGATCAGCGATCCGGCAAGTAAGTACCTCATGGGGCGATCCCTCCTGGGCTCGACGGACCCGCATGGCGAAAGCCCGCCTGTCCCTGAGAGGCTAGGGGGATCGCGCCGGACGGCAACGGGTCGCCGGCTCACTTCACGCTGATCCGCCCTTTAGCCGGGCTGCTCGCAGGGGCGCGGATCGGCGCGGTCGGCCACGAGCGAGACGGCCCAGACCGCGAGCCCGCCGAGCGCCAGGGCGACGCCGACGAAGCCGGTCGCGGGCAGGCCGAGCCCGTGAGCGATGGCGAGGCCGGCGAGCCACGGGCCGAGGGCGTTCGCGAGGTTGAAGGCCGAGTGGTTGAGGGCGGCCGCGAGCGTCTGCGCGTCCTCCGCCACATCCATCAGCCGCGTCTGCAGAATGGTGGCGAGGCCGCCGCCGCAGCCGATCAGGAAGACGACGGGGGCGAGCGTCCAGAGGCTCCCGACCGCGAAGGGGTAGAGGGCCAAAGCCGCCGCGCTCCAGACGAGGGTGAGCCCCGCCGCCGGCATCAGGGCCCGGTCGGCCGCCCAGGCGCAGGCGAGGTTGCCCGCCGTGAGGCCGAGGCCGAACACGGCGAGCATGCCCGGGATCGCGGCGGGCGAGGCGTGCGTGACGGTGAGCATGGTGGAGGCGAGGTAGGTGTAGACGGAGAACAGGCCGCCGAAGCCGATCGCCCCGGTCGCGAGCGTCAGCCAGACCTGCCCGCGCCGGAGCGCCCCGAGTTCCCGCAGGGCGCTGGCGCCCGGAGCGGGGGCTCCGAGCGGCGCGAACAGGCGCACCAGGATCGCGGTGAGGAGCGCGAGCAGCGCCACGAGGCCGAAGCTCCAGCGCCAGCCGGCGAGCTGGCCGATGGCGTTGGCGAGCGGCACGCCGACGACCGTCGCGACGGTGAGGCCGGCGATGACGCGGGAGACCGCTTGGCTCCGCCGCTCGCGCGGGACGAGCGAGGCGGCCACCAGCGCCGCCACGCCGAAATAGGCGCCATGCGGCAGGCCGGCGAGGAAGCGGACGATCAGCATCGTGCCGTAGTTCGGCGCCAGGGCCGAGAGGCCGTTGCCGAGGGCGAACAGGACCATGAGGCAAACGAGGAGCGTGCGCCGCGCGATGCGCGCGGCCAGAACCGCGATCACGGGGGCACCGACCACCACACCGAGCGCGTAGGCGCTGATGACGTGGCCCGCGGTCGGCTCGTCGATCCGGAGGTCCGGAGCGAAATCCGGCAGGAGGCTCATCGCGGCAAATTCCGTCGTGCCGATCGCGAAGCCGCCCATGGCCAGCGCCAGCAGGACGAGGGTCGGGTGGCTCTCCGAAGCCGCGGCGCTCGCCGGAGGCACGGTGCGGCGGGGCAGGGGCTCGTTCGTGATCGCTCGGTCGCTCACTGCGCTGTCTCGCTCCGATCCTGCGGGTGCCCGGTGCGGGGCCTCGCCGGCCCAGCCGAGCTGTGCTGCACCTGCTCACTAAGACGCTGCGCTGCAACAAGCAGGCCGGGACATAGGTCCGGAGGAAGCGGGAGGCGAGGGCGCGGCGCTCGGCTCAGGTCTTCGCTCAAGACATGGCGCCGCCTGCCGCCTGCCGCCGGCTCCGGGTCCGGCCCGGGCCGGTTCGCGGCCGCGCCTTCGTCCCATCCCGCACGAAATCAACACAGATCGAGGATCGGACTTTGGTCTGAAAAAACATCCGACCTTAGTCCCGTATATGTCGGACTTTTCGACCTGAATTGATCAGCAGAAAAATTGTATCTGATCGTTACGAATACTGTCGTGTTCGGGAGGGGGCCGGTGGAATGGGCGAACGGCCCGTCCGCCGGACGAGGCGCATCGACGCCGGAGGCCGCTGGTCATGGTTACACTGACGCGCTGGGGCAACACGCTCACGGATCAACTCAACGGCTTCAAGGTGGCCCAGGCATCGGCCGTCGAGGACCAAGTCTCCGCCGCGGACAACGCGGGCGATTTCTTCGCGGTCGCCTACCGATCGACCGAGGCCGACGGCGCCACGAGCATCTGGCTGAAGGCGCTCAACGCCGGGGGCGGCCTGTTCGACCAGGGTCTCCTGAAGGTCAGCACCGGGCCGGGCATCGTGTCGCGACCGAGCGTGGCGGGCGCGGGCGACGGGTTCGCCGTCGCCTACGAATCGCGCTCGGCCGTGGGCGAAGCCGCCGACGTGAAGGTCCGCTTCGTCGGCGCGGTCGGGCTCGTGCCCGGCGAGCTGACCCTTGGCACGGCCGAGGACGACGACCACGGGGCCGTCGTCGGCGGGTTCCAGAACGCCCTCGAGACCGCCAACAAGACGGTCGACGCCAAGACCATCCTATCGACCGGCTTCAACGTCGCCTGGATCGCGACGCCGAAGACCCTGCCGGCTGGTGCGGATGCCCGCTACGGGGCGGTGAAGTTCCAGCGCTACGCCATCGACCCGACGAGCCCGGACGGCGTGAGCCCGAAGGCCGCGGGCCTCGACGGGCTGGTGGGTGGCGCGGACGGGGACGCGGTCCAGACGCTGGCCGCCAGCGGGCGCAATGTCGCCATGACCACGCTCCACGACGGCGAGAGCGTGATCGCCTGGATCGATTCCGCGAACCACGTGCGCTTCACGATCTTCGACGCCGACGGCTCGCAGAACGACATCCGCTTCAACCCGAACGCGGCGGGCGCCGGTGGGACGCTCGCCTCCGACGCGGCGGGGATGGCCGCCCTCGGCGACGCCATGCTCGGGACCGCCAGCGCGGCGAGCGGCCTCGTGATCGCGAACATCGCGGGCACGACCGATTTCGTGATCGCTTGGATCGAGAATGTGGGCGGGGTCAGCTCGGTCGTCGCGCAGGTCTTCGCGGCGGGCGTCAACGCCAACGCGTGGACCGTCGATGCGGCCCGCGAGATCCGCTACGACCTGCCCGCCGGCTTCGGCGGGACCTTCAGCATCGCCGGCCTCGGCGAGGGCACCTCGCAACTCGTCCTCACCTACGCGGTGACGAACGCCGACAGCACCACCGACGTGGTCTCGGTCGCCTTCGCGACGGACGGCACCCACACCGCCGCCGCGACGGTCTTTCAGGGCGTCACCAGCCCGGACGGTTTCGCCTCGACGGGCGTCGCCGGCGACCGCGCCGTCATCGTCGGCAGCAACGGCGACGTGACCGCGCAATTCCTCGACACCCGCGACTATCAGGGACCGCCTTTCTTTCAGGAGGGCGACCGCCACCGCGCGGACGGGCGCATCGACGCCAAGGTCGACACGATGATCGGCACGAGCTTCGACGACGACCTCCGCCCGGGACTCGCCGCCGACACCGTCTGGGCCGGCTCCGGCGACGACCTCATCGAGGGCAGCGTCGGCAGCGACGCCATCCACGGCGGCGCCAACGGCTCGAAGGGCGACACGGTCTGGTACACCGGCCTGCAGAGCGCCTACAGCGTCAAGAAGAACGCCGACGGCTCGGTCAGCGTCGCGCATAACGGCGGCACCGAGGGGCCGGACACGCTCTGGGACGTGGAACACATCGCCTTCAACGTGCACGTGAAGGCGGACGGCACCCTCGATCGCAGCCAGCAGACGGTCCTCGACCTCGCGACAGAGGTCCAGCCGCGGTCGGATTCCCCCTCGCGCTGGGGCAACACCAACGCCGACCTGAACGGCTTCCAAGTCGACCCGGCGACGGGCGCCCAGAGCCGGCCGGCCATCGCAGACAATTTCGGCGAGGTGTTCGGCGTCGCCTCTCTCGCCGGTACGGGTGCGGCCACGCAGGTGCGGCTCCAGCTCTACAACCACGACGGGACGCCGGACGCTTTCCTTCCCCTGCCGATGCGTCTCGACGACGGCGCCGGCACCATCAGCGCGGGTACTGGCGTCGCGCTCGTCGGCTGGGGCGACGGCTACGAGGCGGTCTGGGGCGAGGCGACGGCGGAGGGCGTGCGCCTCGCCGCCCGCTTCCTCGGCCCGGAGAGCATCATCGGCAACGAGGTCAAGCTCGGCCTCGGCGGCAACGCCGCGGCCGGTCAGGTGATCGACCAGCACAGCGTCGCGATGGCGGGCTACGAGAAAGTCGTCACCCTCGACGCCGCCGGCAAGCCGCTCGACGTGCGCACCGGCTTCAACATGCTCTGGGTCGAGACCGACCGCGCCGGCGCGAACGCGGCCGGCAACGGGACGGCCGGCCACGTCTACTTCCAGCGCTACGAGGTGCAGGCGAGCGCCGACGGCGCCTCCTTCCAGGAGCCGAAGGCCGCGGGCCTCGACGGGCAGGCCGACGCGACGATTGTGGAAGGGAGCGCCGGCGCGAGCCCGAACAACGCCGTCTTCGAGCTGACGAGCGGTGCGCTCGGGCGCGACCCGAGCGTCGCGGTCGCTCATGACGGCGAGAGCATCATCTCCTGGATCGAGCGCGACGGCACGGGGCAGGACCGCCTGCGCGTGCGCGTCCTCGACCAGACCGGCGCCTTCATCGAGGGCCTCGCCCTCCCGGACGGGGTCGCCGTGGCGAACGGGCAGCTTGCCCACGCGGTCGCGCTCGGCGCCGGCAATTTCGGCCTGTTCTGGGTCTCCGATCCCGGCAACGGCGATCTCGCCGTCCTCGGCCAGACCTTCGTCCTCGGCGGCGCGCCCGGCACCTTCGTGGCGGGCGAGATCGTCGAGGTGGGCCGGCTCGGCAAGGCGTCGGTCTCCGGCGGCGCGGGCTTCACGGGCGAGTTCAACGTGGTCGGCCTCGGCGAGGACAACGACGGCGGCGTCGTCACCTACAGCGTCATCGAGAACGGTGAGACCGCGATCAAGGCGCTCAACTTCGACGGCGGCGCCAACGGCTTCGGCCACGCCGTCACCCTCGACACCGCGACGGGGCAGACCGAGAAGGGCCACGGCATCGCGGGCCTCGTCAGCGACCGCGCCGTCGTCGTCTGGAACGAGGTCTCGGCCAACGACAGCGACATCAAGGTCCAGATCATCGATACCCGCGAGGGACCGCAGGAGATCTTCGGCGACCTCGTGCGGCCGGACGGGACGACGCAAGGACGCCGCGACCTCATCGTCGGCACCGTCAACGACGACTTCATCAACGGACAGGGCCTCGACGACACGATCCAGGCCGGGATGGGCAGCGACACCGTTATCGGCGGGGCCGGCAACGACCATCTCGACGGCGGGCGGGAGCGCCTCAGCGATACGCCCGGCCACGGCAGCGACGACGACGTGGCGGTCTATTCCGGCAACCGCGCTCAGTACTCGGTGACCCTGAACGGCGACGGCAGCCTCACCGTCAAGGACATGCGCAACCCGCGCGACCCCGCCACCAATGCGGGCCCGGACGGGCGCGACGTCGTCAAGGATTTCGAGCACCTGAAATTCGCCGACGCCACCGTCGCGGTGACGGACTTCCTGCCGCTCGCGCCGAACGCCTTCGCGCCGCCGACGCCGGACGGCACCTACGCGGTCCGGCCCTGGGGCCCGCGCGCCGACACGGGCGACTTCATCGTCAACGACGGCGCCCTGCGCGCGCCGGGCGGCGGCGCCATCGCCAATCCGAGGGCCGGTCTGCAGCACGATCCGGTCGCGGTCGCGATGCAGGACAATTACGCCTTCCTGTGGGTGGAGGACGAGGGTGCTTCCGCCCGCAGCCACCTCTACCTGAAGGCCTACACCTCGCTCGGCGACCCCGACGCCGCCTTCGGCATCGGCGCGGGCGCGGCGGGCGTCATCCGCCACGAGGTCGGTGACGGCAACGGCCTGATCGCCCACGTGGCGGCGAGCGTGGCGGGCGACCTCGGCGTGGCGGCAGCCTGGGAGGAGGCGGCAGGCGCCGGCGCGACGAGCCGGATCAAGGTCGGCTTCGTCTCGGCGCTCAGCGGCAATCTCGGCGAGATCGCGGTGCAGGACCATGGTACTGGCGCGCAGACCGGCGCGTCGGTCGCGGGCTACGAACTCCTCGACGTCAACAACAAGACCGCCGAGTTCGGCTTCAACGTCGCCTACGGCCAGGGCGGACGGATCTACGTCGACCGCTTCGTGCTGCAGACCGGCACTGCGGGCCCGGAGGTCCTGCCCGCGGGCAGCCTCGGCAGCTCGGTCGATCTCGGCCTCGGCACGGGCGCCTCGACCGCGATGCTGCATGACGGCCAGCTCGTGACGAGCTGGATCGACGATCAGGGCCGCGCCCAGTACGCGATCCTCGATCCCGCGCGGATCGGCACGGGCGCCGACCCGGTCCTCGCCCGGTCGCCCCGGGGGGCGACGGGGCGGCGGTCGCCCAGGCGATCGTCGGCGTCGGCTTCACCTTCATCCTGGTCAAGCAGGGCGCGGGCGGGCTCGTCACGGCGACGATCCACAATGCCACCGGCGACCCGCTCGGCAGCCTCGACGCGCCGCTGGCGTTGACGGGCCTGCCCGCGGGCGCGACCTTCCAGGTGGTGCCCACCGCCGCCGAGCAGGGCTTCGCGATCTACTGGTACGACGCGACCGCCCATCAGGTGAAGGGCCAGGTCTACGACGCGGCCGGCATCCATCTCGGCGCCACCTTCGACGCCTTCCCGGACGGCTCCACAACCCTCGGCGTCCCGGGCGTCGACCCGAGCTTCTCCTTCTCGGTCGCGGGACTGGAGGACGGGCGCCAGATCGTGGCGGCCGAGGGCGCCGCCGCGGCCGGCGCCACCGAGCAGGACATCGTCGGGCAGATCCTCGACACCCGACAGCCCGGCAACCTGATCATCGGGCCCCGCGAGGGCGCCCCGCGCGATGTGATCAGCGGCACGGCGGGCGACGACATCATCGACGGGCGCGCGCTCGCCGACGAGCTGCACGGCGCGGGCGGCAACGACCTGATCCTCGGCGGCAGCGAGAACGACCTCCTGTTCGGGGACACCGGCGACGACATCCTGATCGGCGGCAGCGAGAACGACACGCTCTCGGGCGGGGACGGGGACGACCTCCTCATCGGCGGGTTCGGGATCGACGACCTCGACGGGAATGGGGGCAGCGACACGGTCTCGTATCGCGGCGAGGTGGCGCGCTTCCTGATCGACCTCCTCGGTGGCCCGACGCCCGCGGACGGTACCACGCGCTCGAACCGCGACCCGAACACCGGGGCGACGAACGCGGCCTTCCAGGTCGAGGACACCCTTCACAACGTCGAGAACGCGGTGGGCGGCGAGGCGGCGGACGAGATCCGCGGCACGAACGGCGCCAACCTGCTCGAGGGCCGGGGCGGCGACGACATCCTCGACGGCCGCCTCGGCGACGACACGGCCGTCTTCAGCGGCAGGCGCGCCGACTACGACATCACCCAGGATGCGGGCGGCACCGTCATCGTCAAGGGCGCCCGCGGCGACGGGCTCGCGGACGGCAGGGACACGGTCTCGAACGTGGAGCATTTCCGCTTCACGGACGGCGACTTCACGGTGCAGCAGCTCTTCAACACGAATACAGGCGGCGGAGGCACCGGCACGCCGAAGATCGCCTTCGGCACGAGCAGCCCGAGCGTCCTGGAGAATGCCGAGCACGCCACCATCACCACGCTCACCCCCAGCGGCTTCACGACCGGCACCCCCATCCTCAGCCTCGTGAGCAATCCGGGCGGCCTCTTCGCGATCGAGAACGGCACCCTCGTCGTGGCACCCGGCAAGGCCCTCGATTACGAGACGGCCCGGACCTACAGCCTGGTGATCCAGGCCCGCACCGCCGACGGCACCACGGCGACCGCGACGCTCAACCTCGCGGTCGGCGACGTGAACGAGGCGCCGACGATCGTCACCGCCACCGGCACCGGCACGAACGGCGCCCTGACGGTCTTGGAGAATGCAGCCGGCGGCACCCTCGTCGCCAAGCTCGCGACGAACGATCCGGATGTCGGGGACAGCCTCGTCTACGCGGTCGGCGGGGCCAACGCGGCCCTGTTCCAGATCGTCGGCAACGAGCTTCAGGTGAAGGCCGGCGCCCTGATCGACTACGAGACCGGCCCGCGCAGCCTGAGCGTCGACGTCACGGTCCGCGACGGGGCCGGCCACACCCTGACCCAGACCTTCGGCAACATCGCGGTCGGCAACGTCTCGGGCAGCTTCACCGGCACGGCGGCGAACGAGACTTTCCCGGGCACCTCCGAAGAGGACACGATCCGCGCGGGCGGCGGCAACGACGTGCTCAACGGGCAGGCCGGCGACGACCAGCTGTTCGGCGAGGCCGGCACCGACCGGCTCGACGGCGGCCTGGGCGCCGACCGGATGGACGGGGGCGCCGGCAACGACACCTTCGTGGTCGACAATGTCGGCGACGTGGTCATAGAGGGGGCGAACGGCGGCACCGACACGGTCGAGTCGTCGATCAGCTTCAGCATCGCCGCCCTGCCGAACGTCGAGAACGTGACGCTGACGGGGACCGCCAACATCGACGCCACCGGCAATGGCGGCCAGAACGTGCTCATCGGCAATGCCGGCGACAACGTCCTCGACGGCGGGGGCGACCGCGACGCCATGACCGGCGGCAACGGCAACGACACCTACGTCGTCGACAACACCGGCGACGTCGTCACCGAGACGAACGCGAACGCCGCGGGCGGGATCGACACCGTGCTCGCCTCCGTGAACTACCGGCTCACCAGCAACGTCGAGAACCTGATCCTGACGGGCTCTGCCCAGACCGGCCAGGGCAACGCGCTCGCCAACGAGTTGCGCGGCAACGCCCAGAACAACACACTCGACGGGGACCTCGGCAACGACAGGCTGTTCGGCCTCGGCGGCAGCGACACGCTGCGCGGCGGGGAGGGCAACGATATCCTGGCCGGCGGGGCGGGCAACGACACGCTGACCGGCGGCAACGGCAACGACGTCTTCGCTTTCGAGATCGGGACCGGGCGGGACACGGTGACGGATTTCCGCAACGGGCAGGACCGGGTCGACGTCAGCGCCTTCCTGCACACGGGCGGCGAACTCAACGCCTACCTCGCCGTCGCCAGCAACGTGCGCGCGGTGAACGGCGGTGTCGAGTTGCATCACGTCGTGGGCAGCGTGGACGACGTCATCGTGCTGACTGGCGTCACGCGGGCGCAGATCGACGCGAGCGACTTCCTGATCGGGTAGCCGGCGGAGGGCGGGAGCCGGTGCGGACCCCGCCCTCCCGCCAGACCATATTCCCATTTCCGCCGCTTTGGCGTGGCACTCCGGTTGCTTGCCCGTTCACAGCGGCGGAGGGGATGCCCGTGCGAAAGATTCCTCCCGGGGTCGGGCCGAAATTCCCGCAGGTGGTGGTCCTCGTCGGCGCCACCGGCGACCTGTCGCGGCGCAAGCTCCTGCCGGGGCTGTTCCATCTCTGCAGCGCGGGCTTCATTCCCGCGTGCCGGATCGTCGGCGTCTCCCTCGACGATCTCGACGCGGCCGCGTTCCGGCGCCTCGCCCGGGAGGCTGTCGACCTCTTCTTCGTCCGTCCCGTCGACGAGGCGGCCTTCGCCGCCTTCGCGGAGATGCTCGACTACGTGCCGCTCTCCGGCGGCGCCCCGGCGCTCAAGGACGCGGTCGAGCGGGCGGAAGCCGCGATCGGCGCCGAGAGCCGGCGCCTGCACTACCTCAGCGTCCCGCCCGCGGCCGCCCTCCCGGTCGTGCGCCTCCTCGGCGAGGCCGACCTCGTCGCGCGCTCGCGGATCATCATGGAGAAGCCGTTCGGGACGGACCTCGAGAGCGCGCGCCTCCTCAACCGGAAGCTCCACGAGGTCTTCCCCGAGGACCAGATCTTCCGGATCGATCACTTTCTCGGCAAGGAGCCGGCGCAGAACATCCTCGCGTTCCGCTTCGCCAACGGCCTGTTCGAGCCGATCTGGAACCGCAACTTCATCGACCACGTGCAGATCGACGTGCCCGAGACCCTCGGGCTCGGGCAGCGCGGCGCCTTCTACGAGGCGACGGGGGCCTATCGCGACATGGTGGTGACCCACTTGTTCCAGATCCTCGGCTTCATGGCGATGGAGCCGCCGACCTCGCTCGAGCCGCTGCCGATCAGCGAGGAGAAGAACAAGGTCTTCCGCAGCATGGTGCCGATCGAGCCGCGCGACGTCGTGCGCGGGCAGTACAACGGCTACCGCGCGGAGGAGGGCGTCGATCCGGAATCGGACACCGAGACCTTCATCGCGCTCAAATGCGCGATCGACAATTGGCGCTGGGCCGGGGTGCCGTTCTTCCTGCGCACCGGCAAGCGCCTCGCGGAGGGTCAGCGCATCATCTCGATCGCCTTCCGCGAGCCGCCGAAGAGCATGTTCCCGGTGGGCTCCGGCGTCGGCGCGCAGGGGCCCGACCACCTCACCTTCGACCTCGCGGACGCGACCAAGATGTCGCTCTCCTTCTACGGCAAGCGCCCCGGCCCCGGCATGCGGCTCGACAAGCTGAGCCTGCAATTCGCCATGCGCGACACCGGGATGCTCGGCGAGGTGCTGGAAGCCTACGAGCGACTGATCCTCGACGCGATGCGGGGCGACCACACGCTGTTCACCACCGCCGACGGCATTGAGCGCCTGTGGGAGGTCTCGACGCCGCTCCTCGAAGCGCCGCCGCCGGTGCGCCTCTACGAGCCGGGCTCCTGGGGGCCGAAATCGATCCATCAACTCGTGGCGCCCCACGCCTGGCGCCTGCCGTTCGAGCGCTCGTGGCGCGACCCGGACGCGCACGGGGGATAGGGTTTTCACCGTCGATCAGCTCGATTGTCTGAATGTCCGGATCGGGCGGGAACAGGACCCTTGAGCCGGCACGAGCCGATGTCCGCTTCGGAAGATGCCGGCGACCGCCACCGAGCGGCCGGGACGGGCACAAAGCCGAACGGCTGACTTCGGTATCCGGCCTGCCACGCGCACTGATCGACTCGAGACGCGCGTTGACAGCATGGCCGGTCGTGACTGTCACACCCGAGCAGGCTCAGATCGATTGTGGGCCTGAAATCGGTGACATCCTGTGGCCCCAGATGAGGCCACATCTTTCGAGAGATGGCCGCTCGACGTCATCCATTCGCACGGTCGACATGGATGAAGCCGTACTGCTCCAGGAATCTGGCCGCTCCATCGTCGCGCCTCTCAAGATGTACGAACACATCCTGTGAAGACGCGAACTGCTTCGCGTCGTGGAGTCTCTGTGACAGGGACAGCACGCGGACGTTCGGAGCCAACGCCTCGGTCACATTGTAGGTCTCCCAAAAATGCCAAGCCTGGCCGCGGCCCCGCATCATGCCGGGAGGGGCCGATCTGTCGCTGGCAACCCACGAGCAGTGAAGCAGAATGCCGCGGTTCGCGTAAGTGTACATGCGCGCACCGGCCTCAAGAAGACGGAGAGCCTCAGCTAAAAACTCACACTCCATCTCACGGCGCGAATAACGCACTTTCGGAAGAAGAAGATCGCTCAGGCAATTCACTCTCAAGGAGACCGTGGGTACCGAGATCGGAGGGAGCGGAGGTGTGTCCCTGCTGTGATAAATGATTTTCTTCTTCGAGGAAGCTAAGTGGAACAGATTTGCAGACAGGCTGAAACGTCGTCGCAGCGCCTTCGCTCTGGAGGTGGCGACCGGTCCCAACATATGCTTGGCTGAGCCCAGGAGGCCGTGCCGCATGACGCCGAGATAGTAATCGAAGCCGTCGAAAGATATTTCAAGTATGGACGCTTCATCGAACCGGGAGGCGAAACGGCTCTTATATTCATCCCCGCCAGCGGTAAGGTCGAAGTAAGAGAAGTTTTCTTGTGCTAGCTGCTTCGCGAGATACAAGATTAGCAACTTGCCGGGTGAGTGCTCAGAAAAAAATGGCGAGTGACAAATGATCCCGAGAGATACACTCGAACGGCTGATCGGTCCGATGTGTACTGCAATGGGAGCATCGCCGAGCATCAAGGCGGATGCGTGAATCAGCCCGGTCTTTTCCAAGAGGCCAAGCCAGAACTCCTTCTTATGAGGATCGTCTCGAAAGGGAAATGTCCGATTGATGGCGCCTTGCCGAAGATCGCAGAAATCAGCAATGGAGCCTATGAATGGCTCCAGATCCTGACGCTTCGATATCCGAGTAAATTTGAGTTCCGCGATCTTCTTAAGGCGGTTGATGCGACTTCTATTGCTTTTTTTTCGAAGCGATGCGTTGATCTGGCTCTCTGTCACAGTCTCGAGCAAGGGGCGCTTGACGACCGTTCGCTTGGTGCTCACCCCTCTGGTTCGTGCATGCGAAATCCAGCTCATCGGTGTGCGATCGGGGACGTATTGCAGGCGGATGTACTTGCCCGGAAACTGTTCTCGTAGGATGGAGAGTGCCCCGAGAATAAAAGTGTCCGAACTGGATGGTCGTGCGAGCCATACCTGATATTCGGCTTGGCAAGCTCCCGCATGCACAAGAGACTTTCCATCGCTGGATATCGCCAGCGCCAATAGTCCGGCGAGACGACCTTCCCCAGTCTCATGGAGGACGAAAAGAGGCTCGAAACAGTTGGAATAAATCTCAAACCACGTGCTGATATAGTTATAGGATTGGCACGCCGTTGCCCAGGGACATGCATCGGCAAGCGCATCCCATTCTTCCTGAAAGCAGCTGTCGCGCAGCAGATTTGCGGCCTCTTGTCCGCGCACGATCCGAATGCAATGATCAGGCCGATCCAGATCTGAATTTATCATAAAATATGCTCAGCGTGGCCCGACGATCTGGTATTTGCGGGCACAGTATGATCATAAATTATCCAATATCGTTGCTGTGGCAAGGTGACGCGGGTGAAATGTTCGTTTCTCGACTGTGCAGTATCATCCCGCTCACGATCGTCTATTGTGAGGTAGCACCAAATCGTGATCGAAAAGTGGACTGGCGTCGGGATTAAATTTCAAACCTCGCGTCAGAGCGCGCTTGACCTGAACCTTCACGTCGCGCGGGATCGGAGTCCTGCGCGTGAGCGCACGCGCCCAAACGCTCCCCTGTCGCGTGGCGCCGATTGGCCCGTCCTGCATGCGTGGCGCGATCTGAGCGGATGATACTGCGTCTGCGGGCTATCACGCGGGTCTGGCCGTGTCCGTTCGCCTCTCAGGCCGGGGGGCCCCCGAGCAGCGCCTCGCCGGCCGCGCTGAGGCCGTAGCGCGTGCGTTGCGTGCGCGCGTCGCGGCCCGCGAGCGCCAGCAGGGCCGCCGGCCCGGCGAGCGTCGCCAGCGCCCGCAGGACGAGCGCGTGCGCCACCCCGAAGATCCGCGCGAAGGTCCGGCTGTCGGCCGCGAGGCCGAGCCGGAGCCCCGCCAGGATCCCGGCCTCGAGACGCGCGAGGTCGGGCCGCAGGTCGGCGATCCGGTCGGTCTCGGCCAGGAACGTCTGCGCGAGGAAGGTCTCGGCGTCGGCGGGCGGGGCGCTCATGCGGCCCTCGCCCGCGGGCGGACCCGCACCAGCACCGATTTCGAGGTCGGCGTGTCCGAGTGCTCGCCGAAGCTCGACAGGGGCACCAGCACGTTGAGCTCGGGATAGTAGCCGGCCAGGCTCCCCCGCGGCATGTCGAAGGGCACGAGGCGGAAATCCTCGGCCACCCGCTCGATCCCGTCCGCGTGCGCGCAGACGAGATCGACCCGCTCGCCGGCGCGGGCGGTGAGGGCGGCGAGATCGTCCGGATGGGCGAAGACCACCTGGCGCTCGCCGTAGACGCCCCGGTAGCGGTCGTCGAGGCCGTAGATCGTGGTGTTGTACTGGTGGTGCGAGCGGAAGGTCTGGAGCACGAAGGTGTCGTCCGTCGCGCCCGCGCGCTGGTGCTCGGTCTCCTGCGGCAGCGGATCGGCCGAGAACGACGCCCGCGCGCCCGGCGTGTCGAAGACCCGCTCGGCCGCGAGGTTGCGCAGCCTGAAGCCGCGCGGGCGCCGCACGCGCTCGTTGAAGCGCGCGAAGCCCGGGATCGTGTCGGCGATGAGGTCGCGGATCCGGTCGTAATCGTCGGCGAGCGCCGCCCATTCGACCCGCTCGGAACCCACCGTGGCGGCCGCCATCCCGGCGATGATGCCGATCTCCGAGCGCAGCTCCGGCGAGGCCGGCCTGTTGATGCCGCCCGAGCCGTGGACCATGCTCATCGAATCCTCGACGGTCACGATCTGGGTCCTGCCGCGGCTGTTGCGGTCGATCTCGGTGCGGCCGAGGCAGGGCAGGATGTAGGCGATCTGCCCCGGCAGCAGGTGCGAGTGGTTGAGCTTGGTCGCGATGTGGACGGTCAGGCGGCACCCGGCGAGCGCCCGCGCCACCACGGCACTGTCCGGCGTGGCGCGGGCGAAGTTGCCGCCCAGCCCGATGAAGGCCTTGGCCGAGCCGTCGAGCATCGCCCGGATCGCCGCGAGCACGTTGTGGCCGTCCCGGCGGGGCGCCGCGAACCCGGAGCGGGCCTCCAGCGCATCGAGGAGGGCGGAGGGCGGCCGCTCGTTGATGCCGACCGTGCGGTCGCCCTGGACGTTCGAGTGGCCGCGCACGGGGCAGAGGCCGGTGCCGGGGCGCCCGATATGCCCACGCAGGAACATCACGTTGGCGATCTCGCGGATCGTCGCGACGGAGTGGCGGTGCTGCGTCACGCCCATCGCCCAGGTGGCGATGACCCGGTCGGCTCCGAGATAGACCTCGGCCGCCGCCTCGATCTCGTCCCGCGTCAGGCCCGACTGGTCGAGGATCGCCGCCCAGGCGGTCGCCGCGACGGCATCCCGGTACGCCTCGAAGGCGGAGGTGTGCTGGCCGAGGAAGGCGTGGTCGAGGAGCGACGGGCGGCCCGCCGCGATCTCGGCCTCGTCCCGCGCGAGGACCACCTTGGCGATGCCGCGGAAGACGGCCATGTCGCCGCCGAGACGGGGCTGCAGGTAGTGGCTCGCGATCGGCCGGCTCGCGCCGCGCAACATCTCCACGGTGTTCTGCGGGTCGGCGAAGCGCTCGAGCCCCCGCTCGCGCACCGGGTTCAGTACGACGACGCGGGCACCCCGCTCGGCGGCGCGGCGCAGGTCGCCGAGCATCCGCGGATGGTTGGTGCCCGGGTTCTGCCCGACCACGAAGATAGCGTCGGCCTTCTCGAAATCCTCCAGCAGCACCGTGCCCTTGCCGACGCCGATGGCCGCCTGGAGAGCGATGCCGCTCGCCTCGTGGCACATGTTCGAACAATCGGGGAAGTTGTTGGTGCCGTAGTGGCGGGCGAAGAGCTGATACAGGTAGGCCGCCTCGTTCGAGGCGCGGCCCGAGGTGTAGAACTCGGCCTGGTCCGGATGGTCGAGCCCCCGCAGGGTCGCGCCGATCTCGGCGAAGGCCTCCTCCCACGCCACCGGCCGGTAGCGGTCGCTGACCGCGTCGTAGCGCATCGGGTGGGTGAGGCGGCCCTCGCCCTCCAGCGCGTAATCGGTCCAGCCACGCAGCTCCGTGACGGTGTGGCGGGCGAAGAAGGCCGGCGGCGTGCGCTTGTCGGTGGCTTCCCAGGAGACGGCTTTCACGCCGTTCTCGCAGAACTCGAAGGAGGAGCCGTGCTCCGGGTCGCCCCAGGCGCAGCCGGGGCAGTCGAACCCGTCCGGCTGGTTGGCGCTCAGCAGGGCGCGGGCGCCGGAGAGCGGCGCGCGGCTGCCGAGGAGATGCCGGCCGCAGCTCTTGAGGGCACCCCAGCCGCCCGCGGCGGAGGAGCGCTTCGGGGACGACGAGCGCTTGGGGGAAGAAGACCGATCCATCGGACGTGCGGCTCCCGGAATTCGCGACCCTCGAACCGGCACGCGCGGACGGGCCGGCGCGTGCGGGCGCGCCGAGCAAACCCTTGCGGGACCTCGCGTATCCGGAGCCTCCGCGGCCCTCCGCTCCTCGACCGGGAGCGGGCGCGCGTCAGCAAAGCAGGGATAGCATCTCCCGCGCTGCGTTGGGCCGCCGTTTCACTGCCGCCGAGGTATGGGTGTCATGCATGGCTCGCGCAGCTTTGCGGTCGAGTCATCGGCTGAGGTGATGGCTGGCATGCCAGCCTGCGGCCCGCGACGACGCCCCCGCATCCTCCCAAAGGGGTAGCTCGGATGATCGCGTCGTGGCCGTTCTCAACTTGCGGTAAAGATTCCTGAGCTGGGCCACGATCGATGCCGGCCCGCTCCGCACCTGTCGGGAGGCCTCATGCGCATGATCGTCCGGGCACTTCTGTCGGCCGGCCTCCTGGTCCCGTTCGCGGGTCCGGCGACGAGCGTCCGGGCCGAGGACGTCCCCAAATCCACCGCCGACCTCCTGGCGGAGTACCGGGCCCGCCTCAACCTCGATCCGCTGCCCGGAGCGCCGTCGCAGGCGAAGGTCGATCCGGCGCCCGAGACCCGGCGCTCGGCGCCGCTCGACCTGACGGCGATGCCGGAATCCATACCGAACATGGAGACGGTCTCGGCCTATCAGCGCCGGGCCCAGAAGAAGCTCGACGAGTCGGAGCGGAGCTGGAAGCGCATCACGAGCTCGATCTGCGCGGGCTGCGGGACCTCGGTCCCCCCGGTCCGGTCCGTCACGGTCAATCCGAGCGCGGTCCTCGCCCGGCGGCTGCCGCCCTCCGAGCCGGCGGTATCGTCGGCGGAGCTGCGCGTCAGCCCGATGAGCAGGGCCGTCACCGATGTGGCGGCCGGCGACGGCCCCGGGCGCGCCGCGCCGAAGGCCGATCGCGTCGCCGACGCGCAACCGGTCGCGACCGGCACCGTCGCGGCGGCGAAGGCGGCCCGTCCGGCGCGCGTCGCGGCCGCTCCCGTGAAGCGGATCCGCCACGCGCAGCTGCGCCGCCATCACCTCACCCGCAAGCAGCTCGCGGCCCGGGCCGCGCGGCGCGCCCGGCTCGCGATGCTGCGCTCCGCCCGCCGGCAGAAGCAGGTCACGCCGGCGCGGCACCGCTACGTCGCGCGGCTTCGCCAGGCGCGGGCCGTCGCCGCCGCGCATCGGCGCTTCGTGTCGCTCGGCGCGGCGCGCAAGCACACGGGGGTTGCCACGCTCCCGCGCCGGCTCTGCACCTTCAGCTACGGCTTCCTGCCGGGCTTCGGGACGCAGTATGCCATGTGCGTCGCGGCCCGCTGACGCCCGACGCATCGACGCCCACCGGCGCGGCCGCACCGTGCCCCATCGACCTCGCGCCGACCGAGCCGACATGAGCGGCACGGGCGGCGCTTGATCGCGTCCCGATCCATCCGCATCCTCGCCGCGCCGCCGCGCCTAATCCCGCTGGCTTGCAAAAAACTTCGCACTCGCTGCGACGCACAACACTTTTCCGATTGACACGCAGCTCCTCTTGGCAGGATATTTCTCTGCAAGAATGGCTGGTTCCTAAAAGGAACTGGCGCTTTGGGAGGGACGCGTGCATGTCGCACCAGGATCCCCGCGTCGGCCGGATGTTCCGGCGCGACTGCATGGCAGCCGTCGGCGCGGTTGCCGCCGTCTGGCTGATCTACGGCTTCACGTTCTGGATGATGCGTCCGGCCTTCGCGGCCTCGGACATCACCGGCCTGATGATCGGGCTCGGTGTCTGCGTCGTGTTCCTCAACACCGCGGCGGTGCTGGCCATGGTCCGGCACTACGGTGAGGATCGGGCCGCGATCTACGGCACAGACATCTACTATCTCGACCGCCTCCGTCAGGCGCGCCGCGAGCAGGGAGTTCAGCCATGAGCCGCGAGCCCTACGAGCCGCCGACCCAGCCGGTCGCGGGCCAGATCTTCGACGCGCTCCTGATGCTCGTCCTCGTCTTCATCACGCTCTACCTGCCGCTGCTGTTCAAGCTGGCGGGCGCGGGCACCACGACGACCGAGTTCCCGAACCCGACCTGGGAGAGCCTCGGCCAGAACGCCACCATGGCGGCCCAGTGGGAGAAGCTCGGCTACGCGCCCGAGAAAGCCGCCGCCATCATCGGCACGCGCTTCGACTACGCGTTCAACTGGACGGCGGTGGCCATCACGGGCCTGATCATCGTCGGGTACTTCGTCTTCATGTTCCGGTACTCGGACCGGCAGTACCGCGACGTGATCGCGGAGCGCTTCGGCGACGGCACGACGCCCTCCCGCAAAGCCTGACGCCTCACAGGGCCGCCCGCGAGCGCGGGCGCGCCGCTTCGACACCTGCAACCCGCGAGGACTCGGTCATGGTCATGATCATGAACTGGAGCGCCTGGGCGATCGCCTGCGCGCTCGCACTCTGGATGGGCTTCGACCTCGTGCGAACCAACAGGGCTTTCGGCGAGGATTACCTGCTCTCCTCGGAGGAGGGCGAGATCGTCGATTCCGACACCGGCGAGACGGCAGCGAGGTCGTGATGCAGAACGTTCAGCTGGCGCCGTCCCCCGGCGCGCGCCCCGGCGGCGAGCCGCTGCTCGACGCCGCCCCCGCCGCGGTGCAGGCGGCCCCGCAGAAGAAGATCGCGCTGCTCCGCGTGCTCGGCCCCGGCCACGTCTGGGCGCTCGGCGTCGGCATCGTGCTCGTCGGCGAGTACATGGGCTGGAACTTCGCCGTGGGGAAGGGGGGCCGACCGCCGCGCTCACCGCCTGCTGGCTCGCCGGCATCCTCTACACCTGCGTCGCAATGATCGACTCCGAGATCACCTCGACGGTGGCCGCCGCGGGCGGCCAGTACGCGCAGGCCAAGCACATCATCGGGCCGCTGGCCGCCTTCAACGTCGGCCTCTACCTCGTGATGGCCTACACGATGCTGGAGGTCTCGAACGCTATCGTCACCGGCGACCTCCTCGAGGCGTTCATCACGAATCTCGGGATCCCGGGGACGATCGACAAGCGCGCCTACATGGTCCTCACCATCGTGGCGCTGGCCTTCCTCAATTACCGCGGCGTCCTCGCCTCGCTGACCCTGAACCTCCTGATCACGGCCGCGGCCTTCGCCGCCATCGTGGTGCTGTTCGTGGCGACCCAGCCCTGGGCCCCCGGCGCGGTGCTTCAGCACGAGTCGCTCTTCGTCGGCCTGCCCTACGGCAGCCTCGGCATCCTCGCCGCCATGCATTTCGGCCTGTGGTTCTACCTCGGCATCGAGGGCACGACGCAGGCCGCCGAGGAGGTGCGCTCGCCCGCGCGCGCCCTGCCGCTCGGCACCATGACCGGCATGATGACCCTGCTCATCGCCGCGACCGCCACGTGGTACGTCTGCTCCGGCCTGATGCCCTGGGAGTATCTCGGGCAGGCGGTGACGCCGCTCTACGACGCGGGCCGGCTGACCGGCAGCCGCTGGCTGGAGGTGTTCCTCTTCCTCGGCACCCTGTTCGCCACCGTGGCCTCGGCCAACGGCTGCATCAACGACGCCTCGCGGGCGTGGTTCGCGATGGGCCGCGACCGCTACATGCCCGCCTGGTTCGGCGCCGTGCATCCCCGGTATCACACCCCCTACCGCGCGATCGTCTTCTTCGTGCCCGTCGCGATCCTGTTCGCCGTGTCGACGCCGCTCGACCAGACGATCACCTTCTCGATCCTGTCGGGCCTCCTCGGCTACACGCTGATGGCGCTGTCGATCATCCTGTTCCGCCGCAAATGGCCGCTGGGCTCGATCCAGCGGGGCTACGTCCACCCGCTGCACCCGCTCCCGGCCGTGCTGCTGCTCGTCCTCTGCAGCGTGACGTATCTCGCCGTCTTCCTGGGCTACGGGACGCAGCTCGTCGCGATGATGACCTTCTACATCGGCGCCTCCGCGTGGTTCGTGCTCCACCGTTACAAGTATGTCCGGCGCGGCGACCAGTTCACGATGCACTGGCCGCGGCCGCAGGGCTACTGACGCCGCGATGCTCACCCTCGCCGCCCTCGCCGTGATCCTCCTCGCCGGCTACGCCATCCTCTGGTGCGGCCGTCGGGGCTCGGCGGAGCGGGCCGCGATGCTGCGTCCCTGCGCCTCCCTCCTCGCCGAGCCGGCCCAGTGGCAGGATCTCTCGGGCTTCGGCACCCTCGACGGGCTGTTCGAGGGCGTTCCGGTCTCGATCCGCCTCATCCCGGAGGCGGTGGCGTTCCGGCGGCTGCCCCAGCTCTGGCTCAGCGTGTCCGTGCATGTCCCGACCGGGCAGCCCGCGACGCTCGACGTCCTGCGCCGGGTGGCAGGGGCGGAATTCTACGCCCCGGCGGCCGAGCTGCCCCGGCGCTTCCCCGTCCCCGAGGGCTGGCCGGGCGACGCCTACCTGCGCGGATCGCGGGATGCCGCCGCCCTGGTCGACCGGACCGGCGCGCTCTTCGCCCGCCTCCTCGCCGATCCGCGCGTGAAGGAATCCCTCGTCACGCCGCGGGGCCTGCGCATCGTCTCCCAGCTCTGCGAGGGGGAGCGCGGCGCCTACCTGCTCCTGCGCGAGAGCCGGTTTCCGGTGAGGCAGGTCGAGCCCGAGACCCTGCGCCCGCACCTCGCCCGCGCGACCGGTCTCGCCCGTCACCTGATCCACGAAGGAGTGGCCGATGAGCCCGGCAGCCGCGCCGCCTAACCCGCGCCTCGTCCTCCTCGCCGCGATCGTCCTGCCCGGCATGGGCCACGTGCTCGCCGGCCGGCCGCAGCGGGGCCTCGGCTTCGCCTTCTTCACGCTGATCGGCGCCTGGCTCACGACGAAGTTCGCCGCGCCCGACGCCGACGCGATCGCCCGGCACGCGGCGGGCCTGTTCGTCTGGGCCCTGTCGATCCCCGACGCCTACCGGAGCGCGCGCCTGCGCGCCCGCCTCTCGGCCCGGGAAGGCTGAACGAGGCTGCGTCGGCGTCCGGAGCGCGAGTTCCCTCTCCCGTTCGGGAGGGGGACAGGGTGAGGGGTGCGACGTGTCCGCAGACGGCGCAGGCCGCTTCGCAACATCCGGATCCGTGAGGTCCCTCACCCGGTCCGCGTCCCGCGGACTCGACCTCTCCCGACACGGGAGAGGATGGACACCGCGGCGCCGAAGATGGGCGCCCATGCAAGCCCGGGCCGGACAGCCGCCCCCGCATGATCCCGGCGGACAGCCTCATCCCGCCCGCTCGCGCCGGCGCCGCTCGGCCCGGGACAGCTCGTCCGCGCTGGCGAAGCCGGTGGCCGCGGCGATCTCGGAGGCCACGAGCGCGCTCTCGCGGCGGAGCTGATGCGCCCGGTCGAGGCGCAGGTCGAGGTAGTGCCGGTGCAGGCCCCGGCCGAGGAGATCCCGGAACAGCCGCTCGAGCTGGCGCACCGAGACGCGGGCGAGGTCGGCCAGGGCCTCGCGGGTCAGCGGCGCCTCGAGCTGCGCCTCCATTGCCGCGAGCACCCGCAGCAGGCGCGGATCGCGCACCCCGAAGCGCTGGCGCAGATCCATCCGCTGCGGGCTCAGGCCCTCGCGGATCTGATTGTGCAGGAACCAGTCGCTCACCCCCGCCGCGAGGCCCGGCCCGTGGTCGAGCTCGATCAGGTGCAGCATCAGGTCGAGCGCCGCGATGCCCCCGGAGCAGGTGACCCGCTCGCCCTCGATCTCGAAGAGCGAGCGCACCACGTCGATGCCCGGATAGCGCTCCTCGAAGGCCGGTACGTGCTCCCAGTGCAGCGTGCAGCGGCGCCCGTCGAGGAGGCCGGCGCGCGCCAGGAGGTAGGGCCCGCCCGAGATCCCTCCGATCGTCACCCCCCGCCGGGCGAGGTCGCGCAGCCACGCGAACAGGGCCGGGTCCTCGAACCCCGCCGGGTTGCCGCCCGCGCAGACGAAGACCCGGTCGGCCGCCGTCACGCTGCCGACCGCGACGTCGGTGAGGATGGCGACGCCGTTCGAGGCCCGCACCGCGCCGCCGCCCGGGCCGCGTGCCACCATTGGTAGAGCGGGCAGCCCGACAGGGTGTTGGCCGCCCGCAGCGGCTCGACCGCGGCGCTGTAGGCCATCAGCGGAAAGTCCGGCACCAGGATGAAGCCGACCTTCAACGGGGCAGGGGGCTCGACCCGCGGCGCCTTGCGACCGGGCCGGGCGCGGACGGATTCGGGTGGGCTGCTCATTTCTGCGCGATCTGCCGGAAATGTGTCGCGGATTGCAAGCCTGCCCCCTCCGCCGTGGGGTATCAAGTGGGGAAAGACGATCACGACCGGCGACGGGGAACTCCATGCGCTACTCTGTCCTGAGCGTTCTCGGCCAAGCGTTCCGCGGCCAGAGGGACTGGAAGCCGCAGTGGCGGGACGTGGCGCCCCGCACCGAGTACGACGTCGTCATCGTGGGCGGCGGCGGCCATGGGCTGGCCACCGCCTATTACCTCGCCAAGGAGCACGGCATCACCAACGTCGCCGTGCTGGAGAAGAGCCACGTCGGCTCCGGCAATGTCGGCCGCAACACCACCATCGTGCGCTCGAACTACGGACTTGCCGGCAACATCCCGTTCTACGAGCATTCGATGAAGCTCTGGGAGGGGCTGGAGCAGGACATCAACTACAACGCGATGGTCAGCCAGCGCGGCGTGCTGAACCTGTTCCACTCGGATGCCCAGCGCGACGCCTACGCGCGCCGCGGCAACGCCATGCGCCTGGCCGGCGTCGACGGCGAGCTCCTCGACCGCGAGGGCGTGCGGGCGATGGTGCCCTTCATCGATTTCGACAACGCGCGCTTCCCCGTGAAGGGCGGCCTGCTGCAGCGGCGCGGCGGCACCGTGCGCCACGACGCCGTGGCCTGGGGCTACGCCCGCGCCGCGGACGAGCGCGGCGTCGACATCGTGCAGAATTGCGCGGTGACGGGCATCGCCCGCGAGAACGGGCGCGTCACCGGCGTCGAGACCAGCCGCGGCTTCATCCGGGCGAAGAAGGTCGCCATCTCGGTGGCCGGCTCCTCCTCTCTGCTCGCCGCGATGGTCGACATGCGCCTGCCGATCGAGAGCCACGTGCTGCAGGCCTTCGTCAGCGAGGGCGTGAAGCCCCTCATCGACTGCGTGATGACCTTCGGCGCCGGGCACTTCTACGTCAGCCAGTCGGACAAGGGCGGCCTCGTCTTCGGCGGCGACATCGACGGCTACAATTCCTACGCGAGCCGCGGCAATCTGGCGACCATCGAGGACGTGATGGAGGGCGGCATGGCCCTCTGGCCGGGGCTCGGCCGCCTGCGCCTGCTGCGCCACTGGGGCGGCATCATGGACATGTCGATGGACGGCAGCCCGATCATCGACCGGACGGATATCTGCGGCCTCTACCTCAACGCGGGCTGGTGCTACGGCGGCTTCAAGGCGACGCCGGCGGCCGGCTTCTGCTTCGCCCACACCATCGCCCGGGACGAGCCCCACCCGGTGAGCGCCGCCTACCGCCTCGACCGTTTCGCGACCGGCCATCTCATCGACGAGAAGGGCATGGGCGCACAGCCGAACCTGCACTGAGGAGCCAATCCGATGCGCATCCGATGCCCTCATTGCGGCGAGCGCGACAACGGCGAGTTCAGCTATCTCGGCGACGCCGCGCCCGTCCGCCCGGACGGGATGGAAGCCGAGGCCGGCGCCATGCACGACTACGTGTACCTGCGCGACAACCGGGCCGGCGAGATCCGCGAGCTCTGGTATCACGGCGCCGGCTGCCGGAGCTGGCTCATCGTGACCCGCGACACCCGCACCCACGCGATCAGCGACGTCTCGCCCGCCCGCGACGTCGCCCTGGCCCGCCGCAGGGGAGACGCCGCATGAGCGCGATCATCATGTCCCGGTCCCAAACGGTGATCGCTCGCGGCACGAACGGTGATCGCACCGGGCCGTTCCGCACCGCCGCCGGCGGCCTCGTCGACCGGCGCCGCCCCCTCGATTTCAGCTTCGACGGACGCACCTACACCGGCCTCCAGGGCGACACCCTGGCCTCGGCGCTGCTCGCCAACGGCGTGCGCCTCGTCGGCCGCTCCTTCAAGTACCACCGCCCCCGCGGCATCCTCTCGGCGGGCTCCGAGGAGCCGAACGCCCTGGTCGAGCTGCGCTCCGGCGCCCGGTGCGAGCCCAACACCCGCGCCACCGTGGCCGAGCTCTACCAGGGGCTGGAGGCCCAGAGCCAGAACCGCTGGCCGTCGCTGGCGCTCGACGCGCTCTCGGTCAACGCCCTCCTGAGCCCGGTCTTCGCGGCGGGCTTCTACTACAAGACCTTCATGTGGCCGGCCTCCTTCTGGGAGAAGCTCTACGAGCCGATGATCCGGCGCGCGGCGGGCCTCGGCCGGGCGGCGGCGGAGCCCGACCCGGACCATTACGACAAGGTTCACGCCCATTGCGACGTGCTGGTGATCGGCGGCGGCCCGGCCGGCCTCGCGGCGGCGCTCTCGGCCGGCCGCACGGGCGCCCGCGTCATCCTCGTCGACGAGGATTTCGCCCCCGGCGGCCGGCTTCTCGCCGAGCGGCGCGAGATCGGGGGACGCTCCGGGGTGACCTGGGCCGAGAACGCACTTTCCGAGCTGCAGAGCCTGCCCGAGGTCACGCTGCTTCCCCGCACCACCCTGTTCGGCGTCTACGATCACGGCGCCTACGGAGCGGTGGAGCGGGTGAGCGACCATCTCGCGGTCCCGGCGGCCCACGCCCCGCGCCAGCGCCTCTGGCGCATCACGGCGCGCCGCGCCGTACTGGCGGCCGGCGCCATCGAGCGCCCGCACGTCTTCGGCGGCAACGACCGGCCGGGCGTCATGCTGGCCGGCGCCGTGCGGACCTACCTCAACCGCTACGGCGTCCTGCCGGGCCGCCGCGTCGCCGTCTTCACCTCCGGCGACGACGGCTGGCGCACGGTCGCCGACGTCGCGGCCGCAGGCGGTCAGGTCGTGGCCGTCGTCGACACCCGCGCGAGCGTGCCGCCCGAGCTTCGGCGCGGCGCCGAGGCGGTGGGCGCGCGGGTGATCGCGGGCGGCTACGTCGCCGGCACCAAGGGACATCTCGCTCTGAAGGCGATCGAGGTCGTCGACGCCCACGGCAGCCACGAGACCATCGCCTGCGACTGCCTCGCCATGGCGAACGGCTGGAACCCCGTCGTCCACCTCGATTCGCACCTCTCCCGCCGTCCGGTCTGGTCGGAGGAAATCCACGCCTTCGTGCCGGGGGCGCTGCCCTGCGGCATGGTCGCGGCCGGCGCGGCGGCGGGCCGCCTGACGCTCGGCGAATGCCTGGAGACCGGCGCGCGCGCTGGCGCCGAGGCAGCCACCGCCTGCGGCTTTGCCGCGGCGGCTCCCGAGACCCCGAGAACGGACCCCGAGAGCATCGTGCACGCCCCGCTCTGGCGGGTGCCGCGGCCGAAGGGCAAGGCCTTCGTCGATTTCCAGAACGACGTGGCGGCCTCCGACGTCGAGCTCGCGCATCGGGAGGGCTTCCGGGCGGTGGAGCACCTGAAGCGCTACACGACCCTCGGCATGGCCACCGACCAGGGCAAGACCTCGAACCTCGCCGGCCTCAGCATCATGGCCGAGCTGACGGGGCAGGCGATCCCGAGCGTCGGCACCACCGTGTTCCGCCCGCCCTTCACGCCGGTGGCGATCGGTGCCTTCGCCGGCCACCACCGCGGCAAGGAGTTCCGGGCCACCCGCCACGTGCCCTCCCACGCCTGGTGCGAGGAGCAGGGCGCGGTCTTCGTCGAGACCGGATTGTGGCTGCGCCCCGCCTACTTCCCGCGAGCCGGTGAGACCGACTGGCTCGAGACCGTCATCCGCGAGGTGAACACGGTGCGGGCCAACGTCGGCCTCTGCGACGTGACGACCCTCGGCAAGATCGACATCCAGGGCCCGGACGCGCTCGCCTTCATCGAGCGGGTCTGCGCCAACCCGTTCGGGACGCTGCCCGTGGGCAAGGCCCGCTACGCCGTAGTCCTGCGCGAGGACGGGCTCGTCATGGACGACGGCACCGTCGCGCGGATGGGCGACACCCACTACGTGATGACCGCTTCGACCGCGAACGCCGCGAAGGTGATGCAGCACCTCGAATTCTGCCGCCAGTGGCTCTGGCCCGAACTCGACGTGCAGATCGTCTCGGTCAGCGAGCAATGGGCGCAGTACGCGATCGCCGGTCCCCGCGCCCGCGATACCCTGCGGGGCGTCGTTGATCCGGGCTTCGACATCGGCAACGAGGCCTTCCCGTTCCTGGCCTGCGCCGAGATCACCGTCGGCGGCGGCATCCCGGCCCGGCTGTTCCGCATTTCGTTCTCGGGCGAGCTCGCCTACGAGCTGGCGGTTCCGGCCGCCTACGGCGACGCCGCCTGGCGGGCGCTGATGGCGGCGGGCGCGCCCCACGGCATCACCGCCTACGGCTCGGAGGCGCTCTCGGTGATGCGCATCGAGAAGGGGCACGCGGCCGGCGCCGAGATCAACGGCCAGACGACCGCGCGCGACCTCGGCCTCGGCGGCATGCTCGCCAAGAAGAAGGACTATGTCGGGCGCCTGATGAAGGAGCGCCCGGCCATGACCGACCCGGAGCGGCCGATCCTCGTCGGCTTCCGCCCCGTCGATCGGAGCGAGCGTCTGCGTGCGGGCGCGCACTTCCTCGCTGTCGGCGCGAGCCCGAGCCTGGAGGCGGACGAGGGCTACATGACCTCGGTGGCCTTCTCGCCGTCGCTGAACCACTGGGTCGGCATCGGCCTGATCCGGCGCGGGCCGGAACGGCACGGCGAGCGCGTGCGGGCCTACGACCCTGTCCGGGGGGCCGACGTCCTGGTCGAGATCTGCTCGCCCGTCTTCGTGGACCCGAACGAGGAGAAGCTGCGTGTCTGAGCTGATGACGAGCGCATGGGCGCCCCGCGGCGCCTGGACCGGCTACGCGCAGGCGGGCCGGCACGGCCGCCTGCAGGGCGAGGCTGGAATTCGCCTGACGCTCCGCGAGGGCTTTGGGCTGGCCACTCTCATCGCGGGCGACGGTCAGGAGGAGGCGCTCGGCGCGATCCTCTCCGAGCGCTACGGCTGGAACCTGCCCGAGCCGGGCGCGACCGCGCTCTCGGGCGAGCGCGGTCTCGTTTGGTCGGGGCCGGGCCAGTGGCTCGCCGTGGCCGAGTCGGGCGAGGCCCTGCGTCGGCTGCCGGAGGCGCTTCGGGACGTCGCGGCGGTGACGGACCAGAGCGACGCGCGGGCGATCGTGCGGGTGTCCGGGCCGCGGGCGCGGGCCGCGCTCGCCAAGGGCGTGACGGTCGACCTGCATCCGCGCGCCTTCGGGCCGGGGCGGACGGCGGTGACGAGCATCGCTCATATCGGGGCGCAGCTCTGGCAGGTGGATGCGGTCCCGAGCTACGACGTGGCGGTGGCGCGCAGCTTCGCGGGCAGCTTCTGGTCCTGGCTGACCGACGCCGCGGCCGAGTTCGGTTACGAGGTGCGCGCGGGCGCGTAGGTTCCTCCGCGCTCACACCCGCGGATAGGCGATGATCGACAGGTAGGTCATCGGCGTCTTCAGGAGCTTGGCCGGCCCGTGCAGGGCCTGCGGGTCGAACAGGAGCGCGTCACCCGGCTTCAGGTGATAGTCCTGGTCGGCGTGCCGGTAGCTGACCTCGCCAGTCAGCATGTAGATGAACTCGATGCCGCCGTGGCGGAAGCCCGTATAGGGCTCCGCATCCTCCTCGAGCGTGATCAGGTAGGGCTCGACCACCATCTCGCCCCGCAATCCCGCGCCGAGAAGCTCGTAGATGTGGCCGACCTTGGTGCCGCGCCGCTCGATCACGACGCCCTGGCCGCGCTTCACGTAGGAGCAGTCGCGGCTCTCCTCGAAAGCGGAGAACAGGGCGGTGATCGGCACGTTGAGCGCGCTCGCCACCGCGTTGATCGAGGCCAGCGAGGGCGAGATCTGGCCGTTCTCCATCTTCGAGATCATGCCCGGCGAAATGCCGGCGGCCGCCCCGAGATCGGCGACCGAGAGGTCGCGCTCGCGCCGGAGCATCCGGATCTGATGGCCGATCGCGCGCTCGAGGGTCCGCGGATTCTCGCTCGGGGCGTTCGAGGCCGTGTTCAGCATTCTCTGTCGTTCGCCTCGTGGCTGGGGCCGGATCGGCCCGCATCATGCCTCACCCGTTGCGCGTGCACCACTCGCCGACCGACGCATTCCCCTGCGCCGCGTGTTTCTTGTGAAGAAAAAATCGTTACCACCGGTTGACGCGATCGCGCTCCTGTGCGAGCAATTCTCAACGAACCTGATGAGGCGAGGAACGAGGCCATGTGTGGGATCGTCGGGCTGTTTCTGAAGAAGCCGGAGCTTGAACCGCAGCTCGGCACTCTGCTGGCCAAGATGCTCGAGACGATGACGGGGCGCGGGCCCGACAGCGCGGGCTTCGCGGTCTACGGCTCGGACGCCGCGGGCGTGAAGCTGACCCTGCGCGGGCCCGATCAGGCGGCGCTCGGCGGGCGGTCTCCGGCCTCGAGGAGGTCTTCAAGCGCTCCTTCGACAAGACCGAGCGCGACACCCACACCGTCCTGTCCGTGCCGGCCGAGCGCGAGGAGCAGATCCGGACCTGGCTCAAGGGCAACGCGCCGGGCATCGACGTCGTCAGCGCCGGCCGCCGCATGGAGATCTACAAGGAGGTCGGCCTGCCGGCGTCCGTCGCCGAGCGCTTCGACCTCGCCGGCATGGCCGGCAGCCACGGCATCGGCCATACCCGCATGGCTACCGAGAGCGCGGTCACCACCAATGGCGCCCACCCGTTCTCCACCGGCACCGACGAGTGCCTCGTGCACAACGGCTCGCTCTCGAACCACAACGACATGCGCCGGCGCCTCGAGCGCGAGGGCCTCACCTTCGCCACCAAGAACGACACCGAGGTCGCCGCCGGCTACCTGAGCTGGCGCATGCGCGAGGGTGCCTCGCTCAAGGAGGCGCTGGAATCGAGCCTGACCGACCTCGACGGCTTCTTCACCTTCGTCGTCGGCACCGAGACCGGCTTCGCGGTCGTGCGCGACCCGATCGCCTGCAAGCCCGCCGTCATGGCGGAGACGGACGATTACGTCGCCTTCGGGTCCGAATACCGCGCCCTCGTCGGCCTGCCGGGCATCGACAAGGCCCGAGTCTTCGAGCCGGAGCCCGCCAAGGTCTATGCCTGGGAGCGCCACTGATGCCGACCTTCGACCTGAACCGCTCGGCCCTGCGCGAGCTGAACCAAGCGCTGCACGCCCTGCGCGCCGACACCAACGAGACCCACTGGACCGTCAGCGGCCCGGATGGGCGCCACGCCGTCGCTGCGGGCCTCGATGCGCCGGTCACCGTCGAGATCGAGGGTAACGTCGGCTATTACTGCGCGGGGATGAACAAGCTCGCGTGCGTGATCATCAACGGCAATGCCGGCGTCGGCGTCGCCGAGAACATGATCTCGGGCTTCGTCCACGTGCGAGGCGATGCCAGCCAGTCGGCCGGCGCGACCGCGCATGGCGGCCTCCTCGTCATCGACGGCAACGCGGGCGCGCGCTGCGGCATCTCGATGAAGGGCATCGACATCGTGGTGAAGGGCTCGATCGGCCACATGTCGGCCTTCATGGCCCAGGCCGGCACCCTCACCGTGCTGGGGGACGCCGGCGAGGCGCTCGGCGACTCGCTCTACGAGGCCCGCCTGTTCGTGCGCGGCTCCGTGAAGAGCCTCGGGGCGGATTGCGTCGAGAAGGAAATGCGCGACGAGCACCGCGAGCAGCTCTACGCCAAGCTGAAGCTGGCCGGCCTCGCGGGCGAGGTCGATCCGTCCGAGTTCCGTCGCTACGGCTCGGCCCGCAGCCTGTACCACTTCCACGTCGACAACGCCGGAGCCTACTGATGGCCGAGCATTCGAAGGACCCGCGCGCCACCCCGCGCACCAAGCCGCGCTTCTCGGCGACCTTCACGCCCGACGTGATGTCCGAGATCCGCCGTGCGGCCGCCACCGGCATCTACGACATCCGCGGTGCGGGCGCGAAGCGCCAGCTGCCGCATTTCGACGACCTCCTGTTCCTCGGCGCCTCGATCAGCCGCTACCCGCTGGAGGGCTACCGCGAGCGCTGCGGCACGGAGGTGGTGCTCGGCTCCCGCTTCGCGAAGAAGCCGATCGAGCTGAAGACGCCGGTGACGATCGCCGGCATGAGCTTCGGCTCGCTCTCGGCGAATGCCAAGGAGGCGCTCGGCCGCGGCGCGACGCTGGCCGGCACCTCGACCACCACGGGCGACGGCGGCATGACGCCGGAGGAGCGCGGGCACTCGCAGAAGCTCGTCTACCAGTACCTGCCGTCGCGCTACGGCATGAACCCGGACGACCTGCGCAAGGCCGACGCGATCGAGGTGGTCATCGGGCAGGGCGCCAAGCCCGGCGGCGGCGGCATGCTGCTCGGCCAGAAGATCACCGAGCGCGTGGCCGGCATGCGCTGCCTGCCGCCGGGCGTCGACCAGCGCTCGGCCTGCCGCCATCCGGACTGGACCGGCCCGGACGACCTCGAGATCAAGATCGAGGAGCTGCGCGAGATCACCGACTGGGAGAAGCCGATCTACGTGAAGGTCGGCGCCTCGCGGCCCTATTACGACACCGCGCTCGCCGCGAAGTCGGGCGCCGACGTGGTGGTGCTCGACGGCATGCAGGGCGGCACGGCCGCGACGCAGGACGTGTTCATCGAGCATGTCGGCATCCCGACGCTTGCCGCGATTCGCCCGGCCGTGCAGGCGTTGCAGGATCTCGGCCTGCACCGGAAGGTGCAGCTCGTGGTCTCGGGCGGCATCCGCTCGGGCGCCGATGTCGCCAAGGTGCTGGCGCTCGGCGCCGACGCGGTGGCGATCGGCACCGCCGCCCTGATCGCGCTCGGCGACAACGACCCGCGCTGGGAAGCGGAATACGCGGCGCTCGGCACCACGGCCGGCGCCTACGACGACTGGCACGAGGGCAGGGATCCGGCCGGCATCACCACGCAGGACCCGGAACTGTCGAAGCGCCTCGATCCGGTGCTCGCGGGGCGGCGACTCGCCAATTACCTGGCGGTGATGACGCTCGAAGCCCAGACCATCGCGCGGGCCTGCGGCAAGAGCCACCTCCACAACCTCGAACCGGAGGATCTGGTGGCGCTCACGATCGAGGCCGCCGCGATGGCGCAGGTGCCGCTCGCCGGCACCGGCTGGATCCCCGGCAAGACGGGCATCTGAACAAGCACGGGCCATCCCCACGCGGGGGTGGCCCATTTTGTTGGTCGATAACAAACAGCCGATCGATCCCTGGGAGGGTTTAGCGATGACGCTCGATCTCGAGACCGCCGCCAAGGAGCGCGGCATCAAGTACTTCCTCGTCTCCTACACGGATCTGTTCGGCACGCAGCGCGCCAAGCTCGTGCCGGCCGCCGCCATCCGGAGCACCTGCAAGAACGGGGCGGGGTTCGCGGGCTTTGCCACCTGGCTCGACATGAGCCCGGCCGACGCCGACCTCCTCGCCGTGCCGGACCCGGACGGGCTGATCCAGCTGCCCTGGAAGCCCGAGGTGGGCTGGCTGCCGGCCGATCTCGTGATGGACGGCAAGCCCGTCGAGCAGGGGCCGCGGAACATCCTGAAGCGCCTGATCAAGGACGCGGCCCGCGACGGCCTGCAGATGAAGACCGGCGTTGAGTGCGAGTTCTTCCTGATCACGCCCTGCGGCTCCGAGCCCGCCGACATGGCCGACAAGCAGATGAAGCCCTGCTACGACCAGTCCGCCCTGATGCGCCGCTACGACGTGATCACCGAGATCTGCGACGCGATGCTCGGCCTCGGCTGGAAGCCCTACCAGAACGACCACGAGGACGCGAACGGCCAGTTCGAGATGAACTGGGACTACGACGACGCGCTGATCACGGCCGACCGGCACGCCTTCTTCAAGTACATGACCCGCTCGATCGCCGAGAAGCACGGCCTGCGAGCGACCTTCATGCCCAAGCCCTTCATGGATCTGACGGGTTCGGGCTGCCACGCCCACGTCTCGGTCTGGCGCGACGGGCGCAACGTGTTCTCGGATGCCTCCGACGAGATCGGCATGTCCGAGGCGGGCTACCACTTCATCGGCGGCCTGATCCACTCGGCGGACGCGCTGGCGGCGATCACCAACCCGTGCGTCAACTCCTACAAGCGCATCAACGCGCCGCGCACCACCTCGGGGGCGACCTGGGCGCCGAACACCGTGACCTACACGGGCAACAACCGGACCCACATGATCCGCATCCCGGACGGCGGGCGCTTCGAGTTCCGGCTCGCGGACGGGGCGGCGAATCCCTACCTCCTGCAGGCCGCGATCCTGGCGGCGGGCCTCGACGGGATGCGCAACCGGCGCGATCCGGGCAAGCGGCTCGACATCAACATGTACACGGACGGTCACACGGTGGAGGGCGTGAAGCAGCTGCCGCTGAACATGCTCGACGCGATGCGGGCCCTCGACCGCTGCGACGTGCTGAACGATGCCTTCGGATCCTTCGTGCCGAGCTACCTCAAGCTCAAGCAGGACGAGTGGAACGCCTATTGCCGCCACCTGACCCAGTGGGAGCGTGACAACACCCTCGACTGCTGAGGAGCCGGATACCGGGGCAAGAAGCGGGTCGCGCAGCGCGGCCCGCCATGCTCTCCTGCGGCGGACAGGGAGATGCCCGGTGCCGCAGGATACCAGCCGGCCAGACGCCATTTGGAACGCGCGGCGTCGCCTCGCGCTCCTCGCGCTGCTGGTCATCGGCCAGCCCGCGCGCGCCGACGAGGCGCTCGAGCCCGGCCGCTACGCGGTCGAGGTGCGGCTCGAACTGCCCCATCTCGACGACATGACCGCCCGGAAGGTCGCCGATCTCTGCCTCGCGGGAGAGGCAGGCGCGCCCAATCCCGGCTTCGCGGTCCTCAGCGACAACAACCCGCTCGCGCACTGCCCGATCAGCAACCTCCGCCGGGACGGCGCCGAGCTGACCTTCGACATCGCCTGCGAGGGGCGCAACGCTGCGAGCGCCAGCGCCCGCTACGTGCTGTCGCCCGGAGCCTTCCGCGGCCGCATTGCCATGCGGATGGGCGGCAAGAACATGACCATGACCGAGGTCCAGGCCGGGCGCCGCACCGGCCCCTGCGCCGGCCCGGCGCCGGGGGCGCGGTGATGGGCGGGAGGCGGGATGGGGCGAAGGGCGGCGCGGCGGGGCGGCCGGCCGGGTCCGACCTCACCCGCCGCGTCCTGCTGGCCGGCGCGGCGAGCCTCGCCTCGGGGACGGGGCTCGCCGCGCCGGCGGAGCCGGGCCGCACCATGCTCGTCACCCACGCCGCTTTCGCGGCGCACGAGACCGGGCCGAGCCATCCCGAGCGCCCGGCCCGGATGCGCGCGCTCGACGAGGTGCTGGCGGGGCCCTCCTTCGCGGGCCTGCGGCGCGAGGCGGCGCCCCTGCGGGAGGACGCGGAGGCGGCGATCCTGCGCGCTCACGCGCCTGCCCATCTCGCGGCGATCCGCGCGCTGGCGGCGGATCCGGGTGGGCTGCCGGCGCGGATCGGGCCCGACACCGTGGTCTCGGCGGGCACCTGGGAGGCGGCTCTCCGCGCCGTCGGCGCCGGGCTGCGGGCCGTCGATGCCGTGTGCGAGGGGGGCAGCGTCCGCAATGCGTTCTGCCAAGTGCGGCCGCCTGGCCACCACGCCGAGCGGGCGCGGGCGATGGGCTTCTGCCTGTTCGACACGGCCGCCGTCGCAGCGCTCCACGCCCGCGCCCGGCACGGGGCCCGGCGGGTCGCGGTGGTCGATTTCGACGTGCACCACGGCAACGGCACGCAGGACATCTTCTGGTCCGACCCGGATCTGTTCTACGCCTCGACGCATCGGATGCCCTGGTTTCCGGGCACGGGCGCCGCCTCCGAGCGCGGGGTCGGCAACATCTGGAACGCGCCGCTCAAGGAGGGCGACGGCGCCGCGCCGTTCCGGGCGGCGTGGGCGCAGCACCTCCTGCCGGCGCTCGACGCCTTCCGGCCCGACCTGATCGTGGTCTCGGCCGGCTTCGACGCGCACGAGGGCGACCCCCTCGGAGGTCTGCGGCTGCAGGCGGCGGATTTCGGCTGGATCACGGCCGCGATCGCCGAGGTCGCCGAACGGTGCTGCGGCGGCCGGATCGTCTCGCTGCTCGAGGGCGGCTACCGGCTCGACGCTCTGGCGGCGTCGGGCGCAGCCCATGTCCGCGCCCTGCTGGAGGCCGGCTGATCGGCCACCACCCCTGCAGGCGCCCCTTGCGGGCGTCCATCCAGGGCGGCTCCGTCAGCCGGGAACAGGTTGAGACGCACGCCGAGTGAACTCCGCCGAGAGGTTCTCGAGCGTCGTAGATTTCGGCGAGCATCCGCCAATGTAGCGTTTCGTGCGATCGCAGATCGGCCACATGTTCGCCCAAGAATGGCCGAGCCCGGGTGGATGTCTGGCCCCGGATGATGCGGCGCGGACTGACTGCCGATCGTGATGTGCTTGCACCCTGATGTGCAGGCGTGTGACGGCGCGGACGGTTCCTGACGAGCGAGGGCCGGCAGCGCGAACATGGAACATGCTTCTTCGTCATCACGGGAGCCTCTGCACGGCGTCGGTCGCCTCGGCGGCCGGAGCCCGCTTCCCCCCTCACGATGTTGGCGGCCGCGTTCGGTCTCGCGATGGCCGGAAGCGCGTGGCAGCAGAGCCAGCCGCCCGAGGCGCAACGCGCGCCCTTGCTGCTCGCCGCCGCCCCGGCGGAGCCCGTGGAGGAGCAGGCCGTCGAGCCCCTGCCGGTCGCCGTCGATGCTTCGGTCTCGGCATCGGACGAGGCGCAACCGTTTGAGCCCCTGAACGGGCAGGCTCTGGCCCTGTGGCGCGAGGCGCTGCTCGGCGCGCTCGCTGCCCCGGGTCTCGAAGCCTTCGCGCCCGATTACGATGCGCTTCGGCCATTCGCCGCCGGCGATCCGCCGCCGGCGGACGCCGTGACCGGTCAGGACGAGGCCAAGCTCGCGCTGACCGTGCCGCTGCCCATGCCGCGTCCCCGGAACTGCGGCGCCCGACTGGGGCGGAGACGGTGCGCCGAGCCGAGCGCGGCGCCCGCCGCGCGGCGAGTGCCGCTCCGGCCGCACCGACGGAGGACGACCGCAACTTCATCGAGAAGCTGTTCGGGATCGAGCGGCCGCCCGCCTCGGCGACGGCCTACGCCTCGCTCTCGCCCAACCCAGCCGAGTCGCTGGCGCGCCCGCCCGCGCCGCCGAGGCCGACCCCCTCCGGCGGATCGGGCGTCGCCGTCTACGACATCAGCGCGCGCCTCGTGACATTGCCGAACGGCGAGAAGCTGGAGGCGCATTCCGGCCTCGGACCGAGCATGGACGATCCCGCGCACGTGCATATCAAGATGCGCGGCGCCACGCCCCCCGGCACCTACGACCTAACCGAGCGCGAGCAACTCTTCCACGGCGTGCGGGCGATCCGCCTCAACCCGGTCGGCGGCAGCGCGGCGGTGTACGGGCGGGCAGGCCTCCTCGCCCACACCTACATGCTCGGCCCGAGCGGAGCCTCGAACGGCTGCGTCTCGTTCAAGGACTACAACCGGTTCCTGCAATCCTACCTGCGGGGCGAGATCCAGCGCCTCGTCGTGGTGGCGGGCAGCGGCCAGGACCGGCTGCCGAGCCTCGCCGGCCGCGCACGGCCCCAGCGGCTTGCGCGCGTCGGCGACGATTCCTGATCCCGGCGGCGCCCGGCCGGGACACTCATCCGAAAGGTGTACCCACCCTGGCTAAGTCGTAGTTCCGAAAACTTTGCTGTACCCATCCTTGTTCGGGATTGTGGGCCTCGGCGATCGGCAACTGCGAAACGCGTCAGGAGGGCTCATGCGTGCGCTAGTCAGGACCCTCCTGTCCGCGAGTGTCCTCGCGGCTGGTGCCGTGCCCACGGCGGCGATCGGGGCGGAGAGCGCCGGACCGGCGCTCGCAGAGGCGACCGCCGAGCCCCGCGCGGAGGCGCGCGAAGGAATACGCGAAGGGGCGCGCGACGAGACGGTCGCCGAGATCCTCCGGCGGCTGCGGCGCGAGACCGGCCTGCAGGCCGAGCCCACCCGGACGATCGCGGAGACGCCCTCCACCGACGAGGCGCTCTCGGCCCACCAGCGCCGCGTCCAGAAGAAGCTCGACGACGACGAGCGCACCTGGAACCGGATCACCACCTCGATCTGCTCCGCCTGCGGGGTCCCTGGGCGCGGCTCCCGGGCCGCCTCCGTCACGCCCGGCGACGTGCTCGCGCGCCAAGCGCCGGCCGCCGGGGCGCTCGCGCGGGCGAGCGCTTCGGAAGCCACCGGCACGCGCCTCGCCGAGGCGGTACGCCCGCGCCTGCGCTACGCCCGCCTGCGGCGTCAGCTTCTCGGTCAGCCCCGGCTCGCGGAAGCCGGCACCGGCGTCGGGACGGAGGCCGCCGTGGCGGCCCGCTCGGCCGGCGCGCCGCGCCGGCCGGTGGCCTCGGCCGCGCGCAAGCGGCTGCGTTACGCCGCCTACCGGCGGCGGATCCTCGGGCAGCCCCGCGCGGTCGCGGGGATCCGCCGGCGCGTGCGCGCCGCGTGGCTGCGCCCGGGCAGCCTTGCCCGCACCCGCTCCGCGCGCGAGAGGATGCTCCTCGCGCGGCGCCATGAGGCGCGCAACCGCCGCGCGGCGCTGCGCACGCGGCTCGTCGCCTATCTCGACGGCGCTGCGATCGCCAACCGCAGCCGCAACTCCTCGTTGCCGCGCCCGGTCCGCCGCCACGACGCGCTCTGCACCTACGGCTACGGGCCGATCGTCCCCGCGAGCCTCCACCAGACGACCTGCCTGACGGGACCGTGAGCGAGGGCCGCGGCGGGCAACGCCGCCGCATGGTCGGCGCGCCCCGGGCGATGCGCCTCTACCGGGCGGCCTCGCGCGGTGCGCGGCCCGTCTCGCCGGCCATGGGCCGCATCGGATTAGGTTCACTGACCGTCCAGCGGAAACTATTCTTCCACTTTTAGGCAAGTATTGCGCCCTCTGTACTGCGACCTGACGGCCTTTCTGTACCGGTTCGCACCGATTCTGAAATTGGTGTTTCACAAACGTGTAGGATAGTGCACAAAGTCCCTGTTTCGCGTATTCCATACCGATAAAGGTCGAGTTCGCAGTTGCGAGCGAGATCTTTTGAAGAGGGCAACCTGCTCGGAGCTCTAATGAGCAAACAAGACGGGGCGGTTGGGGAGGAAATATGTGCAACCTTCATCGGTGCGCGTCAGCGCAGCAGGGCAGGTCGCGTGTCGACGATTGGCGTGGACTTGTTCCAATAAAGCTCACGGGCTGACGTAAATTCTCAAATGGCGACTCGCGCGACGGATACCGACTCCGATCCGTGCGCCGCTTCCTTCCGGTCGTCCTACCGCGGGACGATCACGCGATGCGCAGATCCTGCGTTCATCACACCGCTCAATCCCTGAGGTCCGCGTCAAAGATGTCCGCGTGGTGCAGCAGACACGCCCCTGTGATCCCGCCCGGATGGAAATCTCACCCACTCCTGCACCCGTCTAGTGGACCGTCATGCTATGACAGATAACTTTGTCATCGGTGACTTCGCGGCATCTGATCCACGGGCGTGGCGTTTCAAGGGTGAGCGCGGCGCGCTGTCCCGGGCGCACTGGCTCCGGCTCGACACACTCCTGTTCGGCCGGCCCGTCCCTCAGGTCGTAGCACTCGCCCGCCTCGCGGTCTCGATGATCGCCCTCACGGCGGTCCACGCGGCTCCGCCGCAGCTCCAGGCTCCGTTCATTCAGAATCTGATGCTCGCCTATGCCGCCTGTGCGGCGGCGGCGGCGGGCGTCTGTGTCGTCACGGCGCCGCCGGTGTGCCTGGCGTATCTCGGCCACGTCCTCGACGTGATCGTCAGCGCCGTGCTGATGTATGGCTGCGACGGTGCGGGCAGCCCGTTCGTCGTGCTGCTCGTCTTCACGCTGCTGTCCTCCGCCGCCCAGTGGGAATGGAGGAGCACGCTCGCCACCGCGATCAGTCTGCTCCTCGCGCAGGCCAGCGTCATCCTGCTCGCGCACGCCATGAGGGGAGCGCCCGTGCGGGGCCTGTTCGAGGATCTGGTGCAGGCGGGTCTGCAGGGCGGGCTTCTGCTCGCCTGCGGCTCGGTCGTCGCGTGCTTCGCGGGCCTGCGCGAGCAGAGCCGGGCCCGCTTCCAGCGTCTCGCGGAGATTTGCGCTGGTCCCGCGCCCGACCCCCGGACGGATTGTCTGAAGGAAGTGATGCGCCGCGCGGCCGATCTCCTCGCGGCCGACCATGTCTCCGTCAGCTTCATCCTGAAGCCGACCCTGCAGGGGACCGTCATCGAGTGCTGCCATGGCGCGGTCCGCTGCAGCGCCTGGCCGGTTGCCGGAGGCGATCCGATGGAGCCGCTCGATCGCGCGCCGCGCACCGCCGGCGAGCGCCGCGCGCACGGCCCGGCCGATCCTGTCATCGAGGCGGCGTTCGATTCCGCGAACTGCTGGGGATGGATCGTCGCGCGCAGGCATCGGGCTTGGTCGCCGGAGGATCGGACGGTCCTCAGGATCCTCGCAGACCGGATCGGCGCCGAGGTCCAGGATCGCGAACGCTGCGCCGCGCTCCAGGCGACGTCCGCGCGGCAGGAGCGGGAGCGGCTCGCGCGCGATCTGCACGACGGCCCCCTCCAGGGAATCGCCGCCGCGAACCTGCAACTGGGGATCATGTCGCAGCAGGTGCCGGAGCACGTCCAGGTGCAGCTCCGCGACACGCGCGACCTCCTCTGCGGCGAGGCCGACCGCATCCGCTCCGCGATCCGCAGCGCGCCCGCATCTCCCGAGCCGATCCGGAAGCTCGTGCGGCTCGTGCGCCTGCTCGACGAGCACGTCGATCAGCTCCGGCGCCTTTGGGCCTGCACGATCCGGCTCGACATAGCGCCGATGCATCTCAGAGCCTCGCGCAGCGACGTCGCGCACCTCGCGAACATGGTCTCGGAAGCCGTGTCGAACGCGGTGAGGCATGGGCGGGCGACCAAAGTGGAGATCTCCGTCCGCCAGACCGACGATCGCCTGATCCTGAGCATCCGTGACAACGGCACCGGATGTCTCGCGACCGAGGGCACCTATCCACACAGCGCGCTCGCCGCCGAGAATCTCGGGCCCCAGACGCTGCGCTCGCGCGCCGAGGCGCTCGGCGGCTCGATCAGCCTCGTGAGCAGCCGGCACGGTACCGCCCTGCACATCGAGTTCGCCACGTGAGCGGCGGCGGCAAGACGACGGTCCTCGTCGCCGACGATCACCCGATCGTCCTGTCCGGCCTGACCATGCTGCTGAAGCAGACGCCCGGCTGCGAGGTGGTCGCGTCCTGCGCGGACGGCGCGTCGGCGCTCCGGAAGATCGAGGAATTCGAGCCGATGGTGGCGTGCCTGGACATCCAGATGCCGCGGCTCAGCGGGCTCGACGTGCTCAAGATGGTGCGGGGACGGGGCCTGCGGACCAGGATCGTGTTTCTGACGGCCTCCCTGGACGAGACGACATCAACCGAGGCAAGCGCGTCCGGGGCTTGGGCCGTCCTCCACAAGGATTGCGCGGCCGATGCCCTGATCGATTGCATCGGCGCCGTCGCGATCGGACGGCGCTGGACGTCGCGTCACGAGCCCCACTGCCCGCTCGCGAACCGCGCCGAACCCGGGCCGCGGCCCTGCACGAGCGCGGCCATCCTGACTCCGCGCGAGCAGGAGATTACCCTTCTCGTGGCGGAGGGATTGTCGAACAAGGACATCGCCCGCACAGCCCGGATCTCGGAAGGCACAGTGAAGATCCACCTCTACAACATCTACCAAAAACTCGGGATATCAAACCGGACATCGCTCGCTTCCTATGCTCATCAAGTGCAAATCAACGGTGCACCTCACAGGTAAGCTCGGCATTCTAGAGGAATGTCTGGCGCCGCTTCCGAACGCTAGTGACGCATGCAGTCGTCCGCGTTGAGAGAGCGACATGTGCGGCATTGTCGGGCGCGACGCGGTGGCAGGCCAGGTGATCGAGGCGCTGCGCCGCCTCGAATACCGCGGCTACGATTCCGCCGGCATCGCAACCCTCGAGCACGGCCGCCTCGAGCGCCGCCGCGCCGAGGGCAAGCTCGCCAACCTCCAGCTCAAGCTGATCCAGGCCCTGCTGTCCGGCGCCATCGGCATCGGACACACCCGCTGGGCCACCCACGGCAAGCCCAACGAGACCAACGCTCACCCCCACGCCACCACCTCGGGCTGCTCGTGGATCTCTTTCGCCATGAAGTGGCGATGGTTGCCCTTGTCGATGCGGTAGGCCTGGGCGGCGATCTTCTGGCGCGGGCGCTCGACCGGCCGGCCGGCGACGTCGCGGATCTCGGCGCCCTCGCGGGTGAGGATCGCCCAGTCGCCCTCCTCGAGATAGGTGATCTCGTCGGTGAAGGGGGCGAGCGCCAGCGCGTCCGAGCCGAGATAGGTCTCGCCCTCGCCGTAGCCGATGGCCAGCGGCGCGCCGTGGCGGGCGCCGATCAGGAGGTCGTCGCGGCCGGCAAACAGGAAGCCGAGGGCGAAGGCGCCGCGGAGTTTCGGCAGGGTGGCGGCGACCGCCTCGACGGGGCCGAGGCCCTGGGCCATGGCGTGGCTGACGGCCTGGGCGACGACCTCGGTGTCGGTCTCGAAGGCGATGCCGTGGGCCTGGAGTTCGCGCTTCAGCTCGCGGAAGTTCTCGATGATGCCGTTGTGGACGACGGCGAGGCGGTCGGTGGCGTACTCAGCCACCACATCGAGCTGATCAAGCGCCAAGTCAACCTCTCCACCTTATACGCATATCTGAACAAGGCCCACACGATCTTCGCAGGACGAGTTTATCCCTTAACGTTCATACTGTAGAGGAGGGCGTGGCCGAACTTGATGAATGGAGCGTACAAGTAGAAGTATTAGGCGGAGTTTAAGCGGTCTAACACCTTTATTCAAGTAGGCTCGCTTTTCCGTTTGGATCGCTTTGATGCTGTGGACATCTTGAAGATGGGACATTGAGCGCGCGGGATTTGAGGTCTTTTCGCTTTTTTGTGAAGACTAGATTTGTCGTGTAAATCTATCGATTTTTGAGAAACACCATCAATTCGGGGTTGTGAATAAGAGTGATGCTCGGTATAGTGTTAATTCGCACTCTCAAGCAAATTTTCGCGGGAGAGAGATCTATTATTTGTAAATAGCTGAGCAGCGAGACTCTTCGTCTCAGGCAGTGCGAGGGGCAATCTCGGCCAGTTTGCACTTGCAGAGTCGTCAGGAGCAATCGCTCGCGACTCGCGCGGAGTATAAATACTGCATGTGGTGGCGTATTGAGTATCGAGTATTAAATCAATCCTGGCCTATACATAGGAGCGCTTTAACTGCAAAGGCTGGCTGTGTGTTTCTGTTATTTATGCAGTAAGAAACACTTGTAGACGTGCGGCTTGCCCCCTGCGACGCTATGCTGCCCTCGAAATTCTTCTCAAGGAGCTTGCCATGAGGCAACAAGATGTCGATGTGGCGAAAGATAAGATGGATAGTACTGTACTGTGCTGGTGTGAAGGGAGATTTCAGGAAGTGCCGAGGCCGGATTGGTGGAGGTCTGATAATAATTGCGGAACTCTGAATTTTCCCGTTAAGGCCGAGTACGCCGTCGGAGAGACGGCTCGCGTATCTTTGTATTATGTTGCAAGCAATGATGGTTGGATTATCAGATTTCAAAATTCAAATAATCTAACCTTTGACATTTTGTCGCGCAATCGTGCAGATCTTCTTGACTTTTTTACAACGTGGATCCCAGTTTTTTTGCAACTTCGGCCGGCAGCGGTCCAAGAACGCCAACCGAATTCCGAACAACTCGAGTCTGCAGTTCCTTTCCCAGTCGTCTTTGTTATCAATATGGATCAGCGGCTGGATAGATGGTCGGCGATCCAAGCAGAATGTCTTACTGTCGGAATTACTCCAAATCGAGTTTCGGCTATCGAGTATACACCGGGCTGGATAGGCTGCGGCTATTCTCATCTCAAGTGCATCCAAATGGCGAAAGAGCGTCGCTTGCCATGGGTGCTGATACTGGAGGACGACGCTACCGTAACCGAAGAAGGAATGACACGATTCAAAGCGATGTTGCCATATTTATGGTTTAATCGTGACAAGTGGGAGAGATTCAACGGTGGCCCTACGCTTCCTGCAGATGCGATTATAAGGCTGATGGATTTAGAGAGGAAACTGCTCTACGCGCGCGGATACACATCTCATTTTAACCTAATACATTCTGGAGCGTATGACTTAATTCTGCGGTGGAATCACGATTATGGCCAGCAAATCGATGTCTATTTCATTGAACTGGAGAAAAAGTTTAGGACAAATTTCAGTAGTATCGCAACGGTTCCTCACATTTCGATCCAACGGCCAGGGTCCTCCGATATAAGCACGGATGGTTATGGTGTCGGGGACGATTACAGCAACTTTTTTCGATTTTCAGAGGCGGTGATGCGAGATTTTCTTAGAAAATTAAGCGCTCAATGCTAGCCTATTTGTAGGTGATTTCAGCTGTAGCTACGTTTGACTGGTGACGGGTAGGTCGAGCCTGCTTCGGGGGAAGCACTTCTTTAGTGTCACCGAGACCCTGGTCCCGGTGCTGCAGCCGGGCGACATCGCCGTCATAGACAACCTGTCCGCCTACAAGGTCGCGGGCGTGCAGGACGCGATCAAGGCCGCGGAACTCTAGTGCACTGACGCAGACGAACGCTCCACGCGCTCACCTGCTAATCGCTTGCAAACGCGGAAGAAATTGCGTTGCTCGCTGTACGTTTTGTCAGCGTCAGTGCACTAGGTGTATTGTCTCGGGATTTGATAGTGCGGGTTCTGGGTAAACCTGGCGGGCTCATCTATCCAGGCTTTGCAGATGGCTTCGTAGGGTGTCAGGCCCCGTAGGGTCTTCAGGCGGCGCGCAAAGTTGTAAGCCGCCACGAAGTCGGCGAGGTGCTGCCGAAGCTGGTCATAGCTGTCATAATAGAAGCGCTTGACGGTCGCGTCCTCGACGATCCAGCCCTTCCACTCGACTTAACCATTATCCGGTACGTGACGTGACCTGACCGGCTGGCTTTGGACCGGGCTGATTGCGAGGATCAGCCAGGACCGGAGGAGCTGGAGATGAAGCGAGGACAGAGGCCGAGTGCCGAGCAGGTGGTGCTGACGCTGCGCCAGATCGAGGTGCAGACAGCCCAGGGCAAGAGCATCGCCGTTGCCTGCAAAGAGGCGGGCATCTGCGAGCAGAGCTGAAGGACGAGTGCCTACGCCAAGAGATCTTCTACTCGCTGAAGGAGGCACAGGCTGTGATCGGCCTCTGGCAAAACACCTACAACTGCGTCCGGCCGCACTCGTCCTTGGGCTATCGGCCACCCGCGCCCGTCAGCTGCCCGGCTCTCGCCTTCTGCCTACCCATGGCCGCTACCATTTCGCGGAGCAGCTATCGGCGGACGACGTCGTGGTCGTCGAGGCCACTGGCAATGCCTCGGCCGTGGTGGCGGTTCTCACGCCGCACGCGAAGAAGGTGGTGATCGCCAACCCGATGCAGGTGCGGATGATCGCGTATGCGAAGATCAAGACCGACCCGATCGACGCTGGCGTCCTGGCGCAGCTCTACGCGAGCGGGTTCCTGCCGGAGGTGTGGGTTCCGAACGAGCCGACCCAGGCGCTACGCCGGCAGGTCACCCGCCGCAACCAGATCGTCCGGCAGCGATCCCGGCTGAAGAACATCATCCAGTCGATCTTGCACAGTCACTTGATCCCATCCTGTCCCACGCCGACCTCTGCGGGGCCAGGGGCAGGGCCTGGCTAGTCGAGCAGGTCGTACCGGAGGACGAGCAACTCGCGATCGAGCGGCACCTGCGCGAGTTCGACAGGCTTGGCGAAGACCGGAAGGTCATCGAGCGCGATCTCGCCCGCTCGGCTCTCGCTGACGAAGGCGTCAAGCGGCTGATGACGAGGTTGATGCCGTAGCGCTGAGCAAGCTGCCTCAGGCTCGCTTGACTATGCTGTATCGCTCGACGGACTGCCGCTGTCGTCGTGGCGCACCCGTGGTGAACCTGTCCCATAGCGCATCCTTCCACTCGCGGGAGGAAATTGCGCCATCAAACCCTGGGATCAAACATCAGGCTCAGGTACCTGCCGTCCTACAGCCCTGATCTCAACTCGATCGAGCAAGGTTTCGCCGACAAAGGGCGCTGCTGCGCAACGCGGCAGCCCGCACCATCCCGGATCTATGGGCAGCGATCCGGCAGGCCTTCACCTCGCAGGAGTGCCGCAACTACCTCGCTGCAGCCGGATAGGAGAACGACTTGGCCGTTGCTACATGAACGGTAACACCGTTCGTTTCGCCTGTTTACCATCTCTGCAGAACGTCGCCCTATGGACATCTGGCCGCCCCGTCACTCAGATGCGAGTGTTGTTGCTGAACAACAACCCAGTTGCGGCAAGGTACGGCGCGCCTTCCTGACTCGCGATCGCCCTGACGCGCCTCGTGTCCTCTTCAAGCAAGCTACAGCCGCGGCTCACCAAGTGATCGACCCAGTATTCCGGTGGTTGGAGGTTAACATGATGGTAGCCATTCTGCCCTGGCAGAGCATGGGTCATCAATATGATGCGACCACAAAGCAGACTTGCGAGCAGGTTATCGAGATGCTTCTCTTCGATATGCTCCACGACCTCCTGGCAATGCACTAAGTCAACACGTGCATAAACGCCGGATTTCGTGAGATCGTGCTGAATCGTTGGATAAAACGACCTATCTACATTATCACGGAAACCGTCAACAGCGACAGTAAAGATTCCCTTGCTGGCGAAATAATGTGCGGCAAAGCCGGATCCGCTGCCAAGGTCCATCGCTGATCTGATGGCAAAACGCTCTCTCACATAATCCCAGGCGCGAGGGCACCATGTAAAAGGGTCGCCAACAGTGATGTTGCCACCAAGATGAGGCGAGTCGTTACTCTTTGCACTCGTTAATCCTGCGTAACTCACGGCTATGTCTCCTGCTAAGAGGAAATCTCGGATTAACGGCTGGACGCTGAATAGGCAAGACAGAAATAATTATTAGGCGATGCAGTGCCAGTAAATCGCATCAGAAGGATCCGTAAAATATTCACATACAGCTGTAGGTGCTACCCCTCAGAACTCGATCGATGATCGATGCTGCGGCCTTGAGTGCCTAACGCGGTACCGAACTCAAGCGGTTGCTGGAGGCCGATCTGGATCTGGCGCTATGCCTATGTCTCAGGTGAGCCTCTGATTACCCGGTAATTATCGATGACGCAGGTTAGAGGGATTGAGCACCAGGCCAAGTGCTCGGGCGTAGTCATTTTCCCCGCCGTCACTAGGGAACTCGTGGGCATTCAGCCGTCAAAGCGCCGTTCTCTCGAAAGCTGATGCATCCCGGCCAGAAATAACCAACACAGCGCGCTAATGCTGTATAATACGAATTGCGCAGCCTCGCAGGCACAAATGGAAGCTGCAGGGCACGGCAAGCATTGTGCCTGTCAGCGTCGGCCTTGGACAACCGCCCATCCTGATCTCCGGGCTGCGTCTCTCGCGAACCCTCACACCAGCTCCTCCTCCGTTTTCGGGGATGAACTCGAGGACGACTATGCCGACGTAGTCGAGCCAGCCTACATCCTCTTTGGAACCACGCGCGGCGAGTTCACCTTCGGTGTGTCGCTGGGGCGTTCGCCGGTGAAGGGAATCACGCCGCCATCGCGTTCAACTGGACCGGACGCGAGGAGAGGGATGACGCCTAAGGCTTCGGATGCGCCGAGCTTCGGGTCGACGGCTCGCTCTACGGCGAGATTGGCTTCCATGTCGACGACGAAATCTCCTTCATTGCCCGCCGCTGGCCGAGTTCTTCAACAGCCTGCTGTTTTTCGGTCCCGGCATGTGGTGTGACGGATCGAGCCTGAAGCGCTCGGGCTCTTTCGTCCAGGTCTGGCAGATGAACTCGTAGGGCGTGAGGCAGCGCAGGATCTTGAGCCGGCGGCCGTAATTGTAAGCATCGACGAACAGCTGCAGGTGCTGCCGCAACTCGTCATGGCTGGTGTAATGGTAGCGCTCGGCCACCACTCTCACGCTCATTGGTGCACCTCATTGGTGCACCTTCCGACCGGCGCAGGCGAGCCTCCTTATGGGGTAGCGTGCGTCAGCCTGAGCACCTGCCGTGACGGCCACTTACGCTCGCCCCTCTTGAGGGCTCAAGAGAGACCGCCGCACGGCCGGTGCCGGGAGGACCGGACGGACCACAGGGTGTCGCGCCAGAGCCTGCCAGCCAGAGCGCCTGTCAATGAGCGATCCGCACGACCTCCCGGCTCGGGTCAGTCTAGCCCTCCCGGAGATGCCAGCCCATGCTTATGACCGTCGGCCTCGACTGGGGTGCAAGCGGCCATGCCGTCTGTGCACTCGATGAACACGGCACCATTCTGGTCCGGTTCGAATGCCCCCACTCGGCGGCGGGGCTGGCCGAACTGCTGCGGCGGTTGAGGCGGGTCGCCGCTCCGGAAGCTTTGCCAGTGGCCATCGAGCGCCCCAGCGGCCTCGTCGTCGAAGCCCTCGCGGCGGCGGGCCACCCGATCGTGCCCATCCATCCCAACGTCGTAAAAGCCTGTCGCCCGCGCTACCACGCGGCCGGCGGCAAGTCCGATCCGGGCGACGCCTACATGCTGGCCGATATCCTACGCACCGACGGACACCGCTTCCAGCCGCTCACTGCCATATCCGGGGAGATCAAGGCTCTGCGGGCCCTTGTTCGAGGACGCGACGATCTGGTGGCTCAGCGCGTCTCACTCACCAATCAGCTCCGGGCTGTGCTCGACAGTTTCTGGCCCGGCGTCGCGACGATCTTCGCGGCCCTCGACAGCCCAATCGCGCTGGCCTTCATCGCCCGCTACCCCACGCCCGAGAGCGCCCATCGTCTGGGTGAAAAGCGCATGGCCAGCTTCCTGAGGCAGCAGGTGTCAACGCCGGGTGGCTTGTCCTCAGATCCGCCGAAGCAAATTTCCCCACTCTGGCGCGCTTCACGCCGGAGCGGGATCGCCTTCGCGCCGCAGCGGCGGACGACCGCGGCGCTTGGGTGCCGGTGGCGGCGTGATGAGCGCCTTCGAGCGGACGTGCTCGGGCACCAGTTCGGCATGCTGGCGCAGGCGGTAGCTCGATCCCTCGATCTGCACGACGACAGCATGGTGCAGCAGGCGGTCGAGCAACGCGGTGGCCACGACCGGATCGCCGAACACCTCGCCCCACTCGGCAAAGCCGCGGTTCGAGGTCAGGATCATCGCACCCCGCTCGTAGCGTGCGTTCACGAGCTGGAAGAACAGGTTGCCCCCGCCCGGCACCACCGGCAGGTAACCGATCTCGTCCACGATCAGCAGCGCGAAGGCCGAGAGGAAGCGGATGCGCTCGCGTAAGCTTCCCTCCCGCTCCGCCTTGGCGAGCGAGGCGATGATGTCGGCCAACGTCGCGAAGTAGACGCTGCGTCCCGCCTTGATCGCCTCCACGCCAAGTGCCACCGCCAGATGGCTCTTGCCTGTGCCGGGCGGTCCGAGCAGGTGGACGGCTTCACGCCGTTCGATGAAGTTTAGCCCCGCCAGCGCCAGGATGCGGTTGCGGTCGAGTGAGGGCTGGAAGGCGAAGTCGAAGCCGGCGAGCGTCTTCACGCTCGTGATGCGCGCCGTCATCATCGCCATCTTCACCCGCCGGTTCTGGCGCAGCGTCAGCTCCTCGGACAGCAGCACGTCGATGGCGTCCACCGCACCGATCTGCCCCTGCTCGATCCGGCGCAGGGTCTGGTCGAGCACCTCCAGCGCCCGGGCCATCTTCAGCCCGACGAGGTTGCGCCGGATCCGCTCCAGCGTCGTGGCGGGGTCGAGCCCGTCCGTCATGGCCGGCCTCCCTCGGCGAGGCGCCGACCGACCGCCGCGTAAATCTCCAGCGAGCGCCGCGCCACCTGGTCGCCGGCGCGGCCGATGACGAGACCGGCCTCGCGTGTCGGCCGCTGTGAACGCGGAGGAAGCACGGCTCGGCTGCGGTGGCCCGAGGCGACCCGGGTGCGCCGATGGCCCTCGATCACGGGGTGCACGGCGACCAAGCGCCCGGCATCGAAGATCTGGATCTCGTCGGCGAGCTGATGAACCTCGACGACGCGGCGCGTCCGGTCGGGCACGCTGTAGAGGTTGCCGCCCACGCTCACGAGCCCCTCGTGCGTGACGCGCCGCTCCAGGCGCAGCACGGCGCGGAAGGGCAGTGCCGGCAACGGCCGTAAAGTCGGCTGCTCCTCAGCAAAGGCCTCCGCGACGACGCGGTGCGTGGTGCCGTGCAGACGCAGGTTGGCCACTGTGGCGAGCCAGTCGTCGAGCTGGGCGTTCAGATCGTTGAGATCGCGGAAGGCACGCGCCAGGAAGAAGTCCTCGCGCACGTAGCGGAACGGCCGCTCGACCTTCCCCTTGGTTTTGGCCCTGTAGGGCCGGCAGGCGCGCGGCAGGAAGCCATAGTGGGCGGCCAGCGCCACGAGCGAGCGGTTGTAGACGATGTGGCCATCCTCGCCCTCGCCGGTCACCGCGGTCTTCATACGATCATAGAGGATCTCACCGGGCACGCCGCCCAGGGCCGTGAAGGCGGCGATGTGGCAGCGCAGGACCGTCTGCAGATCCTGGTGCGGAACGAAGCGTGCCCAGATCTGGCGGGAGTGGCCCAGCACCATCGAGAACAGCCAGACGATGCGCGTCACGCCCGGCTCGTCGGTGAAGCTGACGACGAAGCGGGCAAAGTCGACCTGAGCCTGATGCCCGGGTGGCGTCTCGAACCGGACCTCGAACGGGGCCGGCAGCGCCGGACGAACGTCGCGCAGGTAGTCGGTCACCGCGGTGTAGCCGCCTGCGTAGCCGTGCTCCCTGATCTCCCGCCACAGCCGCGAGCCGGTGAGCGCCGGGAAGGCGGCGACGCGCTCGCGCAGGTAGCCGGTGAAGGGATCGAGGCGATGCCCGCGGGGCGGACGCGGTTTGTAAGCCGGCGGCTCCAGGCCGCGGGCGATGTACTTGCGGACCGTCTTGCGGTCGAGGCTGAGCTGGCGGGCGATGGCGGTGACGGACAGGCCCTGACGATGCAGGTCCAGGATCATGACGAGCTCTCCGAGCTGGACCACCACCGACGCTCCCCGTGCGTTCACGAGGTTCGATCATCGGCGGGGCGGCGACGCCCGGCTGCCAGACGAACAGCGCCCGAACTCGCGGACGCGGCAAAGCCTGGGGATTTTTCAGTCGGCGCCTTCGGGGATCATTCACCCGGCATCGACAGCAGGGCTATCCTGGCCGCCGAACTCCAGCCGTGTTGCTGGAGCGGTTGCGTGCGGCTCCTGTCGGCCAAGCACCGGCCACGGAGACCGAGGCCAAAGGTCGGCTCGTTCGCGCGCTCGTCAGCGTTCTGGAGACACTCACCGTCGAGATCGGCAGGCTGTCCTCGCGCATCGAGCAGGCTGTGGCCGAGTTGCCGGACGGACGGATCATCATGTCCTTCCCCCGCGCTGGCCGCATCAACGCCGCTCAGATGCTGGCTGAGATCGGCGACGAGCAGGCACGTTTCCAGACCTTCGACCAACTCGCGGCCGAGGCCGGGGTATCGCCAGTCACACACGCATCCGGCAAACGCCGCGGCGTGGTGTTCCGCTTTGCCTGCAATCACCGGCTACGCGCCGCCATCACGTGCTTTGCCGACAACTCTCGGCATGCCAGTACTTGGGCTGCGCAGCACTATGCCCGAGCTCGGAGCCGAGGTTGCACCCACTCTCATGCGGTCCGCGTGCTCGCGCGAGCATGGCTGCGTGTTCTCTGGCGTGCCTGGTTGGACGGAAAGCCCTACGATCCTCAGCGACACAGCTCAGCCGTCCGACTGACCCGCTGATTGGACAGGGCTGGACACAGGGTGTCTCTCTTGACGAGCTTGGATTGCCCGACGGACCGTCTCAGCCGTCGTGGCGCTGCCGTGGAGAACCTGGCCCATAGTGCGTCCCTCCATGCGGCGTCAGTCGTACCACCACACAGCGGGATCAAACATCAGGGCTGTAGGTCAGAGTGGCTCCTAGCTCCCTTTTTCCGCGAAAAATCAGCGTTCACCTCAATGCGTTCACGCTGATCCGATGGAATTCTTCCCTCCTGCAGAATCTGCAAACAACTATCCAGACTTTCCTGAAAATGCCCGCTCCAATATGCCAAGATCGAAAATTCATCCAATAGACCGTATTCGTAAATCCAGGGCAGCACAAAAAGTCCGCTACTCGGAATTGTAATTGAGACCGCGTGCTTTCCGATGAGAAACCCCTGATGATGCAAGCCACACCTGCGGCAGAAGTTCATAGCTGCATGTAAAGACTCGGCGCGGGTTGGACGCCCTTCGAAGGCTTTAAGATACATACCGATTACCTCAAAGTCAGGATAACCGAGCTGCTCCATCATCGCTGCCGATTGCCACGTGCTGTAGAAAATCTCCTCTTCCCAATATCCAAGCCTAGACCGCTCGATATAGTATTTAAGTGCCAGCTCATTATTGCCACTATCGCGGTAGCTTTGAGCGAGATAGAATGTATAACGCGAGACAAGAAATTCGTCAGTTTCGCTCACTAGCGCTTTCTCTAGAGTGCGCGCATCGTCTTCATACTTTCGAGGATTTCTGCTTCTTGCCCCTCCGCGGCCCGATATGATATGAAATCCCGACTCGATTGTGCCACTCGACGATCTGGGCGGCGCCTCAATGAACTCGTGCAAAACTCCACGATATACAAATTCAAGATTATTTTTCAGTAATTGTGGGCGAAAGTACTCAGTTGGGTATAAAACGATTTTGATGTGATAAAAATCTTTATTTAGCTGCTGTTTGAAAGCAGCTTCGTTAAAATCATCATCGTAGACTATCACCTCGTCGGCATCGAGAACTAAAGCATAAGAAATATCAGTTCTTTGGCGTAATCTGCGAAGACAGGATGTTCTATTTGTCGCAAAATCGACCCATGCTTCTTCGATGACTTCGCCGGGGATGTCTTGCTCGTGAAGGTACTCGGCGATCAGCCTCTGCGTTTCGTCTGTCGATCCAGTATCCACGATCAACACATAATCAATCAACCTTCGAGCGCTTTCAATACATTTCACAATTACATCAGCTTCGTTCTTCACGATCATACATAATCCAATCATTTGCCCTCTCCGGCGGTAAATCGCTAAATTACATGATCCTGTGAAGAAAACGACCGCTCGCCAGCTGTTCAGAGCGCGCTTTATCGCTAACATTAGCTCTCCGAGTACGGCAGTCAGCCGCTGCAAATTTCCAGTCTATCAAGGCTCTAAAATAAAAGTTCAGAAAAATACGTTCGTGAATAGCCTGCCTCAACTTCGAAGATCCGCATCAGGTTGAACTTCGGCGTAGTGGGACGGATGTACGGTATCACCCGCTAATTCGCGGTAAGATTTCGCATAAATTGGGCCAGAGCGCCGCTCGTTCCGAGCTCCCTACAGCTAGCTTCCCACAAAGAGAGATATTCCTCAAGCGGAGTCGCGCTCCGAGCGGGCCAGCGATTTAAGGCACCTAAATCCCCGAGTATTGACTCGCATTCTCCAATTTCCTCGACTATATAGCATACTAGCTTTACAGCTGGGCCACTTAAGCCGGACTGACTTTCGATCTCGCGACGGTTTTCCTTAAACCAATTGGTGGGAGAGTTAACCGGTGTCGGATCGCCGTGCTGCATCAAAACGCGTAGTCGGTATTCGCGGATTGCTTCAGAAAATCTAGGAGCACCAGCGATCACCGGGCTTAAAGCCCAGTTTGTCGCAAGCTTGTCTAGCCCGTGGATTGAAAATGCTTCGACCAGAACTTCTTCAACCCATTGGCACGGCGGCGCAGATTTAGCATCCGATTGCCAGCTATTGCAAAGAACGTGCCCTAGCTCATGGCCGAATTGATAGGCAAGTCGCGACCAGTCGTTTTCTCCGACATCGACGATAATGCACGCCGTGTCCGGGCGATCGGTATGCCACCAGATGGAAGGAGGTGTGATTCCGCCGTCGTTGTGTCCATCGATAACTAATTTGGCTGGCTGACGATCAGAGAAAAGCTGAAATCCGCTCAAGCAAGCAGCCCGCGCCGCTTCAACAACTTTCAATACATTGCCCCGGCTAGAAACGCTCCAATTCCCAGCAAGTTCCATTTGAGCAGAAGAAAGTTGCGCGTCTGAAGAAGAAAGAGGCATTTGCCGACCTTTCGAGGATGCACTTAGCGGAAACTGTTCGCAGCAGAGCAGCTCATATGCGGCGTCTGGCTTCCAGACGGAATACTAACGCAGAAGCGTGCCGAATGGCAGCTGTGCTCAAGAAAATTTGCTATGCAAGATGCTGGCGTTGATCGAGGGAAGGAGATGCGCGGGTACGTCATACAGCGATTTTCTGCCGTGTCGTGACATTAGAGCAGTTGTGTTGATACTCAAACTGCGGCAGTCATTCCTCTAGTTGAACCCACCTCGTAAATGTAAGGCAAATGGTCACCTCTCCTCAGTGTCCGCAGCAGGAGCCTCAGTTTGCAGGATCATTGCTTTGCGTGAAATGAACCTTGCGCAACGAGGCCGTACTCGGCGAGACAGCCGCGCAAGCGTCGATAAGTGAGGTCGGTGAGAGAGCTGTGCTGGCTAGACAGCACGTCGCGGCTCCGACCGATGACTGCGGACGCTTGTGCGGCCCCTTTTAGAGACGACAAAGCGCAACGTCGAGCGCTGCGCGGCCTCACAGGACGCCCCCGCGTCGGCATCAGCCGCGCGTTCTTCTTCCGCTTATCGTGGGTGTGCATGCAAGTGGGCACACTCACGCCTCAGCGCGTGGCCGAGCTTCGCGATCTTGCATAGTCAGTGATGCGTGTCGGTGTTCGGTCTCGACGTCTCTCATCCTTTTTGGGCGCGCAAACGTCAGTGATTGTCACGCCAGATACTCGCGCTCGCCATTCCTATGCTGAGGCTTGTGTGTGTCGCTGGAAAGCTGCACCAATGTGCGCGAGATCTTCCCCGGGCGCTGGGATTGAGCCTGGTCACCGCTCAAAGGTGGCGATTAATACGGGCCAGCAGCGATGTCCGAATTGGTCGAAAGGAGCAACGCTCCAGCGTGCCGAGCTTGAGGAAAGTGGCGCGCATCGTCATTCTGTCGCGGCACGTCCTGTCGGCGCTGGACGACTCTCTTTATGTGTTACGCGTCGGGACTAAATATCTGGGCGGGATCCGGCTCATACACTATACCTTCGGAGATCGCTGAGTAACATTTCAGACCGGACTATTATAGCACAAACTGGGACTATTGCTCATCACGGTTCATAGCGCATCAGGTTAGAGTTTGGTCGCGGACGAATATCAAGAGCGGGTTCCGAAGGTTTAAGATTACGGAACCCGCTCTTAACTTTCTTTGGAAGGAGCGCGGTGCTCGTTGGCTCGCGCTCCGTCGTGGTAAGGCTCGTCAGTTCTGCGGGTTCAACGCGCTCTGCACTGTATGCTGAGTGCCGGAGTTGTCGGACAGCAGCCCGCCGGCGGGTGTAGTCTTCGGGTCAGATGCCTGACCACATGGTCCGCCGGCAAGCGAACTCTGCCCTTTCCCACCCTTGAACTCTGTGAGGAGATCAAGAGGCTTGCTCTGGGTCTGGACGCTTCCACCGGACTTGGCGGTGGCATCCTTTGTCGAACCTGCTGAACCAATTAGGTCATTAAGTAGCGTGTTGGCCGGTGTTGCTGGGGCTCCGCCGCTCTTAGCATCTTGAATGAAGCTCAGGCCGCCTTTGCTCCTACGGTCGTCGAGGTCGTCCGCATTGATCGCCACCGCTTTCGACCGACCTGTTGACCATTTGTCGTGCTGATGGCCCTCGCCGTGGCCGTTATCCCGATCATGGTCATGGCCCCTGCCGTGGTGACGACCCCTGCCGTGGTCATGATCGCGGTCATGGTCATGATCCCGGTCATGGCCATGACCCCTGCCGTGGTCATGATCCTTGCCGTGGCCATGCCCCGTTCCGCCGGTCGGACCCGTGCCTCCCGTCGGGCCAGTGCCACCCGTTGGGCCAGTGCCACCCGTTGGGCCAGTGCCGCCGGTCGGACCTGTGCCGCCGGTCGGACCTGTGCCGCCGGTCGGGCCAGTGCCGCCGGTCGGACCTGTGCCACCCGTCGGGCCAGTGCCACCCGTTGGGCCAGTGCCTCCGGTCGGACCCGTGCCTCCCGTCGGGCCAGTGCCACCCGTTGGGCCAGTGCCACCCGTTGGGCCAGTGCCGCCGGTCGGACCTGTGCCGCCGGTCGGACCTGTGCCTCCGGTCGGACCTGTGCCACCCGTCGGGCCAGTGCCACCCGTTGGGCCAGTGCCGCCGGTCGGACCTGTGCCTCCGGTCGGACCCGTGCCGCCGGTCGGGCCAGTGCCTCCGGTCGGACCTGTGCCGCCGGTCGGACCTGTGCCTCCGGTCGGGCCAGTGCCGCCGGTCGGGCCAGTGCCACCCGTTGGGCCAGTGCCGCCGGTCGGACCTGTGCCGCCGGTCGGACCTGTGCCGCCGGTCGGGCCAGTGCCGCCGGTCGGGCCAGTGCCACCCGTTGGGCCAGTGCCGCCGGTCGGACCTGTGCCGCCGGTCGGACCTGTGCCGCCGGTCGGGCCAGTGCCGCCGGTCGGGCCAGTGCCACCCGTTGGGCCAGTGCCGCCGGTCGGACCCGTGCCGCCGGTCGGACCCGTGCCTCCCGTCGGACCTGTCGGACCCGTCGGACCTGTGCCACCCGTCGGGCCAGTGCCACCCGTTGGGCCAGTGCCTCCGGTCGGACCTGTGCCACCCGTCGGGCCAGTGCCACCCGTTGGGCCAGTGCCACCCGTTGGGCCAGTGCCGCCGGTCGGACCCGTGCCTCCCGTCGGACCTGTCGGACCCGTCGGACCTGTGCCACCCGTCGGGCCAGTGCCACCCGTTGGGCCAGTGCCGCCGGTCGGACCTGTGCCGCCGGTCGGGCCAGTGCCGCCGGTCGGGCCAGTGCCACCCGTTGGGCCAGTGCCTCCGGTCGGACCTGTGCCACCCGTCGGGCCAGTGCCACCCGTTGGGCCAGTGCCTCCGGTCGGACCTGTGCCACCCGTCGGGCCAGTGCCACCCGTTGGGCCAGTGCCTCCCGTCGGACCCGTGCCGCCGGTCGGACCTGTCGGACCCGTCGGACCGGTCGGACCCGTGCCTCCCGTCGGACCTGTCGGACCCGTCGGACCTGTGCCTCCGGTCGGACCTGTGCCACCCGTCGGGCCAGTGCCACCCGTTGGGCCAGTGCCGCCGGTCGGACCTGTGCCTCCGGTCGGACCCGTGCCTCCGGTCGGGCCAGTGCCGCCGGTCGGGCCAGTGCCGCCGGTCGGACCCGTGCCTCCCGTCGGACCTGTCGGACCTGTGCCTCCGGTCGGACCCGTGCCTCCGGTCGGACCCGTGCCTCCGGTCGGACCCGTGCCTCCGGTCGGACCTGTGCCTCCGGTCGGACCCGTGCCTCCCGTCGGGCCAGTGCCACCCGTTGGGCCAGTGCCACCCGTTGGGCCAGTGCCGCCGGTCGGACCTGTGCCGCCGGTCGGACCTGTGCCGCCGGTCGGGCCAGTGCCGCCGGTCGGGCCAGTGCCACCCGTTGGGCCAGTGCCGCCGGTCGGACCCGTGCCGCCGGTCGGACCCGTGCCTCCCGTCGGACCTGTCGGACCCGTCGGACCTGTGCCACCCGTCGGGCCAGTGCCACCCGTTGGGCCAGTGCCTCCGGTCGGACCTGTGCCACCCGTCGGGCCAGTGCCACCCGTTGGGCCAGTGCCACCCGTTGGGCCAGTGCCGCCGGTCGGACCCGTGCCTCCCGTCGGACCTGTCGGACCCGTCGGACCTGTGCCACCCGTCGGGCCAGTGCCACCCGTTGGGCCAGTGCCGCCGGTCGGACCTGTGCCGCCGGTCGGACCTGTGCCGCCGGTCGGGCCAGTGCCGCCGGTCGGGCCAGTGCCACCCGTTGGGCCAGTGCCGCCGGTCGGACCCGTGCCGCCGGTCGGACCCGTGCCTCCCGTCGGACCTGTCGGACCCGTCGGACCTGTGCCACCCGTCGGGCCAGTGCCACCCGTCGGACCTGTCGGACCCGTCGGACCTGTGCCACCCGTCGGGCCAGTGCCACCCGTTGGGCCAGTGCCTCCCGTTGGGCCAGTGCCGCCGGTCGGACCCGTGCCTCCCGTCGGACCCGTGCCGCCGGTCGGACCTGTCGGACCCGTCGGACCGGTCGGACCCGTGCCTCCCGTCGGACCTGTCGGACCCGTCGGACCTGTGCCTCCGGTCGGACCTGTGCCACCCGTCGGGCCAGTGCCACCCGTTGGGCCAGTGCCGCCGGTCGGACCTGTGCCTCCGGTCGGACCCGTGCCTCCGGTCGGGCCAGTGCCGCCGGTCGGGCCAGTGCCGCCGGTCGGACCCGTGCCTCCAGTCGGGCCAGTGCCGCCGGTCGGACCCGTGCCTCCGGTCGGACCCGTGCCTCCGGTCGGACCTGTGCCTCCGGTCGGACCCGTGCCACCCGTCGGGCCAGTGCCACCCGTCGGACCTGTGCCTCCGGTCGGACCTGTGCCACCCGTCGGGCCAGTGCCACCCGTTGGGCCAGTGCCGCCGGTCGGACCCGTGCCTCCGGTCGGACCCGTGCCTCCGGTCGGGCCAGTGCCGCCGGTCGGGCCAGTGCCGCCGGTCGGACCCGTGCCTCCAGTCGGGCCAGTGCCGCCGGTCGGACCCGTGCCTCCGGTCGGACCCGTGCCTCCGGTCGGACCCGTGCCACCCGTCGGGCCAGTGCCACCCGTTGGGCCAGTGCCTCCGGTCGGACCTGTGCCACCCGTCGGGCCAGTGCCACCCGTTGGGCCAGTGCCGCCGGTCGGACCCGTGCCTCCGGTCGGACCCGTGCCACCCGTTGGGCCAGTGCCTCCGGTCGGGCCAGTGCCACCCGTCGGACCTGTGCCTCCGGTCGGACCTGTGCCACCCGTCGGGCCCGTGCCACCCGTTGGGCCAGTGCCGCCGGTCGGACCTGTGCCTCCGGTCGGACCCGTGCCGCCGGTCGGGCCAGTGCCTCCGGTCGGACCTGTGCCACCCGTTGGGCCAGTGCCGCCGGTCGGACCCGTGCCTCCGGTCGGGCCAGTGCCGCCGGTCGGGCCAGTGCCGCCCGTCGGACCTGTCGGACCCGTCGGACCCGTGCCTCCGGTCGGACCCGTGCCACCCGTCGGACCCGTGCCGCCGGTCGGGCCAGTGCCTCCGGTCGGACCTGTGCCGCCGGTCGGGCCAGTGCCTCCGGTCGGGCCAGTGCCTCCGGTCGGACCTGTGCCTCCGGTCGGACCTGTGCCGCCGGTCGGACCCGTGCCTCCCGTCGGACCTGTCGGACCCGTCGGACCCGTGCCTCCCGTCGGACCCGTCGGACCCGTGCCACCCGTCGGACCCGTGCCACCCGTTGGGCCAGTGCCGCCGGTCGGACCCGTGCCTCCGGTCGGGCCAGTGCCACCCGTCGGACCTGTGCCTCCGGTCGGACCTGTGCCGCCGGTCGGGCCAGTGCCACCCGTTGGGCCAGTGCCGCCGGTCGGACCCGTGCCGCCGGTCGGACCCGTGCCGCCGGTCGGGCCTGTCGGACCTGTCGGACCCGTGCCACCCGTCGGACCTGTCGGGCCAGGAACTGCGTTAACACTCACTTCGCTTGTTGCATCTAAGTCAGTGCCGCGAATCGTAGCGGCGTCATTATTGTCATCATAGGCCACAAAAAATGCTGCAGTCTCACCGTTACTGGAAATAAAAATATTGTTTACATCGCCTGCACTGGAGTTCCACACCCCAAACTGGTAAGTTCCGGCCGGCAAACTTGTGGTGAAGGAAAACGGGGTTTCTGTTCCAGCAGCCGAGTCGAACGGATTGTTTGTATTTCCAACTGTGCTCGTTTCGGTATGCCCTAAAAGTATCCATCCTGAGGATGAGCTTTCTCTATAGTAGAAATATACGTCATCCGCATTAGAGGGATTTGCTGCAGACATATTATTCGTCTGGGTCGTGGTTCCCGTGATCGTGATGATACCCTCAGAAGGCATGACCCTCTCCCACATCTCACGAATTCGCCGGCCGAGCCCACGCCCAATCGAGGCAGCTCCACCCCTTGATCAAGCCTCCTATCGCTTGCGGTGAGCAATGATGCCATATGCCGGTTGTTATAGATTGGCTCCGAGGGCATTCATGCGCTGCGCTGCACAAAAGGTTTCGCTTGGGGAGATCAGATCTTTATTTTAGCCGACTTGATTGACAGGCTAATCAAAGTCTGGAGCTTCCCCGGTTTGTAGTCCAAGGTCTACGCAAGTTTTCGGGCTCCGCATTCGGGCGATCCGGGCAGCGGGCGCCAGTCCCCGTTACTTGCCCGCCAACTCGCCCCATCTGAATTTTATCGAGCTTGCCTTCGCCAAATTGAAGACGGTGCTGCCCGGATACGCGCGGCTCTCTGGCAGAGCGTCCACGTGGCCTTCACACAAGTCCTGCCGGTGGAGTGCGCCAACTATCACTGTCACTGCGACTATGATCCAGCATGACCCGAAATGCTCTCTCGCGGCCCAATTCCTCCGGCACACAGGGAACATAACTGGTGGCCCATCAATCAGCGCACGACGTGTGGCTAGCGCCCGTCTGGCTCAACCTGCTCTCCGCCGCAGGCTCAGGTCGCGCACATGAAATCTTCGGAGGCTGCGGCCTGTTATGGCTTGAGCCAGTCGAGTGCGGCGGCAAGGCAGAGGACACCGGCGAAGCTGGTGGCGGTCTTCTCGTAGCGGGTCGCGACAGCGCGCCTCTCCTTCAGCCGTGCCCAGAGGCGCTCGACCCGGTTGTGGTTGGCGTAGATCCACTCCGGGCAAGCGACAGGAGCCTCGTGCCGCTGCGGCGGGATCGCAGGCCGGGCGCCCATGCCCCAGATGTGCTCGCGGAAGCGATGGCTGGTGTAGCCTCGGTTGCCCACCACCCACCTGGGCACTCCGGGCAGCTGATCGAGCAGCGGGATGGCCTGAGGCAGCTCATGCGCCTGCCCAGGCGCGATTTCGGAACGCGATGGCGCGACCCGCGCCGTCAGCGATCACGCAAGCTTTGGTGCCATAGCCGCCACGAGAGCGGCCAAGCGCCTCACGATGATCTCGCTCAGCTTGAGATCCCCCCTTCGCGCAGCATCCGCCGCCTTCTGGTGAGCGCGCACGCTGGTGCCGTCGAGAAACACCATGCCGAGCTGCACGCCGCGCTCCTGAACAAGGCTGAGGAGCCGCTCCCAGACGCCGGCACGCGCCCACCGGATGAAGACCTGAGCGGCCCGCCACCAGGGTCCGAGTTCGGCTGGCACGGCGCGCCATTTGGCGCCGTTCTGATGGCGCCAGAGGATGGCCGAGACGATGCGGCGCAGATCCTGTGGTGGCGTCTTGCCCTTCGGTCGGCAGGCTTCCACCAGCGGCTCCAACTGGGTCCATTGTGCGTCCGACACAGCATCGCTTCTCCTCGCCCAGGAGAGGCGAAACGCTCACACCATCAGGTGATTCAAGCGATCACACGCCGTAGTAAATCTATAACGTTTGGCGTATGGGCTCGGCCGGCCCGATGCGGGACAACCGGAACCCTGGTGAGATGCGGCCATCGCCGGACTCACGTGCGTGCGTGCGCTGAGTTTGCCGATGGCCGCGTGCGGGGAGTCCAAGTCGTTGAGCGAAGCCTCAGACCCGCGTCTCCCGGACACGCGCAGGGGGCAGGCCGCACCCGAGGCGGCCCTGAGCGTCCCGCCGAGCGGCGGACCCGACCCGAGCGTCGCCGCGCTGTCGCGCCTGCGCGCGGTCGCGACGGTCGCGCTCCATTTCGGGACCGACCTCGACCACCTGGAGTTCCGGTCCGACCGGATCGAGGCCATCCCGTCCCCCGCTTCGCTGGCGGCCTGGGTTCGGGGCGCCGGCCTCTGGGCCAAGGCGACCCGCATCCGCTGGCGCCAGCTCCTGCGGCTCGAGGAGGGGGCGCCCGTCGTTCTCCTGCTCACCAACGGCACGGCGGCGCTGCTCGTGGGGCGCGACCGCGAGAAGGGCGTGGCGTTCGTCGCGAACCCGCTCGCCCCGGAGCACGCTCCGACGATGGTCGACGAACTGCGCCTCTCGCATGTCTGGCACGGCGACGTCCTGCTGATCCGGAAAGAGCGCAGGACGAGCCTCGACGAGGCGCCGTTCTCGTTCGCGTGGCTGATGCAACTCGTCCTGCGCGAGCGCCGCAACCTGCGCGAGGTCCTCGTGGCCTCCCTGAGCCTGAGCGTCCTGCAGATCCTGCCGCCCTTCCTGACGATGGCGGCCATCGACCGCGTGATGACCCATCACACGCTCTCGACGCTCGCCCTGATCTCGCTGATGCTGGTGGTCGTCACGGCATACGAGACGCTTCTCGGCTACGCGCGGCGCGAGATCGTCGAGGTGATGTCGACCCGGCTCGACGCCCGTATCAACGTGCACGTGTTCCGCCGCCTCCTCGCGCTCCCGGTCGAGTTCTTCGAGCGGACGCCGACCGGCGAGACGACGCACAAGGTGTCGCAGATCTTCAAGATCCGCGATTTCCTCACCGGCAAGCTCGTGAGCACGATCCTCGACGTGTTCACCCTGCTCATCTTGCTGCCGTTCCTGTTCTGGATGAGCGTGACCCTGGCCTGGATGGTGCTCGCCGCATCCGTGTGCATCGGCTTGACCGTCCTCTGCTTCCTCCCCGCGATTCGGCGGGTCTACGCGCAGCTGATCGCCGCCGAAGTTAGGAAGGGCTCGCTGCTCGTGGAGACGGTGCACGGCATGCGCACCGTCAAGTCGCTGGCCATCGAGGAGTCGCGCAAGCAGGATTGGGACGAGCGCGTCGCCGAGTCCGGTCACGCCCGACTCGCCGCGGGACGGATCGCCAACTGGGCCCAGACGATCACCACCCCGCTCGAGCGCTTCGTCGATCGGGGCGTGCTGATGTGCGGCGCCTATCTCGTGCTCGTGGCGCCGGCCGGCACCACCGGCATCACCACCGGCAGCCTGATCGCCTTCATGATGCTGGGCGGCCGGGTCGCGAGCCCGCTCATCGGTCTGGCCAAGCTGACGCAGGACATCGAGGAGGTCCGGACCTCGATCTGGCAGGTGTCCGAAGTCCTCAACCACCCGACCGAGACCGCGGCGACCCGCGGCGGCCTGCGGCCGAAATTCGCCGGCCAGATCACGTTCGAGGACGTGAGCTTCCGCTATCCCGGCTCGCAGGCGCTGGCGCTCAACGGCGTCAGCTTCAGCATCCCGGCCGGCACGATGCTCGGCCTCGTCGGGCGAAGCGGGTCGGGCAAGTCGACCATCGCGCGCCTCCTCCAGGGCATCAACCGCGACTACAGCGGCCGGCTCAAGATCGACGGGTCCGACCTGCGCGAGATCAACCTGACCCATCTGCGGCGCAGCTTCGGCGTGGTCATGCAGGACAATTTCCTGTTTCGCGGCACGGTGCGGGAGAACATCGTCGGCGGCCGTCCGGGCCTGAGCCTGGATGACGTGGTGCGGGCCGCCCGCCTCTCCGGCGCGGAGGAGTTCATTGAGCGCCTGCCGCAGGGCTACGAGACCTGGATCGAGGAGGGCTCGGCCAACCTGTCCGGCGGCCAGCGCCAGCGCCTCGCGATTGCCCGGGCCCTGATCGTCAACCCGCGCCTGCTGATCCTCGACGAGGCCACGAGCGCCCTCGATCCGGAAAGCGAGGCCCTGGTCAACGCCAACCTGCTCCGGATCGCCAAGAACCGCACCATGGTGATCGTCTCGCACCGCCTCTCGTCGCTGGTGGATTGCGATCAGATCCTCGTCATGGACAAGGGGGCGGCGGTCGACCTCGGACCGCACGACGCGCTGCTCGAGCGCTGCGGCATCTACCGGCAGCTGTGGCAGCAGCAGAATCGGCACGCGGACCGGAGCCGCCAGCCGCACCTCGCCTCCATCGCGGCGCGGAGGTGAGCGGCATGGCCAGCGGCGCACTCACCCTGAGGCTCGCGGCGAGGGCGCGGCGCGCGGACGCCGCCGCCGCCCGGGCGCTCCTCGAATTCCAGTCGCCCACCGCCGAGCTCCTGGAGACGCCGGTCAGGCCGGTCGCCCGCAGCATGCTCTGGGTCATCGTCACGCTGATCCTGGCCTCGGGAGCGGTGCTCAACCTCGTCCCGATCGACATGGTGGTGACGGGCGCCGGGCGCATCGTGTCCACCGAGCCCACGGTCGTCGTGCAGCCGCTCGAGACGGCCATCGTCCGCTCGATCAACGTGCACGAGGGCCAGCTCGTCCGGAAGGGGGACCTCCTCGCCGGGCTCGATCCGACCTTCTCCAGCGCGGATGCCAGCGCCCTCGAGGCGCAGGTCCAGAGCCTCCAGGCGGAGGTGGACCGCCTGATCGCCGAGGCGTCCGGGCAATCCTACACGCCGCGCACCTCGGACGCACCGGCGGCCGTCCAGGTCGCGCTCTTCGGGCAGCGGCAATCGCAGTACCGCTACCAGATGGAGAGCTTCCAGCAGAAGATCAGCGGCCTCCAGGCGCAGCTCACGCGCGCCGAGCACGACGTGCGGGCGTTCGGGGAGCGGGCGGAGATCGCCTCCGTCCTGGAATCGAAGCGGCGCGAGCTGGAGCGCCTTCAGGTCGGGAGCCAGATGAACCGGCTGATCGCGCAGGATCAGCGCATCGAGATGCAGCGCAACCTCACGGACGCGACCGGGACGGCCGAGCGGGCCGGCCGCGACCTGAAGCAGATGATGGCCGAGCGGGACGCCTTCGAGCAGCAGTGGAAGACGCAGGTCAACCAGGACCTCACGCTCCGTTCGCGCGCGCTCAACGACGCGACGGAGGGGCTGCGGAAGGCCTCGCTCCGGCGCCAGCTCGTGGAGCTGCGCGCCAAGCAGGACGCCGTCGTCCTGAACATCGCGCGGGTGTCGGTCGGCTCCGTCATGCAGTCCGGCGAGCAGTTCATCACCCTCGTCCCGACGCACGCTCCGCTCGAGGTCGAGGCCCGCATCGCGGCCGAGGATGCCGGTTACGTCCAGCAGGGGCAGCGGGTGACGGTGAAGTTCGACACGTTCCCGTTCGTCCAGTACGGTATCGCGGAAGGTTTCGTGCGCATCGTGAGCGCCGACAGCTTCACCGGCGCCCAGGAGAACCAGCGCGGCAGCGTCGGCGGGCAGGGCCAGCAGACGGTCTGGTACAAGGCGCGGGTCACGATCGACAACGTCGCGATGCACGGCGTGCCGGGCGGGTTCGAGATGAAGCCGGGCATGCCCGTCACGGCCGACATCAAGGCGGGCGAGCGGACGCTCCTGAAGTACCTGTTCGCCCGCGTTCTCCCGGTCGGGCTGGAGGGCATGCGCGAACCGTGACGCGCGGGGTCCGAGGTGGATAGAGCCGTTCATGAGCTTCGTTGATCGCCTGATCGCTCCGCTTTCGCCGACCGCGCGGCTGCGGAACGGCGTCGATCTGATCGAGCGCGGCCGCGCCAAGGACGGCGTCCTGGAGATCGGGCACGCGGCGCGCGCCGGTCTGAGCGAAGCGCAGCATCAGCTGGCCATCTGCTATCTCGACGCGGTCGGTGTTCCGAGGAATGTCGGGGAGGCGGCCCGCTGGTTGACCGCCGCGGCGATGCAGGACCACGCCGAGGCCCAGCTACGCCTGGCCTTGCTCCACGTCAGGGGCGAATGCGCCGACCCGTCCGGCGCGGGCGCGGGACCGGACCTGTTCGCGCAGGAACAGCCGTCCCGAAGCGGCCCGGTGGAGCCCGACTTCCCGTCCGCGATGGCTTGGGCGCGGCGCGCGGCCGAGTCCGGCCTGCCCGAAGCGCAGGCCCTGCTCGGGTATATTCTCGCCACGGGTCCCCTCGTGCTCCGCGACGTCGCGGAGGCCGAGACGTGGTACCAGCGCTCCGCGGATGCCGGTTGCCCGCAGGGGTCCCTCGGCCTGGGCATGCTGCGTCTCCAGACCGGGACGGAGGAGAGCGGTTGGACCCGGGCGGCCAGCGACGTCGCGCGGGCCGCGGCCGCAGGTCTGCCCAATGCTCTGACCCTCCTCGGTGCCCTGACGCAGGTCGGGGTCGGCGTGCCGCGCGACCTGGCCGCTGCGGCGCAGCTGTACCGGGAGGCGGCGGACAAGGGCGTGCGCGCGGCGCAAACCTGCTGGGGTCTCGCGCTTCTGAACGGCGAGGGCGTGGAGCGGAACGTCGTCCTCGGCGAGACGTGGCTGCGCCGGGCCGGCCTCGCGGGCGACGCACACGCGGCGGCGCTGGTCGGCTTCCTCCACGCCAGGGGGGGCGACCAGCCGCCCAATTACGTGGAGGCCGTGACCTGGCTCGAACGCGCCGCGGAACTCGGCCACGCCGTCGCGGCGAGAACGCTGGGACAACTCCATCTCATCGGGGCCGGCGTCGAGCGGGATGGGGAAGCCGCCGCCCGGTGGCTGCGGCGCGCGGCGGAGATGGGCAGCGAAGCCTCGCAGGTCGATCTCGCGAATCTGATCTTGAGCGGCCACGGGCAGCCCGAGGATCAGGCGAGCACCCATCACTGGTTCGAACGCGCGGCTCAGCAGGGCGACATGACCGCGGCGTTCAACCTGAGCGTCTGCCTCATGCAGGGTATCGGCGTCGCCAAGGACGAGCAGGAGGCCGCGACGTGGCTGAGGCGCGCCGCCGAAGGCATCCCGACCGCGCAATACTGGTACGGCCGGATGCTGGTGGAGGGACGCGGCGCGCCGTCGGACCCGGGAGCGGGTCGCATCTGGCTCGGCCACGCCGCGGAAGCCGGATTGGTCGATGCGCAGGTGATGCTGGCGGAGATGCTCGTGAACGGGCGCGGCGGGGACCGGGATCACCCGCGCGCGCTCGAGCTGTTCCGAAAGGCTGCGCAGCGGGAGCACCTGGGCGCCCTGTTCGCGCTCGGTGCCCTGTACGATGGCGGCCACGACGTTCCAGCCGACCGCCCCCTCGCGCAGCAATGTTTCCGCGAGGCGGCCGAGCGCGGCCACGCCCGCGCGAAATTGCTCCTCGGTCAATACTTGGCCCACGGCTTGGCCGGGACCTGCGACAGGGCCGAAGCCCGACGCTGGCTCGAAGCCGCGCGTGAGCAGGGCGTCGAGCAGGCGGCCTGGGAACTGGATCAGCTCGCGGCCGGGACGGATCTGGGAACCGGTGGGGATCGTGCGACGTCGGCCGCTTGAGGCGGGCGTCGGTCAGGATCTTCGATCGCCCGATAGCAGGGCCCCGTGGGCCGGATCGGTGATTGGCGACCGCTGAGTCGGCGTCGATCCGGTCAGGCTGCGCGAAGCCGCCGGACGGGGGTCGGATTGAATCGCCGCTCCATCAGATCGATCCCGGCATCGACCATCCGGTGCTTCTCGGCCTCGCTGAACTCACCGAAACTGTCGTCGACGGCATCGTACCAGTCGCGCCAGCTCGGCCGTGCGTTCTGCGACAGCAGGAACAGCATCACTTCGATCATGCGCTCCTGCATGGAGCGGAGAGGTAGCGAAGCAGAGGTCATCCGAACCATGCGCGGCGAGGAGTTTCCGGTGATTTGCGCAATGATTTCGGCAAAGCGATGGCCAGCTGAAATGTATGAGTCAGTACAGAGGTAGATGACACAGCGCTGACGGCAATCGTGTCGAGGTTGCCGATCAGTTGGGAAAACATGAACTGGGATATCGCGACTCGGCTTCTGTTGCCGTGTTCTGATTTGAACATTTTCCCATTGTCTCGCAATTCCCTCGCGCGGCGGGATACGTTGTGCATCTCAATCGAGAGCGCTGCCGGATCAGGTTCGGCGGACGGACGAACGGGGCGCGGGACGGCTCCGCATCGGCCGGGATTGGGGAACGGCGGCGGCGTGAGCCTCCGGTCAGCCTCGACGCTCGGCCGGCCCCGATTCGATCGGACGGCTCGGACGGCGTTCCGCTGCGTCGGGACGGCCTCCCCAGAGCGACGCCGCGGATCCTCACGCGATCCTTATGCGATCGCGCCCGTCTCCCTCTCGAACCCTAACGCGGGGGCCGGCCACAATCCCGGCCGGTCGCGGTCGGTCGCGACCGCGCAACGGACTCGGACACCATGCTCGACCTGATCTTCATCGCCGCGGGCCTCGCCTTCTTCGGCCTGGCTGCCGGCTACGCCTCGCTCTGCGAGCGCCTCTGAGGTGGCGGCATGAATCTCGACCTCACCCTCGGCGCCCTCGTCACCGCGGGGCTCCTCGCCTACCTCGCCTACGCCCTCGTCCGCCCCGAGCGGTTCTGAGCGGCCTCACGGACACGATCCCATGACCCTCGACGGCTGGATCCAGATCGCGCTGTTCTGCGCGGTCGTGCTGGCGCTCGTGAAGCCGCTCGGCCTGTACATGGCCCGCGTCTTCAGCGGCGAGCGCACGCCCCTCACGCCCCTGCTCGCGCCCATAGAGCGCGGGCTCTACCGCGCGGCCGGCATCGATGCGCGCCATGAGCAGACCTGGCTGGCCTACGGCTTCGCCCTGCTCGCCTTCCACGCCCTCGGTTTCCTGCTGCTCTACGCGATCCTGCGCCTGCAGGACGTGTTGCCGCTGAACCCGATGGGCCAGGCGGGCGTCGCGCCGGACCTCGCCTTCAACACGGCCGCGAGCTTCGTCACGAACACCAACTGGCAGAACTACGCGGGCGAGAGCACCCTCTCGTACCTCGCGCAGATGCTGGGGCTGACGCATCAGAACTTCCTCTCGGCGGCGACCGGCATCGCGCTCGCCGTGGCGCTCATCCGCGGCTTCTCGCGCGCCTCGGCGCGGACGGTCGGCTCGTTCTGGGTCGATTTGACCCGCTGCACCCTCTACGTGCTGCTGCCCGCCTGCGTGCCGCTGACGCTGTTCTACGTCTGGCAGGGGATGCCGCAGACATTCCACCCCAGCGTCGAGGCGACGACCCTGGAGGGCGCGCGGCAGAGTCTCGCGCTCGGCCCTGTGGCGAGCCAGGTCGCGATCAAGATGCTCGGCACGAATGGCGGCGGATTCTTCAACGCCAACGCCGCCCACCCCTTCGAGAACCCGACCGCGCTGGCGAATTTCGTGCAGATGGTCTCGATCTTCGCGCTCGGTGCCGCGCTCACCAACGTCTTCGGCCGCATGGTCGGCGACGAGCGTCAGGGCTGGGCGATCCTCGCCGCGATGGGCGCGCTGTTCCTCGCCGGCCTCGCGGTCACCTACGGGAGCGAGGCGGCGGGCAGCCCGGTCCTCGACGGGCTCGGCCTGACCGGCGGCAACCTGGAGGGCAAGGAGGTCCGCTTCGGCATCCTCGGCTCCGCCCTCTTCGCGGTGGTGACGACGGCCGCGTCCTGCGGCGCCGTCAACGCGATGCACGATTCGTTCACGGCGCTCGGCGGCATGATCCCGATGATCAACATGCAGCTCGGCGAGATCATCGTCGGCGGCGTCGGCGCGGGCCTCTACGGCATCCTGGTCTTCGTCGTCGTGGCGATCTTCGTCGCCGGGCTGATGGTCGGCCGAACGCCCGAATACCTCGGCAAGAAGATCGAGGCCCGCGAGGTGAAGATGGCGATGCTCGCCATCCTCTGCCTGCCGCTGATGATGCTGGGGCTGACCGCCCTCGCCACGATCCTGCCGGCGGGTCTCGCCGGGCCGGCCAATGCCGGGCCGCACGGGTTCTCGGAGATCCTCTACGCCTTCACCTCGGCCGCGGCCAACAACGGCTCGGCCTTCGCGGGGCTCACCGGCAACACCCCCTTCTACAATGCGACACTCGCCGCCGGCATGCTGTTCGGGCGGTTCTTCGTGATCATCCCGGCGCTCGCCATCGCCGGCTCGCTCGCGGGGAAGAAGCGCGTGCCGGCCTCCTCGGGGACCCTGCCAACCCATGGCGGGCTCTTCGTCGGGCTGCTCGTCGGCGTGATCCTAATCGTCGGCGGCCTGACCTTCTTCCCCTCGCTCGCCCTCGGGCCCGTGGTCGAGCACCTCGCCGGGGCCGCCGGGCAGACCTTTCCGGCGGGGGGCTGAGCCATGCGCCACGGCTTCCCCGCCCGCCCGGTGCCGCGGCACCGACTGAACCTCCACCGGTCCCTCCCGCGGCGGGACGAGCGCGGCGACCGTCCGGCGCGCCTCTCGGACCTGATCCTCGCCCTCCTCGCCGTCAGCCTCCTCGGCGGCCTCGCCCTCTTGGCCGCGCTCGCCCTCGCGGGCGGCCGCGCGGCCCTCTGACCCTTCCGTTCCCGGCCCTTTCCCGACACCGACCCATGTCTCGTCAGAACCCATCCCTGTTCAGCGCCGCCCTCGTCGGGCCCGCGCTCCTCGGCTCCGTCAGGAAGCTCGATCCGCGCGCCATGATCCGCAACCCGGTCATGTTCGTGGTCGAGATCGTGGCGCTCCTCACCACGATCCTGTTCGTCCGCGACCTGATCGCGGGCGGCAGCGACCTGCTCTTCTCCGGCCAGATCATCCTCTGGCTCTGGTTCACCCTGGTCTTCGCCAATTTCGCGGAGGCGCTGGCGGAGGGCCGCGGCAAGGCGCAGGCCGAGAGCCTGCGGCGCGCCCGCACTGAGATGACGGGCAAGCGCCTCACCGGCCGGGGCGACGCCTACGAGACCGTGCCGGGCACGAGCCTGCGGGTCGGCGACGTCGTCCTCGTCGAGGCCGGCGACCTCATCCCCTCGGACGGCGAGGTCATCGAGGGCGTGGCCTCAGTCAACGAGGCGGCGATCACCGGCGAATCCGCGCCCGTCATCCGGGAATCAGGCGGCGACCGCTCAGCCGTGACGGGGGGCACGCAGGTTCTCTCCGACGCGATCAAGGTCCGGATCACGGCGTCCGCCGGCTCCACCTTCGTCGACCGCATGATCGCGCTCGTGGAGGGAGCGTCGCGCCAGAAGACCCCGAACGAGATCGCGCTCAACATCCTGCTCGCCGGCCTGACGATCGTGTTCGTGTTCGCGGTGGCCTCGATCCCGAGCTTCGCGAGCTACGCCGGGGGAGCGATCCCGGTGATCGTCCTCGTCGCGCTCTTCGTGACGCTGATCCCCACCACGATCGGCGCGCTGCTCTCGGCCATCGGCATCGCCGGCATGGACCGGCTGGTGCGCTTCAACGTGCTCGCCCTGTCGGGCCGGGCGGTCGAGGCGGCCGGCGACATCGACACGCTGCTCCTCGACAAGACAGGCACGATCACCCTCGGCAACCGCCAGGCGACCGCGTTCCGCCCCGTTTCCGGCGTCGCGGAGGGGGATCTGGCCGACGCCGCGCAGCTCGCCTCGCTCGCCGACGAGACTCCGGAGGGCCGCTCGATCGTGGTGCTCGCCAAGGAGGTCTACGGCATCCGCGCCCGCGACCTCGCGGGCCGCAACGCCGCCTTCGTGCCCTTCACCGCCCAGTCGCGGATGAGCGGCATCGATCTCGACGGCGCCGCGATCCGCAAGGGCGCGGTCGACGCGGTCGTCTCCGCGGTGACGGCCGGGCCGGTGGCCCTGCGCGGCTCGAACGCGGCGCTCGCCGTCGACCCCGACGCCGCGGCGGCGATCGCCGAGATCCGCGCCATCGCCGAGGAGATCGCGAGAGCGGGCGGCACCCCGCTCGCGGTCGCCCGCGACGGCCGCCTCCTCGGCGTCGTCCACCTCAAGGACATCGTGAAGGGCGGCATCCGCGAGCGCTTCGCGGAGCTGCGCCGCATGGGCATTCGCACCGTCATGATCACGGGCGACAACCCCGTCACCGCCGCGGCCATCGCGGCGGAAGCGGGCGTCGACGATTTCCTCGCCGAGGCGACGCCGGAGGACAAGCTGGCGCTGATCCGCAGGGAGCAGGCCGAAAGCAAGCTGGTCGCCATGTGCGGCGACGGGACCAACGACGCGCCGGCCCTGGCCCAGGCCGATGTCGGCGTCGCCATGAACACCGGCACGGTGGCGGCGCGCGAGGCCGGCAACATGGTCGATCTCGATTCCGACCCGACGAAGCTCATCGAGATCGTCGGCATCGGCAAGCAATTGCTGATGACCCGCGGCGCGCTGACCACCTTCTCGATCGCCAACGACGTCGCGAAGTACTTCGCGATCATCCCGGCCATGTTCCTCGGGCTGTATCCGCAGCTCCAGGCCCTCAACGTCATGGGGCTGGCCTCGCCCCAGAGCGCGATCCTGTCGGCGATCATCTTCAACGCGCTGATCATCGTGGCGCTGATCCCGCTCGCGCTGAAGGGCGTGACCTACCGCGCGGTCGGCGCCGCCGCGCTCCTGCGGCGCAACCTCCTCGTCTACGGCCTCGGCGGCGTGCTGGTGCCGTTCGCCGGCATCAAGCTGATCGACCTCGCCGTCAGCGCCCTCCACCTCGCCTGAGACCCCGGGAGACCCCCATGTTGAGAGAGCTTCGCCCCGCCCTCGTCCTCCTCCTCGCCCTGACGGCGCTGACGGGCCTCGCCTACCCGCTCGCCATGACCGGGCTCGCCGGTGCCCTCTTCCCGGCGCAGGCTGAAGGCAGCCTGATCGAGCGCGGCGGCACGATCGTCGGCTCGGCCCTGATCGGGCAATCCTTCACGGGCACCGGCCACTTCCACGGCCGGCCCTCCGCCACAACGGCGCCCGACCCGGCGGACGCGACGAAGACCGTGCCGGCGCCCTACAACGCCGCGAATTCCGGCGGCTCGAACCTCGGTCCGACCAGCGCGGCTTTGGCCGAGCGCGTGGCCGGCGACCTCGCTGCCCTGAGGGCGGAGAACCCGGATCGGCCGGTTCCGGTCGATCTCGTCACCACGAGCGGCTCCGGCCTCGATCCCGACATCTCGCCCGAGGCGGCCCTGTTCCAGGTCCCCCGCGTCGCCCGGGCGCGCAACCTGCCGGAGGCTAGGGTGCGGGCGCTCGTGGCGTCCGAGATCCGGGGCCGGAGCCTCGGCCTCTTCGGCGAGACGCGGGTCAACGTGCTGGCGCTCAACCTCGCCCTCGACGATCTCGCCCGACGCTGAGGGCTTCAGTTAAGATCCGGCATGTCCGAGCAAGGCCGCGATCCGCTCCGCCCCTCGCCCGACGCGCTGCTCCAGGCCGCGCGCCGGGAGGAGCGCGCCCGCGGCCGCCTCAAGATCTTCCTCGGCGCGGCCCCCGGCGTCGGCAAGACCTACGAGATGCTCACGATCGGCCGCGCCCGCCTGAGGGCGGGGACGGACGTGGTGGTCGGCGTGGTCGAGACCCACGGCAGGCCCGAGACGGAGGCCCTGCTCGACGGGTTCGAGCAGATCCCCCGCCGCAGCGCGCCCTATCAAGGCACCCTGCTGCAGGAGATGGACCTCGACGCGCTGATCGCCCGCCGCCCGGCCCTCGCCCTCGTCGACGAACTCGCCCACACCAACGCGCCGGGTTCCCGGCACCCGAAGCGATACCAGGACGTCGAGGAGCTGCTCGATGCCGGCATCGACGTGCACACCACCCTCAACATCCAGCACGTCGAGAGCCTGAACGACGTGGTGGCGCAGATCACCCGCATCCGTGTCCGCGAGACGGTGCCGGACAGCGTCCTCGACCGGGCCGACGACATCGAGGTGGTCGACCTCAACCCGGACGACCTGATCCAGCGCCTGCGGGAGGGGAAGGTCTACCTGCCGGAGAGCGCCGAGCGGGCGCTGCGCCACTACTTCTCCCGCGGCAACCTCACGGCCCTGCGGGAACTCGCCCTGCGCCGCACCGCCGACCGGGTCGACGACGAACTCCTCGGCCACATGCGGGCGAACGCCGTGGCGGGTCCCTGGGGGCAGGGGAGCGGGTGCTCGTCTGCGTCGGCGAGGATCCGCGCGCGCCCGGCCTCGTGCGCTACGCCAAGCGGCTCGCCGACCGCCTGCACGCGCCCTGGACCGCGCTCTCCGTCGAGGGCGCGCGGGCCGTGCATCGCAGCGAGCCCGTGCGCGACCGCATCGCGGAGACGTTGCGCCTCGCCGACCGCCTCGGCGGCGATGCCGTCACCCTGCCCGGCGGCCGCCGCATCGCCGAGGACATCCTCGCCTACGCCCGCTCCGCGAACGTGAACCACATCGTCGTCGGCAAGGCGGAGCGGGCGTGGCTGTTCGAGCTCGTCAACGGCTCGGTCGTCCACGACCTCGTGCGCCGCAGCGGCACCATCAGCGTGCACGTCGTGGCGGGCGAGCCACTGGCTCCCGGGGGCGCCCCGGAGAAGGCCGTCGCCACGGCCGCGCCGCGGGTGCGGATCGACGCCCGCGCCTACGCCCTCGCCCTGCTCGCCACCGCCGTCGGCCTCGGCCTCGCCCTCGCGCTCCAGCCGGCCCTCGGCGTCGAGAACGCCGACCTGTTCCTGCTGACCGCAGTCGTCGCCGTGGCGTTGCGCGCCGGGCTCGGGCCTTCGCTCGCGGCGGTGGTGGCCGCCTCGCTCGCCTACAATTTCTTCTTCCTGCCGCCCGTCTACACCTTCACCATCGCCGACCCGACGAACGTCGCGGCCTTCCTGCTGTTCACCCTGGTGGCCGTGCTGGTCTCGAATCTCGGTGCGCACGCCCGTCGGACGGCGGTGATCGCGCAAGGGCGCGCCCGCGCGACCGAGCGCCTCTACGGCTTCTCGCGCACGCTCTCCGCCTGCGCGACCCTCGACGACGTCCTCTGGGCGACCTCCGCCCAGGTCGCGGCGATGCTGTGGGTGCGCGTGGTCGTCCTGCTGCCGGACGGGGGCGCGGTGACGGTGCGGGCGGGCTACCCGCCGGAGGACAGGCTCGACGGGGCCGACCGCGCCGCCGCCCAATGGGCCTTCGACAACGACCGCCCGGCCGGCCGCGGGGCCGACACGCTGCCGGGCGCGAGGCGCCTGTTCCTGCCGATGCGGACGGGGCGCGGCACGCTGGGCGTGATCGGGCTCGATTCCGACCGAGCGGGCCCGATCCTGAGGCCGGAAGAGCGCCGCCTTCTCGACGCGCTCGCCGATATGGGGGCGCTCGCGATCGAGCGGGTCCGCCTCGTCGAGGATCTCGACCGGGCCGAGCGCGCCGCCGAGACGGACCGCCTGCGGCAGGCGCTCCTGACCTCGATCAGCCACGACCTGCGCACGCCGCTCTCGTCCGTGCTCGGCGCGGCCAGCACGCTGCGCGACCTCGACCCCGCCCTGAGCCCCGAGGCGAAGCGGGATCTCGTCGCGACGATCGTCGAGGAGGCCGAGCGGCTCAACCGCTTCATCGTCAACCTGCTCGACATGACGCGCCTGGAGGCCGGCGCGGTGGCGCCGAACCTCGCGCTGCAGGACGTGTCGGAGATCGTCGGAACGGCGCTGTCCCGGACCGAGGCGGTGCTCGCCGGCCACCGGGTCGCGCTCGATCTCGCGCCGGACCTGCCGCCCCTGCGCCTCGACCCCGTGCTGTTCGAGCAGGTGCTGGTGAACCTCCTCGACAACGCGGCGAAATACGCGCCGGACGGCTCGGCGGTCCTGCTGCGCGCCCGGCGCCTCGGCACGCAGGTGCGGATCGAGGTGATGGACGAGGGCGACGGCCTGCCCGAGGAGGATGTGGAGCGCGTCTTCGACAAGTTCTACCGGGTCCGCAAGGGGGACCGGGTCCGGGCCGGCACGGGCCTGGGGCTCTCCATCGCCCGCGGCTTCGTCGAGGCGATGGGCGGCACCGTCACGGCCGGCAACCGCCGCGACCGGGCCGGCGCGGTCTTCGCCGTGACCTTGCCGGTCCCGAAGCGCGCCTCCGGCGAGGGGCTCGCGGCATGAGCGCGCGAATCCTCGTCGTCGACGACGAGCCGCCGATCCGCAAGCTCCTGCGCACGGGCCTCGCCACGCAGGGCTACGCCATCCTGGAGGCCCCGAATGGGCGCGCGGCCCTCGACCTCCTCGGCCGCGAGGGCGCGGATCTCGTCATCCTCGACCTCGGCCTGCCGGACATGGGCGGGCACGATCTCCTGCGCGCGATCCGCGCGCGCTTCCCCGGCCTGCCGGTGGTGGTGCTGTCGAGCCGCGACGACGAGGCCGGCAAGGTCGAGGCGCTCGATCACGGCGCGGACGACTATGTCACCAAGCCCTTCGGCATGGCCGAATTGCTGGCGCGCCTGCGCACGGCGCTCCGCCACCAGCTCGCCGTGCAGGGCGAGCGCCCGGTCTTCCGGGTGGACGGGCTCAGCGTCGACCTCGTCCGCCGGATCGTCCGGGTCGGCGACGCCGAGGTGAAGCTGACCCCGCGCGAGTACGACTTCCTGCGGGTGCTGGTGATGCATGCCGGCAAGGTGCTGACGCACGCCCAGCTGATGCACGCGGTGCCGAGCTCGTCCGATCCGCAATACCTGCGCGTCTACATTCGGCAGTTGCGGCAGAAGCTCGAAGCCGACCCCGAGCGCCCGCGCATCCTCCTCACCGAGACCGGCGTCGGCTACCGCCTGCGCGCGCCGGACGAGGCGCCTGCGGAGCCACCGGTGGGCGGCTAGGGCTCCGCCGCGCCGGTGGAATCGCTGCCACTCGGGCCTCTTGAGTGCAGGTGCTGTCCGGTTATATTGCTGGACACACCGGAGTCCGTCATGAGCCGGGCACAGCGCCGCGCCGTTCGAACTTACCGCTCCCGCCTCGGCGAGCGCGGGCTCGCGCGGTTCGAGGTGCTCGGACGCGAGACCGACCGCGCGTTGATCCGATCGCTCGCCCGCCGCCTCGCGGAAGACACGCCCGCGGCAATGGAGCTTCGCGCAACAGTCAGTCGGTCGATCGCAGGCGAGCCTCCCCGGAGAGGAGGCATCCTGGCGGCCCTGAGGCGCTCACCGATGGTCGGAGCCGATCTCGACCTTGCCCGGCCCCGAGAGGATGGCCGCAACGTCGACCTGTGATGCGCTACCTGCTCGACACCAACATCATCAGCAACATCATCAAGACCTCCCCCTCGCCATCGCTGCTTGCCTGGATGGCCGGGCAGCATGACGAAGACCTCTACATCGCCGCTCTCACCGTAGCCGAGATTCGGCGCGGCATCCTGGAAAAACCCGCTGGTCGGCGCCGCGACGCACTGGAAGCCTGGTTCTCCGGTCCTGAAGGGCCGCAGGCCCTTTTTTCCGGCCGCGTCCTGCCCTTCGATGAGACGGCCGGTCTCGTCTGGGCGAGGCTGATGGCGGAGGGAACGGCGCAGGGGCGCCCCCGCAGCGCCCTGGACACGATCATCGCCGCCGTCGCGGAATCCAACGATTGCGTGGTGGTCACCGACAACGAGCGGGATATCGCCGGCGTACGCGTGATCAATCCTCTTCGGGCAGCGCCGTGACCGGCGCTCACCCCGTCCGCAAGGCCGTTGCGGAGGCGTCCTGATGGATGAGACCTGACGCGTGATACCCACTCGCGAGGGGCCGCGTGCGACCCGTTGCGGACACTCAGGAGGCCTCGCGCCTATCCACTGCGCCACTCACAATTCGGCGCTCAAATCTGTTGCAGCACTGAGTGAGCGCCTCTTCCAAGAGTTTCTCACGCTGTTGAGGCTCTGATGCTGCGTAACTGCGTCGAAAACCGGGGAGAAAAGCGAAGAGCCTTCTGTTGGACTTTTCCACCAACAGCCTCAATTCTCTTGCGTTGGGGGTGGTTCTCGACTGACCGTCATCAATCAGAACCGCTGCGCATTTCTCTAAAGCCTTCGTATACTCGTCTTCGGGAATTTCACTCGGCCGCTGCCACCCCCAGCCTTCGATCAGATGTATGGCCGTGAGAGCGTCTTGATCGAGCATGGCGAGGATTGTCTGTCACTTGCCTCAGGTCTGCAAGCCACACTTTGCGGACATACCCTGACCCCGTGCATAATCGTCGTATGAGCAAGTGGTCTGATATCGAACTGCACGGCTATGTCAGCGCGGCCGAGAGCGGTGGTGTCGCAGACCAGATGTGGCTCGGTTGGGCCTACTTTGAAGGCAAGTTCATCGCGCCCAATCTCGCCCTCGCTTCCCGCTGGCTGGAGCGCGCGGCCGCAGGCGGCGACCCGGAGGCGAGCTATCGGCTCGCCTCGTTTCTTCATGCAACGGGGCAAGTCGAGCGCGTGCTGGCCTTGCTGGAGGATGCAGCGGACAAAGGGTTCTCGCCCGCAGCCTACGCCCTCGGCGAGCACTATCGGGCCGGTCAGATCACGCCAAGGGACATAAACCGAGCGATCACGGCGTGGCGCTGGGCTGTTTCACTTGGGCACATCCCTGCCGAAGTCCAACTCGTGCGTGCCCGTATACAGGCGGTGCCACTGATCCAGCGCCCACTCGTTTGGCTACGGCTCGTGGCGATCAGCCTGCGCGCCGCACGATGTTTCTGGCGCGATCCGAACGACCCCAGGGTGCTTGGTGCCTGAGACCGGTTGCCTCTCGATCTTACGGCTGCTTTCCACCCTCAGCGCACTGCGCGAGCGGGTACCAAGCGTCAGATCTCGACCCCTCGGCGGGGCGCGGAAGGCGTTCCCTCGTGAGGGCAATGGACCCGGGACGGCGCCGATGGACGCGAACGGACAGGCTCGGCTCACGCCTCGCCCTGGACGATGTCCTGCAGCCGGGACGGCCGCTTCAGCCGGATGCAGGACCGGTCGACCGCGAGAACGCCCTCGTCCTGGAAGCGCCGCAGCATCATCGTCACCCATTGCCGGGTCGAGCCGACGAGGGCCGCGATCTCGTCGTGCGTGATCCGGCGCTCGATCACGACCGCGCCGTCGACGCGCCGCCCGTAGAGGTCGCCGAGGTTGAGGAGGAGTTGGGCCAGCCGCTCGATCACCGAGCGGGTTCCGAGCATCTGGGCCATCGCCGTGTAGCAGCGGCCCTTGGCCTCCAGCGCCTCGATCAGGCAGAGGGCGAAGTTCGGCATCTGGCGCACGAGGCTCTGCAGGGTCGCCGCGGAGAGCGCGGTGACGCGGCAGGGCTCGATCGCCTCGCCCGACCATTGATGGAGGCCGCCGCCGGTGAGGCTCGGGCCGCCGATGAAGTGGCCCGGCGTCCAGTAGGCCAGCGTGATCTGGCGGCCGGAGGGGCCGGTGTAGAAGACCCGGACCCGGCCCTCCTCGATCAGGAAGATGCCCGAGTGCGGCTGGCCCTGCTCGAACACGCTCTGCCCGGGCGCGAGCGCGAGGGAGCGGCCGGCATCCCGCAGGCGCGCGACCTCGCCCGGCGTCAGGCGGTCGAGGAAGGCGGCACCGTCGTCGAATCCCTCGATGCTCTCGCTCAGGAACAGGGCGCTGGCGATCAGGGGCGCCGGCGTGCGGGACGGAGCGAGTGCGACGATCGTCGACGGCATGGGCGGCAGCGGTCCGATTCGGGCTTGGGGCGGGACGGGGGCTCGGGACGGGTCGGTCCGCACCGCGCCCGCGGCCGTTTCATTATCCGTCCGAGACCGTTTTGAGCCATTCCAAATCCAGACACGGCCAAAGGACATTCTTTCCTTTCACCGCTCGTACGGAGATTTCTATTTCGAAACACCTCGGCGCGGACCGTATGGATGTGACGTTACTGCGGCGATGCAATTAATTGCTGGTCTCCGTTGCTGTGCGGGGACGAACATCGGCCCCGTTCCCGCAGTGCGGCAAGCCGCCCAATTCCGGCGCCGCCGCGGCCACACCCTTCCGACGGAGCCTGCCCGCGTGATCCCCTTCCGCCGCCTCGCCGCCGCCCTGCTGGCGGCCACTACCCTCGTCGGATCGGCCGAGGCCGAGACCATCCGGGTCGCCGTGGGCACGCAGGACACCACGATCAACTGCGCGACCGGCGGCCTCCTGATCCGCGAGCTGAAGCTCCTGGAGAAGTTCCTGCCCCGCGACGGCAAGTACAAGGACGCGACCTACGACATCCAGTGGCGCAACTTCACCAGCGGCGCGCCGCTGACCAACGAGATGGTCGCGGGCAAGCTCGATTTCGGCGCGATGGCCGACTTTCCCGGATCGCTGAACGGGGCCGCCTTCGCCAAGGCCGGCCGCAAGAGCCTGTTCCTCAGTGTGCTCTCGGGCAGCGTCCGCGGCAGCGGGAACGGCATCGTGGTGCCGACCGCCTCGCCGGTGCAATCCTTCGCGGACCTCAAGGGCAAGACGATCTCGGTGCCCTTCGCCTCGACCGCGCACGGCCTGCTCCTGCGCGCCGTGAAGGCGCAGGGCTGGGACCCGGAGCGGGACGTCACCATCATCACGCAGGCCCCCGAGGTGGCGGGCTCGGCGCTCAAGGCCAACAAGATCGAGGCGCACGCGGACTTCGTGCCCTTCGCCGAGCTCTTTCCCTGGCGCGGCATCGCCCGCAAGATCTACGACGGCTCGCAATCCGACGCCCCGACCTTCCACGGCTCCCTCGTCGACGCGGCCTACGCCGAGCGCTACCCCGAGATCGTCACCGCCTACCTGCGCGCCGCGATCGAGGCCGACCGCCTGTTCGCGGCCGAGCCGGAGAAGTATTCCGAGCTCGTCGAGCGCGTGACCGGCATCGAGGCCGAGGTCGCCTACCTCTTCCACGGGCCCCTCGGCCTGCAGACCCGCGACATCACCTGGAAGCCGGAATACCGGCAGGCCCTGAAGACATCGATCGAGACCCTGACGCTCCTCAAGAAGGCCGACGGCGACCTCGACGTCGACCGGTTCGTGGACGACCGCTTCGTCCGCGCAGCCGCCGCGCAGGCGGGCCTCGACTACGCGGCCCGCCTCGGCGACTACGCCCAGAATCCGCTCCGGAACGCCGACGCGGCGACGGGCAAGCCCATCACCGACGTCTCGCGCGTGGCCGAGATCTGGGTGAAGGGCGAGGACAAGGTCCGTCCCTACGCCTCCCCCGAGGCGGCGCTCGCCGCCCTCGCGGCCCTGGAGAAGGCGGGCGGCACGGCCCGCGTCGTCTACGCGCAGGACCGCAACAGCGGCATCAAGCTCTTCGCCGCGCAGGCCTGGTACGTGCAGGACCGGGAGCGGCGCCTCAGCGCCTTCCTCCTCAAGGGCGACGCGGAGACCTTCGCCAAGGCCCACGGGGGCGAGGTGATCGACTTCGCCGCCGCCCGCGCCGGCGAAGCGCGGCTGAGCGCCCGATGACCAGCGCGGCGATCGACGTCCCGGCCCTGGCGGCCGGGCGGGAGGCACCCCGCGCCCGCGCCGCCTTCCGGCCGCGCCTGCCGCTCGGGCGCCTCGCGCTGCGGGCCGGGGCGCTCGGCCTCGGGCTCCTCCTCTGGCACCTCGCCGCGAGCCTCAAGCTCGATCTCGGCCTCGTCACCTTCCGCAACGTGCCGACGCCCCTCGACGTGGCGCGGGCGGCGGCCGCGCTCGCCCAGTCGCCGAAGCTCGGTGCCCATGTGGGCGCGAGCCTCGCCCGGGTGCTGAGCGGCTTCCTGGCGGCGCTCGCCGCGGGCGTGGTCCTCGGCCTCGCCATCGGCCGCTCGGCAGTCGCCCGCGACCTCCTGCTTCCGCCGCTCGAGGTGCTGCGCCCGATCCCCGCCGTCGCCTGGATCCCGCTCGCGATCCTGATGTTCCCATCCTCCGAGCTGTCGATGGTCTTCATCACCTTCACGGGCGCCCTGTTCCCGATCCTGCTCAACACGGTGCATGGGGCGGAAGCGGTCAGCGCGCGCCTCGTCGCCTCCGCCCGGAGCCTCGGCGCCGGTCAGGGCGCGATCCTGCGCGAGGTCGTCGTTCCGTCCGCGGCGCCGAGCATCGTCACGGGGGCCGCGATCGGCATGGGCACGGCGTGGTTCTGCCTCGTCACCGCCGAGATGATCTCGGGCCAGTACGGCATCGGCTACTTCACCTGGGAATCCTACACCTTGCAGAACTACGACGACATCGTGGTCGGGATGCTCCTGATCGGGCTGCTCGGCATGGCCTCGAGCGCTGCCGTGCGCGCCCTCGGCAGCCTCGCCATGCCCTGGACCCGGGCGGGGATCCGGGCATGATCGCGATCAACGCCCCCACGTCGCGTTCTGGATCGCTCGCGATCACGGATGTGACCATCCGCCTGGGCCGCGGCGCGGCGGCCTTCGATGTCGTCGATGGCATCCGCCTCGCCATCCCCGCCCGTCAGTTCGTCTGCCTGCTCGGGCCCTCGGGCTGCGGGAAATCGACCCTGCTCGGTGCGCTCGCGGGCCATCTGGTGCCGAGCCGCGGCAGCGTCGGCCTCGACGGGGAGGCGGTGTCGGGACCCCATCCGGAACGGGGTATCGTCTTCCAGCAGCACACGCTTCTGCCGTGGAAGCGGGTCATCGACAACGTCGCCTTCGGCCCGAAGATGCGCGGCCTCCCGAGGGCGGAACGCCTCGCCAGGGCGAGGGCCTACCTCGCCCTCGTCGGCCTCGCGGACTTCGCCGACCGCTATCCGGCCGAATTGTCGGGCGGCATGCAGCAGCGGGCCGAGATCGCCCGCGTCCTGATCAACGAGCCACGCGTCCTCCTGATGGACGAGCCCTTCGGCGCGCTCGATGCACAGACCCGCCTGATGATGCAGGAATTGCTGCTCGACGTCTGGACGCGGCTTCCCACCACCGTCGTGTTCGTGACCCACGACATCGACGAGGCGCTGTTCCTCGGCGACCGCGTGCTCGTGATGTCGGCCCGCCCCGGCCGCATCCTGGAGGACATCCCCCTCGGTTTCGCGCGGCCCCGCGCGCGCGACCTCGTCGCCGACCCCGACTTCATCGCCCTGAAGCGACATTGCCTCGACCTGCTACGATCTCGGGACGGACAGCCCTCGCTGCCGCGCCTGACGCCGCTCGGCCTGCCCGGAATGCCGGTCGGGGCCGCCTGATCGTGCGGGCAAAACGTTCGTTCTTTCAAACGCCACGCGGATGAAAGCCTTTTCGCTTCCGGGCGCTGCTTATAGACGCAAAACCTCTCGCATGTTCTGAGATGGCGCAGTGTCGGCCGGACCTGACGATCTCTGAATTCGATTGCTCTTGTTCTTTTAAAAGAACGAAGCTAGCTATCGCGAGCGACGAGCCGACCTCCGGCCGGCCCGCTAGGAACACGCCTCGATGCCCGCGACGGAACCCGCTCTTCCCATCGCCGTGATCGGTGCCGGATTCAGCGGCACGATGGCGGCGCTCCAACTCCTCTCGGCGCTGCCGCCGCAGCGCCCGGTCCTGCTTTGCGAGCGGGCGGAGGCGTTCGGGCGCGGCCTCGCCTACGCGACATCGGAGCCGGCCCATCTCCTGAACCTGCGCGCCGCAAACATGAGCGCCTTCTCGGACCGGCCGCACCATTTCGAAGCTTGGCTCGAGGGCCATCCGAGCGACGGCGTCCAGCGCACGCTGGCGGGCACCTTCGCTCCCCGCGGCGTCTACGGCCGCTACCTCTCGGAATTGCTGCGGCAGGCGATCACGGCGGAGGGGTTGCCGCGCCTGCGCCTCGTCAACGACGCGGTCACGGACCTCGAGCCCGCGGGCGGCGGCTTCGTGCTTCGCACCGAGGGTGGACAGGCGCACCGGGTCGCCGGAGCCGTGCTCGCCGCCGGCAATCTCGCCGGGCCGGGAGAGCCGCGCAGCCGCTACCGCGTCGATCCCTGGCACCCGGAGACGTTCGGCCGCCTGCACCCGCACCTGCCCGTCCTCATCATCGGGACCGGCCTGACCATGGTCGATACGGTCGCGACGCTCCGCCAGCGCGGCTTCTCGGGCCGCATCGTCGCCGTCTCGCGCCGGGGGCTGCTGCCGGAGAGGCATGCTCCAGCGGAGGCGAGGGCTGCCCCGAACCTCACGACGCGGGATCTCGCCTCGCTGACCATGCTGCTCGTCCGGATCCGGCGCGAAGTGGCCGACGCCCGCGCGACCGGGGCCGACTGGCGCGGCGTCGTCGACGGGCTGCGCCCCGTCACCGACTTCATCTGGCGCAGCCTGCCGCCCCCGAGCGCGCCCGGTTCCTGCGCCACCTGCGCCCGTTCTGGGACGTCCACCGGCACCGGACGGCGCCACCCAGCGCCGAGGCGATCGCCGCCGAGATCGCGCGCGGCAGCCTCACCGTCCTCGCCGGCCGGGTCGGAACGATCGTCGATGCCGAGGCGCATGCGGCGGTGACGTTGCACCCGCGCGGCTCCGATCAGCCGGTGCACATGGACGTCCAGTGCGTCCTCGATGCCACCGGCATCGGGCGGGTCTCCGAGACCGACGATCCGCTGCTCCGCCGCCTGATGGCGCGCGGCCTCGTGCGCCCGGGTCCCTTCGGGCTCGGGCTCGATGCCGGCGCCGATTACCGCGCCCTCGGCACCCGCGGCAGCGGTCGCCTCTGGACGCTGGGGCCGCTCCTGCGCGGCGTGCTGTGGGAGTGCATCGCGGTGCCCGACATCCGCAATCAGGCGGCCGAAATTGCCGCCCTGGTGGCCGCGGACCTCGATCGGGCGCAGGCCGCCTGACACCCGCCCGCGGCCTTCTCAGCCCGCCCAGCTTCCTGCAACCGACGTGAGAGACACCATGATCCGCCGCCTCACGGCCCTCCCCGCCGCCCTCGCTCTCTTCGCCCTCGCCCTCTTCGCCCTCGCCGCGGGCCCTGCCGCGGCCGACCCGTCGTCGCTCCGCATCGGCTACCAGCGCTCCTCGACGCTGATCGCCCTGCTGCGCCAGAACGGCGCCCTGGAGAAGGCCCTTGCGCCGCTCAAGGTCTCGGTGTCCTGGCACGAGTTCACGAGCGGTCTGCCGATCATGGAGGCGCTGAACGCGGGCAGCATCGACGTCTCGGCGGACGTCGCCGACACGGTGCCCGTCTTCGCCCAGGCGGCGCAGGCCCGCATCACCTACCTCGCCGAGGAGACGCCGTCGCCGACCGCGCAGGCGATTCTCGTCCCCGCCGATTCTCCCCTGCGGAGCGTTGCCGATCTCAAAGGACGCAAGGTGGCCGTGACCAAGGGGGCCGGCAGCCACTACCTGCTGCTGGCCGCGCTCGCCGCCGAGGGCCTGCCCTTCAAGAGCATCACGCCGGCCTACCTGACGCCGGCCGACGGGCGCAGCGCACTGGCCTCGGCCAGCGTCGACGCCTGGGTCGCCTGGGACCCCTTCCTGTCCGCGGCGCAGGCGCAGACCGGCGCCCGCATCCTGCGCGACGGAACCGGCCTCTCCCTGTACAAGCGCTACTACCTCGTCTCCGACACCTATGCGGCGGCCCGTCCGGACGTGCTCGCCATCGTCTTCGACAAGCTGCGCGAGACCGGTCTCTGGGTGAAGGCGAACCCGGATGCGGCGGCGGACGAATTGTCGAAGCTCTGGCGGATCGAGGCCCCGATCGTCCGGCAGGCGAACGAGCGGCGCTCCTACCGGGTCGAGCGCGTGACCCGCGAGGGCCTGTCCGAGCAGCAGAAGATCGCCGATGCGTTCCGTGCCGAGGGGCTGCTGCCGCGCGCGGTCGACACCTCGGCCCTCGCCGTCTGGGAGCCGGCGACTCGGTAGGCGGACCGGATAGAGGGGAGGGGCCTCGCGTATGCGCACATCGTACTAGTACGCCCTAATGCTTTACTTTGTTCGACTGACTAGCCGATCAGTGCAATTGATCTCAGTTTATAAATTCTAAAGATTGCCTCTGGAGACGGGGGCGAGTCATGAATTGCTCAGGCCAGTGCGCGAAACCTCTGCCGATCGCCGATACGACTTGGCCGGAGGCGGAGCAGAAGCCCTTCCTGCTCTACTGCGCGCGGAGCGGCTGGCAGACGGCGCGTCGCTTCGAGGGCAAGTGGGTCGACTCGGCGACCCTCATGGAGGAGCTGTCACCGACCCATTTCCTGCCGGGGCTGCCCCTCACGGCGCCGGCGTCTCGCCGGGCGATCGAGCCGCAGCCCGGCCCGGACCCGCTCGCTTACGGCGGCTATTTCCAGCGGGCCCTCGATCGGCTCCATGGGGAGAGTCGATACCGCGTCTTCGTGGACATCGAGCGGGTCGCGGGCCGCTTCCCGGAGGCGATCTGGCATGCTCCGGGCGGCGCCCGACCGGTGACGGTGTGGTGCTCGAACGACTATCTCGGCATGGGCCAGCATCCAGCCGTCGTCGAGGCGCTGGTGGCCACCGCGCAGCGCAACGGGGTTGGCGCGGGCGGTACGCGCAACATCTCCGGCAACAGCCATCCCGTCGTGGCCCTCGAAGGTGAACTCGCGGATCTCCACGGGAAGGAAGCGGCGCTGGTCTTCAGCTCCGGCTACGTCTCCAATCAGGCGAGTCTCTCGACGATCGGCCGGCTGATCCCCGGCTGCCTGATGATCTCGGACGCGGACAATCACAACTCGATCATCGAGGGCATCCGGCAGTCCGGCTGCGAGAAGGCGATCTTCTGCCACAACGACCTCGCCCATCTCGAAGCGATCCTGAGCGCGGCGCGAGACCGTCCGAAGATCGTGGTCTTCGAGAGCGTCTACTCGATGGACGGCGACGTCGCGCCGGTCGCCGCGATCGCCGGACTGGCCCGCCGCTACGGTGCCATGACCTATCTCGACGAGGTGCACGCGGTCGGAATGTACGGCGCGCGCGGCGCGGGCATCGCCGAGGCGCAAGGGGCGTCCGACATCGTCGACATCCTCGAAGGGACGCTGGCCAAGGCCTACGGCGTGATCGGCGGCTACATCGCGGCGAGTGCCGCCATCGTCGATGCGATCCGCAGCTGCGCGCCGGGCTTCATCTTCACCACCGCCCTGCCGCCCGCGACCGCCGCGGCGGCCTGCGCCTCGATCCGGCACCTGAAGGGTTCGGACGCGGAGCGCCGGGCGCAGCGCGGTCAGGTGGCGGCGGTGAAGCAGGCCCTGGCGGAAGCGGGACTGCCGGTGCTCGATCACGGTACGCACATCTTGCCCGTCCTCGTCCGCGACGCCGGCGCCTGCAAGGCGGCGGCCGATCGCTTGCTCGAGCGGCACGGGATCTACATCCAGCCGATCAACTACCCCACCGTTCCGAAAGGGCTGGAACGGCTGCGTATCACGCCGACGCCCCTGCACACCGACGCGCAGATCGGCGCGCTGGTCGAGGCGCTCGCGGAGGTATGGGGCACGCTCGGCCTCCCACTGACGCCCGGCCGCGTGCCGAGCCTCTGAGGCTAGGGGAGCGACACGATGCGACCGACGCGCCTGACCCTCTCCCTCGGGGCCGTTGCCCTCGGTGGTGGCCTTTTCCTTCACGATGTCCGGTCGCCGGCCCGGATGGAGGCCCTCGCCGCGCGTGGGGATGCTCCCGTGGGAGCGCCGGTGCATCGCACCGAATTTCCGGTGCGCGCCGAGTTCGCACGCCTCGAGCGGGTGCCGGATGTGAGAACCGGCGTCGGCTGGGTCGAACCGCTGTCGACCGTCAAGGTGCGGGCGCGCATCGAGGGCGAGATCGTCGAGCGGCGCGTCGAGGACGGAAGCGTGGTCTCGGAAGGCGACGTGCTCTTCCGGATCGATGACAGCGAGATCCGCGCCGTCGTCGCGCGCGACGAGGCAACGCTCGCCAAGGACCGTGCGACCCTGGCGCGTCTGGAAGCGGATCTCGGGCGGGCCCTCGAACTGCGCGCCCGCAGCGTCTCGACCCAGGTGCAGGTGGACCAGCTGACCGCAGAGGCCCGTGCGGCCGCGGCGATTGTCGCCGCGGCGGAGGCGTCGCTCAGGGCCTCGCGGATCAGGCTCGGCTACGCGATCGTGCGGGCTCCGATCGGCGGGCGGGTCGGCGTGGTGCGCAACGCCCGCGGCGACCTCGTGGGGCCGGCCGAGGGCCCGTCCGCTGCGCTCCTGACGATCACGCCGATGAAGCCACTGCAGGTCGGCCTCACCCTCCCTGAGCGCGACCTCGATGCTCTGCGCACGGCGATGGCGGAAGGCGGGGAACGGCCCGCCGTGTCCATCTTCCTCGGCGGAGCCGAGAAGCCCGCAGCGACGGGTCGGGTCCGCTTCATCGATTCCTCGGTCGATCAGGCGACCGGCACAATCCTCGTGAAGGCCCTTGTCCCGAACGATGACGGCGCCCTCTGGCCGGGCCAGTACGCCCGGCTGAGCCTCAGCCTCGATGCGGGCAGAGACCAAGTCACGGTGCCGCTCGCCGCTCTGATGCGGGATAGGGCGGGGGTCGCAATCTTCGTCGTCCGTCCGGACGGCATGGCCGAGCGGCGCGCGGTCGAGAGCACAGAGACCGTCGAGGGTCGCGCCGTGATCCGGGCCGGGCTCGCCGCGGGCGAGCGGGTCGTCGTGGAGGGCCAGGCGCGTCTCGTCGACGGTTCGGCGCTCTCCGTGGAGAGCCGGGCCGTCGCTTCGGCCGGTGCTCCGGTGCTGCCATGAACCTCGCGGCTCCCTTCGTCCGGCGTCCGATTGCCGCGATCCTGCTGGGGCTCGCCCTGCTCGGTGCCGGGCTCTACGCCTATCGGCTGCTGCCGGTCGCGGCGCTGCCCCGCGTGGAATTTCCGGTCGTTCTCGTCTCCGCCCAGCTCCCCGGCGCGAGCCCCGAGACGATGGCGAGCGCCGTCGCCACACCCCTGATCCGCGAATTCGCGGCGATTCCCTCGCTGCAGGCGACGAGCGCGACGAACACCACCGGGACGAGCGCGATCACCCTGGAATTCGCCCTCCACCGCGATATCGACGCGGCGGCTTCCGACGTGCAGGCCGCGCTGGCGAGGGCGCAGCGCCATCTTCCGACCGAGATGCTGACCGCGCCGACCTACCGGAAGTTCAACCCTGCCGACGCGCCGGTCCTCCTCGTAGCGCTGACGAGCCAGGGCCTGCCGCTGTCCCAACTCGACGGCGTGACCAGGACCGTGCTCTCGCCCGCCCTGTCGGCTCTACCCGGTGTCGGACAAATCGTCCTGCATGGTAGTCAGAAGCGCGCCGTGCGCATCCGCCTCGATCCGCGGGCGATGGTGGGCCGAGATCTCGCCCCGGACGCCATCGAACAGGCGATCCGGGCCGCCAACGCCCAGACCCCGGTCGGCACCCTCATCGACGCGGAGCGGCGGGCGGCGCTCCGCTCGCCGACGCAGTTCGAGGACGCCGCCGGATTCCGGGACCTCATCGTCGCGACGCGGGGCGGGCGGCCGGTGCGCCTCGGCGACTTCGCCTCCGTCGTGGATTCCGTCGAGGATGATCAGTCCGGAAGCTGGCTCGACGGCGAGCCGGCACTCGTCCTCGCAGTCCATCGTGAGGCAGGCTCGAGCGCCGTCGCGGTCTCGGACGCGGTGCGGCGGGCGCTGCCGCGGCTTCGCGCCGATCTCGGCGGGAACGCGGCCCTGACGATCGTCAACGACCATTCCGGTGCGATCCGGGAAGGCGTGGCCGACGTGCTGGTGACGCTCGCTGCGACGAGCGCACTCGTGGTTCTCGTCATCCACCTCTTCGGCGGTGGTCTTGGTACCACCCTCATCGCGGGGCTTGCCGTGCCGCTCTCCGTCGCCGGCACCTTTGCAGCGATGCACGGCCTCGGATTTTCCCTCAACACCATCACGCTCCTCGCTCTCACGCTGTCCGTCGGGCTCGTGGTCGACGATGCGATCGTCATGCTCGAAGGGTTCCAACACCACCGCGAGTCCGGGCTCGGTCCGGTCGACGCGGCGCTCCGCGGCGCAAGCGAGATGGCCTTCACCATCGTCTCGGTCACCGTCTCGCTGATCGCGGCCTTCATCCCCGTTCTGTTCATGGGTGGGATCGTGGGCCGGATCTTCCACGAATTCGCAGTCACCGTCTGCGTCGCCCTCGCGATCTCCGCCCTCGTCTCGCTGACCCTGACGCCGGCGCTCGCAAGCCTGCTGCGCGGCACGCCGCGGCGGACCCGGGCGCGGGACGCCCATGCGCGTCTGCTCGCCCACTACGGCCGGAGCCTCGACTGGTCGCTTCGACATCGCTCCGTGATCGTCCTCCTGTTCCTCGCGACCCTGGGGGAACCGCCGCGCTCGGTCGCGCCATACCGCGCGGGTTCATGCCTCAGGAGGATCTGAGCCTTCTCACGGTCTCGACGGAGGCACGGCCCGACATCGCCTTCGGAGCGATGGCCGGCCTCCAGGCGCAGGTCGACGCCGCGCTTCGCGCCTCCCGTCACGTGGCGCACGTCGTCTCCAGCATCGGGGGGCCGGGCGCGAACGGCGGCGGCCCGAACCAGGGCCGTGTCTTCGTGGAGCTGAAGCCGAGATCGGAGCGTGGGAATCTTGAGACGGTCCTGGCGGAGCTGCGCCGGGCGCTCGACGCGATCCCCGGAATCACGAGCCTTGTGACGCCCTACCAGACCCTGCGCGGTGGGCGGCAGGGGCGCAGCCAGTATCAGTTCGCCGTGCAGGGCGCCGACCTCGATGAGATAGGCCGCTGGTCGGCGCGGCTCGCCGAGGCAATGGGCCGGGACGCCCGCTTTGTCGGTGTGACCACCGACCTCCGGGACGCCGTCCCACAGGTCACGCTGCGCGTTGACCGGGACAAGGCGCGCCTTCTCGGCATCGGCGCCGATCAGGTGCGGTCCGTGCTCAACCTCGGCTTCGGGCCGCGTCAGGTCGCGACGATCCAGACCGGCTCAGACATCCACCCGGTTCTCGTCGAGTTCGCCCGGACGCCCGTGGGGCAGGCCGTGGACCTCGACGGGATCCGGCTTCGCGCAGCGGGCGGCGCGCTCGTGCCCCTGTCGGCCTTCGCCCGCGCCGAACCGAGCCTCGGCCTGCAATCGCTCAATCAGATCGGGCTGTTTCCCGGCGTGACCGTCTCGTTCGACCTCGCGCGGGGTGTCTCCCTCGGAGAAGCCGTGTGGCGCATCGAGGCAATCCGCGCGGAAGCCGCGGTCCCCGCCTCGATCGCCGTGACGTTCCTCGGCACTGCGCGCACGTTCCAGGAAAGCTCAGGCAGCCAGGGCCTGCTCGTGCTCGCCGCCATCCTCGCGGTCTACGTGATCCTCGGCATCCTCTACGAGAGCTTCGCGCAGCCGCTGACGATCCTGGCTGGCCTGCCCGCCGCGACCCTCGGCGCGCTCATCGCCCTCTCCTGGACCGGGCTCAGCCTCGATCTGACGGGCATCATCGGGATCCTGCTCCTGATCGGCGTCGTGAAGAAGAACGCCATCATGGTCGTCGACGCCGCGCTCGGCCGGCTCCAGGCGGGGGACGCGCCGGTCGTGGCGATCCGCGAGGCGTCCCTCCGGCGGTTCCGGCCGATCGCGATGACGAGCCTCGTGGCCATCGTCGGCGCGGTGCCGCTGGCCTGCGGGTACGGCGCGAGCCCCGAGATGCGCCAGCCCCTCGGGATCGCGGTCGTTGGAGGCCTCGTAGTGTCGCAGATCCTGACCCTCTACGTGACGCCGGTCCTGTTCCTCGCCGTGCAGGCAGCGTCTGAGCGGGCCGGGAGGCTCGTCCGGCGCCTCGGCACGCCGCGTCCGGCCGCGCGATGAGCGTGTCCGCACACCGGGGCCACTACTGATTCGCCCGTCAGCGATTGCCGATCCCAGGTCCGCCAGCCGTGCCGCCCGTGCCCGGCGCCCCCCGGTTGGGGTGCCACCGATGTTCACGCCGGGATTCGTGCCCGGCACGGAGGCGTTGCTCGGGTTTCCGGGGAGATTCGTCGTCGGGCCGAGACCCCGGTCGATATTCCCGGTGCTTGGTACCGCCCCACTCCGCACCGGCTCCGAGGTGCCGCCACTCGAATTGTCGAGCCTTCCTTGAGCTGTCGCGGCACCCGCGAGCGCGAGGCAGAAGGTCGTGGCCAGGGCGAGATGGGGCCGCATGCGAGGGATGCTCCATGAGCGGTCAGGTCCCCACCCCAACACACGGAGCGGCCGGTCGTTCAGTATGGTCGGACAGCCTCAGCGCCGACGCCCGGTTGGAGTCAGGTCGCCTTCGAGGGCCTTCACGGCGCTCGCCCAGGCTTTCTCCTCGCTCGGGTGGGGCCTGTCCGAGCGCTCCAGCAGCTTGCCGCCGCGCCTCAGCACCCAGCGATAGGCGCCGGCCGGCTTCTCGAGGGGCAGGACTTCGATCTCATAGGGATGCGGAATTTCGTTCGTCATGGGCTCGATATGGGGCAGGCGGACCGAAATGTCAGGCGTGGCGCCGCCTGACCGACCCGCGCTCTGTGCATCGCAGGACGCCACCGAATCGGGTGACCCGCCCCGCCTAGCGGGTCAGTCCGGGAAAGAGATCGCGCAGGCTCGTCACGATCATTTCCATCGCCACCGCGGCGAGGATCATGCCCATGAGGCGGCGGGTGATGGCGGTGGCGGTCTGCGAAAGGTGCCGCCCGAGGAAGGGCGCCGAGAGCAGCGCCGCGGCGAGAAGCGCGAGAAAGAGACCGAGGCCGGCCGCCAGCTCCGTGAGCTTTCCCTGCGTGCGAGCCGTCTCCGCGAACACGATCAGCGTCGCGATCGTGCCGGGACCGACGAGCAGGGGTACGGTCAGCGGATAGATGGCGACGCTCGCCGGATCGAGATCCTCCGCCTTCTCCTTGGGGGTGGCCGCGTGCGCGTGGCTCGCCGTTCCCTGCAGCATCGAGAGCGCGATCAGAAGGACGAGTAGGCCGCCGGCGAGGCGGAAGTCGTTCACGCTGATCCCGAAGATTGCGAGGATCATGCCGCCTGCCAGAACTGCGATGAAGCAGCCGATCGTGGTGCCGATCGTCGCCATGACGGCTGTCCGCTGCTGCGCGGTCGCCGAGGCGCCCTCGGTCAGCGAGAGGAAGACCGGAACGTTGGCGATCGGATTCATGATCGCGAACAGGGCGGCGAAGACCTTCGTCACGAAGGCGAGATCGAACTGCATCCTGTCCCCTTGTCGATGGAGCCCGGTCCGCGAAGCAGAGCCGCGCGATCCTCGTCGAAGCCGGCCGCTCGCGCCGGGCCCCGCGGCCCATCAAGCGAGGCTGATGGCAGCTACACAAGTTGCATTCCTGAGGCAGACGCCAGCCCCGGTTGACGATTGCGTGCGATTCCGCGCGCAGGCCGCATCCTCGATCGCGGTCGCGCCGGGTGCCGCGCAGGACGTGGGGACGGCGGCGAGCCAAGTGTTGGCGCCCGCATCGGGGCTGTCGCGCCAGTCCGAGCACCTCAATCGGAAGGTCGCTCGGAAGTAAGAAGTTGTACGCGCCAGCCCCAATTCATCTATGCGTGCGCCGCAACTCCGGAATGCAGCAACGCAATAGATAGATCGTATAAAGTAAAAAGAAAAACTTGTTGCGTAAAATTGCTTAGGGGGCAATTAATTGACCGGAGATCCTTTTCTTCAGAAACTTGAACGCGCTGGCCAGCTATCCGAGGAAGACCGATCCGTCCTGCAGGGCTTGACCTTCAATCGGCGAACGGTGACGACCCGGCGCGACATCACCTGCGGTGAAGTCACCGATCGCGTCTACCTCGTGATGAGTGGCTTCGCCTGCCGGTACAAGACGCTTCCGGGCGGCGCGCGCCGGATCGTCTCCTTCGTCCTGCCGGGCGATCTCTGTTACATGCACGATGCCGGCCGGTTTGGACGGGACCTTCGGGTCGGAGCGCTCGCGCCCTGCTCCGTCGCCGATATCCCGCGCTCGCGCCTGCTGGAGGTGGTCAACGCGTTTCCCGCCATCAGCCATGCGATCTGGTGGGTCACGCTGCGCGAACTGAGCCGGGCGCGCGAATGGATCGTCAACGATACCCGTCCGGCCGACAAGCGCTTGGCCCATCTGTTCTGCGAGCTGCTGGTCTGTCTGCAGGTCATCGGTCAGGCTGACGCGGACGGCTTCGAGTTTCCGTTGACGCAGCTCGATATGGCGGACGCGCTCGGCATCTCCCATGTGCACATCAATCGTGTCCTCCAGAGCCTGCGCACGAACGGGTTGATCAGCTGGAGCAACCAGCAGGTGGCGTTCCCGAACGTCGAGGCGCTGAAGGCCTTCGCCGAATTCGATCCCGCCTATCTCTGCTTCGATGGGTACGGTCCCTGAGAAACGTGCCGACCGCACCGGAGCACGCCCAGCTCGCAGCAGGTCTGAAACTTGATGCGCGTTAATCCCGTTAGGTGCTGCAGGATCGAGTGGCGCCCTTTTGAGGAACGGATGGTCGATATCACCCTGGAGCCCGTCCAGATCGGGACCCTGTGCGCGGACACGGACGGACGCCTTGCATTCGCCGATGGCAAGCTCGTGGCCGTCCTGATCCGCCTGAGCGAGGAGGTGCACGGCACGGATGGTAAGGCAGGACAATGGTGCATCGAGGTCGGCTTCGGAGCTTGTGACGTCGGCGTGCTGTCCGTCCGTTTCGACGGCTTGAACGCTGCGCAGGATTGGATTGCGGAGCGGATGTCTTTGGTGCCTGCGGCCTGATCTGGCCGCGGCCGTGGATCTGACCGGAATCCGATCGTTCGCTTGGTGACCGAGGGCTGATCGAGCTCAGGCCGAATGCTACGTCTCCCGCCAAGCTCGTGAGCGTGGGAGCGCATGATCGGGGTCCGATCGCGCCGGCCCCGAGGAGCCGGGATGGGCCTGTCGCATCTTCCGCTCTGGCTATGCGGTCTCCTGATCGTCGGCCTGCCGACGCTGCTCGCGATGTTCGCTCCCATCCTGATCCGGCGGCAGATCGGCTTCGCCGCGCTTCGCACGAACAACGAGGTCGCGGGTTTCAAGTTCGCGACCGTCGGGGTCCTCTACGCGGTCCTGCTGGCCTTCGCGGTCGTGGTCGTCTGGGAGCGGTTCAGCGAGGCGGAGCGGAAGGTGGCGCAGGAGGCCGCTGCCCTTGCCGTCCTCTACCGCCTCAGCGATGGGCTCGAGGCCGGGTCACGATCGGCCCTCCGTACGAACCTGACCCGCTACATCCGGGCGACGATCGAGGACGACTGGCCTGCCATGGAGCGCGACCGGACCAGTCCCGAGGCACGCCACGCGCTCGACGGCATCTACGCGGCCGCCCTGGCGACGACACCGGGCGACCCACGCAGCGAGGTGATCCTCGCCGAGATCCTGAACCAGCTCGATCACGTGACGGAAGCGCGTCGCGACCGGCTGATCATGGCCTCCGGCAGCGTGCCGACGCTCCTCTGGCTGGTCCTCGCGAGCGGTGCGTTGCTGACGATCGGGTTCACGTTCTTCTTTGCCACCGAGAATCTGCGCGTCCAGACGATCATGACGGGGATGCTGTCGATCCTGATCTTCTCCGGGCTCCTCGTCATCGTCGCGATCGATCATCCGTTCGCGGGGTCGGTCCGGGTCGAGCCCGAGGCGCTGGGCCGCGTGCTGGAGAGTTTCGGGCGCGGCTCGTGAGCATCCCGCTTTTCCACGTGTCTCAGGCGAACATATCCGTCAGCGGTCTCAGCCCAGCTCGAAGGTCGTGATGCCGAACGTCTCCCCCAGCGGCAGGTCCGGCCGGGCACCGCGATACATCCGGGCGGTCTCGAAGACCGGTGCCAGGCCGTACGACTCGGCGAGCCGCAAACCCGCTGCGTTCGGCTCCGGCAGGTCGAGCGCCACCGGGCCGGCGAGCCCGGCGACGAGGTCGTTCAGGAGCGCGGCCGCCACGCCGGGATCCCGAGCGAACAACGGGCCGACCTTGTGGCCGACCCGGCAGGCGCGCACGACGCCGTAGCCGAGGATGGCACTGCCTTCGAGAAGTGCCTTCGCCCGATGCCCCTCTCCACCGAGCCAGCAGCGCAGGAAAATCTCGCGCGGCGCGGGAAAGAAGCGCCGGTCGTAGGCAAACAGGGCGGGCAGGAGCGCCTCGTCGACCGGGACGATGCGCGGATCGGGCGGGCCGGACCGGCGGGGTTCGCCGGCATAGCGGATGTTCCGGTGGGCCGTCGCGAAGCCGGCGCGCCCGTAGGACGCTTGCCGCGCGACGACGCCGTCGAGGCCGATGGTGCAGCCGTCGAGGTGGGTGAGCCCGGCCTCCCAGAGGCGTCGCCCGAAACCCCGCCCGCGTCGATCCGGCCTCACGATGAAGAGGCCGAGGAAGCCGAATGCCTCGGGGTAGCGGACGACCGAGATCGAGCCTGCGGGGGCATCGCCGTCGTACAGCATGAGAAAGCCGTCCGGATCGGCGGCGTGGAAGCAGGCGGCATCGTTCAGCCCGGGGTTCCAGCCTTCCGCTGCGGCCCAGTCGAGGGCCGTGCCGAGCGCGCTCGGTGCCATCGTCCGGATCGTGATCCCACAATCGGGGCGAGCGCTGGTCATGGCGCGGCCTCCACGTCGCACCGTCCCGCCGATGGACCATCGGCGAAGCGGGTCTACCATCGCGCGAGCCTACCGCAGGCGCACGCCGCCCCGCCATGTCGGTGCGGGTCGGGCTCGCCGCCGCACGTCGCCCGGCGATCTGTCGCCTCAGGCGGCAGAGAGACGCGCCTTGGCGAGCGGCAGGCTGCGCACGCGCTGCCCGGTGAGCGCGGCGACCGCATTGACGACCGCCGGCGGCACGCCGGGAAGACCGGGCTCGCCAATGCCGCCCATGGGTGCTCCGCTCTCGACGACGGTCACGTGGACGCGCGGCATGCGGGTCCGATCGAGGATCGGGTAGGCGTCGAAGTTGCGCGCTTGGCGCTGCCCACCCTCGTAGACCACCTGTTCGAGGAGGGTTGCCGAGAGGCCGAGAGCCGCAGCGCCCTCGACCTGCCGCTTGACGATCGCCGGGTTCACCACGCTGCCGGGATCGATCGCGATCCAGAGATCGTGCACCCGGGCCTCGCCGTCCTCCAGAGACACTTCCGCGATGGTGGCGGTCTCCGAGCCGAAGGGCGAGGCCATCGAGACGCCTCGCGCCCGCCGCCCTCCGTCCGGCCCCGCGAAGGGGCCTCGCTTCCAGCCGCCCGCGAGATCAGCCGCGGCCTGCAGGAGCGTCCGGTGGCGCGGGCTGTCTTTCAGGAGGGCCATGCGCAGGGCGAACGGGTCCTTGCCCCCGGCCTCGGCGACCTCATCGAGGAAGCTCTCGTAGAAGTAGTCGTTCATCGAGTGGCCGACCGAGCGCCAGAAGGCGATCGTGACCGGCTGGGGCACCTTCACGTAGTCGAGGCGGCGGTTCGGAATCGCGTAGGGCTTCTTGTCGAGGCCCTCCACCACCGAGGAATCGACCGGGCTCTTGAAGATCGCCCCGAACCAGCGGCCGATCGGTCCCTCGCCGATAGCCGTCGTCTGGAGGGCCACCGGCATCCCGTCCCGGTCGAGCGCGGCGCGGAAACGCACGAAGCCGAGCGGTCGCACGGCATCCATGCCGAACTCCTCCTCGCGCGACCAGAGAACACGGACCGGGCGGCCCGAAGCCTTGGCGAGCAGGATCGCCTGCGGGAAGGGGTTCGCGGGCCCGTAGTAGAAGTGGCGTCCGAAGAAACCGCCCAGCATCGGCGAGTGGATGCGCACCTGATCGGAATGCAGGCCGGCGATCTTCGCCGCGACCTGCTGGAACACCTCGGGCATCTGGTTCGGCACCCAGAGATCGAGACTGCCATCGGCCGCGAAGCGCGCCACGGCCGATGGCGGCTCCAGCTGCGCATGTGCGAGGTAGGGCGCGTCGTACTCCCCCTGGATCACGGTCGCGGCGCCGGTGAAGGCCGCCTCCTGGTCACCCTCCTGCTCGGCCACGATGCCCGGCCCCGTGGAGCCCTTCAGCGCGGCGAGCATGGCGGCCGACGAGAAGCGTCCCGATACCGTGTCGACACCGTCCGGCGCCGGTGCGGTCCACTCGACCTTCAGCGCTTCGGCGCCCTTTCGGGCCCGCCACCAGCTGTCGGCCAGCACCGCGACGGCCCCCGGCAGGCGGTGGACCGCACGCACGCCGGGCATCGCGGCGACATCGGCCTCGTTGGCGATGACTTGCGGCTCGGTGCCGAGATGCGGCGCGTGCATCACGGCGGCGTGCAGCATGCCGTCGAGACGGATGTCGATGGCGTAGATTGCGCGTCCCGTGGACTTGTCGCGCGTGTCCAGGCGCGCCACCGGCTTTCCGATGAAGCGGAAATCTTTCGGATCCTTCAGCGGGACGTCATCTCGTGGCGCGAGGGCGAGCGCGGCTGCGGCGAGGTCGCCGTAGTTCAGAGAGCGTCCGGACGCCTTGTGCAGGACGCGGCCGTTCTCGGTCGAGAGTTCGTCTTGCTTGACCTTAAGCTGCGAAGCGGCCGCGCGCAGCAGCATCTCGCGTGCGGTGGCGCCGAGGCGGCGCATCGCGGCGAAGCTGGAGCGGGTCGAGAAGCTGCCGCCGGTCAAGCGCAGGCCGTTGACGACGGCGTAGTCGGGACCCGGCGGGGCGCACTCGACGGTGAATCGGGCCGGATCAAGGTCGAGGTCTTCGCCGACCGTCTGGGCGAGGCCCGTATTGATGCCCTGGCCCCCCTCGACGAAGGGGCTGAGCAACCGGACTGAGCCGTCCGGCCGGATCTCCAGGAAGGCAGCGACCCGGGTGCCGGGCTTCGGCGCGATGGCGCCCGCCCCCTCGGCCGGCGCGCCGGCGCGAGCGGGTCCGACGCGCAGACCTACCCCGAGGAGGAGCGCGCTCGTGCCTGCGCCGAGCAAGGCGCGGCGAGAGAGGTTGCGGATCGGTTCGCCCGCGCGCGGCGCAGCGAGGAGCAAGGGCTTGAGATCGTTCATGGCGCGACCTCCCCTCAGGCCGCCGCGCGGCGCACGGCGGCGCCGATCGCATTGTAGGTTCCGCACCGGCAGAGGTTCGTCATCGCCTGCGCGATGTCGTCATCCGTCGGCCTCGGGTTCTGCCTGAGCAGGCTCGTCGCGGCCATCACCTGACCCGACTGGCAATACCCGCATTGCGGGACATCGAGGCCGACCCAGGCCTCGACGACCTTGCGGCCGACCGCATCCTGCTCGATCGCCTCGATCGTGGTGACGGGCTGGGTGCCGACGCTGTCCAGCGGCATCTGGCAGGAGCGCGTCGCCTGCCCGTCGATCAGAACCGTACAGGCGCCGCACTGACCGATGCCGCACCCGTACTTCGTTCCCGTGAGGCCGAGATCGTCGCGCAGAACGAAAAGAAGCGGCGTGTCAGGCTCAACATCCACGGAATATTCACGGCCGTTGATCGTGAGCTTGATCATGGCTGTCTCCTCCCGTTCAGCACTCGGTGAGTGACTATGCTAATGGCGAACCGGTCAGCACCGAAATGTCATAATCCCACCGTTTCCGGACATTGATCATGGCGTTCACGCCAGGGCCAGGGCGCGGGTCGCGCGCCGGAAGTCCTGTGGATTACGCCCGTAGACCCGAAGGAAAGCGCGCCGCATCCGCTCCCGGTCCGCGAATCCCGTCTCCGCGGCGATCACCTCGAGGGAGTGCCGCCCCTGCGCGAGCATCACCCGCGCCGCGTCGGCGCGCAGACGCTCGATCGCCTTCGCGGGGGGCAGGCCGAGTTCCGCATGGAAGGCGCGGCTGAACTGCCGCGGCGAGAGCCGGGCGATTTCCGCGAGCTGAGTGATGCTGAGCATCTCTCGCAAGTTGAGACGTGCGAAGTCGAGCGCCCTCTGGATGCGATCGGATTTCGGCTCGAGATCGATGAGGCGGGACGCCTGAGGCTGCGCCCCCAGGCGGCGCCGGTCGAGAAGCATTCGGCGTGCGACCTCTCGTGCCGTCGCCTGCCCGAGATCGGCCTCGACGAGGGCGAGCGCCATGTCGATCGAGGCGGTCATCCCGGCCGATGTCCAGACCTCGCCGTCGTTGACGAAGATCCGATCGGTCTCGACACGCAGGTCGGGAAAGCGTGCCTCCAGATCCGCCACGTTGAGCCAATGCGTCGTTACGCGCCGCTCGGCGAGGAGGCCCGCCTCGGCCAGGACGAAGACCCCGGTGCAGAACGATGCAACGCGCCGTGCGCTTCCGGCGGAGCGACGCACGAAATCGAGGAGTTGCGCCGAACCCGCGCTCTTGCCGGTGAAGGCACCCAAGATGAACGTGTCGAAGACTGCCGCATCCAACGCTTCGGTGCTGACGCCGAAGCCCGCGTTGGTGGGCACCATCCCCCCGCGCTCCGAGACGAGCCGGATCTCGTAGGCCCTGCCGCCGGACACGCTGTTCGCGGCCTGGAAGACCGAGAGAGCGGCGAGTGACATGAGCTTGAGTTCGGGAATGGCCAGCACGCCTATCGTGAGCATCGGCTTCGACCTACCTCTCCACGTTCCCGGCACAACACGCGAAGGTTGTACCGCCCGGGCGCCGCTGGGAAGTTCGGATGCATCCGCCCAATCCTGCGTGCGGGTTCGATCCAACTAGATGCATATGCATTTAATCGTTGCCATGTGGCCTCGGCCGAGGCGGGGAATCAAGTGCTCCGCCGCACGCTGGGGACTCGCTCGAAAGCGAGTCGTCAGGTTGCCGGGATCGACGCGTCGCTCTGGCCAGCTTCGGGGCACGACACAGCATGCAGATGACGGAACTCAGGCGTGATCCGCCGCAGAGCCTGCATCCGCCTCGGCCGAGGGCTTCCGCCGCCGGCGCCACTCTACGATGCGCTGCAGGACCACGTAGAGCGACGGCACGAACAGTATCGCGAGGCAGGTGGACGCGAGCATGCCGCTGAAGACCGCGATGCCGATCGATTTGCGGGCCGAGGCTCCGGCTCCGCTCGCCGTGACGAGCGGCAACACGCCGAGAATGAAGGCGAAGGAGGTCATCAGGATCGGGCGGAACCGCAGCCGCGCGGCCTCGATCGCGGCCTCGACGATCTCCATGCCCTCGGCCCGCTTCTCGCGAGCGTATTCGACGATCAGGATCGCGTTCTTGCTCGCCAGCGCGATCAGCAGGACGAGACCGATCTGCGTGTACAGGTTGTTCGCCGCGCCGAGGGCCCCGAGCGCGCCCACCGTCCCGAGGAGCGCCAGAGGCACCGCCAGCAGGACCGCCAGGGGCAGGATCCAGCTCTCGTACTGGCCTGCCAGCACGAAGTAGACGAGGACGAGCGCGAGGGCGAACACCACGTAGATCTGCGTGCCGACCGCCTTTTCCTGGTAGGACATCGCGGTCCAGTCGTAGCTCGCGCCGCGCGGCAGCACGCTTCCAGCGATCTGCTCCATCAGCCCCAGCGCCTCCCCGGAGCTGTAGCCCTGGGCGGGGCCACCGACGATCGTGGCAGTCGGGTAGAGGTTATAGAGGCTGATCAGCGACGGACCCTGCACCGTCTTCACCGTGACGAGGGTGCCGAGCGGCACCATCGTGCCGTTGCCAGCCTTGACGTAGAGGTTCGCGATATCCTCGGGCCTCAGCCGGTAGTCCGGGGCCGCCTGCACGTAGACCTGGAAGGTGCGGCCGAACTTGTTGAACTGTGTGACGTAGGACGAACCGACATAGCTCGACAGGGTGGAGAACACCTGGCCCACGGTCACGCCGAGCGCCTCCGCCTTGATCCGGTCCACGACAACGGAGAGTTGCGGGACGCCGGCGCGGAAGGAGGTGTTGAGCCGCTGCAGGGCGGATTGCGAAGACCCGTTCGAGACGATGGTCCGCGCGAGGCTCTCGAGCAGAGCGTAATCGAAGTTCCCGTCACGCAGTTCGATCTGCATCGTGAAGCCGCTCGCATTGCCGATGCCTTGGATCGGCGGCGGCACCAGCACGAAGGTCGTCGCGCCCTCGATCTCGTCGAGACCGCGGGTCAGCCGTCCGTAGAGGCTGCGCAGGTCCTGCCCGGCCGACTTCGCGCGCTCATCCCAATCCTTCAACACCACGTAGGCGACGCCGGCATTGGGCAGGCTCGCGTTCGAATCGAGCACGGACACGCCGCTGATCGTGAGCACCTGATCGACGCCGGGTACCTCCTTCGCGATCGCGGTGATGCGCTGCATCACCGCGTCGGTGCGCTGCTTTGAGGCGCCGTCCGGAAGTTGGGCCCCGACCAGGACGTAACCTTGGTCCTCGACGGGCAGAAAGGCGGTCGGCAGGCGGGTCAGACCCCAGGCGGCCGCACCCGTCAGGAGAAGCGCGATCAGCACCATGGCGGGGCTGTGCCGCACCATGCGGGCGATCAGCCGGGCATAGGCGCCCTCGGCGAGGTCGTAGACGCGGTTGAAGGCGCGATAGAAGGCGTTGCGGCGCTCCGGCGGCACGGGCTTGCGCAGCCACAGCGCGCATTGCGTCGGCTTGAGCGTGAGCGCGTTGATGGCACTGATCAGGGCGGTGGCCGCGATCACCAGGGCGAACTGCTTGTAGAGCTGCCCTGTGAGCCCCGGCAGGAATGCCGCCGGGATGAAGACCGACATCAGGACGAGGGTGATGCCGATGATCGGACCGAACAGTTCGTCCATGGCGGCCTCGGCGGCGGCCCGCGGCGTCAACCCCCGCTCGATGTGCCGGACGACGCCTTCGACGATGACGATCGCGTCGTCGACCACGATGCCGATGGCGAGCACGATGGCGAACAAGGTCGACAGATTGACCGTGAAGCCGAGGGCGGCCATCGCCGCGAAAGCGCCGATGATCGTAACCGGCACGGTCGTCGCGGGGACGAGCATCGCCCGCCAATCCTGCACGAAGACCATGATGACGATCAGGACCAGGATTCCGGCCTCGAACAGGGTGAGATAGACCTCGCGGATCGAGGCCTCGACGAAGCCCGTCGTGTCGAAGGGGATCGTGTAGACGAGGCCCGGAGGAAAGCTCTTCGCGAGCCCATCCATGCGGGCGCGGACTTCGCCCGCCACCGTGATCGCGTTGGCCTCGGGTAGCTGATAGATGCCGATCCCGGCCGCCGGTTGGCCGTTCAGCGTGAAGGATTGGCTGTAGGTCTGCGCGCCGAGCTCGACCCGGCCGACGTCGCGCAGCCGCGTGATGCGCCCGCCATCCTGCGCATCGGCCTTGAGGATGATGTTCTCGAAGTCGGGCGCGTTGTCGAGCCGGCCGTGAACGTTGAGCGTGTACTGGAAGTCCTGGCCCTTCGGCGCCGGCGGCATTCCCACCGCGCCGGCCGTCACCTCCTGGCTCTGCTGCTGGACGATGCTGATCACGGTGTCGGGCGTGAGGCCGCGGGACTGCACGAGATCGGGATCGAGCCAGATCCGCATGGCGTACTGGCCAGCGCCGAACACCGTCACGGTTCCGACACCGGGCAGGCGTGCCAACTCGCTCTGCAGGTTGATAACGCCGTAATTGGCCAGGAACAGGCTGTCGTAGCGCCCGTCCGGCGAGGAGAGCGTCACGAATTGCAGGATCGCCGTGGACTTCTTCTGCGTCGTGACGCCCTGCACCTGCACGGCCTGCGGCAGCGAGGACATCGCGATCGCGACGCGGTTCTGAACCAGCACCTGCGCCTGATCGGCATTAGTGCCGATCGCGAATGTGACGGTGAGCGTGTATGTGCCGTCGCTCGCGCTGGTCGACTGCATGTAGAGCATGCCCTGCACGCCGTTGACCTGCTGCTCGATCGGAAGGGCCACGGTGTCGACGACCGTGCGGGCGCTCGCCCCGGGATAGCGCGTCGTGACCTGGACGGTGGGCGGGACGACGTTCGGGTATTGCGCCACCGGCAGGTTCCAAAGGGAGACCGCGCCGATCAGGACCATCACGAGGGCGAGCACGTTCGACAGGACGGGCCGCTCGATGAAGAAGCGCGAGATCATTGCGGCCCTGTCGGTTCGTGGTGGCTCTCCGAACGCGTCAGCGCCGCGTATCGGCGGCGGCAGGGGGCGTCGCCTCGGCCGTCGCCTCCTGCATCACCTTCTGCGGCACGACCTTAGAGCCCGGCACGGCACGCTGGAGGCCGTCGGTGATGACCCACTCGCCCGAGGCGAGGCCTGCCTCGATCACCCGATAGCGGCCCTCTCTCTGGCCCGGCGTGACGAGGCGCTGGGCGACGACATCGTCTGGCCCGACCACCAAGAGGTAGCTGCCCTGTTGGTTCGTGCCGATCGCGTCGTCGCGCACGAGAAGCGCCTTCTCCGGCCGCTGGATCGGCACGCGCACGCGCACGAACAGGCCGGGCATGAGGGCGTGCTGCCCGTTCTCGAACAGCCCGCGGGCGAGCAGCGTCCCGGTCGACGGATCGACCTGGGGCGCCACGTAGTCGAGGTGCCCCGCATGCGGGTAACCGGTCTCGTCCTGCAGACCGATCTCGACCGGGATCTTCGAGACGTCGCCGAGCGTGCGTCCCTGTCTGGCAAGGTTCTGCTTGACCAGAAGGACCTGCTGCTCGCTGACGTTGAAGTAGACGTAGAGGGGATCGACTCGCACGATGGTGGCGAGTTTTGTCGGGCCGCCGACCCCGACGAGGCCGCCGACATCCACGAGATGGTTCGTCACGATGCCGTCGAACGGCGCCAGGACCTGGGTGTACCCGAGATTGATCTTGGCGAGGTCGAGATTCGCCTGCGCCTCTATGACGGAGGCGGTCGCTTGGTCGAGCTTGGTCTTGGTGTCCTCGACATGGGCCTGCGAGGCGAATTCCTGCTTTCCGAGAGTCGCCTGACGCTGGTACTCGGATTGCGCGTTCGTGCGGGCCGCCTCCTGGGACGCGAGGCTCCCCTGCGCCTGCTTGAGCTGGGCCTCGTAAGTGTCGCGCTGGATGCCGAACAGCGGCGTGCCCTTCGCGACGCGCGCTCCGTCCTTGTAGGTGATCGTCTCCAGAAAGCCCTGCACGCGAGCTTCGAGGTCCACTGAGGCGAAGGCCTGCGTGTTGCCGGTCATCTCGAGGTAGCGCGTCACCGGCCGCTCGATCGGCTGGGACACCGAGACGGTGGGTGGCGGTGGCGCGACGTACTGGTTCTTCTCGTTGCAGCCGGCGAGGAGCACGAGAAGTCCGGCCGCGACGAACCGGGAAGCCACATTCGAAACCGGACCACGGCTGCGCTGATCCGGGACGGACGAGCGGGACCACGATGCGTTCGGCATGAGAGGGTCTGCCCAGAAAAGGGGTGCGATGCGAGCGCCGGGCCCGTTCAGTTGGGCCCGCCTGCCTTGGCCTCCCGGCCGAGCGTCAGGCATTCGAGGAGGTCGACGTAGCTCGGCATTCCGTTCAGCTGCGCCTCCGCCGTGCAGCGCTGGCGCTCGGTAGCGGAGAAGCTGGCCCATTGCTTGGTGACCTCGGTCCGGGCAGTGGCCTCGTCGTCGATGCACCGGGCCTCCCTTTTCGGGTCGAGCGTCATCAGCGAGGTGGCAGCATGGCAGCTCGGCCGAATGTCGAAATTCGGCACGTGGTCCGTGACGGTGACGGCAAGGGTGGCCCCGAACAGGGCAACAGCGGTGACGGGCATCATGTACGTGCGCTCCTGTACGGACAACAACACAAACGACCCGGTGCGCAAGAGTACAAATACAGTCAAATCAAGTCCTGTGACGATGACATCTTTGCGGAACCCGATCAATGCCGCGCGGCGAGGTCGGCGAAAACTTCCTCCATCGTGAGTCTTGGTCCTGCGGTTTGCGCGGGTTCTGAGGGAAACGCGCGCACCGGCGCCGCTAGACGTCGGGCGCCGCCGCTGGCTTGCCGGTGGCACCCTGTCGACCGGCGATCACGTGGCGCGCATGCGCGGTGGCCGCTGCGATGACGGCCCATTGGTCCGGACCGGTATGCCCTTCGGCCTGCCGCGTGAGGGCGGCCGCGACGAGACCGTGCAAGTCCTGGTCTAGGGCGGCGAGGCTCGTCGGATCGGCGTCCCGTGCGCGCTCCGCGATCTCGACGAGACGTAACAGAAGCTTGCGATCCCGCGTCGATTGCCGCCGCCGCCTGCGGTCGGCGAGGATGGCGAGGGCGGAGCCCGTGAGGCTGACGAGGATGCCGATGACGTAGACGTAGCTCTCCGAGGTGTCGAAGAAGCTCTGATCGCCGTTGCTCAGGTAGGCGATGACGCCGGGATGGATCGGGAGGGACGGGTTCTTGTCGTCGGTGTCAGGCGCCTCGATCTGGCTCGCCAGGGGCGTCGCCGCGAGCAGCATCGGCTTCATCGTGAAGACGGAGCGGGCGATCGCCGCAGCGAGGATGTCGAGCATGGTCCGGGAAGCCACCAGCCGGTAGGTCACCGCGACGCTTGTCACCGACTCGCCCGGGACCTCGGGCCGGCCTCGGAAGGCCCCTGCCGGCACATCGATCGATTCATATCCCGGTAGACGCTTGCCGATCGCCTCGGCCTCGTCGATCGCCATGAGCTTCGGCGTGCCCTTCTCGGCCCTCGCGAGCGCGCCGACGGCGTCGACGACCATACCTGGGCCGATCGGCCCAACGGCCAGGATCGCGGCGGCCCGCCGCTCCTGCACGGCACGCCCGATCTCGTCGGCGGCCAGGAAGATCCGCTCGACCTTCGCAGCCGGCACGTCGAAATAGCCGAGCAGCCGGTCCAGGATGCGTCCGTCCTCCGCAGGGGCCGCCCCGGCGGGCAACGCCACAATGTGCCCGGAGAGACGCGCGATCCCATCAATGGGACTGCGCGGCGGGAGCACGAAGGCGACGACGTCGCGGCGGAGGATCGCTATGGTCTGGGCGTTGCGCGGCGGGGCCAGGTCGCTTCGGATCACGGCGAGATCGACGCGGCCCTCCTCGAGATCACGCCCCGACGCTTCCAGACTGTCGGTTTCAACGAGCACCAACCGCACACGCGGATGCACCTTGGCGTTCGCTGCGGCGAGTGCCGCGATCAAGCGATACATCGGGGTGCCGGATGGGCCTGCCGCGATCCGCAAGTCGGCGTGCGGCATCCCCAGATACGCGCTGGCGACCACGCAGCCCGCCAGCGCGAAGAGCCCTGCGAGCACGCGGACGACCGACATCCGACCCTCCCGATCGGCGCCCCGACAACATGCCTATCGCCGGTGGGCACAGAGGCGATGTACGTACAAGCCCTGACGTTCAGCCCAGAAATAGCCCGAACCGAAACAGTCCTAAGATGTCATCAACGCATTCGGGCGGCAATTTCGGTACGGTACTATCACATGGACTGAACATATCGGCAGGCATAAGGTGCCGCCATCCTGTGAAAGCTTTCCTCCAGATAGGAGGGGCGCCTGAATGTCCACGGCCGAGCCTACGGTCGTGCGTCCTGCGCCGAAGTTTTGCAGGAACGTTTCCACCCGCGCCCTGCCAAGGGCGTGCGCATGCACCAGCATACCTCGCGGCGCTCGCCCGAGGTCAGGATCCGGTCGGCAGAGCGGCGGATCGAATGCCGCTGCCCTTCGCCGACCCGCAGCAGAGGCCCGCGCGAGCCAGCCCCGGTGCCCGCGGGACAGGGAGGAGACCATGGCACGGCCCCGCGACGCGATCGGGCTGCTGGCGGCCCTCGTCCTGTGCATGACCGCGCCGGAGCGGGCTGCCGCGCAGCAGCCCGCCGCGGCGCAGCCGGCACAAGGCGTCGAGCCGGCGGCCGTGGCGCTACTCAAGGCCGCGGGCGACACGCTCGCCGCGGCGAAGAGCCTGAGATTCACGGCCATCGCCGTGCACGACGTGCCGAATGCCGAGGGTCAATCGATCTTCTACACGGTGCGCAGCCGGGTAGAGTTCCGGCGCCCCGATCGTCTGCGCGTCGTCACAGACGGCGATGGCCCCTCCCGCGAATTCATCGTCGACGGGCGAACGCTGACGTTGTTCCGGCCCGAAGCGGACACCGTCGCCACGGCGCCGGCACCTGCGAGCCTCGACGCCGCCCTGAAGGCGGAGGTCGCCGCGACGGGCGAGAGCCAGGCCTTCGCCGACATGCTGCTGACGAACCCCGCTCAGGCTCTGACGAACGGCCTGACGCGCGCCTTCGTGGTCGGACGCTCGCGGCTCGTCGGCGGTGTCGAGACCGACGTCGTCGCGTTCGCCGATCGCGACGCGCAGGCGCAGGTCTGGATCGGTGTGCAGGACCGCCTGCCTCGCCAGCTCTACGTGACCGAAACGGGCGCGCCGGGCCGCCCACGCAATGCTGTCACCTTCTCCGACTGGATGATCGATCCCCCGATCGAGGATCGGATCTTCTCGACCGCGCATACCGAGGGTGCACGATCCGTGCCCTTCCCGAACCCGGACTTCTGAACTCGCCGCCTCGCCCCTGATGCGGCGGCTCTCTCGGTCCGCCCCTGCGGCGAACACGCAAAGCCGAGATTTGTCATCTCAAACGGAGCCAGCGGATTTTCAACGGAGGAGGCATCGATGAAACGTCTCGTCCTCGCGATCCTGGCCGGCGCAACCCTGGCCGGCCTCGCGACGCCCGCAGAGGCATTCTGGATTGCGCGGGGCTGGCGTGGAGTCGCGGTCGGCGGCATCAGGGCGCCGCTCGTGGCGCGGGAAGCCTTCCTCGCGCGCTGCTTGCGCTGCGTCCCGGCCGCGGCCCTCGCCGGCACCGCGGTCGCGGGGGCGGCCATGGCCGAGACGGCGGGCACGGGCTCGACGGGTTCAGCATCCGGCGCCGCGCCGGGACCGGACGCCGCCGGCGCGCCTTCCAAGGATGCTGGGACGCACGTCGCGCAGGCCGGGAGCGGGGGCGCCGCCCATTGCGCGGCGGGCCTGCCGGCCGATTCGCGGATCATCTACGACGCCTCTGTGCGCAACATGAAGGGCCTCGACACCTTGCGGGACACTGTGGTGGCGCAGACCAAATCGCTGGTCGAGGCCGGCAAGATCAGCGAGGCCGACGCGCGGCCCGCTGCCGAGAAGGCCGGCACCTGCCTGCGGATGCTCGCCACACCCTGACGGTAGCGGTTTGCGGGAAGTGGTTCGAGGTCACGCGACGTCGGGTGGTCTCAGCCGGATTCGTCGAAGATGGAGACGCGTGATGAAGCAGTTCCTCCTCGCTCTCGGCCTCCTGTCGGGCCTGATCGTTTTCCTGCCGACCGAGGCGAACGCCGTCGTCTGCGCGCGGGGCGTCTACCGTGCGGGCTGCGTCGGCCCGAACGCGGCTGTCGGCGTCCGGCGCGGCTATTACGGGCGGCGCGGCGTCGTGGTGCGCCGGGGCGCATATGGGCCGAGGAGCGTGGTGGTCCGGCGCGGCTACCGCCGCTACTAGGGCGCGCGTTCGTGGACCAAGAGCATCTCCGATTGCGCTCAGCCAAAGCGTACTAGCGTGGCGCCCTACCGCTCCTGATAGATGTGAACCCGGAGGATCGGAATCGGGTGGTGATTCACCGCGAGGTGAGACGCCTCGGATTCGATGTCGATCCGCAGGCCGCTCTGCACCGCGTAGGCCATGGCCCGGTTCAGCGCGCTCGCCGCCTCGTGGACGGCGTCGGACAATCGCTTGATCGTCTCCTCGTCCATCGGGCTCTCCTCTCGACTCGACGCATCCTACGGTCTTCGTCGGGCTTTGGGGAAGGCGGGAGCGGCGGGTGCGCTTGCGAACGCCGAGCTCTGCGCCGGGCGATGGTGCTTCTGACGCGGTCAGGCTAGCTTGCGCCTCACCCTTCTGATCGCCACTCCGAACCTCCGATGGTCCATACCGGCTACAACCCGGCCCTCGTTGCCCTGTCCATCGCCATCGCGGTGTTCGCTTCCTACACCGCCCTGGATCTCGGCGCCCGCGTCCGGGACGGGGTGGCAGGCCCGCGCTGGGCGTGGCTCGCGGGGGCGGCCGTCGCGATGGGCGGCGGCATCTGGTCGATGCACTTCGTCGGCATGCTCGCGTTCGAGATGGGTCTTCCGGCCGCCTACGATCTGACGCTGACAATCCTGTCCCTGGTCATCGCGGTCGCAGTGACGGGGGCTGCTTTCGCCTGGGTCAGCCGGCCGCGTGCCAGTTCCGGCACCGTGTTTCCCAGCGGCGCATTGATGGGGCTTGGCGTCGCGGCCATGCACTACACCGGCATGGCCGCGATGCGGATGCCGGGCAACTTCGCCTACGACCCAGCCATCGTCGCCGTATCGATCGGCATCGCCGTCACGGCCGCCACGGCCGCGCTCTGGCTCACCTTCCGCCGGAACAGCGTCTGGCAGAAACTCGCCGCGGCCTGCGTGATGGGCGTGGCGGTGGCCGGGATGCACTATACCGGCATGGCCGCCGCCACGATCACGGCGGCGGATGCGGGGGCGCACGCCGCCCATCCGGCGACGCTCGGGCCTGCCCAGCAGAACCTCGCGCTCGCGGTGGCGGGCGCCACCTTCCTGATCCTGTTCCTGGCCATGATCGCCACGTCGATCGATCAACAGCGCGTCCAAGCCGAACTGCGCATGAGCGAGGAGCGCTTCCGCGCCGCGGTTCAGGCGGTGCGCGGCGTGCTCTGGACCAACGACGCGCAGGGGCGGATGGTCGGCGAGCAACCGGGCTGGGCGGCGATCACGGGGCAGTCGCCCGAGGAGTATCAGGGCCACGGCTGGGCGAACGCCGTACACCCGGACGATGCGCAGCCCACCATCGACGCCTGGAACACGACGGTCGCCGAGCGGCGGACCTTCGTGTTCGAGCACCGGGTCCGCTCGAAGGACGGCAGCTGGCACCACTACGCGATCCGGGGCGTGCCGGTGCTCGATGCCGACGGCGCGATCCGCGAGTGGGTCGGCGTCCACACCGACATCAGCGATCAGCGCGAGGTCGAGGCCGAGCTGCGGGAGTCGAACGAGGAGATCCAGCGCTACGCCTACATCGTCAGCCATGATCTCCGGGCGCCGCTCGTCAACGTCATGGGCTTCACGAGCGAACTTGAGGCCACGCGCGAGGAGATCCGGCGTGCGCTGTCCGGCCATCCCGCAGCCGAGCGGATCGACGAGGACCTCGGAGAGTCCCTCGGCTTCATCAAGGCGGGGGTCGCGCGCATGGACACGCTGATCGCGGCCATTCTGAAGCTGTCGCGGGAGGGGCGGCGCACCTTCGCCGCGGAGCCCCTCGACATGTCGGCGCTCCTGCGCGGCATTCGCGACGCGCATCGTCATCAGGCCGAGATGCAGGGCGCGACCGTCGAGATCGCCCCCGCCCTGCCCGAGATCGTGGCCGACCGGCTCGCGGTCGAGCAGGTGTTCGGCAATCTCGTCGACAACGCCCTGAAATACCTCGACCCGGGACGCCCGGGCCGGATCACCGTGACGGGACGGCGCGTGCCGAGCGGACATATTTGCTTCGAGGTCTCGGATAACGGGCGTGGGATCGCCGAGCACGACCACGGCCGCATCTTCGAGCTGTTCCGTCGGGCGGGGCCGCAGAACCAGCCGGGTGACGGCATCGGCCTCGCGCACGTGAAAGCGCTGGTCCGTGCCCTTGGAGGTCGCATCGAGGTCCGCTCCGAAATCGGCTCGGGAACGACCTTCGCCGTCACGTTGCCCTGCCAGGGGCCCGCGAGCGCGGCCATCCCCGAGCCCGTGCCGCTCGCCGCGGAATGAGCGGTGGTGCCGCCTCCCCGATCGTCCGTTTCCCGCAAGCCTCCGCGTATTGCCGCGGGCGAGGCTTTGCAGTAGGCGGGCAGCCCGTTCCGTTTTCGGAGGCCGCCTTGAGGGACCCCGTCGCCTGTCCGGGTGTGTCCGTGCTGCTGCCCGCACGACGGGGCATCATCGAGCGGCAGGACCGCATCGGCATCGCCGGCCACCCCGCAGCGCTGGCACGCGCCGCGCCGTCCCGGCTCCGGCCGCCCAGGAATCCGGAGACGCGCTGAAGTGGCCCCCGACTTTCCCCAGCCCTTGAGCCTGCCGAAGATCAAGACCGGAATCACGGGCTTCGACGAGATCACCTTCGGCGGATTGCCGGCGGGCCGTCCGACGCTGATCTGCGGGGCGGCCGGCTGCGGCAAGACGCTGTTCGCCACCACCTTCCTCGTCAACGGTGCGACGCAGTTCGACGAGCCCGGCGTGTTCATGAGCTTCGAGGAGCGCGCCGAGGATCTCGCTGCGAACGTCGCCTCCCTCGGCTACGACCTCGACCGCCTCGTGAGCGAGGGAAGGCTCGCCATCGATCACGTGCGCGTGGAGCGCAGCGAGATCGAGGAGACCGGCGAGTACGACCTCGACGGTCTGTTCATCCGGCTCGGCTACGCCGTCGACACGGTCAAGGCGAAGCGCGTGGTACTCGACACGATCGAGACCCTTTTCTCCGGGTTCTCGGATCCCTCGATCCTGCGAGCCGAGCTGCGCCGGCTGTTCGGCTGGATCAAGGACCGAGGGCTCACCGCGATCATCACGGGCGAGCGCGGCGAGGGCCAACTCACCCGTCAAGGACTCGAGGAATACGTCTCGGATTGCGTCGTGCTCCTCGACAACCGGGTCGAGGATCAGATCACGACGCGACGCCTTCGGGTCGTGAAATATCGCGGCTCGGCCCATGGCACCAACGAGTACCCCTTCCTGATCGATGCCGAAGGCATCAGCGTCCTGCCCGTGACCTCGGCCGACCTCGACTACGCGACGCCGGGCGGGATCATCTCCACGGGCATCGCTGGCCTCGACCAGATGCTGGAACCGGGTGGATTCCACCGCGGGTCGAGCATCCTGATCTCGGGCGAGTCCGGCACCGGCAAGACCATGATCAGTGCGAGCATGATCGACGCGGCTTGCCGCCGCGGCGAGCGATGCATGGCCTTCGTCTTCGAGGAGAGCGGCGACCAGATCTGCCGGAACGCGGGCTCGATCGGCCTCGACCTGAAGCAGCACGTCGAGGCCGGCCTTCTGCGCTTCGAGGCTGCGCGGCCGAGCCTGTTCGGGCTCGAGATGCACCTCGCCCGCATGCATCGCGACCTCGATCGTTTCGGCCCGGACCTCGTTGTCGTCGACCCGCTCTCGGCACTGCGGGGACCGGCGAGCGAAATGCAGGCCACGATCCTGCGCATGGTGGACCTGCTCAAGAGCCGCGGTATCACGGCGCTTTTCACGAGCCTGCGGGTCGACGGCGCTCTCGACCTCGCCGACGATTTCGGCGTGTCGTCGCTGATGGATTCCTGGGTGAAGCTCCTCAACGTCGAGGCCAATGGCGAGCGCTCGCGCACGCTCTACGTGATCAAGGCCCGTGGGATGAGCCATTCGCATCAGGTGCGCGAGTTCCTGATGTCGAGCGCGGGCATCGCCCTCGTCGATGCCTATATCGGGCCGGCCGGCGTGCTCACGGGCACCGCACGCTTGGTCCAGGAGGCGGAGGAGAAGGCGCAGGCTCTGCGGCGCCAGCAGGAGAGCGAGCGCCGCCAGCGCGAGGTCGCGCGGCAACGCGTCTCGATCGAGCGCCAGATCGCGGAGCTTCACGCCAGCCTGGAGGCGGCCGAGGAAGAGGAGCGCTTGCTGTTCGGCGAGGTTGAGGCGCGCGAGGCGCAACTGGAAACCGGGCGCCGCGACATCGCGGTACGGCGGAGTGCGGCACGATGAGCGACGCGACACCCGAACCGCCTGAGCCTGTGACCGAGCCGGATCTCGATCCCGGTCTCTATCACCTGCGCCTCTACGTCGCCGGGCAGACCGCCAAGTCGCTCGCCGCGATGGCGAACCTGAAACGCTTCTGCGAGGAGCACCTCGCGGGACGCTACGACATCGAGGTCATCGACCTGATGAAGAACCCCCAGCTCGCCGCCGGCGACCAGATCCTCGCGATCCCGACCCTGGTGCGCCGTCTGCCCTCACCACTGAAGCGAATCATCGGCGACCTCTCGAACACCGAGAAGGTGCTGGTCGGGCTCGATATCCGCCCGAGGGACGACGAGCCTTGAGCGCGAGCGTCACGACCGCGGACGAGGCGGGCCGCCCCGTCCTGCGCCTCTTCATCGCGGGCACCTCGCCGCGCTCCCGCCGCACGATCGAGACCGTGCGGAGGGTCTGCGACGCCCACCTCGCGGACGGCTACGATCTCGAGATCATCGACATTTACCAGCAGCAGGCGCTTGCCGATGCGGACAGCATCCTCGCGGCCCCGACCCTCGTGAAGCTTCAGCCGCCGCCGGTGCGCCGCATCACGGGCGACCTCTCGGACGAGCGGCGCATCCTCCAGGGTCTCGGCCTGCATCCCGCCGAGACGAAGGATCTCGATGACAGCTGACGCCCCGACGACGCACTCCGACCTCACGCCCGCGGCCTATCGCGCCCGCATCAGCGAGCTGGAATCACGCTTGGAGGAGAGCGAGGACACCCTGGCGGCGATCCGTCGGGGCGATTTCGATGCGGTTGTCGTCGAGGGTCCGAACGGCGAGCGGCTCGTCTACACCTTGGAGAACGCCGACCAGCCTTACCGGGTGCTCATCGAGCAGATCCAGGAAGGCGCCTTCACCCTCAGCCCCGAGGCCACACTCCTCTACTGCAACCGGCGCCTCGCGGCGATCCTCGGCGTGCGCCAGGAGAAGCTGATCGGTCGCTCTCTGCGCGACTTCCTCCAGCCGGGACATGAATCCAGCCTTACCGCGCTCCTCGACGGGGCCCTGAGGGCTCCGGTCCGCGGCGAGATCGCGCTGCGCGGCGAGGCCGGCGAGCCGCGCCCTGTCTACCTCTCGATCAACCGGTTGGAGCGGGAGGGCGAGGAGCCACTCCTCTGCGGAGTCCTCACCGATCTCTCCGAGGAGCGCAGCCGCCTGCTCGAACTCGCCGAGGCGAATGCACGCCTGACGGCCGAGATCTCGGAGCGCGAGCGGATCGAGGAGGCGTTCCGACAATCGCAGAAGCTCGAGGCCGTCGGTCAGCTCACCGGCGGCGTCGCCCACGACTTCAACAACCTTCTCACCGTCATCAAGTCGTCGACCGATCTTCTGAAGCGACGCGATCTCGCCGAGGATCGGCGAAGCCGCTACGTGCTGGCGATCTCCGACACCGTCGACCGCGCCGCGAAACTGACGGGACAATTGCTCGCCTTCGCCCGACGCCAAGCCCTCAAGCCCGAGACCTTCGACGCCTGCGCCAGCGTGGCGGCGATCGGCGACATGGTCGGCACGCTGACCGGTGCGCGCGTGCATGTCGTGACGCGGCTTCCGGACCGGACCTGCTGCGTTCATGCCGATCCGAGCCAGTTCGACACCGCGCTCGTTAACATCGCCGTCAACGCCCGCGACGCCATGGACGGCGAGGGCGAGCTGACGATCACGGTCGAAGCGCCGGACGCGATCCCGGCCGCTCGCGGACAGGCGGCCGTACCGGGGCCCTTTGTCGCCGTGTCCGTGAGCGACACCGGCACCGGCATCCCGCCGGCGATCCTCGACCGGATCTTCGAACCCTTCTTCACCACGAAGGGCGTCGGCCAGGGCACCGGGCTCGGGCTCAGCCAGGTCTTCGGCTTCGCCAAGCAATCGGGCGGCGAGGTCCTGGTGCGCAGCGAGCTCGGTCGCGGCACGACCTTCACGCTCTACTTGCCGCGGGCCGAGACGCCGATCGCGGCGCCGAAATCCGGAGACAGCAGCGAGGTGCCTGTCGACGGGCAGGGGACCTGCGTGCTCGTCGTCGAGGACAACCCGGAGGTCGGGCGCTTCGCGACCCAGACCCTGGAGGAACTCGGCTACTCGACCGTTTGGGTCCGCGATGCCGAGGCTGCGCTGGTGGAACTGGAGAGAATTCCCTTCCGGTTCGACGTCGTGTTCTCAGACGTGGTGATGCCTGGCCGCGACGGGGTCGATCTCGCGAACGAGATTCGGCAGCGGCGCCCCGGCATGCCCATCGTCCTGACGAGCGGCTACAGCCACGTTCTGGCGAAGGAGGGCACGCACGGCTTCGAGTTGCTGCACAAGCCCTACTCGGTCGAGCAGCTGTCCCATGTGCTGAGCCGTGTCGTCGCGGCCGGTCGGCGCGGCCGGGCTTAGCGCGAAGCCGCGACCCCCAGTCCCGTCTTGCATAGCTCGGGCAACGGTTGGGCTCAGGCGCTCGCCAATCGCCTTCGAGCCCTGCGTCCCGCTCTCCGCCGACGCAGCCCGGGAAACGGCGTGGCGCGCTGACCTGATCTGCGCCGTGGCTCGGAAATCGCTTCGTTCTCCCCGGCGAGCGAACCGGGCGAAGCGCCGGCGCGTTGCGCCCTGCGCGGAGTACGATGCCGCTCCGCCGCGCCGGGGCTGTCCGGCGTCGACCTGGAGGGGAGGGCGAGCAGCGGATGTGCGGGCTCTGCGGTGAGATCAGCTTCGACGGCCCGGCGGACCCGGCCGCTGTCAAGCGCATGGTGGACACGCTGGCGCCGCGGGGGCCGGACGGCGGCGGCATCCTCGGCCACGACAGGGTCGTGTTCGGCCACAGGCGCCTGAAGATCATCGGCCTCAGCAGCGCCGCGCAGCAGCCGATGCAGGACCCGGAACTCGGACTCTCCCTCGTCTTCAACGGCTGCATCTACAATTACCGCGCCCTGCGCGGGGAGCTCGAGGCCAGGGGCTACCGGTTCTTCTCCATGAGCGACACCGAGGTCGTCCTTAAGGCTTTTCACGCCTGGGGGCCGCGCTGCGTCGAGCGCTTCCTCGGCATGTTCGCCTTCGCGATCCTCGAGCGCGACAGCGGCCGCGTCACCCTCGCCCGCGACCGTCTCGGCATCAAGCCGCTCTACTACAGCGAGGCGAAGGGACGCTTCCGGTTCGCCTCGACGCTGCCGGCGCTGCTCGCGGCCGGCGACGTCGACACCGCGATCGATCCGGCCGCACTCCACCACTACATGAGCTGGCACGCGGGCGTGCCGGCGCCGCTCACGATCATCAGGGGCGTGCGCAAGCTCGCACCCGCGACCCTCCTCACGCTCGAATCCGACGGCTCGCGCAGAGAGGAGACCTACTGGACCCTCACCGTCGGCGCGCGGGACGAGGATCGCGTCATGACCGAGGCCGAGTGGCGCGAGGCCGTGCTCGATGCCCTCGGCACCGCCGTCGAGCGCCGGCAGGTGGCCGACGTGCCGACCGGCGTGCTGCTGTCGGGCGGGCTCGACAGCTCTGTCATCGTGGCGCTTCTGGCGCGACGGGGCCAGTCGGGCCTGAAGACCTTCTCGATCGGCTTCGACGCGGTGAACGGCGTCGAGGGTGACGAGTTCAAGTATTCCGACATCATCGTACGGGAATTCGACACCGAGCACACCAAGCTCGTCATCGACGGCTCGCGCACCCTCGACGCGCTGCCCTCCGCCATCGCGGCGATGGCCGAGCCGCAGATGAGCCACGACGCGGTGGCCTTCTGGCTGCTGTCGCAGGCGGTCGCCAAGCACGTGAAGGTCATCCAGAGCGGCCAGGGCGCGGACGAAGTCTTCGGCGGCTATCACTGGTATCCGAAGCTGATGGGCTCGCGGGATCCGGTCGGCGATTACGCCTGCGCCTATTTCGACCGCGACCACGCGGAGATGCGAGAGGCGCTCGCTCCCGATTTCCTGAACGGCGACTACAGCCGCGAATTCATCGCGCATTTCTTCGCCGGGTCGGCGAGCCGGAGTGCGATCGACAAGACGCTGCAACTCGACCAGCAGATCATGCTGGTCGACGATCCGGTGAAGCGCGTCGACAACATGACGATGGCCCACGGGCTCGAGGCGCGGGTGCCGTTCCTCGATCACGAGCTTGTGGAGCTCGCTGCCCGCATCCCGGCCGATCTGAAGGTGCGGGGCGAGGGCAAGTACATCCTGAAGGAGGCGGCCCGCGCGGTGGTGCCTGAAGCGGTGATCGACCGGCCGAAGGGCTATTTCCCCGTTCCGGCCCTCAAGCACCTGCGCGGGCCCTTCCTCGATTTCGTGCGCGATGTCCTCGATCGGCCTGCGGCCCGAGACCGCGGCCTGTTCAACCGCGCCTACGTCGACCGCCTCCTCGCCGATCCGGACGGGGCGTTGACGCCGAAGGGCAACTCGAAGCTCTGGCAGGTTGCCCTGCTGGAATCCTGGCTGCAGACGCATGGTGTCTGAACCTCCGATTCCGTGGTCGCGCAGAGGCCGCCTCGGGCAGCGGATCGAGGTCAAGCTACGCGGCGACGCGCTCAAGGTGACGTCGTTTCTCCATGATCGTCCGGGATTGGCTGAAGCCGAGGAATCACGCGGGAAGGAACCCATCATGTGCCGCTGGATCGCCTATCGTGGCCGCACGATCGCGCTCGAGCACTACGTGACCGAGCCGGCCCACTCCCTCGTATCGCAGAGCATCCAGGCTCTCGAATCGACCGTGAGCCTCAACGGCGACGGGTTCGGCCTCGGCTGGTACGGCGAGCACCCGGAGCCGGGGCGCTACCGCGAGGTCCAGCCCGCCTGGTCCGACGACAACCTGCGCTACCTGTGCCGGCATCTCCATTCCCACCTGTTCTTCGCGCATGTGCGCGCCGCGACGGGAACGCCGATCACGCGGCCGAACTGCCATCCCTTCGCCTGCGGGCCCTGGCTGTTCATGCACAACGGCTATATCGGCGACTGGGCCCGCCTGCGGCGCCCCATCGAGGCGCTGATCCCGGACGACCTCTACCCGTCCCGCAGCGGCACAACCGATTCCGAGGCCATCTTCCTGGCGATCGCCGGGGCGGGCCTGGTCGGCCAGGGTGAGCGCCGCGACCCGATCACCGCCACCATCGAGACCTTGCGAGTGCTGACCGAGCGCGTTGACGACAATGACGGCGCGCAGCCCTTCCGCTTCACGGCGGCACTGGCCGACGGGCGCGATCTCTACGCGTTTCGCTACGCTGCGAACGACGCGGCGAACAGCCTCTACTACCGCCAGTCCGAGGATGGCGTCGTCATCGCCTCGGAGCCGGTCGACCGCAAGCATGACGAGTGGATCGCGGTTCCCGACCACAGCATTGTGATCGCGCGCAAGGACGAGCCGGTGGAGGTGCGCGCCTTGACTGAATTCGGCCTGCCCCACCGGGCGGGCGCGTCCCGCCTGCCGATCCGCAAGAGCGCCTGAAGCGCGATCCGGCGCCGGGCTCGTCTGCGCAGATCAGGATTTGCCGCGCCTCGCGCCGCTAAACGACGCGCGAGAACGGGGGCGTGCACGGAACCACCCTATAAGGTGGTAGACGTTGCATTTGTTAATGCCCATCCCCTCGAAGTCGGCGCCTCTCGACGACAGTGGATCGATGCTTGGCGAGCACGACACTCCGCAAAGCGGCTCGCGATGCAACGTCGCGACTGAGGAGCGGGACTTCGGCCCGCCGCAATATTTCAAGCCTCGATCTCAACACTGACACGCGCGGCCCTCAGGGCACGCGCTCCGGCGGGCCGCGTCGCGCGAGGCGACGATCGGGAGGGATGCCAATGTCGAGCGCTCCTCGTTCCGGGTACCGCCGCGCCCCCGCCGCCCTCGCTCTGCTCGTCGCCGGCTGGGCCGCCGCGGCATCCGCGGCACCGGCCGCGGACGGGAGCGAGGATGTCCGGCCCGGATCGGCGACGCAGACCCTCGTTCTCTCGCGCGACGTCATCGGGGAGCCCGGCGCACCGATCCCGCTCGCGATCGAGGTGCGGCGCCTGCCCGACCGGTCCAACCCCAGCACCTACCTGCTCGGTCTGCCGAAGGGCGCGCGCCTCGCGGATTCCCTCCACGCCATCACGGCCCAGGAGGAGAAGTCCATCGTCGAGGTCACGGACTGGAACCTACCGGAACTGTCGATCACCCTGCTGCCGCAGCAGATCGGGACTTTCACCCTGGCGGTTGCCGCCCTGTCGCGGGCGGAGAATGGCGAGCCCCTGCGGCTGGCGCGCTCGACCTTCACCCTCAACGTCCAGCCCCGCGAGGCGCCCGTTCCGATCGCGCAGCCGAGCGGCCAAGCGGCCCTTCGGCCGGACGTCGGCGCATCGGCCCCGGTCGTAACGGCGAACCTCAAGGAGACGGCCTCGCAGGTCTATGTTCCTCAACTCCCGGCGATCGCGCCGCTGGAGGCGCGGCTCGCCGAGATGAAGCCGCCCGCACCCGCGACGCATCCGGATACCGCAGGTCCGCCGCCCGTGGGGCCAGCGCCGGGCACCGCCAAGCCTCCCTCTCCCGCCATGCCGCCCACCGCTGCCAAAGCCGCTTCCCCTTCCGAGCCGAGCCCGCAGGCGCTGGTCGAGCGCGCGGAGCGGCTGATCCAGCTCGGCGACATCAGCGGCGCGCGCCTCGTTCTGGAGCGGGCGATGGACCGCGGCGAGCCGCGCGCCGCCTTCCTGCTCGCCCAGACCTGCGACCCGAGGATGCTGCGCGCCTGGAAGGTCCAGGGGCTCCAGGCGGATCCGGAACGGGCCCGCGCCCTCTACGCCCGAGCTGCCCGCGAGGGCCTCGGCGACCCGAAGAGCCTCGCGGAGGCGATGCGCTGAGTCTGAGATCGCAACGGAGCACGCCGATGACGCCGAGGCGCACCACACTGTCCGCCCTCTTCGGGGCCCTCTTCCTCCTCGCCGCGCCGGGCTGCCTCGCCCGGGAAGCCGGCGCGAAGCCGCCTGAGCCGCGCGAGGCCAAGGTGAAGCTGCCCGAGCCGCGCGAGGCCAAGACGGAGATGCGGTCAGAGGTGACCACCGAGGCGATGCTCAGCGAGACCATGAACGCCAACACGGTCTCGGTCATCACCGGCACGCCTGGCGGCACCTACTTCCGCATCGGTGCCGACATCGCCTTCGTGCTCAACGACGGCGACAAGATCCGCGTTCTGCCGATCCTCGGCAAGGGCGCGGGCGAGAACGCCTACGACCTGCGCTTCTTGAAGGGGGTCGATCTCGGCTTCGTGCGGACCGACACCCTTGACCAGCTCCGCCAGGACAAGCGCCTCAGGGACGTCGATCAGCGCATCCACTATATCGCCAAGCTCTTCAACGACGAGCTCCACGTGATCGCCCCGAAGGGCATCGACGACGTGCGCCAGCTGGCCGGCAAGCGCGTGACCTTCGACGTCAAGGGCAGCGGCACAGATTACAGCGGCCGGGCCATGTTCCGCGGGCTCGGGATCGAGGTCGAGGCGCTCAACGTCGACCAGCCGACCGCCCTCGAGATGCTGCGCAAGGGCGAGGTCGAGGCGGTGGTCTCGGTGGCGGCGAAGCCCGTCTCGGTGCTGGCGGGCTTCGAGCCGGGCGACCGATTCCACCTCGTGACGATCCCCTACCTCGACACGCTGAGCGAGGCCTACGTGCCCGCGACGCTGACCGGCGCCGACTACCCGAAGCTAGTCGACGGCGGACGGCCCGTGGAGACGCTGGCGGTCGGAACGATCCTGGGCGTCTACAACCACTCGAAGGGTTCGGAGCGCTACCGGAAACTCGAGCGCTTCGTGGCAGCGTTCTTCGGCCAGTTCGACAAGTTCCTGGCCCCGCAGCGCCACCCGAAATGGCGGGAGGTCAACCTCGCGGCCTCGGTGGTCGGCTGGACGCGGTTCCGCCCGGCCCAGGACTGGCTCGACGCACACCGCGACGAGGGGGCGCCCCAGGCCGAGATCGAGCGTTTCCTGAGCGAGCAGCCGCAGGACGTCGCCGCCGACAAGGAGCAGGTCTACCAAGCCTACCTGAAATGGCGCCGCGCCAGACAGACGAGCCTGGGCATGGCGCGGCGCTGAGGCGGCAGAGGACGCTGCACGGCGCTGATCGAAGGATCCCCCGGCTCTAGGCGCATATTGCCATCGGTCTTTAATCTGCAGGCGAATGGCGCCCTCGCGCGCCCTCGCGTCGCTGGCGCAGCGTCAAGGGGGCGAGTGGCGAAGTGTAGCGAAGATTTCAAGTAAATCCAAATAACAGAGAACACGGTTGCGAATATAATCTCGCAAGACCGTAGTCCTTTTGTTGGAAATCATGCCTTGCATAAATGTATGAGTTTGTACTAATCCGCCCATCTGACTGTCTGCCGCTCAATTGCCAAGCTGATGACACAATATGGCCACGCTGTCTGCGATGTTAACCTTCGTCGCAAACATTTTTAATAAGCGGAGGATAGCTGGGTGGCAGCGAACCCCTTGGTCGAGCCGACGGCAGACGAACAGTACTTGCTTCAGTTGGTGAACAGTGAGCGGGCGAAGACCGGCGCACAGCCGCTCGCCTTCAGCACAGCTCTGGGCGTCGCTGCGGATGGCCATAACACGTCGATGTTCGCGACGAACGAGTTCGCACACGTGGTTTCCAATGAGCCAGACCTGACCGCCCGGGTCCAGGCTGCGGGCTACAATCTCAGTGGCGCTTGGTCAGACGGCGAGAACATCGCCTGGAAGTCTATATCCGGAGCCGCCGGCATCAGCGATGATACGCTCACGCTCCACCAGAATCTCATGAACAGCGAGGGACATCGCGCCAATATCCTCAATGCTGGATTCAGTGAGGCCGGCATCAGTGTTCAGGAGGGACAGTTTCAGGGATGGGATGGTGTTCTGGTCACCGAGGATTTCGGGCATAGCGGATCGAACGTCTATGTGACCGGCGCAGCCTTCTCCGACGCGAACGGCAATGCGTTCTACGATCCTGGGGAGGGGCTTGCAGGCGTCACGGTCACGGCAACGGACGCGGCTGGTCATGTGGCCTCGACGACCACGATGGATGCAGGCGGCTACCAGCTCGCGCTGGCTGCCGGCGAGTATGACGTGACCTTCTCCGGTGCGGGCGCACCTGCGGGCAGTCACCACGTGACGATCGCCGCCCAGAACGTCGCCCTCGACATTGCTGCTCCCGCCTCCGCCAGTGCTGGCCAGGACCCGGCCGCAGACACGGGTGCGTCGACACCAGCGCCCTCTGAACCCGTGCAACCGGCGGACAGCACATCCGTCCCGCCCGCGCCGCCGTCGTCGGCCCAGCCCACCGAGAGCACGGGCACGTCGTCCCCGAGCGCATCCGAGCCGGCACAAGCGGCGGAGAACGGCAGCGCGACTTCCGAAACGCCCCCGCCCGTCGCCCTACCGGAAGGAGGGGCGCAGCCGCCGCTGAACCCGGCCGGGACGGCACCCACGAACCCGACGGATGCGCCTACTGCGACGGCGCCCGAACCGACATCCGAGGCGTCGCGGGGCAATGCCCAGCCCGACATCTCCACCGGGTGGATGGGCAATGATTCATTTCACTTCCAAGGCAGCGGTGGGGGGCGCCACCACCACTGGCACGCCTCCGGCCATGACGGGAAAGATGCGGATACGGCCCGGACGAGCGCCTTCGACTCGTCGGGAGCCAGCGAAGACGTCGGGCATTCGGGCCATCACACCGGACATCACGACTTTCTGCAGTTTGCGCATCACTCGGATTGGCATTGTTGAGCGCGGGGCGCCGATGAAGTTCGAGGCTGGCTGCGCCCTCGAGCGCTTGCGGTCTCGATCACATGGGCGAGGGCGCCCGAGGATCGCCGCGTAAGGCGATCGAATGGGGGAGGCGGGTGCAGGAGCGCCTGCCTTTTCTGGCCACGGAACATCAAGGGCGCGAGCAACCGCCGCAGCACCCTCCTGCGCGAGGACAATCGCCGGCGGCCAATCCTCGACCGATGCCTGCGGGCAGCACGGACGCTGTCATCGACATCACGTCAACCCGAGCCCTGCGCGTTGCTGGCAGGGCGACCTGCAGTGCTGCCGCGCCAATGCTATGCAGGTTGAATATTGTAGACAGTTTATTCCGACAATCTCAGTAGTTTTTTACTCTTATTCTCAGTAATTCATAATTTCATCGTAGTGTTAACAAGGGGAGCTTGTCGAAATGGCCACGCCAACCAATATCGAATCCTACTTTCTCAGCCTTGTCAATCAAACTCGCGCGAGCGTCGGTGCGAAACCTCTCAGCTTCGATGGCGAGTTGCTGGATGCCGCGGACGCCCATAGTGCCTGGATGGATCAGACTGACACGTTCTCCCACACGGGCGTGAACGGTTCCAACCCCGGCGCGCGCATCACCAGCGCCGGCTACGGCTGGCAGGGCTACGGTGAGAACATCGCCTACGTGAGCGGGGGCCTTGACGAAGCGACCGTGCAGAAACTGCACACCATGCTCGTGAACTCTCCCGGCCACTACGCGAACATCATCAATGGTTCGTTCGAGGAAATCGGCATCGGTCTGAAACAGGGGACGATCGGCGGCTACAATGTCGTTTTCGTCACCGAGAATTTTGGGACGCCGAATGCGACAGAGCGGGCCGAGGCCAATGACGTGATCACTGGCACGGCGACGGATCCGCTGCCGGCGACCCCTGCGCCCGCGCCCACCACGCCGGTTCAGACCACGCCAACGACCGTCACGGCCGGTCAAACCCTTACCGGGGATCGCTACAGCAATACCCTCAAGGGCGGCGCCGGGAACGACACGATCAACGGCAAAGGCGGTTCGGATTACCTGGTCGGAGGCGCCGGGAACGACACGTTCGTGTTCGACACGGTGCGCGAGGCCAAGCGGGACACGGTGGCCGATTTTTCGCACGGTGCCGACAAGATCGATCTGCGGGGCATCGACGCGAACACCAAGCTCTCCGGAGACCAGGGTTTCACCTTCATCGGCGATCAAGGCTTCCATCAGAACGCCGGTGAGTTGAAGGCCTACGAGTCGGGTGGCAGCACCTATCTTGCCGGCGACGTCAACGGTGATGGCGTCTCCGACTTTACGATCAAGGCTCTCGGCTCGCATCATTTTACGAGCGGCGACTTCATCCTGTGACAGGACGGCCCCCGACACTGTCGGGGGCATGACCTGCTCGGTCAGCGTCGCCCGAGTTGAGCGAGAGTCCGTGGACTGACGAACACTCGCAACCCGGACCTCGGGCCGCACGCGGCCCGGCATCGCGTCGGCATGGCGACGGCCGCAACCACCGCTGCGCGGGTCGCTTGACGGAACGCAAAGCGTGGCCGGTTTGTTCTGAAGGCCATGGTAAACCGCACGGTCCTGGCCGGCTCAGCCCTGGCCGTCGCGGCACTCTGGGCGACCGCCTTTGGCACCCTTCTGCCCGAGCAGAGGAATGCTGCGCCGGACGACCGACAGATGACCCGTGCCGGAACGATGGACAGCGCTGCCGTGACGTCTCTGGTTTACCGGGCGAGTACTTGGGTCGACCTGCCTGCGTCAGAGGCGCCCCGTGCAGCAATTCTGCCGCGAAGCCCCAGTCACGGCCCTGTGGCGGCTGGGGCGGACGAGGTCGTGCAGGTTGGGCCAGCTGCTGATCCGGTGCCCCGGCGTCTTCGACGGGTGAGCACAGGCGCCCACCCGACCGCCACGTCCGCAGCCGAACGGCGCTCCACCCGTCGCAAGGCATCGGTGGTGCCCACGGCAGCCCATCGGAAGCGCTACAGACCGTTCCCTATTCCTGTCGAATTCAGCTTGGCCAGCCGTGGCTAGCCGATCGAGCACCTTGCGCCGATCAACCCGGCCCCATGAAAAGCGGGTTGCGGATGTCACGGCGTTCGAATTCGACGATGACGGCGCCGGAAGTTCGATTCTCGGGCAGGATCAGGCAACGACGCCGACGGTTCTGGCTGGATCCCCCGGCACGACATCGCGCAGCGGCATCCCGATCCTCCCCGAGGCAGCGTCCTCAAGAGAGCGGTCAGGGTTGGTCCGGGCTAATACCAATCGGTGGTGATCATAACTGATAGGCCCAGTCACGCAGGCCGATGGACATGATCTTCCAAGGCTGGTCGATGAACCGGTTCCAGACCTGACAGCACTGCTCGACAATGTCCTCGTAGGACGAGAAGACGCGGTCGCCGAGCCAGTTGTCGCGCAGGAACTGCCAGACATTCTCGACCGGGTTGAGTTCCGGGGCGCAGGCTGGCAGCGGCAGCAGGGTGATGTTGGCGGGCACGACGAGGTCGTGGGCGACGTGCCAGCCCGCCCCATCGAGGATCAGCACGGCGTGGGCGCCTTCCTCGACGCTGCAGCTGATCTCCCTGAGGTGCTCGTTCATCGCCGCGGTATCGCATCTCGGCATGATGAGGCCGGCACCCTTGCCCTTCTCGGGACAGATCGCTCCGAAGATGTAGGCGTGGGCCGTGCGTTGGTCCTTGGGCGCCGAGGGCCGGCTGCCGCGGCGCGCCCAGCGGCGGGGCAGCGTGTTCTTCTGGCCGACCCGAGCCTCGTCTGACCACCACACCTCGATGGCCGCGCCAGCCGGCAGCCGGGCTCGGATCGCCCTCACCTCGGCTGGCAAGTTTTTTTGAAGGCTGCCAGTGCGGCCGGGTCCTGCTCATGATGGCGCGGGCGTGCCGACAGCTTGCGGAAGCCGAGTTGTTTCACCGTGCGGCCCACCGTGCTCTCGTCCAGGCTCACGCCGAAGCTGGCGTAGATCCAGGCGGCGAGATCCTTCAGCCGCCAGCGCACCACGCCGTGTCGATCCGGGTCCGGCCCGCTCTCGACGATCTGCGCCAGCGCTTGACGCTGCGCATCGCTCAACTTGGCTGGGTTGCCCGGGCCTTGCGGTTGATCAGCCCGGCCGGGCCAGCTGCGTTGAAGGCGAGCACCCAATCGCGCACCGTCTGCAACCCTACCACCCCGATCCGAGCCGCATCCGTGCGGCTGCCGCCCTCGTAGATCTCGGCCAGCGCCAGCAGCCGGCGGCTCTGGCCCGCGTCTCGGCTGGCCTTGGCCAGACGTCGAAGATCGTCGGCGTTGAAATCCTCACGCAGAGCAACCGCAGCGGACATGGCAAACCCTCCCGGTTTGCCTCATCGAACCAGATCCGCCGCCGATACGAAACCTCGTGAGTCGCTATCACCGTCGACCGGTATAAGTGCTTGAAAAGGGTGGTGCCGCAAGAGGGATTCGAACCCCCGACCCCCTCATTACGAATGAGGGGTAACGAGATTTCCCGAGTTTGATGTGGGGTGCTGGAGATCGCTATCCCCTTGAGTCTGCCCGTGCTACGGTGAGATCGAGTGTGCTGGCGGTTCCGCTAGTTCGCCTTTCGGTGGTCACCTAGTGGTCACCAGAAGCTCGGTGACCACCGTAATGGACATCTCCCCAACCAAGCTGACGAAGCGGAGCGTTGATGCTGCGCACCCAGCCGCGATCCGCTACATCGTGTGGGACTCCGAGCTGAAAGGGTTTGGCCTGCGGGTCGAGCCTTCGGGATTGAAAAGCTACCTTGTCCGCTATCGCGCAGGACACGGTGGTCGTGCTGCGCCCAAGCGCTTTCTGAGCATCGGGCGTCATGGAGCTCTGACGCCGGATGAGGCTCGCCGGAAGGCGAAGGAAGTCCTCGGGGCTGTGGCGAGGGGCGAGGACCCGGCTGCCGATCGTGCGCAGTTGCGCGCCGCCCTGACGGTGGCTGATATCGCCGAGGCTTTTCTCGCCGAACACATGAAAACGAAACGGAAGCCCAGCACCTTAGGAAACTACCGCCGGGCTTTCGATCTGCACATCCTGCCCAGCCTCGGCCGTAAGCTGGGTGAGGAGGTCACCCGAGCTGACGTCGCTCGATTGCATCATAGAATGCAGAGCCGGCCATCCATGGCGAACTACGCCAATGCCGTCCTCAGTTCGATGTACGCCTGGGCCGCAAAACGACGGCTCGTTCCGGAGGGCTTCAACCCTGCGGCGAAGATTGAAAAGTACCGCGAGAATCAGCGTGAGCGGTTCCTCTCCGCCGAGGAGCTGGAGCGGCTTGGTCTGGCCATACGCACGGCAGAGACGCTGGGCGTTCCATGGGAGCCAAGTGCCGCCAGGAACGTGAAGCATGCACCACGGCCTGAGAACCGGCGGGTTAAAATCAGCCAGCATGCGGCGGCAGCGTTGCGGCTTCTCCTTTTCACCGGCGCGCGCCTCCGTGAGATCCTGCACCTTCGCTGGGAGCACGTGGACCTCGCACGGGGACTACTGCTGCTTCCGGATAGCAAAACCGGCAAGAAGGCGATCGTCCTGAATGCCCCAGCTCTTCAGGTGCTTGCCGATACCCCCCGCGTCGGGGCCTTCGTGATTGCTAGCGGCAGTGCTGGGCAGTCGAATGAAAAGCCACGATCGGATCTGAAGCGTCCGTGGGAGCTGGTGACGAAGGAAGCGGGCTTGGAAGGTGTCCGGCTCCATGACCTCCGGCATTCGTTTGCCAGCGTGGGAGCGGGAGGCGGCCTCGGATTGCCGATCATCGGCAAACTGCTTGGTCATTCTCAAGCAGCCACGACACAGCGGTATGCTCATTTGGATGCCGATCCCTTGCGCCGAGCCGCTAACGAGATTGGTGCCCGCATTGCGCATGCTATGGGGGATACAGCGCCGTCAGCGACATGAAGGTCAGTACTGATCCCAGCGAGATCGGCCCTGCCGACTACATTCACACACCGTGAGATGGCCAATCAGAGCAGCGCCTGAGCTATCCTGTGATAGGATGCGCATGCCGAGTAAATCGATAAGACAGCTCACAACACTGCTTGGAGAGTCGCCTCTTCGGATTGAGGGGCATGATCAAAATCCTGTAACGAAATTGCTTATAGTAAGTTAAACGGGGAAATCGTTACACGAATTCCGCTATCCACTGGAAGCTCTGGGGAGGGTGACTCTCCCACCCATGGTTGTGCGATGAACCGCCTTTTCCAACTGTTCGCAGCCGTAACCCTCCTTGCAGCGATCGTCTCCTCAGCGTCTGCTGCCGATCGACCAGTCCACCTGCGGGTCCCGCCCGACGTGAGCAAGAACCTCGCGTCCATGCCGCAGATCGTGAATCCCACTGACGAGGCGGAGCTGCGGATCAATGCCGCCCTGCGGCGCCTGGATGCGAGCGTCCGGAAGGCTGCCCTGGAGTGTAAGGCAGAGGGTGGGGCAAACAGCTCATGGGAGCGGAACATCAACGTTCCGATGCGAGGTCCCCGCTTCCTCAGCTTCGAGATCACCGACAACGTGTTCTGCGGTGGCGCGCACCCCAACGTCAGCACCATGGCCATCGTGTACGATCTCGCGACCGGAGCTCCCGTCGTCTGGACCATGCTCCTTCCACCCTCACTCACTGGCAAGGCGGTCCTCGCAGCGGGTGCAGATGGCACGAAAATGGTGACGCTTGCCTCGAGGATGCTGCACGCGCTCTACCTCGAGGGCTACCGCCCGATGGCCGGCGACGCCAAGATCGACGAAGCCGACAAGGAGTGCCGAGACGCAGTCACGAACTGGTCTGGAGACGCGCCTCCCATGATGGCATGGCTCGATGCCAAGGCAGGCGGCCTCGCAGTGCAGTTCGACCTACCTCACGCCGTTCAGGCCTGTGCTGATGCCGTGGTAATCCCGGTCGCAACGCTGTGGCAGGAAGGTGCTCAGGCCGTCCTCATCGACGCCATCGAGCCGGCACACGGGAAGCCGACAACACCCTGATCTTTGGAGCAGGGCGGAGGGCTTGCGGGACGTCCCACACACTCGCCACCAGTGTCCGCCGTCGTCAACCTCAGCGGCTTCCAGCGGGACAGGAGCTGCAAGCGAGAACTCACAGGCTCCTTGAGACGACACCGAGCGCCAGCACGGCGTAGGCAGCGATGAAAAACCACGTGCGGTACTTCACGACAGTGGGGCCGATCGTTGGGATCTTCAGGTAGAGGCTCGCAACCGCAAGCCCGATGAGGATGATGGACAGCAGGAACGTCACGAGGCGCGGCGGCGAGAGGCTCAGCATAAAGCAGTCTCGCCACACGTGGCTGAGGAGTGGTGAAGGCGGTGATCCGTACTGGCTGCTGCCCTACCTGCCTGCTTCCTTCGCGATGCCGGCCAAGCCTCGCTCGTAGACGCCGGCGATGAAGGCCACCGCCTCCGCATCACTCACCGCGTCAGCCTCGAAGGTGGCTCGCCAAGTGACCAGCGCACCTGCGCCCTTCGGCGTGACCGCGATGGTCGAGCTGTAGTTCCTCACCGGCACAGGACCACCAAGCAGCGTCGAGCTGTAGCTCGCTACCGCCGCGATCGCTGTGGCGCGATCGCATCAGGCGTCCGGGCATCGCTTACCTTAACGGAAGGTTAGGATGGCCAAGGGTGGAACCATCATGCACCATCGTGGCTGATTACGCAGGCGGACGATTCATTTCGCTGCTGTGCAACGCATCATAGTTCCAGGGCGTTGGCCATCGCAGAAATGGTCTCCTCTGCAATGGCTCTGCTCTGGAATGGGCCGAAGGGAACGCCTTTATGCTGTACCTGATGCGTGATGCTTGTGACCTGATGCTCACCCCAGCACGCATGGCAGCAGGCGTTGCCAAGACAGCCTGTCAGAACCCGTTCAGCCCACTCGCCTACACACCCTCCAGCCGCGCCGTCGCTGCCTCCTGCGAGTTGTTCGAGCGTGGCACGCGCCGCTACGCCAAGCCTGCCTTCGACCTGCCCGCGTCCGAGCACGTGGTGTGGGAGCGCCCGTTCTGCCGCGTCATTGCCTTCGGTGCACCCTCGGCAAAGCCGAAGATGCTGATCGTGGCCCCCATGTCGGGCCACTACGCAACACTCCTGCGCGGCACGGTGGCGGCGTTCCTCGACACGCATCAGGTGTTCATCACCGATTGGGCCGACGCCAAGCAGGTGCCGCTGTCGGCCGGACGCTTCGACCTCGACGACTACATCGACTACTGCATCGCCATGTTCGAGGCGCTGGGACCGGACCTGCACGTCATGGCAGTCTGCCAGCCCTCCGTGCCGGTTCTCGCCGCGATCGCCCGTATGGAAGCCGAGGATCACCCGCTGGTGCCGCAATCGGCCGTGCTGATCGGCGGCCCCATCGACACCCGCCATTCGCCGACCGCCGTGAACAAGCTGCCGCAGGAGCGCAGCATCGACTGGTTCCGGCAGAACTGCATCCACGCGGTGCCGTGGCCTCACGCGGGCTACGGCCGCAATGTCTACCCCGGCTTCCTGCAGCTGGCCGGATTCATCAGCATGAACCTCAATCGCCACCAGACGGCGCATTGGGACATGTTCAACCACCTCGTGCAGGGCGACGGTGACTCGGCCGCCAAGCACCGGGAGTTCTACGACGAGTATCTGGCGGTGATGGATCTCACCGGGGAGTTCTACCTCAAGACGATCGAGACGGTGTTCATCAACCACGCCATGCCGCGTGGCGTGATGCGGCACCGTGAGGCGCTGGTGGAGCTCGGCGCGATCCGCCGCTGTGCCCTGATGGCGATCGAGGGTGAGAAGGACGACATCACCGGCGTCGGCCAGACGCGCGCGGCTCTGGATCTCGCCGCGAACCTGTCGGCCGAGAAGAAGGCGTACCACCTCCAGATCGGCGCGGGGCACTACGGCATCTTCAACGGCTCGCGCTTCCGGGCTGAGATCGCGCCGAAGATCGCGGCCTTCATGCAGGACAATACGGCCACGCTGCCAGCGGAGCTAACGTTGGGGCTCGCGAATATGGCCACCTCCGGCTCAGATGCATTGGCAGAGCAGTTCGTAGCAGCGGCGCTGATCACTGACAGAGCGCAGTCGCAGGGCAGCGCCTCAGCCGAAAGGTACCTGTAGCCGTCCCGACGAGGCACAGCCGTTTGTGCCGAGACGCTGGCGGGCGGCCTCAGTGGAGGGTGTTGCGAGGATCTACGATCATCCTCGCTGTCCCCTTCCCCTCTTGAGCCTCCGCCATGAGCCGCTTGGCCCGCTGCTGTAGCTGGTCGAGTCGCTTGTTCAGCAGGGTGCGCTGTCTCTCCCTTTTGCTCTCAAGCTGCCGGACGATGTGCTCCTTCTCGGCCTCTGAGCTGGACCATGCCTCAAGGCGTTCGCAGTCGATCTGGAAGCCGAACTCCACATCAGCCTGGGCAGCCAAGGTTCTCTGGAGGCAGCCCGTCAGATCGTCGAGTTCGAGGCTATCCGGCAGATCAGGGGGCAGTGCCTCCGTCCAGTCGTCGCCGGAGTAGTCGAAGGGAGGCAGTACGCTGCCCTGCGCGGTGAGCGGCAGAAGCACGTTGGAGCCGGCGACGATCGCGCCCGAGGCGTCTCGCAGCGGCGTCGGATGGGGCAGGAAGGGGATCAGGGTCCCGTCCGGTCGTTCCACTACAGCCTGCACCCCACGTACTGCACGGCCCTCCTTCAGCGCCACAGCCATGGGGCACTGGTCGAGCGGCAGGTGCGCGCCTTCGGTCGTGAAGATCCGCCAGGAGCCGCACCAGCGCGTCTTGCCGAGTTCAGGCCGGTAGCCCCAGAGATCGGCTGCCGCCTCGTTGTAGTAGGTCAGCCAGCCGTCCGCGTCGGTGGTGTAGGCAGGTGACTTGATCTGCTTGAACAATTCAGCCCGCGACGGCTCGTGATTCCAGCCTCGGTCGGGCGCATCGAGTACGTATTCGGAATCGTCCGAGCCCAAGGCGTTCTCCCTCGACCGCCGGGCCGCGAAATGCCCGCAAAAAGCATTCCTGCTGCCCCTCTGTCGCGAGCAACCTGCGAACCGAATCTGCTCATTCCATGGCAGCCTCGGTCGGTTGGTATGCGTAAAGCGTCGCACTCCAGATCGTCCAACTCTGCGGAATTGCGCCTTGAAGCTTCCGGGGGCGGTTGCTCCACGACGCCATGACTGGCTTACGCCAGCCTATGCTCTCCCGCCGAGCCTTGTACGGACGCTCCTACTTCACGCAGCCGCATCGTAGCTACAATGATCCCGTGAGCTGGCGGAAATGCTTACCGTGACGCGTCAATTGCACGGAAATCCAGCCACCTCAGGCAGCCGTGGCCACGTACGGTGGGAGGGCTCCCCCAGCGGGCTTCAGGAGCGCAGAGATCGCCATCTGCTCCTCGCGGAAGAACTCGTGCATGGAGCTATAGAACCGGTGCATCGAGCGGCATGCCTCGTAGACCGAGTCATCCGCTTCGCCCTGCGAGAGCTTGAGGTAGTCGCTCGCCTTGCGTTCAGAGATCTGAGCCCCAGCGATGCACTCAGCCAGTGCCTTCTGGATCTGCGGCGGAAGGTTCTCGTTCACCTGAGTGGTTCCTGGCACGGGGCGCGTCTCCCTGTAAGGCGGCATCTAATTGGGCCGTCTTTGAAGCGTTCTATGAGACACCCTCATTGTGCGGGATGTCAGCTCGGCGTGTGAAAGGCTGAAGCTCCCACGAGCACAGAGGGAACCGAAGATCGTGCTGAGGCCGCATGCGCGCACGCTGCCACCGGGGCTGGTATACCAAGCAGGTATTTTGACCATAACCTTTGTTGCAGGTGCGTGACGATTCCTGCCTGCGCCCGCGTGAATGTACGAGGTCGTGCAAAGCCGGCAGGAAGTTGTTCGCCGGAATATCGGGGGCTCATCGCTCCCGCGTGCCAGAAGCGGAGCGATGATGAGGCCGGGACGGAAGATCGCGCGTAAGCATATCTTCCGAAGCGTCTCTCTATTTCTCCGAAACTAGGTTCGAATTCAGTATGCAACCGCAGGAACGGTGACGCTGCCGGTGAGTTGAATGGTCACGCTTCAGCTTGGCCATTCACAGGTGCCCATGATCAACCCCGACCAGAACCAGCGAGTGTGCCTGACCGCAGCCCTGCGCGCCCACCTCGGCAGTCAGCTTCGGGCCTGCTATGGCACTTTCCTGACGGAGAACCAGCCACAGCGGCTTCTCGATCTCATCCGGCAGCTTGAGACTGCGCTGGCCTCTCAGAAAGAGCCAGACGCGGCAGCGTTTCGTGATGGCTTGCTGGCAGCGGTTCCGCGATTGCACACCTACGCTATGTCCCTAACCGGGAACGCGGCGCGAGCCGATGATCTCGTGCAGGAGGCGCTGCTCAGGGCTTGGTCGAACAGCACAGGTTCGTGCCCGGCTCCAACCTAAACGCGTGGCTGTTCACGATCTTGCGCAACCAGTTCTACAGCGAGTGCCGCAAGCACAAGCGTGAGGTGGAGGACGCAGATTGGGTTGCGGCGGAGCGGCTGATCGAGGTGCCGGACCAAGAGGATCGGATCGAGTTGCAGGATGTCTGGGGCAAGGTGGCGAAGTTGCCTGCCGTCCAGCGCGAGGCTCTGCTCCTCGTGAGCGTGCACGACATGACCTATGAGGCTGCCGCCGAGGTGATCGGATGTCAGGTCGGCACCGTGAAGAGCCGTGTCAGCCGCGGACGCGCCCTGCTGTCAGATCTGCTCGGCTTCGCAGATGGCCGGTTGAGCCGGGTGACCGCCTGATGCGTCTGTGCCGCCCCACGACAGCCGCTCCCTTCAGGACGAGCTGGCCTCGTTTGGCATACCTTACAGCGCAGGAGGTTTGCCGTTGACCTGTCGTGACGCTCCTCAGCCGACCTCCAGCGGGATGTCGAGCAGGCAGACGACTCCTGCCGGCTCGTAGCTCATCTGGACCTCACCCTGGAGTTCGCTGGCAAGACCGCGCTCGATCATGCGCGTGCCGAACCCTCTGCGCGTCGGCGGTGTTACAGGCGGGCCACCCCGCTCCTCCCAACGCAGTGCAAGCCGAAGGCGCGGCTCGGCTGACCGATCGCCCACATCGGTGATCTTCCATGTCACAGAAACGGTGCCAGTCGCGTTCGAGAGCGCTCCGTACTTGATCGCGTTGGTCGCAAGCTCGTGCAGCACCATCGCGAGCGCCAGTGCGATGCGAGATGAAACGCGTACCGCGTTGCCCTGCCAGCGGCAGCGCTCGCCGTCCCCGCCATGCAGCCGCAGGGCATCAGCGACGATCTGAGCAAGGTCCGCCCCCTGCCAGTCCTCGGCTGTCAGCACGTCGTGCGCCTGAGCCAGCGCGATCAGCCGCGCCGTGATCGCCTCGCGTGCCTCGGCCAGTGAGCCGGCTGTGCGCAGAGTCTGACTGGTGAATGCCTGGACAGTGGCCAGCGTGTTCTTCACGCGATGGTTGAGTTCGTGCACCAGAAGAGCCTGACGCTCGGCTGCGCGCTTCGCTTCCGTGCGGTCCCGCAGAATCTTGAGAAAGCCGACGAGCCCACCCTCATCATCGCGTAGTGGCATCATCAGGCCGTTCGCCCAGAAGCGGCTGCCATCTTTCTTGAGGTGCCAGCGATCGTCCTCGCCACGGCCTTCCGTCACGGCCAAGCGCATCTCGGTTTCCGCGATGGCGACCCGGTCGTCCTCGGGCGTAAAGATCAGGTTGGCTGGAGCGCCGACGGCCTCGTTCTCGGTCCAGCCCATCAGGTTCTCAGCACCTGAGTTCCAGCCGGTGATGCGCCCGGTCAGGTCGGTGGTGAAGATGGCGTAGTCGCTGGCGCTCTCCACCGCGAGGCGATAGCGCGCTTCGCTGGCCGCGAGAGCCGCGCGACTAGCGGTGAGTTCAGCGTTCGCCTGCTCCAACTCGCCCGAGCGTGCCTGCTCAAGAGCCAGAGCGGCGCGAAGATCGGCCACTTCGTGCTCATAGCCTGCGGTAGCCCCAGGCACATCGTCGGCTGTGCGCCGCACAGCCTCATCGAGCGAGCGACGCAGGCGGCCAATCTCGGCCTCAAGCTCGGCTTCACGTTCGCTCGGCGGCTGAGCGGCCGGGGGCAGGTCGTGCAAAATCATCTCCGGCAGGCAAGCGCAGCGATTGGGGAGCTTGGCAGGTTGCGCGCAGTAAGCCGAATTAGCGCCTCGAATATGACCTTCTTGCTATCACGATGCGGAGGACTCCGCCTCAAAGGTGGTTGAGGAACAAGAAGTTAAACCAACTTGGCGTTTTATCGCTCCTCAGCAACGGAGAAGCTGCAAGGTGCGTTCCTCTTCGGACGTGAGCACAGCTGCTCACGAGGTTGCAGAGCTATGGCCGCTGAAGGATCTCACGACCACTTCCTCGTTCTGCTCTCGGTCGTGATCGCGGCGGCAGCCTCCTACACGGCTCTTGATCTCGCCAGCCGCGTGCGTGCCGCTACAGGTTGGGTGCGGCACGCGTGGCTCGGAACGGCTGCTGTCGCGATGGGCGGCGGGATCTGGTCGATGCACTTCGTCGCCATGCTCGCGTTCAGCATGCCGGGCATGGAGGTCAGCTACGATCCAACCCTCACCGTGCTCTCGCTTCTTCTCGCCGTCGGCGTCACCGGGGTCGCGTTCGCTGTCGTGAGTAGGAGCGAGGCGAGCACAATCATGCTCGGGTTGAGCGGCCTCTTCATGGGGCTGGGCATCGCGGGCATGCACTATGTCGGCATGGCCGCGATGCGCATGCCGGCCGACCTGCGCTACGAGAGTGTCTGGGTCGCAGTTGCGATCTTGATCGCCATCGGAGCCTCCACCACAGCCCTGTGGCTTGCATTCCGGTACCCGGGGCAGCGTCCCGGATCGTCGCAGCGCTCGTCATGGGCGTGGCCGTGGCTGGGATGCACTACGCAGCCATGCAGGGCTCAGTGTTCCACGCTCATGCAGGAATGGCTGCAGCCCACACGGATGCCAGCCTCGATCAGGTCAAGCTGGCCCTGGCCGTTGCTACCACGACCTTTGTCATCCTGTTCCTGGCCTCTGTGGCTGCCATGTTCGACCGGCGGTTTGCCGTTTTGGCGGAGCGCGAGGCCGAAGCGCTTCGTCAGAGTGAGGAGAGCTTCCGCAGGCTCTACAGCAGGACGCCTCTTCCGCTTCATTCGCTCGACAGTGACGGCCAGATCGAGCAGGTGAGCGATGCATGGCTTGACCTCCTCGGCTACACCCGCAAGGAGGTGATCGGCCGCCCGCTGATCAACTTCATGACGGAAGCTTCTGCTCGCCAGCGGATGCAGGAGGACTGGCCTCGGCTGATCCGGGAGGGCACGCTGGAGCAAGCCGAGTATCGGTTTGTCACGAAGGCAGGCGAGATCCGAGAGGTCGTGGTCTCCGGGCGAGCCGAGTACGACCACGATGGCGCATTCACGGGTGTTCTCGGCGGCCTTGTCGATGTGACCGCGCGTAAGCGTGCCGAAGAGGCACTGCGTCAGGCGCAGAAGATGGAGGCGGTGGGTCAGCTAACCGGGGGTGTGGCGCACGACTTCAACAACCTGCTGGCTGTCGTGATCGGGAACCTCGATCTGCTGCGCAAGCGAATCCCTGACACCCCTCGGCTACGCCGCCTGCTGGACAACGCTGCGCAGGGTGCTCAGCGCGGCGCGGCGCTGACGCAGCGCATGCTTGCCTTTGCGCGTCGCCAGGATCTCAAGCCAGAGTCCGTGGACATCGCTTCTCTGGTCGAGGGCATGACAGATTTGCTCCAGCGAGCTGCCGGGCCAGCGGTGCGCGTTGAGGAGCACTTTCCTCCTGAGCTTCCCGTGGTCCGCGTTGACGCCAACCAGCTGGAACTCGCCCTCATCAACCTGACGGTGAATGCGCGCGACGCGATGCCGAATGGTGGCACAATCGCCCTGACGGCGCGGGAGGAGCATGCCGGTCCTGAGGCCGCGGATGCACTCAGACCCGGCAATTACGTGTGCCTGTCGGTCAATGACACTGGCGAGGGTATGGACCCAGCGACCTTGGTGCGGGCACGTGAGCCATTCTTCACGACCAAGGGTGTTGGCAAGGGCACCGGGTTGGGGCTCTCGATGGTGCACGGACTGGCCGAGCAGTCGGGTGGCCGACTGGTCCTGTCGAGCGAGAAGGGGAAAGGCACAACGGCAGAGATTTGGCTGCCGTTGGCCGAGGAGGCTGCTTCCGCAGCGCGCCCGGCCGACACCACGGCCGAAGCCGTTGCTTCGGCGTTCAAGCCGCTGCGAGTTCTGGTGGTGGACGATGATGCTCTGGTGCTCGCAAACACAGCCGAGATGCTGGAAGACCTTGGCCACACGGTCGTTCAGGCAGCCTCAGGGCGGGAAGCCCTGAGCGCACTACGTCATGGACGCGATGTTAATTTGATCATCACCGATCATGGGTGACGTCCGTCAATGAGGTGGACTTTCGGGGTGGAATTGGAGTGGCCATCGGTCAGGCCGCCTGTGGTGGAAGTGTCGTGACGCTCTCCTCGATCAACGCCGGAGCAAACCCGGCCATGCCCTCGATCTGCATATAGCGGTGCTGAAGCTGCCACTCGTCGTTGGCCTCCAGGAGCACCGCACCGATCAGGCGTTGGATCGAGTCCGTGTTGGGGAAGATGCCGACCACATCGGCGCGCCGCTTGATCTCCTTGTTGAGGCGTTCCAGCGGGTTCGTGCTGTGAAGCTTGGCCCGATGCTGGAGCGGGAAAGTCAGGTAGGCCAGCACGTCCTCGCACGTGGCCTCGATGAAGACCTTCAGCTTCGGCCAGCGGTTGTGCAGTTGCTCGCCCAGGTGCTGAAGGGCGGCCCGGGCGGCGTCCTGATCGGGCTGCTGGAAGGCGTGGCGCAGGCCGGCAGCCACCATGGTCTGCTGGGTGCGCGGCACGTAAGCCAGCGCGTTCCGGGTCCAATGAACGCGGCAGCGTTGCCAGGTCGCCTTCAGCATCCGGCGGATGGCCGCCTTGAGCCCCTCGTGGGCATCCGAGATGACGAGCTGCACGCCCGAGAGCCCGCGCTTGACCAAGCTCCGCAGAAAGTCTGTCCAGAACACCTCGGCCTCGGACGGACCGATGTGCAGGCCGACGATCTCGCGCCGCCCCTCTGTGTCCACCGCGACGGCGACTATGGCAGCGACAGAGACGATGCGACCGCCCTCGCGCACCTTCAGGTAGGTGGCATCGAGCCAGAGATAGGGCCACGCACCCGAGAGCGGACGCGTCAGGAAGGCGTTCACGCGCTCGTCGATCTCCTTGCACAGCTTCGACACCGAGGACTTGGAGATGCCCGACAGGCCCATGGCCTGCACGAGGTCGTCGACGCGCCGAGTCGAGACGCCGGCGATCCACGCCTCCTGGATCACGGCGACCAGCGCCTTCTCGACCGTGCGGCGCGGCTCCAGGAAGCCGGGGAAGTAGCTGCCGGTCCGCAGCTTGGGGATCTTCAGGTTGAGTGAGCCGAGCCGTGTGTCGAGGCTGCGTTCGCGATAGCCGTTGCGGTAGGTGCTGCGTTCGCCTGTGCGCTCGTAGCGACCGGCGCCGATCAGGCCCTCCACGTCGGCCTCCATCAGGATCTGCAGGACCGTCTCGGCCAACGAGCGCAGGAAGTTGCCGTCGTCAGCCTTCTGCAGCGCCTCGATCAGTGCCACTCTGTCGTCGGTCATCGGGTGCTCCCGGCTCAGGTTGAAGTCCGCAAACTCCACCTTAGCCGCCGGCCCCGATGACCACCCCAATCTCCGCCGAAGCGGCCCCAGAAATTACACCTCGTCCGCGGACGCTACCCGATCATGCGATGCCGGAAATGACCGGTGTGCAGCTTGCGGCTGCGCTCCGGACTGATTGGCCTGATCTGCCGATTATCCTAGCGTCCGGCTACACAGACCTTCCGGAGGGCACGGGCTCCGGACTGCCTCGATTGAGCAAGCCGTTTAGCCAGGCGGCGCTGAAGCGAGCCGTTAGCGACCAAGCACAGGCCATAGAGCATCGGTCGCAAGTCATCCCCTTCCCAGCGCGGCAGGTATGACTAACACGCCGAGAAACATTTTCGCTGATGCTGCTCCGACCGGGCGGAGCAGTGAACCCTAAGGCACTGCCTCTAAGCACATCGCGACTGTGCAGCCTGCGGCTGATGTTCGAGAGCCTGATGCACGAGGCAGGCCCCTACTTTGCCAGGTGCGAGGCGGCTGGAGCCGCAGCCCACGACCGACGTAGAGAGGCCCCAGTGCCGTTCAGCGCCGGGGCCTCCTCTTGTCAGCTTGCAGAGCTTCACCGCCCATGTCCATCCAGACCTGCGCCCGCCGAACCCTGCCTTGTATGGCCCGAACCCAGATCCCGTTGCTGACGCGGCTGACGGAGGTGCCCAGCGCAGGTGCTGGTTGTACCCGCCTCGATGCCACTCGGTTCCTGCGAGGGGAAACGGACCACAACCCGTAGTCCGGAAGCAGCGTCACTCGTCAGCAATGTTCCGGTAATGTTCGTTCCTGTATGACGGCATCTCACCGGGAGGGCTGGCGGCCATGCACACCACGATCGTTCGTGTTAGCTGGCTCTTCGCGTGCTCTTTCCTGGGCATGCCTGCGCTGCCCCACTGACAGACGAGAGTGTGCCGGCCACCGTGTTGGCCCAACACGGTGGCACGGGACGACCTTGATCTCAGACCGTGCCCGGCTCCTTCTCGAACACGCCGAGCCACACCTTGAGCATCTGCGAGATGGAAGCTTGCTTGCTCGCTTCCGGTGCTGTGTCCGCTCGTGCAGCATTGAGCCGGTCAGCGGCAACATCAGGAGCGAGCGGGTCCGCCTGCCGCCCGATGGCCAGAGCCCCTTCGAGAACACGAATACCCTCATCCATCGACACATGCGGCATGTACCGGCCATCCAAGTCGATGCGTGCCCGGATGTAGGCGGCTCGCTCCCGCTCGATCTCGGGTGTGTCCGCGCAGGCAAGCCGGGTGACGAACGGAATGAGGCGCTGCCGCTCGACGTCGCCAGCCTCATCGTTCAGATGCAGCGCCAATCGGCAGATCGGGCGCGAGAAGCACAGCGGCATGTCGGTGGGTGCGCGCACCGGTCGGTAAGGGAAGCCGCACGCCACGATGGCGGCCTCGTTGATGCAGGTGCCGCCCTCTGGTCCAGGGAAGGTGTGTGAACCGCGCTTCAGCGTCCAATTCAGGATGTGGTAGAAGTCCGTCATGGTGGCTGATCCTGTAGCCGCCCCCAGGATCAACGCTCCCGCTTCCGGCCAGTATCCCGCAGCATTCACGACTGTTTGATGTGAATGGACATGGTGCCGAACCAGGACAGGATCTGCGTTCCCGCCTTCAGCCGCGCAGCGTCAGAACCACACTGGTGGCTGTAGGAACGATCTGTATCGCTGCTCGAACGGCGCTTCGTACCTTTTCTGGCAAACTGTCCTTAAATCGAGACCGCCGCCGATTACGGCGGGTCCGCTCGCTCCTTGGCCACATTCTCTCCATGTGACGCCGCTCAGTTGCCCCCGGTTTGGGCAACCCAAGGAGCGCGTAATGTATGCTCTTCACACTGCTTCAGGCGCAGCGGCTTGTTCGACGACGGCCGCAGCCGAGCGTCCGGTCGTTGATCTCGACCGCCAAGCTCTCGGATGTGTCATCAGAGGTATCTCTTCCGGTCTGCGTGATGCGCTGCCGGTGCCAGAAGGCGAGCCGCTACCGGAAACGTTCGACCCGTTGATCCGGCGGCTGATGACCGGCCCGCTGAGCCGTCTCGGCGCGCATTCGAGGCGAAGAGCTGTGAACCATCCGTCCCGAGTCGCTGGCCGCGCTGCCGTAAAGTTCAGTTGCTGAAGCTGGTGTCTCTACTCGGCGACGTTCGTCGCAGCGCACTGTGGACCATCTTCTTGCCGGTGCATCCAATCTGCGTCGCGCGGCGTTGAGCCTTCACGAAGATGGCCTTACACCCCATCATCCAGCCTTCCGCTCGGTCGTGCCCCGGCGCGACCCTGCGTCCCCATAGGAACCCCGCACCCCATGCCCGACGACAGTAGTCGATCGACCCTGCCGCCACTGGCTGACCGCGTGAGCCGCGCCTGATTGTTTGATCCGGCTCGCCCGCGACCGGCCTTGGCGGCTGGTCAGATTAGGTGAGCCATGACCCTTCGAAACAAATTTTCACGCGCGGCAGCGCCTGCGCGACGCGACCACAGCGCTGCCGCCATCGTCATCATGATGCTGCTGGTTTTCGCGCCCGTGCTCGGCATGCACATCGCTGCCGTAGCCTTCGACTCTGACTCCGCACCTGTCACGAAATCCTGGGCCGCCGATGGCATCGCAACGCTCTTGAGGCTCGGCCACGGCTCTCCGGGCTGACCCGCAGGCCCAGTTCCTTGCCGCCTACGCAGCTTCACCCACCGTGGTGGTCGCCTCCGAGCGAACGAAGCAGCGGTCGAAGCCGTCGGGATCGTAGACGCGTCCATGCATATCACTAACCTGCACGTCCTGCGCCTGCACGCTCTCCAAGGATCTGGCACGCTCCAGTGCGGTCTCCGGAGATCGGGTCTGATAGGCGATGTGACCGTCCTGCGTGCTCGCGCTGATGATGAAGTGCAACAGCTTCCCTCCGTGGCTGATACGGCCGAGCTTAACGAACTGAGGCCCGGTTGACGAGGTTGAGGCCGGAAGGGTGAGGATGCGCACCGCGCCTCTCTTCGAACTCCGTCAGTTTCACAGCAGATGCACGGCCACGGGCGTCGAAGGCCATAGGCGTGCACAGGAGGCTCCATGAAGAAGTTGGCTCTGTCGGCTGTTGCAGCTGCGTTCGCAGGCTCCCTGCTCGTCGCTCCGGCCGCTGAGGCTCGCCCCCAGGCTACCGCGGCGGGCACGGCTACCACGGCGGCTATGGCCATCGGGGTGGCTACCGCCACTACGGCCACTGTCGCGGCTCGGGCGTAGGTGGTGCTCTCGCAGCAGGTGCGGCGCTTGGCATCATCGGCGGCGCTATCGCCGCCAGTCAGGCTCCCCGCTACTACGCTCCGGCTCCGGCCTACGGCTACGATCCCTACTACGGCTACTGACCGCCGTCGTAGTTCGATGCGAAAAGGGGTGCCTTCCGGCACCCCTTTTTCGTTGCTGCTCAGTCTGCCTTGAGCACATAAGCATTGATGCGGTTCTGCACTATGCAACCATGCCAAGCGCAACCACACATCCGATCAGAGTTACGAAAGAAAAACCGAAGCCTAAGCTTGCTTGAAGCAGCGACGGGCCTGACGGGAGCGCATTTCTATATTCAGCATTAGTGCTCATTTATCGTCCCCAGCGTTTGAATTTGGCTTGCAACGCAGGCACAAGCTGAGCGGTTCCATCGGAAGGCGTGCACGGTCGCTTGGCTGCGCTTCTCGTCTTCACCGCAATCACGCGATCGTCTCAAGCAACGGGGTTGGAGCATCCCCAGCCCTGGGACGTTGATCGTCCGCTCGCCCTTAGGTCGGCATCAGCGGGCCGGGGAGCGCCTGCTCTGCCTCTTCCAGAAGGCGCGCCTCGTGCTTGCGCAGCATGACGATGAGCCAGATCAAACCAGCCGCTGCCAGGACGAGTAGGCATACGCCCACGGGACCGGTCACTGCCTCGATGCGCGAGCCGAAGAAATAGGCTCCGCAGGCAAATACCGTCGCCCAGACCAGCCCGCCTGTGGCATTGAACAGGAAGAAACGTGGCCATGCCATCTGGTTAGCGCCCGCCAACAGCGCCGCCAGCACGCGCAGCACGGCGACGAAGCGGCCGAGGAACACGACCTTGCCGCCATGGCGCAGGAAGAGGTAGCGCCCGAGCTTGATCTTCTCAGGTGTGATGCCGATCCGTGGCCCGTGCCGGACCAGCGCGCGCTGCCCCACGCTCCGGCCAATCCAGAAGCCGACGCTGTCGCCTATCACCGCCCCTGCCACGGCTGCCGCAATGACCGCGCCCAAGGAGAGATTGCCGGTTGCTCCGGCGTAGAGGGAGGCGGTGACGAGACACGTCTCACCCGGAAGCGGCAGGCCCATGCTCTCCAGGCCGATCACCAGCGCCACGATCCAGAGTCCGTGCGTGGCGATCAGGTGGGACAGGTCTCCAAGAACGAACTCCAACATGGACCCACCCGGTTTGCTGCTGCGGATGTTCGGCCGGCCTCAGGGTGGTTGAGCCCAGCACTGAGGCACCTTCCGAACGCACGTCAGCGCTCGCCGCCTCGTTCAACTCAACGGTGGCTCTCGCTGCTCCGGCTCATGCGGCGAGCCACATCTCGGCTCGCGTGAGACTGCCCGAAGATCAGCCAGGCTATGGCAAAGCCGAGCGCACCTGCGGCGAACAAGCCGCCGAGCGTCGCACCGTCCATGTTGCCGAGGGCTTGGCTGCCCTGTCGGTAATAGCGCTGACCCTGATCAGAGGCGCTGTCCCACATGTCGGACGCCTGTCGCGACGCGGACCGCCGCCTGCTTGTGGCGCTGAACTTTCGCAGTGAGCCCGCAACGATCCGGGTGGGCAAGGCAGTCCGGATCTTGGCGTCAAGCCATCCTGATCTGACAGGTACGCCCCTGCAGGCGCCCAGCCTTGAACTCCGCCGCAACGAGGGGGTTGTGGTTGAGCTGGCCTAAGATTTGTGCCGCCTCACGCAGGCACCTTTTCCCGCCTGGACGGTTCATCTGGCAACATGTTCCTGGGTACTTCACAAGGAAAGCGTCATGAATACGGCCAATCTTCAGCTGGAGGGCCTCTACGCCGCTGTCGCGGGTCTCATGAACGCTCTGCGTGACAAGAACCTCCTCAGCCAGGAAGAGATCGACCAAGCTTTCGGGGGTGTTGAGGCCGCCATGGTGGCGGACCCGGGACGGCCCACGCAGCTCTCCGCTGCTCATGTCGACGCCATCTGCTTCCCGGCGCGCTTCCTCAGGCTCGCCAATCAGGTCAGTGCGCGAGGCGATGCGCTTTCCTTCGCTCAACTCACCGCCGAGGTCGGTCGCTCGAAGCCACCCCGCTGATGCAAAGCCGAGGGGCGATTGGCTCACATTTGCTCGCCCGAGGAGCCTTTGCCGAAGGCCTGCGATAGCAAAGGAGTGACGCATCGTGGCCATTGTGCTTCGCAAGGCAGGACCGCCGCAGCCGGTCGGGGACGTGCCACCCCCAACCGCCTTTGACCCCCGCTTCACTGACCTCGTGGCGAAGGGAGCGCAGTTGTGTTCGCTCTACGATCAGGCAGTGTTCAGCGAGGGGCCGGTGTGGTGGCCCGCGCGCGAGATCCTGGTCTGGTCGGATGTCGAAGGGCGACGCGTGCTCGGGTGGCATCCTGACGGCCGGGTCGAGGTCGTGGTCGATGCCACCCCATTCACCAACGGCCACACGATCGACGTGGCCGGCAACCTGATCCACTGCGAACACGGTAGCCGGGGATTGAGCTGCACGACCCCTGACGGGCGAACGACCGTGCTTGTGCGTGACTACGATGGTCGCCGCTTCAACTCACCCAATGACGTGACCTGCGCACCGGACGGAGCACTCTGGTTCACGGATCCGGCCTTCGGCCTGCATTCGCCCCGGCAGGGTGCCCTCGACGAGCCTGAACTCGACCACAGGAGTGTCTACCGGTTCGATCCCCAAACCGGACAGGTCGAGCGCATGGCGGACTTCGAGCAGCCAAACGGCCTGGCATTCTCACCCGATGGCAGCACGCTCTACGTCTCCGACACCTCGCAGGCTCTTGGCGGCACACGGCACGAGATTCAGGCGTTCGACGTCACGGAAGGCGGCAGGCTGAGTGCACGGCGGCTGTTCGCGGTGATCGAGCCGGGCGTGCCGGATGGCTTCCGCGTTGACCAGCGCGGCTGGATCTGGACGAGTTCAGGAGCAGGCGTGCAGGTGTTCTCTGACCGAGCGGAGAAGCTCGGGTTGATCCCGACGCCCCAGGCCGCCACGAACTGCGCCTTCGGCTCTGGAGAGCGGCGGCTGTTCATCACGGCGCAGCAGCACCTCTACGCGATTGATCTCGGCGGGTGACCGAACCCGGTCGGACCAGTCCGCCCCCAATTCATTGATCCGGCACATCGAGGAGTTGGATCGTCCTGACGTGTCAGCCCAACAGCGTGCCACCTCACTGGATTCCTGCGTCTGGGACACCCGGAACCGTGTTTCCCCCGAGCTGCTTCCTGCGGAGGGGCGCCCTATCGCACTTGGAACGCACGCTCGATGAACCGTCTCGCGCAAGCGACGTCACCCTACCTGCAGCAGCACAGGGACAACCCGGTCGCTTGGTGGGAATGGAGCCCGCAGGCGCTCGCAGAGGCGGTACGCCTGAACCGCCCGATCCTCCTCTCCATCGGCTACTCGGCCTGTCACTGGTGCCATGTCATGGCTCACGAGAGCTTTGAGGATCCGGACGTCGCAGCCGTGATGAACGCGCTCTTCATCAACATCAAGGTGGATCGCGAAGAGCGGCCCGATGTCGACCACATCTACATGGGCGCGCTGCAGGCCATGGGAGAGCGGGGTGGCTGGCCCCTCACCATGTTTCTGACGCCGCAGGCCGAGCCGTTCTGGGGTGGAACCTACTTTCCCAAAGAGCCACGGCTCGGCCGCCCTGGTTTTGTCGACCTCCTGCGCGCTGTGGCTCATACCTTCGAGAGTCAGCCTGAGCGGATCGCAGGCAATCGTGCTGCGCTGCTGAACGGCCTGGCGGGGTCTGCAGGTCATGCACCCGCTCCTGCAATGACAGCTCACGACCTTGAGAGCGTTGGTGCGCGGTTGGCCGGCGTGTTCGATCCTCGGAACGGCGGTATCGGTGGCGCGCCCAAGTTCCCGAATCCCACGGTTCTGGAGTTCGCTGCCCGGCATGCACGCCGGGCCGACGACGGGATGCTGCGCGAGCTCGTCCACCTCACGCTCGAGCGCATGGCCAAGGGTGGCATGCACGATCATCTCGGGGGCGGCTTCGCACGCTACTCCACCGATGAGCGTTGGCTCGTGCCGCACTTCGAGAAGATGCTGTACGACAATGCGCAGCTGATCGACCTCTACGCGCTGATGGCCGTTGAGACGGGCTCGCCGCTCGCGCGATCGGTGGCCGAGGGGATCGTGTCCTGGCTCACGCGCGAGATGCTCACGCCCGAGGGTGCGTTCGCCTCCAGTCTCGATGCGGACTCGGAAGGGGAGGAAGGCAAGTTCTACGTGTGGGATCCCGCTGAGATTCGAGCGGTTCTCAGCCCCGACGACGCGGCCCTGTTCGCGCGCATGTACGACATCACGGACGGCGGCAACTTCGAAGGCAAGAGCATCCCCAACCGGCTCGATGCCCCCGAGACGGATACGGGCACGGAAGCCCGGCTGGAACGACTGCGCGCGACGCTGCTCGCGCGTCGCGAGCTGCGCGCCCGACCTAGCCGCGACGATAAGGTCTTGGCCGATTGGAATGGGCTGATGATCGCGGGGCTCGTGCGAGCGGGGCTGCTCCTCGATCGGCCGGACTGGGTAAGCCTTGCAGCAACGGCCTTCTCAGCCAACGTGAGCCTGCTGGGGCGCGACGGCCGCCTCGGGCACGCGGCGCGGGCAGGCAGCCTGGTGTATCCGGGGTTTGCACTCGACCACGCCACGATGATGCGGGCCGCCCTTGCCCTCTTCGAAGCAACCGGGGAGCAAACCTATCTGGAGCACGCACGGCGCTGGTGTGACGTGCTTCTGCGCGAGTACCGGGTACCAGAGACGGGCCTGCTTGCGATGACCTCAAGCAAGACGCCGGAGCCGCTCATCACGCGGCCCCAGCCTGTGCAGGACGACGCTGTACCCAACGCCAACGGGGTCTTCGCTGACGCACTGGTGCGGCTCGCCGCACTGACGCATGACGAGACAGCCCGGCGTGAGGCGGAGACGCTGCTGGAGCGGCTCAGCGGTCCAACACGGGTCTCCCCGCTGGCCCATTGTTCCGTCCTCAACGCCGTGGATCAGCACCTCCGCGCCACCTCCATCATCGTCGGATCAGAGGCGGCGGAACTCCTCGAGACGGCTCGGCGCCTGGCGTATCTCGACCGGTCCGTCGCCAGCGCCACAGCATGGGACCGCGTGGTGGCGGACTGGAAGAACGAGGCTGCATTAGATCTCGGCGCCCGGTCGGCGCTGATCTGTGCAGGAATGCAGTGCTCCCTACCCGTGTCCGATTCAGTAGCGCTCCTCGCTGCTCAGCGCGACGCACTGGGCAGTCACACCTGAGGCAAGACGGTGCTGCGCGTTGCGGGACCATGATCCGAGCATCTCTTGACGCGCCGCGGTCAGCACGACAGCGCTGTAGCAGGGCAAAGGCAGGATGCTTCAGCTCTATCGACCGATCATGCGGCGATGTTGTCGCGCTCTGTTCGTAGGCGCGGTTACCAGTCGCCGTGTCGTTTGTCGGGTCTGTTCAGGGGGCTCTGACGCGGTGAAGGATCCGCTGCAAAGCCTGTTGTGGTCGCCAGCAGAGGGGCGGGCGAGGAGGAACCTTGAACTCTGTTCCTCTCAAGCCCATGGCCGGCCTGCAAATCGGTCAGAGATGTTGCAAGGAGACCCGTGCGTCTTGGCTTCGCGCAGCCTCGGCCGTGGCCCGCCCGTCCTCCCGGACTTGGGTCAGCACCGTCTCAGGCATGACCTGCATCCGTCCTGAGGGCATCAATGCGCTTCGAGGCCTCCGCCTTATCAAGATCGGGATCGAACGCCTCCGGCTCCTTGGCCTCCTCCGAAAGGGTCTTGAGGTAGGAGGCCTGCGCGCCGGTCATCGGTTCGCTGCCGGTGGTCCACTGATCGGGATCCTTGACCCGGTTCGAGGCGTCCTTGGGGTTGGTCTTGGGATTCTCGTTCTTCGTCGCTGCCTTGGCCATTGCGAACCTTTTTGTTCGTGTTATGTTCTCACAACGCCGGCGATGCGATGCGAGTTCCCGGCGGCGTAAACATCTGACATCTCAGCGCTATCTTGCGGATGCACTCTGCCGATCCGGAGCCATGGTGATGGCGATCACTGCCCCTCTTCAGCCTGTTCCGCTCCGTGACGTCAGCCCGGTCGCGCTGATGCGTGCCCGGGCTGTTGCTGACGCGAACTGCCTTCGTGCTCTCGCTCGCGCAGCGCTGCGAGACGGTGCGCCGAAGCCTCAGCTCCGGGCCGGAAATGCCAGAGCTGCAGCGCATCGCGTCCTGGCTCATGCGCGCTGTATGTCGGTGCTGGCGTAGCCTGTGCCGGCCCGGGGGCTCTTCGACCTGGTCACCTGAAACGCCTACTGCTCCGCGACGACAGGGCGACAGGCGTGCACGAGTGCGCCTCAGCCCTCGTCCTTGCGAGCGCCACGCGCGACGACCTTCATCATCTCATCGGGCAGCGGTCGCTGAAGCTTCATCGCTTCCTCGGTCGGTGCTTCGAGCCAGGTGCTCCACTCGTCCTCGGTGGTCAGCAGCACCGGCATCGCCTTCGGGTGAACAGGACCGACCACGCCGTTCGCCTCCGTGGTCAGGAACGAATACAGCCGATGCTCCTCCTCGACCGGCTCCTCTCGTTTCGGCCCACGCACGCCCGTCCATGGTCTCCAGATGCCGGCGAACGCAAACAGCGGCCGCTCGTCGGCGATCGCGAACCACACCGGCGTCTTCTTCGGCTTGGTGTCGGCGTACTCGCTGAACGCGGAGACTGGCACGAGGCAGCGGTATTCCGGCTTCAGCCAGGGTCGCCAGTAGGGTGAGGCGACGTTGCGCACGTTCGTGACAGGTTGCGTGCCGACCTTCGGCGGCGGCGGGAAACCCCAGCGCATCATGCTGAGCTCGCGTCCTTCACCGCGCTGGCGCACGACCGGTGCCATCTGGTCGGGGAAGATGCCGGGCAACGGCGGCAGGTTGCCGGTCTGATCGTGCGTGATGCCGAAGACGCGTCGTATCGCGTCCTGGCCCTTGTTGAGGCTGTAGAGATTGCAGATGTGGACGGCCCCCGCTTGTCAGGATGTAGCAGCTTTCTGACCTGATCGCTTGCTCTCAGATGTCCGGCCTGTTCGCGCGGGCGAGGCCCGCTGGCCAAGATGGTGTTCGCTACACGCGTTCCAAGCACATGGGCGACGTGAGAAGTCAGTGTAACCTTCGGAAGCTCGCGCGTATCGACCGACCGGCCATACCATCTGCTGCATCCTGCAAGTTCATGGGCTATCCGCCGAGCAGCCTCGCCCGCCGGTGCCGATCTCGGATCAGGCCGGCAGGGCGGCTCGCGGCTGGCTGTAGACGCCGCCCGTGACCATCAATCGCCATGCGATGCGGGCGAACTTGTTGGCCAGCGCCACCGCCACGAGCTTGGGCGGCTTCCGCTCCAGTAGCGCGACGAGCCACGCCGAAGGCTTATGCCGGCCTTTGCGGACGTGCCTTAGCAGGGCGGTCGCTCCGACGATCAACGTCGAGCGGAGCGCCGAGTCCCCGGCCTTCGTGATGCCGCCGTGTCTCTGGCGTCCGCCGGTCGAGTGATCCCTCGGCGTCAGCCCGATCCAAGCTGCGAAGTCGCGGCCGGACCTGAACGTCTCCGGCGGCGGAGCCTTCATGCTCAGCATGGTCGAGCCGATGGGTCCTACGCCGGGGATCGTCGCGATCCGCCGGCTTACGTCATCCTCGCGATGCCATCGCATCAGCTTGGCCTCGATCTCTTCGAGGCGTGCCTCGACGGCTGCGTACTCCTTGGCCTGGAAGCGGAAGAGGTCACGCGCCATCTCGGGCAGGCTATCGTCCTCCAGCACGCGCTTGATGAGCCCGTTGACGTTCTGCCTGCCGGTAGCTCCGACGATGCCGAACTCCGCCGCGTAGCTCCTGAAGGCGTTCGAGAGCTGCAACTTCACGCTGACCAGACGCTCCCGCACGGTCATCAACATGCAGGCCGCCTGACGCTCCTTCGACTTCACAGGCACGAAGCGCATGCTCGGCCGGGTGACCGCCTCACAAAGGGCCTCGGCGTCAGCCGCATCGTTCTTCCCGCGCTTCACGTAGGGCTTCACGTACTGCGGAGGGATCAGCCTCACCTCATGGCCGAACGACTGGAGCAGCCGCGCCCAATGGTGGGAACTGCCGCAGGACTCGATGGCGACGAGGGCCGGCGGCAGGCGCTCGAAGTAGCGGACCATCTCGGCGCGACGGAGCTGGCGGCGGATGAACACGACCTCGTTCTCGTCAACGCCGTGGAGCTGGAAGACCGACTTGGAGGTATCCATGCCGATGCGGACGGGAAGGTTCACTGGACGCTCCTCTCATCTGGCTGAGACGCCGAAGCGCATCAAACCTTTGGGTTGAGAGGCCGTCCACACCAGCACAAGGTCCTGCAGACGGGCCGGCAGATCTCCGCCTGGGAGCTCGCAGGTGTCAGCGAGACCACGAGCAACACAAGGTCCTGCAGACGGGCCGGCAGATCTCCGCCTGGGAGCTCGCAGGTGTCAGCGAGACCACGAGCAACACCGTGGGTAACGGCAGCGGCGGGACCTGAACGGGAGGGCAGTAGAGAGCTTGCGTGGCGCATCAATCCTCCATCCCGGATGTGAGATGCCTCTCACGCACCGAGCTCACGCTTAATCCATGTTGTGCTTGCTCTGGAAAATAGCGTGGATGGAGAAGGGTTTCAGCTTGGCCTTAGTAAAATTCGAGATCCGATTTGTTTTGCGAGCAATTCAGTTGCAAGAAAACCAGATGGTTGCTCGTGCATCAATGCGGGATCTGCAGAGCTTCGACCGAGTTGCTTTGTGGGGGCGGAAGCCAGAGCTATCGCCATGGCAGATACCTGTCACACCCACATCGATCCCATTGCCCAAGGAGCATGGGCGCGCATTCACGGTCGCGCGAAAGATGCTTGCCCGTATCCACGTGACAGCGAGGAGCGCGCGTCCTGGATGGAAGGCTACGACGGGATGCCGCGAGACCGAACCCAGGACTTGCCGTTGTCATCAGCCTGAGCGCTGCGGGCAGGAGCCTGCCGTATAACGAGGTAGATCGTTGCGTGCGCCGTGCACTTCACTTTTGCGAAGGCTGCCGGCGGGAGTTGAGGCCGAAAGTGGCAGCGTCGGGATCTACCCCGGTATGGCCCTGCCGGCGGAAATCTTCCCCCTTGGACCGACGCCGGCGGGGCTGCTCCTCACATCCACCCTCCGCCCCGCAGCCTTATAGCTCGCGGGGTTTCTCTTGTGGACGGACATCGCAGGCTGCAAACACGGCTCAGCGGGATCCTCCCGCTTCGGGAACTACCTTGGCCCGCCCGGTTCGCCGGCGCGGGCTTCTTTATGCCCGCCCGTCCTCCAAAATGAACAAGGGCATCTCAGCAAGGTTGGCCCGAATGGAGAGCGCTGGCTGAGAAGGGCCAACGAGGTGTCCCCCGACCTCCCCGACCTCAAGGAAACGCGGGAGCTACTCGAACTCTTGGCGCGCCAGGATCGCCAGGTGCGCGAGGTCCGCGTGCGCTACGGGGTGATGCCTGGTCCCAGGGCGCCCCTGGCGTTGCAGGTTCTGTCGATGAAGATGGTTCCCCGGGTCCGTATGGCCCGCAGGGCCCTGCTAGTCATCGGAGAGATCAAAGACCGACCGCCGCCGCGGAGCCTGCCGGTCATTCTGGCGCAACAGGCGCGGCTGGTTCTGCTGGCATGGACGGTCAGGCGGGTTCTGCGGATCCTCAAGGGCCGGCAGGTGATGCTGGACGAGCTGGTTCCGCGGAGCTGACCCAGGCGGCTTGCATTCTGCTCGATTGGCAGGCCGCAATGCTTCTCAACCTCCACCGATCCCAGTGGTCACTTTGCCGGTGCCCTGGCAATCCGGGCAGGCCTCTGCCTCGAGCTTGCCGGACCCACCGCAGCGCGGGCACAGGTTCTCTCCACTGCTCGGCGTTCCGGGAGGGGCTTCGTCGCCGGGTTTCGCTGGATCCGTCCCGTTCATGGTGTTTCTCCACTAGAGGAGAAGGAAACAGGCCGATCGTGAGCGGCGTTCCGGGCGCGGTGCACGGGCAAGCGCCCGCAGCCTCAGGGCTCGTGGAGCTTTTCGGCGGCGCTTTCGATCCGCTCACAGAGCTCGCGCGAAGCCAGGGAGCAGGTCGATCGCCTGCGCCGTATCCTGAGACAGCCTGGCCTCGGTGAGTTCGACCTCAGCATCGGCCTTCACGGCCTGCCGGACCAGCTCGACGGCCTCTTCCGGACTCCCAGTGAGGGCGGCGTAGAACATCGTCAGCGGACCGTCTGGGATGCCCGCGTCGCGCCAGCTCACTTTGAGGATGTAGGCGGTCTGGTTCGGCTCAATCATGCCGGGAGCCTAGCACCGCTCCTAAGGCACAACCATACGACCATGACCGCCGCGGCCTCTGTCGCCCAAGTTAGCTAACGCGTCGGCCACCGCCTCACTGGCCTGTCCGTCACGTCACCGCCTCCGCCTCCGCGGCCGAGCAGCTGAAGTCACGCCACATCCGGCCCACCCCAGGACCGGCCGCGGTTCACAGCATCCGCTCTGCCTCGACAACCTGGTTTGGGCGGCTAGATTCCTGCCACGAGGGCAGCCGCATGAGGGCACAATGTCAGGCGGTAAGGCTGTAGTTCGGCAGCACCTCGAGCGGATCGCAGGCGTGACGCGAACCTGGTTCGAGCTGAGCCAGGAAGATGGGGCAGTGCTTAAGACGCTTGTGGTCGAGGTCTCTTTCGATACCGATCCGAACGCAGCCAGCTACAGTCAGGGCACCGTCGAGGCGATCTTCAGCACTGCCAAGGACGTGCTCACGAACGAGACAACGATGACCGTCAGCGCCTTTCGGATCGTGCCGCGAGACGCTCGGTGATGCGCACCGCCCTAGTCGCTCTCGCCTTTGTCCTCTTAGCCAGTGCGGCGAGTGCGGCGGAGCGGCTTCCTACCTTCCCGAAGAAGACGAACTACGGCGGGGCCCGTCGAAGCCTGATCGCTCTCGGCTGGCAGCCCGTGAAGATGCCGGAGGCCGACGAGTGTTCCGAGTTCAACGAGCGCTGCAAGGGCAGGCAGAGATGGAGGCCTGCGCGGGCACTGGCCTCGGCAACTGCCTGTTCACGTGGAAGCGCGCCGACACGCTGATTGAAGTCGGCACGATCGGCGAGCCGGAGCCGGAAGTCGTCAGCGTCCGCTGCCGTGCGGGCTGCCGCTAGGCATAGTCGGTATCAGGCCCGCTCCAGGACTGCCCTCGGTTCATCGTCACGTTGTTGAACAGCGTGCCCTCGGTCGAAGAGTTCACCTTCGCATCCGGCGGCAGCGGTTGCCGAAGGTAGTGACTCACGACCTTCTATAGGCAGATCCATCCTCAGCCTTTGCCGGCTCTTCGACGTAATGACCCTGTTTCGGCAAGGCGACTAAGTCGAAGTCACGAGCCAGGGTGTGCAGCGCATCGCGTAGAGCAGCTCCCTTCAGAGGTCGACCGTGCCCTGTGATCGCGAGTTCCGGTTCAAGGTCAGCAAGTGCTTTCACCGAGCGCCGGGCGGCGTCCCAATCAACCGTGAAATACATCGGCGGGCCATGCAGTTCGGGTTCCTGCACAGCGACAGCGTAGGCCGACTCCTGTGCCGTCGTCACGAAAGCGTCGGCTGCGATCAGGCTGCGATCAGCCTCGCGCCAGAGAGCCACCTGACCGACCGAGTGGCCCGGCGCATAAATCCAACGCCAGCCCGGCATTGGCGGCACAGAGCCATCCTCGGGCAGAGCCTGAAGATGATCCGATACATCGACAGGCGCGCGGGGAAATAGTGGGGAGAGTCGGGCTACCAAGCCGCCACCGACGGTGGGGTCCGGGGGCGGGTAGGCGGCTGATCCGTTGAGATATGGGTGCTCAAGCGGATGAGCCCAAACTGGCACCTGCCATTCCCGCGCGAGATCCTCAACCACGCCAACATGGTCGAAATGACCGTGGGTGAGCACGATCCCAGACGGGCGGGCACCGGGGCCGAAGCGCTTCTCAGCGGCCTTCATGATGGCAGCCTTGGAGCCGATCACCCCGGTATCAATTAAGACCCAACCGCGATCACCTGCACCGGGGCGGCCGTAATAGATAACGTTGACGATGGCGTGGCGTTGGTAGGCGAGGTCGTCCGCTACTTCGTGGGTGCCGTCCGGACCAAGGGGACGATCAGCGCGTGCCTCGGAACCAACGGGAACCTGCTGTGCCATTAGCGAGCCTCGAAGAAGGGCCTCGGATCGGCCCCCTTTTGCCGATCAATCTTGCCAGCGGAATTGGAGTTCCACCTCTGCGCAGCGGCCTCGGTGCGGCCCTTCGTCGGCAGCCCGGCATGGATCGCAAGCCCGGAGGCGGTCAACGGCACGTCGGTTAACGCCTCGAGCACTTTGCGGCTCTGGACCGGCAGGGCCCGCTTCACGGCTCAGTCGTGGCTCTCGCTGGTCGCGTTTGCCGCAAGACCGTTGGCCTGCCACCGCCAGCCCCCGGTCCAATCCGGATAGCTCTCGATCCGCCGCCCGCCGCAGGCTGTGCACCGGCAGCGCAGCGCCACGTCCAGCACGTACTCGTCGGCTCGCAATCGCTCGAATGGCAGCAGCGCCTCGTAGTTGCAGGCGCACTTCACGGTGATGCCGCGGGCTCCATTTTGCCGGGCGTTGTCGACCGTTGCCGGCTCGACCTCGCGCCCCTCCTGATCGTAGCTGCGGCGCGGGTTGCGCAGGCGGCGCGGGCCCGACGGGCCCTTGCCGCTCGCGCGCATTGGTCAGTGCTTCGACCGCATCGACGTCGGCGCCCCATCGCGCGCCTCAAGCTCCATCATGACAGAGCGGAAATCCGACATCTCAACGATCCGCGCTGCAACACGCCGCGCCTCATGGCGCGACAGGCGCCCGGTGAAGTCGAGCTGCTCTGGGTCCTCAACGAAGAACAGAGTGGCGATCGCGAGCCCATTCGCGTCCTCAACCCGGTAAGCGTCTTCAAGCTCGACGACCCGCCAAGGCAATGCAAAGTCACGAAGCTCGTTCATCGCTTCTCCAGCCGCGCCAGCGGGGTTGCCCTGTGCACCGAGGCTCTAACGGCCAGCGGCCACTGTTGGCACCGCACAAAATCAGTCGCCTGCCCTCTTGAGGAACTTCCGAGCGATCGGATGATTTCCCCCGCTCCAATCAAGAGTGGAGGAACGCACCATGAAGGCCTCAACCTTCATCAGCGCTGCTGCTGCGCTGGTCCTCTCAAGCAGCTTTGCGCTGGCCGCCCCTTGCAACACCGGCGCGACCAAGGGTCAGAGCCCCGAGCAGCAGGCGGCGAACCCGAAGAGCTCGGACGCCGATCGATCCAGCAAGAACCTTGCTGGTGGGCAGCAGCCGGCCTCGCCGGGGACCGTGGGCGCCATGAACAACGTCGGCGCGAACCAGGCGGCGGGCGCGAACACGGGTTCGACGGCGCAGGCCAACAAGGGGGATCGCACCGACCCGGGCTCCAAGAACCTCGCAGGCGGCGAGCAGCCGGCCTCCCCCGGCACCGTCGGCGCCATGAACAATACGGGCGCGGACCAGAAGGTCGGCAAGAAGGACGACGATTGCTGAGCGGAGCTCGCAGCGACTGAGACGCAGCCCGCCCAGCCACGCTGAGGCGGGCTCGTTCTTTTTACCAGTCGACCGTGTTGTTGTTCGAAACTCAACGGGAAGAGCCGGCCGAACGACGCCTGACCTAAGCTATGCGCCTTTCGGACCGGCTCCCCGTTAACGACCTTAAGGAACGCACCCTAGGGTCACAGAAACAAGCTGTGATGGCGCGAAAGGTTCACGCACCAACTCTCGGTCCTGTCACGCTATCCATCGCTTCTCCGGCCGCGCCAGCATAATCGCAGTCCTGATGGCGATACGCTTCAGGAACTCGGACGCCTCGGGATCGTGAAGGCGTTCGTGGGCCCGAGGGATCGCCGCGACCGCGGAAGCCAGATCGACCTCGTAGACGTCGGCAAAAACGAAGGGCTCTTTCGCAGTGCCAGCCACGCAGGCGGTGACGGCCGCGTCGATCTCCTCCTCGCCAATCACCTTGGCCCTGAAGAGATCACTGACGGTCGGGATATCAGCCACGTGCACACTCCCTGGCTAACGCCTTGAGCGCCTCGACGTAGAGGCTGACCGAGTGTGATCTTTTGATGTTCCTCACCCTTCAGCCCTGGCAGTGCGCCGGTGATATGCTTTGCCAGTCAGTTCGCTCTCATCCATCACAGAGCTACCGGTTGGTGGGGCTTCAGCCCGATCCCGTCTGCCTCCTCTTGGCTCAACACCTCGTTAGTGGGAGCTACCTCGCAAGTCGCGGCAACCCTCTCCCGAACCACCTCCGCAGCCACTTCGGCACTTTCTGAGAGGACAGCCCAACGCTTCTTGGCGGGCTCTTGGCCAGCGATCCTAGGCGACTGACAGGTCACCACATGAGCCTGGAGGGTCTCGGTTGGCATGTCGATGGCGACGCTCACACTCGGGAGCCCATTACGTTCAACGCGGCCGATGCGTTCCGCCCGAGAGCCGACCTTTGACTTGGTGGTTGAACATCAAGGGAAAGGGCTGCCGAGTTTCTAGGAAGTCAGGCTGGGTCATTGCGGCACCTCGCCGGCAGGACGCATCGACACCTTGACCCGACCGGCCGGCTTTGGACCGAGCTGATTGCAAGGATCAGCAAGGACCAGAGGAGTCGGGCATGCGGCGAGGTCAGAAGAATCGCCGCGCACGCAAGGAACTCACAACAGCCGATCAGGCCGAGTGCACTGCGAGGCGCGTACCACGCCGGAGAAGCTCCGACAGAATCGGCTAACGCAACCCACACGCCAAAGGGCTGATCTCCGGTGCGAAAGCGCGGCTGTGTCCCTGGCCTCGCGGATAATGGTTAACGAGGCGTAAAGGGCTCCAGCTTCGGCAATGAGATCTTCACAAGTTTGCCGCTGGTCGGGTGCTTTCGTAACCTCTCAGACCCCGTTTCATAACGGGGTGAGGGCGTGCTGATGGGGTGAGCGGCAGCATCGCGGGCGTTGGGGAGTGTCTGACGCTACCCCGGATCGCCGATGTGGACGCCCGCCGCGCGCGCAGAACTTGCGCCCGAGAGCCAACCTTACGCAACCAGCCTGACCGATGCCGAATGGGCGGTCGTTGCCCCTCTGCTACCCGCCCCCGCCCCGACGGGCCGTCCGCGCCGCTGGCCGATGCGCTCGGTGCTCGATGGCATCCTGTACGTGCTCAGGACAGGGGGCGCTTGGCGGCACCTGCCGCACGCGTTTCCGCCCTGGTCCACCGTTCATCGCTGGTTCTTGCGCTTGTCACAGGCGGGTGTGTTCGAGCGCCTCGCCCACACCCTAACGATGGCAGATCGCGAGCGAACTGGATGCGAAGCAAGCCCCAGCGGTGCCATCCTGGATGCCCAGGCGACGCGCTCGGGCGGCGTCGGTGTCGAAGGTCCACGCGGCTACGATCCAGCCAGGCGTGTCGTTGGGCGCAAGCGTCACGCGCTCACTGACACGGATGGGCGCCTGCTCGTAGCTGCTGTCTCGCCTGCTGATCTGCACGACAGCCACGGCGGCCTCGCGCTCCTGCGCGCCTCACCCCGTCTGTGGCCATTTCTGACGCATTGCTTTGCCGATCGCGCCTACAGAGGCGATCGTTTGGGCACCGCCACGGCCATCACAGTCGAGATCATCGTGCCCAAGGAAGGACAGAAGGGCTTTGCCGTTCAACCGCGGCGCTGGGTGATCGAACGCACCTTCAGTTGGATCAGCCGCTGCCGCAGGCTGGCCCGTGATCATGAGGCGACGCCTTCCTCTGCGCTCGCCTTCTTCGTCTTGGCCGCCGCCATGATCCTCGTCAGACGATTGGCACGAGCATTATGAAACGGGGTCTCATGGCCGCCTGCACATCGAGGTAGCCGAAGGGCGCGGTCTGATGCGGCTGGCTCTCGGCACCCGGCGGCGAGCCCCAGAGCATAAAGCACAACCTTGAGGATGGCCGCCACAGGGCCATGCTCGATCGTCTGCCGATTGATGAATGTGAAAAGCCTCCGAGCGGCCTTGGGCTAAGGAGAGCCCAAGCGAGCAGGATGAGCTCGCAACCTTGGGGGCAAAGCATGGAAGCCGAGGTGGATTGGAGCCGCTACGCGGTCGTGCATTGGACCGTTGATCTTCAGCCAGATCGCGGAGAGCTCCGGCGCTGCGGCCGCACTCGCGCGTTCGCAGGACTGGCTGAGGCCGTGCTGTTTGCCACCGAGCTGAATGGCCCGCAGCGGCAGACGGCCCGGGTCGATTGCGGCGGTCAGACCTATCATCTTCCCGCCATTGAGCGCTTCGTGACCCGGTCGGACTTCCCACATCGCGAAGAGTCCGAAGCGGCCTGAGGAGCAGAACGCGAGCCGTCCGCCCGGCTGGTTCCACCGCCGCGGCGGACATCCTTCTCATCGAGGGCAATGGTAGAGGCGATCGATGCTGCCGAGGTGAGGACACGATCACATATCGGGAGCTGGCGCGGTACGGACGAGCTGGGTGAGCTGATGCAGACCTTGGAGGATGTCTTCGATCAGCTTCAGCGATCTGCGTTCCGGCAGCGCTTCCGTCTGAAACCTGCGGAAGAGGCATACCTACGCAATAAGAGCGTCGCGACCGTGCTGGAGCATGCCGGAGACTTCGTCAGGCAACGCCTTGCCCCGGCCATCCCAAAGAACGATGGCAAACAGACACCGCTGCGCGGCCATCCGGTCTTTGTCGCCCAGCATGCCACGGCGACCTGCTGCCGAGGTTGTTTGTCCAAATGGCACTACATCCCATCCGGACGCGAGTTGAGCACAGCCGAAAAGGCGCATGTGGTCGAGGCGATCGCCCGCTGGCTGCGCATGCAGGACGTCAACGTTGCGCGCGACGAGCCTGCAGGGACCGGATTACCTCTGTTCGCGTGGGCCGGAGCAGATGAGAGCAATCGGTAGTGCACCGCTACGGTGAACGTGGGGGGCGCACAGACATGGGACGAGACGAGCAAATCGCTGCGGCGAAGGTGTGTGCACTTGCTGTTCTGGACGAGGGCAAGCCGAACAAGGCAGTTTCGACCTTCATCGTGGAGCTTCGGAAGCACCCGGCAATGGCGCTGATCATCACGGCTGACAAACAGGCAATTGGGCTTGAGGCTGCTTTTCTCGGGCCCTACTACGTGCGCGCTTGGATCAACAGCTTCTGAAACCTACGTAAGCCCCCAGCAGCATCAGCAGGTGTACGGTCACGATCTGCTTGCCACGTGGCGTCTGTCGCTGCGGCTTGTTCCATGTGACCGCCACATCAGATTGCAGCGAGTCACTATCTGGTTTTACTGCTGGGCGTTTCCCGTAAGCTCGTGAAGCTTTTGCCTCCTGGGCGACTGACCACGGATGTGACCGTCTTACAGGCGAGCGCAACAGTCTTGACTGACCAACCCTCTGCTTGATGGAAGGACTTCTTCCGCACGCGCTCGCAGACCGGTGCCGACGCGGCGGCAGTGACCGCTTTAGCCACCTTCGGAGCCTGAGCTGGACGTGCGGCGACCGCTCCTGGCACAGCAAGGAGCCCGAGAAACAGAACAAGGCGGAGCATGGCTGAGACCTAAGGATAGGCCCACTATGACAACGCTCCAACCTTGACCATTGTTCACGCTGGAGAGTCGCTCCCCGCGCGAGTTTTCGACGTGTGCACCCAACCAAGTAGGCGCACCGGCCAGACTGCGAGCAACGCCCGCACCCGTAAACCGGCGGCGCCCGACGCTTTGGCGCTGCTAACATACGGGCCCCTGGAGCCGGAACAAGAGCGCAGGAAGGCGGTTCGAAAAGCTGATGCTCAAACCGGCAGACATTCAGCTCGTCGAAAACTGGTGATTGAATGCAAAGCAGGCCCGCGAATCTCGCTCTCACGATGTGGCTGGGTGCTCACCGTTGAGAACCCCTGAAACCGCTCAGGAAGGATGCGCCGTGTCCAACGCTATCGTGAAATCTCCTATGCAGTACCTCGACAAGGCCACCTCGGCCCTGCGCGAGTTGGGCATCGTTCCTCCTCCAGCCATGGACGCCCCCATCAATGGCCTCCTGGAGAAGATCTCGGACTTGGATCAGGGCCGGATCGTGATCATCGCTCGCACGCTTGGCCAGACCAGCGTGTTCAATGAGGTCGTGCGGGAGCAGACGCAGGCAATGGAGATCGGCGAGCGCTACCGCCAGATCACCGAGGCCTTCAACTCCATCCGCGACGACACGAAGAAGATGGTCGACCAGCTCGAAGACAATAAGATCGACCTCCTGGAGCGTGTCACCAACGTGTGGATGAAGATCTCCAGAGGAGACGTCGCGGATCGGTTCGACGACATCAAGAAGGTCTATCTCGACGTGACCCGGTCGACCAAGGACCAGATCCAGCGCGAGCAGATCATCCTTGATGCCTACCGTGACTTCCGCGGCGCCCTGAAGCATGCCGAGGTGATGGCTCTCGAGGTGCTCCAGACCGCGGAGCAGAAGCTCGAGGCAGCCAAGGCGGAGTTGCAGAGGGCGTCGGACGCTGTCGTCAACTTCAAAGGCACGGAGGTGGCCGAGCGTGCCCGGCTCGAGCTTACCCGTGACGAACACCTCCGCCGCACTCAGGACGAGGAGAAGCGCTACCAGATCGCCAAGGACCTCTCGGACAATCTGACGGTCAGCTACAACACCTCCGAGGTGATCATGGCGCGGTTGATGCAGATGACCAACGCCAAAGAGCGGGTCTATGCCCAGGCCGTGACCTTCTTCTCGACCAACGATTCCGTTTTCACGGCGCTCAAGGCGTCGTTCACCGGCATGTTCGGCTTGCACGAGGCAACCCAGACCCTAAACGAGATGAAGGAGGGCGTATCCCGCAGCCTCGAAGTGCTGGCCGAGATCGGCGACCAGGTCGGCGAGGCTGCCGTGAAGGCCGGCTACGGACCAACCATCCGGGCCGACGCGGTCAAGAAGCTCGTGGACTCGGTCATCACGTTCCAAGAGCGCTCTCTCGAGATTGTTGGCGAGATGCGCCGGCTCGCAACTCAGAACTCGGCCGAGATCCGCGACGCCGTTGAGGACGGCAAGCGACGCATCGCGCGCTTGGTGGCGGAAGGACAGGCACTGCCAGCCAATGGCTGATCAGGCCGTGCTGACCGAGCAGGCCGCCGGAAGGGCTTCCCAGAGCCTCGACGAGGTCATGCTCGCGATGGATGTGGTGGACACCCTCCGCCACCAGGAGAACCTTGTCAGCCGAGAGCTCGGCGAAAACGCTCGCGATGCGCAGCTCCTGCAGCGGTTGCGCGACATCTACCGTGGGCAGGGAATTGAGGTGCCCGACCGGATCCTCTTGGAAGGGGTGCAGGCCCTCAAGGAGCAGCGGTTCGCCTATACCTCGCCTGGACCCAGCTTCTCGCGCACCGTGGCGCTGGCCTGGGTCAACCGTAAGCGCTTCAGCAAGGGCCTCCTAGCCATTGCGGCGGTTCTCGGTCTCGGCTGGGGCGCTTACCATTTTGGTGTAGCCGAGCCCGCCCGGCAACGGGCGGTCGAGCAGCAGGCGCAGGCCGAGCGGAACCGGATCGATCTTGCTGAGAGATTACCAGCTGCCTTGAAGCAAGGGCACGAGGACGTGCTGCGAGAGGCACAGGTTCCCGCAGCACGCCAGAGAGCCGACCAGATTTTGGCTGATGGAGAGGCCGCCATTGAGCGGAAGGATGCCGAGGGCGCACGGCAAGCCATCGGCAACCTGGAGGTTCTGCGAGCGGATCTGCGTCGCGAGTATGTCCTGCGGATTGTTTCCCGGCCAGGCGAGCCCACCGGGGTCTGGCGAGTGTCGCAGCGTAACCCGGCAGGCCGCAACTACTATCTGATCGTGGAGCCCGTGGCCCCTGATGGGCGAGTCCTCAACCTGCCTGTCAGCAGCGAGGAGGACGGCCGGACAGCCACCGTGTCTAAGTGGGGCGTGCGTGTGAGTGAGACCACAGCCAAGCAGGTGCAGCAGGATAAGAACGACGACGGCATCGTGCAGCGCAACCGTCTGGGCGAGAAGCGGCGCGGCCAGCTGGATGTCGACTACCAGATGCCGGTCCTTGGCGGGGCGATCCTACGGTGGTGACTGAATGATCTCAGGACGGCAGGCGCTCGCGCAGATTGAACATACGATCGAGACGGCTCGTCAGCAGGAAGCGCAGTTCGAGCAAGTCTATACCGCCGTGACCGAGGAAGTTGGTCGCCTTCGCATTGAGCGGACGGAGGCGTTTCGCGAGCTCGCCAAGCTGAAGCTGGACGCGATCACGAAGAATGAGGTTGTCGGCCATCTTGATGCTGCCGAGCGCCAAGCCGTTGCCCTTCTCAACAACCGCAAGGAAACCTTGCGGCAACTGACCGAGCGGCGCCGGCAGGCTGAGCAACGGGTGAGGCAGGCAGAGGCGGCGCGGCAGGCCGCCATCGACGTCTTGGAAAAGGCACTCGCGGAGGTCGAGGCTGCCCGCAAGAATGTCGAGGCAAAGATCAGCACCGACCCCGAATGGATCTCGACCCGCGCTGAGGTGGCGGAAGTCACTGAGCAGGCCAAGCAGGCCGAGAAGAAGGCCGTGCAAGCCGAGGCTGACCGGGATGAGAAGCGTCGGCCCTATGAGGCTGACGCGCTGTTCATGTACCTTTGGAGCCGAAAGTTTGGCACCGCTGATTACAAAGCCAATCCGTTTACGCGCTACATGGATCGTCTAGTGGCACGTGTTGTTGGCTACGACAAAGCACGGGCCAATTACACCCTCCTCAACGAGATCCCCGAGCGTTTGCGGGAGCACTCCAGGCGCATCATCAACGAACTTCGCGAGACCCGGGCCAAGCTCACTGCACTGGAGCGCAAGGCACTCGTGGAGGCTGGGGTTGAGGCGGTAGAGGCTAGAGCGGCTAAGGCACGCGATGTCCTGTCCGACATGGTGCACAAGCTCAGCGAGGCGCGAGAGGCCCTCGCTACGCTGGATCGCGCCTACGACACCTCCGTGCTGGAGGGGGACACTCCCTATCGAGATGCGGTTGAGCTATTAGCGGCCGCCGACGAGCGTGAGAACCTCGAGCAGCTCTACCAAGAGGCCCTCGCGACACCGACGCCGCGGGACGAAGAGATCGTTCGGAGCATCCAGGCGATCGATGGCAGGATCAACCAAGCTCTGCACCGAGCAGTCAATGCTCATCGCCAGCTCAAGGAGACGGCTCAGCGCCGCGCGATGATCGAGCACGAGCGCGAGCGACTTCAGCACCGGGGCTACGACACGCCTTACGGGACGTTCAGCAACGAGGCTGCCCTGAGCAACATTCTAGGCGGCGTTCTCACAGGTGCGGTCGGCGGCGCTGTCCTGGGACAAGTCCTGAACGGCGGCTTCCATCAGGGGCCGAGCCCGTGGGACTCCGACTTTGGCGGTGGGCTGCCCATTCCACCACCGGACGGTTTCGGCACTGGCGGGATCTTCGGTGACGGCGATTTCAGGACTGGCGGGTCTTTCTGAAAGAATGGGAGTGCATCAGGCGAGACCTCCAAGTCGGATCCGGGACCTTGGTTGACAGGCCGGAGGCACGCTGACTCTGTGAGTTCCAGCGGGATCTGGATCCAGCGGGGCGCGCCCGGCGTTAATATGCCCTACTGGTTCAGGGAAGCTCGCATGTACTCAGATCTGGAGCACGCGCGGCAAGCCTGGGACCGCGCCAAGAACATCGTGCAGCAGCTCGAAAGTCGCCCTCCCGCGAAGCCAGAGGACGCATCCCGCCACCAAGCTGAACTGCACCTCGCCCGTCTACGCGCCTACATGACTCAGGGACGCGTCATTGCCCTGGAGAGAGGCTGCTTGGGTGCACAAGGCCTGTGAGGATGCTCCGCGGGAGCGGCTGAGGGCCTCAGAGGCCTTCTCTGCCGCTTTGGCCGAACCTTAACAAGAACTCCAGCCTACACGGGCGGCTTTGTCCCTGCGCCAAAGCTCTGCTGGAACATGCGATTGAATACGTCCTGCACCTGCTCGGGGCTCTGAGGAGCCAGCGTCATCCAGCTCCTCAGCAGAGCTTCAGGCGAGAAGCGGTCCATCTCAGCCAGCATCCGCCGCTCCATCTCAGCCATGATCTTCGCCTGCATGGGCTGGACGTCAGGCAAGCCGAAGAAGGTGCGCGCCTCCTCAGGCGTGCAGTCGATCTCCACAGTAACCTTCATTGGGCAGGACACTCACGATCCGAGGCAACGAGTCTGGAAGGCATATGGAGGTCCACAGCGGTGGCACTAGTCCCTGCACGGCGGGGCTCGACGCCTCCGGGTCGCCCGGACAGCGCCTTCGATCTTGTCTTCCTGTACTGCTGGTGCCGCTCAGGCAGGGCACCCCGGTTGCCTGCCGTTGACGGTCTGCGATGGCAATCTCTCAGGCGGCAGCGGAGCCGTCCGGCTCCAGGCGGCCTGATGCTCGCGCGGCGGCAAGCTCCCTCACAGCGCCGACCAACGCCTCAGCCTCGAACGGCTTACGCAGGAACTGCGCACCCTGCGGCATCGCTTCCGGCTCTGGCTCAACGATGCCCGACACCAGCACTATCGAGACCTCTGGCCAGCGTGCTGCGGCCGCCTTGGCAAGTGTCAGTCCCGTCAGCGGCTCGCCGCTCAGATCGATGTCAGCGACCATCACCTCCAGATCCGGGTGGGCGTCGAGCGCGGACGTGGCCGCCTCGACGGTTGCTGCCTCCAGCACGCGCATGCCGGCGTCCCCGAGCGCGCTCGCGGCTGCCATCCTCTGAACGGGATCGTCCTCTACGATGAGGACAACCAAACCGGCCGATCCGGCACCGGCTGCCATCGCACACCTCCATCCCTGCCCATCTCAAAACGCGGCACGCTCCTGCTCAGACTTACGACTCGCCGGGCCTTTTGTCCGTTTTACGGTGCAGTCACCGCCATCTTCATCGAGGGATTGGCGAGGCTCCGGACCCGAGGCTCGGAGCACCACGAGGTAAACCAGTGCTCGGCGAACACTTGAGGGCGAGTGGCCCCCTGACATGAACGAAGCGGGCGCAGGCAGCACCGAGCCCGTCAGCGAAGTTGTTCGCCTGACCACGGCCCTGGCCGATCAGGTGCTCATGGCACGGCTTGAGGACCGGGCGGTGTACACCGAGCAGGCTGGGGCCCTCGTGAAGGCCGCCTGGCTTCTAGAGCAGCTAGGCGAGCCTTGGCCGCCTCTGCTCACCCAGGCGCTGTACGAGCTTTCGGGCACGGCAGAGGCAGATGGCCTGGCAACAAGTGCACCGTCGGCAGCGCAGGAGCCAGTGGAGGGCGAAGTTCCCGACGCTAAGCAGCACGGCGAGCGTGGTCTCTTGCGCTTCCTCAGGCTTCTGAAGAAGGACACGTCCGCCTAGGGGGCTTGCCATGTTCGCCAATTATAAGAACCTTTGGTGGTTCAAAACGGCGCCGCCTCGGCCGCTAAGTCGTTGGAACCACAAGAACCGCTGTGGCTCCGCGCCTCTGCTGACAAATGAAAACGCTCAACGTGACAAGCTGGCAGCCCTGACCTGCGGGTTGGCAGCCCCGCTTGAGTGACAGATCCACCGACCGTTCGCTCCTCCCAAAAAGCTGGTGATAGTGTCCTTTGCTTCGTCCGCATTCTGTCGAGTTTGCTGGACACTTTGAGAATCTACAGCTCCGACGGAAGTGCTCTTTGCCATGAGCAACGCAGGGTCAAATCAGAAAATCTCGATCTTCGCGGATCCGGATCAGAGCCTCGTGTTCCTGGAGATCTACGAAGGCGACCACCTGATAAGCACGGTAGCGTTCCGGCCCGAGGAGGCCGTGGAGATCAGCAAGGTTCTCTACGCCAAGGGCATAAACGTGCTGCAGGACGCGATGCTGTCAGCGTCGATCACCCATGAAGGGACGACTGTTCGTCACTGATCACCCGTGAAAGGAGCGGAATCCGCCGACCCGCGGCATGTTCTTATTCAGCGGGATTAGTCACTGGAGTGCACCCTGTCTGACCGGACAGGGGGCGGGGCGGGTTTAGGCACTCCGGCTGAGGAACTCTCTGGGCGAGAGTATGTGCAGGCCGGAGTGCGGATGGACGGTGTTGTCGTCCTCGACCCAGGCTGGCAGACGCCGTATCACGATCTCAGCGCCCGGCAGGATGGCGAGGCGGGCGTAGTCGCGCTTGAGCGTCGTCACGAACGCCTCATACCGTTGGCGTGCGAACTCACCCCACCGGTCCGTGATCGGATCGTGCGGCGGGGCAGCTCGCTCATCGCCAAACTCACAAACGCTGGCGCTTCCCTTGGCGAGCGGGTCAATGCGCCCTGCTTCTGCATGAGCTCACGTGCTGCTGCAGGTCTCAATCGCCAGTCGGCCAATGAGGTAGGCGCCTTTGCAGAGCCATCACAACCCTGAAGGAGATTGACGCCATGCCAGGACGTTGCGGCGAACCTCCTCAATCGATGGGGCAACTGCGTCTGCGGCCAGTGCCCGCGCGACGTCTTCCAGGTCATCTGCCTTCACCGACGTTCGGCCCCACAGACCTGCTACGATCTTCAGCTTCGGAGAGCGCCGCTTGAGGCGCCGGCATACATAGCGCACATACACCTCAGGCTTGGGATGAAAGTAGGACAAGCACACGACCTTAACGCTCGTGAGATCAAGCCGGCCGAGCGCGTCCAAACTGATCGCGCTGGCAGGCAAGACCCGCGACTGGACGCCCGCATCATCCACAAGGATCTGGGCCAACATCGCTGCCGCAGCTTCGTCGAGTTCCGTCCGTCCAGCGACACAGAGAACCGGGTCGGGAGCTTCCACCGGCTCCGCGATCTCGGATTGCGCAGCAGCTTCGGTGCTGTCGGCCGCGTCCGTAGCCACTGTCGGGCGGCGTTCGCGGACATGTTCGGCTACTTCGCGAACCACCGCCATCGTCCCTTCGGCGACGATGAGGCGGAAATCCTTGTCGCTGGTAGTACGGCGTCGGTCGACTTCAGCCAGACGCAACGCAGGCAAGGCCACCTCATCGTAGAAGGCAAGGGCTGACTTCTCGTCAACGTAGTTCTCGGCAATCTCGACCGCCTCCTCGGCATTGCCCGAGAGTAGACGCTGGTAGAAGCGCTGCTCGGGAGCCAGCACAGGTTCACTGCCCAGCAGCACACCCAGGAACTCCAGCTGCGGTACGTACCGGCCGATGACCACAAGGCATACAGTGAGCGGCGTCGAGAGGAATAGACCCACCGGGCCCCACAGGGAGGTCCAGAAGATCGCCGCCATGATAATGGCCAGCGAGGAGAGACCAGTGCTCGTGCCGTACAGCCAGGGCTCAACAACGTTGTTGCTGATCAGCTCGAGGACAAGAAACAGCGCAATTGTCCACCCCAGCATCGACCAGCCGGGGTCGACCGCGAAGGCGAGCGCTACCGGGAAGAGAGCGGCCAGAAAAGGCCCCAAGTAGGGAACGAAGCGAAGCAGCGCTGCGAGCAGTCCCCAGAGGAAGGGATTGGGAACACCGATCAGGTAGAGCCCGAGGCCGAGTGGAACGCCGTAGGTCAGGTTCACGACGAGCTGCATCAGCAGGTAGCGGCTGACCCGGGCTGCTGCATCGTTGATCGCTTCACTGCTGGTCTGAAGGTCATCAGCCCCCACGAGCTTGAGGAAGCGGTCCCGCAGGTCCTCGCGCTCGATCAGAATGAAGACGACGAATACGATGACGAGGCCTGCTGTGGCCAGCGGCGCAATGATGGGACCAAGCACTGTCTGGATGATCTGGATGGGTTGGGCAGCGCCCTGCTCGATGGTGACCGGGATCGGAGCGCGTGCCTTTGGCTGCGTCAAGGTTCCAGGTACGGTACCTGAGCTGCCAGCGGGCTTCGGTTCCGAGAGTTCCTGACTGAGATCCTTGATTGTCTCGGTGACCTGCGCGACGACGCCGCCCCCGGGAGCGTCGGTGCGCAGCGTCTGCAGCTTGGTTTTGATCGTATCCTGGTAGGCTGGAAGGTTGCCGGCGAGTTGCACGAGTTGCCCGGCAACGATGAATCCGATGCCGCCGATGAGGCCGAACGCCAGAGAGACCGTGATCGCAATCGCGGCGACCTTGGGCAACCTCAGCCTGCGCAGCCACAGGACGGGAGGCGCCAGCGCAAAGCTGAGCAGGAGAGCGAGAGCGAAGGGAACGAAAATATCTCTGCCGAAGTACAGGACTGCGACAGCGAGGACGACGCTTCCGGTGGTGATGACTCCCGCTCCGACAGTGGTACCGGACCGAGATTCCGCGTTGGGCGGCCTCAGTTGAGAAGATGCTGGTCCAGATGCGCTTGACTTGCTGGTCTCAAGGAGAGGGTCGGACGCGGGCACGGACAGCCTCGTGAAGGCAGGTTTGAGACCTTACAACTCGCTGGTGCGCTGAAAAGTCCGAGAACGTTATGTGACGTTGAGCCCAAGCTCAGCTGATCGGCCCCCACGAGGCGGTTCTTCGCCGAGTTTCGTGGAGGGCTGTAAGCCACTCAGGTCATAAAGCTTTTGCCACGCCCCTCGATGACGCTCCGTACGCCTCCGAAGAGCACGCCGCCGCGGCGTGATCGGTGATACCCGCATTCGGGCGTACTCTCCGCTATTTCCACGAGAGTTGGCGAGGAGCCCACGGGGTGGCCCGAGTTCAAAGTTAATGCAGGGCTAGTGCACAGACGCCGACGAACGCACCACGCGCTCGTCCGCTAACCGCCTGCAACCGCGGGAGGATTTTCGACGCCCGCTGTACGTTCTGTCGGCGTCAGTGCACTAAGTACGTCCTTATAAGTTTCGTGGTATGCTGGGGCGCTAAGCCGGGAGGCGGCGATGCGCGCCCTGCGTTTGGACAGCCTGAACGTCGATCAGCTGCGCGAGCTTGATGATCTCTACCGAACGACGCGCGATGTCCGGGTTCGCACGCGTGCGCAGATGATCCTGCTCGCGGCCGAGCAGAGGCTCGCTGTCTCCGAAGTTGCCGCGATCGTGCGCGAGAGCGGCGAGACGGTCCGACGCTGGGTCCATCGCTACGAGGCCGAGGGCATCGACGGCCTCTCCGACGCGCCGCGCTCGGGCAAGCCGGCCAAAGCCGGTGCCGCCTACCGCGAGCGGCTGGTCGAGCTGGTGCGGCGACGGCCACGCGCCCTGGACCTGCCGTTCTCGATGTGGACCGCCGCCCGGCTGGCCGATCGCTTGGCGGAGGAGACGGGCTTGCGTATGAGCGTGGCCAGTATCCATCGGCTGTTGCGCTCGGCTGGTCTGGGGTTCGGTCGTCCCCAGCACACGATCAGCAGCCCGGATCCGGACTATGCTGTCAAAAAAAGGCGGTCGAACTCGCTCGCGACGGTCTGAAGCCAGGATCCGTCTTCTACTACGCCGACGAGTTCAACATCAGTTGGCACCCGACCTTGCGGCCGATGTGGGGGCCGAAGGGACAGCAGGTGATGATCCCGACCCCGATGCAGCCGGCGCGGCGCTATGGGCTTGGGGCGGTCGATTGGCATAGCGGCCAGACGGTGGTCCTCACCCGCCCTCATAAGCGGCGACGCGAGGTCGCTGAACTACTCGGAACGCTCCTGACCAAGCACCCGACCGAGACCATCTACGTCGCCTGGGACAATGCCAGCACGCACGAGGACGACGAGGTCGAGGCGGTGCTGCGCGGCGCGGCCGGGCGCCTCGTCCTGCTTTACCTCCCGACCTACAGCCCATGGCTGAACCCGATCGAGATGCTCTGGCGCCAGTTCCGCCGCGAGGTCACACACTGTGAGTTGTTCGCCAGCATCGACGCCCTGGTTGAAGCCGCCCGGGCTTTCTTCGAGCGTTACAACCGCAAGCCAGGCGGTGTTTGCTCCATCATCGGAGCGCATCCCACATGACTTCCGCGGTTGTACTTAGTGGTCTGAGTTAGAAATGTGAGTGCATTTGCGAGCGAAGGTCGCAGACTGGAGCGCACCGAGCCAGGAGGTGTGCGATGTCGCGTGGACCCAAGGCCGTCGCTCCGGATCTGAGCGAGAACGAGCACGCTGCCTTGCAGCGTCTGTTACGGCGGCACGGGACCGGTCAGGCCCTGGCTCAACGCGTGCGCATCATCCTGGCCTGTGCCCAGCCCGAAGCGACAAACCTGGGCGTCGCCGCGGTTTTGGGCGTGGGCCGGCAGACCGTCGCCTTATGGCGGAGCCGCTTTGCTGCACACCGCCTGGAGGGGTTGGTCGACGCTCCTCGGCCTGGCGCCCCGCGCAGCATCGGGGACGAGGCTGTTGAGCGCGTGATCACCCTCACTCTGGAGGAGGCACCCAACAACGCAACCCATTGGAGCACGCGCACGATGGCGCGCCGCACAGGCATGAGCCAGACTGCGGTGTCGCGCATCTGGCGCGCGTTCGGCCTGCGGCCGCACCAGGCTGAGACCTTCAAGCTCTCCTCTGATCCGGCCTTCGTCGAGAAGGTGCGGGACGTCGTGGGGCTCTACCTCGCGCCGCCTGACCGGGCTTTGGTTCTATGCGTGGACGAGAAGCCCCAGATCCAGGCGGCACAAGGCACAGCTCCGACCTTCCCCTTGCGGCCGGGCCAGCCCGAACGCGCCACCCACGACGACCGCCGGCATGGCACACTCGACCTGTTCGCGGCACTTGATGTGAAAGCTGGCACGGTGATCGGCTGCTGCGAGCAGCGTCATCGCAGTGTGGAGTTTCGCAAGTTCTTGGAGCAGGTCGACAGCAGCGTTGAACCTGAGCTTGAGGTGCATCTCGTGCTCGACAATCTGAAGACGCACAAGACGCAACTGGTTCATGACTGGCTGGTGCGGCACCCGCGGGTTCATCTGCATTTTACGCCGACGAGTGCATCGTGGCTGAACTTGGTTGAGTGCTGGTTTGCGGTGCTGAGCAGGCGCCGTCTGCAGCGCAGTGCTTTCACCAGCACGGCAGACTTGGAGGCAGCCATTCAAGGCTACATCGCTGAGACGAACGCTCATCCCAAGCCGTTCGTTTGGACGAAGACCGCCGACGAGGTCCTGGCCAACGTCGCACGTTTCTGCAAGCAGATTTCTAACTCAGATCACTAGGTCTAACTCAGATCACTAGGTATGCGCCAGGGACCAGGGGCCAAACGTGGCTGTTGGTTTGCAGAGCATCCTGCGATCAGCTTCGCGGCTGGTTGGTGCGCAACCCTGACTATCGGTGGGTTTGCTGAGTCAATATATGATTTCGCATCCGCGGCTTCGCTTATCTCATTCACACCGGAGTCGCTGTCGCAGGATGTCCTGAGAGGTCGGGATGGCCCGGGGCTAAGATGCCGATGTCAGCTGAACCAGCCTCAAATATCGAGGATTATGCGCTCATCGGCGACTGCGAAACTGCCGCTCTTGTCGGGCGCGACGGTTCGATCGATTGGCTGTGCTGGCCACGCTTCGATTCCGACGCCTGCTTCGCTGCTCTCCTGGGCACTGCCGAGCATGGTCGCTGGCACCTTGGTCCCGCTGACGACATCAAGGCAGTCAGCCGGCGCTACCGCGAAGGCACCTTGATCCTGGAGACTTGCTTTGAGACGGCAGGCGGCGCCGTTCGACTCATCGACTTCATGCCGCCGCGGACGCTCAACTCGGATGTTGTTCGCCTCGTCATTGGTGAACGGGGCCGCGTCTCCATGCAGATGGAGTTCATCCTGCGCTTTGGCTACGGGGCAACCGTGCCCTGGGTGACACAACCTGAACGGGGAGTCCTGCAGGCCGTCGCCGGACCGGACATGGCCATGCTCCACACATCCGTGCCGCTCCATGGCCACGATCTACGCACGACGGCCTCGTTTGAGGTCCGCGCCGGTGAGACCATCCCTTTCGTGCTCACATACGGACCGTCGCACCGTGGGCCGCTTGACTCCATCGATCCGCTCACAGCTCTGTCCTCAACCGAAGCGTTCTGGCGTGAGTGGGTGGGCCGCTGCAAAGAGGCGGGGCCTTGGTCGGAAGCGGTGAAGCGCTCGCTCATAACGCTCAAAGCCCTCACGTACGCTCCCACAGGCGGCATCGTCGCGGCCGCGACCACCTCGTTGCCAGAACTGATCGGCGGGTCACGGAATTGGGATTACCGCTTCTGTTGGCTGCGGGACGCCACGTTGACCCTGCTGGCGCTCATGGACGCGGGCTTCTTCGATGAAGCGAGAGCGTGGCGGGACTGGCTCCTCCGCGCTGTGGCCGGCAGCCCGAACCAGATGCAGATCATGTACGGCCTTGCCGGCGAGCGACGGCTGACCGAATGGGAGGTGCCATGGTTGCCCGGCTATGGCGGATCGCGGCCCGTACGGATCGGCAACGCTGCGCACGGGCAGCATCAGCTCGACGTCATCGGCGAACTGATGGATGCTCTTCATCAGGCGCGGCGAGGCGGATTGCCGGAGAATGCTGCCGCATGGGCGCTGCAATGCGCCCTGCTGGCCCATCTTTCAACGATGTGGCACGAGCCTGACGAGGGGATCTGGGAGATCCGGGGGCCGCGCCAGCACTTTGTCCACTCGAAGGTGATGGCCTGGGTCGCCTTCGATCGCGGCATTCGGAGTGCCGAAGCATTCGGGCTTGGCGGCCCGTTGGAGGAGTGGCGGCGGATCCGTCGAGAGATTCACGAAGACGTATGCACCCGAGGGTACGATTCTTCGCGCGGCAGCTTCGTTCAGGCCTACGGCTCGCAAGATCTCGATGCGAGCCTTCTCCTGCTGCCCGCTGTCGGCTTTTTGCCTGCGTCGGATCCGAGGATCGTCGGCACCCTCCAAGCTGTTGAGCACGAGCTTGTGCGGGATGGTCTTGTTCTGCGCTATGACACCAGCACGACATCGGACGGCCTCCCGGCGGGCGAGGGGGCGTTCCTGGCCTGCAGTTTCTGGCTTGCGGATGCTTACGTCCTGCTCGGACGTCATGAAGAGGCAACGGTGCTCTTTGAACGTCTGCTGACGCTCTGCAATGACGTTGGACTGCTCTCCGAGGAGTATGACCCGGTGTTGAGGCGCCAAGTCGGCAATGTACCGCAGGCGTTTTCACATCTCGCGCTGATCAACACAGCCCATAATCTCTTTCACAACAGAGGCGAAGCTCCAGCCGATCAGCGGGCAGGTAGCGTCTCAGCATGAGTATTTGCGGCGGTGTCACGGGGAGCGGTGACGGTTTGTAACTGGGCAGGGGGCGTTGCAGCTGATCAGCTACGCTCGGGCCGCACCGGCGGTACTCGCAGATCAAACCAGCCCAGAACACTTCCTGCGGCTCCTGCCTCTCCCGGGTGCTGCCCGGCCCACTGTCATTCTCCGCGATGAGTTCGACACAGGTCTCCGATCTTGAGCTCGCCTCGCCCAGCCACCCCGCGACGAGCTAATTCGAACTCCCGAAGTTGTAGCGCCCGCATGCGCACCTTCATTCTGGGACCTGCGGTGACCACCACTTCAAAGAGGTGCTTTGACTCCTCAAGTCTACGAACGACCTCAGCTATGGACATGGGCGGCTTACGCATAGCTGTGGCACGGGTGGTGTACGGCCGCCTTAACGGGGCGCCGATTGGCTTCGGGCCGCGTGCGCGTGAACCTAATTAGACGATCGAAGAGATAATCAGCGCAGCACCAAAAGCTACAAACACGAGACAAATCGCAGGATAGGGAACGAACGCCGCATCACGGCGCAGGAAAGCGGGCTGCTTGCCGCTTCTCTTCGGCATTGCGAATACAACCAGCCCAATGCCCATAGCTAGGAGCAGTGCGCCAACGATGAGGGTCATTTGCCACCCGTGCAGCTTCAGAGACAGGGCTACCACATGCCGATGAGCCCGCGAAGGCGCCAACTCCACGCTCCGGCAAGCTCCAGACAGCGTCTACAGCCGCGTCTACTTCGCCCTGAGAGATGAGCCCCTGCCGCAGCAGCACGCCGATGGTCTGATCTTCTGTCATGCTGGCGAAGCTAGGGCGCAGATCCGAGCCTTGCAGAGCCGCCGGCAGCTCAGGACGGGCAGGCGCCGCCCTCGTCCGCTTCCGCAACGCTCGGAAGTGCTCCAGCCAGACGTGAGGCGTTCTACGTGGTGGCAGGCTTGGCATTCCGTGCGAACTCGCAGAGCCCTCCGCGGTTGGCTCGGTGGAACAGCAGGAGGTCCGATGGTTGCGCCCAATGACATGAACAGAAAGCCGGCAAGCCAGAGGATAAACCGCTTCGGCCTGATTGCGGCCGCGCTGCTGTTTGCTGCCCTCATCGCCTACGGGATCTACTTCGTGATGATCCCTTCTCCGATGCCGCCGCAGGCACACTGAGTCGCGACCGAGAGGATCGGCATGGCACGTTTCATTGCGGTTGAGAGAGGTACAGGCCGCGTCTACGGCGACACGGCTCGATTTGGCTCGGCGGGGAACGTGGTTTCGCCGGCCGATGCGGTTTGCCTGTTCGACCGCCACGCCGGCCGCGCCGCTCGCGGCTTCGGCTACGTCAAAGCCGATAGCCAGTCCGCGCATTACGACATCTACGAGATCCCGCACTCTGCTCCCGACAGCGCCACAGCGAGCGACGCGGCGGCGCAGGCTTTGATCCACCATCACGGCTCGTTGGTGACCTCACTCGTCACCTACAATTCCTGAGTGCGTCCAACGCCGGCCTTCCAACATGCTGACACTGGTGATGCCGCAAACCTCACCATGCGGGTCTGCGGTTGGGCGGCTTGACGAACGCTGCTGAAGCGTCAGACACGAAGGACTGGGGAGGCGGATGCCAGCCAACACGAACAACCTCGCTTGGGTCTTTGCGGGCGGCAATGCGCTCGGCGCCTATCATGCGGGAGCCTACGAGGCCCTGCACACTCGTGGTCTTCAACCGCACTGGGTCGTTGGGTGCTCCATCGGCGCGGTCACCGCCGCCATTGTCGCGGGCAATGCACCTGAGGATCGCGTCGCCAAGCTCCGCCAGTTCTGGAACGAAGCGACCCAGTTCACTGCTCCAAGCCCGACCAGGATGCTAAAGCCGCGTCAGGTCTACAACGGTCTGCACGCTCTCCTGGCGCTTGCCGTGGGGCGACCGAACATCTACCGGCACCGCCTACCCGGCTTCTGGTCGGCCCTGCCGTGGGTGCCGAACGATGTGGCCCTGTTCGACAACGCGCCCCTTCTCAAGACCTTGAACCGCCTCGTCGACTTCGAGCGGCTGAACCGAGGTGAGACGCGCCTCACGGTCGGCTGCGTCGACGTCGAGACCGGTGAGGAGGTCTACTTCGACACCGCTCGCCAGGCGATCCGGCCCGAGCACATCCTGGCCAGTACGGCCATTCTCCCCGCCTTTCCGCCCGTGGAGTTGGACGGCCGCGTCCTGTGCGACGCCGGCTTCACGAACAATCTCCCCCTTGACCCGATCTTCGCGACGGAGCCGGAGAGCGATCTTCTCTGCATCGCATCGGACCTGTTCAGCCTGCAGGCACCGCGTCCACGCTCTCTCGACGCTGTGCTGGAGCGAGCCAACGACCTCATCTTCGCCAGCGCGGCACGCCGCGCGGTGGCGGGTCTAACCCGCGAATACGATCTGCGGCAGAAACTGGATCCGAATGGTCCGGCCGTGACCCTTCTTCATCTCGTCTACCAAGCTGGCGCTCACGAACTCTCCGCTAAAAGCTTCGACTACTCACCGTCCTCGATCCGCGACCGCTGGGCGGCAGGCGCACGTGACGCCATCGGTGGTCTGGAGCGGCTAGAGGCCCGCGAAACTGATCGTCGGCGCTTCAACTACGTCACTCTTCACGGGCCAGCGATTGCAGAGCACCGCGGGTAAGGTGAGCCTGCCGGACTGCCCAAGCCTGTGAGATCGCCTCTCGCGCGGGCCGGGAGCGGCCACGGCACGATCAGAGCGGATGTCGGCGAGAGCGGCAGACCAGGAGAGGGAGCGGCGGAAGGACATTTTTAGTGACCCGACTGTGTCGGCTGGAAACCCTGCCGTGTGGGTGATACCTATAGCCGTGCCAGTATGTGCAGTACACCTCTAAGCGGGTGCGAGAAACGTCAATGCTCGTGACGGGCAATCAGCTCAAAGCCGCGCGCCCTGCTAGGGGTTGAACAGGCTGACCTCGCAACGCGCGCGGATGTGCACGTGAACACCGTTCGTAAGATGGAGGCGAAGGGATCGGCCACGCTGACGAGCGGTGTCGCTATCGTTCACAAGGTACAGTCTGCCCTTGAAGCCGCCGGTATTGAGTTCCTGAACCACGGGCGCCCTGGTGTCCGGCTCCGTGAGCCGATGATGGAGTGATGACCATGCGCCAGATCGGCACCTTCGCTCTTCAGATCGAGCCCGCAACCACAGCCACGCCCACGCGTGTCTCCATCGTGGTTTCCGGCGCTCCACAGGATGAGCAAACGGTCATCCATCTCAGCCCGGACTGCGTGACGCTTGACGAGTTCGAAGGACAGATCAACGGTCTGCAAGACGAGCTGGACCTGCTGCGAGCCGAAGCGCGCCGCGCCTTTGCCGATAATGCCGGCCATGCCTGACATCATCCCTGTCGGCATTGAACTCATCCCCGAGAATGGGGGAGGGGCCGGCATCCGGTTCCGCGAGCGCAGCACGCCCAAAGCTTGACCTGAGCGTAGTCTGCCAAAGCCACAGGATCACGCATGAGCACCTACGATCCACGCAAAATCGTCGCCGCTCTTGCGGATGGCGTCAGCGCCGCTTTCGGAAGGTCCGAGCAAGAGCGTTTATTCCACGGCCGGTTTTCCCGCGGGTCGCGGAGGCATTCGTGCGGGCTGGCATCGACGCTCCCGAACGCCTCCTTTTCATGAAGGTGACGGAGATCGGAGCCCTCAAGGGGATCGGCCGCGCCGAATTGGACGAGGTCTATGCGTACCGCGCTCGCTTCGACCCGAGCAGCGCCGACAAGCCGCAGCTCTGATCCAGCGCCAGCCTGCCGGGCCCCTTTGCCACCTCCCGTAAAAGGGACCCGGTTTCTTTATTCGGAATGGGGGTATGCCTTTGGGAACGCTCGCATTCGGGCGTCTCTAAAAGGATCCCTTTTTGAGCGACAGCCCGATTTCCAAATTGCCATGCAGGGCGCTGCTGTGTTGATCATATTGCGCCGATAGGAATGACCAAAACAGAGGGCGAGCATGAGCGAGCATCATGTGATGAAGTTGGCCAGCAGCGCCGATCTTGGATCATTGGAGGAGGCGTTCTGCAAGCTTGTCGATCACGAGAACGAGCAAGTTGCTGTTGGAATAAATGTTGAGACAGGTGAGCAAACACTGCTACGGCTGTGTGATGCTCTGGCTGGAGATTTGACGGTGATGCCCCGCCGCACTGTGCAATCCGTGAAAAGCTACGTCAACTGTGACAGACAGTTGACGTATGGATCAGCCTTTAGGGATGGCGCGCGCGTGATGCGTGACGCCATCAATGGCTGGACGGAGCGGTTTGACCAAGCGCAGAACCGTTACTTGGGGGACATCTGAGCCGGGCTCGGCAGACTATGTGCACGCCCTCACAAGTGCGATCATCGGACGGTTAGCACGGCCCGGAATGTCAGGCTGGCGGAGCAGTCAGCCTCTGCCAATGCCGGTCAATGGTGTCCATCAGGATCGGCATGAAGGGCGAGGTCGGGTTGAGCCGAGTGACGGCCTTGCTGAGCTCACCGAGCGCAATGGTCTGTGCGTCGAGCCCTTGCACGGCCGAGGAGTTGGCCCAGATCGCCTCGCCCGCGGCTCCAGCCTCGCTGCCTTCAACAGTCGCTGATCATGCGGAAGGGCTTTGGAACAGCCCACAAATGAGCAAGGCTGCGGTCGGTACAGCGACCGCAGTCCGCCTTGCGTCAGTTGCCGGGACCTACTTGCGGCTGTCAGCGAGTGCGGCCCGCTTGTTGCCGGAGCGCCTACCAGCGTTCGAGATCTCAACCTCATCCCGCCGGATCGTGTCCCGCACCGTCTCAACACGCTTCGTGCGCTCCCGACGGACCACGACCTCTTCCCGGACCCTGACCCCCTTGGCCACGAGCGGCACTTCGGAGGTCTCAACCATCTCGACGGTGAGCTCCGTCAAGGTCTCCCCGGTTGCCTGATCGGTCACAGGTCTGCGCCGCTCAACCACCACCTTCTCGTCATACAGCGTCACCTGCTGCTCGGCCGGCACCTCGACGACATAGCGGCGCACCGTGGTCGTGCCGCTGGTCTCGGTGCGCTTGCCCACGATCAGCGTCTCTTCGGCGAGCGGGATGACCTCCTCTTCCTGGCTCGACACCTGGGTCCTGGATGCCGAGGCACTGCCGGACCGCGCGAGGGAGCGGCCAGACGGCACGCCCCACAGCCCGAACATCGCATCAAAGAACAGCGAGCCTGTGCTCAACGGGGCGGTCGCGACACGCTGAGCGGTCTCGGCAGCGCTCTGGGTCACCTTGCGGGTGCTCTCAGCGGCCGCTTCGGCGGTTCGTGCCACCTGCTCGGCAGTCCGCCGCACAGCCTCTCGGCTCTCCCGCTCGCGATCGGCGGCTTCCCTCTGCTCGGCCAGGAGCTTCTCGGCCTGCTCACGCTCTTGCCTTTGCTCGGCCCGGCGCTGCTCAGCCTCGGCCCGCCTCGCTTCCTCGACCTCGGCCTTCCCCTCCTCGATCTTCTCGACGATGGCCTGGGCCTCCTCGTCACTCAGCGCCTTCAGGACCGCTGGCAGCAGGTCCTTGCGTTCATCGCGCACGCTCTGCTGGAAGACCTTCCGCAACTCGACGACCTTCGGGCCAAACTCCTCGCTGCCCTTGGGCGTCTCCTCCAGCTCAGCCAGCAGCTTGCGGGTTTGTTTGTTGTCGTTCAACGCAGGGGTCACAAGGTCTTTGGTTTCCTTGTGCTTCCGAAGGACTGGGAACAGGTGCTCCTCCTCCAGCTTGGCCAGGAGCTCCAGCTCATCCTTGAGGTCGCCCAGGAGGCGCTCGCGCGTTTTAACGGCATTGTTCGAGGTGTCGGCGAGTGCGGCGAAGAGCTCGTTTGCTTTCGTGGGGCTGGTCTGAATCAACTGCCGGATCGTGGTCATGTTTGCCTCATAAATGTGAGAAGAAGGGACCGCCGACGCAAAACTAGAACGGCGATCGTGCCGCTCGGGCCAGTGGCGCTCCGAGGTTTACGAGCGGCATGATTGCGAGATCTGCCATTCTTAGTGCTAGGTGATCACCTAAAGGGCGGTCAAAACGACCGCCACTCTGGTTTGTTGTCGAGCCTGAACACACATGGCCAGCTCAGAAGCTGTGTGATTCAGCGGACGATCGTTGGGGTCTGCGCGACGCTGGCGAAAGTCTTGCTGGCCTCCTCGACGGTACGCGTCGAGCTCTCAGTGATGGAGCGGCTGTCCTGCACGATGTGCTGCAGGCTCTCGCGAGCCAGCTCGCTCTGGATCGCGGCAAACTCCTGGATCGACTTCGCCCGAGCCAGCTTGTTCACTCCGTCGAGGTTGCGCTGCCACTGGCTCTGAGCCAGACCGAACCAACCACGCGATGCGTCTTGGAAGGCTTGGGTCAGAACCGTGCCGCAGCGCGTGACCGCTTCCATGTTCTGCTTGGACTGGCGGGCGAGACGCTCGCTGTCCTCACCGGTGAAGCCCAGTGTCTTGGTGAGGCGCTCCGTAGCCTCACGGGCCTGCTGCGAGGCGATCTCGACGTTCCGCTGCACGATCTGCTTGGTGTTCTCGGACGCCTGCTCCTGCAGATCGACCAGCTTGTTCACCCCGTCACGCGCGGCGTCAGCGAACTGCTTGCCCTGCTCAGCGGCCTTGTCGAGGCCCGCTTCCGCAGCGTCGGCGGCCTTGTCGCTCTGCTCGGACTGCTTGCTTTGATTGGAATTCTGATTGAAGGCCATGGTGGCTTCCTTCCCTATGGATTATGAATTCGTGGCGCTTATAAATGAGACAATAAGCACATTCATCTTAGGCAGCGAAGCATTCTGCCGCATATGCTGCACTGCACCTAAATTGCAATTGAAGCGGTTATTTTCAAGTGCCGCATGTACCATTTGTTTTTATTTAAAGTGTGACGAATTTTATCAAACGTCAGGCTCGGGAGGCAAGCTTCTGATAGCGTTGCACAATGGCGGGGCCGTTCGAGAAGAAGAGTTGCGACAGGCAGGGCCGAGGCATGATCTGAACTGCCTCTCAGAGGCGCTCCTGAATCCGGATGGCCCTCTGCTCGTGCCAGCGGTCGCCCTGCGACGTCGCCATCTTCCGCCGGTTCAACTCGGCTGCCACAGCGCCGCGTGCCGACGGGCCTAGAAGAGCACAGTCCGCCAGACTTGCGAGATCAAAGGTGTTCCTCTGCGACGAGCTGCTGACGGTCGAGGAGCGCGAGGCTGGATCGGCCGAGATCCCGGCGGATTGGGGCCAGCAGGTTGCCGCCGGCCGCAAGACCCTGCAGGGGAACGCCTAAGCTCAGATCTCGCCCGAGATGACGGCCGAGGAATGGGCGGTCCGCTACTGCACCGAGCATTGAGAGACGGCCTCGCGCGCTCGCGCGTATTGCTCCCGATTGCGCCATGTGAGACCGCCTCTCGCGCGGGCGTGCGTACTGGTCCCATATCCTCGCCGGAAGCTACGCGTTGATCTTTTTGATGAGGCTTTCCAGTTCGTCCAAGGCGGCGCCAATCAGGTCAGCTTGGGCCTTGATCTTTTCAGCATTCAGCCCGGCAGCAGCATCCGACGACCACCAGATACCGCTGTCGGCTGAGCGGAGCATGTCCGTGAAACGCTGATGCTGAAGCGCTAAGGCGTCCAATGCGGTCTGATTGTCCACGGCGCTGTCTCCTGCTTGGTGTTGATCATATGCCAGCCCAAAAGGATGCGCGACCAAGCGGACTTCTCACCACGAACAAAGCATGAAAGCGGGCAGCAGAGCCTCTTCTGCGTCCTCTGTGGTTGCGAAGCCTACAGCTCTGGACCCGGAGCCTCGGATGGACGCGCACCAGGATGCCCGCACGACACCGCTGGGTCGACGCCGGATTGTGGACCGGCTGGCCCAGGGCTGGACGGTGGCCATCGTGGCGGATGCGATGGGGATCGATCCGAAGACGGTGCGCAAGTGGCGGGACCGGTTCGCGGCGGAGGGCGCGGCGGGCTTGCAGGACCGCTCCTCCCGTCCGCATCGCTCGCCGACCCGGCTCGACGCGGGAGCGGAAGCTGAGATCGCGCGGCTCCGACGGGAGCACCTGTCCGGGCCGTCCATTGCCGGCCAGGCCCGGCGGCCTCTCTCGATAGTGGGCGCCGTGCTGCGCCGGCTCGGTCTCGGGCGGTTGGCGGCGCTCGACCCGAGGCCGCCGGTCACTCGCTACGAGCGGGAGCCGCCGGGCGAGTTGATCCACATCGACACGAGGAAGCTCGGCCGCATCGACGGGGTCGGCCGTCGCATCACGGGCCACCATGTCGGCATGGTCAGGAACCGCGGCATCGGCTGGGACCACTTGCACGTGGCCGTCGATGCTGCATCCTGGCTCGCCTACACCGAGATCCTGCCGAACGATCGCCAGGATAGCGCGACGGGCTTCCTGACCCGGGCGATCGGCTTCTTCGGCTGGCACGGGATCGCGGTGGAGCGCGTCATGACCGACAACGGCTCGGCTTACCGCTCGCGCGCCTTCGCGGCCGTCATCCGGACGGGCGGCCTGCGCCACGTCCGCACCCGGCCCTACACACCGCGCACCAACGGCAAGGCCGAGCGCTTCATCCAGTCGAACTTGCGCGAATGGGCCTACGCCCGCCCTTTCGCCACCTCGGCCAAGCGAACCCAGGCCATGCGGCCCTGGATCGGAGCCTACAACCACAGCCGACCCCACGCCGCCCTCGGTGGACAACCGCCCATCAGCCGCATCACCAAGGACAACCTCCTCGGTAATGACACCTAGCGGAATGCCGCAAAGTTCGGTGGCACCCGCCACAATGAGCGCTACGCCCACGATTACATTTGAGCGGCCAAAACGGCTGCCTCAAGCTCCCGTGATGTAGTCGCGCATCGCCCGCTGCTCGGCCTGCAAGGTGGGAAGGCGACGCTTGACCACGTCCCCGATCGAGACGAGTCCGACGAGCCTACCGTTCTCGCAGACTGGCATGTGGCGGAAACGCCCGTCCGTCATCAGCCGCATGATCTCCTCATTGGTGGTCTCGCGGCGGCAGGTGGTCACGTCGGCAGTCATGTGGCTTGAGACGAGAGCATCGAGTGCAGTAGCGCCCTGGTGCGCCAACGCCCGCGTGATGTCGCGCTCCGAGAGGATGCCGGCAATGTGCCCCTCAGTGTCACAGACGACTAAGGCGCCGATGCCCTTATCGGCCAGCAGGTGGATTGCATCATCGAGGGTGCGCTCGGGCTGCACCGTGACAACGGAGGAGCCCTTCTCGGCCAGAATATGGGCGACGGTCATGGATGTCCCTCCCTGGGGAAACACGCGCGCTGTCAGCCCGCGGCGCGCCTAGCGGAAACCAGTCGGGTTTGTTCCGGCTCGTTGTCCTACACAATCTCTAATCCGCCATGCGCGCGGCTCAAAGCGCCGGCTCAGTCCGGATAGGCCAAGCCCTATTGGAACGTCAGCGTCCTGCGCTCGCGGCCATCGCGATGGGCACAGAGAAGACACGCCAATCAGCCAAACTGGGGGTTTCACACAAAACTGCGGAGAAGCCGCAGATCCAGCACCACTGCTTAACCTGAGAAAATGAACGCGCCTCATCAGCACCTTAGCCGTGGTTTGCCGTCAGCCGATCCCCTGACGGATGGGGTGCGGTGCGCCTCTACGAGCCTGTCGCAAAATTTCTTCGGTCACTCGACGAGGTGCCTGAGAACGCAGCGCTGTCTCACGTCTCGTTGTACGCTCAGGTCAGAAGGCAGTGAGATGGCTGCCTTGGGTTGTGCCGAGGCAGGCTCGGCAGATAACAATCCCAGCTGAAGCAGCGATCCAGAAGACTTTGCGACAGGCCACTTGACTGAGGTGCTGGCGAGGGCGGCGCACTGATCAGAATAACCTGCTGCAGCCAGAGCTACCAGACGGTGTGGGCTGTTGGCGGGATCTCACTCCTCGTCATCGTCGTCATCGGCCGCCCCCGGAGCGCGCTGGATTTCGCGCCGCTCCCGGACCACTCCGCCACGTTCGATGTCACGTCGTCTCTCTACGCGATCGATGTCGCGCTCGCGCTGTCCTCTGGATCGAAAGTCGACCGACGGGCCACCAGGACCGACCTCAATGCTCTGGGCAGATACCGGCCCGGCGGCAAGTAAGCCGACCGCCAGCACCGATGACGCCAAAAGGACTTTCATGATCCCCTCCTCGGGTATCGTCGAGATCAACCGGGCCAAGGAGGGGACGTTCCGGTGAGTGCACAGATAGGCCGCGAGTGTTACTCGTCGCCCATCTCCTTGTGTTCCGTGACCTCATCCTCATCGGCATCATCGCCGAGAAGATCATCGAGCTCGTCAATCAGGTCAGCGATCTGCTGCTCGGTCGCGGCGACCTGGAAGGTCTCACCACCCTCAGCCTCAAGGGTGATGTGAAACTCGCCGTGGACCTCGTCGGTGAGAACACGGGCCAGTCTCTTGATCGGAGCCATGACGTGGTCACCTCCTAGCGATGCGAGCTGCACGAGGGTCATGCTCGTGCACCCCCTACCTCTACCTCTCAGCAGCCGTCGCGCAACAGGGCCGCTGACGACGCCGTTCGGCGCGCGTCAACCGCTGTGCAGCGGGAGCTGGCTCATCGGAAACTCGCCACTCGGGCTGCTCGCACGCCTGCTCGATCACGTCCCTTCTCCTCCCGCGCAGGCGGTCCCTCTCTGGCGGCGAGGGCAGTCACGACTTCGTCCGCATAGTGTGAAGATGCGCCCGGCGGGTGCGCAGTGTCGCGAGGTTGGTCTTGATGTTCTGCAACACGCCCCTGGCCCCGATCGCACACTGCCCGTTCTCGTTCAGCTGCTCGATCCGCGCGACCTGCTCGCCGTGGCGCTTCTCGCCTTCCGCGATGAGACGGTCGAGGGCATCCAACTGATCTTCGATTGATCGCGTCACGCCTCGCTCCGCTCCGCCTGACCCCGATACGCAACCATTATCCGGGGTGAGAAAGAGTGTGAAAGCGGCAAGCGCCCAGGTTCGCGGGCTGGAAGTTATGGAACAGCACGCCTGGGCCAGCATCAGAGCGCATGGCTCGTAGACATCTATCGATCCGCGAGGGGCAGTTATGTGGACCGATTTCACCTACGGTGTAGGTAAGTTGTTCTTCACGAGGTACCTGAGGCCACGGTCGAACGACGTGTCATTATTGCCGCGGATGTCCACGCTGTAGGCCTGCTCTGGCTTGCCGCTCTTAAGATCCTTCACGTAGACGTTGATGTTAAGGATCAAGTTGGAGACTTTCTGGATCTCGCCCGTGATGGCGACATCAGCCCCAAGTTTCCGGGCATATTCCTCAGCGCAGCCGTTGCAGCGGCGTAGGTCGGATCCTTTAATCACCTCTTCCTTCACCGGATCCGTCGACACGATCTCATAGCGACCGCTGTCTTTGAGCAGGGAGCGAAACAGGCCGCTGAGAGGTGCTAAGCGTGCCCGGTCGGCCTCTGTCGGGCCGAGCATGCCTTGATCAGCTAGTTGGAAGTCGAACACGGCTGCTTTGGGCGGCTCTGCGTAAGCAGCTGTGCCGGTCAGCAGGGCTGCGAGAGTAAAGTGCAGCCGGAGGTTGGCCATCATGAGCGTTCTGTCCTGGTTTCCGGCCGGCGATCTTTGACCACCTTTCTCCTACAATGCAGCAGAGCGCGAAAGGGCTAGCGGAAGTTCAAGTCGGCCGCCCACCTCGGCTCATGTCGCTCCAATAGGGCTTGTCCTAGCGGAACGCTCCAAAACCACTGAGAGCCTGCTGTAGGCTCAGGACTCACAACCTCGGCAGCCAAAAGAGCACGGTGGCGGCGAGCGCGATGGCGGACATGAAGGTGTGCGCGCACCGGTCGTAGCGGGTGGCTATGCGCCGCCAGTCCTTCAGTCGACCGAACATGATCTCGATCTTGTGACGCTGCCGGTAGAGCTGCTTGCCGTGGCGGATTAGACGTGAGCGGCCCGAGCGCCCAGGGATGCAGGGGCGCCTGCCGTAGTCGCGCAGCGCTTGGCGGAACCAGTCGGCGTCGTAGCCCTGATCAGCGATGAGCATGGGCGCCTCCGGCATGGCGGGCAGCATGGTGGCGGCACCCTTGTAGTCGCTGACTGGGCGCGTCGCAAACCCGGATGCGCGCCGCAAAAGGGCGTCTACCGCCCCGCTCTCATGCTTTATTCGCGGCGGGAAGTCCGAAGCAGGTTGCGAGCAGATGGTTCTGCTCGCGGACGGTCCACGCGCCGGCAAAGCCGAAGCCCTTGCGCAGCCAAAGCATGGCCTCGAAGCCCTGGATGGTGCGTCGCGCCGTATGGAAGGAGCGGAAGCCGCCGCGACACGGGGTATGTTTTTCTTGACTAGACATGGCAGTACTCCGTACGTCTGTGCCGCTTCATGGTCACGACATCAGCAAGCCGCGCGATCACGTGCGTGCAACTCTGCGCATGAAAAGCCCGCCGCGGCGCGAGCCGGGCGGGCGATCTGGGCGGAGCTGTCCATCCGGGCGCTCAGCAATTGTCGTCCTTCTTGCCGAGCGCCTGATACTCACCGACGTTGTTGAGCGCGCCAACGGTTCCAGGCGAGGCCGGCTGCTGACCACCAGCCATGTTCTTGCTGGCCGGGTCCTCGCGGCCCTTCTCCGTCACGGTGTTAGCCACCTGCTTTTCACCCAGGCCCTGGTTGGCGCCGACATTGTTCATCGCGCCCACCGTGCCAGGCGAGGCCGGCTGCTCGCCGCCGGCCAGGTTCTTGGCGCCTGGATCAGCACGCGAATTTCTGTCGTTTGAAGTCTGCTGGCCCGCCGTGGAGCCAGTATTGCAAGGCGCTGCCAGGGATGTCCCTGCCGTTAGCGCGAGAATGGCAGCTGCACCGACGATCAACGAAATTTTCACGGGCGTTCCTCCAAAATTGTTGCCAGTAAGAACAAGTCCGCTCGCGGAGCGCGGTTCCACTTTTAGCGGACGAGAAAGCAAAATATCGCCTAGTTGCCTCGGCCAGCACCGATTTTATTGCGCTTCAGCTTAGGTTGCCTGCTCCAGTTGCACATTGCTTACTACAGTGCTTTTTTCGCTGAGCAGAACTCGGCTGCCGCAAGCGCAGTTTATACCTGCAGACGTTTCGACAGCCCTGCGTTGCGGGCCACCAGCGCGGCAAAGCTCGGCGCGCAAGTGGCCCGCGGATCTGATTGCGCGACGCGGCACTCAGTCGTCCAATGCATCCGCGGCGGGATTATCGTCGGCAGGCGACGCCCAACGGTCGCGGTCGCGGTGCTTGGCACGAATAGCGTCGGTCACGGCATTGTACAGGAACTGGCTGACCGTCACCTTCAACGAAGCCGCCAACTACTCGAGATCCGCCGCCTCGGCGTCGTCCAGCTTAACCTGGAACACCCTCTTCGGCATGCTGCCCTCGCTCCGACACTGGGCGGGTTGCGACCGTGTCAGCCATTATGTCACGTCGGAGGAGCGGCATCATCAGTGGATTTCACAAGCCATCCGTAGCGTCCCATAGCCACTTTGGCCTTCCGCAGGGCGTCTCGAATTTCGCCGTCAACCCGGACAAACCACCGCCAGTGTCTCATGGAGCTGCGGCCCAGCAAGCGTTCGGTGATGCAGCGGAAAACAGGAGCAGCCAGGCTTGCCGCATGTGGAGCCGAGCGCACCGAGGTGAGAGATGCGCAGCTACGAAGCGACTGCAGAAGCCATGGAGAACGTCGCCGGCATTCTCGAGCAAGCACGCCGAGAAGGACGGGATCCAGCCGCAGCCCTGCAAATTGCCTTGGTGACGCTCAACTACATCGCAGGGCGAGACCCAAACCCGGCGCAGTAGAACACGATTGCAGCGCTTCGTCAGTCCCTGCAGGAGCAGCGGAGGGGTCAAAGCATGTAGCTGGGTGAGGAGGGATGCCAAGCGCTGGTGCGCGGCTGACGTTTCACTGCAGATGATGGCCTCGGCACTGGCGAGGACTTTAGCGGCTGAAAGGCCTTCTCAAGCGACAGTGCTGCCCCTGCCTTGAGCCGAGAACAAGCGTGCCGACGATGGCGTGCCTGGCAGGATCAGGGTGTCTGCCTTCCTTATCTGCCCCGCGACGCGGATCCCCCGGTGAATGAACCGCGCCGTTTGCTATATGCCCGGCTTCGCAAAGGGCGGCGGTGAGATGACGGCGACTGAACGAACTCTCGTGCTCGTGCGCCACGGGCAAAGCTACGATAACCAGCAGGATCTCTTCTCTGGCTTGCGAAACTCTGATCTCACCAGCCAAGGCGTGGCCGAAGCCATCCAGGCTGGGCATCAGCTCGGAAAACTTGGATTCTGTTTCGACGTCGCGTTCACCAGCGAGCTCACGCGTGCCCAGCGCACATTGTCCCTCATGCTGGCGGAACTCGGGCAATCCACTCTCACCGTCCGACGGGCTGGGGCGCTGAACGAGCGCGACTATGGAGAGCTCGCCGGTCTGAACAAGGAGGAGGCCCGGGCACGATGGGGGGTGCAGCAGGTCCGTCTATGGCGGAAGTCATATGATGCTGTGCCTCCGGGTGGTGAGAGCCTCGCCATGACCGCCGAGCGGCTGGTGCCGTACTACAGGCGAGAGATTGCGCCGCAGGTACAAGAAGGCAGGCGTACGCTTGTAGTGGCTCACGGCAACTCATTGCGATCTCTCGTCATGCACCTAGACGGCCTCAGCGCAGAGGACGTGGCGGAGGTGCACCTCGCAACAAGTCAAATCCTCGTCTATCGCTTCGACGAGGCTGGAGCAGTACTGGACAAGCAGTCGATCTTGACTGACGTTCGGCAGAACTGATGGTGTCGATCTATGCGGCAAGCCTGCCCCCGGGCGACCTGACCGGTATTTCGGACCGAGCCGATTGCGACCCTAATGCATGGTAGCGGCCATGCGTAGATGGAAGGCTGAGTCCGGGATGATGACAGGCGAGGGCGGCCGGTCGCGGTTGTAGGTGTTCTGCCAGAGGCCAATCACAGCCTGCGCTTCTTTTGCTCAGCCGCATGGGCCATTCCTGCGCAGGCGCGTGGCCCAATCAGAAGATCAGTGGGCTTGAGGCGAAGGCAGATCCTCATCGGCCAAAGCCGTTTCCACGACGAAGCACAGGTACTCGTCGAGAGTGCTCAGACTCTGAGCTGGCACCTGCGTATCCGGGTATGTGTCACGGATTAGCTGCAGGTCGCGTCGGATACCCGCCAACAAGGCAGGACGGAGATGCGGGCTGACGCGCGGGTTCAATTGTTCACAAGCGATGATCAGTGATCCGAGCGATTTGGAAAGAAAAACAACGCCAAGCTCATTGACAACCTCAGCATGTTTTGCGTCGCTCAAAGTCATGACGCCGCCTTCGGTCGTGCAGGCACGTCACGGATGCTTAGATGCCTTCCGGAAACATGTCGACCGATTGTCGCACATCGGTTCATAAGCGCACGCTTTAATCAGGGCCGCTTCGATTACGCGAAATCGATTGGCAGCCGTGAAGCGCGCCTGCCCTCACCGCTCGCCAAAGATAGAGGTAAGGTCGCGAGCGTGAAGCATCAGTGCTTCAGGATCTCGCTGGCTGTGAGGAGCATGGCCTCGCCGGCAGTCTCGCGAGCTACCTGGATCTCATCGAGCAGCCATTGCTCGATGGATGCCGCACGCGCGGCCTCCTCCAACTCCAGCAGCTCGCAGAAGAGCCGATGCTTGGAGCCGGAGTCGGTAGGAGGCGGCTCCTCGAGTATCTCGAGCAAGCGGTGCATCAGTGGACCCGCGAGGCGCTGCTGGCGTCCCATGATCGGCGCCATTCTCGTCGCGCACCGTCGCGCCAAGGCGGCTGTGCATGTGTTCAAGCGGACGTTCCCGCGCCACGTCGCAGAGCAGCTTCAGCGCGTACTCGCTCACCGCGTCCGGGCCCGCACACTCCTGCCCGCGGGTGTCGCGCGACGAGAACTTGCTGTTGTGAAGGTCGAAGAAATAGCGTGCCATGTCGCTCCCCACAGATCGTCGGCGGGAGCACACGCCTCTCTCAGCGGCTGATTGCCAGGGATCAGATCGGCGGTGAGCCACCTTAGGCCCTGCTCAGCCGCATAGCCACGCAATTCGCCGGAGCAGCCCGCAATCCTCACGCCTGCCCAGTTCGGCGCAGAAGATGCAGGTAGTTCGGATTGAAGTGAGCGAAGGCTTGCAGTCGGGCAACATCCGGAACTGTCAGCATGCCCTTGGCCAGAGTGATCAGGCCATCCGCGCGCAGCTGCTGCAGGGTGCGGTTCATGTGCACGGGCGAGATCCCCAGCGCGTCGGCCAGCTCGTTCTGCGTCAGCGGAAGGTAACAGCTGTCTGGTGCCGCAAGTCCGACAGCCTGGAGCCGCACCAGAAGCTCGCAGAAGAGGTGAGCTGTCTGGGCTTCCGAGGAGCGTTGGCCCATGCCGGTGAGCCACTCGCGCAGTATGCCCTCATCGACCAGCGTCGCCCACCACAAGGCGCGGGTGATGCGGGGATGGTTCAAGGTCAGTTCCGCAATGCTCTCGCTTGAGATCGCCACCATCGTGCACCGGCTCAGCGTGCAGATGCTGTGATCCATGAAGCCGAGGATGGCGACGTGCAGATCGCAGAAATCGCCCGGGATCAGGAAGGCCAGGATCTGGCGCTTGCCGTCCGGCAGGACTTTGTAGCGGCAGGCCAGTCCGCTCATGACGAGGTGGACCACCTCCGGCCGCTCGCCTTCCTGGATGAGATCCTTCCGCGCCTCGACCTCCCGTGTGCGAGCCGACAGCGCTTCCAGCGTAGCCTTGTCTGCCGCGGAGAGAGCGGCCCCATGTTCAAGCTTCAGGATCAGCGGGTTCGACGGTGGCTCAAGGCAGGGGAAGCCGGAGGCGAACACGGACATCCGCCAGCTAGATAGCCAAAGGATGCGAGGGTCAAATTGCCAGTCGCTCAGATGAGGCGGCAGGACATCAGCCGGACCTCTCTTCGAGGCTGGAAGCGCGCTGCGCTTTTGGGGCCGTGGGCCGAGAACCAGTCCGAATTCGCACTGACGCGCCGGTCTACTGAGCGAAGAGCGCGGTCAGCTCGTCTGAGCGACCAGCAATTTGACCCTTCGGCCGTTTCGCTGCTCCGGATCTGTGAAGGGAGCCAGAACCGGCTCGCGAGGACAGGGACCTGTTCGCGAATCCAAAAAATAAATGGGCACGAGGTCGAAAGACGAACGTTGCCCTTGGAGACAGACATTGCCGCACAGTTGTCCGATATCCTTAGGGTGCAAGCCATGAGAAACTTCGCAGCATTTCCGCTTTTACTTTTACTCGGATCAAGCGTGGCGTTGGCCCAATCGCCAGATAAGCATTTGCAGATTTGCGAGCAGGCGGATCACTCCTGTCAGGAGGCACAGAAAGAATTCAAGGGATTTTTTCCAAGAGCCCTCGCGGGAGAGCGCGAAGCTCAGCGCAATGTGTCGTCTTGTTTGACGAATGGTTGCGAGGACGCAGTTCAGAGAGATCGTGTGTTAGGCTGCGCTTGGAGGCTAATGATCATCAAATCCACGGCAAGTGAATCAAAAAATATTGACGAAGACTATTTTAGTGCGAATTGCACGGGAAGTCTCACCGATGCGGACGTTGCTTATCTGGAGAGCCAGGCGAAAGGTTTGTTCCGTGCAGTTTATAAGAAATCAATGCCCTGAAAGATCGGTCATCCGTCGGCTTGCCGCCTCTCCAGCAGCCTACACAACATGTGCTCCATAGTCGCACAAATGCCTATTTTCTGTTGCGGCGCAACATTCAGCTCAACGTTCGTTTGGCTCGGTGGGACGTTCTCTGTGTATCGAGCTTAACGGCTCTCTCACCGAGATTGATGAAGGCATAGGGAGTTCCGGGCGCCTGCCGGACGCGAAAACCCAGAGCGTAGGCTGCCGCGAGGAACATGCCGTTCGGCACGTTGCCGCCCGTGATCCGCTCAGCCGCGGACATCCAAGAGTGACTGGTCCGCTCGCGGTTGATCGCGGTCTGCGCAAAGGGGCTCGCGTAGCTGAGAAAGCGCGCGGCGCGCTCGAATGCCGCCACCAGCCCGCGTCCCGTCATGCCGTCGCGCTCGCGCTCAAGCTGATGCGGCTCCCAGTTCCAGCCGTACGACGGATCGTGCCCGATGCCGGCCGGGTGCAGATCCGGATAGTCCCTTCGAACCGCGGCAATGGCTTCTACGGCATTGTCGCGGCCCGCTCCCCAGATCGCTGCGGTGTGAAGGGCCCTGATCGGCTGGCGCAGAACCTGGGCGCGCAGCTCGGTCAGGTTCTCGGTGGGTGCCGGCGGCGTCTGCTTGGCGCGGGTCAATGATGGATCTCTCAGGCTTGCCGATGAAGGGCTCTGAAGTTCGCTGGCACGTGTTGTCGGTCGACGTGCGTTGAGGCGGTGCCGCGCCTCGGCTGGTCAAGGCAGAGCGGTTGGGTTGCATTCGGCGCGCCATAGACCGTTGGCGCCTCCGCCGACTTTAATCGTAACAGCGGCCATCCGTGCCACGTCGAGGGCTGCTCGGATGCCAGCGTTGAAGGTGGCATGTTCATTTCTGGTCATGTCACTGGCTCACATTGAGGCGGTCAAAGCTAACAAAATTGAGTGCGACATCATCGCGGATGCTCGAAGTATCTGCCGCCCTCGACACAGCGGTGGCTGCGATGAAAAACCAAATCAGCAGGTCGGCCGCATACTGGCGCAAGCTTGAGCGCACCGTTTCGGCCAAGGTAGGCGTTGCCCTCAGCAAGCGTGACGGCGACAATGAGACGCTGATTTTGTATCTGCGGGATCTGGAGAAGGTGGCGCGGGCGGAATGCGACCGTGCCGAAACCATCCAGATCATAGCATCTGGGAGGCGCCTACTCGGGGACCAGAGCACAATCAGGCGGGCAGGTCCTCCTGCCAGATACGTGACCGCGCAATCAGTGTCGCCCCTCTTCACGGGCGCGGCTCCTGTCGATGAAGGGCTGCGAACGGCGCCAGCACATGCATGCGGTCGATAGGGGCGAGCTGGCGCAGGGCCTCGGCGGATCGGGGCAGGGCGTCAGGGCCGCGCTCGGCGCGGTGGAGTTCGTCAACGGTGTCGCCAGCCTCAATCGAGATCGCGGTCGTGCCGGCCATATGTGGGACACTTTGATCGCGGGCCTTCTCCGTCCGTGCTATCGTCAGTCTGCAATCCCTACAACGCGTGGCGATCCGCTTGGAGCAATCTACTGACGCGACTGCGGCCGTAGACTTTGGGCCATCACCGCGCACCAATGCCCGCTTCGAAGCCGACCGCCAAATCACGGTCCTAAGCAGTCTTGCGGCAAAATTCGTGAACGCCGCCGTTGAGGTTGCGGCCTCGCAAGGAGACGTGCTGGCCGAGGCGAACGCGCCTCCATATTGAGGGAGCGGATACCTGCCCGACTTTGCTCCCGCACGCAAACCACCGGTCCGCCAGAGCTGGTTGCATGCTGTGATCTAAGCCGACGGAAGTGTGTTGAACCAGCGGAGTTCCTTGCGGTTTCGCCCGGAAGAGGTGTTCGGCGGCCACGTCCCGGTGCAGTCTGAGAAATGTGCATCTGGCTTCGCCAGCTCAATATGTGTTTAGGCAGGCTGCTTCTCATTCGCTGATTTCGGCCCCGGCTTGTCTCGCCAGCTATTCCTAGTGGGCAGTCTGATTCGTCCGGACAGAAGTGGTCCGCCCTCTTGTAGGGCGTTTGAGCCTGGAGAACGGACGAGGTGGCAAAGGACACAAGCCCAAACGAGATCGTTGCCAATCTGCGGCAGGCCAATCGTGCTAATCTCCCAAGGCCAGAGCGTGGCCAAGGCGGCCGGCGTGAGCGGGGTGACGAACTCCTCAGCGGCAAGATCTTCTACACGCTGAGAAACGCGCAGACCGTGATCGGGGGATGGAGACGTCACTACACACAATCAGAGTGCACAGGCAATTGGCCTATCGGCCACCAGCTCCGGAGGTGTTCATACCTGCCTTCACCATCTGGCCAGTCGCGCCGACGATGCTGCCCGCGGCGGAGCGAGAGGGCGCATCATTCCTTGGTATGCCCAAAAGGGAAAAGGGAGCCGACCCAGCCCCCTCCTCAGTGTTAGCGCCTGACAGCTCCAGATGTATTGTCCAACGTGGTTCGCGCGGCAACGCGGTCCTTGCGAGGCATCAACCCTGCAAGTCCTATCAGCCCGAGTAGACCGAGCCACCCCCACTTGCCGCTGTCGTCATGATCAGCCACGTGGGTGGGAGGGTTCGCCGTACTCGGGGCACCCGGATTTGCAGTCGTGTTCTGAGCGAGAGCAGGCGCAGCCGTGGCCAAGGCGAGAGCCATTAGTGCAGCTGGAAATATACGCATGTCGTTTACTCCTGGCGCCGAATCCATCGATTCGGTACGCATAGAGAAACGCACTCATGCCACGGAGGGTTCATATAATTCCTAAGCAAAACGATGGAACATACTGCTGAAGCAGCTTCGATGGACGTAAATGAGTCTTCAGCGGAGGTGTCGTCAGACAGGAGCTTAGTCAACGTAATACCGCGCGGCATGCTCGGCGGGTACAGACCGCACCATCATGAAACCATGAACAAGAAGAATGCTGACTTCGCGTCTTTCTGCCACCGGTGTCATATGCTGCGTGACCTGCCAGATCATCACGCCGGCGGTGGGCCGCGCTGTCCCGAAGGAGAGCGCTGAGCGACTGATTTGGGCGGCGCAGCCAAGGACGGGGCGAAGGTAAAAATAATATTTCTTACGAGTTCTGTAGTGTCAGGGCTTGTTTTATTGTCTCACAGGGCGCATACAAAAGTCATTGCGGCGGTGTCGCTGCCTGAAGTTTTTATAATCTTCTCAGGAAGATCGTTTAGGAGAGGTAATATGGTTTGGTCTGCCCCGATCGTCCAGGAAGTCTGCGTCGGCATGGAAGTCACCAGCTACGAGTCTGACCTGACCGGCATTTTGGACCGAGCCAGTTGCGAGGCTACTGCATGGTAGCGGCCATGGGTAGGCGGAAGGCCAGATCCGGGAAGCTGACGGGCGCGGGCGGTCGATACCCCAAGGACGAGTGCGGCCGGACGCGGTTGTAAGTGGCTTGCCAAAGCCCGATCACAGCTTGTGCCTCTTTGAGCGAGTAGAAGATCTCCTGGCGCAGGCACTCGTCGCGCAGCTTGCCGTTGAAGCTCTCACAATAGCCGTTCTCCCACGGTGAGCCCGGCGCGATGTACTGGATCTGTGATCCAGCTTGGGCGACCCACTTGCGCAGCGCCTTCGCAACCATCTCAGGGCCATTGTCGCAGCGGACGTTCTCCGGGATGCCGTGCAGGCACATCGCCTCCGCCAGCGCCTCGATCACGCCCAGGCTGTTGATGCGCCGCGCCACCTTCAGCGCCAAGCAGGCTCGGCTGTGCTCGTCGATCAGCGTCAGGATGCGCAAGCTGCGGCCATCGTGGGTCTGCGCCTGCACGAAGTCGAAGCTCCAGACGTGGTTGCGATGCTGCGGCCGCAGCCGCACGCAGGAGCCGTCGTTCAGCCACAGCCGGCTGCGTGGCCGGTGCTTGTGCGGGACCTTCAGCCCCTCACGACGCCAGATGCGCTGAACCCGATCCTTGCCCACCTGCCAACCACCTGCCTGCAGCAGAGCCGTGACACGGCGGTAGCCGTAGCGCCCGTACTCGGACGCCAGGCTGATGATGGCGCGGGTCAGCGCATCCTCGTCGGCTAGCACGGTGGGCACGTAGCGCTGCGTGCCGCGGTGCTGGCCGACGATCCGGCAGGCGTGACGTTCCGAGAGGCCGTACTTCTCCCGGATGCCAGAGACCGCCTGCCGGCGTCGCTCGGGGGCTACAAGTTTCCCGCCGCGACGTCCTTGAGCACCTGCTTCTCCAGGGACAGGTCCGCCACAAGGCGCCGCAGGCGGGCGTTCTCACGCTCCAGATCCTTCATCCGACGCGCCTGATCGACCTGCAGGCCGCCGTACTCCTTGCGCCAGCGATAGTAGCTCTGCTCGCAGATGCCCGCCTCTTTGCAGGCAATGGCGATGCTCTTGCCCTGGGCTGTCTGCACCTCGATCTGGCGCAACGTCAGCACCACCTGCTCGGCACTCGGCCTCTGTCCTCTCCTCATTTCCAGCTCCTCCGATCCTGGCTGATCCTCGCAATCAGCCCGGTCCAAAGCCAGCCGGTCAGGTCAAGGTCACTCCCTCGACGCCGCACTGGCAGAGATCGAGAGGCACACTCGCGGTGTCTGCCGTCGCAATCCGGGGGAGGACTGGGCCTAGGGGTTCGTGTTGTCCACGAGCGTATTCGGCCTCGCGCGCATCGCCGCGTCACAGGCATGGTCGACAGGGTTAGGCGCAGTTCACCATTCTGCAGGCCGTCCTGGTCGAAACGAGAAAAGCCGCCCTCAGGCGGCTCTCAAGTATCAGAGTTGTGAAGCGCGAACGCCCGAGTGGCTGCTTAGTGGAAGGTGTCGATCTCAGCCGACTCGTAGCTGGTGACTTCCATGCCGACACAAACTTCCTGAACGACGGGGGCAGACCAAGCCATAGTGTTTCTCCTTGTTTTATCTTCATGAGAAGATTATAAGAAAGCGAAGTGGCGGCGCCACCTCTATATTTCTTGTATGCGCCGATCCTAAAAACAAATCAAGCGCGCATGTTTGTGGAGCGAAGATTTCCCTTAGATTTCTTTTTACGCCAGAGCTAGTCGGTATGAACCTCGGAATTAACTGCCGAGAGCCCTCCTCTGAAACAGCGTGCGCCATTGTCGCCGCTGATGTTCGGATCGGTCGTGCAACGTGTGGCAGCGCTGACAGAAGGCGGCGAGGTTGGCACCGACGTGGAAGGTGGTGCCGTGATCGCGAGGGGCCGTTTCCAGCTTGCGCTCGAGCGGTGGGCCTTGGTGCGAGCGAGCGCCTGTGTGAGGTAGCCCCGTGAATGACCGGACCGGGGCTCACGCTTGTGGAAGTGTGTGCCTATGACCGACCCCATGGTGAGTTTTAACGACCCGCCCCGCGCCGAGCGCGTCGAGGTGATCACCTCCGTCCAGCGCCGGCGGCACTGGACCACGCAGGAGAAGGTGCGCCGAATGAGGTTCATGGAATTCTCATGTTAGAAGCCCAGTCTGCGTCATCGCCCGCTTGGGGAGAGCGACACCTACGCCTCGCGATCGACGCGGCGGGAGTAGCCCTGTGGTCGTGGAACGTGGACAACGACGCGTTCACCATGGACGAGCGAGCGTTCGTCCTCTGGGGCCTGCCAAAGAGCGCATCCATCACCTTCGAGGACCTGTCCTCGCGCATCCATCCAGCCGACCGTGACCGCGTCCGGGGCGCCTTCGCGGCGACCCGCGCTATCCTGGGCGATTATGAGATCGACTTCCGCATCCTGCATGGCGATCTGGTGAAGTGGATCTCCGCGCGGGGCCGCGGCGACGACCAAGGCATCGTCGGACGGGTCATGTTCGGGATCTTCCTCGACGTGACCGGACGCAAGCAGGCGGAGGAGGGACACGAGCTGCTCGCCGGCGAGATGAGCCACCGCGTCAAGAACCTGCTCGCCATCGCCAGCGGCCTGACCGCCATCACCTCCCGCTCCACCTCCACCACGGTCGACATGGCTCGCGAGCTCACCCAACGGCTCACAGCGCTCGGACGCGCGCACGACCTTGTCCGCCCACTCCCCGGCAACGAGGGCAAGGCGGCTTTGCTCGGCGACCTGATCGCGATCCTTCTGGCTCCCTACGACGACATGGGTGCCTTCAGCGGACGCATCCGTGTCTCGGTGCCGAGGATGGGGGTAGGTGAGGCAGCCGCGACGACACTGGCGCTGGTCGTGCACGAACTGGCGACCAACTCGCTCAAGTATGGCGCTCTCTCGGTTCCCACGGGCACCCTCGACGTGTCGTCCTCGGAGCAAGAGGACGTGGTGGTCATCGCATGGACGGAAAGAGGCGGGCCGCCCGTCACTCGCCCGACCGGCCCTGGGGGATACGGCAGCAAGTTGCTGAACCGGGCGATGACCCATCAGCTGGACGGGTCCATCACTCGCGAATGGGACCCGGCCGGCGTCATCGCCACTCTCACCATGAACAAGACATTCCTCGCCAAGTAGGGGTCGCTGTGGTCAGACCGCGGCAGAATCGACGCCGAACTTGGTCGCCCACTCGGCGGGACGGAACAGCGGACCGCGCGATATGACGGCGGGGGATGGAAATCGCACGTCCGCAGGGCGTTGATGGAAGGGCGCTACGAGAAGCTGCGCTCCCTCATCCGCTCCGAAACATGGTGGTGCAAGCGACGGCCCCATTACAGGCCGCTGAGGCGCTCCTGATGCCAAAACTAAGCACACCTCCAGAAGGTCATTGACCAGTCTCAGTCTCTGCTGGAAGAGTGCGGACAAGCTTATCGGCCTTGTGAGTGTCGTAGATTTTGCACGTCGCATGTTTTTCAGGTGGTAGAGACTTGCATTTCGTATTTCGAGCTACCATCTTGTGTTTACCCCACAATGACAATTAGGGCGCGTTTTCACGCTCTCTCCATCTTGGGCCGCCGCACGACCGTGCCGGTGGCCCTTCATCTTGCCCTGAAAGATCCCGCATGTTGAAGGTCTCTGCTGTGCTCGCGCTTGCGTCGAGCCTGTCACTGGCAGCGTTCCTACCTGCACGTGCAGCGGACGCGGCGTCGTACAACGGGACTTGGAGGGTCGAGCTCGTGACCGAGAGCGGCTTCTGCGATGGACGCCACACCTACTCGGTCGTCGTACAGGAGGGACAGGTTCGTCTCCTCTCGGCCTCAGACGAGGCAACGCGGATGTCCGGTCGCGTCGGTGCTGATGGAACCGTCGGCCTGAATGTCTCGCAGGGCTCGATGAATGGTTCTGTGCTCGGTCGCCTTCAGGTGCGATCCGGTTCCGGCACGTGGAAGGTCTCCGCTCTTTGTTCCGGACGCTGGGCTGCGAGCCGGCGTTCGATCGTGGCTGCGCAGGTACCGTGAATGGTCCGCGCTGGCTGGGGGCGCATCGTGGAACCTGGGACCGTTCCGCCCCGGTTCAAGTGGCGCCGAGTTCCAGGCTGATCTGAAGGATCCGCCCGATGTTCCGCTTCAGGGATAAAGAGGCGACTGCCCAGTTTGACGCAAAGTTCGGGCGTCGGCCGACACAAAGTCCTGCTTCTGCAGCAGCTGTCTGCGGCATTCGGGTTGCCAATCGAACATCTGTGCCTTGCCTTTCCCCGCGGAACACCCGGCATGGCAAGCCCGAGAGGCCCTTGCGCGAGAATTCTGATGGCTGGAATAGCGAGCGGGTCCGTAGCTGCATCTGTCTTTCGGAAGACATGCTCTGCCTTCGTGAGGGGCGCGGGACGCTTGTGAGGAAGCATCTAGGTCAACAGCACCGAACGCTCTGCATTGCTGCTTCAGGGGCGAGAGCACGCCAGAATGCAGGGTGCTGGCCATGGGCGTGACAGCGTGTCATAGGCAAATCGGTGACCGGTCATCCCGACTTCCTTCATCCCGTATCGCCTGCAAGCCTGGGTTGGTCCGACTTTTTTGAGGACCAGCGTGAGCGCAACGAGGCCGATCTCGCCCCGATGCGGATCGCTGCGGTTCACCGCTCCCGCCTGACCGCCTTGTCTCTCACTGGGCCTGTCAAGCTGACACTTCCGGCTCACACCAACACCGGCGATTACGCTGTGGGCGATTGGGTGCTAGTCGATCCCCAGACCCAAACGCTTCACCGCCGCCTCACCCGCAGGACGGTGCTGGCGCGGCGTACCGAAGGCAGCAGGCCCCTTCAGATCGCCGCGGCCAACGTCGACACCCTGTTCGTCGTCACCTCCTGCAACGCCGAATTCAACCCCGCCCGGCTGGAGCGCTATCTGGCACTGGCCAATCAGGGCGGCACCAATCCGGTGATCCTGCTCACCAAAGCCGACACTGCGGTCGATGTGGGGGCTTATCAGCGCCAGGCTGCCCAGTTGCAGCGCGGGCTCGCCGTGCTGACCATCAATCCTCGCCTGCCCGAGGCCGTGAGTGCCTTGGCCCGGTGGTGCGGCGTGGGGCAAACCGTGGCGCTGGTCGGCTCCTCCGGTGTCGGCAAATCGACCCTGGTCAACACGCTGGCTGGTCCGGACCAGAATGTGCCTCAGGAGACGGGACGCATTCGCGAGCACGACGCCAAGGGCCGCCACACCACGACATCCCGCTCCCTGCACGCCATTGCTGGCGGCGGCTGGGTCATCGACACGCCGGGAATGCGAACGCTGCACGTCAGCGACGCCGCGCAAGGCATCGAGACCCTGTTTGCCGAGATCACTGAGCTCGCGCCCCTGTGCCGGTTCCGCGACTGCACCCACGCCCACGAACCCGGCTGCGCCGTGCAGGCCGCCGTCTCTGGCGGAACGCTGGACCCTGAGCGCCTGACCCGCTGGCGCAAGCTCCTCAACGAGAACCGCGGCAACACCCCAGCCTCCACCGGGCCACGCCGCAGGCGATAATGCCAATCATCCGGGAGCTGTGCCGACCCATCCCAGCGCGGCGATGGAGAGGGCCAGGCGGGCTGAAGGTGAGATCCGGCCCCTTGTTACGGCTGAAAGTGCGGTGGGCAGACGGCCTGGCTGCGTGCTGTAATCCGGACGTGGAAGGCCCAGCGTGCCTTGAGGCTGAGGAGTCGAACATCGCTACGTTCGTGGAAATAACACTACAAATTTTGGGAAGAAGCGCATGCCACGCAATATTCTGATCCTTGGAGCCTCGTACGGCTCGCTGCTCGGCACGAAGCTGCTGATGGCTGGTCACAACGTGACCCTCGTCTGCCGCAGGAAGACGGCTGACCTGATCAACCGCGAGGGCACCGAGGTCCGCATCAAGCTGCGCGATGAAGCGGGCCACCGAGCAATATTTTCGCGTGATCTGCCTGGCACCTTGGACGCGACGCCGCCCGAAGACGTCGACGTCTCCCGATATGACTTGGTTGGGCTCGCCATGCAGGAGCCGCAATACAATGACTATTCGATCCGTCTCCTGATGATCAAGATTTCTGAGGCGAAGCGGCCTTGTCTCTCACTCATGAACATGCCGCCCCTTCCGTATCTCAGGCGCATCCCGGCGCTCGCCAACATGGACTTGGAGTTTGCCTACACCAATGCCGGCGTCTGGGATCGGTTCGAGCCAGGGCTGGTCACGCTCTGCTCGCCCGATCCGCAGGCCTACCGCCCGGCAGGTGAGGGTGCGAATGTTCTCCACGTCGGGCTGCCGACGAACTTCAAGGCGGCGGCGTTCGCCGACGAGGCGCACAACCAGCTGCTCCGCGAGTTGGAGGCGGACATCGACGCGGTGCGCCTCGACGGGCAGGACGTGCCGGTGAAGCTCAAGGTGTTCGACTCGCTGTTTGTGCCGCTGGCGAAGTGGTCGATGCTGCTGACAGGCAACTACCGCTGCGTCACACCGGAGGAGCCGCAATCGATCCGCGACGCAGTGCATAGCGATCTAGCGCGGTCCCGCGCGATCTACGAGCACGTGGACGCCATCGCCCAGCGGCTCGGCGCCGACCCGAAGGACCAGGTGCCCTTCGAGAAGTACGCCAAGGCGGCCGAGAGCCTGCTCAACCCCTCGTCGGCGGCGCGGGCGGTGGCGAGCGGGGCGCCCTTCATCGAGCGGGTTGACGTGCTGGTGAAGCTGATCTCGCACCAGCTCGGCGCGCCTGACGCCGAAATTGACCGGACGGTCCGGATGGTGGACCGAAAACTCGGCGAGCGCGTCATCTCGGGTGGATTCGGTGCGGATTGAGCTGCGAAGACCGCACCTCATCCGTCGCCTATCACGAAGAAAAGCCGCGGCGAGGCGGGCGGGCTGTGCACTAGTACTACTGTGTCACAAGAATGGGGTGTATGAGGGGTGATCCGATCTCGTGCAGGAGCGCGGCATGGATGCCCTGAACACTCCGTTGGCCGACCAGCCGCGCTTTGCGGCCTATGTCGACACCCTCTCGGACGTCCTCGGCCATGCTGATCGGGTCGCGCCGCTGAAGGCTTACTGCACCGGTCTGCTCTTGCCGGGCGCGCGCAAGAGCATCGAGCCCATGGCGGCCCGGATCGCACCGGCTCGGGTTCAGGCCACCCATCAGGCGCTGCACCATTTCGTGGCCAAGGGCGACTGGTCAGACGCCGCTTTGTTGGCCCGGGTCCGCGCCGCGGTGCTGCCGATGATCGAGAGCCAAGGCCCGATCCAGGCCTGGATCGTCGATGACACGGGCTTTCCCAAGAAGGGCCGGCACTCGGTCGGGGTGTGGCGGCAATACTGCGGGCAGATCGGCAAACAGGAGAACTGCCAAGTCGCCGTGACGCTCTCGCTGGCCAACGCGCAGGCCAGCCTGCCGATCGCCTACCGCCTCTACCTGCCCGAAGCCTGGGCCCAGGATCCCGAGCGGCGCACGAAGGCTGGCGTGCCCGAGGCGATCTTCTTCCAGACCAAGCCGGAGATCGCGCTGGATCAGATCCGTGCCGCCCAGGCCGAACAGGTGCCGCCCGGTCTCGTGCTGGCCGATGCCGGATACGGGATCGACACAGCCTTCCGCACGGCCCTGACGGAGTTGGGTCTGCGCTACAGTCTCGGCATCTCCTCCTCGACCAGCCTGTGGCCACCCGGAACAGCTCCTTTGCCGCCCAAAGCGTGGAGCGGGCGCGGCAGGCCACCGACCCGGGTGCGGCGCAGCCCCGATCAAAAGCCGCTCTCGGCCGAGAAGCTGGCCCGGTCTCTGCCGGAGGCGGCTTGGCAGCAGGTCAGGTGGCGTGCGGGCCCGAACGGGATGTTGGCGTCGCGCTTTGCGGCGGTGCGGGCGCGCCCGGCGCATCGCGATGAGCTGCGACACGAGCCTCGTGCCGAGGAGTGGGTCCTGATCGAGTGGCCGCAGGGCGAGGCCGCGCCGACGAAGTATTGGCTCTCGAGCCTGCCGCCCGAGACGTCCCTGGCCGAGCTCGTCAGCCAGACCAAACTGCGCTGGCGCATCGAGCGGGACTATCAAGAGCTGAAGCAGGAGATCGGGCTCGGCCATTACGAGGGGCGGAGCTGGCGCGGCTTCCATCATCACGCCAGCTTGTGCATCGCGGCGTACGGGTTCTTGGTCTCCGAGCGAGGCCGGTTTCCCCCCTCAGGACCGAAGATCACCAGGCGCCAAACCCCTGTCCTACCCGCCGGTTACAGACCCCGCGGCGCCCCCGATCCGGCCAGAGCGTCACGTGCCTGATTCCATCAAGAGCCTGCGCTTGAGACTGGCGCGTGCACTGGTCCTGTCCCTTCACCGATGTCCCTGCTGCCATCGCTCGTTTGTGACACAGTAGTACTAGCAGGCTGTTGAGGAAGTCCGTGGCGTGGCCGAGCTGGGCATGATTCACTCCTTCCCGGTAACGCTTGGGGCAGGTGGATGCGCGGCTCGGATCAGCGGTCGGGGACCTTGTTCTCGTATGTGGACCTGGAGGCGCGGGTGCGGCGCGACCATCCTCTGCGGGCGATCCGGCAGCTCACGGATGTGGCGCTCGCAGCGCTGAACCAGGACTTCTCTGCGCTCTATGCGGCCCGGATAGGTCGTCCGTCGATCCCGCCTGAGATGCTGCTGCGAGCGATGCTCCTGCAGGCATTCTACTCGATCCGCTCGGAGCGGCAGTTGATGGAGCGGCTGGAGTTCGACCTGTTGTTGCGCTGGTTCGTGGGGCTGGGTGTCGACGATCCGCCCTGGGATCATACGAGCTTCACCAAGAACCGGGACCGGCTGCTGGCCGGCGAGATCGCCGCCAAGTTCCTGGCAGCCGTGCTGGCCCAGCCCCGGGTGAAGCGGCTCCTGTCCAGCGACCACTTCAGTGTCGATGGCACGCTGATCGAGGCCTGGGCCTCGATGAAGAGCTTTGATCCTCCCCTGTTTCAGTGGACACGGAGGTTACGTTGCCCAGCGCTGCTCAGCTTGCTCAGGCGTACGGTAGCCGAGGGCGGAGTGGAGGCGCTGTCGGTTGTAGTAGCCCTCGATGTAGGCGAACAGGTCGCGACGTGCCTCGTCGCGGGTTGCCCATCGGCGCTGATGGACGAGTTCGACCTTGAGTGTGTGGAAGAAGCTTTCCATCGGGGCATTGTCGAAGCAGCATCCTGTCCGGCTCATCGAGGCGACCGCCCCTACGACGGCGAGTTGCTCGCCGTAAGCTGCCGCAGCGTATTGGCTCCCGCGATCCGAATGACAGATGAGCCCGGCAGCTGGCCGTTGCCGCTGGGTGGCCATCATCAACGCGGCCAGGGTCAACTCGATGCGCATGTGCTCGCGCATGGCCCATCCCACGAGCTTGCGGGTGGCCAGATCCAGCACGGCCGCGAGGTAGAGCCAGCCCTCGCCAGTCGCCAGGTAGGTGATGTCGGCTAGCCAGACGCGGTTGGGGGCTGCCGCCACGAAGGTCTGCTGCAGGAGGTTGGGAGCGAGCGGCAGGGGATGATTGCTGTCGGTGGTGCACGGGCGATAGCGGCGGCCTGCCAGAGCCCGGATGCCGTGTCGGCGCATCAGCCGCTCGATGCGGCCTCGGCTGACGCCGCGTCCCTCCGCGCGCAGAGCGGCATGCATCCGCGGTGAGCCGTAGCGGCTCTTGTGCTGTTCCTGCAGGCGTCGCACGTCCGCCAGCAAGGCACGGTTCTCCTGGGCGCGGCGGCTCTCAGGCCGGGAGCGCCAGGCATAATACCCACTGGCCGAGACCCCGAGCACGCGGCACATGAGACGCACCGGCCAGATGCTTCCATGCTGCTCGATGAAGCGAAACGTCATTTCGGCACCTCCGCGAAGATGCCGATGGCTTATGGGATGGCCCGCCCCTCACGGAACCGACGGTGGCATTTTGCTGCCACGGACACACGGAGGGATCTGGAATGGCGAAGAGTGCGATCGCGGTGCTGGGCATCGACCTCGGCAAGAACAGCTGCAGCCTCGTCGGCCTCGACGCGTCCGGGGCGGTGGTGCTGCGCCGGCGTTCGCGGCGGGAGACGATTGTCGGCCTGACGGCCAAGCTGCCAGCCTGCATTGTCGCGATGGAAGCCTGCTGCGGTGCCCATCACCTCGGCCGGCTGCTCGCCGCGCAGGGACACGTCATCCGACTAATGTCGCCCGAGTACGTCCGCCCCTACGTCAAGGCGCAGAAGAACGATGACCGCGATGCCGAGGCGATCGCCGAGGCCGCCTCGCGCCCCACGATGCGCTTCGTGCCTCTCAAGGCACAAGAGCAGCTCGATATGCAGAGCCTGCACCGGGTCCGGTCGCGGCTGGTCGGCATGCGCACCATGCTCATGAACCAACTCCGCGCGATCCTGCTGGAGCGCGGCCTCGCCTTCCCTCAGGGCCGGCGCAAGTTCGAGACGGCGGTCGATGTTCTCCTGACGGACCCCGAGGCGCGGGTCGGCACGCGCATCCGGGCCCTCGTCGCCGAGATCCGCGAGGAGTGGGCGGGTCTCGACCGCCGCATCGAGGCGCTCGACCGAGAGTTCGTGGAGCGCGCACGCGCCGACGAAGCGACGCGCCGCTTGGTGTCGATCCCGGGCGTCGGGCCAATGACGGCCACGGCCCTGCGTGCGGCCGTCGACGACGGGAGCGCCTTCGCGTCCGCCCGCGACCTTCCCGCTTGGCTCGGCCTCGTGCCGCGCCAGCACACGACCGGCGGCAGACCGAAGCTCCTCGGCATCAGCAAGCGAGGCAACGCCTACCTGCGTGGGCTCTTCATCCATGGGGCGCGCGCGGCCCTGGCCTCGCTGTCCAAGGCCGAGGACGCGACCGGACGTTGGCTGCGCGGTCTAATGGCGCGGGCACACTACAACGTCGTGGTCGTCGCGCTCGCGGCCAAGCTCGCGCGGGTCGCTTGGGCGACGTTGCGCAAAGGGGGGAGCTTCGAGCGGCATCTGGAGCCGGCCCTCGCCTGAGGCGTGGAGAGAGGTCGACCCGAGTTCGAGCCGGACCACTCGGCGCGGGTCCACGAGGTCTGCGGGAGGACAGTGAAGATGGCCTGACGGTCGAGCGGCGTCCCGGAAGCCTGGCAAAAAAAGCGGCTCAGCGAGGCCGACGTGCTTATGAGGCCCGGGACGTGCGGCTCTCCATCTTGGCGGCGGCCATTGTGCCGACATGCCGGATACGTTTGTGCAGACCGGATACAGGCGTCTTCATCGACCACCTTGCAGACGGGGCGGGCCATACGTTTTTTTGAGCAGGCGGTTCTCCAGGACGAGATCGGCCACGACCTCCTTCAGCGCACCCGCCTCACGGCGCAGCTCCTTGACCTCGTCGGCGGTGGCAGCACGGGCCGTGTCGCCGGCCAGCCGCTTCCGGCCAGCCTCCAAGAACTCCTTGGACCAGCCGTAGTACATGGAGGAGGCGATGCCTGTCCGTCGTCAGATGATTTGAGACGATCTGGGACGCTCAGGAACGGAGGCTCTGGTCCACCTGGGTTGAGAGGTTAGGCAGCCCGCGCGTGGTGGCGCAAGCGGCGGTCGATGAGGGTCTGACGCTTGATCTGCGCCCGCTCGCGCAGGATGCCCTCGCCGCGGCCGAGATAGACGTCAGCGGGGGTGAGATTGCCCAGGCTCTCGTGAGCTCGGACGTGGTTGTAGTGCTCCACGAAGGCGGCAACCCGGGCCTCCAACTCGCCCGGCAGGTAGGCGTGTTCGAGCAGGATGCGGTTCTTGAGCGTCTGGTGCCAGCGCTCGATCTTGCCCTGCGTCTGGGGATGGCGCGGCGCACCGCGGATGTGGGTCATGCCTCGGCTGCCGAGCCATGTCGCCAAGTCACCCGCGACGTAGCTCGATCCGTTGTCGGTCAGCAGCCGCGGGCGATGCGCCACCGGCACCTGATCGAGCCCGGCCGCGGTCAGCGCCAGATCGAGCGTGGCGGTGACGTCGCTGGCCTGCATCGTGGCGCAGAGCTTCCAGGCCACGATGAAGCGCGAGAAGTCGTCCAGCACCGTCGACAGGTAGTACCAGCCCCAGCCGACAACCTTCAGGTAGGTGAAGTCGGTCTGCCAGAGCTGGTTGGGCGCCGTGGTCTTGTCGCGGAACGCGTCGGCGGCCTTGACGACGATGTAAGCGGGGCTGGTGATCAGGTCCTGGGCCTTGAGCAGGCGGTAGACGCTGGCTTCCGAGACGAAGTAGCGCCGCTCGTCGGTGAAGCGCACCGCCAGTTCGCGTGGGCTGAGTTCCGGCTCCTCCAGCGCGAGGGCGACGATCTGCTCGCGGATCTCTGTCGGTAGACGGTTCCAGACCCGGCTGGGCCGGGATGGTCGGTCAGCCAATGCCTCGGGACCGCCTCTCAGGTAGGCGTCGTACCAGCGGTAGAACGTCGATCGGGTGATGCCGAGCTTCTCCAGGGTGCGGCGCACCGGCAGGTGGGATTGCTCAACCAGCCGGATGATCTCCAGCTTCTCAGGGGCTGGGTACCTCATGCCTCGTCGTCCCCAGCCCCGCTCATGCTTTTTTTGAGCAGGCGGTTCTCCAGGAGGAGATCGGCCACAACCTCCTTCAGCGCGCCCGCCTCGCGGCGCAGCTCCTTGACTTCGTCTGCTGTCGCCGCCCGCGCCGTGTCGCCCGCCAGCCGCTTCTTACCGGCTTCCAGGAACTCCTTGGACCAGCCGTAGTACATCGAGCTGGCGATGCCCTCGCGCCGACACAGCTCGGCGATACTGTCCTCGCCGCGCAGGCCCTCCAGCACGATGCGGATCTTCTCCTCGGCCGAGAACTGCCGGCGGGTGGCCCGGCGGATGTCTTTGATCACCGCGTCTGCCGGCTTGCGTGCCAGTCCGGATGTCTGCTTCATCGTCGTGCCTCAGGACTACGATGAACCAGCCATCCTCCGTTCGTGAAGGGCCTCGATGTGTCTCAGGAGCGCTGACGGCGGACACTTGAATAGATGCAAAGGTTTAGCCTGACCCGCCTCAGTCCACAGCTGGTACGACAGACACAAATGCCTTTCCCGGCGGATCGAGCTTCTCTGACGTGGTCACCCGATGGTCACCAGACGGAGCTCCGATCCTGAACTCATTCTGCCAGGTCGATCGAAGGCATTGTTAGAGAAGTGAAAAAATGGTGCCGCAAGAGGGATTCGAACCCCCGACCCCCTCATTACGAATGAGGTGCTCTACCAGCTGAGCTATTGCGGCCTCCGGCCCTATTAAGGCCATACTAAATCGATCGTCGGTCCGTCAACTCGTTGAGACCATTTCGATTTTAACGGTTAACCCGCCAATTACGAATGAGGTGCTCTACCAGCTGAGCTATTGCGGCGCGATCGACGCGCCGTGGGGCATCGTTCGATCGTTCGGGTGAGGCTCATATCCGGACGGCTCCGTATTGGCAAGGCGGGAGGCGGCAGCCGGCGCGATCCGATGCAGCCGCGCCACGCCGCGAGGGCGCCGCGCGCGCAGACGATCCCGAGCGCTTGACGGGGCTCAAGGCGATCGAGACTGTCGGCCGCCCCTCTCGAGATCTCTGCCCATGTCCCTGATCGCGCGCCTCCGGGCCTATGCCGCCGACGCCTTCGGGATCGCGCCGGCCGCCGACCTGCCCGTCGACGACGAGCACCTCGCGGCGACCGCGCTGCTCGTCCACGTGGCTCGCGTCGACGGCGTGCTCGCGGCCCCTGAAGCGGAGCGCCTGACGCGTCTGGTGCGCCGGCGCTACGCGGATTCGGGCGAGGCGGCGGACGCACTGATCGCGCGCGCCACCGCCTTCGACGCGGAGACCCGCGATGTCGCCATTCTGGTGGAGCTGATCGGGCGCGAGGGCGGCGAGGCGGAGCGGGCGCGGCTCCTTGCGATGGCATGGTCCGTCGCCGGAGCGGACGGCACCGTCGACGAGTTCGAGGAGGCCCTCGTCTGGCGGCTCGGCAAGCTTCTCGGCCTCGATGAATCCGCCATCGCGAGCGCCCGCGAGGAGGGGCTCGCAGGCCGCGACGGCGCGGCGGCGCGGGCGTGAGGCCGTCCGTCCGGGCGGCGGAGCGCAGCCCGTGATCGCGAGCTTCGCCCTTGTCCTGCTCGCACAGCTCGCCGGAGAGGTCGTCGCGCGCAGCAGCGGGTTGCCCTTGCCGGGGCCCGTGCTCGGCATGGTGCTGCTGCTCGGCTTCCTCGTGCTGCGCGATCAGGGGCCCGCGATCGTGCCGCGCACGCTGCCGCGCCCGCTGACGGACGGCACTTTGGAGCGGACCGGCCGGGGCTCCTCGCCAACCTATCCCTGATGTTCGTACCGGCCGGCGCCGGCATCGTCGGCCGCCTCGACGTGCTGCAGGTGCAGGGGCTGAAGCTCGCCGTCGTGCTGGTGGTGTCGACGCTCGCGGCGCTCGGCGCGACCGCGCTGACCTTCGTCGCCGTCTCGCGGTGGCTGGAGCCGCGCGGGAAGCGGGGGGCGGAACGATGAGCGGCGAGTTCGCGGTCTGGGTCTATCTCTCCCGCACCCCGCTGCTCTGGCTGACGGTCACCCTCGTCGCCTACCTCGTGGCCGACCGGATCGCGGCGGCGACGGGCCGCAGCCCCTTGGCCAACCCGGTGCTGATCGCGATCGTGCTGACGGGCGCCGTGCTGGCGCTGACGGGTACGCCATACGCGGATTACTTCCAGGGCGCGCAGTTCGTGCATTTCCTGCTCGGACCGGCGACGGTGATGCTCGCCCTGCCGCTCTACGAGCACCGGGCGACCGTGATGCGCGCCCTCCTGCCGATGCTGGCCGCACTCGTCGTCGGGTGCGTCGTGGCCCTCATCTCCGCGGTCGGGCTCGCGCGCCTCCTCGACATCCCGCGTCCAGTGATCACCGCGCTCAGCCCGAAATCCATCACCTCGGGCGTCGCGATGGGCGTCTCCGAGACGCTTGGCGGTGACCCGACGCTGACGGCCGTGATCGTGATGCTGACGGGCGTCACGGGTGCGATCCTCGTCACGCCGCTGATGGACGCGCTGCGGATCCGGGACATGCGGGCGCGGGGTTTCGCGGCGGGCCTCGCTGCCCACGGCGTCGGCACAGCCCGCGCCTTCCAGGTCAGCGAGGTCGCGGGCACATTCGCCGGAATCGCGATGGGTCTCAACGCTCTGTTGACCGCGATCCTGGTACCGTTGGTGCTGACCCTCGTTCCCTGAGCGATTCCGTCGACCGATGGCCGCCGCGCGGGGCCGGCGGCTGCCGGCAACGCCATGTTCGGGCTCGCGAATTGGCGCCTCTGTGCTCTCGGAACACTTGAAATCTTCAGGCCCCTCGGATGAACCTGCGCGAGCCTGTCGGGCGAAGGGAATTGAACTGTACGGATACGGACGGTTCGGGTCTTCGGGCGTGCCGGCGCCGGCGACGCTTGTGGGTGCGCGGTGAAGCCGTCTTTTCGTGTGACGGGGCGCACCAACACGCTCCGATACTTCCCGTAGCGCAGCCATGAACAGGCGTCGCGAGACGCTCCATTCGGATTCGGTGCACGAAACGTGAAGAGCGCAGCCGACATCAGATCATCTTCGCAGGGGCCGTCCTTCGGCCTCGCGGACGTGCGCGAGGTCGAGGCGGAGGCCGGCGGCACCATCCGGGTCGACGACGCGGCCCTTCTCTTCCGTGGCCACTACGTCCGTGCGGGCGCCGATCTGATCATCAGCGACGAGACGCACCGCCTCGTCGTCCACGATTACTTCGAGGTCGGGCGGCGCCCCAAGCTCGTCGCGCCGGACGGGGCCTCCCTGTCCGACGCGGTCATCGACGCCCTCAGCCTGCCGCTCGGCGGCGAGCGCTACGCGCAGGCCGGTGCGCCGCAGGCCTCCGACGCCTCGGCCGCGATCGGCCGCGTTCAGACGGTGACCGGCTCGGCGAGCGTCGTGCGCAACGGCGTCACGGTCGCGCTCCACGTGGGCGATCTCGTCTACAAGGGGGACGTCGTCCAGACGGAGCGTGGCTCCTCGCTTGCCGTCTCCTTCCTCGACGGCACCCTGTTCAGCCTCTCCGCCAGCGCGCGGATGCTCCTGAACGAGATGGTCTACAAGGCGGAGGGGGAGAGCAACTCGGCCCTGTTCAGCCTCGTACAGGGCTCGATCACCTTCGTGGCCGGCAAGGTCGCCAAGACCGGCGACATGAAGATCGGCACCCCCGTCGCCACGATGGGCATCCGCGGCACGGCGGTCCACGTCCAGATCGATGCGGACAACGGCACAACACGCCTCTCCGTGATGACGGAGCCGGACGGACACACCGGCCGCTTCGAGGTCTACGACCGCGACGACCCGACCCGCCTCCTCTTCACGGTGTCGGATCCCGGCAACGCCTTCATCGTCAGCCCGAACGGCCCGCTGCAGGTCAAGTTCGAGCAGGTCGCCAAGACGCCCGCCGATCTTCAGTTCGAGGCCGGCCTCGTCCAGGCGATCTTCAAGGCGATCGCCGAGGCGCCCCGCCTGCCCGTGTTCCAGGGACCCTCGACCGGCGGCGGCGGCGGTTCGAGCACCGAACCGAACATCGTCCAGCCGGACACCGCCCCGCCCGGCGCGCCGAACGGGCCCGTCGAGACGCCGCCGGTCGATCCGCTCTCCGGCTCGGCGCCGCGCGGATCGAGCCAGCCGCCCGTGGATCCGCTGACCGCCCCGCTTCCGCCGGGCGGCTCGCCGCAGGACGATCCCCTCGTCCTCACGCCCCGCACCTTCACGGTCGTGCAGGGCAACGCCCTCGTCGCGGCGACCGTCGGCCAGGGCGTCCTCGGCGCGACGACGGCGCACATCGTGGCGGCGCGGGCCGGCATCGAGGCGCCGATGGAGGGCCTCTCGGGGGGCACCGTCACCCTGCAGGGCCGCTACGGCACGCTGCTGCTGCGGGACGACGGCACCTATGTCTACCGGGCCGACAAGGCCGCCGGCCTCGCCGAGGGGCAGCAGGGCGCGGACGTCTTCACCTACCGCGTCGAGGACAAGACGGGCGTGAGTGCCACGACGACGCTCACGATGGACGTGACCGGGGTCAACGATGCGCCCGTCGCGCCCCTCGCAATCGTCCTCGCGGCGGGCGCAGAGGATGCCTCGCGGATCGTCTCGGCCGCGGACCTCCTCGCCGGCGCGAGCGACGTCGACGGCGATGCACTGCGGGTGAGCGGGCTGCGCGTCGTGAGTGGCGGCGGTACGATCGAGGATCTCGGCGACGGCCGCTTCATCTACCGGCCGGCGGCAGATGCGAGCGGACGCGTGACGCTCGCCTACGCGATCACGGACGGGCACGGCGGCGGCGTCGAGCAGATTGCGAGTTTCGAGGTCTCGCCCGTCAACGATGCACCGGTCGTCGCGCGGGCGCTGTCGCTCCGGTCGAGTCCCGAGGACACCCTTCGCCCGATCAGTCCGCTCGATCTGCTCGCCGGGGCGACGGATGCGGACGGCGACGCGCTCGCCGTGACCGCGTTGAGGATCGTGAGCGGCGACGGCACGATCGAGGATCTGGGCAACGGCCACTACGCCTACCGGCCCGACTCGAATGCGAGCGGGCCGGTGACGCTCGCCTACACGATCACTGATGGCCACGGCGGCAGCGTCGCGCAGACCGCCCGCTTCGATGTCATCCCGGTCAACGATGCACCGACGATCGGCGGCCCGCTCGTGCTGGCGGCGAGCCTCGAGGATACCGCGCGCGTGATCACCGCCGCCGAACTCCTTGCCGGCGCGGGCGACGTCGATGGGGACGTCCTCGCCCTGACCGGCCTGAAGATCGTTGGCGGCGGCGGCACGATCGAGGATCTGGGCGACGGGCGCTACGCTTATCGGCCCGCCGCGAATGCCAATGGGCCGGTGACGCTCGCCTACACGATCACGGACGGCCATGGCGGCGACGTCGCGCAGACCGCCCGGTTCCAGATCGCGCCCGTCAACGACGCGCCCGTCATCCGGCCTGACGCCACGAGCGCTGCGGCGCGCGTGGACGAGGTGGCCTACGGCGCACCCGGCAGCGGGACACTCCTGCACAGCCGCTCGGGCACGATCGCCTTCAGCGATCCCGATTTCGGTGACGTCCACGGCGCGACCGTCGTCGCGGACGGAACCGGGTATCTCGGCACGCTCACGCTCGGTGCGATCGACGAGGCGTCCGGAACCCTGGCCTGGAACTTCGCGGTGCCGGACGGTGCGATCGACGCGCTTTCCGCCGGCGAGACCCGCGTGCAGACCTACTCGGTCCGGATCTCGGACAGTCTCGGCGGGAGCACGACCCAGGTCGTCTCGGTGACGCTGGCCGGAGCCGGCGAGCGGCCGCCCGTCGCCGCCGACGACCTCGACCTGCATCCGAGCCTCTTGGTGAACAGCGGATTCGGCGCCGCACCGGATTTCTCCGGCTGGACCCAATCCACCGTGAATTCCGGGAATTTCATCAACAATTCCTACCGGCCGCAGATCGTCGTCGATCGCAGCGGCACGTATCTCGCGGGCGCCGACGCCGTCGCGGTGCTGGCCTTCGAGGGCACGATCGACACACGCGGCGGCACGGCCTGGGGGCCGTCGATCCGTAGCGCCACGTTCTCGGCCTCGGCCGGTGACGCGATCAAGTTCGACTGGCAATTGTCGAGCGGCGAGGACCACGCTCGCGGCCGCGGATACCTGCGCGATGCGTCGAACGGCCAGATCGTCGCGACCGTGCTGCAGGAAGACAGCATCGTGTCCGGCTCGACCGGATGGCAGACGAAGACCTTCGTCCTTCCGTCGGGCGGGACCTACTACATCGAATTCCAGGTCGGGTCGTACGATTCGACGTTCGGGCAGGTCGTCGGTGCCGAGCTCGTCATCGACTACGCCGGCGTCGTGCCCCGCATCCGCGAGGACATGCCGCTCGTCATCCAGCCGGCGGAACTCCTCGCCAACGACAGCGATCCGAGCGGGTTGCCAATCCACCTCGTCTCGGTAGCCGGCACGAGCGCGCACGGCGCCGCCGTCACCCTCAACCCGGACGGCACCATCACCTACGATCCGCGCGCGGCCTTCGATCATCTGGCCCAGGGCGAGACGGCGACGGATTCCTTCGTCTACACGATCGCGAACAGCACGGGCGCCACGGCCTCGGCGACGGCGTTCTTCACCGTCTCGGGGGACAACGACGCCCCGATCGGCGGTCAAGACCACATCGTCGCCGCACCCGATGCCTCCCTCACCGTGCCGATATCGGCACTGCTCTTCAACGACCGCGATCCGGATTCCGGCGCGCGCCTCGGGGTGGTGAGCGTGACGGACGCGCAATTCGCTCCATCCGGCGACGCGATCCGCTATCAGGGCACGGGCGACGGCGGCCATTTCAGCTACGTCGTGCAGGATGAGCACGGCACGCCGGCGGTGCAGGCGGTGGAGGCCGTCGTGACCCGCGGCGAGGCGCGTCACCTCGTCGGCACGGCCGCTGCGGAGATCCTGATCGCGTCGGCTACCACGGAAGTCCTGACGGGCGGAGCCGGCCGCGACGTGTTCGTCTTCGCTGATGCCGGCACGGCCCGCACCATCACGGATTTCGCTGCGGGCGCGTCGGGCGACGCGATCGACCTCACCGGCGTGTTCGGCGGAAACGTGACATACGAGAACCTCGCGGCCTTCGCCCGCCTCGTGACGGAGGGCGATCACGCGGCGCTGGAGGTGAGCGACGGGTCGGGCGGCGACTGGCACATCCTGGCGCATCTGACGAGCCTGCCGGCGTCCGCCACCGACGTGACTCTGATCTGGACCGATCACCTCGTCCGGCTGAACGCTCAGGCACCGCTGGTGTGAGGGAAGCGGGCCAAACAGGCATACCTCCCGGCTTCACCGCCCGCCACGCCGCCGCGCGCCGGGGACTCGTCGGCCGGATCGGCCTCGACCGGGTGCTGGCGACATCGGTCCTCGTCCTCTTCGTGGTGCTGCGGCTCTGTGACCCGCCGCCGGTCGAGACCTTCAGGCTTCGCACCTTCGACGCCTTTCAGATCCTGCGACCGCGCCCGGCGACGTTGCGGCCGGTCACCATCGTCGACATTGACGAGGCTAGCATCCGCGCCCTCGGGCAGTGGCCCTGGGCCCGTACCCGCGTCGCCGACCTGGTCCGGCGCCTGACCGAGGCCGGGGCTGCGGCGATCGCCTTCGACGCCGTCTTTCCCGAACCCGACCGCCTCTCGCCGGCCCTCGTTGCGGAGAGCGTCGCCGGGCTCGACGCGGAGAGCCGGGCGACGCTCGCCCGGCTGCCCAGCAACGATCGGATTCTCGCAGAGGCGGTGGCCGCCTCGCGGGTCGTCCTCGGGCAGACGGCCCTGGCGCAGCCCTCGGGCAACGATGCCGCCCTGCCCGAGACCGGCTTCGCGCAGATTGGCCCTGACGCCTCCGCCCACATCGCGCATTTCCCCGGCCTCCTGCGCAACGTGCCGGAGCTGGAGCAAGCGGCGGCGGGGCGCGGGCTCTTCACCATCGTGCCGGAGCGCGACGGTATCGTGCGCCGGGTGCCCCTCGTTCTGATCGCCGAGGGGCGGATGGTGCCAGCCCTGTCGCTGGAGGTACTGCGGGTGCTCACCGGCAGCGGCGCCGTGATGCTGCGCACCGACGAAGGCGGCGTCAGCGCCGCCGCCGTGCCGGGCTTCGAAGTGCCGACCGACGCGAGCGGATCGGTCTGGCTGCACTTCAACCACCACGATCCGGCCCGCTTCGTCCCGGCGCGCGCCGTCCTCGACGGCAGCTTCGACAGGGAGCGGGTCGCCCAGAAGATCGTGCTGATCGGAACGTCCGCGATCGGGCTCCTCGACAACAAGACCACGCCCGTCGACCGCATCATCCCCGGCGTCGAGATCCACGCGCAGGTTCTGGAGAGCGTGCTCACCCGCGCGACGCTGTCCTATCCGAGTTACGCCATCGTGGTGGAGGTGCTGCTCGCGATCGCCGTCTCGGCCGGGATCATCGCCTTCGCACCGGTGCTCGGGGCCGCATGGCTCCTCGTGCTCGGCGCGGTGGTCGCGATCTTCATCGCCGCGATCTCGTGGCTCCGCTTCACCGAACTCGGCATCCTGCTCGACCCGACTTTCCCGCTGGGGGCGAGCTTCGGCGTCTACGCGGTGCTCGTCTTCACGAATTACACCCGCGAGCAGATGGGCCGGCAGCGCATCCGCTCGGCCTTCAGCCAGTACCTCTCGCCGGCCCTCGTCGACGAACTCGCGGCCTCGCCCGAGAAGCTGCGCCTCGGCGGCGAGGAGCGGCCCCTCACCATCATGTTCAGCGATGTTCGCGGATTCACGGCGATCTCGGAATTCTACCGGGCGGATCCGGCCGGCCTCACGACCTTGATGAATCGCTTCCTGACGCCGCTCACCGACGCGATCATCGGGCGGCGGGGCACCATCGACAAATACATGGGCGACGCCATCATGGCGTTCTGGAACGCGCCGCTCGACGATCCGGACCAAGAGGCGAATGCCTGCGCGGCCGCCCTGGAGATGATCGCCCGCATGAACGCGCTCAACGCCGAGCGGCGGGCGGAAGCCGAGGCCGGCGGCCACCCCGTCCTGCCCCTCAACGTCGGCATCGGCATCAACACCGGGCGCTGCGTCGTCGGAAACATGGGCTCGGCCCAGCGCTTCGACTATTCGGTCCTCGGCGACACGGTGAACGTCGCCTCGCGCCTCGAAGGCCAATCGAAGACCTACGGCGTGCAGATCATCCTCGGCGATGCCACCGCCTCGGCGGTCTCGGACCGCTTCGCGTTGCTCGAGATCGATCGGATCCGGGTGAAGGGCAAGCTGCTGCCCGAGACGATCTCGGTGCTGCTCGGAGACGCCGAGATGCGTGCCTCGGAGACGTTCGCGCGGCTTTCCACCGCCCACGCTGCACTGCTTGCCTGCTACCGCGGGTGCGACTGGGCGGGCGCCCGCGACCACCTCGAAACCTGCCGGGCCCTCGGCTTCGGTCTCGATGCGCTCTACGACCTCTACGCCGCCCGCATCGTGGCCTTCGAGCGCGCGCCGCCACCGGAGGATTGGGCCGGCGTCCACGTCGCCGAGACCAAGTAGGGGAGGGGCTCGCTCAGGCGTTCAGCCTGTCGGCCACATCCTCCGCGAGCGACAGGCTCGCGGTCAGGCCGGGGCTCTCGATGCCGAACAGGTGCACGAGGCCGGGCAGGCCGTGCTCGCGCGGACCGTCGATGCGGAAATCCTCCGCTGGCTCGCCGGGCCCGGTCAGCTTCGGCCGGATGCCCGCGTAATCGGGCACGAGGCTGCCGTCCGGGAGCGCCGGCCAGTAGCGGCGGATCGCCCCGTAGAAGGCGTCCGCGCGGGAGGGGTCGACGGTGAAGTCGAGCCCGTCCGTCCACTCGACGTCGGGGCCGAAGCGCATCCGGCCGGCGAGGTCGAGGGTGAGGTGGATGCCGAGCCCGCCCTCGACCGGTGCGGGGTAGACGAGCCGCCGGAAGGCGGGCTTGCCGGCGTACGAGAAGTAGCTGCCCTTGGCGAGGACGAGGCGGGGCGGTCGCGCCGGCTCGTAGCCCTCCGTGCGCGCGGCGAGGGCCGGTGCGCCGAAGCTTGCCGCGTTCACGACGGCGTCGAACGGCATCTCGCCCGCTGCCTCGCCGCCGGTCAGCGCGATCCAGGCATCGCCATCGCGGAGCAGGCGCTCGACGGGCGTGCGGAAGGCGAGCATCCCGCCGCGCGTTTCGATTTCGCCCTGGAGCGCCAGCATGAGGGCGTGGCTGTCGATGATCCCGGTCTCGGGCGAGTGGAGGGCGCGCGTGCAGGCGAGGTTCGGCTCGATCTCGCGCGCCTCGGCGCCCGTCAGGAGGCGCAGGCCCTCGACGCCGTTCCGGCGGGCGCGCTCGTGGATGGCGACGATGGCCAGCTCCTCGGCCTCCGCCGTCGCGACGACGAGCTTGCCGAGGCGCGCGTGCGGCACGCCGTGGCTCTCGCAGAAGGCGTAGAGGCGACGGCGCCCCTCGACGCAATGGCGCGCCCGGAGCGAATCCGTCGGATAATAGAGCCCGGCGTGAATCACCTCGGAATTGCGCGAGGAGATCCCGGTCCCGATCGAGTCCGCGGCCTCGGCGACGACGACGTCGTGTCCGCGCAGGGCCAGCGCGCGGGCCGAGGCCAGGCCGACGATGCCGGCACCGACGACGAGGATGGACAGACGCGCGCGGCTCATGGTCGAGCATACCGCGCCAAGTCAGGCTTGGCAGCCGGGGATCGGCGGCCCCCGCTTCTCGGCTATCGTTCTTTCCAGGCTTTGGCGATCTGGTCGGTGAGGGGCTTGGTGAGGTAGCTGAGCACGGAGCGCTCGCCGAGTTGCATGAAGCTCTCCACCGGCATGCCCGGCACCAGCTTCGAGCCCCCCAGCCGCGCCGTCTGCTCCTCCGGCACCTGGATCCGCGCCACGTAGTAGCTCATCCCCGTCTTCGGATCGCTCGTCACGTCCGCCGAGACCCGGCTCACCACCCCGTCGATCTCCGGCGTCACCCGCTGGTTGAAGGCCGGGAAGCGCAGCACCGCCGCCTGGCCCACCCGCACGTTGTCGATGTCCTGCGGCTGGATCTTCACCTCCACCGCCAGCTGGTCGGCCGACGGCACGATCAGCATCGCCGGCTCGCTCGGCACCACCAGACCCCCGATCGTGTGCACGGCCAGCTGGTGCACCGTCCCGTCCTGGGGCGCGCGCAGGTCGATGCGCTTCAACTGGTCCTCGGCCGCCACCCGCTTCTCCACGAGTTCCGACCAGCGACCCCGGATCTCAGCGAGCTCCTTGCCCACCTCCGTGCGCATGTCCCCGTCCACCTGCAGGATCTGCAGCTCCGTCTCGGTGATCTTGCCCCGCGCCGAGGCCGTCGAGGCGATCAGCTGGCCCCGCTCCCCCTCCAGCCGCGCCGCGTCCCGCTCCAGCGCGGTCACCCGCGAGAACGGCACCAGGTTCTTGGCAAACAGCTCGCGCACCCCTTTCAGCTCCGAGCCGATCAGCCGGATCTCCCGGTCCTTGGCCGCCGCCTGCTCGGTCAGCCCCCTGATCTCCTGGCCGAGCTGCGCCACCCGCTCGCGCAGCTGCGCCTTCTGGCCCTCCCGCGCGGCCACGCGGGCCGCAAACAGCCGCCCCTCGCCCTCGAGCAGGTGCGCCACCGCCGGGTCGGAGGAGCGCGCCAGCAGCTCGGGCCCGAACGTCACGCGGCCCGCCCCGTCCCGCTCCGCCTCGTCGCGGGCGCGGCGCGCGGACAATTCGTCGAGGGCTTTGAGCACGATGTCGAGGTTGGCCCGGGTCTGGGTCTCGTCGAGCCGGATCAGCACGTCGCCGGCCTTGACCCGCTGGCCCTCGCGCACCCGCAGCTCGCCGACCACCCCGCCGGTCGGGTGCTGCACCTTCTTGACGTCCGACTCCACCACGAGCTGGCCCGGCGCGATCACCGCCCCCGAGATCTGGGTGAAGGTCGCCCAGCCGCCGACCCCGACGATCAGGGCCGCCGACAGGCCGATGGCCAGGGCCAGGTGGCGCCGGATCGAGCCGAGCGCGCGCGGGCGCGGCGGGCCGATCAGGCCGGGGGCGGCCAGGCCCGGGCTCATGCTCACCGACATCTCACGATCCCCCGCATCTCAGCCCCACCCATCACGCGCTCGCCCAGCATCCGGCGCTCGCCCAGCATCACGCGCTCGCCCAGCATCACGCGCTCGCCCAGCATCACGCGCTCTCCTGCAGGCCGGCCGGCGGCTGGGCCGGACCGCCCATCGGGCCGCCGCCGGGACCGCCCTGGCCGCTTCCCAGGCCGCTTGCCAGGCCGCTTGCCTGACCGCTGGCCTGACTACCGCCGGGACCGCTTCCAAACCCCATCGCCCGCGGCATCGGCGCCTGTGGCTCGGCCGCCACCGGGGCCGGTGCCGGGCGCAGCACCCGCTTGAACACCTCGTCCTTGGGCCCGAACGCCTGGGCGCGCCCGTCCGCCATCATCAGAACGAGATCCACCGCGGCGAGCGCGCTCGGGCGGTGGGCCACCACCACGCAGATGCCGCCGCGCTGGCGCACCCCCAGGATGGCTTGCGTCAGCGCGTTCTCGCCCTCGTTGTCGAGGTTGGCGTTGGGCTCGTCCAGGATCACCAGGAACGGCTCGCGGTAGAGCGCGCGCGCCAGCCCGACCCGCTGGCGCTGGCCGGCCGAGAGCCCGGCCCCGCCCTCGCCGATGCGGGTGTCGTAGCCCTCGGAGAGCCGCAGGATCAGCTCGTGCACGCCCGCTGCCCGGGCGGCCGCGATCACGTGCTCGGGGTCGGGGCTGACCTCGAAGCGGCTGATGTTCTCCGCGATCGTGCCGGCAAACAGCTCGACCTCCTGGGGCAGGAAGCCGATATGCGGCCCGAGATCGGCGCTCGACCATTGGTCGAGGGCGGCGCCATCCAGCCGGACCTTGCCGCGCACCGGCGGCCAGACGCCGACGAGGGCGCGCACCAGCGAGGACTTGCCCGACGCCGACGGCCCGATCACCCCGAGCCCCTGGCCGGCCTGGAGGGCGAAGGAGAGGTCCTGCACCACGAGGCGGGGCGCGCCGGGAGGGGCGACGCTCACCCCCTCGACCGCCAGCGAGCGGGTGGGCGCGGGCAGGGCGTGGGGCTGGCTGACGGCGGGGATGCGGGCGAGCAGCTCGGAGAGCCGGCCCCAGGCCTGGCGGGCCTGCACGAAGCCCTTCCAGTTGGCGATCGCCAGCTCGGCCGGGGCGAGCGCGCGCGAGACCAGGATCGAGCTCGCGATGATGATGCCGGCGGTGGCCATGTTGTTGATCACCAGCCAGGCGCCGAGCGCCAGCACGCCCGATTGCAGGGCCATGCGGAAGACCTTGGAGCCGGCCCCGAAGCCGCCGGCCACGTCCGAGACGCGCTGCTGGGCCTCCATGTAGTCGCGGTTGGCGCTAGCCCAGCGGGCCCCGACCCGGCCCTGCATGCCCAGCGCGGCCAGCACCTCGGCGTTGCGCCGGCCGGCCTCGGCCAGGCCGTTGCGGCGAAGCCCATGGCCGGTGGCGGCCTGGGCGGGGGTGCGGGTGGAGCGGTCGGTGACGTAGGTGACGAGGGCCAGCACCAGGGCGCCGACGATGGCGGCGACGCCGATCAGGGGATGGAACAGGAAGCAGATGACGAGGTAGATCGGCATCCAGGGCAGGTCGAAGAAGGCGCCGGGCCCGGCGCCCGAGAGGAAGCCGCGCAGGGCATCGAGGTCGCGCAGCGGCAGGAGGCCGTCGCCGGGGGTGGCGCCCTTCAGCGGCGCGCGCACGACGAGGTCGAAGACGCGGGCGGAGAGCGCCTCGTCGAGCGCCGCGCCGACCCGGGCCAGGATGCGCGAGCGGATCATCTCGAGGAGGCCCTGGAAGGCGTAGAGGACCAGCGCCAGGGCCATCAGGCCGACCAGCGTCGGCACCGAGCGGCTCGGGATGACGCGGTCGTAGACCTCCAGCATGAAGAACGAGCCGGTCAGGTAGAGCACGTTGACCAGCCCGCTCATCACACCGACGCCGATGAACGCCGAACGGCACCGGCTCAACGCCGAGACAATCTCCATCGAGTTGCGGTCACTCTTCACGGCGATCGATCCTCCGAAGCCGAGGTTTTGTAGACGGTTCGTACGATGGGAATCCAGCGCAATCTGTCGCTAATCCTACGAACTAATCCCTAATCATCAGTGTCATTTTTGACGTTTAGGGTGAAGCTTAACGGAACATTACTATCCATCGGCCCGAAGTCGCCCGGCGCTGCCGCCATCCGCTTTCCGGGCACGCGCCATGTATTGTCGAGCGGCCTGCACAGGGAGCGCTGAGCTTGGTGTCCGCAAGCATAGCCCGAAAGGCTTATCAACGCCGTGCTCGCGGCAAACCGGTCCAGTTGTCAATGTCATCCAAGACGCAGGCAAAATATCTCAAGATCACATAAAGTTGTACACTAGCGTACGGAAGTCATCATTTGATGCTATGTTAGTGCAAAAGTAACAGCGATAAATGGATTCATCCGCATCTCATGCTTGTCATGCTTGGCGGTACATGGTCCAGCATATCGCTGGAGAGAAAGATATCGAGGTCATTGAATTGACGTGCATTCGCGGCCGATGCGGATGCCGCGCCTGCCGCTCGTGGGCGTGGCGCGGTAACGTTCGCGGAAAGTGACCGGCATGGCCGATCACACCCTCGCTCTCGTCGTCGACACCCATCGCCTGTATCGCGAAGCCTTCGCCGCGCTTCTGCGGCGGGAATGCGGATTCCTGGACGTTCGGGAGACCGGTTCCCTCGACGAGGCGCTTCAGACGCTCGACGAGCGACGGGACTGCGCCTTCGCCGCCTTCGACCTCGCGACGCCCGGTATCGGGACGCCGCTCAGCCTCCGCAGCGTACGCGAGGTTTATCCGGATCTCCGTCTCGCCGCGCTCGCGACCGCCTCGCGGCGCGAGGACATCTTCCTCGCCCTGCGCGCGGGCCTCCACGGCTACGTGCCGAAGACCTTCGAGCCCAGCGAGATCGTCGGCGCGGTGACGCGGATCATGGGCGGCGACCTGTTCGTGCCCAATGCCCTCGTCGCCCTCCCGCTAGCGCCCGAAGCCGTCGGCGAGCCCGGTTCGGAGCGACGGAGCGCGCAGCCCTTCCGGCTGACGCCGCGCCAGCTCGACGTGCTGCACCTGATCCGATCCGGCCTGTCGAACAAGGAGATCGCGAAGGCGCTCGGTCTCACCGAGAACACCGTGAAGGTCCACGCGAACGCCCTCTACCGCGCGCTCGGCGTCCGAGACCGCTCGGGCGCGATGAAATGGGCCGAGACGTCCTGACTTCCGCTCGGCGCCTCCGGCGTCTACCCTCCGCCGAAAGGGAGGTGCCGCATGGTTCAGGCCGCGATTCTCTCGACCGATTCCTCGGGTATGGCAGCCGCGGGCATCCGCCTGCAGCGGCGCGGCCGCAGGTTGGCCGTGCTCGGCCTCGCGCTGGCGGCACCCGCCGCCGTGTTCGCCCTCGGCGGTGACGCTGCGGCGACCGAGCCCGATCTCGCCCGGCTGATCCGCTTCATGGCGCTGCTCAAGGCCGGCTTCGCGCTCGCCGCCCTGGTGGTCGGGCTGTGGCGCATCGCCCGTCCGGCCGCTCCCTGGCGCGAGGCGGTCTACCTCGCGGCGCCCGCCCTGATGCTCGCCGGCGCCGCCGCGCTCTGGCAGATGCAGGCATTCGGTCCCGCGTCGATCGTGCTGCATGCCGGTCTGTTCGGCTTCCTCGCCGCGGCGCTAACCGACCCGGATTTCTTTCCGTCCGGCCTGCGCCGGATCGGTCAGGCTGCCGGAGGCGGTGAGCGCAGGCTCTCGCCGACGGAGTGAAGGGCGCTCGCGCAGGCGATCGCCTGGTCGACCGAGAAGCGCAGGACGAGCTGCGCCCCGCCGAGCAGATGCGCGACCATCACGGGAAGGCGCGAGGCGCTGAGGCTGCCCGTCTGCCAGCCGATGACCGGCAGGTGAGCCGGCTCGATCGCCTCTCCCTGCTTCGGGCGCGGATGGCCGGGCGAGCAGATCGCGCTCGCGGCGAGCAGCGAGAGGCCGAGATGGGCTGCCTGCTCCGGCGCGATGTCCACCGGGATCGACCGTCCTCCGATCTGAACCCGGATTCGTGGGTTGTTCGGCCCCATCTCGACCTTGAAACTCACGCCGGGCGGTGTTCCGCTCTCGCTCACGATACCGTACCCCACAGGCCTCTCCGGCTTGTGCCACGTGCACCCGCGTCGCGTCGACTCTCGGACGGGCTCCGTCCGGTTTCCGAGATTCGCCGCTCCCAACGTTGCGGTCGAGCGCGCGCGCAGGACCGATGCCGATGATGGACGACGGCCATCGCGCCACGCTTCCCGTCAACGCCCCGTACGACTGGGCGGCCCTCGTCGCCTTCCTCGCCGCGAGAGCGATCCCCGGCGTCGAGGTCGTGGAGGCGGACCGCTATCGCCGCACTCTGTGCCGCGGCGGCCGGCACGGCGCGGTGACGATCGAGCCCGGCGAGAGCGAGCTTCGCGTGTTCCTCGACCTCCCGGACCGGGATGGTCGCGCCGCGATCCTCGCCCGCCTCGCCGCCCTGTTCGACACGCTCGCCGATCCCGGTCCGATCGCGGCACGCCTCGCGGTCGACCCGGCACTCGCCCCGCTGGTGAAGGCTCGGCCGGGATTGCGCGTTCCGGGGGCCTTCGACGGGTTCGAGATGGCGGTTCGGGCCATCCTCGGCCAGCAAGTCTCGGTCGCGGCCGCGACCGGTCTCGCCGGCAGGCTCGTCGCCGCCTTTGGAACGCCGCTGGCGTCGGCGGTCGCCACCCGAGCGGTGGGTCTCACACATCTCTTTCCGAATCCGGAGGTGCTCGCGGGGGCGGATGTCGCTGCCGCTCTCAACATGCCGCGGGCCCGCGGCCGCGCGATCTCGGCCCTCGCGGCGGCCGTGCTGCGGGAGCCCGATCTGTTCGCCGAGGGGCAGGGGCTGGAGGCGGCTCTGGCGCGGCTGACGGCGCTGCCCGGGATCGGCCCGTGGACGGCGCAGTACATCGCGATGCGGGCCCTGCGCGAGCCCGATGCCTTGCCGGTCGGCGACATCGGGCTGCTGCGGGCCCTCGATCGAGGGCGGGGACGCCCGTCGCCTGCCGCGTTGCTCGCCCAGGCGGAGGGCTGGCGGCCGTGGCGGGCCTATGCAGCGCTTCATCTCTGGACCGGGGATGCCGCGCGGATTGCCGAGCAAGGGGCGGGATGAAACACCGAAGCGGATCGGCGATCGTGGGATGGTCCCGGCGCGCTCCGTTGCGCGCCGCCTCCCTTTCGCGGAAGGATGCGCGATGCTGATGGCCGAAGCCGAGCGGATGATCGTCACCGAGGAGGCCGCGCGCTGGGCCGCTCTCGAAAGGCGCGACCCGGACGCGGACGGACACTTCGTCTATTCCGTCCGCACGACCGGCATCTACTGCCGCCCGAGTTGCCGGGCACGGCGGGCGAACCCAGAGAACATCGCCTTCCACATCTCCTGCGCGGCGGCGGAGGCCGCGGGCTTCCGTGCGTGCCGGCGCTGCCGTCCGAACGAGCCGTCCCGGCAGGCGCGACAGGCGGAGGCCGTGGCCCGCGCCTGCCGAATGATCGAAGCCTCGGAGAGCGCGCCGCCGCTCGCCGACCTCGCACGCGCCGCCGGGATGAGCGCGCACTACTTTCACAGGGTCTTCCGGATGATCGCTGGCGTCACGCCGGCGGCCTTCGCCGAGGCGCGCCGGGCCGCCCGCGTCGCGGACGGCCTGCAGCGGGCCGGCAGCGTGACGGAAGCCGTCTACGAGGCCGGCTACAACTCGGCGAGCCGCTTCTACGCCGGCGCGGGCGCACGCCTCGGGATGAGCCCGCGGGCCTACCGGGCGGGCGGCACCGGCGCCGCCATCCGCTTCGCGGCGACCACCTGCTACCTCGGTGTCATCCTGGTGGCGACGACCGAGCGCGGCATCTGCGCGATCCTCCTCGGAGACGCGCCGGACGAACTGGTGCAGGATCTCCGCCGACGCTTCCCCAAGGCCGACATCCAGGAGGGCGATCCTGATTTCGAGCGGCTGATCGCGCAGGTCGTCGCCTTCGTCGAAGCGCCGGCAACGAGCCTCGACCTGCCGCTCGACATCGGCGGAACCGCATTCCAGCAGCGGGTCTGGGAGGCCCTGCGCAAGATCCCGCCCGGCGCCACGGCGAGCTATGCCGAGATCGCCCGCGCCATCGGGGAGCCCGCCGCGGTGCGGGCGGTGGCGCAGGCCTGCGGCGCGAACGGCATCGCGGTCGCGATCCCCTGCCACCGGGTGGTGCGCTCCGACGGCGCCCTGTCCGGATACCGCTTCGGCGTCGAGCGCAAGCGGCGCCTGCTCGCACGCGAGAGCGGCGAGGGCTGAGGGTCTGCCGGAACGGGAGCTGCCCTGCGCCAGGATGCCTGTTCCGCCGGCTACCGATCCCCTAACAGACCGCAGCGCCCGCCACCGCGAGACCCCCTCGGAGATGTCACCGTCCTCCACCGCCGCCGGCCGCAAGGCCTACGCGCTCCTCACCCTGACGGCCCTCCTCTGGGCGGGCAACGCGGCGGCGGGAAAGATGGCGGTGGGCGAAGTCTCGCCGCAGGCGCTGACCTGCCTGCGCTGGGCGGTGGCCTGCGCGGTGCTCGCGGTGATCGCGCGGCGGCCCCTGCTCGCGGAGTGGGACCGGCTCGTGCCGAGCTGGCGCCGAGTGCTCGCGATGGGTGCCTGCGGCTACACGCTCTACGCGAGCCTGTTCTACGCGGCCGGCACCCTCACGAGCGGCGTCAACCTCGCCCTGCTGCAGGGCGCGATCCCCGTCCTCGTCATCCTCCTCAACGTCGCGTTCTACCGCCGGGCGGTGAGTTCGGGGCAGGCGATCGGCGTCGCGATTACGTTGTTCGGGGCGGCGGTCGCGGCGAGTCACGGCGACTGGCGGGTGCTCGCGACGCTCGCCTTCAACGGCGGCGACCTGCTGATGCTCGCGGCCTGCGTGCTCTATGCCGGCTACACCGTGGCGCTTCCCTCCCGCCCCAAGGTCTCGGCGCTGACCTTCTTCACGGCGATGGCGGCGGCGGCCCTCGTCACCTCCCTGCCGCTCCTCGCGGCGGAATGGGCTACCGGCCACCTGATCTGGCCGACGCCGAAGGGCTGGCTCATCGTTGCCTTCGTGGGCCTCGGGCCCTCGCTCACGGCGCAGCTCTTCTTCATGCGGGGCGTCGAGCTGATCGGCCCGAACCGGGCCGGGCTGTTCGTCAATCTCGTCCCGGTCTTCGGAGCGGGGCTCGCCGTCCTCCTCGTCGGCGAGCCATTCGGCTGGAACGACGCGCTGGCGCTGGGCCTCGTCCTCGGCGGTATCGTCGTGGCGGAGCGTCTCGGGCGCAGGCCGGCCTGAGGCCTCAGGCCTCCGGCTCGGCCCAGTCGAAGGAGCGCTTCACGGCCCGGCTCCAGCCCGCGTAAAGCCATTCGCGCGGTCCCGCCGCCATGCCGGGTTCCCAGCGGCGGTCGACGCCCCAATTGGCGACAAGGTCGTCGAGGCTGTTCCAGTACCCGGTGGCGAGGCCGGCAGCGTAGGCGGCGCCGAGGGCCGTGGTCTCGGTCACCTTCGGGCGCACCACCGCCACGTCGAGGATGTCGGCCTGGAACTGCATGAGCAGGTCGTTCCCGACCATGCCGCCGTCGGTGCGCAACTCCCGGATGTCGATGCCAGAATCCTCGACCATCGCCTCGACCACCTCGCGGGTCTGGAAGGCGGTGGCCTCCAACGCCGCGCGGGCGATGTGACCGCGGTTGGCATAGCGCGTCAGCCCGATGATCAGGCCGCGGGCGCTCTCGCACCAGTGCGGCGCGTAGAGCCCTGAGAAGGCGGGCACGAAGTAGAGGCCGCCGTTGTCCGCGACGCCGGCGGCGAGGCTCTCGATCTCGGCGCTGTCGCGGATCAGGCCCAGGTTGTCGCGCAGCCATTGCACGAGGGCGCCGGTGATCGCGATCGACCCTTCGAGGGCGTAGACGGGCGCCTGCCCGTCGAGCCGGTAGCCCACCGTCGTCACGAGGCCGCAGGTCGAGGGGACGGGCTCCGCCCCGGTATTCATGAGGAGGAAGCAGCCCGTCCCGTAGGTGTTCTTGGCCTCGCCCGCCCGGAAGCAGGTCTGCCCGAACAGGGCGGCCTGCTGATCGCCCAGGATGCCGGCGATGGGGACGCCCGGAAACGGGGCGCGCGTCTCGCCGTAGACCTCGCTCGACGAGACGATGCGCGGCAGGATCGCCTCCGGGACACCGAGGCTGCGGCAGAGGTCCGGGTCCCAGGTGAGGTCGGCGAGCGACATCAGCAGCGTGCGGCTCGCGTTCGTCACGTCGGTGACGTGGAGGCCGCCCTCCGGCCCACCGGTAAGGTTCCAGACGAGCCAGGTGTCGACGTTCCCGAACAGGATCTCACCGGCGTCGGCTCGAGCGCGGGCGCCGTCCACGTGGTCAAGGAGCCACGCGAGCTTGAGGCCGGAGAAGTAGCTCGCGAGCGGCAGGCCGGTCTGGGCTCGGAACCGGTCCCGCCCGCCCTCGCGGGCGAGGCTCGCGACCAGCGGCTCGACCCGCGTGTCCTGCCAGACGAGCGCGTTGTGCAATGGCTCGCCCGTGCGGCGGTCCCAGAGGAGTGTCGTCTCGCGCTGGTTGGTAATGCCGATCGAGAGGAGGTCCGTCGGGGTCAGGCCGGCGGCGTCCAGGGCTTCGCGCATCACGGCTTGCGTGTTCGCCCAGATCTCCTTCGGGCAGTGCTCGACATGGCCGGGCTTCGGGTAGATCTGCGTGTGCTCCCGCTGCGCGCAGGCGATCATCTCGCCCTCGCGGTCGAACACGATGAAGCGGGTGCTGGTGGTGCCCTGGTCGATGGCGCCGACATAGCGCGTCATGGCTGCTTCCTCCCTTCGGCGCGTCGTCCCGGCGCCGGACCGTTGATCTCAGGCGGCGGCCTCCGCGCGGGCGAGGTGGCGTTCGAGCCGGGCAACGCCCTCGGCGCTCGTGCGCAGCCCGAGCTTGGTGCGGCGCCAGAGGATGTCGTCGGCCGTACGGGCCCATTCCTCCCGTTTCAGATAGGCGATCTCGGCCGCCGTGAGGCCCGCCTCGAAGGTCTCGCCGAGATCGTCGAGGCCGTGCGCTCCGGAGAGGACGCGCTCCGCGCGCGTGCCGTAGGCGCGGGCGAGGCGCAGGGCCATCTCGGGCGGCAGGAAGGGGTGGTCGGCCGAGAAGCGGGCGCGGAAGGTCGCGAAATCGGTCCCTGCAAGGTCGCCGCCGGGCAGGGGGGCGGCTCCCGTCCAGGCCGGCCCGAGACCCGGAAAATGAGACTTCAGCTTCTCCAGCGCGTGCTCCGCGAGCCGTCGGTAGGTCGTGATCTTGCCGCCGAAGACCGAGAGTACGGGGGCCGTGCCCGCCTCGCCGGCGAGGTCGAGCACGTAATCCCGAGTCACCGAGGAGGCGTTCAGGGCGTCGTCGTCGTAGAGCGGGCGCACGCCCGAATAGCTCCAGACCACGTCGGCGGGGCTGATCGCCCGCGCGAAGGAGCGGTTGATGCAAGCGCAGAGATAGTCCGTCTCCTCGGGCGAGATCGCTACGGGGCCGGGGGCGCCCGCATAGGCGATGTCCGTGGTGCCGATCAGCGTGAAATCGCGCTCGTAGGGGATCGCGAAGATGATGCGCCGGTCCGGCTGCTGCAGGATGTAGGCCTGTTCCCCCGCGTAGAGCCGCCGGACGACGATGTGGCTGCCCTTCACGAGCCGAAGCGACGCGCGGGCGTCGAGGCCGAGCCTGGCGCCGAGGATGTCGGCGACCCAGGGGCCGGCGGCATTCACGATTGCCCGCGCGCGGACGCTCTCGCCGAGGCCCGTCGCCTGATCGCGCAAGCGCACCGTCCAGGTTCCACCTCCCCGACGCGCATCCTCCACGCGGGTGCGGGTCCGGATCCGGGCGCCGCGATCGGCCGCGTCGCGGGCGTTGAGGACGACGAGCCGGCTGTCCTCGACCCAGCAATCCGAATAGGCGAAGCCTCGTGTCAGCCGCGGCTGCAAGGGCGCGCCGAGGTCGGACTCGCGCAATCGCACGCTCGCGGATCCGGGCAGCGCCCGCAGCTGCGTCAGGTGGTCGTAGAGGAAGAGGCCGAGCCGTAGCATCCAGGCGGGGCGCAGGCCCTCGTCGTGGGGCAGCACGAAGCGCAGCGGCCAGATGATGTGCGGCGCGAGCCGGAGCAGGCGCTCGCGCTCGGCTAGGGCCTCACGCACCAGCCGGAACTCGTACTGTTCCAGGTAGCGGAGCCCGCCGTGGATCAGCTTGGTGCTCGACGAGGAGGTGGCTTGCGCGAGGTCGCCCTGTTCGCACAGCATCACCCGCAGGCCGCGGCCCGCGGCATCCCGGGCGATGCCTGTGCCGTTGATGCCCCCTCCGATGATGAGAAGGTCGACGCCGTCCTGATCCAATCCCGATCCCCGACTTCGCGGCGCATCGCAGATCTGCGCGTGGCCAAGATAGCCAACGCGCTGGCGGACGGGCAGTCGCCCGGCGCATTCGGAAGCCTGTGGGAAAAATGACGCTGGCCCGACGGTTAACCGACCGAGGGGTCGCAGCGCAGGAGGGCTCGCGTATGCCGGCACTGAGTGGCGTTCTGGAAACCGTGCTCTACGTCACGGACCTCGACCGCGCCGACGCCTTCTATGGCGGGGTGATGAACCTTCCCTGCCTGCACAGCGATGCCCGGATGCGCGGTTACGACGTGGCGGGCCGGGGCGTCCTGCTGCTGTTTCCGCGCGGCGGCTCGCTGCACCCAATCGAGACGCCCGGCGGCACAATCCCACCGCACGACGGCAGCGGGCCGCACCACGTCGCCTTCTCGATCGCCGCGGACGCTTTGCCCGCCTGGGAGGGCCACCTCGCGGAGACGGGCATCGCGATCGAGGGCCGCACGCACTGGCCGCGGGGCGGCACCAGCCTCTATTTCCGCGATCCGGACGGGCACCTCCTGGAACTCGCGACGCCGGGCCTCTGGAAAGGCTACTGATCAGCGGCCGGCCTCGCGCCGTGACGCCGCGCCTGCCGGCGGGAGCTTGGCCGGATACGGCTGCGTTGGCCCTCGGACGGATGTCCCGTTTCCCGAGAGGTCGCCCCAGCATGATGAGAGTTTTCTGCGCCCGCACCGGGCTGGCCGCATTGCTTCTGGCCGGCGCGGCGCCGCTGGGCCTGCCCGCGCGGGCCGAGACCTCGACGACCGGTCAGGTCCAGCTGACGAAGGTCGCGACCTTCGAGCATCAGGTGACCGGCGTGACCGTGTCGCGGGACGGCCGGATCTTCATCAATTTCCCGCGCTGGAGCGAGGATGCGCCGGTCTCCGTCGCCGAACTGAAGGATGGCAAGCCCGTGCCATACCCGGACGAGGCCTGGAATGCCTGGCGCAACGCGAAGGCCGACGAGATCTCGCCGAAGGACCATTTCGTCTGCGTGCAGAGCGTTGTCGCCGACGGGCAGGACCGGCTCTGGGTGGTGGATGCGGCCGCCCCCGCGATGGCGAACGTCATCAAGGACGGTCCGAAGCTCGTCGGCATCGATCTGAAGACGAACCGGGTCGTCAGAACGATCCCGTTCGACACCGGCACCGTGCTCCAGGCCTCCTACCTCAACGACGTCCGCATCGCGCCGGACGGCAAGACGGCCTACCTCACGGATTCCGGCGCCGAGGGTGCGCTGATCGTCGTCGACATCGACTCGGGCAAGGCCAGGAGAATTCTGTCCGGAGACCCTTCCACGATGCCGGACAAGAGCGTCACCGTGACCTACGACGGCAAGCCCCTGCGGCGGCCGGACGGGCGTGGCGTCACCTTCTCGGCCGATGGAATCGCCCTATCGAAGGATGGCGGGACGCTCTACTGGCAGGCGATCAAGGGCAAGACGCTCTACAGCCTGCCGACCGATGCACTGACCGGCTGGGCCACCGCCTCGCTGGTGCCGGAAACACTGACGGACAGGAACCTGTCGGGCAAGATCAAGACGGTGGGTGAGAACGGCGTCGCCGACGGCCTGCTGATCGCGCGCCGCGACGGGCGTATGTACGTGACCTCGCCTCAGGACAACGCTGTGAAGGTGCGCGATCTCGCGAATGGACAGGCCGGTCTGACGACGCTCGTGCAGGATTCGCGGCTGCGTTGGCCGGACACGTTCAGCGAGGGGCCGGACGGGACCATCTACGTCACGACATCGCACATTCAGGACTCAGCCGACTACAAGCGCGACGCCCCCATCAGGTTGCCGACCGAGCTCTGGAGCTTCAGGGCTGGAACGCCGGAGGCCACCGGATCAACGGCACCTCCGGCCCGCTGAGATCTGGGCGAGGCCCGGCTTTGCGTGCAGAGATGCAATTCTTGGTTGAGCGATCGCGCGGCTTGGTCCGGGAGATTCGTTAACGCCCGAGCCGGGTCTCGCCGGCACTCCTGACGGCAAGACCCGTCATGTGCGGGTAGCGCCGCCCGGTTTCCGCACGGGTGCCAAGCGGCAACCCCGATGGCGCTTGGCATGCCGACCGTTCGGCGATGCGTCGGCCGCGCGGCCGAGCGTGTACCGGTGAGCGGCCTTCGGGGACTCGGGCGACGACGGGGGCACCCTCTCCATGCATTCTCGCGGAACGCCGTCGGGGCCCCGCGGTTAGCCTACCACAACCAGAAAGCGAGATCGCATGACAACGAAACCTCCCCCCGTCCCGCCCGCCAACCAGTCCCACAAGGGGCCCGGCAGCGCGACCGAAGCTCCGCGATCGCAGGGTCAAGGTTCCGCGCAGACCAAGGATCCGGACAAGGTCGGTCAGTCGGGCAATTCGAAGGTCAACACGACCCATCAGGGCTATCAGCAGGACCGTTGATGAACACGTCGCAGAAGAATCCAAATGCCGACCGCCATCATGGCGGCCCAGGTAGCAGCCATCAGGACCGTACGGAACCCCAGCCGGAGGAGCGGCGCGGTCCCGTGCCGGGAAGCCCGACCAACACCTCGAAATCCGGCGTCTCGGGGGCGGCGGCGAGCGAGACGCCCATCACCGGCACAGCAGCATGGGCCACGCACCCGACCGCACGGACCGCTCGCACTGACCGGCCCTGGCCGATCGGGATGGTTGCGATCGGCAGCCGTCCCGGCGGCGGACGTCGGGCCCCCCATTTCGAGCTTCCTCGGACAGGCTCTTCCACGAATGGCCCCGGTTCGGTATCGCCTGCCGGCGTCATCGTTCTCCGTACCGAGGGACTAGATCCGAATGACCGGGGATGCGCCGCCCGAACCCTTCCCCGCGCGACGGCGACCGGATGCCGGCATCGTTGCAGCCGTCGTCGATGCACTGCGGGCGCACTTCGGCCCGCGTCTGTCGACCGGCCATGCGCTGCGCGAGCAGCATGCCAGCACACTCACCTGGGTGCCGAGCCAGCCGCCCGACGCAGTGGTCTTCCCACACGACACCGATGAGGTGCGCAACGTCGTCAAGCTCTGCGCCGAGCACGGGGTCCCGGTCATCCCCTTCGGCACGGGCTCGTCCCTCGAAGGTCACGTGAATGCCCCTTACGGTGGCATCTCCGTCGATCTCTCGGCCATGAACCGGATCCTCGCCGTCCACCCAGAGGATCTCGACGTCGTGGTGCAGGCCGGTGTCACCCGCAAGATGCTCAACGAGCACCTGCGCGATCAGGGGCTGTTCTTCCCGATCGATCCGGGGGCCGACGCGTCGCTCGGCGGCATGGCAGCCACGCGCGCATCGGGCACCAATGCCGTCCGCTACGGCACGATGCGCGATGCGGTCCTGGCGCTCACGGCCGTTCTGCCGAATGGGGATGTCGTCCGCACCGCGCAACGCGCCCGTAAGAGCTCGGCCGGCTACGACCTCACCCGGCTGCTCGTGGGATCCGAGGGGACCCTCGGCATCATCACCGAGCTTACCCTGCGCCTCAGCGGCATTCCGGAGGCGATCGCCGCTGGCCTCTGCCCGTTCCCGAGCATCGAAGCGGCCTGCGACGCGACGATCCTGACGATCCAGTCCGGACTGCCGATCGCGCGGATCGAACTGCTCGACGAGGTTCAGGTTCGGGCCTGCAACGCCTATTCCCGGCTGGCGCTGCCCGAGACGCCGCTGCTCCTCGTGGAATTCCACGGCTCGGACGCGTCGGTTCGCGAGCAGTCGGAGCGGTTCGGCGAGATCGCGGACGAACACGGCGGAGGGCCGTTCCGGTGGGCGACTGAGGCCAAGGAGCGCACCCGCCTGTGGCAGGCCCGCCACGACGCCTACTGGGCGGCGATGAGCCTGCGCCCCGGTGCGAAGGCCATCTCGACCGACGTCTGCGTCCCGATCTCGCGGCTCGCCGAGTGCGTCCAGGCAGCGAAGCGCGACATCCTGGAAAGCGGTCTGGTCGCGCCCATCGTCGGGCATGTGGGGGACGGAAATTTCCACTGCCTGCTGCTTGTCGATCCCGATCTTCCCGAGGAGGTTGCACGGGCGACCGGATTCATCGATCGCGTAGTCGGCCACGCGCTCGCTCTCGAGGGCACCTGCAGCGGCGAGCACGGCATCGGGCAGAAGAAGATGCGCTACATGGCGGAGGAGCACGCGCCCGCCACGCTCGCGCTGATGCGCAGCCTGAAGCGGGCGATCGATCCCCGCGGGATCATGAACCCGGGCAAGCTCCTCGACCTTTAGAGGGTCGCGGACCCCTTCGCCTCCACCAGCTTGACGAGGGTGTGGAGGACCCGGTTCGCGGGCGTCGCGATGCGGAGCTCCTCGCCCCTACGGACGATGTAGCCGTTGAGGTGGTCGATCTCGCTCGCCCGACCGCGCGCGAGATCCTGCGCCGTCGACGAGAATTGTCGCGGCATCGCGTCAGCGAGGGCCAGCACCGTTGCGCCGATATCCTCCGGCAGGTGGATTCCCGTGGCTCGGGCGACCGCGGTGCACTCGGCCACAACGTCGCTCATCACCTCGGCGATCCCCGCCGTCCGCATCATCTGCCCGTAGGATTGCTCCGCGATGGCGGAGAGCGCGTTGTAGGCGCAGTTGATGACGAGCTTGCTCCACAGGGCGGTGAGCGTGTTCTCTGAGACGTCGGTCGGGATGCCGGCCGCGCGGAAGGCCACCGCGATGCGCTCACTGGCCGGCGAGGGGCCGACGATCAGTTCTCCGCGGCCGTGGTGCCGGACATGTCCGGGTCCGGCCATCTCGGTGGCGACGTAGACGGCGGCTGGGATCACGTCGCGGCTGAGCAGACCCGTGAGCCGCTCGGCATTGTCGACGCCGTTCTGCAGGCTGAGGATCGTGGCCTGCGGCGACAGATGGGGAGCAATCTCCCGGCCGACGGCCTCCGTGTCGCCGGACTTGACGCAGAACAGTACGACGTCAGCGCCGGACACGCCCGCGGCCGCCGTCGTGGCGGAGAGGTCCACGAAGGCGCGAAGGGAGTTGGTTTCCAGGAGCAGCCCCCGCTCGCGGATCGCATCGACATGCGCGGGCCGCCCGACCAGGGTCACCGCCTCGCCGGCGCGCGCCAGCAGGGCGCCGAAATAGCTGCCGACTGCCCCCGCACCCATGACGGCGATCTTCATCACGCGCAGCTCCGCTCGGAACATGCCAATCCCGGCCCGCTCAGGTGGGCCGCCAGTGCCGAGGTTGCCAGCCTCTCCGCCGGATTTCGTAAGTGGGCTGGCTCATACGTCGCGGGAGGGCGGCTCGCCACGTCAAGCTCATGGGGCGGGCCGCAGATCTCCTCGGGGTCTCAGGCCGCCTGCGCGACAGGAGCCGGACTGGGCGCGTCCATCGCGCGGAGGTAGACCTCGAGCAGGGTCTCGTGCTCGTCGCGCTCGTCCTTGTCCTGCTTGCGCAGCTTGATGATCTCCTTGAGAATCTTCACGTCGAGACCCTCGCCCTTGGCTTCCAGGAAGATCTCCTTCTTGGCCTCCATCAGGTCCTTGATCTCCTCCTCGACCCTCTCGATGCGCTCGACGATGGAGCGGATGCGGTCGCCGGCGATCCCAACGGTGTCGGTCATGGTTCACCCTTCCTCAATCTGGACGAGCAACCTCGGCGATCAGGGTAACCGCTCCGTTAAGCCCTGAGCGACGATCAGACGCTTCCGTCGCCTTCCGTTGCGACGGTGCGTGGCGACGGCTACAGCACCTCCGATGGCAGGTTCCGAATGGCGCGCGCTGCGCAACGAGCAGGCACGGCGACGGCTGGAACGGGCCCTGCCGGCCGTCTTTCCGGCGCCTGTGCTTCGGCACGCAATGTCACGGCCGCTGATCCCCCCGACGCCGCGCCTGGCCGTGGAGAGCTACTGGCGCAGCCACATCCTGCGGGCCGAGCACCTGGCACGGGCTCTTGCCGCCCGGTCCGAGCAACCGGCCGGCTGGACATGGCGTCTCGCCTCCGGGACCGGCGGCGGCCCGCATGCCAGCTTCCGGATGCCGCCCGCGCCGTTCCGGGAGCCTGACTACGCGCTCGGACGCGGGCATTGCTGCATCTGCGGTCAGCCGGTCTATCGGTTCGGCTGGCACCGGGATCTGTGGGGCGCCGGATCGCCGAACCGGAATGCGCGCTGGCATTCGGCCTGCGTGGCCGCCTGGAAGCTCTGGGTCGCTCCGAGCGATCAGATCCGGACCTTGAAGATTCGCCAGGGACATCGTTGCGCCGCCTCCGGCAAGCGGCTTCTGAGGACCGCCGAGGTCGATCATCGCGTGCCGCTGTATCGGGTCTGGCGCGAGCATCGCGACGCGCCCTGGCCGACCCAGCTCGCGTTCTGGGGCGTCCCGAACCTGCAGGTGGTCAACCGCGCCGTCCACGCCTCGAAATGCCGGGACGAGGCCGGTGAACGGGCCCGTACCCGCCGCGGCACGGATCCGTGCGTCCCGCCCGATGGGTAGGTCGCCTCAGCGCGGTTCGTTGCGGGCGCCGCCCTGCTTCGTCCTGTCCTGCGGATCGGCGGGGATGCCCGTGCCCGGGATCTCCTTGCCCTGCGCGTCGGGATCCGCCGAGGGCCGGGAAGCGCCCGTGATCTCGCCGCTCGATTTTAGATCCTTCTTCGCCGTATCGTTCGCCCCGGCAGCCGGGGCGGGCGCCGCGCCCTCTGCGCGTGCGGCACAGGCGGGCAGGAGGGAGAGCGTCACGGACAGGCCGAGGAGTGCTGCGCGCAACATTTCGGAGTTTCTCGACGAGAGGACGATCGATTGGGAAGTGCGGAGATAACGCTGTCACGCTGCCGTTCGTTCGCGCGCGATCACCGCGTCGGACGCTGCGCGAGTGTCGACGTGCCATCGCCGCCGTCGGACGGGATGGACGGCTCGTCCTGCCCCTTAATGACCGTCACCTCCCGCGCGACCCTCTCAAGCTCGTCCTCGTCGCAGAGCGGAGCCTTCTCGACCATTCTGACGACTGCATACAGGCCGATCAGCAGAAGGCCCCCAGCGGCAACAGCGAGCCAGATCATGCATCACCTTCGGACGACGATCAGCTTATCTCAAACGTCCGCGCCGTCGATGGGAATAAGGAGGTAAGCAATCTGCTCTCGGGTCAAGAGATCACAGAGCGTTCAGCCGGTGCGCGTCCCGGATTGGCGTCGGCCGATGCGAATGCTCTTCGAGGGAATTCGAATTCAGATCGCACGCCGGAAATCATCGAGAAATCTGACGTGAATACGCTCGCACATCCAACGTGATCACCGGAGAGAATGGCGACAGCTGCACTGAACGTCCGGCTCTGAACCGCGCCGCGTATTCTGCTCGTTTGCCGACGCGTGGATGTTTGCACACCCGCCGCTGAAACTTCTGCGTGAACTCGTCCGTACCCGCTGCCGATATTGCGGGTCAGCCGATCACGGTGATCTGCAGTGCACCGGATGAAGGGATGGAAACGATGGAGGGTATGCGGACGCGTGGATGATCTGGACAACCGGACCGGCACCGATGATGGTAGCGTCCACGGACGAGGTGTAATTTCCGGGACCGTTTCGGTGGGGATTGGGGTGGCCATCGGGGCCGGCGGCTAAGGTGGAGTTTGCGGACTTCAACCTGAGCCGGGAGCACCCGATGACCGACGACAGAGTGGCACTGATCGAGGCGCTGCAGAAGGCTGACGACGGCAACTTCCTGCGCTCGTTGGCCGAGACGGTCCTGCAGATCCTGATGGAGGCCGACGTGGAGGGCCTGATCGGCGCGGGCCGCTACGAGCGCACAGGCGAACGCAGCACCTACCGCAACGGCTATCGCGAGCGCAGCCTCGACACACGGCTCGGCTCACTCAACCTCAAGATCCCCAAGCTGCGGACCGGCAGCTATTTCCCCGGCTTCCTGGAGCCGCGCCGCACGGTCGAGAAGGCGCTGGTCGCCGTGATCCAGGAGGCGTGGATCGCCGGCGTCTCGACCCGGCGCGTGGACGACTTGGTGCAGGCCATGGGTCTGTCGGGCATCTCCAAGTCCTCCGTGTCGAAGCTGTGCAAGGAGATCGACGAGCGCGTGAACGCCTTCCTGACGCGCCCTCTCTCGGGTGCGTGGCCCTATCTCTGGCTCGATGCCACCTACCTGAAGGTGCGCGAGGGCGGTCGCATCGTCTCTGTCGCTGCCATAGTCGCCGTCGCGGTGGACACCGAAGGCCGGCGCGAGATCGTCGGCCTGCACATCGGCCCCAGTGAGGCCGAGGTGTTCTGGACCGACTTCCTGCGGAGCTTGGTCAAGCGCGGGCTCTCGGGCGTGCAGCTCGTCATCTCGGATGCCCACGAGGGGCTCAAGGCGGCCATCCGCCGGGTGCTGAAGGCGACCTGGCAACGCTGCCGCGTTCACTGGACCCGGAACGCGCTGGCCTACGTGCCGCGGACCCAGCAGACCATGGTGGCTGCCGGCCTGCGCCACGCCTTCCAGCAGCCCGATCAGGACGCCGCCCGGGCCGCCCTTCAGCACCTGGGCGAGCAACTGCACAACCGCTGGCCGAAGCTGAAGGTCTTCATCGAGGCCACGTGCGAGGACGTGCTGGCCTACCTGACTTTCCCGCTCCAGCATCGGGCCAAGCTTCACAGCACGAACCCGCTGGAACGCCTCAACAAGGAGATCAAGCGGCGCGCCGATGTGGTCGGCATCTTCCCCAACACGGACTCGATCCAACGCCTGATCGGTGCGGTGCTTCTGGAGGCCAACGACGAGTGGCAGCTTCAGCACCGCTATATGCAGATCGAGGGCATGGCCGGGTTTGCTTCGGCGTTGATCGAGGAGAGCGTCACGACACTTCCACCACAGGCGGCCTGACCGATGGCGGCTCCAATTCCACCCCGAAAGTCCACCTCATTGACGGACGTAACCCCGATCTCCTGTTTCGAACGGCCGATGCGGATTGGTGTGACGAGGTGGCGAGACGCTTCGGCAGAGACAAGGTTGCAGCCTATCGCTATCGGCCGGAAGGACAGGGCGATCCGGGCACGATCCTTCACCAAGCCTACGAGGCCCGCGATTGGGCGTACCGCCGGTGGATCGCCGCGCGGGGCGTGCCGGATGTGCGTCTCCGTCCGCATCTGCAGGCGACGCAGCCCGACACTCTGCTGACTATATCAGGCGCTGCCACGTCGCGCTCCCCTCGACCGGTTCACGGCCGCAATCCCGCACCGGCCTCGCCGTCGGCGGATGGCCCCCTCGTTTCCGTGGCGGAGCGACTGTCCGGGCGGGCGAGAGAAGGCGAGCGATTTCGATTGGCTCGCAAGCGCTGCGCCTACGACATACGCGGGCTGGCAGGCGTTGCCGGTGTCGATCCCGACTGTATCCGGGCGCTGGAAGGTGGTCAGGGCCAGGTCGACCCGCGCGATGTCGAGCGGATCGCAAGGACGCTCGGGGTCACGATGGAGGGCGAGCCGGTCGCCGTTCAGCGCCCGTCTCTCGCTACCCGTCGAACCTGAGTTAGCAATGCAGAAGGCGGGAGCGCTTCATCTCGGCTCCGGAGGCCGCAGGACGACGACGACGATGAGAACAGCGACCGCGATCAGAAGCGCTGCCATCCCGTAATGCTCGACGATCGACTGCATGCGGTCACCACGTCGCCGGTTGGGTCGGGCACGGCGCGGAGGCCGCCGAATTCGGCTTTGCCTCCGGACTGACGGCTGCTCCACCATCCGTATGATGGCGCGGCCTGCTTGAGCGCCGAGACATGCATTCCTGCGCCATGAGCCGAAAATTTCCGATCAAAATCAAAGGATCACCTCCAGCTACGTCCTGGATCGTTCCGGCTCGCGCCTTTGTCGCGGATCCGCGCCAGATATGACGAGATCGAGCAAGGTGCCATCCTCCGTCCTGAAATCATTCCATGAGGCGCGTTGGTTGAGGGCGAGGAGGATGCCGCAGAATCTGCAGGTCTCGATCACCTCAGGGACGACAGAGCCGGAGCCCGTGTCCCGTTCGATCAAGCGATGATCTCGGCAGGGCCTTACGGTCCGAGTCGCCAGACTGCTGAAGCCGGGCTGTTCGGATGCGGCCACGCCATCCGGATCGAGAGTGTCCCGCTTCGTCATGTTGTCCTCCGGCACGGAGACAATGTCATGAAAACTCTGATCATCGCATCCGCGTCGTTCGCCGCCTTCCTTCTGACCAGCGTGGCGGCCGACGCCCGCGGCTTCCGCGGCGGCGGCGGCTTCCACGGTGGCGGCATGCGTGCCGGCGGTTTCCGCGGCGGCGGCGTCGGTTATCGCGGCGGGGCCGTGGGCTTCCGGGGCGGGGCAGCGGGCTTCCGGGGCGGAGCGGTGGGCTATCGGGGCGGCTACGCGGGGGTCGGCCGTTACGGCTACGGCCGGTATGGCTACCGTCCCTACGGCTACGGGCTGGCCGCAGCCGGCGTGGGCGCGGCAGCGGGCTATGCGCTGAGCAATGCGGGCTCCTACGGCGGCTGCGGACCCTATGCCTATTATGATGCGTATGCCGGGGGGTGCCGCCCGTACTGAGCGTTCCGACAGGGCTGCGGCTCCGCGGACCGAGGCCCGGCGGCCGCTCGCCGTCGGGAACCGCGTCGGGCATGCCTGCCTGCAGGCGCGGCCCCTATCGTTCGCGGGCCCACCGGAATCCGCGGCGAACGCCCTCGCGCGACATCCGGCCTCCGCGCAGATGCCGGTGAAAGAGCCGGTCCATGGCGAAAACCGCCTGACCGTACTCGGCCGTGCAACTCTCGGCCCGCTCCTTGGGTAGCTCGTCTCGCTCCACGAGGTACGCGAAGGCCCGCTTGTCCGAGCCATAGGCGAGACACAGCAAGTTGTAGAGGCGCTGGGCCGAAAGGCCGTGATGGTCGGCGAGAAACGCGGTGTCCGGCTTCTCGTCCGCGGCGTAGCTCGCGAACAGGAACGCGCTGCCCTTGATGATCTGGCGTGCCTGGACCGGGCGGAGCCGCAGGACGATCAGTGCGGCCAGTTGATCCGCCGCGTCCTCCTCCCGCCCGAGCACCGGCACGTCGAGGAGATGGAAGAGGGCGTGCCCGGCCTCGTGGAGGAAGACCTGCGCCAAGGGGCCGATGATCGCCTCGTGGCGTGTGATGCCCGCAGGCGTCGCCTCGGCCGGCGCGCGCGCCCGCAGATCCTGCACGTACTCGTAGCAGACGGTGACCGAGCGCGTCTCGGGCGCGTACCACGCGTTGATCTCGCCGTCGCACTCCGACAGGCGCAGGGTGAGCGGCATCGGCAGACGGACCATTCCGACGATGTCGCGCAAGCCCTCGAGCACCCGCCGCGCCTTCAGGTCGCGGTGGATCTCCAGGGCCGCCGCCTGCTTCGGAACGTCGTAGGCGATCCTGATACGGCTGCGCGGCGCCGTATCCGACCAAGCGGACGGCGCGATCAGGACGAGGGCCAGACCGAGGGCGATGGGACGCGCGGGGGGCATCGTGCGGCCTCCGCCGAAGGTCAGAGCGACGGCATCGCCCGGATCGTGCTGCGTGTACCGCTGACGACAAGATCGTTGCCGACCTGCCGGAGACTGGGAACGGGAACGCCGATCTCGCCGCCGCCGAGCCAGCGTCGGCGTGCGACGATCGCGACGAGCGTGTTGCCGTTCGACGCGACGCGGATCTCGCGCACCCGGCCCACTGCGAGTCCGTTGTCGGCGTAGAGCCAACGTCCGCGAAGCGTCGGCATGAGCGAGGCGGCGCTCATCTGCATCGTCGAGTCGACGCGATCCGCGAGCGTCGACCGGATGGCCTGCGCGAGCGCCCCGTCCGCAACCAGAACGATTGCCGTCAAGCCGATCCACCCACGAGCACGGCTTCGCATCCGACGCTCCTGTGCTCTCCCAGCAAAGATCACCGGCGTGCCGCGTCAGGCGGCCTTCGCCCTCAAGGTATCCCGGACATCCTGCGACAGGGTCGCCGTCGCGGATTTGTAGTCGGAGACGGCTTGGCCCAGGAATGTGGATTGCAAGTTGACGGCGTCGGTCACCGAGCCGCAGCGGCTCAGGGCCGACAGGTACGACGCCTGAGCTTCCAGGCGTCGGCTCGCGAACTGCATCATCTCGGCGGTCAGACGAAGCGGGAGATCGACGGCGAGTGCGCGCCATGCCTCAATCCCGGGCTGGAGCGCCGCGTTGACGTCCCCTGCCGCGATCATCTGCGCCGCCCGCTGCTCCGTTGAGCGTTGGCTCATGATGACCCTCCTGTGAGGGGAGTGCAGGCGGCCACTACTGTAACGTTATCTTTCGTATTGATCCAGATTAACAACACTCTTGGCCTGAGGTTTTGTTGGGACGTACGGTCGCGGTCCAAGTATCGGTGCGGCTTTGCCCTCCTGCGTATCGCTCGACTCCCGGGCGGCCTCGCGAAAGGGTCCGGCATCACAGCATCTGCCACGACACTGCTCGGCGGTCGGACACGAGCGGGGCCGGATCCGTACGGCCTGCGCGGCCGGCCTGGGGCGTCGGCGCATCTGTCCCATTCGATCAAGCCGGGCGGTAGCGAATGGGTCATCGTTCGAAACATCGACGCCGCGCCCGCGGAGCAGGGCGCCTCGGACCGCCTATCGGAGCGGAGCTTGAGCGCCGTCGCGCCTGTCCGGCCCGCCCGCACGTGGCGACCACCGGCGACGGGTCCTGTCCTCGACGGATCGGGAGAGACCATCGTGCCGACTTCGACGATCGAGCGCACCAGGGTCGAGACTGGCGGGCACGAGAAGTATGACCGGCTCATTGCGGCTGCCCAAAACCTGCCAAGGCTGAAAGTCGCGGTCGTCCACCCTTGCGACGAGGCCGCTCTGGGCGCTGCTCTGGAGGCCGCCGCGCTGGGGATCATCGAACCTATCCTGGTCGGGCCACCCGGGAAGATCGCCGCGGCCGCGGCTGCGATCGGGGCCGAACTCGCGCCGTTCCGGCTCGTCGAGGCGGCGCACAGCCACGACGCGGCCGACAAGGCGGTCGCCCTCGTCCGGGCCGGCGAGGCCGAGGCGCTCATGAAGGGCAGCCTGCACACGGACGAGGTGATGGCCGCGGTGGTCCGCCGCGAGGGTGGCCTGAGGACCGCCCGCCGCGTCAGCCACTGTTTCGTCATGGACGTGCCGGGCCATGCCACGCCCCTCATCGTCACCGACGCGGCGGTCAACATCGCGCCGACCCTCGAGGAGAAGCGGGACATCACCCAGAACGCCATCGACCTCGCGCACGCCCTCGGCGTCGATCGCGTGCGGGTCGCCATCGTCTCGGCGATGGAGACCGTCAACGCCCGAGTGCCGTCCACCCTCGATGCCGCCGCCCTCTGCAAGATGGCCGATCGGGACCAGATCACGGGCGCGGCGCTCGATGGCCCCCTCGCACTCGACAACGCCATCGACCTCGGGGCCGCCCGCATCAAGAAGATCCGCTCACCCGTCGCCGGCCAAGCCAATGTCCTCGTGGTCCCGAACCTCGAGGCCGGCAACATGCTGGCCAAGAGCCTGACCTTCCTCGCCCGCGCTGATGCGGCCGGCATCGTGCTCGGGGCGCGGGTGCCGATCATCCTGACGAGCCGGGCCGATTCCGAGCTGACGCGCCTCGCCTCCTGCGCCGTCGCGTCGCTCTACGCCGCAGCCCAGAGGGCGGCCCGGCCCATTCCCGAGGTCTAGCCGATGATGCCGGTCTACCTCGTCCTCAACGCGGGCTCATCGAGCCTGAAGTTCCAGGTGTTCGCCCTCGGCGATGCCGACGAGCCGCGCCGCCTCTATCGGGGACTCTTCGAGGGCTTCGGGACGGCGCCGCGCCTTCTGATCCGGGACGGCGCCGGCACCCTCGAGACCGACGAGCATTTCGGCGGCGGAACCGCCTTCGGTCATGAGGAGGCGCTCCTGCAGGTGGCGGAGTGGCTGCGCGCGCATGGCGGCGGCTATCGGCTCGCCGCCGCCGGCCACCGGGTCGTGCACGGGGGCATGGATTATCGCGCGCCGGTGCGGGTGGATGCAGAGGTGCTGCGCAATCTGGAGCGCCTCGTCCCGCTCGCGCCTCTGCATCAGCCGCACAACCTCGAGCCGATCCGGATCATCGGTCAACGCTTTCCGGACCTTCCCCAGGTCGCCTGTTTCGACACGGCCTTCCATCGCGATCAGCCCGAGATCGCGCAACTCTTCGCGCTTCCGCACGCGATCACCGAGAGAGGGGTCCGCCGCTACGGCTTCCACGGCCTGTCCTACGCCTACATCGCCTCGGCGATGGCGGATTACGATCCGGCTCTCGTGGAGGCCCGGGTGGTGGTCGCCCATCTCGGCAACGGCGCGAGCCTCTGCGCCCTCGACAGTGGTCGGAGCGTCGCGACCACGATGGGCTTCTCCGCCCTCGACGGGCTGCCCATGGGGACGCGCTGCGGCAGCCTCGATCCAGGCGTGATCTTCTACCTGTTGCGCGAGATGCAACTCGAGCCCGACGAGGCGGAGCGGCTCCTCTACACGCAGTCCGGCCTTCTCGGGGTTTCGGGCCTGTCGAACGACATGCGCAGGCTCCGTTCTCTCGCAGGCTCCGATCCGGACGCCCGGCGGGCGATCGACCTGTTCGTCTATCGGATCGGACGGGAGATCGGGTCCCTGATGGCGGCGCTCGGCGGCATCGACGCCCTGATTTTCACGGGCGGCATCGGCGAGAACGATGCCGCCACCCGGGCCGAGATCCTGCGCGGAGCCGCCTGGGCCGGCTTCCGGCTCGATGAGACGGCCAATGCCGCCGGCGGCCGGCGGGTGACGCGAGGCGGTGGTCCGGCCGCCTGGATTATTCCGACGGACGAGGAACGCATGATCGCGCGCGGTATGGGCGAGGCGCTGGGCGAGCCCCGACGCCTGCCGGCCCTGTGAGCGGAGGGAGCCTCTGATGGAAGCGCTGACGACGAAGCCGCCGGCCGAGCACGAGCTCGCGGACGAGACCTTCATGTCCGCCGAGGATCTCGGCACCTACACGGCCAAGCTCAGGGCCGCGAAGACGATGAAGGAATTGCAGGCCCAGGATCACGCCGAGAAGGCGCGGGCCGACCTCATCAAGACGCTGTCGGCGCCCATCGCGGTCACGCCCGAGAAGGTGCACGAGATCACGCGCACGCTCCAGCACAAGCTCCGCCTCGCCGCGGAGCAGGGCAAGTCCGAACTCCTGGTGATGCGCTTTCCGAACGTGATGTGCAGCGATGGCGGGCGCGCCATCACCAACACGGAGGCGGATTGGCCCGAGACCCTGACGGGCCGGCCGCGACAAGCCTACGAGTTCTGGCGGGACCGCCTGCGGCCGGCCGGCTACGGGTTGAAGGCCATGATCGTGGCGTGGCCCGACGGCATGCCGGGCGATGTGGGCTTCTTTCTCACGTGGGAGAGGCACCGCGCCTGACTCCCTCAAAGGTCCGGGACGGCAACCATGACCGACGTCCAGACACGCAACCGCGACGTACCGAGCGAGCAACCCGAGGCACCGTCGCTCCTCACGCTGCAGGCACGGGTCGCCGAGGTCTATCAGGGCCGCTGCATTGCGGCAGCGGAGGCCTATCTCGACGCGATGGGTACGGCCGGCCGCGCCTACGTCGACGCAACCCGACCGCTCACCCCGCTGCAGGCCTTCAACGACGCCGCCACCTACTGGGCCGACTTCGCTCAGCGCTCCGTGCTCTTCTGGGACACGCTCCGTCAGCGGGGCAACAATTGGCTGAAGCACGAGAATGCGGGCAAGCCGCCACTCCTCGCCTTCGACTGGGAGATGGTCGCCGACGCCAGGACGTTCGAGCATCCCGTCAATTACGCGCTCGTGCGGATCGTGCCTCCGGCGAGCACGCAGACCGATCCCGGCAAGCGCCCCTACGTCATCATCGATCCCCGCGCGGGCCACGGGCCCGGCATCGGCGGATTCAAGTCGGATTCCGAGGTTGGTGTCGCGCTCAGGGCCGGCCATCCGGTCTACGTGGTGATCTTCTTTCCGGACCCGGTCGAGGGCCAGACGCTGGCCGACGTCTCGCAGGCCGAGGCCGCCTTCCTGCGCCTCGTGCGCTCCCGGCATCCGACCCGCGGCAAGCCGGTCATCGTCGGCAATTGCCAGGGAGGCTGGGCCGCGATGCTGGTCGGGGCGCTCGATCCGGATTGTGCCGGACCCATCGTGGTGAACGGCGCCCCGATGTCCTACTGGGCCGGAAACGACGCCGAGAACCCGATGCGCTACGCCGGCGGCATGCTCGGCGGGAGCTGGACGGCGCTTTTCGCGAGCGATCTCGGCGGCGGGATCTTCGACGGCGCGTACCTCGTCGACAATTTCGAGTACCTGAACCCGGCCAACACGCTCTTCGGCAAGAACTACAACCTCTTCGCGAAGATCGACTCCGAGCCCGAGCGCTACCTCGAATTCGAGCGCTGGTGGGGCGGCTACTTCCTGATGAACCGCGAGGAGATCCGCTGGATCGTCGACAACCTGTTCGTCGGCAACAAGCTCGCCGCGGGCGACGCGCAATGGTCCGAGGGCCACGCGTTCGATCTGCGCGGAATCCGGTCGCCGATCATCCTGTTCGCATCGCTCGGGGACAACATCACCCCGCCGCAGCAGGCCTTCAACTGGGTCGCGGATCTCTACCCAACGACCGAAGACCTGAAGGCGAACGGTCAGGTGATCGTCGGATTGATGCACCGGAGCATCGGCCATCTCGGCATCTTCGTCTCGGCGAGCGTCGCCCGGCGGGAGCACGCCCAGATCGTGGACCTGCTCGAATACATCGAGCACCTGCCGCCCGGGCTCTACGGGATGGAAATTGAAGAGCAGCGCTCGAACGGCGCCACGCGCTACGACGTGATCCTGACGGAGCGGCGGGTCGAGGATCTCCAGAGGCTGCAAAAATACGCCCGCCGCGACGAGGTGCCGTTCGGTGCGGTCGAGAAGGTTTCGGAGCTGAACGCCTCGCTCTACGAAGCGTTCGTGCATCCCATGCTCGGCACGCTCGTCTCCCCGGAATCGGCCCGGCTCGGACGGGCCCTGCATCCCCTGCGCGTGCGACACTGGGCCGTCTCGGATCTGAATCCCTGGCTCGCCCCAATCAAGGAATGGGCCGAGTTCGCGCGGACCCACCGCACGCACCGTGACAAAGCCGGCGCATCGGTCGCATCTGAGCGTCTCCTCGCCGCCGGGATCACCGCGTCGTGGGACCTCTTCCGGCAGATGCGCGACGCGACGGTCGAGAACGCGTTCTACAACGTCTACGGCGCGATGAGCGTCGCCGACGCGGGCTCGCGGCGCGAGGCACCGGCAGCCGAGCCGATGAGGACAGGTTCGGCCCTCCGCCCGGCCGCCCGGATGGAAGAGGGCGGCTTCACGGAGGCCGCGGTGCGGGCGGCGCTCCTCGTCGCGCGGGCCGGGAAGCATCAGCGGCGCCTGTCCACCGCCAAGCGCATCCGCGCGCTCGTCGGGCACGACGTCGGCCTGCTCGACCTGTCCGCGGAGGCGGCTGGCCGGATCGTCCGGCAGCAGGCGCAGCTCGTCGAGAACGATCCAGGGCGCGCGATGGCAACGCTGCCGCTGCTCCTCCCGACACTTGCGGAGCGGGAACGCCTGCTCGGCCTCCTCGAACGGCTGATGGCCGACATCGACGTCGAGCCGCGGCAGCGGGCCCTCCTGCCCGAGTTCCGGCGCCGTCTCGCCCCGGAGGCGGACCCGGATCGGAACGGGCTCAAACGCGCGCCCGCGGCCCTCGCCGCCGCGCGGCCGTCGCGGCGCCCGGATCAGGCACGGAGGGCCAACCGATGAAACGCCTTCCCGACGGCAGCGCGCTCGCCGGCAAACGCGCCCTCGTGCTCGGCGTCGCCAACGAGCACTCGATCGCCTACGGCTGCGCGCGGGTGTTCCGCCGGCTCGGAGCGGATCTCGCCCTGACCTACCTCAACGAGAAGGCCCGGCCCTTCGTGGAGCCGCTGGCGCGGGAGCTCGACGCACCGATCTTCGCGGCCTGCGACGTTCAGAGGCCCGGCGACCTCGAGGGTGTCTTCGACCGGATCGCCGAGACATGGGGCGGCCTCGACATTGCCCTCCATTCGATCGCCTTCGCGCCGCGGGCGGATCTGCAGGGCCGGCTCGTCGACAGCTCGTCCGAGGGGTTCGGCGTCGCGATGGACGTCTCCTGCCACTCCTTCGTGCGCATGGCGCGGCTCGCCGCGCCGCTCATGCGCGAGGGCGGCACGCTCCTGACCATGAGCTATCACGGCGCAGCCAAGGTCGTGCCGAACTACAACCTGATGGGCCCCGTGAAGGCAGCCCTGGAGAGCGCGGTCCGCTATCTCGCCTACGAGTTGGGCCAGCAGGACATCCGCGTGCACGCCGTCTCGCCGGGTCCTCTCAAGACCCGTGCCGCATCCGGCCTCAAGGATTTCGACCTCCTCCTGGCCGAGGCGGTGCAGCGGGCCCCGATCGGCGATCTCGTCGATATCGACGATGTCGGTCTCACGGCGGCCTACCTCGCAACACCCTACGCCGCCCACCTGACCGGCATGACCGTCTACGTGGACGGAGGCTTGAGCATCATGGCCTGAGCAGTGCCCCTGCGGGAGGACGAGATGGCTGATCTCCACGCGGAACTCGTCGCTCCGGACCGGGTCGTCTTCGCGGGCGAGATCCGTTCGGTCGTCCTGCCGGGCGTCGAGGGCGACATGACGGTGCTGCCCGGCCACGCACCGCTCGTGACGGCTCTGCATCCCGGCATCGTCTTCGCCACGGATACGGACGGCGTCGGACGCAGGGCCTTCGTCAGCGGAGGATTGGTCGAGGTCACCGGCAGCAGGGTCACGATCCTGGCCGAACGGGTGCGCCCGGTCGAGGAACTGACCAGCGACGGCCTCGACGAGGAGATCCTGCACCTCCAGATGGAGCGGGACGGGACGCGGGACGAGGCGATTCGGGCGCAGTTCGAAGCCTCGATCAGCCGGTTGGAGGAATTCAAGGCAAGCCTCGGGCTCTGAGCGCGGTGCCGCTCGGATTGCTGGCCGTCAATACAATTCCCGGACGAAGCGCCTGTCCCGGAGCGCGTCGTCGTAGGCGTTCTCCTTGCGCCGTTTCGGGAGCGTCACCGGCTCGCGCGCGACCGTCTCGTGCGGGATCTGGCCGAGGATATGCGCGATGCAATTGAGCCGGGCGCGCCGCTTGTCGTCGGACCTGAGGATGTACCAAGGCGCGCGCTCGGTGTCGGTCGCCGCCAGCATCTCGTCTCGCGCCTTCGAGTACTCGTACCAGCGCTCGTAGGATTCGAGATCCATCGGGCTGAGCTTCCACTGGCGAAGGGGATCCTCGATCCGGGCGAGGAAGCGGCGCTTCTGCTCCTGCTTCCCAACTTCGAGCCAGACCTTGATGAGCTGGATTCCACCTTCGATGATGAAACGCTCGATGCGCGGGCACAGGGCGAGGAAGCGCCGGCACTCCGCCTCGCTGCAGAAACCCATCACCCGCTCGACGCCGGCACGGTTGTACCAGCTGCGATCGAAGATCACGATCTCGCCGGCCGCTGGGAAATGCTCGATGTAGCGTTGGAGGAAGAGTTGGCTCTTCTGCCGGTCCGAGGGCGTCGGCAGCGCGACGACGCGGAACACGCGGGGCTGACCCGCTCGGTGATGGCCTTGATCGTGCCGCCCTTGCCCGCAGCGTCCCGCCCCTCGAAGACCACGATGACGCGGGCGCCGCTTCGCCGGATCGCGTCCTGCAGATGGCAGAGCCCGACCTGGAGCTTGCGCAGTTCCCGCTCGTAGACCTTCCGCTTCAGCTTCTTGCCCACCTCGCCGTCGCCCGCCTCGGTGTCGGGCCGATCGTCCAGCATGACCTGCTCGCCGTCGTGCATAGCCCTGCTCCTCTCACCCGCCTCGGTTTCCTCACTCGGCCGGCAGATGTCCGGGCGTCTCCGCCGGTCCCTCCGTCGCCTTCGGCGCCGCCTTGCCCCGCATCAGGCTCCAGGCCCGCTCGCGCAGGCTCTGGAAGACCACGTAGAGGGGCGGGATCACGAATATGCCGACGAAGGAGGCCGCGATCATCCCGCCGAAGACCGGTGTGCCGACGTTGCGGCGGGCGAGCTGCGCGGCGCCTGTCGCGATCACGAGCGGCAGCAGGCCGAGGATGAAGGCGAAGGAGGTCATCATGACCGGGCGAAAGCGCAGGCGCGCGCCCTCGGTCGCCGCTGCGCGGACGGGCACGCCCGCCTCGCGCTGCTCCTTGGCGAACTCGACGATGAGGATGCCGTTCTTGGCGGCGAGGCCGATCAGCACCACCATGCCGATCTGCGCGTAGAGGTCGAGGGTCAGGCGGCCCCAGACCATCGCCGCGTAGGCGCCGAGGATGCCGACCGTCACCGAGAGCAGCACCGGCACGGGGATCGTCCAGCTCTCGTAGAGGCCGACGAGGAACAGGAAGGCGAACAGGACCGCGAATCCGAGGATGATCGCGGTCTTGCCCTCCGCGCGCTTCTCCTGGAAGGCCGTGTCGGTCCATTCGCCGGCAAAGCCCGCCGGCAGTGTGCGGGCGGCGACGGACTCCATGGCGGCCAGCGCCTGCCCCGAGGAGACGCCCGGGGCGGGCGAGCCCTGGACCGTGACGGAGCGCAGGTTGTTGTAGCGGATCAGCGCGGGCGGCCCCACGACGATCCGGACCTCGGCGAGACTGCGCAGCGGCACCATCTGGCCGTCCTTGTTGCGCACGTTGATGCGATAGATGTCGTCAATCCGAGCCCGGTCGGCAGCCTCGGCCTGGACCTGCACCTGCCAAGTCCGGCCGAACAGGTTGATGTCGTTGACGTAATAGCCGCCGAGTGAGGCCTGGAGCGCCTGGAACACGTTGTTCAATGGCACGCCCAGGATCTGCACCTTGTCCCGGTCGATATCGAGGTAGACGGACGGGTTCGTCGCCGAGAAAGTGCTGAAGACGCGGTTCAGGCGCGGCTCTTCGTTCGCCGCCACGATCAGGCCGCGCAGCACCTGGGCGAGTTCCTTCGGGTCCCCGCCGCGCAGATCTTCCAGCACGTAGGCGAAGCCGCCGCCGGTGCCGAGGCCGATGATGGGCGGCGGCGCCAGCGGCACCACGGTCCCGCCCTGGATCTCCCGGAAGCGCTGGCCGAGGCGGGCGATGATCGCCGCGGCTCCGTCCGAGGCCGCCTTGCGCTCCTCGAAGGGTTTCAGGGTCACCACCATGAACGCGGCGTTTCCCTGGGAGTAGTTGTCGATGAAGTTGAGGCCGATGACGGAGGTGACGTCGGCGACCGTTTGCTCCTGGCGCAGGATGTCCTCGGCGCGGGCCACGATCTCGGAGGTACGCCCGACTGAGGCGCCCTCGGGGAGCTGCGTCACGACGAAGAAGGCGCCCTGGTCGTCCTCGGGCAGGAACCCGGTCGGCGTGATCTTCGCCAGCTGCATCGTGCCGTAGGCGGCGGCACCGGCGAGGACGAGGCCGATCGCGGAGAGGCGCACGATGCGCGCCACGGCGGCGCCGTAGCCGTCGCGGACCCGGTCGATCGCGCGCATGACGAAGCCCATGACACCCCGGCGCGGACCGTGGTGGGGCCGCAGCAGCACGCCGCAGAGCGCCGGCGACAGGGTGAGCGCGTTGATCGCCGAGAGCAGCATCGACACGGCCACCGCGACCGCGAACTGCCGGAACAGCTCGCCCGAAATGCCCGGCACGAAGGCCACCGGCACGAAGACGGAGAGCAGGACAAGCGTGATCGCGATGATCGGTGCCGTGATCTCGGCCATCGCCCGCTTCGTCGCCTCCCGCGGAGAGAGGTCCGGGTGCTCCTCCATGACGCGCTCGACGTTCTCGACCACCACGATCGCGTCGTCGACGACGATGCCGATGGCGAGAACGAGGGCGAGCAGCGAGACCGAGTTCGCCGAGTAGCCGACCGCCTTCAGGACGATGAATGTTCCGATGAGGCTGACGGGGACGGCCAGCGTCGGGATCAGGGTGGCGCGCAGGCTGCCGAGGAACAGGAACACGACGATCACGACGAGGATGAAGGCCTCGACCAGGGTCTTCTGGACCTCGTGGACCGTCTCGGTGATGAAGATCGTGGGATCGTAGGTGACCTTCCAGGCGAGCCCCTCGGGGAAGGTCTTGGCGAGTTCGCCAACCCGCCGCTTGACCTCGTTGAGCGTCGCGATCGCGTTTGCGCCCGGTGATTGGTAGATCGCGATCACCGTCGCGGGGGCTCCGTTCAGCCGCGTCTCGCGGTCGAGATTGGCCGCACCGAGCTCGATCCGGGCGACGTCGCCGAGGCGCAGCACCGACCCGTCCGGATTCGTGCGCAGGACGATGTCGCGGAACTGGTCGGCGGAGGCGAGGCGCCCCTGGGTCTGGATGCTGAGCTGGAGCTGTTGATCGTTCGAGATCGGTCTTGCACCGATCCGCCCCACGGGCGCCTGCACGTTCTGGGCCTGGATCGCGCCGATAACGTCGCCGGTGGTGAGGTTCAATCCGGTGAGCTGGTCCGTGCGCACCCAGGCCCGCATCGCGTAATCCTGCGGGCCCCAGAGTGTGGCGTCGCCGACGCCCGGCGTGCTCTTGATGCGGTCGAGCAGGTTGATCGTGACGTAGTTCGAGATGAAGAGCGGGTCCTGCGTCGCCTTGGGCGAGTAGACCGCGAGCACGCCGAGCAGGGCCGAAGACTTCTTCTTGACCGTGACGCCCTGCTTGCGCACGTCCTCCGGGAGCTTCGCGAGGGCGATCTGGACCCGATTGTTGACGTTGACAGCGTTGATGTCGGGATCGGTCCCGAGCTCGAAGGAAGCGGTGAGCGTGTAGCTGCCGTCGTTGCCGCTGACGCTCTTCATGTAGATCATCTTGTCGACGCCCACGACCTGGGACTCGATCGGCTGCGCGACGGTCGATTCCACGACGTCCGCGGCGGCGCCGGGATAGGTGGTCGTCACCGAGACCTGCGGCGGCACGATATCCGGGTACTGCGCCACCGGAATGGTCAGGAGCGCTAGCGCCCCCGCGATCGCAGTGACGATCGCGATCACGACCGCGAGCCGCGGCCGGTCGACGAAGATGGCGGAGAGCATGGCTCAGGTCCTGCTGGCGGACGGACCGATCGGGTTCGCCCGCACGGGAATCCCGGGCCGGACCCGCTGCAGCCCATCGACGATCACGAGCTCGCCGCCGGAGAGGCCCTCCTCGATCACGGCGTCCGGCCCGGTGCCGCCCGGGCCGGGCTTGACCCGCTTCGTCACCGCCCGGCCATCCTCGACGGCGAAGACGTATACGCCGCCCTGGTCGGCGATGAGCGCCGCCTGCGGCACGACGACCTTCTGCTCGGGCGCCCCGACCTGGAGCGCGACCCGGACGAGCTGCCCGTCCCGTAGCGCGCCGGCCGGATTCGGCATGACCGCGCGCACCACGACGGTATCGGTCGCGCGGTCGACGCTGATGTTGACGAAATCGACGCGGCCCACCTGTCCGTACTCGGAGCCGTCCTGGAATCGGATCCGCACCCCGACCTTGCTGCGGTCGGGCCGGTCGCCCCCCTGCTGGTAGCGCAGGAACTCCCGCTGGCTGACCGGGAAGGTCACGTACATCGGATCCTGGCTGACGATCGAGGTCAGCACGCCGCTGTCCGGGCCGACCACGTTGCCCTTGGTCACGCTGGTGCGGCCGACTTTGCCGGCGATCGGCGCGGAGATCTGCGTGTATCCGAGGTTGATCCGCGCCGTCTCAAGGCTCGCCTCGTCGCCGGTGACCGCGCCCTTCGCCTGGTGCAGGGCCGCGCGCGCCTGATCGCGGGCGACGACGGTGCCGGAATTGCGGTCGAGCAGTTCCTGCGCCCGATTCAGCTGGATCTTCGCGAGCGTCTCTGCGGCCCGGCTGCGCTCCAGCGTGCCCTCCGCCTGCTTGACGGCGGCTTCGAACAGGTCGGGCTCGATCCGGTAGAGCGGCGCCCCGTCCTTGATCAGCTCGCCCTCCTTGAAGAGGACGGCGTCGAGGAAGCCGGTCACCCGCGCGCGCACCTCGACGCGGCTCACCGCCTCCACCCGCCCGACGAAATCGTGGGCCTTGTCGATGGCCCTGCGCTCGGCCACGACCGTGCCGACGGGGAGTGCGGAAGCGGGATCGGGCTCTGCCCGGACGGGATTGCAGAGGGCGGCGCCGAGCCACAGGGCCCACAGCGGAGCGGGAAGGCGGACCATCATCGTCCCTCGCCTCGTCGCGGAATGCCGAAGCACCGGCACCGACCGCTTATCCTGGCATTTTCGGCGCGCAGAGCTTGATCGGATGGGACACCCGCGCGGTGCACGGACCGGCGAACTCAGGCCGGGACCCGGCCGGGGTGCTGATGGGCCGCCCGCCACGCGGTCGGCGTCGTGCCCGACCAGCGCCGGAAGGCGTGGGAGAAGGCCGCCGATTCGGAGAAGTCGAGGCTTGCCGAGATCTGGACGAGGCTGAGATTGGTGTTGACCAGCAGCTGCTTGGCGATCTCGAAGCGCGTCTCCTGCGCCAGCGAACGAAAGGTCGTGCCCTCGGCGCGCAGGCGCCGGCTCAGCGTCCGCCGATGAAGCGAGAGGTGTCGGGCGATGGAGATTCCGCGCCAGCGCTCCGCGACGACCTCCGACCGGAGCAGGCGGCGAAGCGCGTCGGCGAACTGCGTCGGATGCGCGGCCTCGAAGCGAAGGACCTGGCCTTCCGCCAAGCGTCGTGCGGCCGCATCGGCGCCTGCGACCCGTTCCTTGAGCAGGCGCGACGGGAAGACCATCGCGGCCATTTCCTGGTCGAACCGGACCGGCGCGCCGAAAAAGCTTCGATAGGGCGTCGTCTCTTCCGGCGCCGACCGGGGCAGGAGAACCTCCAGCGGGGTCCAGCTCGCGCCGCACAGGGTCCGGACCACGTTCGTGCTCGTGGCAAGGGCGCCCTCCGACCGGAAGCCCGCCTCGTCCGCCCCCGGCTCGAAGGGCAGGTAGCAGAAGAGGGCGAGATCGCCCTCGACGCAGAGCCTGACCGCGGCCCCGCAATTCCAGCCCCACGGGTGGACCTCCAGGGCATGCATCGCGTCGCCCACGGTCTCGGAATTCCGGAGGAGGGTGCCGACGGGCCCGAGGGAGGTCAGAGTGACTCGCTGGCCGATGCGGAGGCCGAGGTCGGGACAATGGGTGTGGTCGACGCCGTAGGCGATGAGCTGCCCGAGCGCCGCACCGGAGACCGGTTCGTCTTCCGACCGGGACGACTCCGACGCCAAGCCGGCCTCGGCGAACAGGCGCGCCGGATCGGCGCCGAGGCGCGCGAGGACAGCGCAGGCCGCCTCGATGAGGATAGCCGAACCATCCCCACGGCCGTCGTCGCTTCGCGACCCGGCAGGACGAGGAGCGGCGGCCACCGGATCGGTGCGCGCAGAGACACGTTCAGATGACATCCGGGACGCATCCGTTTCGTGAACGTCAGGCCGTGTAACTAAACTTATGCGGTCAACAAATCACGACAGGTCATAGTTTACCATGAGGCAAACTGTGTTGACACACGACTTGGTTTTGCGGTGCGAAATAGGACATTATATTTTCGTGTCCTGGCGTGAGCCGAGAGATTGCTTCGCCCGGATTTTCTTATGTTTTTCAAGACGTTCGATGGAAACGTTGTGAAGCTTCCTTGGCATGCCCCTCCGTGAGCCTGTCGAGCGCCGGCGCCCGTTCGGCAGGGGAGAGCAGGCCTGACGAGGGTCCCGTGCCGACAGAAGGATCTCGGCGCCGTGGACGCGTGCGCAGGATGGTCCGCATGCTAGAGGGCGCTCCGGCGTCGCGCGGGCACGGTTCCCGCGCCCTGGGCCGTCACGTTGCTTCGCCGCCTCGAAAGTGCAGGGTGGGTGCCCTCGAACCTCCATGGCCGATGGCTCCCGCGTTGCCTTCCCTGCGTTCCCGAACCGTCCTCGCCGCGATCTGGGCCCTCGTCGTCCTCTCACTGGCATGGTCTGCACGGGCGGCGGAACGGCCGCGACTGACGATCTACACGGCGAGCCAGAAGGAACAGGTCGCGGCGACGGAAGCCGCCGTCGCTCGGCTCGTTCCCGAGGCCGACATCGCGTGGGTGCGCGCCTCCACGGGCATCATCACGAACCGGGTCCTCGAAGAGGGGAGGTTTCCCAAAGCCGACATGATCTTCGGCCTCTCGGCGTCCAGCATGCTGGTCCTCAAGCAGGCCGCCCTGCTCGAAGCCTACAGGCCCGAGGGCGTCGACCAGATCCGATCGTCCTTCCTCGATCCGGGCGCGCCCTACAGCTTCACCGGGATGGACGTGTATTTCCCCGTGATCTGCATGAACGTCGAGCAGGCGAAGCGCGACCGCGTCGCGAGCCCGATGCTGTGGCGCGATCTGGCCGACGCGAGCCTCAAGGGCCGCATCGTGATGGCGCATCCGGGCTCGTCCGGGACCGGTTACGGCCTCGTGGCCGGCTGGCTCCAGAGCATGGGCGAGGCGGCGGGCTGGGCTTTCATGGATGCCCTGCACGAGAACGTCGACGTCTATCTCCACACCGGCTCGGCGCCCTGCCTCGACGTCGCGCACGGGAAGCATCTGCTCGGGTTGGGGCTCGACATGCGCGCCGCCGTCGAGAAGGCGCGGGGTGCCCCGATCGAGACGATCATCCCCCTCGACCGGGTCGGATGGGACCTGGAGACCTTCGGCATCATCAGGGGCACGCCCCACCTGACGCTCGCGAAGCGGATCGCCGATTGGGCGGTGACGCGCGAGGCCAATGAGATCTATGCCCAGAGCTACTCGATCGTCGCGCATCCGGGAGCACGGATTCCGGCAGCGATCGCGCTGTCCCACGCGGAGGCACGGATGGCGAAGGTGAGCCTGGCCTGGATGGCGGAGAACCGCGAGCGCGTCATCGCCGAATGGGTGCGGCGCTATGATGCCAAGGCTGCCCCGCGCTGAGGCCGTTCGGGCGCGCCGACGTCGGCGGGGCAGCCCGTCAGGCGGGGTCTCGACCGCCGTTCCCGTCCGCCTTGCCGGACCGGGCGGAGAGCTCGGCGCGGAGGCGCGCGACCTCCGCTTCGTGCCTCTCCGCCGAGGCTTCGAGCCGGTCGCACAGATGATCGTAGAACGAGCGGAGCGCGTGCATCAGGGGCGTCATCGATCCCTCCAGCTTGGCGGCACGCCGCGGCCGATGGCGGCGGCCTGAGCGGCCCGCGGGCATCACATCGCGACCTGAGAGATCGGGTGCACCCGGCGCTGCGCCAAGATCCCGTCGGTCACATGTCGCGGAACCACCCGACTCTCGGCATCGATCGTCCGGCCTTCCGAACCTCGGCAGCGGACGGAACGCCGATCCGGCGGCGCTGTTACTCCCGGCATCATCGCGGAGAAGCAGCATGCGAATCGTGGCAACGGCGCCGGTCCTCGTGATCGTGACGCTGATGAGTATCGGAACGGCGGAGGCCAAGGGCTGCATCAAGGGCGCGATCATCGGAGGGATCGCGGGCCATTACCTGGCGGAGCGGGGCGTCGTCGGCGCCGTGGCGGGCTGCCTGGCCGGCCGCGCGCTCGCCAATCGCCGCGCGCAGCGTGAGATCGATTACGGCTCACGGGTTCAGCCGCGCGGCGCGGGCTACGGGCCCGCCTCCCGGCCCTCGCGGCGCGAATACGCGTATTAGGGATTCCGACCCGAATAGCGGACACGGCCGTTCCCGAGGCGGCCGGGTCCGGCTCGCGACGGCGCAGAAGGTGCGGGTGGGCGATCATTCTCTCGATGCGGCTATAGCCTTGTCCGCAGGTCGATCGATGCGTGTTCGGTATCAATCGATCCAGGCTTTGAGTTGAACCGGAGACTGCGCGCGCTCTTAGGCTGATCCTCGCACATGGCCGCCGGTGGATCCTGATGGATCCGGGAGAATGGCCGATGCCCGTCACGGCAAGGGCCGGGCGGTCTACCCGAGGGAGAACGCCCATGAGCGCCGGTCTGGCCATGACCGCGGCGAGGCGGAGTCGCGTGCGGCTCGTCATCGTCACGATGCTGTTCATCGCGACCACCATCAACTACGCCGACCGGGCGACCCTCTCGATCGCCGGGCCCTCGCTCGCCAAGGATCTCGGCCTCGACGCCGTGGCGATGGGCTACGTGTTCTCGGCCTTCGCGTGGTCCTACGTGCTCGCGCAATTGCCCGGCGGCTGGCTGCTCGATCGGTTCGGCGCGAAGTGGGTCTATGCCGGCGCGATCTTCCTGTGGTCCGCCTTCACCCTGCTCCAGGGCATGGTCGGATTCTTCGCGGGCTTCACGGCCGTCGCCCTCCTGTTCGCCCTCCGCCTCTGCGTCGGGCTCGCCGAAGCACCCGTGTTCCCGGCCAATGCCCGCATCACGGCGGCCTGGTTCCCGACGAGCGAGCGCGGCACGGCATCCGCCTTCTTCAACGCCTCCCAGTACTTCGCCACCGTGCTGTTCACGCCCCTGATGGGCTGGGTGGTCCACCAATTCGGCTGGCATCACGTCTTCACGCTGATGGGAGCCCTCGGCATCGCCTTCGCCCTCCTGTGGACGCAGGTCGTCTACGGACCGAAGGACCACCCGGCCATCAACCAGGGCGAGCGCGATTACATCGAGGCGGGCGGCGCGCTCCTCGACATGGACGGGCAGGGCACGACGCGGCAGGCGCGGGCGGGCCGGACCATCGCGCAGCTGCTCTCTAACCGCATGCTGCTCGGCATCTATATCGGCCAGTACTGCATCACCACGCTGACCTACTTTTTCCTCACGTGGTTCCCGGTCTACCTCGTGAAGGAGCGGGGTCTCTCGATCCTGCAGGCCGGGTTCGCCGCCGTGCTGCCGGCCCTGTGCGGCTTCGTCGGCGGCATCCTCGGCGGCTACCTCTCCGACCTCCTGCTGAAGCGCGGTTACTCGCTGACCGCCGCCCGCAAGATCCCGATCGTCGGCGGGATGCTGCTCTCGATGATCATCATCGGCTGCAACTATGTCCAGGCGGACGCCCTCGTAGTCGGTCTGATGGCGCTCGCCTTCTTCGGCAAGGGGATCGGGGCGCTCGGCTGGGCGGTCGTCTCCGACACCTCGCCGCGGGAGACCGGCGGCCTCTCCGGCGGCCTGTTCAACACCTTCGGCAACACCGCCGGCATCACCACCCCGATCGTCATCGGCTACATCGTTCAGCAGACGGGCTCGTTCAACGGCGCTCTCGTCTTCGTCGGGCTGAACGCCCTGGTGGCGGTGCTCTGCTACCTCGTCATCGTCGGGGAGATCCGGCGGGTGGAGTTGCGCTGAGGCGCGCTCCGGCCTCTCATCCGGCACCCCTTCCTCGCGGCCGCGGCTCGTTCCGCGGCCGCGCATCGTCGCGCGGTGCCCCATGCTCGATTTCAGCCAGCTCCGCTGCTTCGTCGCCGTGGCGGAGGAGCTGCATTTCGGGCGCGCGGCGGCCCGACTCAACATGACCCAGCCGCCGCTCTCGCGGCAGATACAGGTGCTGGAGCGTGTCCTCGACGCGCAGCTCCTCGACCGGACCAGCCGGTCCGTCCGGCTCACCGCGGCCGGGCGCAGCTTTCTGCCGGAGGCGCGCCACATCCTGCGCCTCGCCGAGACCGCCACGCACGTGACCCGGCAGGTCGCGGCCGGGCGCTCCGGCGTGCTCAAGCTCGGCTTCACGGCGGCCTCGGCCTACGATTTTCTGCCTCGCCTCGTCACCGCCTGCCGCGAGGCTCTGCCCGACGTGATGCTGTCGTTGCGCGAGATGGTGACGAAGGATCAGATCGAGGGTCTGCTCTCGGGCCAGATCGATGCCGGCCTGATCCGCCCCCCTGTCACCCATCCGGAGCTCGACTCTGCGCGGGCGCTGGCCGAGCCGCTTGTGGCGGCGCTCCCCGCCGGGCACCCGCTCGCCGCGAAGGAGAGCCTCGCCCTCACCGACTTCGCGGGCGCGCCCTTCATCGCCTACGCCCCGCACGAGGCGCATTATTTCCACGACCTCGTCGTGACGCTCTTCGCCGAGGCAGGCGTCCAGCCGAGCGTGCGCCAGCAGCTGACGCAGATCCACTCGATCCTGGCGCTGGTCCGGGCCGGTCTCGGCCTCGCCCTCGTGCCCGAGGCGGCCGAGCGCCTGCGCTTCGAGGCGGTGGCGTTCCGGCCGCTGGCGCTGCCCCGGCCCCGCCCGGCCGAGCTTTACCTGACATGGCGCCGCGAGCAGGACGATCCGCTGCTCGGCCGCCTGCGCGCGGTCGTGCGGGACATGTCCGCGCCCTGACCCGATCGATGCGTCGAGCGCATCAATCAATCCAGTCTTTGGCTTGGACGGGTATCGAAGGCGGCGGGTAGAACGGGGGCAACGCGGCGCGCCAGACGCTGCATCGCCAGACCGGGAGAACGCCCATGCTCACCGAAGCTCTCCGCCCCGCCTCGCACGGCTTGTCCCGCACGCCGGTCGTGACCGACATGAAGGTCGTGCCCGTGGCCGGCCGCGACAGCATGCTCCTGAACCTCAGCGGCGCGCACGGCCCCTTCTTCACCCGCAACCTCGTCGTCCTGACAGACTCCACCGGGGCCACCGGGCTCGGCGAGGTGCCCGGCGGCGAGGGCATCCGCCGGACCCTCGAGGACGCATGCGACCTCGTCCTCGGCAAGCCCCTCGGCGCCTGGAACGGCGTGCTCAACGCCATGCGCACCCGCTTCGCCGACCGCGATTCCGGCGGGCGCGGCCTCCAGACCTTCGACCTGCGCATCACCATCCACGCGGTCGCGGCGGTTGAATCGGCCTTCCTCGACCTCCTCGGGCAGTTCCTCGACGTGCCGGTGGCGGCGCTCCTCGGCGAGGGCCAGCAGCGCGATGCCGTCGAGATGCTGGGCTACCTGTTCTACGTCGGCGACCGCCGCCGGACCGACCTGCCCTACCGCGAGCCGCGAGCCCGCGACGGCTGGTTCCGCCTGCGCGACGAGGAGGCGCTGACGCCCGGAGCGATCGCCCGGCTCGCCGAGGCGGCCTACGAGGAATACGGCTTCAACGACTTCAAGCTGAAGGGCGGCGTGCTGGCGGGCGAGGACGAGATCGCCGCCGTGACCGCGATCCACGAGCGCTTCCCCCAGGCGCGCGTCACGCTCGACCCGAACGGCGCGTGGTCGCTCGCCGAGGCGGTCCATCTCTGCAAGGGGCGCGGCGACGTGCTCGCCTACGCGGAGGACCCGTGCGGGGCCGAGGACGGCTTCTCCGGCCGCGAGGTCATGGCCGAGTTCCGGCGCGCCACCGGCCTGCCCACCGCCACCAACATGATCGCCACCGACTGGCGCCAGATGAACCACGCGATCCAGCTCGGCGCCGTCGATATCCCGCTCGCCGATCCGCATTTTTGGACGTTGGCCGGCTCGGTGCGCGTCGCCCAGCTCTGCCGCGACCACGGCCTGACCTGGGGTTCGCACTCGAACAACCACTTCGACGTGTCGCTCGCCATGTTCACGCACGTCGCCGCGGCCGCGCCCGGCCGCGTCACCGCCATCGACACGCACTGGATCTGGCAGGACGGCCAGCGTCTCACCCGCGAGTCCCTCCCGATTCGCGGCGGCCTCGTGCGCGTGCCGGAGCGACCCGGCCTCGGCATCGAGCTCGACTGGGCAGAGGTCGAGGCGGCGCACGCCCTCTACCGCGACCACGGGCTCGGCGCCCGCGACGACGCGGCGGCGATGCAGTTCCTCATCCCCGGCTGGACCTTCGACAACAAGTGTCCCTGCCTCGTGCGCTGATCTTCGCCCTCACGTTTGGAGTATCGACGATGGACATTCTCAAGAACCGCTTCAAGGCGGCGATCGGCGCGGGCCGGCAGCAGATCGGCCTCTGGTGCAGCCTCGCGAGCCCGATCTCGACCGAGATCGTGGCCGGATCCGGCTTCGACTGGCTGCTCCTCGACATGGAGCACTCGGCCAACGACCTGCGCGACATCTACGGCCAGTTGCAGGCCATGGGGGAGGGCAGCGCCAGCGCCATGGTGCGGGTGCCGAGCGACGAGCCGATCACGATCAAGCGCATCCTCGATACGGGCGCGCAGTCGCTGATGATCCCGAACATCGACGATGCCGATCAGGCCCGCCGGGCGGTGGCGGCGACCCGCTATGCCCCGAGGGGCGTGCGCGGCTTCTCGCAGGCGCCCCGCGCCGCTCGCTTCGGCCGCGTGCCGGATTACCACGCCCGCTGCGAGGCGGAGATCTTCGTCGCGGTGCAGATCGAGTCGCGCCGCGCCTTGGACAACCTCGAGGAGATTGCCGGCGTCGAGGGCGTCGACGGGGTCTTCATCGGGCCCGGCGACCTCTCGACCAGCCTCGGCTATCTCGGCCAGCAGAACCATCCGGAGGTGGTCCGCGTGGTCGAGGAGACGATCCGGCGCATCGTCCGCACCGGCAAGGCCGCCGGCATCCTCACCGCCAACGAGGAGCTGGCAAAGCGCTACGTCGCGGCCGGCACGCGCTTCACGGCCGTCGGCTCGGACATGGGGCTGCTGGCGCGCAGCTCCGAGGCGCTGGCGGCCCGTTTCCGCGCTCAGGGCTGACAGGGGAGTGGCGCGCATGAAGATCGGATTCATCGGGCTCGGCATCATGGGCCGGCCCATGGCGGAAAACCTCATCCGGGCAGGCCACAGCCTGTTCCTGAAATCGGGATCGCGCCCGGTGCCGGCGGAGCTGATCGAGGCCGGTGGCACGGCCTGCGACAGCGCGCGAGCCGTCGCGGAGCGGGCCGAGATCGTCATCACGATGGTGCCCGACACGCCGCAGGTCGAGGAGGTGCTGTTCGGCCCCGCCGGCGTCGCGGAGGGCCTCACGCCCGGCAAGACCGTGATCGACATGAGCTCGATCTCGCCGATCGCCACCAAGGGCTTCGCCCGCCGCATCAACGAGCGCGGCTGCGACTACCTCGACGCCCCTGTCTCGGGCGGCGAGGTCGGTGCGAAGGCCGGCTCGCTGACCGTCATGGTGGGCGGGCCCGAGGCCGCCTTCGAGCGGGCGAGGCCCCTGTTCGAGGTTATGGGGAAGAACATCACGCTCGTCGGCGGCAACGGCGACGGGCAGACCACGAAGGTCGCCAACCAGATCATCGTCGCCCTCACGATCGAGGCGGTGGGCGAGGCCCTGGTCTTCGCCGCGAAGGCGGGGGCCGATCCCGCCCGCGTCCGCGCGGCCCTGATGGGCGGCTTCGCCGCCTCCCGCATCCTGGAGGTGCACGGCCAGCGCATGGTCGAGCGCGCCTTCGAGCCCGGCTTCCGGATCGAGCTGCACCGGAAGGACCTGAACCTCGCGCTGGAGGGCGCGCAGGCGCTCGGCGTGCCTCTTCCGAACACCGCCACGGCCCAGGAACTGTTCAACACCTGCATCGCGCATGGCGGACGGGCCTGGGATCATTCCGCGATGGTGCAGGCGCTCGAACTGATGGCGAACCACGCGCTGGGGTCGGCGCCCGAGCCGGCCTGAGGCCGGCTTCGCGGCGGTCGCTACGGGAGGAGGCGGAGCCGGCGGCCGGCAAGCAGCGTGGCCGTGGCGCCGCCGAACATCGCGAGGCCGAACACCCATCCCGAGACCGCGCCGGCCATGATGCCGGAGAGCAGAGTGCCGACGCTGCAGCCGAGCCCGGTCATCGCCCCCCAGCCGAGGAGGAGGCCGCCTATTACGCCCCGCGCGGCCTGCGCTCCGCTCGGCCATGCGGGGCGGAACTGGCCGGCGGCGAGGGCGGCCGCCAAGGCGGCGAGCACGAGGCCGCCGACGAACAGGCCGTTCGGCGTGAGGAGCGCGTCGCGCACGGCGGTGGCGCAGCCCCGGAAGGTGTCGAGCCCTTCGAGCCGCTCCGGCAACAGGCCGAACTGCGCAGCCGCCTGCCGGGTCCGCCCGCCGATCTCGGCAGTGACGCCGAGGGGGGCGACGCGGAGGTAGGAGGCCGTGGCGATGGCGCCGACGGCGAGGCCGCCGATCCAGGTCGGCCAGCGCGCGACGAAGATCGCCGTCAGGGGCGCCCCCGCCGCGGCCGTGTCGGCCGGCACTCGGCCGAGGCGGTGGAGGAGCCACGCGAGCCCTGCCAGCGCGGCGAGCCCCGCGGCGAGGGCGCCTGCGTAGCCGAGATGGCGCGGGAGCCACAGCACGGGCGCCGCGGACACGCTGGCGAGATAGAGCGGGTTCCAGGTCGCGAAGCCGAGGCCGAAGCCGAGCATCGTGCCGAGGAGGGCGAAGGGTGCGGTCGGCGAGCCTTCGCCGAGCCGGTAGAGATGCGCGCTGATGCAGGAGCCGGAGACGGCCATGCCGGCGCCGAACGCCAGTCCGGCAAGGACCAGCACGGGGCCCACGGGACCGATATGCGCGTCCGGGGGCAGGCGCGTGCCGGACGGGTCCGGCATCCAGGCCCCGAGCACCAGAGCGTAGCCGACGAGGCCCGCGGCCAGAGCCGTCAGGATGCCGAGCATCCCGCGGGGGTCGCGGGTGTCGAGGAAGTCCCGCCACAGGCAGAAGAAGCAGAAGCGGGCGCGCTGCAGGACGAACCCGAACAGCGCCCCGAGCACGAGGGAAAGGCCGAGCCGCGTGCCGCCCGGCTCGGTCGCGACGCGCTGAGCGCCGAGGGCGATCCCGAGCCCGAGCGCCAGGGCGAGCCCGACCCGCAGGGACCCGGCGAGGCCTCCGAGCGAGGCCCGCGCCGCGAGGGCAGCGCCCGCTGCGGGGGCCCGCGCCTCGCCGGCACCTGCCGTCACTTGCCGCCCCAGACCGTGCCGGCGAGGTTCACCACGGGCACGCCGACCGCGTTGCCGTACTCCGTCCAGGAGCCGTCGTAGTTGCGGACGGGGTAGCCGAGGATGCGGCTCAGCACGAACCAGGAGTGGCTGGAGCGCTCGCCGATGCGGCAGGAGGTGATGATCGGCTTCGAGCCGTCGATCCCGGCCGCCGCGTAGAGCGCCTTCAACTCGGCGGTCGACTTGATGGTCCCATCCGGGTTCACCGCCTTCGCCCAGGGCACGTTCACGGAGCCCGGGATGTGGCCGGCCCGGATGGCGAGTTCCTGCACGCCGGCGGGCGCGATCACCTTGCCGGAGAACTCGTCCGGCGAGCGGATGTCGAGGATCTGCTCTTCGCGCTCCTTGCGCGCCACCGCCAGCACGTCGGCGAAGCGCGCCCGCAGGCCGGCCGAGGGTTGGGCCGCCTGGAACGTCGAGGCTTTGACCTCTGGCGTGCGGGTGTCGAGGGGCCGCTTCTCGGCCTCCCACTTCTTGCGGCCGCCGTCGAGGAGCTTGACGTTGTCGACGAGCCCGTACTGGGCGAGCACCCAGGCGCCCCAGGCCGCGAACCAGTTGTTGTTGTCGCCGTAGAGCACGATTGTCGTGTCGCGGTCGATGCCGAGCCGACGCAGAAGGGTGGCGAACTTTTCCGGCCCGGCGATGTCGCGGGTCACGGTCTCGACGAGGTCGCTGTGCCAGACCACGTTCTGCGCGCCCGGGATGTGGCCGCGCTCGTACTGGCCGGGCTCGACGCTGACCTCGACGAGGCGCAGCTTCGGCGCATCGAGGTTCTTTTCCAGCCACTCGGTCGAGACGAGGGCGCTCTCGCGGGCGGGTTCCTTCGCCTCGGCCGCGACGCGGATCGCGACCGGCTCCTGCGCGGCGACGGGCGCGGTGACGGCGAGGGCGATCAGCGCGGCGAGGCCGAGCGGGTGGAGGGATGTACGCGGCACGGGCTGGTCTCCGGCGGGGTTGATCGATGGAGGGGCGGCGCGCCTTTCGGCGTGCCCGGCGGCCGCGCTTCGGCCAACGGGCGCTCGCGAGGGACGCCGCTGTCGGGAATTGGGCAGATCCGCAGGACGTCCGGGCTGCAATCGGGTGCGCGGGCGGTGGCCCGTTCGCCGAACGCAGGTCCCCGGCTGTTCGCGGACCGCGGCGGCATCATCGTCAAGAAACAAGCTCTCCGTCAACGGAACGGTATTTCGTTTTACTGTCCAGAAGGAAATGCACACCCTCGGAATGCAGTGAAAATGCGGAGGATTATCTTGCCGGCACGTCCGTGACAGCGGGCTGGGCTTCCGGTGGTCGGGTCAGCAGGCGATGGGCCGCCATGCCGGCCAGCATCGCGGCGACGAAGACGACGACCGGGAGCGCGCCGGTCGAGAGGGCGGCGACGGCCGGTCCCGGGCAGAACCCGGAGAGCCCCCAGCCGATCCCGAACAGCGCCGCGCCGAGGATGAGGGGACGGTCGATCCGTTGCCCCGTCGGGATCGAGAAGGACGGCGCGAAGGCGGGCGCCTGGAGCCGGCGCGCGGCGGCGTAGCCGAGGGCCGAGACGGCGACCGCGCCCGCGAGCACGAAGGCGAGGCTCGGATCCCAGGCGCCCGCGACGTCGAGGAAGCCGCGCACGCGCGCGGGATCGAGCATGCCCGAGAGGGCGAGGCCGAGCCCGAAGGTGAGGCCGGCGGCGAGCGCCGCGAGGATCTGCGCGGCCTGTCTCATGGGACGATCACCCGCGCGAGGACGACGGTGAGCATCCCGGTCGCCAGGAAGGTGAAGACGGCCGCGATCGAGCGCGGCGACAGCCGGGCGAGCCCGCAGACGCCGTGCCCGCTGGTGCAGCCCGAGCCGAGCCGGGTGCCGAAGCCGACGAGGAGACCCGCCACCGCGAGAAGCGGCAGCGGCGCGACCATCCGCATCTCCGGCCAATGCCCGGCGAAGAGGGCGAAGGCGGGCGGCCCGAGAATCAGCCCGGTGATGAAGGCGAGATCGGCGGCCCAGCGCCGGTCGGGCGGCCGCCCGAGGCCGGCGACTAGGCCGCTGATGCCCGCGATGCGTCCATTCAGGAGGAGCAGCATCGTGGCCGACAGGCCGATCAGGACGCCGCCGGCGAGTGAGGGAAGATAGGCACCCATGAAACGTCCTCCGCTCGCGGTGCCGCTGGCGCGGCGGCACGCGAGGTATCCCCGGCGTAGCGCCAGCGGGCCTTCGGAACAAGGCTTGCCAAGGCGCGTTCGATCTGCAAATATCAAGCAATCACAACGACTTAGCGAAATTTATGCTCCTCACTGCGCCGTTCGCGACCGAAACCTTCTCCCGGTGTCGCGCATGGCCGGAAGTCTCTTCTCGGCGGCCCGTCCGGGCCATCTCCCGCCTTCCAGCAGACGATTCGGCCAATCTCCGCGGCCCGATTTCCAAGGATGATCCCATGGCTTCAGCGACGGTGATGCGCGGCGATCAGGTGGTGTTCGAGCGGCTCGACGTCGCCGAGGTCCTGGGGATCTGGCGGCATGCCCGGGGACGCGTTGTCAGTACCCACGGCCAGGGCGGCCGGGCGCAGACGATCGACGTGAAGTTCGAGGGGCACGAGACGCTGAAGCGCTACCTGCCGGATCTGTTCCGGCGGGTGCGGTAAGCCCGTGGCCGGCGCAGCGGCGCGGGCCGTGACGGCCCCCATCACGGCACAGGCGCCGTCGCGCCCTGCGAGCCGCAGCACGGTGGAGCAGGAGGTCTGGGCGGAACTCCGGGCCGAGGCGGAGGCCGCACTCATCGAGGAGCCGCTCTACGCGGGCATCATCCAGGCGACGGTGCTCGACCAGCGCAGCCTCGCCCAGGCACTCGCGTACCGGCTCGCGCACCGCCTCGGCGACGGCGACCTCGCGCGCCTCTCCATGCGCGATCTCTGCCTCTCCGCCTTCGAGGCAGACCCGTATGCGGAGGCGCACGCAGTGCGCGATCTCGTCGCGATCCGCGAACGCGACCCGACCTGCCGCCGGTATCTCGACCCGTTCCTCTTCTACAAGGGCTTCGCCGCGCTGGAGGGCTACCGGGTGGCCCACTGGCTCTGGCACCAGGGCCGCGCCACGCTGAGCCTGCACGTGCAGAGCCGGATCTCCGAGGTGTTCGGCTGCGACATCCATCCGGCGGCCCGAATCGGCTCGGGCGTGTTCGTCGATCATGCCACCGGCGTCGTCATCGGCGAGACGACGGTGATCGCCGACGACGTCTCGATCCTGCAATCGGTCACCCTCGGAGGGAACGGCAAGGAAAGCGGCCACCGCCATCCCAAGATCGAGCGCGGCGTGCTCCTCAGCGTCGGCGCGAAGGTGCTCGGCAACATCCGGGTGGGGGAGGGGGCCAAGGTCGCGGCCGCCGCCGTCGTGCTGCACGACGTGCCGGCCCACACGACCGTGGCGGGCGTCCCGGCCCGCGTCGTCTCCCGGTTGCCGGTGGACGAGCAGCCAGCACTCAGCATGGACCAGACCTTCGGCTTCGGCGACGGGATCTGACGCGGCGCCGGGCAAGGGGGAAAAACGTCCCCCGCACAGACTCCCGCACAATCATCCCTTGCGGGCGCAACGGAGAGATAAAAATTCCACAAAACATCATCTATGCAGAACATCATTCTGTATAGCTGGCATGCAGGGCGATGTTCTTCCATCTAAAATCAAAATTTTAGAATGTGTTTCCATTGACCGCGCACCGACCCCGAGTCTAGACCCTGTGAGCCCGGAATAAGGTCGAGTTCAGAGCCTCGCCGGGCAAGAGTATCGGCAAGTTTCATCGGGTGCGCTTCAGTGAGGTGTAGTCCCGATGCGGTCGCTCGACTGCGTCGGCTCCTGACAATCCTTGAAGAAGCATCCCTGCGCCTCCGGATCACTGGGCTGGACGCCCGCTCCGGAGCCGCTTCCCCATGCCTTGAGCGAGACGGAGACGACAGACGATGAGTGGACCGGGTTTGAGCGTGAGCGCCTCCGCGGCGCGCAATCTAGCGACGGCGACCGTCACCTCCGTCCAGAACGCGGCCAATACGCCGCGCTGGCTCCTGCGCCTCCTGCCCTTCGTCGACGTCCCGGGCGGCGTCTACCGTGTCAACCGACGCGCGGTGGTGCTGGCCAAGCCCGGTCGCATCGATCTCGCCACGGATGAGAAGGGCCGGAGCATTCGTCTCAGCAGCCTGCGGGCGGTGCCGCTGTTCAGCCGGCTCGGCGACGCGGAGCTGGCGGCGCTGGCGGGCAAGTTCACCGAGAGCCACCATCAGGCCGGCGAGGTCATCAGCGAGGAGGATTCGGCCGAGCGTGGCCTGACGATCGTCGCCGACGGCACCGTCGAGCGGACCCTGTCGGGCCCCTACAAGGGCCGGGTGCGCCAGGGCCTCGCGACCCGCGGCGACTATTTCGGCGACAGCGCACTGGCCGGCGAAACCGGCCCGGCACCCGCCGTCAAGGCGCTCTCTGCGGTGACGCTTCTCACCCTCGACCGCGCCGCCCTCGAGGACGAGGCGGTCCGTTCGCGCATCGCCCAGCACATCGAGGAGCGCGACCGCCTCAAGGGTCACACCAATTCCTACGGCGAGCAGGGTATAGAGCTCCTGGCCGTGCATGCGGGCGAGCCGCGCCTGCCCACCACCTTCGTCGATTACGAGGTCGACCCGCGCGAGTATCACCTCTCGACGATCCAGACGATCCTCAACACCCATACCCGCGTCACCGATCTCTACTCGAACGAGATCGATCAGCTCCGCGAGCAGATTCGCCTCACGGTCGACGCCGTGAAGGAGCGCGAGGAGTGGGAACTCCTCAACAACTCGCAATTCGGTCTCCTGCACGAGGTCGGATCGCGCCAGCGCATCCCGACCCGCGGCGGACCGCCGACCCCGGACGACCTCGACGAGCTGCTGACACTCGTCTGGAAGAAGCCTGCCTTCTTCGTGGCCCATCCCCGCGCCATCGCCGCCTTCGGCCGGGAAGCGACCCGCCGCGGCGTGCCGCCCGTGGTGATCCACCTGTTCGGCGCGCCGTTCCTCACCTGGCGAGGCGTGCCGCTGGTGCCGAGCGACAAGCTGCCGATCGACACCGACCCGGTCACGGGCGCGCAGACCACCTCGATCCTGCTGCTGCGCGTCGGCGAGGGCGAGCAGGGGGTGGTTGCCCTCCAGAAGTCCGGCGTCACCGGCGAGATCGAGCCCGGCCTGTCGGTGCGCTACATGGGCACCAACGACCATTCCATCGCCTCGCACCTCGTGACCCGCTACTTCTCGGCCGCCGTGCTGGTCGAGGACGCGATCGCCCGTCTCGATAACGTGCTCCTGGGCAACTACCATGAATACGCATAACGCGCCGGCCTTCGGCCTGCCGGCGGGGGGCTGGGCCTGCCCACGGGCAGCCCCGGCGAGCTGGCGCACGCGGATCTCGTCGGGCGCCTCGCCCGCGAGATCTATGGGCAGGGGCAGGCGGCGAGCCAGCCCTTCGCGCCCGAGCTACCGGCGAGCCCGCAGGCGCCGCAGGGCTTCGAGAGCCTGCCGCAGGGGCCCGGCGGGGCAAAGATGCTGAGCGCCGACCTGGGCGTCCCGTCCGCGCTCGCGGCCGGCCTGCCGCAGGGCCCGCAGCCGGACGCCTCCGCGCTCGCCGCCCGCTCCCTCGGCGCGCCGCCGGTCGGCTTGCCGGGGGTGACGGGCCCCTCCGTGCCGAACCCCGTGCCCGCTGGCCCGGTATCGGTCGACGCGGCGGCAATTCCCTCGGTCCATCCGCTCTCCGAACCGTTCGGCTCGCGCCGGGCCCTGCCCGAGTTCTTCGTGCCGAGCGTGCCCGAGGTGGCCGCCGCGCTGCCAGGCGGGCGCGACCTGCACCGCCAAATCGCGGCCGACCACCCGCGGGCGAACGCCTTCGCCCACGCGCTCGCGCCGCAGCTCGTCCCGGCCGACCCGTCACGCTACGGGGTCGACGCGGCGCAGGAGACCTTCCGGCGGACAGGCCGTCTTTCTCTCGCGCCCGAGCCCACGGCGCCTGCCTCCGACTACTACTTCCTGGCGCCCGCCGCCGCGCGGCCGCCGCGGACGACCCATGCGCAGCCCCGCGTCGAGCCCTCGCGCCATCCCGGCTCCGCCCCGCGCGTCACCTCGCATCGGTCGAGCCCGGTCGCCGCGCCCTTCGACGTTGAGCACGTGCGCAGGGACTTCCCGGCGCTCCACCAGAGCGTCAACGGCCATCCCCTGGTCTGGCTCGACAACGCGGCGACGACCCACAAGCCGCAGAGCGTGATCGACGCGACGAGCGAGTTCTACGCCCGCCACAACTCGAACATCCACCGGGCCGCGCACACGCTGGCGGCGCGCTCCACCGACCTGTTCGAGGGCGGGCGCGAGAAGGTGCGCCGCTTCCTCAACGCGCCGACGAAGGACGACATCGTCTTCCTGCGCGGCACCACGGAGGCGATCAACCTCGTCGCGAATTCGTACGGCCGCGCCAATGTCGGCCCGGGCGACGAGATCATCGTCTCGACGATCGAGCACCACGCCAACATCGTGCCCTGGCAGCTTCTCAGCCAAGCGACCGGCGCGACGCTGCGGGTGATCCCGGTCAACGACCGGGGCGAGATCATCTTCGAGCAGTTCGCGGCGCTGCTGTCGGGCCGCACGAAGATCGTCTCGGTAACGCAGGTCGCCAACGCGCTCGGCACCATCAACCCGGTTGCCGAGATCATCCAGCTCTCCCACGCCTACGGGGTGCCGGTGCTGGTCGATGCGGCCCAGTCCTCGCCGCACATCCCCCTCGACGTGCAGGCGCTGGACGCGGACTTCCTCGTCTTCTCCGGCCATAAGGTCTTCGGACCGACCGGGATCGGGGCGCTCTACGGCAAGACGCACCTGCTCGAGGCGATGCCGCCCTGGCAGGGCGGCGGCCACATGATCGAGGACGTCACCTTCTCGAAGACCGTCTACAAGGGCGCTCCGGAGAAGTTCGAGGCCGGAACGCCCGACATCGCGGGGGCGGTGGGCCTCGGCGCGGCCCTCGACTATCTCGAGGGCGTCGGTCTTCCCGGCATCGCGGCCTACGAGCACGACCTGCTCGAATACGCGCAGGAGGGCCTGGCCGAGGTGAAGGGGCTGCGCCTGATCGGCACGGCGCGGGAGAAGGCCAGCGTGATGTCCTTCGTCGTCGAGGGATACGAGAACGAGGCGGTGGCCCACCACCTCGATGCGCGCGGGATCGCCGTACGCTCGGGCCACCATTGCGCCCTGCCGGCCCTGCGCCGCTTCGGCGTCGACCAGTCGGTGCGCGCCTCACTGGCCTTCTACAACACGCGGGAGGACGTCGACGTCTTCCTGAAGGCCCTTCACACGCTGCCGCGGCACTGATCCGTGACACGGCAACGCTACTCCCCTGCGCGGGGAGTAGCGGGACCGCCCGAACCGGCGGTGCCGTTCGATCAGGGCGCTTTTGCAGGTACGTCTTCGGACGCGTGCACGACGGGGGCGATCGCCGGTGGAATAACGCCGGATTGCCGGCGTCTATGGCCCGGAAGCTGATCTCGGACGCGTGACGCGGCGTCATGGACAACCTCGCCGCCCTGATCGAGCCTGCCATCCCGGCGTTGCGTCGCTACGCCTGGGCGCTGCTGCGCGACCGTGACGCCGCCGACGACCTCGTCCAGGACACGCTCGAACACGCTGTCCGTCGCTGGAACCTGCGCCGTCAGGACGGAGACGTGCGGAGCTGGCTGTTCAGCATCGAGCACAACCTGTTCGTCAGCGGCAAGCGACGCTGGGCCCGCCGCGGGGTGCAAGTCGGTCTTGACGAGGCGCGCGCCGTTCCCGGGGCCGCGTCTCCGGAGCAGCAGGTCGGAATCGGCGACCTGCTCGCCGGGCTCGACGCGCTGCCGACCGACCAGCGGGGCGCTATCCTGCTCGTCGGCGTGGAGGGTTTGTCCTACGCGCAGGCGGCGCAGGCCCTCGGCGTCCCGGTCGGCACCCTGATGTCGCGGCTCAGCCGGGGCCGCGAGCGCCTGCAGGCCTACCTTGAGACGGGACAGGTGCCGCGCCTGAGGAGGGTGAAATGACGCGGCTCGACCCTCCGCTCGGCGAGGACGACCTCCAGGCCTGGATCGACGGGCGCCTCGATCCCGAACGTCAGGAGGCGGTACAGGCGGCGCTGGCCGACCAGCCCGAGCTTGCCCGGCGCCTCGGCGAGTACAGGGCGACGCAGGACGCCCTGCGGGCGCGCCTCCGGTTCAAGGCCGCGGAGCCGATCCCGGCGCGGCTCCGCATCGACAGCGTCCTGTCCGCGCAGAGGCGGGCCCGGAAGAGCTGGCTGTCGGCTGCCGTGGCGGCCTGCCTCTGGATGGTTCTCGGCGTCGTCGTCGGCTGGGCTGCCAACGAATTCCTCGCCGTCGACGGGCGCCTGGGCTTCGGCCCCCGCTCCATCGCCGTGGCGCAGGAGGCCATCGACGCGCACCGGACCTTCGCGGTCGAGGTCGTCCATCCGGTCGAGGTTCGGGCCAGCGAGCAGGCGCACCTCAAGCAGTGGGTCACCAAACGCCTGGGCCGCAGCCTGCAGATTCCTGACCTGACATCCCTCGGCCTGCATCTCGTCGGCGGCCGCGTCCTGCCGGCCGGGCAGAACATCGCGGCGCAATTCATGTTTGAGGACGACGCGCGCAACCGGATCACCGTCTACGTGCGCGCCGGTCACGCCGGTGCGGGCGATCTCAGTTTCGCGCGGCGCGGAGACGTTCAGAGCTTCTACTGGGTCGACGACGGATCCGGCTACGCCGTCGTCGGCACGATCGACCGGGCCCGTCTGCAGGCGGTCGCCGAGCAGGTCGTCCGACAGATCGAGGAGGTTCCCGGGAGGAAGCAGGGCTGAGCAGGGTGCGGGCTCGCTCCACGACCACCGATCCGCGGGGAGAGCTCATGATGCCGAACGACGTTCCGTTTCATGCGGCCCCGCAGCCGCCTGCGGCCGGCGACGCGCGATCGCGAGAGGAGGAGGAGATGTGTCGAGCCACCGATTCCGCCTGCCCGACGCCGGTGCCCGATCCGAGGGCAAAGAGTTCCGGATCTCCGTTGCACCCCATTCGCGCCCATGTGCGCGCGATGGTCCTGAGGGCCCTGGTGAGACGGTGAGGCGAAGGCGGCCAGACGGATCGCGAGGTCGAGCCACCCGCCGCCGGTCAGCCGAGGACGTCCGGCGCGGCCCGGTCGGCCGGGGGCGTCGCGAGAACGCGCCGCGTCAGACGCGGGCGCCAGACGCCGAGCACGACGTTCGCGGTGGCGACCGCGAGCAGGACCCAGAGCGTGTTTCGCTCGGCGTCGAGCGCGTCGCCGAGCGTCACGGGATCGACGAGGCCCGCCAGGGCATCGGCGCTGCGCCTCGCTTCCTGCTCGATCGGGCCCTGCACGCCCACGAAGCCCCACTCGAACATCACGATGCCCGTGGCGAGCTTCACCCAGGCCCAGCCCGCGTTGTGGAAGGCCCGGTTGGCGATGGCGAGGAGACCGGCCAGCAGCGTCAGCGCGAGCGAGGGGAGAAAGATCCAGTTCGCGATGCCGGCCATGGCGTGGCGGATCAGGGCATACCCGGCCAAGGAGGTCGGGGGCGGCGCGAGGCTGAACAGCACCAGGAGCGACGCCATCGCTCCCATCAGCCCGATGGCGCCCATCGTGTGGAGGAATTTCAAGAGGCGTCGCAACGGGTCTCGCCGATGGTCTCGGGTCGATGGCGCGCGACGATACCGCGATCAGCAGGCCCGAGATAGCTGCCGCGACGGCCCCGGACCCGACGTGCGGTCACGGTGATACAGGCGCCGAGATCGGCGGCGTCGCCTCAATGGTAGGGATCGGCGGCGTCGCGCAGGCCGTCGCCCAGGAAATTGAAGGCGAGCACCGTCACGAGCACGGGCACCACCGGCCAGAGCAGCCAGGGGTAGAGCTGGACGGCGGCGAGATTCTGGGCCTCGTTCAGGAGGACGCCCCAGCTCGTCACCGGGGGCCGCAGGCCGAGGCCGAGGAACGAGAGCGCAGTCTCCCCGAGGATCATGGTCGGTATCGCCAGCGTCGCCGAGGCGATCAGGTGGCTCATGAAGTTCGGGATCAGGTGGCGCGCGATCACGCGGGCCGGCGTCGCGCCCATCAGCTCGGCGGCCTGCACGAAATCCTCCTCGCGCAACGCGAGCAGCTTCGCGCGCACCGCCCGTGCGAGTCCCGGCCAGTCGAGCAGGCCGAGGATGATCGTGATCCCGAAGAACACCCAGAGCGGGCTCCAGGTCGGCGGAAGCGCGGCGGAGAGGGCGAGCCACAGGGGAAGCTCGGGCAGCGAGCGCACGACCTCGATCAGGCGCTGCACGGCCGCATCGACGGCGCCTCCGAAATATCCGGCGATCCCGCCGAGGATCAGGCCGAGCACGAAGGAGATCGATACGCCGACGAGCCCGATGACCAGCGAGATCCGCGCGCCGTAGATGAGGCGCGAGAGCATGTCGCGCCCGAGCCGATCGGTGCCGAGCAGGAACAGGGTGCCGCCCTCGGGCGGGCAGATGAGGTGCCGGTCGGCGTGGACGAGCCCGAGGAACTGGTAGCCGTCCCCGCGGCACAGGTAGCGCAGGGGCTGCGGGCGGCTCGTGTCGCTCCGGTATTCGCGCCGGAAGGTCTGGAGGTCGAGTTCGGCGCGGTAGGGATAGACGAAGGGACCGATGAAGCGCCCGTCGTGGAACAGGTGCAGCCCTTGTGGCGGCGCGTGTATGAAGTCCCCGTTCCGCCGCGCCTGCCCGTAGGGCGCGAGCCATTCGACGAAGGGCACGGTCGCGTAGAGGATGGCGAGAACGATCGCCGAGGCGACGGCGAGTCGGTGGCGCAGGAACCGCCGCGCGATCAGCCGCCAGGCGGAAGCCGAGGGCAGGCGCCCGGCCTCGCCCGCTTCCGGATCGAACGGGGCCGGGTCCACGAAATGGCTCGGGTCGCGCGTCACCCCCATCACCGGGCGCCCAGACGGATGCGCGGATCGAGCCAGACCAGGACGAGGTCGGAGATCAGCATCCCGACCAGCGTCAGGCCGGCGATGAACATGAGGATGAAGCCCGCCATGAACTGGTCCTGGCTGCGCAGGGCGTCGAGGAGCAGGGGGCCGACCGTCGGCAGGCTGAGAACCAGGGAGACGAGCACCGAGCCCGAGACGAGATGCGGCAGGAGATTGCCGATGTCGGCGACGAACGGATTGAGCGACATCCGGAACGGGTATTTCAGCAGCGCGCGCAGCGGCGGCAGGCCCTTGGCGCGGGCGGTCACCGTGTAGGGCTTGGCGAGCTCGTCGAGGAGGTTGGCGCGCATCCGCCGGATCATCGCCGCGGTGCCCCCGAGCCCGATCACCAGGGTCGGCACGACGAGATGGGCGAGGAGCGAGCGCACCTTCGGCCAGTCCCAGGGCTTTCCGGTGAACTGGGCGTCGTAGAGGCCGCCGATCGAGAGGCCGAACCAGCGGTTGGCGTAGAAGAGGAGGATCAAGGCGAGCAGGAAGCCCGGAACGGCGAGCCCCACATAGCCGAGCACGGTCACGACGGCGTCACCGGCCGAGTGCCGGTGCGTGGCCGAATAGAGCGCGATCGGGATCGCCACGACGTGGACGAAGACCAATGCCGCGAGATTGACGACGAGGGTGAGCCAGAGGGCGTCGCCCACCACCTCGGCGACCGGCCGGTCGTACTCGAAAGACCAGCCCCAATCGCCCTGGAGGAGACCCGAGAAGCCCGCCGGGCCGGGCCAGAGACCGATCCACATCAGGTATTGCTCGATGACCGGCCGATCGAGACCGTATTGGCGGATCAGGTTCTCGGCCTTCGCGACGGAGGCGGCCTCGCCGGATGCCCGCAATTCGGCGATGCGGTTCGTCAGGAAATCGCCCGGCGGCAGCTTGATGACGAGGAAGACGAGAGCCGAGATCACGAGGAGCGTCACGGCCATCGTGGCGCAGCGGCGGAGCACGAGGCCGATCACCGGGCCTCGGCCCTTCGCTCGGACGCTTGGTCCCAGAACACCTCGTCGAGGCGCTGCACGCCGATCATCGCGGTCGGCTCCCAGGAATAGAGCGCGCGCTCCGGGAGGTTGACGAGATGGCCGGCCGTGACCACCGGCTGCAGAGCGCCCGCGACCGTGCCGATCACCCACTGGTTCTCGACGTGGTTGCGGAGCATCTCGCGCCAGATCTCGCCCTGGCGGCCCGCATCGTCGGTTCCGTTCCAGTCCCGGTTCAGCGCGATCAGGCGCTCGACTTCCGCCACGTCGCAGGGTTCGCCGCTCCGGCCGCGCGTCTCGAGGTTCAGGCTCCAGCGCGGCCAGGCGTAGTGGTCGGGCTGGGCGGGGCTGAGGCCCGTCGGCGGCATGATGGCGGTCGGGACGGCGAGGTCGAGCCCCTGCGCCGCCACCATCACCGTCAGGCCGGCGAGTGACCGGCGCCTGAGGTTCGTGCGCTCCTGCGGCTTGACCACGAGCCGGATGCCGACCTCGCGCCAGAACTCCGCGATCAGGAGGAGCCCGTCGAGGACCATCGCCGCCTCGCCGTCGCTCTCGACCACCACCTCGACGGGACGTCCGTCGGCCATGAGGCGGATGCCCGACGCGTCGCGCCGGTCCAGGCCCGCCGCATCGAGCAGGCGGCCGGCCTCGTCCGGATCGTAGATCGCGTGGAGCGTGCGGAGCTCCGGCGAGAAGAGCGGGCTCTCGGGGACGACAGTGTCGTTGCCCTCGGTCCCGAGGCCGAAAAGCAGCGTGTTGTTGAGGGTGCGCCGGTCGATGGCGAGCGAGAGCGCCCACCGGTAGCGCCGGTCGCGGTTGAGCGCGCGCCAGGCCGGATCGAGGGTGGTCAGGTTCGGATAGAGCGCGATCTCGCTGCCGCGGGCGATGGGCCAGAGGTTGGTGCGGTAGCCGTGCGCCCGCTCGCCCTCCTTCAGGCTCGGGATGTCAGACATCATCAGTCCCCGGAACATCAGGTCCGCCTCGCCCGCATTCGTCTTGGCGGTGAGCAGGCCGGACGCGGTCACGTCCATCAGGATGCCGTCGAGGTAGGGAAGCTGCGTGCCCTGCAAATCAACGCGGTGGTAACAGGGGTTGCGCTCGAAGACGAAGCGCGTGGCCGGGCCCGCGGTGCGCGGCCGCCATGCCTGGAGGGTCGGGCAGTCCGGATTGGCGAGTTCGTAATTGTCGTCGAGGCGGTTGTGGAGCGCCGCCCAACCTCGGAGCTTCTGCGCCTTCGCCGCGGCCTCCGCTTCCTCGCGGCCGGCATGGCGGGGGTGGAACGGCTTCAGGTAGTGGGCCGGGCGATAGATCAGCGGGTCGCGGGGTGCGGCGAGCGCCGGCAGGAAGCGGGGATTCGGCCGCTCCCAGAGATAGCGAAGCGTGACGTCGTCGAGGATCTCGACCTGCGGAGGCTCGCCGTCAACGAGGAGGAAGTCCGGCGGGCCGCCCGGGCTGAGCTCGCGGTCGTTGGCGACATCCTCCCAGTAGTAGCGGAAATCCTCGGTCGTGAACGGGTGCCCGTCCGACCAGCGATGCCCCTTGCGCAGCCGGAAGGTGAAGCGGCCCCCGTCCTCGTCGTACCCTTCGAGCACGTCGGGCCGCAGGACGAGATCGGCATCGTAGCCGACGAGCCGGGTGTAGCCGTAGACGGAGAGGTAGCGGACGTCCCGCGCCTTCGCGATCAGCGTGCGGATGCTGCCGCCGGCGACGCCGAGGCTGCGCCCCCGGGCGGCAAGGTCCACGACGAGCGGCGTCTCGGGCAGGTGGGCGGCCGCGCTCGCCTCCGGGGCGGCCCCCGGCGCGGACGGGCGCAGAAGGGCTGCCGCCGCGATGCCCGCGACGAGGCTGCGTCGGGACAGGCGGCCATTCGCAGCGTCCGTCACCACCTCGTGCGCTCCGCGCGCGCAGCCGCTCGAACCGGCGCTCACGGGCCCGCTCCAGCGGGAACGGTGCCGCTCCGGCGCAGGGTCACCGAGGTCAGCCGGGCCGGGGAATATCCGGTGGCGCGATGCAGGTCGTCGAAGGCGTGGGCGCGTGCGATGCAGGCGGCGGCCCGCCCGATCAGCGGATCGTCCGAGCGCTGCTCGAAGGCGCGGCCGTTGCGCAGCCACCGGATCGGCTCCGGATCGTCGCGCAAGGCCGTGACCATCGCGATGGTCGGATGGGCCGGTCCTCCATGGGCATGGATGCGGTGCCCGGCCGCGTCGTCGTCGAACAGAAGCTGCGTGAGGCCACGCGCCTCGGCCTCGACAACGCGCCTCGCCTGCGGGACGTGATCGTCGAAGAAGGCGACGGTCGCAGAGGGGTCGAGCCCACGGAGACCGGTGTGCGACCAGTCGGTCGTCGCGTAGCGGGCCTGCGCGTCGCGGTACTGGAGGCCGGAGAGGTCCGGGTCGTGGCAGTGGATCTCTGCCTCGGGGCAGGCCTGCCGGATCACCCAAGTCGTGAGCCCCCGGAAAACGCCCGACTCGATCACGTGGCGCGGGCCGAGGGCGCGCATCGCGACGTAGAGTTGCAGGGCGCCATTGAAGCCGCTGCCGCCGCGGCGCTGCCGCACGGGTGCACGCGGGATGAGGGCCCAGAAATCGTCGACCATGCCGCGCACGGAGCCGCGCACCGGGATGCCGGCGGCGGCGAGGTCCGCCTCGAGGATCGTGGCGGCGTTCGCGAGCAGTCGGTCGACCTCCGGGGCCGAGAGTGGCCGATGGCTCCAGTCGGGGTCGGCCGGCACCAGATCGTAGCCGAGACGGTCGAAGAGCGGCGCGAGGATGCGGCGGTGCAGCCGTTCGAGGAGGATCGGCCGCCGCGTCTGCATCAGGCGGCCTCCCGCGTCCGCGCCGCGCCGACGCGGACGCGATGGCCCGGCTCGATCTCGCGCATCGCTCCCGCCTCGTCGGGGGCGAGGCAGTGGGGCTCCGGCCAACGGCCCGGGTCCGACGCCTCCCCCGTCACCGCGGCGAAATCGAGGGGGTGGTCGAGGCTCGGGTGGGGCACGGCTGCGAGCAGCGCGCGGGTGTAGGGATGGGCGGGGTTGCGGAACAGGACGGCGCGCGGCGCCTCCTCGACGATGCGGCCCCGGCACATGACGCTGATGTCGTCGGCCATGTAGTCGATGACCGCGAGGTTGTGGGACACGATCAGGTAGGAGAGGCCGAGGGCCTCCTGCAAGTCCTTGAGCAGGTTGAGGATCTGCGCCTGGACCGAGACGTCGAGGGCCGAGACCGGCTCGTCCAGCACGAGAAGGCGCGGGTTCAGGGCGAGGGCGCGCGCGATGCAGATCCGCTGCCGTTGCCCGCCCGAGAAGGCGTGCGGGTAGCGCGCGAGCGCCGCCGGGTCGAGGCCGACCATCGCCATCAGGTCGCGGGCCCGCTCGGTCCGGGCGCGCGGCTCGACCCCGTGGATCTCCATGGGCTCGCAGAGGATCTGGCGCACGCTCATGCGCGGATCGAGAGAGGCGTAGGGGTCCTGAAAGACGAGCTGGACGAGGCCGCGAAAGTCGAACAGCGCCGGCCCTTGCAGGTCCCGCACGTCGGCAAGGCCCGCGCCCGAATCGAACAGAACCCGACCCGAATCGGGCGCGAGGGCCCGCATGACCATCTTCGAGAGGGTGGTCTTGCCCGAGCCCGACTCGCCCACGAGCCCGAGGGTTCGGCCGCCCGCGAGGCGCAGCGACACGTCGGACACCGCCCGTACGATGCGGGGCTTTGCCCAGAGGCGTCCGGCCCTTAACGTGAAGCTCCTGCTGACACCTTCGACCCGCAGGATGTCGCCGGCCGGAGCCTCGTGCCGGGCCATCGGCGGGATGTCGGCCTGCGCCGCGCGGATCGGCATGAGGCGCTCGCCCGGCGCCATGTCGAAGCGCGGCACCGCCCGCATCAGGGCGCGCAGGTAGGGGTGGCCCGGCCGGCGCAGGACGACGTCGCGCGGCCCGGCTTCGACGAGCCTGCCGCGATAGAGGACGGCGACGTCGTGGGCGATGTTGGCGACGATGCCGAGATCGTGGGTGATGAGCAGGATCGCCATCCCGGTCTCGTCCTGCAGGCGCCGCAGGAGGGCGAGGATCTGTGCCTGCGTCGTCACGTCGAGGGCGGTGGTCGGCTCGTCGGCGATGAGGAGGGCCGGCCGCAGGATCAGCGCCATCGCGATCATGGCGCGCTGGCGGAGGCCGCCCGACAGCTCGAAGGGGTAGGTCGAGAGGGCGCGGGCCGGGTCGGGGAAGCCGACGCGGGCGAGCGCTTCCTGCGTCTGCGCATCCGCGTCCCGGCGGCTGGCGCCGGTGTGGATGCGGAGCGCCTCGCCGATCTGGTCGCCGATCGTGTGGAGCGGCGACAGCGATGTCATGGGCTCCTGGAAGATCATCGCGAGGCGCTGGCCGCGTAGAGCGCTCATCACCGCCCCATCGGCAGGAAGCGCAGCGATATCAATCTGTTGGCCGCCATCAGCGAGCAGAATCCGCCCGCCGGTGATCATCGCCGCGCGGGGGAGTATCCGGAGGATCGCTTGCGCCGTCACCGACTTGCCCGATCCGGACTCGCCGACGAGGGCGAGCGTCCGGCCGGACGCGACGTCGAGCGACAGGCCGTGCAGGACCTCGAACCGGCCCGCATCGGTCCGGAAGGCGACCGACAGGTCGCGGATCGAGAGGAGCGGGCTCACGGCAGCCTCGCGCAGGCGGCGGGCGCCGCCACGGCTCGCGTGGCCGCGGCCGCGGATCTGGGCCGGAACAGCCGGCGCGGATCGGCGAACCGGACGGCGGGATGCCCGGCGAGCACAGCCAGCAGGCGCTCGATGAAGTGCCAGAGCGCGGCGTCGTGGGCGAGGTGGTGCGTGAGGAGCCCGATCGGCGCGTCCGGGGTTTCCGCGAGGTGGTGCAGGATGCGATCGACGAGGCGGTCGGGGTCCACGAGGCTGCGCGTGCCACGCCAATCGGTCGGATCGATCTGCCCGTCGAAGCGTACGAGTCCCGGCACGTCTCGGGTCGCGCCGGGCGCAGCCGACAGGCCGTCGTAGCCGAGATCCGGCAGGGCGGTGGCGAGGTCGTCGGCGAGCCGGTTCCAGGGCGGCACGAAGACCGGCAGCAGCCGGTCTCCCGGAAGCCGGGCGCGAGCGAGGCCGAGCGCGTCGTCCGCCGCCGCGATCAAGACGGGCAGGGGCCGGTGCGGGCCGAACTCCGCCGGGCGAGTGCCCACCGGGGCGTGATCGGCGTGGACGAGCCCGTGGACGGCGAGGCTCGCCTGCGCCGCAAGGCCGATGCGCCGTGCCAGGGATGGCTCGACGAGGCCCGGGATCGCCGCGATCAGCACTGGCACGGCGAAGCGCTCCGAGAGGGCGAGCAGCCGGTCGAGGGCGGGGGATGCCGCGACCGCGTCGTCGTCCCGCCACCAGACGGCGAGAGGGACGCGCGCCGACGACCCTCTCTCGACCGCGTCGTCGAGGCCCGCGCGCAGGCGGTCGAGCGCGGCCGAGATCGGGTCGTCGGTGCGCGCCGTCCCGATCACGATCGCCGCCGGGCGATCCGCCCGACGGGCAGCGTGAAGCGCCTCGATGATCGACACCGAGCGCGGTCCGCCGCCGAGGTCGATGCCGTGCGCGACCGGGGCCGGCGCGGAGAGCGCTTCGCGCGCGCAACGCAGCAGGTTGCCGGCGTCGAGTTCCGCCTCGGGAAGGACGCGCGCGAGACCCCGCGCGACGAGGAGTTCGGCGCGCAGGCGCTGCTCGGTCTCGCGTCCGGCCTCGAAGGGGACGAGCACGGACGGGGTGCGCGTGGCGAGGAGGTCCACCGCCGTGTTGTAGCCGCACTGGCTGACGGACAGGGCGGCCCCGGCGAGCATCGTCCGGTAGTCGGGCCGGGCGCGGCCGATGACGCCGTCCGGCAGATCGCGGCCGAACTCGGAGAGAACCGCGTCCGGCACGCCGTGCCCGACCAGGATCCGCCAGCCGAGTTCCGGCGCCCGCCGCGCCGCCTCGGCCGCTTCCCGGAGAAGGCCGAGCCCCGCCGCACTCGATCCCGCCGCCACGAGAATGCCGGAACGTCGGTTCGAGGCCGGCACCGGCGGCCCCTCGTCCAAGTACCCGGTGTAGCGCAGGCGGCTGGCGAGTTCCGCGTCGACCGGCCAAGACGCGTCGAGCGGGACGAGTCCCGGATCGGCGTGGACGAGAACCGCGTCGTAGAGGTGCAGCAGCTGCGCCCGCACCTCCGCGATCCGGCCTGGTTTCCCGGGCCCGACCAGAATGTCGCGAATCGAGGCGAGGACGAGGGGCCGCGGGCGCCGCGCGTGGGCGGCCTCGATGAGGCTGAGGAACTCTTCGGCGAGGGCGCGCCGGCCGAAGGGGAACAGCTCGGTCACGACGACGTCCGGACGCGCCGCGGCGAGGGCGTCGAGCAGCATCGCGCGCCGCCGCGCCAGCAGGTCCGGCCCGGCCTCGGAGCCGTCCGGCCCGAGCAGGGGGCGGAAGGCGGCGCCAGCGACATTGACGGGCGGCAGCGCCACGAATCGGGCTCCGTCAAGGCGCACCAGGGGCGCGGGTCGCCCGCCGCTCACGAGGACGGTCTCGTGGCCGGGCGCCGCGCAGGCGCGCGCCAGAGCCGCCGCCCGGGTCAGGTGACCCGCCCCGAGAAGGTGCGTGACGGCGATCAGGATGCGCATGACGGGCAGCCTGCCGCGTGGGGCCCGGGCACGCGCCGCATCAGCGCCGGAACGAGGCCGGCCGAGGCGGCCAGCCGCGCGCCGATGAGGTCGATTCCCGCCTCGTGCGTGAATTCCGCCTTCAGGCGCGCCCCCGCCGCGGCGGCGAGGCGCCGGCGCCGGCCTGGATCGCGGGCGAGCGCCGCGATGGCCTCGGAGAGCGAGACCGGATCGCCCGGCGCCACGAGGACGCCGTGCACCCCGTCGGTCACGAATTCCGGCGTGCCCGCGAAGGCGGTGGCGAGGATGGGAAGGTCCTGGCTCGCAGCCTCCATCAGCACGTTCGGCAGGCCATCCCGGTCGCCGGAGGGGGCGGCCTTGGTCGGCAGCACGAACAGGTCGGCCTCCTGCATCGCGGCGATCACAGCCGGATGCGCCCGCGCGCCGTGAAAGCGGACCCGCGCCTGAAGGCCGTGCGACCGGGCCAGGGCCTCGAGGTCCCCGCGCCGCTCTCCGTCGCCGATCAGGTCGAGATGCCAGTGCAGCCCGGCGGGCAGGCGGGCGAGGGCCGCGATCAGGTCGTCATGCCCCTTCTTGGCGACGAGCCGCCCGACGGAGACGAGCCGGACGGGATCGGCGCGGTCGGACCCGTCGCGGGGCGGGCGCGGCGGGGGCGGGCCGGGCAGGCGCGCGAGATCGAGCCCGTGATAGGCGAGGGCGACCCGGCCGGGGGGCGCGAGCGCATCGAGGCGTGCGAGGCCGTCGCGGGTGCAGGTGACCGCCCAGGCTGCATCGGCGAGCTTGTCGGACAAGTCCCAGGCCGGCGTCGTCCAGATGTCCTTCGCGTGGGCCGAGGCGCTCCAGCGGCGCCCCGTCAGCAGCGCCGTGTAGCGCGCGACGCTCGCCGGGGCGTGCAGGAAGTGGGCGTGGAGATGGGCCACCGCCCCCGGTAATTCGCGGGCGAGCACCAGCGCCTGCCCGAGGCGGCGCAGGCGCGCGGGCGTCGGGTCCCGCACGAGATCCCGCGCGAAGGCGCGCATGAGCCCGAAGAAGCCCGGCCGCCGCGCGGCCGTGAGGAACCCCTCAGCACCCGCGACGGGGCGTGGTGCAGGTATTCCGGCAGGTAGGCGACGGGCGCGCGGATCGCCGCATGGATCGGGTGGCGCTCCCCGTCCGTGGGGTGGCGCAGCGACCAGACCTCAAGGTCGAAGCCGCGACCTTCGAGCGCCAGGATCTCCTGCGCGATGAAGGTCTCGGACAGCCTCGGATAGCCCTTCAGCACGATCGCGATGCGCGCGCCGCTCGCCGGCCGGGCGCTGGCGTCGCGCGCGCTCATGGATGGGCGCATCCGAGGGCGGGCTCGGCCCGGCTCTCCACGAAGGGCGGGCCCTGCGCCGGCAGGGTGAGGGGGACGGGCTCGGTGGCGAGGATCGCGCGCAGGCGCTCGACCACGCCGCCGAGCCCGTCGAGCAGGCCCGGCGGGAGGGATAGCGACGGCTCCGGCTGGTCCGGAAGCGCCCGCAGGGCGGCGGCCATCCGGGCGGGTTCGCGCTCCGCGTCGGCGTGGAGCATGCGCGCGAGGCCGAGCGCCTCGGCGGCGACGGCGCGGATCTCCTGCTCCCGCCGCGGCTCCGTGCGCGGCACCAGCAGGGCCCGCCGGTCGAAGGAGAGGATCTCGCAGAACGTGTTGTAGCCGCCCATCGCCACGATGCCGGCGGCCCGGCTCATCAGGTGCTCGATCTCGCTGTCGAAGGTGATGGCCGTGAGGCGGCCCGGCTGCCGCGCGACCCGCGCGAGGAAGCCCGCGCGCGTCTCCGGATCGAGGAACGGCCCGAAGGCGACGATGGCGGGCAGCGGCAGGCCGGGATCGGCCTCGTAGGCCGAGATCACCCAGTCGATCAGCCCGGCCCCGTCGCCGCCGCCGCCGGGGTGACCAGGAGGAAGGGGGCGCCCGCCATCGTCGGCTCGGAGCGGCCGGGCGGCCAGTGCGGAGCCTCGCGGCGCAGGTAGCCCAGGTAGTGGAGCCTGTTCGAGGGGCCGAGCGCGAGCGCGCGCAGCGGCTCGTGGATGCGCGCGGCGCCATAGACCCAGATCTCGTCGTAGAAGCGCTCCACCGCCGCGACCGCGCCCTTGCGCTCCCATTCGGGCGCCAGGCGCTCCGCATCGTCGAGGATGTCGCGCAGGCCGAGCACGCATCTGCAGCCGCGCACCGACAGGCGCTCCAGCGTCGGCAGGAGTTCGCCGTGCAGGCCGGTCGGCTCCTTGTCGACGATCGCCAGGTCGGGGCGAAACGCCTCCGCCGTCGCCTCGATGATGGCCGCGCGCTCCGCGATCCGCTCGTCGAGGGCGCCACCTGGTTCGAGCGGGGCGTAGATTCCGTCGACGCGCTTGGTCACGGGCGGGAGGCGCACGGCCGAGACCCGGTCGGAGAAGGCGAATCGGTCGACGAAGGGCGAGCCGGAGGCGATCACGACACGGGCTTCGCGCTCCACCGCGACGATCGCGTGCGCGATGGCGCGCGAGCGGCGCAGGTGCCCCAGCCCGAACGTGTCGTGGCTGTAGATCAGCACGCGCGGGGCCGAGGCGGGGGCGTCCCTCACCGGAAGCGTTCCATCTCGAACACTCTTCCTCTCTCGGCGGATCGGCCGGGAACGACCGATGCCTGGCCTCTCGCAAGAGGCGGCCAAGCATGACAACTTCTAGATGTCCCATGTTGTCAAGTCCGGCCGAGCGGAGGGGCGAGCCCCGAAACCGATGCGTGAACTGCAGCCGACCCTCTTTCGGTACATCTGGGCGCATTCGAAGCGGGATCAGCTCGCCATATGCGCCGTCGTCTTCGCCTCCCTGCCGTTCTACTTCGCCTCCCTGGACCTGCCCCGGCGAATCGTGAACGACGCGATCACCGGCAAGGCGTTCGGAGAGGGGCGCCGGACGGCCTCCTTCCTCGATCTCACGATCCACTGGCCGGAATGGCTCGGCGGCGGCTCGCGGACGCTGTTCGGAGGCTTCCAGCTCGAGCGGATGGACCTGCTGATCGGCCTGTCCGGGCTCTTCCTCGCGCTGGTCCTGATCAACGGCGCCTTCAAGTTTTGGATCAACCTCTCGAAGGGCGTGCTCGGCGAGCGCATGCTGCGCCGGCTCCGGTTCCAGCTGTTCTCGCTGATGCTCCGCTTCACGCCGGAGGCGCAGCGCGAGGTGAAGGCCTCGGAGACGGCGACGATCATCCGCGACGAGGTCGAGCCGATCGGCTCCTTCATCGGCGACGCCATTATCAGCCCGGTCTTCCTGGGCACGCAGGCGGCGACCGCCCTGACCTTCATCCTGATGCAGAACGCGTGGCTCGGCCTCGTCGCGGCCTCGATCGTCGCCGTGCAGTTCATCGTCATCCCGCGCCTGCGGCGGACGATCCTGCGCCTCAGCCGCGAGCGGCAACTCCGGTCGCGGGAACTCGCCGGCCATGTCGGCGAGGTGCTCGAAGGGCTCGACGCCGTGACGGTCAACGATGCGGGCCGGTGGGAGCGGGCGGAATTCGGTGGCCGGCTGCACGGGCTCTACAGCCTCAGGCTGCGGATCTACCAGCGCAAATTCGCGATCAAGTATCTCAACAACCTGCTGGCGCAGGTGACGCCGTTCCTGTTCTACGCGATCGGCGGCATGTTCGCCCTGCATGGCCAGCTCGACATCGGCCAGCTCGTCGCCGTCCTCGCGGCCTATCGGGACCTGCCGCCGCCGCTGAAGGAACTCATCGACTGGGATCAGCAGCGCCTCGACGTCGAGGTGAAATACGAGACCGTGGCGGCGCATTTCGCCCCCCACCGCCTGCGCCGGCCGGAGGCGGAGGATGCGGACGAGGCGGATGCGCCGATCCCCGCGGCCGACACGCTGCAATGGGAGGACGTGAGCCTGAAGAGCCCCCACGACGGCGAGGTCGTCGAGGTCGCCGACGCGACGATCGCGCTGCCGGCGCGTGTCGGCCTCGTCGTGGAGGACGGCGCGATCGCCCACGTGCTGGCGCGCGCCCTCATCGGGCTCGACGCGCCCCTGAGCGGGTCGATCCGGCTCGGGGGCCACGAGCTCTCGGGGCTCGCCCAATCCGTCCGCAGCCGGCTGATCGCCTATGCGGGACGCAGCCCGAACCTGTTCCCCGGCTCGATCCGCGACAACGTCGTCTACGGGCTGCACCGCGTCCCGACCGGGACCGCCATCGCCGACGAGGCGAAGCGCGCCGAGGCCCTGCGGACCGGGAACCCGGTGGAGACGATCGAGCAGAACTGGATCGACTACGCCCGGCTCGGGCTCTCCGACGCGGACGGGCTCGACCGGCGGATCCTGACGCTCCTCGGCGGGCTCGGGATGCGGCGGGACCTGTACCGGTTCGGTCTCTCGGCACCCTGCCTGGGGGCGCCCGATCCCACGATCGGCGCGCGCCTGATCGCCGCCCGCCGGCACCTGCAGGCGCTCCTCGACCGGGCGAAGCGCGGCGGCCTCGTCGTGCCCTTCGCCGCAGACCGCTACAACGACGAGGCCACAGTCGCGGAGAACCTGCTGTTCGGCGTGCTGAGGGATCCCGGGCTGATGAACCGCCTCGCGGCCGAGCCGGCTTTCCTCGCGGCCATCGACCGGGCCGGCCTTCGGGATGCGCTCGTCGAGACCGGCGTGGCGATCGCCCGAAACCTCGTCGAGATCTTCCGGGACCTGCCCCAGGGGCACACCCTGTTCCGGCGCTTCTCGCTGATCACGCCTGAAGCCTTGCCGGACTATGTCCGCCAGCTCGCGCGGATCGACAAGGACGGCGGGCTCGAACCGGAGGACCGCCCGGCCTTCCTCGCCCTGACCCTGAGCTACGTCGAGACACGCCAGCGCTTCGGCCTCCTCGATGCGGCGCTCGAAGTCCGGATCGTCAAGGCGCGGGGCCTCGTCCAGAGCGCGCTCGGCGGCGTGGACGGCACCGGGATCGAGCCCTACGATCCGGACCGGATCAACCCGCGCATCTCGATCCTCGAGAACCTGCTGTTCGGCCGGATCAACACGCGGCGCATGCACGCGGAGGCCGACATGCGCGAGCACGTGCTGGCGGCGGTCCGGCGCTTCGACCTGGAGGAGTGGATCGAGCGCCGCGGCCTCGATTTCGACGTCGGCAACCGCGGCCAGCTCCTGACGGAGGACCAGCGCGCCAGGATCGAGCTTGCGCGCGCCGCGGTCACCCTGCCCGCGATCCTCGTCGTCGAGGATGCGGGCGCCCTCGACCGGACGCTCGTCGGCTTCCTCGCCGCGCCGGACTGGTCCGCGGGGCGCACGTCTCTGGTGCTGTTCACCGCGTCCGCCGCGCTCGCGGCCGATCTCGACGTCCGGATCACGGTGGGGCCCGGAGGGGCGGCGAGCAGTCCGGAGGCGCCCGCCGCGCCTGCGCGCACGGATTCGGGCCGGGATCTCGAACTCAGCCCTCGCCGGCGGCCGCGGGGGCGTAGATCGTGATCAGCTCCTTGCGCCCGGCAAACGGCTCCCGGCCGATCTCCCGCCAGGCGTCGCGCTCCGCCGTGCCCTCGACGGCCGCCCCGGAGGCCAGGATCATCGCGCCGTAGCGCTTGGTCGCCTGTTCCAGCCGCGAGGCGACGTTGACGGCGTCGCCCAGCACCGTGAACTCCATCCGCTCCTCGTCGCCGACGATGCCGCAGAAAACCTCGCCGACATGGATGCCGATGCCGATGCGCACGGGATGGGGCATCTCCTGCGTCGCGTTCCAGGCCTCGACGATGCCGACGAGGTCGTGCGCGAAGGCGAGGGCGCGGCCCGCATCGTCGCTGCCCTCGTCCGGCACGCCGAACAGGATCAGCGCCCCGTCGCCGATGAACTTGTCGACGATGCCGTGGTGGCGGCGCACGCAGCCGAGGATGCGGGTGCGGAAGGCGGTGAAGAACTGCGACAGGCGCTCCGGGTCCATGCCCTCGGCCATCCCGGTCGAGTCCCGGATGTCGACGAACACGATGACCGCCCGTTGCCGGCGCCCTCGGCGCAGGCCGACGTCGCCGGCCGCGACACGGGGCGCGATCTCGGCCGGCAGGAAGCGCGCGAGGCTCGCGCGCCCGACGGCGTCCTTGACGGCCGAGGACAGGAGGCGGCGCGAGCGCACGATGCCGAAGGCGGTCGCGGCCCCCGCCAGGAGGAGCAGCGTGAACCGCATCACGTTGACCGGCATGGAGAACAATCCGGGCCAGGCGGGCCCGTCCGGCGCGGCCGGATCGAGGATCAGGCGGTGGTCGAGCGCCGCCGCGATCGCGACGATGCCGAGCGCGAGCAGCGCGATCGCGCAGAGCTGCACGGCGACGTCGTAGCGCAAAGCACCGACCGCCAGGACGAGGGGCGCCGCCCAGATGATCGGCGCCGAGGGCAGCGCGTTGCCGGGCAGCCCACGCTCGGCGAGCGCGAGGTAGGCGATGACGAGCACGAGCCCGACATCGAGCACCATGAACAGGTAGGAATAGGCGTGGCGCCAGCGCGGCGGCACCGCGAGCCCGATGCTGACGACGCCGACCGCCAGGAAGCCGAGCGCGGCGATCCAGGCATTGCGCATGAACAGATCGAGGGACGCGCCCGTCCATCGCAGCATCACCTGATCGGCGACGATCACCGTCACGAAGACGCAGATCCCGATCGCCACGCGGACCCACCCGATCAGCCGCTCCGCCGCGACCTCGTGACGGCGCATCAGCGCGGCGACGAGGTCGCCCTCCAGCGGGCGCGGGGCGATGCCGATCAGCGGCGCGATCGCCTCGGCTGCGGCGTCGGGGCGCAGACCTGGCCGCATGACGGCCTCCGGGTTCCCCGCCTCGGCGAGACGGGAGAGGGCCGGATAAGAGCATGGCCGGGCACGCGGGGCCATAGGGCGCCCCCGGACAGCGATCCGCCGCGCCCTGCAGGCGCCGAACCGGCCACTGATTGGAGGGCCTGACGCGGTCGCGGGCCCCGAATTTTGCCGGACCGTCCCGTATTCCCGCGCTTTCGGATCCCTCGCGCGCCTCGAATGCGGGTCGCGGTCAAGCATTCATCCGATTGTAATGATTACAATTTGTGATTTATGCGCCACGACAAGGACAAACCGGAGTCGGAGAGCTGGGTATTTCTTGACTGACCGGTCGATCCATCGACAGTCGCAGGTCTGTGTTCGAGGAAGTCGGGCGTCGGCATGCGTATCGGTCGGTTGAGTTTCGGTGAGCGGTGCTGCGGGCGCGCTCCGCGAACGTCCCGGCCATTCGGGTCGGAGCGGGGAGGGCAGCCCCACCGCGCGCGCCTGCTCTCCTCGGTCGCGGCAATCGGCCTGCGCGGCGCATTCTGCACCCTCGCCGCCGGGGTCACGTGGAACACGGCCGAGGCGCAGCAGGCCGGGGCCGCCGTGACCCTCGAGACCCTGAGCGTCGCCGGTGCGGGAGCCGGCGGCGGGCCGCCCGGCGAGAGCGCCTACGGGCCCGTCCAGGGCTTCGTGGCGACCCGCTCGGCCACCGCCACCAAGACCGACACGCCGCTCATCGAGACGCCGGAATCGATCGCGATCGTGACCGCGGACCAGATCGCCACGCAGCAGGCGCTCTCGCTCGGCGAGACGCTGAACTACGTTGCGGGCGTGTCGGGCACGGTCAACACCGCGAGCGACACCCGCTGCGGCGGATTCCAGATCCGCGGCTTCGACGTGACGAGCAACTCCGTCTACCGCGACGGCCTGCGGCTGCCCGGCACCTCCCAGGCCGACTTCAACTGCCTCGATCCCTACGGGGCGGAGCGGATCGAGATCCTGAAGGGGCCGGCCTCCGTCCTCTACGGGCAGAACGGCCCCGGCGGCGTCATCAACTACGTCAGCAAGCGGCCGCTCTTCACCTCCTTCGGCGAGGTCTCGCTCCTCGGAGGCAGCTTCGACCGGGTGCAGGGCGAGTTCGATTTCGGCGGACCGGTCGACCCGCAGGGCCAGTGGGCCTACCGCCTGACCGGCGTCGTGCGCCAGGCCGGCAACCAGATCGACTTCGTCAACGACGACCGCGTCTTCATCGCGCCGGCCGTGACGTGGCGGCCCGACGCGGACACGACGCTCACGGTGCTCGCCAATTACCAGAGGGACCGGGCGGGCTGGGGCCTGCAGTTCCTGCCGGCGCTCGGCACGGTGACCGACAATCTCGGCCGCTTCATCCCGCGCAACCGCTTCGTCGGCATCCCCGGCCTCGACCGCTACGACACCGATCAGGCCTCGATCGGCTACCTGTTCGAGCACCGGTTCTCCGACGACCTGATCGTGCGCCAGAACGCCCGCTTCAGCTACCTCCGCAACGATCAGATCCTGGCCTACGGTTCCGGCTACATCGACCCGGTCGTCGGCGACCTCGCCCGGATCGGAGGCGCCGGCCGCTCCGTCCTGCACACCTTCGCGATCGACAACCAGGCTCAGGTCCGGTTCGCGACGGGCCCCTTCGGCCACACGATGCTCTTCGGGCTCGACTACCGGAGCACGGGCTACACCGACAGCCTGAGCAGCTTCGGCGTCGACCCGATCAACGTGTTCCGGCCGGTCTATACCGGCCCTACGAGCCCCGTCACCCGCTTCCAGGACCTGAAGGTCGGGCAGGACCAGGTCGGCCTCTACCTGCAGGATCAGATCAAGTTCGACCGCTTCACCCTGGTGCTCGGCGGCCGCAGCGACTGGGCCGACACCACCGTCGCCGACCGCTTCAACGCGACCCGCACCGACAAGGCGGTGCAGGCGTTCACCGGCAAGGCCGGCCTGATCTACAATTTCGACAACGGCGTCGCGCCCTACGTCAGCTACTCCGAATCCTTCCTGCCGGTCCTCAACGTCGACCTGAACGGCCGCCTGTTCGAGCCCGAATCCGGCCGCCAGTACGAGGTCGGCGTGAAGTACCAGCCGCCGGGCTTCCGGGGCTACTTCACGGCCGCTGCCTTCGACCTGACCCGCCAGAACGTGATCCGCTTCGACGCGGTCAACGCAACCTTCGCGGCGCGCCAGACCGGCGAGATCAATTCCCGCGGCGTCGAACTCGAGAGCGTCGTCAGCCTGACGGACGGCCTCAACGTCCGGGCCGCCTACGCCTACATCGACGCGGAGATCACGAAGGACCCGGACGGCGGCAATGCCGGCCGGGTGCCGGTCACGGTGCCCCGGCACCGGATCTCGGTCTGGGGCGACTACACGCTGCAGACGGGCGACTTGCGGGGCTTCCAGTTCGGCGGCGGCATCCGCTTCGTGGGCTCGACCTTCGGGGACGATGCCAACACCTTCAAGGTCCCCTCCGCCACCGTGCTCGACAGCGTGATCAGCTACACGCGCGGCAATTATCGCCTCTCGATCAACGCGACGAACCTCCTCGACAAGCACTACGTCGCCTCGTGCTTCACCGCCGATTTCGGCTGCTTCTACGCGGAAGGCCGTCGGGTCATCGCGAAGCTGACCTACCGCTGGTAGGCGACGGGGCGCATCGGCCCTCGCAGATCGAGGCCGCCCCGGGGGCGTGGCGGGCTGCCCGAACCGGGTTCACGGCCGATCCTGAAAACGCTCCCACGCAGAAGGGGCGCCGGTGGCACGGCGCCCCTTCTGCTATCGGCTGTGAGCGGAACCCCGGCTCAGGTCGGACGGCCATCTTGCGATGGCCGGCTCGACGCTGTCCTTCGCGAGCCCGAGGCCGCGGGCTCAGCTGCAGCCCGTGGTCGAGCCGCAGGTGTCGCACTTCAGGCAGGTCCCGTTGCGCACGAGGGTGAAGTTCGCGCATTCGGGGCAGGCTTCCCCGACATAGCCCTTCATCTTCGCCTCGGCGCGACGGTCGGCGACGCTGCGCTCCGCCTTCTCCGGCTTCGCGAAGGGGAGGGCGTCGACGAGCGCCTCGGCCTTGCCGGCTTCCTGCGGCTCGGCCTTCAGTGCCGTGGCGCCGCGCATGGCGTGGACCACGCCGCCCGCCGGGGCCGTCTGGCCGGACTGGCCGCCGCCCACGCCGAGGCTCGCGCCCGCCGGGCCGCCCTGGATCAGGGTGAGCCGGTCGGCCGAACCGCGCAGCAGGCCGCGCGAGACCACCTGCGCCACCGCCGCGGGCTTCTCGTCGGGCCGGTCCTGGCCGACACCGCCGCCGAGCACGGTGCTGCCGATCTCGGACGGGTCGACATGGGCGAGGTCCATCCGGGCGAGGTAGGAGATCGCGAGCTCGCGGAACACGTAGTCGAGAATCGAGGTCGCGTTCTTGATCGCGTCGTTGCCCTGCACGAAGCCCGCCGGCTCGAAGCGGGTGAAGGTGAAGGCCTCGACGTACTCCTCCAGCGGCACGCCGTACTGGAGGCCGAGCGAGATCGCGATGGCGAAGTTGTTCATCAGGCTCCGGAAGGCGGCGCCCTCCTTGTGCATGTCGATGAAGATCTCGCCGAGGCGGCCGTCGTCGTACTCGCCGGTGCGCAGATACACTTTGTGCCCGCCGACGACCGCCTTCTGGGTGTAGCCCTTGCGGCGGTGGGGCAGCTTCTCGCGCGACCGGATGCGCTCGACGCGCTCGATCACCCGCTCCACGATCTTCTCGGCGATCTGCGTCGCCTTGGCAGCGGCCGGCGCCTGGATGATCGCCTCAAGCACGTCCTCGGCCTCGTCGTCCTCGTCGGCGATGAGCGCGGCGTTCAGCGGCTGCGAGAGCTTCGAGCCGTCGCGGTAGAGGGCGTTGGCCTTCAGTGCGAGGGTCCAGGAGAGCTTGTAGGCCTCCTTGCAATCCTCGACCGTGGCGTCGTTCGGCATGTTGATGGTCTTGGAGATCGCCCCCGAGATGAAGGGCTGCGCCGCCGCCATCATGCGGATGTGGCTCTCGACCGAGAGGTAGCGCTTGCCGATGCGGCCGCAGGGGTTCGCGCAGTCGAACACGGCGTAGTGCTCGCGGCGGAGGTGCGGCGCGCCCTCCAGCGTCATCGCTCCGCAGACATGGGTGTTGGCGGCCTCGATGTCCTTCCGCGAGTAGCCGAGGAAGGGCAGCAGCTCGAAGGTCGGGTCGGCGAGCTTCTCGGCCGGAACCTTGAGGACGTCCTTCAGGAAGTCGTCGCCCAGATTCCAGCGGTTGAACACGAACTTGATGTCGAAGGCCGACTTCAGCCCCGCCTCGACGGCCGCGATCTTCTCGTCCGTGAAGCCCTTGGCGCGCAAGCTGCCCGGGTTGACCGCCGGGGCCTGGCCCATCGAGCCGTGGCCCACCGCGTAGGCCTCGATCTCGGCGATCTCGGATTCCCGGTAGCCGAGCGCCCGCAAAGCGTCCGGCACGGCGCGGTTGATGATCTTGAAGTAGCCGCCGCCCGCGAGCTTCTTGAACTTCACGAGCGCGAAGTCGGGCTCGATGCCGGTCGTGTCGCAATCCATCACGAGGCCGATCGTGCCGGTCGGCGCGATCACGGTCGCCTGCGCGTTGCGGTAGCCGTGATCCTCGCCGAGTTCGAGCGCCCGGTCCCAGACCGCCTTGGCGCGCTCGGCGATGTCGGCCTGCGGCACGTTGGCGTGGTCGAGGGGCACGGGGTCGATGCTGAGGAACTCGTAGCCCTCGGCCTCGCCGTGCGCGGCGCGGCGATGGTTGCGGATCACCCGCAGCATCGCGTCGGCGTTCTCGGCGTATTCCGGGAAGGTACCGAGCTCGGCCGCCATCTCGGCGGAGGTGGCGTAGGCGGTGCCCGTCATGATGGCGCTGAGCGCGCCGGCGAGCGCACGCCCCTCCGCCGAATCGTAGGGCAGGCCCATCGTCATCAGCAGGCCGCCGATATTGGCGTAGCCGAGGCCGAGCGTCCGGTAGCGGTAGGACAGCGCGGCGATCTCCTTCGACGGGAACTGCGCCATCATCACCGAGATCTCGAGCACCACCGTCCAGAGCCGGTTCAGGTGCTCGAAGGCGGCGACGTCGAAGTGCTTCGCCTCCCGGTCGTACATCGTCAGCAGGTTCGCCGAGGCGAGATTGCAGGCGGTGTCGTCGAGGAACATGTACTCGGAGCACGGGTTCGAGGCCCGGATCCGCCCGCCCGCCGGGCAGGTGTGCCAGTCGTTCATCGTGGTGTTGAAATGCAGGCCCGGGTCGGCCGAGGCCCAGGCCGCCTCGCCGATCCGCTCCCAGAGGTCGCGGGCCTTGAGGGTCTTCGTCACCTTGCCGGTGGTCCGGGCGGTGAGGTTCCAGTCGCCGTCGGATTCCACGGCGCGCAGGAAGTCGTCGGTCAGCGAGACCGAATTGTTGGAGTTCTGGCCCGCGACCGTGAGGTAGGCCTCCGAATCCCAGTCGGTGTCGTAGATCGGGAATTCGATCTTGGTGAAGCCCTGCTTGGCGAACTGCATCACGCGCTTGATGTAGGCGTCCGGCACCATCGCCTTGCGGGCGGCCTTCACCTCGCGCTTGAGGGCCGGGTTGCGCTCGGGATCGAAGCAGGCGTCACCTTCCGCCTCGCACTGGGTGCAGGCCTTCATGACGGCCTGAAGGTGCTTCGAGACGACCTTGGAGCCGGTGACGAGGGCGGCGACCTTCTGCTCCTCCTTCACCTTCCAGTCGATGTACTGCTCGATGTCCGGGTGGTCGATGTCGACGATCACCATCTTGGCGGCGCGCCGCGTGGTGCCGCCGGACTTGATGGCGCCGGCCGCCCGGTCGCCGATGCGCAGGAAGCTCATCAGGCCCGACGACTTGCCGCCACCCCCGAGCTTCTCGTTCTCGCCGCGCAGCATCGAGAAGTTCGAGCCGGTGCCGGAGCCGTACTTGAACAGGCGGGCCTCGCGGACCCACAGGTCCATGATGCCGCCCTCGTTAACGAGGTCGTCCTGCACCGACTGGATGAAGCAGGCATGCGGCTGCGGATGCTCGTAAGCGCTCGTCGAACGCGTCAGCTCGCCCGTCTTCCAGTCGCAGTAATAGTGGCCCTGGCCCGGCCCATCGATGCCGTAAGCCCAGTGCAGGCCGGTGTTGAACCATTGCGGGGAGTTCGGCGCCACCATCTGGCGGGCCAGCATGAAGCGCAACTCGTCGAGGAAGGCGGAGGCATCCTCCTCGGAGGAGAAGTAGCCGCCCTTCCAGCCCCAGTAGGTCCAGCAGCCGGCGAGGCGGTCGAAGACCTGCGTCGCCGAGATCTCGGAGCCGGTGCGCTCGTCCTCGGGCAATTCGGCAAGCGCCGCCTCGTCAGGAACCGAGCGCCACAGGAAGCTCGGGACGTCGTTCTCCTCGACCTTCCTGAGGCGGGTCGGCACGCCGGCCTTGCGGAAATACTTCTGGGCCAGCACGTCGGCGGCGACCTGGCTCCAGCTCTCGGGCACGCTGATGCCCTCCAGCCGGAACACGACCGATCCGTCGGGATTGCGGATCTCGCTCAGGGCCTTCCGGAAGGGGATCGCCGCGTAGGGAGACTGACCCGACGTGGTGTAGCGCCGCTCGAACCGCATGAAACACACCTCTCCCGACGAGACACGAGGTCTCGGCCCGCGACGCCGCGCGGGACGTATGCCCGATCATTGGGTGCCGACTCCGGCCGCATCGACGATGCGCTCCAGGCCGCTGAACATGACGATGACGCTTCCGAGAGGGCGCGAACCACGCGGCGGCCGCTCCCGAACCGTGACCCGAACATTAACGCCCGGCCCGTCGTCACGTCAACAACTGGTGTTTGGCGGCTATGTTCCGCGCTAGATGTTGTGGTGACGAACCAAAAGTTGTGGATATCCGGAGCGCGCCGCTAAGTCCGCTTTTTACCTTCGGGATTCGCGGCGGAAAATTTTTGCGTCCACAGAGTCGGGGCCGGCGGCGGGTCGGCCCGGCCTCTCGGGACCGGGCCGGGGGCTGTGCCGAAAGAGGAAAGTGGGGAGAGCGTGCCCCAAAAGCGACACCCCTTCGGGCGAGCCCGCGGCCGAGTCCACCCGCGATGCGGCCGCTTGCGGGCTGGACTTGCGCCGACCCTCTCAGCATAACGCTCGCGGACAGGCGCGGCCGGCCGCGAGCGGCCGCGGGACGAGAGGATTTGGATGGCTCTCAAGGACACGCTGCTGCGCATCTTCACGTGGTGGAACGGGCAGACCATGTCGCTCGCCTTCTACACGGCGCGCAGCGGCCAGTTCGTCGGCAGCGACGATCTGGGCAACAAGTACTACCGGGCGCAGGGGCCTCTCATCGACGCGTCCGTCGGCTCCGAGCGCCGCTGGGTCGTCTACAACGGCTACGCGGATGCCTCGCGCGTGCCGCCGGGCTGGCGCGCCTGGCTCTGCCACAACGGCGACGTCCCCCCGAGCGAGGACGGCTACCGGCCGCGCGAGTGGCAGAAGCCCTACGAGGAGAACCTGACCGGCACGGCCGCCGCATACCGGCCCAAGGGCTCGCAGCTCTCCTGGGGCGCCCGTCCGGCGGCGACCGGCGACTACGTGCCCTGGAGCCCGGGCGACTGAGCCGGATCGCCCTTTTTCCACCACCGTTCGGGTATTGATGGCCGGACGCGCCCGCCGCCGGCGCGCCGTCCATTCGAGAGGGGCGAGCCTTGAGCCGCAACACCGCACGTCTCGCGCGCGCCGCGCTCACCCTCGTCGCCCTCGGCGCCTGCGCCCTGCCGGCCTCCGCCGACAAGATCAAGAACCCGACCGCGGTGTTCTCCGGCCTCGACAAGATCACCGGCCGCATCGTGTCCTTCGAGGTGGCGGTGGACGAGACGGTGCAGTTCGGTGCCCTGCAGCTCACCCCGCGGGTCTGCTACACGCGCCCCCCCACCGAGAGCGCCAAGACCACCGGCTTCCTCGAGGTCGACGAGGTCACCCTCGACAACAAGTACCGGCGCATCTTCACGGGCTGGATGTTCGCGGCGAGCCCCGGCCTCCACGCGATCGAGCACCCTATCTACGATGTCTGGCTCGTCGATTGTAAGGGCGGCACCGACCTCATCGCCGAGGCGAAGGAGCAGGAGGACGTGCCCGCGCTCGCCTCCAAGCCCGAGAAGAAGACCCGCAACCGCGACAAGGACCCGACCCGCACCGCCCAGCAGGTCAATTCCGCCGGCCAGGTCGACGTGGAGGCGCCGCGCGGCGTGCCGGTTCAGCCGCGCCAGAAGCCTTCCCGCAAGTTCTTCCCGTCGAACGAGGGCCCGGCCCCCGCGCCCCAGCAGCCGCAATCGCTGTTCGACGCCCTGTTCCGCTGAGCGTAGCGCGCCCCATTCAGGTCCGGTGGACGCAGATCGTCGAAGCGTCGAGCACGCGAAAGCGGATGCCAGCGCGCCGGAGGGTTGCGACGGCGACGTGAAGCGAGTTCGCGCGGGTACTCGGCAGATCCTCCTCCAGGCGCCGGATGGTGGTGAAGGATAGGCCGCTCGCCTGGGCGAAGGTCATCATCGACCAGTCGAGGAGCGCGCGCGCCGCCCGCAGGTGCCGGCCGGTCAGCGCCTGTTCCAATCCCTTCAGAGCGTTTCCTGACAGGCCCTCGGCGACGTCATGGGCGGGATACGCGATGCTGCTCCAATCGACGATAAGGCCGTCGGCATTCCTGACGGGAACGGAGAGGGTGCGCAGGCGCAACCTGCCGCCCTCGGCCAGGGGCACCAGCGGCGTCGAGCTGTGCACCAATCCGGCGGTCTGGAAACCGATGCTGCGCTCGCGCCAGTGCTCGCGCTCCTCGGGGACGACCGCGATGAAGGGGTCTTCCGAGGTCTCGGCGAAGGTCAGGCCGGTCAGAGCGAACATCTCGGCCGGATAGCGGAACTCGAAATCCGGCGAATTCGAGTAGGCGATGAACTTGGTCTCTTCGAAGATAGCCCGGCGCTGCCGCCGCTCCGTCGCTTGGATGCGCGCGGCGACATCCTCGTCGGTGACGTCGAGCGCGACCCCGGCGGCCGCTCGCGGCCGACCATCGGGATGGACGTAGACCTCGTTGGCGAGGGACAGGCTGCGGATCTCCCGGTTCGGCCGGATGATCCGGACGCGGCAGCTCTCGGCGGACCCGCGCCGCAGGATCTCCGGCGCACTCTGCACGCGCACCCTGTCGTCGGGGTGGACGAGGCCGCGGAACTGCTCGTAGCCCGGAGCGACGCTGCCCGGCTCGAGTCCGAGCAGGTGGAAGAAGCCATCCGACCACGCGTGGGCATTCGTCGCGAAATCCCAGGCCCAGGTGCCGACGAGGCCGAAACTCTCGATCAGCTCCAGATAGCGACGGGATGAGAAGGCGATCGACTCGGCCGTCATGGCGCTGGGCTTCGCATCGCGGCGGGCCACGCCGGTGCGACAGGCTTCCGCCCCGCTACCAATCTCCGGATTCGTCCGTGCCGGACGCTGCATCGCGCGCTCTCGCCGCCTCCATGCGTCCGGCCGAGGTACAGCCGAGCCGCGCACGGCGCGTTCACATGATTCGGATCAGGAGAGTACTGATCGGCACGACTGATGAAAACAGAATGAGCACCCGTATCCGGAGCTGGCGGGCGGATCAATTGAATTTTCTCAAATATTAAACTTTTAGATGTATGTTCTGTTCAAATGAAGCGGGCGGCGATCGCGGCCTTTTGCCTTTCGGCCGTTGCGTCGGGGGCCGCTGCCTCACACGCCCGTCTCGTGACCGATCGCGATCAGCGCCTCGGCGCCGCTGATGCGGCCGTCCTTCGGCCAGACAGCCCAATCCGCACGGCTGGCGAGCGCCTCCCCGAGGAGGCGCTTGTAGACGTGGCGCGGCAATTCGTGCGCGCCGAACTGGGCGAGGTGGTCAGTGACGAATTGCGTGTCGGCGAGGCGGTAGCCGCCGCGGCGCAGGCGCGCCATCAGGTGGACGAGGGCGACCTTCGAGGCGTCGCGTACCTCGTGGAACATGCTCTCCCCGAAGAAGGCGGCGCCGAGGGAGACGCCGTAGAGCCCGCCCACGAGGCGGCGCGGCGTGCCGGCATAGACCTCGATCGTGTGGGCGTAGCCCTGATCGAACAGGGCACCGTAGAGCTCGCGGATGCGCCGGTTGATCCAGGTCCGCTCGCTGTCCCGCCGCGGCGCGGCGCAGCCGGTGATGACGCCGTCGAAATCGCTGTCGCTGCGGACCTCGAACACGTCGGAGCGGACGGTGCGGGCGAGGCGTCGCGAGACCCGGAAGCCGTCGAGGGGCAGCACCCCGCGTGCCCGCGGCTCGACCCAGTACAGGGTCGGGTCGCTCGCATCCTCCGCCATGGGAAAGATGCCCGCGGCGTAAGCCTTGAGCAGGATCTCGGGAGTGATCTCCACACGGGCGCCGTCGTGCATGGGATGAGTCTGGCGCGGCGGCGCCCCGAAGACCAGAGGCTTGTCGTGACGAAAACGGCGGAGCGCGTGCCCCGCCGCATTTTCCTCGAACCGTGCGGCTCAGAACAGGGGCCGCCGGCGGTCGCGCCGAGATTCGGAACGCGCCGGTTCGTCTGCTCGGCATTCCCGCCCTTGGCGGAATCCTCGAAGATCGCCTGCCGGTTCGGCGCGAGGTTGACCGGGTTGCCGACGAGCCGCCCCTCGTAGGCGTGGGGCGCGAACTCGCCCTGCGGACCGGAAGGCCCGACGAGAACCTGAGCGGAGGCGGCGCCAGCGGTCAAGGTGGCAGCGAGGAGGGCGAGGCTGAGGGTGCGCATGGCTGTCGTCTCGACGGTTCGGGTGATCGCGTCCGGGCTCGGGCGGCTGAGGATGCCGCCTGCCCCGCATGGGAGAGGAAGCCTGCTGCAGCGCACGCGTTCCGCCGAGCCCTGAGCCGACGAAAGGTCGCAGAGATGGGGGATGCGCCGCCGCGATCCGACCCCATGGCGCGCTCGGTTCACGACGAGAATCCCCTTCGATTGCAATCAGAAGGAGAGTTTCCTCGTCAATTTCCGATTTCTGGTTCGTTGAACTCCGTCCCGGACGGGAGCCGGTGCGTGTGGCGCCGCACAAGACGGCGCCCGTGCGGCGCCGGCTCGCGCGGGGTGGGGCGATCTCCGCCCCGCGCGTCAGCCGTCATGCGATGGTGAAATCGTCCATTGAGATCTCTCTCGCCGATACCCCGTAGAGGTCGATCCGGGTGGTTCCGTAGATCACGACCGCGTGCCCGTCATCCTGGAGGATCGTCGGTCCGCCGCCGGCCGAGCCGCCGCCGCGATGCGCATCCGAGCCCCGCGCGCGCAAGCCGCGGCCGAATCCGCATCGACCTCCTCGAACACGAGGTGGTCGCGTCCGGGCCGGAAATCGGTCACCATCGCGTCCGTGTCGCCCGAGAACACGAACTGATCGCTGCCGCCGCGCCCGGTCAGGAGCTGATGGCCGGTGCCGGCGATCAGGATGTCGCCCTTCGGACCTCCGACGAGTCGCGCCGTGCCCGGCGTGCCGATGATGAGCTGGGCTGCGTCCGGATCGTCCGACGCGACGTCGCTGCCGTGGCGGTCGTAGAAGGTGAACGCGTCGCCCTGGAGGTGCTGCGTGTCGGTGTTGCGCAGGATGATGTCCGACAGGCTCGTGTCGCGGATGCCGTCGAGGGTCGCCCTGTCGAAGCGATCGTTCTCGTACCAGAGTCGGTCGCCGTCGCGCAGGCGCTCGAACTGCGAGCCCACGATGGTCGAGAACGTCTCGCCGATGAAGGATCCGGGCGCCTGCTTCTCGGCAAGGCCACCCGTCCAGAGATCGACGGCGTCGACGGTGCCGAACGCCTCCTTCAGGGCCGCGACGGTCGCCGCATCGTCGGTGATGTCGGAGAAGCTCTCGTGCGGGGCGAGGCCGAGGGATTCGCGGGTCTCGTTCAGCGTGCCGAGCCCTAGGTCGCGCCCACGCTGGATGTTGATGCTCGCCAGATCCTGGCCGACCGGCGGGTCGAACAGGAAGTTGCGTAGGTCGGTGACGATGCGCGCGTCCATCGTCTGCGAAGCGTCGTCCGCGAGATGGCGCAGGAAGCCGTCGGCGCCGGACGCGTCCGCGAAATCCGCCGGCGTCATTCCGAACGTGTCGCGCAATTCGAGCCCCGGCCCGACGAGCGCGCCATTCTCGTTGATCCGCTCCGTCTCGGCCGACACGATGGAGTGCCCGAACCGGTAAGCCGCGCCCGCGAACTCGACGCTGATGCGGGGATCGGTCGAGGCATCGTAGCCTCCGTAGGGGCGGATCGCGTCGCCGCCGAGGAGGTGCGGCAGAAACTCATCGTAGGTGATGTGCTGGATCTCGGCCGTCACGATCGCGCGGGCCTGCTGGTAGAGGATTTCGCCGTCGAGTTCGGGGTGGATCTGGTGCAGCCGATCGACCTGGAAATTGTGCTCGCGGACGAAGAGGGTCTGGAGCGCGGTCAGCGACGGATTCTCGGTGGCGCGGACATCGCCCGCCACGAAGGTCCCGTCGACGATCGGCAGGTTGTCGCCCGCCGAGGTCGCAAGATGCCCGTCGGCGGTCCGCAGGCTCGCGGCATTCTTCGAATCCGATCCGTAGATCATCGAGGCGTCGAGCCAGCCGGTGATCGCGTTCACGGCGATCGCGGGCGTGCCCGTTCCGGCCCCCGTCACCGGATCGATGACGGCGCGCGTCATCGGCAGGAGGCTCCCGGCCGGGAAATAGGCGTCCCCGGGCGGAATGAGAACGTTGATCGGCGTGACGTGATCGGTCGGGCTCAGGTCGAGATCGTGATCGATGAACTGGCCCCACGCGTAGAGCATGCCCGACAGCCCCTGCGGATTCGGGATCGTGGGGTCGCCCTCGCCGACGACGAGGTTGCTGATCGTGCGGGGGTTCGGCCCCGAGACGAGGGTCGAGATACCATCCGCGAAATGGGCCTCGCCGAGCCGGGCAAAGTTCGACCCTGCCGCGTTGAGGTCGGGGTCGCGAAGATTGTTGCCGCTGCCGTCGATCGCGTAATATTCCATTGCGTTGGTCCTCCCTGATCTTCGTTCTCCGGGCCCTCGGCGCTGGCGTGCGCAGCCTGTCGCGCGCCGCAGGCGGATGCGGCGTGCGAAGCCCGGTGACTGGCTTCATGGGGACGCGGGAGAGACGCTCAGCGCGCAGGTGACGCCGTCGCGCGACGCGGCTGTGGTGCCGGTCCGGGCACGAACGAAGGCCAGGCCACGCCTTCGCCCGAGACGACCCGTCTCGTTCGCGGAAGGTATTCTCGAGCGGCCGTCCGACCAGGGCGCACCGCTTGCCGAATGATCCGGAAAACCGGCCCCGTCGCGGCGGCCGGCCTTATGGTCAAGGCGACCATACGGAATGAGTCGAAGCGGGTTCAACCCTCAAATGTTAATATTTTTCCGTTTATGGCCAAGCCAAATACTAGATCTGTATTTTGAAAAACGGAAATCGATTGTTTTCAAAGCTTAGTGCTTGACTGATTTTGCGTCGGGACTCGATCTCCCTCAAGCCTCGCCCTAACCTTCGAACGGGGCGTTCTTCGCGCAGGCATCGACTGTCGTCCGCGTGGTACATCCGGGTTCCGCCGCGCCGATCTCCCGCAAACAGCTGTACTGCCCGGCGATGTGGAGCATTCGGCGCGACGCCGGACGGATCGGGACATCTCCGATGGTCGAGCCGGCGCGTTGGAGCGCTCGCTGCGCAGACGCGGCAAGGCCGGACGTAGCGCAGATGTCGTTCCACGGGATCAACCCACTTCCGCTTAGGCGCAGAATCTCAGGGGTCACCGACGTGGACTTCGGGATGACGGCCGGACGGGAAAGAATTCGCCCGCTCGTCTCGGAGCGAGGCCCGCAATGCTGGACTGGGCGCGCGGTCGATTGCGACGCGGTGAAATGTCGGAAGCCCCGCCCCCCTCTCCGGAAGCGAGGAAACGGCGTGGCGCCGACGGCCGAAGACCGCCGGCGCCGATCCGTTCAGGCGTCGAGACCGCCCTGCGCCAGAAAACCCTCCAGCCAGTGGATGTCGTAGAGGCCGTTCTGCACGTCCGCGTTGCGAACGAGCGTGCGGAACAGCGGCAGGGTGGTGTCGACGCCGTCGACCACGAATTCGTCGAGCGCCCGGCGCAGGCGCATCAGGCACTCGTTGCGGGTGCGCCCGTGTACGATCAGCTTGCCGATCAGCGAATCGTAGTTCGGCGGGATCCGGTAGCCCTGGAAGGCCGCCGAATCGACGCGAACGCCGAGGCCGCCCGGCGGGTGGTAGTAGGTGATGAGGCCAGGCGAGGGGCGGAAGGTGGCCGGGTGCTCGGCGTTGATCCGGCACTCGATGGCGTGCCCCTCGACGCGGATGTCCTCCTGCGCCACCGAGAGCGCGTTGCCCGCCGCGACGCGGATCTGCTCGTTCACGAGGTCGATGCCGGTGATCATCTCGGTCACCGGGTGCTCCACTTGGATGCGGGTGTTCATCTCGATGAAGTAGAAGCGCCCGTCCTCGTAGAGGAACTCGATCGTGCCGGCACCCAGATAGGCGAGCTCCTCCATCGCCTTGGCGCAGATGGCGCCGATCTCCGAGCGCATCTCCGCATTGAGGGCGGGCGAGCCGCCTTCCTCCCAGACCTTCTGGTGGCGGCGCTGGAGCGAGCAGTCGCGCTCGGCGAGATGCACCGCGCCGCCGCGGCCGTCGCCGAGCACCTGCACCTCGATGTGGCGCGGCTTCTCCAGGTACTTTTCCAGGTAGACCGCGTCGTCGCCGAAGGCGGCCTTGGCCTCGGAGCGCGCCATGCCGATGGCCTGCTCCAGATCCGCCTCGGTGCGCGCGACCTTCATTCCGCGGCCTCCGCCGCCGGAGGCCGCCTTCACGAGCACGGGATAGCCGATCTCGGCCGCGACCCGCTTGGCCTCGTCCGCGTCCTCGACGCCCCCCTCCGAGCCCGGCACGCAGGGGATGCCGAGGCGCTTGGCCGTGCGCTTCGCCTCGATCTTGTCGCCCATCACGCGGATATGGTCGGCCTTCGGGCCGATGAAGCCGATGTTGTGGTGGGCGAGCACGTCGGCGAAGCGGGCATTCTCCGAGAGGAAGCCGTAGCCCGGATGCACCGCATCCGCCCCGGTGATCTCGCAGGCGGCGATGATCGAGGGAATGTTGAGATAGCTCTCACGGGCCGAGGGCGGGCCGATGCAGACGCTCTCGTCGGCGAGCCGGACGTGCATGGCGTCGGCGTCGGCGGTCGAGTGCACCGCCACGGTCGCGATCCCGAGTTCCTTGGCGGCCCGCAGGATGCGCAGCGCGATCTCGCCGCGATTCGCGATCAGGATCTTGTCGAACATGGCGCGCCGCCTACTCGATCACCAGCAGGGGCTCGCCGAACTCGACCGGCTGCCCGTCCTCGATGAAGACGGCGGTGACGGTTCCGCCCCTGGGCGCGACGATCTCGTTGAAGGTCTTCATGGCCTCGACGAGGAGGAGCTTGTCGCCGGAGGCCACCTGCGAGCCGACCTCGACGAAGACCTTCGCGTCCGGCGAGGGGCGCCGATAGGCTGTGCCGACCATCGGCGAGAGCACGGCGCCGGGGTGGTTCGCCCCGGCCTTGCCCTTCTCGGTCACGGCTCCCGGACTGCCCTGCGCGGCGGCCGGCGCGCTCACGGTGGCCATCGGCGCAGGCGCGGCGACCGGCGCCGCGACCTGCACGCTGACCGGCTCCAGGCGCCGAACCACGCGGATGCGGAGATCCGCCTTCTCGACCTCGATCTCGGTGAGACCGGTTTCGGTGACGAGGTTGGCGAGCTCGCGCACGAGCTCAGGATCGATGGAATCGTGCTTGGGCATCGGCTCTAGTCTTCGGAAGCGGGAGTCGGGATGCGGGCCGCCATCAGGGCGGCCAGCGCGTCGAGGCCGAGGCGGTAGCTCATCGGGCCGAAGCCGCAGATCACCCCCGCGCAGACGGGGGCGATCAGCGACGCGTGCCGGAAGCTTTCCCGCGCGTGGACGTTGGAGAGGTGGATCTCGACGGCGAGCGCGCCGCTGCCGCTGATCGCGTCGCGCAGGGCGACCGAGGTATGGGTGTAGGCGGCGGCGTTGATCAGGACGCCCGCGCCCGCGAGGCCCGCCTCCTGCACGAAGGCGACCAGTTCGCCCTCGTGGTTCGTCTGCCGGACGGTGAGGGCGACGCGCAGCGTGTCGGCCTGGGCGCGCAGGTCCCGCTCGATGTCCGACAGGGTCGCGGTGCCGTAGATGCCCGGCTCGCGGCGCCCGAGCAGGTTGAGGTTCGGCCCGTTGAGGACGTGGATCGAGATCATGGGACCACGCGGTCAGGCGAGCCCGGCCGGCGGGCGGGCGCGAGGTGGGCCGCTCTTAGACGATCGGCCGGACCTGCGACAAGGGCCGGCCGCTCGCGCACGTTGCATGGCCGCGCGCGATCAGCAGCTGGCGTGGCCGCATTGCCGGACATCGGTGATCGTCTTGCGGATGGGATCGACGCCGACCGCGCCCGGGATGATCTCGTCGCCGACGATGAAGGCGGGGGTCCCCGAGAGGCCGAGCTTGTCGCCGAGGCCGCGATTCTCGGTGAGCGCCGCCTTCACCTCCGGGCCGAGGGCGTCCTTCTGCAACTTGGCCGTGTCGAGCCCCATCTCCTTGGCAACCTGCAGAGCCTTGGCGCCGTTCACGCGCCCCTTGGACTCGAGCAGCTTCTGGTGGAATTCGAACAGCTTTTCGCCCTTGATCTGCTGCTTGGCCGCCACTGCCATCTGGCTCGCCTCGAGCGATTCGGCGCCGAGGACGGGGAAGTCCTTGATCACGACGCGCAGCTTCGGATCACCCTTGATCAGCGCCTGCACGTCGCCGAGCGCCTTGCGGCAATAGCCGCAATTGTAGTCGAAGAACTCGACCAGCGTGACGTCGCCGTTCGGGTTGCCGGCGACGACGTCGTGGGGGCCGTTCAGGAGCGCCTCGCGCGACTCCTTCAGGGCCGCGGACTGCGCGAGGCGCTGCGTCTCCAGCTGCCGCTTCTCGCCCTCGGCGATCGCCTCCTGCAGCACGTCCGGGTTCTTGACGAGGTAATCCCTGATGATCGCCTCGATGGCGCCGCGCTGCGCGTCCGTGAAGGGCGCGGGCTCGGGGCTCGTCTGCGCGGCGGCGGGCAGCGCGACGAGGGCGAGCGTCAGGGCCAGGGCGGAGATCGAGGAGAGGCGGAGCATGAAACCTCGCGGGACGGCGCGGTCCGGCCGGTGCCGGTGAGCGCAGGGTCGGTAGCGAGCGGGTTAGGCGTTTTCACGGCGCCCGGTCAAATCGACCGGGCCCGGCTTGCCGCGCGCGGCAGCCCAGCCTACCGAGTAGTCGGTCGGCGCGGGAGCGAGGTTTGACGGGATCGGCATCTCCGCACCGGGCGCGCGTCACGCTCCTCGCCGCCGGTCTGCTCGCGGCGTCGCCGGCCGTCGCCGAGACTCGCGCACCGCCGGGGGCGACGGCCTGCCTCGGCTGCCACGATGCCTGCCCGGACGACCCGACGGCGCCCCCGTGCCTCCGGCGCCTGAGCGCCGATGTGATCGCGGAGGCGCTCGAAGCCTTCCGCGCGAACCGAAAGGCCGGCACGGTGATGCCCCTCATCGCGAAGGGTTTTTCCCGTGAGGAGATCGGGGCACTCGCGTCCTATCTCGGGCGGTCGGAGGGCTCGCCCCGGTGAGGCGCCCGGCGACCCGCCGCGCATTCCTCGGAGGCTTGTCGGTGCTCGCGGCGACGCCGGCTCTCGGCGGCCCCCGCCCGAAGGTCGTCGTCATCGGCGGCGGCTTCGGCGGCGGCACCGCGGCGCGGGCGCTGCACCGGCTCGGCCTCGACGTCACCCTCGTCGAGCCCTCGCGCACCTACTGCGCCTGCCCGGGCAGCAACGCCGCCCTCGTCGGCCTGCGGCCCCTGGCGGGGCAGGTCTTCGATTACGTGGGGTTCGCGCGCGTGGGCATCGGGGTGGTGCACGAGTGGGCGGTCGGGATCGATGCCTCCGCCCGCAGGGTCCGGCTCTCCGGCGGCACCGACCTCGCCTACGATCGGCTTATCGTCTCGCCGGGCGTCGAGATGCGCCTCGACGCGATCCCCGGCTACGATTGCGCCGCGAGCGCGGCGATGCCGCACGCCTGGAAGGCGGGCCCGCAGACGGCCGACCTCGCGCGCCGCCTCGCCGCGATGGAGGATGGCGGCCTCGTCGTCATCACGGTGCCGGACAATCTCTATCGCTGCCCGCCCGGGCCCTACGAGCGCGCCTGCCTGATCGCGGATTACCTCAAGGCGAGGAAGCCGCGCTCGAAGATTCTGATCCTCGATGCCAAGGACGTGTTCTCGAAGCAGCCGCTCTTCGAGGAGGCGTGGGCGGCGCGCTACCCGCAGCATCTCGAATACGTGCCGAAGAGCCGCGGCGGCACGCTCGTGGAGGTCGACGCCGCCGGCCTGACCCTGCGCGCCGGGGGCGGCGCATTCCGGGCGGCCGTGGCCTCGGTGATCCCGCCGCAGCGCGCGCCGGAGATCTGCCGTGCTGCCGGGCTCACCGACGCGACCGGCTGGTGCCCGGTCGATCCACTGACCTTCGAGTCCCGCCGCGTGCCGGGCGTCCACGTCATCGGCGACGCGGCCATCGCTGGCGCGATGCCGAAATCCGCCTTCTCGGCGAACGCGCAGGCCAAGGTCTGCGCGCAGGCGGTCGCCGACCTTCTGCAGGACCGCGCGCCGGACATCCCGAAATTGATCAACGTCTGCTACAGCCTCGTGGCGCCGGAGCGCGCGGTCTCGATCGCGGGCGTCTACGGCATCGAGTGGGCCGCCCTCGTCGCGATTCCCGAATCCGCCGGCATCAGCCCGGTCGGGGCATCCGAGGATCTGCGCATCCGGGAGGCAGCGCTCGGCGACGCGTGGTTCCGCACGATCACGGCGGAGGTGTTCGGCTGATCCCGCCGCCGCGTGTTGAGGCGCGGACCCGCAGCCTTTAACAGGGCTGCCGTCCCGGCCCCAGCGCCTCGTCCGAGCCGGGCCAGCGCTCGAGAGCACCCGATGCCCGAGATCTCCCGCCGCGCCGCCGCCGTCGCGCCCTTCCTCGCCATGGACGTCATGGCCGCCGCCACTGCCCGGGACCGAGCGGGTGCCGGCGTCGTGCACATGGAGGTGGGCCAGCCATCCGCGTCCGCGCCGCGCCCTGTGGTCGAGGCGGCCCGCGCGGCCTTGGAGAGCGGGCGGATTCCCTACACTGAGGCCCTCGGCCTTCCTGCGCTCCGCGAGCGCATTGCCCGCCACTATCGCGAGCACTACGGCGTCGCGGTGGAGCCCGAGCGGGTCGTCGTCACCACCGGCTCCTCGGCGGGCTTCATCCTGGCCTTCCTGAGCCTGTTCGATGCAGGCGACCGCGTGGCCGTGCCGCAGCCCGGCTACCCGGCCTACCGCAGCATTCTCGCTGCCCTGGATCTGATCCCCGCACCGATGGTTCTGACCGATGCGGATCGCTACGCGCCGACCGCCGCGGGGCTGCGGGCGACGCACGCCAAGGCCTCCCTCTCGGGCGTCCTCGTGATGAGCCCGGCGAACCCCTCGGGCACCGTGATCGTACCCGAGCGTCTCGGCGAGCTCTGCGCCGCGTCCCGCTCGCTCGGGCTGCCCTTCATCTCCGACGAGATCTACCACGGCCTCACCTACGGCGTGCCGAGCGCGACCGCCCTGCAATTCGATCCCGACGCGGTCGTGATCAACTCGTTCTCGAAGTACCATTGCATGACGGGCTGGCGCATCGGCTGGATGGTGGTGCCGGCGGGTCTCGTGCGCGCCGTCGAGCGCCTCGCGCAGAACCTCTACATCTCGGCGCCCTACCTGTCGCAGGTCGCCGCGCGCGCGGCGTTCGATGCGCAGGACGAACTCGACGCGGTGCGCGACGGCTACGCCCGCAACCGGCAGATCCTGCTCGACGCCTTCCCCGGCCTCGGCCTCGGCCGGACGCACCCGGCGGACGGGGCGTTCTACCTCTACGCGGACGTGGCGAACCTCACGAACGACGCGTCGGCCTTCTGCCGACGCATGCTCGACGAGGCGGGGGTGGCAGCGACGCCCGGCCTTGATTTCGACCCGGCCGAGGGCGCGCACCACGTGCGCTTCTCCTTCGCGGGCTCCGAAGGCGAGTGCCGTGAGGCGGTCGTTCGGCTCAGACGCTGGCTCAAGGGCTGAGCCCTCAGGCGGCGAGGCCGCGCGCCGCGGCCGAGTCCGCTGCCTTCGCGGCGTCCTGAAGCTTCGCTTCGAAGGCCCGGAAGGTGTCGGCCGCCGCGCCCCAATCGGACGCGCGCACGCTCGCGACCATCTCGCCGGCCCGCGCCCGCGCGCCGTCGAGATGGACCTGAACGGAGGCGGGGAGGGGAGCATCCTGGCCGGGGCAGGTGGTCGCCTGCTCGTCGGCAGCGGCGAGCCCCACCAGAGCGGCGGCGAGGCGGCGGCGCCATGCCGCGCAATCCGCGGGAAGGCGGGCGAGGCGAACGGCGAGGGCGTCGTCGCCCGAGAGAAGGTCGAGGCTCGCCTGCTCGACCTTGAGGAGGCTTCCGATCGCATCCGCGATCTCGCCGCGGGACTTCTCGGTGCCGGAGGCGATGCGGGTGATGTTTGAGGAAATCTCGCTCGTCGCCTGGATCTGCTGGTCCATGATCTCGGCCATGGCGCGCATCTCCGAGGCGGCCGCGGCGACCGACGCGCTCTCCGCCTCGACCCGGGCATTCGCCCGCGCCATCACCGCCGAGCCCGCCGAGACGGCGGCGCGGCTCTGATCGACCGCGCCCTGCATCGATGCGAGCTCGCCCTGAAGCGAGGCGAGCCGCGCCCGGATCTCCTCGGTGGCCTTCGCCGTCTGGGCCGAGAGCGCCTTGACTTCGCCCGCGACGACCGCGAAGCCGCGGCCCGCCTCGCCGGCGCGCGCGGCCTCGATCGTGGCGTTGAGCGCGAGCAGGTTCGTCTGCGCGGAGATGGCAGCAATGGCGCTCGCCATCTCCTCGATCCGGCGCGCCGCCGTCGCGAAGCCGTCGAGGCGCCCGCCGATCTCGCCGGTGCAGGTCTCGATGATCCCCATCCGCTCCGCGGCCTGCCGCATGTCGACCGCGCATTCGACGATACCGGCGCGGGCGCGCTCCGCGGTTGCTGCAGAGGTCGCCGAGCGGGCCGCGATCTCGCTGGTGGACGCCGCCACTTCCTCGCTCGCGGCGGCGATCAGGCGGGCCTGATCCGCCACCTGCGCCGCGTCATGGGTGATCCAGCCGATCGAGACGCCCGCCTCGGAAGCGGCGGCGGAGACGTTGGCCTGCCGCTGCAGCAAGCCGATGTCGGGACCAGTCGGCGCGGGCGGCGGAGCGACAGGCGCTTCCACGGGAGCAGGTGGCACGCGGGAGAGAGGGGCCTTCGTCTCGACATGGCCACGGCGGAACAGACGGAGCATGGGACGAAGCGCCCTCGGTGAGGATTGAGGGCAGAGTGCTCAGAAAAAGCTCAAGCGATCGTTAATCTGACGTCACCAGAAACCGTCGCCTGGTCCGGGCAAAGAACGACTTTCATTCAACTTCCACGGGGCGACCGAACGGCCCAAACGACTTCCCGCTCACAGTTACGGCATCGCCTGCGAGACATGTGCGGGGATCCTTGCGGCAATCCGGCAGCGAGGGCGGGCGCGCGTCAGACACGCGCCCGCCCATGCTCGCGCGGCGATCACTCGCCGGTGATGGCTGCCTTGGTGCGTGACCACCAACCCGCCCGCTTCGGGCGGTCGGGATCGGACGGAGGCGTCAGGACGACGGCGACCGGCTCGGGCGCGGGCGTCGTCGGCGCCGCGACCTCGTCCGTGCCGCCCATCTCGGGTGCCGCGCTGTCGGTCGTGTGAGCGGCGGGCTCGTCCGCCGGGCTCGCCGCAACCGGCAGCTCGACGGCCGCTTCCATCAGGACCGCCTCGTCCGCGCGCTCCTCGACCGAGGAAGCGACGGTCTCGGCGACGGTCTCGGCGCTCACCGGCTCTTCCGGAGACAGGGCCGCCACGTCCGTTGCCGCCATATCCGCCCCCGCATCGTCGGCACCCTGTCCGCGACCCTCCGAGCGGCCGCGGCCACCCCGACGCCCGCGGCGACGGCGGCGTCCGCCGCTCTCGTCCTCGGTGGCGCGGACGGGCTCGCTCGGCGCCTCGTCGGCATCGGCGGCGACGGCCTCGTCACCCTCTCCGGCCTCATCGTCGCCCTCGTCGTCACCGGCCTGCGCCTCGTTTTCCTCGGCGCCGTTCTCGGACCGGCCTCCGCGGCGGCGGCGACGGCGGCGACGGCGGCGTTGGCCTTCGCCGTCCTCCCGGCCCTCGGTGCGGGCCTCGCCCTCCTCGGCCTCGCCCTCAGCCTCCTCCGAGACCTCCTCGACGAGTTCCTCCTCCTCGATCTCGTCCTCGACCGCCATCGCGGGCGAGATCGCGACCGCGCGCACGCCTGTCACGGGCCCTTCCGCGCGCTGCGCGGGCTCGCCGCGATCGAGCTGGAAGGCCGCCGTGGCCGAGAGCCGCTCGTCGGCCGCGATCGTCACGGTGACGCCGAAGCGGACTTCGAGCTCCCGCAGGTGCGCGCGCTTCTGGTTGAGGATGTAGAGCGCCACCTCGGTGCGCGTGCGCAGCACGAGGTTGTGGGTCTGCGACTTGAGCAGCGCCTCCTCGATCGAGCGCAGGATGTGCAGCGCCACCGACGAGGTGGCCCGCACGAAGCCCGAGCCGCCGCAATGGGCGCAGGGGATCGAGGAGGATTCGAGCACGCCCGTGCGGATGCGCTGGCGGCTCATCTCCAGGAGCCCGAAGGGCGAGATCCGGCCGACCTGGATGCGGGCGCGGTCGTTCTTCAGGCACTCGTTGAGCTTCTTCTCGACGGCGCGGTTGTTGCGCTTCTCCTCCATGTCGATGAAGTCGATCACGATGAGGCCGGCGAGATCGCGCAGGCGCAGCTGCCGCGAGACCTCCTCGGCAGCCTCGAGATTCGTCTTGAGGGCGGTGTCCTCGATGTCGTGCTCGCGGGTGGCGCGCCCCGAGTTCACGTCGATCGAGACGAGCGCCTCGGTCGGGTTGATGACGAGGTATCCGCCCGATTTCAGGGAGACATGCGTCGAGAACATCGCGTCGAGCTGTTGCTCGACGCCGTAGCGGGCGAAGATCGGCGTCGGATCGCGGTAGGGCTTCACGACCTTGGACTGGGTCGGCATCAGCATCCGCATGAAGTCCTTGGCCTCGCGGTAGGCGTCGTCGCCCGCCACCAGAACCTCGTCGAGATCCTTGTTGTAGAGGTCGCGGATGGCGCGCTTGATGAGCGAGCCCTCCTCGTAGACGAGCGCCGGGGCCTGCGAGGACAGGGTCAGCTCGCGCACGCTCTCCCAGAGCCGCATCAGGTACTCGAAGTCCCGCTTGATCTCCGGCTTGGTGCGGGACGCGCCGGCGGTGCGCAGGATGACACCCATCCCGTCCGGCACTTCCAGGTCCTGCGCGACCTCCTTCAGGCGCTTGCGATCGGCCGCGCTCGTGATCTTGCGGGAGATGCCGCCGCCGCGGCCGGTGTTCGGCATCAGCACCGAGTAGCGCCCGGCGAGCGACAGATAGGTGGTGAGCGCCGCGCCCTTGGTGCCGCGCTCCTCCTTCACGACCTGAACGAGGATGATCTGGCGGCGCTTGATCACCTCCTGGATCTTGTAATGGCGCCGGTAGGTGCGGGGCCGCTCCGGGATCTCGGCCAGCGCGTCGCCGTTGCCGCCGACCTGGGCGATCTTCGGCTCGGCGTCCGGATCGTCGCTGTCCTCGGATTCCTCGTCCTCGTCGGAATCCTCGTCGTCGTCCGAATCCTCGTCGTCCCCGGGCTCGTCGTCGGATTCCTCCGAATCCTCGTCCTCGGAGGCATCGCTCGTCTCGGCCTCCTCGGAATCGGCCGCGTCGGCGGCGGCCTCGACGGCGGCCGGCTCGGGGTGGCCCTCGGCGACGGGCACGGGCGCCTCGGACGTGGCGGGCTCACCGGCCTCGGCCTGCGGCTGGGCAAGCGCCTCGGACGCAGCGTCGGAGGTGCCGGAAGCCTCGGCGCTCGCGTCCGACCCGGACGCGAGCGCGCCCTCGGGCAGATCGGCCGAGGCGTCGCCGCCCGGCACCACGGCCTCGGCGCCCTCTGCCGTCTCGCTCGCATCCTCGGCGCTCACCGTCTCGGCATTGCGGGCCGAGGCGGCCTCGGCGCGGCGTCCGCGCGAGCGGCGGGACGTGCGGCGGCGCTCCTCGCGCTCGCGATGCTCCTCGGCGTCGCGCGCCTCGTCCTCAAGGAGCGCCTGCCGGTCGGCCAGCGGGATCTGGTAATAGTCGGGGTGGATCTCGTTGAAGGCGAGGAAGCCGTGGCGGTTGCCGCCGTATTCCACGAAGGCCGCCTGGAGCGAGGGCTCCACGCGGGTCACCTTGGCGAGGTAGATGTTGCCGCGCAGCTGGCGCCGGTTGGCGGCCTCGAAGTCGAATTCCTCGACTCTAGATCCGTGAACCGTGACGACCCGGGTCTCCTCCGGGTGCATCGCATCGATGAGCATCTTGTTGTTGGCCATGACGAACTTTCGACATGGCGGCCGACGTCGCACACCTTGGACCGAGGCGTCCCGGTGGAGCCTCTCCCGGCCCGCGGGCCATCCTGGGAAACGCTCGCGACGGCCTCGTCACCGGGGCCGTGGGGGCTGTGGGGAAGGGAATGCCGTCAACCGCCGCTCGGCGCCGATCTTCGGCGCGCCTGGGGTTGAACATGGCCGGGGGGAGGGACGAACCGGCGCGACGCGAGACACGCGCGCTTGCGGCACGAGCAACGGCAACCGATGCTGTGCGTTCGCCCATCCTTTCCCCGACCTCGCGAAAACATCCTGGCCGGCAAATGCCGGCCGCGAATTCCAACTGGGTGTGGCGAGCATAAAACCGCCACGTGTGCCGACACCCGCCCGATGTCCAAGAAGGATCCGGCGATCACCGCGAGGGACCGAAAGCGACAGCGCGCATGGGCCCGGGGGTTCGGCCGCAGGTCGCAATATCGACCGACGCAACCGGGAAGGGGTCCGTATCATTACAGATTGCCGCAGCGATTTGGCAAGGGTGCGATCGAGCGCGCGGGCGCCGTCGTCGCACCCGCCGCCGGTCAGGGGCGGGTGGCGGGCAGCGGCGGAGCCTCGGCGGGATCGTGCGGGGCGGCCTCGCGGTCCGCACCGGCATTGCGCGCGCGCCGCGGCGCGGCGGCGGGCCCGGTCACGCAACCGCTGCAGATCGAGCCGGTGGCGCGGCGGACGCGGTCGTCGAAGGCTTTCTCCTGCAACTTCCGCTCGGTGTCGGCCCGGTTGCGGCTCGCCTCCAGCTCCTCTTCCGTATGCGGAGCGGGCTCGGCCGCCCGCGCTGCGGCGTTCGGCGGGACGGGACGCCGCTTGTTCGGGGCGGGATCGACCTGAGCCGCGGCCGTCAGGGGCGCGGCGAGAACGAGAAGGGCGGCGAACAGGGACAGGCGCATCGCGGACTCCGTGGGCGCGGGAACCTAGCACGGAGCGGCGACCGCGAAAGCCGGATCGTCAGAGTGCTCCGGCCTCACTTGTGAACCCGTCGGCGAATCTTGGAATGCGCACCGGCCAGCTTCATCCGTGACAATTGATCCGCGCCGTCAATGCGATCTCGGCAATCCTGCGCGCCCGCTCTCCTTTACGGATCGGGTCCCGCCGGACCAGTATGTCCCTGCGCGACCGGCCCGGATGAAGGCGGGCGCCACGGATGAAACGTTCGAGGAGTGGCTCGATGACAGGTTTCGGTATGGGGCGCCGCGCGCTCCTGGGGCTGTGGCTCGCCGGTTCGTGCTTCGCGGCGCTGCCGCTCTCGGCCGGGAGCGCGCAGGCGCAGGCGAATTTCCCGACCCGGCCCATTACCCTCATCGTTCCCTTCGCGGCCGGCGGCTCGACGGACGTGGTGGCCCGCCTCGTCGCCCAGAAGATGTCGGAGAGCCTCGGCCAGCAGGTCGTAGTCGAGAACGTCGTCGGGGCGGGCGGCAATGTCGGGGCGACACGCGTCGCCAAGGCCGATCCGGACGGCTACGCGATCCTGATGGGCACGGTGGCCACCCACGCCCTCAACCCGTTGATCCTGAAGCGCAAGCCCTACGACCCGATCACCGACTTCGCGCCCGTGTCGCTTCTCGCGGTGGTGCCGAACGTCCTCGTCGTGAACCCGAACCTGCCCGCCAAGACCGTGCCGGAGCTGATCGCCCTCCTCAAGGCGGAGCCGGGCAAGTACAATTACGCGTCCTCGGGCAACGGCACGCCGCTGCACCTGTCCGGAGAGCTCTTCAAGAGCATGGCCGGAGCACAGATGCAGCACATTCCCTATCGCGGTGCGGGCCCGGCGCTGAACGACGTGGTGGCGGGGCAGGTCCCGATCATGTTCGACAACCTGCCTTCGTCCTCGGAATTCATCCGGGCCGGAACGCTCCGGGGCGTCGCGGTGACCACCAAGGAGCGGGCTCCCTCGTTCCCAGATATGCCGACGATCGCCGAGGCCGGGCTGCCGGGCTACGAGACCTACACCTGGAACGCGCTCTTCGTCCCCGCCAAGACCCCGCGCCCGGTCATCGACGCGCTGAACGCCGCGGCGCTCAAGGCCCTCAAGGATCCGACCGTGATCGAGCGGATGAATGCGTTCAGCGCCACCGTCGTCGGTTCGAGCCCGGAGGCGCTCGCCGATCACGTGAAAGCAGAGGCTGCGAAATGGGCGCCGGTCGTCAAGGAGGCCGGCGTCCAGACCGAGTGATCAGTCGCGCGTTGCTTGGGAAAACCGTCGGCGTCCTCGCGACGGGACGGGCAAGACGTGGCACAGTCCTCGGCAGACCCGCCGGAAAGGCGGCAGCCGACGAGGACGGCGGCAGGAGGAGACGACATGAGCGAGCTGAACCACGGCCGTGGACCGGGCCGTGGCATCGTGCGCGCACCGCAGAGCCTGGTGTCCGGTCTCGGCCTCGTGGCCCTGGCCCTGTTCGGGCTCTGGGCCGGGAGCGATCTGCCGCAGGGAACGCTTCGGGCGATGGGACCGGGCCTGATGCCGCGCTGGCTCTCGATCGGGATCGGACTCTGCGGCATCTCCCTCCTCGTTGCGGCCTTCCTGAAGGACGGTGAGCCGCTCGCGAGCGCGGCCTGGCGCGGCCCCGTCGTCGTTACCCTCGCGATCCTCGCCTTCGCCGTCACGATCCGGCCTTTCAGCCTCGGGCCCGTCTCGACGCCCGGCCTCGGATTGATCGTGGCGGGTCCGCTCGCCGTGATCGTCGGCGGATACGCCTCGCCCGAGGCGCGCCTGCGGGAACTCCTCATCCTGGCGCTGTTCCTCACAGCCGGGTGCATGCTGCTCTTCGGCGACCTCCTCAACCTGCCGATCCCGATCTTCCCGATCGCCCTCGTCGACGCGCTCTCCGGCACCCTGTCCTCGCGCACGCTCCTGCGCCTGGCGGCGGGGCTCCTCGCGATCGGGGGCCTCGCGCTCCTCCTCGTCGGCCGCGGCCAGCGTCGCCCCGCGGTCGACGTCGCCTCCCACTCGATGACGACCTGACGCTCTGCACGGTCTCGCTTCAAGGACAACTCGGCTGTGTCGGACCTCGTCTCCAATCTCGGGCTCGGCTTCTCGATCGCGCTCAGCCTGCAGAATCTCGCGCTCTGCTTCCTGGGGTGCCTCGTCGGCACGCTGATCGGCGTGCTGCCCGGCGTCGGGCCGATCGCCACGATCGCGATGCTTCTGCCGATCACCTTCGGGCTCGATCCGGTCGGTGCGCTGATCATGCTCGCCGGCATCTATTACGGCGCCCAATACGGCGGCTCGACCACGGCCATCCTCGTCAACATCCCGGGCGAGGCGACCTCGGTCATCACGACCCTCGACGGGCACCAGATGGCGCGCCAGGGCCGCGCCGGCATCGCGCTCGGCATCGCCGCGATCGGCTCGTTCTGCGCCGGCACCGTGGCGACCATGCTGATTGCCGCGATCGGCGCGCCGCTGACCCGGCTCGCCCTCGTCTTCGGCCCGGCCGAGTATTTCGCCCTGATGGTGATGGGCCTCGTCTTCGCCGTCGTGCTGGCGCGGGGCTCGATCCTCAAGGCGGTGGCGATGATTCTCGTCGGCATCCTGCTCGCCACGATCGGCACGGATCTCGAGACGGGCCAGGAGCGCCTGACCTTCGGCCTCGCCTTCCTGACGGACGGGATCGACTTCTCGGTCCTCGCGATGGGCCTGTTCGGCATCGCCGAGATCCTGCGCAACCTCGACCATACCGAGACCCGCGACGTGGTGCGCCAGCATATCGGTCGCCTGTTGCCGGGCCGGCAGGAACTCCGGCAGGCGGCGGGCCCGATCCTGCGCGGCACCGCCATCGGCTCGGCGCTCGGCATCCTGCCCGGGAACGGCGCCGTGCTCGGCCCCTTCGCCGCCTACACGGTCGAGAAGCGCATCGCCCGCGACCCGAGCCGCTTCGGCCGCGGCGCCATCGAGGGTGTGGCGGGGCCGGAGAGCGCCAACAACGCGGGTGCGCAGACCTCCTTCATCCCGCTCCTGACGCTCGGCATCCCGCCGAACGCGGTGATGGCCCTGATGGTCGGCGCCATGACGATCCACGGCATCGTGCCGGGGCCCGGCGTGATGACGAAGAACCCGAACCTGTTCTGGGGCATGATCGCCTCGATGTGGCTCGGGAACCTGATGCTGCTCATCATCAACCTGCCGCTCGTCGGCGTCTGGGTTCGCCTCCTGAAGGTGCCCTACCGTCTGATGTTCCCCGCGATCCTGATGTTCTGCGCCATCGGCATCTACTCGATCAACGCGCTGCCCACGGACGTCATGCTCATCGGCGTGTTCGGGCTGATCGGCTACGTGCTGATCAAGTTCGGCTTCGAGCCGGCGCCGCTCCTGCTCGGCTTCGTCCTCGGCAAGCTGATGGAGGAGTACCTGCGGCGCGCGCTCACGCTGTCCCGTGGGGATGCGATGGTGTTCCTCGAACGTCCGATCTGCGCGGGGCTGTTCGCCATCTCGATCATCATGCTGGTCGCGGCCCTGATGCCGTCGCTGCGCCGCAGCCGCGACGACGTCTTCAGCGAAGCCTGACCGCGCCCGCCGGGCGCGAGACGGGCCGACACAGGTTACGGAGGAAACACGCACATGACACGCACGCTCACCCGCCGCCTCGCGGGCCTCGCTCTGATCGCCGGTGCGGCGACCGGGCTCGGCCTTGCGGCGCCCGGCGCGCAGGCCGACACCTATCCCCAGCGCCCGATCACCATGGTGGTGCCCTTCGCCGCCGGCGGACCGACCGACGTCGTCGCGCGGATCGTGGCCGACCACATGTCCCGCACCCTCGGCCAGCAGGTCGTGATCGAGAACGTGACGGGGGCGGGCGGCACCACCGGCATCACCCGCGCCGCCCAGGCCGCCCCCGACGGCTACACGATCATGATGGGCCACATGGGCACGCACGGGGCGGCACCCGCCCTGTTCAAGGGGCTGAAATACGATCCCGCCACGAGCTTCGACCCGATCGGGATGGCGGCCGGCACGCCGATCGTCATCGTCGCCAAGAAGGATTTCGCCGCCCCCGACCTCAAGGGCTTTCTCGCGGCGGTGAAGGCGGGCGGCGCCTCGATCAACCAGGCCCATGCCGGCGTCGGCTCGGTCTCCCACTCCACGGGCGTGCTGTTCGATTCGATCGTCGGCGCCAAGCCCACCCTCGTCGTCTACCGCGGCACCGGTCCGGCCCTGAACGACCTGATGGCGGGGCAAGTCGACTTCATGACCGACCAGATCGTCAACGTGGCGCCCCAGATCACCGGCGGCACGATCAAGGCCTACGCGATCGCCACGCCGGAGCGCTCGCCGGCGCTGCCGAACGTGCCGACCACCAAGGAGGCCGGTCTGGAGGGCTACGAAGTCAGCGCCTGGAACGCGGTCTTCGCGCCGAAGGGCCTGCCGAAGGATGTCTCGGCCGCCCTCGTCAACGCCCTCGGCAAGTCGCTGGAGGACGAGTCGACGCGCAAGCGCATCCTCGACCTCGGCGGTACCGTGCCGCCCACGGCCGAGCGTGGACCGGCCGCCCTGCAGAAGCTCGTGGAGAGCGAGGTCGCCCGCTGGACCCCGGTTCTGCGCGCGGCCGTCGAGGGCAGCCAGTAAGTCAGGCCCGTGCGGCGCGGCTCCCCCGTGCGGGGAGACGCGCCGCGCTCTCATCCGCAAGCGCCGGCCGTTCCCTGCAACCAAGGGGGCGGCCGCTCGTAGAATGATATGAGCCCGCGCCGCTCCCCGAGCCCATTCCCGGGCCGCATCACGAAGGGCCACCGGGCCCCGTGCCGCAGCCGCGCGGGTCCGGCGAGATCATCACCGTCTTGGCCCATTACCATCGCGGCGAGATCGGCCGCATGGCCGGCTGGCGCGACCGCATCGACCGCACCACGAACTGGTCGATCACGGTGATCGCCGCGATGCTCTCGGTCTCGCTGTCGACGCCGACCGCCCACCACGGCGTGCTGCTCTTCGCGATGCTGCTCGTGCTGCTGCTGCTGGCGATCGAGGCGCGCCGCTACCGCTTCTTCGACGTCTACCGTGCCCGCGTCCGGCGCCTGGAGCGCTACTACTACGCGCAGGTCTTCGCCCCGCTGCCCGGGGGGGCGTCGACTGGTCGCGCGAACTCGGCGAGAGCCTGCGCCGGCCTGCGTTCCGCATCTCCCTCGCCGACGCGCTCGCGCGCCGCCTGAGGCGCAATTACGGCTGGATGTTCATGATCCTGCTGCTCGCCTGGGTGCTCAAGATCACCTCTCCGAAGCTTCAGCCCGGGAGCGGCGCCGAGACGGAGATCACGATCCGCGCGGTGGTGGAGAATGCCGCCCTCGGGCCGCTGCCCGGCGGGCTGGTGGTGGCCTGCGTCGCGGTCTTCTACGCCGCGCTCCTGTTCGTCGTCCTGCGCTCGATCCGCCGAGAGCGCGAGCGCGACGATGGGCCCGTCCACGTCTGAACGGGGGCCGCGTCCCTGGAGCGGGACCGCTTGGCACCGCGTCAGAGTCGGGGTGATCGCGCCCGCAGGATGGCCGCGATCCGATCGCGGTAGAGGGGCACGAGGGCGGTCGGCTCGTAGGCCTGCGCGACGAGGTGGGCGGCGTTTTCGACGCGGCGCTGCCGCTCCTCGGCATTCCCGCGCACGGCGCGCAGGGCCTCCACGGCGCTGGCGTGACGCGGTTCCGCCCAGACATGGCCGGGCTCGACATAGGCGTACTCGGTGGCGCCGGTCGGCACGAGGTCGTAGGCCACCGGCCACGCGGTCTCGGCATCGCAGAAATCGGCATTGCCCGAATAGCCGGTGCAGACGACGGGCGTGCGGCGCTGCATTGCTTCCATCATGCCGAGGCCGAACCCCTCGGAGCGGTGCAGCGACACGTAGCAATCCGCCGCCGCGATGAGGCCCAGCACCTCGTCGTGCCGCATGGTGCGGTCCACGATCGCAATGCGCGGGTCACCCTCGCAGGCATCGGCGATATGGCGCCACGCGCGCAGCGTGAGCGGGTCCGTCAGGGCGGCGGCATTGTGCGTCTTGATGATCAGCCGCACCCCCGTCTCGCCGGGCGGGAAGGCCGTGTGAAACGCCCGGATCACGGCGAGCGGATTCTTGCGGGACGTGTAGGAGAACGAATCGTAGGAGGTGAAGAACACGAAATCGTCGGCGCGGGTGCCGAAGAGGTTGTTCATCAGGGCGCGGTCTTTCGCCGTGTCGCCAGCCCCGAGCGGCGGCATTGCGAGGCGCATGTTGTGCACCGGCTTGTCGGTGGCCTGCGCGAAGCAGCGGCGGTTGTACTCGGAGCCCACCCAGATCTCGTCGACGAGTTCGAGCGCGAGATTGTGGTTGGCTGCGATCTTGTCGAGCTCCCAGAAGAAGAAGCCGATGTTGTAGGCCCCCGTGAAGACGTCCGGCGAGTGGGCGAAGACGAGGGGCAGCAGGTCCGGATTGATGTGGATGACGTTGATCGCCGCCCCGAGCGCCACCTGCCGGTCGTGATTGTCGTCGGCCACGACGGGCTGCGGGTTCTCGATTGAGAAATTCGCGAAGCGACTGGGCAGGCCTGCGCCGAGCAGCACCGAGCGCGTCGAGCGACCGGCGGTGGCGAGCCCCGAGGCCTTGTCGAAGGGTGCGATCACCTGGATGAAGGGCTGCGATGTCGCTGCCGGGCTCGCGACTAAGCGGTGCGGGTCGATCCGGTCGCCGTCGCGGGTCGTCGTCCCGAAGACCTGCCGCTCGATGTCGAAGCCGCGGGCCTTGATCTCCGCCAGATAGGTCCTTCGGTCGATCGTGGCGCCCGCGGCGCCGATCGCGGCGCTCACCGCATCGAATTGGGGATCGGGTCCAAGGAGGAAATAGTCGAGGACCTCACGCGGGACGAAGCGCAGGAGCCCGGGCTCCTCGGCGGCCTCGAGCAGCACGACATAGTAGCAGGCAATCCGGGTCTGCGTGTCGCAGGTGTTGCGCACCCATGTGAGATCGGGATGCTGGAGCAACGCTTCGGTGACGAAGCGCGAAAACGGCAGGAAGGCTCCGCGCTCAGCCGGCGTGATCGCCTGCAGGAAGGAGACCTGCCGGTAGGAGACGAGGCAATCTTCTACGTTGAGGGCGCGGACCTTGGTGCTGGCCCACCAGTACAGGACCCGCCGGTACCCCGCCTCCTTCGAGAGGTCGAGGACGGTGCGGATCCCGTCGTCCTCGAGCGCGTACCAAAGCGCGGCGCGAGACAGCGCGTAGGGCTGGCCGCCGATGATCACTGGCTCGTTCAGATGGGCGATCTCCGCGGCGCTGAACGGCGCGCGCAAGGGACGGCGCGCCGCGTAATAGTCGATGTACCAGCGGTAGAAGTGATCCTGCTCCTCGGGCGTCGCGAAATGCTCCCGCAAGCCCAGCCGGTCGCGCAATTGCGCGGCGAAGGGCGAGAGGGGGGGCTGTATCGTGCGGTCGGAGCCTGTCTCCGCGCGCGACTCCTCGGGCGCGTGCAGAAGCTTTCGATAGATCGGGGCTTGCGCGCGCGCCGGAGCCTCGTCCGCAGCCTCGTCCGGTCGATCCGGCGTCGCCGCGACGGCCCGGGCGGCCCGCTCCTGCGATCCCCGGATCAGGTCGAGCGGCAGCGCCTCGATTCCCGCTCCGCCGAACCTGTCCGAGAACGAAACCTGCCCCATCAGCAAAGGCGGCCTCCCGATGGCGCGGATCTCGACCCGCGTACCGGGTGCGGACGCCTTCCGCCAGAGCTCGTCGTCGAGCTTGAACATGAACCCGTGGTAGCCGGACCCGATGCCTGCTTCCCGCAGATCCGCCCGGAACTGGTCCGCCCTCTGCTCGAAGAGCACGCTTCCGTCCATCCGCATCTCGACGGTGACAAAGCTGTCCGGGCGATGCGGATCGAACGCCCAGCCGCACAGGACGCCGTCGTGGCACACATCGATGTTGCCGCGCAGGTTCCCTTCCGGCGCCTGCCGGGATCCGGACCGGTGGGGGAGGCGTGCGAGGCGGAGCAGCGATTTCGCGAGACGGGGTATCTTCAAGGAGCTACCTGCGGGGGAGGGCAAGCCTCACGGCGTCTGTCGGCCTCAAGCGACCCGGTCGGCGGCGCGCACGTTCAGCACGCCCACGCGCTCGGGACTAGTCTGTCAGGATATCACGAATGCTTAAGGTCGCTGCCGGGTCCGGCCCACGTCAGTGCGGTGGCGGACGCGCAGGAGACCCAACCTGGTGAGATCCACCTCAAATGAATGCAAGATCTGCCGCTCCGGCTTGAAGATTGACAGCAATCAGGCCTCGTCTCGGGCCGCTTCCTGATCGGCCGCGGAGCGGAACTTGTTGCGGAGGTGGCGGAACAGGATGTCGCTCAGGTCCGGCCCCGCCCGCCTGTGGAGCGCGTCGAGGATCTGCTCGTGCTCCCGCATGGCTTCGCCCCAGCGGTTTCGATGCTGGTCGAGGTTGGCGGAGTAGCGGGCGCGGCGTACCCGCCCGGCGAAGGTGGCGTAGGTGGCGCTCAGTGCCGCGTTGCCCGCGGCCGCGACGATGGCTTGGTGGATCGCCTGGTTGCAGGCGAAATAGCCGTGCAGGTCGCGGCGCAGATAGTGGCCGTACATCGCGTGATGGAGCCGCTCGATCTCCGCGAAGGCCGCGTCGGTCATGCGTTCGCAGGCTAGGCGGCCGGCGAGCGCTTCGAGGCCGCCCATCACGTCGAAGAGCTCGACGAGTTCCCGCTCGCCGATCTGGCGCACGCGCGCCCCGCGATTGGGCAAGAGGTCGATGAGCCCTTCGGCCGCCAGCACCTTCAGTGCCTCGCGCAGGGGCGTGCGGGAGATGCCGAAGCGCTCGCAGAGCAGCCGTTCGGGCACCCTCGCGCCTGCTGGCAGATCGCCCTCGACGATGTAGTCGCGCAGGCGCGTCAGCACCTCGCCGTGCAGCGACGATGGGGCCGCGTCGCGCTCGAGCCGGTCCTGCTCCGGCATCGGCGCGAGGAGCGATCCGGAGAGATGTCCGAGATCGCTGTCCCGGTCCTCAGAGGGATCGCTGCCGAGGGTCGATGGGCGGGGCATGACGAAACCGTAGCAGTGCTGCCGCGGGGCGTCGACTCGCGAATTGCCGACAAGATAATTCTTGCGGCCCGAAAAAATGAATGCATTTTACGTCGATCAATCAAGACGTGCCGGGCGGCGATCGCCGAACCGGCGCCGTGGGAGGCCGCCATGAGCCGGACCGGACGCCATTTCCTGCAGATTCCCGGGCCGAGCCCCGTGCCCGAGCGCGTTCTGCGCGCCATGGACATGCCCGTGATCGATCATCGCGGGCCCGAATTCGGCGTCCTCGGACGCGAGGTGCTGGAGGGCTGCCGCGCCGTCTTCCAGACGATGGGACCGGTGGTGATCTACCCGTCCTCGGGCACGGGCGCCTGGGAGGCCACCATCGTCAATACGTTGTCCTCGGGCGACAGGGTGCTGATGTTCGAGACCGGTCACTTCGCCACCCTCTGGCGCCAGATGGCGGCACGCTGGGGCATCGAGGTCGAGTTCGTGCCCGGCGACTGGCGCCGCGGCGTCGATCCCGAGATCGTCGAGGCGAAGCTCGCCGAGGATCGGTCCCGCGCCATCAAGGCTGTGATGGTCGTTCACAACGAGACGTCCACAGGCGTGACGAGCCGCGTCGCGGAGGTCCGCCGCGCGATCGATCGGGCGAACCACCCGGCGCTGCTTCTCGTCGACACGATCTCGTCGCTCGGCTCGGCCGACTTCCGGCACGACGAGTGGGGGGTCGATGTCACCGTCAGCGGCTCGCAGAAGGGGCTGATGCTGCCCCCGGGCCTCGGCTTCACGGCGATCTCCGAGAAGGCGCGGGCGGCTTCCCGTATCAACAATCTGCCCCGCTCCTACTGGGATTGGGAGGAGATGCTGAAGCCGAACGCCAACGGCTACTTCCCCTACACGCCTGCCACCAATCTGCTCTACGGCCTGCGCGAGGCGATCGCGATGCTCTTGGAAGAGGGCCTGCCTGAGGTCTTTGCGCGCCACCAGCGCCTCGCTGCAGCGACCCGCGCCGCGGTCCAGGGCTGGGGTCTCGAAGTGCTCTGCCGAGAGCCCTCGGAATATTCGCCGGTGCTGACCGCGGTCGTCATGCCGGAGGGACACGACGCCGACGCGTTCCGCAGGATCGTGCTCGACGATTTCGACATGTCGCTCGGCGCCGGGCTCTCGAAGCTCGCGGGCCGCATCTTCCGCATCGGGCACCTCGGCGAGTGCAATGAATTGACCCTGATGGGCGCGCTGTCGGGCGTCGAGATGGGTCTCGACGCGGCCGGGGTGCCGCATCAGCGCGGCGGCGTCCTCGCCGCGATGACGAGCCTGCGGGCCGGCCGCGACGGGTAGCGCCCGATCGGGCGGTTCGACCACGACCCTCTCGTCCCGGGTGGGGCGGAGCAACAACGCGGCAGGCGGGGCGCCTGCCGGTCCGCAATGAGCATCGACCCGCGAGAATGCCCGGCCAGAGACCGGCGCCGCGGGCTCCCCACCGGAGGAAATGCAATGATCAGGATACCGAGACGCGTCACCGCGCCGGGCATGGTGCTGTTCCTGCTGTGCCTGATGTACTTCATCACCTACGTCGACCGGGTGAACGTCGGCACCGCCGCACCGGCCATCAAGGCCGAGCTCGGCCTGACGAACACGCAGCTCGGGCTGATCTTCTCGGCCTTCGCCTATCCGTATGCCCTGTTCCAGATCATCGGCGGCGCCATGGCCGACAAATGGGGCGCGCGGCGCACGCTGTTCATCTGCGGCCTGATCTGGGCGGCGGCGACGATCGCCACGGGCTTCGTTGGCGGCGTGGTCTCGCTGTTCCTCGTCCGCTTCATCCTCGGCTTCGGCGAGGGCGCCACCTTCCCGACCGCGACGCGAGCGATGCAATCCTGGGTCCCGGCTGATCAGCGCGGCTTCGCGCAGGGCATCACCCACTCCTTCGCCCGCTTCGGCAACGCCGTGACGCCGCCGCTCGTCGTCCTGCTGATGGCGTTCATGGGCTGGCGCGGCGCCTTCGTGCTGCTCGGCATCATGAGCTTCGCCTGGGTGGCGGTGTGGTTCTTCTACTACCGGGACGATCCGCGCGAGCATAAGGCGATCACCACCGAGGACCTGGAGAGCCTCGCGATCCGCGACCGCAAGCCCGCCGCTCCCAAGCCGCCGGTGCCGTGGCGGCGCCTCGTGCCGCGCATGGCGCCCGTCACGGTCACCTACTTCTGCTACGGCTGGTCGCTCTGGCTCTACCTCAACTGGCTGCCCTCGTTCTTCAAGGACGGCTACGGGCTCGACATCAAGAACTCGGCCTTGTTCGCCTCGGGCGTGTTCTTCGCGGGCGTCGTCGGCGACACGCTGGGCGGCGTGATGAGCGACCGCATCCTGAGGAAGACCGGTGACCTTCAGAAGGCGCGCCGCAACGTGATCTGCCTCGGCATGCTCGGCGCCGCGGCTTGCCTGACGGGCGTGTTCTTCACCAAGGAGCTCACCCTGATCGCGCTGCTGCTCAGCGGCGGGTTCTTCTTCCTCGAACTCGTGATCGGCCCGATCTGGTCCGTGCCGATGGACATCGCCCCGCAATATGCCGGCACGGCGAGCGGGCTGATGAATTTCGGCTCGGCCTTCGCGGCGATCGTCTCGCCGCTCACCTTCGGCTGGATCGTCGACGTCACCGGCAACTGGATCCTGCCGTTTGCCGGCTCGATCGGGCTTCTCGTCATCGGCGCGGCGCTGGCCTTCACGATGCACCCCGAGCGGCCGTTCGTGGTCGAGCCGGAGACGTTGACGGCGCGGCCTCTCCCGGCCGAGTAAGGTCGGCGCGTGCGGGCGCTTCGCGGCGCCCGCATCCCGCGTCGCGTCCCGGCGCGGATCCTCGATCAGCCGGAGTCTCCCATGCGCAGACACCGCCACGCCAAGATCGTCGCGACCGTCGGCCCGGCGAGTTCCTCGCCCGAGATGCTGAAGGCCCTGTTCCAGGCCGGCGTCGACACGTTTCGCCTCAACTTCAGCCACGGCGGCCGCGACGACCACGCCCGGGTCCACGCTGCGATCCGGGCGCTCGAGCGCGAGGTCGGCTGCCCGATCGGCATCCTGCAGGACCTCCAGGGGCCGAAGATCCGGCTCGGTACCCTGCAGGGCGGCGGCTTCCGCATCGAGACGGGTGAGCGCGTGCGCTTCGTGCTCGAGGGACACGACGGTGATCGGGACGCGATCCCGCTGCCGCATCCCGAGATCTTCAAGGCGGTCACGCCGGGTCAGGAACTCCTGATCGACGACGGTCGCGTGCGCGTGCAGGTCACCGGCCTCTCGAACGACGCCATCGAGGCCGAGGTCTCGGTCGGTGGCGCGATCTCGAACCGCAAGGGCGTGAACCTGCCCGGTACCCTCCTCGACATCTCGCCCCTGACGCAGAAGGACCGTGACGACCTCGCCTTCGGCCTCGAGCTCGGGGTCGATTGGGTCGCGCTGTCCTTCGTCCAGACGCCTTCCGACGTGCTGGAGGGGAGGGGGCTGATCGGCGACCGGGCCGGGCTGATGGTGAAGATCGAGAAGCCGCAGGCCCTCGACCGGATCGGCGACATCATCCGGCTCTCGGATTCGGTGATGGTCGCCCGCGGCGATCTCGGCGTCGAGATCCCGCCGGAGGACGTGCCCGGCCGGCAGAAGGAGCTCATCCGCGCCTGCCGCGTCGCGGCCAAGCCCGTCATTGTCGCGACCCAGATGCTCGACTCGATGGTCGCCGCCCCGACGCCGACGCGCGCGGAGGCCTCCGACGTCGCGACCGCGATCTTCGACGGGGCCGACGCCGTGATGCTCTCGGCCGAGTCCGCCGCGGGCCGCTATCCTGTCGAGGCCGTGGCGATGATGGACCGAATCATCCGGCGCACCGAGGCGCACCGGCTCTACCCGTCCCTCGTCGCGGCCTCCGAGCCCGGCGACGAGGAGAGCCCGCCGCACGCCGTCGCGACCGCGGCGTCGGGCCTCGCGGAATCGATCCATGCCTCGGCCATCGTCGCCTTCACGCTGAGCGGCACGACCGCCGCCCGCAGCGCCCGCCGCCGCTCCACGGTGCCGATCCTGGCGATGACGCCGTCCGAGACGGTATCGCGGCAACTCTGCCTGCTCTGGGGCACGCAGAGCGTGCGCTCCGACGACATCGTCTCCTACGAGGAGATGGTGGATCACGCGTCCGAGCAGGCGCTGCGCCACGGCTATGCCAGGTCGCACCAGTTCATCGTAGTCGTCGCGGGCATCCCGTTCGGCCGGGCCGGGTCGACGAACAACCTTCGGGTGCTGGAGATTCCGTAGCGGGCGCTGCGTGCGGCCTCGCCGCTGCCCGGAACGCGGCCTCGGAGGTAGCCTCCGCCAGCGCGCCGACCGCGACGCCCGCCGCCACGTCGGTGGGAAAGTGGGAACCGCGCAGCACCTGGAGCGCCGCCACGAAGGCCGCTCCGGCGCAGGCCCGCCCGCGCCACTCGGGATGCGCGCGCATCACCGCGCGGGACACGGCCACGCTCACGGCGACATGCCCCGAGGGGAACGATTGCCAGGAGCCCTCGTTCGGGCCGAACCAGCCCCTGACGTAGAGGCCGTCGTCGATCAGCAGGTCCGGGCGCGTCCGGTGGGTGAGACGCTTCACCGTGGATTTGACGAGGCTCGCGGCGATGTGGGCGCCGAGCATCCGTGCTCCGGTCCGCGTCCCGCGGGCGTCGCGGGTGAACAGGCCGTAGGCGAGCATGCCCGCTGCCAGCGTCAGGAGGGCCTGCTGGCTGCCGATCTCGCTCAGGCCGCCGAGGGCACGAACGAGCAGGCGGTCCTTCCCGCGTGCCAAGCGCAGGGCGAGGGCGACGTCGAGCGCCTCGAGGCCGAATGACCGATCGATCGGGTCATGGTGGCTTGGCTCCTCCCCGCGCAGCATCGCCGACAACGCGCGGGCTCGCCGTCGCGTTCGGTCCCGTGCGCAACTGAGGCCCGATCCGGCGCGTCTCGCCAGGGTCGAGCGACATGAGGCCTGACAATAGCGATCGCGATCACTTGTGCCCGATCGTATTGTGGACTGGCAATTCGCGGCCTCGTGGTCTTTTCTAGTAACGAAAAGTTGATCGTTGACACGATGCTTGGTAGCTCCCCGGGGCGAGGGAGGAGCACAGCGTGCGGCATCGAGCGGACGATCACGCGCCCGGAGAGACGGACGATCACTTTCTGGGAGCGGGCGAACCGAACATCGTCGGCACCTGGACCTGGGACGCGGCCGACGGACTCCACGTGCTCGATAGCGGTGCCGCCGAGTTTCTGACCGGGGACCAGTCCCTCGCCGAGACCAAACTGACCTGCGCGGAGGTGGTCGCGCGCATTCACCCGGACGACCGCGCCTCCGTGATCCGCGAGATCGCGCGGGCGGAGCAGGAGGGCGGTCCCGTCGTCCTCACCTACCGCGTTCACACCGAGGACGGCGTGCGCTGGCTTCTCGATCACGGGCGGATTTACGCCACGACCCAGGCGGCCCCCGCCCACGGCCACGGCATCCTGATCGACGTGACGCAGAGGATGAATCGCGGCGGCGAGCCGGGCACGTCGTCCGCGGAGCGATTGAGCCCACTTGACCGGGCGGCGCGCCACGCGATCGCCGCCCGCAAGGCCATCGACGAGGACGGCACGCCGCTTCTGCGGAAGATGGTCGACCTGTTGATGTGGGAGATCGGGCGCGCCATCGCCCGACGGATCGACCGCGCGAGCGGCGGCCGCCTGAATTGACGGTGAGCCGGGCTCGCGCCTAGCGGAATGCCCTCGCTCCGATTACGGGACGCGGCTTCTCGTCCTGACCGATCGCCCGGGCGGTCGGGTTGTCGCTGAAGAATCGGGTCAGGGCGCGGTCGAGCTCCGGGTTCGGCTTCTTCAATCCCTTGATGAAGCGCGAGATGCGCGGCTGGTTGACGCCGAGCTCCCAGGCGAGCTGGGCCTGCGTCCAGCCGGAGCGCTTCAGAAACGCACTGACATTACGCGGTCGAACCGGCACGGCTCATTCCCCGGCGGACGGTGATGCCTACACCTGAGAACCTAGGAACGTCGGTGCAAGGCACCAAGTCGGGCCGATTTTTAATCCTGCGCTTACGATCACAAATATGTGAGTTTAGTCCGATCGGCGTGGGCGGGCTCTCCCCCGGCGTTAGCTACCTGCGTCCGATCCCGCCTGAGAGGACCCACCATGCGTTACCTGATCTACAGTGCCGTGCTCGCCGTTCTGCTCCCGACCGCCGGGTACGCTCAGGACGCTGGTGATCCCGCAGCGGGCGAGAAGGCTTTCGCGCCCTGCAAGGCCTGTCACGCCTTCGACAAGAACGGCGTCGGCCCCAATCTGACCGGGGTTGTCGGCCGGAAGGCCGCGAGCCTCGAAGGCTACAACTACTCCCCGGCGCTGAAGGGTTCGGGCCTCACCTGGGACCAGGCCAGCCTCCACGAGTGGTTGAAGAATCCGAAGGCCAAGGTACCGGGAACCAAGATGGTCTTCGCCGGCATCCCGGACGACAAGAAGATCAACGACGTGATCGCCTACCTCGCCTCGAAGAAGTAGGCCGCCGGCCGGTAACACGCGTCTCAACGACGGCGCGTCCCTGTTCCGGAGAGGGCGCGCCGTCGTCGTCTCGTCGCTCACGAAAATAGCGCCACCTTCACGATCCGCGTGCCGCGCCACGTGACGGCGCAGGGCCGGGGCGTGAAGTCGGGCGCGACGGCGAGGCTGAACCATTCGGGCAGCGAAACCGTCAGGCTCGTCTCGATCAAGGCGCGATGGCGATTGATGATGACGGCCCGGCAACCGTAGGCGCCGGGCTGGTTGCGCAGGATGATCCGCGCGTCCTCCAGGGGAGAGGTTGTCTCGTGGTCTCGGTTTAGGGCTGTGATCGTCGACATGACACCGGCTCGGGAAGAAGAAGTCCCGGCGATGCTGCGGCCTGCAGGGTTCGGGGATTGCTACCGGAATCCGTCGACTTGTCCGGATTTTCGCGGAAGCATCTTTCCGTGAGCGGGAGGAACTCGGGCCGCGACGCTCAGTGCGAGAGGATCTTCGAGAGAAATTGCTGCGCGCGCGGCGAGCGCGGCTGGCCGAAGAAATCGTCTTTCGTCGCATCCTCGACGATCTCGCCGCGATCCATGAAGATCACGCGGTCGGCGACCTTTCGAGCGAAGCCCATCTCGTGGCTGACGACCATCATCGTCATGCCGTCGCGGGCGAGCTCGACCATGACGTCGAGCACCTCGCCGACCATCTCCGGGTCGAGGGCGGAGGTCGGCTCGTCGAACAGCATCACGATCGGGTTCATGGCCAGCGCGCGGGCGATCGCGACGCGCTGCTGCTGGCCGCCGGAGAGCTGGCCCGGGTATTTCTCCGCATGCGCCGAGAGGCCGACGCGCGCGAGGAGATCGAGCCCGCGCTTCCTGGCGTCCTCGGGGGCGCGGCCGAGCACCTTGCGCTGGGCCAGGGTGAGGTTGTCGCTGATCGAGAGGTGGGGGAACAGCTCGAAATGCTGGAATACCATGCCGACCCGCGAGCGCAGCTTCGGCAGGTTGGTCGCCCGGTCCTTCACCTTGGTGCCGTCGACGCTGATCTGGCCCTTCTGGAACGGTTCGAGGGCGTTCACGCACTTGATCAGCGTCGACTTGCCCGAACCTGAGGGCCCGCACACGACGACCACCTCGCCCTTCGAGACGCGCGTCGTGCAATCGGTGAGGACCTGAAACGATCCGTACCACTTGCTGACGGCATCGATCGCGATCATCGGCTCGCCGGCCTTCCCGTCCGAGGGCTCCACGAGCCGGCCCTTCTGAAGGCCGGCATCCTCCAGGCTCCCCTCGGCCTGAGGGACGGGTGCGGGCGCCCCGGGCGCCGGGATCGGGGTGGAGGTCATCTTGCCCTCAATCCAGCTAGCGGATGATCGCGACGCGGCTGTGCAGCCGGCGGACCAGGGACGAGGCCGTGAAGCATATCAGGAAGTAGACCACGGCCGCGAAGAGATACATCTCGACGAGGCGCCCGTCGCGCTGGGCGACCTTCGAGGCGGCGCCGAGGAAGTCGGTCAGGGAGAGCACGTAGACGAGGGAGGTGTCCTGGAACAGGATGATCGTCTGCGTCAGCAACAGCGGCAGCATGTTGCGGAACGCCTGCGGCAGCACGACGGTGCGCATCACCTGCGCCCGCGTCATGCCGAGCGCCAGCGCGGCTGACGTCTGCCCCTTGGGGATCGACTGGATCCCGGCCCGCATGATCTCGGCGAAGAAGGCCGCCTCGAACAGCGTGAAGGTGATCAGCGCGGAGGCGAAGGCGCCGACCTGGATCGGCGTCGGCGAGCGCACGACCCAGGCCCCGATATAGGGGACGAGGAAGTAGAACCAGAAGATGACGAGCACCAGGGGCAGCGAGCGCATCAGCTCGACGTAGCCCTTGGCGAGGTGCGAGACGCCCGGCACGCCGGACAGGCGCAGGATCGCCAGGAACGTGCCCAGCACCACCCCCATGGAGGCGGCGAGCGCCGTCAGCGTGACGGTGAAGACCATGCCCTGCCCGAACAGGTAGGGCAGGGAAGAGACGATGACGCTGAGGTCGAGGTTGGAAAACATCAGCGCTGCCCCGGGATGGCGAGGCGGCGCTCGAGGAGAGTCGCCGCCACGATCACCACCACGTTGATCATGACGTAGAGGAGCGTCGCGGCAGTGAAGGCCTCGAAGACTTGGAACGAGAATTCCTGCATCGAGCGGGCGCGCGCCGTCAGTTCGAGGAGCCCGATTGTCAGGGCGACCGACGTGTTCTTCAGGTTGTTGAGGAATTCCGAGGTCATCGGCGGCAGGATGATCCGGTAGGCGTTCGGCAGGAGCACGTAGCGGTAGGTCTGCGCCACGGTGAAGCCCATCGCGGTGCCGGCGAGGCGCTGCCCCCGCGGCAGGGCCTCGATGCCGGCGCGTACCTGCTCGGCGACGCGCGCGGCGGTGAAGAAGCCGAGGCAGATCACCGCCGTGTAGAAGGGCGCGTTCGGCAGCTGCTTGATGTAGGCACCGGCCGCCGCCGGGAGCAGTTCCGGCAGCACGAAGTACCAGAGGAACATCTGCACGAGGAGCGGCACGTTGCGGAACAGCTCCACGTAGGCCGTGCCGAAGCCCCGCGCCGCCTTCGAGGGCAGGGTGCGCATCACGCCGATGATCGAGCCGAGGCAGAAGGCGATCGCCCAGGAGGCGAGCGCCGTCAGGATGGTCCAGAGAAGGCCCGACAGCAGCATGTCGGCGTAGGTGCCGGCGCCTTCGGGGGAGGGCTCGAAGAAGATCCCCCAGTTCCAGGTGTAGTTCATGTCCGGCCGCCCCCCGTCACGGCCGGATCAGTAGGCAGCCGGGTCCGGGCTGTCGCTCGGGTTCGCGAAGGCTTTCTGCATCGCCTCGCTCATCGGCAGCTTCAAGTTGATGCCGCGCGGCGGGATCGGCTGCGTGAACCACTTCTCGTAGAGGGCCTTGCCCTCCGGGCTCTTGTAGAGGGCGGCGGTCGCCGCGTCGGCCACGGCCTTGAAGGGCGCGTCGTCCTTGCGCAGCATGATGCCGTAGGGCTCCGGCTTCGAGAGGGCTTCGCTCGAGATCGTGTAGGCATCGGGCGTCTTCGACCCGGCGACCAGGGAGGCGAGCAGCACGTCATCCATCACGAAGGCGTCCGCCCGGCCGGTCTCGACCATCAGGAAAGCCTCGGCGTGGTCCTTGGCCGGCAGGATGGTCAGCCCCATCGAGCGGGCGGTGTTGGCCTCGTTGATCTGGCGGATGTTGGTGGTGCCGGAGGTCGAGACCACGGTGCGGCCCTTCAGGTCCTCGATCTTGTCGAGCTTCTTCTCCTTCTTCGCCACGTAGCGCGTCGCCGTGAGGAAGTGAGTGTTGGTGAAGCCGGCCTGTTTCTGGCGATCCGCGTTGTTGGTGGTCGAGCCGCATTCGAGGTCGATCGTGCCGTTGGCGATCAGGGGGATCCGGGTCGCGGAGGTGACCGGCACGAGCTTCACCTCGAGCTTGTCGAGCTTGAGGTTCGCCTTCACGGCGTCGGCGATCTTCAGGCAGATCTCGGTCGCGTAGCCCACCGGCTTCTGGCTGCCGTCGAGGTAGGAGAAGGGCACCGAGGAATCGCGGTGCCCGATGGTGATGGCGCCGGAATCCTTCACCTTCTTGAGCGTTCCGGTCAGCTCCTGCGCCCCGGCCGGCGCGCCGGACAGGAGGGCAGCGAGGGTGGCGAGCAGGAGCGAGTCTCTGAGGCCCATGCGGGGTCCTTCCTGGGGATGGCGCGATCGTCCGACGCAAGGTTAGGCTTGCCGCCGCCGCCGGGGCAAGCGGCGTGCCGGATCTGGCGGGATCCGAACGATCGCGCCGGGCCTGCGGACGGGGTCCCTCAGAAGTCGCGCTGGACCCGCATGCGGATCTGGGTGGCGTCGTAGCGGCTCACCGTGAAGGCCGGCAGGCCGTTCACCGTGATGGGCCGGGTCTGGTCGGCCACGCGCCCGCCGATGACGGAGGTGCCGATATACGTGCCCTCGACGCCGATATCGAGATCCTTCACCGGCGACCAGATCAGGCTCACGCCGGCGATGATCTGGGCGTTGTCGCGCAGCACCGGGCTCAGGGCGAAGCCTGCCGGGTTGGTGAAGGCGTTGGGCGGCGTGGCGCCACCGATGAGACCGTTGAGCAGGCTGAACGCCTGCCGCGTGCCGCGCTTGTAATTGACCTCGCCGTAGCTCGCGAAGAAGGCCGAACGCCATTCGGGCGACCAGTAATGCAGGAAGGAGCCGACCACCGTGAAGCTCGTCGAGAGTTCGAGCTTGCCGGTGATCGGGTTGATCACCGCATCCGAGACGTATTGCTGGAAGGAGGCGCCCTGCACCGGCGTCAGGTTGCTGAGGTAGCTGCCCGTCAGATAGGTGTAGCCGGTATAGAGGATGCCGCCCTCGGCGTAGGCGCCCTGCAGGTAGAAGCCGTCGCCCTGCGCGATCATCGGCAGGTTCACCTTCACGCCGCCCTGCACCGCCCAGCCGTAATCGGTCTGCGCGCCGGACCGCACGCCGCGTGCGGCCAGCAGCGCACCGGCGGCGTCGTTCGAGATGGCGCCGCCCGTGCCGAAGGCCGAGCCGCCGATGAAGCCGCCGACATTCACGTCCTTGACCGCGCCCGAGATCTGGGCGGAGCCCCAGGCGGCGTCGTAGCGCAGCGCCGCCACGAAATCGGGCATGCGCGAGCGCTGCACGGCATCGAGGAAGGTCACGCCGGTCGCCGCGAAGCCGGCGGTGGTGAGGATCACCGGGGTCGGCGCCGTCGTCCCGACGATGAATTGCGAGGGCAGCCCGACGCCCGCCGCCGCCGTCGCGACGGAGGCCGCGTAGACCGGCTGCTTGCGGAACATCGGGTCTTCCATCGCGAGCGTCAGGCTCAGGCCCTCGCCGATCTTCGCCGTGTAGGCGAGGAGGTTCGTGGAAGCGATGTCGGAGCCGCCCGTCGACCCGATCAGCTCGTAATCGTGGGCGTAGAAGTCGAAGAACGAGGACGCGCGACCGGCGGTCAGGCCCGCGAACTGGACGAAGGCCTTGTCGGCGACAACGAAGTTCTGGACGCGGCCGAACGTGTCCTGGCCGAAGGCCGGGAAGGCGTTGGCGATCCGCTGCTGCGTGCCGGAGGCCAGCAGCGTGCCGGTGCGGCTCGCGATCTCGGCGCGGACGAAGGCGCGGAGCGTGCCGTAGCCGGTCTGGGTGCGCGCATCGAGGTTGAGGCGCAGCAGGCCGCGGGACTGGTACTCGTCGCCCTGACTCTGCGCCCGGTTCGGGTTCGGGATGGTGCCGGCCTCGAAGCGCGCGCGCCCCGAGACGCGCAGGCAGGTGTCCGTGCCCGGGATGTAGAAGAAGCCCGCCCCATAGGCGCCGCAGACGCGCACGTACTCGACGGGCACCGCCTTCTTCAGCGGGAGGTCGGCGGCCCCTGCCGTCGCTGTCCCCACGATGCTGGCCGCCGTGCACAGCAGCGCCGACTTGATCCTGTTCATCCCACAATCCCCGACGCGACGTGCCTTCCCGAGCGGCCCGGTCCGCAGAGTGGAGCGCCTCGACGATCTCCCGTCATCGTCACAGGGCCTCCGTGCCACCCGGACGCGGCCGGTCATGGAGGCGGTTCGTGGCTCCCACGCGGCACCGAACCCTCGGTTGCCTCATGGATCGACGGCTGCATGATTCTTGTGCGCGTTGTTTGCTTGGCGAGCACAAGTTCAATTCACGTCGTCTTTGGAATTCGACAGACAAGATGGCGCGCAGGCAAGACCAAATCCGCACTCGGGCCGGGAACAACCGCAGGTCTCGGCGATCTGTGTCTTTTCTGCATCTTTCGTGGGGAACGGTTGCGTCGCCCGCGGACGGCGGGATGATTCCCCGATGGGGCCCGTGCGCGCACGAAACCCGTGCGCGGACCGGCCGGACGACGCCAGGCTCGCTGCCGGATTCCAAGTAACGCAGGTCCCTTTCGCGGGCCGATCTCCCGATTTCGCCGTCCTTGACGGGATTTTCGATCACGCTGTCGTGATCAAGTGTCGATCCGGCGTGACGAAAGCGGCGAGGCGTCAGGTTCCGGAGGTGTCGCGACTTAGCCCTGCTTGCGCATGGCACGCTTCCTGCTCAAAAATCATCATACGCGGAGAGCGGACAGAGCTGTCGAGGAGATGCCCGTGAGCGGCAACCGCCTGACCACCCTGATCTTCATCGGCATGGTTCTCGGCATCGGCGTCGGATACGCCTGCAGCATCATGTGGCCGGATCCTCAGACCGCCAAGGAGATCTCCGGCTATATCGCGCTCATCAGCGACGTCTTCCTGCGGCTCATCAAGATGATCATCGCGCCGCTGGTCTTCTCGACGCTGGTCGTCGGCATCGCGCATATGGGCGACACCGCTTCCGTCGGGCGCGTCGGCGCCAAGGCGCTGATCTGGTTCCTCGGCGCCTCGTTCTGCTCGCTGGCGCTCGGGCTCATCCTCGTCAACATCATGCAGCCGGGGCACAACCTGAACCTGCCGCTGCCGGATACGGGCGCCGGCACGGGCCTGAAGACGGCCTCGCTCTCGCTGAAGGACTTCGTCACGCACCTGGTCCCGAAGAGCGCGGTCGAGGCGATGGCGCACAACGAGATCCTGCAGATCGTCGTCTTCTCGATCTTCTTCGGCGTGGCGCTGGCCGCCCTCGGGGAGAAGGGCAAGCTCCTCGCGCAGGGCATCGAGGGCCTCGCCGACGTGATGCTCAAGGTGACGGGCTACGTCATGCTGTTCGCGCCCGTCGCCGTCTTCGCCGCCATCGCGGCGACAATCACCACGCAGGGGATCGGCGTCCTCGTCACCTACGGCAAGTTCCTCGTCGAGTTCTACCTCAGTCTTTCGGTGCTGTGGTGCCTTCTGATCGTCGCGGGCTTCCTCCTGGTCGGCTCGGGCAGCATCGCGCGCCTCCTCGGGCTGATCCGCGAGCCCTTCATCCTCGCCTTCTCGACGGCCTCCAGCGAGGCCGCCTACCCCAAGACGCTGAACAACCTCGAGCAATTCGGCGTGCCGAACCGGATTACCTCCTTCGTTCTGCCGATGGGCTACTCGTTCAACCTCGACGGCTCGATGATGTACTGCACCTTCGCGGTGATGTTCATCGCGCAGGCCTACGGCATCCCGCTGACATGGGGTCAGCAGCTCACGATGCTGGGCCTCCTGATGGTCACCTCGAAGGGCATGGCCGGCGTGCCGCGGGCCTCGCTCGTCGTGATCTCGGCGACGCTCTCACAATTCAACATCCCGGAGGCGGGCCTCCTGCTGATCATCGGCATCGATCAGTTCCTCGACATGGGCCGCTCGGCGACGAACGTGCTCGGCAACAGCGTGGCCACCGTCGCCGTCGCCAAGTGGGAGGGGCAGCTCGCCACGACCGATCAGCGGCTGGACCGGGACGTGACCCCGCTGCCGTCACCGGCCGAGTGACCGGCATCGGCGGAGGCGCGCGATGAGACGCGGAACTGCGAGGTGGGCCGCCGCGGGCGCGCTGGCGCTCGTGCTCCAGGCTGCGCCGGCGGCGGCGATCGAGGTGCTGACCGGCACCCTGAAGAAGGCGGCCGAGACCGGCGAGGTGGTGATCGGCCATCGGTCGAGCTCGGTGCCCTTCTCCTACACCGAGAAGGACGGTCGCCCGGTCGGCTACGCGATCGACTTGTGCCAGGAGATCGTCGACGACATCGCGAAGGCGACGGGGCGCGAGGGATTGCGCATCCGCTACGAGCCCGTGACGGCCGAGAGTCGCATCCCGGCCGTGACCTCGGGCCAAGTCGACCTCGAATGCGGCTCGACGACGACCAACGCCGAGCGGCGCCGAAGCGTCGCCTTCTCGCCGATCACGTTCATCAGCGCCACGAAGCTCCTCGTGAAGCGCGACTCGGGCTTGCGCTCCTACCGCGACCTCGGCGGCCGCAGGGTTGTCGTGACGTCGGGCACCACGAACGAGCCGGCCTTACGCGCGATGCTGGCGAAATCCGGCATCGCGGCGGAGATCCTAACCGCCAGGGACCACGCGGAATCCTTCGCGCTCGTCAAGGACGGGCGGGCCGACGCCTTCGCGACCGACGACGTGCTGCTCTACGGGCTGAAGGCGGGCGAGGGGGCGGCCAGCGGCGCCTACACGGTTCTGCCGGAGAAGCTCTCGTTCGAGCCCTACGCGATCATGTTCCGGCGGGACGACCCGGACCTCGCCGCCCTCATCAGCGATACCTTCCGCCGGCTCGCGGCCTCGCGGGAGCTGCGCTGGACCTACGACAAGTGGTTCCTCAAGCGCCTGCCGAACGGCGAGCGCCTCGATATCCCGATGTCGGAGGATCTGCGCACGAGCTTCCTCGCGATGGGCCTGCCGGATTGAGGAGGCCGGCCTGCGCCGGTTCGATGCCCTCCGCCATCGACGCGCCGATCGTGGGGATCTGCGCCCTTGCAGGTCAGGCGACCTTCGCCGAGGGCCGCGGCGCCGGAGCCCCGCACGGCGCGGCCGGTTCCGCCATCAGCCAGCGCACCGCCTCCGCGAGGGGCCCGTCGATCGGTGCCGGGCAATAGCCGAGCTCGTCCCGCGCCTTGCTGTCCCCGACGTGACCTTCGCCGAGGGCGAGCCGCACGCCCTCGCGCGTCGCGACGGGCGGGCGCCCGGTGACATGGTCGGCCGTCCATTCCGCGATAGCGGCGACGGCCCGGGCCGCGGCGCCCGGCATGGCGAGGCGCGGCATCCGACGGCCCGAGAGGCGCTCCAGCCGGCCGAGCAGATCGCTGAGCCGCACGTCCTCGCCGTCGAGGACGTAGCGCGCGCCTCTCCGTCCGTGCTCGGCGGCGAGGAGCATGCCGGCGGCCACGTCCCGCACGCCGACGAGGTTGAGGGTGCAGTCGAGGAAGGCCGGGGCGCCGCCGGCAAGGAACTGAGCCAGCATCGCGGCGGGCGGCGTCCGGTTGGCGTCGCGCGCCCCGATCGGAACGGTCGGGCTCGCGATGACGACGTCGAGTCCGGATTCGGCTGCCGCGAGCGCCATCGCCTCGGCCTCGCGCTTCGAGCGCGTGTAGGGGCCGGGCATCGCCTCGACCCCGCCAGGTCGTGCAGCGGCGCGCCCGCACCGATCCCGGCGGGCCGCAACACGGTCGCCGACGAGCAGTGGACGACCCGTCGCACGCGGGCCGCCGCGGCGGCTTCGAGCACCATCGCGGTGCCGCGCGCATCGACCTGCGCGAGATCGCCCCTGCGGCGCGTCCAGAGATGAGAGATGCCGGCCACGTGGTGGACGATGGCCGCCCCGCGCATCGCCTCGGCGAGGCCGGCGGTATCCAAGATCGAGGCCCGGTGGATCTCGACGCCCGCCGGTAGACCGGCCGGATCCCCGACGTCGAGGACGCGGACGCGCGCGCCGCTCCGGACGAGTGCCTCAACCACGTGCCGCCCGATGAAGCCGCAGCCGCCGGTCACGAGGATCAAGGACATCTCGCTGCCCGCCGATGCCCGACGCCATGTCGTTCGAGAGCCAGCTTCGCAGGTCGCGCGGCCCGGCGAATTCGCAAATGAAGCCGGGAGGGTGCACCGTGCGGAGGCGGGCGAATCCGGGATGCCTCGGGGCATGTCGAGGAGGTGGCCATGCCGCACGAGCGGTCGGCCGGGGAGCGGGTACGGGTGCTGCTCACGGAGGGCAGCAGCACCTCCGCCCGCGAGGCGATCACGGCGCTGGCACTGGCGGGGCACGCGGTCTCGTTCTGCGATCCGGAGCCCGTCTGTCTCGGCCGGTTCTCCCGTCTGGTCGCCGGCCGATACCAATGCCCGCCGCTCGGCACGGATCCGCAGGGTTATCGGCGCTTCGTCCGGGACCTCGTCGCCACCGGGCGCTTCGACGTGCTGCTGCCGATCCACGAGCAGGGCTACCTGTTCGCACGGATCGCCGACGAGATCGCGCCCCACGCCGCGCTCGCCCTGCCCTCCTTCGAGAGCTACGCCCGACTCCAGGGCAAGGCCGGCTTCAGCCGGCTTCTCACCGAACTCGGCCTGCCGCAGCCGCGGACCGACCTGATCGAGGATCATCGCCAACTCGCGGGCCTCGCCCGATACCCGTTCGTCCTTAAGACGGATCTCGGCACCGCGAGCCGCGGGACCTGGCTGATCCGCGATCCCGCCGCGCAGGCCCGTGCCGTCGCGGAGATCGGGAAGGCCGGGCCACCCGGCGGACCGATCCTGGTTCAGGAATGGGTGGAGAGGCCCCTGGAGCAGGTTCAGTCCGTCTTCCGGCACGGACGGCTCGTCGCATTCCACGCGACGCGACGCCTGATCGAGGGGGCGGGAGGCGGGGCGGCCCTGAAGGAGAGCGTCCGCCGCCCGCGGATCGCCGCCGACCTCGCGCGGATCGGCGGGCATCTCGCGTGGCACGGCGCGCTCTCGCTCGACTATCTTGCGGACCCGGACGGCGTCGATCCGCTCTACATCGATGCCAATCCGCGCCTCGTCGAGCCGATGGCGGCCTACCTCGCCGGGCTCAACCTCGCGGATCTCGTGGTCCGGATCTCGCTTGCGCACGCCTCCCTCGACCTGCCGGGGACGGATGTTCTTGAGACGCACCCCGGCCTGCGCAGCCGCCTCGCCCTGCAGGCCCTGCTCGGTGCCGCGCTGCGCACGCCCTCACGCCGCGCGGTCCTGCGGACGGCCCGCGACCTGCTTCGGCGGCGCGGCGACTTCGTCGGGGCCGAGGAGGAGCTGAGCCCGGCGCGCCTCGATCCGCCGAGCGTCGTGCCGGTGGTCGGAGCCGCTCTCGCCCTGCTGGTTCGACCGGAGCGCGCGGACGCGCTGGCGCGTCGCAACTGGGGCCGCCACCTTCTCACGCCGCACGCCGCCCGCCTCATCCGCGCGATGGATCAGCCGGACGTGGCCCATCGGGGATGATCACAGCAGCCGGCTCCGCGCGGGCGATCCGGTCTGCAGCCAGCGCTGTTGAAGGCAGATTCGTAGAGCACCGACATCATGGCTTCGAGAGCGTGGGCTGAGCCGGGCTCAATGCGTCCGAGCCTGTTCTGGCGTGGATGCGTGGCCGAGAGGGAGTCCGGCGGCGCATCTCGCATGTGCGTCGTTGGTCATCGAGTTAGCTTGCTGCAACTGGGTTCCGCCACGTTCGCACATGCGTCTCGCACGCGAAACGCGGCGAACAGGGGCGTATGAGGGCTGCCGAAGGACACGATGATCAAGCGTGCGGCTTCGGACTGATTCGGCGCATGGCTGGCGGTTGTGGAATGGAAGGCGTAGGGGACGACCGCTCACGATCAGGAGCAAATCGATGCCAATCGAAGCGCTCGTCTTCTACGCCTACGTTGGATCTCTGACGTTCTGGACTGCCCTTCTCGTTTGGGACTGGTCGCACCAGCATCACTGATGCTGTGTGGATCATGCGCGCCTTCCGCTGAGGCCGGCGAGGACTGGGGCGGTGCTGCGCCGCGCATCCGGATCAGCCAGACGCATCACCTGAATGGCTTGCGTGACGGGGCCGAATGGCTGGCCCGACCCCTCGTATAATGAGCCGGGCTGCCGAGGCGCGATAGAGGCATGGTCGTATAGGCGTGCGAAGCCATCAACAGCATCGTCCAGATGCGATTGATGGTCAGGTCCAGCCTCGGGATTTCCAGTGCCAGGGCTGAGCCGTTTGCTATTGCTAGCAGATCGCTTACAATCGCTGACAATCGAGCGATCAACCAGCATCTGCCAACAATGTCAGACGAACGAGAAACGCGATCCGCCCCGCTCGGGCTTCGGATCCTCCCCTCGATCAAGAAGGCGCTGGCGCAGGCCGCCGCCGAAGACCATCGGACGGTCGCCTCCTATGTCGAGAAGCTCCTTACCGAGCATTTGAAAGCTGCGGGCTACCTCGGCGGCACCGCGACCTCGACGCTCAGCAACGAGCCGCATCTCGCCAAGCGCTGAGGGCGAAGCGCTCATGAAAGAACAAACTCATCTGCTGCTCGCGGGAGCAGCGATCATCGTTCTCGCCACGCTTGGCGTCTTGCTGGTGTTGCAGCCCGACGATCCCAAGGTCGCGTTGGGCGACACAGCCGCGGCGGCCCTGTTCGCCTCGATCATCGTGCTCGCGAAGGTCCGGCGGGATCACTGGCTGCAATGATTCCCGCCGAGCACCTGAAGGCGACGGGCTATCCGACGTGAATTCGTCTCGTCTCGGGGTTGATCGACCGCGCGCAGCTGTACGCACGATGGTCTATCTGTTGCGGCCGGAGGAGCGATGAAGGACCCTCGAAAAGAGCGCTATGCCCGGGGCATGCTGGTCGGCGGCCTTCTCGCCGCTCTGGTCGTCCTTGGCTCATTACTCATCTGGCATTTCGCATGACCGAGCCCCGCTGCTTTCAGCCGCCCTGGCGCGTCGTCGAACTTCAGGGCGCTTATCGCGTCGAGGACGTGAACGGTCTCGCCGTCGCCTCCGTGTTCTTCGTCGAGGACGCAGTTCGGCGCGGCGCGACAGGGCGTCTGTCGAAGGAGGAGGCTTGGCAGGTCGCCTTTCGCGTTGCCATCATGCCGGACGTGGAGAGCGTCTTGATGGGGTGTGGGACAGAGTGCGATGAGGCACACGTATCCGCGGCCTGGGCGGCGCAGTGACCGATGCCCCATCGTGGCCAGCATCACAGTCGTCGAGGCGCGTGGCCGAGGAGCGGTTGAGGATGGTGTGAGCGTGGTGGGCAGATGGCTGCTAGTCGCAGGCGCATTGATCAGCGACCTTTGGATCGCCTTTCACATCAGGCGAACACCAACGCAGGTATGATCCTCACCGAGCACCTCAAGAGGAAGGGCTGATCCGATCGAGCGGCGGCTATCGCGGCGATGGATCGAATGAAATCAGTCGGTCGCTACAGCGACGAGCGAGAAAAAGCCGGCTAGGGCGAGATTGCTGGCGAGGAGAACGGCGAGAAGGGTCATCAGGCTACTCAGATGCGTGGGAGGTAAATGGTGGATGGTACGGCCATGCCAAGCGTTGCGGTGCTGCAGCCACGCTTAATTCACCGATCCGTTGCCTGGTTCCAGGCGAGCGGGTCGAGCCGCTGTGACGGGCAGCCTGCGCAGCATGGCTTTGACATGGGCTCGCACAGCACTGCGAGCTTGAGCCTGCGCTGAGCCTGATTTTGCCTGATCTCTGGACGGAGCAGATTTGTCCGACATTGACACACCCACGCGCTGCTCAATTGCTGCGCGTGTGTGATTGCAAAGATCATACGCCCGCCCGGCGCCCTGATCTGGGATTGACTGTGGCCGGTCTTGGGATGGGCCGGTGGTGCGTGGGCTGATGAGCGATCAGAAGATCAGCCATGTCCCGAGCAGAAGACTACCCAGGAAGAGGCATGAACTCGCAGCGACTGCGAGAGCTTCCCGGTGCCTGAGCAGAAGAGCATCGAATGCGGCAATCATGGCGGGCCGGAGAGTAAGATTGGTAGAAGGAAGGTAGCTTTCTTCAGGCGGCCAGCCAGTGCGCAAAAGTGTTAGTTCGGTGGGAGTTTACCCCTGTCACACACCTGCAACATCCGCTTCGCACTCATCGATCGCCTTGTCCGTGCCACTCCAGTTGCCGGTAGGGGATGCCCCGATCAAAGCCCGCCGATGCAGGCGTTGGAAGTCCGCTGTCGAGGGTGTGGCTGACGCGGAGCAGCGCGGGAGCTGAGATCGGCGCAGTGTCAGACGGCGGCGGATTGGCCACCTTCGCCGGCCATGGCATAGCTAGGCCATGAGCAAAGACGTACCACACCCCTACAGCATCGAGGTCGAGCCGCTGACGAAGCCGGAAGGGCAGTTTGGATGGCTCCTTCGCCGGAGCGGCAAGCTCATTGAGCGCTCGGATCGCGCCTATCGGAGCGAGGAGAAGGCTTGGGAAGCCGCCCTTGAAGCCGCCTTGCGCGACAGCAAGCCAGGAGCGGGCATGGGACGCCGCTGAGAGTAGGGACCGGGGGGCAGCCAGGAAGCCATCCTTGACCCGACATGTGGCACCGCCAGGCCTCAGCCCATGCGGGCGCCCCTCCATCTCGGCCTGCTGGCATCGGCACAAGAGTCAGCATAGTCCCATGCACGTCCTGGATGGCAACATCCAGTGCTGTGGGTCCTGGCCACCAGCGGCCGGTGCGCTGATGATCCTCTTCCAGATCGCTCGCGTGGCTGCCGTCGATGGCTCCTGAGACTTAGGCCGACGGTCCTGATGGCGAATTTGCCGGCACCGGGTGGCGCGTTCCACCACACGTGCGCCACCATCCGCGTTGCGGCCGCGCTGTTCGGCCTTCGCACGGCGATCTGCCTCGTCCCGAAATCGATAGACAGAAGCCATGGCCCGCGAGCAGGAGGCGGTAGGTCACGAATGCACGGTTTGGCCGGATCTGCAGGTCTTGGCGGGCACCGAAATACGCCGTGCGCCCGCCACGCGCGTCGAAGCTGTGCCCGCTGTTAAGCCGCGAGTGGCTCCGGCTCGAACTCGATGGGCTGCAGAACTTCGCTCAAGACCGCCTGAACCTGATCAGCGGCGGCCGAGAGGATCTGCGTTCTGATCGCACTGTCGGTGTCGGCTTCCTGAACCTGGGAACAGTGCAGGGCCGCTCTCTGCTGAACGTTCTGCAGCAGCTGCCGAGCCGCCTCCTCTTCGATCTCGATCAGCGTTCTGGCAAGGTCCGCATAGGCGTCGCTGAGCAGGGAAAACGCGATCTGCGACGTCACCTCGGTCTGGGCGTGGCTTAACTCCAGCATGCCAGTCTCCTACACAGTTACTCAGTGTGCTCCCCAGTAAGAGATCCTGGTTTGACCCATAAGATCAATCAACAACATTCGTTTATTGATTTGTGTTGATATTGTGGCAAGCGTGAGCATCAATTTACTGGCTTGTTCGTCAATCCGGTGCCGCCGATCGGCACATCCAAGCGTTGAGCCTGACCCTGCCGACGAGCCACGCGTCGCCCATCTTGCTGCCGACGATGTGAACGCGGCACCAGATTCGGACGGTCTCCGGGGCGCGGCGGGGTTCGCGGGTGATGACCTTCGCCGGTACCCGATCCTCCGAGCAAGACGTCGCGGCGAGGCGAGACTGGCCTGCAGAGCCCGCCAGCACAGCCTCGATCTTGGCGGCGCTGGCGAGGTAGGCCGAGCGGGCATCTTTCGGGGCTGTGCGCTCAGCCGGCGTCATGTGCGTCTCCTTGATGAGGCCGACAACCGACCTTCGGCAACGCCGAACGATTGAGGATTAATTCTCTTTCAGATCTGTCTGGAATTGAGTCAAGATCGATACAGTCTGTGCCCGCTTCAGCGGAAGAGCGAAGCGTAACAATACAGACGGAAATGCTGTGAGCATGATCACAGTGTTCCGGAACGGAGACGCCGATAGTCGATCCAGCGCCGAATTCTCCAGCCGCCTGTGCGGCAAGGGAGCCTCGGCAAAGCGACGAAGTCCGATGATGATCAGGATCCAGTTCGATGTTCCCAGCGACGCCTTCGGTGTGTTGGTGAGCGGCCTCGAGCAGCAATTCGGTGCGGCGCGGGCCGCTGTTGATCTCGATTTCGCGAGCTTGCGCAACGAGAGCTACACGCTGTCCTACGCGACCGATCATGCGGGCAGGGTGCTGGCGTTGTTGGACGTCACGCCCTCTTGGCAGATCCCGGATCAGCTTCAGGCGTATCGCCGCGCCTGAGCCAGCCAGCGACGATATCTCGGCTTCTGTCACGGGCGTCTCCGATGAAGGGCCGCGTCGCTGGCGAGCACGTGCCGGCAACCGGCGAGCGCAAGGGCGTGCGAGACGTTCAACGCCGGAACGAGAGCGGCAGCATCTCGCTCAGCGCGATCGAGGAAGCGGGCCGGCACCTCGCCGGGTCGTCCGCAGGTGAGGCAGACGATGGCGCGAATGGCGCGGAGGCGAGACAGGCGCTCGGCCGTGTCGAGGTTGCGAGCCCAGGGGCAGAAGGCGTCGGCGGCCGTCACATCGGCTCTCACCGTGTCGGGGTCCGTACCCCCGTAAGATCAGTAGGAAGACCGGACGTGGGGCGCTCACCCATCGGCGTGCGCCCCGCTCTCGCAAGCCTCTTCTTATCGGCGCATCAGCTTTTCTTATTGGGTAGCCGCGATTGATAAGAAACTCTGCGCACTCCAAGCCGGAGGCGCCACTTGTCTCGTCCCCGTTTTGTATCGTCACACCGTTCTTATGAGATTCGGGGACCTCGAACCGCGCGACCTGCCGCGCGCCAGCGGATGGGGCAGGACCGCGCGGCTTCGACGCCGGCGCGTGCTGGGAAGCCGGCAATGCCGTTCGCGGAAATGAGGGCCTAGCATTACAGTTGCAGGGTGAGGCTCCTATCTGAGTGGTTTCGGATGGGAGAGCGCGATGTCCTCAACCTCGCTCGAATCCACGCTGGAGCTCTGGTCGACGACACTGCGGCAGGCCAAGCAGCGCATCCGCCCGCTGTTTGCCGCCCCGAGCGTCGCCGCCTCCGCCAACGCCTTCCTGGAGGGCTTGCTTGGGGGTGAGCGGCGCAAGACCGGCTGGATGCGGGCTGAAGCTGCTGGTGATCCAGGCCCCTGGCGCCAGCAGGCTGTCCTCGGTCGCACGCACTGGGACGCGGAGGCGCTGCGGGACGTGGTGCGTGACTACGTCCTCGAGACGCTCGGCTCACCTGACGCGGTGGTGGTGATCGACGAGACCGGCTTCTTGAAGCAGGGCAGAGCCTCGTGCGGTGTGGGCCGGCAGTACACAGGCTCAGCTGGCAAGATCACCAACTGCCAGATCGGGGTGTTTGCCGCCTACGTCTCGGATCAGGGCCACGCCTTCATCGATCGTCAGCTGTACCTGCCCAAAGCCTGGGCCGGAGACCCGGCTCGAAGGCGGGCGGCGCATGTGCCCGAGGCCATCACCTTTGCCACCAAGCCGCAGCTGGCGCTGGCCATGATCGAGCGGGCGATAAAGGCAGAGGTGCCGTTTGCGTGGGTTGCGGCTGACAGCATCTACGGGGTTGGCGAGATCGAGCTGGCGCTGCGCCGTGCGTACAAGGGCTACGTGCTCGGTGTCACGGGTCAGCATCGGTTCTGGTCCTGGGACCAAAACCTCGACGTTGCGGGCACCGCCGAGGAGATCGCCAAGGATCTCTCCGAGACAGACTGGATCCGGCTCTCGGCCGGATCTGGCACGAAGGGACCGCGCCTGTTCGACTGGGCCTACCTGCCGCTGGCCACGCTGCCGGCGGATGCGCTCGACGCCGCTCTTGATCAGAGCGTGTGGACGCGCGGCCTGCTCGTGCGGCGCAGCCTGTCGGACGGGAGCTTCTCCTACTTCACCACTTGGTGCCCGGCCGGCACGCCGGTGCAGACGCTGGTGGCCGTGGAGGGGCGACGCTGGGCCATCGAGGACGCGTTCGAGACCGCCAAGACGGAGCTCGGGCTGGCCCACAACGAGAGCCGTTCGTGGCACGGCTGGCACCGGCACGTCAGCTTGGTGATGCTGGCTTTTGCGATGTTGGCGCGGGTGCGCCGGTTGGCCAACGGAACGCCCCCAAAAACGCCGCTCATCGCCAAGCTCGCCGGTGCCGTGGTCCATTCAGGAGATCCGGCGCGTGGCGATGCGGCTGGCGCAGCGGCGCATTGAGCCCGCGCTCGTGCTCGCTTGGTCAGCCTGGCGGCGCGCCCACCAAGCTGCCGCCCGACAGGCGCACCTCAGAACGAAACTGCAACTGTAATGCTAGACCGGCGAGCATTCGAGCTCGGGCAGTGCCGGCAGGCTGAGCGTTCTCTCGCTGCCTTCGCCGATGCCGAGGCAGGTGATGACCGCCTCGTGGGTCCGAGCGCTAACCCACATCGAAATCGCGAATTTGAGCTTATGCCAGCGAGCCGCCTTGAAGGGCGGTCTCCAGTTCGTGCAGCGATTTCAGAGACTTAGTGGATAGGCGCGGACGCCTATGGACAGGGAAGTGGCGGAGAGGGAGTCCGCCAAACTATAGTACGCCGGGATCTGAGATCGTCCGAATTCCTGCTTATTTCTCGGCACGCTACGGTGCGAACGAGCTTTCGAAGTCCGTAAGCGTTTGCTACGATCCGCGCCAAATGTTGGGGTGGAAGTTGGGGTGAGGCTGGGCGATGGCGCGATCGGTCAAGAAGCTGAGTGCCCGTTCTGTCGCCACCGTCAGCAAGCCTGGGCGCCACTCAGACGGGGAGGGGCTGTATCTCGTCGTGGACGCTAGCGGCGCCAAGCGCTGGCTCTTCCTGTTTCGGTGGCAAGGCAAGCTGAAGGAGATGGGGCTCGGCGGCCTCTCTAGCGTCTCGCTTGCCGATGCCCGCGAGAAGGCGGCAGAGGCGCGCCGGACCCTGAAAGCCGGTCACAATCCGATCGAGCAGCGACGCACCGCGAGGGAAGAACGGCTTGCAGCTGTCACATTCGGCGCCTTCGCCGACGAGGTGGTGACGAGCCTGAAGAGCGGCTTCCGCAACGACAAGCACAAGGCGCAGTGGACCTCGACCCTCAATACCTACGCCGCGCCCCTGCGTAACATGCCAGTCGAAGCGATCGGCACGGACGATGTGCTCCGTGTGCTTACACCAATTTGGCAGTCGAAGAACGAGACCGCATCGCGACTGCGCGGTCGCATCGAACGCATCCTCGACGCTGCCAAGGCCAAGGAACTGCGCACAGGTGAAAACCCGGCCCGCTGGCGCGGTCACCTCGACAAGCTGTTGCCAGCCCGGCGCAAGTTGACCCGCGGACGCCATGCCGCCATGCCGTTTGAAGAAGTGCCGGCCTTCGTCGCTGATTTGCGGAAGCGTGAGGCGGTAGCGGCCATGGCCCTGGAGTTTTGCATTCTGAATGCCTCACGCTCCGGCGAGGTGCTGGGTGCTCGCTGGAGTGAGATCGACCGCAGGACGAAGACTTGGATCCTTCCACCCGAGCGGATGAAGGGCGGCCTTGAACATCGTGTGCCGCTGACGGAGCGCGCTCTGGCAATCCTGGATCGGGCTGAAGCGATCCGCTCCAGCGAGTACGTGTTCCCCGGCTACAAGCGTGACCGGCCGCTATCGGTGATGGCGATGGAGATGATGCTGCGGCGGATGAAGGTGGACGTGACGGTCCACGGCTTCCGCTCGTCGTTCCGCGACTGGGCAGGCGAGCGGACGGCTTTCCCGCGTGAGATTGCCGAGACTGCGCTGGCGCACGTGGTGGGCGACGCGACGGAGCGAGCCTATCGACGCGGCGATGCACTGGAACGTCGTCGCAAGATGATGGCGGCCTGGGCTGCCTTCATCGGCAAGGAGCGACCCGTGGACACCCGGACGAACGTGCTCGCTCTGCGCCAGCAGTCGGCCTAGTTTGCCTGTTGGCGCGGCTAGGTTTGGCCGCCGAAGAGCCCGGACCGCACTGGGTCTGCCGCGCCATCCTCATTGCGGAAGCTCCAATGCGGAGGAGCGATGAGCCGATTTATTCCGGCAGATCATATTGGACTGGAGCGAGGCGTGCTTCAGGTTGCAGAATGGTCCGATACAGAGATTTGGCAGGGGCTACCGAGCGAAGAGGTTCAACTATGGCACCGTCTAGGTCGTTCAATGTATGCTCAAGGTTTGGAATTCCAGATCGATCGATTTTCCGGACCAGAACGGAAGAGCTTTTTTGAGCGCTATCTTTCCTATCTTAGCGCCGAAAGCGAGGTAAGAAAATCTCTGCATGCCGGCTATCTGACGGCTTATGTGCTGGCGGAAGGGCATTCTGTTACTGTTGATCGTGAATTCTGGGGCACAGAGGCGGGTATATTTCCCTTCGGGGATGGTATGATCAACATTGCAGGCGCAGTTTGGCCAGATCGAGTTCTTAACCTTGGGATTGTGCGAACTATCGTATTCTTACGCGAAGTCGACTTGGCTAAGCGGTTTGTCAAAATTGCCGCCTCTTCGCCAAGAGTTCTGAATGATAGCGCGACAAATGCGCCGGCCGAAATTCCAATTTTGACCGAGCCAACACGCCGAGAAGGCCCCACTGGCCGTCCCGTTTCAGGATCTGAAATTTATACCAAAGTTGGTTCCACAAGGCTCGGACGCAAGCCGACCTACGATTGGCCAGACGTTGAGGAATTTGTCCGCAAGACGCTTGAGCATCAAGGCTTGCCGTCCGCTGATGATCCCGACCTGCCTGATCAAGCTGCTCTTGAGCGCCGAATAATGCAGCATTGTTTACAGCGGTATGGCCGGGAGCCTGCCATCTCCAACGTGAGGCCAAAGCTAGCTAAGTGGTTGAAGGCGTTCAAGGAAGCGCAGGTCAGAAACTAATTCCTGACCTTTTCCTGCCCATTCTGACCGACATGCACTGTGTTTTCCATCAAGCTGCTTCACATCCGAGCAAGTCCGCTCGGTTTGGCGGAGAAATGCAGTGCCTCAGCACAACACCTCCGAGCCCGACGCTCCCCTCGCTCTCGGCATTGTGGAAGCCGCCCGTGCCGCCGGCATCGGCCGCTCGACAGTCTTTGAGGAGATCAACGCAGGTCGATTGAAGGCTCGCAAGGCCGGGCGTCGCACCCTCATCCTGCGCGACGATCTCGCGGCTTGGCTCGCAGCCCTGCCGCAGCGTCAGAAAGTTGCCGCCTAAACGGAACCGCCGGCCCCAAGCGGGAACCGGCGCCGGATGTTTAGGTGCGTCTCGACAGCGCTCTCCCTACAATATCCGCGCGTTGCGCGCCACCGCTTTCTCGGCCGGCACCTCAACAGAAGGTGCCACATGCCAGATCTCGACATCACCACCGAACGCCGCATCCGCTGGCTCGTCTACCGCCTCGGCATCAGCGCCGATCGCGCCCGCCTGCTCGCCGGTCTCGCCTACGGGGAGACGCGCGTATGACCGAGCCCCGAACCTTCTGCAGCATCCGCAAGGGCAACTCGGAGGAGATCCGAGTTCGCCTCGCTGAGTACCGCGGCGCCGCGTTCGTGGACATCAGGGCGTTTGCGCCCGTGCGCCACAAAGGCGGCGAACCGGTCCCGACGCGGAATGGTGTCTGCATCTCCCGCCTGCGCCTGCGCGAGCTGATTGTGGGGCTGCAGGCCATCGAGCGTGAGGAGGGCGGCCGATGAACGCCCCTCTCGCCAGCAGTCGCTTTCAGGCCGTGGAGGACATCCCCCACGGCTCCCCCGAGATGACGCGCGAGTGCCTCGCTGAACTCCTTTGGCAGATCAGCACCCGCGCGACCGTCGCCCTCAACAGCTTGGACTTGGGCGACGACTTCGGCCTGACGCGCTCCATGCGGTGTCTCGCCGCTGAGGTCGACACGGCCCTCGGCCTCCTCGTGCAGATCAAAGCCGAGACCATCCGAGAGCGAGAGCGCCAGCAGGCACACAACTCCGATGAGGTGGCCGCATGAGAGCAGAGACAGGGCGCTTCGGCGGGCACCTTTCGGACTTGGACGGGCTCGAAGCTCAGCGCCACGACGGCCGAGATCCCGCCAACATACACCCCTTCGAGCGGCGACCCTTCGCACCTGCTGGGGACGACGAGCCAGCCGGCTTCGACCGCTTCGACCGCAAGCCTGAGGAGCGGCAGCGCATCGTCGCGACACCTTTCGTGTTGCGCGACCCACGGCAGATCCCGCCACGGCGCTGGCTCTACGGGCGCCACTTCATCCGCCGGTACGTCACCACGACGGTTTCGCCCGGCGGCTTTGGTAAGACGAGCCTGTTGCTAGTCGAGGCCCTCGCGATGGTGACGGGGCTCCCTCTTCTCGGCATTCGAGCGCCCGAGCCCCTTCGCGTCTGGGTCTGGAACGGCGAGGACCCGCAGGACGAGACCGAGCGCCGCCTCGCGGCGATCTGTCTGCATTACGGGATCAAGCCGCAGGAGCTTGAGGGCCGGCTGTTCATCGACAGCGGCCGGGACACGCCCATCAAGATAGCGGCCCGACAGCGCGATGCGACGATGGTTGCGCGGCCCGTCGTTGATGACTTGGTGCACGAGATCCGCGAGCGCCGAATTGACCAGCTCATCATCGATCCGTTCGTCTCGTGCCACGACGTGCCGGAGAACGACAACAGTGCCGTGGATGCGGTCACGAAGGCGTGGGGCGGCGTGGCCGAGGCCGGAAACTGCGGCGTGGAGCTCGTCCACCACGTTCGCAAAGCTGGCGCCGGACAGACGGCCTACACTGTGGACGATGCCCGTGGCGGCTCGGCCCTGATCGGCGCCGTCCGTTCCGCCCGCGTCCTCAATGGTATGTCACCCGAGGAGGCTGCCCAAGCCGGCATCGAGGCCGAGAAGCGGCGCCAGTATTTCCGCGTCGATGACGGCAAGGCGAACATGCAGCCGCCGGCAGAGGGCGCGGCATGGCATCACCTCGTCGGCGTGCCGCTGGGGAACGAGACCCGAGAGGCGCCCGGCGATTTCGTAGGTGTGGTCACGCCGTGGACGCTTCCAGGTCTGTCCGACGTGATCCAGCCGGGCGACCTCCGCAAGGTGCAGGACATCATTGCGGGCGGCCAATGGGCCGACGACGTTCGCGCGAACAACTGGGCAGGCAAAGCCATCGCGCAGGTGCTTGGCCTCGATGCGAGCGATCCCACCGAGCGCAAGCGGCTCTCAAAGCTGCTGAGCATGTGGAAGAAGAATGGGAGCCTCGGAACCGAGACCCGACACAATACCCGCACGGGGCGCGATCAGACCATGATCGTAGTTGGGGAACTCGCCTGATGCCCTTCCACACCTCCACAATCAGACTGTGGCGAACCGCGGAAACCGTGGACCATCACCACCACCACACTCCGTATGGGGTGTGGGGTGTGGTGGTGGAAACCGTGGTGACTTCGCGAACCGTGGACCGTGGAGCCTGTGGGCTGACCGTCATCACGGACGAGGAGGCACAAGCGTGATCTCCTCTGCCGACCAATTCGGGCCGTGGGCCCCGAACCTCGAACCCGGTAAGTGGATAGCCCGGCTCGGCGTTATTGTGCGCCTGTCCGGGCGGCCTCCCGTGACAGCAAAGGACCGCCGGTTCATCGGCGGCCCTTCGCATGCGAGTGCAGGTTCAGTTGCGCGGCAGGCCATTGGCCGGGCCACCAGCATGGCTGCCGGAATAGCGGTAGGCGGCGCCGTAGCCCCGTTCACGAACCGAGCCCGCCTGCATCGCGGTGTAGGTGCCCTGAGGTGCGCTCAGAACCTCGGCCGACTGCGATCCGGGCACCGAGAACTCGTGACCCCAGGCGTTGAACGTCGCAGCCTGCGCAAGAGCAGGAGCAGCAACCGCGCCGAAGCTCAGGGCAACAGCGGCAGCGAGGGAAGCAAAGCGGTTGGTCATAGCATCCATCCTTCAGTGACGGTCGCCCTCCAAGGGGAGGCTGTCTCGTCCCGTCTGATGGCTGGTTCGCTGGCGCGTTTTCGATTGAGGTGCCGTTACGCACGCAATGAGATCGCCGCCGGGGTCAGCTCTGGCTCACGATTGATGGACCTCGCTTGCGCCTTCAGTCCGTGGGCCAAGAACCGTAATCCTGGCGAGTGCTTGTTGCAGCTCCGCTCTATGCACGTCTTCGTGCGTCCGCCCTGCAATTCCCGCGATCAGAGCTTTGTCAATGAAACGCTGTCCAAACTACCGCATCAACTGCTCTGGCAGTTGGTCCATCGACAGACGACATTCATTCAGCACGTAGCCCTGTCCATCAATGATACCCTGCCATGCCGCCTCGCGGGATCGGACAGTAATACGCGATCGTCCAGTGTCTTCGCCGCGGCCCTTCTCAACCAACAAGCGGATGAGCTCAAGGTCTATCTCGGCCTGAAAGCGTTCGGGTGTGATGCCGAGCTTGGCAGCGAACTCGGTAGGGTCGAAGACCCACTGACCGCGCCAGTTTCGACTGAACCGCATTGCGGTGCCCTCCATCAGCTCGACGGCCGAGGCGGGCTGAACCTGACGCTAGCACACGCACGGTATGGGAGCGATCTGTCGAGTGCACAGATTTTCGCCCGCAGCGACAATCAGCGTGTGTTGGCTTCGCGCCCGCCCAAAGGCCCGAACGGAACGTCTTGATGGATCTGCCCCAGCCTCACAGGCGGCGTTCGCGGATAAGGCAGCCCGCGTCATTAAAGATGCCCTGCCAACCCGCTTTCCGCGTCCGAACTGTCACGCGCCAACAGCCCTGGTCTGCGTCTCTCCCGCCCTCGATGCGGCTGGTGACGAGCCCGAGGCGCATCTCGTGGCGAAGCTGCCCGGGATTGATCCCCAGCCTGGATGCAAGCTGCTCCGGATCGACGACCCAGTCACCACGCGTGTCTCGCTCGAAGTGCATGCCATGACCCTCCATGGAGCCAGAGGCGGATGCGGGCTGAGTTCATTTCTGCGGCGCAGTCTCGGCCAGCACGTGCCTCTCGGCCTTGCGAACGACGGAGAGCGGATCGCACCCTCTTTGATGTGCCAGCAGAAGCAGATCGGTAATCAGATCAACAATCTCGCAGGAGGGTACGCCATCCTCCAAGCGCCGCTCTGCACCCTCTGCGAAGATGTAGGCATCAAGAGCAGTCTGCGCGAGCTTTGTACGGCTGACTTCCATGACCATTGGCAGGCTCCTCGGAGGCTCAATCTACCGGATCACGTCATCAGGTGGTTGATCCGTCAAAAGACGGCACTCGTTGATCAGGCGCCCCTGCGCGTCGAACACGCCTCGCCATGCGGCCTCGCGGCACCGAACCGTAATACGAGACCGCCCTTCGTTCCCGCCATGCCCGGCCTCAACCAGCGTGTGAACGAGGCCAAGGTGCATCTCGTCTTGCAGCAGCCGGAGTGTGATGCCGAGCTTGGCTGCAAGTTCGCTCGGATCAACGATCCACTCACCGCGCGCGTCGCGTTCGAACCGCACCGGGACACCCTCCATCAGCTCGGCAGGAGGGGCGGGCTGAGACTGACGATAGCACACTCAGAGAACCTGAGTGATCTTTCCAGTTTTTGGTTTTCGACCCTATCGACCGCCCACATGTGCTGGTGGCCTTTGCCGCCTTATACCGGCCGGAGCCTCGCACATGATCCTGGCAGACAGGCTCGCCGGCATGCCCACATGCAGGATTTCCGGGTTTGCTGTTTCCCCGCTGTAAAAACAGCGGAGCAAGTTGAGGTCGGACGATGACGACGCTGCGAGGCAAACCCTTTGAGAAGGGCCAGACTGGCAACCCAACAGGGCGCCCGAAGGGTGCCCGCAGCCGCGCCACGCTCGCCTTTGAGCAGCTTCTGGATGGCGAGGGGGACGCGATCACCCGCAAGGCCATCGAGCTTGCCAAGGATGGCAATCCGCAGGCCCTTCGCATGTGCCTGGACCGCCTGCTGCCGCCCCGGAAGGACCGCACCGTCAACTTCGATCTGCCCGAGATCACGACGACGGCGGACCTCCCGCGGGCGACCAGCGCCCTGTTGCAGGCCGTAGCCGCGGGCGACCTGACCCCGGCCGAGGCCAGCGACATCGGCAAGGCGGTGGACGCCCATGTGCGAGCCATCGAGGCCGCCGACCTCCACCAGCGACTTCTCAGGATCGAGGCTCACCAGCAATGACCATCACGAGCCTGTCCCGTCGCCTTGAGAAGGTCGAGGCCAAGCGCCCGCCGGGCGTATCCTTCTTCCTGATCTGGGGCCGCACCCTTGAGGAGGCAGAAGGCGAAATCGCATTGCGTGAGCGCGCCGGCACCCTGCGGAAGGGCTCGGACGCCGTGGCGCTCGTCTGGCCAGACCCGGAGCCCATGCCCGCGTCGCGTAGCATCCGGTTCGGCCTTGGCTTCGGCCAGGAACCCAAGATCAGTGACCGCGAGCTTGCCCTACTGGGTGCTGCCTTCCGCGCGGAGGCCATCGCCCGCGAGCGAGCCGCTGCCGTTGAGGCCGGCGAGGACGTGTCCGCCTTGGACGACACGGACTTTCACATCCGGTCCATCCGCCGCGAGAGCAATGACCTTGAGCGGGATTTGCGCTTCTTCTGCCGCGAGGAGAACCCAGAGCCCGAGATCCACCGGCCAACCGGCAACGGACACGGGCCGATGAAGCACTGCGTCTGCCCGAGCTGCCAATCTGGCGACACGGCGCCCCGCACGGGCTTTGAACGTCACGCCGCCCGGCAGTCCGCATGGCTCGCTCGCTACCTGCCTGGGGAGGGCCTGTTCGTATGAACCGGAGCCTTGAGACCCGCCTGCGGAGGATCGAGGAGCGGCGCAGGCCCGTAAACGAGTTCGGGCACCTCGGCTTCGGGCCCGCTGTCCGGATCGTCACACACAGCGACGAGGATCAGGCCCAGCAGCTCGCGGCGCTGGAAGCCGCCGGCCAGTACCGGCCCGGTCAGTTCGTCATCGCGTGGCGCATTGTCGATCCACCCGCCTACAGAAGGCCGAACGCATGAGCACGATTGCGAGCATGTTGAAGCGCGTCGAGAGGATCGAGGCGCGGCAGCCCACGGGACACATCGCGAAGCTGGTCAACCTCGGCGGCTTCCCGCCTGAGGTCGTGGCCGACGCAGTGACGAACTGGCGGAGGTGGGTGGCGGATGGACGGGCGAACCGCGACGGAGATACCCTGATCATCCACGCACCGCTTCTGACGGTTGAGGAATGGATCACAGAGACGGACAAATACCAGATTGAACGACTGCAGTGAGGAAGCAAGATCTCTAGCTGGTCTGTCTGAATTATCGCTAGCCAAGCGACACATTACTGCAATCTCGGCTTCCGGCAATTGACCCGCCTCAATCGGGCGGATCGCTTGAAATCTGGCGGGTCCGAAGTGAGATAGCCAAGTATTCCTGAGCCTCCAGCCCAATAGGGGCTTCGATCACGCTCAAAATAAATCGACAGCTCACCGCTCATCCATGCTACGCCCAGGGGTGCGCTCACCCTACGGGGCACATCTGCCGGCGCGGCTTCTGCTTTCAAACGACCGGCATGGATCCTTGTCCTACTTTTCTGGAGAGCGCCCATGCGCATTCTTGTCGGCTGCGAGATGACTTACGAGTTCCCGCAACCCACACCGGTGATTGCGACGCTGAACGTCCACGCCTCACGTTTCTCCGACCTCGAACGGCCAGATTACCTAATCACCAGCCCCGCGGTCCCCCTCGACGGATACCGCGACAGCTTCGGCAATTGGTGCAACCGCATGGTCGCCCCTGCCGGCCGCTTCACCCTGAAGACCGACACAGTGGTGCGCGATCACGGCAGCGGCGACACGCAAGTCACCGACGCCCAGGAGACCGCCATCGAGAAGCTACCCTCGGACAGTGTGCTGTTCCTCCTCGGCAGCCGCTATTGCGAGACCGACCGCCTCTCCGACATCGCCTGGGATCTATTCGGCCATCTCCCGGCTGGCTGGAGCCGGGTTCAAGCCATCTGCGACTACGTGCATGACCGGATCACCTTCGGGTACGAGCATGCGCGCTCGACCCGCACGGCCTACGATGTCTTTGAGGAGCAACAGGGCGTCTGCCGCGACTTCGCGCACCTCGCCATCACCTTCTGCCGCTGCCTCAACATCCCAACCCGCTACTGCAACGGCTATGTCAGCGACATCGGCTTGCCCTTGCCACACGCGCCGGGCGACTTTGCGGCCTGGATGGAGGTCTATCTCGGCGGCCGCTGGCACACCTTCGATCCGCGCAATAACAGCTCCCGCATCGGCCGGATCCTGATCGCCTACGGACGCGATGCCGCCGACGTGCCACTGACGCTGACCTTCGGGGCAAATACCCTTGCAGGGTTTCGCGTGACAACGGAGGAAGCTCCGACCCTGTCTTAGATCGACGAACCGGAGCGCGAAGAAAGGTGTAGCGATAGGGCGAGTTGCGAAATCTCAAGGGGAGAAGAAACGAAGCTCGCGGCGGATCGGCATGGCTACAAATGGCCATGCTTGCGCCTGATGTGGCAAGCCTTGGCTTGAGGCAGCTACCCCGCCGCTAACGGCGATCACGGCGGCGGGGCGTGTCGTGCCCACACGACTGGGATCGGGCCGGTACGCAACGTGGCCCGCAGTTAGGATGCCAGCCGATCGGTTAGCAGCGCATCAATGGCGCGCCAAGGGCGCAGGCCCGAGTTTGGAAGGATCCCGATGCGATCGCCGCTTACGGTCAAGGGATGGACGGTGCGCTACACGCCCAGGGACCGGCACTTACCCTAAGCCGTTCTAATGGGCTCCGAGGCGTGTCCTCATCGTGCGCTCGACGATCTCGAAACCACCTACCCGACGATTTAAAGACATCCCACGTGGGCAAACTCGATTGGGCCAGAGATGGCTCCGAGACGCCTCAATCCCAATCGCGGCTGTTAAGTTCGCAGGTGCCGCCCATTTTCCTCGCGATGGAGGACATCGCCTCATCGAGCGAGACATGCAGCAGCTTGACGCCCCTGAGGCCGCCCGCCGGCTCTGGCTCGATCACGAAAGGGAAGGATCCCTGGGCTATCTGGATCGTGCCGAGATGGCGGCCGAGACGGTCGTCCAAGCTCCATTCGGTGCCAGACGATCCGGTCGGGTTGACGATGACGTCCATGTCCGCATCCTCACGATAGCACTGCTGGATATCCATGCGTCGCACTTAATGGTGACCGCGAGGACGAAGATTGCCTATCGCATTTCACGCTTCGCGGCGCCTGCGCTTCGGCGTCAGTTCTATTGCGTCTGTCGGGCCGCCGTTGATGACGCTGAGGTCCAAACGCATTGGCTGGTGGGGCCTTCCCCATCGAACACTTCCGGCGCTTCCGAGTGATGTGCTGGCCTCGGCGTTACGCCTGAGGAGGGCCCTCTTATCTCAAGGAGGTTAGCTCCGGAAATGCTCGCATGACGATCTGTGGTAAGTAACAGGTCGCTGCGACAACGTTTGATGCGGTGTTGCTGTAAACCAGCCCAGCGGTGGTAGGAGCGAAGGCCATCCGGTAAAGCCCAGAACTGTCACCTGCTCTACTGTTCCTGCGGAAATCGACGCACACGACAGTAACTAGCCGTCCGTTCGCCCCAGGCACGATAGTCAGGTTGCTAATACGGGCTGAACGCAGATCATGGGGGTTGGCCAGATTTCCGCGCATCCAATCGAGGATGGCCGCCTTTTCAACCGGTGTGACCGGCCGTGCTTGTGCGCTCGCGGCAGTCAGCAGCATGCTCGTGACGACAGCTACCATTACGGTCCCGAAAAGGCTCGCTACGCTCCTCATGCGGCGGTCAACCGCTTGGTGTTGGCCGCGACATGCTCGCGGTAGCGGGCGACCACCGTGTCGCAGGAGCCACCCATCATAAGCGTGCCGGACGCCTCGATGAGGGCGCTGACCTTCTCGCTCATCATCTGCTGGGCCTCGGTGCAGCCCTCAGGGCCGCCCCAGGCGAGCTTCACGAGCCGAAGCTCGACGACCTTCTGAGCTTCCAGGGCCAGCAGGGCGATAGCAAAGGGGTTGTACATGGCGTGCTCCGCGCCGCGAGGCGCCGGAGCCTGTGCGACTGAGGAAAAGAAAAGGGCGACCGCAGTGGCCGCCCCTCTGGCTCGTGGTGAACCTCGGTTCGTTGCCGGGTACAGGTGTTGTACGCTTCAGCGAGCAGGCGTCTGCGCGACGCTGGCGAAAGCCTTGCTGGCCTCCTCGACGGCGCGAGCCGAGGTCTCGGTGATGGAGCGGCTGTCCTGCACGATATGCTGCAGGCTCTCGCGAGTTAACTCGCTCTGGATCGCGGCGAACTCCTGGACCGACTTAGCCCGGGTCAACTTGTTCAGCCCCTCGAGGTTGCGCTGCCATTGGCTCTGAGCCAAGCCGAACCAGCTGCGTGAGGCATCCTGGAAGGCTTGGGTCAGGACCGTGCCGCAGCGCGTGACCGCTTCCATGTTCTGCTTCGACTGGCGGGCGAGCCGCTCGCTGTCCTCGCCGGTGAAGCCCAGCGACTTCGTGAAGCGCTCGGCGGCCTCACGCGCCTGCTGCGAGGCCGTCTCGACGCTCCGCTGCACGATCTGCTTCGTGTTCTCGGTGGCCTGCTCGCGCAGATCGACCATCTTGTTCACGCCGTTGCGCGCGGCGTCGGCGAACTGCTTGCCCTGCTCAGCGGCCTTGTCGAGGTTCGCCTTCGCAGTGTCGGCGGCCTTGGCGCTCTGCTCGGACTGCTTGCTCTGATTGGAATTCTGATTGAAGGCCATGGTGGCTTCCTTCCCAAAAAATTTGTGAATTTAAGGCGCTTACAGATGAGATAATAAGCACATTTATTTATGGAGACGAAGTGAGTTACTTCTTATATTGCAACGCACCTAAGTCGCATTGAAACGATTTTCTTTCAAGCGCCGTCGATGCATTTGGGCAAAATTTATTCTGTGACGAATTTCGTCAAGCGTCAGGTACTGGGCGCAACCTTCTGATTGCGCTGCACAATGTCGGGTTGCGTGAAAGAGCAGGGGCAAACAGACCCCGACGAGCCGGGTGCGCCGACTGACCTGACCGGCTGGCTTTGGACCGGGCTGTTAGCGAGGATCAGCCAGGACCGGAGGAGCTGGAGATGAGGCGAGGACAGAGGCCGAGTGCCGAGCAGGTGGAGCTGACGTTGCGCCAGATCGAGGTGCAGACAGCCCAGGGCAAGAGCATCGCCATTGCGTGCAAAGAGGCGGGCATCTGCGAGCAGAGCTGCGCGACGAGTGCCTACGCCAGGAGATCTTCTACTCGCTGAAAGAAGCGCAGGCTGTGATCGGGCTTTGGCAAACCAGCTACAACCGCGTCCGGCCGCACTCGTCCTTGGGCTGGCGGCCGCCCGCGCCCGTCAGCTTCCCGGATCTGGCCGTCCGCCTACCCATGGCCGCTACCATGCAGTAGCCTCGCAACTGGCTCGGTCCAAAATGCCGGTCAGTTCAGGACATAGATGCCATGAACGCACTTGCTCGGAAGTCCGGCTGCCCTCGCGCGGCTGCGCGTAGTGCTCTCGATTGCACCATTTAGGGCCGCCTCTCGCGCTCGCGCGCGGGCGTGCGCACCGGCTCCCACGTGTCTCTTCCTTACCGCTCGGAAGCATCAACTCCCGATCGCTCATCGGTCCATCAGGCTCAGCATGATTGCGCGGTGTGTGCGGGCAATCGTGAGTGTCCGCTCGATCTCGGCTAGCACTCGTCGCGCACAAACTTCCGTGTCGCTGCCTCTGGTAAGCCCGCTGATCAGGCGGATCTGATCCGCTCGGCGCTTCTCGCCCTCGGATACGTCTTCAGCAGCAGCGTCGAGAAGGCGCTCATCCATGGCTTACGAATTGTCGGGTCTTGAGCATGCATGTCCAAGCCGCGATCATCTCATTCAGATCCGCCTTGGCTGCTTGCCTTGCTTCTTCAAAGGTTGCGTAGGTGTCGATTGAACAGCGCTTCATCCCTCCGATCTGGCCGATTGAGTGGGTGAAGCGGCCAGGTGTTAGTCGGAACGGCCTGATGTCGAGAACGAAGGGATGTGGGTACGACGGCATAATCCTATCAGTTGCTGTTCTGCTGCATCACGAAACAGGCCCGCCTTACGGCGAGCCTGCTTGGCAACCGATCCAAGGAACAACGGGGCACCGAACGGGTTTCCCGCATTGCAGCATGGCGATGACGTCGCTGTGCCGCTGCCCCTCGGGGCGTTTCCTCCCTAGACTTGGCCGTCCTCAGGGGCGGCCCTCTTTCTAGGAGACGGTTGCTTTGTGCTAACTCAGTGCCGCTCGATAGGTTCTCGGAATTCGTTGCGCGGGCCGGTTTGGCACCCAATCCGTCTACTAGCGGAGGACTGGGAACCATGCGGGAGCTTCCCATACGGCGTGGCCACCGGCCGCGGCATCGCGTGAGGAGATGAGCGTGCTGGGCCGGCGCCTGCTGCCCTGTGGTCGGAGTGCATGATGATGCTCTGCTATGACTTGGGCGCCGGCAACGTGACAAACGGGCGCTCGGCCTTTGAGCCTGAACTGCGATTGGCGGCTGGTTAACCAATCGGGGCGAGGCTCAGCATGTGATCTTTCGCGCAAGCAATCGTTACCCGAAAGAGACCAGCCATCACATCAGTTCAGTCCCTCACGATTTCTGGCAGCGGCGCTTCGGCGGTGAAAACGACGCCACGGGGGCGATAGTCGATCTCTGCTGTGCCGCCGATCTCTTGCGCCAGAGCGCGTTCGATCATGCGGGTGCCGAAGCCTGTGCGGGTCGGTGGCGTCACGAGCAGGCCACCGATCTCCTGCCACTGAAACCACAAGCGCTCTGGGCTTGACCCATCCACGACATCCCAACTGATCAGCACCCGGCCCTGGTCGTTCAAGAGCGCCCCATACTTCACCGAGTTCGTCGCGAGTTCGTGGATCGCGAGAGCGAAGGCCAGAGCGACCCGGGGCGCTAAACGCAGGATCGGACCGCCGACTTTGAAGCGGCTCCCTTGCTCGACGCCAAAAGGATGAAGCGCCGCGATCACAACATCGGCTAGTGTAGCCCAATCACCCCCCTCGCGGGTCAGAACGTCGTTGGCAGCAGCCAAGGACTGAATGCGGGCATCGAGAGCATGTTGCGCCTCCTCCAGGGATGACGCCCCGCGCAGGGTCTGGCGGGCAATCGACTGTACCATCGCGAGCGTGTTCTTAACCCGGTGGCTCAGCTCTCTGGCGAGGAGATCTCGGTGGTCTTCAGCCCGCTTGCGGTCCGTGACGTCCTGGGAGACGCCGGCCATGCTCAACGGGGTGCCGTCTGCCCGGTAAGACGTTTGACCCCGGATCTGAACCCATCGGATCTCGCCCTTCGGCGTCACAATCCGGTACTCGATGTCGTAGTCAGCATGCTTGGCGATTGACGTAGCGACCGTGGCCTGCATCCGCTCTCGATCGTCAGGATGGATCGCCTCGGTCAACTGATCGTAAGTGAACGGGTCGGATGCCTTGCGGCCAAAATTCTCCTTGCAGCCATCCGACGCCATCAGTCGCATGACATCCAGATCGAGGCTCCAAGCACCGAGACGGCCAGCCTTGAGCGTAAACCGTAGGCGCTCCTCGCTCCGGCTTAAATCGAGAGACCGTCGTTCAGCCTCTGCCTCAAGGGCATCGCGATCCTTCTGCAACCGGACAAGCCGGTCCCGCTCCAGCGTCACGTCGAACTGAGAGGCAAAGAAGTAGGTCAGGGCGCCGTCGTCATCGAAGACCGGTGCGATGAGGAGCCGGTTCCAGAAAATCTCGCCATCCTTGCGGTGGTTGATCAGGTCGAGTTCGATCGGAACTCGCCGATCGATAGCGTCCCTGACCCGAGCCACGTCCTCGCGAGGGGTCTTCGGACCTTGGAGGAACCGACAATTCCGCCCAAGGATCTCGGCTCGGGTGTAGCCGGTGAGCTTCGTGAAGGCGTCGTTGACGAAGATGATCGGATTGTCGTGCTGCCGGGGATCCGTGATAATCATTGGTATACGGGTCGCCCGCACAGCGGCTGCGAATGGGTCAGTGCCGCCGGCAGAGCGGGTGATCTCCTCACCAATGCGCACGGCTTCAGATTGATTGGTCAACGATCTGATTTCCCCTTCCGCCGACAAACCTAGGCAGAGCGGGCCATTCGGCCAATGTGAACCTAAGTACGGAGAACGCCCCTCCCTACTCGCTGAAGCGCAGAAACCGCCCATGCTCTGCTTTAGTGGTGACGAACCGCGGCGGCTCCATAACGCTCACTACACGACCGCCCGTCCCGTAGCGCCTCAATCTCGGCCTGCAAATCTCCGGCGCTCTACGAAATCGGCGAAGGCGGTCGGATCCTGATCAGTCTCGTTCATGGGTCCGCCGGGAGATCGACCCCTATTCGCTTTCGCGATGCTGCTTGGGATCGCGCATTATGGAGCTGTAGGTGCGGCTTACTACTGCAACCGGAGGCCCGCGAAAGTGAGTGTCGCCGAGTAGATGGGGTGACCGCTCTCGTCCTTGACCATCACCGTGAACGTGCGCTGGTCACCATCCCTGGGGATCTCCTCGCGAGCGATGTCCGGCAGGAGCGACGTGGCCTTCGCATGCGCCTCGTCCGGGCCTGCAAGCTCGGTGCCGGTGTCGTCAAATTCGGGACCGCCATTGTGGATGCCGAAGAAGTAGCGCGGCACGTTGGCTCTCCGCATTGAACAGGCGGGAGCACACGGATCCCGCAGCCGCTGGCGCCCAAGATCATAGCCAGCGATGGTCCACTTCTGCACCGATCGGAGGGACGGCGCCACAACGTGGGTGAACGCTTCGCGTGATGTTGCGGCCGCCTACCGACAGAGCCCGCACTGCTAGACTGCGGTTAAGACGCCCTTCGCCATATGGGACCGGCCGCCCTCGCGCGTGGGCGTGCGTACTGATCCCACATGCGGTCCGTATGCCCTGCTCGTTGGCCTTCTGCGGCGTCAGGTTCCCGCGGGCGTCGAGGGCGAGACGTGGTGGAAGTGCTTGCGGTCGCCCGTGACGGCCTCGGCCAGCCCATCAATCGCGTCCACGATCCCGCTCGTGGTTTTGTACAGCATACTGCCCAAGCGCCCGCGAAAGCCCGCGATGGCCTTGGGGCACGTATGGGTGTCGCCCCGTATAGGGATGCCAAGCGTGAGGGCTAACGGTCGCCCGCTCCCGACAGCAGCTTCTCGATCTGCGCCATGCCATTCTCGTGGGCCTTTGCCTCGCTCGTCAGAGTGCGATCCGAGCGCTGAACGAGCTTGCCACTTTTGCGGATCGCCCACTGATAGGAGGCGCCCTCTGCCTTCGGCGGCAGGATCTCCAGCGTATAGGGATGCGTGTTGGTCATCGTGTCAGTCATGCCTAGCCGTGTGCCACAAGCGCGCGCCGACATTAAGGCCAACCGCTACCAGCGGATCGACGTTGGCGTTTGTCCTCGCCTTTTCAGCCGTCTCGCATCATAGATCTTCCACCCTCCGCGCAATCCCGTGCTTTGGGCGACGATGCGGAGATCATGATGGCGCATGCAACCAACAACGGTTCGGCTCAGTCGATTTCGGCCAACGACTTCAACGAGCGCGTGAAGCGTCTGCTGGAGAAGAAGCCTGCCGTAGAACCGGCACAAGCGAAGCAGGCGGCACGGCGCTTTTCGCGCAGCGGTCCGAGGACCTAGCGGCAGCCGTAGCCTATCACCATCGACGGCCCGTTTCCTGAGACGTGGCGGGCTGGCCCACTCGGCGGTGGCGTGAAACACCGAGAGCCGGCGGTCTCCTGAGGGATGGAGGCGCGGTCGGCGCTTTGCGGCCGCGCTCAGGGTTTGGCCTAACGCTTACGAATGTCGCGGGTCTGAGGCGAAGGTGGCAGTGCGGGCGCGGAGGGCCTCAAGTTCCTCCTCAATCTCCCGCAGCACCTGCTCAGCCTCGGTGGTGCCCTGATCGCAACGCCCCTCGTTCTGAATGAGCAGTACCTGTCTACCTCGGCGGGCCTCCAGCGCCGCAATGCGGGCCTCCAGAGCGTCGAACCTGTCCTCAGTCGATCCGGCCATAGCCAACTGCTGTCCGTTTAGCTTCCACGAACATCCTTTACGCGAGTTGTAGGGCGAGCTTTTCATCCTCCTGCGTGCGGGCCAGGACATCAACCACGTGCGCCGCACACCAGTCCCTGAAGGCACATTCGCGCGCTTCGTATGCCGCACTCAATGGCGAGCCCGGCGTGCCGCGGCCGGTGGGCTTGTCGCGATGAAAGTAGGGATTGCCGCCATACAAGGCGCGAACCTCGGCGGCCCACATCTCGTTCGCGATGGCGAAGCGGTTCTCGATGCGGGCTAGCTGGGCGGGATCAATCATGCCCGATGTCCTCTTCGGAGGTTGGACCGTGATGCGCGGTTCGCATTTGAGACCTGCAGCTCTAGGGCCAGTCAGAGAGACGCTTCAAGAGAAAGACAGCGCTTCATGTCAGAGGCAGGATAATATTTTATCTTTGTCGTCAAAAATACCTCGACCGGGTTGTAAATTTTTGCCTCACGGCGTACATGCCAAATATCGATTTTCGGCCAGATATCCGGCCGTGCCGCTCACTTGGGCGCGCGTTCTGCATTTCTCCCCTATTTCGACGACGAGCGACCGAGCGCGTGATTGCATGCGCTCGCCATGCCTTCTTGCCTACCAAGATACGGAAATACCTATGAGCATCGGCACTGTGAAGTGGTTCAACGGAACCAAGGGTTTTGGCTTCATCCAGCCTGAGGACGGCAGCAAGGACGTGTTCGTCCACATCTCGGCCGTCGAGCGAGCCGGCATGCAGACCCTCGATGAAGGCCAGAAGGTCTCCTACGAGATGGAGACGGACCGCCGCTCTGGGAAGCAGGCAGCCGGCAACCTGAAGGCCGCCTGAGCGTTAACCTTCCGCCTATCCAAAATTCGGAGCCGTTCCCCTGGAACGGCTTCATCTGTTTCTCGCCACCAGTGCGAAGTCATGGTGCGCATAAGGAATGTACGTGGGCCAATTCAAAGCCAACCAACTCGTTGATCGTCTTGAGGCTGCTGCAAAAGCGCGGCAGGCCACGGTAGCCCGGTTCCGGGCACGCCCCTCCGCCGATGACCCGATTGTTCTCGCGCGCCAGTCGGCACGGCGAGCTGTCATCCAAGCCCGTGAGGTTCGGGTGAACGAGCGGGGGATGGCTCGTCTTGCAGCCGAGGCTCAGCGCGAAGCCGAGGCGCTTGCTGCGCAGGAGCGCGAGGCGGCTGAGGCCGCCCGTCAGGCTGCCGAAAAGTTGGAGCGTCAGGCCGCGCTTGCTGCCGAGCAGAAGGCGGCACGCGACGCACGCTTTGCTGCCCGTAAGGCCAGAGCGCGGCGGTAGGCGGCCACGTTCCGCAGAGTGGCGAGATCAAGGAGAATTGCAGATGTCTCACAAGTTCAAGATCGGCCAGCAGGTGCGGCAGGCCCGGCAGCACGGCTCCGTTGATCGCGGGGGTGCTGTCAGCAGCATCTACGAGATCGTTCGGCTCATGCCGGAGGAGCGTTCGGGCGAGCCAGCGTACCGCGTGAAATCGGCCCTGGGCGAGCGTGCTGCGCTTGAAGGCGAACTCACCCTCGTCTCCTAAACGGGAGATCCCAGCTAGGGATATCAATGAGGAGCCTCCGGTGACGTCCGACCGGAGAGCTTTACGCCAGCCCTAGCGGGGATCCGGTGGTTCTTGGGCCGGAGGGCCACGACAGGACGTCCTGTCGTCCTGCATGTGCCGAATTAGCCGTCCGGTGGTCTACCCACCGAGATCGAGCTTAGCCCCTTCCTCGTCGTCGGAGGGGGCCCACAGCACCAAGAGCTTCTCCGCCTGATCGGTACGCTTGTCAGAAGGCGGATCCTTCACGGACGCACCCGTAGGACCGTCGCACTGGGCTCCCACGTGATGCTTGCTGCGCACCCATAGCAAGCGAATTGAGGGAGATCCGCCCGATATGAGCCCTTACAACAGCCGGTGATATGGTCCACGGTCGGGAGACAAGCCATGTCGGAATGGCAGCCAATCGAGACGGCCCCACTCGATGACACGTGGATCTTGCTCAGCGGCGGCACGGTAGATTGGGCCGAGTTCGCCTTCGGGATCACCTGTCCACCCGTCGTTGTAGCCTGTCGCAGGAGCGAGGAATGGATCGTCTCTCTGGCAGACAGCGGGTACATGCTGACGCGGTACAGGGAACCGACCCATTGGATGCCGCTGCCTGCCACACCCTTCTCAAATGATGCGCCGACGCCGATCAGTGAGGAGACGCTCACCGCGCCGGATCAATCGAGGCCATACATGAAGCCGCGCTACGTCCGTCGCGGGCATTAGAATTCAGGCGGCCGGGACGGGAACCGCTTCGCGCCGCCAGGCCGCAACCATCTCATCGAGGGCGGCCTTACCGGCCAGACGAGCCTCCTCGAAGGTAGTGTAGGCAATCAGCGACTGCCTCCTCGTCATCCCCCCGTGTTGCCAGACAGCCCACGAGTAGGTGCGACGAAGAGGCTTGTCCGCCACGACGGTTATCGTGAACGGGTGCGCGAGAGGCTTTTGCATATCGGCGCTATATCACGGAGCGACCCGGCTGCCAGTGCGATGCAGCGATATTGTGCACAGCGCTCAAAGCTGGGCGACAGGACAGTGGGAGCCATCACAGCAAGCCGCGCCCCGAATGATCCTTGAAGGCGTTGGCGCGGCGGCGAGGCCGACAACCTTCCAAACGAACGTGGGTTACGTCCGTCAATGAGGTGGACTTTCGGGGTGGAATTGGAGCCGCCATCGGTCAGGCAGCCTGTGGTGGAAGTGTCGTGACGCTCTCCTCGATCAACGCCGGAGCAAACCCGGCCATGCCCTCGATCTGCATATAGCGGTGCTGAAGCTGCCACTCGTCGTTGGCCTCCAGAAGCACCGCACCGATCAGGCGTTGGATCGAGTCCGTGTTGGGGAAGATGCCGACCACATCGGCGCGCCGCTTGATCTCCTTGTTGAGGCGTTCCAGCGGGTTCGTGCTGTGAAGCTTGGCCCGATGCTGGAGCGGGAAAGTCAGGTAGGCCAGCACGTCCTCGCACGTGGCCTCGATGAAGACCTTCAGCTTCGGCCAGCGGTTGTGCAGTTGCTCGCCCAGGTGCTGAAGGGCGGCCCGGGCGGCGTCCTGATCGGGCTGCTGGAAGGCGTGGCGCAGGCCGGCAGCCACCATGGTCTGCTGGGTCCGCGGCACGTAGGCCAGCGCGTTCCGGGTCCAGTGAACGCGGCAGCGTTGCCAGGTCGCCTTCAGCACCCGGCGGATGGCCGCCTTGAGCCCCTCGTGGGCATCCGAGATGACGAGCTGCACGCCCGAGAGCCCGCGCTTGACCAAGCTCCGCAGGAAGTCGGTCCAGAACACCTCGGCCTCACTGGGGCCGATGTGCAGGCCGACGATCTCGCGCCGGCCTTCGGTGTCCACCGCGACGGCGACTATGGCAGCGACAGAGACGATGCGACCGCCCTCGCGCACCTTCAGGTAGGTGGCATCGAGCCAGAGATAGGGCCACGCACCCGAGAGAGGGCGCGTCAGGAAGGCGTTCACGCGCTCGTCGATCTCCTTGCACAGCTTCGACACGGAGGACTTGGAGATGCCCGACAGGCCCATGGCCTGCACCAAGTCGTCCACGCGCCGGGTCGAGACGCCGGCGATCCACGCCTCCTGGATCACGGCGACCAGCGCCTTCTCGACCGTGCGGCGCGGCTCCAGGAAGCCGGGGAAATAGCTGCCGGTCCGCAGCTTGGGGATCTTCAGGTTGAGTGAGCCGAGCCGTGTGTCGAGGCTGCGCTCGCGATAGCCGTTGCGGTAGGTGCTGCGTTCGCCTGTGCGCTCGTAGCGGCCCGCGCCGATCAGGCCCTCCACGTCGGCCTCCATCAGGATCTGCAGGACCGTCTCGGCCAACGAGCGCAGGAAGTTGCCGTCGTCAGCCTTCTGCAGCGCCTCGATCAGTGCCACTCTGTCGTCGGTCATCGGGTGCTCCCGGCTCAGGTTGAAGTCCGCAAACTCCACCTTAGCCGCCGGCCCCGATGGCCACCCCAATCCCCACCGAAACGGTCCCGGAAATTACACCTCGTCCGTGGACGCTACCCGAACGTGAGCCCTGACTTCGCAACAGTCAGCGGAAGCTGCAGGTCTCCGCGTCCACTCTGACGCAGGCGAGGAACCATCATACTAACGCACCTGTTTTTATTGTGCGGTGCAACATTGCCGCTGAGGAGCGGATATGATTGGGCCTGCAGAGATCGAAGACATGATGTCGGAGTATGCCGACGCACAACCTACCTCGGACGAACCGACATCTTCAGAGCTTCAGAGTTGGCCGCCTAGCCACTGGTCGTGGGGCTCAGGGCCAACTGCGTCAGTCGCTGAAGGATCTCCATCCGTCCATGAACCTCGCCGGGGAGCCGTCGTGGTGGGGTGACCATCGCCGGCGAATGAGTAGGGCCTTCACAGAACCGCATTGCGCCTGTAGATGAGGTTGATCGGACCAGATCCATTCGGCCCGCTCTCATGCTCTTGATCGAGCGCCGAGCCCGGTTTCCCGTCTATTTCAAAGTTTGATCGCTGCCTTTCGCAGCGCGCCTGTCGCTTGCTTCTAGCCGCGACGCTTCTGCACATGCGCCGCCTTACGGCTTCTGCCGAAGCGGCTTTTGGATTTCACATGCACATCCCCACTGAACCGAAGCCTACGACGGTGCGGTCGCGCTCCTCGGCGTGTCTTAAGCCGGCCATCTCCAATCCTGTTTGGAGGCCACAGCCCTGCGGTCTGACCCGCGAAGAACTACGCAAGATCGTCCTAGAGCAGCTCGGCTGACCTACAGAAACCCGCTGCCCGAGTGGTCCTTGAAGGCATTCGCCCGGCGGATGTAACCGACGACGGTCCGCGGGTCGCGGTGTCCCGACTGATCCATGATCCGGGCGAGATCCGCGCCGCGCTCTGCCGCCGTCGTGATGTAACCAGCCCGCAGCCTGTATGCCCCGCCGGCCGAGGCATCGAAGCCGGTAGCGGTGCCTCGATGATAGTCAGTGCCTCAGGCATCGTTCTCGTCGGCCTGCTGTTCCTTTAGGGCGCGATGTTCGGCGAGCAGCCCCCGCATGGTTCTGTCCGCGTCTGAGCAGTCTGCCGGCTCCGGTCTGTCAGCGGTGCAACCCTCAATGGTTTCGTAGGTCTGCAGATCGACTGCGGCGCGGTCCTCGCGGCTGAGCCCGGCGAGTTCACCGAGCCCGAGTTCCTGCGCGACGTGAGCTGCGATCTCCTCCCGCTTGGCATTTATCGCCACCACCAGAGCTTCGCTGCTACTGCCCGCATCCGAGCGTCCGACCTGCTGGGCGAGCGCACGCCGCCAGCCGGGAGACGAGGGAACGCCCCGCATACGCATCCTATCCTCGACGCTCGCGAGCACGATCTGCCAGTGCTCCGGGGCGAGTTCGTGCAGAGGCTTGTCCAAACCGAAGTTGCGCGCTGCAGTTGCGGCTGCCTCGCGCCACTCGGTGGGCAACTCGCGCTTTTCCGGTAATGCCGGAAAGATGGATGTCCCAGCCATACCGACCCCTGAACAGAACGCTGCTAAGGCGTCGCTAGCCAAGCCCGCACTCCGACGCCACGACTGCTCGACGCCACAAGCTAGACAATCCACCGGCGTCCGCTGAGATCCACGCCCGATGTTGGGGTAAACGTTGGGGTTGGCGAGCGGAACTCGCGAAATTCCCCAACGAAATCAGCCGTTTGGCTGAGATAAGTGGCGGAGAGGGAGGGATTCGAACCCCCGATGCCCTTGCAGGCATGCCGCATTTCGAGTGCGGTGCATTCAACCGCTCTGCCACCTCTCCGCGAGGCGCCTCGACGAGACGGGCGGTGCCTAGCACACGTGCTCACGCTCCGACAAGCGGGTCGCGCAAGATCGTCGGCGCATCCGCCCTGATCGGGTGGCGTCCGATCCGCCGGGTCCCGCGAGCGGGCGCGGGACCCGACGCATCTCGGTCAGGCCGGCTTTCCGGCGGCGAGCGCCGCGGCGACGGTGCGGGCGAAGGCGACCGGGTCGCGCGGCGAGTCGCCGTCCTGGATGCGGGCGAGATCGAGCAGGGTGCCCGCCGCCGATGCCACGTCGCCCTCGGGCCCCTCGGCGAGCGAGCGGATCAGCGGGTGACGCGGGTTGATCTCGAGGATCGCCAAGCCCGAGGACGCCCGGCCGGCCCGGCGCAGCAGCCGCTGCATCTGGAGGTCGGGGCCGCTGCCGGAGGCGGAGAGCACCACCGCGCTGTCGACGAGCCGGTCGGTGGCGCGTACGTCGGACACCTCGCCAGACAAGGCGGCCTTCAGCGCCGCCACCAGCGTCTCGATGCCGGCCGGGGCCTCGCCGCCCGCCTCGTCGCCCGCGAATTTGGAGAGGTCGACACCGCCCTGGGTGACCGAGCGCAGCGGCTTGTCCTCGAAGCGCGCCAGCGCCTCCGGCCAGAACGCGTCGACGTGGTCGGAGAGCAGCAGCACCTCGATGCCGCGGGCGCGGAAACCCTCGAGCTGCGGGGATTTTGCCAGCGCGTCCGCATCGTCCGCGACGAGGTAGTAGATCGCCTCCTGCCCGTCCTTCATGCGGGACACGTAGTCGGGCAGCGAGGTCCAGCCCTCGACGGCCGACGAGCGGAAGCGCAGCAGCGGTGCGATCTCGGCGCGGCGCTCGTGATCCTCGTAGATGCCTTCCTTCAGGATCGGGCCGAAATTCTCCCAGAAGGTCGCGTAGGACTCGCCCTCCTTGGCCCGGCTCGCGAGTTCGGACAGGACGCGCCCCGTCACCGCGCGCCGGATCTTGGCCAGCGCCGGGGTTGCCTGGAGCATCTCGCGGGAGACGTTGAGCGGCAGATCCTCGGTGTCGACCACGCCCTGCACGAAGCGCAGCCAGGACGGCAGCAGCCCGGCCTCGTCCGTGATGAACATGCGCCGCACATGCAGGCGCACCTTGCTCTCGCGCTCGTTGTCGAGGGCCTGGAACGGCTTCATGCCGGGCACGAACAGCAGCGCCGAGAATTCGAGCGCTCCTTCGGCCCGCCAGTGCAGGGTGGCCCAGGGCTTGTCGAAGTTCATGCCGACCTGGCGGTAGAACTCCGTGTACTGCTCCTCCGAGATCTCCGACTTCGCCTTGCGCCAGAGCGCCGTGCCCTGGTTGGCCGATTCCTCGCGGCCCTCCTGCACGATCGCGATCGGGACCGTGATGAAGTCCGCCCATTTGCGCACGACGTGGTCGAGCCGGTAGGGCTCCAGGTACTCGTCGGCGTCCTCTTTGAGGTGGAGCACGATGTCGGTGCCCGGCTCCGCGCGCTCGGCCCGTTCCAGCGTGTAGCTGCCGCCGCCGTCCGAGGCCCAGGTCCAGGCCTCGTCGGAGCCGGCCCGGCGCGAGGTCACCGTCACCCGGTCCGCCACCATGAAGGCCGAGTAGAAGCCGACGCCGAACTGGCCGATCAGGCTCGGGCGCTCGTCGGGCTTCGCCTCGGCCAGCGTCTGGCTGAAGGCGCGAGTCCCGGAGCGCGCGATCGTGCCGAGATTCTGCCCGAGATCCTCCTTCGACATGCCGATGCCGGCATCCGACAGCGTGAGCGTGCGCGCCGCCTTGTCGGGGACGATGCGGACCTTGGCATCGGGCGGCAGGGCGAGGCCCGAGGCGGTCAGCGCCTCGAAGCGGCGCCGATCCATCGCGTCCGCCGCGTTCGCGACGAGCTCGCGCAGGAAGATCTCCCGATCGGAATAGAGGGCGTGGACGACGAGGTCCAACAGGCGCCCGACCTCGGCACCGAACTCGTGCCGCTCCACCGTCTCGCTCAAGATGTCGCCTCCGCTCCGCGAAAAATCGCTGGCGATATGCCGTTCCGCGTCGGCGAATTCAATGCCGGCGCGCGAGCGGTCAGAAGGCGGAGAGTCCCGTCTGGGCCCGGCCGAGGATCAGCGCGTGGACATCGTGCGTCCCCTCGTAGGTGTTGACCGTCTCGAGGTTCTGGGCGTGGCGCATCACGTGATACGCGCCCATGATGCCGTTGCCGCCGTGCATGTCCCGGGCGGAGCGGGCGATGTCGAGCGCCTTGCCGCAATTGTTGCGCTTGATCAGGCTGATCATCTCCGGCGCCACGCGGCCTTCGTCGAACAGGCGCCCCACCCGCAGGGCGGCCTGAAGTCCGAGTGCGATCTCCGTCTGCATGTCCGCGAGCTTCTTCTGCACGAGTTGCGTCTGTGCGAGCGGCCGGCCGAACTGGCGGCGCTCCAGCGTGTAGGTGCGCGCCCGGTGCCAGCAATCCTCGGCTGCCCCCATCGCGCCCCAGGAGATGCCGTAGCGCGCCCGGTTCAGGCATCCGAACGGGCCCTTGAGGCCCGTGACGTTGGGCAGGAGCGCGCCGTCGGGCACCGCGACGTCCTCCATCACGATCTCGCCGGTGATCGAAGCCCGCAGGGAGAGCTTTCCCGCGATCGTCGGGGCGGAGAGGCCCGCCATGCCCTTCTCCAGCACGAACCCGCGGATCGCGCCGCCGTGGGCGTCCGATTTCGCCCAGACCACGAACACGTCCGCGAAGGGCGCGTTGGAGATCCAGGTCTTGGTGCCGGTCAGCCGGTAGCCGCCGTCAACGCGGGTCGCACGCGTGCGCATGCCGGCGGGGTCGGAGCCCGCATCGGGCTCAGTGAGGCCGAAGCAACCGACCCATTCGCCGCTGGCGAGCTTCGGCAGGAAGCGTCGGCGCTGAGTCTCGTCGCCGTAGGCGAAGATCGGGTACATCACCAGCGAGGATTGGACGCTCATCATCGAGCGGTAGCCGGAATCGACCCGCTCGATCTCCCGCGCCACCAGACCGTAGGCGACGGCACTCGCATCCGCGCAGCCGTATTCCTCGGGCAGGGTCACGCCGAGGAGGCCGACCGCGCCCATCCGGGCGAACAGCGAGCGGTCGGTCCGCTCCTCCGCGTAGGCGTCGACGATGCCCGGCAGGAGCTCGTCCTGCGCGAAGGCGCGCGCCGTGTCGCGGATCGCGCGCTCGTCCGCACTGAGCTGATCGTCCAGGAGAAACGGATCCTCCCAGGCGAAGGCGGTGGCCGGGGTGGTGTGGTGCCCGAGGCGTCTCGCGGTCTCGCTCGTCATCTCGCGTCGTCCCATCCGCGGACGCCGCCCGCTTCCAGCGGACGGCGAACCGTTTTGTGGAACGATCTAGCCCGGACGGCGCGCGCCGCCAGGGGCCTTCCCCTCACTCCACCGTGACGGACTTGGCGAGGTTCCGCGGCTGGTCGACGTCTTTGCCCATGCTGACGGCCACGTGGTAGGCGATCAATTGCATGGGGACCGCGTAGACGATCGGGGCGACCACGGGGTCGAGGTCGGGCATGGTCAGGGTCGCCAGCGTGTCGAGGCCCGCCTCCGCCGCCCCCTTGGCATCGCCCACCAGGATGATCCGGCCGCCCCGCGCCGCCACCTCCTGCATGTTCGAGACCGTCTTCTCGAAGATCGCATCGTGCGGCGCGATCACGATCACCGGAACGCTCTCGTCGATCAGCGCGATCGGCCCGTGCTTCAGCTCCCCCGCCGCGTAGCCCTCCGCGTGGATGTAGCTGATCTCCTTCAGCTTCAGCGCCCCCTCCAGCGCCATCGGGTAGGCCGTGCCCCGGCCCAGATACAGAACGTCCCGCGCCTTCGCGATCTCGCGGGCCAGCCCCTCGATCTCGCCCTCCTGCTTGACGGCCTCCGCCATCAGCCCCGGCACCGTGATCAGCGCGTCGACCAGGCGCCGCTCGTCGGCCGCCGTGAGCACGCCCCGCTCCCGGCCCGCATGCAGAGCCAGGCACAGCAGCACGGTCAGCTGGCAGGAGAACGCCTTGGTCGAGGCCACCCCGATCTCGGGACCCGCCAGCGTCGGCAGCACGGCCGACGCCTCCCGCGCGATCGTCGAGGTCGGCACGTTGACCACCCCCAGCGTGTGCTGGCCCTGTCCCTTGGCGTAGCGCAGCGAGGCCAGCGTGTCGGCGGTCTCGCCCGATTGCGAGATCACCAGGGTCAGCCCGCCCGCCTCCAGCGGCGCCTCGCGGTAGCGGGCCTCCGAGGCCACGTCGATCTCCACCGGCAGCCGGGCGATCCGCTCGAACCAGTACTTGGCCACCAGCCCCGCGTAGTAGGCGGTGCCGCAGGCGGTGATCGAGATCCGCGTCAGGTCCGCGAACGAGAAGGGCAGCGGCTCGGGCAGCGCCACCCGGCCCTCGGCGAGGTTGACGTAGTGGGCGAGCGTGCGGCCCACCACCTCGGGCTGCTCGTGGATCTCTTTCGCCATGAAGTGGCGATGGTTGCCCTTGTCGATGCGGTAGGCCTGGGCGGCGATCTTCTGGCGCGGGCGCTCGACCGGCCGGCCGGCGACGTCGCGGATCTCGGCGCCCTCGCGGGTGAGGATCGCCCAGTCGCCCTCCTCGAGATAGGTGATCTCGTCGGTGAAGGGGGCGAGTGCCAGCGCGTCCGAGCCGAGATAGGTCTCGCCCTCGCCGTAGCCGATGGCCAGCGGCGCGCCGTGGCGGGCGCCGATCAGGAGGTCGTCGCGGCCGGCAAACAGGAAGCCGAGGGCGAAGGCGCCGCGGAGTTTCGGCAGGGTGGCGGCGACCGCCTCGACGGGGCCGAGGCCCTGGGCCATGGCGTGGCTGACGGCCTGGGCGACGACCTCGGTGTCGGTCTCGGTCTCGAAGGCGATGCCGTGGGCCTGGAGCTCGCGCTTCAGCTCGCGGAAGTTCTCGATGATGCCGTTGTGGACGACGGCGAGGCGGTCGGTGGCGTGGGGGTGGGCGTTGATCTCGTTGGGCTTGCCGTGGGTGGCCCAGCGGGTGTGTCCGATGCCGATGGCGCCGGCGAGCGGGGCCTGGATCAGCTTGAGCTGGAGGTTGGCGAGCTTGCCCTCGGCGCGGCGGCGCTCGAGGCGGCCGTGTTCGAGGGTTGCGATGCCGGCGGAATCGTAGCCGCGGTATTCGAGGCGGCGCAGCGCCTCGATCACCTGGCCTGCCACCGCGTCGCGCCCTGCGATGCCTACGATGCCGCACATGTCTCCAGACTCCTCAAGATACGGAACGCGAGGTTGGTGGAACCGGGCGGCGCGGCGCCGCCCGGTGCGTCGAGTGGATGGGCCGAGGCCTCTCAGACGAGGTGCCAGCCGGTCTCGATGAAGGACAGGAGGTGCTGGTGCGCCTCGTCGCTCTGCGTGATCCCGACCGCGACCGACGCCCGGCTGCCGCCCTGCGCCAGGATGCCCGCCCAGTAATCGTGACCGCCGGTATCGGCCTGCCGACCGAGGGCGTTCTGGTAGAGCGTGTCCACGAAGGCCGCGTCGGTGAGGCTCGCGTACTTCACCTGATGCTCAGTCGAGCCGATGAAGCTCTGCGCCGCGTCCGCGTCGCTCAGGCCGCCCTTGAGGGCTCCGGACCAGTACTGAAGCCCGCCGGCGTCGGGGGCCCGGTTGAGGAGGCCGTAATAGAGCCGGGCCGCCTCGCCCGCATCCGCGTCCGCCGTGAAGATGCCGGCGCTGTACGCCGATTGCAGGCCGGCCAGGTTCTCGGCCGAGAAGGCGAAGCTGACGATGGCGTCGGCCCGCGACAAGCCCTGGTCGAGGGAGCTCGTCCAGTACTGGACGCCGCCGGTATCGCCCGCGCGGTCGAGCGCCGTCTGGTAGAGCGCCTGGACGAAGGACAGGTTGTCGCCCGAGCCGAGATGCGACTGGCCCTCGGACGAGTCGAGGAAGGCCTGAGCGATGTCGTGCAGCGACAGGCCGGCGCTGTGCACGCCGGTCCAGTACTGCTGGCCGCCGACGTCGGAGGGCCGGTGCAGGACGGCGTCGTAGAGGGCGTAGACCTCACCCGCGGCGCTGTGCGGGTCGTTGCTGACTTCGCCGAAGAAGGGTCGATTCTGCGGCTGCGCAGTCGGAACCAACTCGACGGACACATCATGGGTCGCGAGGCCTGTCAGGCCCAGCACCAAATGAGCCCCGGTCGCATCCTGCGTCTGACCGATGACTGTGGCCCCGGTAACCTTCACGGTAAAACCGTTCAGATCCGCCAGATCGAGGGACACTTGCCCGTCGCCGGTCACTTGGAACGAGAGGTCTCGCCCGTTCCCGGACAGCGAGATGAGATCCGCGCGCATCGGCAGCGCAGTGATGTGCGTCACCTGGCTCGCGCTGGTCCCAAGCTGGATGTTGTAGGTCGCTCCGCTCAGCGATGCGGGAAGGAACACGCTGTCGTCGTCGTAGGCGTACCAAGCCTGCCCACCATTCGACACGCTGGCGATGTGGTAGCCAGCCTGCAGATCCAGAGCGAAATTCCCGAGATTGCCGCCGGTGACGCTCGCCGTGAGCGTATTGGTGCCGCTGTCGAAGCGGTAATCGAAGGTTGCCTTCTCGGAGGCAGTGATGCGCTGAGCCAAATCAGCGAGCGTGACGAACTCGCTCCCTCTCTGCGAGGCGTAGCTGATGAAGCTCGTGTACATATCTGTTGTGTAGGGCGACTGAGCAGTACCGTTGGTCGGCCACGCTGCTGCCCCATAATCGTGCCAAGTCCAGACGGCGACCGGCAGATCCGAGTGGGAGCTGAGGGCGTCGAATTCCTTCTGCCACTCCGCGGCCGCCTGGGCCGCGGTCATTCCGCCGCCGAACTGGGGCAGTGCCTCGACGAGACTGAAATCCGCCTTCATGTTCGGGGCGATGAAGACCTTCTGCGTGTCCGAGGCCGAGGGCGTCAGATACCCGAAGGCGCCCGGGTAGTTGGCGCCCACCCCCGTGTAGCGGCCGGTGATGTACGCGTAGGAGGGGGCCGCCTTGTAGATGCTCTCGTCCGTCGCCAGCGTCTCGGGCGCCCCGGGGAGGGCCGTCCCGACCACCTGATAGCCGGGAAGGTACTTCTCGAGCAGCGTCTTCGAGGCGCCGAACTGATAGGCGAGCTGAGCGGCGGTGAGAGGATTCGTATCCTCCGGGTGGGTCATCGTGTGGCTGCCGATCTCGCCCCCGAGCGCGATCAGCTGCTGATAGAAGGATGCCGAATGCTGCAGTGAGGCCGACGTCCACAAGGACGGGTCGCTGCCACTCGTGTTGCTCGCATAGGTGCCGTTCTGCCCATCGCCGATATCGACGTAGTACGAGCCCGCGAAATTGTAGGACTGCTTCCACTGCTGCACGATCGACAGGAATTTCTCGTTGATGCCGGCTCCGCCTCCGGGGGCGACGTCTTCCGGATACATCGCCTGGTCCATGTCGACGCGCGTGGCCACGATGGACGCGAATCGACTCATCTGCAGGCTCAACTCGGGCCCGGCCAGCTTCTGGCTCTGGATCGTGTAGTCCAGCGCGTGGCCGAGCATGTTGCTGTCGGCTAGCATGCCTTCGGTGGAGAAGAACACGTTCTTCCCGCCCGTCTGCGTGGCCAGGATGGCGTTGTGCGTACCCGGCTGCGTACCGCCCGTCGTCGTCTGCGTCGCGACGACCTGGGCCGAGGGGTCCGTCCCTGTATAAACCGCCACGCCCACGTTGGAGGTCGCGTTGGCCGTGTAGGTGTGGATCGGGTTGTTCGGGTCGGCCGCGTATCCGATCACGGAGGCGGCGTTGTCCCCCGAGGCGTGGATGGCGTCGCTGGTCACGCTGTCGAAGTGGTCCGGCTGCACGCCGAGCAGGGACTTCATCCGGGCATAGGCATCGACTGACAGCGCGGTGCCGTTCTCGTCGTTCGTCATGAAGTTGCCGGCAGCGATCAGGCTGATGCCGTACTTGTACACGGCGTCCGTGAGGGTGTTCTGGATCGCGCTCAGATCGCCTTGCTTGACATTGGCGAAGGACGGAAAAATCAGGGTGTCGTACTGCTTGAGGGTGTCGATGTTCTTCAGGTCGGCTTCCGAGAGCACGTCATAGGGGATGCCTGCCATCGTGGCTTGGTTCTGCGCCGCCATGAACAGGTCGGAATAAGCCGTTGAGTTGAAGTACCGCGCCGCGCTCGTCTCCGAATAGACGATGCCGACCTTCAGTTGATGGTCATCGACATGCGCGGCGGGCGCCTTGATCGTGAACGGCGCACCGAAATTGCTCGGTGCGAACACGCGGTCGTTGATGTCGAGCGCCATGTCGACGCCCGGTATGGCGCCCGACGCGAAACTCTGGGACAGGACGCTCTGGGGAATCGACAACTCGATGGTCTGGTTGTCCGGCGAGAACTTGTACTGAAGCCCGGCGGACGCCGCCGTGATGCCGCCTGCGGCATCGAGTGAGTAGAGCGTCGGGATACCGGTGGCACCGAACTCGATCTTGTACTCGGCACCCACCGGCGAACCGGCGAATACCTGATATCCGGTGCTCGCATTGCGATCGGTGTTCAGCCAGATCGTCGTATTCGGACCGATCGACGTTTCAGCGGCACCGGCTGCGTTGTCCAGCTTCAGAGCGAGGAAGTAGGTGCTCGTGCTCGACTCGAATTTTCCATACACGCTGTATCCATTGACTGGAAACGCGGTGGGAAGCAGGTCGGCTGCTGTCCAGTCTTGCAGGCTTCCATCGAGAGTAATCGTCGACACGGCACATTCTCCTGTAACTTGTTCGCGATTGATTTCACGTGGCGGCTGAGCACGACATCGCTGGCGACGAGGCAGCGAGGCTCGACCAAGGGCGCATCAGACGACTGAATTGCGTGCTTCTGGTCGAAAGAGCCGAACGTGTTGTTTGGTATTTCGGCAGTTCTATTTCGATTGCTCTTGAGCAGTGCAGAGAATCGACGTGTTCTGCGGCCGTCCGCACGGACCTCCGATGAGAATGTGCCGATCGATTCGGAGGCGGGCGGGGAGGGGTGAATTCTCGAATCACCCGGGTCGCGGGAGGCTCTGCCTCGGCGGCCTCATCCACGCGTCCGAGGCGGCGCGAAACGGGCGAGGAAGAGCCTGGGTCAGCTGTTCGGAGTATCGTCCTCGGTGCCCTCAGGGGCGCGGCATGAATCGGGCTCTCCAGGACTCTGAAGAGCAGGTCATTCGACGCCCCGGCGCGTGACCGCCGAAGTTGATCCCCCTCGATGCGCGCTTGAAACCCGCTGTCGTTCAGATGAGGCATCTCGACTTCCATTCAGACGACGCAGATTGGGCGTGCCCGCCATCAATCCGCGACGCACAAACGTTCGCGCACGCTCGGATGTGAGCGCGTTCGAATGCATGCTTGAGGACTTTCACGTCCTCACGGAGGAACAACCGCCTATTGCAATGTCAAACGACGTTATGTTTGCAACATATTGCTTGCATCGAAGGCGATATGTTTCCGCGCTCTAAATGGAGTTCAAATCGAAGGAAACTGCAATGTAGCTCTTTGGTAGTATTATGTACTAACCACTATGAGCCCTGGCCTTGTCATCGGTGGGGGTCCTATCGAGAAACGCCGATGGTGACGCTACCTTGTGTTCGTCACGAAGCTCGGTCGATCCAGTCTGCATTGGGTCGGCCGGCCGCGGGACTTTCGCAGGGAAGGCATCCGGGACGTGAGATCAAGGCGCGGAGCGACCCTAACTCTTCTTCGACTTAGGGTAGCGATCGTACATGCGGTCCTGCTGGCGGGTCTCGCGCTGTCCGCTGCCCAGCATCCGGCCGCGGCCGAGCCCGTCGCCGGACGGGTCGTGGCGCGGGAGATCCTGGCGCTGTTCGACGGCGATCTCGAGCCGGCGGCCGCGGACACGCGGATCCACCGCTACGCCGAGCTGCCGCTCAACCACCTCGGCTTCACGCTCACCTACCGCGACATCCGCAAGCCGCTGCCCGACGCCGCCGACATTCGCCGCTACGCCGGCGTCCTGACGTGGTTCTCGACGACGCCCGCCGCCCGCGACGCCTATCTCGCCTGGGCGCGCGTTGCGGTGCGGACGGCACGGCGGTGGGTGATCCTCGGCGCGACGGGCGCCTCCTTCTGGACGGACGAGGCCGTCGCCGGAGACGCGCTCCTCGGCGAGATCGGCCTGCGCCATCGCCGCCGCGCGATCGACCTCACCCTCGGGACGCAGCTCAGCGCCCGCGCCCCCACCCTCACCGCGTTCGAGGGACCCGCCGACGCGGTCCTGCCGCCCTACGAGATGATCGAGGCGGCCCGGCCCGACCTCGAAGCGTGGCTGGAACTCGTCGCGCCCCAGCGCGAGGGTGGGGGACGCAGCGTCGCCGTCGCGGTGAGTCCCCGCGGGGGCTTCGCGGCGAGCGGGTACGAACTCGTCGAGGATCAGGGGCAGGGCCGGGCGCGCTGGCTGATCGACCCGTTCGCCTTCTTCGGGCGGGCGCTGCGGGACGGCCCGGTCCCGGTGCCGGACGTCACGACCCTGTCGGGCCGGCGCATCTACTTCAGCCACGTCGAGAGCGAGGGGCTCAACCACGTCGTTCTGACGAAGGACCGCGAGCAGGTCCTCGTCGCCAAGCTCTTCCTCGACCGGATCGTCACGGCCTTTCCGGATCTGCCCGTCACCCTCGCCCTGACGCCGGGCGACCTCGACCCCGCCATCGGCGGCAACGAGACGCCGCGCGATCTCGTGCGGGAGATCTGGTCACAGCCCCAGGTCGAGCCGAGCGTCGCCTCCTACACCAGGCCCTACACGTGGCGCTTCTTCGACCATTACAGCCGCGCGCGCGAGGAGGAGATCGTCGCCGGGAGCCGGCCGGCCGGCCGCTTCGGCCTGCGCAGGCTGACCGATCTCGTCAGCACGAGCGCCCGGGTCGACCGCTTCGTGGCGAAGGCCCGCGAGTATCCGCGCAACTACCTGCTGACACCCTTCGACCTCGGCCAGGAGACGCGCGTCGCCTGGACCGCCGCCAGCGCGCTCGCGCCGGCCGGAAAGGCGCCCCGCCTGTACCAGTGGACCGGGGACGCGGAGCCCTCCGAGGAGGCGATCGCGCTGACGCGCCGGCTGAGCCTCCACAACATCAACGGCGGGGAAGGGCGCTTCGACGCGGCCTATCCTTCGGTAGCGAACCTGCCGCCGATCGCGCGGCCGGTCGGCGAGCAGCGCCAGGTCTACGCGGTCTCGGCGGACGACCTGCCGGTGCGGAAGGCGTGGCGTCCTGCGGTCTCGGCCCTGCGCGGCCTGCGCGCCACGCTCGCGAACACCGAGACGCCGCGGCGTCTGAAGGGTTTCAACCTGCATTACCGTCTCGCCACGGTCGGCAATGCCGACGCCCTCGGCGTGATCGAGGACTTCCTGCGGGAGGTCCAGGGCTCCGCGCTGATCCCGATCCGCACGGTCGATTACGCCGCGCTGGCGGACGATTTCCCCCGCGTCGCGATCGCCGAGACCGGTCCCCTGAGCTGGGAGGTGCGCGACCGCGGCTCTGTCCAGACGCTCCGCTTCGACGCTGCGGACGCGATCGACGTCGACCTCGGCGCCTCCCAGGGCGTGGTCGGGCGGACGCGCCACGGCGGATCGCTCTACCTCGCGCTCGATCCGAGCGTCGAGCCTGCGCGCGTCGTCCTGCGAGACGGGACATCCGCACCGAATCCGGTCGGCTTGTCGGAGAGCCGGTGGCAGATCTCCGGGCTGACGCGCAGCGAGGGCGGCTGGAGCTTCGCGGCATCGGGCTTCGGACCCGGCGACTTCCGCTGGGCCGACGTGCCGCCCGGACGCTACGCGGTGACCGCTCAGGGCAGCGACGGCACCCTCTGGACGGGCAGCGCCGAGGCGGACACCCTCGGGCGCCTCGGCTTCACCCTTCCGGCCATGGGCGTGGAGCCGGTCCGGATCGCCGTCGGGCATCGCTCCGACGAGGTGGGAGGCCGCGATGAGCACCGCTAGGCTTCTCGTCGCCGTCGCGCTCGTGATCTCCGCGGTCGCGGCCTACCTGCTGCAATCCGGCCCCGAGGAGCGGATCGCGATGCTCGTGCGCGACGGGCGCAACGCGGAGGCCGTGATCGAGATCGAGCGTCTGCTGGCCACCGGGGCCGCGCGCCCTCGCGTGCTCATGACGCTCGCGATCCTGCAGGATTCTGCGGGCGAGCGGACCCGCGCCACCGACCTCATGGAACTCTACGTGCTCTCGCGCCCCCGCGACCGGGACGCACTCGCGTGGCTGGTTCAGGCCTACGAGGCATCCGACGACGTCGACGGCCTCATCGAGTCGCAGGCCAAGCTCGCCGCGGTCGATCCGAGCCCGGCGCAGATCGGCCGGCTCGTCGCGCTCTACCGCTACCATGGCCGGTTCGCCGAGGAATCCGCCGCGCTGGAACGCTTCGCGGAGCAGGGGGCCCTGACGACGGACCAACTCGAGCGCCTCGCCCAGCTGCTCGCCGCCGAGGGGCGCATCCAGCGCGCGGTCGAGGTGCTGCGCGGCCTCGACGAGCGCCTCGACGACGCGGCCGAGCGGCCCCGGCGCCTGCTGTTCGAACTCCTGATCGGCCAGGGCCGCTTCGAGGAGGCGGCCGAGCGCGCGAAGCGCTGGCTGACGGCCTGGCGCAAGCCCTGGCTCGCCGCCCAGCTCACCCAGCGCTTCGCCGCGCGGGCGCCTCTGCCCGAGGCGCGCGACCTCGCGATGACGAGCGCGGCGCTCCATCCGGACGCGAAGCTCTACCTCGCCAAGAGCCTCGCCGAGCAGGGCAACCGGCGCCTCGCCACCGCGCTCCTCCTCGGCTGGCCCTACGAGGGCATGCCGCTCACCAAGCCCAACATCGACGGGTACGTCGCCGCCGCCGCTGCGACCGGCATCCCCACGCTGATCTGGTCCCGGTTCTCCATGCTGCGCTCCCGTCCGGGCGAGAAGGAAGCTCAGGCGCTCTACGCCGAGGCCATCGCGGCGGAATACGGCCTCTCGGCCATCGCGATGCTTCAGCCGGCGCTCCCCGACGACGTGCTGCGGAAGCGCCCGGTCTTCGCGGCCCGCATCGCCCTGCATCGCGGACAGCAGCTCCGCGCCCGGCAGATCCTGGCCGAGGCCAAGCTCGAGGCGATGACGGCGGCCGAGCTCGCGCAGTGGCTCGACTTCGTCCTGCAACTGAACACGGCGCAGGGCGCCCTCGCCACCCTTCAGAATCTCGAGCAGCGGATGCAGCTGCCCGAGGGCCTTCACGCAGCCTATCGCGCCCTGGCGGCGCGGCTCGGGCGGCCGACGGGACCGGCGATCGCGATCGCCACGAGCCGGCATCTGGCGGGGATCTCACGGTGATAGCGGCACAATCCCCTCGTGAGGCGATGACGGCCGGAGCGTCCGAGCAGGGCGCGAGCGTGCGGACTTGGCTGACGCGCCGGCTGTCCGGCGTCCGCGGCAAGTACGAGGCCTGCTTCCTCTTCCTGCTCCTGATGATCATCGAGTGGATCATCCCCGGCCCGGCCTCCCTCGCGCAGATCGCGCCGCACCCGTTCTGGATCCCGGTCGTCCTGCTCAGCGTGCAGTACGGCAGCGGTACGGGCCTCGTCGTGGCGGCGCTCGCGGCCGGCCTGAGCTGGGCGGCCGGCTGGCCTCCGCAGACCTCGCAGGAGGATTTCTACACCTACTCGCTGCGCGTCTGGCGGGAGCCGGTCCTGTGGATCCTCTGCGCCATTGTGATCGGCGGCCTGCGCAACCGCCAGATCCGGGAGCGCCTCGCGCTGGAGGAGCGGCTCCGGATCACCGAGGAGCAGCGCGACACGATCGCGGGCTTCTGCAACGAGCTTCAGGAGCACGCCGCCGTGCACGAGCGCCGCGCCGCCACCGCGCGCTCCGGGTCGCTGGAGGCCGGGCTCGCGAGCCTGCAGCAGCTGCGCGAAGCCGCCGAGCCCGAGCTGACGCAGGCGCTGCACGCGGCCGTCCAGGCTTGGCTCGGGCAGGCCCGTTGGAGCTACTTTCCCCTGGAGGAGGGCGAGCTGCGCCATGCGCATTCCGAGCGGGCCCGCCTCGACGCCTGCTTCCCCGTGCGCACCGCGCTCGTCTACGCGGTCGCCTGTCACCGCCCGCGGGTGCTCAGCGTGTTCGACGAGAGCGAGGCGAGCCTCCTCGACGGTGTCGGCGTCTTCGCGGCCTCGGTCCGTGCGGGGGAGAACGGGGCCTGCCTCGGCCTGTTCGTGCTGGAGACGATCCCGGCGGACCGGCTCGATCCCGCGAGCGCCGTCGCCGTCGCCGCGATCGCGGGCGCTCTCGGCGAGGCGGTCGACCGGATGCGCCCGAGCGGCGCCGAGCCCGCGAGCCGCCGCCCCGCCGAGACCGGGTTCCCGGTGGAGGCCGCCTGCCTGCCGCACCTCGTCGCCGGCCTCGCGATCGAGCCTGGAGAGGTGCCATGCAGCCTCTGAGCACCGCCGCGCGCCTCTCGGCCGGGCCGGTCGCGGCCATGATCGCGATCAACGCGGCCGAGGTCGCGATCGTGATCGCTTATCTCGGCGGTTCGGTGGGCGAGGGGGCGGCGCTCGCCGCCCACGGTGCCGCGCTCCTCGTCTTCGCCGCCCGGCGCAAGGTATTCGCCGACGACCTCACCCTCTACGTCATCGCCCTGCTTCTCACCGCCTCCACCGGCCCCGTCGGCGCTGCCGCCACTCTCGTCCTCTACCTCGTCCTCGCCCGCATCCCGGTCAGCGAGCACGAGCTCGAGAGCTGGTACCGCCAGATCTCCGGAGTCGGCGAAGCGAACCCGGCCGTCGCCCTCCACGCCCAGATCCTCGACGGCCGCGCCCGTCGCCCGAGCCGCAGATCGATCGAACATTTCCCGAGCGTGCTCGAGGGCGGCCTCGGACAGCAGCAGGCGCTGCTCGGCCTGATCGGGCTCGCCTACCACCCGGATTACCGGCCCTTGCTGGGCCAAGCGCTGCGCAGCACCGAGCCGAGCATCCGGGTCCACGCGGCGGCGGTCTCGGTCAAGCTTCGTGCCCGCGCCCGGCTCGAATTCCAGAAGACCCGGGCGGAGGGGCGCCGCCCCGCCACCGCGACGGCCCTCGTCGCGCAGGCGGCCGATCTCGCCCGGCTGGCGAACGGGGGGTTCCTCGACGAGGCCGACGCGCGCTCCGCCCGGGAATCGGCGGCGAGCCTCTGCGAGGAGGCGCTGGCGGCCTCGCCCGGCCACCGGGGTGCGACGGCGCAGCTCTGCGCGCTCCTGGCCGAGCTCGGCCGCTGGGACGAGGTGCTCGCCCGCGCGGCCACCGTCGCCTACCGCCGCGGCGACATCCTGGCCGAGGCGGTGGCCGAGAGCCTGATGCAGCTGGGCCGCACGCAGGACCTCCACGATCTCCTCGTCCGCCCGGCGGACCCGATTCCCGGAGGTCGCCATGCGCTTCCTGTCTAGCGCGCCGAAGCGCGAGCCGGAGGCCGATGTCTGCCTCGTGGTCGAGGGCTGCTACCCCTACGTGCGCGGTGGCGTCTCGACCTGGGTCGATTGGCTGATCCGCGGCAATCCGGACCTCACCTTCGCCATCGTCGCCATCGTCGCCGACAGGGGCCCGCGGGAGATCCGCTACACGCTGCCCGAGAACGTCGTCGCCTTCTCAGACCTCCACCTGCACACGGATTTCCGCTCGCAGCCCTGGCAGGAATCCGCGCGGACGTCCGAGACGGAGGAGATCCTCGCCGAGCAGCTCATCGCGCTCGTCCGCGGCGGCGGCCTCGACGCCTTCGACCGGCTCGTTCGCCTCGTCAACGATCCCGAGAGCGGGCTGACCCACGCGAGCCTGATGGCGTCCCCGCTTTCCTGGAGGGTGACCTGCCAGATGTACGAGCGGCTGATGCCGCACGCCTCGTTCCTGCACTTCTTCTGGGCGTGGCGCGCCCTGTTCGGCGGGCTCTTCGCCGTCCTGAAGGCGCCCCTGCCGCGGGCGCGGGTCTACCACACCATCTCGACGGGCTATGCCGGCCTGGTGGCGGCCCGGGCCGCGCTCGAGACCGGCCGCCCGGCGCTCATCACCGAGCACGGGATCTACACGAACGAGCGCCGCGTCGAGGTCCTGATGGCGGAGTGGATCTGCGACACCGTCGACAAGGGGATCTCGCTCACCGACGAGCGCGTCGACCTGCGCGACATCTGGATGCAGATCTTCGATGCGCACGCCCTGATCTGCTACCAAGCCTGCAGCCGCATCATCACCCTCTACGAGGACAATCAGCGCCTCCAGAAGGCGCTCGGTGCGGCCCCCTCCCGGCTCGCCGTGATCGCCAACGGCATCGACGTCGAAAGTTACGCGGCACTGCCCGTGGCGGGTCCGGACGCCCCCCCGACCATGGCGCTGATCGGGCGCGTCGTCCCGATCAAGGACGTGAAATCCTACATCGAGGCGGCGGCGATCCTGCGCCAGCGCATTCCCGGGCTCCAGGCGCTCGTGATGGGGCCGACGGACGAGGATGCCGCCTATTTCGAGGAATGCCTCGACCTCGTTCGCGATCTCGACCTCGGCGACACCGTCGTCTTCACCGGCTCGATCAAGCTCGTCGAGCACCTCTCTCGGGTTCACGTCGTCGTGCTGACGAGCCTCAGCGAGGCGCAGCCCCTCGTCATCCTTGAGGCGGGCGCCGCCGGAATTCCGTGCGTTGCCACCGATGTCGGTTCCTGCCGGGAGATCCTCGAGGGCCGCTCCACCGAGACGCCGAGGCTTGGCGCGGGCGGGGCGGTGACGCCCCTCGTCAGCCCGCGCGAGACGGCCGCGGCGGTCGAGCAGCTGCTGCGCGACGAGCGGCTTCGCCGGGAGCAAGGGGAGGCCCTGCGCGTTCGGGTGCGCCGCTATTACGCCTCCGAGGACGCGCTCTCGGCCTATCGCGACACCTATGCCCACTACCTCGCGCCCGCACGGGCCGAGGCGACCGCTTCCGGGAGCTGAGCCCATGGCCGGGATCGGATTCGAGCTGAGGCGGCTCAGCAGCCGCGACGAGATCCTCGGGCCGGTGGCGGCCGTGGCGCACGCCGCCATCGTTGCGGCCGGGCCGTGGCTCTACACCGTCATGGCGATCCTCGTGATCGGCGAGGCGGCCTCGCCGCTGATCGGCGAGGACGCGATGGCGACCTTCCGCGTCCTCGTCGTCTACGTCTTCTCGCTGTCGCTCGTCGGAACGTCACCCGTCGCCATGGTTGGGACGCGGGTGCTCGCGGACTCTCTCTACCGCCGCCAGTACGAGGACGTGCGATCCGTCTTCGTGCTCACGCTTCTCGCGGCGAGCGCGGCGACCGCGATCCTCTCGTGCCTCGTCTTCGTCCTGCTGCTGCGCGTACCCGCCGACGTCGCGTTCGCGGGCATCGCGGGCGTGCAGATCGTGAGCATGGTCTGGGTCGGCCTCGCCTTCTGCGGGGCGGTCCGCGATTATCTGCAGGTGACGCTCGCCTTCGTCACGGGGCTGCTCGCGGGCGTCGGCCTCGCCGTCACGGCGGCGCTGCACGGTTACGGCCCCGTCCCGATGGTCTGGGGGCTCGCCGCGGGCTTCATGATCGTCTTCCTCTGGCTCACCGCCCGCTTCGCCTCGACCTTCCCGTCCCCCTGCCGGAGCCTCGCCGCGGCGCAGGCGGCCTTCACCGCGCGCCTCCGCTGCAGCCCCTCCCTCGCGATCGGAGCGACGGCCGGCGCGGTCAGCGTCTGGATCGACAAGTGGATCATCTGGACGAGCGGCTACGGCGAGCGCGTCGAGGCCGGCCTGATCCACGCGCCGCTCTACGACGGACCGATGTTCATCGCGAGCCTCACGGTCGTCCCTGCCCTGGCGCTGTTCGTGACGAGCCTGGAGACGACGTTCTTCGACCGCTACCGCGCCTATTTCCAGGCGATCGACACCCACGCGACGCTCAAGAACATCCGCGCCCAGGGGCGCATCCTGGAGCGCGAGACGACGCGCACGCTCGCCAACATCATGGTGGTCCAGACCGCGCTGTGCGTCATCGTGGTGCTCACGGCACCCGCCATCGTCGAGGCGGTCGGCCTCCAGTTCCGGCAGATCGGCATCCTGCGGATGGGGACGGTCGGCGCGCTGTTCCAGTACCTGTTCATGTCGTGCTCGGCGCTGCTCATCTTCTTCGACGCGACGCGGGTCTACGCGACCCTGCAGCTCATCTTCCTCGGGAGCCTCGCCGCCCTGACGGTGCTGGTCTCGCAGTTCGAGCCGGGAAGCCTCGGCACCGGGTACATGCTCGCCTGCATCGTCTCCGGGTTCGCTTCGCTCTTCGCGCTCCTGAAGGTGCTGGGTTCGATCGATTACCGCGTGTTCGTGGGCAGCGCGACGCAGGCGCGGCCGGTCTGACGGGTGATGGAACACTTTGGGCAGGAGGGGATGATGGTGTTGCACTGGCCATTCGAACGGAGCCGCTCGGCCCACGGCAGGCGCCATCGCGCGCCGTGGATCGCGTTGCTCGCGAGCCTTCTCGCCCTTCTCGCCGGGCCCGCGCTCGCGGCCGGCGACACGGTGCTGCGGGTCGGCGACCGCCTCAAGGTGACGATCTTCGAGACCATGGAGGTGCCGGAGGCGCCAGAGGTCGACAAGCCGCGCTCCGGCGACGCGGCCGCCATCATGCAGACCGTCTATCCCCGTGTGGATCTCTCGGGTGAGTACGGCATCGAGCCGGGCGGATCCGTATCCCTGCCGCTCTTCGGCAACATCGAGGCGGCGGGCCGGACCACCGCGGCCTTCAAGGCCGATCTCGGCGATGCCTTCGACCGGCTGTTCCACCGCCGCTGCAACATCACGGTCTCCGTCCTGCAGCGGGCACCGGTCTTCGTGGTCGGCGCCGTGCGCAATCCCGGCTCCTTCGCCTACATGCCCGGGCTGATGGTGCTGCAGGCCGTCGCGCTCGCCGGCGGCGACATCCAGAGCGGGATGCCGGTCCAGGCCGTCGAGGCGAGCCGCGAGCTCGACCGTCGCGACGCGGCGCGCGATCGCCTCAAGCAACTCCTCCTGCGCAAGGCTGCCCTCGTTGCGGAGCGGGATGGCACGCCCGTCGCCAAGTCTGCCGACGGGCTTCGCCACCTCGTCGGCGCGGAAGGCTCGTCGGCCCTGATCGCCGGGGAGCAGCGCATGGCTCAGCTCCGAGCCCAGAACCTCGCGGGCACCCGCGCGACGAAGGAGCGGGCCATCACGGCGACGCAGGACGAGATCGAGCTTCTCAAGCAGCGGATGGCGAATTTCGACGCGCAGATCAAAGTCCGCGGCGAGCGTCTCAAGATGATGGAGGCCCTGTTCGCCCGCCAAGTGGTCGAGAACGAGCGCGTCGCGGACGTGCGCCGCGACTACGTGGACATGGAGGGCCGCCGCCGCGACATCGAGATCAGCCTCCTGCAGGCCGAGCAGAGGCTCGACACCGCGCGCAAGGCCCTCGTCCAGGCCGACAGCGAGCGGCGCCTGACCCTCGAGCGCGACATCGCCACGGTGGAGGCGGAGGCCGAGGCCGCCGAGCGCGCCTACCAGAGCCTTGCCGCGACGGCGACGCTGATGGCGCGGACGAGTCCCGCGGTCGGCCGCGAAGGCGGCGTCGTGGCCTTCGAGATCGTGCGGCGCACCCTGGAGACGACGGAGACGCTGCGCGCGAGCGAATTCGACGTGTTGGAGCCGGGAGACGTGCTCCGGGCCCGGCTCGTTCCTCCGGAGACCGGCCGGCCGGCGACGGCCGCTGTTGAGAAGGAGGCAGCCCTCGGGCCGAACAAGCCATGAGACGCTTCATGACTCGGCGCAGCCTCCTGACATCCGGCCTCCTCGGCTTCGCGGCGCTCGCCGGAATCGGGGCCGCCCCGCTCATCGGCCGGCGCGTCTCGGCCCGGCTCGCGAGCGTCGACGTGCGGTCCTGGGGCTGCCAGTACCAGCAGATCGACCTCGGCCGCGTCGCGGCCTCCGACCTCGATATGATCGTGCTCGACCCGGTCGTCGACGGGGCGCGCATCAGCCTCGATGCGCTCCCCAACCTGCGCGTGAAGCCCGATGGCGGGCGGCGACTCGTCCTGGCTTATCTCAGCGTCGGCGAGGCGGAGAGCTATCGCGCCTACTGGCAATCGTCCTGGCGTGAGACGCCGCCCGACTGGCTCGGGCCCGAGAACGCGCGCTGGCCGGGCAGCTTTGCCGTGAAGTACTGGCATCCGGCTTGGCGGGCGATGATCGCGGGAGACGGGGGTGCGATCGACGCGCTCTGCGCGGCGGGCTTCGACGGCGTGTTCCTCGATCGCGTCGACGCCTACGGCGATTGGCGCGAGCGCGAGACGCAGGCGCGCCGGGAAATGGTCGATCTCGTGGGCGTTCTGTCCGCCCGCGCCAAGTCGCAGCGGCCGGGCTTCGTCGTCGTAGCCCAGAATGCCGAGCCCCTGCTGATGAACGACGCGTATTGCGGCTCGATCGACGCGGTGAGCAAGGAGAGCCTGCTCTACAACCTTCACGGCGAGGGCGTCGAGAACACGGACGACGATGTGCGCTGGAGCATGACCTACTTGGAGCGCGCGCGCGCCCGCGGTCTGCCGGTCCTCGCCATCGAGTACCTCGACGACACCGTGACGCGCCTGCGGGCGCGGGCGCGGCTGACCCGTCTGGGGTTCGTCCCCTTCTTCGGGAACCGGCTGCTCGACCGGCTGCCGGTTTGATCGACGCGGTTCGGGCGGGATCCGTCGGATCCCGCCCGCCGTGACATCGCGATCGTCTACTTCGGGTAGATGCCGTGCTCCCGAGCCCAGATCGCGGCCTGCGTGCGGTTCTGCGTCTTGAGTTTCCGGAGGATGTTCTTGACGTGGATCTTCACCGTCGCCTCGGCGAGATCGAACTTCAGGGCGATCACCTTGTTCGAGGCGCCGTCCGCCAGGCAGCGCAGCACGTTGAGCTCGCGGCTCGACAGCGGATGGCACGGCGGCTCCTCGGGATCCTCCACGCCGGCGACGATGATCTGCTGCGAGCCGGAGAGCGGCTCGGGCGCCGTCCGCGGCCGCTCGATCATCCACGAGAACAGGTTGGCCGATTGCACGGTGACGCCGGACATCACCGCATCGAGCACCTTCACGAGGGTGTCGCGACCGATGTCGCGGTCGAGAACGGCCTGCGCCATCAGGCAGAGGTCCCGCGGAAGTGTGGTGGGCGCGTCGGCCCGCCCGAAGATCACCAGAATGGAATCGGCTCGCGCCGCACGCAGAGCGCGCGCAGAATCGACGCTCGCCGCATCGTCGAGGGAGGCGAGAATCAGGCGCGGAGCATCGTCCGCCGACCCACTCTCCATCTCGGAGGCCGTCGCGCCCGCGACCCGAAACCGTGTCCCGCTCAGGAAAGACGTCAATCCTTCCCGTACAAACGAACTCGACGCCACAAGGGTCGTCGGAACCTCATCGCCGGATGACATGTCGTTGCTCCCCTCGCAAACGAGGCAAGGATGAAACAGTACGTTACCTGACATCGGGCCGGCTCTGCCTCGCGTGCTGAGCATTCGACCCAAGTGAGAATGATTGTTATTCTTGGTGGTACGCCTGTCGTTTTCGACAATTTCCGACCAAATACCTTTTTATCTTGATTATATTTTCTGAAGACCAAACGGGTATTTTATTTCAGGGCGAAAATACATCCGTATGATACCGTACGCTGGTCTGGTACTAATCACTGACATATGCAGAGTTAGTACCTTTTTGTCGACAAACTTACTAGATATCAACGAATAGTTAACGCTCTACCCGGAATTCCTAGCTGCGAATACTAAAAGTTGCAACATTTTATTGAAATCGTGCGATTTCGCGCGCACGTGGGATATGGGCTCGAAGGCGCTTGCGCCGCAGCGGCCGTGGTCGCTGCCCCCTCAGGAGAAGTTTCGTGAGGCAGCGCGTCTTCTTCGACCTCACCGATGGCCTCACGATCCTGGCCGATGAGACGGGCGTGGTCGTGGCGGATCTCGATCAGGCGTTGCGCCAAGCCGCCAGCGCGATCGAGGAGATGCGGCTGAGCGGGCAGCTTCGAGGAGAGTTTGGCTGGCGCATCGTGGTCCGGGACGCGAACCGCACGATCCTGCACCTGTTGCCGCTGCCCTGAGCCATCAGCTTCGGCCGAGGACGATCAGCCACGCGAGCGTTGTGAAGGGTGCGGCGAGCGTCGAGACGAGGACTGAGGCGGCGACCAGCCCCGTCTCGGTCTTGTAGCGGGCCGCGAGCAGGTAGGCGTTGATGCCGACGGGCATCGCTGCGAACAGGGTCGCGACGCCCGCATAGGAAGCGGGCATCGAGAAGACGTGAAAGGCGAGCAGCCACACCGCGAGCGGGTGCAGCACGAGCTTCAGGAGCGCGATCACCGCCGCGCCCGGCAGATCGAACAGGACGCGGTAACGTTTCAGGCCGGCGCCGAGGGCAATCAGGGCGCAGGTCGAAGCCGTTGCCGAGAACGCGTCGATCAGGGACTTGACCGGACCGCCGGGCACGATCTCGGCGCTTCTCATGCAAAGCCCGACGAACAGGGCGATGAAGATCGGGTTCTTCAGGAGGACAAGGGCTAGCCCGCGCAGGCGGTGCAGGAGCGAGCGGTCACCCTCCGCCTCGATCAGGAAGGTTGCGCACCCCATCATCAGAGGCAGGTGGACCGCAAGCAGCAGGAAGAGCGGAAACGCGCCTTCCTCACCGTAAGCCTGCAGGATCGTCGGTACGCCGACGAAGACGGTGTTCGACTGGCTCGCGGCGAACCCGTGCAGGATCGCCCCCTGGCGCCCGATGCCGTGACGCCGGATGGCGATCAAGGATCCGATCGCCCAGGACAGACCGGCACCGCCGAAATAGGCGAACCAGTACGACCACGCGACCTCGCCGGTAAGGCCGGGCCGGGTCAGCGTGCCGATGATGAGCGCCGGGACCGCGATCGCGAAGACGTACTCCGACAGGCCGTCGCTGACGCGGTCCGAGAGGAGACCCGCGACCGCGGCCGCCCAGCCGATCAGGATGATGCCGAAGATCGGGACAATGATCGTGACGGCGTTCATCGTGCTCCATCTCACGCCCGCGGGATCGGGACGACCGGCCGAGGGGGCCGGCGGCGTCCGGGTGGCAGGCTGTACGGGACATGACAGGCTGCGGGGATTCCCGACGAGTTATCCCCAGGCCGGCGGCTCCGATACCGGAGAATCACAAAACGGCCACATGCGCGGAGCCGACTGCCGGGCATGGGGGAGCGTTGGAGGGAGCGATGGCGATCATCATCCTCGACCCTGTGTCCGGCAAGCCCGTGATCATCACGCTCCCGCCATCGGGCGAGCGGGCGACTTAAGCCCAGCGGACGGTCCTAGCGGTCGAAGAGAGCCTGCAATGCGGCGGCGTCCTTCGATGTTGGAAGTGCGATCAGGGCGAGGATGCGAGCCTTGTCCGGCGTGAGATCCCCAGCGAACACCGCGCCCGCCTTCCGCAGCGTGCTGCCCCCACCCTTGAACCCGTAGACCGGCAACGCGCGCCCGTCATAGACTTTCGTGGCGACGATGACGGGCACCCCGCGCTCGATCGCCGCCTTGATGGCATCATGCATCGGCGCGTTGACGTTGCCCCAGCCATACGCCTCGACGACGATCGCCTCCGCGCCGCTCTCCGCGGCTCGCCGGACCTGCGAACCATCCGCCCCCGCGTACATCGGGACGAGATCCACGCGCGGCATGCGCTCGGGAAGCGGCAGGGTCTGTCGCCGGAGCGACTTGCGGCTGAACACAACCCGATCCTCGTCGACGTAGCCGAGGATGCCGGCATCACCCGAGTCGAAGGTCTCGACGTTGCTCGTGTGGGTCTTCCGAACCTCGCGGGCCGCATTGATTCGGTGGTTGAGCGTCACGGTGACGCCCATGCCATGCGCGCCATCGGCGAGAATCTGGCGGACCGCGTTGAGAAGGTTGCGCGGGCCGTCCGCGTCGTGGTCCGAGGCATTGCGCTGAGCGCCGACGAGGACCACCGGCTTCTCGCTCTTCAACGTCAGATCGAGGAAGTAGGCAGTCTGGTCGAGGGTGTCGGTGCCGTGCAGGACGACGGCGCCACGAATCTCGGGATCGGCGAGGATCGACTCGACGCGGCGGACGAGGTCCGGCCAGCGATCAGGGCCCATGTAGTCGCTGGGCACGTTGCTGAACTCTGTGACCGCGACGTTCGCCACATCCTTCAGCTTCGGCACGGCCGCGACGAGATCCTCGCCCGAGAGAGCGGGCACGGGTGCCTGCGTCGCCGGATCGAGCTTCATGGCGATGGTGCCGCCCGTGGCGACGATCGCGACCTTCGGCAATTCCGCAGCTGCGACCGGAAGGGTCAGGGCGGCGAGCCCCGCAAGCGCGAACGCGTTTCGGCGGACCTGCCGCCGGGTCGTCTCGAATGTCATGGCCGTTCCGCTCCCGCGTCGATCGTGCTGGACGACGGGAATCGTCCGGCAGACCGCTCAGGTTCCAAGAGCCGGCCCGGAGGACGGCCGCGCGATCGGTGTCTCAGCGGAGCGGGCGGTCCCCGCGCTCGGCGCCGCGTCCGGCGCGCATCGCCCGCGCCGCCTCGGCCGCGCTGGGCGGCAGCTGCGATCCGGGCGCGGTCGCGGCGCGGCCCGCGGAATTCTGTGGGGCGACGTCCACCTCGCGGTCGCGCCCGAGCGCGTAGCCCGCGTTCACCCCGGCGTAGAAGCCGGTGAAGTCCTCGGCGCGCGCAGGGGCCGAGACGGCGAGGATCGTGAGCAGGACGAGGACAGGGCGCATGGCGGGATGAAGCATGGGCACAGCAAAACGGCGGCCCCGAGGGGCCGCCGTCAAGCTAGCGCCGCGAAGACGGCGAACACGTGGCCGCCGTCGAGATTGCGAATGCGATCAATCGTCGACGTTGATGCTCTGGGCCTCGCGACCCTTCTGGCCCTCGACGACGCCGAGCGTGACCTGCTGGCCTTCGGCGAGCGAGTCGAGGCCCGCGCGCGACAGGGCGGAGCGGTGCACGAACACGTCCTTGCCGCCGTCGTTGACGGAGACGAAGCCGAAGCCCTTGGCCGGGTCGTACCACTTCACGGTGCCGGTCATCTCGACCGAAGGCCCCGACGCGAAGCGGCCGCCGCCACCGCCACCGCCGAAGCGATCGCCGCCACCGAACCGGTCGCCCCCGCCGAAGCGGTCACCGCCGCCGAAGCCGGAGCGCGGCGGGCGGGCGTCGCGCCGGGGCGGAGCCGCCTCGGCAGTCGACGTGTCGACGCTGATGACGTTCGTCACCTGCGGGCCCTTCTGACCTTGGGCCGTCTGGACCGTGAGCCGCGTACCGGGCAGCAGGTCGGCGTGACCGGCAGCCTCGACGGCGCGGATGTGGAGGAAGGCATCGCCCGAGCCGTCACCGAGCTCGACGAAACCGAAGCCCTTCTCCTTGTTGAACCACTTCACCGTGGCGTCACGCTCCGGTCCGGACGGAGCCGGAGAAGCGCGCGACGCGCCGCGGTCGAAGCCGCCGCCGCCGCCAAAACCACCGCCGCCGAAACCGCCGCCACCGTAGCCGCCGCTCGGCGGCGCCTGATCCGGCCACCGCGGCTCGCCACTCTCATCGAAGCCGCGCTTCTGCGGCCCCCTGAAATCACGACCACGTCCCATAGAAAGCTCGCAAACCCGTCCCGCCGACCATCGTCTCGAATACCGCGTGCGCGCCATCCCAGACAGCCCACGCTCCGCACTATCATCACCCTTGGTCGCGGTAACCAAGAATAACGCCTCAGTCCTGACGCAAACCCGGCCGTACCGCAAGAACCTTCTGTCCCTGCGCAGGTCGGTTCCATCACTTTCCGGTGGCGAAGTACCGAGTTCACGGCGTGGGCGCGATTCACAACCCCTAATTGTGAATACGGAAACGTACCCAAGTGCCGAGGGTCGGCCCCTTATGGCCCGTCGTGTTGGCCGCTGCCGAAGGGAGCGGCCACCGCGTTAGGAAACGGGAAAAGGGGAGCGTCTATCCTCGCATGTGGCCTCTCCGGACGGCCAGGTTCCGGCCCGATGATCGCGACCCCGACATTTCCCGACCTCTCCGCCCTCGTCGTCGACGAGAGTCTCTACATCCGCCGCATCGTGCGCGACATGTTCATGCGCGTCGGTATCAAGCGCGTCCTCGAAGCGCCGGACGGCGCCGAGGCGCTCGGCGTGCTGGCCGAGAGCAAGCCCGACCTGACCATCATCGACTGGGACCTCGCGATTCTCTCCGGCGAGGAGTTCATCCGTCTCGCGCGCACGCCGGCCACCTCGCCGTGCCCCACGGTGCCGATCATCCTGATGCTCGCACAGCCGCGGCGGAACGTGGTGGACCGTGCCATCTCGCTCGGCGTGAACGAGATCATCGCCAAGCCCTTCTCGCCGAAGACCCTGTGGTCGCGCCTCGACGAAGTGATCAACCGGCCGCGCCCCTACAGCCAAGTGAAGAGCCTGCTTCGCCCGACCCCACGCATGGCTGGGAGCCTGAAGGCCATGGCCTGAGAAGCACTCGGCGGATTCGAGGCTTTGCAGTTCTCGGGCGAACTAGTAGGCTCGTTCATGAATGATGGTCGGGCTCTCTGCCCGGGCCACGCGTTGAGGATCTCGGCACCGCCGATGAGGGACGAGAGTGCCGCCGCCGTGCCGGCCCGCTCAGCCGCGGGCGGGTCACCGGCTCCCCGCGACGGGGCGTCGGGGGCGCGCATCGCTGGCGATCCGCCGCGCGCCGCGGGCGCGGGCTCAGCCTCCCTGCGCCACGCCGCACCCCCCCGTCATGGGCGCCGTCATGCCTACGCCGCCCTCGACCTCGGCACGAACAATTGCCGCCTCCTGATCGCCGAGCCCGCCTCTCACGGTTTTCGCGTCATCGATGCCTTCTCGCGGATCGTGCGCCTCGGCGAGGGCCTCGGTAATTCCGACCGGCTGAGCGAGGCCGCGGTGGAGCGTACCGTCGAGGCCCTGCGCATCTGCCGCGCCAAGATGCAGTCCCGCGGCGTGGTGCGTGCCAAGATCATTGCGACGGAGGCTTGCCGGCTCGCCACCAACGGGGCGGAGTTCGTCGAGCGGGTGCGCAACGAGGTCGGTCTCGACCTTGAGATCGTGGATCGGCAGACGGAAGCCTATCTCGCTGTCACGGGCTGCGCGGCGCTCGCCGATCCGCGGGCGGAATCCGTCGTCATCTTCGACATCGGCGGCGGCTCCACCGAGATTGCGTGGCTCGACGGGGCGGCGACGAACCCTTCCGCCGACCCGACCCTGCGCATCCGCGCCTGGGATTCGCTCCCCGTGGGCGTCGTCACGCTCGCTGAGCGCCACGGTGGCGCCGAGGTGACGCGTCGGATGTTCGAGGGCATGGTCGAGGAAGTGGCCGATCTCCTCGCCCGCTTCGCCATACGCGCGGCGGCGGCGGCGACCGCCCCTCATTTCCATCTCCTCGGCACGTCCGGTACGGTGACGACGCTCGCCGCCATGCATCTGCGGCTCGTCCGCTACGAGCGGCGCCGGGTCGACGGGCTCTGGATGAGTGATGCCGAGGTCACGGACGCGATCGAGGACCTCCTCGACACCCGGCTCGAACAGCGGGCCGACAACCCTTGCATCGGGCGCGACCGTGCCGATCTGGTACTGGCGGGCTGCGCGATCCTGGAGGCCATCCGGCGCGCCTTCCCGTCGGAGCGACTGCGCATCGCCGACCGCGGCCTGCGCGAAGGGCTTTTGATGAACATGATGCGCGAGGACGGCGTGTGGCGCCGTGGAGGCTACCGTTGAGCGACAGGCGTGGTGCCGGGGGCGGGGGAGGCGGCGTTCGAGGCGAGCTGAAGCAGCGGGTGAAGACGGGGCGCGGGCGCACCGTCTCGCAGAAGCGCTGGCTGGAGCGGCAGCTGAACGACCCCTACGTCGCCCGCGCCAAGCGCGAGGGCTACCGGTCCCGCGCCGCCTTCAAGCTTCTGGAGATCGACGAGCGCTTCGGCATCCTGAAACCCGGCCAGCGGGTCGTCGACCTCGGCGCGGCCCCGGGCGGCTGGTCGCAGGTGGCGGCGAAGGTCGTCGGACCGCAGGGGCGCGTCGTCGGCATCGATCTCCTCGAGATCGAGCCGATGACCGGCGTCGAATTCATCACCCTCGATTTCCTCGACCCGAGCGCGCCTGAGCGCCTCACCGAAATGCTCGGCGGGCCGGCAGACCTCGTCATGTCGGACATGGCGGCCAACACGACGGGCCACAAGAAGACCGACCACCTGCGCATCATCGGCCTCGCCGAGACGGCCGCGGAATTCGCCCGCGAGATCCTGGCACCGGGCGGCAGCTACGTGGCCAAGGTCTTCCAGGGCGGAACGGAGGGTACGCTGCTGGCCGACCTCAAACGCGACTTTGCGCAGGTCCGCCACGTGAAGCCGCCGGCGAGCCGCGCGGATTCGAGTGAGCTCTACGTGCTCGCCACGGGCTATCGCGGGTCGACGGGCTCCGCCGCCGGGACCGAGTCTTAGATCCGGCAGGCGCCCGACAGCGCCTCGTTCTCGGCTGCCGAGAACAGGCGCGAGCGGATGTGGAAGCGCTTCTCGCGGCCGTTCTCCAGGGAGAACATGCCGCCGCGTCCCGGCACCACGTCGAGGATGATGTGGGTGTGCTTCCAGACCGCGAACTGCGAGCGGCTGATGAAGAAGTCGGCCCCACCGACCTGGCCGAGATGGACGTCGCCGTCGCTCGTGATGAAGTCGCCGACCGGGTAACACATCGGCGAGGAGCCGTCGCAGCAACCGCCCGACTGGTGGAACATCACGGGCCCGTAATCGGCGCGCAGCTCCTCGATCAGCTCCAGCGCGGCCGGGGTGGCGGTGACGCGCAAGGGCGTGCCGTCGACGCCGGCCTGCTCGGACTTGTTGGCCGCAAGGGTCTCGGGCTCGGTCATGGCGGCATCCTCTCCGGTCGGTGGGCCGTGGGCGTTCCCGTCCCATCTGGCGCGCGGCCGCGCGATGTGCAGGGGCGGCGGATGGACCTCGATACGAAAACGCCCCGGCCTGACGACCGGGGCGCTCCTCGTGCGGGGCGAGGCTCTCAGAAGAAGCCGAGCTTCTTCGGGGAGTAGCTCACCAGCATGTTCTTCGTCTGCTGGTAGTGGTCGAGCATCATCTTGTGCGTCTCACGGCCGATGCCGGACTGCTTGTAGCCGCCGAAGGCCGCGTGGGCCGGGTAGGCGTGGTAGCAGTTCGTCCAGACGCGACCGGCCTGGATCGCCCGGCCGAAGCGGTAGGCGCGGGTCCCGTCGCGGGTCCAGACGCCGGCGCCGAGGCCGTAGAGCGTGTCGTTGGCGATGGAGAGGGCCTCCTCGTCGTCCTTGAAGGTCGCCACCGAGAGCACGGGCCCGAAGATCTCCTCCTGGAAGATCCGCATCTTGTTGTGGCCCTTGAACACGGTCGGCTTCACGTAGAAGCCCTCGGCGAGATCGCCCTCCTGACGATTGCGCTCGCCACCGGTGAGCACCTCGGCGCCCTCCTGGCGGCCGATATCGATGTAGCTGAGGATCTTCTCCAGCTGCTCACCCGACGCCTGCGCGCCGATCATCGTGGTGGGATCGAGGGGCGAGCCCTGCTTGATCGCCTCGACGCGCTTGATCGCCTTCTCGATGAAGCGATCGTAGATCGATTCGTGGACGAGCGCGCGGCTCGGGCAGGTGCAGACCTCGCCCTGGTTGAGGGCGAACATCGTGAAGCCCTCGAGCGCCTTGTCGAGGAAGTCGTCGTCCTCGTTCGCCACGTCGGCAAAGAAGATGTTCGGCGACTTGCCGCCGAGCTCCAGCGTCACCGGGATCAGATTCTGGGAGGCGTACTGCATGATCAGCCGGCCCGTCGTCGTCTCGCCGGTGAAGGCGATCTTGGCGATGCGGGGCGAGGAGGCGAGCGGCTTGCCGGCCTCGAGGCCGAAGCCGTTGACGACGTTGATGACGCCCGGCGGCAGCAGGTCGCCGATCAGTTCCATCACGACGAGGATCGAGGCCGGGGTTTGCTCGGCGGGCTTCAGCACCACGCAATTGCCGGCGGCGAGCGCGGGGGCGAGCTTCCACACCGCCATCAGGATCGGGAAGTTCCACGGGATGATCTGGCCGACGACGCCGAGTGGCTCGTGGAAGTGGTAGGCCACCGTGTCGTGGTCGATCTCGGAGATCGAGCCCTCCTGCGCGCGGACGCAGCCGGCGAAGTAGCGCCAATGATCGATGGCGAGCGGAATGTCGGCGTGGGTCGTCTCTCGGATCGGCTTGCCGTTGTCCCAGGTTTCGGCCAGGGCGATCAGATCGAGGTTCTCCTCCATCCGGTCGGCGATCTTGTTGAGGATGCGGGCGCGCTCGGCCGGCGAGGTGCGGCCCCAGGCTTCCTTGGCGGCGTGCGCGGCGTCGAGGGCCTTCTCGACGTCCTGCGCGTCGGAGCGCGCGACCTCGCAGACGACGCGGCCGGTGATGGGAGAGGTGTTCTCGAAGTAGCGTCCGGTGGCGGGCGCGACCCACTGGCCACCGATGAAATTGTCGTATCGCGCCGAGAAGGGCGACTTCGTGGTCGAGCCCAGGAATTCCGGCTTGTTCATGGGGTTCTCCTCCGTTGGGCGTCTTGTGCGCTGTGTTCTTTCTCGGCCGCAGCCAATGGCAGATGGCCCCCCAAATCAAGTTGGACTTTTGGCCATACCAGTCGAGAAGCGCGGTGCGGCCCCATCTCAGGATGGGCAGACGCCGCGGATCGTGGCGATGCGATCCTCTCGCGCCGAGCCGCAGCCGACATGAGACGCGGGCATGTTAGCGCCGAAGAGGCACCGTGGCGATGCCCGTCGATCCGGCCGATCAGTGCTGCGCCTCTCCCTCGATCCGCTCGGCGAGCCGGTCCGTGCCGTCCTCGCTGAGGATCAGGCCGGTGGGGCGGCCATCGGGCTCCGTGTCCATGGTGATGCGGGCATCACGTTGCCGCGAGAGGAAGGTTCGGTCGCCTTCCGGCACGAAGGGCACGGCGGATTGGCCTGCCACCGCGACGAGGAGATGGTCGCCCTCGCGCACCAGCGTGAGCATGCCACCTCCCTCCAGGCGGTAGCGGCCCGCGTAGCGATCCATGATCTCGGGCTCCAGCACGATCTCCGGCTGCGGCTCGGGAATGCCGAACCAGAGCGCAGCGATCTCGCGGGCGAGCGTCTGAACGGGGGCGGTCTCGGTGTTGGCCAGCACGAGGACGACGAGGTCGTCGTCGGGGTAATTGTCCTTGATCGTCAGGAAGCCGTTGATGTTGCCCCCATGCGACCAGAGCCGGCGCCCGTGGGTGCTGCCGAGGAACCAGCCGAGCCCGTAGCCGAAGCCGTAATCGGTGAACATGGCGCGGCGCGACGCCGCCGAAATCACCCGGTCCGAGAACAGCGCGCGGTCCCAGGCGAGGAGGTCGTCGAGGGTCGAGTAATGGGCGCCTGCCGCGTAGGGGATGCTGGAGGCGATCGGATTGGCGTTGCGCCAGCGCCCGTTCGCGTGCCGGTAGCCGGAGGCGCGCCGTGGCAGGATCGCGGTGGCGTCGTCGTAGCCGGTATCCGCGAGCCCGAGCGGCGCGAAAATCGCGTCGCGCAGGTAGCGCTCGTAGGGAAGGCCCGCGGCGGACTCGATCGCGAGCCCGAGCAGGATGTAGCCCGTATTGTTGTAGTCGAAGCCGCAGCCCGGCTCGAACAGGAGCGGCTTGTCCGCGGTCAGCGCAACGATCGCCTGCGGGCTCATCTCCAGGCGCTGAATGCGCGCGTAATAGTCGGGGAGGTTCGTGTAGCTCGGGATGCCCGACGAGTGGTTGAGGAGCGTGCGGATTGTCACGTGCTCCCAGGCCGCCGGCGCCCGCGGGTAGAAACGGCCGATCGGATCATCGAGCGAGAGCTTGCCCGCCTCGGCGAGCTTGAGGATGGCCGCCGCCGTGAACTGCTTGGTGATCGATCCCACCCGAAATCGCGTCTGTGGCGTGTTCGGCACGTCCCATTCGCGGTTCGCGAGTCCGTAGGCCCGCCGGAAGACCGGCTCGCCGCGGTGGGCGACGAGGATCGCCCCGGAGAACAGCCCGTCCGCCGCGAGTGGACGCACGAGCGCCTCGGTCTTCTCGGCGAAGCCCGCACCGCCGGCCGCATGCGCCGTCTGGGTCAATAGCGAGGCCCAGCCGAGCAGAAGGAACGCGGCGAGGCGGACGCTGTGCATGGTGGCTCTCCAACGAGCGGCGGTGCCGGTTCGCGCCGCGCGGCACGAACCGGGATGGGATGAAGCCTCAGCCTCCATTGCGGCGCAAACACGTCCGTGCGCGCGCGCACATCGGCGGCCTGCCGCGCGGCTTTACCGGGCGGGCGACGCGCATCTGCCCCCGTAGAGCGCCGATCCGGCCGCCGGCGCGTTCACCCACTCAGAGCATCCGCCTCGAAGGCCGCCCGTGACCGCACCGTTTCGCCATCCCGCGCCCGAGGCTGCGCCCGTCCGCGACGCGCCTCCCTGGTCCGGCCCGGGTTTCGCCGAGTTCGTCGCCATCGTCGCGCTGATGATGGCGGTGACCGCCATCTCGATCGACAACCTGCTGCCGGCCTTCCCGGTGATCCAGGCGCGTTTCGGCATCACCGACCCGAACAGCCTCCAGCTCCTCGTCTACGTCTACATGATCGGGTTCGGGCTCGCGCAGATCGTGTACGGGCCACTCTCCGACGCGCTGGGGCGACGGCCGGTGCTGCTCGTCAGCCTCGCGATCTACGTGGCGGGGTGCTTTCTCGCCATGCTCGCTCCCTCATTCGGCTGGCTCCTCGCGGCACGGGTCATCCAGGGTCTCGGGGCGGCGGGCGGTCGTGTCCTCTCCACGGCGATCGTGCGCGACCGTTTCGCCGGGCGCGAGATGGCGAGCGTGATGTCGCTCATCATGATGGTCTTCCTGATCGTCCCGATGATCGCGCCCGCGATCGGCGGCATGATGCTGTCGCTCGGCTCGTGGCACTACGTGTTCGTGTCGATGCTGGTGCTCGCCGCCATCCTCGTCGCCTGGTTCACGGCGCGCATGCCGGAGACGCTGCATCCCGAACATCGGCGGCCGCTGTCGCTTCGGGCGACGGGCGACGCGCTGGCGACAACCATCCGCAATCGCACGGCAATCGGCTACGCCACCGCGCTCGGACTGCTGACGGGCTGCATCATGGGCTATGTCGGCTCCGCCCAGCAGGTGTTCGACACGGGGCTCTACCACCTCGGCAATCTGTTCCCGCTGGCCTTCGGCGCGGTTGCCGGCGCGATGGGCGCGGCGACGCTCGTGAACGCGCGGGCCGTGCGCCGGCTCGGCATGCGCCCGCTGTCCCATGCGGGGCTCATCGCCTTCGTCACGGTCGGCCTCGCTCAGGTCGGAATCGGTCTCGCCTATCACGGTCACCCGCCGCTCGCGCTGTTCCTCGGCGTACTCGCGCTGAACCAGTTCCTGATCAGCTTCGCGATGCCGAACTTCAACGCGATGGCGCTGCAGCCCCTCGGTGCGATCGCCGGGACCGCCTCCTCGATGCTCGGCTTCTACACGACGATCCTCGGCGCGTTCTGCGGCTTCCTGATCGGGCAGTCGTTCGACGGCACGACATTACCGGTCGGCGTCGGCTATGCGGGGCTCGGGGCGCTCGTCCTCGTCGTCGTCGCCTGGACCGAGCACGGGCGACTGTTCCGGGGCGGCGTATCCGGTTGAGAACCCCACAACCTTAACCCGGTCTTCACGTGCGCCCGCGAGCCTGCGGGCACCCCTTCGAGACCGGAGCCTCTCCCCGTGATCGCCCGCGCCCAGGACGGATTGCTTCTCACCTCGCGCCTGCTGCTCGCGGCGGCGCTTCTCCCGACCGGGATCGCCCGGGCGCTCAACGTTTCGGGGTTCGCGATCACGCTCGCGGGCGCCGGACTGCCGGCGCCGAACGCGCTCGCGACCGCCGCGGTGATCGTGCAGGTGTTCGGACCGCTCGCGCTGATCCTCGGCGTCCTGCCCCGTCTCACCGGCCTCGCGCTGGCGGCCTTCGCCGCCGTGATGGCGTTCCTGCTCCACCCGTTCTGGCATTTCATCGGCGCGGCGTCGGTCGCCGAGCGCACCCTGTTCCTGGCGGATCTGGGCCTCGCCGGGGGCTTCCTGATCTACGCGCTGATGGGCCCCGGCGCCTGGAGCTGGCAGGGTTGGCGGAGCGGGCGCGTGGCCGCGAAGCCGGCCCCCGGCAAGGCCGCCCCCGGCCGAAGCGCAACCCTGGCGGGCGTGCCCCCGCCCGCGCGGCGGCCTGAGCCGGCCGCGCGAATCCGCCCGGCCCGCCTGCGTCGGCAGCAGGCGCGTGCGATCATGAAGTGGACGCGGAGACGTTGATCGCGATCATCGATCGCCGCGAGCAGGGAGTCGCCATCCTCATCCTCGGGCCGTCGCGGGCGCGGGGGTCAGGGCAGGGCCGCGCCGGAGGCGATCACCATCCCGTGGCCGGCACCCGCGCCTAGCGCCCCGGAGAGGCGGCCTTCGGGACGAGGCGCTGCCCGGAGACTTCCGCGCCCGCGTCCGGCGCGAGCCGGCGGAAGGCGAGGACGGAGGCGCCGGAGATCAGCGCCACCGTGAGGAAGGCCGGTGCGAAATCCTCGGCGCGGATGGCGCTTCGTCCGTGCCAGCCGGCGGCCGCCTCCAGCGCCAGCGCGCCGATCGTGACCCCGAGGCTCAGCGAGATCTGCTGGGCGACGCTGGCGAGGCTCGTGCCCGCGCTCATGTCGCGGGATTCGAGGTCCGCGTAAGCGATCGCGTTGACGCAGGTGAACTGAACCGAGCGCAGGCAGCCGCCGACGAAGAGCAGGGCGACGATCAGCCAGTGCGGCGTCTGCGCCGTGAAGAGGCCGTTCACCGCGAGGAAGCCGGCTGCCAGAACGGCGTTCGTCACCATCACCCGCCGGAAGCCGAAGGTGCGCAGGATGCGCGGGCCGACCGTCTTCACGAACATGGCACCCGCCGCAGCGGCGAAGGTGATGAGGCCCGATTGCAGCGGGTCGAGCCCGAAGCCGATCTGCAGCAGCAACGGCAGCAGGAAGGGGATCGCGCCGGTGCCGATGCGGAAGAGGCTTCCGCCGATGACGGAGGCCCGGAACGTGGGATGGCGGAACAGGTCGAGCCGCAACACGGGATGCGCCACGGCGCGGGAATGCCGGAGATAGAGGACGAGGAGCGCGGCGCCCACGCCGAGGCAGGTCCAGCTCAGCCAGTCCGGCAGGAGATGGCGCCCGGTCGAGGCGAGGCCGAGCATCAGCGAGGCGAGCCCGAGCGACAGCATCAGAAAGCCCGAGAGATCGAGAGGCGGGCGCTCCGGCTCGCGCAGATCCTCGAAGAAGGCCGTCGCGAGCGCGATCCCGATCAGTCCGATCGGAATGTTGATCAGGAAGATCCAGCGCCAGTCGAGCCAGGTGGTGATGAGGCCGCCGAGGGGCGGGCCCATGATCGGACCGATCAGGGCGGGAATCGTGAGGTAGGCGAGCGCCGTGACGAGTTCGGCCTTCGGCACGCTGCGCAGGATCACGAGGCGTCCGACAGGCACCATCATCGCTCCGCCGATCCCCTGCAGAAAGCGCGCGGCGACGAACCAGCCGAGCCCGTTCGAGGCGGCGCAGGCAAGCGAGCCAGCCATGAACACCATGAGCGCCGCCCGGAAGATCGTGCGCGCCCCGTAGCGATCCGCCATCCAGCCGCTGATCGGAATGAAGATCGCGAGGCTGACGAGATAAGAGGTGAGCGCGAGCTTGAGGGCGATCGGGTCCTCGCCGAGGCTCGCCGCGATGGTCGGCAACGCGGTCGCGATCACCGTCGAATCGGTGTTCTCCATGAAGAGGGCGGTGGCGACGACGAGGGGGACGATTCGGGACGGGCGCATCGGGCGGAGAATGGTCGAAGTCGGGGCGCGGTTGCGGGCAGGCGGCTTCGGGCCGGGGCAGAGGACGCGCGAGGGCGCGGGATGAAGCAGGGTGGTCGAACGTATGTTGCTGGTTCGTGTCGCTCGGGCCACAGGGCGAGCCGTAAGTGTTTCGTTAACGGCGAATCCCGTTCCGGGCGAGGGTGAAGGCGCTTAAGCTACGCCGCAACACGCCGGCCTGCCGCCGCCGCTCCAGCCTCCACTGCGCGACGGGCCCTCGCCCTGCGCCGCGGGCCGGACGCGCCGTGGCTGTCGCCGTCGCACGAGATCTCGCCGCGAAAGTGACAGGATGCCTCTTCGGCTGACACCGCCCCGCTCTCTGCCCCGCCTCGCCGCCAGCATCGGTATTCTCACCGCGCTCGCCGCCTGCGGCACGGTGCTCCTGAACGAGACCGGATCGCTGACCCGCTACGACCGGCTCGTCTCGAGCGAGGAGACGGCGAGCCGCGCCAAGATCTATCTCGATCCCGCGGCCCTGCCGCAGACCCGCACGGTCCGCATCATCCCGACCGAGTTCTCCGAGGCCGTGGCGCCTGGCCTCACGCCGGTGGAACGCAAGCTCGTCGCGAACGCCGCCGATCGCGCCCTCTGCTACGAGCTGTCCCTGCGCTACGACGTGGTCTCGACCCGCAAGGCCGACCTGACGATCCGCGCGGCCGTGACACGCGCCGAGCTGACGAACGTGCCGGCCGCCGGCGCCACCATCGCGACCTCGGCCGCCGTGACCATCGCCTCGCAGGTCGGTGTCGGCTTCGCGACCGCCGTGGGCCGGGTGCCGATCCCCCGTCTTCCGATCGGGCTCGGCAGCCTGACCGTCGAGGCCGAGGCCCTCGACCGGCGCCGCGACCAGCGGGCCGCCATGGTCTGGGGTGGAGCAGCCAATTCCTTCACGAACCAGGCGCGCGTCTCCCCGGCCAGCGACATCTACGACCTCGCAGGCGAATTCGGGCAGGATTTCGGTTTCTTCCTCGCCACCGGCCAGGACCCGTTCAAGGCGGCGCTGACGCTCCCGACCTACGACCGCGTCCGCATCACCGTGCTCGGCGAGGCGCCGCTCGACCCGGATTGCGAGGCCTTCGGCCGGGCGCCCGGCATCGACGGCATGATCGGCGACTATATCGGCCTGCCGCCGGATTGGACCGACAAGGGACCGGCCGCTCGTTCGAACTGAGGGCGGGGCCGCGGCCAGCTGCCATGCGGCCGGCGCAGGGCGGGGCTGAGTGTTTTCCTGTTGCCCCGCGTGCGTCCCGCTTTGCGCGGGCTTGCCCCGCATGATACTGGCCCGTGCCAACCCAGTGACGCCGTTTTGCCGAATCCGGCCCGGCGCGATGCCCGTGAGGTAGTTGGCACATGGCCCGCATCAGCTCCGAGTCCATCATCGAGGGCCTGACGTTCGACGACGTTCTCCTGCGGCCCGCCGCCTCCTCGGTGATGCCGACCGAAGTGAACGTCGCGACTCGGCTCACCCGCACGATCTCGCTCAACCTGCCGATCCTCGCCTCGGCGATGGACACCGTGACCGAGGCCCCGATGGCCATCGCCATGGCGCAGAACGGCGGCCTCGGCGTCATTCACCGCAATCTGGAGCCGCCGGAGCAGGCCGAGCAGGTCCGCCTCGTCAAGAAGTACGAGTCGGGCATGGTGCTCAATCCCATCACCATCCACCCGGACGAGACGCTCGCCGACGCCTTCGAGGTGATGAAGGCGAACCGTATCTCCGGTATCCCGGTGGTCGAGCGGGGACCGAACGGCTCGCGCGGCAAGCTCGTCGGAATCCTGACGAACCGCGACGTGCGCTTCGCCACGAATGCCGGCCAGCCGGTTGCCGAGCTGATGACGCGCGACCGCCTCATCACCGTCCGCGAGGGCGTGACGCAGGACGAGGCCAAGCGTCTGCTGCACCAGTTCCGGATCGAGAAGCTCCTCGTCGTCGACGATCATTACCGTTGCATCGGCCTGATCACCGTCAAGGACATCGAGAAGCGCGTCGCCTACCCGAACGCCGTCAAGGACGAGCAGGGCCGGCTGCGCGTCGCCGCCGCGACGACGACGGGCGACGGTGGCTTCGAGCGGGCGGAGCGGCTGATCGATGCCGGCTGCGACGTGATCGTGGTCGACACCGCGCACGGCCACTCGATCAAGGTTCTGGAGAGCGTGCGCCGGGTGAAGCAGCTCTCGAACGCGGTCCAGGTGGTAGCCGGCAACGTCGCCACGAAGGAGGGCGCGCAGGCGCTCATCGACGCGGGCGCCGACGCCATCAAGGTCGGGATCGGCCCGGGCTCGATCTGCACGACGCGCATCGTGGCCGGCGTCGGCGTGCCGCAGCTCACCGCCCTCATGGAGGCGGTCGAGGCCGCGCACGAGGCCGACGTGCCGGTGATCGCCGACGGCGGCATCAAGTACTCGGGCGATCTCGCCAAGGCGATCGCGGCGGGCGCCTCGGTCGCCATGCTCGGCTCGCTGCTCGCGGGCACCGACGAGGCGCCGGGCGAGGTGTTCCTCTACCAGGGCCGCTCCTACAAGAGCTATCGCGGCATGGGATCGGTGGGCGCCATGGCCCGCGGCTCGGCCGACCGCTACTTCCAGGCCGAAGTCAGCGAGACCCACAAGCTCGTGCCCGAGGGTATCGAGGGTCAGGTGCCCTACAAGGGCCCGGTCGCCGCGGTGCTGCACCAGCTCGTGGGCGGCCTGCGCGCCGCCATGGGCTACGTGGGCGCCGCGACGGTGCCGGAGTTCCAGGAGCGGGCGCAGTTCATCCGCATCACCAATGCGGGCCTGCGCGAGAGCCACGTCCACGACGTGACCATCACCCGCGAGAGCCCGAACTACCCGAGCCGCACCTGAGGCTGACGACGATCCCGTTTCCGCTCAGGTGAGACGGCGCCCGATCGTGGGCGCCCACGGACTTCCGCATGACCGTCCAAGCCATTCTCGCGCCCGTCTTCGTGCAGGTGCTGCTCGTCTTCATCCTCATCGGCGTGATGGGGCGGCGGCGCTTCGCCGAGATCGGGGCGGGGCGCGTGCGGATCGGCGACATCGCGCTGGGCGAGCGCGCCTGGCCGCCGAAGGTGCAGGCCGCTGCCAACGCCTTCTCGAACCAGTTCGAGATCCCGGTCCTGTTCCTCGCCCTCGTGCCGCTGGCGCTCTACACCCGCAAGGCCGACCTCATCTTCGTCGTGCTGGCCTGGATCTTCGTGCTGTCGCGCTGCGTGCACGCCTACGTCTTCATCACCGCGAACCACGTGCCGAGCCGCTTCCGGGCCTACATGGCGGGCGTCGTCGTCCTCGGCGCGATGTGGCTCATCTTCGCCTGGCGCATCCTCTTCGCGCCGCTCGGGCCCTGACGCTCCGTTGCATCCGCGTCTCGTCGCGCGCATGGAAGGCCGCCTTGAGGGTCTGAGAGCGGGAGTGGAACGATGCGGGTGCTCGTGGTGGGAGCGGGGGCGACCGGCGGCTATTACGGGGCACGTCTTGCCGAGGCGGGGCGCGACGTCACGTTCCTCGTGCGCCCGGCTCGGGCGGAGAAGCTCCGGGCCGAGGGCCTGTCCGTGCGGAGCCCACTCGGCGACGCGCACATCCCCGCGCCCGCCGCGATCACGGCCGACGCGTTAGCTGCGGGGAAGGGGGGCCGCTTCGACCTCGTGCTGCTCTCCTGCAAGGCCTACGATCTTGAAGGCGCGATCCGCGACGTCGCGCCCGCTGTCGGACCGGACACGAACGTGCTGCCGATCCTCAACGGCCTGCGCCACCTCGACGCGCTCGATGCGCGCTTCGGCTCCGAGAGGATTCTCGGCGGCTCCTGCTCGATCGTGGCGACGCTGGGCGGTGCGGGCGAGATCCGGCACATGAGCGAGTTCTGCACGCTGACCTACGGCGAGCGCGACGGTACGCGCTCGGCGCGCGTCGAGGCGATCGACGCGCTGATGCAGGGCGCGCGCTTCCAGCCGAAGCTCAGCGCGGCGATCCTGCTCGAGATGTGGGAGAAGTGGGTCTTTCTCGCGACGCTGGCCGGCAGCACCTGCCTGATGCGCGGCAGCATCGGAGACATCGTCGGCGCGCCGCGCGGGCGAGACTTCGTCGAAGGGCTCTACGCGGAATGCGTCGCGGTCGCTGCGGCCGCCGGCTTCGAGCCGCGGGCCAAGGTTGCGGCCCAGGCGCGCTCCATGCTCACGCAGGAGGGCTCGCCTGTCACCGCCTCGATGCTGCGCGACATCGAGGGCGGTGGCCGGATCGAGGCCGACCACATCGTGGGCGACCTGATCGAACGGGGCCGGACCGCCGACCTGGACGCCGCCCGCCCGCATCTCGAGCGGGCTTACACCCACCTGAAGACCTACGAGGGGCGGCGCACCCGCGAGGCGAGCTGAGCGCGCCTCAGTAACGTGGACCGGGCGGCGGGGGAGGCGGGTTTCCGTATTCGAGCTGAGTCTTGGCGTCGACAGGTCGGCGCGGCGGCGGCGTCAGGTCGGGAGCGGCCGGTGCCGTCGAGCAGGCGGCGACCGCGAGAGCCAGGAGACCTGCGACGGCGAGATGGATGACGGGCGACATGGCTGACTTGATGGCTCCGGCGTTGACGAAGGGCACGCCCTCGCGTTCTGACGCGGGATCGCGCCGGAAGCTCGGCCGTAATGTGGCCCGCCTGGGCGCGAAGCGTGGCCGCATCGCGACAGCGTGAATCGTTTCTGAAGGAGAGTTCGACCTGACCCCCGCCGCCCGCTGCTCCGCCGCCATCGAGATCCTGGCCGATATCGCCGGGCGCCGCCGGCCGGCCGCCGATGCCCTCAAGGATTGGGGTCTCGCCCATCGCTTCGCCGGCTCGGGTGATCGCGCGGCGATCGCGAGCCTCGTCTACGACGCGTTGCGCCGGCGCGCGTCCGCCGCCTGGATCATGGACGATGACAGCCCGCGCGCGGTGCTCATCGGCTCGCTGCGCCTGCAGCAGGGCCTCGCCGCGCCGACCATCGCCGGCCTCTTCAGCGGCGAGCGCTTCGCGCCGACGCCACTCACCGCGGCGGAGCGCGAGCGGGTAGAGATCGGCAGCCTCGCCGAGGCGCCGCCGGCGATCGCGGGCGACGCGCCCGAATGGGTGCTGCCTTCGCTCCAGGCCGCGCTCGGTGAGGCGCTGCTGCCGGAGCTTCGCGCCCTCGGCCGCCGGGCACCGCTCGACATCCGCATCAATACGTTGAAGCGGAGCCGCGCCGACGCCCTCGTCCCTCTCGGCCATCTCGCCGCCGAGCCGACGCCGCACGCCCCCCACGGGCTCCGCATTCCGATCGGCGCCGACGGGCGCGGCCCCGCGCTTCATGTCGAGCCGGAATTTCTCGAGGGGTGGTACGAGATTCAGGACGAGGGCTCGCAGATCGCGAGCCTGCTCGCCGGCGCGCGACCCGGCGAGACGGTGGTCGATCTCTGCGCCGGGGGAGGGGGCAAGACGCTGGCCCTCGCGGCCGAGATGGGCAATCGCGGCCGCCTCGTCGCAACGGACGGCGACCCGCGCCGCCTCGCGCCGATCCACGAGCGCCTGCGCCGGGCCGGCGCCGAGGCCGAGGTGCGCACGCCGCGCACCGGACGCGCCCGCGCCGACGTGCTCGACGATCTCGACGGCACGGTCGATCGCGTCGTCGTCGATGCGCCCTGCACCGGCACCGGCACGTGGCGCCGCAATCCGGACGCGAAGTGGCGCCTGCGTCCGGGCAGTCTCGCGACCCGGCTGACCGAACAGGCGGCCGTTCTCGACCGCGCGGGCCGCCTCGTCCGTCCAGGCGGACGCATCACCTACATCACGTGTTCGATCCTGCCGGAAGAGAACGACGGCGCGATCGCCGACCTGCTGGCGCGAAGCGGGGGCGCCTTCGCGGTGGTGCCGGCGCGGAGCGTGGCGGAAACCTGTCTGCCGTCTGTTGTGGGGTCCGTGCGTCTCACGGAGCACGGGCTGCAGATGAGCCCGGCGCTGACCGGCACCGACGGGTTCTACGTCGCGACCCTGGTGCGGTCCTGAAACGACGAATGGCCCCGGAGCGGGGCCATTCGCAGATCGTGGAACGGTCTTAGAAGCAGCGGCGGCGGCGCTCCACCACCATGCGGCCGTAGGGGCCGCGGCGCTTGACCACGACCGTCTTGCAGCGCGGACCGCGGATCACGGTGCGCGAGACCACGCGCGCCTGCTCGATGCCGCTGGCCGGCGCGACGAGCGGACCGCCCGCGACCGACAGAGCGGCCGCGGGGGTGATGCCGGCGAGCGCGATGGCGGCGAGTCCGAGGATCGTTGCTCTCATGACGTGAGGCTCCTGAGCGTGTGGACGGGGCGGCCCGTTTCGCCGCCTGGGCGTGAACATCCTCTTAACGGTGCGGTCCTGTTCCGAACAGGCGCTGCCGCGAGCCCGATCCCCAGCCTTCGACCACGTGCTTCCCAGCCCTGCGGACGCGCGCGTTGCACGGGCGCGGGCGCTCGTCTAACTGCAGGCCATGACGACCACCGACCACGACAAGATCCTCATCGTCGATTTCGGCAGCCAGGTGACGCAGCTCATCGCCCGCCGCGTGCGCGAGGAGGGCGTCTACTGCGAGATCGTGCCCTTCACGAAAGCCGCCGAGGCCTTTGCCGAGACGAAGCCGAAGGGGGTCATCCTCTCGGGCGGTCCGGAATCGGTGACGACCGAGGCCTCCCCCGGGCGCCGCAGATGGTGTTCGAGTCCGGGGTGCCGGTGTTCGGCATCTGCTACGGCCAGCAGACCATGGCGGCCCAGCTCGGCGGCGAGGTCGAGGGCGGGCACCATGCCGAGTTCGGCCGGGCCGAGATCGAGATCCTGGCCGAGTGTGCGCTCTTCAACGGCGTCTGGCACGCCGGCGAGCATTACCCCGTCTGGATGAGCCACGGCGACCGGGTCACCAAGCTGCCGGACGGGTTCACGACCGTCGCGATCTCGAAGAACGCGCCCTTCGCCGCGGTGGCGGACGAGGCGCGCAGGTTCTACGCGGTGCAGTTCCACCCCGAAGTGGCCCATACGCCGCACGGAGCGCTACTCATCCGCAATTTCGTGCGCGACATCGCGGGCTGCTCCGGCGACTGGACCATGGGCGCCTACCGCGAAGAAGCGATCGAGAAGATCCGGGCGCAGGTCCGAAAGGAGCGCGTGATCTGCGGCCTGTCCGGTGGGGTCGATTCGGCCGTGGCCGCGGTCCTCATCCACGAGGCGATCGGCGAGCAGCTCACCTGCGTGTTCGTCGACCACGGGCTGCTGCGCGCGGGCGAGGCCGAGGAGGTCGTGGGCCTCTTCCGCGATCACTACAACATTCCGCTCGTCCATGTGGAAGCGCAGGACACCTTCCTCGGCGCGCTCGAGGGCGTCAGCGACCCGGAGGTGAAGCGCAAGACGATCGGCCGGCTCTTCATCGACGTGTTCGAGGCGGAATCGAAGAAGATCGGCGGTGCGGCCTTCCTCGCTCAGGGTACTCTCTACCCGGATGTTATCGAGAGCGTCTCGTTCACGGGCGGCCCCAGCGTCACGATCAAGAGCCACCACAACGTCGGCGGTCTGCCCGAGCGCATGAACATGAAGCTCGTGGAGCCCCTGCGTGAGCTGTTCAAGGACGAGGTGCGGGTGCTCGGCCGCGAACTCGGCCTGCCCGACGCCTTCGTCGGCCGGCATCCGTTCCCGGGACCCGGCCTCGCGATCCGCTGTCCTGGCACGATCACCGCCGAGAAGCTCGACGCGCTCCGGAGGGCCGACGCGATCTACCTCGAGGAGATCCGCAAGGCGGGCCTCTACGACACGATCTGGCAGGCCTTCGCGGTGATCCTGCCCGTCAAGACGGTCGGTGTGATGGGCGATGGGCGCACCTACGACCACGTCTGCGCCCTGCGCGCCGTCACCTCCGTCGACGGCATGACCGCGGACTTTTATCCCTTCGACATGGCGTTCCTCGGCCGGGTGGCGACGCGGATCATCAACGAGGTGAAGGGCATCAACCGCGTCACCTACGACATCACCTCGAAGCCGCCCGGCACGATCGAGTGGGAGTGATCCCGAAGGCGTACGGCGCCGAACGGCGCCGCGCCGGAGGTGCTGTTGTCCCCAGGAATCCAAGCCGCCGCGCTTGAAATTTACCTTAACGAAGCTTGCCCGCCCGCCGTGCGGATCCATTCCTGGCTCCGATTTTAACGGACTGTTAAAAGGGAATGGCGCGGCGGAAGACGAGACGCGGACATCCGCCGACGCATATCTGGGCATGGACCGGACGAGGCCGGCCGCGAGCGCACCCGCTTGTCGGCCTCGATCGTTCGCGCCCCGGTCCCGCCTGATGGTCTCGCGTGGAGCATGGCTGTGACGCCCTCTGAGCTCGACAACCTTTCCCCGTTCGCCTTGATCGCGGACGTCCACGGCGCGTCCGCTGTCGTCGAGACGCGCGCGGGCACAAGCTGGGGCCTGGCCGAGTACGGGACGCTGCGCGACGCCTTCGTCTTCGCCGATGCGAACGGCAACGGCATCCACGATGCCAACGAGGTGTCCGCCACGACGGCTGCGGCGGGCCATTTCGACTTCCCGGCGCCCGGTGCCGGACGGCTGATCCTGACCGGCGGCTTCGACACCGCGATGGGCCTCGGCACAGACGGCTCCCTCGCCGCGCCCGCGGGCTCCCTTGTGATCAGCGCGCTCACGACCCTCCTCGACCGGATCGCCGTCGCGAAGGGCGGCGACCTCGCCGCCGCTCAGGCGGTCCTGCGCACGGCGGCAGGCATTTCCGTGGACGCCGACGTGATGCGGCTCGATGCCGTGGCCGGGGTCCAACTCGGGCAGGCCTCGGTGGCGTCGGTCTACGCGGCGGACGCGATCCTGCGCGACACCATTACGCTTCTTCATCAGGCGGGCGCGACGGCCGACGTCTACGCGGTGCTCACCGCGGATCCGGCCTTGCTCGCGCGGATCCTCGATCGTGGCGATGCCGACTGGACGACGCGCTACGAGGCGCTCCTGGAACTCGCGCGCGATGCGGGGGCCGCCGACCTGCGGGCGTCCGGCTTCGCGGCCGTCGCCGCCGCGAGCAACGCGCTCGTCGCAGCGACCACCTTCGAGACATCCGATCCGCTCGCCTATCTCACGGCGATCGGTGCGATCAGCCGGACGGCCCAGGGCGAGACCGCGCGCGACCTTCGCGCCGCGGGCACCGACGCGAATGCCATCCTGGACACCGTCCGCGCCTATACCGGAGAGCATCTGTCCGCGGCCGTCTCCGCGAACCTCTCGAAGGTCGGCCCGTTCCCGATCCCGATTGGGACGGCCGTGCTGGGCGACGGAACCGTCGCGACCCCGTTCGACGGGCATTCTCCCTCCGAGCCCGCCCAAGACACGAGCGCGCTGCTGTTCGGGACCTTCGCCGGTTCGGTCCACGAGGCAGGCGGCCAAGTCTACGCGATCTATCAGGCGGTGCTCGGGCGGGCGCCCGACACGCTCGGTCTCGAGTACTGGGCCGACGCGCTCGAGAAGGGGCTCTCGTCCGCGGGCCTTGCCAAGGCGCTGCTCGCCTCGAGCGAGTATCATGCGCTGGCCGCGACGAGCGGTGCCCCGGGGTTCATCGAGGATCTCTATCACAACGTCCTACACCGCGGCGCCGACGCGACCGGGCTGCAGTTCTTCATGGACGCGCTGGAGCACGGGGCGACCCCTGCCGACATTGCCGCGGGGGTCGCCACCTCCGCCGAGGCGCAGACGGTGCTCGGCCCCGCCTTCGCGGGCGGCCTGTTCGTGCCTAACAAGGCCGCCGCCGACGTCGCCCGGCTCTACTACGCGACCCTCGGGCGGGCGCCCGACGCGGACGGGCTCCGCTCGTTCACCATCGCCAGCGAAACGGGCCTCTCCAAGAGCGGGGTGGCGAAGGTGATGCTCGACTCTCTCGAGTTCGGCTCCCGCTTCGGCGCCCTCGATGCGAGCGAATTCGTCGATCACCTCTACGTCGGAGCCCTGGGGCGCCACGCGGAGGCGAGCGGCTTTCAGTTCTGGACGGACGTGCTGAAGCACGGCGCGTCACACGCCGACGTCGCCGTCGCGATCACCGACAGCGCGGAGGCGTTCGCCTATCACGCCGCGCATATCGAGCAGGGTTGGCATCTCGCCGCCTGAACAGGACGCGGCGGCACGCTTTGTCTAGGTGTTTGGTCCCGGGATTTGGTGGTGCGGGTTCTGGGTGAACCTAGAGGGCTCCTCCGTCCAAGCTTTGCAGATAGCTTCGTAGGGCGTGAGGCCGCGTAGCGTCTTGAGGCGGCGGGCGAAGTTATAGGCGGCCACGAAGTCGGCGAGGTGCTGCCGAAGCTGACTGTGGCTGTCGTAGTAGAAGCGCTTGACGGTGGCGTCCTTGATCGTGCGGTTCATCCGCTCAACTTGACCATTCGTCCAGGGATGGCGCGGCTTCGTGAGACGGTGCTCGATGTTGAGGTCGGCGCAGGCGCCCTCAAAGGAGTGGCAGCGGAACAGCACCTTCTCGGCGCGCATCGCTCTGATCTCTTCCGGCGTCCAAGTGTTCCCGGACGGCTCGGTGAAATGCGTGCCGTTGTCGGTGAGCACCGTGTGGATCTTGTAGGGAACGGCGGCAGCAAGGGCCCGCAGGAAGTTGCCGGCGACCCGGCGCGTGGCCTTCTCGTGCAACTCGGCGAAGGCGAACTTGGAGGTCCGGTCGATCGCCACAAGCAGGTAGAGTCGGCCTTCTTTGGTGTGCACCTCGGCGATATCGATGTGGAAGTAGCCGAGCGGGTAGCGCTTGAATTTTGCACGTAGCGGCTTGTCGCCATCCACTTCGGGGAGCCGCGAGATGCCATGGCGCTGCAGGCACCGGTGCAGGCTTGAGCGTGTAAGGTGCGGGATCGTCGGCTGCAGGGCGTAGAGGCAGTCGTCGAGTGGCAGCAGGGTGTGCCGGCGAAAGGCGACGATCACCGCCTCGTTCTCGGCCGTCAGCACCGTAGACCGGTGTTCCGTTGGCCCCGTCTTCCGGTCAGCCACCGAGGACCGCTTCTTCCACTTCGCGACGGTCTTCGGGTTGACGCCGTAACGGGCCGCCAACGCCCTCAGGCTCGCTTGACTATGCTGTATCGCTCGACGGACTGCCGCTGTCGTCGTGGCGCTCCCGTGCTGAACCTGGCCCATAGCGCGTCCTTCCACTCTCGTGAGAAAACTGCACCATCAAACCCTGGGATCAAACATCTAGGCGGGGCGCCGCCGGTCGCAGGGGAACCATGCTCTCGCAGCGAGCGGCATTCTGCTGCGTGCCGCCTTCTGCGGGCGCCACTGTCGACCTGTATCTTTGCTCAAACGCGGAGTATTCTGCTGTATTTCATCGCAATATATCTCAAATCGCCCAACACGAGTGAAATATATCCGGTATGAGATATGTTAATACGATCTGCATAATCCGAAATTACTCGATCTTAGCCCTAATTATTCCTAACAGCTGACATTCGGAACCCAATACTCTCCGGTCGTGGATTAGCCTCGCGCAATTGCACAGGGCGCGTCGCGGGGACTTCATTGCGGTCTTTCAAAAGGCCCACGAGCGCTGGGAGTGAGCTTTATGGCACATGCCGTTGACGGGACCCTGAACGATTGGACGTTGGCTGAGCGGCTCGACGATGCCCGCACCGGCGTCTCCAATTACGCCCTCTACGCCACGCTGGAGAACGACCAGTACGTCTTTGCCATCCAGTCCCCGATCGCCATCGGCGTGAACACCACCCTGTGGCTGAACACCGATCGCAACGAGAGCACCGGAGCCGAAGCCTATTCGGGAGCCGGCACGGGCGCGGAATACTACATCAACGTCGAGCCCGACGGGACGCCGCTGCTCTACACCTATCACGGTGCCGGGCAGAACCCCACGATCACGCCGGTGACTTTCGTCTACGGCGCGAACAACCTGACCTTGGAGATCGCCGTTCCGGTGAGCGCTCTCGGCGGCGCCGCCTCCGGCCTCGACCTGAAGGTCGACGTCAACAACGCCACCTTCCTCCCGTTCGACTACAACCTGTTCAAGTACAGTGTCGCACCGAACGGCTATTACGGCCTATTCGGCGACGCGACGCATGATGTCCACAGCTTGGGCGGCCAGGTCTACGCCCTCTATTCCGGGCTTCTCGGGCGCGCGCCGGACACGCTCGGCCTGGAATACTGGGCGGACCAGCTTGAGCATGGCGCCTCGGCGCGGACGCTCGGCGATCTCCTGCTCAGCTCTCAGGAAGGTCAGGCGCGCGCCGGAGCGCTCGGAAACTCCGATTTCGTCCAGCAGCTCTACCAGTCGACTCTCGGCCGCCCAGCGGATGCGGACGGCCTCAATTACTGGACCGGCCAGCTCAACGGCGGCGCTGCCCGCGTCGATGTCGCGAGCGGTTTCGTCTTCTCCGACGAGCACCTGAGCAGCTTGAAATCGGTGTTTGACACCGGACTCTTCGTGCCGGACAAGCAGGCTGCGGACGTTGCGCGCCTGTACTACACCATGCTCAACCGTGCGCCGGATGCGAGCGGCCTCAAGTACTGGGAGTCCCAGCTCGACCACGGCGGCTCATTGAGCAGCCTCGCTCAGGCGTTCCTCGGCACTCCGGAGAACCAGGCGAAGTACGGCTCGATGGCGAATTCGGATTACGTCGACGCGCTCTACATGAACGCGCTCGGCCGCCACGCAGAGACGGACGGGCTGACTTACTGGACCACCCAGCTCAATGGCGGTACATCGCGCGCAGATCTCGCGGTCCTGCTAGCCGACAGCGCAGAGGCCCACAGCGTCCACCTCGCGCAGGTCGAGCAAGGCTGGTTCCTGAGCTGAGCGCGGCTCCGACCCCGTGCGCGGCTCCCCGCACGGGGTCGAGGCTCCGTCAGATGATCTCGATCTCGGGGAAGGGGAAGATGAACTTCCCGCCCTGGGCGCGGAACTCCTGCTCGCGCTGCAAAATACCTTCCTTGAAGTGCCAGGGCAGGACCAGGAAGTAGTCGGGCTTCATGGCCCGCGCCTCTGCCTCCGAGATGATCGGGATGTGCGTACGGGGGTGACACGCCCGAATTTCTCGGCGTTCACTTCCGCGATGGCCGAGACTTCCTTCTCCGTGATGCCGCAGAATTGCAGGGTGACGTTACCCTTCGTCGAGGCCCCGTAGCCGAGGACCTTCTTGCCGTCCGCGGCGAGCGCCCGCAACAGTCGGGTCAGGTCGGCCTTGTGCCGGAACACGCGGTCCTCGAACTCCCGGAACGGCCGCACAGTGTTGAGACCCATGCGGTCTTCCTGACCGAGCAGCCACTCGATCACGGCGTCGTTCGCCTTGTGCGGGGAGGTCAGCGGTGCAGCGGTCACGGCGAAGCTGCCGCCGTTGACGCCGTTCATCTGCACGTCGAGCACTTTGAGCTGCGCCGCATCGAGGATCTTCTGCACGACGCCCAGCGAGTAGTATTCGAGGTGCTCGTGGCAGATCGTGTCGTAGGACACGGTGCGGAGCATCGCCGGCATGTAGCTCTGCTCGAAATGCCAGACGCCGTCGGGCGCGAGAACCGAAGCGATGTCGCGGGCGAAGGCGATCGGGTCGTCGAGATCGTAGAACATCGCGATCGACGTGACGATCTTGGCCTGACGGTCGCTGGCCTTCCGGAAGTTCGCCGCGGAGAAGAAGTCCGAGACGAGCTGGACATCGTCCGGATAGTACTGGCGGAACTTCGCCCCCGTCGGGTCGATGCCGATGCGCCGCACACCCGAGATCTGGTACGCCCTGAGGGAGGTCGCGTCGTTCGAGCCGATGTCGAGCACCGTGTCGCCGGATTTCAGATCGACGAATTTCTCGAGAAAATCGATCTTTTGGGTGAGATGCTTGACCATCGACGCGTTGAGGCCGGACCGATAGCCGTAATTGTCGCCGTACATCTCGGACGCGTCGTAGGTGTGCGCGAGCTGCAGCAGCCCGCTATCCGGGCACCAGACCAGTTCGAGGGGCCCTTCCGTTACGGCCTCTCCCGGCGCGGGGAAGACGCCTGTCAGCTCCTGCTGACCGAGGTGAAGAACCGGGATCAGGTTGGGCGACCCGCTGACGCGACATGACTCGATACGTTTGTAGGATCCGCGCATTAACAGGCCTCCTGTGGGGCTCGCGCCGTACTGGTTTCGGGCCCTGTATAGCTACAGGTTGAACTGGATCGTCAACCTGAGAGGGCCGGTTCGAGGGCGCGTCCGCGCCCCGTCACCGCGCTGGCCCTATTGGGAATCCGGCCGCGGCCGGACCGCCGATGTTTACGCGACGAAGGAGACGGCGTCCCGGCGCTCGACATCGAAGCCGAGTTCCTGGAGCAGGAGGCGCGCGTAGCGGTCGCAGCTATGGTCGGCCGCGTAGGCGCGCGCCGCTTGGAGCGGGCGGTGCGTGTGATCGCCGGCCTGGAGGATCCCGAGCACGGCCTCGGCGATGTCGACGGGCGTGTTCGTGTCCGGAATGGCACGGACGAAGCCCGGCGCCTCCATGGCCTGCGCGAGGTGCGCGTTCGCGACCGTGGGCAAGGCCGCGGAGATGCAATCACTCAACGCGCCGGACAGGCCGCCCATCTTGTAGGTGCGCAACTGGATGCCGATGTCGGCCTCCTCCAATCTCAGCCGGTAGGCGTCCTCGCTCACGAATGTGTCCGAGACCTCTACGGCATCGCCGACGCCGAGATCCGCTGCGAGCGATCTCATCCTGTCGCGGAGCGCCGGCTCGGCGTAGCCGCAGAAGGTCAGGTGCGCGCCGATCCCCCAGCGGCGCAGCATCTCGACCGCCGCGATGATCCGATCGGGCGCCTTGTCGTCACTAACGTAGCCGAAAGTCACCAGCGCGACGGGCGCATCTGCCGCGCGGCGCCGCTTCTCCGGCGCGGGCGTCTTCCGGTACTGGGCGAAGGGCAGCACGAAGGGCGTGGCGCGATAGTGCCGCCCGATGAGATCCGCCGTCAGGCGCGAATGCACGAACAGCGGATCGGCGGCAGCGGCGATCTCGGAGAGGAACAGGATGGGCAGCGCGTCCTGGTTCTGCATCCAGGTCGCGACAGCCGCCGCGTCCGCACCGCCCTCTCCCTCGGCGCGCGCCACCTGCAGGGTTCGCTCTAGACCGAGACAGCCGAGGTAGAAATGGAGCATGCGCGCATCGTGCGCGATGGCGGCGCCCCCGCGCTCCAGGAGATACCGGTAGATTGAGAGGTGATAGCTGGAATTGCCGAGGACGGAGATCACGGCGTCGAACTGACCCCGCATCACGTAGGTTTGGCTGACCGGGCTGACGGACCGGTAGGCTCGGCTCGTCCGGGGCGAGACCGTATCGGTGAAGACGTGAACATCGGCGTGGTCTGCGAGAGCGGCCAGGGTCGCCGCCGAATAATCGGCCACGCCGGATCGGGACGGTGGCAGCGGCGTCAGCACGGCGATCTGCGGGCGCGCGAAACCGATGCGGGAAGAAGCGGAGAGCGGTGCGCGCGTCGCGCCGATGATGCCCTCCACGACGCGATGCGCGAGGGCGTCCGCGGTGAATGGCTGCACCATCTCGCTCTGCGCGTCCCGCAGCCTTTCCCAGGAATCGCGTTCCTGTACCGCCCGCTCGAGGAGGGCCTGAAGCGCGTCGGGCCGGTCCGGCGCGAACCGGTGCGCGTCCGGACCGATCACCTCTCGGAGAGTCGGATAATCCGGCGTGATGACGGGAGTTCCTGAGGCCGCGCTTTCCAGCGTCTCGAGAAGAGACCGGTCTCCACTCCCGCAGGGAACCGTGAGAATGGCGGCGTCGAGGTCCTCGCGCGTCGGCTCGGCGGCGTGGAAGACGAGGTTGAGCGGCTGCCCACCGGCCCGCGCGTAGGTAGTGCGCAGATCTGCCCGCCGCCCCCAGGTGAGCTTCTCCCGGAAGATCAGCGGTACGGGCGGCGAATGAAGCGCGGTCGCCCGTGCGTGCGCCCGCAGAAGCGTCTCGATGCAACCGAGCGGGTCGCCGGCACCGAGAGCCAAGATGCCGCCGCGATCTGAGCGGGGCCGCGGCGCGCGCCCGGGTTCGGCGATAAACGTTGCCCGCGGCGCCGTCCCAGCGGCGAACGCGGCGGGACCCGGGGGCCGAGAGCCTGCGCCAGCAGCGCCTTGGCGTCGGAGGACAGCGTCGCGACGCAATCGTAGGCTGCCAGCCACGCGACGGCGGCGAGGGTGCGCGCGCGCGCGACCTGATCGTGAAGACGCTCCGGGTCCGAGAGGATTGAGACATCGGTGCACAGCGCGATCGTGCGAATCCGGGCGTCCCGGATCAGGCTCTGCAGCCAGAGCGGATCATGGATCATCGGTGACAGGGCAATGAGCCAGGCACCGTCGCCGGCGACCTGCTGCGGCATCGGCGACGTCTCGTCGAACACCGAGGCGCTGTCGCCGGCGAGGGGAGGCAGAGACGCGTCGACGAGCGCGACCATACGCGGCGCCGGTCCTTGCCAGCCATGCGCCCCGAGCGCCGACAGAACGATGCGCCCGTGCAGGGCCGACAGGCTCGCCTGCGAGGCAGGCTCTTGAAGCGCGCGCGCGTCGACCAGGATCCGGGCGGGCGTGGGGCGCGATGCCGGAAAAGGCGGCACCTCGCTCATCTGACGGATCCGTCCAGACTCGGGCAGAGGGTGGCCGACATCAGGAGCGCGCGCGCGGCAGCCTTGAGGGCGGCGGGCTCGGTGCTCGGCGCCACCGGACCGCCGAGCTGCAGCCGAGATCCGGAGGCAAAGAGACGCGCGGACACGAAATCCTGGATCATGGACACGACTTCCGCCAGGTCGCGCAGAACGGGCGGAGGGCCGCTGTCCGCGGGCTGTCCCCACGCGGGGAGGCGGTCGCGCACGCGCCCGAGGAATTCGGGGCTCTCGATCAGCTCCGCGAGCACGGCCTCGGGCGAGGCGCGCGTGGCGAGATCGGCGAAATGGGCGAGGGCCTGCGGCTCGGGCTCGCGCTGGAGGAGCAGGCGGAACAGGCGCGTCACGCTCTCGGGCGCCTCGGCTTCGCGCCGCTCGGCCTCGGCACGGTCGCGGAACTCCTGGCTGTCGAGAAGCTCGGCGATGAGCCCCTGCAGGCCCGCCTCGCCCGCAAGAATCTGCCGGCCGTGGGCGAGGCCGTGCGGGTCCGGCACGCGGCCGAGGAGCGCGCGGTAGGACGCCGCGACCACGTTCGCATGGTGCAGGAGGAGCACGCGCCCGAGGAATTCGGGGCTCTCGATCAGCTCCGCGAGCACGGCCTCGGGCGAGGCGCGCGTGGCGAGATCGGCGAAATGGGCGAGGGCCTGCGGCTCGGGCTCGCGCTGGAGGAGCAGGCGGAACAGGCGCGTCACGCTCTCGGGCGCCTCGGCTTCGCGCCGCTCGGCCTCGGCACGGTCGCGGAACTCCTGGCTGTCGAGAAGCTCGGCGATGAGCCCCTGCAGGCCCGCCTCGCCCGCAAGAATCTGCCGGCCGTGGGCGAGGCCGTGCGGGTCCGGCACGCGGCCGAGGAGCGCGCGGTAGGACGCCGCAACCACGTTCGCATGGTGCAGGAGGAGCACGCGCCCGAGGAATTCGGGGCTCTCGATCAGCTCCGCGAGCACGGCCTCGGGCGAGGCGCGCGTGGCGAGATCGGCGAAATGGGCGAGGGCCTGCGGCTCGGGCTCGCGCTGGAGGAGCAGGCGGAACAGGCGCGTCACGCTCTCGGGCGCCTCGGCTTCGCGCCGCTCGGCCTCGGCACGGTCGCGGAACTCCTGGCTGTCGAGAAGCTCGGCGATGAGCCCCTGCAGGCCCGCCTCGCCCGCAAGAATCTGCCGGCCGTGGGCGAGGCCGTGCGGGTCCGGCACGCGGCCGAGGAGCGCACCGTACGTGGCGCGGACGAGATCGCCCGCCACCCACCGCCGCGCCCGGCGCTTGATGGCCCTCGCGGCCCATCTAACCGGCGATCGGACCGCCCTGGCCCAGCTATCGGATCTGGAGAGCTCACCACGACGCATCAGAAAAAATCCTCTGCCACACCGTCTTCCTTCGTGATTGTTGACCGAAACGTGCGGCAATCCACGAATCGGAAATTTGACCGACTTGCGCCCGCTAGGCTAGTCCAGATGACTGATCCGATCGGAGCCGGAGACGTCCGGAGCCTGACCATCCGCGACGCGTTCAATCGAGGCCGAGTCCGACGTGACGTTGCGCCTGCCGCGCTACATCGAACGCATTCGGCGCTGGGCTTGCGGATCGGAACAACCGCGAGCCCAGCGATCGATCGACTGCCTGTTCGTCAATCATTCCGGGGAACGCTGCGGCGTCTACCAGTTCGGTCGGCGTCTGTTCGATGCGCTGGCTACGACCGGTACGACCCTGACCTGGCATTACTGTGAAAGCGGCTCACGTGAGGAATTCGCCGCGCTTCTCGGTTCCGCGCGCCCGCGGCTTGTGCTGTTCAACCACCATCCCGCGACTCTCGCCTGGGCGGCCGAGGAGCGGCTCTGCGGCGACGCGGTCGCGACTTACGCGATCTGGCACGAGGGGAACGAGGCCAGCGCACACGGTATCGATCCGGCCCCGTTCGACTTCTTGATCTGCGCCGATCCGACCCTGGTGACGACAAATCCGCGGGTGATCGCCGCCCCACGCTTCATCCCGGATGGTCCTGCAGCGGTACGGGTCGAGAACCCCATTTTCACGGTCGGCTCGTTCGGCTTCGCGACGGCCGGCAAGGGGTTCGACCGGCTCTGCCATGTCGTGAACGCGCAATTCGATACAGCGCGGATCCGGATCAACATCCCAGCGCACGACCTGCCGGGCATGATCGAGGATTCAGCCCTGGCGAACATCATCTCCGATTGTCGGAAAGCGGTGACCAAGCCCGGCATCGGCGTCGAATTCACGCATGACTTCTTTGACGAGGAGGGATTGCTCGGGTTCCTTGCGAGCAACGACCTCAATGCCTTCCTGTACGACGACGTCTCCGGGCGCGGCATCTCGAGCTGCATCGATTACGCCCTGGCCTCCGGGCGCACCGTCGCGGTGAGCGGCTCATCCATGTTCCGAAACCTGCGCGAGGTACGTCCGTCCGTCTGCGTCGACGATCGGTCGCTTCCGGAGATCGCGCGGACCGGTCCCTCGGTCCTCGCGCCGCTCCGGCAACGCTACGCCCCCGCACCGCCGGGCAGGCATGGAACCGGCTGATCGCCGACGCCTACGGGGCCCGCTTTGGGCCGGTATGAGATGCCGAGGGCCGCGATAGGAGCGGATGCGCGGGCCGCGGCGTGAGGGTCGGCCCACCCATGCGCACCGTGGAGCCGCCGGTGGTGCTTCTCCGGTTGCGCACTTGCGGTGCGCGGGGCGAGGCCATTAAGACACCCCCCTGAGTTGTGGCAGACATTGCATCGTCGAGCACCGCCTGTCGAGATCGAGCCGAACCGATGCGCGCGACCGGCTCGCGAGGCAGGCGTCCTGACCGCACCGATGTTGGCAGGGTCTGATCGCACGTTTGTGACGAGCAAGAGTGACGGCACCGATGTCTCAGCAGAGCGCAACGCTCGAAGCCATCTACCTTGAGAAGTTGGAGCGTCTGCCCTCCGACGACGAGTTGCGAAATTGGGAGGTGCGGCTCGTCGAGAAGGGCGACGCGGTCGTCCGAGCGGAGATCGCGCAATCGGCGGAGGCCGCCGCTGTCACAGCGCGGCGACAGCAGCGCGCAGAGCTGCAGCGCAAGAGCGACGCCTTCGCGATATTGCGGCGCGCGCGTGCCCGCATCGACGCACACATGTCCGAACTGCTGAGCGAGATCGTCGCCGAGCCGGTTTCCATCGGCCTTCGCCAGGGGGTGGAGGCTCTCCTGCCGGCAGGACTTCTTGAGCGGCTGACCGCGACATCCGCGATCCGGATCGAATCCAGCACCGTTGCGGGTGAGCAGGATATCGCCGTCCTCCTTCCGGATGACCTCACCCCCCAATCCGATTCCAGCCGGACGACGCTCGTGCTCCTCGACAGCTGGCGGCTTGCCGGGGCGCGATCGTCGCGGCCGACGTTCCGGAACAGCTACGAGGACTGGTGGGCGGCGGCCGTCAGCCGTCTCCCGCCTCGCGCAGGCCACGGTCCCGAGCCGATCCATCTCGATCCGGGCGCCGCGCGCGGCTTCGACCCGACCCCCTCGGCCGTCCTGTTCGAGGCCAACGACCTCTGGCGCACCAGCAGACTGGAGCCGCGGACGATCGCGACCGCCGCCGTGCTCCATCACTTTCTGACGGAGCGGCCCAAACGGGTCATCGCCGCGCTCGATCTGTGGGACCGCTCCATGGGATCCGAGCTCGCACGCCGCTACAAGGCGCTCGCGGCACCCCCGACGCTCTGAACGACCCTCGGCCCGGCCGTCGCCGGGCAGTACAGGTCAATTTGGATATGGTCCGCCCGACCCGAGAGGATTTTTCAGCGTGAACGTCACCGATCTCCGGAAGCCGCAGAATCTGACGGGGCACTTCGACGGATATCGCGACGGCGCGCTGCACGGTTGGGTCACGCTCGCGCAGAGCGATCTCGACCTTGGCGTCATCGTCCTCATTGGCGGTAGGTACTACGGGCATTTCGCGGCGGACCGCTGGCGAAAGGACTTGGAGGCCGACGAAGTCGGCCGCAACGGCCACTGCGCTTTCGTCATCCCGCTCGACCCGGCCAAGCTCGCGAGCGAACCGTCATCCGCAGTCGAGATCTGGGTCCTCGGCTGGCCGGCGCGCTTGCTCGGGAGGCTCGAGAGCGCGGCCGGGCCCACAGTGCAGGGCCAGTTCAGGCGCGGTTCCCTGCGCAGATCGGCGACGCTGCTTTCGTTCTTCGGCCTGCACAACCGCTGGTTTCGCCGCAAGCGGAATGGCGCGCAGGACACGGTTCAGACGGATCCGGCGGACAGCCACACCGGGCTCGCCGACGATCGGGCTTGGCTGCCGCAGCGACCTCGCGCGCTCGATCTCTGTCCGCCGCGCAGCCCGGCCGGGGCCGAGGCTGCGCGGGAGCCGCTCTCCATCCGGATCGTCGGGCATATCGACGGGCATTACAGCTTGTCGGGCGTCAACCGCGATCTGGCCCTCGGGCTGTCCGACCTCGGGGCTGCGATCCGCGTCAATCATGTCCATGGGGCGAAGATCGAGGCGCCCTCCATCGCCTTCGAATCCCCCGAGACACGCCGCATCGAGGGCATGCTGCAGCCGTGGAGCGATACGCCGCCCGACGACGCCGAGCACGTCTCTTTGTGCCAACACTATCCCCTCATCAAGGACGAGCGCGAGGCGCGGCTGCGCGTCGCGATGTTCTTCTGGGAGGAGTCGCTCGTTCCGCACGAGCACATCGCGCATCTGAACGAGAATTTCGACGCGCTGATCGTGGCCAGCAACTTCGTCCGGAAGGTGCTGCGCGATTCCGGCTGCAAGTTGCCGATCCGGGTTGTCCCGCTCGGCGTCGGCAGCGCCTACCAGGAGTCGTCGGCGGAGCCCCCGCAGGACGCGCCCGCGATCGGGGCGTCAGCGGCGCCCGCGCGGCAGCGTATGCGCTTCCTCCACGTTTCGTCGGCCTTCCCGCGGAAAGGGGTCGACGTTCTGTTGGCGGCCTATTTCGCCGAGTTCACGCACGACGAGCCGGTCGAACTGCTGATCAAGACCTTCGCCAACATCCACAACGATGTCGCCGATCAGATCGCACACTTCCGGGAAACGCATCCCGATGCGGCGCCGGTCGAGGTGGACGAGAGCTTTTTGACCGAACGGGAACTCGCCGATCTGTACAGGGCGAGCGATGTCGTGGTCCTGCCGACGCGCGGCGAGGGCTTCAACCTCCCCGCCGCAGAGGCGATGCTGAGCGGCCGTCCCGTGATCGCCACCGGTTACGGCGCCCACACGGATTTCCTGACCGCGCAGACCGGTTGGTGCCTCGACTACGATTTCGCTCCGGCGGAAAGTCATTTTCGAGAGGTTGGTTCGCTATGGGTCGACCCCAACGCGCGCGACCTACGCCGTATGATGCGCGAGTTTCTCAGCGCCTGGCAGCAAGGGCAGGCCAGCTGCCTTCCCGGCCTCGAGGGGTCCGTTGGTGGTCAAGATATCCGGACGACCATTCAGAATGGGAAGGAGCTCGTGCGCTCGATCTATAATCGATCGGCTAGTGCACGGTGCGTGGACTCATACATCCGAGACCTGCTTCGAAACCGGAACGTAACGGCTGCGCCGCTGCGGCTCGCCCTGATCTCGAGTTGGGCAAGTCATTGCGGCATTGCAGAGTACACTAAGGATTTGTTGACAAATTTTAGTGGCGGTGCTTTCGAGATCATCTATGTCACTGACTCGCGCGCCGCTGCTTCTGACAACATCCTTCCGCTGTATTCGATCTCACCGACGGAAGATCTGTCACGCGCGCTCGATTTTGTTGAAGCTGGCAGTTTCGACGCAATCCTTGTCCAGCATCAAGCCTCGCTGTTCGATATCCTTGGCTCTTCGGCAGGACGGCTCGCAGAGTTGCAGCGACGATCGCCGGTTATTCTGGAACTGCACGCGACCGCGTTCCTCGACCATATCGACCGCGACCGGGTCGCACGCGGCGTGCTTCATCTCAGACAGTTGGAACGCATCCTCGTCCACACACCCGCGGATCTCACGCGGCTGAAGCGCCTGGGTCTAATCGAGAATGTTGCGCTGTTCCCGCTCGGCATTCATGTGCGGCACGATGACGGCTATGGCCGGGCCGATGCATTGCTGGCGCGGCGGGCCATGGCGCGCAGCCTCGCTGCTGTGGGGGGCGCCACGCTATCGGAACGCAATCGCGAGGAGATCGCTGCGCGTTTGCAGGACGGTACGTTCTGGATGGCCAGCTTTGGGTTCCTGCTACCCCACAAGGGGCTCGCCGAACTTATCGAGGCTGTGAAGCTCCTCCACGACGCGGACCAGACCGGAGTACGCCTGCTTCTAGCTTGTGCCACCTTGGACGAGCGTAGCGAGCGCGTGGGTGATGATCTGAGAGCTCTGATCGACCGCTTGGGCCTGTCGACCGCGGTCGTTCTCGTCACCGACTTCCTTACCGTCGACGAGGCTTCGACGCTCCTCAGCTCTGCCGACCTGCTCACCTTCGTCTATCGGTCGACTGGCGAGTCGGCCAGCGCTGCGGTTCGCATTGCGCTCGGCACCGGTCGCCCGGTGCTGACGACCCCTGAGCCGATCTTCAATGATATCCGGGGCTTCACTCACCGAACAGCTAACGAAACTTCGGAAGCTATCGCTGCGGCGATCCTTCCCCTAATCGAAGATCGTCAGGCGCTGAATCAGTTCTACGACGACCAGCAGAAATGGCTGTCGCACCACACATGGGACAGGCTTAGTACGCGCTTGGCGAACATGATCGTCGGAGCGTGCGCGGATCGCGATCTTGCTTCAAAGCCTCTGAGTCGACGTTCGCAGGGGGTGCCGAGCACTGCCTCGCTGGCCGCCGACGAGCCGCTCTGCCCGCCCGGCATTCCCTATCCGCGCACGGGGCGGGCGCGCTCCTGGCTCCGGCGAGATTTCCGCTTGGAACCCGTGGCGGAGCCGCGCACGCTTCCTGCTGACGCGTTCGATGGGACGACGAGATCGGCCACGGGGATCCCCGTGTCGTGGAACAGCCGAACCCTCGCTCTGGAGGTGATGGACGCCGACGGCAACTCCAGGTTGCTTCATCTCGTCCCGGAGTTTCGCACTACCCTCAACGAGGCGTGGCTGACGGTCGCGGACACGGCACTGTTCGAGGTGCCCGAGCGGGAGCGTCCCGCCCTTTTCCAGTACGCCCGCCGCCATCAGATCCGCTCGCTCCTGACGCTCACCGAGGCGGACGGCCGTACCGGTCCCTGGGCGTTCCTGGCGGACGTCGTCCAAGCGTCGAGCGCGGATCTGCGGGATCGTTGGCGGGACGCCCTCGCCGGAGGTTCGGCCTCGGTCGATGCCGGCCGGCACTTGCCTCAGATCCATCTGGCGGATGGAGACGGGGCGGCGCTGCAGCGCGAGGCGTGCACGCTGCGAGGCCTTGCTGTGCAAGTCGGCCGGGGCATCCAGTCGCCGCTCCTAGACGCGCTGCGCGAGGAAGCCCTGGACATGGATCGCCGTCTCGTTTCGAGCCCGATTCATTTCGGAGCCGATCCGAACCGACAATGGGTGCTGGCGAGCCTCTCGTCGGAGGAAGAAAGCATGCCGTCGCGGCCCGGCCAACGCGTCGCCGTACTGATGGACGGGGCAGCCGTGGCGGCGTGCGAAGCGTCGAGCCGCCGCCTCGAACGTCTGATCGGCGAAGCGGCGATGTTCGTCTTCGAGCACCCAGAGGATTACGCGCGGTTCTTCGCGACGCTGTGCGCAACAGACCATCCGATCGCTCTCGTCCGTGGGCGCTCCGTGCTTCTGGAGGCGGACGAGGACGGGTCCGGCTTGGTGGACCGATTCTGCCGTATTTTTCGGGAGATGTACCCGCTTCGATTGCGCGAGCTCGCCGCAGTCGCTCCGGACATCGAGCGTCCGCCGCTCGCGCGAAACCCGGTACGCCTCTCGGTCTGCGTGTCGACCTACAATCGAGCCGATTGGCTCAGCAAGACGCTGCCGCTGCTGGCGCAGGATCTGAGTGCGCACCGCGATCAGGTCGAGTTCCTGGTCGTCGACAACGCATCGACCGATCACACGCCGCAGGTGATGCAGGAACTGGCGGCCGCCTACGATATCAAATCGGTCCGGAACGCCGAGAATGTCGGCATGCTGGGCAACCTCGCGGTCACCGCGCAGCTCGCCGCGGGCGATTTCGTCTGGATTCTCGGGGACGACGATCTGGTCAAGCTCGGCACGACGGCGCTGATCCTGAACGCGATCGAGGCGCATCCGCGCAGCGAGCTCGTCTATATCAACTACGCCTACACCTACTTCGACCGGCCCTCGGACCTTTCGGACGTCGACGGCCTGCTCGAATCCGCGACCCCGATCGCGACGGAGACGCCCGCCGCATTCCACGACGAGATTCGCGAGTTTGCCGCCAACAACGAGAACTTCTTCACGGCGATTTACGCCTGCGTCTTCCGCAGGGATCAGGCTCTCGCCGCCTACTCGCAGTACACGTCCGCGCCGCCCTTCTCGGACATGGCGAGCTGCATCCCGACGACGAAGCACGTCTTGGAACAGATGCTCGACCGGCCGGGCTACTGGATCGGCTCAAATCAGATCGTCGTGAACATGAACGTGTCGTGGATGCGCTACGCTCCGGTCTGGCACATCGAACGCCTGCCGGAGACCTACGATCTCGCCGAGGCCATGGGCGTGCCCGCCGACGCGCTGCGGCGCTATCGCATCTCGAACGTCGGGCAGGCCACCCACTTCGTGCGCGAGGGCTTCGGCGAGGACGATCAGGTCCGCAACCTGCTCAGCCTCCCGCGATACGTCGAACGACTAAAGCGCCTCGGCAACTTCAAGGACCGGTCCGCCGACCTGTTCGCCAACTACGATCAGGCGTTGCAGCGCGGGTCGCGTTTCGGAGACGATCCGACGACGGGAACCCTGCGGGCCATCTACCGTCTCTGAGGGGAGGGGCGTGGCGCCGTCTCCGACGGTCGCGATCGGAGACGGCGCCCTCTTTGGAACACCGGGATCTGCGCGGCGGCTACGCCCTCAGCGCGTTTCGGTGTTCCTCGAGGACGTCGCGCAGGGTTTCCTCCCATGGGATGCGCGGCTGCCAGTCGAGCGCGCTCCGCCCGGCCTCGGCGTTCCCGGTCGCCGACATGACCTCGTTGCGCCGCAGGACGCCTGCATCCTGCTCCACTGCGATCTCGACCCGCGAGAGATCGCATAAGCCACGGAGAACGCTCGCGATCTTGCGAGGAGTCCCGGAGGCGATGTTGAAAATGCTGCCGGGCCGCAGGTCCTCGGCAAAGATCGCCTGAACGTAGGCGCGGACCACGTCCCGGACGTCGAGGAAGTCACGGGCCGGTTCGAGATTGCCGACTTTAATCACCGGCGGCTGAAGACCCGCCTCAATACGGGCGATCTGCGATGCGAAGGCGGGCACGACGAAGCGGGTCGTCTGGCCCGGGCCCGTGTGATTGAATGGCCGGAACCGAACCGCGTTGAGACCGGAATGGACCATCTGGCCGACGAGGAGGTCGGCTGCCGCCTTCGACGCGGCGTAGGACGTGGTGGGACGCAGCGTAGCGTCCTCGTTCAGCGGGCCCGACTGGACCTGGAACGTGCTGCCGTACACCTCGGCGCTCCCGATGTAGATGAAGCGCGCGTCCGGTACAGACGTCAGGGTCGCCTCCGCGAGGGACATCGTCCCCGTAAGGTTCACGGACCAGGTATAGCCGCGATCCTTCTGTGCATCCTGGGTCGCAGCGATCGCCGCGAGATGGAGGATCGTAGTTGGTTTCGTCTCGGCGACGACCCTCTGGATCTGCTGCGGTTCGGTCACATCGAACGCCACCGGTTCGACGGAGGCCGGAAAGGCGCCGCAGTCGGCCCGGCAGGCCGCGAAGATCCGGTGCACTTTGCCCGGCCGATCGAGCAGCGCCTCTATGACGTGTCGTCCTACGAATCCACCGGCACCCGTGATCAGGATTCTCTCGGACATGAAGATGCTTCTTGTAAAGTGCCGACCGAATGAGACGGTTCTATCTGACGTTCGAGAGCCGTTGGACGTCGGCGTCCACCATTTCCTTGATCATCGTTTCGAGCGAGGTCTCGGCCTCCCAGCCGAGTTTAGCCTTTGCCTTCGATGCGTCGCCGAGGAGGATGTCGACCTCGGCCGGCCGGAACAGGCTCGGGTCGATGACGAGAAACTTGTCCATGTCGAGCCCAACATGGTCGAACGCGATCCGGCACATGTCGCGGACGGTAACGGTGCGACCCGTCGCGATGACGTAGTCGTCTGCCTTCTCCTGCTGCAGCATCAGCCACATCGCCTTCACGTAGTCCCGGGCGTGACCCCAGTCCCGCTGCGCGTCGATGTTGCCGAGGCGGAGTTCGTGCCCGAGACCCAACTTGATGCGGGCGACACCGTCCGTGACCTTGCGCGTCACGAACTCGATGCCGCGCAGCGGGCTCTCGTGATTGAAAAGGATCCCGCTCGACGCGTGCAGCCCGAAGCTCTCGCGGTAATTCACCGTCATCCAGTGCGCGTAGAGTTTCGCCGCCGCGTAGGGCGAGCGCGGATAGAATGGCGTCGTCTCCTTCTGGACGGATTCCTGAATGAGACCGAACATCTCCGAGGAGGATGCCTGATAGAACCGTGCATCCGGCTTCTCGATGCGCACGGCTTCGAGCATATGTGCGCCGCCGAGCCCCGTGACCGCGCCCGTCAAAAGCGGCTGTTGCCAGGAGGTCTTCACGAAGGACTGCGCCGCAAGATTGTAGACTTCGTCCGGTCCGATCTGACGGATAGCCCTCATCAGACTGGACAGGTCGGACAGATCGCCATCCACCAAGGTAAGCTTGTCTGCAATGCCCAGCCAGCGCAGACGGAGGTCGTTCACGTCGGTCGTGCTCGACCGGCGTACCAACCCATAGACGGAGTAACCGTGGCGCAGCAGGAGCTGCGCGAGGTATGCTCCATCCTGACCGGTGACGCCGGTGATAAGGGCTTTCCTCATTTCAGGCACTTTGTCCGTGTGATCGGGATCGATTGGTTAGCTTTGCCCTAGTGCCTACAGCCTCGAGCCGGGAAGGTCAAAGCGCGGTTCAGCGTGCGTCCGCGGGCGTTGGAGGTTCGACGGAAGGGGCGGTTATCAGCTTGCGTCGGCAGCGAGAATGGCTCGATGCGAGGAGTTGCCGCCCACGATACCGCGCTATCGGCGGGCCGGGGCGACGGCCGTTCGCGGGAGGAGGAAGCCGACGAGCAGGTGATCGCGTGCGACATACCCGCAGTGAGGCGGATTGTGCCGAAGCGGCACGGCGACGACCGCGGCTGGTTCTCGGAGACCTACCGGGCCGACGTGCTTGCCGCGAGTGGCATCGACATCGCCTTCAGGTGGCGTGCTTGGAGGAGATCGCCTACCTACAGGGCTTCATCGGCCGCGAGCAGTTGATCGCCCGTGATGAGCTGTTCTCCAAAACCAATTACGGCCAGAACCTCCTGCGGCTCGCGCGGGAACAGTGACGGCGCCGCGGCAGCGTCTGCGGCAACGGAGATCCGAAGGCGGCGCGGGCCGGCTCAGCCGCGCCGCGCGGGCCGCGGGCCTTTATATTTCGGACGCGATCCTCGGTCAGGGAGCGTCGCTCCTGTCGAGCGCACCGAAGCTCCCATGATCAGCGAGACGGCAGCGCTTCCCGGCTGGCGCAGCGGGACGGAATCCTACCTACGCGTCCTGCACGCGCTCATGCTCCGCGACATGCGCACCCGGTTCGGCGGCTCGCACCTGGGCTACGCCGTCGTGGTGCTGTAGCCCGTCGTCCACATCTTCATGCTCATCGCCATCCACGTCTTCCGCAAGGTGCCGGCGCCGATCGGCGACAGCCGGGCGCTCTTCTTCGCGAGCGGCGCGGTGCCGTGCCTGATCTTCCAGTACGTCTCGCCCAAGGTCATGAAGGCGGTGATGATGAAACGTCCTCTGGCCGACTATCGTCAGGTACAAGGTGTTCCACGTCGTCTTCGCAGACGTCATCATCGAGACCGTCACGGGATTTCTCGGCCTCTTGTGCGTCTTCACGATCTTGATCGCGCTCGGCGTCGATCCGCGCCCGGCCGACGCCATGACCGCGATCAGCGGCGACCTCGCGGCGATCTGCTTCGGTATCGGGATCGGCACGATAAATGTCGAGACCGTGGCGTTCTTCCCGGCCTGGATCATGGGTTATCAGCTGTAAAATATCCTCATGTTTATCTTCAGCGGCGTGATGTTCCTGCCGAGCTACCTGCCGCCCGAGCTCCACAACGCCTTCAAGTGGACCCGGCCCTGCAGATCATCGAGTGGGTGCGACTTGGTTATTTTCCGAGCCTCGGCGTCAAGGTGGACTACGCCTATGTGATGCTTTTCGCGCTGTTCTCGCTGACCTTGGGACTTCTCCTGGAATGCTTCGTCGTGCGCCAGCGGACCTGAGCGGCCGCGCCTCAAGTCCCGCGCGTCGCCCGGTGTCGCGCCGCCGCCACAGCTTTGGTACGATTGAAACCGGGCAGGGAACTATCGGTTAACCCTGTCAGCCCTATGTCCTAATCCAGGCATCGGGAACAGCCGCCGACAGATGCTGACACGCACCCGCCTGATTCGATCCGCGCTCCTGCTGCTCGCCCTTGCCGGCGCGGGTGCGGCCGGCGCACAGGATGGCGCGAGGGGCCGCAACGCGGCGGTGGCGATCGCCGCCGACGTCTCCGCGACCGCGACCGGCACGACCCGCCTGACCTTCACCCTCTCCAAGGCGGTCGAGGCGCGCGCCTTCGTGATGGAGCGGCCGGACCGCGTCGTGATCGACCTCGCCGAGCTCAACTTTCAGCTCGACCCCGAGAGTGGGCGCCGGCGCGAGGGGCTAATCCAATCCTACCGCTACGGCCTGTTCGCGCCGGGCCGCTCGCGCATCGTCATCGATCTCACGGCGCCGGCGACGGTCGTCCGGACGGAGTCTGTGACGCGCCCGAAGGACGGCGCGGTCCTGTTCTCGATCGAACTGCAGAAGACGGACCGGGAAGCCTTCCGGAGGGCGGCCGTCGCCAGCGATCCGGCGCCCTCGCAGCGCAAAGTCACCGCGCCCGCCGATGCATCCGATCTTCGGCCGTTGATCATGATCGATGCGGGCCACGGCGGGATCGATCCGGGTGCGATCGCCGCGACCGGCGTGTTTGAGAAGGATATCGTCTTCGGCTTCGCACAGGCTCTGACGAAGCGGCTGGAGGCCGGCGGCCGCTACCGGGTGCGCATGACCCGCGACCGGGACGTGTTCGTGCCCCTTGGCGAGCGGGTGCGGATCGCCCGCGAGACGAAGGCCGACCTCTTCGTCTCGATCCACGCCGATTCGATCTCCGCCGCCCCGCAGGTGCGGGGCGCCACCATCTACACCGGCTCCGAGAAGGCGACCGACGCCGAATCTGCCCGGCTTGCCGACCGGGAGAACAAGGCCGACGCCGCCGCCGGCACCGATGCGAGCGAGGGACCGGGCGACATCGCGGATATCCTTCAGGAACTCACGCTGCGCGAGACGCGCGGATTCTCGTCGGGCTTCGCCCGCACCCTGATGGGCCAGCTCGACCCGGTGATGGAGATGAGCGCCAAACCTCACCGCGAAGCGGGCTTCAAGGTGCTGCGCTCGCCCGATGTTCCGAGCGTTCTGGTGGAGCTCGGTTACCTGTCGAGCAAGCGCGATCTCGACCTCCTGCAGTCGGAGGAGTGGCGCGAGAGCGTGACGGGCTCGATGGCGAGGGCGGTCGACCTCTTCTTCTCGAACCGCGCCAGCCTGACCCGGCCCGGCCCGGCCGCGCGCAAGGCGGCCGCGATCGCCCCAGTTTCACCATAGATCCGGTGTCGATACGGGGTCCATGACAGCCCCGCACGCGGCGTCGAGAGATCGACATCCGCCCGGGGGCGTGACACCACCGCCATGAGCCTCGGATACCGCCCATGAGGTGGTGTCCGGCTGCCTCTGGGGCCAAGCGCGGCCCGCCGCGGCGGCAGAGCAATCGACGGACGGGACACCGGATGCGCTTGATCCTTCGTTTCTTCGGCTTCCTGTTCAGCGCGGGCGCCGTGGTGTTCGTCCTGCTGGCTGCGGCGGGTGCCTTCTTCTACTGGAAGTACAGCCAGGATCTGCCGGATCACGCCGCGCTCGCGAATTACGAGCCGCCCGTGATGACCCGCCTGCATGCCGCCGACGGGTCGCTGCTCGCTGAGTATGCCCGGGAGCGCCGTCTCTATCTGCCGATCCAGGCGATGCCCAAGATCGTCGTCGCAGCCTTCCTCTCGGCCGAGGACAAAAACTTCTACAAGCATGGTGGCATCGATCCCGAGGGCATCGTCCGCGCCGTTCTCACGAACGCCAAGAGCGGCAAGAAGCAGGGCGCCTCGACGATCACACAGCAAGTGGCCAAGAACTTCCTGCTCACCAACGAGCAGACGCTCGACCGCAAGGTCCGCGAAGCGCTGATCGCCCTGCGGATCGAGGCGACCTACTCGAAGGACAAGATCCTCGAACTCTACCTCAACGAGATCTTTCTCGGCACGATCGTGCCGGGCCGCAACCTGCACGGGGTGGCGGCAGCCGCGCTCGATTATTTCGGCAAGTCCGTCCACGAGCTGACGATCAACGAGGCCGCCTATCTCGCAGCCCTGCCGAAGGGGCCGAACAATTACCACCCCTATCGCCAGACCCAGAAGGCCCTTGATCGCCGCAACGAGATCATCGGCCTGATGGCCCAGAACGGCTACATCACCCGCGAGGAAGGGGATGCGGCCCGGAAGATGCCGCTCGGCGTCAACCCGCGCGTCGCCTTCCCGAATGCCGCCAATGCCAATTACTTCACCGAAGAAGTCCGCCGCGAGATCTCCGAGCGCTACGGCGAGAAGAAGCTCTACGAGGGCGGCCTCTCGGTGCGCGCGACCCTCGACCCGAAGATGCAGGCCTGGGCCCGCAAGGCTCTGGTCGACGGGCTGATCCGCTACGACCAGCAGCACGGCTGGCGCGGCCCCCTGACTCGCGTCGACCTGACCGGCCGCGACTGGGGCATGGCCGTGGCCGAGGTTCCCGCTCTCGGGGATGTCGCGCCCTGGCGGCTCGCGGTGGTTCTCTCGACGGCCGGCGGCTCCGTTCAGGTCGGTCTGCAGCCGCGGCGCGAAGCATCGGGCGCCGTCACCAAGGAACGGGAAACCGGCACGATTCCTCCCGATGGCATGCGCTGGATCGGCCGCGGCGCCGGCGCGCTCTCGGCCGGCGACGTCGTCTACGTCGAGGCGATGGACGGTGGCCGTGGCCAGTTCCGTCTGCGGCAGAAGCCGGAACTGTCCGGCGCGATCGTGGCAATGGACCCCTATACGGGCCGCGTCCACGCCATGGTCGGCGGCTTCTCCTTCGACGAGAGCGAGTTCAACCGCGCGACGCAGGCCCAGCGCCAGCCGGGCTCGTCGTTCAAGCCGATCGTCTACTCGGCCGCGCTCGACAACGGCTACACCCCGTCCTCGATCGTGCAGGATTCGCCCATCACCATCGAGGCGGGACCGGGCCAGGAGGCATGGACGCCCTCGAACTACGACGGCAAGTCGGGCGGTCCGCACACCCTGCGGTACGGAATCGAGCACTCGAAGAACCTGATGACGGTGCGCCTCGCCAAGGATGTCGGGATGCCGCTCATCGCCGAGTACGCCCGCCGCTTCGGCGTCTACGACGACATGCTGCCCGTGCTGCCGATGTCGCTCGGGGCCGGCGAGACGACGGTGATGCGCATGGTCACCGCCTACTCGATGCTCGCCAATGGCGGGCGCCGCATCCGCCCGACGCTGATCGACCGGATCCAGGACCGGACCGGCGAGACGATCTACCGGCACGACAACCGCAAATGCGTCGGCTGCGACGCGGAGAAATGGTCGGGTCAGGACGAGCCGAAGCTCGTGGACGATTCCGAGCAGGTGCTCGACCCGCTGACGGCCTATCAGATGGTCTCGATCATGGAGGGCGTGGTCCAGCGCGGCACCGCGACGATCCTGAAGCAGATCGGCAAGCCGCTCGCCGGCAAGACCGGCACGACGAACGACGCGAAGGACGCGTGGTTCGTCGGCTTCTCGCCGGATCTCGCGGTGGGCGTCTATCTCGGCTTCGACAAGCCGCGCTCCCTCGGCGATCGGGCGACCGGTGGCGGCCTCGCCGCACCGATCGTCCTCGACTTCCTCAAGAACGCGCTCAAGGACAAGCCGCCGACGCCGTTCCGCGTGCCGCCGGGCATCAAGCTGATCCGCGTCAGCGCCTCGTCCGGCATGCGTGCCGGCTCGGGCGAGGGCGCGGGCACGATCCTCGAGGCGTTCAAGCCCGGCACCGCACCGCCGGATGCCTATGTCGCTCAGCCTGCCGCTCCGCCGCCGGGCGCCGTGCCGCCGGACGCCGACCGTGCCGCGCAGGCCGGAGGCCTGTACTGAGGGCGCGAGCGCGCGGATCGCGCTCGCAGTTCCGATCTGAGGATTGCCCACGCCGCAGGGATCGCCTGCGGCGTGCCTCGATCTGGGCCCCGTGACGCCCGATCCTTCCCGGGCGGGTACGCATCAGTGGTGCTGATGCCCGCCGCCCGTGGCGGTCGGCGCCTGAGCGCCGATCGGGGCCACGGAGAAGGTCACCGGCACGGCGCCGGCCCTCTCGAAGGTCAGGGTGCCTCTCACCGGCTCACCGACCTTTGGGGCCCCTGTCAGATCGAGGAACATCAGGTGCAGGCCGCCAGGCTTCAGCTCGACGGTCTCGCCGGGCTTGATCGCGAGGCCTCCCACGACGGGCGCCATCTTCATGACGCCGCCCTCCATCGACATCGTGTGGATCTCGCCGCGCCCGGCGAGGGCCATGCTCGCACCGGTCAACCGGTCGGGCTGCGAGCCGGTGTTGGTGATGCGGACGTAGCCACCCGCCACCTTCGCGCCGCCGGGGGTCGCGCGCAGCCAGGGTGTATCGATGGCGAGGTGCCCCGTGCGGGCCGCCGGAATCGACGAGGAGCCCTGCTCGGCGGCAGCGACGACGCGCACAGCCGGCGCAGGCGATTGGAGGTCGGCTGACTTCTGGCCCTCGACCGGCACCTCGCTCCAGCGGTAGCCGCCCGTCGCGCAATCCTGCTCCACCGGAAAGTAGATCGTGGCGCCGGGGCCGAACGCGTCGGAGACGCGCGCGAGGAAGGTGAATTCGTCGACCTGATCGTCGGGCAACTCACCTCCGCTCCAGGTGATTTTCTTCACGCCCTCGCTCACGGTGCCGTGGAAGGAGGGGTAGGGCTTCGCGTAGGCTCCCCGCGCCGTGGTGATCTGCCACCCGGCCTTCGGCATCGGCTTCGCGCCGGTCACGCCTTCCGGGATCGTGACGCTGACCCGCGTCGTCGGCTGGCCGTCGCAGCCATGCATGATCTGAACGACGCCGCGGTAAGCGGCATTCGGGCTCGCCTCCTTCCGCTCGAGAACCGCATGGGCGTGGGAGGCAGGAGCGGATACGGCGAGGCCGAGGGCGGCGCAGAGCGCGGCCCGGGAAATGCTGCACATGGTCGTGGTCCATCGTCTGAAGGGATCGGTGAGCGAGAACCTTCAGCCGGCAGGAGGTCCGCGCGGATGGGCGATCCGGCCGGGCGGCGCGCGCGGCAGGGCCTCGGTCGCCCGAGTCCAGGCGATCCGAACCACGGCACGCCGCGGCCAGTCCGCCCTCGTCGCAGAAGCGCGCGGCAATTCGGCCGCTCCCACGATCTGGGCCGCCGTGCAGCAATCGGCGTGGCGATGGATCGGCGCCGGTTCTCCCTCGCCCGCACCGATGTCGGATGCGTGAAGGCAGAGGATCCGGTCGGGGCCCGAGGCCGCGACCGGCATCAACCCAGCGATCACGAATTGGAGCACCAAGGCGTAGAGCGCGATCACGGCCGTCGCCGCGCGCCATGCGCTCCGTTTCCTGCTCCCAGATCTCATCGTGGCACCCAGTAAACGATCGTGCCGGAGCGCGCCATTCGTGCAACAGGCACCCTCACCGCGCTGTTGCCGCAGGGCCGCACGGCCGAGGCGTGTGCGCTGGAGCACGGCCGTGCCACATTCTGGCCCGGAGAACATGGGTTCTTAACCGTACCTCGACACCCTGAGGGCACGCAGTTTCCGGCGCGTCGGCGTCCTTCAGCCCGAATATGCCGTGCTCCATTCTTGGACCAGAGCTTCCGACCGATGCTGACCCAGGCCCACACCACCCGCTCGCTCGGCTTCGCCCTCCTCGCCGCCGTGGCGATCGCGCAGCCGGCCGCCGCCCGCGATGCCGGCGGCTTCGCCCAGGCCGAGTGGGCGCAGGACTACGCCTCGCCCGCCGCCATGCAGGTGCAGCGCTCCCTCACGCCGATCCTGTCGCCGCAGACGGTGGCGGCGACCGAGCAGATGGTCGAGCGCTATAGGGATATCGTCGCCCGCGGCGGCTGGCGTCCCGTCTCCGGCGCGGACCGCCTGCGCATCGGCGGCCGCGGCCCCGCGGTCGCCGCCGTGCGCCAGCGCCTGATCGTCACCGGCGACCTCGACCCGGTGGCCGGCACCTCGGGCGTCTACGATTCCTACGTCGCCGCCGCCGTGAAGCGCTTCCAGGCCCGCCACGGCCTCAGCCAGACCGGCCAGATGAGCATGGCGACGCAGCAGGCGATGAACGTCCCCGCCGACGTGCGGCTGCGCCAGCTCGAGATCAACGTCGTGCGCCTGCGCTCCTACGCGGGCAACCTCGGCAACCGCTTCGTGATCACGAACATCCCGGCGGCCCTCGTCCAGACGGTCGAGAACGGGCAGGTCGTGACCCTGCACGCCGCGGGCGTCGGCAAGATCGACCGCCAGTCGCCGATCATGAACACGAAGGCGACCGAGATCAATTTCAACCCGACCTGGACGGTCCCGGCTTCCATCGTGAAGAAGGACCTGATCCCGAAGATGCAGAAGGATCCGAACTACCTCTCGGACAACAAGATCCGCATCCTCTCGGGCGCCGGCGAGGTCTCGCCGAAGTCGGTCAACTGGTTCTCCGACGAGGGCACCCGCTACACCTACCGCCAGGATTCGGGCGCCGACTTCAACTCGATGGGCATCGTGCGCATCAACATCCCGAACCCGCACGGCGTGTTCATGCACGACACCAACACGAAGGGCGTGTTCGGCGACGATTTCCGCTTCATCTCCTCGGGCTGCGTGCGCGTGCAGAACGTGCGCGAGTACATCACCTGGCTCCTCAAGGACACGCCCGGCTGGGGCCGCAACGAGGTCGAGCAGGCGATCGAGAGCGGCAAGCGCGTCGACGCCCGCCTGACCCAGCCGGTGCCGGTCTACTGGACCTACATCACGGCCTGGTCGACCCCGGACGGCCTCGTGCAGTTCCGCGACGACATCTACAAACGCGACGGCGTGAACGTGCCCTCGACGATCTCGGCACCGACGCCGGTGGCGAGCGCCGAGCAGACCATGCCCGAGACCTTCGAGCCGGGCGACGAGGAGAACTGAGCCTCATCCGGAGCGGTGCGGCCGAGACCGCACCGCTCGAAGCGCCTGCGCGCTGCGCAGGTGAGTTGAACAGGATCGAGACCATGGGCGGCGCGCAGTCGCGTCCGCACATTCGGGAACAGCGCTCACCGCCGCCTCTGCGCCGCGAGCAGTGCCTCGATCGACGGCAGCGAATCGATCGCCGACTGCGCGTGGCGAACCGCCGCGTCCGGGGACAGGAGAACGCTCTCCTGAGGGTCGAAGACGACGCCCCCACGGCCTTCCCGTACGCCGCGGCGCAGACCCAAGCGCCCACGAAGCCCGGCAGCGTATTCCAATAAAGGGCGAAGGCATGCCGCCACGGCCCGCCCAGATCCAAGTCGTCGTAGGTTCTGAAAACGTCCTCGCAGTCGATCGGCCCGAATTCGAAACCGACCTCGCGATCATGCCAGATGGCCGGAAGATGTCCCTTCGACGTGAGGAGGTCCCGATCGGAATCGATGCGGACTTCGAAGCCTAAGTCATCGATGTGGCGCTGCCAGTCGATTGTCGATCTGATCGCGCGATCGCAGAAAATGTATGCTTCAAAAGACATGTCTTGCGCCTCATTTTAATTGGATAAATTCATAGATTGTTCAGGGGCGCACACCTTTTGTCTTGATAAAAAGTCGAGATGATTTGCTTGACATTGATGCCGCGAAGGATGTGAATTTCGATGATTGGCACATCTTTGCCGACCCCCGCGGCTGCTCGAATCTCGGCAGCGCGAGCTTCTGTGAGGCGCGCATTACCTGTTTTGAAGTCCCAAATTGCTAGAACACGCCCGTTAGTCCCTTCTGCATCACGCAAAATAACATCTGTTCGAATGCTACCATTGAGCCCGTACCTTACAAGGTCCCCGGCACTGAAGCTCTGCTCAACACCGTCTTTGCCAATTCCAGGCAGGTTGAGATCGCGGATGCGTTGCGCTGAATTTGTATGTATATATACACCATATAATGGACCGCTTCCGGCACCAATTTCTTGGACGACTTCTTTCACAATATCGAGCAGCAAATCAGTTTTAGCATCGATTTTTGGATCGCCGGTTCGATCTTTTCTGATGACCTCTACATGACTTTGTCCCTGAAGGCACCAGCGTCCGCACTCGTCGCGCGGTTGATCGGGATTGAAATTTGCCTTCTCGTTAAGTAAAATTTCGATCTTCAAGATGTTAAAACTGAATTTCGAGGAATGCGAACTCGGATCTAATTTCCAGCTCCGTCGGATGAATAGTCATTCTTGGCGACCTCCTCAAGGAAAGCAGGTCGACTGTTGCAAATTTTCCTAAAAATGTCAATTATTCCTGACGGCCTGAAGAAGCTCGAATGGCGGCCCGCACGCTCAATTTTTTTGAAGGGGGCGGCAAATTCGCCTGTGCTTGGCCTGGCATTCCAGCCCGTGTAGAACTCCCTGCTTGAACGCCCGCCCGTGCACGCCGACGGGTCTACCGGGTCGTCACCCGAGCATAAGACAAGAGGCCATCCAATGAGCGCCGGTACCGCCGCCGACAAGCATTTCACGAACACGTTCTTCGCCGCCTCTCTCGCCGAGGCCGATCCCGAGATTGCCAAGGCCGTCGAGCAGGAGCTCGGCCGTCAGCAGGACGAGATCGAGCTGATCGCCTCGGAGAACATCGTCTCCCGCGCGGTGCTCGAGGCGCAGGGCTCCGTGCTCACGAACAAGTACGCGGAGGGCTATCCGGGTCGCCGCTATTACGGCGGCTGCCAGTTCGTCGACATCGCCGAGGAACTCGCGATCGACCGCGCCAAGCGCCTGTTCAATTGCGGCTTCGCCAACGTGCAGCCGAACTCGGGCTCGCAGGCGAACCAGGGCGTGTTCATGGCCCTGATGCAGCCCGGCGACACCTTCATGGGCCTTGACCTCGCGGCCGGCGGCCACCTGACTCACGGTGCGCCTCCGAACGTCTCGGGCAAGTGGTTCAAGCCCGTCTCCTACACCGTGCGCCGCGACGACCAGCGCATCGACATGGAGCAGGTCGAGCGTCTCGCCCACGAGCACAAGCCGAAGGTGATCATCGCCGGCGGCTCGGGCTATCCGCGCCACTGGGACTTCGCGAAGTTCCGCGAGATCGCCGACGCGGTCGGCGCCTACTTCTTCGTCGACATGGCCCACTTCGCGGGCCTCGTCGCGGCCGGCGTCCACCCGTCGCCGTTCCCGCACGCGCACGTCGCCACCACGACGACCCACAAGACGCTCCGCGGCCCGCGCGGCGGCATGATCCTCACGAACGACGAGGCGCTCGCCAAGAAGTTCAACTCGGCGATCTTCCCCGGCCTGCAGGGCGGCCCGCTCATGCACGTCATCGCGGGCAAGGCGGTCGCCTTCGGCGAGGCGCTGAAGCCCGAGTTCAAGATCTACGCCAAGCAGGTGATCGAGAACGCCAAGGCGCTCGCCGACACCATCATTTCGGGCGGCTACGCCATCACCTCGGGCGGCACCGACAACCACCTGATGCTGGTCGATCTTCAGCCGAAGGGCCTCACCGGCAAGGCGGCCGAGGCCGCGCTCTCGCGCGCCCACATCACTTGCAACAAGAACGGCGTGCCGTTCGACCCGCAGAAGCCGACCATCACCTCGGGCATCCGCCTCGGCACCCCGGCCGGCACGTCGCGCGGCTTCGGCGTCGCCGAGTTCAAGCAGATCGGCGGCCTGATCGTCGAGGTGCTCGATGGGGTTGCGGCCAAGGGTGACGGCGGCGACGCCGAGGTCGAGGCCCGCGTCAAGGACAAGGTGCACGAGCTGACCCGCCGCTTCCCGATCTACGGCTGAGGCGGGCGCACCGGCCGGATTGCGCTTCCGGCCGGGCCGACACCACGTTAGAGAACGGCCGCGGGCTCCTCAGTCCGCGGCCGTTCCCGTTCGATCACACGAGGTTTGAGCGCCCGATGCGCTGTCCCTATTGCGGCGGCTCCGACACGCAGGTGAAGGATTCGCGCCCGAGCGAGGACGGCGCCGCGATCCGCCGCCGCCGGGTCTGCCCCGATTGCGCCGGGCGCTTCACCACCTTCGAGCGCGTCCAGTTGCGCGAGCTCATCGTGCTCAAGCGCTCAGGCAAGCGCGTCCCCTTCGACCGGGACAAGCTCCAGCGCTCGATCGACGTGGCGCTCCGCAAGCGGCCCGTCGAGCCGGAGCGGATCGAGCGCCTCGTCAGCGGCATCACCCGGCAGCTCGAGAGCGGCGGAGAGGCCGAGATCGCGAGCGAGGCGATCGGCGAGCTGGTGATGGAAGGGCTGAAGGGCCTCGACGACGTGGCCTATGTCCGCTTCGCCTCCGTCTACAAGAATTTCCGCGAGGCCAAGGATTTCGAGGCGCTCCTCGGCACGCTCGGCGAGGCGGCGGCCCCGGCGGAAGCCGCACCGCCGCGGCCGCGGCGCGGGGCCCGAGCGCGCCCGTGAGCGAGACGGACATCCGCTTCATGCGCCTCGCCCTCTCCCTCGGGCAGCGCAATCTCGGGCGCACCTGGCCGAACCCGTCGGTCGGGGCGGTCGTCGTGGCCGGACCGCCCGGCGCCGAGCGCGTGGTCGGGCAGGGCGTCACGGCCATCGGCGGCCGGCCCCACGCCGAGCCCCTGGCCCTCGCGATGGCGGGCGAGGCGGCCCGCGGCGCCACGCTCTACGTCACGCTGGAGCCCTGCTCCCATCACGGGCGCACGCCCCCCTGCACCGATGCGATCGTCGCATCGGGCATCGCGCGCGTCGTGACGGCGATCGAGGATCCGGATACCCGCGTTGCCGGGCGCGGGCACGCGCTTCTCCGGGCGGCCGGCATCGACCTCACCACCGGGATCCTGCGCGATCAGGCCTTCCGCGACCACATCGGCCACTTCACCCGGGTGGCCGAGACGCGCCCGTCCGTCAGCCTCAAGCTCGCGCAGACCCGCGACGGCTTCGCCGCGAACACCGGCCGCGAGCGCCTGCGGATCACCGGGCCGATCGCCGACGGGGCGGTGCATCTCTGGCGCGCCCACGCGGATGCGATCATGGTCGGGATCGGCACCGCGCGCGCCGACGACCCGTCGCTGAATGTGCGCCTGCCGGGGCTGACGGACCGCTCGCCCCTGCGCGTCGTCGTCGATTCGCAGTTGCGCCTGCAGCCGTCGAGCGCCCTGGTGCGGAGCGCTCGGGACGTGCCCACGCTCGTCATCTCGACGCGCAGTGCCCCCGCCCACGCCAAGCGAACGCTCCAGACCTTCGGGGTCGAGGTGGTCTGCGTCCCTGCTCTCCCGTCCGGGCGGGTCGACCTGCGCGCGGCGCTGAACGTGCTCGCAGAGCGCGGCCTCACGCGGATCTGCAGCGAGGGCGGCCCGCTCCTCGCCGACATGCTCGCCGCGGACGACCTCGTCGATGCCTGCACGCTGATCACCGGGCCGGCCGAGCTCGGCTCCGCCGGGGGCTTGCGTGCGGTCGGCCCGCACCTTGCCGCGCGGATCGCGAGCGGCCACCTGCGCGAAACCGGGCGGCGCGGCCTCGGCCCGGATCGCGCCGTCATCTACGAGCGGAGCCCACCATGTTCACCGGTCTCGTCTCCGACGTCGGCACCGTCCTGAGGGTCTCGGGCGACGAGCGCCTGCGCCGCCTGGAGATCCGCTCGACCTACGACCCCGCCAACATCGCGATCGGCGCCTCGATCGCGTGCGCCGGTCCATGCCTGACGGCCGTGACCGTCGAGGCGTTCGAAGGGGGCGCCGTCTTCGCCGTCGATGCGGCGGCCGAGACCCTGGCACGCACCAGTGTCGGAGCGTGGCGGGAGGGGACGCGCGTCAATCTCGAGCGGTCGCTGAAGATCGGCGACGAGCTCGGCGGCCATCTCGTCACCGGCCATGTCGACGGCCTCGCCGAGATCGTCGCCCGGGACCCCGTGACTGGCGGGGAGGGCGATTGGGGGGCAAGTGAGCGCTTCACCCTGCGCGCGCCGCACCACCTCGCGCGTTTCATCGCGCAGAAGGGCTCCGTCTGCCTCGACGGGACCTCGCTCACCGTCAACACGGTCGAGGGCGACCTCTTCTCCGTCCTGCTCATCCCGCACACGCTCGCCGTCACCACCTGGGGCGAGCGCCGGTCGGGCGACCGCCTCAACCTCGAAGTCGATCTCATCGCCCGCTACGCCGCGCGTCTCGCGGAGAGCCGCGCCGCGGTGGAGGGGCCGTGATTGCCAGGGCTCGGGGCGGCGTCCCGCCGCTTGTGAAGGGGCTGCCTTCGGTCTATCGCTCGCCACCCGCCGCAGGCCGCGCCGGCCCGCCCGAACCCGCGGCGCACTGGACGCTCCATCGACGAAGGCCCTGATGGTTTCGACGCCGAACACACCGCGCCGCGAGTCGGGCCCCGCGCCCGTGCTGCGGGATGCCCGCATCCTCGTGGTCGAGGCCCGGTTCTACGATCACATCGCCGACGAACTCCTCGCGGGGGCGCACGCCGCGATCGCCGCGGCCGGTGCGCGGGCCGTCACCGTCACCGTCCCGGGCGCCCTGGAGATTCCCGGAACGATGGCGATCCTGCTGGAAGCCGCCGAGCGCGCGGGCGAACCCTACGACGCCGTCGTGGCCCTCGGCTGCGTGATCCGCGGCGAGACCGGCCATTACGACATCGTGGCGGGCGAGAGCGCCCGCGCGCTGATGGACCTGTCGGTCGCCCTGCGGCTCCCGCTCGGCAACGGCATCCTGACCGTCGAGACCGAGGCGCAGGCCCTGGCACGCGCCCGCGTCGCGGAGATGAACAAGGGTGGTGGAGCGGCCGAGGCGGCCCTCGCCATCCTCGCCCTGAAACGCGCCGCCGAGGCCGGCTCCGTCGCGGGAGTGGAGGCATGACGAACGACCGGGAGACGAAGATCAAGGAGCGCAGCGGCGCCCGGCTCGCCGTGGTGCAGGCCCTCTACGACATGGAGATCTCGGGCAAGGGCGTCCTCGACGCGCTCGCCGAGTTCGAGGTCTTCTGGATCGGCCAGGAGGTGGACGGCGTGGCGCACCCGCCCGCCGAGACCGCCTTCTTCCGCGACCTCCTGCGCGGGATCGTCGAGGAGCAGCGGACGATCGATCCGCAGATCGACAAGGCGCTGACGCAGGGTTGGCCGCTGAAGCGGATCGAGGCGGTGCTCCGCGCGATCCTGCGCGCGGGCGCCTACGAGCTGATGTTCCGGCACGACGTGCCGGCCCGCGCGGCGATCTCGGAATATGTCGACGTCGCCCACAGCTTCTACGCCGGCGACGAGCCCGGCCTCGTCAACGCCGTGCTCGACAAGGTGGCGCGCGGCACGCGGAGCGACGAGCTCGCCGGCGCGAAGCGCGGGTGAGCGCGGCCGCGCCCGACCGTCCGGGCGAGGACGCGCTGATCGCGCGCTATTTCGCGCCGCTGGCGGGGGAGGGGGCGGACGGCCTGCGTGACGACGCGGCGAGCCTGACCCCGCGGCCGGGCCACGATCTCGTCCTCACCGCCGACGCCATCGTGGCGGGCGTCCACTACTTCCCCGAGGATCCGCCGGAATCGGTGGCCCGCAAGGCGCTCGGCGTGAATCTCTCCGACCTCGCGGCCAAGGGAGCGGCGCCCCGCGCCTACCTGCTGAGCCTCGGCTTGGCGCCGGACTGGACCGAGGCGTGGCTCGCCGGCTTCAGCGCGGGCCTCGCGGAGGCCGCGTCCGCCTTCGGGTGTCCGCTCCTCGGCGGCGACACGGTCCGGGCCGCGGGGCCCGCCTTCATCGGCATCACGGCCCTCGGCGAGCTGCCCTCCGGCACCATGGTCCGGCGGCAGGGCGCGCGGGTCGGCGACCGGGTCTGCGTCAGCGGGACGATCGGGGACGCGGCCCTCGGGCTCGCCCTGCGGCTTGCGCCGGCGGGCGCCGCGCTGGCGCGACTGGAGTCCGACGCCCGCGCCGTCCTGCTCGACCGCTACCTGCACCCGCGCCCGCGACTCACCCTCGCGCCGCTGCTGCGCCGCTACGCCAGCGCCGCGATGGACGTCTCGGATGGCCTGGCCGGCGATCTCGCCAAGATGATGGGGGGCGGCCGCCGGGCCGAGATCCGCGAGGCGGACGTCCCGCTGTCTCCGGCCGCGCGTCTGGCGCTCGCGGCCGACCCTGCGCTCCTCGACACGGCGCTTACGGGCGGTGACGATTACGAGATCCTGTGCACGGTCCCGCCCGGTGCGGAGGCCGCCTTCCGGGCCGAGGCGGCGGCGGCCGGCGTGCCGGTCGCCGTCATCGGCGTAGTCGGAGCCGGGGAGGGACCACCGATCTTCACGACGGAAGAGGGCGTCTCCCGGAGCCTAAGTGCCGGATCCTTCAGCCATTTCTGAAGGGTGCGGGCGCCGGTCTCATCGCCGGTCCGGGAGCGGCGGCTCCGGCGGAAGGCCCCGCGGGCCCATCCCGAGCTGGGCGCGCACGTCGTCCATCAGCGCGGCGGCGACCACCGGCATCCAGAGGGCGAGGTCGGCCTGCGAGACCCGGCCCGTCGGCGCTCCGGTCCGCGGATCGGGCGTCGCGAACGAGCGCTGCAGCAGGGTGAGCAGGTCCTCCCGGATGTCCTCGGGCTGGTCGCTGATCCGCTCGGCGAGGAGGAACTGGACGGCCTTGGTCAGGGTCTCGATCGTGGCGGCCAGCCGCGCGACCTGATCGCTGCTCATCCTCTCCCCCGGCACTGACGCAACCACTGATTAGCATTGCGCCGGCCGCCTGCAATCGCAATCGGGGCTTGCGGCGCCGCCCGGGCGATCACGATCGCGACCGGCCCGCGTTGATCGCGATCATGGTCCGGATACTGAATAATTTTGCGCTGCAGCAATATCCGCTGTTCGAAAGGGTACGCGCTGTTTGCGCTGAGCCGCGAAGTTTGGCAATCAGGTCACGCACTTCCGGGGAGGAAGGCATCAAGCCCCGAGCGTCGCGTCCCATGGCCGGCCCGGCCAAGCTCGGAGAAACAAGCCCAAGCCAGGCACCATAACCCCAAGGACGGATGAATGACCGCATTGCTGCTGATCATCCTGGGCGGGCTCTGCGCCGTCGCCTACGGAATCGTCACGATCAACGACGTGATGAAGCGAGACGCCGGGACCCAGCGCATGCAGGAGATCGCGGGGGCGATCGCCGAGGGCGCGCAGGCCTATCTCCGCCGCCAGTACACCACCATCGGAATCGTCGGCATCATCCTGTTCGTCGCGCTCGCCTATTTCCTCGGGATCAAGGTGGCGGTCGGCTTCCTCGTCGGTGCGGTGCTCTCGGGCGCGGCCGGCTTCATCGGCATGAACGTGTCCGTGCGGGCGAACGTCCGCACCGCGCAGGCCGCGTCGACCTCGCTCGGCGGCGGCCTTGAGGTCGCCTTCAAGTCGGGGGCGGTCACCGGCATGCTGGTCGCCGGCCTCGCCCTGCTCGGGGTCGCGCTCTACTACACTTACCTGACCCGCTTCGCCGGTCTCGCGCCCGCGAGCCGCGAGGTCATCGACGCGCTGGTCGCCCTCGGCTTCGGCGCCTCGCTGATCTCGATCTTCGCCCGCCTCGGCGGCGGCATCTTCACCAAGGGCGCGGATGTCGGCGGCGACCTCGTCGGCAAGGTCGAGGCCGGAATCCCGGAGGACGACCCGCGCAACCCCGCCACCATCGCCGACAACGTCGGCGACAATGTCGGCGACTGCGCCGGCATGGCGGCCGACCTGTTCGAGACCTACGCCGTCACCGTCGTCGCCACGATGGTGCTCGCCGCGATCTTCTTCGCGGGCCAGACCGAGGTCGGGGGACGCAACGTCCTCGAGGCGATGATGATCTACCCGCTGGCCATCGGCTCGGCCTGCATCCTCACCTCGATCGCCGGCACCTACGCGGTCCGGCTCGGGGCGAACCAGTCGATCATGGGCGCGCTCTACAAGGGCCTGATCGCGGCAGGCGTCCTCTCGATCGGCGCGATCGCCGCCGTGAACTACGCCCTGTTCGGCGGCTTCGCCACCGAGTTCAAGACCAGCACCGGCCAGACCTTCACCTCGGGCGGCCTGCTCGGCTGCGCGGTGATCGGCCTCGCCATCACGGCGCTGATCGTCGTCATCACCGAATACTACACCGGCACGAACTATCGCCCGGTGAAGTCGATCGCCGATTCGTCGGTCACCGGCCACGGCACCAACGTGATCCAGGGCCTCGCGATCTCCCTCGAATCGACGGCCCTGCCGGCCATCGTGATCGTCGCCGGCATCATCGGCACCTACGCGCTGGCCGGCCTCTTCGGCATCGCCATCGCGGTCACCGCGATGCTGGCGCTGGCGGGCTTCATCGTGGCCCTCGACGCGTTCGGGCCGGTGACGGACAACGCGGGCGGCATCGCCGAGATGGCGGGCCTGCCCTCCGAGGTCCGCAAGTCGACGGACGCCCTCGACGCGGTCGGCAACACCACCAAGGCGGTCACCAAGGGCTACGCGATCGGCTCGGCGGGCCTCGGCGCGCTCGTGCTGTTCGCCGCCTACACCTCGGACCTGAACTACTTCATCGCCAATGCGAGCCCGACCCAGTACCGCTTCTTCCAGGGCGTCTCGGTCGATTTCTCGCTCTCGAACCCCTACGTCGTCGTCGGCCTGCTGCTCGGCGGCCTGATCCCGTACCTGTTCGGCGGCATCGCCATGACGGCGGTCGGCCGCGCGGCCAGCGCGGTGGTCGAGGAGGTGCGGCGCCAGTTCCGCGAGAAGCCCGGCATCATGGAGGGGCGCGACAGGCCCGATTACGGCCGCGCCGTCGACATGCTGACCCGGGCCGCCATCAAGGAGATGGTGGTGCCCTCGCTGCTGCCTGTCCTCTCGCCGATCGTGCTGTTCTTCGTCATCCAGGCGATCGCCGGCAAGGCGCAGGCCTTCGCCACGGTGGGCGCGATGCTGCTCGGCGTCATCATCACGGGCCTCTACGTCGCGATCTCGATGACCTCCGGCGGCGGCGCCTGGGACAATGCCAAGAAGTTCATCGAGGACGGGCACCACGGCGGCAAGGGCTCGGACGCCCACAAGGCGGCGGTGACCGGCGACACGGTCGGCGACCCCTACAAGGACACGGCCGGCCCCGCCGTGAACCCGGCGATCAAGATCACCAACATCATCGCCCTGCTGCTGCTGGCTGTCCTCGCCCACAGCTGAGCGATCCTTGGAGCGGCTTCCGGATCCCCGGATCAGGAAGGCCGCTCCAAGCTCTCGATAGAGGGCGCTTTCTGTACGCGAACCGATATCCGCTCCGCTCGAAAATGCGCGGGCGGCAACAACGGCGCGCCCGTCACCGGCGGGCGCGCTTTTTCGTGGGTGCGCGGACGCGATGCGCCGGATTGCTTTTTCAGCGATTTAAGGTCACGCTTTTATCATAGGTAAATCCTGCACGTATCCGTCCGCGGCGGCCGGCTGCATCCAGCGTCAAGGAATGTACCGAAGGCTCCAGACCGACGACGTCGCGCGACGTCGGACAGGTTCGGCAATGTCAGGTTAGCGAAACGATGCTCCACGCGAGGTGTGAGATCTATCGCAGGGCGGGTCTCCCGCATGAATGACGGGAACGATGGCTTCCCACCCCGGCGCGGGAGCCCTTATACAACTGAAAGTTATATTTCCGACGACTTGCCCGTGGCGAGCACCGCGCGGCTCGCCTTCTCGTCGCGCGAGATGCTGCGCCGGATCGAGAGCTTCGGACTGACCGGAAACTGGGGCTGGACCTTCGCGACCGAGGCTCACGTCTGGTCGCCGGGCCTCTTTCGACTCCTCGGCCTCGAGCCCGGCATCGTGCGGCCGAGCCTGGGCGCGTTTCTCGCCGCCATTCACCCGGCGGACCGGCCGTCCGTCGAGCTCGCGCTGGGCACGATGCGCGAGGGCATCCTGAGTGATCGCCGCTTCCGCGTGATCGGCCCCGACGGATCGGTGCGCACGCTGCTCGGCCACAGCGAGACCTACCACGCGCCGGACGGGCGACCGATCGGAGCGGCCGGGCTCGTCATCGACATCTCCGACAGGGAGAGGATCGGGCAGGCGCGCGAGATCGAGCTGCGCCGCCGCCGGAGCCTGTTCCAGGAGACGGGCGCCTACTTCGCGCATATCCCGTTGGATCCCTTCGATCCGTACCCACCCGAATTGCTGGAACTCACCGGCCGGCGTCTCGAGGCGTTCCACGACGACTGGCTGTGCGCGATCCCGGCGGAGGAGCACGGCTACTGGAACGGGCCTCTGGTGCAATCTTGGGCGGGAAATCGGCCCTTCACCTATCTCTACACGCAGATCCTCGGAAGCGGCGAGCGCGTGCGCTACCGCGGCACCTTCGCGCCGGTCCTCGACGCAACCGGGGGATCAGCGCCTGGGCGGGCTACACTGGTCCCGAGCGGATGCCGGTCGGGCCGGCCGGGGGGATCCTCGCTGAAGGGTTGGAGAGCGCCGTCGCCGGTTGGCACCTGCGTGCGGCCCGCGCGCTCCTCGACTGGTCGATGATGGATTTCGCCAAGGCGAGCGGTCTGTCCTTCTCGACCATCCGCCGCCTGGAGGAGAACAACGAGGCCGCAGCCGCGAACAGCCGGCGCATGGCGATCGCCGCGCTTCGGCGCGCGGGAATCCGCTTCACGCTGATGGACGGCAGCACGATTGCGGTCGCCCGGACCTGACCGGCGCCCGAGCAGGGCGCAGCCTGACCGTGTGCGCAGGCGCACGCGGGCGGGCGCGGGCCCTCTGGCGCCGCAGCCCGCAGCGACCACGTAGCAGGCCACCGCGTGACCCCGGTCACGGATGATCGGCCCGTGCCCTTCGTGCGGCGCCGGCCTGCTTTCCAGAGAGATTTCATGCCCTCACTGTTCGATCCGATCCGCCTCGGAGCCATCGAGGCGCCGAACCGCATCCTGATGGCGCCGCTGACCCGCGGCCGCGCGACTCGGGGCACGTCCCGACGCCGATCATGGCCGAGTACTACGCGCAGCGCGCCGGCGCCGGTCTCATCATCTCGGAGGCGACCGGCATCAGCCGCGAGGGCCTTGGCTGGCCCTACGCGCCGGGTCTGTGGTCGGACGAGCAGACCGAGGCCTGGAAGCCGGTCGTGAAGGCCGTGCACGCGGCCGGCGGCCGCATCGTCGCGCAGCTCTGGCACATGGGCCGGATCGTGCACCCGGACTTCCTCGACGGCGAGAAGCCGGTCTCGGCCTCCGCGACCACCGCCCCCGACGCGGCGCACACCTACGCCGGCAAGAAGCCCTACGCCGAGGCCCGGCCGCTCCGCCTCGACGAGATTCCGCGCCTGCTCGGCGATTACCGGAACGCCACCCGCAACGCCCTTGCGGCCGGGTTCGACGGCGTCCAGATCCACGCGGCGAACGGCTACCTGATCGACCAGTTCCTGCGCGACGGCTCGAACCTGCGCGACGACGCCTATGGCGGCGCGATCGAGAACCGCATCCGCCTGCTCACGGAGGTGACGCAGGCCGTGGCGGATGTCGCCGGCAAGGACCGCACGGGCGTGCGCCTGTCGCCGAACGGCGCGATCCAGGGCGTCGACGATTCGAACCCGGAGGCTCTGTTCGGCGCGGCCGCCGAGGCGCTCGGGCGCATCGGCATCGCCTTCCTCGAACTGCGCGAGCCGGGTCCGAACGGCACCTTCGGCACCGCGAACCACCCGCCCGTGGCGCCGACCATCAAGCGCGCCTTCGAGGGCCCGCTGGTGCTCAATTCGGATTACGACGGGCGCTCGGCGCAGGCCGCCCTCGACGCGGGCGTCGCCGACGCGATCGCCTTCGGCCGCACCTTCATCGCCAATCCCGACCTGCCGCGCCGGATCGCCGAGGACGCGCCCTTCAACAAGGACGTGGCCAGGACCTGGTACTCGCAGGGCCCCGAGGGCTACATCGATTACCCGACGCTGACGGAATCGCAGGCCGCCTGACGATCGCCCGCGGGCATCGCCCATCATCTCCGGATCGTGGGCGATGCTGTGAGGGCCCGGGACGCGCGTCCCGTCGCGCGTGCCGGTCCCGTCCCGCGCGGCGAGGATGCGCGGGCGGCATCGGTCCTGCGGCCTCGCCGGTGAGGACAAGTCCGCGTTTCGTCGGAGCGCCCCCGGCTCGGCGCGCGACCCGTTCTTCCCCGCGGCCACGTTTCACCCTATGTCTTCCGCCTGTGGGTAAGGATTCAGACTCGTGACGGCCGAGGTTCGGGACGACGATCGGCCTCCGGCCTGGACCGAGGCCGAACGTCTCGCGGACCTGCGCGCGCAGAAGATCCTCGATAGCGGGCAGGAGGCAGCCTACGACGACCTGACGCGGATCGCCGCCCTCGTCTGCGAGGCGCCGGTGGCCCTCGTCAGCTTCGTCGACGAGGCGCGCCAATGGTTCAAGGCGGCGATCGGCTTCGGCTGCTCGGAGACGAGCATCGAGCGCTCGATCTGCGCGCACGCGATCCGCGAGGAGCATCTGCTCGTTCTTCCGGATCTGACCGTCGACCGGCGCACCCGGGACAATCCGCTCGTGCGCGGCGAGCCGTACATGCGCTTCTACGCCGGCGCCGTGATCCGCAGCCCGGACGGCCTGCCGCTCGGCTCCCTCTGCGTCCTCGACCGGGTGCCGCGCCCGCAGGGCCTGACCCCCGCGCAAGCCGAGACGCTCTGCGCCCTGGCGCGCCAGATCTCGGCGCTCCTCGCCCATCGCCGCACCCTCGAGGCGGTCTCCGCCCGCGAGGCGGAACTCGCCGCGAGCGAGCGCCGCTTCCGCGTGATGGCGGCGGCGATGCCGCAGATGGTCTGGACCACCCTGCCGGACGGATTCCACGACTATTACAATGACCGCTGGTACGAGTTCACAGGCGTCCCTTACGGCTCGACGGACGGCGAGGGCTGGAACGGCGTGTTCCACCCGGACGACCAGGAGCGGGCCTGGGCGCGCTGGCGCCATTCGCTCGCCACCGGCGAGCCCTACGAGATCGAATATCGCCTGCGCCACCACACCGGCGCCTACCGCTGGACGCTCGGCCGCGCCATGCCGATCCGCGACGCGGACGGCCGCATCGAGCGCTGGTTCGGCACCTGCACCGACATCGAGGATCTGAAGCGGGCGGAGACCGAGGCGCGCAAGCTCGCGGCCGTGGTCGAGACCTCGAAGGACTTCATCGGCGTCACGGATCTCGCGGGACGGGTCGTCCACCTCAACGAGGCCGCGCTCCGCCTCGTCGGCCTGCCCGATCTCGCCGCGGCCCGGGAGACCCGCATCCCCGACTACTTCATGCCGGCGAGCCAGCGCATCATCGACGAGGTGGTGCTGCCCGCCGTCAAGGCGTCGGGCTGGTGGGAGGGAGAGCTCGCCTTCCGGCATTTCGGCACCGGCGAGGGGATCGCGGTCCTCTACAACATCTTCCCCGTCCGCGACGCGAACGGCGCCGAGATCGGCTACGCGACGGTGACCCGCGACCTGCGGGAGCGCAAGCGCGCCGAGGAGGCCCGCGACCTGCTGATCCGCGAATTGTCCCACCGGATCAAGAACATCTTCGCGGTGGTGAGCGGCATCGCGGCGCTGACCGGCCGCAGCGACCCGCAGGCCAAGCCCTTCGTCGAGGCGTTCCGCGAGCGCCTCGGCGCGCTGGCCCAGGCCCACGAATACGTGCGCCCCCACTCGCCCGAGAGCGCGCCGACCGTGGCGGGGCAGACCCTGCTCGGCCTGATGCGCCTTATCATGGCGGCCTACGCGCAGGAGGGGCGGGAGCGCGTGGCGATCGGTGGCGACGACGCGCCGGTCGGCGAGCGGTCCGCGACCGCGCTCGCGCTGATCATGCACGAGCAGGCCACGAACGCCGTGAAGTACGGCGGCCTCTCGACGGAGGCGGGAACGGTTTCGCTGACGGGGCGGATCGAGGGCGAGACCTACCATCTCACCTGGGCGGAGGCGGGCGGGCCCGCGATCACCGACACGCCGAGCCGCCGGGGCTTCGGCACCGTGCTGGCCGAGCGCAGCGTGGCCGGCCAGCTCGACGGCAGCCTGGAGCACGAATGGGCGCCGGACGGGCTCGTCATGCGCCTGCGCTTCCCGGTGGCGAACCTGCGCTATTGACGCGTCCCGCTCCCTCCCGACCCGAATCCCGGCCATGACAGACGCGCGCCCGCCCGCGCCCTACACCCTCGTCGTCCTCGACTTCGACGGCACGCTCGCCGACAGCTTCCCCTGGTTCTGCTCGGTCATCAACGGCGTGGCCGACCGCTACGGCTTCCGCCGCATCGCCGAGGAGGAGGTGGAATCGCTGCGCGCGCTCGGCGCCCGCGAGATCGTCGCCCGGCTCGGCGTGCCGCTCTGGAAGCTGCCGGCAATCTCGCGCCACATGCACGCGCTGGCGAGCCGCGACATCGACGCGATGCGCCTGTTCCCGGGCGTTCCGGAGGCGCTGACGGCGCTGGCGCGGCGGGAGGTCCGCCTCGCGGTGCTGAGCTCGAACACGGAGGCGAACGTGCGCCGCGTCCTCGGGCCGGACCTCGCCGCGCTCGTCGAAGCCTACGCCTGCGGGGCCTCGCTGTTCGGCAAGGCGCGGCGCCTCTCCGCGCTGATCCGCCGCTGCGGCCTCGCGCCCGAGGGCGTGCTCAGCGTGGGCGACGAGATCCGGGATGCGGAGGCGGCGCGGGCCGTGGGCTGCGCCTTCGCGGCGGTGACCTGGGGTTATACCCGGGCGGACGCGCTCCGTGAGAGCGGGCCGGACCACCTGTTCGCCGAGCCGGGCGAGATTGCCCGTTTCTTTGCGGGCGCGCCCATCGCGGCCTGAGCGCGGCCGATCGGTGAATGCGGCGCCCCCCGTGGCGGGCGCCGCCCTGCGATCAGAGGCCGCGGTTGGCGCCGGGCGCCGGGCTGCCGCTGTTGCCGCCGAAGGGCTCGTAGCGGGTCAGGCCGCGGAAGAGCTGGCTGAGGAAGGCCCGGTCCTGGCCGCTCGTCGGCGTGGTGCGCTCGATGAAGTCGAAGATGCGCCCGTCCTGCAGGCCGTAGAGCGCCACGCGCTCCACCTTGAAGCCGCCGGTGAAGTACACTGCGACCACCTTCTGGTCCTGCACCGACTCGCCGAGGAACATCACCGTGCGGCGGGTGTTCTGGGAGATGTAGTACCAGGACTTGTTGCCGACCGTGGACACCGTCGAGGGGGTGCCGAGCGTCTGGAGGACCTGCTCCGGGCTCGAGCCGGGCTTGATCGACGCGACGGCCGCCTGATCGATCTGGTAGCCGTGCCGCAGATCTTCGCCGATGCAGCCGGAGACGCCGGCGCCGAGCACGCCGATCACGGCGAGACGAGCGAGCGCAGAGACGAGACGGCGCGACATCGGCCCCCCTTGATTCTGTTGGCAAACCAGACACGGATGCGGGCCCGGGCAGCAGACGCCCGATGGACGCTTGCGCCTTGGCCGTGGGTTGCCGTACCGCGGGGTTATGGTTTTGACAAGGCAAGCTCGGCCACACCCCACGCCCTTCGCGCGACGGCCCGGGGCGGCCCGATGATCGCCCGGTTCTTCCGCCGCGCGGACGACCGCCGCGCCACGATCCGGCAGCTTCACGCGCGCATCAACGAGGCCTCGCGGCAGGCCGGGCTCTACACGCGGCTCGGCGTGCCGGACACGGTCGAGGGCCGCTTCGAATGCCTCAGCCTGCACGTCATCCTGGTGCTGCGCCGCCTGAACCGGCTGCCGCCCCCGGCGGCGGACGTGGCGCAGGATCTGGTGAACTCGGTCTTCCTGCAGCTCGACGCGTCCCTGCGCGAGCTGGGCGTCGGCGATTTCGGCGTCCCGAAGCGGATGAAGAAGCTCGGCGCCGCCTTCTACGGGCGTGCCGAGGGCTATGACGCCGCCCTCGACGCGGATGACCGGGCCGCACTCATGGCGGCGCTCGCCCGCAACGTGCTCGGCCGCGACGAACCCGAAGCGGCCGCCGGGCTCGCGGCCTACGTGGCGGCGGCCGCCGACGGCCTGTCGCGGGCCGATCTCGACACGGTCCTCGCCGCCGGCCCGCCCTTCCCCGACCCGGACGCGTTCGGAGGCCCAGCATGACCCGCAGCGAGATGAACCGTCACGAGGGCGGCCCGCTCACCCGCTCCGTGAACGTCGAGCGCCTGCCGCAGGGGCGCGGCGCCGTGACGGTGGAGGCAACCCAGGCCGAGTGCGATGCGCTGGCCAGGGATTTCGGCATTCCGGCGATCCGCGACCTCGTCGGCCGGTTCGACCTCGACGGGTCGCCGAGCCAGCTCCGCGTCACGGGAAGCGTCGAGGCCTGGGTCACCCAGGTCTGCACGGTGAGCCTCGACCCCTTCGAATCGCGGGTCGTCGAGCCGGTCGAGGTCGACTTCACCAGCGCCGATCAGCTCGTCGGAACCGACGCGGAGGATGTCGAGCTGCCCGACCCGATCGTGAACGGGCGCATCGATTTCGGCGCGCTCACCGCCGAGTTCCTGGCGCTCGGCCTCGATCCCTACCCGCGCAAGCCCGGCATCGCGTTCGAGGAGCGGCGGGAGGACGAGGCGGAGAAACCCTTCGCCGCGCTTGCCCGCCTGCGCGGCGGAGCGCGGGGTCCGGAATAGGCTCGGATCCGGCCCGGTCTCAGATTTCGTTTGCCCGTCCGCCGCGGATCGCTATTTTCCGCGGCGCCGGGCGGACCCCTCGATCCGAGCGAGCCCCCGCGACCCGGCAGCCCTCCGCACGAGGCCGCGACCCAGGACCCATGTCACAACGCGTGTGCATCTCGCTCGACGCCATGGGCGGCGACCACGGGCCGTCGACCGTCGTGCCGGGCGCGGCTCTCGCCCGTGAGCGGCATCCCGAGACGACCTTCATCATGTTCGGGGACGAGGCCGTGATCCGGCCCCTCGTCGAGGCCGAGCCGCGCCTGAAGGGGGCCGTCGAGATCCGCCACACCACGTTCTCCGTGGCGATGGACGACAAGCCGAGCCAGGCCGTACGCCAGGGCCGCGGCAAGTCCTCGATGTGGCAGGCGATCCAGGCGGTGCGCGACGGGCAGGCCGACGCCTGCGTCTCCGCCGGCAACACCGGCGCCCTGATGGCGATGTCGAAGATCTGCCTCAAGACGATGTCCGGCATCGAGCGTCCGGCCATCGCCTGCCTGTGGCCGACGATCCGCGGCGAGAGCGTGGTGCTCGACGTCGGCGCCACGATCGGCACCGATGCCGAGCACCTCGTCGAGATGGCGGTGATGGGCTCCGCCATGGCCCGGATCGTGTTCGATCTCGACCGGCCGACGGTCGGCCTCCTCAATGTCGGCACCGAGGAGATGAAGGGCAACGAGGCGGTCAAGGAAGCGGCCCGGCTGCTGCGCGAGATGGAGCTGCCGAATTTCGCCTATCACGGCTTCGTGGAGGGCACGGATCTCGGCCGCGGCACCGTCGACGTGGTGGTGACGGAAGGCTTCACCGGCAACATCGCGCTCAAGACCGCGGAGGGCACCGCCAAGCAGATCGGGTCCTATCTCCGCTCGGCCATGAGCCGTACCCTGTCCGCCAAGATCGGATACCTGTTCGCCCGCCGCGCGTTCCGGGCGCTCCGCGAGAAGATGAACCCGAGCCGCGCCAATGGCGGCGTCTTCCTCGGGCTCGAGGGCATCGTCATCAAGAGCCACGGCTCCGAGAACGCGCAAGGCTTCGCTGCGGCGATCGACCTTGCCCACGACATGGCCCGCCACGACCTGATGCGCACGATCCGCGACATGCTCGACCAGACGCCCGCGGTGGTGTCCGCTTGAGACCGGCGGGAGAAGGATCCTCATGGTAGCCCTGCGTTCCGTCATCGTCGGCTGCGGCTCGGCCCTCCCGGCGCGGGCCGTGACGAACGACGAGCTCGCGACGCGCGTCGACACCTCGGACGACTGGATCGTCCAGCGCACCGGCATCCGCCAACGTCACCTCGCGGACGAGAGCGAGAGCACGTCGGTGCTCGGCACGCGGGCGGCGCGGGCTGCGCTCGACGAGGCGGGGCTCGGGCCCGAGGACATCGACCTCGTCATCTGCGCCACCTCGACGCCCGACCACACCTTCCCTTCCACGGCGACGCAGATCCAGGCGGGGCTCGGCATCCACCAGGGCGCCGCCTTCGACCTGCAGGCGGTCTGCGCCGGCTTCGTCTACGCCGTCACCACGGCCGACAAGTTCCTGACGACCGGGGCCGCGAAGCGCGCCCTCGTGGTCGGCGCCGAGACGTTCTCGCGCATCCTCGACTGGGAGGACCGCACCACCTGCGTCCTGTTCGGGGACGGGGCGGGTGCGATCGTGCTGGAGGCCCGCGAGGGCGCCGGCACGAACGCGGACCGGGGCGTGCTCAGCGCGAGCCTGCGCTCGGACGGGCGCCACCGCTCGAAGCTCTACGTCGATGGCGGGCCGGGCACCACCGGAACCACCGGCCGGCTGCGCATGGAGGGCCGCGAGGTGTTCCGCTTCGCGGTGGGTTCGGTCACCGACGTGATCGAGGATGCCTTCCGGCGCGCGGGGCTCGGCGCCGGGGAGCTGGACTGGTTCGTGCCGCACCAGGCCAACCGCCGGATCATCGAGGCATCGGCGGACAAGCTCGGCATCGCCCGCGAGAAGGTGGTGCTGACGGTCGACCGGCACGGCAACACCTCGGCCGCCTCGATCCCGCTCGCCCTCGACGTCGCCCGCAAGGACGGGCGCATCCGCGAGGGCGACCTCGTGATGATCGAGGCGATCGGCGGCGGCTTCACCTGGGGTGCCGCACTGATCCGCTGGTGAGCCCCCGCCATCGCTGGCGTTGCGCAATGGTCCGGGATTGATTTTCCGGAATCTCTCGCCAGGGCCGCGGTTGACCCGGGGTACAACGCGGATTAGCGTGCCGGATCATAGAGATACGCCACAAGCGTCGAATCGCCGAGGGGGAAACGCATGACGGGAAAGACGGTCACACGCGCCGATCTGAGCGAGGCCGTCTACCAGCAGGTTGGTCTCTCGCGGACGGAATCGGCGGCCCTGGTCGAGACCGTGCTGTCGGAGATCTGCACCTGTCTCGCGCAGGGAGAGACCGTGAAGCTGTCCTCGTTCGGGTCCTTCGTGGTGCGCAGCAAGGGCAAGCGCGTCGGCCGCAACCCGAAGACCGGCGTCGAGGTGGCGATCGAGCCGCGGCAGGTCATGGTGTTCAAGCCGTCGAACGTGCTGAAGGCGCGGATCAACGGGATGAACGGCGCCGATCACACCGACAGCGACGATTGACGCGAACCTGTTCCGGCTGCGACGAACGGTTCAACGTCCGCGCCCGGCCGGCCGGTAGGGAAGGGGAGCGACCATGCCGCTCGCAGCCGTGACCGAGGATGTCGAGGGCGCCGCCCGCGCCGAGAAGGCGCCGGACGCCTTCCGCACGATCAAGGAAGTCTCCGACCATCTCGACGTGCCCCAGCACGTCCTGCGGTTCTGGGAGACGCGCTTCTCGCAGATCCGTCCGGTCAAGCGGGCGGGCGGCCGCCGCTACTACCGCCCCGCCGACGTCGACCTCCTGCGCGGCGTGCGCCAGCTCCTGCACGGTCAGGGCTACACGATCCGCGGCGCGCAGCGGGTGCTGCGCGAGCACGGCGTGCGCTTCGTGCAGGCGGTCGGCCGCGGCGAGGCCGCTGCGGACGCTCCCTCGCCGCTGGAGACCGAGCCGGGGCAGGATTCGAGCGCCGGGGAGCCGGCGCGGAACGCCGTGGCCGACACCGGCCGGGCCGCGCTCGCAGCGGCCCTCGCCGATCTGAGGGCCTGCCGCGTGGTCCTGGCGTCGCTGCGACTGCCGCCGGAGGAATAAGGGGGTCCCACACCGCCGCGCCCGAGATGAGCGCGGGCTCCTTCTCCCGTTCGGGAGAGGGCTGGGGGGAGGGGTGCGACAGATCCGGAAGAGCCTGATCCCTCACCCGGTGCGCTGACGCGCACTCGACCTCTCCCGGACGGGAGAGGTGGGCGGTCGCCTATCCCCTCAGGCTGTCCAGCGGCACCGGGGCCGCGTGGGGACGGGTGCCGAGCATCCGGTCGATGAGCGCCAGCACCTCGGCCCGTCCGCAATTGGCCGCCGGCTCGAAGGGCGTCCAGGTCTGGGTGAAATCGAGCCTCTCGAACACGTCCCGGTAGCGGCGGAGCTCGTTGACCGTCAGGGGGACCCCGCGCACGAACGCCTTGTGGGCCGAGATCGTCAGGGCGGTCCGGACATCGCTCGGGTCGAGCTCGAACTTCAGGGCATCGCCGCAGAACAGGATCTTCCGCGCGCGGTCGAACAGGACGGCGTGGCCGTCGAAATGGCCGGCCGTGCGGTGAAGCTCCAGCCCCGGCAGCGGCTCCAGGAAATCGTCGTAGGGCCAGGAGACCTGCAGCGCCGCGCTCCACGTGAAGTCCGCCGCCGGCAGGCAGAGTTCCGGGTCGAACCGATCCTGCAGCTGCACCAGGGCGCCGTAGGAATGCGGGTGCGAGGCCGACAGGACCTGCATGCCGCCGAGGCTCGCGATGTGATCGAGCGCCGCCTCGCTGAAGACCGGGCAGGCCTCGAAGCCCATGTTCCCGTTCTCCGTCCGGATCAGGTAGGCGCTCGGGCCGATCCCGGAGACCGGCTCGTTCCAGAAGCGCCAGATGCCCGGCTCGAGTTCCTGCCAGTGGCAGGGAAGCGCTCCTGCGCCTGCCGCTCGCTCCAGAACCGCCAGCCGTCCTGCGGCACGACGTGTCGGGCATCGAGACACATCGGGCATTGCGGAGGCGCCTCGAAATGGCGCTGCCAGAACCCGCAATTGTCGCAGGTATAGGCCGGTAGCTTGAGGGCGCCCGCGAAGGGCAGGTATCCGGGCACGAAGCGTCTCGCGGCAGGTGTCGATGAAGGCTGTCGGGGATGACCTAGCAGGGGCGCCGTCCGAATGCACGGGGCCGACGGCTACCGGCGCCCGAGGAGACGGCGGGGCGCCCGCGCCGCGGCGGCCAGCCCCGCGACGCCGATGGCCGCCACCCCGGCGAGGCCCAGCACCACGAGGTCCCGCTCGCGGCTCGTCCAGAACTCGGAGCGCGTGCGCCGCGTGCGATCGCCGAAGCGCCCGTCCGTGCCGACGTTGCCGGGCACCGGCTCGAACAGGTTGCCGTCCCGGTCCGGCACCGGGCGCTCCTCGAGTTGGCTCTCCCACGCCTCGGCCGCCTTGCGATCGGCAAAGCCCGGCGCCAGCCCCTGCGCCAGGGCCATCATCAGCGAGGAGCGCCCGACCCAGATCTCGCGGCGGGGATGCTCGACCGCGAAGTGGATCGCCTCCGCGCAGAGACGGGGGTCGAAGACGGGGTCGGGCGCGTTCTGCCCGTGCCCCGTGCGGGTGCGCGCCCAGTTGAATTGCGGGGTGTTGACGGCGGGCAGGTAGACGACGGTGAGCGAGACATCGACGCTGTCGTGGATCAGCTCGGCGCGCAGGGAATCCGTGAAGCCCGAGACCGCGAACTTCGCCGCGCAATAGGGCGCCTGGAGCGGCGCGGCCCGGATGCCGAGGCCGGAGGAGACCTGCACGATGGCGCCGCGGTCGCGCTTCTTCATGTGGCGCAGCGCCGCGAGCGTGCCGAAGACCTGGCTCAGATAGGTGGTCTCGGTGACCCGCCGGTACTCGTCGGGCGCGATCTTGTCGGCCGGGCTCACCACCGTCGACATCGCGTTGTTGATCCAGGCTCGGATCGGCCCGAGCTCCTGCTCGATCCGCTCCGCCGCCGCGTCGACCGCTTGCGCGTCGGCGACGTCGGCCGAGATCGCCAGGACGGGACGGCCGTAGGCCGAGAGCGCCGCCTCGGCCGCATCGAGGCGCCCCTGATCGCGGGCGATCACGGCGACCGACCAGCCGCGGGCGGCGAAGAGATGGGCCGTCGCGAGCCCGATCCCCGACGTTCCCCCCGTCACGACTGCCACACGCGCCATACGACACCCCGATCAACGCCCACCAGGGCGGTCAATGCGGGGCGCCCGAAACGGTTGCGGCCCCGCCCCGGTGCCGAATCGACACGGGGGCGGGGCCGCGAGGTGAGGCGCCGAGCGGCCCGCGCTACGGGTGGGCCGGCCTCGCGTGCGGGTCGTGCTTGTCGGGTGTCGTGTTCTGCGGGTCCTTGCCGCGCTTCTTCGCCACCCAGATCAGCACGTTGCGGATCACCACGTAGAAGACCGGCGTCAGGAACAGGCCGAAGAAGGTGGCGCCGATCATGCCGAAGAACACGGCGGTGCCGAGCGCCTGTCGCATCTCGGCGCCGGGGCCCGTCGCGACCACGAGGGGCAGCACGCCGAGGATGAAGGCGAAGGCCGTCATCAGGATCGGGCGCAGGCGCAGGCGGCAGGCCTCGACGGCCGCGGCCACCGGCCCCTTGTGCTCGCTCTCCTCGATCTGGTGGGCGAATTCCACGATCAGGATCGCGTTCTTGGCGGCGAGGCCGATCAGCACGATCAGCCCGATCTGGGTCAGGATGTTGTTGTCCTGTCCTCTCAGCTGCACCCCGAACAGGGCGGCGAGCACGCCTGTCGGCACCACGAGGATGATCGCGAGCGGCAGCGCCCAGGATTCGTACTGCGCGGCGAGCACGAGGAAGACGAGGAGCACGCCGAGGGCGAACACGTAGATGGCGGTGCCGCCCGCCGCCTTCTGCTGGAAGGCGATCTCGGTCCAGTCGTAGGCGTAGCCGCCGGGCAGCGCCTTCTGGGCCATCTGCTCCATCGCGTCGAGCGCCTGGCCCGTCGAGATGCCGGGCTTGGCGGTGCCCTGGATCGGCACCGAGTAGAACAGGTTGAACCGCTGCACGATCTGCGGGCCCGTGATCTCGCGGATCTGCGCGAGCGTGCCCATCGGCACCAGCGCCCCGGTCGAGGAGCGGACCTTGAGCTGCGTGATGTCCTCCTGGCTGACGCGGAAGGGCGCGTCGGCCTGCACGCGGACCTGATAGATGCGGCCGAGCGTGTTGAAGTCGTTCACGTAGGCGCCGCCGAGGTTCGATTGCAGCGTCGAGAACACGTTGGCGAGCGGCACGTCGAGCATCCGCGCGACCGTGCGGTCGATGTCGATGAAGAGCTGCGGCGTGTCGTTGCCGAAGGTCGTGAAGACCCGCTGCACCTCGTTGCTCTGGTTGGCTTGGCCGACAAGCTCGCCCACCGCCGCGAGCAGCGGGCCGATCTCCGAGGATTGCCGGCTCTCGACCTGCATCTTGAAGCCGCCGCCCGTGCCGAGGCCGCGCACCGGGGGCGGCGGGATCACGATGATCCGCGCCTCCTGGATGCCGGCGGTGGCCTTGAGCACGTCGCCGGTGATGACGGCGGCGCTGCGGCCCTGGGATGCGCGCTCCTTGGCGTTCTTGAGCGTCAGGAACATCACCGCGGCGTTGGTGGTGTTCGTGAAGGTGGCGCCGTCGAAGCCGGCGATGATGACGGTGTTCGTCACCCCGTCGACCCCGCGGGCGATCTCGGCGGCCTTGTTCACGACGGCGGTGGTGCGGTCGAGGGAGGCGCCGGAGGGCAATTGCACCACGCCGATCAGGTAGCCCTGATCCTGGTCCGGGATGAAGCCGGTCGGCGTCGTGTGGGCGAGGTGCAGCGTCCCGGCGATCGAGGCCGCGTAGATCAGCAGCATGGCGATCAGGCCGATCGCGTTCGCTGTGAGGAAGCGGATCGTCGCGGCGTAGCCGTGCGAGAGCTTGTCGAAGGCCTTGTTGAAGCCGTTGGCCAGCCAGTTCACGAAGCGCGCCAGGAAGAATCTCGGCGGCTTGTGTGCGTGGTGCGGCTTCAGGAGCAGCTTGCAGAGCGCGGGCGACAGCGTCAGCGAGTTGAAGGCCGAGATGATGGTCGAGGCCGCGATGGTGAGCGCGAACTGCTTGTAGAACTGGCCCGAGATGCCGGGGATGAAGGCGGTCGGGATGAACACGGCCGCGAGCACGAGCGCGATGGCGACGACGGCGCCGCCGACCTCGTCCATGGTCTTGTGCGCGGCCTCGCCGGGCGAGAGCCCCTCGGCCATGTTGCGCTCGACGTTCTCCACCACGACGATGGCGTCGTCGACCACGATGCCGATGGCGAGCACCAGCCCGAACAGGGTCAGGTTGTTGAGCGAGAAGCCGAGCGCGGCCATCACCGCGAAGGTGCCGACGAGGGAGACCGGAATCGCGATCACCGGGATCAGCGCGGTCCGCCAGCTCTGCAGGAAGACGAGCACCACGATGACGACGAGGGCGACCGCCTCGAACAGCGTCTTGTAGACCTCGTGGATCGATTCCTCGATGAACTCGGTCGGGTTGTAGGCGATGCGGTACTCGACGTCGGGCGGGAAGTTGCCCTTCAGCCGCTCCATCGTCGCCTTCACCGAGGCGGCGGCGGCGAGCGCGTTCGTGCCGGGACGCTGGAAGGCGCCGATGCCGACCGCGGGCGTCGCGTTGAGGAAGGAGTTCGTCGTGTAGTCCTTCTGGCCCATCTCGACGCGGGCGATGTCCTTCAGGCGCACGAGGCGCCCGTCGCGCGCCTTGACGATCACGCTGGCGAACTCGTCGGGCGTCTGGAACCGCCCCTGCGACTGCACCACGAGCTGGAAGGCGCTGGAGGTCGGCGCCGGCGGCGCGCCGAGGGCGCCCGCCGCGACCTGGACGTTCTGCTCCTGCAGCGCGCCGGTCACGTCGGTGGTGGAGAGCCCGTAGGCCGCGAGCTTGTCCGGATCGAGCCAGATGCGCTCGGCGTACTCGTTGCCGCCGAAGATCGTGATGTCGCCGACGCCGTCGAGGCGGAGCATCTCGTCGCGGATGTTCAGGTAGATGTAATTGGCCAGGTAGTTCTGGTCGTAGGTCTTGTTCGGCGAGAGCAGGTGCACGACCAGCATCAGGTCGGGCGAGGCCTTGCGGACGGTGACGCCGAGGTTGCGCACGTCCGGAGGCAGGCGGGGCTGGGCCACCGAGAGCCGGTTCTGCACCAGCACGTTCGCGATATCGAGGTTTGTGCCGACCTTGAACGTCACGGTCAGCTGCATGTTGCCGTCGTTCGTGGAGAGCGACGTCATGTAGAGCATGTTGTCGACGCCGTTGATCTCCTGCTCGATCGGCGTCGCGATGGTGGCCGCCACCGTCTCGGCGTTGGCGCCGGGGAAGGAGGCGCGCACCGTCACGGTCGGCGGCACGATCTCGGGATATTGCGAGACCGGCAGCGACGCGTAGGCGACGTAGCCGAGGATCAGGAAGATGATCGACGTGACCGACGCGAAGATCGGGCGATCGACGAAGAAATGGGCAAAACGCATCGGTCAAACCTCTCGCCGCCTGGCGCCTCGCGGCGGCCGGCGGCCTGCGTCGTCATCGGCGCGACGCCCGGGGGTTCGAGGCCCCCGGGCGGCGATCATCGTTCGTCTCGCGCCCGGGGCGCCGCTCGGCTCAGGAGCGGGTCGGCGGCAGGGTCTTGGTCTCGGGCGTCACCTTGGCGCCCGGGCGCACGCGGGTGAGGCCGTTGATCACCACGGTCTCGTCGCCCTTCAGGCCGTCGCGGATGACCCGGTAGCCGTCGACCTTCGGGCCGAGCTTGACCTCCTTCGCCGAGGCGGTGCCGTCCTCGGCGATCACGTAGACGATGCGCTTGTCCTGGTTGGCCGAGACCGCCTCGTCGGGCAGCAGGACGCCCTGGAACGGCTTCGTCGCCGGCAGCGAGACGATGCCGAACAGGCCCGGCTTGATGAAGCTGTCCGGGTTCTCGACCGTGGCGCGCAGGAGCACCGTACCGGTCTGGTTGTCGACGCGGTTGTCCACGAAGTCGAGGGTGCCCTTGCGGGTCGGCTTGTCCTCGCCGGTGAGCGCGATCAGGATCGGCACGCCCTTGCCCTGCTGCGAGGCGCCCATGCCGATGCCGAGGCTGCCCTGGTACTTCAGGAACGAGCGCTCATCGACGGTGAAGCCGAAATAGATCGGATCGAGGGAGACGATCGTCGTGAGCTGGGTCTGGTCGGTGATGACGATGTTGCCCTCGGTGACGAGGCGCCGGCTGATGCGGCCGCTGATGGGCGAGCGGACCTCGGTGAAGTCGTAGTTGAGCTGCGCCTGCCGAAGCGCGGCCTCGGCGTTGTCGACGTCGGCCTGCGCGGTCTGCGAGGCTTGCCGCCGCTGGTCCGTCACCTGCTCGGAGATGTTGCCCGAGCGGCTGAGCGTCTGCGCGCGCTCCAGATCCGTCTGCGTGAAGTTGAGGCGGGCCTTGGCGGAGACGAGGGTCGCCTGCGCCTGGTCGAGGGCGGCCTTGTAGGGGCGCCGGTCAATCACGAAGAGCAGGTCGCCCTTCTTCACGTTGGCGCCGTCCTGGAAGGCGATCTTGTCGAGGTAGCCGGTGACGCGGGCGCGCACCTCCACGATCTCGACCGGATCGAAGCGGCCGGTATAGGAATCGCGCTCGACGATCTCGCGTACCACCGGCTTGGCCACCGTGACGGTGGGCGGCGGTCCGCCGGGAGCCTGGGCATGGACGGGCGCGGCGAGGCAGGCTGGCAGGAGCGAGACCCCCAGCCCGGCCATGCGGAGGAGGTTCGAGAACCGAGGCTTGTGCATGTTGGGTTTCCCTACGCCCCGCGCCCTACTCGGCCAGGAAGCGGAGCGTGGTGCGCCACCGCACACGCCCGGTACGCAAGCGGGATGACGGCGCCCGCTGAGGCCGAGGCCCCGTTCGGTCACTCGACCGGCTCGCCCGCGCCGAGCCAATCCTTGAACCCGCCCCGGTAATGCGCCTCGATCGGCAGGCCCGCCGCCTGGGCGGCGGCGAGCGCGTGCACCGAGCGGACGCCCGAGGCGCAGGAGAAGACGGGCTGGCGCGGGTCGTTGCCGATCAGCTCGGCCAGCGCCTGCGTGTCGAAGGTGGATAGCGGGTGCGTGACCGCGCCCGGAATGTGCCCGCTCTCGAACTCGTGCGGCTCGCGCACGTCGATCACCAGGAGGGCGTTATCGGCGAGCCCCTTCCTGATCGCGTCCCTATCCAGATCGACGACCTTCATGCGATCCATCCTTGCCCAAATCCGCGCGGCCGGCGCCGCGAACCGACGCATCCATAGCCGAGGGAGCGGGCCCGAGGCGACGGGGATGCGGCGCGGGAGTTCGGCGACCGGCGGGGACGACGTGCGACTGACGTCTTTCCATATTCGTCAGCCATCACCGGTGCAACCGCGGCCGGGTCAGGGCAGGGCCGCGAGCGCCGCCTCGACCCGCGCGAAATGCCCTGTCCAGGTCGGCGGCGCGTAGCGGGCGAGGCGGCCGCTCAGGTCGGCGCGCAGGGTCGAGCCCGGTGCGCTCAGGGCCTCGACGGCGTCGCGCCAGCCCGGCCCGTCGAGGGGATCGAGGAAGTTCGCGAAGCTGCCGCCGACTTCCCTGTGGACCGGAATGTCCGAGGCGATCACGGGCAGGCCGCTCGCGCCGGCTTCCACCACGGGCAGGCCGTAACCCTCCGTGAACGAGGGCATCAGCAGGGCGGTGGCCGAGCGCATCAGCGCCGCGAGCCCGTGCGTCGAGAGGCCGGACACTTCCACGACGCTGCCGCGGATCGCACGGCACCGATCGAGCAGGTCGATGATGTTCTCCGCCTCCCAGCCCCGCCGCCCGACGAGGACGAGGTAGGGTGTCGCCTCGCCCATCCGCTCGGCCAGGCCGCGCCAAAGATGGAGCAGGAGCAGGTGGTTCTTGCGGGGCTCGATCGTGCCGCAGACGAGGAAGACCGGCCGGTCCGGGGACAGACGCGGCCCCTCCCGCCCGAAGGCCGGCTCGATGCCGAGATGCCCGACCGTGATGCCGGGCACGGTGAACCCCTCCGCCTCGATGTGCCGGGCCACCTGCGCGCCGACATCGCCCGAATTGACCACGATATGAGCCGCGTGCCGCGCCCCGGTCCGCAGACGGAGGGCGTGCCGCTCGGCCTCGCCGGGACGGCCGTATTCCGGATGGGTGATCGGGATGAGGTCGTGCAGGAAGAAGACGGGGCGCAGGTCGCGCCGGTCGTAGAGCCAATCGAACCGCTCGGGCCGGTCGAGGCGCAGATGCGACGTATGGATGTAGAGGGTGCCGGCCGGAAGGGCCTCGGGGCCCCGCGCCCGCAGGGTGCGGAGCGCCGTCTCGGCCTGGATCCGCCTGCGGCGCCACGGCTCCTCGCGCCCGCGCCGCGGCGCTCCCGACGCGGCGCTGCCGGCCTGCGCATGGAGGCGCGCGGCGAGGCGCCGGTAGACCGGATCGCCCTCGGCCTCGACATCCTCGACCCAGCCGGCCGCGACGGCGTCGACGATCGCGCTGGCGCGCGCCCGATCGACCACCCGCGGCCCGTAGGCCGTCGTGACGAGGCCGAAGCGCGGTCCCGCGCCGCCGAGCGCCCAGCGCGCGTAGGCGAGATCGACCCGGTCGATACCGGTCGGGCTCGCGTGGCGCAGGCGCGTGATCAGGCGGGTGAGATCGAAGGCGACCGGTCTGTTTGTCATGGGGATCCGGGCAAGGCGGCGGGCGTCTCGGGCCGACCGGGTTAGCGCGCCCAGGCCCCCGCTTCCAGCGTCCACCGCCGGACCCGCTGATGGGGGTTGCGCAGCCGAAACCGGAAAGCTAAGACGCGCAGGCCCTCTCGGGGCGTCGGAGCGTAGCGCAGCCCGGTTAGCGCACTAGTCTGGGGGACTAGGGGTCGGAGGTTCGAATCCTCTCGCTCCGACCATCAAACCCTTTGAACTCAAAGGGAATTCCATCCGGCGATCTCATCTGCTGCGCCGCTTGTAGCGGCGCCGACGAGCCGGAATAGGCGCAGAGCCGCGCCCAAGTACCCACGTTTTTACCCACACCCGGTTCTGGATCGTCTCGCGCCTCAAGTGCACGCGCATGCGGGGACGATCGCGGAGACCGAGGATGCCGGCGCCGGCCTCGGCCACATTCGCTCGGCTGCGGCTCACTCGCAGATCTCGACGACGCAGCCTCGTCCTAGGGGAGTATCGTATCGTGGCTGTTCACAACCGGAGCATGGGGTCTGCCCCCAACGCGGCCGAGCTTAGAACGAGAGAGGTGGCGCGCAGAACCCTTTGACTTTGATGCAGCTCTCGATGCCGCCGGCGGATTGTGCCGTCAGGATGGCTGCAGCTTTTACAGCGTGCGCGAATCCTCCTGCCCGTCGAAGAAGCGCGCGAGCGCCGTCCGAAAGGGTAATGCGCCTGGCGCAGCGCGCCCGAACAAAGTCATGCTCGAGCGGAACTTCATGTCGTCGGGAGAGCCGAAGATGGCATGCGCCGAGCGCCCTGACACCCGGTTCACAGCCTCTGTGCAGCGCTTCAGGCGAGGTCCAAGCACGGGATGCTCAAGGTAGGCGCGTGCCTCGTCGATCGAACCGATAGCGTAACGCTGGGCCATGGCGCTGAACCCGAGACCGGCGATCTGAGGAAAGATGAACCACATCCAATGGCTGCGCTTTTGCCCCGCCGTCAGCTCCCGCAGCGCCTGCTCATAGACACCGCTCTGAGCATCCACGAACCTTGCAAGGTCAAAAGGATCGGTCATGGCCGGATAACGGGGGAGGGGACATGAAGGTCTCTTCTGCACAAAGCCTGCTGATCTCCGGAGCACCCTGTTTGCCCCGCTGTGTGCTGCCAAGCCTGAGCAACGCAGATGCGGCCGCAAGACCGAAGGCGGCAACTCGCGACTCCGTCCAGGCCCTTGAAGCGTCTGCTCTCGGGCGGTTTGCGTTCAATGCCCTCGAACGACCGATGGTGGCCGTAAGCCGTCTGTCTGCTTCGAGGCACAAGATGCAGAGAAGCGGACATGCAGCGTCAGCACCACTGGTTCGGCGCTCGGCCTCTATTTCGCCCCATCCCCAACTCCTCCGGTCCTGGCTGATCCTCGCAATGAGCCCGGTCCAAAGCCAGCCGGTCAGGTCAGTTCGTAGGCGTGCTGCGAGTGGTCATCGCTCGCCCCTCGCGACCCTGATCTGTTCCTCCTCCAAGTCGAGCTCGGCCATAAGCGCTGCCATGTCCTCATGCTCCAAATCATCCTTGTGGTCGGCCAGCACCTCGGTCTGGGCGGCCTCGACGGCCGTGAGCCGCAGGTCGAGCCGTGCGAACAGCCACTCCACTTCGTTTCCGGTTTCCTCGCTTGTCAGGGCGACACGCGGTTGGGCCAGCGCAGAGCGGGTCGTTGAGCCCGAGGCGGCCCAGCGTTGTTCGAGGTGCGATGGCTTCCATCTGCGCCGGCGACAATCCGCAATTGTTCAGGCTCCAGTCGTTCGCGCTGTCGCACCTGCAAGCTGTGATGGTGAGCACGAGATCGCACGTACACGAACGAGGCGGATGCTCGCCGCGTTGCCTCGCGCAGACGCGATTGGGTGGATGGAGCTGGCGATGGTCAGTTGGCGGTCCATGGAACGAGCTCCGCGCGACGGTCGACGGATCATTGCCATCAACCGAAACGATCCCGATCGGCGCGCCGTGATCCGCTGGGATCCCGAACGCTTCGGCGACGCCCATCCTTGGCACGTCTTCTCATGCGAGCAGGGCCATGCGGACGAAACGTTCACGGATTGGATGCCGTTTCCGGATTGTCCGCCGAGCGATGCAGAGCCGAAGCCCCTGGTGGCGAAATTCTGATTGAGGTCGGCGGTAACGAACGGGGCGTGAGATGAAGAAGCCCACCTTACTCCTCGGTATGGCGCTTCTCGCGAGCAGCGCGCTCTCGCCGACAGGCGCTCTAGCGCAGTCCTCACCTGCACGGGACGGCAGGCCGAACATCGTCTTCATCCTCATGGACAACCTCGGCTACGGCGAAGTTGGCGTCTACGGCGGCGGCATCACCCGTGGCGCACCGACGCCCCGCATCGACCGGCTGGCCACTGAGGGGACCCGGCTGACCAACTACAACGTCGAGGCGCAGTGCACGCCGAGCCGCTCGGCCATCATGACCGGGCGCTTCTCCATTCGCTCGGGCACCCATTCGGTGCCCATCGGCGGCGGCCTCGAAGGACTGACGCGGTGGGAGGTGACGATCGCCGAGACCCTATCGACAGTCGGCTATGCCACCGCCGCCTTCGGCAAGTGGCACCTGGGCAGCGAGCAGGGCCGACTGCCGAACGAACAGGGCTTCGACGAGTGGTATGGCATCCCGCGCACGACCGACGAGGCGTTCTGGCCCTCCGAGCCCGCCGCGAAGGCGGCCGGTGCATCGTTCGAGCACATCATGGAGGGCCGCAAGGGTGAGCGGAGCCGCGAAGGTCCCGTCTACGACCTCGACCAGCGCCGGCTGATCGACGCGGAGTGCGCCCGTCGCACGGTCGATTTCATGAAGCGCAGCGTGGCCTCGGGCAAACCATTCTACGCCTACGTCCCGTTCACACTCGTGCACTTCCCGACGCTGCCGAACCCGCAGTTCGCCGGCCGGACCGGCTACGGGGACTTCCCCGACGCTCTTGCCGAGATGGATGCGCATGTGGGCGAGATCCTCGACGCCATCGACGACCTACGCGTCCGAGAGAACACCATCGTCGTGTTCACGAGCGACAACGGCCCCGAGGCGACATGGCCTTGGCAAGGATCCTCTGGCCCGTGGCGTGGCTACTACTTCACGCACATGGAGGGCTCGCTGCGGGTGCCGTTCATCGTGCGCTGGCCGGGTCAGATCCCTGCGGGGCGCGTAAGCAACGAGATCGTGCACGAGGTCGATACATTCACGACCTTCGCCAAGGTCGCGGGCGCGGCGGTGCCGCAGGACCGCCCTATCGACGGGTTGGACCAGAGCGACTTCCTGCTCGGCAAAGCGGAGACATCCTCCCGCGAGGGCTTCCCGGTGTTCGTGGCGGACCGGCTGGAAGCGGTGAAGTGGCGGAACTGGAAGCTCGTCTTCTACGACGAGCAGCGGGATTGGTGGACCCCGCCGACCAAGCTGGGCTCACCCAAAGGGTTCGACCTCATCACCGATCCGAAGGAGGAGTACCCCGCGACGGGCCTTCGGAACTCGTGGAATGCCGGCCCGGCGATGCGGATCATGACGGAGTTCGTCGAGAGCCTGAAGAGGACCCCACCCATTGCGCCCGGCACGCCGGATCCTTGAGGCACAGCCCGGCAGCGGCATGATCCATGACACCACTGGGCGAACGAGCGCTTTGGAGATGCTGATTGGGTCCGGCGAACGGCAGCAGTGGGCGCAATGCCGAATGGCTGATGCTGGCCGATTTCGTTGAAAAACTCGCGGTTGGCCTGGATTGAGATTTGACCGGGTGCTTGGCCGGGGGGCTCCCGCCAGCCGGTCAGGCTAGGCTCGGCTGCCCCAGCGGGATCAGCTTGGCCAGCTTCCGTAGGTTCTGGGCGGCGGCCGCGAGGTGGAACTCGTCTCGGGCCCCGTCTGGCCCCCGCAACCGAAGCCGATCCAGCCGCAGGATCCGCTTAAGGTGGGCAAACAGCATCTCGACCTTCTTGCGCTCACGCCGCGAGGTACGGCCCGCCTCCGAGGCGCAGATGTCGCGCGCCATCTGCCGGGCGCCCTCGTGGATCGAGCGTGGGATCTTGCGGGCGGATGCGTTGGGGCAGCATCGTGGCTTCAGCGCGCAAGCTTCGCAGTCGTACTTGCTCGCGCGGTAGCGCAGCATCCCGTCTGCGTCGACGAGCGGGGGCGGTGACCGATAGACCTTCTGGCGTTGCCGCAGGTGCTTGCCGGCCGGGCAGGTGTAGGCGTCGGCGCCAGGGTCGTAGGTGAAGGCCGACCGGCTGAAGGTGCCGTCGCGGCGCTCGGACTTATCGAAGACGGGGATGTGCGGCTCGATGCCCTGCTCGTGGGCGAGCCAGCCCAGCATCGCGGCCGAGCCGTAACCGCTGTCACCGGCGAGCCGGGCCGGGTAGAGGTCGAAGCGCTCGCGCGAGCGCACGATCATGCGCTTGGCGGCCGTGACCTCGGCCTGCCGGATCGCGGTGGTCGGCTCGACGTCCACGATGACCGCGTGGTCGAGGTCGATCAGGTAGTTGGCCGCGTAGGCGAAGTAGGCCAGCCCACCGTCCGCACCCGTCCAGCGCGCGGCCGGGTCGGCGGGGGAAACGAGCTTAGGCACGACCGGCGTCGCAGCTCCGAACGCGGCGTCGTCGAGCACAGCCAGGTACTCCCGGGCGGCGCGGCTGACGCTCTCGGGTGGCAGGCCGTTCGTACCCTCAACACCCTTCTGCCGGTTGGCATCAGCCTTGATAAGGCTGGCGTCGACCGCGAAGCCCTCGCCGCCCACGAGCCCCTCGGCGATGCAGCGGGCGAGCACGGTCTCGAACAAGCAGCGCAGCAGGTCGCTGTCGCGGAAGCGGCCATGGCGGTTCTTGGAGAAGGTCGAATGGTCCGGCACCCGGCCGTCGAGCCCGAGCCGGCAGAACCAGCGATAGGCGAGATTGAGGTGGACCTCGTCGCACAGGCGGCGCTCGGATCGGATGCCGAAGCAGTAGCCGATGAGCAGCATGCGGATCATCAACTCGGGGTCGACCGAGGGCCGGCCCGTCGAGCTGTAGAACGGCTGCAGGTGCGCGCGTAGACCCGACAGGTCAACGAAGCGGTCGATGGCGCGCAGCAGATGGTCGGCTGGGATATGTGTATCGAGCGAGAACTCGTAGAACAGGGCACCCTGCTCGACTTGCCGAGGTCCCATCATCTGCTTCGGTCTCCGTCTCTCGACAGAAGTGAATCACCTCACGACTACCGCCGCAACACCCGAGTTTTTCAACACAATCGGCCGAAAGCGGCTGATCCGCTTCGGAGAAGGCCCGCCGGAAAAGCAGACAGCCTACCGCCGACCCACCTCGGTCATGATCCTGTATGGATTGCTTTTCGGCCAGCGGTCATTCCACTGCCTCGATGCGGATCAATCGAACCGAACTGGCTGATCTCGGAACGTTCCTCGCCATCGCGCGCCATCGCAGCTTTCGGCGGGCCGGGCTGGACCTCGGAGTCAGCGCTTCCGCCCTCAGCCATGCGCTCAGGGCGATGGAGGCACGCCTCGGCGTGCGTCTCCTCAATCGCACAAGCCGGAGCGTCACGCTCACAGCCGCCGGGGAGGATCTGCTTGCGTCGCTGGACGCCCCGTTCACGGCGATCGGCTTCGCGCTCGACGTGCTCAACAAGCACCGGGAGCTGACGAGGGCGACCGGGCGGATCCGCCTCAACGTGCTCGAACATGCGAGCACGCTGCTGCTCGCCCCCGTACTGCCCCTCTTCCACGAGCGCCACCCGCAGGTCGAGATCGACGTCCGCGTGTCCAACGATCTGCTCGACGTCGTGGAGGCCGGAGCCGATGCGGGCATCCGCTATGGCGGAACGGTGCCTCAGGACATGGTCGCGCAGCGCCTGTCTGCCGATCTGCGCTGGGTGGTGGTCGGCGCCCCGACCTATCTCGACCGGTATGGCACGCCCGATCAGCCGCGGGACCTCGCGGCACACCGGAGCCTGCGCATCCGCCTCGGCGACGACAGCCTCTACCGATGGGAGTTCGAGAGGGCGGGAGAAGCGCTCGCGCTCGACGTACCCGGCGCGGTAACGATCGACAACACCCAGTTCGCGCTCGCGCTCGCGGTGGCGGGCGGTGGGCTCGCCTATCTGCCCGAGCCGTGCGTCGGCCCCTCGGTTGCCCGCGGCGAGCTTCGTGTCGTGCTGGCAGAATGGGCGCCAACGGGGCCCGGCTTCCACCTCTACTATCCGGGACGCCGCCAGTTGCCGAGCGGATTGCGGCTGCTGATCGACCTGATCCGCGAGGTGAAGCCGCTCGGCCTGTAGGATCCGCATCGTCCGACGATGAGATCCACTCATCGTTCCGTTGAGAGACGAGCGGCTGATCGGCAGCGCGAGCGGTGTCTACATCAGGCTCCTCATCAAGGTCAGCGGAGAGATCGAGTGATGCGCCGTTTCAACGGGAAGGTCGCCTTCATCACGGGTGCCGCCAGCGGCATCGGCCGCGCCGCCGCCGTCGCGTTCGCGAGGGAGGGCGCGCGCGTCGCGATCACGGACCGGTCAGAAGCCCCGCTGCAGCGGCTTCGCGGCGAGATCGAAGCGGGCGGCGGTGAAGTGCTGGCGGTCTGCTGCGACGTGTCAGTGCCGGAGGACGTGGACGTGGCGGTGGCCCGAACCGTCGAGCGGTTCGGCCGCCTCGACTGCGCCTTCAACAATGCGGGCGTCGAGAACAAGGCCGCTCCCGTCCACGAGATCGCTCTCGACGAGTGGGACCGCATCCTCGACATCAACCTGCGCGGCACGTTCGTGTGCATGAAGCACGAGATCGCGCAGATGCTGCGCCAGGGTGGCGGCGTGGTGGTCAACACCTCGTCCGGCGCGGGCATCAGGGGTGTGGCGGGCGGAGCAAGTTACGCTGCCTCCAAGCACGCACTCATCGGTCTCACCAAGTCGGCCGCCCTCGACTATGCGAAGGCGAACATCCGCGTGAACGCTGTCCTGCCCGGGAACATCGAGACGCCGATGATGGACCGGTTCACCGGCGGCGACATTCAGAAGGCGATCGACCTTGAGCCGGTCGGGCGGCTGGGCAAGCCCGAGGAGATCGCGGAAGCGGTTCTTTGGATGTGTTCGGACCTCGGCGCGTTCGTGACCGGCGCATCAATCTCGGTCGATGGCGGCTGGTCGCTCTGAGAAGTGTTCTGCGAGGCGACGAAGGAGCGATCGGATGGACATCAAGCGCAGCGGAAGCCAACCCTCAGGTCCCGGACCGTCCGAATGGTTCACGGGCAGCGTCCGGATTGACCCTCTGCACAGCGCGTCCGATCCCGCCCGCGTGGCGATGGCGAGCGTCACCTTCGAGCCGGGTGCGCGGACGGCGTGGCACACGCATCCGCTCGGCCAGACGCTGATCGTCACGTTTGGGCGCGGATGGGTTCAGCGTGAAGGCGGCCCGATCGAGGAGATCGCCCCGGGCGACGTCATCTGGTTTGAGCCGAACGAGAAGCACTGGCACGGTGCGACAGCGACCACGGCGATGACGCACATCGCGATCCAGGAGCGCCTGGACGGCAAAGCCGTGACTTGGATGGAGCAGGTCACGGATGGACAGTATGCCGGGCCGTGAACCTCGATTTTGAGATCCACTTTCGGCTAGACGGCGCTGAGAGCGAACGGTCGCAAAACCACCCAGCACGGTCGTAGGCGGACGCGGATCGGGACATCTGGGCCTGGCCGAAAGCGGAATGGCGGCTTTCGGCCGAACGACTTCGCTATGCGGACCTTCCGGTTCGGCTCGCGTTGTTTCCGGCCAAGCCCTCGCGAGCGACGTTTCAATAGGTTGTTAAACGTCGACGGGTTCGCCGTTCCAGAATGCTGAATGACGTGTGCGGAACGTCGTACGTCGGCGCGCGGAATGGTCCACACGGGCAAGCCCTATTGAAACGCAGGCAGCTACGAGGGCGTGGGGCAACCGTTTGAGCTTGATCTGAGTTGCGGCGCTCAACGTTGCGCAGGCCGAAGCGCAACCGGCTTGGCTCGGGAGCGCGCGTTGGACTGCAAGGATCGCATCACGATCGTCGGGATCGCTCGCGTCGAAGGCGTCGAGGTGATCGACGGCGGCGACACCGTCGCCATCCGCCTTCGAGCAGCAGATGAGCGAGAGATCACGCTACTCGTGCCACAAAGGGTTGCAGCCGATCTCCAAGCCAACCTAAACGTTGGTCTGCAAGAAGCGCAGGATCGTCGTCGCGCCAGGTGATCATCTCGGCAGGGCTGCGCCATGAGTGAGAACGCTCGGACCTTGGCCATCAGCCTGATCGAGGCCATCCTCGAAGGCGAGATGACCGCCATCAAGTTCGCTGACGCGGCCTGGGAGATCGAAGCGACGCGATCGCGCCGGGACGCCGAGGCCACACGCTGGCTTGCCCGGCACCACCGGGTCAAGGCACTCGAAAATCGGGGCAGACTGGCGGCCCTGGGCAGCGAGGCCGGCTGGGACTTCTCCAACACGTCCAAGCCAAATCCGCAGCCTCGTGCGTGAGATGCGCGGATCATTTGCGATTGTCGGCTTTTGGGGTGAGGCAGAGCATCAGAGAGCACCCCAGCTTATGAGAGCCCTGGGGCGGCAGGCACCGGCCGCGCTCGCTTCAATCCCCCCAACGATGTCGTAGCCGGTGACCCAGTTCCTAGAGCCCCGCTGACGCGAGGCGGCCGGCTTCATACTGCCTCTTGCGCGACATTTGCGTCGCCTCGCGCGCACGTGAAGAACGCCTCAACCCGTGTGAATGACACGGCAAGCGAGGCGGTCGATGGAACTGGCGGATCGCACAGCCCGAACACGCCCATGCCGCGCTACTTCTTCGATCTCCATGATGGCGGTTGGCAGCGCGACGAGCGCGGCACGGAGTTCGCGTCAGAGGCGGACATGCGCCAAGCTGCCAAGCATCTCCTCCCGAGCATCCTCCGCGATCAGGTGCCCGACGACGAGGAAGAGAAAAATCTACACGGTGGCCGTGACCGACGAGAGCCACTGCCCCGTCTACTCGGCCACGGTATCCTTCATGGGGCTTATGCTCAGCCGAAAGCCATCAGGGCGGGTGTCATAGACGCGCATCCGCGAAAGCCGATGCTTCGAGCCGCCGCGAACGACAATGACGTGTAGTCACAATCCCTCGTCGGCCGCGTTGGTGCAGCGCTCGGGAGGGATCCCTTGAACGACGCCGGCCAGCGCACTAGACACTGAACTGCATGGTTCAGTTTTCAGCACCTCGCCTCGATGCCTCCTTCGCCGCGCTTTCCGACGCCACGCGACGGGGCGTTCTCGAGCAGCTCGGGCGTGCGGATGCTTCGATCACGGAACTCGCAGACACGTTCAACATGACCCTCACGGGCATGAAGAAGCACGTCGGGGTCCTGGAGCAGGCCGGACTGGTCACTACGCAGAAGGTCGGACGCGTGCGGACCTGCAAGCTCGGCCTCAGCCGACTGGCCGAAGAGACAGCCTGGATCGAGGAATACCGCCGGCTCTGGGACGCACGTTTCGACGCCTTGGATCACATCGTCGAGGAACTGAAGCAGGGGGAGACGTTCGATGGACGCAGGTAAACGGAGTGATCCCGCTCCCGGGAAGGCCCGCACGACGGTGGAGCGGACATCGGACAGGGAGCTCGTCGTTACGCGAACCGTCAACGGTCCGGCGCGCCTCGTGTTCGAAGCATGGTCGAAGCCGGAGCTGTTCCAGCGATGGTGGGTGCCTCAATCGTGCGGCCTCTCCTTGATCTCCTACGAGGCCGATGTTCGCACTGGCGGCGCCTACCGTTTGTTGATGGGCCATCCTTCCTCGGAGCAGCCCATGGCGTTCTTCGGTCGATACATCGAAGTGACGCCACACTCGCGCCTCGTCTGGACCAATGACGAAGGGGGTGAAGGTGGAGCCGTCACCACGGTGACCTTCGAGGAAAAGGACGGCACCACACGGGTCGTCGTGCACGAGCTTTATTCCTCGAAAGAAGCGCTCGACGACGCCATGGCCTCGGGAAGCACGAGCGGGTGGGGCGAGCAATTCGAGCAGCTGGACGACTTTATCGTCATCCTGGACGCGAAGGCCTGAAGGCCATGGCGAGGTGCACGTCAGGAGTTTCACCGTGTCCACCAGCAGCTTCGGGGCCAGACCGGGCCAGGGCCTGAGCACCGAGGGGCAGAGGCCGAGCCAGCACGAACGTCAATACCGGGCTGCCGCGGGCCGGGCACATCAGTCAATCGATCGGCATCGTGGCCGTGCGTTAGCTGCTCACACCCCGCGCGATGAAGGTGGCTGCCAGTCGTTTAGGCGCAACCGCGCGCCACCGGCGCTCCAGGAATGGCATCAGCCTCGCCGCGTCCAGATTGCTCAGCCGCGCCAGCACGATAGCGTAGCCCTCGTAGTGCGGCGTCGTGTGAAAGGTGTCCGGATCGGCGTTGATCAGCATCTCGCGCTCCTCCGCAGGCACGTCAGGCAGCACCAAGCTATCGTCTTCCGGGCGCAGACGCGTCAGAAGCTTGCCCCTGACTTTCAGGGCAGGAGTGCCAAAGGAGGTCGAGACCTCCACGTCCGGCAAGTTCCGGCCGAGCACCACGACGTCGTCCCAAGTCATACGACGGCCTCCTCGCGGGGATCGTTACAGCTTGACCAGCGAGCTTGCCAATCAGGCGGCAGCCTCCTCGCGGCGCATCCTGACGACAGCAACGACGGTCGTCAGCCCGAGTCGGATGTCGAAAGGGGAGCAGCAATTTCGCCGCGCGAGCTCAACCACTCAGTCGGCAGCGTTCGGATCGCCCGTCTGCTGGGTCGGCGTGTCCGCTTTTCAGTTTCGGCAGAACAGCCCTTTTCGTCCACAATGGGCGCAGTGCCGAACGGCCGACTTTGCAGGCGGGTGGGCAAAGAGGGCGCGGATGTCCGGCGTCGGGAGGCCGCGATCCTGATCCGCCACTCCTTTCGCCTCGCCGAGACGGCTGGGATTTCACCGACGAGCCGCCGGATCACAGTGGGCATAGCGCCTCCGGTCTGGACCCGGACAGGATTACAAGTCCAGGTGCACTCGCCTATGCATTACGGAAGGGGTCGGGAACAGGTGTGGGATCAGCGGTCAGGGAGGTGCTTCGTGAATAAGTTCAGCGCGCCGCAGATCCGGCTGACGACTACCGGCTGTGTGGCGATGGTTTCGTTCCTCGGTCCGTTGTTCGTCGGGCAGCCCATCCATGCCGCCGGCGGTCCGTTCACGGCTCAGCAGGCGGAGGACGGCCACACCAAGTACAACAGCCACTGCGCCCAGTGCCATCGTCCCAACCTGCAGGGCGGCACCGGACCGGCCCTGACCGGAGACGCCTTCAAGGGTAAGTGGGCAGGCAAGCCCGTGGCTGACCTGCGCACCTACAACCAGACGAAGATGCCGCCGAACGCGCCAGGAACGCTGCCGGACGATCAGATCGACCCGATCACGGCCTATATCCTGTCCAAGAACGGCGTGCCGCCCGGCGATACGCCGCTGGGCGAGGATACCGCCTCGGCACAGATCCCAAAGTAGGCCGAGGTTGATCCCAAAATCTGTCGCTCGGCAGGAGGCCCGGGCGTGAGGCGAAGTCTCCAACGCGCAACCGGCGATCGGCGTCACGTTGCCGAACACCTTTACTCGTAGCCGTCGCCCGCGGCGAATAGGACTATCGGTGGCTGCCGATCAACAGCTTCGCGCAGCGTCGGATCGCTCGATTTGATTGGGACGAACGATCCGCATCGTCACCGCTCCGGGTTCTTGAGCGCGGGGCAACCGCCAACCCATACCGCCTCTACGTCCTGTGTGGATGGCTCCCGCGTTGCAAGGGGATCTGTGACGGATTGGCATTTCGGTCGGGTGCCGTCTTGTGTTCGGCCTGTTCGCGCGGTCATCGACCGCTGGCCCTGATGGTTTCCGCGGACGAGGTCCCATCCTGCTTCGCGGGCTTCGACGCCCTCGACGTTTAGCGGGTTGTCCTCGTCCCCGGTCTGACCGGTGCGCCATCACTTCACAGGGTCCTCGCAACCTCCTTCGCGCGGTACCGGGCTGATTGGTGAGTTCCCCCTCAGACCGCCGCGATGCCGAGCGCGGGCGTCCGGTAGACCTCGCCCCGGACCATGATGGCCCAGATCGCCCGCGCCGCCCGATTGGCCATCGCGACCGTGGCGAGGCGGACCGGCTTGCGAGCGAGCAGTGCGTTCAGGCGCGGGTCGGCCGCGCTGGGATGGTGCTTGTTGCGCCGGACGAGCGAGGTCATGCCGGTGACGAGAAGCCGGCGCAGGTACTGGTCGCCCATCTTCGAGATCCGGCCGAGCCGTTCCTTGCCGCCGCTGGAGTTGTTGAGCGGTGTCAAACCCAGCCAGGCCGCAAACTGACGCCCGGAGCGGAAGTGGCTCGGATCAGTGACGGTGGCGGCCAGCGCGGTCGCGCCGAGCAAGCCGACGCCGGGCACGGTGGCGATGCGTCGGGCGAGATCGTTCGAGCGGTACCAAGCCAGCAGGTCGCGTTCGAGCCGGTGGATGCTGTCCTGCACCGCGATCGCCTGCTCGGCCAGGGCGCCGATCACCTTGGCGGCCAGCTTCGGGACCTCGTGCGCCTCACCGGCGATCGCACGCCGTACGAAGGCGAGGGCATGAGTGAGGCCCTTCGGGATATCGATGCCGAACTCGGCCAGCAGCCCGCGGACCATGTTGACCAACTGGGTGCGCTGCCGGACCAGGAGATCGCGCGTCCGATGCAGAGACAAGGCTGATTGCTGCTCGACCGATTTGATCGGCACGAAGCGCATGGTCCGGCGCGTGACAGCCTCGCAGATCGCCTCGGCGTCCGCCGCATCAGTCTTACCGCGCTTTACGTACGGTTTGACGTAGGCCGGCGGCATCAGTCGCACCGCGTGACCGAGGGCCGTGAGTTCGCGCGCCCAATGATGGCTCGTGCCGCAAGCTTCCATGCCGATCAGACAGGGCGGGAGCTTGCGGAAGAAGGGCATCACCTGCGCCCGCCTGAGCGCGCGCCGGACGAGAACCTCGCCCGTGCAACTGATGGCGTGCACTTGGAAGACGTTCTTGGCCAGGTCGAGGCCGACGGTCGTGATCTCCATCGTAGTGGCTCCAAGCTCCTGCTGCATGACAGCACCTTCTTGGCGCCGCAGCGCCGGGAGCGGGAGCCATCCAGCCCATCTGCTTCGGAGACCCTCTACAAATCACATGGATGGCCGGAATGGGCGGATTGTGTTGAAAAACTCCGCGGCGCGGTCGAAGTCCTCTATAGCTAGTATTTGTCGCCCGATACGACCCCAGGTGTTGTAGGTTGATGTCCTCGAAAGAGGGGCAAACGGAGTTTTTCAACACAATCGGCGCAATTCGGACCGTCCGCTTTGCCGCAGGAAGCCGACCTCACCTGCTATCTCGAACCCGAACTTGTAGGTGAGAAGGGAAGGGGGCGCCGAACGCCCACGTTGCGAGGAGTATAAACGGACCGCCGCGCATCCCATCCCGATTGCGAACCTCTCCGTCCTCAGAGCTCCGGGTTCGTGCGTGCCGAGAAGCGATCGCGGGCGGTGAACCGGTCGGCCGGCAGGTGCGCGACAGGGCGCCGGAAGATGGTCTCGCTCAGGAACGTGCGCTCGATCTCCATTTGCGCCTCGTCCAGGTCGATGTACCAGCTGCGGCGACGCTGGCTCCAGCGGTAGCTGTGCGCCTTCAGCAGATCCTTCGTCTCGATCGGAGAGCCCTCCGCCCAGAGCCGCACCGTCGGCTTGCGCGCCGTCTCGAGCAGGCAGGACAAGGCCAAGCGGCCGGATACCTTCAGCGGCCGTGCCAAGAGCTGCAGCAGGGCGTGGCAGTCATCGATCGCCCGATGGCCGTGATGAAAGAAGCCGCAGTCGATCAGCAGGTAGCCGAGTTTCAGGCCCTCGTGCCCTTCCTCGCGCCAGGGCACTTGGTTGAGGGAACAGGCCCAGTTCCGCTCGGCGAACACAGGCCAGCGCCGCTCGCACATCTGCCGGTTGAAGCTGGCATTGTGGGCGATCACCACGGCGGCGTCGGCCGCAAGCATCCCCACCGCCGCGTCGTCGATCCGCTGCCCGGCGACCGCGCCATCGGTGATGCCGGTCAGCCGGGCGATCTCGGGCGGGATCGGCCGGCTGGGCTGATGGAGTTGGTTGAAGCTCTCCAGCACGCGGTAGATCCGACCGCTGGCACCGTACTCGAACTTGATAATGCCGAGCTCGATCACCTCGTCCTGCCCGAAATCGACGCCGGTGGTCTCGGTGTCGAGGATCAGGCCGAAGAAGGTCGGCTCGTCGGGCTGAACAGGGGAGGGGGCGAACGGCGCGATCCGGCGCAGCACGCGGTACTCGCCCGTCTCTTCGAGCACGCTGGCGATGCTGTCGAGGGGCTGATTCACGGCGCCGCTTGGTCCTGTTCCGCTTCTTCCGACCGCCAGCACTTGTGTCGGCAGGCAAGGGCGGAAGCGTAACGCTGGCGCGGACGGATCGAACAGCCGTGGCGCCGGCGTTTCCACAGCCGGATCCGTCGATGGTAACGCGCGGCAGCCTGAAACCGCGTCTCGCGAATCGGCCTCGCCTCCCGCTCGGTTTCAGACGAGAACGTGGTTGATCACGACCTCACTGCCGCCTTGACGTGCCGGCTTGGCAATCGCATCCGAGGCGCTCGGAAATCCGCCGCCCGATGTCCCGCGCTCCTGAGATCCCTTCCCGTCGCGCTCCGCCGCGTGCAGGTCACGGAAGGTGAGCGCTTTTGCGGGACGGGTGCGGCGCCTCTTGATGAGCCGAACGGTACGGCTACCATCCTTGATCCGCCCCATCCAGCACTCCTCCCATCCGCACTCCCGCTACTTAGGCGAGGCGCTGGCGGCCAAGGGTTACCGGAGACGCACGCCCGCCATCACGCCAGCTCGCTCGGCCACAGCGGAGGCGGATCCTTCGGGTCGAGGCAAGAGACGTAGGCGCAGAACTGCCGCGCCCGCTCCCCGTCGAGCCGGCCATTCTCGAAGCAGGCGTCATAGCCGAGTTGCAGCGACGCGAGCGCCTCGACGGTTTGGAGGTCGGCGTGGGTGAAGTAGCCGGCCCGCACCAACTCCAGCCAGGTCAGCCGCTCGTCGCCGTTCCTCAGGATGGCCTGCAGCACCGATTGAGGCAGTGCCGCACCGATCGCACAGACCGAGCCATCCTGGTGGATGAACAGGGGCTCGGTCGCGCCCCGCTGAATGCCTAGGAGCCTGTCCGAGTAACGGTGTTTGAGGCCTGGGTAGAGGGGGCGAGACCGGAGCCGATGAGGGCGGACAGCGGGCTCAACGGTCGGCCTGTGCCAGCTTCAGGAGGTTATGGGCCGTGCAGATCATCGCCCACTCGCCCCGGACCTGCTCAAGCCCTCTCATCAGGAACTGTCGGAAGCCTCGGGCCTGCTTGATCTGCCCGAACACCGGCTCGACGACCTGCTTCCTGAGGCGATAGCGACTGCGGCGGCCAGCCCGTTTTAGGCGGGCGGCCATCGCGCTCATCAACGGCATCTTGGTCAGCCTCCGGCGGCCGGCCGCATCCGCCTCGCCGTGTCGCGCCCGGCCCGGAGCGAGGTAGCCCGTAATGCCCCGCTCCTTGAGCGCGACGAGGTTCGCCTCGTTGGCAAACCCGGCATCGCCCGAGACCTCCCGCGGCTTGCGCCTGAGATGAGCGCGGACCCCGTCTACAAGCGGCACGAGGGCGCGGTAGTCGGCCGAGTTGGTCACGAGGCGGTGCGCGACGATCACCTGATGCGCGGCATCGACCGCGATCTGACCGTTGTAGCCCTGCACGAAGCCGTCGCGCATGGGCAGGATCCGGCTGTCCGGGTCGGTGAAGTTGCGCTGCGCCCGGTCGGGCGGAGCGCCGTCGTCACCGCGCAGTGGCCGACCCTGCCAGCGCATGCCCGACGAGGCACCCGGCCCGTTCTCGTCCTCCGGATCGGGCGGATCTGCGGCCTCCGCTTCCAGCGCGGCCTTGGCGGCGCGGATTGCTTCCAGCCGTCGCTGCTTGTCGGCCATCCAGTCCGGCGTTTCGTCGCCCCGACGGCCGGCACCGTGAGCCTGATCCTCCGCCGCGTCAGCCTCGCGCGCTCGCTCCAGCCAAGCGTCCACCTCGGCCGCCAGGGCCGGCTCGGCCGTCTTCATCCGCCCGTAGCTCATCGCTTTGTGGCGCGAGGCGTTGGCCTTCAGCTTAGTGCCATCCACCGCCACGTGAGCGAACTCGACGAGACCGGCCGCCCGACACAGGCGCAGCACCTGCACGAACAGGTCCGACAGGGCCACGAGGTGGCGCTTGCGGAAGTCGGCGATGGTTCGGAAGTCGGGCCGGTTCAGGCCGGTCACTGCCATGACATCGACCCGCTCCTCGCAGGCGCGGGCGAGCTGGCGCGAGGAGTACAGGCCTCGGCTGTAGCCGTAGAGCAGGAGCGCCACCATCATGCCCGGATGGTAGGGCGGGTAGCCGCGCTCCTCGGTGTAGGTGTCGAGAATGGCCGAGAGGTCGAGCGCCTCTCGCACCGTGTCGCGCACGAAGTGCGCCCTGTGCCCGGGCGGCACGAACTCGTGCAGCGAGGGCGGCAGCAGCCAGCCCTGATCGACGTCCCAGGAGCGAAACACCTTGGCCATGAGCCGAGTGAATCATCCCGCGGCCTCGTCGTCGAGACACTTACTCGGACGGGCTCCTAGACGGTACTCGGCGATCGCGGCCTGCGCACTCCGGATGAGGTCGGCCTCGGTCAGTACAGGCATCGTGGCAACGGGCATGGGTAGGGCCCTGGCAAGCAGGAGAGGCCGGTGCGAGGCTGGTTTGGCACGGACACGGCCCCCTCGCCCGTGCCAAACCTTACCGCCTGCACAACACCCAGGAGACCGACACGGCCGCCGGTACGTCGGGGTGCACAACCGCCTTGGCCATGACGCCTGTACGCTGAATTTGTCGGGCCCTCGTGGTCTCATCCCTCGTGGAGACAATTATGACCAAGCGTGAGGTGACAGACCTGCTGGAGCGTGACCCGGGGCAGGAGGAGCGAGCCGGCATCCGGCTCGAGGGGCTGCTCGCCGTGCTCGATGAGACGGGATACGGGGGTGAGCCGCGCCTCGAGATCCTGGGCGAGATCGTGTCGAGGGAGGGCGACCGGTTCCCGATGAACGCCCGCATCCAGATCGTCGCCTTGAACGAAAAGGATCAGGTCGTGGGCCGCATGGAGATGGCCGCCTCGCAGGGCGATCCGGGATACGAGGCCTTCGAGGAGAGCACCGGGCTGCAGGCTCTGCCGGCCCGGATCAAGGTCGTGATCTCGTCCCGTTGATCGCCCTCGGGGAGGCGGCCCCTACTCGGTCAGGAGGAGATCCTAGCCCTCCCGAACGCCGCCGGCCTCGGCCTCCCGCGCCCACTTCTCGAAGAAGGGCAGGGTCGAGGCCTCCTTGAGCAGGCCGGTCTCGGGATCGAAGGCGTCCTCGTCATCGACCTCGGGCGTCGGGGGGTGCGAGGCCTCCCAGAGCAGGTGGGCGTGCACCTCGCCGATCTCCGCCTCGATCATCGGGCGCGTCTTCCCCCCCATCGGCATGAAGGTCATCACGATATCGGTCGCCAACTGCTGCATCATGCGGTCTTCATCGAGCATCGGTGATCCTTGGAATTCGTGGGTTCATGGAGGTGGGACCGGCGTGAAGATCGCCGGCACGTGTGGGGGGCGCCCTTGATGAGGGCGCCCCGTGACGATTACCCGTGGATGGGCTCGGCTAGGACGAGCGGCCCCTTCACCATAGGGATCCGCCCATTGAGGACGCCCCGGAAGATCTGCCGGCAGACCCGCGGGATATCGACCGGACCGACGGACCTCACCTCGATGTCGGAGATCCCATCCCGTCGGTACAGGAAATCGTGCCGCGCGATATGCGCCTCGACCGTCTCCCTCGACTGGGACCCAGGGGGCACCAGTAGAAGACCGTTGAAGAGCCCCCTTCGATCGAATGCCTCGTTCGGCCACGTAACCGTCTTGAGGGATCCATGATCATCGGCACATCCGATCAGGGCCGGCGCTTCCCCGCACGCGGAACGAGGCCCGATCCGGCTCGTCAGCTTGGAGAAGAGATGCCGGACGGGAGCGTGAACCCTGACGGGGATCTCGCTCTCGCACCAGATGAGTTTTTCCACTTGGACCCGGACGAGGTGAGCGGAACACCCCTCCCGGATCTTCTGCCGAGCCACCTCGACGTAGGCGTCGATGACGGGAACGACCTCCTGCAGAAATCGCCGATCACCGTCTCGGTAAAAATATTTGTAGTCGGTCCGGTGGGCGTAATACGGTCGGGGGCCGTCGTTCTTGAACTTCCTGTCGAGGGCGGCACTCGGAATGCCGACGTTCAGTTTATGAAAGATCTTGGCGTTACCGGTCTTGTTGTCGATAACGATCTTGACGTTATCGGTCTGGGGATCAGTTACGAGCAGTGTGGTCTCCTGCATGGTTGGGGAGATGATGGGCCCGACGCCCCGACAGACGTCGGGTCCAAACGGACTTACCGGGACAGCTCGGAGAGAGCCCGGGGCAGGATGACGACGCCGGCGTCGATGCCGATCTGACCCCGGCAGACGGCCTTGAGGCAGTACCGGGCCACCTTCAGGATATCGCCGTGCTGGATCGGCCGAACGTCGATCCGGGCGATGCCCCCACCGCGACGGTAGAGACCGTCGTTCTCGGTGAAGTGCTCGACCGCCGTCTGGCCCTTCAGGCGGGACCGGGGCGGCAGCGCCAGGAGGCCGTGGAAGTGCAGACCACCGTCATTGCCGGAGACCTCGACGGACCGTCCCTTGTAGACGGGGATGTCGACGCCACCGATGAGGATCGGCCTCTGAGTCTTCGGGGTGACCGTGGCTGAGCGGGGTCGACGAACAACCCGAGAGATCAGCCTGGCGTAGGTCCGCGTCACCGGGTCATGAGCGAGGGTGGGAATCAGCCGGATATCGAGGCTGATCTTCTCGGGCATGATGGTGACGAGGTCGACGGACCAACCCTGGTCGGATCGGTCCTGCACGATCTCGGAGAGGGATCGCACGTAGAGGTCGATGTCGAGACGGGGTGGTGGGGAGATCTTGATCTTCCCGGTGATGATCCCGCTCGTGGTGTTCCCATGATGATCGACGGGGGTCTGATTCAATAGGGTATAGGACTCCATATGCGGACCGGGACGATCCACACCGGGTGATGGATGTCGGGACCTGAGACCTCGAGGCTGATCCTCGGAGACCCGCCGGGTCCGTCCTGCCATCACGATCGGTCTGCTTCGCCTCGGGCGGGGTGTCGTTCTCGGACGACCCAAGCAGACTAGAGCAACTCATCCACGAATAGCAATAACTTTCTTCAATATTCTGACGGGCATGCAGTTATGACAAAATGTTGACATTCTTTTCATTCGAAGTATCTGCTTGTGACATCAATGCAATGTACAAGATGATATCAGCAGAGCTGTGGCCATCTCCTATTTAGGTCTGACAGGCCCTCCGACCGCGTGACCCTTCAACCGAGCACAGGCTCTGCGTCGGAGATGCTCGCTCGCACAACTTGAAGAAAATTGATTCGAATCGAATCGACCTTGAGTCGCACTTCAGTCCAATATGGGAATGGAGCTGCTATGGTTCTGCGGCCGATCTCTCGCCCGGATCCTTCCGCGGGCTCCTTCAGGGTTCCTGCCCGCGCCCGACCCTGCCGTTCCAGAAGACCTTTCGATGATCAGGACCGCCTCGTCGCAGCCGTCCTCGCTCGATGATATTTTGGGGGGACCGAGGATCTGAGCTCCTGAAGGCACCCCGACAGGTCGTCGACGAGGAGGACAACGGCCCAGTGATGATAAGAAAGGAATACCGTTGTCCTCTCCTCTTCCTGAGAGTGACTGTCCCTGTGAGTGGTGGCTCGGGGCGTCCGGGCCGCCATCCCGAACGGGGATCTCAGGCGTCGAATTCGTCTTCGCCGTCATCGGCGAAGGGATTCATCCTGGGCCCATAGTGCCCGGTCATGAACTGCCAGGCTTTGATCGCTCCCCGGGTCTCGATGACGCGCTCCATCTCCCCGCAGGCATCAGCATCGATCCCATAGCGTCGAATCTTCTGGCCCGAGAGCGTGACCGACTTCGGCTTCGCGAGGGGCAGACCGACCATCCCGAGAATTCGGCCGAGCTGCTGCATCGGTTTCTTCACTACGTCGGCCTGGATCGGGATACCGAGCTGCGTCTCCAGGGCTGCCTTGTTGGTCTGCACGAACTTGGCGAAGTCCTGCAGGTCGCGTGCGTCGATCACGGCGTCGATAACAAGGCCGCTTAAAGCCGATGCGCCGCCGTCGGCCTGTGCGATCCTCGCGGAGGCGGAAGGTGGGCAGAGCGGCGTCAAGCGCAACAGCCGCGCGATGGCGTAGGCTCCGCCCCCCGCATTGCGCATGAAGCGGAGCTGCTCGGCGAGCGGCTCCGCGGGATCCTGTCCGAACCGGTCCAGATTGATCAGCCCGCGGGTGACCATCGTGAGCAGACGCACCTGTCCGCGATGACGCCCGCGTTGGTCGAGGCGGATCAGTTCCATCGAGGCTGGTTGCCGATACGACAACTCGATACCGGTGCGCTGAAAGGCCCAGAGCTCATCGTCCGGGACCGTGTCGCCGTTCTCCAGCCTCCTTTTCACCGTCTCGAAGGCTGGGCGGGGGAGCACGTCGGCACTCATGATCCGCTCTGCGTATGCCTCGTCGCGGATCTGGGCGCCGACCTGCATTAGCCCGTAGCCGCATGCTGCGGCTCCGAGATCCTTGTTCACGTGGACGATCGTGCAGCCCTGCGCCTCCTTGTGCCGGATGAAGTTCGCCTTGAGCGCATTCTCGGACGCGCGCTCTTCGGCCGTGATCAGGGCCGCCATCCGGATGAGCGGGATGTCCTCACGGTAGATCTCCTGCCCATCGTCGTCGAAGCCGACCAGCTGATCATGGTGCCGACCGAGCCGGCGCAGGTCTGCCCTCACCACGTCGAGGTTCGTCTCGAAGTTGAAGGTCTGCGGTGAGACCCAGACCTTGACCGCGCCCGGGTGACGGACGCGGCCGAGCTGCTGATCGAACTGTGTGTGGGTGATCACCAGCGGCTCGCAGAAGCCGAACACAACGTCGATGAGCTTGGCGTTGTCGGGAAACGTGAAATCGACCCCCGTTCCCACCGCGGGCGAAGTCATGATCGCATCGAATTCGAGGGCATGCACCTTCGGGTGCATCAGGAACTTCTGGACATCCTCGTTCGGGATTGTCTCGGAGGTGATCGCGATGATCCGCTTGTCGGGTGCAATCTCGCGCAGGCCGGCCTCGAGCTTCTCGATCAGGGTGCGGGAGTTCGCCGTCACGAAGACGCGCTTGCCGTCGAGTGCCGCCTGCTTCAACTCGCCGATCAAGTGCTCCTTGGAAGCATGGACCTCGACTTCCTGACGAGCCGGCTGTGCCTCGTTGAGCCAGACCCGCGCGACCTTCTCAGGACTCGTGCGCGCAAGCCATTGATCTGCGATCATGCCGAAGAAGGTGTCGAAGCTGACCCATCCGAGATCGGCATCGAGGGCGACGATGTACGTGGCGTGTCGCACCAGGTGCGTCAGCAGCGTGAAGATGCGGTGCGGCCCCGGCCCGTCCGGGCGTCCCATCGTCTCGGACAGGAAGTGCGCGCAGACCTGCTCGCTTTCATCGAAAACGATGACTTTGTACTCGGCACTCGGGCTGATCTGCATCAGCGAGTCGACGCAGATGGCAAGGCGCTTCTGGTTGAACGTCTGACGGCGGGCATGCCCCTTCTGCGCCTGCAGAACCTCATACAGGAACTCGCCCCCAGGCCAGGGGCCTTCGTCCGGGGACACGTCGCTGGTGTCAGGTGGTTCGGAACGGGAAGCCTTTCCGTCCACCCTACCCGGATCGTCGAGATAGTAGCTGATCCCAAGCCGGCGGCTGGCCTCTGCCAGGAGCGAACGGCGATGACCGACGACGAGAACGGACCGCTTGTCGCGCAGGAACTCGATGAGGCCCTCGGTCTTGCCTGAACCCTTCGGGCTCTTGATGAGCGTCAAGTGCTTGTGGACGAGCGATGGTGTCGCCCGCCCGGACACGATCCGCGTGTCCGGCCCCATGAGGATCCGCTGAGCCGGCGATCCGTTCACCAACCGGTCGGGCGGGCTCGATCCGGTTTGCCGGGCCGCCTGAGCCCCCCGGAGGGTCTTCTCGAAATCCGCGAAGTCGTAATCCGCCTGGTGCCCTTCCGGCCAGAACGTCTTTGCGCAGGCCTTGCAGTGCACACCCTTGGCGCCCCGCCGGCTCACGGTCACGAACGCGCTGGCGTTCCGGTCATCGTGGAACGGACAATGCACTTTCGTGGTTTGCGGGAGATCCCGCAGGCTCGCGGAGTCGCCGTTGGCCACCCGCAGCGCCTGATCGAACATGAGTTCAAGGGCAGATTGGGTGGTTTCGGCCGGTCTCGTGCCGCGCCCGGGATGGGCCGGACCCTTGCCCACCTGGATCAGCTCGCTGAGGACCTCGGGGCTCATCTCGCGGCCGATGGCATGGACGATCGCGCCCGGGTTGCCGAAGGAGATCCGGGTCGGATCGACGGCCGCCAGATCACCGCCGAGCCGGCGGGTGGCGCCGATTGTAGCCGCCCGCATCTCCTGAGCCTTGGTGATGGTGCGCGGAGTGGCGAACACCACGCGGAAGCGATGGTTGTCCTCCGTATGGTTTTCGGTCGTGTAGACACAGAGGGCGTGATCCCGCACGAGCGGGTGGGTCATGGCTGCCTCGAGACGCGTGCCCTGATCGACGTCGACCGCTACGAGGTCGGAGGCGACGAAGTTGGCGCTGCATCGAGGGGTGGTGTGCTGTGCGCAGAAGGCCCAGCCCTCCTCTTGGACGGCTCGGATCAGTTCGGCTAGGACCAACTCGACGTTGACCCAGCCGTGGCTATAGAACCAGTTGTCGGCTACGCTCTTGCCGACGAACCCCGTGTTGAGCGCAGCCTTCAGCGCTCTATCTGAATTGATCATGCCGTGTCCTTGCCGAAGAGCATGTCTCTCCGGGCGATTGCTGGTGATGGGGAAGCACGCGCGTCGGGTCAGCCCGCTCAAGGCATCGAAGGCCGTGGACGGCTGACACTCGGACGAACGGCAATAAGGTTAAACTTGAGCCTTGCCTCACGCAGCTGATGCTCGCGTGAATTACGGTTGCGCACCGACTACGCCGCACTGGATGCGACCGGCCGGAATGGCAAATTCAATGTAAAGTGCTAAATATTCGACGGCAACACATAATTTGTTGTCATTATTGGTCGACGAGGCGGCCATGCTATTTGCTCGGCACGACCATCTCCTGCGCATACTCTGACTTTGGCCCACCCATCTGGGTTCCCCGTAAACCTGCGCTGGGCGCAGACGACCGGAGACAGTACATCTTCTTGGAAGGCTTGCCTTGAGCGACGATCCGGCATTCAGCCGGTACGAGAAGGGGATGCTGCACGGCTTGCTTCCACCGCCTCCAAGCCGGCGCGAATGTCGTCAAGCAGGACGTGCGCGTAGCGGGTGGTCGTCTCCACCCGCTTGTGCCCGAGTAGACGTTGAGCGCCCTTGAGGTTGCCGGTGGCACGCAGGTAGCGCGTGCCCGCGATGTGGCGGGCGTCGTGCCGGCGAAAGCCCTTCGCGATCCCGGCTTCGGTCACACGGCGTCGCCACTGGGTCTTGAAGCCGCCGTCCGTGATCGGGCGGCGCTCGCCCCGACCGACGCTCCCTCGGCTGCGCTTGGCGGCGTAGGTGAACACGTAGACGGGATGATGTCCGGCGCATTCGTCCAGTATGGCGAACTGCGCGTCGGTGAGCGGGATCGTGTACCATTGTGCTTGCCCGGTCCGGGACTTGTTGCGGATCCGCGCCAAACGATTGACGCGGTCCACTTGGGACCAGGTCAGCAGCGCGCCACTCACGCGCGTGCCGGTGCTGATCAGGAAGCGGAACAGGCGACCGTAGTCCGGCCCGAGCGCCCGCACGATTCTGGCTTCCTCGTCACCGACGGCTTCACGAACACGCTCCTGCGGTTCGGGCAGCAGGAGGTTCGCCCATTGCGGATAGGTGACCGGGTAGAGCCAGACGTCCCGCGCGCGCCTGAAGAGCTTGCGCAACGGCTCTGTCGCGTAGCGGTTGACGGTTGCGTTCTGCACGCGATTGCAGGGGATCTCGATGAGGGCCCTTGTCGCTGGATCCCGCCTCACCCGAATGGTGCGCCGATGCGCCACCATGGCAGCGATGCGTTCCGAGGTGATGTCGGTGAGGAGGGTTTCCTCGCCGAAATAATCAACCAGCCACTCGAGCGACCACCACGTCGTCTGCGCCGCGGCGTGGTGCCGACCGACCTCGTTCCAGTAACGCGCGGCGAGGTTCCCAAGAGTGGGCCTCTCCTTGCCACCCCAGGCCGCGCGGCGCTCCTTCTCGGCCCTGGTCTCCGAGCGCGCCTCATCTCTCAGGCGCCGCTGGACGGCTTGGGCGGAGCGCCGGTCAGTCTCGCCCGTAGAGCACCGAATGCGCTGTCCTTCGACCCGGATGTCGCACCAGAGGAACGGCGAACCTTTGCGCGTGTAGAGGGACATTCCCGGCGACGCTCCGATTGGAGGAACTGCACCAGGTCGCAGAGAAGGAACCGCCGCCTCGCGCGCCTCTCGCCCTGTCCGTGGATGAGGTACCCCACACGACCAGCCCTTACGGCCGACCGAAGGTGTCTCTTGTCCATTTCGAGGGCTGCTGCCGCCTCCCTCAGGTTCAGCGTCGTGCGTCCGGTGAAGGCACGCGCGAGGCGATCCGGAATGGGACCGGTCATCGGCTCGCTGTCAGCCATTGTCTGGCTTCCAGCAGGCTCGCGTCAGCACGGTGCTGGTCGGCCTTCTCCCTGCAAACTGGTTTTCCACGCCCGCCGGCGCACGTCCGAGCGCACCGGGGTGTGCGAGGAGGGGGCCGATGTGGCGGCGGACGATGGTCTGGCTTGCCTGCATGATGCCGCAGACGTTTTCATCTGGGAGCCCGCCTCGGGCGGGAAGTGAGGGCATAGCGGCTATCCGTGATGCTCTTACCGGGCGCTCATCGGTGCATACCGAGGCATCGGTGGTAGGCCGGCTGTTATGTCGGCGAGGGCGTGCGATGATGGCCAATCCTGTATGACCATCCACCTCTCGAATTCAGAAATTCAGCGTGGCTTGGGGCAGGCCCCGCGCAAGGCGTCGCAGAATTTCTGTGGATCTACTTCGTTGAGTCCGGTCAGAAGCTTGTCGAATTCGCCGTTGAAATGCTCAACGACGTATTTCGCCAAAAGGAATTCCGGCTCGTCTGTCTCGGCTCTCCCTTCGAAACCATCCCCTGACAGAACCGGGTCCTTCTCTGTTGCTTCTTTGCTTGACGGGCGCTTGGTTCCAGCAGACGGCGTGGGCTCGCTGGAGGATTGGGGGTCGGCTTCCGGTCCAACCACACCTTTCGTATCAAACCCGGCTCCCGGCCGCTCTCCGGCACCCGGCGGATCGTCGGCTCCCGGCCGCTCTCCGGCACCCGGCTGATCGTCCGCTCCCGGCCGCTCTTCGGCACCCAGCTGATCTTCAGCTTGCGACTGCGGCGCAGCGTCTGACGGAGGATTAAACCTAGTTCCCGGTTGGTGAGTGCGCCCTTCAGCATCAATCAGTTGCTTGACCTCTCTGATGCTGAGCCGCTCGCCTTGCTGCAACCGGACCTCAACGCTGTCTCGGACCGTTTGAGGCACTGAAGGGGCAGCCAGCAGGTAAAGTGCAGTCGGCCCGAGAACCGACACGATGTCGGATTTGTCCCTGAAGGTCTCGTGGACGTTCATGAAACGTTGTGCCGTTCGCTCGGTCCATCCGAACTCGCGCTCCAAGTACGAGCCCCACTCCCCATGGCGGACGATGCCCTTGGCGGTTCCGAGCCGTTCGCCGATCTCGAAAATGATCTCTGACGTGGTTCTGGTCAGCTTCCGAATATCGTTAGTGAGCGCCTGCAGTCTCGTGGCTGATTCAGGATCCATCCCGTCATAACTGAACTTGTGGGGGGCCGAGTTTGGCTGATCGTGAGGGTTCATGGTTGGGCCTTTCGACGCACGGCATCAGCGCTGCCCCACGGATTCGCCGGGGGCTGCGTTCGGCGGCTGCCGGTTGATCACAACAATGGGCGCAGGCCGGCGATTAAGCCGCGGTGGCCGCAATCGTCATTGCTTGAAGTATCGTAAACTGACCCGTTCCGAACGCTTGTCAAGAGTAAATCCGCCGCAAATCCGAATAGGATCTCAGACAAATGAAAGGTAAACTCGCTCTCGTTATTACAGAGCCGGAAACAGAGAATCGAAAGCGCCGTGTGAAACAGGCCCTGTTCGAGAAATCGAGAGTCACTACGAACGAGTCAGCGAGCGCACTGCTTCCGCCCGCGCAAGGTACCGTTTCAGCGTGGCCTCGGACGCCCTCACTCACTCCGGAGCCAACTCGGGCTAATGGTGGTTCAGAATGCGCATGCTCTGCCCTCGCTTCCCTGCCGAGGGCGAGAGGCGGAGGCGCATGCGGGAACCCGACGCCTTCGACGTGCTTCGCCGTAAGCAGCATCTGGCCCTACGCTTCGCGGTGCGCGAGGACCGGTCAGTGCCAAGCTTTGTGCAGGGAGGAATCTGGAACTACGGCGCCCCGGTTAGGGGAGGGGAGGCAACGCCGCCCGGCTTCCGCTCAGAGGCTGCGATGAGGGCCACCCGGCAGATCAGGTGGTATCTGCTCCACGCTCTGGATGGCTGAGCGCAACCGACGCGAAGAGACCAGCTGCCGATCAGGCGAGCAAGGCTCCGCCTCCCGATCAGGCTCCGGCTCTCGCACTTTGTGTGGTATAGTCAGCCTTAGCCCGCATCTGCCGCTGAGCTGATGGAGGGACGCCCCATGCACTTGGATCGCAATGGGCAGGGCAGCTGGTTCATCGATCCGGAGCAGCTCGCCGCACGACTAGACATCCTCCCCGGCCACCTGCGGCACAAGATGAGGCTGGGCCTCGTCACGAGCCGCGTCGAGGCTGGGCAGGCGGAGGATGCCGGCCACTGGCGTGTCACGGTTCGCGTCGACCGAAAAGCCTGGCAGGGCATCTTCGATGAGGCTGGCAATCTGGCCAGTGAGCGCATGCTCTAACAGCGAGACCCGTGCGCCCGGGCGGCAGCCTTCCAGGGAGAAGCCATGATCACTCCCGTCAACGAAACCCCGCTCGAAGGGGCGACCCGGCATATCGTCGAGGCTGAGCGGCGCTGGGACCGACAGATCGATCTGGTTGCGAAGCTCGCCGGAAACGAAGCGGCCCGCGCCGCCGCCGAAGAGAAGCTGCTTGAGATCCGAACGACCCTCAGGCTCGCACGGGTTAAGCAGGCGCTTCTCCGCGCTCTTGGGGATTGAAAGCTGCGGGGCAAGGTCCTGCCCCGCCATCAGCTCAAGTGCGCTGATTAGGCGAGGTGGATCTGCCGGGCTCAACGCCCACTTCGCCAGCGTCCTGACCAACTCCGCTAGGCCGTTTCTCGCTCGCCGCAGCAGCCCGCGGTCAACTCTCAGGAGAGCGGTGCTTCGGCGGCTGGATGGTCACGAGCTTTCCGGTGACCGGGTCGAGGATGACTACCGCCATGGCGCACCTCCTCGGGTTCAGTCCTTCTGGGCCACACTCCCAAAGGCATGGCAGAACCTGTGTCCGCACGGCTCCCTTAAGCCGCGATCGGCTTTCGCGCATTCGGCCCCGCATTTGTTAAAGCCACGCTTCCCGACCAAAGAGACGATGCTGTGGTCGATCCCCAATCGACACTGGCCTTGCTAGCGGTTTCGTCCTTCCCAAGGTCGCGCTAGCGATGCCGCCTCGAGACGTACTCGCCCCGCAGCCTCACGGTTTGCGGGGCCTTTCGTTTCGATCGGGGCTGAAAGCCGCGCTCAAGGCACCCGTGAAGCTCCTGCCTGCCAATCGCATCGTCGCCGCTTCCCTGGCTGAGGCGATGGCGGACGAGCTTGCCGCAGTAGCTCACGCTCACCGGCAGGAAGGCCGGCCGGAGACCGCAGATGGGCTTCTCGACCAAGCCCGGCACCATCGTGTGCAGGCGATCCGGCTGCGTGCCCAGGCAGGAGCCGAGGACTACATGCGGGCCGCGAGACCGTGGTAAGGCGCGGCGCCGCGTAAGCCCGCCATACTCGCGTAGCGCGCTCGCTCCCTTCGCGTAAGCGCGTTTATGGGATCGGAAAACGCCCCTCCGAACAGTCTCCGGAAGCTCAATTCGCGCCGCGCGGACCGTGCCAGTAGAGGCATAGAAAAGCCGCCCGCGAAGGGGGACACGCGGGCGGCTTCTACACTCGCGACGACTGCGGGGTCCATCACTCGTATGGGGCCGAGGATAGAACCATTCCGGGCGCCGCGCGAGGTTCAGTACCGCCGCGAACCGGCCCGGTGGAGAATGCCCCGGGGCGAAGCTTGAAGCAGTCGCCCGCCGATTGGGCGTTATGGAGCCTTTTGCCCTTGATGGACTATGGCCCCGGCCGAGGTTGGGAGCGGGTCTGACGAGCCGTCTTCGATAAAGGCGTCACTGGCGCGCTTCGCAGGGTTGATCGGGTTCGACGCTGCGGAGGCTCTGCGCTTGCCGCGTTGAGCACGCGAGCCAGAGCGTCAGCCTCCAACCGTGCGGCTTCCTCGGTGGGATAGGCGTGCGAGGATCGGCTATGCGGGATCCCGGTATCGGACGGGACCAGAACCCAGCAGAAGTAGCGCGGGTCCTTCACGCACCGCTCCGTCGTAACTCTGAGAACGCGGGTCTCTCGGCCGGGCATACGCCATCCTTTCACGGCCGTTTGCTGAGGCCAAGGCGGGGCGCCACCGCGGCGCTGAGCACCAATGGCACCTGCGAGGCCCAGGAAGCGGCGCGCTAGGAGCATCCGGCCGCGGCTGGATCCTGCTTGGTTGGCGAGTGCCCTGCCTGTGCGATCAGGCGGGCCATGGTCAAGCAGACGAGCAAGCAGATCGAGCGACGAGGCCACCGATGAGCAGGTTCCGACTGCACCAAGACTGGCGCGAGGTGGACGGCCTCGTCACCGATCACGTGTCAGCGCCTAGGCGGACACCCGTGTCGCAGGCATCCCGAGCAGGCTCGTTAAAAGCGAACGCGCCCGGCTGACACGGCTCTTCACCGTTCCTGTCTGACAGCCGATCACCTCGGCTGCAGCTTCGTAGGTCAGGCCCTGCGCGCCCACGAGCAGCAGGGCTTCGCGCTGGACCGCTGGCAGCTTGGCGATGTGCGTCCAGATGGTGCGCAGATCCGTGCCATGTTCCTGAGCGGCGGGTGCGGTCAGGGTGCCGGCCATAATGCCGTCCGCGTCCTCGACCTCGCGCTTGGTCTTGCGGCACTCGGTGTAGAACTGGTTGCGCAGGATCGTGAAAGCCCACGCCTTGAGGTTCGAGCCCGGCAGGAAGCGATCCTGAGCTGCCCACGCTCTAACCAGCGTCTCCTGCACGAGGTCGTCGGCGCGTGCCGCGTCCGGGACGAGCGACATCGCGAACGCTCGCAGGTCAGGAAGCATCGCGATCAGGCCGTCGCGGAAGGCTTCTGCGTTCCCACCCTGCACGGCGAGCGCGCTGTCGAGCTGCGCGATCAGGTCGAGCAACCGCTGCGGCGGTTGAGCCTGCATCAGCGCGCCGTAGGCCGCCTGCAGCTCGAAGCCGAGGCGATCGAGGACGGCCACAGACAGGGGAGCCGAAGCTGTTGCGTCCCGCACATCTGGCTGATGCGCACCGAGCCCGCTTGGTATCAGCATGTCCTTCAACCTGCTGTTTTTTCTCAGAGTCATGCGCGGAGGCGTACGCCGAGCACTCTGACTGTACAGTGAACACCTAACTAGGCCGTTGGAGGATCGTTCCGCGTGGCGCTCGCGTTCCTGCCGTCCTCTGCAAGCCAGTGCGATTGGGGTTAATGGCGCGCTCAGTGACCTACAGCATCGTCGACCATCCAGACGGGCGGTTCGCGGTCGTGGCTGCTTCTGCGGCCGGTTCGGTGCACTGGCGCTGCGGGTTCCTGACGCTTGCCGAGGCCGAGCGGTGTGTTGAGGACCTGCGCGCCATAATGGCGGCCTGTGGCGCCGTGCTGGTGCGCTGGGAAGCGGAGCTGCCGGATACGGACCTACGGGCAATGCTCAGAGCACTCAGGCCACCGTTCCAATAGGGCTTGCCCATGTGAGAGGGCCGGAAACCAATCAGTTCGCCTCTCACACACGCCGCTTTCGGCATTTTGATAGCCGAATGCGGCAACATCCTAGACCCTAGTGAGAGATGCCGGGCAGGGCTGGCATGTAGCTCCGGCCGTCTGTTCTCGGCAGTTTTCGCCACCTGCCGAGTGGCCGAGGCACCGCCTCGCCACGCCTATTGAGGATGCCTTACTCCGCTTCCGAGACAAACAGGTACGTCGCAGTCGGGTGGGCCGCCCCGCTTGCGCGATGGGTCACGCTGTCGACCCTGAAATGCTGGTAGCCGTCGCCGCTCTGCTTCGGCACCGAGATGGTGTCGCCGGGTCTCGGAAGGTTGGCGAACTCGTACGGCCCAACCTCGGTCTTCGCATCCTTCCAGACGTCGCACGCGATCGACATTCCGCTCTCCTGATGCACGCGGAGCTGACCCCACCCGCCAGGCCAACCACCCTGCGCGCTCGCAGCTCCGTTGCTTAGCGGCACAAGAATGCCATGCACTGCCGTCGGTTCGGTTTGGGCATGCCGCAACGGACATTTCGTCCTTGGCAGGCAGTATGGGCCTGTCGCAAACGGGATCGCGCGCTTTCCGACACCCGCGTCAGGGGTGCGTGGAGCCGAGTTCGATCGTTGTGCAGTTCAAGTGCATCGGGTTCGTAGTGGCAACCCCCGCATTGCAGCCGCGCTGCTCGCCGATGAAGACGCGTGTTCCTCCCGTCCCGAGCGGGAGGAGAAAGCCGATCGGACGTGTGTCCCCGTTGAGGTGGCGCGGGTTGGTGCTGACCACGCCGGCATTCACGCCCGCCGTCAGACCTACGTACAGTGCCGCTCCTCGCCCCGGATCCGTCTTCACCGTCGAGCCGATCGGGCGGGTGGCGCATTGCATATGCCCCGGATTCGTCGTCACGACGCCCGCATTGCAGCGGGGCTCCGCCCCCACGAAAAGGGCCTCGCCGACGATGGCGGAGGGGGGTGCTTCGCCAGCCCGGCCGGAAGCGGGCGCCGGCTCGACTGGGCGTTCTGCCCGCGGCGTTCGCGTCTCCGCCGCTCCGTGTGCCCGGTGCAGGGCCTCGATGCCGTTGCGCACATCGTCCAGGGTGCCGACCAGCGTGAAGCACCGGAATGTCCGATCGCCGGCCGGGACATCCGACTCGCGGAACACGCAGTTCCACTTGACCGTCGCGTTCCCGGGGCCCGGCAAATCCGCGAAGCTGAAGCGGCCATAGCCGACGGCGGGCTGCCCGCCCCTCGGCGGATCCGGGGTGAAGACACCCATGGCGTGCGTGCCATCCGGCGTGGCCAGGATAACCGGCAGGGGCTGTTCGCCCGGCCCTTCGGACAACGGCGCCATCTGCTGGGTCGCAGGATCGTAGGTCCAGAACTGCGAGAAGTCCGGCGGCATGTAGCCTGTCAACACTTCGAAGGCCCCGGTCGCGTGAGGGCGCGGCAGGTGAAACGTCGCCACGTACTCGATCGCGTTCTCCACGCCGCCGAAACCGAGGGTGACGCGCTTTGTCAGCGTGTAGTCCGAACGGGGACTCGCGTAAGGCCCTGGTCCTCTGGAGCAGGAGCCCAATGTTTCCCGCGGGCCGAGCCAGAACGCCATCTGGCTCTCCGTCTCGAGCGTGCGGGCTGTCATGCGAAGGGTGCGGAGCAGCGTGGTGCTCGCCTGTCCCGCACCGTCGCGGTTGCTGCCTGCCTCCGTGGGGTTCAGGCATTCGCCGTAGCCGTCGAACGACGCCGCCGATTGCAGTTCGCGGCCATGGTCGAAGGCATTGATGAACTGCCGCCCTTCCCAGGTCAGGCTGTCGATGGCGCCCGCCGTCCGAGAGGAGATGCCGAGGACGATCTCGGATCGGCCGAAGGGTTGCCGGATCTCCAGCCGCCGGTCGGCACCGGGCCATCTGACGGACGGCGCATCCTCTGCGCGGAGAGTCATAGGCTGCAGGGCCAGGATCGGGAGCGCAAACATCAGCGCGCGTGCGGCGGTGGAAATGCTCATGGATGCTCGCTTCGCTTTGATCAACGCGTCCTGATTTCGCCAGCTTGCACAGAGCGTAAGGGATAGATGGGCGGTTCCAATAGAGCTTACCTCAGGGGACACTCCATTCCAGGTGAGCCCTCTCACGGCAGCCGTCGATGAGCTTTCGGGGCCTGCTACCTAGTAGCGCGAAGCACATGGCTGCAGAGGGCTGCGCTGCATCAGCTAGCGGCCACGGGTGGCGAGGCTGAACTCGATCGGCTCTGGTTCGAGAGAGGTTGGCGCCGGCTCGCTGACAGCCGCAACGGCCGGTGACTGAGGCGGTTCGCGTCGCCGTCTCTCCCGGGCAGGTGGGAGGGCAACGTAGCGGCTGAGTTGGTGAGGTCGGATCATCTTGGCAGCACGCAGGCCGCGACGATGGGCCTGCTTCTGCGAGGGAGCCGGCGCAAAGACCAGAGGCGGTGTAGCGCTAGCAACCAACTCAGGTGAGGAGCTCCCGGCCTCCACCGTTGCTGCGGCCAGGGCAGGAACGTCCTCGCGTCGTGCCGGCGGGTCAGCCCAGGTGTGAGCCGCTGCCCCGGGCCGACCAGCTTCAAGGCTGATAGTGCCCGTCCGCTCCAGCATAGCCGGGCGCGCAACTGTTTCGCGACGGTTTGGAGCCGCGACGTAGATCCCGATCAGAAGGGCTACAGCCGCCAGGGACATTCCAATGATGGCTGCAAGCTTCATCGTCGAGCAACAGACCGTCGCGGGCTTGCGTTCCCAGCCGCCTTGGTCATGGCCGCGATGGGGTTTTCGAGGGTGTCGCGGAACGAGCGGTCCCGCTACCTCCGCCGAAAATCGGCCGGCAAAGCCGACGGAGCCGCTCTCGATCACCGCGAGTAGCAAGGACCGCCACATAGAGCCGCCGACTGACCCCGCGGTGAGGCTGATCACTGGCGCGTGATTGGCCAGCTCGGTTCCAACATGTCTCTGAAGAACCGCGATACGAGACTATTGTGCAGCGCGGTCAGAAGGTTGTGGCCTGGCTATAACAGATGATGGCGTATGTCATAAATTAATTTGGATCAAATTGGAGCTCTGCGCCTTGAATGGCCGTATTCTGTCGCGACTTAGAGCAGGTCCCGCGCTGCTTGAGACGGTTTTGCGGGCGCGGCGTTGATGGGTGAAGGAGCATGCCCATGCCTTCACCTTTGTCTGTGGACCTGCGCGAGCGGGTCGTGGCTGCCGTGGCGGCAGGTGCCTCCTGCCATCGCGCTGCAGCCCGCTTCGGGGTCAGCGTGTCGAGTGCCAGCCGCTGGTGCGGGCAGTCTGCCCGAGACGGGCACGTCGCGCCAAAGCCGATGGGCGGCGATCACACCTCACAGCGGATCGAGGCGCATGCCGGGCTGATCCTGGCGATCTCTAGCCACGAGCCGCGTCTCTTCCTGCGTGAGTTGCGCGACCGGCTCGCTGAGCAGGGCGTGCAGACCAGCACGAGCGGTCTGTCACGCTTCTTTGCCCGCCACGGGATCAGCTGGAAAAAGGGGCGACGCACGCAGCCGAGCAGGAGCGTGCTGACGTAAGAGCGGCCCGCGAGGCTTGGTTTGAGGCCCAGCCCGAGCTCGACCCGGACCGGCTGGTGTTCCTGGACGAGACGGCCGCGGCCACCAACATGGCGCGCCGCTACGGCTGGGCCCCGCGCGGCGAGCGCTGCCGGCTCGCAGCCCCGCAGGGAGATTACAAAACCACGACCGTCACGGCCGCCCTGCGCACCCGCGGGCTGTGTGCCACCGCGCTGTTGGATGGCCCCACGAACGGCACGCGCTTTCGCAACTACGTCACCGAGACCCTGATCCCGGTGCTGCAGCCTGGTGATATCGTCGTCATGGACAACCTGCCCGCCCACAAGGTTGCCGGCGTGCAGGACGCGATCGAGGCTGCGGGAGCGCGGCTCATGTACCCGCCGTCCTACAGCCCTGATCTCAACCCGATCGAACGAGCCTTCGCCAAGCTCAAGGCCCTGTTGCGCACCGCGGCGGCTCGCACGATCCCAGATCTCTGGGCGGCGATCCGGCAGGCTTTCACCCGCTTCACCCCGCAGGAGTGCCGCAACTACCTCGCCGCAGCTGGGTACGAGGACGACTTGGCCGTCGCTACGTGACCGGGAACAGCTCTAGTTGCGGTGCGTCAGGGGTCGCGAACTCCTTCGCTGCCTAAGGTCAGCGCGTATATATTCTCATAAGTGCTGACTGAATACATAATCCTTACAGGCAGGAGACAACATGGCTCTCGACCAGAACAACGCCCAGGCCAAGTAGCGCGAGCAGAACGAGAAGGCCGCCGATACCGCCAAGGCGAACATCGACCGGACTGCCGAGCAGGGCACGCAGTTTGCGGATGCCGCCCGCGATGGTGTGAACAAGATGGTCGATCTCAGCGAGCGGGCGACCGAGAACACCAAGCAGGTCGTGCAGCGGAGCGTCGAGACCGCTTCGCAGCAAGCGCGGGAGGCGGCCGAGCGCTTCACCAAGACACTTGGCTTCACCGGCGAGGACAGCGAGCGGCTGGCCCGTCAGTCCAAGCAGAACATGGAGGCGGTCACTGATCTTCCTCTGAATGAGTGGACACCTCTGCTACGCTCCTACGGGGGCTGGAAGGTGTCTGATGGGGACAACGAAACGAACGTTCACGCCTGAGTTCAAGCGTGAGGCCGTGGCCCTTCTGGAGAGCAGCGGCCGGCCGCAGATGCAGATCGCAGCCGAGCTTGGCATCCAGCCCTCGATGCTGCGGGCCTGGCGCGCGAGCCTACAGGACAGCCCGCCACGTGTGGTCGGCAGTGGGCCTACGCCTGTGGCGGCTTCGCCTCTGACCTCACCGGCCGATCAGGCCGCCGAGATCGCTCGCCTGCGGCGCGAACTCGATCGCACGCGCATGGAGCGCGACATACTAAAAAAAGCCATCGGCATCTTCGCGGAGGTGCCGAAATGACGTTTCGCTTCATCGAGCAGCATGGAAGCATCTGGCCGGTGCGTCTCATGTGCCGCGTGCTCGGGGTCTCGGCCAGTGGGTATTATGCCTGGCGCTCCCGGCCTGAGAGCCGCCGCGCCCAGGAGAACCGTACCTTGCTGGCGGACGTGCGACGCCTGCAGGAACAGCACAAGAGCCGCTACGGCTCACCGCGGATGCATGCCGCTCTGCGCGCGGAGGGACGCGGCGTCAGCCGAGGCCGCATCGAGCGGCTGATGCGCCGACACGGCATCCGGGCTCTGGCAGGCCGCCGCTATCGCCCGTGCACCACCGACAGCAATCATCCCCTGCCGCTCGCTCCCAACCTCCTGCAGCAGACCTTCGTGGCGGCAGCCCCCAACCGCGTCTGGCTAGCCGACATCACCTACCTGGCGACTGGCGAGGGCTGGCTCTACCTCGCGGCCGTGCTGGATCTGGCCACCCGCAAGCTCGTGGGATGGGCCATGCGCGAGCACATGCGCATCGAGTTGACCCTGGCCGCGTTGATGATGGCCACCCAGCGGCAACGGCCAGCTGCCGGGCTCATCTGTCATTCGGATCGCGGGAGCCAATACGCTGCGGCAGCTTACGGCGAGCAACTCGCCGTCGTAGGGGCGGTCGCCTCGATGAGCCGGACAGGATGCTGCTTCGACAATGCCCCGATGGAAAGCTTCTTCCACACACTCAAGGTCGAACTCGTCCATCAGCGCCGATGGGCAACCCGCGACGAGGCACGTCGCGACCTGTTCGCCTACATCGAGGGCTACTACAACCGACAGCGCCTCCACTCCGCCCTCGGCTACCGTACGCCTGAGCAAGCTGAGCAGCGCTGGGCAACGTAACCTCCGTGTCCACTGAAACAGGGGAGGATCACGAGAGCCTGCAGCACATCGTGCAAGACAGCCGCTCCATCACCGAGACCTCGGCCCGCGCCGTCGAGGAAGCCAGCAAGGCCTTCACCAACGCCACGCAGACCCCGACGCTCGTGCGCTGAGGCGCGGAAGCATCTGAACCCGGGCCACGATCCTGGGTTCACCACAAGCCAGAGGGGCGGTCGTTTCGGCCGCCCTCCTCTTTTGTCTCAGGCGCAGGCCTCGCAGACGCGCCACGTGGAGCATGCATGTACAACCCCTTTGCTGTAGCCCTTCTCGCTCTGGAGGCGCAGAAGGTTGTCGAGCTTCGGCTCATGAAGCTCGCTTGGGGTGGTTCTGAGGGCTGCGCCGAGGCCCAGCAGATGGTGAGCGAGAAGGTCGGCGCCTTCATCGAGGCGTCCGGCACGCTGCTGACGGGCGGCTCCTGCGACATGGTGGTGGCTCGCTACCGTGAGCATGTGGCTGCGAACACCAAGCGCCTGACGAGCTGAGACAAAGCCTAGAACGAGCACAGAGCCTCATAGACGGCCAAGAGTGCCGCGCAGTTGTCAGCCGCCTGCCGCGATGGAGCAGGTGCGCAGCAAACCTGCCACTCTATCGGCTCGAGGATTATTACTGACCTGCTCAGGCTGCCGCTGCGCTCGAGGGTTGGCGCTTTAAAGGGAGTGTCGCAAACTTTTCCGGAGCGCTCCTCTCGAAGGTTTCGATATGCCAGAGCCGTTAATCGTCCGAGTGCCGACCGATGGGGGGAGTCTGTCGGAAGAGTGGACTGAGGCAGCCACCATCGTTGCCCGCAACCTCGGCTTCGACAGGGCGCTGCCCGAGCTTGCCCCCGAGCACTGGCAACTCGTCCTAGCCGGGGTCGCTGATCGCATGCGCCTTCGCGGCGTCGCGCCGCCGCCCGGATGGCGACGTGCCCTTACGCGGCAGGTTGGACGTTCGGACACCAGCAGCGGCGCGGAAGCGCTCGTGCTCGCCATCAAGGCCAAGCGCGAGGAGATCGCCGCCCATGTGGCCCAGGACCTCGGGCTCGGAGATCTGGCGGGGCTCAGCCGTGAGGATCGCGCAGCAGTCGATCAGCAAACCGACGAGACGATCGAGGGATGCACTGCCGACAGCCCAGAGGCAGCTGACTGCTCGGACGCAGATCGAACAATGCGGCGGCTGCTCTCTGAGCATCGTGCCCTGGCAGAGCAACAGGCAGACGAGGACAACACGCGCTTGGCAGAGCAAGGCGAGGTCTTCGCTACAAAGGACGATGCCTGAGATATTCCCCTGCGTGTCATAGGCGCTCTGCCGATGAAGATCCCGGATCGATGGCTTGTCTGGATCGGTGCACTCGCGGGACTGGTGGGGTTCTTCATTCTCAATTTCGCACCGCTCGACGGCTTGCTGCCCATCAACCAAGGGCTGTTCGCAGCCCTCTGCAGCCTTTTGGTGAACTGACTGCTCCTCTTCCTGATCCAGACCATGAGGGACCGGCTTTGACCGCTGCCTGATGATTGCAGGCGGCAGTGTCACGCGCGGCCAGCGCCTGCCGCCCCGTGGCACCTGCCGGAGTGCACATCCCTGGAACTTACCCTCGGCTCTACCGCAGCTGCCTCTTTCTCAGAACCCAGTCGGTCGTTCTGATGCCGCCGTCGTGCTTGGTCCAAGGCAGCCGCCACGTGACTTCGCCAAACCACCACCCGAAGTGGCTGAGCGGGCCGTTGTCCCAGCTCTTCCGGTAGCCCCAGTACCGGCGGCCTTTGAGTAGGCTCTTCCACCAGGACAGCAGGAAGCGATCACCGCGAGAGCCGCCACAGGCAATGCCGCTGAAGCGCAGGTTCAATTGCATGCCCTGTCCTCCGAGGGCGCACGACGCAGCACCCGGCTGCCTGCGGCTTCATCCCCATGGCTCAGGCCGTCCGCCGAAGCGTCAGGTGCGACTCGCAGGATGAGCAGACCGCGCCTGTCTCAGAGTTTCGGCCGCGGCTTCGGCGTCGGCGTCGGAACGTCGAGGAGCTGGCCAGTGAGCGGATTGAGGATCACCATGACGGTCTCCTGAACTCGTGTGAGCTCAAGTTCAGGGAGCTAAACGGGCGAAATCTTGGCGGTTTCCGGAGCGCGCAAAGACTAGGTAAATGGTCTGTAAACCACGGGGCGATGCGCCGGGCTGCACGCTCACAGCCGCAGTCCTGCCATTCAGCCCCTGCCGAGCCGTAGCTGGCCAATGATCAGGCCGGTGAACAGGAAGGTCATGAGGAGCAGCGCGAGGCCGAGGATCGTTCGGAGCGCTCGCTCGTCTCTCATCCCTGTTTGGTCGGGCCAGCAGGATTGCGGTGCGCAAGTATATGGCCACAACGCAACGTCACTTGCTTTCTCCCGCAATGAGCGCCGTCAAATGTGACCCTCGTCACAGCTAAACCACGTTAGTTGATCCACATCTGCTGCCGGTAGCTCTGGACATCGCAAGCACCGAGAGGAGCAGCTCTGCAGGTCCTCTCGTTCAGCTCGCTCCGAACCATGGTGAGGCTCATGCTCGGTTTTTTGAAATCGCGCCTGTCCACTCCCCAGCCGCGCCGGGTCGCGGAAGTCGGCTGGGCGATCGCTGAGGCCAAGGCCGCCCTGATCTGGGACGATCCCGAGCCGTTCCGGCGGGACCTGCCCAAGCCCGCTTCCGCCAAGTCCGTGCAAGGCTGCCCCGCCGCCATCGACTTCGACGCACGCCACATCGTGGTCCGCTGCCCGGTCGACCTGAACCTGCGGATTCGCTTGGAAGAGGGCAAGCCGCCGGCCCTGGAGAATGCGGACGGCCTGCGCAGCACGGTCCGCTCCCGTCACCTCGGCCAGATGGTCAGTGTCGTCAGTCCGGCGGAATGGCGCCATCCGAAGCGGCCGATCATCCAGATCGTCACCCCCTACGTCTTCCTCGCCGACGAAGTCGTCTACCTCAACCAAGTGCCGCCCTACCTCGACTACACGCCGGAGGCTCTGCCCGGCGTGCTGATCAGCGGACGATTTCCGGTTCACGTGTGGCCGCGTCCGCTCATGTGGGCCTTCGAGTGGCACGACACGTCCAAGAACCTTGTGCTGCGTCGCGGGCAGCCGTGGTTCTATGTCCGGTTCGACACACCCGATCCGTCCAAGGCGACCCGGCTCGTGGAAGCGGAGATCACCCCTGCGGTGCAGCGCTACATTGACGAGCTCAGCGGGGTCACGAACTATGTGAACCGCACCTACAGCCTGTTCGAACGCGCCCGCAGACGCCGGCCCGAGCGGCTGCTTGTCCGGCGTGCGGCTCGAGGCGCGGTCTGTCCGATGGCTGCGCAGGCTTGAGCAGATAGCGCAGGTCAGATCCGATTGCTGGACGATCGTCCTTGATCCTCACGCCCAGCCGAAGATGAGGCTCTGAACCACCCCGGGATTTTCGGAGGCTCCAACTCTTGAGAGACTGGAGCCATGACGAAGCATATTCCACCCTTCTCCCCTGAGGTTCGCGAGCGGGCAGTCCGGCTGGTTCGGGAGCATGAGAGCGAGCACGGTTCACAGTGGGCGGCGATCCAATCGATCGCGGCCAAGATCGGCTGCTCGGGTGAGACGCTGCGGAACTGGGTCAGACAGGCCGAACGCGACGGCGGCGTACGAGCCGGGCCGACGACCGATGAGCGCGAACGGATCAAGGCGCTGGAGCGGGAGAACCGCGAGCTCCGGCAGGCCAACGAGATCCTGAGGAAGGCGTCGGCGTATTTTGCTCAGGCGGAGCTCGACCGCCGGTCCCGGTCATGATCGCGGTCACTCGATGAGCACCGCGCCACCTACGGGGTCGAGCCGATCTGCAGGGTCCTGCCGATCGCCCCGTCGACGTACCACGCTCATGCCGCGCGGCGGGCCGATCCCGGCAGACTGCCGGCTCGAGCCAAGCGGGATGCCGTGCTCATGGCCGAGATCCGGCGCGTGTACGAGGCGAACTTCCGCGTCTACGGCGTGCGCAAGGTCTGGCGGCAACTGGCTCGTGAGGGGATCGCGGTGGCCCGGTGTACGGTCGCGCGGCTGATGCGGGCGACGGACTTGGCCGGCGTCGTTCGAGGGCGCAGGGTCCGCACCACCGTCCCCGATCCTGCCGCAGCCTGCCCCCGCGATCGGGTCAACCGCCAGTTCAAGGCAGACCGCCCGAACAGGCTGTGGGTGGCGGATTTCACCTACATCGCCACCTGGGGCGGCTTCGTCTACGCGGCCTTCGTGATCGACGTCTTCGCCCGCCGGATCGTGGGCTGGCGTGTGTCGCGCTCGGCCCGGGCGGACTTCGTGCTCGACGCCCTGGAGCAGGCCCTTCATCAACGTCGGCCCTTCCCCGGCAGCGGCCTTGTGTGTCACTCAGATCGCGAATCGCAGTATGTGAGCATTCGCTACACCGAGCGCCTGGCCGAGGCTGGCATCGAGCCTTCCGTCGGCAGCGTCGGCGATTCCTATGACAATGCTCTCGCCGAGACGGTGATCGGCCTGTTCAAGGCCGAGGTGATCCATCGGCGCGGGCCGTGGCGCTCGTTCGAGGCGGTCGAGTACGCCACGCTCGAATGGGTGGATTGGTTCAATCACCGCCGGCTTCTCGAACCGATCGGCCACATTCCTCCCGCCGAGGCGGAGGCACGCTATTATGCCCAGGCCGAGGTGCAAGCCTTGGCTGCCTGACCCAAACCAAACAGCCTCCGGAAAGCTCGGAGCGGTTCACTCGCACAACGTTCAGCAGTGATCGGCAAGCGCGGAGTTCTGCCTTGGAACATCCTTGAGGACGGGGCAGACCCGTAAGGCCCTTCCGAGCGGAGCGACCCGCCTCACCCAGCCGGGACCGAGCACCTCGTGCAAGGCTCAGGGCGGACGGCATGTCTCCCGACCGGTGCTCTGGGCAGCCTCAGCCACCACCGAGCAGATCGTCCGCCGCGAGCTCAGCCACCCCAGCGGCGAGATAGCCAGGATCGAACCCTGCCAGAGCCCGCAGCCTCGGCACGTCCGTGAGGGTCAGCTTCTGGTGGCCCAGGGACACGAGCCGTTCGCTGAAGAGCGTCTGCAGGACGCGGCTGACGTGCACATGCGAGATCGCCGCGGCGTCGGCCAGATCCGCCTGCGACAGGCTCAACTCGCCTTGTCCGGTGAGCCCGACAGCTTCAAGGCGGGCCTGCAGCTCACACAGAAGGTGCGCCACGCGTTGCAGGGACGGCTGGCTGTCGTTCAAGAGCCAGGCACGGACGCGGTTGAGCTCGTCCTGCATCAGCCACCGAAGGGCGCACCTGATACCAGGATAGGTTCTGGTCAGCGTGCACAGATCGGGTCGGGACAGTTCGGCAACGCTGCATCGGGTCAGGGTGCCGACGTGCCAGGGAAGTCCGGAGGTGAAGCCTGCCGACGATCCGACGAGATCTCCGGGGATGATGAAAGCGGCAATCCGCCGTGTGCCGTCCGGCAGTGTTGCGTAACGGCAGGCAAGGCCGCTCATCAAAAGAAAGACGGGCGCAGCATGCTGGCCGATGATGTCCTGCCGGGCCGCCACGTCCTGCGGATTGACCACGAGCGACAGCAGCACGTCCTGCTCCAGATCCGAGAGCGGGCCCGCCTGTTTGAGCCGGCGGATGAAGGCGCTAGCCAAGGCGCGCCCTCTCTCGACGCGGCGTGAGCGCGTCGTCCTTCATTCCGCGCCTGTCCGAGGCGTCTCAGCCGTTGAGGGAGCCGGCTTCCGATCGCTCTCCGGCGCGATCTCGGCGTCCTGTTCGCTCTCCACCGGCTGGGCGAGCAAGTAGGTGGCCGCTCCGATGGCCGAGATGCTGCCGCCGAGCGGCGCCCACAGGAGCGCGGTCCATTCACCCATGGGCCAGAGCAGGATGATGGTCGCCACACCGCCCAGGATCGCGGCGAACATCAGGAGAAACATCCGACCTAGTCCGGCCATTCCGTCGCGAGTGATAACCTCGCGCGGAAGACGACCATCCCGCTCGCGTCCCTCACGCTGGCCGCCAAATCCCCCTGGTCGCAGTCGCCGAGCGCATCGCGGGAGATCTCAAGCAGGACCCCGATGGCCTCTTTGCGCACGGCGCGAAGGCTGAGGAGCTCCTGCCCGCCGCAGTCGAGGCTGTGCCGGCCCAGGCCGTCCACGTCGATGTAGTAGCGTGCCACGGTGCCTCTCACCCCGACGGGTGAGAGAAACGCAACCCTCACCCTCCCCTCGAGCCCATGATGAGCCACGTTGCTTCGTGGTCGCCGAAGCTATTATCGCACCGGCTGTAAGATTATAACAAGCATTTGTTAAGATTTGTACGTTTGCGATCCGAGGTTGCGCGAATGGTTAACGGATAAATTTGCTATAATTTACTCAAGCATTGCTGGCGCGTGCTCGGTTTATAACTCGCAGAGGCGAAGCGGGAACGAACGTGGGGGTGGATGGCTGTTACCCCTCGCGGAGGGGAGAGGGGCGCCGCTATGGCATCTGCCGCCGACGAGATCGCGGGTCTGAAGACCTTCCTTGCTGAGCTCGCTGTGACCGCGCACGCCTCAGCCGCCTTGAGGCTCGCGGACAGCTTCAGAGGGCCAATGAGCCCGACAGCGGCTCGGGTCTATGACGAAGCCCTCCTGCGCCTGGCTCGAGCGGAGCGCACCGAGCACCGTGTGCAGCTGTCGCGCCGCTTGGCCCCCGTCGAAGCTGGCCCCGTGCGCACCGTCACCGACCTCGCCTATGACCTCGATCCTGAGGTTGCCGCTCCGGTGCTGCGCCACTCCGTTCTTCTACGCGATGAGGATCTGGTCGCGATCGCGCAGACCCGCGGCCAAGGCCACCTCGGTGCGCTCGCGGAGCGGCGCGAGGTCAGCGAGCCTGTGACCGACGTGGTAGGCATCCGCGGCTCCTGGCCCGTGCTGCGCCAACTGGCGGCGAACAGGACGGCTCACCTGTCCGCGCGGGGCCTGGCCCGGCTTACCGTGCTCTCACGCGGAGATGGCCATATCACGGTCGCGCTGACCAAGCGCAGCGATATGCCAGCCGCGGCCAAAGGGGAATTGCGAGCCCAGTTCAAGGAGATGGCGGTAGCCCGGCGCTCCTCGTTTTGCGGCGAGCACTCGGGCGTGAGCCTCGATGCAGCGACCTCGGATGCCGTCCCGAGCTCGGCCGCTCAGGGGAGTACGGACCCGCTCTCGACCGAGAAGCTTCGCGCTGCCGGCATCCGGGTCGATGCGATCGCTCAATCGCGCCCGCTCACATGCGCCGAGGTGTCCCGATCTCTCGCGAGAGGAGAGCTGGCCGAGTCCATCGTCATGGTTGCCCGCCTCGCGGAGCAGGAGCCGGACAGCCTCGTTCAGGCGCTCAGGGGGCTGAGCTCAGTCAAGAACTTTGCCCTGCTGGTGATGCGCAGTGCCGACCTGAGCTGGGCGATGGCCGAGCGGATCCTGCGCGAGGTTGGGAGTAGGACGGATCGCGAGGGCAACCGGCCGGCCCTGAACGTAGTAGGCCAGAGAGAGGCGTATGTCGGTCTATCGAGCCAAGCGGCGCAGCGTGCTCTGCAGGCCGTCCGGCTGCGCACCGGCTTCACGATCCTGGAAGGCGGGCGATCTGAGGCGGGTTGAGAGCTTGGGGCGGCCAGACCCTGCCCGCCTGCCACCGCGGATTGGACGTTAGGGAGCCGCTCGGTTCGCATAAGGTCGCTTTATGGGACGCAAATCCGCCCCTCCGGATAGTCTCCGGAAGTCGAAAATTGCGCTGCGCAGGCCGAGCCAGTAGTGAGCCAGAAAAAACCGCCCGCAGCGGGGCGCGCGCGGACGGTTCTATACTCGCGGGCATTGTCAGGAGAGCGGCCGCGTGTATGCCGCTAGCGTGCGCCTCCGAGCCGAGTCTGTCCACGGTCGCGAGCGCACCGAAATCGGCGGCCGGTCGTGCTCGTCCAGCCGCTGGGGAACGCCGGATGGTTCGGCGCTTTGAATCCGTGCCCGGACTACTCCCCATCCCCACTTCGAGGCCGGGTACCGAACGAGCCACCTGCCCCGGTTAAGGCTGGGGCTTTTCTTTGCGCTCACATGAAGGGCCGGCTGGCTCGTTCAGGGATAGGCGGGTCTGAAGCCGCGTCTGCGGCTCAGGATCGGCCACCAGCGTCGCTTCTCTGGAACAGGAGCGGGGGCGGTCTCGGGCGGCGAATCCATTTCAGCAGCCAAGCGGTCGCGATAGGCCGTCATCCGAAATTGGATGCGCTCCATCGCCATTAGGGTCGTGGCCGCCATCAGCCGGTGCCCCTCAGAGGCGCCGGCCTTGTGCAAGCGGCTCGTGCATTCCTCTGCTTGGCGGAGCAGGTCTGCGCCTTCGGCGAGGTAGGCGTCGATCTCGGCGCGCGTGGACATCTGCAGGCTCCCTGATGCTCCAGGATTGCCAGCCAACACCCTGCTGCCGGCACCCTACTCGCGATCCAGATCGCTTGCACGTCCGATGGTATCGCCGCCCGGACGAACAGCGGCGAGGTTTAATCCGTACCCCCACAGAAGAATAATGGCGGCGTCGGATCTAGGCGTGCTAGCAAGTTGGCGTTCGGATGGTCCACAGCCAGCCGGGCGTTTCATCCAACTGCCTCAGCCTGCCCGGTTCCCCTTCCGTGGCGGGCCTTTCTTTGCCCGCCGGACTCCTGTCCTATCCTTTAGGGTATGCCCTTGTGGACGATCTGTTCGCTGCTGCAGATGCGGGGCCTCAAGGATCGAACCCCTACCTGGTTCCTCACGGCGACATGCTGGTTTGGCTGCTACCGGCCAATCTTGTGAACTCAGGCCCCACCCAAGGATGCTGCGCTTCTTCGATCGAGCAAACTGCCTTGAGGTGTGCAACAGCCGCGTCACCTCGTGCCTTGAGATCAATCCAAGCCATGGCCCAACGCGAAGAGGACGCCCAGTCCGGATCCGCATCCTCTCTGGGTAAGAACTCATAGCCAAGGTCCTGCATGAGGCGCGTCCGCGCGCCGCCCATGACCACGTATCCGTATAGGCGTTCGTAGCCGCTCTTGATCGAAGCCTCGATGAAGCGCAGCCGCAGCAGTGAGTTGAGCCCGCTACCGGCGCGCGACCGCACTGTGGCTCCGCGAGACAAGATCGGCGAAGGCCAGACGGCATGTTGCATAGGCAGAGCCATGCCATCGAAGTGCACCTGGGCATCCGCCTGATCCGTGATGACGTCGCAGCGCATGGTGGCCACGAGCACGCCGTCGCTCCAGAAGCCCAGGACATCGCCTCTCTCGTCCTCCCTGCTCCACGCGAGCTTATCGAGCAGGTCGGTGTTGCAGAGCGTGAAGTCCGGCGAGATTTTATAGGCCGCCTGCCGCAATTCAGAGACCGCTCGCGCGTCCTCGTATGTTGCGCGCCGCATGAAGTGCTGCATCAGGCAGGGAGCGATCCAAGTTTCTGGAGTGGTGAATATCTGGCAGGAGTGCGGCTGAGCCGCTCAACGAGATCTCAACTCGCTTACTGCTACGCTTAGGCAGCGACGGAGGCGATTGTCATGCTGATGAAGGCCGGGCTCACATGTGTCGGTCTAGCCCTCCTTGGCACGGCCACCTTCCAGAACCCGCAGGTGCTCGTTGGCCAGCCCGTGGCCAAGCACAACTGCCTGTTGCGAGGCCAGGAGGTCAACGACAAGCCGTTCGTCTCCTACGGCTGCTTCGAAACCTATCTGGAGGCGAAGGCCGCGTGGAAGCAGAACATCCGCTTCTTGACGGAGGTGTTCCACGCCCTCGACCGGCTGCAGTGCGAGCCCCTGATGCGCTCGGCCGAGGATTTTCGCGACAGTGGGTCAACAGAGAACCGCCTCGCCTTGGTGCGCGACCTTCGCACGCTCTCTGAGCTTCTGCACCTCGCGGCCGAGACGGCGCGCCTGACCGAGGCCTATCTGCCCGAGGCGGCATCAGGAGCGCGGGATCTGGAGCGGAACTACCTCTGGGCCGCCGCCGTGCTGGATGGTCCGCTGCGCTGGACCCTGCCGTCCGAGCCATCCGGCATGGAGAAATGGGCTCTCGCGCTGCGGACACTGATCCATGGCGTTCGCCCGAGCGTCGAGGAGCACTACCGGCTGACCCGGAACGAGTTGGACGAGTGCGACCTGGTCGAGGAGGATACCTTCCAGGTGGCCCTGCGATAGACACGGCTGACGAGATCCGGATGAGAGCGCATCACCTCGGCCTCGCCCTCGGGTTCCTCGTGACGCCAGCCCGAGCTTCCGATCTGATTGAGCTCTACCGCTGCCTGGATAGTCGCGTCGCGTGCCATCGGGAGTGCCCGCGCTGGCCCATCCGGGAGATGCAGGAGCGCTGCTTTGAGACTTGCACCGATCACCTGATGCAGTGTCGGGCGTGGGCACGCGAGGAGCGGTGAGCTCCATAGGACCGCATACGCCCCCCGCCTTCAGCTCTGAGGGCAGGGCATCGGAGTGGAGGCCGGCTCGACTGCCGTGCGCTCAGCTGCAGCCGCTTTCGCATGACGCCTGAGCGGGCGAGGGAACGGTGACAACCGCCATGCCTGCACCGAGCAGGGCCAGCGTGAACAGGGACACGATCAGGACGCGGATCATCGGGCGGTATCCTCTCCAGGTCAGCTGCAGCCGCCGTCGCAGCCCGCCTGAACAGGCGTGTGCGACAGGGTGAGGGCGGCGGCGCCGAGACCGAGCACCGACAGGGCGAGCAGGGCCGCTACAAGCAGACGGGTCATTAGACGTCCCCTCAGTTGCAGCCGCCACATTCGGCGTGGGCCAGCGTGGGAGCAAGCGTGAGAACGGCGACACTCGTGCCGAGCACAGCCAGGGTGAGCACGAGGGCGGCGAGGAAGCGGGTCATAGGGTCCTCTCCTCAGCAGTTCAAGCACTCGGCATGCGCCGGCGTGTGCGAGAGGGTCAGGGTGGCAGTGACACTGGCCCCGAGAAGCAGGGCGGCGAGAAGAACGCGGGAGAGGAAGCGCATCGAGGTTCCCGAGGTTCAGGCCGAGCGCTGATACTCGCCCGTCGCCGCGAAGTTATCAGTGTGCGGCTTTGATGCCATATCCCATTTGAGGTATGCGCAGTTATCGTGGCCCGGCGGCGCCCGGGTATGACTGCACGATGAACTTCTCCGCTTGGAACGATGCGATCGACACTATCTACGCCGCTGCCGCGGCCCCGAACCTCTGGCCGAACACACTCCAGACAATCGCTGAGTTGCTCGATGCGCGCGGCGCCCTTCTGCTCTATCGGCATGACAATGGGCGTTTCGGCGTAATTGTCTCGCCCACTCTCGTGATGATGGCCAAAGAGTATGACGAGCACTGGCAGCATCTCGACGTGCGCGCCGACCGCGTCTTCCAAGCCATCGCCAGTGGATCCCGCGATGTCTGGGCAGACCACACCATCTTCACCGACGAGGAGGTGGCGCGCCTGCCGATCTACCAGCAGTTTCTGCTGCCACACGGCATCTGCTGGGGCATGACGGTGCCGGTGTCGCCCTCTCCGGCTGTCCACGTCATCCTCACGCTGCTGCGGGCCCGAGAGAAGCCCGGCTACTCCGACGCGTTGCAGAATCAGCTTCTGGCGCTCAGCCGCCACGTCGAACGCTCGCTCAGCCTCTCGATCCGTCTGATGGATGCCGAGGCTGAGCGCGTCGGGCTGGCAGCAGCGCTCGACCGAATCGACTGCGGCGTCTTGGTTTTGGGGGCGGACCAGCGCGTGCTGCTTGCAAACCGCATGGCGGATCGGCTGCTCGGCTCAGGGCTCGCGATATCAAGCGGACGTCTGCGCGTCACAGACCGAGCCGCGAACCAAGTCTTTCAGGACCGTCTTGCCGCCGTTGAGAGCGGCACGGTGCCAGGGCCCGAGGCGCAAGAGCCACTGATCGTGCCGAACGGAGAGCGCGGCCTCATCGTGCAGGTCCTGCCGCTGCCTACATCGATCGACGTCCCTGCGCTGCAGACAGCGAGCGCCATCGTTCTGGTGCAGGATCCAGCCCGTGAGCGGCCCTTCGACCCGGCCGTGGTGCGAGACGCGTTCAAGCTGACGTTGGGCGAGGCGCGGCTAGCAGTCCTCGTCGGCGCAGGTGCGGCTCCGGCTGACGCTGCGGAGACCCTCGGCATCGCATTGCCGACGGCGCGGACCGTGCTCAAGCGCGTGTTTGAGAAGACGGGCGTGTCGCGCCAGAGCGAGCTTGCTGCGCTCATGGGCAAGCTGTTCATGCTGCGCCAGTAGTAAGTTCATGCCGCCAACTGACGTCACCAGGGACGAGCCCGCATCGCAGCCAGACTTCCCTCGGTTGCATTGAGGCGTGCCTGTAGCGCGCGTTCGCATAAGTCTGCTTCCCTCACGAGTCTTGCTATCGTTGGCCAATCCTGGGCTGCTTCCTGCCAAACGATGGCGGCCGGGAACGCGAGCTTCATTGAGTTTTAGAGCGCCGCTGGAACACGTATGCGTCTTGTGCATGCTCTAGCTTGTCCATTGAGGTGGCAACGAGAACGTTCCGGCTGCGGCCGCCAAGCTCGCCGCCGAAGCGAGCCCTCGCGCAGCACCGACGCTGCAAGACGATGAGCCCTGCCAGATCCTGATGGGGCTCCTTTTTGCGTCTGCGGGCTGCTCAAGAGCTGCGAGGATCAGGTGATCTGCAGAGCCGTTGATCTGACGCACGGTCCGCTTCCCCCCGCGGCCGTGCTTTTGGTCCCCAGAGACGACCTTTAGCCCCGGCCCCGCCGGGGTTTTTCTTTGCGCGCTAAGCCCAAGGGCGCAGGCTGATCGCCGATTGAGCGTCATGGAGCTCCAAGCTTCCCTCACAGCATGGATCTTCTGGCGCCCCTTCCTGAATGCTGGTCCTCCCAGAAAGAGCCAAGCCCCCGAAGCCGAAGCGACTTGGTCGCGGAACTGCTACCGCTTCACGAACCCGATGTTGGCAGCCACCGCCCCCAACCGATCGGGCTCCCGTTCCTTGCGCGGCTTTCCACCGGTTCCCTCCTGCCGTGCCTGGGCTTGCAGGCGGTCACAGTCCTCATGAGGCCAATTTCGCGAACCGTGCGATGATGGTTGAGCGACAAGAGGAGATTGATCATGGCCTCGGAGAAGAAGCACGGAAACCGCGAAGCTAAGAAGCCGAAGAAGCTAGTACCGAAGACGATCGCGGCAGCGCCATCCACGAAGGACATGGTCAGCGCGGCCGTCAAATCGGCCAACAGGAAATAGGCTTCGTCACTTCGGGCCTGGTCGATGACCTCAGCCCGGTGAAGGGGACGAACATGATGATTTCCGCACCTGCGGACGGTCATCTGCGCCAGGTCCTCAACCGCCGCAGCGAGTGGTGGATGAGGACGCGCGATCACCCGAATTGCTTCTCGCCATCGGCTCAAGCTGGCCCCATGCGGCTCGGAATGCTTGTCATCGCAGCATTCACCTCCCTCTCGATGCTCACCGCAACGCCGGTGGCAGCCACGCCAGGGCTGCCCAGGCTTCAGCCCCGCGCTGCGGCGGTGCTCAACGGACTCGAATGGGGGACGAGCTTAGGTGGAGCCGACTGCAAGCGCCGGGACTGCTCAACGGATTTCGCTCTGTCCATGGAGCTCAAGGAGCGGCCTGCGGGCACGCCCGAGCAGCGCCTGCGCGGTGAAGTCGCTCGGACGGATCATCCTGGCGGCCCTGGGCGGCTCGTGGGGTCGATCCACCGTGCCGGCCGAATCTGGACGGCGCGACGGGACCGCGGCTTCGTCGGCCTCGTGGAGATCGGCGAGCGCGACTTGTGGCTCTGGCTCGTCTCGCCTGCCGATCGCGATAGAGAGGAAGGCGACTGGGAGGAAACCGGCTTTGGGTCCATGCCGGGAGTAGACCGGCCGCCGCGAGGCGGCCGGTCTGGTTGGATTGATGCTGGTCGGCTTCAGAAGTCCATGCCGCCCATGCCACCCATGCCGCCGCCGCCCGGCATCGGGGGAGGCGCGTCCTTCTTCGGGGCATCGGCAACCATCGCCTCGGTGGTGACGAGGAGGCCGGCGACGGAGGCGGCACCCTGGAGCGCCGTGCGCACGACCTTGGCCGGGTCGACGATGCCCGCCTGCAGCATGTCCACGTACTCTTCGGTCTGGGCGTTGAAGCCGTAGGTCTCGGAGCCCTCGTTGTCGGTGATCTTGCCGACCACGATGGAGCCCTCGACGCCCGCGTTCTGGGCGATCTGACGGACCGGAGCCTCAAGCGCCTTGAGGACGATCTTGATGCCGGCCGCCACGTCCGCGTTGTCGCTCGAGAGGGCGGAGACCGCCTTCCTGGCGCGGAGCAGCGCGGTGCCGCCGCCGGGGACGATGCCCTCTTCCACCGCGGCGCGGGTGGCATGCAGCGCATCCTCCACCCGATCCTTCTTCTCCTTGACCTCGACCTCGGTCGAACCACCGACGCGGATGATTGCAACACCGCCCGCGAGCTTGGCCAGACGCTCCTGGAGCTTCTCGCGGTCGTAGTCCGAGGTGGTCTCCTCGATCTGCGCCTTGATCTGCCCGACCCGGGCCTCGATGTCCGCCTTCTCGCCGGCACCGTCGATGATCGTGGTGTTCTCCTTCTCGATACGCACCCGCTTGGCGCGGCCGAGCATGTCGAGCGTGACGTTCTCAAGCTTGATGCCGAGGTCTTCCGAAATTGTTTGTCCCTTGGTTAGCACCGCAATATCTTCCAGCATGGCCTTGCGGCGGTCGCCGAAGCCGGGCGCCTTGACGGCCGCGACCTTGAGGCCGCCGCGCAGCTTGTTCACGACGAGGGTGGCCAGCGCCTCGCCCTCGATGTCCTCGGCGATGATGAGGAGCGGCTTGCCCGTCTGCACCACGGCCTCGAGAATAGGGAGGAGTGCTTGGAGTGAGGACAGCTTCTTCTCGTGGATGAGGATGTAGGGGTCATCCAGATCGGCGACCATCTTCTCCGCGTTCGTGATGAAGTAGGGAGAGAGGTAGCCGCGGTCGAACTGCATGCCCTCGACGACGTCGAGCTCGGTCTCGGCGGTCTTGGCTTCCTCAGCCGTGATCACGCCCTCGTTGCCCACCTTCTGCATGGCCTCGGCGATCATCTCGCCGATCTCCTTGTCGCCGTTCGCCGAGATCGTGCCGACCTGGGCGATTTCCTCGGACGAGGCGACCTTCTTGGCGCGGCCCGTGATGTCCTTGACGGCGGCCTGCGTGGCGAGGTCGATGCCGCGCTTCAGGTCCATCGGGTTCATGCCGGCGGCGACGTACTTGGCGCCCTCACGGACGATCGACGCGGCCAGCACGGTCGCGGTGGTGGTGCCATCGCCCGCCAGATCACTCGATTTCGAAGCCACCTCGCGCACCATCTGCGCGCCCATGTTCTCGAACTTGTCGGCGAGCTCGATCTCCTTGGCGACGGTGACGCCGTCCTTGGTGATGCGGGGAGCGCCGAAGCTCTTCTCGATCACGACGTTGCGGCCCTTCGGGCCGAGCGTCACCTTCACGGCATTGGCGAGAAGCTCGACACCATGCAGCATCTTCTCGCGGGCATCCGACGAGAAGCGTACATCTTTGGCAGCCATAGGGTAGATCCTCTTTGTTAAGTTTCAGCCCCAAGGCACCCAGAGGGGCAGCCTCAAAGGGCAATGGTCACGAGATCGTGGAGCGGCCGCCTCAGGCGACGACGCCCATGATGTCGGATTCCTTCATGATCAGGAAATCCTGGCCGTCGATCTTGACCTCGGTGCCCGACCACTTGCCGAACAGCACGCGGTCGCCGGCCTTCACGTCGAGAGGCGTCACGCGGCCCTGCTCGTCGCGGGCGCCGGGCCCGACGGCGACGATCTCGCCCTCCTGCGGCTTCTCCTTGGCGGTATCCGGGATGATGATGCCGCCCTTGGTCTTCTCCTCGCCCTCGATGCGGCGGACGACAACACGGTCGTGCAACGGACGGAACTTCATGGGGCCTCCGGCTTCCTGCCTGAACGGTGAGCGGCTTGTCAGCGCCGTTTGAGAGGGGCAAACGCCCCTCCTGCGGAGAGCTTAGCACTCGTCGCGGACGAGTGCTAACGATTGTGGGCCGAATTCGCTCACCGTGTCTAAGCTGACCGTTTGCGGCGTCCGCTCAGCGCGCCTCTGATGTGCTCCAGCCAAGACGCGAGATGTGATCTCCTGCTGATCTGACGTGCGCCCTACGGACTTCAGTGCCGTGTCTGGGCAGCTGTGCTTGCGTGAGCCAGGAAGAAGCGCAACATCTCCAGACTCGCATCGGGGCCGCGCGGGTCGGTGTACGTCCCGCTCTCACTGCCCCCCGACCAGGCGTGCCCGGCACCGTGCAGGGTCCACTGCTCCAACAGCGCCGGCTCGCCGCGTTCGCGCTGAACCGTGCATGTGTAGGCCATCCCGCCCTCGGATGTACCCCGAGTGACCGCTGCATCCAGCGTCCTGCCGGGCGCTGCTTGGGCGATGACCCGGTCACCGTTGACGGGATTGACCGTGCGGTCGGCGTCGCCGTGAAAGACAATGGTTGGCACCGTGCGTCGCGTGCCTCTCGGCTGGACCGCACCTCCTCCGTTCATGGCCGCAAACGCGGAGGGCATGTCCTTGGCCGCGCCGGAGGGAAGCCCCGAATGCACCCCGACTGCCGCGAACAGATCGGGGTAGGTCGCCGCCAAGATCGCCGCAGCCGCGCCGCCGGCCGAGAGTCCCGCGGCATAGATCCGAGTCGGATCGGCCGAGAACTCGCGGATGACCTCACGGGCGATGCCGGCGATCAGCGAGGGCTCGCCGGCATCGCGCTGCTGATCAGACACGTTGAACCAGTTCCAGCACTTCTGCATGTTGGCCGACTGTGTTTGGCCTGGGTACACCACCAAGAAGGTTTGCTCCTCGGCAAGCTCATTCATCCGCGTGCCGGCAGCGAAGTCGTCGGGTGACTGGGTGCAGCCGTGCAGCATGATCACGACAGGAAGCGCCTGGCCCGTGTAGCCACTCGGGACGTAGACCTTGTAGGGCCGGCTCCCCGCCCCGTTGGAGAAGCTGCGCTCCTCGAACCGCGCTCCATCCGGTACCGGGATTGGGAGACGTTGCGGCGCTCCGAGGCCGTCCCCGAGGCCGGGCATTGAGCTCATCTTGGGGAAGCGCTCGCGTAAGGATCGTAGTGTCTCCGCGAGCCCCTGCCGTTCTGAGGCGGCCGCTCTGCCAATCGGCGCATCACCGACGCCCGCCTTTCCGGAGCCGGGCGCCGTCCAGGCTCCTCGCGGAGTCGAGGGTGCGACCATGTCGATGGTCGGCCATGAGCGCGCGGCACTGCCTCCGGTGCGGGGCGCTGCCTTTTGCGTGGCTGCTTGTGGGTTGGCGGTTGCCGGGCGCCCCTGAAGCAGTGCCATTGCCTCAGTCAGCTGGCCGGCCCGGGTGAGGCGGGTCACCTCGGCCATGTCGATGGTGGAGAATGCGTTCATGGTCATGATCCTGGATAAGGTGGATGAGCCAGCGCAGGAGGACTGGCCTTCACCGCGAAAGGGCAGGGAGGGTGAGGGGTCAGGCGGTACGGTCGGCCAGCGCCGCCTTGACCGCCGGTGAGGCGTGAAAGGCGCCGAGGACCTCGACCGAGGCGATGGCTTCGCGGGCGAGCTCGGGAGTGACGTCCAGGGCGATGCTGGCGAGGCCGAGAACGTGGATGTGAAGCGGTGTGCCAGCGTCCCTGGCCGCCTCCAGATCCTGCCGCGTGTACTGGGACAGACCGAGAGTTAGCTGCTTGCGGGCCACGGACTGGCGGACAGCGTCGCCCTGGCGCTCGAGCTGGTTGCGCACGGCGGTGCGGATGAAATCGGCTCGGTTGGCGTAGAAGCCGTCGCGAACCATCAGGTCGATACGGCCGAGATCAACGAAGCCGAGATTGATCGTCAGCTTCTCGCTCTCGGGCGCTCTCGGCCGAAGCTCCCGCAAATTGTCTGTCATCCTGCTGCCATCCTTATACCATCCCACTGGATGGTCTAAAGATGGTGCCGCGTACCGGCACCGCAAGGGGCTTCGGATTTTCGCTATCGAATTGTCTCACGCGAGCCCTGAGAACTGACGGCAGATTCAGGCGTGTGAAGGAGCAGTCCCGCCGAAGCGATCTCAGGCATGCTTCAGGCCGAGATGTCGGTCCAAAAAGGTCGTCACCTGGGCAGCCGAACCAAACTGCGCCGTTCCCGTGAAGCCATGCCCTTGCCCAGGGTAGATCTGGATCTCGTAAGGTGTGTCCTGCTGCTTCAGGAGACGCTCGATCGCGTACGCCTGCGCGACGGGCACGATCGGATCCGAGGCGCCGTGCAGGATCAGGGTTGGCGGCAGCCGCGGCCGACGGGCGGCTAGGCCCTCAGGCAGCGGGCCAAAGTAGTCCACGATCGCTTTGACCGGGGCGTCAGATGCAGCAACCTCGAACGCCAGCGCTGCTCCGAGCGAAACTCCTACGATCCCGAGCCGCCGCGCATCGACACTCGGCTGCAGGGCAAGCCAGCTCACGCCATCTCGCACGGTGGTGGCCCAGAGCGGAAATTCCTGGCGCAGCCGCGAGTAGGCGACACGCCGGCCGCCCGTGCGGTCGAGGTAGTGCAAGAAGGCGACGTGATAGCCCGAGGCCGAGATTGTGCGAGCCGCGAGGCGGTAGCCTTCCGCATAGGTCAGCCCGTCTGCACCGTGCAGGAGCAGAACGGCCGGGCCGTTCGTGCCTGTGCCTCCTGCTGCAGAGCCGCCCGAGGCGGCAAACCACTCGACCTCGATGCGCTGGCCGTGACTCGTGAAGCTCTGCATGCCTCGCGCGGTACTCCTGGTGAGGCTGCGCCCGGCCGCCGAGCCGGTGGCGCATGGCCAGCATCAACTCTCACCGCGGATTGAGGATGCATCCGGCTGCCCAATGCCGAGGGTCAGCCGTTCGCGACGCGGCGGCCGGGTCGCGGCAACATCTGCTGCGGGGGGACTGCCAGGACTACGGCCCGGCTATGATAGGAGAATTACGGTGTTGTCTGTCTCCTTCTCCTTCTCGGTCGTGAGTGGTCCCGGGGGAGGGGGCACAGGCCGCCCTGGTGCGGTCTCATGCGCCGACCTTCTCGGCACCATCGGCGTGTCTTCCCTCTGCTGCGTCACTTTACTGCCGATCCGCAGATCCTGCTCGCAATCGGTGTCCGCTTGTGATGGTGACGCACCGACTCCCCGCAATACTACCCACACGAAGCCGTGAGGAGTGAAATAATGCAGCAGATTCAGGCGCTTGCCTGAATGGATGCGTGTTCTGGGGGACTGGGGGTCGGAGGTTCGAATCCTCTCGCTCCGACCATTCGATCCTCCCCGCATCCTTTGGATCGATCGCCGCTCCGCGAAGCGGCCCACCACCTCGCGCTCGGACGGTTCGTTGCCTCCATCACGGCGTCTTGGTGCCGATGGCGACGCAAGCCCTCACCATCTCTTCCAGGCGCAGATCCTTGGTGTCGCCGATATTGGCGGTCTCCTCCAGGCAACGCATGAAGAAGCGGTTGTCGAGTTCCGGCGACAGCGCGACGAACGCCTTGCCCATCCGGTTCGTGAAGTCGATCTTCTCCTGCATGCTGGCTTTCGGCCAAAGCGATGCCTTGTCGTCCATGGTGAGCAGGGCAGATTGCGCAGATGAGGCCACCCAGATCGTCCCTAATAATGATATTATAAACGACCTTATCACATCATTCTCCTCGCATCCGGTCATTTCGACTGATTCGCGTCTGGACGTGAGAAGTCAATCCTGGCTCTATCCGTCCGGATGATCGGTGCCGCACTCGCGCCGATCGGGAGGAAACACGACGATGGCTGTGATGCGTCTGGCGGCTCTGATGTGGCTCGCTGCGACCCTCGGCGGCGCCTCCATGGAAGCGCCGGACGGCGCGGCGGCACCGAAGGGCGAGACCGCGGCGAAGCTCGCCGGCCTCGCCGGCTTCGTGAACCTGTCCTGCCCGGACCTTCGCAGCGATCCGGAGCGCCTCAAGGCCGTCATCCACTCCCTCGGCTACGAGATGACCGATCTGGAGCGGGGGACGATCAGGCTCTCCGCGCACGGCTACATGGAAGCCTACCGGAGGAACGTGCCGGAGAGCTGCGCGCGGGCCGCCGCCTTGTTCGGGCAGACGGGGAGCGTCGTGCCCGGCCTCGTCGTGCCGCGCTGAGGCGCTGCCTCAGAAGAAGATCGGCCGCGCGCTCGCCGTGTGCTCGGCGAGCACCGCGCCGGTCGCCGGATCGACCTCCTTGAGGACCGTGTCGTAGCCCCAGAGGTCGGCGAGGTGCTGCAGGACGCGCCGGGCGTCGTCCTTCTGCAGGGTGATGCGATTGAGCGCCTTGTGATGGAGGATCAGGCGGCGGTCGCCCTCGAGGTCTACGTCGACCACCTCGATATCCGGGTCGAGCCACGCCACGTCGTATTGGCGGGCGAAGGAGCGGCGCAGGCGCCGATAGCCGCGCTCGTCGTGGATCGCCTCGACGCGCAACTCCGGCTCGTCGGGATCGTCGACGACGTGGAAGAGGCGCAGATCCCGGATCAGCTTCGGCGACAGGAACTGCGCGATGAAGCTCTCGTCGCGATAATTCTCCCAGACGTTGCGCAGGACGCCCATGCCGTCGCCGACGCCCGCGATCTCCGGGAACCAGGCCCGGTCCTCGTCGGTGGGATTCTCGGCGATGCGGGCGATGTCCTGCATCATCGCGAAGCCGATCGCATAGGGATTGTGCCCCCCGTAGGACCGGTCGTCGTAATTCGGCTGACGGATGACGTTGGTGTGCGATTGCAGGAATTCGAGGTAGGCGGCCTCGCCGATCTGCCCCTTCTCCGAGAGCGCGTTCATGATCCGGTAATGGACGTAGGTCGCGCAGCCCTCGTTCATCACCTTGGTCTGGCGCTGCGGGTAGAAATACTGCGCCACAAGCCGGACGATGCGCAGGATCTCGCGCTGCCAGGGCCGCAGCCGCGGCGCCACCTTCTCCAGGAAGTAGAGGATGTTCTCCTGCGGCAATTCGAGCAGCGCGCGGCGGCGCTCGGCCGCCGCGTCCGAGCGCGTGGCGCCGGGCTTCGAGGGGAGGGTGCGCCAGAGATCGTTGTAGATCTGCTCGCCGTGCTCGATCCGCTCGCGCTCGCGGCGCTGCTCGGAGGCGAGGTCGGGCCGCTTCTTGCGGGGATAGCGGTGCACCCCCTGGCTCATCAGGGCGTGCGCGGCGTCGAGCACCTGCTCGACCGCCTGATGGCCGTGGCGCTCCTCGCAGCGGCTGATGAAGCCCTTGGCGAAGTCGAGATAGTCGAGGATGCCCTCGGCGTCGGTCCACTGCCGGAACAGGTAATTGTTCTTGAAGAAATGGTTGTGGCCGAAGGCGGCGTGGGCGATCACGAGCGTCTGCATCGTGGCCGTGTTCTCCTCCATCACGTAGGAGATGCACGGGTCGGAATTGATCACGATCTCGTAGGCGAGCCCCATCAGCCCCCGGCGGTAGCCCGCCTCGTGCTGGGCGAAGTGCTTTCCGAACGACCAGTGCTTGTAGAACAGCGGCATGCCGATCGACGCGTAGGCGTCGAGCATCTGCTCGGCCGTGATGATCTCGATCTGGTTCGGGTACCAGGACAAGCCGAGTTCCGGCCCCGCGATCGCCTCGCAGGCATCGTGGATGCGCCGGATCGTGTCGAAATCCCAGTCGTTGCCGGTGAACAGGGGCCCGGTCGATCCCGCGATCGTCCGGGACGTCGAGCGGCTCAGGCTGCCGACCATGAACGGGCCTCTCTCACTGTTACCCCCTCCGGTGAGGAGCGGCTCAAGCCTCGGCCTCCGTGCGCGCGTCCTTGCGCCCGAACAATTCGCGGAAGACCGGGTAGATCTCGCGGCGGTGGTTCACCTTGCGCATCGCGATGGCGCCGCCGGACTTGGCGATGCTCTCGTAGGTCCGCCACAGGGTGGTGCGGTGCTCGACGAAGCCCGCGCGCGGCCCGTTCTCGTCGCCGACCTCCAGGTAGGCGAAGTGCTGGCAGGCCGGCAGGATGTGGCTGCGCAGGAGCTCCGTGGAGGTCGGGCCGTCCGAGGAGACGTTGTCGCCGTCGGATGCCTGGGCGGCGTAGATGTTCCAGTCGTTCGGGTCGTAGCGCTCGGTGATGACGCGCTTCATCTCGACGAGCGCCGAGGAGACCAGGGTGCCCCCTGTCTCGCGGGAGCCGAAGAAGGTCTCCTCGTCGACCTCCGTTGCCCGGTCGGTGTGGCGGATGAAGACGATCTCAACGTGCCGGTAGCGGCGCGTCAGGAAGATGTGCAGCAGAATGTAGAACCGCTTGGCGAGGTCCTTCATATGCTCGGTCATCGAGCCGGACACGTCCATCAGGCAGAACATCACCGCCTGCGCCACGGGCCGCGGATACGGCTCGAAGCGGCGGTAGCGCAGATCGATCGGATCGACGTAGGGGATGCGCTTGGAGCGCTCGCGGAGCAGTTCGAGGCTGAGCTTGAGGTCGGGCAGGGCGGGGTCGCCCTCGCGCAGCCCGGCGATCCGGGCCTCCAGCGCGGCGAGCTCGTCCGGCTTCGGGCGCTTCAGCGCAATGCGGCGCGACATCGAGTTGCGCAGGGTCCGGGTCAGGGCGAGATTCGCGGGCGAGCCGGTTACCGTGTAGCCGGCGCGGCGCAGGCCTTCCGTCTCCACGACGGCGAGGCGCCGCTTGGCGAGGTCCGGCAGTTCCAGATCCTCCAGGAAGAGTTCGAGGAACTCCTCCCGGGTCAGCACGAACTGGAAGGCATCCTCGCTGTTCTCGCCACCCTCGCCGCCCTCTCCGGCGCCGCCCCCGCCGCCGCCACCCGGCGGGCGCTCGATCAGGTCGCCCTCCACGTAGGTCTTGTTGCCGGGCAGGATGTGGTCCTGCAGGCCGCTGCCGGGCTGGCGGGAGAAGCGGGGCTCCCGCACCCCGTCGACGGGCACGGAGACGCGACCGTCCTTGCCGAGGTCCCGGATGTCCTTCTCGCGGGCGGATTCGCGCACCGCGCGTTGGGCGACATCCTTGACCCGGCGCAGGAAGCGCTGCCGATTGGCGAGGCTCTTGCCGCCTGGATTGAGCCGACGGTCGACGATGTGCATCCGGTGTCTACGCCTTCGCCCTCATGTCCCGACCGGTCCGTTCGTCCCGGCCGGTCGCCCGCAACGCTGGCGGCGGAGGGTTCTCCGGAACCGTGCCCCCGACGGGGGCGACCTCACCCCGCCTGCTTGACCCGCATGTACCACTCGACCAGGCGCCGAACCTGCCGCTCGGTGTAGCCGCGATCGACCATGCGCTCCACGAACTCGCCGTGCTTCTTCTCGGTCTCGCCGTCCTTCTTTGAACCAAAGGAGATGACGGGGAGCAGTTCCTCGACCTGGCTGAACATGCGCCGCTCGATCACCTCGCGCAGCTTCTCGTAGCTCGTCCAGCTCGGGTTGCGGCCGCCGTGCTGCGCGCGCGAGCGCAGGGCGAACTTCACGACCTCATTGCGGAAGTCCTTCGGGTTCGCGATGCCGGCCGGCTTCTCGATCTTGGTCAGCTCCTGGTTGAGGAGCTCGCGGTTGAGGAGCTGACCCGTCTCGGCGTCCTTGAAGTCCTGATCCTCGATCCAGGCGTCCGCATAGTCGATGTAGCGGTCGAACAGGTTCTGCCCGTAATCGTGGTAGGATTCGAGGTAGGCTTTCTGGATCTCGTGGCCGATGAACTCCGCGTAGCGCGGGGCGAGCTCGGACTTGATGAACTCCAGGTAGCGCTTCTCGGTCTCCGGCGGCAGCTGCTCGCGGCGGAGCGACTGCTCCAGCACGTACATCAGGTGCACGGGGTCTGCGGAGACCTCGGTGGTGTCGTGGTTGAAGGTCGCCGCGAGCACCTTGAAGGCGAAGCGGGTCGAGATCCCGTCCATGCCCTCGTCGACGCCGGCTGTGTCCTTGTATTCCTGCATCGAGCGGGCGCGCGGATCGACCTCGCGCAGGGACTCGCCGTCGTAGACCCGCATCTTCGAGAACAGATTCGAGTTGGCGTGCTCGCGCAGGCGGGAGAGCACCGAGAAGCGGGCCAGCATCTCGAGCGTGCCCGGGGCGCAGGCGGCGTCCGAGAGTTCCGAGCCCTTGATGAGCTTCTCGTAGATGTGCTGCTCCTCGTTGACGCGGAGGCAGTAGGGCACCTTGATGACGTAGATGCGGTCGATGAAGGCTTCGTTGTTCTTGTTGGTCTTGAAGCTTTGCCACTCGGCCTCGTTCGAGTGGGCGAGGATGACGCCCGTGAACGGGATCGCGCCGATGTTCTCGGTGCCGACGTAGTTGCCCTCCTGCGTCGCCGTGAGCAGCGGGTGCAGCATCTTGATCGGCGCCTTGAACATCTCGACGAATTCGAGGATGCCCTGGTTCGCCCGGTTCAGGCCGCCCGAGTAGGAATAGGCGTCGGGATCAGCCTGGCTCAGGGTCTCGAGGCGGCGGATGTCGACCTTGCCGACGAGCGAGGAGATGTCCTGGTTGTTCTCGTCGCCCGGCTCCGTCTTCGCCACCGCGATCTGGCGGAGCCGCGACGGTCGCACCTTGATGACCGTGAACTTCGAGATGTCGCCATTGAACTCGTCGAGGCGCTTGAGCGCCCAGGGACTCATCAGGCCGGTGAGGCGCCGCCGCGGGATGCCGTAGCGGTTCTGGATCTCCTCGCCCATCGTCTCGGGATCGAACAGGCCGAGCGGGCTCTCGAAGACCGGGGAGACCTCGTTGCCCGCCTTCAGCACGTAGATGGGGTGGACTTCCATCAGCGACTTCAGGCGCTCGGCGAGGGACGACTTGCCGCCGCCGACGGGGCCGAGGAGGTAGAGGATCTGCTTGCGCTCCTCCAAGCCCTGCGCCGCATGCCGGAAGAACGAGACGATCCTCTCGATCGTCTCTTCCATGCCGTAGAACTCGGCGAAGGCGGGGTAGGTGCGGATGGTCCGGTTCATGAAGATCCGGCCGAGGCGGGAATCCTTGGCCGTGTCGATGAACTCCGGCTTGCCGATCGCCGCGAGGATGCGCTCGGCGGCGCTCGCGTACATCAACGGCTCGTCGCGGCAGGCGTCGAGATACTCGGAGAGGCTCATCTCTGTGTCGCGCCGGGCCTCGTACCCGCGGGCGAAGCTCTGAAACAGGTCGTTCGTCGACTGCAACGGCATTCGATAACCCCTTTCACGACGAGGACAGCTTCATCCTGTCTCGCCTCGGATGCAACTGACAGGCCCGCTTTTGTCGCAGTGCGGTCAACACGCCGTGTCGGCGTGTGATGCTTGCAACACCGAGCCCGCCGCTGCCCCGCTCAGACGAAATGTCCGTTCCGGCGCGACACGGAGCTCCGTAGTCCAGCGCGCCGGAAATCTGTGCACAAGCTGAGCGAGCCTGCCCAAAAATCAGAGGTCGGTGCTCTCCTTCTTGGCATCGCCTTCTTTCTTCGATGGAGCCGCCTCGACCGTGATCCTGATATTCTGCTTCTGCACCTGACCGTCCGCGTTCTTGATCTCGAACGTCACCTCGTCCGAACCGGTAAAATTGGGCTTGGCTTGGTAGAACAGGGCCTGAACGGAGGCCTCCTTGTTCGGGCAGCGGAAACTCGCGGGCGTCTTCTGCTTTCCGGTCTTCGAGATCGTGGCGCCGTTCTTCGGGGCCACCGTGATCCGGAATTCCGGCATCGGCCCTTCCGAGCAATCCTTCTTGAGGTTCGGCGCGATGGCGAGGCGCACGGACTTGCCGCTCGCGACGGTCTCGCTCTTGGTGATCGTGGTCTGCGCTGTCGCCGAGGTGGCATGCGACGCGGCGAGGAGCAGGCTCGCGGTCATCAGGGCGACGAGCGGGCGCACGGCTGTCATAGGGCGGGTCTCCCACGCTCAGCTAACGTCCGGTCGGATTCCACCGCCGACGGGATCGATGCTGGCCCTTTCGATGTGGGGATGGCGCCGTCGGGCGTCGAGGTGAGGCCGCGGAATTCGGGCGGTCTATTCCTGAAGCACCGCCGCGACCGCCCCGGTCACGCGGGCGATCTGCGCGGCGTTGAACTCCCCGGCGAGGGCGAGGGCGAGACCCCGCTCGATCCGCTCGCGCTCCCCCACGTCGGCGATGGGTGTCGATGGGATCTCGCTCTCCTTGAGCCGGCACGCCTTCCGGATCGTCTCCGCGGCCCTGAGGAGGGTCTCGCGCTCGGCCGGGCTCAGGTCCCAAAGGGGGTTGCGCAGGCGGCTGATCACGCGGCGCGCGTCGCGGTACTCGCGGTCGACGGTGGTCAGGGCCTCGATCTGGCTGACGAGGAACATCAGCTCCAGCACCTCGGCCGCCGCGTCCGGGCAGATCCGGACGATCCGCATGACGCGGCTGATGAGCTCCTGGGTCGGCGACATCGGGCGACGGGGCGCGGTCATGGGCCGGTAACGCCGACGCAACCGCAAAGTTCGATCGACCGAGCCGCGAAAAGCGCGTCGGGGAAAGGAGATACGGCGCCGAGGGCCGTGACGGCCCTCGTTCGCGAGGGGGACCGCCCCCTGTCCCCGGTGCCGACGCGGATGCTCCGGCGCCGGGGATGTGTGATCTGAGAACGTCCGTTGTGGATGCCCGGGTCCCGCGGGGCGGCCGGTCAGCGGAGCGTGTTCGCGGCGGTCTGTCCGAACATCACCTTCTTGGCGTCCGCGCTCATCGGCTGGCCGTAGTTCGGATTCACCTCCACGGCGCGGGCATAAGCCGCCTTGGTGGCCGGCCGCTCCTCGATCGCCTCGAACCAGCGCTTCAGGTTCCGGTGATCGTCGAGATTCTGTCCCTGCTTCTCCCAGGGCACGATCCACGGATAGGCCGCCATGTCGGCGATGGTATAGTCCGCGCCCGCCACGAAGGGCCGGTCGGCGAGACGGCGGTCGAGGACGCCATAGAGGCGGTTGGTCTCGTTGAGGTAGCGGTCGATCGCGTAGGGCACCTTCTCGGGCGCGTACTGGGTGAAATGGTGGTTCTGGCCGAGCATCGGCCCGAGGCCGCCCATCTGCCAGAACAGCCATTGCAGCGTCTCGGCCCGGCCGCGCAGGTCCGCGGGCAGGAAGCGCCCGGTCTTCTCGGCGAGGTAGAGAAGGATCGCGCCCGACTCGAAGAGCGACAGCGGCGCTCCACCACCGTCCGGCTCGTGGTCGATGATGGCCGGCATGCGATTGTTCGGCGCGATCTTCAGGAAGTCGGGCTGGAACTGCTCGCCCTGGCCGATATTCACCGGCCGGATCCTGTAGGGAAGGCCCGTCTCCTCCAGGAACAGCGTCACCTTATGACCGTTCGGCGTCGGCCAGTAATAGAGATCGATCATCGGGACTCCCGGACTCTCGCGTCGCGCCCTCGCGGCGCAGGTGGGACGCATCCGTACCGAGGTCAAGCCGGCGCCGCGCCTCCCTTGGACCGACCCGCGTCCCGTGACAGCCTCGGCGGCCGCGTCTGGCGGGGAGAAGCGAGATGGCGTCATCCGAGATCGACCGCGTGCGCGCACTCCTCGTGTCGCGCCCGCGCCCGAGTGACCTCGCCGAGCGCCGCGAGAGGCTCGACTGGCTCGGAAGCCTCTCGACGATGCCCGGGGACGTGCGGGTCGAGCCGGCGGAAGCCGGCGGGGTCCCCGCGGAGTGGACCTCCACGCCCGGCGCGGACCCCGCCCGGGTGCTCCTGTTCCTGCACGGCGGCGGATACGTCTCGGGCTCGCTCGCGAGCCACCGGGTCATGGTCGCCGAGGCCGGCCGCGAGGCCCGGGCGCGGACGCTCGCACTCGCCTACCGGCTCGCCCCCGAGCACCCGTTCCCGGCAGCGCTCGAGGACGCCCTCGCGGCGTACCGGTTCCTTCTTGGCTCTGGCATCGCGGCGGAGCGCATCTGCCTCGGTGGCGAGAGCGCGGGCGGCGGCCTCGCGCTCGCGACCCTGATCCGCCTCCGGGAGGCGGGGGAGCCACTGCCGGGCTGCCTCTGGTGCGCCTCGCCTTGGGCCGACTTGGAGATGAGCGGCGCCAGCATCGAGACGAAGGACGCGGTCGACCCGATCATCCACCGCCCCTATCTCGCCGAACTGGCCACCGCCTACCTGAACGGAGCCGACCCGCGCGGGCCCCTCGTCTCGCCGCTCCATGCCGACTTGGCGCGCCTCCCACCGACGCTGATCCAGGTCGGCTCGGCCGAGACCCTCCTCGACGATTCCGTTCGCCTCGCGGGTGCGCTGGCGGCAGCCGACGTCGCCGTGACCCTCTCGGTCTGGCCGCACATGATCCACGCCTGGCACCTGTTCCACCAACAGCTCGCGCAGGGACGCGCCTCGCTCGCGCAGCTCGGCCGTTTCGTCCGGAACCATCTGGCCGAAGAGGTTTGAGACTCGCCGAAACCCGACTTGCCGGGTCGCCGGCGAGTCCCTAGAAACCGTCAGATGTCGGGGTGTAGCGCAGTCTGGTAGCGCACCTGGTTTGGGACCAGGGGGTCGTAGGTTCGAATCCTATCGCCCCGACCATCAGCTTCGGAGCCTGTCAGTCCCCATGTCGAGCGCCCGCATCTTCCAGCCCTCGAAGGATGCCTCGCAATCGGGCCTCGCCCGGACGAAGGCGTGGCTACTCGAATTCGACCAGACGAGCCCCGCGAGACCGACCCCCTGATGGGATGGACCGGCTCGTCCGACATGCTGCAGCAGGTCAGGTTGGAATTCGAGACGCGGGAGGAGGCGGTGGCCTACGCCAAGCGCGCGGGCATCGCCTACCGGGTCGAGGAGCCGCACAAGCCGATCATGCGCAAGGGCCTCTCCTACTCGGACAATTTCAAGTTCAACCGGACCGGGCCCTGGACCCACTGAGCGCGCCTCAGGACGACCTTCGGTCGCGCCAGACCGCGTAGGGCGGCGTCTCGTCCGCGGGCCGGAGCTGGGCGAGATGCATCGGCTGCTCGGCCAGCGGCCGGCAGAGCTCCGCGTAGAGCCCGGCCGTTTCGAGCCCGTAGGTGTCGGCCTCCTCCGCCGCGTAGGCGAAGTAGCCCTCGCGGATTCCGGACAGACGCATCGCCGCGTGGCACATCGGGCAGGGCTGGCCGCTCGCGTAGACGATGCAGCCGGCGAGGTCCCGGCTGCCGAGCCGCCGGCTGACCTCGCGCAGCGCCACCATCTCCGCGTGCTCGGTCGGGTCGTTGGTGCGGTGGACATTGTTGACCGAGCGCGCGAGCACCGTGCCGTCCCGCACGACGACAGCGCCGTAGGGCGAGCCGCCCGCCGCCGCGTTGTCGCGGGCCAGGGCGACGGCGTCGCGGATATGCGTCTCGTGGTCGGTCATGGGAACTCCCGGGCAGGCACGCGCTCGGCAACGCGCGCCGCGCCGGCCGGGTTCGTCAGCTCGGTTCGTCAGAACGCGTAGCGCACCGTGCAATAGGGCATTCGCTGGGCCAGCAACGTCTTGAAGCGGGCGAGCCAGCGGCCCTTCCAGCCGCTGCGGTAGCGGAGGTTGTCGCCCCCGCCCTCGGAGCGCTTGGCCTCCTGGATGTCGGGGCGCCAGAGTAGCGCCTCGGCCTTCGGGTGCCAGCCCAGATTGACCTCGTGCAGGGCGGCGTTGTGCGTGAGCAGGATGATCTCGCACTTCAGCTGCGCCTTGGCATTGGGCGAGAGGGCGTCGTCGACCGCCTCGAACAGGGCCCGCCAGTCGGCCTCCCAGCCCTCGTAGAGGATGACCGGCGAGAAATTGACGTGGACCTCGTAGCCGGCCGCCACGAAATCGTCGATCGCGGCGATGCGCTCGGGGATCGGCGAGGTCCGCACGTCCACGATCCGGGCGATGCGCTCCGGCATCAGGGAGAAGCGGATCCGGGTGCGTCCGCGCGGCTCGTAGGCGAGAAGGTCGCGGTTCACAGCCTTCGTGGCGAAGGAAGCCTTGGCGTTCGGGATCGTCCGGAACTGCGCGACGAGGTCGCGCGGGCCGCTGCCAATCATCGCGTCCACCGAGAGATCGCCGTTCTCGCCGATGTCGTAGACCCAGGATTGTCCGTCGATCTGGTCGGGCTCCGGCAGCGGACCCTGGCGCTCCGCGTGGCGCCGGATTGCCGCCCCGATCGCGTCGGTGTTGACGAACAGCGAGATCGGGTTGGCGTAGCCCTTCCGGCGCGGCACGTAGCAATAGGCGCAGGCCATCGCGCAGCCATTGGACGAGGAGGGCGCGATGAAGTGGGCGCTGCGGCCGTTCGGGCGCATCGCGAGTCCCTTCTTGATGCCGAGGACGAGGACGGAGCGCTTGATGCGGGTCCAGTCCTCGACCGAGCCGGCATTGCCGTGCAGCGTCGGGATGTTCCAGTGGGAGGGGACGACGATCCGCTCGGCCTTCGGATAGCGGTCCAGGATCTCGCGCCCGAGCGGGAAATCGGTGGCCGCGGGCTCGTGGTAGATCGTGCGGATGTCGATGAGGTCGCGGATGTCGGCCATGCGGAGCCCGGCGCGGCGGGCAGCGGCCGCATCGTCCCATATGGGGCCGCCGCCTCAGAGGCGGGAGAGCAGGTCGGCCTTCTTCCCCGTGAATTCCGCTTCCGTGAGCACGCCCTTGCGGTGGAGTTCGGCCAGGGCCTCGATCGTGCGCAGGATCTCCGAGGCGCCCTCCGCAGGACTTGAATCGGCACACTCCGCCGGACTTGGCTCCGCAGCTTCCGGCTCCGATCTCGCCTCGGAGTCCGGGCCGTCGACGCGCCTCAGATCCGCCAGATCGACGGCGCCGAGCGCGGTCGTGAAGCGAACGAGCCCATTCGCCTGTGAGACGCCGGAGATCGCGTGCTCGCCGGTGTCGTAGAGGCTGATCCCGTCCCGCGACGCGACGGCGAGGCGGCGCGCGAGCGGGAAGTAGGCGTAGCGCAATCCGTCCTGGGACCCGGTGATCGACGGCGCGCCGAGATCGTTGGGCCACCAAGAGCCGGCGCTCGCCGTGCTCGCGGTGGTAAACGCGCTCCAGCCGCCGGGCGGTAGTGAGCGCGCGAGTTCCGCGCAGAGGGCGGCGACGCGGGCCTTGAGCTCGTCGTCGAACATCCGGCCGACCATCACCATGCCGCCCGCGAACCACTGCCCCATCCCGCCGAGCTCCGGGTGGTCGAACTGCGCCATCGTGCCGTGGCCGGCCTCGAGCGCCCGCATCAGGTGGCGGACCGCGTCGAGGCTGACCCCGTGCCGGTCGGCGATACCCTGAAGGCCGGATCGCTTCTCGGCGCCCTCGTCGTTCATGTCTCGGCTCCGTCGGACCGCGTCCGGCCCTGGTCCGGCCGCGTTCCACACCCTATCACGGGCGGACCGCGCCGCGGACAAGGGTGCCGGGAGCAAGGGCGCCGGGAACATGGATACCGAGGTCCGGGCGTCCGCGGGGCGGACCGGCCGTTCCGGCGCGGCGGGAGATGACGATGTTCGGCGAGAGGATCCAGAGCCTGTTCCGCAGCGCGGCGCCGCCGGAGATGGAGCCTCCTCCGACGCCGAGCCGCGGCGTGCCCGGCGGGAGACGGCCGGACGCCCGAACGGCTCTGATCGGCAGCCTCGGGCAGAAGGTTCTGCACGCGTGGCTGCAGAACCGCCATCAGACGCTCGTGCCGCTCACCCTCGACCTTCGGTCGCTCAAGCCGGAGGAGCGCCTCCTCGTCCTGCGGGTCGTGGCCGCCTCCGTCGCGGCGTCCGGCAGGGCGCCGGATCTCGGCCTCGCCGACGCCGCGCTCGAGCGGATCGGCGCGGGCGATGACGGTCGACGCGTCCTGCGCGAACTCTTGGAGCGCGGCGACGGGCCGGCGCCGTTCGCGGAGGTCCAGGCCGCGGGGCTCGGCACCGTGGCCTACGGCGCCTCGCTGCTCGCCATCGATCAGCGCAGCAGGATCAACCAGCTCTATCTCGCCTATCTCGCGGCGCGCCTCGCGGTCTCGGACGACGCCGCGTCGAGCCTGCACCGGCGTTACCGGATGTGAGCGGGCCTCACGCCTCCTCGGTCATCGCCTTGAGCGAGGTCTGCAGGGCATCGCTGCCGAGGAGTAGCGCCCGGGAGAGGTCCGCCAGGGTGATCCAGCCCGTCACCGCCCCGGCCGCGTCGCGCACCGGCATCCGCCTGACGTTGTGGGTCGCCATCATGTCCATCACCGCGCGCACCGTATCGGCCTCGCTGCAGGCGACGACCGGGCGCGAGAGCACCGCGCCGACGCGCGTCTCATTCGGGTCGAGCCCCGCCGCCACCACGCGGTAGAGCAGGTCGCGATCGGTGACGACGCCCTCGATCTCGGCGGCGCTCCCGACCGGCAGGGCGCCGACGTCGAGCTCGCCCATCAGGATCGCCGCGTCCCGCGCGCTGGCATCCGGCCCGATGAACTCGACGTCCCGGCTCATCACCTCCGACACCCGCATTCCCGACCTCCTGTGCGCCTGTTGTGCAGCGCGAAATTTTCCACGGCCGACGGAGCTTCACCGCGACCGGCACGTTCTGTTCGGGTTCGGGCGCCTCGCCTGCGATGCGAGGGCGGCCTCGCCGCCGGGCCGAACCGATCCTCCGGAGTGATCATGGTCGAGCATACCAGAAACGGGTCGGCGCAGGCTGCCTCCCAGCGCGCCGCCCGGTCCCGCATTCGCGAGGGACTGCCCTATCCGCTTGGGGCGACCTGGGACGGGCTCGGCGTGAACTTCGCTCTCTTCTCGGCCCATGCCACCAAGGTCGAGATCTGCCTGTTCGACGACGCGGGCGAGAAGGAACTCGAGCGGATCGAGCTGCCCGAGTACACGGACGAGGTCTGGCACGGCTACCTGCCCGACGCCCGCCCCGGCACCATCTACGGCTATCGCGTCCACGGCCCCTACGAGCCCGATGCCGGCCACCGCTTCAACCCGAACAAGCTGCTGATCGACCCCTACGCCCTGGGGCTCGTCGGCTCGATCGAGTGGAACCCGGCCCTGTTCGGCTACAAGATGGAGACCGGCGACGACCTCAGCTTCGACGACCGCGACAGCGCGCCCTACACCCGTCGCTCCCGCGTGATCGATCCGGCCTTCACCTGGGGGCGTGATCGCAAGCCCAACGTGCCGTGGGACAAGACGATCATCTACGAGGCCCACGTGAAGGGCCTCACCAAGCTGCATCCGCAGGTGCCCGAGCGCCTGCGCGGTACCTATGCCGGCCTCGGAAACCCGGCCGTGCTCGACTACATCAGGAGCCTCGGCGTCACCTCGGTCGAGCTGCTGCCCGTGCATTCCTTCGTGCAGGACGATTACCTGCAGCAGAAGGATCTGGTGAATTACTGGGGCTACAACACGATCTCGTTCTTCACGCCCGCGCGCCGCTACGCCGCGGTGCCGGATTTCGCCTTCTCCGAGTTCAAGGAGATGGTGGCCCGCCTGCACGGCGCCGGCCTCGAGGTGATCCTCGACGTCGTCTACAACCACACCGCGGAGGGCAACGAGAAGGGGCCGACCCTCTCGTTCAAGGGCATCGACAACGCCTCCTACTACCGGCTGCTGCCCGGCCAGCAGCGCTACTACATCAACGACACCGGCACTGGGAACACCCTGAACCTGTCGCATCCGCGGGTGCTGCAGCTCGTCACCGATTCCCTGCGCTACTGGGCGACGGAGATGCGCGTCGACGGCTTCCGCTTCGACCTCGCGACGATCCTCGGCCGTGAGCCCTACGGCTTCGACGAGGGCGGGGGCTTCCTCGATACCTGCCGGCAGGATCCGGTGCTCAATTCCGTCAAGCTCATCGCCGAGCCCTGGGATTGCGGGCCGGGCGGCTATCAGGTCGGAGGCTTCCCGCCCGGCTGGGCGGAGTGGAACGACCGCTTCCGCGACGACGTGCGCGGCTTCTGGAGGGGCGACGAGGGCCTCCTGCCGACGCTCGCCTCCCGGATCACCGGCTCGGCCGACAAGTTCAACAAGCGCGGGCGTCGCTCGTGGGCCTCGGTGAACTTCCTCACGGCCCATGACGGGTTCACGCTGAACGACACGGTCTCGTACAACGAGAAGCACAATGAGGCGAACGGCGAGGGCAACCGCGACGGCCACTCGCACAACCTCTCCTACAATCACGGCGTCGAGGGTCCGACGGACGATCCGGACATCCGCACCGTCCGCCTTCGCCAGATGCGCAACATGCTGGCGACCCTGTTCCTGTCTCGCGGCACGCCGATGCTGCTCGCGGGCGACGAGTTCGCCCGCACGCAACGGGGCAACAACAACGCCTATTGCCAGGACAACGAGGTCTCTTGGATCGACTGGGGCGCGATCGGGGCCGAGGAGCGCGATCTCGCCGAGTTCGCGCAGCGCCTGATGCTGCTGCGGAACGCCCTGCCGATCCTCACCCGCGGCCGCTTCCTGACCGGCGCCTATGACGAGGATCTCGGCGTCAAGGACGTCACCTGGCTCCGCCCGGACGGTGCCGAGATGTCCTCCGAGAACTGGAGCGACGGAGGGGCACGCTCGATCGCCGTTCTCCTCGACGGCCGCGCACAGGCGACCGGCATCCATCGGCGGGGCGGCGACGCGACCCTGCTCCTCCTTTACAACGCCTATCACGACCTCGTCTCGTTCACCTTGCCCGAATCCGTCGGCGGCAGCGCCTGGACGCGCCTCCTCGACACGAATCTGCCCGACGGTCAGGCGGCGGAGAGCTTCGCGGTCGGCGGCCGCTACGACGTCACCGGCCGCTCGATGCTGATGTTCGTGCTGAAGCCCGAGGACACGCCCGGCGACGAGCCGACCGAGATGGAGCGCTCCTACCAGCACGTCCTGCAGGCCTACGAGCGCGCGAACATCGAGACGGTACGCTTCCATCTCGACGCGGAGTCGTGAGACCGGCCCTGCCGGAGGGGATCCGGATTCGCTCTCGGATATGCGACGTTTGCAAGCCGCCGCGCGTTGGGTTTCGGCGCGCGGCGGCTCGCGCGAAAGGGGTTACCGCGTCATGGCCAAGATTTTGCTGGTCGAGGATCACGAGGAGATCTGGGATTTCCTGTCCCGCCGCCTGAAGCGGCGCGGACACGAGGTCGTGCTCGCCCATGACGGGGAAGCCGGCGTGCAGCAGGCGCGGGCCGCCCGGCCCGACGTCATCCTCCTCGACATGAATCTTCCGGTGCTCGACGGCTGGTCCGCCGCGCGGGCCCTGAAATCGGGCAGCGACACGCAGCGCATTCCGATCATCGCGCTCACCGCGCACGCCATGTCGGGCGATCGCGACAAGGCGATCCAGGCCGGCTGCGACGATTACCACCCGAAGCCCGTCGACTTCTCCAAGCTCCTGAGCCAGATCAGCGCCGCCCTCGGGGAGGCGGCTCCAGCCGCCGACTGACCGGCCCGCTCGGGGCAGACCGCTCCGCTGTAACGAGGCGTACCGAGGTGAGGCGTGACCCATGACCGATGATCCCGTCACGGCCCAGCGCCTCCGGCGGGCCCTGCCGCTCTTTGCCGCGCTCGCGTCATTCCTTCTCGTCGTCGCCGTGATGGCCGCCCTCTATTTCGGGCGGGAAATCCTCGTTCCGGTCACGCTGGCGATCCTCCTCAGCTTCGTCCTCGTTCCGGCGGTGCGCGCGCTGCGGCGCATCGGCCTGCCCCGGATCCCGGCGGTGATGCTGGTCGTGACGGTGGCGTTCGGGGCGCTCGTCGGCGTCGGCGTCCTGATCGCCAATGAGGGCGCCCAGCTCGCCTCCGACCTACCGCGCTACCAGATCACCATGCGCGAAAAGATCTCGTCGCTGCGCGGTGCCACCGAGAGCCAGGGCACGCTCTCGCGCTTCATCGACATGGTGCAGGACCTCGGCGCTGAATTGCAGCCGGATAAGACGGCCGGGGAGGCGAAGAACGGCGAGAAGCCGCTCACCGTCGAGATCCGCCAGCCGAAGGCGGGCCTCATCGAGACTCTGGGCACCTTCGCGGCACCTGTCCTGCACCCGCTCGCCACGACCGGCCTGATCCTGATCTTCACGATCTTCATCCTCCTGCAACGGGAGGATCTGCGGAACCGGATGATCCGGCTGGCCGGTTCGGGCGACCTGCGCCGGACGACCGCCGCCATCGACGACGCGGTGAGCCGGCTGAGCCGGTTCTTCCTGGCACAACTCGCCCTCAACGTCGCCTTCGGCGTGGTGATCGGCGCCGGATTATGGCTGATCGGCGTGCCGAGCCCCACCCTGTTCGGCGTCCTCGCCGCGATTCTCCGCTTCGTGCCCTATATCGGCGGCGCGATCAGCGCCCTCCTGCCGCTCGTCCTCGCCGCCGCCGTCGATCCGGGCTGGAGCATGGTGATCGCCACCGCTGCCCTGTTCCTCGTGGTCGAGCCGATCTGCGGCCACGTCATTGAGCCTCTGCTCTACGGGCACTCGACCGGCCTCTCGCCCGTCGCCGTCATCCTCGCCGCGACGATCTGGACCTATCTGTGGGGCCCGATCGGGCTCGTTCTCGCGACCCCGCTGACGGTTTGCCTCGTGGTGCTCGGCCGCCATGTCGAGCGGCTCTGGTACCTCGACGTGCTCCTCGGCGACCAGCCGGCGCTCGAACCTGCGGCGATCTTCTACCAGCGCATGCTCGCGGGCGATCCGGCCGAGGCAATCGACCAGGGCCGCGAATTCCTACGGGAGCGGGCGCTTGTCACCTACTACGACGAGGTCGCCCTCGCGGGTCTCCTGCTGGCGCAGGACGATCTGTCCCGCGGCTCGCTCGACCGCACCCGCCAGGACGAGGTCGGATCGGCGATCCGGACGGTGGTCGACAGGCTCGGCGCCGTGCCGGTCGCCCGCCGCACACGCCGCGGATCGTCGCGCTCCGGAAGCTCCGAGACGGCCGCCGCCGTCGCTGCGGCCGGTCCCGACAGGCAGGCCGCCGGCATCCTGCTCCGGCCCGAGGATCTCGCGCCCCGTTGGCGCACCGAGACGCCGGTGCTCTGCGTGTCGAGCCGAGGCCCCTTCGACGAGGCCGCGACCCTGATGCTGAGCCAGATCCTCGGGCGCCACGGCCTCGCCTCCGAGGTGATTTCGATGAGCGCCCTGCGGGAGGGCGAGCGCCCGCGCGGCAGATCCTTCGCGCTGATCTGCTTCTCCTATCTCGAGCCCGTGAGTCTCTCCCAGATCCGCTTCACGGTCCGTCAGGCCCGGGCCGCGGTGCCGGGCGTGCGCATCCTCGTGGGATTCTGGCGCGAGCGGGACCCGGCAACCCTGGAAAGGCTGCGGCGCGCGACCTCCGCCGACATCCTCGTGACCTCGCTGAACGACGCGCTCGCCGCCTCGATCGAGGAGGCGCGCGGGCCGGTGGCGCCGGCCTCGGCCGGGCGCGCTGCCGGTTCCTCCGCCTTCGCGCCGGAGCCTGCCGCCGCCTCGCTTGCGTGAAGGCGCGCGCTCAATCGATGGGCTGCATCAGCTTGATGGCGACCCCGTGCGACTCGCTCTCGAAGACGTGAGCGACGTCCTGCACCTGCCAGCGCGCGGGCTCGGCCCCGAAGGCCAGGATGACGCACTCGCCCACGCGAGGAATCGGCTGTCCGGGCTGGAACACGATCGTTCTACGATAGGTTGTGGCACCGGCGCCCAAGTTGCCAGTACCGGCGATGAAGACGACGTCGATTCCGGACATGCTGAAACTTGCGCGTGTCATGTCATCCATGTCCGCACCGGAAAGTGTACCATCGACGACCAAGGTCCGACGCCCTCGAAACGCGATTTGTCTGACTAGGGCGGCCCCTGTTCAAAATAAAGCCTTCCCGCGCCGAGCCAGGCCAATTTGTCGAGGGCGCGGGGTCGGCGCACGCCTTCCGCCCAGCACGGTCCCGAGTTTCCGGGCGCCGCACTCCAGGACTCGGCCGGGGACCCGTCGACAGCGAAGCCCGTGCCCCGTAAAACCGCCCCGTCGCAGCTCAACGCCTCGGGCAGAGCGTATCGGATCAGGTCAGACGCGCCCCAGCATGTCAGAGTTGCCCGAAAAGCCCCCCGTCAACGTCTCATTCCGGATCTCGTCGGCCGGTGCCGACGATATGGAGGATCCCCGGCACGACATTTTCTTCGCGGCGGTCGAGACCACGCGGATGCCGATGATCGTCACGAATCCTCGCCAGCCGGACAACCCGATCGTCTTCGCCAACCGGGCCTTCATCGCGATGACGGGTTACGCGAAGCACGAACTGCTGGGGCGGAATTGCCGCTTCCTGCAGGGGCCGGAGACGGATTCTCGGACGATCGCGGAGTTGCGCGCGGCGATCGCCGAGCGGCGGGATTTCGCCGCCGAGATCCTCAACTACCGCAAGAACGGCTCGACCTTCTGGAATGCCCTGTTCGTCTCGCCGGTCTTCGACGCGAAGGGGGAGCTCGTCTACTTCTTCGGCTCGCAGCTCGACGTGTCGCGCCGCCGCGACGCGGAGGATGCGCTGGGCCAGTCTCAGAAGATGGAGGCCCTCGGCCAGCTCACCGGCGGCATCGCCCACGATTTCAACAACCTGCTCCAAGTCATCGTCGGCTACGTGGACATCCTCGCCGCGGGCCTGGAGAACCCGAACGCCGATCGCGGGCGCCTTGGGAGGGCCACCGAGAACATCCGGCAGGCCGCCGACCGGGCGACCACGCTGACGCAGCAGCTCCTCGCCTTCGCCCGCAAGCAGCGCCTTGAAGGGCGGGCGGTGAACCTCAACGCGCTCGTCGACGGCATGAGCGAGATGGTCGAGCGCGCGCTCGGGGAGGCCGTCACCGTCGAGAAGCACCTTGCCGAAGGGCTCTGGAACTGCCGGGTCGACCCGACCCAGGCGGAGGTCGCGATCCTCAACGTGCTCATCAACGCGCGGGACGCGATGCCAGAGGGCGGCAAGGTGACCATCGTGACGGAGAACCGGGAGGTCGAGGCGAGCGAGATCACCGGCGTCGGGCCGCTTCGATCCGGCCGCTACGTCACGATCAGCATCATGGACAAGGGGTCCGGCATACCGCCGAACGTCCTCGCCCGCGTGATGGACCCCTTCTTCACGACGAAGGAGGAGGGCAAGGGCACGGGCCTCGGCCTATCCATGGTCTACGGCTTCGCCAAGCAATCGGGCGGCGCGGCGCAGATCGAGTCGACGTTGGGGGAGGGCACGACGGTGCGGCTGTCGTTCCCGGCGACCTCGGGCACCGAGCGCGAGCCGAAGCGGGCGGGCCAGCAAGCCTTCGACAGGCCCGGCACGGAGACGATCCTCATCGTCGACGACCGCGAAGACGTGGCGGAACTCGCCCGCACCATCCTGCGCGATTACGGCTACACGACGCTGATCGCGCGCAACGGACGCGAAGCGCTCGACGTGCTCGACAACCACGAGACGGTCGACCTTCTCTTCACGGACCTGATCATGCCGGGCGGCATGAACGGCGTGGTTCTGGCCCGGGAGGCGCGGAGGCGCAGGCCCCGCCTCAAGGTTCTGCTCACCACGGGCTACGCGGAGGCGAGCCTGGAGCGAACCGATGTCGGGGGTTCGGAGTTCGACCTCCTGAACAAGCCCTACCGGCGCTCCGAGCTCATCCGCCGCGTGCGCGCGGTCCTCGACGGGCCGAGCGGCGTCGACTGAGCGCTGGCGGGGCGATCGATCAGGAGTCGAGCCATGTCCCGAGGCGACAAGTCGAAATACACCGACAAGCAGATCCGCAAGGCCGAGCACATCGCGGATTGCTACATGGACCGAGGCGTCCCCGAGAAGGACGCGGAGGCGCGCGCCTGGGCCACCGTCAACAAGGACGACGGCGGCGGCAAGAAGGCCGGCGGTTCCGGGCGCGGGCGCGAGACGGGCCGCCCGGCCGCGCATAAGGGCGGCGCCACGGGCGGCAAGGCCTCCGCCTCGCGCACGGCGGCCGAGCGCTCCGCCTCGGCCAAGAAGGGCGCCGAGACGCGCAAGCGCAATGCCGCCGCCCACGCGCCGCACTGAGCCGGCCTATTTCACGTTCGCCCGGTCGTTCGCGAGGCGTTCGGCACGGGCGCGCTCGTCGGCGTTCAATCCGGTCAGCGCCTGATCGAGCCACGCATCCGACAGGCCCTGGGCGGCCGCCGCGAGGTTCCAGGCGGCGGCCTCCACGAGGTTCTTCGGCACGCCGCGGCCGACCGCGTAGAGCCGGGCGATCCGGTTCTGCGCGATCGCGTTCCCGCGCGAGGCCGCGTGCAGGAAGTAGCGGGCGGCCCGCGCCTCGTCCTTCGGCAGCCCGGTCCCGTTGAACAGCAGGATCGCGAACTCGAGCTCGCCCGCGAGATCGCCGTTGTCCGCTGCGCGCCGAAACCACTCGGCCGCCTTCGAGGGGTCCTTGGGGACGCCGCGTCCCTGCAGGTAAAGCACGCCGAGCCCGTGCTGGGCGGGCCCGATCTCGCCATCCGCGGCCTTGCGGAACAGGGCGGCGGCGCGGGCCTGGTCGGCCTCGGTGCCGGTGCCGATGAGGATGAGCGCCAGATTGTAGGCCGCGGTCGGCTGCCCCTTCTCGGCCGCCTGTTCCAGCCAGCGGCGGCCCGCCTTGGGATCCTTGGCGATGCCCCGCCCGTCCATCGCCATCAGGCCGAGGGAGGCCATGGCGGCCGATTCGCCCTGCGCCGCCGCGAGCCGGTACCATTCGGCCGCCTTGACCGGATCCTGCTTGGTGCCCAGCCCCTGATTGTAGAGCTCGCCGAGCAGCGTCATCGCAGCGCCGTCCTTGCTGTCGGCTTCGATCCGCTTCGTCGCCTCGCGGAAGGCGGTGACGTACTGGCCGCGCTGATAGGCACCGTAGGCGAAATCCGGCGGCTGGCCGGTCGCGGGCGGCCGCGCACCGCCGACATAGTTCGGCGTGTAGGGGCTCGGCAATTCGCGGGCCGGGGCTTTCAGCACCTCCGGCGACCCCGACGGACGCGGCGTCTGCGGAGCGTTGGCGGCCGGGCTCGGCGCGGCCAGCGCCGGCAGGGGCGCGACGAGGCCGGCCGCGACCGCCGCGACCCCGGCGATCCGCCTCAAGAAGAGGCTCCTGCGCGGCCGACGAGGGCCTGCGCCCGCTCGACGACCTCGAGCCCCGCCATCCAGATGGCGCTCTCGAGCCCGACGAATTCCGCGCCCGTGCCCGCGAGGCCGGCGATCTCCGCCTCCGACGCGGCCACGGCGATGCAGGGCGTCTCGAAGATCTCGGCCCACCATGCGGCGCGCTCCCGCACGTCTTCCGGGTCCGGGGCGGCGCCGTCCGCATAGAGGCCGCCCACCATCAGGTAGTCGATGCCGACCTCGCCCGCCTCCATCGCCGCGTGCCGGCTCTCGATGCCGCCGGCTCCGAGGATGCGCCCGTCGCGCAGGCGGTCGCGGAGGTCGCGCAGGGCATCCGTGCCCGCTTTGTCGAGATGCACCCCGTCCGCCCCGCCGCGCGCGGCGACACTCACGATGTCGCCCGCGAGGCCCGGACAGGCGACGACGAGCGCCGCGCCGTGCGTCTGGGTCACCCCGACGACGCGTTTCACCAGCCCGACGAGGCCGCGCTCGTCCGCCGGCGCGAGCCGGAGGATAACGGCCGCGACGTCGCCGACGCCGCAGGCCGCCTCCAGGCCGGGAAGAAGCGCGTCGAGTGCGTCCGCCTCGACGCGGTGCGGCGTGAGAAGGGCGAGCCGGGTTTGCGTGTCCGTCATGTCGCCTTTGCCCTGCCGTCAGCGGGCCGAGTCGATCTTCTGAGCGAGCGAGCCGTCGGCGTATCGCTTGGCCATGGCGGCGGTCGAGAGCGGGCGGATCTTCGAGCCCTGTCCGGCCGTGTTGAACTCCTCGAAGCGCTGCTTGCAAAGCTTCGTCATCGCGTCCATCGCGGGCTTGAGGTACTTGCGCGGGTCGAACTCGGCCTTGTTCTCGGTCAGGACCTTCCGGATCTGGCCGGTCATCGCCATCCGGTTGTCGGTGTCGATGTTGATCTTGCGCACGCCGTGCTTGATGCCGCGCTGGATCTCCTCCACCGGCACACCCCAGGTCGGCTTCATCTCGCCGCCGTACTGGTTGATGATATCCTGCAGGTCCTGCGGCACCGACGAGGAGCCGTGCATGACGAGGTGGGTCGTCGGCAGGCGGCGATGGATCTCCTCAATGACGTTCATGGCGAGAACCGCGCCGTCGGGCTTGCGGGTAAACTTGTAGGCGCCGTGGCTCGTGCCCATCGCGACTGCCAGGGCGTCGACCTGGGTGGCGGCGACGAATTTTACGGCCTCCTCCGGGTCGGTCAGCAACTGGTCGTGGGAGAGTTCGCCCTCGGCGCCGTGGCCGTCCTCGGCTTCGCCCTTGCCGCTCTCCAGCGAGCCGAGCACGCCGAGCTCGCCCTCGACGGAAACGCCGGCCCAGTGCGCCATCTCGGAGACATTGCGGGTGATCTCGACATTGTAGGCGTAGTCGGCCGGGGTCTTGCCGTCGGCCTTCAGGGAGCCGTCCATCATCACCGAGGTGAAGCCGTACTGGATCGCGGTTGCGCAGGTGGCTTCGTTGTTGCCGTGGTCGAGATGCATGCAGACGGGGATGTGCGGATAGATCTCGACGAGCCCGTCGATCATCTTCGCGAGCAGGATGTCGTTGGCGTAGGCGCGCGCACCGCGGCTCGCCTGCAGGATCACGGGGCTGTCGGTCGCATCCGCCGCCGCCATGATGGCGAGGCCCTGCTCCATGTTGTTCATGTTGAAGGCCGGGACGCCGTACTCGTACTCGGCCGCATGATCGAGAAGCTGCCTCAACGTGATCCGTGCCATCTCACAACTCCTCGTCGACGAAAGACCTGCCGTCAGGCCGTATATAGGCGCGGCGGCGCTCCGGACGGAGCATGCCGCGCGATCTTTTCTGGGCGTGCCTCGCCCTGCGTGGGACGAGGCGAGCAGGTCGCGGAAAGCGGCCGCGTTGGGGGCGACGCCTATCGGGCGCGCAAAGCCTCGACGCCGGGAAGCGCCTTGCCTTCCAGCCATTCCAGGAAGGCGCCGCCGGCCGTCGAGATGTAGGAGAAGTCCTCGCCCACGCCTGCGTGGTTGAGGGCCGCGACCGTGTCGCCGCCGCCCGCCACCGAGACGAGCTTGCCGGCCTTGGTGCGCTCGGCCGCGTGGCGCGCGGCTGCCACCGTCGCGGCGTCGAACGGTGCCAGTTCGAAGGCGCCGAGGGGACCGTTCCAGACGAGGGTCGCGGCCGCGTCGATCGCCGCGTCGATCTCCGTCACCGAATCCGGACCGGCGTCCAGGATCATGCCGGATTCCGGCACGTGATCGACGCCGACCGTCTCGTGGCTGGCATTGGCCTTGAATTCGGAGGCCACCACAGCGTCCACCGGCAGGATGATCCGGCACTTCGCCGCCTTGGCCGCTTCGAGGATGCGGGTCGCGGTCTCGGCGAGGTCGCGCTCGCAGAGCGACTTGCCGACCGCCTTGCCCTGGGCGTGCAGGAAGGTGTTGGCCATGCCGCCGCCGATCACCAGCATGTCGACCTTCGAGACGAGGTTCTGCAGGAGGTCGATCTTCGAAGAGACCTTGGCGCCACCGACGAGGGCGATGACCGGGCGGCTCGGCGCCTCCAGTCCCTTCGTCAGCGCGTCGAGCTCGGCCTGCATCAGCCGACCCGCATAGGATGGGAGGCGGTGGGCGAGGCCCTCCGTCGAGGCATGCGCCCGGTGGGCGGCCGAGAAGGCTTCGTTGACGTAGATGTCGCCGTTCTTCGCGAGCGCGTCCGTGAAGGCCGGATCGTTCTTCTCCTCGCCCGCGTGATAGCGGGTGTTCTCAAGGAGCAGCACGTCGCCGTCCTTGAGCGCAGCGACGGCCTTCTCCGCGACCTCGCCCACGCAATCCTCCGCGAAGGCGACCGGGCGCCCGAGATGGCGGCCCAGGGTCTTGACCACCGGCCTCAGCGAGTCCTTCGGATCGGGCTTGCCCTTCGGCCGGCCGAAATGGGCGAGCAGGATCACCTTTCCGCCGCCGTCGGCGATCTCGCGGATCGTCGGCACCACGCGCTCGATGCGGGTGGCGTCGGTGACGCGGCCATTCTCCATCGGCACGTTGAGATCGACCCGCAGCAGGACGCGCTTGCCCTTGAGCGAGCCGGCATCGTCGAGGGTTCGGAATGCGTTCATGGAATCCTGCGTCGGTCGGCGGCGCTCAGCGCTGCGGAATCAGGGCGTCGAGATGGAGGCGCTGCACCGCGATCATCAGCACCACAGTCACGACCGCCGTGATGATGGCGGTCAGCACGAGGGCGCCGGCGCCGGGCAGGCGTTTCGTCCGGTCTGAGACGGCACGCACCTCCGTGCGGAGCGCGGCGAGGTCCGATTGGCGGGCGGCCTCGTTCATGCGGGATGAGGCACTCTCGACCTTGTCCTCGACGCGGGTGAGCAGCGCCTCGGAGCGGGCGTACTTGTCCTCGATGCGCGAGCACTTGTCCTCGATCCGCGCGAGCTGATCGATGAGCTGGGACGCGGAGAGGGGCCTCCCGCCATCGGCCGGCCGGGCGCGGGCGAGGCCTGTGCCGGCCGCGCCTCGGGAGCCGGCGCGGGCTTCGCCTCGGCGCCCGGGGGCGGTGAGGGGGGCGAGGTCGGCGGCGTCGGCGGGATGAAGTTCGGTCCGGTCGGGGAGTTCGGCGAGGCTTCGGTCATCGCGCGCGCACCTTCCTGTCGCGTGGGTCCTTCGATGTTCGGGTCGACGGGGCGACCGTGCGCGGGAGGCGGACGGAGCCGCCCGGCCGCCCGCGCACGGTCCTTCCGCCGATCAGATCAGCTTCGCCATCGCCACGGCGGTGTCCGCCATGCGGTTCGAGAAGCCCCACTCGTTGTCGTACCAGGACAGGATGCGCACGAAGGTGCCGTCCATGACCTTGGTCTGGTCGAGGTGGAAGGTCGAAGAGTGCGGATCGTGGTTGAAGTCGATCGACACGTTCGGCCGGTCGGTCACGCCGAGGACGCCCTTGAGCGGGCCGTTCGCGGCCGCCTTGATCGCCTCGTTGATCTCCTCGACCGAGGTGGCGCGCTTTGCGGTGAAGACGAGGTCCACCGCCGAGACGTTCGGGGTCGGCACACGGATCGCGGTGCCGTCGAGCTTGCCCTTCAGCTCCGGCAGCACGAGGCCGACGGCCTTGGCGGCACCCGTCGAGGTCGGGATCATCGAGAGCGCGGCGGCGCGGGCCCGGTAGAGATCCTTGTGCATCTGGTCGAGCGACGGCTGGTCGTTCGTGTAGGAGTGGATCGTCGTCATGAAGCCGCGCTCGATGCCGACGGTCTCGTTGAGGACCTTGGCGACCGGCGCGAGGCAGTTCGTGGTGCAAGAGGCGTTCGAGACGACGAGGTGCTCGCCCGTCAGCTTGTCGTGGTTCACGCCGTAGACGACGGTGAGGTCCGCGCCGTCGCCGGGCGCGGAGACGAGCACCCGCTTGGCGCCGGCGTCGAGATGGGCCTTCGCCTTGTCCTTGGCCGTGAAGATGCCCGTGCACTCGAGCGCGATGTCGACGCCGAGGTCGCGGTGGGGCAGTTCGGCCGGGTTGCGCACGGCCGTGACCTTGATGCGCTTGCCGTCGATGATGAGGCTGTCGCCCTCGACGCCGACCTCGCCCGGGTAGCGGCCGTGAACGGAATCGTAGCGCAGCAGGTGGGCGTTCGTCTCGACCGGCCCGAGATCGTTGATCGCGACGACCTCGATGTCGCTGCGGCCGGCTTCGTGGATCGCGCGCAGCACGTTGCGGCCGATGCGCCCGAACCCATTGATGGCAACCTTCACCGTCACGGCGTGACTCCTTCCTGTAGGGGGGCGCCGGTCAGCGGCGCGCTCCGGTCTTGCGAGCGTCGCGGCCCGGCCGCCCGGCCGTGCCTGCTCTGTGCGAAACGGGGGTGAACCTGCGATGAACCGGGGCCGTGCCGGGCCCCGCGCCAGCGCGGGATCGCATCCGGTCGACGGATGACGCGCGCGGGGGCCTCGGGTCTGTCACGGGATCAAGTTCCGGCTCTGCGCCGCCTCGCGGCTTCGCTGTCAGCGGCGGCTGTCTAGCATGCACCCCCACCTAGTCAAAGGTTGCGGTGTGACAATCCCTCGGCGATGAACAGGAGGCATGCACGGCGCGGGCGCGCCGCCGGTTGGAGAGCGCCCGAAGCGTACCGGGAGTCCCGCTGATGACCGTCTCGATCGACGACGCCCTCGCGCGCCTCGACAGCGCCCTGAACCGGCTGGAGGCAACGGTGACGCGCCGGCTGGAGGCGGCGCGCAGCCCGGACGACCGCGACGTCGAACTCGCCATCATGGGCGAGGACCGGGCGCGGCTCGCCGCGGCCCTCGACGCCGCCCAGGCCCGGCTGGCGCAGGTGACGGCGACGGCCGACGACATCGGCGAGCGGCTCGACCGGGTGATCGACACGGTCGAGGGGGTGATGGCGGATCAGGACGGGGCCGCCCGCCCGCACCGGTGAGCGCTCTTCGGGACGGCCGGAGCGATCATCGCGGCGACCAGGGCGCGTTGATCGCGATCATCGGCCCGCCGCGGCCTTGACCCGCCCCGCGCCGCCGCCCAATCCCGTCTTCCCGCCGATATCCCCGCAACGGACCGCCAGGACACCGATGCCCCAGATCAACGTCACCATCGACGGCAAGAACTACCGGATGGCCTGCGGCGAGGGCGAGCAGGAGCATCTGGCCGAGCTCGCCGCCACCTTCGACGCGCGCATCGGCGACATGCGCCGGGCCTTCGGCGAGATCGGCGACATGCGCCTCCACGTCATGGCGGCGCTCACGGTGACGGACGAACTCGCCGAGCTGAAGCGGCGGATGAGCGCGCTGGAGGCCGAGACCGCGGGGCTTCGCGCCCTGACCGAGGGCGCCGAAGCGGAGCGCTCGGAGCGGGAGGCGCGCCTCGCCGACGGCGTTAACCGGGCGGCCGAGCGCATCGAGCGCCTGTCGCAGGCGCTCGTGGCCGGCCCGTGAAATCGTGGCCGTGAAATCGTCCCTCCGCGCCCCTGGCGCCGCCCCGCGGCGAACGCTACATGAGGTGGGCGGGGCTGCAGGGTTCGTCAGGAGAACTTTTCCCCGGGGCCTTATCGACTCCCTCGGGAGCTGTCCCTGGCCTCGTCCCTGGACTTGGCCAACACGGCGCCCACCTACGCTGTAGGTTTCCCGGGATCGACACTCCAACGGCTCACGTGGCTCCGCACTCCTCCTCCCCGACCTCCGCCCTGAAGGCCGACCTCCGCAACGGGGCGCTCGCCCGGCGCGACGCCCTCGATCCGGACGCGCGCAAACGCGGGTCGCTAAGCATCGCCGAGGCGGTGCTGCGGATCCCAGCCCTCGCCGACGCGCCGATCGTCGGCGCCTTCTGGCCGATCCGCAGCGAGGTCGATCCCCGCCCGATCATCGAGCGCCTGTTCGCCCGCGGCCAGCGCGTGGCCCTGCCCAAGGTGACGCCCGACGGCCTCGTCTTCCGCGAGTGGAAGGCTGGCGAGGCGCTGGTGCGCGGCGGCTTCGGCCTCAGCGAGCCGCGCGACGAACTCCCGCCCCTCGATCCCACCGCCCTGATCGTGCCGCTCGCCGCCTTCGACCGGCGCGGCCAGCGCATCGGCTACGGCCGCGGCTACTACGACCACGCCATCGCGCGCCTGTCCGGCAACGGCCCGGTGCTGACGATCGGCATCGCCTACGCGGTCCAGGAGATCGACACGGTGCCGGCCGAGCCGCACGACCGGCCCCTGGACCACCTCGTGACCGAGGCCGGCCCCGTTCCTCTCGTCAAGACAGCGACCGATGCGCCTCCTCTTCCTCGGTGACGTCGTCGGGCGGCCCGGCCGCCTCGCGGTGGCGGACCGCCTGCCCGCCCTGCGCGAGCGCTGGCGGCTCAATTGCGTCGTCGTCAACGGCGAGAACGCCGCCGGCGGCTTCGGCATCACCGAGACGATCTGCGACGAGATCCTGCAGGCCGGCGCCGACGCCGTGACGCTCGGCAACCATTCCTTCGACCAGCGCGAGGCCCTGGTCTTCATCGCCCGCCAGCCGCGCCTCATCCGGCCGGCCAATTACCCGCCGGGGACGCCGGGGCGCGGCGCCACCGTCGTCGAGACCCGCGACGGCGCCCGGATCCTCGTCGTGAGCGTGATGGGCCGCCTCTATATGGACGCGCTGGACGATCCCTTCGCGGCGGCCGAGCGGGAACTTTCGGCCTGCCCGCTCGGGGACGCGGCCGACGCGGTCATCGTCGACGTCCACGCCGAGGCGACGAGCGAGAAGCAGGCGCTCGCCCATTTCCTCGACGGGCGGGCGAGCCTCGTCGTCGGCACCCACACGCACGTGCCGACCGGCGACCACCGCATCCTGCCGGGCGGCACGGCCTACCTGTCGGATGCCGGGATGTGCGGCGACTACGATTCTGTGCTGGGCATGCAGAAGGACGAGCCCCTGCGCCGGTTCCTCCAGAAGACGCCGGGCTCGCGCCTGGAGGCGGCCACGGGGGAGGGGACGCTCTGCGGCCTCGCCGTCGAGACCGACGCGCGCGGCCTCGCCACCCTCGTCGCGCCTGTGCGTTTCGGGCCGCACCTCGAGGAAACCTGGCCCCGCGCCTGGGATTGAGGCCGGCCTGCCGCCGGGACCGTACGCGCCGCGACTTGATCGGGTGCGCCCCTGCCGCCAGAGTGACGGCAGCATCGATCCGGCACGCCGTTTAACCTTCAAGCGGTCCTGAGCCACCCATCAGAGAGTTGCGACCGATGGCGGCCCGTCCCGCGTCCCCTCCGCTGGCCAAGCCCGGCATCTACCTCGTGCGGATGCTGGTCTTCCTGATCCTGATCGGGTTCCTGGCCTTCGTCCTGTTCAAGCAGATCACCCCGGCCTTCCTCGCCAATCCGGGGCTCAACGGGCTCATCCTCGGCGTCCTCCTCATCGCGACGCTGCTCGCCTTCGGGCAGGTCTTCCGCCTGTTCCGGGAGGTCTCCTACGTCAACGCGGTGGCGGCCGGCGAGACGGTGCCGAAGGCGCCGAACCTCCTCGCCCCCCTCGTCCCGGCCATCGAGGCCCGGCGCGCGGGCGCGACGCTGCCCGGCACGCGCTCCTTCCTCGACACGGTCGACGCCCGCCTCGACGAGGGCCGCGACATCCTCCGCTACGTCGCCGGGCTCCTGATCCTGCTCGGCCTGCTCGGCACGTTCTGGGGCCTCATCGACACGCTCTCGGCAGTCGGCTCGGTCATCAGGTCGATGCGCGGCGGCGGCGGCGAGGCGAGCGTGATGTTCGACGAGCTGAAGAACGGGCTCGCGGTGCCGCTCGGCGGCATCGGCCTCGCCTTCTCGGCCTCGCTGTTCGGCCTCGCGAGCTCGCTGGTCGTCGGCTTCCTCGACCTGCAGGCGGGCCAGGCCCATGCCCGCTTCCACAACGAGTTGGAGGATTGGCTGACCTCGGGCGTGGTCGAGGCGGCGGGCGCCCCAGTCGGCGTGCTGCCCGCGCCCCAGGATCCGGCGGCCGCCAGGGAGCTGAAGGAGGCGGTCGACCGGCTCACCACCATCATTTCGGAAGGGGCCAACAGCCGGGCCGCGACCCAGGCCATGACGAACCTCGCCGAGGGCATCCAGGGCCTCGTCCAGCACATGCGGGCCGAGCAGCAGATGATCCGCGACTGGGTCGAGGCGCAGGCGAGCCGCGAGCGCGAGCTGAAGCAGGTGCTCGACCGGCTCGGCCGCGAGCGGGTCTGAGCCGTGGCCTCCCGCACGGCCCGGCGCGAGCGCGCCCTCAACGTCTGGCCGGGCTACGTCGACGCCCTCGCGACGTTGCTGCTCTCGGTGGTGTTCCTGCTCACGATCTTCGTCGTCGGGCAGTTCTTCCTGTCGCAGGAGATCACCGGCCGCGACACGGTGCTGGACAAGCTGAACCGCCAGATCGCCGACCTCACCGACCTCCTGGCCCTGGAGCGCTCGAACCGGCGTGCGCAGGAGGAGGGCGCGCAGAATCTGCGCACCACGTTGCTCACGGCGGAGGCCGACCGCGACCGGCTGAAGGCGGAGGTGGAGGCGGGCGCCGCGGCGCAGGGCCAGACGGGCGCCCTCGACAAGCAGCTCCAGGCCGAGCGCGGCGCGACCTCCCGCGCCCTCAACCAGATCGACCTCCTGAACCAGCAGATCAGCGCCATGCGGCGCCAGCTCGCGGCGCTGGAGGACGCGCTCGCCGCCTCCGAGACGCGCGACCGCGAGAGCCAGGCCCGCATCGCCGATCTCGGCAGCCGCCTCAACGTGGCGCTCGCGCAGAAGGTCCAGGAACTCGCCCGCTATCGCTCGGACTTCTTCGGGCGCCTGCGCCAGATCCTCGGCAACCGCAGCGACATACGCGTGGTCGGCGACCGCTTCGTGCTGCAATCCGAGGTGCTGTTCCCGGCGGGCTCGGCCGCCCTCAAGGCGGAGGCGGGGCCGGAGCTCGACCGGATCGCCGGCGCGATCCTCGATCTCGCCAAGCAGATCCCGGCGGATCTGCCCTGGGTGCTGCGTGTCGACGGCCACACCGATGCGCGCCCGATCGCGAGTTCTCAGTTCCCGTCGAACTGGTCGCTCTCGGCGGCCCGCGCCATCGCGGTGGTCCAGTACCTCGCGGGAAGGGGCATCCCGCCCCAGCGGCTCCTCGCCGGCGCCTTCGGCGAGTTCCAGCCCCTCGACGCGGGCACGACCGAGGAATCCTACGCGCGCAACCGGCGCATCGAGCTCAAGCTGACGGAGCGGTAGGGTGTCTCACCTCTCCCGTTCGGGAGAGGTCGAGTCGGCGTCAGCCGACCGGGTGAGGGGTGCGACCTATCCGGAGAGGTCGCACCCCTCACCCTGTCCCTCTCCCGAAAGGGAGAGGGGACCCGCGACCCACCTCTCCCGTTCGGGAGAGGTCGAGTGCGCGTCAGCGCACCGGGTGAGGGATGCGCGTTATCCGGAGAAATCGCACCCCTCACCCTGTCCCTCTCCCGAACGGGAGATGGGACCCGCGACACCACCTCTCCCGTTCGGGAGAGGTCGAGTGCGCGTCGGCGCACCGGGTGAGGGGTGCGCGTCATCCGGAGAGATCGCACCCCTCGCCCTGTCCCTCTCGGAACGAGAGGACACCCGCGCCTATTCGTCCTCGAAGGCGCCGCGGTAGGCGAAGAGGCCCGGGACGCCGCCCGTCATGACGTAGAGCACGGTCGAACCCGCCGGGTAGCGGCCGGACCGGATGTCGTGCAGGAGGCCGGCGAAGGCTTTGCCGCTGTAGACCGGATCGAGGAGGAGACCCTCCGTTCGGGCCATCAGGCGGACCGCCTCGCGCATGGCGTCGGTCGGGATGCCGTAATCCGCGCCGCGATGGGCGCCGTCCACATCGATCGCGCCGGGCTCGAGGCGCGTGCCCGGCGCCACGAGGTCGAGGGTGGCGTTCGCCTTCGCCAGGGTCGTCGCCGCCGCCTGCTCGGCCGGGGCGAGCACCGTGTGGGAGCGCGCGAGCCGGGGGTTCCGGCCGGCCGCCTTGAGGCCCGCGGCGAGGCCCGCGTGGGTCCGATTTCGTTGAAAAACTCGCGGTTGGCCTGGATTGAGATTTGACCGGGTGCTTGGCCGGGGGGCTCCCGCCAGCCGGTCAGGCTAGGCTCGGCTGCCCCAGCGGGATCAGCTTGGCCAGCTTCCATAGGTTCTGGGCGGCGGCCGCGAGGTGGAACTCGTCTCGGGCCCCGTCTGGCCCCCGCAACCGAAGCCGATCCAGCCGCAGGATCCGCTTAAGGTGGGCAAACAGCATCTCGACCTTCTTGCGCTCACGCCGCGAGGTACGGCCCGCCTCCGAGGCGCAGATGTCGCGCGCCATCTGCCGGGCGCCCTCGTGGATCGAGCGTGGGATCTTGCGGGCGGATGCGTTGGGGCAGCATCGTGGCTTCAGCGCGCAAGCTTCGCAGTCGTACTTGCTCGCGCGGTAGCGCAGCATCCCGTCTGCGTCGACGAGCGGGGGCGGTGACCGATAGACCTTCTGGCGTTGCCGCAGGTGCTTGCCGGCCGGGCAGGTGTAGGCGTCGGCGCCAGGGTCGTAGGTGAAGGCCGACCGGCTGAAGGTGCCGTCGCGGCGCTCGGACTTATCGAAGACGGGGATGTGCGGCTCGATGCCCTGCTCGTGGGCGAGCCAGCCCAGCATCGCGGCCGAGCCGTAACCGCTGTCACCGGCGAGCCGGGCCGGGTAGAGGTCGAAGCGCTCGCGCGAGCGCACGATCATGCGCTTGGCGGCCGTGACCTCGGCCTGCCGGATCGCGGTGGTCGGCTCGACGTCCACGATGACCGCGTGGTCGAGGTCGATCAGGTAGTTGGCCGCGTAGGCGAAGTAGGCCAGCCCACCGTCCGCACCCGTCCAGCGCGCGGCCGGGTCGGCGGGGGAAACGAGCTTAGGCACGACCGGCGTCGCAGCTCCGAACGCGGCGTCGTCGAGCACAGCCAGGTACTCCCGGGCGGCGCGGCTGACGCTCTCGGGTGGCAGGCCGTTCGTACCCTCAACACCCTTCTGCCGGTTGGCATCAGCCTTGATAAGGCTGGCGTCGACCGCGAAGCCCTCGCCGCCCACGAGCCCCTCGGCGATGCAGCGGGCGAGCACGGTCTCGAACAAGCAGCGCAGCAGGTCGCTGTCGCGGAAGCGGCCATGGCGGTTCTTGGAGAAGGTCGAATGGTCCGGCACCCGGCCGTCGAGCCCGAGCCGGCAGAACCAGCGATAGGCGAGATTGAGGTGGACCTCGTCGCACAGGCGGCGCTCGGATCGGATGCCGAAGCAGTAGCCGATGAGCAGCATGCGGATCATCAACTCGGGGTCGACCGAGGGCCGGCCCGTCGAGCTGTAGAACGGCTGCAGGTGCGCGCGTAGACCCGACAGGTCAACGAAGCGGTCGATGGCGCGCAGCAGATGGTCGGCTGGGATATGTGTATCGAGCGAGAACTCGTAGAACAGGGCACCCTGCTCGACTTGCCGAGGTCCCATCATCTGCTTCGGTCTCCGTCTCTCGACAGAAGTGAATCACCTCACGACTACCGCCGCAACACCCGAGTTTTTCAACACAATCGTCCCGCTGCTGCCGTTCGGCACCACGATGTTCGCGAGGGCGAGGCCCATCGCGTCCGCCTGCCGCAGGATCTCGTCGGCGCAGGCCGCGTAGCCGAGGCAGCCGACCGCGCTCGATCCGCCGGAGGGGAAGACGTAGACCCGGCGGCCCTGCTCGCGCAGCCGGGTGGCCCGCTCCTCGGCGGCGGCGAGCGCGTCGGCCTCGCCGGGCAGAACGTGGACGCGGGCGCCGAACAGGTCGTCCAGGAAGCGGTTGCCGGAGCCGGTGTAGTCGGCATCCTCCCGCTTCACGGTGCGGGTCAGGACAAGCTCGCAGGCGAAGCCCGAGCGCGCCGCGGCGGCGGCCGTGAGCCGCGCGTGATTCGACTGGAGGGCGCCGACCGTGATCACCGTGTCGGCTCCCTCCCGGCGGGCGGCGCCGAGCAGGAATTCGAGCTTGCGCAGCTTGTTGCCGCCGCCGCCGAAGCCCGCGAGATCGTCGCGCTTCACGAGGAGCCGCACGCCGGACAGGGCCGACCCGAGGTGGCGGCTCAGGCCCTCCAGCGGCTCGATCGGCGTCGGCAGGCCGATGAGCGGCAGGCGCGGGAAGCGGGACAGGTCGGCCAAGGCGGGCGCTCTACTCCGCGGCCGGCAGCGCCGCGCGCAGGCGCGGCTCCTTGCCCCGGGCGGTCTCGTCGAGGGCGTCCGTGAACTGGAGCGCGGCGAGCTGCGCGTAGAGCGCGCCCTGCGCCAGCAGGCTCTCGTGGGTGCCCTCCTCGACGATCCGCCCCTCGTCGAGGACGAGGATGCGGTCGGCGGCGCGGATCGTGGCGAGGCGGTGGGCGATCACCAGGGTGGTGCGGCCCTGCATCAGCGTGTCGAGGGCCGATTGCACCGCGCGCTCGCTCTCGGCGTCGAGGGCCGAGGTCGCCTCGTCGAGGAGCAGGATCGGTGCGTCCTTGAGGATCGCCCGGGCGATCGCGATGCGCTGGCGCTGACCGCCCGACAGGGTGACGCCGCGCTCGCCGACGCGGGTCTCGTAGCCCTCGGGCAGCGCTGCGATGAAGCCCGCCGCGTTGGCGAGCGCGGCCGCCCGGCGCACCTCGTCCTCGCTCGCCTCGGGCCGGCCGTAGCGGATGTTCTCCAGCACCGAGCCCGAGAACACGGTCGGGTCCTGGGGGACGAGGGACAGGCGCGTCCGCACCGCGTCCGGATCGGCCTGCGCGATGTCGATTCCGTCGATCCGCACCGTGCCGGATTGCGGATCGTAGAACCGGAGCAGCAATTGCAGCACCGTCGTCTTTCCGGCGCCGGAGGGGCCGACGATGGCGATGCGCTCGCCCGGCGCCGCCGTGAAGCTGATGCCGTTCAGCGAGGCGTATTCGGGCCGCGTCGGGTAGGCGAAGCGGACGGCGTCGAAGGCGATCTCGCCGCGCGGGGGCTGCGGCAGCGGACGCGGGGCGGCGGGCGCGCGGATGGCGGGCTCGGCGGCCAGGATCTCGCCGAGGCGCTCGGCGGCGCCGGCGGCCTGCGAGAGTTCGCCGTAGACCTCCGAGAGCTGGCCGAGCGCGCTCGCGCCGAAGACGGCGTAGAGCACGAACTGGGAGAGCTGGCCCGCCGTCATCGTGTGGCTGAGCACCCCTTGGGCGCCGTACCACATCACCCCGACGACGCTCGCCGAGATGAGGAAGATGGCGACGCCCGTGAGCAGCGCGCGGGCCGTGATGGAGGCGCGGGCGGCGCCGTAGGCGTTCTCGGAGGCCGTGGCGAAGCGCTTGGCGGTCGCCGGGCCCATCCCGAAGGCCTGCATCGTGCGTACGGCGCCGACCGCCTCCGCCGCGTAGGCCGAGGCGTCGGCCAGCCGATCCTGCGCGGCGCGGGAGCGGCGGCGCACGCCCCGCCCGGACAGGATCAGCGGAAAGACGATGAGCGGGATCGCCGCGAGGACCAGAACGGAGAGCTGCGGGCTCGTGATCACCATCATGGTGACCGCGCCGACGAACAGGAAGGCGTTGCGCAGGAGGATCGAGATCGAGACGCCGAAGACGGATTTGACCTGGGTCGCGTCCGCGGTCAGGCGCGAGACGATCTCGCCGGACTGCGCTTTGTCGAAGAAGGCGGGGTCGAGGATCGTCAGCTGCCGGAACACGGCCGAGCGCAGATCGGCGACGACGCGCTCGCCGAGGCTCACCACGGTGTAGTAGCGCGCGGCGCTCGACAGGGCGAGGACGGCCACGACCCCGAGCAGCGCCATGAAATAGGCGTCGATGACGCTGTGGCCCTCCGGCGAGAAGCCGTGGTCGATGACGCGCCGCATGGCGATCGGCACCACGAGCGTCGCGCCCGAGGCGAAGACGAGGGAGACGAAGGCGGCCAGGATCCGCCCGCGATAGGCCGCGGCGAAGGGCACGAGCGGTCGCAGCGCGCTCAAGGACGCCTTGCTGCGGTCGGCGCCGCGATTCGTCTCAGGGGCGGCCATCGTGCCTCGCCATCATCGTCGCACACTCACTCAAACTCGGGTTTCGTCCACGCTTGTTCGCCGGAACCGGCTGCGGTATACGCGCGCCTTCATCCGATTGCGCGTGTTCAATGGCCGCGGGCCGCCGAAACGGGCCGGTCGGCGTGGCTATTCGAGGACTTCGTCATGGCAAAGAATGCGGCCGCCAAGGCCAAGGGGACCGAGCATCCCGACTACCACTTCATCAAGGTCGTGATGACCGATGGGTCCGAGTACACGACCCGCTCGACCTACGGCAAGGAAGGCGACACGCTCAACCTCGACATCGACCCGCTCACCCACCCGGCCTGGACCGGCGGCGAGCAGAAGATGCTCGATCGCGGCGGCCGCGTCTCGCGCTTCAACTCGCGCTTCGGCAGCCTCAGCTTCGGCAAGAAGTAAGCGCCGCGGACCAGCGCGGGCGAATCGGCGGGCGGCTCCGGACGGGGCCGCCCGTTCTCGTTTCGGGGTGCCTCGGCTCAGTGCGGGCCGGCGAAGGCGGAGCGCAGCAGCCCCTGCTGGGCGGCGACGGGGCTCTCGCGCGATTCGGGGGTCGGCCGGTCCTCCGAGATCAGACCGTCGAGATGCAGGATGCGGTCGTGCAGGCGGCGCGCGCGGCGGGTCAGCTCCTGCAGGCGCAGCGGCAGCAGGGAGAGGGTGTCCGCCCGCGGCGCGTCGAGGGTGCTGAGCCGGACGCGTGTCTTCTCCTCCACCGCCTGGACGGCGGTGATCTCGCCCTCGGCCACCGCGCGCTGCACGAGGAGCCAGGAGGCGATCTGCATCAGGAGCGTGGTCAGCCGCATGCTCTCGGCCGCGTAGCCGAGGGTGGCGTCCCGCGAGATGAGCCGCGATTCCGCGCGGCCCTCGCCGTCGAGATAGGCCGCCGTCTCCTCGACGAGGGCCATGCCGTCGCGGAACAGGGACCGGAAGGCTTCCGAGGCGACGTAGGTCTCGCCGAAGCTCACCCAGTCCCGCTCGTCCCGGAACGTGACGTCGTACCCGTTCATCGTGCCTCCTGTGCCGCGGCCGGCTCGTTCCGTCCCGAAATGGGACGCGTCCGGCGCCTCCGACATGCTTCGGCGCAAATCTAGCGCCCCGCACGAAACTCCGCTGGGTTAACCGGTCGGTAAGGTTAACGCGCGAGAAGGCGTCCCGGCTTCTCAAGAACGCGAGATGGCGGGCCGGGCGGCAGGGCGCTCCCTCGCCTCAGGCAGAAACAAAGGTCAGAGCCCAAGAAAAAAGCCGCCCGAAGGCGGCTTGAGAAGAGTCTACAGGGAGGCATCAAACAGAGTGGACGGAGGTCCCACTCGACATCCAGATCACTGGATGCCTCCTTTATGCGGCGGAAAGGTTAACGAAGCGTTAAGGCCGTTGACGATTAGGCCGCGAGGCTCTGGAACAGGCCGCGCCCGTCGGTGCCGCCGACGAGCCCTTCGACGAAATTCTCAGGATGCGGCATCAGCCCGAGGACGTTGCGATTGTCCGAGTAGATGCCCGCGATCGCGTTCAGCGACCCGTTGCGATTCGCGTCGACGGTGAGTTCGCCCGAGGCGTCGCAATAGCGGAAGGCGACGCGCCCCTCGCCCTCGATCCGCGCGAGCGTCTCGGGATCGGCGAAGTAATTGCCCTCGCCATGCGCCACGCAGACGTCGATCACCTGTCCCTTGGCGTAGGCCGAGGTGAAGCGGGTGTCGTTGCGCTCGACCCGCAGGGTCTGCCGGTGGCAGATGAAGCGGCGGTTCACGTTGCGCATCAGCACACCGGGCAGGAGCCCCGATTCGCAGAGGATCTGGAAGCCGTTGCAGATGCCGAGCACGAGGCCGCCCCGCGCCGCGTGGGCGCGCACCGCGTCCATCGCCGCCGCGCGGCCCGCGATGGCACCGCAGCGCAGGTAGTCGCCGTAGGAGAAGCCGCCCGGCAGGACGGCGAGGTCGGTCCCCTCCGGCAGCGCGGTGTCGGCGTGCCAGACCTTGCTCACCTGCGCCCCGGCGAGCCTGAGCGCGCGCGCGACGTCCCCGTCGCGGTTCGAGCCCGGGAAGACGACGATCGCCGCGCGCATCAGGCGATCTCGATCGCGTAGTTCTCGACGACCGTGTTCGCGAGAAGCTTCTCGCAGGCCGTCTTCAGGGTCGCCTCGGCGGCGGCCCGGTCGGTGCCCTCGACCTCGATGTCGAAGACCTTGCCCTGCCGGACGCCCCCGACATCCTGGATGCCGAAGGATTTCAGCGCCGACTCGATCGCCTTGCCCTGGGGATCCAGCACACCGGTCTTCAGGGTGACGATGATGCGGGCTTTCATGATCGGGGACTCACCTGGGGACGGGGCGAACAGCGGATAGGGGGTATTCGATGCGGTGGCAACGGACGCCGCGCGCGGCACGCATCCGCCCCGTGGGCGCTCGGTGGGAGGGCCCGCCGCGCACGCCCCTCGCGATGCGGCTGCGATCAGCGCCGCACGGCTCTCGGGCGGATCGGTTCGATGCTGACAGCGCGCCGCCAGAGCTGCAGCATGATCCAGGCGGCGAGCAGGCTGAACAGGCCCATCAGGACGTGACCGACTCGGTCGCCAAGCTCGAACAGGCCGGCGAGCGCCCAGCCCGACGCGATGGCCGCGGCGAAGACCTCGGTCCCGACGAGCACCATCATGCTCACGATGGTGATGAGGTTGCGCGTGTTCACTGGCAGAAGCTTCCCGTCGCGATGCCACGTTCGAGCCACGTCCGAACGAGCCGAAGGGTGGTCCCGCGCAGTAGCGCGATTGCTCCCCTGGGCGCAACCGGGCCGCGTTCCTTTCGGGGGAGGAGCAGCCGAACCGCGGCGGGCCCCGGGCCCGCCGCGATCCTCAGCGCGGCGCGCGCTTGGCGAGGATGCGCTGGAGCGTGCGCCGGTGCATGTTGAGCCGCCGCGCCGTCTCGGAGACGTTGCGTCCGCACAATTCGTAGACGCGCTGGATGTGCTCCCAGCGGACGCGGTCGGCCGACATCGGATTTTCGGGCGGATCGGCCCGCTCCCCCGGCTGCGCCATCAGCGTGCCGTGGATCTCGTCGGCGTCGGCGGGCTTGGCGAGGTAGTCGAACGCCCCGAGCTTCACGGCCGTGACGGCGGTCGCGATGTTGCCGTAGCCCGTCAGGATCACGCCGCGGGCCTCCGGACGGCGCTCCTTCAGTCGCGCGATCACGTCGAGCCCGTTGCCGTCGGCGAGCCGCATGTCGATGACCGCGAAGGCCGGGGCCCGGCTCTCCACGGCGGAGACGCCCTCGGCCACGCTCTCGGCGACCTGCACCGCGTAGCCCCGGGCCTCCATGGCGCGGGCGAGGCGGGTCGAGAAGGGCTTGTCGTCGTCCACGATGAGGAGGCTGCGATCGGAGAAAGCCGCCAGCGGATCGTTCTCCGAGAGAGTCACCCCCTCCGGCGCGGGCGCCGAGGTCCCCGTTTGCGTCAGCATGCGACGCTCCTTGTTTCGTCGTGGTGGATCAGAGGTTTATATAGGTGTCACGCTGGGTTCCGTTAGGGGTTCGGCTGCAACTTCCGGGACGAGTCGGGGGGCTGCACCGCGCTCGAAGATGTGGCGTGCCCAGGACACGCGGACGGCCGCGCCGGTCGTGCCCGGCGCGGAGGCGTTCGACAGGGTCAGCTGCGCACCCGAGCGCTCGATCAGGGTCTTGGCGATGAACAGGCCGAGGCCGAGGCCGGCGCCGACGGTGTCGCCCTGAACCGGCCGCTCGGGACTGCGCGTGGTCACGTAGGGCTCGCCCGCCCGCAGCAGCACCTCGCTGGAGAAGCCCGGACCGTCGTCGCGGATCTCCAGCGAGACGCGGTCGAGGGTCCAGCGGGCCTCGATGACGACGCGGGCATCCGCGAAGTCGACCGCGTTGTCGACGATGTTGGCAAGTCCGAACATGACGCCGGGGTTGCGCCGGCAGACGGGCTCGGGCCCGTCGCCTTGGCTGGACACCGCGAGGTCGATCCCGAGGGAGCGCTGGGGCGCGGCGAGCTCCTCGACGAGGTGGCTGAAGGTGACGGTCGCCAGGAAGCCGGTCTCGTCGCTATCGAGCGAGGTGAGCTTCTGCAGGATGCCGCGGCAGCGGTCGACCTGCTCGCGGAGCAGGTGCAGGTCCTCCGCCACGCCCGGCGAGGCGTTCGGCCCGAGCTGGCGCACGAGTTCCTTCGTGACGACCATGATGGTGCCGAGCGGCGTGCCGAGCTCGTGGGCGGCCGCTGCAGCGAGGCCGTCGAGCTGCGACAGGTGCTGCTCGCGGGCGAGGACTAGCTCGGTCGCCGCGAGCGCCTGGGCGAGCTGGCGCGTTTCCTCGGCGACCCGCCACGCGTAGACACCAGTGAAGGCGGTTCCGAGCAGGATCGCGGTCCAGACGCCGGAGATGTAGAGGAACGGAAGCTCGATCCGCCCATCCGCGAACCAGGGCAGGGGGCGGTGGACGAGGGCGAGCAGCGTCGCGAGGCCGATCGCGAGGAGCCCGAGCGCGAGCGTCCGCTCCGGCGGCAGCGCGGTCGCCGAGATCAGCACGGGGGCCAGGAACAGCAGGGAGAACGGGTTCTGCAGGCCCCCCGTCAGGAACAGGAGGGCGGCGAGCTGGATGATGTCGAAGGCGAGCAGCAAGGCCGCGGAATCGTCGCTGAGCCGGTAGCTCGCCGGAAACCGGATGCGCAGCGCCAGATTCAGCCAGGACGAGGCCGCGATGACGAGGAAGCACCAGCCGAATGGCAGCGCCAATCCGAGCCCGAACTGCGCGCCGACCACGGCCGCGCTCTGGCCGGTGATCGCGAGCCAGCGCAGGCGCACGAAGGTGTCGAGTCGGAGATGGCGGGCGTCGCGGACGAATCCGCTCGTACTCGTGTCGGACATCGCGTGGAAACGATAGGGCCGGGCATCGCACCGTCCAGGGCGCCCCGCACGTCGTTATGCGACGATTCATCCAGGAACGTGTAGGCTCCCCTTCCGTTGCCGAAGGCGTGGCACGGGGGTGCGCGACGGGGTCGCGCGACGCGCGGCAGGGACGACGGTCATGGACCTCGCATATTTCTGGTACGAGGGCGCCCGCCTGATGCTGTCGCCTGCCCGCGTCGCCGCCGACGTGACGCGCCACAGCCTGCGCCACCCGGGCAACCCGGCCGCCTACACGCCCTACGCCCGCTCCATCGCAGCCGGCTGCGAGATGTTCGAGCGGGTGACACGCCGCTACGGCAAGCCCGCCTTCGGGCTCGACGAGACGGTCGTCGAGGGCGAGCGCGTGCCGGTCACGGAGCGGATCGTCTGGGAGCGGCCGTTCTGCCGGGTCATCGCCTTCGACCGGGGCTTCCTGCGCCGCCCGGCGGAGCCGCAGCCGAAGCTCTTGATCGTCGCGCCGATGTCCGGCCACTACGCGACGCTCCTGCGCGGCACCGTCGAGGCGATGCTGCCGAGCCACGAAGTCTACATCACCGACTGGACGGATGCCCGGATGGTGCCGCTCACCGCCGGCGGCTTCGACCTCGACACCTACATCGACTACCTGATGGAGATGTTCCGCGATCTCGGTCCGGACCTGCACGTGATGGCGGTCTGCCAGCCTGCGGTGCCGGTCATCGCGGCGGTCGCGGTCATGGAGGCGCAGAACAGCCCCGGCCTGCCGGTCTCGATCACGCTGATGGGCGGGCCGATCGACACCCGCCGCTCGCCGACGGCGGTGAATTGCCTGGCCCAGGAGCGCGGCGCCGGCTGGTTCGAACGCAACTGCATCACCTTCGTGCCGCCGATCTACCCGGGCGCGTGGCGCCGCGTCTATCCAGGCTTCTTCCAGCTGTCCGGCTTCATGGCGATGAACCTCGACAGGCACGTCACGGCCCATGCCGACATGTTCGACCACTTGGTGAAGGGCGACGGCGACTCGGCCGAGAAGCACCGCGAGTTCTACGACGAGTACCTAGCCGTGATGGACCTCACGGCGGAATTCTACCTGCAGACCGTGCGCACGGTCTTCGTCGACCACGCCCTGCCGCAGGGCACGATGATGCATCGGGGCGCGCCGGTGGACCTCTCCGCGATCCGGCGCTGCGCGATCCTCGCGGTCGAGGGCGAGAACGACGACATTTCCGGCGTCGGCCAGACCCGCGCCGCCCTCGACCTGACGCCGAACCTGCCCGAGGCGCGCAAGGCCTACCATCTGCAGACAGGCGTCGGGCATTACGGCGTCTTCAACGGCAAGCGCTACCGCGCCGTGATCGCACCGCGGATCGCCGCCTTCATCCGCGAGATGGCGGGCAAGACCGCGACCGTGCCGCACCTGAGGCGGGTGGTCTGAACCGTCCGGACGGGAGATCCGAGGGGCCATCTTTCCCGAACGGGAGAGGGGACCTGCGCTCCTCATCCCAGCGCCGAGACATCCCCGGAACGACGTGTGAATCCTTCGGTCCACAAGGTGGAAGGGGCCGCCCCTCACGCGATGGCGCGCCGCTCTCCGTTCAAGCGGCGGAGGAGGGCGGGCAGGTCGCCGGCCGGGACGGGGCGGCTGATCAGGTAGCCCTGCACCTCGTCGCAGCCCTCCGCCCGAAGGCGCTGAAGCTGGTCCGGGGTCTCGACGCCCTCGGCCGTCGTCGTCATGCCGAGGCTGGCACCGAGACCGATCACCGCCCGCACGATGTAGCCCGAGCCCTCGGAGGCGTTGAGGTCGCGCACGAAGGACTGGTCGATCTTGATCTTGTCGAAGGGGAAGCTGCGGAGGTAGCTGAGCGAGGAGTAGCCGGTCCCGAAATCGTCCATCGAGACGCGCACGCCCAGGCTCTTCAGGCTGTGCAGGATGGCGGTCGTGGAGCCCGGATTCGCGACGAGAACCGATTCGGTGATCTCGAGCTCGAGGCGGCGCCCTGGCAGGCCGGCCGTCTGGAGCGCCTCGCGGACGGCGGTGATCAGCCGGGCCGAGGTGAATTGCACCGCCGACACGTTGACCGCGACCTTCAGCTCGTCGGGCCACGCGCTCGCCTGCCGGCAGGCGGCCCGCAGCACCCACTCCCCGAGCGGGATGATCAGCCCCAGCTCCTCGGCGAGCGGGATGAACTCCGCCGGCGAGACGGTGCCCCGCTTCGGGTGCTTCCAGCGGAGCAGGGCCTCGAAGCCGCAGACGCGCTCGACGGACAGATCGTAGATCGGCTGGTAATGTAGCTCGAACGCCTCGTCCGCCACAGCCTCGCGAAGGTCGCGCTCCAGTTCCCGGCGGGCCTGCAGCCGCGCGTCCATCTCCGGCTCGAAGAAGCGGAAGGAGCCGCGCGCCTCGGCCTTCGCCCGGTCGAGGGCGACGTCGGCGTGCTTGAGGAGCTTCTCGCAGAGCATGCCGTCGCCGGGCGCCAGCGAGATGCCGATGCTGACCCCGATCGAGACGGTGTGTTCGGAGAGGGCGTAGGGGGCGCTCAGGACGTCGACGATGCGGCGCGCCAGCACGCCCACGTCCTCGGGCCGCTCGATCCCGCGCTGGATCACGGCGAACTCGTCCCCGCCGAGGCGGGCGACGGTGTCGATCTCGCGTACGCAGGCGGAGAGCCGGTGCGCGACGGCGCGGATGAGCTCGTCGCCGGCGGCGTGGCCGAGGGTGTCGTTGACCGGCTTGAAATCGTCGAGGTCGAGGCAGAGCACCGCGAAGCCGCCCTCGCGCCCGGCCTGGGCGATCGCCATCTCGATCTGCTCGCCGAGCAGCACTCGGTTGGGCAATTCGGTGAGGGCGTCATGGCGGGCCATGAAGGCGATCCGCTCCTCGGCGAGGCGCCGTTCGGTCACGTCCTCGTAGGTCGCGACGAGGCCGCCATGCGCGGTCACCCGGGTCTCGATGGCGACGAGGCGGCCGTCCCCGAGCTCCTGCACGAGGCGATGGTGCGGCTTGCCGACCGAATCCGCGCCCTCGGCGAGGAGGTCCGCAAGGCTGCGCCCCGGATGGTTGCCGGCCGCGAGGCAGACGCCGATGACCTCGGTGGCGCTCATGCCGACGGCGAGCGAGCCCGGCGCGAGGTCGTAGATCTCGTAGTAGCGCCGGTTGACCACCATCAGGCGGTGCTCCGCGTCGTAGAGGCACAGGCCCTGAGACATGTTGTCGAGGGCCGCATCGAGGCGCAGGTTCGTCTGCGTGAGGCGGGCTTCCTGCTCCTTCAGCACGCTGATGTCGCTGCACACCGCCACGAAGCCGCCCTCGCGCGTGGCGCTGCGGCTGACCCGGAGCCAGCGCCCGTCGGCGAGGCGGATCTCGCCGCCCTGCGCCAGGCTCCGGGCATCGTCGAGGACGGAGGCGGCCGGGTCCGCGCCGCGCTCGGGCAGCCCCGCCACAGGGGTGCCGCAGGCGATCTGACCGGAGGCCCCGTCGAAGAAATCCGCGGCCTGCGCGTTGGCGAGCGCGATGCGGCCTTCCGCGTCCACCACCACGACGCCCTCGCGGGAGCTCTCCAGGGCGTCGGCGAGCAGGACCTGCGCCGAGCGGCGTTGGCTCACCTCGCGCTCCATCATGGCGCGGATGTTGTCGCGCATCGTCGCCATCGCGCGCAGGAGCGCGCCGAGTTCGTCGCGGCCGCCGACCGGCACGGCGTCGTCGAGGCGGCCCGCGGCGATCCGCTCGGCCACCGCCGAGGCCGCCGCCACCGGGCCGATGATGCGCCGGTTCAGGAACCACGCGACGAGCCCGGAGAGCAGGAGGGCGACGAACGTCGCGACGGCGTAGAAGCGGATCTCGTCCGCCACGATCGTGCGGGCGGTCTGCCGATAGGTGAAGCCGTCGCCCGCCGTGTAGTTCACCAGGATGTCGATCTGGCCGTCGACCGCCGCCGCCTGCCGGTCGAGGGCTTCCCAGGCCGGGCCGGCGCTGATGGCGGCGTCGAGCCCGCGCCGGATCTCGTCCCAGTTCTGCACGGCCGCCTGCACGCCGATGCCCGCGCGCGCCGCGCGGTCGGACTGGGAGCGCTCGACCGCGATGGTGAGATCCTCGAGCAGCGTCGTGAGGAGCTCCGCGATCTCCTCGTCGAGCTTGGCCCGCGCCGCCGGATCTGTCGCGAGCGCGCGTCGCGCGAAGGCGGCGCGCATCTTGGCGAAATCCGCCGCGGCCGCCCGCGCGTAGTTGATCGACATCAGGGACTGGTCGTAGGTGCGCTGGACGAGGTCGCCCGCCTGCCGAATCCCGAGCGTCGCGAAGATGCCGAGCGCCGCGGTGATCAGGCTCATGATCAGGAAGGCGACGAAGATCCGGCCGCGGATGGAGGCGACCTGAACTGACATGCGCCGCGGCAGCGCTGCCGATGCCGGCCCCTGCCACGGTTTTGTGCGGTCCCGTCGCATCGGATCGAAGCTGCACTCTCCCTCGGATACCCCGAAGGCTAGGCCCCACATGTTAAGACGTACTTAGCCCACAGGGGACGAATTCGTACCGATCTCCCGGTCCGCGCTCGCCAATCCCCGCCCTGCACCGAGCGCTTCGGGAATTTGTTAAGACTTTTCGGGCTCTCTGGCGCGACGGCATCCGCCGGAGATTGCCATGCACGCCGCCCTCCACCTGCCCGCGCTTCCCGGCCTGTCGCGACGCCTCGTCCTGACCCTCGGAGCCGCGCTCGCTGCGGGATGCCTGACGGGCGCGCTCCTCGTCACCGGCGTCCAGGCGACCGGGCACCTCGTGTCGCAGAAGGGCCGCGCCTTCCAGCCCGGCAGCCTGACGATCCAGCGGGGCGAGACCGTCGTGATCGTCAACGACGACAGCGACCTCCTCCACCACCTCTACGTGGAATCGGAGGCGTTCAGCTACGATTCGGGCGATCAGGTCCCGGGCAGCCGCACGGCGGTGACCTTCCCGCAGACGGGTATGTTCCAGGTGCTCTGCGGCATTCACCCGAAGATGAAGCTCAACGTCCGGGTGAATTGAGGCGCCCTGGCCCCGCGCTCAGCGGGAGGCGGCCTGCACCGCGTTGCGCCCGTCCGGCTCCCGCTCGATCGGCTGGCCGTCGAGGAGATCGGCCGGCGGGCTCAGCACAACACGCTCGTGGCCGGACAGCCCCTGGTCGAGCTCGACGCTCCGGCCGAAATCGCGCCGGATATGCACCTTGCGCCACTCGGCCCGGCCGTCGTCGCGGGCCACCGCCACCTGCGTGCCGCCCTGGTTGAAGACGAGGGCCTCGGCGGGGACGATCATGGCGGGCTCGGGCCGCGGGATCTTGAGCGTCACGTAGACGTAGAGGCCGGCGCGCAGCGTTCCCTCCGGATTCGGCACATCGACCTGGGTCGTCAGGGTCCGCGAGGCGCTGAGCAGTGCCACCGACGAGCGCTCGACCCGCCCGACGAAGGTGCGGTCGGGCATCTGCGGCACGCGGATCGAGGCCTCGACGCCGGGCGCCACGCCGACAGCGGCGTTCTGGGGCACGTTGACCGAGATGCGCAGGATGTCGTCCCTGTCCATCGTCAGGAGCGGTGTGCCGCCACCGTCCGCCTTCACGAGATCGCCGACATCGACGCTGCGGGTCGTCACCACGCCGTCGAAGGGGGCGACCACGTCCTTGAAGCCCGTCAGCGCCTTGAGGCGATCGACGGTCGCGCCCTGCGCCTTGATGTTGGCCTCCGCCACCTTCACGCCTGCCTCGGCCGAGGCGAGGTTGGCCGCCTGGCTCAGCACCCCGGCCTGAGAGGTGTCGGCATTCTGCTTCGAGGCCCAGCCCTGGACCGCGAGGGTCGAGGTGCGGCTGTTCGTGACGTTGGCGAGGTTCACGTTGGCGCGGGCCTGATCGACCATCGCCCGCGCTTGAAGGAGCTGTGCCTCGAGCTGCCCGAGCTGCGCCTCGGCCTGGGCGAGCTGCTGGTCGAGATCGGGCGCCGCGACCTTCAGGAGGATGTCTCCGGCCTTGACGCGGGTGCCGATGTCGACGCGCCGCTCGGCGATGTAGCCGGTGGCCCGCGCCGAGATCGCCGCCTTGGCGAAGGCCTGGGTCTCGCCGGGCAGCGTGAGGTCGACGGGCTTGTCGGACCGCTCGACCGCGATCGTGCGAAGGCGGGGCACGAAGTCCTTCGTCCTGCGCTGCGTCTCGGTGGCCGCTGCCCGCTGCTGCCAATGACCGTATCCGCCCCAGCCGAGGAGGCCGAGGGCCACGAGCCCGACCAGGATGAACGGACCCTTGCGCGGCGGCGGCGGGATCTCGTGCGCGTCACCGTGCGCCTTCATGGGCCTCATTCTCGCTGGGGAGAGCCGGTCTCTGGCAGACCATATACCGCAAGGCCGCGCGCGTCACAGGGCACCCGATTGCCGCAGCAGGGCCGCGGGCAGAGCCTGTGGACGAAGGACATGGCCGAGGGATGGGATGGTGGGCGCGACAGGGATCGAACCTGTGACCCTTCGCGTGTGAAGCGAATGCTCTCCCGCTGAGCTACGCACCCGGACCGAGGGCCTTCTAGGTCCACGCGCGCTCGCCCGTCAAGGCCCCCGAGGACCGAAGGCGGGACGCCGACAGGAAATCACCCGGCCGTCGCGCGCGTGAACATTCCCAACGGCCCGGGTTTTCCAGTAGGAGTGCCGGCATGGCTCCCCTGGTCCGTTTCGCTCCGTCGCCGACGGGCTATCTCCACATCGGCAATGCCCGGCCGGCTCTGCTCAACGCGCTCTATGCCCGCGCGACCGGTGGGCGCTTCCTGCTGCGCCTCGACGACACCGACCGTGAGCGCTCGACCGAGACCTTCGCGGCGGCCATCGCGGAGGATCTCGCCTGGCTCGGGATTGTGCCCGACCTCCACGCCCGCCAATCCGAGCGGGCGGACCGGCACGACGCAGCGGCCGAGCGGTTGCGGGCCCTCGGGCGGCTCTACCCCTGCTACGAGACGCCGGACGAGCTGGAGCGGCGGCGCAAGCGCCAGCTCGGCCGCGGCCTGCCGCCGATCTACGACCGGGCGGCGCTGAGCCTCTCGGCCGAGCAGCGCGCGGCGCTGGAGGCCGAGGGGCGGCGCCCGCACTGGCGCTTCAAGCTCGATCACCGGATCGTGGCGTGGCACGACCTCGTGCGCGGTGAGGCGCATGTCGATTGCGCATCCCTGTCCGACCCGGTCCTCGTGCGGGCGGACGGAAGCTACCTCTACACGCTGCCGTCCGTCGTCGACGACGCGGAACTCGGCGTCACCCACGTCATCCGCGGCGAGGATCACGTCACCAATACCGGCGTGCAGGTCCAGATCTTCGAGGCGCTCGGCCACCGCGTCCCGGTCTTCGGCCACCACAACCTCCTCACCACCGCGGACGGTGAGGGGCTCTCGAAGCGCCTCGGCCACCTGTCGCTGCGGGGCCTGCGCGAGGCCGGCTACGAGCCGGCGGCCGTGCGCTCGCTCGCCGTGCTGACCGGCTCGGCCGAGTCCGTGCGGGCCGTGGCCGGGCTCGACGAGCTCGCCGCCCTCGTCGATCTGTCGCATATCTCGCGAGCCCCCGCGAAGTTCGACCCGCATGAGCTCGACACGCTCAACGCGCGCCTCGTCCACGAGATGCCGCCGGAGGCCGTGCGGGACCGGCTTGCCGGCCTCGGCGTCCCGCCGGACGCGGCCGAGCGGTTCTGGCTCGCGGTGCGGGCGAACCTCGTGAAGGTCGACGACGCGAGGACATGGTGGCGGGTGGTCGCCGGTCCGGTCGAGCCCGTCAGCGCCGACGCGGGCATCGTGGCGGCGGCGGCCGAGACACTGCCGCCCGAGCCCTGGGGGCCGGAGACCTGGAAGGCGTGGACGAGCGCCGTGAAGGATCGGACGGGCGCGAAGGGCAAGGCGCTCTTCATGCCCCTGCGCCTCGCCCTCACCGGTCTCGACCACGGGCCGGACCTCTCCGCGCTGCTGCCACTGATCGGGCGGGAGCGGGCGGCGCAGAGGTTGAAATAGAAGGCACTCCCCGGCGCGTCAGGCCGCCGAGGCGTCCTCCGTCAGGCGGGTCACCAGGATCTTGTCGACGCGCCGCCCATCGAGATCCACCACCTCGAAGCGCCACCCCGAGATGTCGCAGGTCTCGCCCGTCTCGGGCAGACGCTGCAGGCGCTCGATGACGAGGCCGGCCGCGGTCTCGTAGTCGCGGGAGGCTTCGAGCCTGATGCCGAGCTGGTCGGCCATCTCGTCGACCGGCATCCAGCCGGCGATCAGCCAGGACCCGTCCGCGCGCTGCACCGCCTCCGGCTCCGGATCCTCGGAGTGGAAGGCCCCCGCGATGGCGTCGAGGATGTCGGCCGGCGTCACCAGCCCATCGAAATGGCCGTACTCGTCGTGGACGAGGGCCATCGGCACCTCGGCCGCCTGCAGGGCGTTCAGCGCGTCGAGTGCGTCGAGGGTGTCGGGCAGGACCGGCGCGCGCCGGACGTGACGGCGCAGGTCGATGCCCTCGCCCGCCATCAGCGGCTTCACGAGGTCGCGCACCTGCACCACGCCGATCATGTTGTCGGCCCCGCCCTCCGCCACCGGCAGGCGCGAATGCGGGCTCGCCAGGATCGCGGCGCGGATCTCGTCGTCGTCGCGGTGAAGGTCGATCCAGTCGACGTCGGTGCGCGGGGTCATCACGCCGCGCACCGCCCGGTCGCCGAGGCGGAGCACGCCCGCGATCATCTTGCGCTCGCCGGTCTCGATCACGCCCGCGGTCTCGGCCTCGGCGACGAGGTGGCGGATCTCTTCCTCGGTGACGGCGCTCGCGCTCTCGGTCTCCTGGCCGATCAGGCGGAACACCGCCCGTGTCGAGGCATCGAGCAGCCAGACCGCGGGCTTGGCCACCCGCGAGACGAGGCGCATCGACGGGCTGACGAGGCAGGCGACGCCCTCGGGATCGCGCAGGGCGAGGTGCTTCGGCACGAGTTCGCCGATGATCACCGACAGGTAGGTGATGATCCCGATGACGAGGCCGTAGCCGATCGTGTCGGCCCAGCCCTTGGCGAGGCCCGCATCGACCAGAATGCCGGTCAGCCGCTCGCCGAGGGCCGCGCCCGAGACGGCGCCGGACAGGATGCCGACCAGGGTGATGCCGATCTGGACGGTGGAGAGGAAGCGTCCCGGCTCCTCCGCGAGCGCGAGGGCGGCGTGGGCGCCGCGGCGGCGCTCTTCGACCATCGAGCGCAGGCGGCTCTTGCGGGACGAGACGACGGCGAGTTCGGAGAGGGCGAACACGCCGTTGAGGGCGATGAGGGCAACGGCGACGGCAAGCTCGAGCACGGCTGCGGAACATCAAGCCGGAGCCGCCGATCGGGCGCGCCGGGCTTCCTCTGTTGATGACGGGCGGCGCTCTTGATGGAGGCCGCGCCCTGCCGGGTCAACCGGCCGAGCCGCGTTCCGATCCGCGGCCAACCGGAAACTGGCGCGTGCCGCTCACCCGGCCGGCCTCTGCAGCGGCGGCAGCCGCGAGAGGCGCAGGGCGACGGCGAGGGCGATCCCGTAGAGGCCGCCCACATACGCGACGACGCCCGGCCAGCCGGCATGGGCGAAGAACCAGCCGCCGGCCGTGCCGAGCACCGACGAGCCGAGATAGTAGAGGCTGAGATAGACCGAGGAGGCCTGCGCCCGGTCGCGCAGCGCGCGCCGGCCGATCCAGCTGCTCGCCACCGAATGCGCGCCGAAGAAGCCGATCGTGACGACGGCGATGCCGGCGATGATGACGGCGAGGTTGTCCGAGAGCGTCATCAGGATGCCGACGAGAGCGAAGGTGATGGCGAGCCACAGCACCTTGCGCCGGCCGAGCCGGCTCGCGATCTCGCCCGTCACGGCCGAACTCGCCGTGCCTGCGAGATACACGACGAAGATCGCGCCGATCGCCGCCTGGCTCAGGGAGAAGGGCGGGTCGAGCAGCCGGAAGCCGATGTAATTATAGACGCAGACGAAGCCGCCCATCAGCAGGAAGGCTTCCGAGAACAGCCACGGCAGGCCGGCATCCCGGAAATGCTGGGCGAAGGTCCCGGGCACCTCGCCCCACCGCATCCGGTGGGGCGTGAAGTGGCGCGATTCGGGGAGCGCCCGCCAGAAGGTGATGGCGGCGATGAGCGCCAGCACGCCGATCGTTCCGAGGCCGAGCCGCCAGGAGCCGAAATCGGCGATGACGCCCGCGATCAGCCGCCCGACCATGCCCCCGAGGGCGTTGCCGCCGATGAGCAGCCCCATCGACAGCCCGATCGCCCGGCCGTGCATCTCCTCGCTCAGATACGCCATCGCGACGGCCGGCAGGCCGCTCGCGGTGAGGCCGGTGAGCGCCCGCAGGATGAGGAATCCGTGCCAGCTCGGCACGAGGCAGGCGACGATGGTGAGGATCGCCGAGGCGAACAACGAGATCGTCATCACGGGCTTGCGCCCCCAGACCTCGGACAGCGGGCTGACGATGAGGAGGGCGATGGCGAGCGTCGCGCAGGGGAGTGAGAGGGCGAGGCTGCTCTCGGCGGGCGAGACGTGGAAATCATCCGCGTATACCGGCAGCAGGGGCTGCACCCCGTAGAGGACGGCGAAGGTCGAGAACCCGGCGGCGGCCAGCGCCACGGTGGTGCGCCGGAAGACCGGCGTCCCGGCCTCGATCAACCGGTCGTCCGGCTCCGACATGGTTCCTCGCTGGCGCTGTCCCGAGAGCGGCCCCGTTTGGTCGCCGCGGGCGGGCGCGTCAACCGCGGACGGGAGGCGCGCCCCTCCCGCGCGGGGAGGGGCGCGCGAGCCTCAGCGCGGGGGCTCGCCCTGGGCCTGACCCTGCTGGATCAGCGGCGTGATCCGCCGGACGGTCACGCGCCGGTTCTCCCGAGAGGCCCCTTGCGTGTTCACCTTCAGGTACTGCTCGCCGTAGCCCTGCGTGGTCAGGTTCTCCGGCGGCACCTGGAATTGCTGGGTCAGCACGGTCGCCACCGATTGCGCCCGGCGGTCCGACAGGGACAGGTTGTCGACGTCGGCCCCGACTGCGTCGGTGTAGCCCTCGATCAGGAACACCTCCTGCGGGTTGTTGCGGATCGCCTGGTTGATCGCCTGCGCGATCGTGGAGAGGCGCGCCGCCTGGTCCGGCGTCACCGTGAACGAGCCGGTGTCGAAGTTGATCGTGTCGATGTCGACGCTGCGCATGCGGGCACGCAATTGCGGGCTGTAGCGCACCTGATCGAGCGTGTAGCGCCCCTCGATCGGCACCACCGGCGGCGCGGTCAGGGCCTCGTAGACAGATCGCTCGTCCGCGCCCTCGTAATCCACCACGTAGCGCTCGCGGGGGATGCGGATGTCCGGCGGCGGCAGCACGACGACGTCCTCGTAGATCGGGCGCGGGCGCCCGCCGAAGGCATTGTCGATGATCACCACCTCGCGCCCGTCGCGGAAGCGGCGGGAGCGGCGCAGGAGCCGCCCGTCGTCGTCGACCACCGTGACGATCTGCTCGCCGCCCGGCCGGTCGAGGTAGGTCACGGTCTCGCTGCCGCGCCGCTCGCTGCGGTAGCGGCCGCGGTCGAGATCGCGGAAGCGCTCGTTCTCGTCGTGGCGGATGAAGTAGCCGTCGCGGTCGCGCACGATGATGCGGCCGGGCTCGCGGATGTAGGTGCGCCCGCCCTCGTTGAACTCGCGCCGGTCTCGCCGGATGCGCTCGTAATCGCGGACGTCCTCGTCCTCCTGGCGGAAGCCGCCCGGCACGTAGCCGGGGCGGCCCGGCTGGTTGAAGCTGTCGCGCCGGTCGCGGTCGCGGTCGCGGTCGCGCTCGTCGAGGCGGGCGCCGCCGGGCTGGTCGGGCGCCACACCCTGCGGCGGGACCGGGCGGCCCGGCAGACCGGGCTGGGCGTTCGGCGCGGTGGCGGGTGCGCCGCGATTCTGCGCGCCGTCCGGCGGCGCGGCACCGGGCTGACCGGGCTGCACGGGACGCCCCGGCACGCCCGGCTGGGCGTTGGGGGCGGGCGGCTGCGCGCTGGGAGGCGGGGTGCCGGGCTGGCCGGGCGCCACGCCCTGCGGTTGGACCGGCCGACCCGGCACGCCGGGCTGGGCATTCGGGGCGGCGCCGGGGCCGCCGGGCGGCGCGGACGGTTGGCCGGGCGCTGGGGACGGATTCCCGGGCTGGACGGGTCGTCCCGGCACGCCGGGCTGGGCGTTCGGGGCGGCGCCGGGACCGCCCTCGCGGCGTCCGCCCGGCTGCGCCGGGGCGTCCGGTGCCGCGTTCGGCTGGACCGGTCGGCCGGGCGTTCCGGGCTGCGCGTTCGGCACGGCCGCCGGCGGTTGGCCGGGCGTGCGCTGGGCCGGCGGCTCGGCACCCGGCGCGCGGCGTCCGGGCTCGGGCGTTTCGCGGCGCTCCTCGTTGCGCTCCTGGCGGCGCTCGGTCGGCGCGGCGGGGCGCTCCGGTGCGCGCTCGCGCTGGGCTGGCGGCGCGGCGCGCTCGGCGGGGGCCCGCTCCGGCGTCCTCTCGGGCGCGCGCTCGCGCTGGGCAGGCGCCTCCCGCGGCTCGGGCCGCTCTTGGCGTTCCTGACGCTCAGGACGTTCCTGGCGCGGCTGCGGCCGCTCCGGCGCCGCACGCTCCGGCCGGGGCTCGGGCCGCTCGGGTCGTTCCGGACGCTCGGGCCGCTCGCGCGCGGCGGGCGGGGCGGCGCGTTCCGCCGGGGCGCGCTCGGGGCGGCCGCCGCCGGGCGGACCACCCCGCGGACCCTCGCCGCCGCCGCGGGGACCACCCTCTCCGCCGCCGCGCGGCCCGCCCTCGCCGGGCCCGGGCTGGCCGCTCTGGGCGAGTTGCAGGATCCCGTCCGCCGCCCGCGAGACCTCCGGACCCGCCAGGAGCAGGCCGGGCAGAACGGTGCCGGTCAGGAGCAGGAGTCGGGTCTTCCGCATCGGAACAATCTCACGCTTCGGGTTCGGACGGCGCCGAACGGGGTCGGGCGCGATATGGTTCCCGGGAGCGCGAGGTCAAATTTCCGGAGCGCGAAACGGGCCCCTGAGAGAGTCCTTTCGCCTGTGATCACAAAGTCTTGCGCGAGACCTCCCTGGGTTCCCGCGCGGGCCGCCGCTAGGGCGTGCCGGTCCGGGTCGGGACCGCGATCACGTTGGGGGCGATCACCCGGATGGCGGGCTTGGTATCCGCGGCGGCTGAATCCGTCGAGGCGGTGGTGGCCGGCGCGCCGTCCGCGGCGCTCCCCTCCGCGCCCGGCGCCCCCGTCCGGCCGGCCGCGTCCGCCGCGAGTCCGGCAGCGGTCTTGTCGGCGCGCCCGACTAGCGTCAGGCGCACCTTCGGCCGGGACAGCGCCTCGGCCTGCATCGGCGTGACGAAGATGTCGCCCTTGTGCCGCACGAGCATGCTCTCGGCCTTCACGAGGGATTGCGCCCAGGTCTGCCCCTCCTTCTTGCAGGAGCAGTTCGGCACGAAGGCCTTCTGAAACTTGAAGGCGTTCGGCAGCGAGGCGTAGGAGCGCCGGCCCTGGATGGTGGCGGCGTGCTTCAGGGCGTCGTCGCCGTGCGGCATCGAGTAGGCGGCGGATTCGGTGCCGGGGCAGAGCGCCTGGCACATCTCGTTCGCGCCCTCGCGCCCGTCCGGCAGGTTCGGCATCGGGAAATAGGCGCCGTCGCAGGTGCGCACGCAGATCACCTGCGCGCCGCCCCGGGCGTACTGGCCGGCCGGCGACCCGTCGGGGTTGGTCGGCAGGTCGCCGCAGGAACTCGCCACCGCCGCCTGGAGCTGGCGCCGGCGCGCGGCGACCACCTCGCCGTTCTCGCCCCCGTAGCCGGCGTTCAGGGCGCGGATCCGCTGCTCGACGGCGCCGCATTGCGGGGGCCGCGTGTCGAAGAACAGGAACCGGCCGCCCTCGCAATTGAGCGTGCGGTAATAGGCTTCGAGGCGGGAGATCTCACCCTGCAGTGCGCGGGCGACGTTCGCATTGTTGCTCAGGCTCGTCAGCTCGGCGCGATAGCGCTGGCAGGCCGGGTTCGGGGCCTGCTGCTGCGCGCTCGCCGGCAGCGGCGCGAGCAGCGCGGCGAGGACGCTGGCGGCGAGCGTGCGGGCGAGCTGACGAATCTGAGATCGGATCAGCGGCATGGCTCTGTCGATGACGGGTCCGGCCCGAACGCCGGATACGGAACGCGGGCGTTCGAGGCTTAACATATTTTTACGCGGCCTCGCGGCTCAGGGACACCCTCCCTACATGCGCCACGGTGCATCAGCGGGGGAAAGGTTGAACCATGTGGCTTCGGAGTCTCACAGGCGCGGTCGGCGCGGGCCTCGTCGCGCTCGCTAGCCTCTCTGCGCCGGCGATGGCGGCCGACGATCCCGACCGGATCTTCGACAAGTCGACTGTGTGGCGGCCGCTGACGCCGAACGACAAGCTCGTCGTCTACGGCATCGACGACCCGATCGTCGGCGGCGTCGCCTGCCACTACACGCAGCCCGAGAAGGGCGGCATCAAGGGCACGCTCGGCCTCGCCGAGGACGTCTCGGACATCTCGCTGGCCTGCCGGCAGGTCGGCCCGGTCCAGTTCAAGGACAAGTTCAAGCAGGGCGAGGTGGTGTTCAGCGAGCGGCGCTCGCTGATCTTCAAGTCGATGCAGATCGTGCGCGGATGCGACGCCAAGCGCAACACGCTGATCTACATGGTCTACTCGGACAAGGTCATCCAGGGATCGCCGAAGAACTCGACCTCGACGGTCCCGCTGATGCCCTGGGGGACGGAGCCGCCGCCGAAATGCGCCGACTTCCTGAAGTGAGGCCGCGCGGCGGCCGCCCTCAATCCTGGCAGGTGATGCGGATCGGGCGCTCGTCGCGCTTCGGGGAGGGCACGGTGTCGATGGCGCCGGTGTAATCCTCCTGCGCGGCGATGCCGTAGGAGGCCGCCGCGGCGAAGCCCTGCGACTCGCACCACGCGTTGGCGACGACCTGGCCGCACTCGCTCTGGCCCCCGGTCAGGCAGTCGCCGACGCCGTAGCCCTCGCTCGACGGGATCAGGAAGGTGCGCTCGACGGGGGCGGCCTCGGTTCCGGCGCGCGCGGGCTGCGCGACAGCGGTGAGAAGAAGAGCGCCGAGAAGAGCGCTGAGGCCGGCAGCCGTGCGACGCATGAAGGTCTCTCCTGACCAAATCATCCACAATTGCGCTGAAGGTCCGACGGGACGGTAAACAAAGGCTTTCGATCGTCGGTCGCGCATCTCTTCGAGCGGCCGGGCCCGAGGCCCGTCGTCGTTCTCGAAAAGCTCACCGTTTTGGGTTAGCGCAGGAGAGCCGGCAGGGCCGTCGCTCCCGCGCAACAGGGGCGGGCGACCGGCCGGCGACCGAAGGGACGAGAGTGGGTTTCATGGCCTCGATGTTGCGGCTCTACAACACGCTGACCCGCGAGAAGGCGGTCTTCGTGCCGATCGATCCCGCCCATGTGCGCATGTACGCCTGCGGGCCCACGGTCTACGACGCGGCCCATATCGGCAACGCGCGCCCGATCATCGTCTTCGACCTGCTGTTCCGGCTGCTGCGCCATCTCTACGGCGCTGCGCAGGTGACCTACGCCCGCAACGTTACGGACGTGGACGACAAGATCAACGCGCGGGCCCTGGAGCGGGGCGTCACGATCCGCGAATTGACGGACGGCACCCTCGCCGCCTTTCACAAGGACATCCGCGCCCTCGGCGTCCTGATGCCGGAGGATGTGAACCGGCCGGGAGAGCGCCCCAGCTTCATCGAGCCGCGCGCCACCGACCACATCGTCGAGATGGTGAACCTGATCGAGGGTCTGGTCGCGGCCGGTCACGCCTACGTGGCGGAGGATCACGTCCTGTTCGACGTGCCCTCGATGCCCGATTACGGCGCGCTCTCGAAGCGTCCTCTCGACGAGATGGAGGCCGGCGCCCGTGTCGAGGTCGCGCCCTACAAGCGCTCGCCCCTCGATTTCGTGCTCTGGAAGCCCTCCAAGGCGGGCGAGCCCTCCTGGCCGTCACCCTCGGGGATCGCGGCGCCAGGCCGGCCGGGCTGGCACATCGAGTGCTCGGCGATGTCCTGGAAGCATCTCGGGACCACCTTCGACATCCATGCCGGCGGGATCGACCTGATCTTCCCCCACCACGAGAACGAGGTCGCGCAGTCGCGCTGCTGCTTCGGCACCGACGTGATGGCCAATGTCTGGCTGCACAACGGCTTCCTGCAGGTCGAGGGCGAGAAGATGTCGAAGTCGCTCGGCAACTTCGTGACGCTCCGCGAGGTGCTGAACGACTGGCCCGGCGAGGTGGTGCGACTCGCGATGCTCAAGACGCATTATCGTCAGCCGATCGACTGGACGCTGCGGGGCCTCGAAGACGCCGCCCGGATGCTGGAGCGCTGGTACGGCCTGGTCGGCGATGCCCAGGCCGTCGCCGTGCCGCCCGATGCGGTCCTCGAGCCTCTGCTCGACGATCTGAACACCGCCGCGGCCCTGGCCGAGATCCACCGCCTCGACGATCCGGCCACGCTGAAGGCCGGCGCCAACCTGCTCGGCTTCCTGGCGCAGACCCGCTCGGAGCGCGAGGCGGCGAGCGTGCGTGCCTCCGGCGTCGACGTCTCGGCCGTGGAGAGCCTGATCGAGGCCCGCCGCGCCGCCCGCGCCGCCCGGAACTGGCCGGAATCGGACCGCGTCCGGGATGCGCTCGCCGCAATGGGCGTGACCGTGAAGGACAACAAGGACGGGACGACGACCTGGAGCGTCGTACCGTGACGGGCACGGCCGACCGGCCGCCGATGCGAGAGAGCTGCCGACACGCCGCTCGGAGATCCACCGGCCGGCGCGACCGGCCCCCTCTCCCGTTCGGGAGAGGGCTGGGGTGAGGGGTGCGACCGCTCCGGAGTTGTCGCATTCCTCACACGGTCGGCTCACACCGCGTCGACCTCTCCCGAACGGGAGAGGTGCGGCAGTAATCAGAACCGCTCCTTGATGAACTCCTCGGCCTCCGGTGCCGGCTCGCGGCGGGCGGCTTCCCGGCGCAGCATCGGCACGACATCGGCCGCGTCCTTCGCCACGAGGTAGTTCAGGTCGAGGCCCTCGCGGATGAAGCCGTGGCCGCGCATGTGGTCGAACAGCGTCAGGAGCGGGCGCCAGAATTCGGCGATCGAGACGAGCAGGATCGGCTTGGCGTGCTGGCCGAGCTGCGCCCAGGTCAGCTGCTCGACGAGTTCCTCCAGCGTGCCGATGCCACCGGGCAGCGCCACGAAGGCGTCCGAGCGGTCGAACATCATGCGCTTGCGGGTGTGCATGTCGCCGACCACGACTGTCTCCTGGATGTCGTCGAGCATGCGCTCGCGCGACTTCAGGAAGTCCGGGATGATGCCGGTGACATGGCCGCCGCCGTCGAGGACGGCGCGGGCGACCGTGCCCATCAGGCCGACATTGCCGCCACCGTAGACGAGGCCGATTCCGGCCGCGGCCAGCGAGCGGCCGAGCGTCTCGGCGGCCTGCCGAAATGCCGGATTCTCGCCGAATCCCGAGCCGCAATACACGCAGACCGTCTTCACCGGCGCCATCCGGCGTCCTCCTGTCTCAGTTCGCCGCGCCTCCGCCGGCCCGTGCGCGTTCCTCGCGTCCGGCTGTGCCAAACTGCTGAATATGCGCGGGATTCACCCCTACCTGGGCGTCGGCGGCTTGGTGTCTCGGTCATGTACGTTAATATGCCGCGACCAGTCGACGGTTTTGTCAGTGCCCCGCGCGTGTCCGCGGCAGGCCGCCCGGCCCCGTCGACGCCACGGGAGTAGGACGCCATGACGGCGGAGTTGCGGCGGAGTCTCGGTCTCGCGGGCATCGGCCTGCTGGGCGGGTTCCTGCTCGTGGTCGGCCTGTTCGGAGCCGGCGAGTTCATGAAGCGGGCGACAGAGCCGGCACGCGCGCCGCAAACGGACGCGCGCCCGCCGGTCGCCGCGCTGGAGACGCCCGCGGGCCGCGGCACCGCCAGCGAGCCCGATGCGGCCTCCGAGGCCTCAGGCAAGGCTCGGGCCGGTTCCGCTGGCGCGGCACCGGACGCGAAGCCTCTCGCGAACCTCTCGCCCGATGCGATGCCGGGCATCGCGCCCGAGGCGAAGGGGGAGCCGCGCAAGCCCGCGGCCGCCGGCCCGGAGAGCGGCCCGAGCTTCGACCTGATCCGCGTGGAGCCGGACGGCGAGGCCGTGGTCGCTGGGCGCGGGTTGCCGAACACCTCGGTCGAGATGCTCGTCAACGGCAAGATCGTGGCCCGGGCCCTCGCCGATCCCAACGGGCAGTTCGCCATCGTGCCGCCCGCGCTCCCGCCGGGCAACAGCGAGATCGTCCTGCGCTCGACCGGGTCGGAGGGTCGCGAGACGCGCTCGAAGCAGAGCGTGGCCGTCGTGGTGGCGCCGACGCGCGACACCAAGCCCCTCGTCGCCCTGACCTCGCCCGATCAGCCGACCGTCGTGCTCTCGCAGCCCGAGGCCAAGAACGAGGTGGCGGAAGCCCGGCCCGGAGCAGAGCGCGCGCCTGCCGGCGCGCCGCGCGGTGATCCCCGCGCCGCCGAAGCGAGGGCGAAGACAGAGGCGCAGGGCGCCAACCCGGTCAAGATCGTCAGCGTCGACGCGCAGGAGAACGGGCGGCTGTTCATCACGAGCCGGGCGACGCCGGGCTCGACCGTGCGCCTCTACCTCAACGACACGCTGGTCGCACCGGGCAGTGTCGGCCACGACGGGACCGTGACCTTCACGATCGGCCGCGGCGTGCGCCCGGGCGATTACAAGATCCGCATCGATCAGGTCGATACCGTCACCGGCAAGGTCCGGGCACGCTCCGAGGTCGCCTTCAACTACCCGGTTCCCGCCCGGGTCGCGAGCCGGGAGCCCGAGGCTGCGGGCCTGCCCGCACCGGCCTCGCGGCCCGCCGCCGAGCCGCCCGGCCCGACGGCCGCCGCGGAGCCGAAGCCGCCTTCCGCCACGGCGAGCGGCCCCCACACGCCCGCTCCGCCCGGCCCGCGGGAGAGGCCACACGCACAGGCAGGGCCGCAGGCGGATGCGGGGCCGCAGGCGCATGCACGGGCGGACGCGACGCCGCGGGCCGAGGCGGCGCCGGGTGCGGCCGCGCCCGAGGACCGGGCCGCCGTCGCCACCGCCCCGGCGCAGGGGGGCGTGCAGATGTCCGCGCAGGTCGAGACGCCGGCGGCGCGGTCCGAGGGGACGCCGGGCGTGTTCGTCGCCGAGATCAGCACCGCCCGGATCACCCGCGGCGACAGCCTTTGGCAGATCAGCCGTCGCACCTACGGCAAGGGCGACCGCTACACGGTGATCTACGACGCCAACCAGCAGCAGATCCGCGATCCCGACCTGATCTACCCAGGACAGATCTTCGTCCTGCCGACCGACGACGGCACGGCGCAGCGGCAGAAGAAGCGCGGCTGAGCATGGGCGGGGCCCACGCCCCGTCCTGCCCGCAGGGCGGCCCTGCCGGGACGGAGCGTGCATGCGGGGGCGGGCGCGCCTATATGCCGGCCGAGCACCCGCATTCCCGGACATGTCACCCATGAGTTCCGATTCTGGCCCGGCCGCGCCGCCCGAGCGCCCCGGCCTCGTCACCACCTATCGCCGGCTCTGGCCCTATCTCTGGCCCCACGGCCGGCTCGACCTGCAGCGGCGCGTCTTTCTCGCCTTCGGCCTCCTGCTCGTCGCCAAGCTCGCGACGATGGTGGCGCCCTTCACCTTCAAATGGGCGACCGACGCCCTCGTCGCCGCTGCCAATGCCAAGCCCGGCGAGGCCCTGCCCACCGGCCTCTTCGCCGCGCCGGTGCTGATGATCGCGCTCTACGGTCTGGCGCGCATCGTGATGAGCGCATTGACGCAGGTGCGGGACGGGCTCTTCGCCAAGGTCGCGATGCATGCCGTGCGCCGGCTCGCGCTGGAGACCTTCGAGCACATGCACCGCCTGTCCCTGCGCTTCCACCTGGAGCGCAAGACCGGCGGGCTGACGCGCGTTCTGGAGCGGGGCCGCGGCGGCATCGAGGAATTGTCGCGGCTGATGGTGCTCACCCTGGTGCCGACCATCGTCGAGTTCGTGCTCGTGATCGGCGTCCTCGCCTACGAGTTCGACTGGACATACTCGGCCGTCGTGCTGGTGACGGTGCTCGCCTATCTCGGCTTCACCTACAAGGCGACGGAGTGGCGGATCGCGATCCGGCGCCGGATGAACAATTCCGACACCGAGGCCAATACCAAGGCGGTCGACTCCCTCCTGAACTTCGAGACGGTGAAGTATTTCGGCGCGGAGCGGCGCGAGACCGAGCGATACGACGCCTCGATGGCGAAGTACGAAAAAGCCTCGACCCAGACCTACGTCTCGCTCGCCGTGCTGAATGCGGGTCAGGCCGTCATCTTCACCATCGGCATGACGATCGTGATGTGGCTGTCCGCGCGCGACATCATGGCCGGGCGGACCACGATCGGCGGGTTCGTGCTCGTCAACACGATGCTGATCCAACTCTCGATGCCGCTCAACTTCATGGGCATGATCTACCGCGAGATCAAACAGGCCCTGATCGACATCGACGACATGTTCCGGATCCTGCACCGCAACCCCGAGATCGCGGACCGCCCGGGCGCACCGGCCCTGCGCGTCGCGGAAGCTGCCGTGCGCTTCGAGGACGTGCGCTTTGCCTACAACCCGGACCGGCCGATCCTGCGCGGGGTCACCTTCTCGGTCGCCCCCGGCAGGACGGTCGCCATCGTCGGTCCCTCGGGGGCCGGCAAGTCGACCCTGTCGCGGCTGCTGTTCCGGTTCTACGAGACGCAGGGCGGCCGCATCACGATCGACGGGCAGGACATCGCGCAGGTCCGGCAGGACAGCCTGCGCGCCGCCATCGGCATGGTTCCGCAGGACACGGTCCTGTTCAACGACACGATCGGCTACAACATCCGCTACGGCCGCTGGGACGCGAGCCTCGAGGAGGTTCGCGAGGCCGCCCGCCTCGCCCAGATCGACCGCTTCATCTCCGGCCTGCCGGAGGGCTACGACACGCCGGTCGGCGAGCGCGGGCTGAAGCTGTCGGGCGGCGAGAAGCAGCGGGTCGCGATCGCCCGCACCATCCTGAAGGGGCCGCCGATCCTCGTCCTCGATGAGGCGACCTCAGCGCTCGATTCCTTCACCGAGCGCGAGATCCAGGACGCCCTCGAACGGGTGTCGCGGGGACGCACCACCCTCGTCATCGCGCACCGCCTGTCCACCGTCGTCAACGCCGACGAGATCATCGTGCTCGACCGCGGCCTCGTCGTGGAGCGGGGCGACCACCCGAGCCTGCTGGCGAGGGGCGGCGTCTACGCGGCCCTGTGGAGCCGCCAGCGCGAGGCCGACGAGGCCCGCGAGGCCCTCAAGCGCGCGGAGGACGAGGACGACCTTCCGGGTGCCGCGGAGCCCCGCATGCGCGCGCCCGAGCCGCTGCCCGCCGAGTAGGGGGCGGGGCCCCGGCCCGGCGTGGCGGTTGACGGAATCCCCGGGGCTGCCATCCGGCCCCGCCGGGGCGCGTGCTGCCGGCGAGAGCAGGAGTGCCTGAACCTCCATGACCGATCTCTTCGAGACGATCCGCCGCGTCCTCGTGCCGATCCACAAGGAGGGCTATCCCTTCATCCTGATCGGCATCGTGCTGACGGTGCTGGCGGGCTACTTCTCGCAGTTCTTCGGCTGGATCTTCCTGATCCTCACCCTCTGGGTCTGCTACTTCTTCCGCGATCCGGAGCGCGTCACGCCGGTGGCCGAGGGCCTCGTGGTCTCGCCGGCGGACGGGCGCGTGAACCTGATCGCGACCGTGCTGCCGCCGCCGGAACTCGACCTGCCGCAGGTGCCGATGACCCGGGTCTCGGTTTTCATGAACGTGTTCGACTGCCACGTGAACCGGGTGCCTGTGACGGGCCGGATCGGGCAGATCCACTACACGCCGGGCCTGTTCCTCAACGCCGAGCTCGACAAGGCGAGCGAGGACAACGAGCGCAACGGCCTCGTGATGGAGACCCTGCACAAGGGCGCGCCGGTGCGCATCGGCGTGGTGCAGATCGCCGGCCTCGTCGCACGCCGCATCGTCGGTTTCGTGGCGGCGGGCGATTCGCTCCAGGTCGGCGAGCGCTTCGGGCTCATCCGGTTCGGATCGCGGGTCGACGTCTACCTGCCGGCCGGAACCCGCGTCCTCGTCGGGCTCGGCCAGAAGGCGGTCGCGGGCGAGACGGTGCTCGCCGATCTCTCGGGTGGTCCCGAGCGGACCTTCCGCCGGATCTGAGGGGAGGCCCCGATGGACGATCTGTTCCCGCCCTTCGCGCCGGACCCGAACGAGCCGAAGCCGCGCCGCTTCAAGCCGGTGCCGTTCCGGATGATCGCGCCGAACATGATCACCCTGATGGCGCTTTGCCTCGGGCTCACCGCGATTCGCCTCGCCTTCGAGGGCAAGTTCGAGCCGGCCGTGATCGCTATCGTGGTGGCAGCGCTCCTCGACGGCGTCGACGGGCGCGTCGCCCGTCTCCTCAAGGGCACGTCGCGCTTCGGGGCCGAACTCGATTCGCTGGCCGACTTCGTCAATTTCGGCTGCGCGCCGGCCTTGATCCTCTACGGCTTCGCGCTCTTCCACTTGCGCTCGGTCGGCTGGATCGTGGCGCTGATCTTCGCGATCGCCATGGGCCTGCGGCTCGCCCGCTTCAACGCGATGCTAGACGATCCCGACCGGCCCGAGTGGAAGAAGGACTATTTCGTCGGTATGCCGGCGCCTGCCGGCGCGCTGACGGCGATGCTGCCGCTCTACCTGCACTTCCTCGGCTTCTCGTTCGAGAAATGGGCGGCGCCGCTGGTCCTCGTCTACCTGCTCGCCATCGCCCTCCTCGTCGTCTCAACAGTGCCGACCTTCTCCGGCAAGACCATGGGCAAGCGGGTGCCGCGCGGGTGGGTTCTGCCGATCTTCCTTCTCGGCGTCGCGATCTTCGGCATCGCCATCAGCTTCCCCTTCGAGGTGATGGTCGCCGTCAGCCTCGCCTATCTCGCGGTGATTCCAGTCGGCGCGATCCAATATCGTCGCCGGGCGAAACTGGAATCGCTGAGCCGCCCGGTCCTGCCGGACGAGCCGACAACCGGTCCTCAGGCTCCGTGACCGGGCCGCGATTGGGCGTGGATGGAATGTCCACGGCCTGTTGCGGTGCGATCATCTTGCCTAAGCTCGCATGGGTCGCGAGAAGTGGCCCTGTCGATGCGGAGGGGTGCGATGCTGGAGGAATTCAAAAAGTTCGCGCTGCGCGGGAACGTGGTCGATCTCGCCGTTGGCGTGATCATCGGCGCGGCCTTCGGGGCGATCGTCACCTCCGCCGTGCAGGACGTGTTCATGCCGGTCATCGGAGCGATCACCGGCGGTCTCGACTTCTCGAACTACTACGTTCCGCTCTCGTCGAAGGTGCAGAGCGGCCTCGCCTATGCCGAGGCCAAGAAGCAGGGCGCGGTTCTCGGCTATGGGCAGTTCGTCACCGTCGCCATCAATTTCACCATCGTCGCCTTCGTGCTGTTCCTCGTCATCCGCGCCATGAACAAGCTGCAGACCCGTGAGGAGCAGAAGCCCGAGGCCGTCGCCGAGGTGCCGGCGGACGTGAAGATCCTCGGCGAGATCCGCGACCTACTTGCCACTCGCCCGCGCCCCTGACGCGGCCGGGTCCGGCACGCGGCCGCCGGCCTTGGCATCGGGGTCGAGGCCGAAGGCGTCGAGGATACGCTCGAGGGCGCCTTCGACCGCGATCGTTCCTTCCTCGTGCGTCTTCAGGCGCGTCTCGAGGCGCTTGATCTGCGGCTCGAACGCCTGCGGCACCGCCTCGTCGCCGAGATATTGCGGCTTGCCGGCATCGACATTGTAGACCGTCCGCAACTGCTGGCCGAGGTGATCCCGGACCGGCTCCGGCAGGACGGGATCCGAAGCAGCGTCCTCGTCGTCACGCATCGTCTGGATCTCCCGTTACTTGACGACAGAAACGTGTCGGCAAGGTCAGGCGTTGCGCAGCGGCGACAAAGAAAAGCTCAGACCGAGCCTCTGCTCACGGCCTCGTGTAAACGACGAAGGCCCCGGCGCGGCGCGCCGGGGCCTCCAGTCCGGACGGCGCCCGGTGGGCGCCGCGATCCGGTCAGTCGATGACTTCGACGATGCGGTGGCCGCGATCGACCAGCACCGGGCGATCGTTCACGACCGTATAGCGGTAGCCGGGCTTCACGCGATAATCGTCCGGCACCTCGTAGTAGGTCACGCCGCTGCTCGGCAGCGTGGTGCCGACCGCCACGCGTCCATCGTAATCGTAGGAGCGGACGCGACGCTCGTTGACGTAGCTGCGGAAGCGCGGACGGTCATCGACACCGAGGATGCCGCCGACCGTGCCCGTCGCGGCACCGACCGCACCACCGACGATCGCACCCACCGGGCCCGCCGCGTCGCCGCCGTCGCGAGCGCCCTGCTCGGCACCGCGCACGAGGCCCTGGGCCTGGGCCGCCATCGGCAGCGCGAGGGCGATCGCGGAAGCCGCGAGAAGGGTCTTGACGTTCATAGAAAACTCTCCGTTTCCAAGGGACCGCCGCGCCAGGGTACGAACCCGTCTGCACAGCGGAGCTTGGGCCGGTAACGCGCGATCCTTCGAAAGGGATGCGTCGAAATTTCCTATGCCTAAAATTTGGTCAAGCCGATCCGCGGGCCGCGTTCAGGCCTCCTTCGGCATCGCCGACTGGATGAACCGGTCGGAGCCGAGATCCTCTTCGTCGTAGCCGAGAAGCTCCGCGAGACGACCGCGCGCGCGGCTGACGCGGCTCTTCACCGTCCCGACCTTGCAGCCCATGATGGTCGCCGCCTCCTCGTAGGAGACGCCCTCCGCGCCGACGAGGACGAGGGCCTCGCGCTGGTCCGGCGGCAGCTTGGCGAGCGCGCTCTGCAGATCCTCGACGTCGAGGCGGTCGCCCTGGTGCGGGGCCGTCGCGAGCCGGGCGGCGTAGGAGCCGTCCTGATCCTCGACCTCGCGCACGCGCTTGCGATGATCCGAGTAGAAGATATTGCGCAGGATCGTGAACAGCCACGCATTGAGGTTCGTGCCCGGCTGGAAGCGAGCCCGGTGCTGCCAGCCCTTCAGCAGCGTGTCCTGCACGAGATCGTCCGAGCGGGCGGGATTCGAGGTCAGCGAGAGCGCGAAGGCGCGCAGGCTCGGCACGGCCGCGAGCAGCCCGTCGCGGAAATCGGGCTCGACGGCCTCGCCCTGCGCACGCAGGGCCGCTTCGAGCTTGTCGATCAGCTCCACGAACCGGTTCGGCATCTCCGCCTGTCCGATCGCCTCGTAGGCGGTGCGCAGGTGGTCGCCGAGATGGGTGCGGATGCTCGCCGACAGGTTGGGCCGCGCGTCCGCGTCCCGGTCCGGGTGGTCGGGGATTGTCTGAATCTCGTCGCTTCGCATGGCTCGTCTGGGAATGTTTGATCTTGGGCGCCGTCCGGTGGTCCTGGTCCGGAAGGCCTCTGGTTGACGTCTTTGTAGCGCATCGTGCCCCTGCGCGCACCTTCCGGAGGTCCGCGCCGGGGGCGATCAACAGGCGTGCGGCGCGCTTAAGGGGGCCGCGAGCGTGCGGGCTGGCGCGTGGCCGGGCTTGATGAGGCGGATGCCGCCGTCGCGCAGGACGAGCACGTCGCCCTTGTCGAGGTCGGTCCAGGTCTCGTCACGGGTCAGGGCCTGCGTGGCGATCACGGTGACGATGTCGCGCTCCGTCGTCTCCTGCGCGAAATCGACCCGCCAATCCTCGTCGACGAGGGTCGCCGTGCCGAAGGGCGCGCAGCGCGTCAAGTAACAGAGGCGCTTGCCGCAATGGGCGTAGAGGGAGCGGCTGTCGGACAGGAGCATGTTGAAGACGCCGCGCCCGTGCAGCTCGGCACACAGGTCGGCGACCGCCCGGTCGAGGGCGGCGGGCTTCGGCAGGGCGCGCCAGCGACACTGGAGCTGGCCCATCATCCAGCAGAAGGCGTGCTCGCTGTCGGTCGTCCCGATCGGGTGGAAGCCCGTCAGCGGCAGCCGTTTCACGCCCTTCAACTGCCCGTTGTGCGCGAAGGTCCAGCGGCGGCCCCAGAGTTCGCGGGCGAAGGGATGCGTGTTCTCCAGCGAAACCCGCCCGCGATTCGCCTTGCGCACGTGCGCCACCACGATGCGGCTCTTGATCGGGTAGTTGCGCAGGAGCTTGGCGAGTTCCGACCGGGCGCTCGGCTCCGGATCGTGGAAGGTCCGGCAGCCCCGTCCCTCGTAGAAGCTGATGCCCCAGCCATCCGCGTGCGGGCCGGTCTCGCCGCCGCGTCGCGCCAGCGCGGCAAACGAGAAGCGGATATCGGTTGGCACGTTCGCGCTCATGCCGAGCAATTCGCACATCGTGGGGTGTCGGAGATCGGGTGAAGGACAGCGGACAGCGAGATGTAGAAGTCTCGGCGCCTCCGAACAACCGCCGCGCTTCACCGCGCGACGACTTCGCTCGGCGTGATGCCGATCAACCGAGGCGATGCTCGAAACGCCGGCGGGTGCGCCGCCGCGCTTTGCGAGCTCCCACCTGCACCATTAAGACCGCCCTGGACCCGAGCTCGATCCACGGACGGCGATGGAACGCGATCCGATCCTCTACGCGTGGCGCGCGGCGCCCCGCCGCCACGCAGCCGCGGTCGCCCTCGCGCTCGGACTCGGGGGCCGCTCGCCGCGCTAGCGCTCCTCTGCCTTCGCGACCTCGCCGACACGCTGGGCCGCGACACGGCCGCGATCCTGCCCTACCTCCGGTTGTCCATCCCGACCCTGAGCGGCGAGGTTCTGCTCGCGGAGGGCTGGTCGCTGACGCCGGTCGCCCTCGAACTTGCCGCCTTCCTGACGCTCGCCGGTACCGCCCTCGCGCTCGCCGCTCTCGGCTGGGTGGTGGCGCGACTGTGCTTCTCCGCCGAGGCGCGGGCCGCCTGGCACCTCCGCCGGTCGGCGACCGACGCGATCCTGCACGCGCCCGTCGGCGCCCGCGACGAGGCGCGCAACCTCGCGCATCTCGTCGGCGACCTGCTCGGGCGGATCGATGGGCTTCTGGCGGTCGGGATCCTGGTTCCCGCGCTGACGCTCGGGGCGATTCTGATGGCGGGGCTGGCGGCGCTTCTCGCGGCGCCCCGCCTCCTGCCGGTCGCCGTCGTCGGCCTCCTCGCCTCGGGCCTCGCCGGCGCCCTCATCCTGCGGAGCGGGCGGGCTCGGGCGGCACTGCGGCGGAACGTGAGCGGGCTCGCGGAGCGAGCCCTGGTCGATCTCGTGCGCCGTCTCCCCGCCGTGCGCAGGCACGGGGCCGCCGCGCAGGAGCGCGCGCGGCTCCGCGCGAAGGCGGTGGCGAGCCGCGGCGCGCTCGGTCGGGCGGAGGCGCGCCTCGCCTACGCGCGGGCGCCCGCCGCGGCGCTCGCCGTGCTGCTGCCGGCGCTGGCGCTCGGCGCGGCCATGTGGCGAGGCGGCGGGGCGCCGGGCTCCGCCCCCGCTTCGCCCGTGACGCCGGGCGCCCTCGCTGCCGCGGGCGGCGCCTTCGGCCTCGCCGCCCTGCTGGTCGCGGTGTCGCTCCGGCTCTGGTTCCTGAGGGCCGACGTCGCTCCGGCCTTCCGCGAGATCGCGCGGGCGCTGAGCGATCTGGAGCGACGCCGGCCGCGCGGCACCGCCCACCCCGTCGCCGTACCGGAAGCCGGCCCGCTCGCGCTTTCGGGCGTGAGCGCCTACGAGCCGACCTCGGGCGAGCGCCTCGTCGGCGCCGATCTCGTCCTGCCGATGCCGGCGCATACCGCCGTCACGGGCGGGCGCGGCAGCGGGGCGCGGGTGCTCGCCGGCGTTCTCGCGGGCCAGCTCGAGCCGACGGTCGGCTCGGTCACCTTCGACGGGCTCGACATGCGGACCTTCGACCCGGCCGAGCGCGCCCGCCGGATCGCCTTCGCGTCGGGCGAGGCGATCCTCATAGAGGGCACGCTGCGCCAGAACATCCTCTACGGCACCGACCCAGCCGCGGCGATCCAGGAGCCCGTCTTCGTCGAGACGCTGCGCATCACGGGCCTCGACAGCTTCGTCTACGCACGCGGCCTCGTCGGCCGCATCGATCCGGCCGCGGATCCGGACCTCGCCGGCGCCGTCGTCGCCGCCCGCCAGGCCGTGCGAGCGGCGCTTGCCGCAGACAACGCGGAGCGCCTCGTCGAGCCCTTCGATCCCGACCGCTACAACCACCAGGCGACGGTGGGCGAGAACATCCTGTTCGGCGAGGCGGTCGGCACAGCCTTCGCGTCAGGCAACCTCGGCCGCCACCCCTACCTGCGGGCCGTGCTGGAGGCGGAGGACCTGACCCGCCCCCTCGTCGAGATCGGCCTTCAGGTCGCGCGGAGCACGGTGGAGATCTTCGCCGACCTCCCGAACGACCATCCGCTCTTCGATGCCTTCTCGCTCTTCCCGGCCGCCGAGCGGGCCTATTTCGAGGATCTCGTCGCCCGTCAGTCGGAGGCGAGCGGCTGGCGCCGCGGTCCGGCCGGGCAGCGCGACCGGGAGCGGCTCATCGGCCTGTCACTCCGCTACAGCGAGACGCGCCACCGCTTCGGGCTGATCGACCCGCCCTTCGAGGAGCGTCTCGTCGCGGCGCGCCGCTCCTTCGCGGCGATGCTCCCCATTCACTTGACGGGCCAAGTGGAATTCTACGATCCCGCCCACGTCAATTCCGCGGCGAGCCTGGAGGAGAACCTTCTTTTCGGCCGCATCGCCTACGGCGAGGCCGGCGCCGAGGCCCGCGTGCGCGCCCTCGTGCGGCAGGTGCTGGCCGACGAGGGTTTGGAGCGGGCGGTCTACCGGCTCGGCCTCGAGAGCAGCGTCGAGCCCGGCCTTCCAGGCACGGGCAGCAGCCTTGGGGAAGGGGCCATCGGTCCGCGCGAGCGAATCGCGATCGACCTCGCGCGCTGCCTGATCCGGGACCCGGACATCCTCGTGGTCGCAATCCTCCTCGACGAGCGCAAGGCCGAGGATTTCCGCGAGCGGCTCGCCCGGCTGCGCGCCGCCCGCGCCGGCCGCGGCCTCGTCGTCTGCCTGCCCGAGGCCGCGGATCTCGCCGCGCTGCCCCCGTTTCACGCGGTGGCGCGGATGGCCCGCAACACGGTGTCGATGGAAGACGAGCCGCACAGGACGGATTTGGCCGCCGTGCCAGTCATTTGACGTGGGCGGGCGGCCTCAACCGCGCCGCATTGCGCCGCCACGCTCTCGAATCGTGCGCGCTTCGCGCCGCACCGCCGGGCCGCCCGGTGCCTTCGTCTCCTCGGGCCGCTCATGCTTCCTGCCAAAGCCGGACAGCTTCTTCGCGCCGAAAGCCTTCTCGTGCTGTGCGTGTGGCTGCATGCGGGGGATGCGCGGGCGCAGAACGCCAAGGCCGAGGCGCCGATCCCGGCGGCGACCCTCGCGTTGATGGCCGCCAAGGGCACCAGCGCCTCCGCGCCCGTGCTGTTTCGCGCCTTCAAGAAGGAATCCGAGATCGAGGTCTGGAAGAAGACGGCCGGCGGCCGCTTCGTCCACCTGAAGACCTTTCCGATCTGCCGCTGGTCCGGCCAGCTGGGGCCGAAGCGCAAGAACGGGGACCGGCAGACGCCGGAAGGGTTCTACAGCGTGGCCAAGGGCCAGATGAACCCGAATTCCCGCTACTACCTGTCCTTCGATGTCGGCTACCCCAACGCCTTCGACCGCGCCCATGGCGGCACCGGCTCCGCCGTGATGGTCCACGGCGTCTGCTCCTCGATGGGGTGCTTCGCCATGACCGATCAGGTTGTGGGCGAGATCTACGCCATCGCCCGCGACGCGTTGGCCGGCGGGCAAGCGGCGTTCCAATTTCAATCCTACCCGTTCCGGATGACGGCCTCGAACATGGCGCGCCACCGCACGGACCCGAACATCGCGTTCTGGCGGCAGTTGAAGGAAGGCTTCGACCGGTTCGAGGCGACGGGAGACGAGGTTCAGGTGAGCGTCGAGGGTGGCCGCTACGCGTTCGCACCGGTGAAGGATCCGGCCAAGGAACGCGCCGTCGCGATCCGGCGCGCGGCTGAGGAGGCGCGCATCGCCGCCCTCGTCGACGATGGCGCGGCGGCGGTCCGGACGACCTATTCGGACGGCGGGCAGAACGCCTTCTGGGCGGCGCTCGCCTCGAAGGGCGTCTCGCTCGGGGAGGTCAGCCGGCCGGAAGCGCTCGCCTATGCGGGGCAGGAGGTCGTGGTGATCCCAGCGCGCCGGCCGACTGCGCCGATCCCGGAAGCGACCTGGGCCGCCTGGATCGCGCCCGGCACCGGCCTATCGTTCGATCGGGCCTCGGCCCGGTTCGTCGCGGCCTACGAGCGCGCGCCGGACCCTTTCGCACCGGTCGCCGCGACCTACGCGGAGACGCTGCCCCTGCTGGTCCGCCTCGCGCTCGACGCCGCCCCGAGCGCCGATCGCGCCGGTCATTCGAGCGGCGCCTGGGCGGGAATGGCCAATCCGCTCGGGGCGTCCGGGCGACTGGCGCAGCGCTGAGACGAGGCGGGAAAACCGGAATGAAGAGCCAGCGTCGTGTGCGCGCACGCACATCCGGGACGAACCGGAATTCCCACCTCAAAGGGCATCGAGAGCGCGAGGCGCTACCCACCCGCCGGCCGAGCCGTCCAAGTGCATTGACGCCGTCGCGTCGAATGGGTCCTGATCGTGAGGGATCAGGAGAGTTGGTAAAACGACCCCGATGATGATGTCGAAACGTCCTACCCCAGACAGCGCCCTGACGCTGCGATTCTGGGGTGTCCGCGGCTCCACCCCGGTCAGCGGACCCGATTACGTCGAGTTCGGCGGCAGCACTCCGTGCCTGGAGATCCGCTGCGGCGAGCGCCTGTTCCTGATCGACGCTGGATCGGGCCTGTACAATTGCGGCCAGTTCCATCGGGAAACGCTTCCGAAGTCGGTCGACCTCCTGTTCAGCCACCTGCATCTCGACCACACCGGCGGCCTGCCCTTCTTCAAGCCCGCGGTGTTCGATCCGGAACGGACCGTCCACACCTATTGCGGCAATCTCGACGGCGCGTCCGCCGAGGAAGCCCTCGGGCGCCTGTTCGCGCCGCCGCTCTTCCCGGTTACACTCGACGTGCTGCCCTGTACGCTCAAGCACCACGGCTTCAAGGCTGGCGAGACGCTGACCTTCCCGGACGGCATGCAGGTCGACACGATCCTCCTCAATCATCCGCAGGGCTCGGTCGGCTATCGCTTCCAGCACGGCGGCAAGCGCCTCTGCGTGATCAGCGACATCGAGCACAGCGATCCCTGGCCCGACCCGGCGCTCAAGGCGTTCGTCGCGGGTGCCGACCTGATGGTCTACGACGGCATGTTCACGGATTGCGAGTATCCGACCTGCCGGGGCTGGGGCCATTCTACCTGGCAGAAGGGCGTCGAGCTCGCCCGCGCGGCGAACGTGAAGGCGCTCGGGATCATCCACCTGCATCCCTGCCATTCGGACGCCCGTCTGCGGAGCGTCGAGGCCGAGATGCAGGCCGAGATGCCCGCCGCCTTCATCGCCCGCGAGCGTCAGGTGGTCGAGGTGGGCGCGCCGGTGCGCAAGGTCCGCAGCAAGGGCCTCGCGCTCGCGGCGATCGCCTGACGCGTCACGCCTTCCCGGCCGCTTCCTCGCGGCCGATGCGGCTGTGGCGGCGGCTCCAGGCGAAGTAGATCACGAGCCCGATCCCGAGCCAGACGACCAGGCGGATCCAGGTCTCGCCGTCGAGGGAGACCATCATCGCCCCGCAGCTCACGATGCCGAGGATCGGCACCAGCGGCACGAGGGGCGTCCGGTACTCGCGCTTCGCGTCGGGCTGGGTGCGCCGGAGGATGATCACGCCAAGGCAGACGAGGACGAAGGCCAGCAGGGTGCCGATGCTCGTCATGTGGCCGAGCTGGCTGATCGGCAGGAAGCCGCCGAGGGCGCCGGTGAAGACCATGAAGAACAGGTTCGAGCGGTAGGGCGTCTTCCATTCCGGGTGAATGCGCGAGAACAGGCCGGGCAGCAGCCGGTCCTGGGACATCGTGTAGAAGACCCGGCTCTGGCCGAGCAGCAGCACGAGGATCACGGTCGAGAAGCCGGCGATGATGCCCAGCGTCACGAGGTTCTTGAGCCAGGGAAACGGCGTCTGCGCAATCGCGGTGTTCACCGGCGCCGCGTCGCCGCGCATCGCGTCGTAGTGGACGAGGCCGGTGAGCACGCCCGCGAACAGGATGTAGATGACCGTGCAGATCGCGAGCGACCCGAGGATGCCGATCATCATGTTCCGCTGTGGGTTCTTGGCCTCCTGCGCCGCGGTCGAAACCGCGTCGAAGCCGATATAGGCGAAGAACACCACGCCAGCGGCACGCATGATCCCGCTCCAGCCGTACTCGCCGAAGGTCCCGGTGTTGTCGGGGATGAAGGGCACGTAATTGGCGGGCTTGATGTAGAACACGCCGACGCCGATCACCGCCGCCACGACGGCGAGCTTCACCATCACGATCACCGCGTTCACCCGCGCCGATTCCCGGATGCCGATCATCAGGAGGTAGGAGCAGGCGCAGATGATGAGGATCGCCGGCAGGTTGACGAGGCCGTGCGCGGTGCTGCCGTCCGCGAGCTGATAGGTCTCGAAGGGCGAGTGGACGAGGTTGCCCGGCAGGTCGATCCCGAACTCGTGCAGGAAGCGCACGACGTATTTCGACCAGCTGACCGACACCGTCGCGGCGCCGACCGCGTATTCGAGCACGAGGTCCCAGCCGATGATCCAGGCGACGAACTCGCCCATCGTTGCGTAGGCGTAGGTGTAGGCCGAGCCCGCCACCGGGATCATGCCCGCGAGCTCGCTGTAGCACATGCCGGCGAACGCGCAGCCGATTGCCGCGATGGCGAAAGAGATCACGACTGCCGGTCCGGCATGCTCGGCCGCGGCGATGCCGGTGAGCGAGAACAGGCCCGCCCCGATCACGGCGCCGATCCCGAGGCCGATCAGGCTCCACGGCCCCAGGGTCCGCTGCAGCTTGTGCTCGCCGGCCTCCGCATCCGCGTTGAGACGGTCCAGGGATTTCGTTCGCAGGAGGTCGCTCGTCAGGCCGGCCGTCATTCCGTCTGTCCCTTGCTTCGCATGCGGGCCTGCGCCCTCGCCGCCGATCGGCCGTCTCCGTCAAGCTAGCAGCGCGGAGCCGGCCGACCAGCCCGAGGCGGAATGCGATCCGAGGATTTGATCGGACCGGCGCGTCACACGGGCCAGGCCGTTTCCCGGTAGGCGCCGTCCCAGAACATCCATTCGAGGCGGGTGGCGTGCGTGAAGGCCCGGAGCATCCGCGCGAGGAGCGCCGGCGCGGCGGACGCCGCTGCTTCGTCCGTCGCCGCGATCATCTCGGCAACGGCCCGGGCGAAATCCTCGCCCGCATAGGTGTCGATCCAGGCTTGGTACGGGTTGTCGGGCACGGCCCGGGCGTGAATGTCGCGGCCGACCTCGGCGTAGATCCAGAAGCAGGGCAGGAGGGCGGCGAGCACGACCTCGTAAGGCTCGGCGTAGGCCGTCGCCAGGAGGTAGCTGACGTAATGGTCGCAGGACGGCGAGAGCGGCGTGCCGGCGAAGGTCGCGGCGTCGATCCCGTAGTCGCGGAAGAAGCCGCCGTGCAGGGCGCGCTCGACCACGATCGCGGTCTCGGCCGCACGGGCGAACTGCACCATCCGGTCTGGATCCGGCGCCTTCGCGGCCGCGAGGCTCAGGGCGCGCCCGAAGCCGACGAGGTAATGCGCGTCCTGCAGGATGTAGTGCTGGAACCGGGCCCGGCCGAGGGTGCCTGCGGCGAGCTCGGCGTTGAAGGGCATGGTGCGGATGGTCTCGTAGGTTTCCGCATTGCGGGCCCAGGCCTCCGCCGAGAAGGGAGCAGCGACGTTCCGATCCAAACCCGTTCTCCCAGCGCCGACGCGGCGACGGTTCAGCCCTGCCGCTGCGCCTGCGTCACCGCCACGTGGATCAGCTCCGCGAGCGTGCGCACGCCGAGCTTCTGGCGCATCTGCGAGCAGGCGTTGGTGATCGTCTTGTAGCTGACCGACAGGTCGGTCGCGATCGCCCCGTAGGATTTGCCCTGGGCGAGCCGCGCCAGGATCTGCTGTTCGCGCGGCGTCAGCTGCGATTCCGGCGTGCGCCGCGCATCGGTGCGCAGCATCGCGACCTCGGTGGCAAGGCGCCGGTCGAGGTAGACCTCGCCGACCCGCACCCGCTCGAAGGCGTCGTACAGCTCGGCCGAGGCGTGGTCCTTCAGCACGTAGCCGAGGGCGCCGGCTTCGAGCGCGCGCGCGACGATGACCGGATCGTTGTGCATGCTGAAGACGAGGATACGGGTCCGCGGCTCCACCGCCTTCATGCGGCGGATCAGGCCGAGCCCGGCCAGACCGCTGCCCTGAAAGGTGAGGTCGCAGATCACCACCGGGGGGCGCAGGCGGTGGAACAGGCGGTAGCCCGCCACCACGCTCGTCGCTTCCGCGACGGTCTCGATGCCTGCATCCTCCAGCACCCGGCGGCATCCCTGCAGGACGATCGGATGGTCATCGATCACCAGCACCGGCAGGCGCGTGGAGATTGCGGTGGCGTTGGTCGCGATGGCGTTCATGGCGGCACGCTGGCCCCTGCTTCTTCACCCCGCTCGGCATCTGCGGGTATGGTGATCCGGACAACCGTGCCCGGAGCTGCGTTGTCAAGTTCAAATGTCCCGTCAAGCGCTTCCACGCGCTCGCGCATCCCCGAGAGTCCGAGACCGATCCGGTGATCGGGCGCCAGTCCGGCCCCGTCGTCCCGCACCGTCACCTCGATCGTGTGCCGGACGGTCTCCCGCGCCTGTGCCGTCACGTGGGCGGCCTGCCCGTGGCGGACGGCGTTCGTCATGCTCTCCTGGATGCAACGGAAGAGGGTCAGGTCGACGAGGTCGCCGTATCCCCGCGCGAGATCCTCGAACTGTCCGGTGAAAGCGGTCGCGGGGTGGCGACGGGCGAAGTCGCGCAGCAGCAGGTTCAGGCACTCGTTGAGCGGCACTTCACCGAGCGCGTGCGGGCGGAGCCTGTTGAGGAGATCGCGGTTCAGCGTCTGGACCTGCCCGACGATCATGCTGATGTCGGCCGCGCGCGCCGCGAGCTTCTCGGGGTCGGGGCCGTGCGGGCTCCGGGCGAGACGACCGACGGAGGCCGCATTCGCTTCGAGCGCGAACAGGCAGGGCCCGAACTCGTCGTGCAATTCGAGCGCGGTGCGCCGCCGCTCGTCGTCCTGCGCGGTCAGGAGCTGGCGGTTGAGGCGCCCGTTCGCCGAGCGCGCCTCGGTCAGCGCCTCGGCGACACCGTTGAAGCGGTCGGCGATCACCGCGAGCTCGCGGGAATTGGGCGGCTCCAGCCGCGCCGTGTAATCGTGCCGCTCGAGCTGCGTCAGGCCCTCGGCGAGGCTGCCGAGCGGGGCGAGGACGCGGCCCAGCGCCAGGAAGAGGGCTGCCAGCATCGCGGCGTTGATGCAGAACGTGGTCACCGAGAGTGCGACCGCGTAACCCCAGACCTCGTCGATCTCGTCGAGGGGTTCGGTGACGATCTGGGCGGTTCCGATCCGCTGGCCGGCGACTGAGATCGGCAGCACGTGCTCCTGGATCTCGGGGGCGATCAGCCACGCGAACCATGACGGCGCCATGTGCTTGTCCGAGCGGATCCGCGTCAGAGCGACGCCGACCTTGCGCCCGGCCTCGTCGAAGACCGAGACGCGCACGTGCCGCAGGGCTTGAAAACGCAGGTCGAGCGTCTGCAGGACGCGCTCCGACGGGGAATCTTCGGCCAGCCGGATCGTGTCGGCCACGAGGAGTTCGACCGTGGCGAGCGAGGCGCGCGTCTCCACCGTCACGGCCGAGCGCGCGTTCAGCACGATCACGGCGCACGAGACGAGGGCGGCGATGACGTCGATCGCCAGCACGACGGCGATGAGGCGCGTCCGCGTCGGCAGGCTGGCCCAGAAGGCGCGGTGCCGCAGTACGGGGGTCGTCGGAGCCGTGTGGGCGGTGTGCGTCATCGTCATGGGGCAGGGCACCTGCGCCCAGGGACGCAGAATCGCCGAGGGCGCCTGGGAAGTCCACGCACCGGGCGCAGGGGTCCACAGCCGGTGCCGCTCCGCGAGAGCTTGTCGAGTGGCCGCCCGCCCGTTAGCCCAAAGCGGTCATGTGCGACAGCAGCGCGATCGCCGATCTCCTGCGCGCGGGACTCGCGGACGCGGGCACCGCGTGGAGCCTCGGCACCTTCGGCGCCGCGGCGGAATTCCGGCGCTCGGACGACGAGGATGTCGCGCCGCTCGATGGCGGGCGCCTCGGCCTCGTCTCGCCGCGCGGCGGCATCGGCCTGCGCCTATCCGAGGCGCTTGTGCCCTTCGCCTACGAGACCGCCCTCGGCGAGACTTGGAGCCACGCCGTCGCCCTCTGCCTGCCCGATGCGGAGGAGATTGCCGAGGCCCGGTCCACCGTCACGGCGCTCGGCGCGGATTCGGAGGCCCTTCGCGGCGAGGACAGGGACGCGCTCATGTTCGATCTCGGGTTCGGCCTCCGAACCTGCGTCGTCGGCCTGCGCACGCGACACCCGGACGCGGTCGATGTCTTGCGCGCGGCCTGCGGGACGCCGGCCCTGGACCCGCAGGATCCGCGCCTCGCCGCGCTCCCCCGGAGTGCCCTGACGCTCGTCTTCGACGGCCCAATCGGCCGGATCGAGGTAGCGGGCGACGCGGGTGCCGGCGGGCCGCGCGCCCACGTTGTGGCGAGCGTGCTCCGGCTCGGGCGCACTCACCCGGCTACCGCGCCGATCCCGGCAGGACTCGTTCCGCACGCGCACATGCTGCCGCCGCATCCCTGCAAGAACGCGTCCGGCACCGCGATCCCCTTCGATCCGGCCCGCCACGACGCTTTCCAGGCGCTGCTCGGCCGCTGGGGAGATCCCGCGCTCTTCGCCCTGAAGCAGCACGGGCTTGGCCAGGGTGAGCGGCCCGATCGGATGCCGGACCGGTGGTCGCGCAGCGTCGAGAAGGTAGCGCAGGCGCAGGCGGAACGGCTCCGAGCCTGTTGTCCACAGGCCGAAGAAGTGGCTCAGGATCAGTCCGGGACAGGGCAAGTCGTGAGCGGACACCAAGCCTTAAGCTGATCGGGGTTAATCCGCAGGTCATGAACCCTGCTGGCACGATGACTGCCGAGGAGCGTGCGGACATCTTTGCGCCGTATTGTCACCCTCAGGTCTTGGACCGCGGCTCGCGTCAGGCGGCCGACGGCGCCGCAGCGCCGGGATCGGTGAAGGGGAGCGCCGATCCGCTTACCGTGCGTAGCGTGTAGGAAGAGACCTCGCCCGATGATGAACGTCGCGATCGATCCGTCGGAAGCCCGGACGTCCCAGGCACCGGGCCCATCGCCCACCAAGTCCAAGCTCAAGTCCAAGCTGCGGCTCGTCCTCGTGGGCGGCCTCGCAGTCAGTGGCGTTGCCGCTTTCTCCACAGCCTCGATGTCGCTGCTCGGCAGCCTCGCCGGACCGCCGCCGAAGCCGATCGCGCGCGTCAGTTCCGCGGCGAGCTGGCCCGACCTGAAGGATGGAGTGCCGGCGCTCGCCACTGGCAGTGTGGCCCGCGACACCGCGCCGTCGCCTGCCCCCGCCCCAGCGACGCTGATCGCACCCACGCCTGAGGCGCCGGCACCGCTACGCGCCGCCCTAGACACGGAGGCCCAGCCGGTCATGCCCTCGCCCGTGCCGAGCCAAAGAGCGAGCGCGGCTCCGGCGAAGCGGGCGCCGATGATCGAGAACGTCGCGACACTCAAGCCCACCCGCGAGGCCGCGCTGGTGTCCACGGTCAGGACTATTCACGCCCTGGGCCCGACCCGGGCGGAAACGGTGAAGGCCCGCTCGACCGACGCGACCTTTGCAGCCCTGCCGGCGGCCCCTGCCGCGGTGGCGGAGAAGGAGGTCGCGAAGGATCCGGCGAGAGAGCCGGCGAAGGAGGCTGCGAAGCCGCGCCCCAAAATTGTCGCCGCGAAGCCTATCGCCGCGAAGAAGGCTGAGGTCGCCTCCGCGGAGGCAGTTCCCGCGGCCACGGCCGAGGAGCCCGAGACCACCGAGGTGTTCGGCCTGAAGGTCCCGTCGCTCGCCCCGGCTGGCCGCAGGATCCGCGAGAGCGTCGAGGCGTTGGGCGACGCCGTGAAGGGCCTGCCTGAGAAGTTCTGAGGCGCCGAGCGCGCCTCGACATGGCGTCGCGCGTTCGAGCAGCACCTGGTCTGAGCGGCGGCGCCCGGAAGACCCATGGCGGTATTGGCCGCCGTCCAGCCATCGGCGCCCGCCTGGACGGGCCGCCGATGGCAGCAGGCCAGCAGCGCGACCGCCGTGCCGACGCGGTGCGTTAAGCTACGGCGGTTCAGCGAGACGCGCGTCCATCCCATTGCAGGCAAGCTCCGTGACGCTTGGCGAACTGCTGAAACGCTGCGCCTGAGCCGAGAGGGCGGACCTGGCCGCGGCGCGCCAGCGACGCCGCCTTCAGGGGCTGCGCCGGGCTTTCGGGGCATCGGGCCGTGATCGCCGCGCCATCGCCCGATCCGGAACCGCTCCGCACCCGTCGCGGACGCCGCATTGCGCTGAATCAAGGCGTGTCCGTTCGCGCTCGGCACCATGGCTCCCGTATCGAGCACGGGAGACGACGATGAGATCGACGGCGGGGATCCATCCCATGGTGGCGGAGGGTGTCGAGGCTGCGCCTCCGCGCGTCTTCGCGAGGGCAGCGCGAGGCTCGGGCCAAGCGGTCCACTCCGAAACCTTCATCCGTGACGGATATCGTCACCGCAGCATCGCCAGCGTCCATGCGCTCGCCCTGGCGGCAGCATCCGCCTGCGTCACGACGCTCGCGATGTGGGCGGCGCTCTGACGCTCATGGATTGAGCCGCGATCGGCCTTCCCGCACGGTGGTCAACTGAGCGCTCCCGCATCATTGCGCTGGATCAAGGTTTCGGACGCGGGCGCACGGGACGATGGACACCGGTCCGGCACGTCCGACCGATGGAGGCAATCATGACCTACGCAAGCTTCGCGGTATCCCTCGACCCGGGTGCGACCACCGCCGACCGCGTCCAGCTCGCCGCAGACCTCGCACGCCGTTTCGAGGTGACGTTGACCGGCGTCGCCGCCCGGTGCCTGCCGGCCCCGATCGCCGTCAGCGACATCCGCCAAGCGGAGGCGCTCTACGCCGAGGAAGAGGCACGTCTGCGCGAGGAACTGGCCCGGGTGAAGGCCGCTTTCGAGACGAATGCCGCGGGCGCGGAGACGGATTGGCGCTCCGCCGCTGGAGGCCCGCTCACCCTTCTCATCGAGTGCGCCCGCGCCTCCGACCTGATCCTGATCGGCCGAAGGGGCGCAGAGGACCCCGATCCCGGCGACATGGGCGTGATGCCGGGTCCCGTGCTGATGGAGGCCGGGCGGCCGGTCCTGATTGTGCCGCCGGGACTTGAGCGTCTGGAAGCGGCGCGGATCGTGGTGGCCTGGAAAGACACGGTGGAAGCCCGTCGCGCGATCTCCGGCGCCCTTCCGTTCATCCGGCGCGCCGACCGCGTCTTCGTCGCGACGGCCGGAAGCGGCGCCCGTTTCGAGGGGGCGGAGGACGTCGCGCGGTTCCTCGCCCGGCACGGCGCTCACGCGACGACGCACCTGCTCGCCCGACCAGCCGTGAGCGACGCCGACGAGATCCTGCGCTTCGCGCAACGCCAGGATGCCGACCTCCTTGTCATGGGCGCATACGGCCACTCACGTCTGCGCGAGTGGATCTTCGGCGGCGCGACGCGCGACATCCTGCAGACGACGCCGATCTGCAGCCTGATGGCGCATTGATGCGCGGGCTCGCACGCGCACTGGTCGCGGGGGCCGTGGTGATCCTGTGGGCGGCTCCAGCCCCGGCGCAGGAGGCCCGGGTCAGGCGCGGGGAGACCATCGCCCTGACGACCTGCGCCCGTTGCCACGCGGTGGGGCGCGTCGGCGTGAGTCCTCTCGCCGAGGCGCCCACGTTCCGCACGCTCCACCGGCGCTACCCCGTCGAGGATCTCGGCGAGGCTCTGGCCGAGGGCATCGCGTCGGGGCACCCCGCGATGCCGGAGTTCCGCTTCGATGCGGACGAGGCGGACGCGCTCATCGCCTATCTCAAGTCTCTCGAACGATGAGGTCACGCCCGGCGTCGTCAAGCTGCGGCGAGACGCTCCAGTCGGCCGAGATCGAGGAAGCGCACGCCGCCCGGCACGATCAGGATGATCCGCTCCCGGTCGAGGCGGGTCAGCATCCGGCTCACCGTCTCGATCGTAAGCCCGAGATGGTCGGCGATGTCCTGGCGCCCCATCGGCAGTTCGAGGGTCACGGAGGTTCGCCCGATCCGCGCACAGCGCTCCCGCAGGGCGAGGAGGAAGCTGGCGACCTTCTCCTCGGCTGTGCGGCGACCGAGGAGAAGCATCTGATCCTAAGCCAGGGTGAGTTCATGGCCCGCGCGTTCGTGGAGGCGGCGTAGCAGATGCGGCTTCTCATCGATGAGAGCGGTGAAGGCTCGCCTCTCAAAACGGCAGACCGTGACTGGGGTCAGTGCCTCGGCCGAGACCGAGAAATGCGTCGGTAGCGAGAGGCCGAGAAAATCGCCCAGGAGCGCGAAGCCCATGACGTGCCGCCGGCCATCCGGCAGGAGGCGCGTGAGGCGCAGGACGCCCTCGGTGACGTTGAAGAGGGCCTTCGTCGCGTCGCCCTGCCCGAACAGGGTCTGGCGCGCGTCGAGGGCGACATGCTGACTCAGGGCCTCAAGCGTGTCGAGCTCCTCGTCCGTGAGCGCGGCGCAGACGCTGATCAGGCGCACCTTGCACTCGGCACAGCCGCTCTCGGCGCGCCCGTGCTCGCAGGATCGCCGACGGGCGTCGTCATGTTCGGAGACGATTGAGGTTGGCAGCATGCCGCCGCTCCTGGAAGGCCCATGCGCGAGGGTACGGACGGGCGGACACCGGCCGCGATCGGCGAGGCCGCCCGTCGAGGCGGCCGTGACGGCGACCGCCCGGCCAGGATCGATCATAGGCGATTTGGCAGCGCGGGGGGAGCCGCGCGTCGAGGATCAAGAGCGATCTGATCGCCATTTTCGGGCCGGTGCGGTCCCGCTCAGGATCATCCGTCAATGGCTCATCAGGCAGCAGATCGGACAAGTCGCCAGGAGATCGCGCGTGACGCCGCCGAAGGCCCACTCGCTCAGGCGGGAATGTCCGTAGGCGCCCGTGACGAGAAGGTCGGCCGCGTTCTCGCAGGCCGCGTCGATGAGGGCGTCCGCCGTATCGACCCCCTCGGCGTCCACGCCGATGGCGGTCGCGTCGATTCCGTGCGCCGCGAGATACGCGACGAGCGTCGGGACCCGGTCGGCCGCGTCACCGACCGACAGGATCAGGATATGCTCGGCCCTTCGCAGGAAGGGCAGGGCGTCTGAGACCGCCCGTCGCGCCTCGCGGGTGTTCGTCCAGCCGATCGCGATGTAGCTGGCTTCCAAGTGCTCGACGCCGGTCGGCGTGATCAGGAGCGGGCGCCCGAGGCCGAGAACAATCCCGGATGGATCGATAGGTGACGCGAGGGTCGATGCGTCCGCGAGGCTGGGGCGGCCGATGACGACGAGATCGGCCGCCGCGGCCTGCGCGAGGAGGAAGTGGACGGGAGAATCGACGCCGTCGCACCATTCTCTGCGGCTGCGGCCGGCGGACTCCACTTCGAACAATGTGCGTGCCCGCAGCAATCCGTCCCTCGTGGCTTCGTGGAGCCTCGCCAGGACGTAGCTGCTTCCGGGCGTCGGGCCGAACGAGACGTTCGCGTCATTCGGCTGGTCGACGTCGATGCCGATCAGGCGAGCCCGGAACTCATCGGCGAGCCAACCCGCGAGGCGGACGCGCGCCCGCGCACCCTCGTCCGCGTCGACCACCACCATGATGCTCGCGCAGGTCATCGGATGCCCCCTCCCGTCTGAGGTGACGAGGTCAGCGAGAGCCGTTACGCGAGTGCCGATTCCTGCGGGTGATCACGAAGCCGGGGATGCCCGTGCTCAGGCCGCCAGATCCGCGATCTCGGCGATGTCGCAGGTGTCGGCCCGCAGGCTCCAGTCTCCGATGCCTCTTTGCCGGCAGAAGAGCGTTTTCGCCTCGACGAGGGCGGCGGCATTCGAATCTGCGCGCACCAGCACGCTCTGCTGGAGCACCCTGTGATCGTGCCCGGTATCGTCGCTGACGACCTTGTGGAAGGAGACGAGGAATTCTCGCATCGCGCCGGCTCCCGCTGAAAGGGACCGGGCCAGCATAGAGGCGACGGGCGCCGCTGCCTTGATCCAACGCAAAGACGGCGCGTCACCGGGGCCTGACCGGACAGCGTCCGCCCTGCGCCGGATCCCGTCCGGGAACGGAGAACGGACCGCAAGCCCGTTGTATCGCGGTCACGCGCGTCGGGTTCACCGATGCGGCCCGCGACCGGCTCGGCGGAGAGCGCCGAGCCGGTCGGTCCCGTCCTACAGGATCCTGTCGCCAAGCTTCCGATCGACGACCTCGACCGTCCGGTCGATCTCGGCATTCGGCATCTCGATCTGATGCGCGATCAACTTCACCAAGAGGTCCACCCGCTCGATGAACGGCGCTCCGCTCGCGACGGCCCGAGCCGCCGACGACGGCTTGAGAAGCCCCTCTGCCGCCTTGGCGTATTTCTCGAAGGGGACCTGATCCTGCGGATCGGCGCCGAGGCGCCGGGCGACCGCATCGACATGCTCGTAGATCGACTGCGACAGAGCGAGATCGTTGTGCACGGCCTCGCGGATCGATTGCGGGTCCTCAGGGGTGATGCAGCGGTAATTGCCCGTCAGGAGCATCGACCACTTCGCCAGCGGGACGAACAGCGAATCGAATACCTTCAGCTTCACCGGCACGTCCTGTCCATCGAGCTTGACCGCATCGATGTCGGCTTCCAGCTCGCGCAGGAGGCGGTTGTGCGCCTCGTCCTCGAACGTCGCTGCCTTGAAGTTCGTCGGCAGGCCGACATGGAGGACGTTCGCTTCCTCGTCCGGCGGGCGGAAGGCCTGCGGGTCGGGCGAGCAGAGCGACATCAGCCCCGGCTCGAATCGCTCCCAGACACCGGCGTTCGTGTAGGCCTCTTCCAAGTCCATCCCCGCCAGCCCGGGGATCCGCTTCAGGTAGGGCAGGGGCGGCATGTTCATGATCGAGAGGCACGGCAGCCGCGCCGCGGCGATCTTGATCATCAGGACCCGGATCGTGTGGTTCGTGTACTGGGGCTCCTGCATCGCCAGACCGACGAGGTCGTATCGGGAGACGTCGACGTTCTCGGGCGGCGTCGCATCCAGCTTGCCGGGTAGGTCGCGCGACAGGATGGACCGGTGTGTCGGCTCGCCGCGCAGCTGGATGCGGACCTCGGTCCCCTCGCGATTAATCAGATCCGCTGTCTTCTTCCGGCAGACCAGGGTCACGTTGTGACCGGCCATCAGCAGCTTGGTCGCGAGCAAGGAGCCGTACGACGCTCCGAGAATCAGAATGTTGCGCGCCACACTCTCTCTCCCTTGGGTGATGTCACGTTGTTTGTTTTAGCCCCAGGCCGAGCGAGTTCGGTGACCTGTGAAGGTATTCGCTCGGGCTGAGGCGCGGAATCGGTCGGGTCTTACATCGTGCGGGGCCGACCCGCTGGGGTGCAGAATGCCACCATTTACCGCCCGTCAGCCGGCGTTACAATCACAGAGTGGTTCTCACCTTCACTCTCCGCAGCGGATCAATTTATTTTTGTTCGACTGACAATTTTTTCTTGGGTTAGCCACTACGCGAAAGCGATCGGACGCCCGTCTCGTCAGAGAGAGCCACTTGGTCGCCGGCGAGAAATCTTCAAGGGTTCGCGCATCAAGTACGAAGACGAAAGACCGTGATCAACGTCCCTCGACTTGCTGCGCGCGTGTATCCGGCCGCCGGCCGGCAGTGAAGATCCGGTTCGCGACCCGCAGTTGCTGGTTCATGGAAACGGGCGCAGACGATCGCCGCCGCCACGCATGGTCTGGCAGTTAACCGGGCTCACGCTGCCCGGAAGCAGCGCCGGGCGAGCCCCCGCAGAGCCACGCCGAGGCTTGCCGTTCTGGCGATCGGGTCGACCGCCGTGGTGAACAGGCGAAGGATGAGGGCTTTGCGCTGGGCCGGTTCCGGTTGGAGGGCGAGGCTTACCGCGTTGCCGCCCAGGCGCTCGACCCGGGCTGCGATCCAGCCGGCCCCCTTGACATAGAGATGCAGGGGCATGCCGGCCGCGAGGGCCGGGACTGCGGACGGAAGAAGCAGGAGCGCGGATTCCATGCCGATGCGGTCGATGGTGCAGGCCTGCGCCGTGCCCTCCAGGCCGATCCAGCTCGCCTCGTCGATGCGGAAGGCCTCGGGTTCCCGGGGCCGCTCGAAGCAGACCAGGAACGCGACGAAAGTGAAGAGCATCGCCACTCCGGCCCAGAGCAGGTTGAAATAGTCGAGCGGCGAGATCTCGCTGGCGCTGGAGGGTGAGACGAACGACCAGACGATCGAGCCGGCCGACAGGAGCGAGATGGCGCCGAACCCGGCAGCCATCCGCCAGCGCACCATCGAGACGGACCGGTCCCCGCCCTTGTCGGTGACCTTGAACGGCCGCCCGAAGGGCCGGATCGCCGCGGAGATCAACGTCAGGGTGATGGCGAGCGCCGTCATGGTGTGGGTGACCTCCATGAACAGGGGCAGCGTCCGCCCTCCCGAGACCCAGCCGCTGTAGATCCAGAGCGCCATCAGGGCGGGCAGGCCGTAGCGCAGGAAGGAGAGGTAGTCGGCGTGGAAGGCCGGCATGTCGAGGAACCAGTAAATCGACGGCGCCACCAGCATCAGGACGATGAATGGCTTGCACAGCCAGTTCAGGACGCCGTGCAGGTAGTGTAGGCGCTGCATCAGCGTGTAGTTGCGGCCGAGAAACGGGCCCACCCGCAGGAGCGCCACCTGCATGGTACCGAGGCACCAGCGGGTGCGCTGGGTAATGTATTCCGGCAATCCCTCCGCCGAGAGGCCGGCGCTCAGGCGCTCGTTGAGCCAGTGCGTCTCGTAGCCGTCGCGCATCAGCGTGTAGGTGAGGTTGATGTCCTCGCAGATCGCATCGTGCGGGAACCCGCCCGCGTCCGTTACCCGATCGCGCCGCACCAGGAAGGACGTGCCGACGCAGAATGCGCAGCCCCAGGCGTCCTTGGCCGGCTGGAACACGTCGAAGAAGATGCGCTGGTCGTCGACCCAGGCCTCCGCCGCCATCAGGTTGTGCTGGATGGGGTCCGCATTGAAGAAGAATTGCGGCGTCTGCACCACGGCCGCCCGCTCGTCGTGGAAGAGACCGACGGTGCGGCGCAGGATGTTCGGCGCGACGGCGAAATCCGCGTCGAGGACGAGGATGATCGGCGCGTTCGTGAGGCCCGCCGTATGGGCGAGCGCGTTGTTGAGGTTACCGGCCTTCGCGCCCTTGTTGTCGGGGCGCGTGATGTAGTTCGCACCGACCCGCTCGCAATACTCCTTCAGCCAGCCGCGGCGGGTGTCGTCGCAGACCCAGACCGTCGCGTTCGGATAATCGACCGCGAGAGCCGGGATAATCGATTTCTCGACCACCTCCTGCGGCTCGTTGTAGGTGCAGATGAAGATGTCGACAGCCGGCCACGCGCCGCTCACGTGCAGCCGAGCCTCCTCGCGGTCGGCCTCCGGCGCGCGATCCTTGAAGCGGAACAGGATCACGATCGACATCAGCGTGTAGAGGATGGCCACCATCTCGAATGAGAAGAACAGGTAGGGCCAAAGGTGGTCGAGGCCGGGCTCGAAGCGCGGCAGGGTGTCATGCCAGCGCCACGCCGCATAGCAGAGGATCAGGGTCGCGGTGGCGGATCCGAACAGGATGCGGGACGCCGCGCTCGCACGGTCGAGCAGACCTGCCATGACGAGGAGGCCGAGCAGGATGCCGAGGTCTGTCGTCAGGACGGCAGAGACGTCGGGGGACGAGGGAAACATGCGGGCTAATCCACGCTCCGTCCGGTGAAGGGGTTCCAGCCCAGGGCCGCGAGCGCTCCCCAGGCGGTGGCGCCGAGATGCGGGCGCCGGTAATAGAAGAAGTCCGGCTCGGTGCTCGCGGGCCCGATCGCGATGCCGGTGGTGATGCGGGGCTCGCGCGCCGCGAACAGGTATCCGGACGGAGAGATCTGGCCAGCCAGCGTGGCGAGGAGAGCGCGGGCTTCCTCACCGCGTCCGAGTGCCTTCAGGATCAGGGCGGCCTGTGCCGTGCCCTCCACCCAGAGCCCGTCGCGATCCTCGTTGAAGTCGAAGCCGCCCGGGACGGCGAGGCGCTCGTGCGCGCCCGCAATCGCGCGACGCCAGGCGTCCGGCGGGCTCGCCACGCCGAGAAGCGGCCAGAGTTGCGTGTCGAGGGCGAGGTGCTCCAGATTCTGGAGGCCGCCGTCCGGCCGGGTGCCGAGCCGGAACAGGCCGGGCCCCTCCGCGAACGCGGCGTCGAGGAAGCCCCGGGCGATCTTGGCCGCCTCGGCACTCGCACCGTCGCCGGTCACGCGCGCCAGCCAGGTGGCGACAGCGTGAACGTCGAGGTTGTGCTCCGTCGACTTCCACCGGAGCTTCGTCTGGGACGGGTCGAATCCATCGACCCCGCCCGAGAAGCCTGCGGGCTCGCGGTCGTCGCGCGTGTTGGCGGTGATCCATCCGAGCATCCGCTCCGCCCCCGCGCGGTAGCGCCGGTCCGGCGTGCCCTGGTCGAGCGTCAGCAGCGCGAGCGCCGACCAGGCGACGTTTCCGGTGGCTGTACCGTCCTGATAGGGATCTTCGGCCCAGAGGTTCTGCCGGGCGTCCCACCAGCCTGGCAGCGCCGGGTGGCCTGCTTCGAGGGGGCCTGCCCGGTAGGCGTTCCGGATGCGACCGTCCTGGAAGGTCCGATCGCGATCGAGGGCCTGCAGCAACCCATCCCCGATCCGCCGGGCTTGCTCGCGTGCGCCACACGCCGTCAACGCGATGGCGGCGAGCGCATTGTCGTAGGTAAAGGCCGATTGGCGCAGGGCCGGCGGCAGTTCCTGGCCGTCTGGCCCGGGTGCGTAGCTCACCAGGAAGACGGGGCCGCCCCTCTCGCCCCCCGCCGCATCGACAGCGGACCCGAGCGCGGTGCAGAGCCGGTGCGCCAGGGCCTCGCGCGGGGGCGTCGGCTCGGCGTCGGCCGCCCGCGTCACCGCGACGAGCGCGAGACAGCCGAGTGCGATGCGGCCGATCAATGGGCGTTCTCCGCGCGACGCCGATCCTGCTCATCGGCCTGTGCCGGGCCCGTGACCTTCGGCGGCGAGACACTCTCGACCAGCGCCGAGGCACCATTCGTGACGAGATTCGCGGTGCGGCGCGCGCCGCTATAGACGGCACCCCACGCCTCCTTCGCCTCCGGCGAGGTGACGCCCCTCATCACGGCCGCCGATGCGCTGGACACACCCCCGGCGACCGCGCTGAGGGCGTTGCCGATCTCCTTGCCTGACACACCGTCCGCGACCGCCTTCCAAGCCACCGAGGCGGAGGGCAGCCAGCTGTTCTCGCGGGTGATCGTCACCCACTGGCCGACCGAGCAGGGGCTGCTCTGGGTCGGCGCGAGCACACTCGCGGCCGGACGGGCTGCCCCGTCGCGGTCCAGGCTCACGAGGACGTACATCTCGCGCCGCTCCGTCTGCGGGAACGGGACGGCGTACTGCTCGTCGGTCTTGTCGCTCGTCTTCGGCAGGATCTCGCTGACCGTGCCCCGGCGCGGACCGTCCGGATCCGATCCCGAGATCCGCACCGGCGTGCCGACTGCGAGGTCCTGCGCCTGCCGGTACGAGAAGATTCCGACGACGAAGGCCTGGTCGCAATCGATCAGCGTCGCCACCGAGTCGCCGGGATTGACGTGCCGGCCCGGCGCAACCCCAAGATTCATCACGACGCCGCCATTCATGGCGCGCATCTGCGCATCGGTGAGGCTGTCCAGCCGCTTCTTCTCCGCGCCGAGGAGCATCTTCTGCGCCTTGTGGCTCGCGGCGAGCTGGCTCTCCTCGATCGCGAGGCGCTGCGCATCGAAGGCGAGATCACGGCGCTTCTGGGCGAGCACCGCGAGGCTGTTGAGTTCGTTGCCGACGAAGACGCCCTTCTTCACGCCGTCAAGCTGCGAAAGCTTCTGGTTCAGCTTGGCCGTCTCGGCGTCCTTGTCGAAGCGGGCGGCCTCCAGCTTGTGCTGGGTCGGGCGAAGGAGGTCGATGCTGGCGGTGTTCCGATCGACCATCGACTGCTGACGATCAACGACGGCCTTCGTCGACTGTCCCTCCGCATCGGCCGACGAGACGCGAGCGCGGGCTTCGGCGACCTCGCCCTGGAGACGGGCGACCATCTGCTCGGTCTGCTAGCGGATCTCGCCGTCCAGAGCCGCGATGTAGCGGAGGTCGGACTCCTTCTTCTCGCGCGCTGCGACGAGGGAGCCCTGCAGTTCGTCGACCTTGCTGTCGAGGCCGATCAACGTGCTGCGGTCGACGCGTCCGTTGTGGAGGTAGGCGACCGCTTGCCCCGGTTCGAGCCGCTGCCCCACACGGCCCAGGAGGTCGGTGACCTCGCCGGCGATGGGTGCCGTGAGAAGCGTGATCGGCGCGTTGATGACGGCGCGGTCCGACTGATCGGCGAGGAGCGGAGGCAGCGTCGCCGTGGTCATCAGGACCGCGAGCACACCCGCGACGGAGTACGAGGAGATCCGCACGATGCGCGTGTGCGCCCGCTGGCGGTTCGCTTTCGCCGCGTCTTCGGATGCAGACCCGGCGTCTGCGGCAAGCTTCTGCGGCATCGAAAGCTCCGATACGATGTGTCTTGAGACCGGCGCGGGGCCGATTGATCAGTCGAAGATTGGGTTTCTCAGTAAATCAGCGCAGAGAAACCGCTCGACAGTTGCACCCGTGCGGTGGCTGCCGGTGATCGTGGATCGCGAGTTTGATAAACAATTTTGCTGCAGTGCACAACCGCGTCAAATGTACACGGCTGATAAAAGGTCGATAAGTTTCAGTATGGAAAGCAGGCGCCACGATTAGACGGAGCCCGTGTCGATGACACGCAGCAGGCGCGAAATGCCGGGGATTTGATCTGTGTTTAATGGATATCTTTGAAATTACATGAATATCTTTGCTTTCAACCCGCCTCCGGCAATCGAGGGATTCGAGCCGGAGCGAAAATTTCGAGCGCGTTGCGTTGGCACGGTCGAGGCCGAGGAACGGCGGTGCACCAACGACCGTTCCGAAATTTCTTGGCATCGCGTCGCGGCCGGTGCCCACTCCCTGTGGGTGGGCGGATGGTCCGGACGGTGGAATTGGCCTTCGGATCGTCGCGCGGTCAGGAAAATCCGTTGTCGGCCAGCGCCTTCGCGATCCGGCGCCGCACCGCGCCGTCCCGGAAGGGGAACGATGCGAAGAAATGGGCCTGAGTGACATCGCCGCGCCGCCCGATCACGTCGGCGAGCCAGATCGCGGCCCGCTGCGGATCCCCGTTGAGGGTGTGGGCGATCACGGCGATCAGCGAGATCATCACATGCGCGCCAGGAGACCGGGCCGCCTTGTCGGCCCAGGCTGCGGCCTGCTCGGCGTCGCCAGTGATCAGGCACGCGAGGGCACGGGTCGCCAACATGGCGTAGAGAAAGGGATCGAGCGGGCTGAGGGCGATCGCCGCGTCGACGTTCTCGCATCCATCCCGGTCCCGCTCGGCGACCGTGTCGGCCCAGGCGCGGGCATAGAAGCCATGCGCGTAGCTCGGGCTGAGCTCCGTCGAGCGCTCCAGCCAGGGGAGACTGCGATCGACCTCGCCGGATAGCCAGAACGCGCGCCCCAGCGTGACGTTAGCGAAGGGATCGAGTGGGTCGAGTTCGACGCCGCGTTCGGCGTGACGCCGTGCGGCCCGCGCCTCTCGGTCGGGATCTCCGGAATAGCGCAGGAAGGCGCTCTGGAAATGCGTCGCTGAGAGGCCGGCATTGGCCCGTGCGAAGCTCGGGTCCAGAGTGACGGCGCGCGCGAACAGGGCAGCCGCCGCCGCATTGTCGTCGGGGTTGAACCGGTACAGGTGCCTCAGGCCGAGGTGGTAGGCGGACCACGCATCGAGGCTGTTCGGGACGGCAAGCGCTGCCCGCGCAGCCTCGTGCAGGGGGACCCGGATCTCGAGCGCCGCGATGATGCTCGCGGCGATGCGGGCGCGCAGGTCGTGAATGTCGTCGATCGCGCTGGCGAAGCGATCGCCCCAGAGGACTCCGCCCGTCCGCGTCTCGGCGAGTTCGACGGTGATGGTCACCCTGTTCGCGAAGGCCTCGATGAAGCCGGACAGCGCGTAGCGCACGTGGAGCGAACGGCCGACGCGGACGGCGTCGACGTCGTCCTGCCGGAAGCGGAACGATGACCCACGCGCGATGACGAACAGCCAGCGCAACCGGGACAGGGCGGTGATCAGATCGTGGGCGATCGCCTCGCCGGTGGCAGGGTGCAGGGGTGACAGCGCGGCGAGCCGGAAGGGGAGGATCGCGATCGACGGCCGGTCCGCGTCGGCCGATCCGGCCGTATCCTCCACGACAGCCTGAGGGGTTGCGTGGACGATCCGTTCCGGAGCGTCGATCCGGACGTCGGCGACGAAGCGAAAACCCTGGCCGTGCAGGGTGCGGATGAACCGCTGCCCCTCCCGTCGTCCCCGAGGATGCGGCGGGCCGACTTGACGCGGCTGGAAATGGCGGCATCCGAGATGACGCGCCCGCGCCACACCTTCTCGACGACCTCGTCCTTGGAGACCACGCGGTCCCGGTTTTCGACGAGGAGACGGAGCAGGGCGAAGACCTGCCGCTCGACCGGAACGACGGTTCCGCTCAGGCGCAGCTCGATCTGGTTGACATCGAGCTCGAACGCGTCGAACCGATAGAGCATCGCCGGCGCTCCGTGGACGAGCCCATGCGGCGCTGGGATCCTAGCACATCTCCAGAAAATCTCCCCGATCCCTGCAGGCCAGCTCCAAGCGCGGGCCGGATGAAGCGGCTAGACCTGGGCTCGCAGGCCACGGAGGCATTCCGGGCCAGACACGGGAGAACGGCCATGCCGCTCGTCGACATTCAGCTCATCGAAGGCGTTTTCACACCGGCCCAGAAGAAGGAGATGATCACGAAGGTGACCGACGCCATGGTGGCGATCGAGGGCGAGGCCATGCGCGGCGTCACCTGGGTACGGGTGCAGGAACTCCGCAGCGGCGACTGGGGCATCGGCGGCAAGGGCCTGACGACCGAGGACGTGAAGGCCCTGCGCGCCTGATCGGAACGACGCCCTCCCGGCGCGGCGCGTGCTTCGCGGCAGGCCACACGCCTGCGTCCCGCTGAGCCCGCACCCGCGTCGCGCGGTCCATTCCGTCGGGCTTTCCCGCGCCCGCGTCACAGGTAGCGGTCCTGCAGATCGACGGTGGAGCGCCGGCCAACCTCAGCGAAGGCGCCCGCGAGCCACGCTTCAGCGCTCGCACGCCCGATCGCGTGCAGGTGCAACAGGAAGTCGAGGTCCGCATTGAGCTTCGAGGCGACGCCGAGCGTCTGCATGACGCTCTCGGCATCGATCGCGTGCATGCGCATCAGCTTCATGTCGTTGCTGCACAGCGTCCCGTTCTCGATCAGCCTGTTGACGAAGCCGATTGCGCGCATCTCGCGCATGAGCGACGAGTTGAAGCTGATCTCGTTGATCCGGTTCATGATTTCCGGTGCGGTCGTCGGCACGTCCGGGCGGTAGATCGGGTTGATGTGCACGACGACGACATCCGCGCATTCGCACTCGTAGATCAGTGGAAAGACGGCGGGATTGCCCATGTAGCCGCCGTCCCAGTAATGCTCGCCGTCGATCTCGACCGCTTGGTACAGGAACGGCAGGCAGGCCGAGGCCAGGACGGCGTCGGCGCTGATCTCGTCGGCGCCGAAGACCCGGACCTTGCCCGTCCGCACGTTGGTGGCCGAGAGGAAGAGCTTGACGGCGGAGCCGCTCCGCAAAGCGGCGAAATCAACGCTGCTCTCCAGGAGTTGCCGCAGCGGGTTGAAGTTCAGCGGATTCGATTGATAGGGCGAGACGATGCGCGTCAGAGCGTCGAAGAGCGGAAAGGCGATCGAGGTTTCCAACCCGTAATTGCCAGTGAACCGATCCCACGGCGAGGGCTGGAGGGGGCTGAACAGGGCCACCTGCGCGATCCGTCGCCAGAACAGGTCGAGAGCCTGCCGCGCGCCCGCGCGGCCTCCGACCGTCAGTCCGTAGGCGAGGATCGCGGCGTTCATCGCGCCGGCGCTCGTCGCGCTGATACCCTCGATGGCGAGTCCATCCTCTTCGAGCAGGCGGTCGAGAACGCCCCATGCGAAGGCGCCGTGGGCGCCCCCGCCCTGAAGGGCAAGATTGATCGGTTTGACCCCGTCCCCGCTGTTGCCGGCCGCGACTTGGGTCCCGTCCAAGTGCTCGGCCATGGCGTGGGCTCCCCTCTGCGGATCGAACAGGAGGATAACGTCACCGAAACAGGAGCGAATCCGCAATCTCTGCCCGGTCTCTCTGTCCGCGCGATATCGGATTGAACCCTCCGCGACTTGACCGGTTGGTCGGCAAAGCGCTCGCGATCCGCGGCAGGCTCCTCGCGAGCGCGGGCCCAAGGAGGCGGCATGTCGAAGATCTGCGTGAAGCTCGGGTGCGACGGCACCCATTCCGTGATCCAGGGACGCGAGCCGGTCGTGACCGGCCTCAGCCTCGACGATGCGGAGAATTACGCGACCTTCATGCGGGCTTCGGCGCGCGTCCGGAAGACGCGGCGGATTCCCGAGCTCCTGCGCTCGCGCTGAGACGACGCTTCGGCCAAGGGCACCGTCCAGAACGGCGACCGGATCCGCGCGATCACCTGATCGTTCAGGCCGCGCGCGTCACCAGAAGATAGAGCACGGCCAAGCCGAGCATCAGCGAGACGAGCTTCCAGAACAGGACCGGATTGCGCTTCAGAAGCGCGCCTCGCCGCACACCCGGCAGCGACGGATTCGCGTGGCGCAGATCCTCCACGAAGGCGGAGAGAGCGTCGTAGCGCAGTGCCGGGTTGGGATGCACCGCCTTGCGCAGGGCCGCGTCGACGTAGAGCGGCAGGCCTGGGCGCGCGGCAGCGACGGAGACGTAGTGCATTCGGCGTCGGCGCGCCTCGCTGAAGGCTCGCGCGGCTTCCGCGCCGTAGGGCAGGCGCCCGGTCAGCATCTGGTAGGCGATGACGCCTACCGAGAAGATGTCCGAGACCGGCGTCGCCGGGTGGCCCGCCAGGCATTCCGGCGCGGTGTACTGGAGGGTGCCGAGCAACGGCTCGTCGGCCACGCTCTCCTCCGCGATGCCGGCCACGCGCGTCGAGCCGAAATCGATGATGCGCACGGTCCCGGCAGCGTCGATCAGGATGTTCTGCGGGCGCAGATCCTGATGCACCATCTCGCGCCGGTGGAAGGCCCTCACGCCGCGGGCGATCTGCTCGACGAGGCGGCGCACCTCCTCGATCGCAGGCTCCGGATTGTCACGCAGCCACTGCGCCAGCGTCTGGCCCTCGACGTAGTCCAGCACGGTGTAGAGATGGCTGCGCCGCCGCGTCTGCGGCGGAGCCTTCAGTACGTGCGGGCTGTCGATGCGCCGCGCGATCCATTCCTCCATCATCAGCCGGCGCAGGGCCGCGGGATCCGCCTGCAACTCCGTCGATGGCACCTTGAGCGCAACCGTGCTTCCGGTGTCCTCGTCGCGGGCGAGATAGACGTGGCTGCGGTGGCTCGCGTGCAGGACGCGCAAGACGCGATAGCCGTCGAAGAGCGCCGGTGGTTCGAGCAGGGGCGCCGGGGGCAGTTCCTCGATCCGGCCCGCGAGCTCCGCCGCCTCTCCGTCCGGGACATTGTCGATGCGCACGATCTGGACAGTCAGGTTGTCGGCGCTGCCATTCTCGTAGGCACGCCTGACGATCTCGCGGGCGGCCTGGCCGAGATCGTCGCCGTGCCGGGCGATCTCCCCGACGATGGATTCCGCGCGCACATGCTCGTGCACGCCGTCCGTCGTGAGGACGAGGACGTCGCCGCGCTCGACAGCGACCGCGATGTGGTCGATCTCCACATGGGCCGCGGCCCCGAGCGCCCGTCCGAGATACGATTCGGTGGCGGATAGGGAGACGCGGTGATCCTCGGTGAGCGCTTCGAGCGAGCGCCCGACCACGCGCGCGACGCGGGCATCGCCCACGTGGAAGATGTGGGCCGTCCGCGACTTCAGGACGAGCGCGCTGAACGTCGTGACGTAGCCTCTGTCGCGGCCACCGTCGGGATCCTGGAGGTCGCGGTTGCGCCGGGTCTCGGCATGGAGCCAGGAATTGGTCGCGGCGATGACGCGGCGCGCCGACGTCTTCACCGACCACGTGTCCGGCGTGTCGTAATAGTCGGTGAGGAAGCTCTTGACCGCCGTCTCGCTGGCGACGTGGCTGACGGCGCTGCTGCCGATGCCGTCGGCGATGGCGATCACGGCGCCCTTCAGCGCGAGCGCGGGACGCTCGGGGATGAGGGCACCGTGAAAGTCCTGGTTGGCCTCCTTGCGGCCGCGCTCGCTGTGCTGGCCGAGGGAGAGCGTCAGGTCTGATGGCATGAGCGGGCCCCGGCTGGACGGGACCCGGCCTTGCGGCGCGAGGCCCGTCCGGTCAAGCCGGGTTTAGGCCGCGAGACGGCGCTCGGACCGAAGCGCGGTCCGCTTCGGCGCGGTGCGGACGTGGGTCGTGTAGAGGGTCAGGCCGGTGAAGGCGAGGCCGCCGACGAGGTTGCCGAGCACGGTCGGAACCTCGTTCCAGAAGAAGTAATCCGCGATCGAGAACTGACCACCCATGAGCAGGCCGAAGGGGAACAGGAACATGTTCACCACCGAGTGCTCGAAGGTCATGTAGAAGAACACCATGATCGGCATCCACATGGCGATCACCTTGCCGCTCACGGTGGTCGAGATCATCGCACCGACGACGCCGGTGGAGACCATCCAGTTGCACAGCATGCCGCGCATGAAGATCGTGAACCAGCCGCCGACGCCGTGCGCGGCGTAGCCGACCGTCCGACGCTCGCCGATATGGGCGATGTACTCGCCGACCTTATCGGCTGGTGCCGTGAAGCCGAAGGTGAACACGAAGCCCATCATGAAGGCGACCGTGAGCGCGCCCAGGAAATTGCCAACGAAGACGAGGCCCCAGTTGCGGAGCACGCCGCTCCACGTGACGCCCGGCCGACCGTCGAGGAGGGCGAGGGGAGCCAGCACGAACACACCGGTGAGCAGGTCGAAGCCCAGCAGGTAGAGCATGCAGAAGCCGACCGGAAAGAGGGCCGCGCCGAGGATCGGGATGCCGGTCTGCTGATTGATGCTCACGGCGAAGACCGCGGCCAGGGCCAGGATCGCGCCGGCCATGTAGGCCCGAATCACGGTGTCTCGGGTCGACATGAAGATTTTGGACTCACCGGCGTCGACCATCTTGGTGGCGAATTCTGCAGGCGCGAGATAGGCCATGTATCGTCCTTGTCGGTTCGAAGTTCCTGCAAAGCTGACCGGCGTGGACGGGACTGATCCCGGCATCCGGCCGCGCTCCTTTGCGCGGCTTGCAGCAGGCGTGCTGAGCGGGACGCTCGCGCGACGCCTGTCGGCAGCGGGCAAGGCAAGATCCGGGCCTCTCGAATATCGGTGACTTCAGCTGTCTTGCTGACGGCGCGCCGCCGACCCTCGCAGCGGGCACGGCCTGCCCGCCGCCGCAAACTTCATCAGGCGCCGCGGCCGCGCTGGACGGCCTATCGGCCGGGCGCGTCGGCCGACAGGATGCGCCGTCGCGCCTGATATCTCCGCCGAGCCCTGCGGATGCGGCGATGCACGAAATAGGCGTCGCGCTGCCGCTCGGATCGGACGAATGTCGCCCGCACCTGAAGCAGATCCCGGCGGGTGACCAGGCCCACCAGGGCGCCGGTCATCGGGTCGGCGACGGGGACACGGCCCTGGCCGGCGGCCAACATGATATCGAGCACGCGTGCCACGACATCGTCGGGATGCGCCACGGCCAGCGACGCGTCGGAGATCCGCTCCTCCAGGCATTCCGCCGCATGCCCACCCTCGGCCTTCCAGCGCAGCGCGTCGCCGCGCGTGACGATTCCGATGGGTCGGCGCTGGCGATCGACGACGGGGTAGGCATGATGCCGGCCCGCCTCGATGGCGGTCACGGCCTCCTCAATCGACAAGCTTGCATCGAGCACGTCGACCTCCCGGACCATCACCTCCGAGACGCGGGTCAGTTCGTAGGGGTCGATGCCGTACTCGCGCGTGATGTGCTGCCCGCGGCGCGCGATCTTCTCGGTCAGGATCGAGCGCTTCATCAGGAGCACCGTCACGGCGTAGGCAGCGACTGTCGCGGCGAGCAGAGGCGCGAGGGCGTGAACATCGCCCGTCAGTTCCACCGCGAAGAGCGCGCCGGTGAGGGGGGCCCGCATGGTGCCGCCCAGCATCGCCGCCATGCCCAGCAGGGCCCAGAAGCCTGGCGCACCCGGCAGGACGAGACCGACCAGCCATCCCATCGCTCCGCCGAGGATCAGCAACGGCGCCAAGACGCCGCCCGAGGTGCCGGATGACAGGGCGACCAGCCAGATCGCCGCCTTGACGAGGAGCAGGATCAGCACCGCCTGCGCAACGAGGTGGCCCGTGAGAAGATCGCCGATCACGTCGTAGCCGACGCCGAGCGCGCGCGGCTCGATCAGACCGCCCAGGCCAACCACCAGGCCCCCGAGAGCGGGCCACCACATCCAGTGGATCGGCAGGCGCTCGAACGCGTCCTCAAGGGTGTAGAGAAGCTTCGTCAGGAGACCCGACAGCATCCCGGCCAGAGATCCGAGCCCAACACAGGCGATGAGGCCCCACCACGGAAGCGCAGGATCATCGGCGAACGGAAACAGGGGGCCGGTGCCGAACAGCAGCGGCCGCCAGCAGAATGCCGTCACGACGGCAGCGGCGACGGGGATGAAACTCCGCGGCCGCCATTCGAACAGCAGCAATTCGACTGCCAGGAGCACTGCCGCGATCGGCGTGCCGAAAATCGCCGTCATGCCGGCCGCCGCGCCGGCGACGAGGAGCGTCTTCCGCTCGGCGGCGCTCAGATGGAAGAACTGGGCGAACAGGGACCCGATCGCACCCCCTGTCATGATGATCGGCCCTTCCGCACCGAAGGGGCCACCGGTGCCGATCGAGATGGCAGACGAGATCGGCTTCAGCACGGCGACCTTGGCCGACATCCGGCTGCCGCCGATGAGGATCGCCTCGATGGCCTCCGGGATGCCGTGACCGCGGATCTTCTCCGAGCCGAAACGCGCCATCACGCCGATGACGAGGCCGCCCAGCGCCGGGATCGCGACCATCCAAGGCGTCCGCGCCGCGTCGGCGAGCGAGGTCGGAGCCGCATCCAGGCGGCCAAACCAGACAACGTTCGTGACGAGGGCGATCAGTTCGATGAGGAGCCACGCCGCCAAAGCGCCGCCCGTTCCGATCACGAGCGACATCGCGATGAGGATCAGAACACGCCGATCGGTCGTGAAGTCGCCGAGGGCGCGCTTGCGGACACCGCCGAGCACTGCGTCCCGGCTGTTATCGACATGGCTCGAACGGACTCGCTGCATCACCATCCCTACTTGCGCGGGCGCTTATATGTATCGCACTACGATATAGTCCAGCGCGAAAGGTGATGGGGTCAGGATGACGGCGAGACAGAGCGCGCGGCAAAGATTGTCGCGCCAGCAGTATGCGGCAATCGCGGCCTTCCGCTTCCAACTCAGGCGCTTCCTCGTCTTCAGCGAGGCCGCCGCGTTGGCGGCAGGCATTCCGCCCCAGCAACATCAGGCCCTCCTCTCGATCGCAGGGCATCTGGCGCCGGAGGCCCCCACGGTGGGGATGCTGGCCGAGCAGCTCCTGATCGCCCCGCACACGGCCGCCGAGCTGGTCTCGCGCATGGTCGACGCAGGGCTGCTGACGAAGACTCGCGGCGCGCAGGACCGTCGGCGCATGGAACTCGCTCTCACGCCGAAAGCGGAAGCCCTCCTGGGCGCCCTGACGGCGGCGCACCTGGAAGAGTTGCGGACGCTGAAGCTTGACCTGATCGGTCTTCCGGGACGGCCCGAATGAGGGGGCCTGTCCTCATCGCTCGCACTGATCGACGTAGCTGATGCTGAGCGGGACGCGGATGATCTGCCCGCCCGAGGCTTCGCAGGTCGCTCTGAACGTCTCCTCCGCCCTGCTCATCGCCCAGGCGACAGGGAAGGACGAGATCAGCAAGAGGATGACGAAGGCGGTGAGTGGACCGGCAGCCCGGCCACCCGGCTTCTCGAGCATCGGGCCCTCGGGCGGCCGCTCCGATCCCGGCGGCAGCGCCGCCAGGAAGGCCGCGGTGAAGCCCAGCCAGTCGAGCACGTGCATGGTTTGCTCCTCGCAGGAGGTGCGGGCATCGGCGCGTCCGCATGCCGCCTGCGAGCGCCGCGTCCTTCACTATAGCAAGCTGCAGCAACTCCACCCACGCATGTGTGGCGCAGCTCGACCCCCGAGGCCCCCTTCGGCACGCGGGTCGGTCGTCTCCTGTGATCGGTTCCCGCGCGATGTAGGGGAGCGGGCGCACCTTCATTCGCTCGATCGTTGGCCGGATGGCAGCCAGATCGTGAAGGCCGATCCGTGGCCGACCGCGCTGTCGACGCTGATCGTGCCGCTGTAGCGCGCGATCAGCGTGTAGCTGATTGAGAGGCCCAGTCCCGTGCCGCCGTGGGTGCGGGTGGTGAAGAAGGGGTCGAAGATCTTCCGCAGCTGGTCAGGCGGGATGCCGACGCCCGTATCGGCCACCGTGATCACTACTCCCTCGGCCTCCGAGCGATCCTCGTCCGCAGTCCCGAGGCGGAGTACTCCGCCCTCGGGCATGGCGTGGATAGCGTTCACCAAGAGATTGATCACGACCTGCTGCAGTTCCGTCCGGCTGACCTCGACCGTGCGGGTTGCCGTGTCGGAGCGAGCGAGGGTGATGTCGGCACGGTCGAGGAGATGGCGGACGAGCACCAGACAATCGGCGACGACGTCGGCCGGCGTCACCGCGTCGATGTATCCGGCAAATTCCTCCGGACGCGCAAATTGCAGCAGCCGGGTGACGATCATGTTCACTCGGTGAACCTGCTGATCGATCAGATCGAACTCGACCTTGACCTCATTCGCCGCCGGTCCCAGCGCCTCGCGTGCAACTTCGAGGTTGCCCTGAATCACGGCGATCGGATTGTTGATTTCATGGGCGACACCGGCCGTGATCTCGCCGATCGATGCGAGCTTCTCGGACATGACGAGCTGTCGCCGGGTGTCTTCGAGCTGGCGCGTGCGCTCCTCGACCCGCGCGTCGAGTTCGCGGGCAAAGGCGCGCAGCTCCGTGTCCCGCGCCTCCAGGCGGTCGAGCAGCTCGTCGAAGCGGCGCGCGACGAGCCCGATCTCGTCGTCGCAGGAGACGGTTCCGGTGCGCGCGCCGAGATCGCCGGCATCGACGGCAGCGATGGTCCGGTTCATGCGCTCGAGCGGCTGGAAAATCGCGCGGGCGAGCCTGAGCAGGAAAGGCACCGTCACGGCGGCCGCAACCGCGAAGGTGGCCAGGACCGCCGCTACCATAGCCCAGCGTGCTAGGCGGAACGGCTGTTCGAGGAAGCCGACGTAGAGCATGCCGACTCGGCGGCCGGTGCTGTCCGCGATCGGCTCGTAGGCCGAGAGGTATCGGTCGTTCACCACGAAGGCGCTGTCGAGCCAGGTGCGGCCCTCGCCGAGCACGGCGTCGCGCACCTCGCGCGAGACCCGTGTGCCGAGCGCGCGTCGATCCCCGAACAGGCGCACATTCGTCGCGACGCGGACGTCGTCGAGGAACAGCGTCGCCGTGCCCTGGCTGCCGGCCGGCAGGTCGGCATGGGCGTAGATCAGGTCGTTGATCGTGTCGACGAACCCGAGATTGCCGTTGAGGAGCGATCCGCCGACCAGCGCGCCGACGCGGCCATCGGCCAGCGCCGCAGGGCCGGCCGAGTGGATGATGAGGCCCCGCGGCTCGACCGTGCGGTCGGTCTCGGCAGCGGCCGGCGTCGGCACGAGATCGAGCCGCGCACGCGCTGCCATGCCGGGCGAGAGCGACGCCATCGCGCCTTCGTCGAACACGTCGATCGCCGTTTCCGACCGACCCTTGAGTGCCGCGCCGATGATCCGCCATTCAGCCGTGAGCGAAGGCTTCGCGCCGGCCGGTGCTGCGGCCAGAAGTCGACCGTCCGCGGCTGTCAGGTAGAGGAAGTCGAGGCCGAGCTCCGTCCGGCGCGCTTCGAGCAGCGCGTCGAGTCCGCCCGCACGCTCCGCCTCGGCGAACGCCGCCGACTGGCCGAGTGCCGTGATCTGCTCACCGCCGCGCTCCATGATGCGGCGCAGGTACTGGCGGGCGATGATCAGGTCATCGTGTGCCTTTGAGACGAGCAAAGCGTCGAACTGCGCGAGCCACCAGAACAGGGCGAAGCCGAGGACGATGGGGAGCACCGCCACCATCGGCAGCAGGGCGATGGCGAGGAGTCGCGCGCGGACCGAGCGCAGCCGCCAGCCGCCTGACGGTCGCTCAGACATTCCATTCCGCGCATTTGCGGTCGAGCGTCTTGCGCGACACGCCGAGGCGGCGAGCGGCTTCCGCCCGATTTCCGTCCGATGCGGACAGAACGCGCAGGATGTGACGCTTCTCGACCTCGGCGAGGTCATCCGTCCTCGCCTCCGCCGGCGCGTTGAGGCCGGGCTCGTCGAAAGCGCCGAGGATCAGCGCGCGCTCGATCCGGTTCCGAAGCTCGCGGGCATTGCCCGGCCAGGAATAGGCTTCGAAACGCTGCAGCACGCTCGGCCTGATCGGCAGCGGCGGCAGGCCGAGCTGCAAGGAGATCTGCTCCATGAACATCCGCGCGAGCGGCTCGACGTCCTCGACCCGTTCTCGCAGCGGCGGCAGATGGATGCGAAAGACGTCGAGCCGGTAGTAGAGGTCGGCGCGGAACCGCCCGGCGGCGACCGCCTCGGCGAGGTCGGCATTGGTGGCCGCGATCAGGCGGACGTCGATCGGGATCTCACGGTCCGAGCCGACCGGGCGAATCCTGCGCTCCTCGATGACCCGCAGGAGCTTCGCCTGCAGCGCGAGCGGAAGCTCGGCGACCTCGTCGAGGAAGAGCGTGCCGCCCTGGGCATAGAAGAACAGCCCTTCGCGGGAGGACGCTGCGCCCGTGAAGGCGCCCTTCACATGACCGAACAGCTCGCTCTCGATGATCTCGGCGGCGATCGCTCCGCAATTCACCGGCACGAAGGGTCTGTCGGCGACGGAGGATTGCTCGTGGAGCGCCCGCGCCGTGACCTCCTTCGCCGTGCCGGATTCACCGGTGATCAGCACGGTGCTGGGTGTCGCGGCGGCCCGGGCGACCAACGCGCGGATCCGGACCATCTGCTGAGACGTGCCGACGATGCGGCCGGTCGCCTCGGATTTCGCAGGCGTCCCGAGCTGACGGCGCAGCACGAAGTTCTCCCGCCGCAATGCCGCGCGGTCGAGGCAGCGCATGACGGCGTTGAGGATCTGCTTCGTGCGGAACGGCTTCAGGACGAAATCGGCCGCCCCCGCCCGTACCGCCTCGATCGCGGTCTCAAGATCCGCGAACGCGGTGATCAGGATGACTTCCGTGAACAGGCCGTCCCGGCGCAGCTCCGCGAGCCAGGCCAGCCCCGTGCGGCCGCCCAGGATGTTGTCGAGGATGATCAGATCGAAATGGCTCGAATCGAGCAACTGGCCGGCAGCGATCGTGTCGCCGACCGCCTCGACCCTCGCGCAACGCGGCGCCAGCGTGCGGACCAGAAAATTCCGCATCCCCGGCTCGTCGTCGACGACGAGGACATGAGCCTTGGCGAGCCAGGGGTCGGCGGGCGCCTCCGGAGCGGCTGTCGCGTCTGGGCCAGTGGACATGGAACCGCCATCGGTCCAGCGGAGAGGTCTGCCGCGAGCGGGCTCCGGCCAAGCGTGCTTAGACGATTTGCCGAATTCTGGCGATGCGCCGGCCCACCACGCGGCGGGCCGGGATCAGGCATCAGTGTAGCAGGATCGCCGCCTTCTGAAGCGTGATCAGCACGCCGGCGAGAAGCGGCAGGCCGACCGCCGCCCAGGCGACGGCGACAAGAACCGGCGCCGTCGTCGGTTCGGCGGTCGGAGTATCGGCCAGGGAGGCATGAGACTCCGGGCGCACCGCCACCTGTGCCCCCTTCACCTCCGCCATGTGATGGCGCGACGCGACGGGCCGGACCAGAAGGTTGCAGACCATGCCGAGGACCAGCAACCCGGCCAGGATGTACATGGTCTGGTTGTACGCCTGGGCGTTCGGCAGGCCCGAGGCGAGCTGATACTCGCGCAGGTAGTTCACCAAGACCGGTCCGAGGATGCCGGCCGTCGCCCAGGCGGTCAGGAGCCGGCCGTGGATCGCGCCGACCATCTTGGTGCCGAACATGTCGGCGAGATAGGCGGGCACCGTCGCGAAGCCGCCGCCATACATCGAGATGATGACGCCGATTGCGAGCACGAAGAACACGGTCGTGCTGAAGCCCGCGAGCGTCGGGACCGCGGCGTAGAGCGCGAAGCCGAGCGTGAAGAAGATTGCGAAGGTGAGCTTCCGGCCGAGCTTGTCGGACGAGGTCGCCCACAGGAATCGGCCGCCGATGTTGCAGAGACTGAGCAGTCCCGTGAATCCGGCTGCAATCGCGGCGATCTGGGCCTTCTGGGCAGCGTCGAGCGATCCGAATGGGATGTCGAGCCCGATCAGCTTGCCGCCGAACACCTCCTGCAGCATCGGAGAGGCCATGCCGATGACGCCGATGCCCGCGGACACGTTGAGGCAGAGCGCCGCCCAGATCAGCCAGAATTGCGGCGTCCGGCTCGCAACTTCGAGATCGACGTTCCGGGAGGAGACCATCGCGCTCTTGCTCGTCGCCGGCGGCGTCCAGCCACCCGGCTTCCAGTCCTCGCGGGGAACACGGTAGCCGAGCGCGCCCGCGACCATGAAGACGGCGTAGATGACGGCCATCGCCACAAAGGTCTGCCAGACCCCGACGGAGGTGGCGGTGGCGAACTGGCGCATCAGCCAGTCGGCGAGGGGCGCACCAATCATCGCGCCGCCGCCGAAGCCCATGATCGCCATGCCAGTGGCCATCCCGCGCCGATCGGGAAACCACTTGATCAGCGTCGAGACCGGCGAGATGTAGCCGAGGCCGAGTCCAATGCCGCCGATGACGCCCGAGCCGAGCCACAGCATCCATAGCTGGTGCAGGTGGACCCCGAGCGCGGAAATCAGCAGGCCGCCACACCAGCAGAACGCCGAGACCAAGCCGGCCTTGCGTGGCCCGGCGCGCTCAAGCCAGCCGCCCCAGATTGCCGCGGAGCAGCCGAGCAGCACGAAGAACAGCGTGTACATCCAGCCGAGCTGGCTGATCTTCCAGTCGCACCCCGTCGCGACCAGCGAAGCCAGGAAGCCCATGTCGGCCGGGCAGGCGATCGACTGCGTGATGCCCACGGCCCGCGAGAGCGGCAGCCAGAACACGCTGAAGCCGTAGGCCATGCCGATGCAGAGGTGGATCGCGAGGGCCGCTGGTGGCACCAGCCAGCGGTTGAAGGTCGGTGTCGCGATCGTGCGCTCGCGACTGAAGAAGCCGGGTTCGGCTGCGATGCTGGCGGACATGGCGTCTCCTGGCGCGTTTCCACAAAACGCGGTCTCCGCCGCGTTTCGGTACGTGCGTCAGCAATGTCCGAGCCAGACGTCCGATCGCCAGGATTCGTCTTTATTTTCAATGACCCGATAAATTCGCGACGTGGATCGCATGGACATTTTGTCCACCTGCCCATTCACCCGACAGAGCGGAAGTAGACAAGTTGTCCACACCCATACGTCAAGCAGGTCCGGCACTATCCGGGTGCGACATGCGCCCGTGACCTTTGGCTCGATCGTCACCGGATTTGCCGTTCGCTGAGCGGGCGCGCCCCGGGGACGGCGCGGAAGCGAGCCGGACCGCTGAGGACCGACGCGCGGGGCGGTCATTTCCTCTATCACACATCTCCGGCCCGCAGTGCCGGCGGATCTGCAGGATCACGACTGCCAATGGGGAGAGGCCGCACCGGCCATTCACTGGAACGGCTTGTTCTGGAGCGGGCGATCGGGATCGAACCGACGGCATTCAGATTGGGTGTCCGTGGCATGTCATTGATTTTTCTGGAAAGTTTTCCCGTCGATCATGCTGCCGTAGAGCGCGTGGCGACCTTCGCCCATCAGCGCGAGACGGCTCGTGTCAGCGGTGGCAAAACCGAACATCGAGCCCTCACGGCGCCGCCGTAGCCGCGGCCCCGTTGAGAGATCACGAGCGGGTTCTATCCTTCCTCACTGGCGCTCAGGCATTGCTGCACGTGAGGACAGGGCGATGGCGTTCTTTCTTGGCATCGGTGGACCTTGGATCGTCCTCATGATCCTAGACCTCTTCTGGACCAAGCAGAGCTTGGAACACTCGCCCTCTGAGCAGTTCGACGGATGGCAAGAGCGGTTGGAGCGGCTTCTGCAAAAACGAGAGGGGCGGCCGGTTCCGATCCCTGTGCGACAGCCGCTGCAGGGCGACCAAAGCGACGAGCAGCTTTCGCGATCAGAATGCTACCTCTTCCGCAAACCGGCGTAGGTGTTTCAAACCCATGCCGTCGATTTCGTCTGGCAGCCGAGACGCTTGGCCTTCTCCCGCATCGACAGTGGGTCCGCTCCGCGGGAGCCTCATCCGCTCGCTACCGACGGCGGCACTGGAAGCCGCTGCGCCGGCCCCGCCAACTGCCAAGTCTCCCACCAAACCAGCTCCTCGCCGTGGTTCGATGTCGTCGTGGACGCACGGGTCGCGGCGCAGGCTACCAGTCTGCGCCTCAGCTTTCCGCGGAAGCCGTCGCAAGCTGATCCAGCTCAGCCATTACGTCGTCCGGCAACATCAGGGCCGCTGCGGCCAAGTTCTCGCGCAGGTGCTCGACCGATGACGTGCCCGGGATCAGCAGGATGTTGGGCGCGCGGCGAAGAAGCCAGGCGAGCGCCACTTGCATCGGTGTTGCGCCAAGTCGCTCGGCGACGCGAAAGAGTGTGGTCGACTGGAGTGGCTTGAAGCCGCCGAGCGGAAAGAACGGCACGTAGGCCGTACCGGCCGCTGCGAGTTCATCGACGAGTGCCTCATCAACCCGATGAGCGAGATTGTACGCGTTCTGCACGCAGACGATGTCGGCGATGGATCGACCCTCGGCGACCTGTGAAGCCGTCACGTTGCTGAGCCCGATATGGCGCACGAGCCCCCGACGCTGGAGGTTTGCCAAGACCGCGAGCGGCTCCTCAATGAAGCCTTCGGCAGGACCATGCACGTCGAACATGATGCGCAGGTTGACGACGTCGAGGACGTCGACGCCGAGATTATGCAGGTTGTCTTCAATTGCGCGTGTAAGTTCCTCGGGCGAGAAGGCTGGGTTCCATGATGCGTCCGCCCCCCTTTTCGCACCGATCTTGGTGACGATGACGAGATCGTCCGGATAGGGATGAAGCGCCTCTTTGATGAGCTGGTTGGTGACGTGAGGCCCGTAGAAGTCGCTCGTGTCGATGTGGTTGACGCCGCTCGCGACCGCTTCGCGCAGGACGTTTATGGCGCACGTTCGGTCCTTCGGTGGACCGAACACATGCGGTCCGGCCAGCTGCATCGCGCCATAGCCCAGGCGCTTCACTGTACGATCGCCCAAGGCGTAGGTTCCGGCCCTGCTCACGTCATTCATGTATCTCTCCTGGTTGCCGCTCGTGAATCTAGACGCTGGCGCATTGCGCGATAATACGTCTCAATCGGCACAGGTTGTGCGACAGGGCGAACAATGGATGCTAATCTCGGAGACCTTGCCGCGTTCGTCGCCGTCGCGGAGGCAGGCGGCTTCCGCGACGGCGCTCGCGCCAGCGGCATGAGTGCATCCGGTCTGAGTGAGGCCGTCCGGAGGCTGGAGACGAGGCTCGGTGTCCGGCTGCTGAATCGCACCACGCGCAGCGTCGCCCCTACCGAGGCAGGCATGCGTCTCTTGGAGCGCTTGACGCCGGCCTTGAGTGAGGTCGAGGCAGCGCTCGACGTAATCAACGGCTATCGCGACCGTCCGGCCGGCACGCTCCGGCTCAACGTGCCGGTCAGCGCAGCCCGGCTGATTCTGCCCAGGATCGTTCCGCCTTTCCTGGCGGCTTACCCTGACATCCGCCTCGACGTGATCGCCGAGGACAGCTTCGTCGATGTGCTGGCTGCAGGCTGCGATGCCGGCATCCGCTACGACGAGCGGCTGGAGCAAGATATGATCGCAGTCCCGATCGGCCCGCGGGAGCAGCGCTTCGCCACGGTTGCCTCGCCGGCCTACCTCGATCGTCGCGGTCGGCCTGAGCATCCGCGCGATCTGCTCGATCACGCCTGTATCCGCGGCCGTTTCGCAAGTGGCGCGATGACGGCTTGGGAATTTGCGCGGGACGGGGATATCGTGCGCATCGATCCCAGCGGACCGCTGATCGTGCGCGTCGGCACCGCCACCGATCTTGCGGTCGACGCAGCAGTTGCGGGCGTCGGCATCATCACCCTGTTCGAAGACTGGCTCCAGCCTTACCTCGACAGCGGTGCATTGGAGCCAGTGCTGGAGCCGTGGTGGCAGCGGTTTTCTGGCCCGTTCCTGTATTATCCCGGCCGCCGTTACCTTCCAGCGCCGCTTCGGGCGTTTGTCGGTTTCATCGGGATGCAGCGTCTCCCACCCTGACTACCGTTCCGAAGGATGTCGTTTCGAAGATGCCGTCGAGACGCCAGGGTAGCTAGATGGGCGCGAGTCGGACGGCCGACGGTGGCGGGGAACCGCTCATCTACTTCGAAGCTCAATCCCTTTGTAGGCGCACATCCTGCCGGAACCGAAGGCAATCGTTTCAATCAGATCAGGGCCCGCGAGGCGAGATGAAGCCCAAGCCCCAGAAGCCCTAGGAAAAAGCAGCGCCGGAAGACCGACTCGCTGACCCGACCGCGCACCCAGCCGCCGAGCCTCATGCCGAGGAGTGCGGGCACGAGCGCCAGGACCGAAAGCCCGGCGGTGCCGACGCCCAGGACCCCTCCCATGGTCAGGGCGACGGCGAGCGCGATGGTGGACACCGTGAACGACAGCCCGAGCGCCTGGATGAGATCCTCTCGGTTGAAGCCGAGAGCTCCCAGGAACGGCGCGGCCGGGATCGAGGACACTCCGGTGGCGGCGGTCACGAGCCCTGTGGCCGCGCCGGCCAGGGGGGCCAGCCAACGCTCGGCGCCCGGTGGTACGACGAGGCGGGGGGCAGCAAGCCCGAGAACGGCGGACGCGATCAGAGCGAAGCCCAGGGCGACGATGGCCTGGCCACCGAACGAGCCGTGCAGGTAGGCGGCTGCGCCAAGGGTTCCGACCACGCTCGCTGCCAGCATCGGCCAAAGCCGGCTCACGATCGCTCCGAACCGCGGCCCGGCCGCGAGCTGCCAGACATTGGTGACGAAGGCCGGCACGACGAGGAGCGCGGCGGCCTGGCTGGGCATCATGACCAGGGTGAGCAGCCCCATGGCGACGGGTGGCAGTCCGAGCCCGACCACACCTTTGACGAAGCCGGCGAGGAAGAAGGCGAAGGCCGCAACGGCAAGCGGCAGCGGTGCGAGAGAAAAAGGCATGGAGATCGAGGTATTCGGAGTCCGGTCGGTTCAGCGCCGTGTGCACGCCGAACAAGCTGAGCACAATCTCGGAGTCTAGCTTGTCGCGGCGCCTCCGTGTCTGCTGCGCAGCTCAGGTGCGCCAACGGCGACCTGCCGAACACGCGCTTGAACAAGATCGTTAAAACGGCTGGGTTCTCATAACCGGGGCGGGCGCCGTCAGTCGTGCCTCAGCATGTCGTGGATGCGCACATCGTCCTCGACGCTGTGGGCCGCGGGCACGCACGCCGCTGCCAGGGTCACAGCCCCGGTCCCACGCGGGACAGGGTCGGCGTCGTGCGAGCGGGTCGGCAGCGCCTGGGCGGTGGCGACCAACGCGACCAGGACCGCAAGGCGGAAGGCCACGATACTCAAGAGGGTTTCGGAGACACTCATGGCGCGCTCCATCACTGCGGATGCCTGAGCCATGATGCGGAGCCTTACTCACGAAGCACAATGCGGAAGTTACAAGGGCAGCCTTCGCCTAAAACGAAGCCTGGAGGGCCGGCCTGGGTAGGCGAACACGATGCGGATTGATCTGGCCGACCGGCGCTTTTGTTTTCACCTCTCGAACGCCGAGAGCATCCTGTGCCGTCTCTGCGGCTGCCTTCGTGCGCGATGCTTCAAATGGGTCTGGAACGTCAGCGTGTCCGCTGTCCACCTCGCGGTTCGGAAGCTCGTCCCACGGCACTCCTTTCCGAGCCGTCAGGACATCGGACATGTACTCGCGAAGGGCGATGGCGAGGACAACCTCGCACATTGCAACGCTTGGCGGTGCCGGCTGAGTCGGTGAGCCGTTTCAGGCAGATCAAGCCAAGTCAGCCACGCCAGACAGACATTGGTCCACGAGGTGGTCGAGCCAGCTGGCCTTGACGAAGCCCTGCAGTGCGGCGTTCGGATTGAGGTGCATCATCGTGGCGCCAATGCTCTCATCGGCCGACAGATCGTAATCGTGGGGCGGCGCCGCCGCGAGGCCGACGACGATGGGCTCACCCTGAGCGCCGCCCGAATGGGCACAGCCAATCCCGTTTTGCGCAGCATCGACGTCCACGACCGCGTGGATATGTCCTGCCCGCGCGCCTCTGTCTGTGAAAACAAAGGTGGCATGGCCCGCTTCGCTGATCATCGGCATGATGCAGTCGCTCGCTGGAGCCGCGACGGCATGGCCGCATTCGCCAGCGGATGGCGCCTTGCCGACCGCGTCATCACTCCGTGCGAAGTGAGCTTCGACCGACCCCGTGGGGCAGCTCGTTGAACCGAAGGCGTCGTGTGCCACATGTCCGACCGCAGGTTCCTCGTGCGCTAAGGCGCTGAAGACGATCGAGCGGCTGACGGCGTCCAAAACTACCCCGCTCGGCTGCGGGTCCGTGGCGTCGCCTAAGTCGGATGCCGTGAGGGGGGCCGCGTCGTCGGAGTGAAGTGTCTCCTCAGGATTCGCGGACAGTCCGGAAGCGCCAACGGAGCGCACCCTGTGATCAGCCGTCGCAACCTCCGCCCCGTCGGTGGCCACGTTGCCATTCGCAGTTTGATGGGCCGCGTCGCTCAGCGCCATGTCGGCCGACGGCAGCACATTGGCTGCCCCCGCCGGCTTGGCGGTCGGACGCAGCAGAGCTTCATTCGAGCCGGCGACCGTGAAGGTGACGGGCTGGGTCGAGGCGGCCCCATGATCGTCCGTGACCGTGACCTCGTAGGTGACCGTCAGGGAGTCGCACGCTCCCAGAAATTCAAAGACCTCCTCGGGGGCCGAAAAGGTAAGGTCCACCGAGCCGGAGCCTGCACCGACCGAGTCCGTCAGCGTGAAGCTCAAGGCGTGGTTGAGCGCGTCGGTTAGAGCGTTCGCTTCGGCGACCGGCAAGCAGGTCAGAGGTCCTGCTGACCAAATCGCGCCTGCCGACCCCAGCTGCACCGTGTGCGTGTCTGAAAGGTCCGCGTCCGCAAAGCCCAGCATCGCGTTCACCAGATCGATTGCGGTGCAGCCGGTTCCGTCAGTGACCCTTGTTACGGTGTGGCTCCCCGCCGAATCGGCTGCCAGCACCGGCGCATCGTTCACGCCGGCGACTGCGAAGGTAACGGGCTGGCTCGAGGCGGCCCCGTGATTGTCCGTGACGGTGACGGTGTACGTCGCCGTCAACGTCTCACCCTCGGCGAGAAAGGCGGTCAGCTTGTCGGCGAGCCCGAAGCTCGCGGTCACCGAGCCGGCGCCGGTGCCGGTCGCGTCGCTCCCGGTCAGCGTCAGGGCGCGGGAAAGAGCCGAGACCGTGTCGGCGAGAACCGCGGAGCCCACCGACCACACCGCGGCGTTTAACGAGCCCGATATCGCGTGCGTATCGTTGAGATCCGCATCGGTGAAGCCGAGCGTTGCGTCGGCTCGCGTGCCGCTGCCAGCGACGCCGGTCCCGGCATGGCTTGCTGCGGTGTCGGCTGCCAGCACGGGCACGTCGTTCACGCCGGCGATCGTAAAAGTGACGGGCTGGGTCGAGGCGGCCCCGTGATTGTCCGTGACGGTGACGGTGTACGTCGCCGTCAGCGTCTCACCTGCAGACAGAAAGGCGGTCCACTTGTCGGCGAGCGAGAAGCTGGCTGTCACCGAGCCGGTGCCGGTGCCGGTCGCGTCGTTCTCGGTTAGCGTCAGGGCGCGGGACAAAGCGGAGATCAATTCAGCCGGGATCGCCGGGCCACCCGACCAAGTCGCAGGCTCTGCCGCATAAGCCACGGTGTGCGTGTCGGAGAGATCCACGTCAGTGAAGCTGAGCGTGGTTCTGGCGGCCGTCGTGCTGCTGCCGGCTGGCACGCCCGAGATCTCGGTCGCGACATGGCTCCCCGCATTGTTGGCCGCCAGCACTGGCATGTCGTTCACGCCGGTCACATCAACCGTGAGCGTCGCTGTGGCCGAGGTGCCCGCGTCGTCCTGAACTTGGAAACTGAAAGTGTCGGTCCCGTGCTGGCCCTCAGCGAGAGCCGCCGCTTGGTCAGCACGGTAAAGATAGGTTCCATCCTGATGAAGGATCAGCGTGCCATAGCGCCCCGCGAGCACGACCGTTCCATCGGCGAGCGCGACACCATCGGAGGCGGTATCGGGTCCCACACGAGCGGCCACGATCCGAAGGCCTTGCGCGCCTGCGCCGGCAGACGGGGCGAGCACACCCTGTCCCGCGTTCGCGGCAACGAGTGCGCTGTCCTGCAGGACGGCAACGTTCTGTGATGCGAGTACGAGATGCGGGGTCTCCTCGCCGGAGCCCTGCGGGTGCTCGGTATTCCTGTCCGCATGCGGGATTACGATGCCATCCGGTCGGTCGCCCCGATCCGGCGCCCTGTCAGTAGGCGCTACCTCGCGCGGATCTGATGGGGTACCGCCCGGCCGAGGTCCTTCTTGAGGGCCGGCGTCAGGCTGCAGGATGTTCGGCTCGGTACCGGATCCCGGGCCGCCCCTCGCCGGTCCCTGGGGCACTGGCAGGCGCGGCACATCGGCCAGTGTCTTGAAGATCGTTTGGACGATGCCCGCCTCGGTCTGAAGGTCGAAGGGGGTCTTTGCGAGCTGGTCGATTTTGACCTGTTGCGGACCGGTCGGCTGCACCAGGAACGCCTGCCCGGAATCCGAGACCGTAAAGAGCAGTCGGGTCGAATCGTCGCGATCGTAGACGTCGAAGCGTCCCGTATGGCCGTCGGGCTCTGTCATCAAGGAGAAGCGCGTGGCGCCATTGTCGGCGTCGATCTGTACCTGGACCGCGGTGCCCCGGATGCCCATGACCGCCACGGGCGTGCCGACCTTCATGTCTCCGGTCTTGGCGACCTGGCCGGCCACGAAGGAGATCGAGCCCTGCACGAGATTGAACAGGGTGGAGTTGGCGACCCCATCGGCCTTGTAGACCATGTCGTTCAGGATCATCCGGGCGCTGGCGGAGAGACTGAACAGGGTGCCATCGAGGAATGCGATGGCGAGCGCGGAGGCGCGATCGGTCTGGACGATGTCGCCCTTGTAGACGAGATCGCCCGCATGAGCGTCCACTGAGATGCCGTTGCGGACGATCGTGGCGCTGCCGGTGACGGTCTGAACGCGTCCGATGATGGGCGTGGCGTCCGAGACAGGGCTTTGCCCGTTCTGAGCATGCAGCTCGGTCGCGATCGAGCGGCTGAGGGCCACAATCACGTCGTCTCGCAGCGATGCACCGTTCGGCGCGACGAGCGCCGGGCGCTTCTCCACGGTGAAGTAATCGTGGATGCGGAGCCGGTGCGTCGCGTCGCTGATCACGAGATCGGCACCCACGCGCTCGTAGTGGCCTTGGAAGAGGAGTGCCGCGTTCTCGACGCGGATCGTGTCGCCGACCGCCCAAACTTCGCGCACGACCTCGATGCCGAAGCTCGGCCCGAGCGGTTGCTCGTCGAACTCGTCGATCGTCTTCACGGAGGTTGCTCCGCGCCAGTGCGGATGCGCTGAGCATCCGATGTTCGAGCGTTATGTGACGAGCAGCGTCGTGTTGATGCGCTCGGTCAAACGCAAGTAGGCGATCGCGCGTAGCCGGTGCCTTCGGCGCGACCGCCGGTCAGCACCATCATTACCATGATGCTGGTTTGCATGAGCGGGGAGGTTTCCGACCGTACGGGTGCGGAAGGTCGAGCGTCGGGTCTGCAGGTGATCGCGATTTGGAGCCGCGGAGCACGGACCTGAGCCTCGGAGATCCAGTCACAGCGTCATGCCGATATGCCGGACGGCGTGATCGATCTCGCGGTTCTCAGCGGCGTATAGGCTTTTGGCTCCGGAAACGCTGACTGAGACAATGACGAGGAGAAGCGCTGCTGCGAGACCCGCCAGGACGGCGCTATCAATGTGTAGGCGATTGATGATCTGCATGACCACCTCCCACCCCCCGGTAGGTGGGATGTGTGCACCGACTGTCGGAGCAAATCTGTGTCGCGACGCACATGGCCATTCAGTCGGATATTCCCAGCTTGACTGTATTTGGCCAACTTTAGCGGATGCGCTGTAATGGCCAAGTTTCGGCGTCAAGCAGGCGGATGAGCACGTCGGCCCCGCCTACGGCATGGCCGTACAGGCCCACGATGACGTCGCCGGCGCGCAACCCGCCGGCCGGAGCCGAGCCGCCCAGTTCAACTTCGCCGATCCGCACGGCCCAAGGCTCCGCCCCAATCGCGACCGCTAGGCTGCGTGGCAGCGGGATGGTCTGAGCCACAATACCGAGATGGGCTCGGCGCACCCGACCGTGGTGCAGAAACGCCGCGAGCACGAACCGCGCCGTGTTGCTGGGGACGGCAAAACACAGGCCCTGCGCACGCCCGACCATAGCTGTGTTGACGCCAACCACTTCGCCGGAGGGAGACACGAGCGGTCCGCCGGAACTGCCAGGGTTCACCGCCGCATCCGTCTGGATCACGTCATCGATCAGTCGGCCGTTGCGTCCGCGAAGGGAGCGGCCGAGCGCCGAGACGACTCCGGCCGTGACGGTGGACTCGAAGCCGAGCGGATTGCCGATCGCAACGACGAGGTGGCCGCGGCGCAAAGACTTCGAATCGCCGAGGGAGGCCGCCTTGGTGCCTGGTGGCAGCCCCGCCCGCAGCAGCGCCAGATCCGTATCGGGATCGTCCCCGATGACCTCAGCCTCGGCTTCGGTGCCATCCGAGAGAGTGATACGGACGCGGCGAGCCGCTGAGACGACGTGGCTGTTGGTGAGGATGAGCCCATCGCCAGCCAGGATCATGCCCGAGCCGAAGCCGCCTCGCGGGCCAACGCGGTTCTCGACCTGAATTTCGGCGGGGCCGACGCGGTCCGCAGCCTCCGCGACAACGCGCGAGTAGGCATCGAGCGGGAGCTCGGATCGGCGGCGGTCCGCAAGCTGGTCCGTCACCACCCGCACGGTCCGTTCCTAGAGATGAATGACGCCGAGCCGGGCCGCATGTGCGACCGCTCCGGTCCGCCCGTCCGCGTCGAGCTTGTCGAGCAGAGCACCGACGTGAAACTTGGCCGTGTGCACCGAGATGCAGAGCTGACGCGCGATGGCTTTGTTCGAGGCGCCTTCGGCCAGGAGCGCCAGCACCTCCAGCTCTCGCGGCGTGAGCTCAGCACCCGGGCGCGGGCCGGCCTCTGGCTCGACCGGGACCACAGAGACGTCGGCCTGTTCACCGGCGCCCGCAAGGCGCAGCCCCGGCAGATCCGCCAGCAGGGCAGCGAGGCGGTCGGCCAGCGCTGGATCCGGCACGGCGAGCGCGACGACGATCGGACGGGGCAGATCCGGTCCGGTCACGGTGAAGGTCGCTCCGCGACGGTGAGCGTTACCTGCAGATCGGCTCCGGCACGCCGCAGCGACAGCGCGACAGTCCTGCCGATGCTGTCGGACCCAAGGTCTTGCTGCACGGCCCTGAGGGTCTCGATCGACCTTCCGTTCCAGCCCGTGATGACGTCGCCCTGCAGCAAGCCGGCCGCCGCGCCCGGACCATCCGCGGCGACGCTCATGATCATCACACCGGTCCCGCCATCGGGCAACGAAATCGGGTGCAAGCCCAGACCGAGATAGCCGCGTGCGATCCGACCATCGATCCGCAGCATGGCCGCGACACGCTCGATCGTGCCGGTCGGTATGACGAGCACGCGTCGACTCGGTCCGAAGACCACCATCCCGAAGGCATGGCCGTTTGCGTCAACGACGAGACCGCCTTCGGCTTCGCGTCGCAGCGTCAGGCCGAGTTCGATCCGCGCATCGATGCTGCCGCCGCGCAGCGACCGCCAAGCTGGTCCAGACTGCGCGACCGTACCGAGCGCGGCGAGCGGCTGGCCCTGGGCGCTCCCAACGGCAACCACGAGGCCGCCGGCTGCGAGGGCGGGCGCCGACAGCGTCGCCGGCTGAAGGGCGGCCTCGACGCGCAGGAGCGCGATGTCCGTCGAGGGATCGCGTCCGACGATGGCTGCCGCCGCGGTCGAGCCGTCAGGCAGGTCGACGCTGATCTCGCCATCGTCGGCTAGCGCCTCCTCTGCGGTGACGATCAGATGGGGCTGCCATGTGAAGCCGCTCGCCCGGGAGCGGGGCGAGCGGACCGCGACGAGGCTTGGTGCAACACGGCCGACGAGATCCGAGAGTTCGGCGGAGAGGCCGACGAGAAGGGAGGGCGTGGCGGCAGCGGACATGAAGACCTCCTGGTTGAGGCTCCATGTGCGACCGGCTGAAGCTCCGTTCCACTGACCAGATGGGCAGGTCAGCTCGCGGCACCTGCGCCCTCAGGCATTCACGCCGCCATCGACCACAATGCCGGTACCGGTGATTTGCCCCGCGGCGGGACTGGCCAGGAAAGCGACCGCGGCGGCAACGTCCTCCGGCTTGCCGTAATGGCCGAGCGCAATCGTCGCGCGCTGGCCCTCCGCCTGATCGCCCGTCGCCGGGTTCATGTCGGTGTCGGTCGGCCCCGGATGAACGAGGTTCACGGTGATGCCGCGCGACCCGAGTTCGCGGGCCAGACCGCGGGTGAAGGCGAGCAGAGCGGACTTCGACATGGAGTAGACCGTCATGCCCGGAGACGCGACGCGCTCGGCCAGGCAGGAGCCGATGGATATGATTCGACCACCCTCTTTCAGATGCGGGATGGCGGCCTGCGAGGCGAGCACGACAGACCGGACGTTCACGTCGAGGATGGCGTCGATGTCGGCGAGGCTCATGTCCGCCAGCGGACCGCCCCGAGCGATGCCGGCGTTGTTGACGAGGATGTCGAGGCCGCCGAGCCCGTCGATTGCGGCCTCGATCGAGCGCTTCACGGCGGCCGCGTCGGCGCTGTCGGCCTGGATGGCGAAGCTTCGCCCGCCTTTCGTTTCGATGGCGCGCACGACCTCGGCGGCGCGCTCGGCCGAGCGCTCGTAGGTGACGGCGACATCCGCGCCCTTCTCGGTGAGTGCCAAGGCGATGGCAGCACCAATGCCGCGAGAGGCGCCCGTCACGAGGGCGCGTTTACCTGCCAATTCGCTCATCATCCTGACCTTCCTGCGGTTGGCGACCTGTCGGGAATGAAGGAAGCGCGTACGGCGATCTGCCGCTGAGCCCCACCCTCGCAAACGCGCGTCGAACGCAGATCGAGCCCCAGCTTCAAATACGCTCGGAACCAGTTCATTCTTCCCTTCTGTGGCGGCCAACAGGGCTGGTGGTCGCAATGAGCGACACGGAAGAGAAAGGATTGGCGCGGTGCGCAGCTTTTTCCACCTAGCCTACAATGTCCGCAATCTCGACGAGGCGCGTGAGTTCTATGGTGACGTCCTCGGCTGCCGCGAGGGCCGGAGTGCTTCGACGTGGGTCGATTTCGATTTTTTCGGCCATGAAATCTCGCTGCACCTGGGTGAGCCCTTCAAGGTCGAGAATACCGGTCACGTCGGCGAGCATCTGGTTCCGATGCCTCATCTGGGCGTTGCTCTGGAACTCGACGACTGGCGAGCCTTGGCCGAGCGCCTGAATGCGAAGAATCTCCAATTCGTCCTCAAGCCGATGGCGCGGTTCGAAGGTCAACCGGGGGAGCAATGGACGATGTTCTTTCTCGACCCATCCGGCAATCCGATCGAGATCAAAGGATTCCGGTCGTTCGATGGCCTGTTCGAGGCGTGAGAGCGCGTCATGACGATCGACCCGATCGGCGGCACAGCCAATCTTCACGCTGTTCTCACAAGGCTGAAACTCGGTCAGAGCACAAAGCCGAGCAGTTTACCCGCGCAAGGGCTGCTCTCCAGTTGTAATCATCTCAGCCAGTTGTAATCATCTCAGAATGTGTAACAAAATTACCATTCGATCAGACGAAGGCGATGAGGGCTGCGGCCGGTGTCGTGAAGGCGGGAGGGATATCGCGCCGCCGCTCGTAGCGGATGGCGAGGCGCTCGAATTCGGCAAACCAGACCAGCGACCGCTCTGCGATCCACCTGTGCCGGGCCAGACCCTGACTGCTCTCGATCCCGCAGCGGGCGACGCGGTGCTGGATGCGGCGGCGGGTGAGAGCCCGACGACAGCGGCGGTGATCGCGGGCCTTGTCGGCGTACAGCCAGGCAGGGTGTTCGCGCGGCCGTTCTCAGCACTGGCGGATCGGCGGGACGACATCCGCGACCGTCTCCAGCATCCGGCTGTCGTGCACGTGGTCACCCGTCAGCTTCAGAGCGAGGGGGATGCCCTTCACGGCGGTCAGGCAGCGCCTGCTGCAGGCGGCCCCACACCCCAGGTTTCCGCCAGTTGCGCAGTCTCCGCCAGCCCGTCATGCCTGAGCCGCAGCCCATCTCGCGCGGAAGCAACTCCCAGGGCGTGCCCGAGCGTGAGCCGAAACAGGAAGCCCGTCAGCATCGCACGGGCGGATGTTCGAGGGCGACCGCTCCTTGGGCTTGGCCGGTTCAGGCGGCAGCAGCGGTGCGATCTCGGCCGCAGGCCGTGGTGAGGGCGTGGTCGCGCCATCTCCTCTCGATGCGCCGCGACCGGATTTGTTAGAGGCTCTCAGACTGATCCGGGGCGAAAAGCCGCGAGCCTCGACCTTAATCAGGGGCGGCCTCCCGAAGATCCAAGCTTTCGACCGAGAACTGTCCCCCTGAAGTCGCGAACATGAATGCAGGACGCGCGCCCGATTCGGTCTGCGCTCGCATTGCCATCCAGCAATCGAGAAAATACCGGCGCCGATATCTTCCCCAGCGTCAAGGGCGCCCCCTGAGCCGGCCAGAGGAACGCTGAGGCACACGACGGGGTAGATGGCAGACACCTGGACCGCTGTCGATCCGGAAATGCGAGCGGGACCAAAGAATTTGGTGGAGCGGGCGATCGGGATCGAACCGACGACATTCAGCTTGGGAAGCTGTGGCAGGCCATTGATTTTGCTGCAAGGTGTTCCCGGCGGGCGTGCTGCAGCAGAGCGCCAGATGAAACCCTGGGACCAGTGTCGGCAGGCTCGCGTGTCGCAGTTGGTAAAACCCGTACATCGAGCCCTCAGCGCGCCACTGAAGCCGCGGCACCGTTGAGGAATAATACCGGTCGACGGTGATAGCGACTCACGAGGTTTCGTATCGGCGGCGGATCTGGTTCGATGAGGCAAACCGGGAGGGTTTGCCATGTCCGCTGCGGTTGCTCTGCGTGAGGATTTCAACGCCGACGATCTTCGACGTCTGGCCAAGGCCAGCCGAGACGCGGGCCAGAGCCGCCGGCTGCTGGCGCTGGCCGAGATCTACGAGGGCGGCAGCCGCACGGATGCGGCTCGGATCGGGGTGGTAGGGTTGCAGACGGTGCGCGATTGGGTGCTCGCCTTCAACGCAGCTGGCCCGGCCGGGCTGATCAACCGCAAGGCCCCGGGCAACCCAGCCAAGTTGAGCGATGCGCAGCGTCAAGCGCTGGCGCAGATCGTCGAGAGCGGGCCGGACCCGGATCGACACGGCGTGGTGCGCTGGCGGCTGAAGGATCTCGCCGCCTGGATCTACGCCAGCTTCGGCGTGAGCCTGGACGAGAGCACGGTGGGCCGCACGGTGAAACAACTCGGCTTCCGCAAGCTGTCGGCACGCCCGCGCCATCATGAGCAGGACCCGGCCGCACTGGCAGCCTTCAAAAAAACTTGCCAGCCGAGGTGAGGGCGATCCGAGCCCGGCTGCCGGCTGGCGCGGCCATCGAGGTGTGGTGGTCAGACGAGGCTCGGGTCGGCCAGAAGAACACGCTGCCCCGCCGCTGGGCGCGCCGCGGCAGCCGGCCCTCGGCGCCCAAGGACCAACGTACGGCCCACGCCTACATCTTCGGAGCGATCTGTCCCGAGAAGGGCAAGGGTGCCGGCCTCATCATGCCGAGATGCGATACCGCGGCGATGAACGAGCACCTCAGGGAGATCAGCTGCAGCGTCGAGGAAGGCGCCCACGCCGTGCTGATCCTCGATGGGGCGGGCTGGCACGTCGCCCACGACCTCGTCGTGCCCGCCAACATCACCCTGCTGCCGCTGCCAGCCTGCGCCCCGGAACTCAACCCGGTCGAGAATGTCTGGCAGTTCCTGCGCGACAACTGGCTCGGCGACCGCGTCTTCTCGTCCTACGAGGACATTGTCGAGCAGTGCTGTCAGGTCTGGAACCGGTTCATCGACCAGCCTTGGAAGATCATGTCCATCGGCCTGCGTGACTGGGCCTATCAGTTATGATCACCACCGATTGGTATAAGGGGCGGGTTCTATCCTTCGCCACTGACGCTCGGGCATTCTGCTGCACGTGAGGGCAGGGCGATGGCGTTCTTTCTCGGCATCGGCGGACCGTGAATCGTTCTCATAATCCTGGACCTTTTCTGGACCAAGCAGGGCCTGGAGCTCTCGCACTCTGAGCGGTCCCGTGGCTGGCAGGAGCGCCTCGAGCGCCTGCTACAGAAGCGAGAGGGGAGGCCGGTTCCGATCCCGGTGCGAGAGCCGCTGCCGCGGAGCGAGCACGGAGACGCGCAGACCTCACGCTCCGAGAGCTACCTCTTCCGCAAACCGGCTTGAGCAAGTCGGATCTACGGCTCTGCCAACACTGCCAAAGAGACCGCTTGAACGGCCTTGGCACTTGGCCTGCAGTTGCGGTTAATGCCAATGCGCTCTCCTCAGAACAACGGCATCGCGAAGTCCCTCAAGCGCGATTATGCCAACCTCACCTTCGTCTGTCCGACGCGAAAACCGTGATGCGGCTTCTGCCGGGCTGGTTTCAAGACTACCACGCCACCCGCACTCCGGCCTGCAAATGCCAGCAATCCTAAAGTTCATCAGCCGGAGGTTTCGACCCGCCTCGCAGCTTGTCCGGGCGGGTAGGGTGTACTTACCTAGCCGAAGCACCGCGGTCGCGTGGCTTTCTCGGCCCATCGACTGGCACTCAGCACCGACCACTCAGCCGACATGTCCACTCCGGCTAAGTGCCGCCGAGACGGCGTGACGGGCGCGAAGCTCGTCAGAGCGATCAGCCTCAAAGGCCGTCACGGCATCGATGTACCGGTCACCGCGGGCGAGTGCCTCAGCCAGAAGCTGCAGGTCAGCGTGGGCCATGATCGCCGCCTTCAGGAAGTCCGGTGGTATGTAGATCACCTGCCCCGTGACAGCGGCCACGATGCAGAACCGGCCGCCGCGCTGCTCAACCCTATGGCTGGCCAGCCTAGCCTCAGCTCGGGCAGCCGGTGAAAACATAAAACTCATCGCACTCATGTCTGTGTCGCGGGCAGCTCACGAAGATCGGCGCCGCACTACCATCATATGGTGCACCGCACACCAAATTGCAGGTCATGGCTGCTCATGAGGGACGCGGCGACTAAGACGTGATGCAAGCTGAGTGCTCCGGCGCAGGCGCGTGCGTCGCAGCCGTTCGGCCAAGCCAACACAGAACCCTCGCGATCCCATCACGACGAGACCGCCGTTCGTTGTACTGGAAAGCGCGGCCTCTGCGAGCGCGCCATCACCCCTCCATCAACGCGGAAACGTGCGCTGTCACGGACGTGGACAAGCCGATCAGGTCGTATCCGCCTTCGAGGATGGATACGATGCGCCCACCGCAGGTCCGCGCCGCAATCTCCATCAGCTGTCGCGTCGCCCAACCGAAATCGCGCTCGGTCAGGTTGAGATTGGCCAGCGGATCACGCCAGTGCGCATCGAAGCCAGCCGAGATCAGGATGAGGTCGGGGCCATATGCCTCCAGCCGCGGAAGCACGGCAGCGTCGAGCGCCTCGCGGAACACCGCTCCGTCGTCGCCGGCGGCGAGCGGCACGTTCAGGATCGTGCCGTGCTCACCTTGCTCCGTCGCAGCTCCGGTCCCGGGGTAAAGCGGCATCTCGTGGGTGGAGCAGTAGAGCACGCCGGCGTCGTTCCAGAAGATGTCCTGCGTGCCATTGCCGTGGTGAGCATCCCAGTCGAGGATCGCGATCCGCCCAGCTCCGTGAACGGCCTGAGCGTGGCGCGCCGCTATGGCAACGGTGTTGAAGAAACAGAAGCCTGTGGCTCTGGCCCGCTCGGCATGATGGCCGGGCGGCCGCATGGCCGAGAAGGCATTCTGCACCCGGCCCGTCATGACCTCGTCCACGGCCTGCAGGGCGCCTCCGATGCTGCGAAGCACTGCCTCGAGGGTTCCCATCGACAGAGGCGTGTCGACGTCTGCGCGAAGTGGTCCGCCTCGGCGCAGATCCTCAATCACCATCTGGACATAGCGCTCCTCATGGGCCCGGAGGATGGGCTCGACAGGGGCTGAGGGCGCTTGCTCGCGGACCAGCGCGGTGAAGCGTTCCTGCTCGAGGCTGCGCTCGATCACCCGGATGCGATCTGCCCGCTCCGGGTGACCGGGCTCGGCCAAGTGATTTAGGGCTGCAGCGTGGTGAAGGTACAGGGTGGTCATGGCTGTGCGGCGTCGTGCGTCTGTGAGCCGGCTGCGGCAGTTCGACGAACCCTCAGGCCCACTTCCGGCGGCGATGGCAATTTCCTTCCCCTGCAGAAGGTTACCACGCTGGATTGTTACCGAGTGGGTGATGGTAGGCCCCTTTTTCGACTGATCGGAGGAGCGCGTCGTCAGGATCGCTGCAGCTTTTCCAGCGTGCGCGGATCCTCCTGCCCACCGAAGTACCGCACGAGCGCTGTCTCAAAGGGTGAAGCATCGGACGCGGCGCGTACGAACAAGGTTATGCTCGAGCGGAACTTCATGTCGTCGGGAGAGCCGAAAATGGCATGCGCCGAGCGCCCTGACACCCGGTTCACAGCCTCTGTGCAGCGCTCCAGGCGAGGTCCGAGCAGGTTACGTCCGTCAATGAGGTGGACTTTCGGGGTGGAATTGGAGCCGCCATCGGTCAGGCAGCCTGTGGTGGAAGTGTCGTGACGCTCTCCTCGATCAACGCCGAAGCAAACCCGGCCATGCCCTCGATCTGCATATAGCGGTGCTGAAGCTGCCACTCGTCGTTGGCCTCCAGAAGCACCGCACCGATCAGGCGTTGGATCGAGTCCGTGTTGGGGAAGATGCCGACCACATCGGCGCGCCGCTTGATCTCCTTGTTGAGGCGTTCCAGCGGGTTCGTGCTGTGAAGCTTGGCCCGATGCTGGAGCGGGAAAGTCAGGTAGGCCAGCACGTCCTCGCACGTGGCCTCGATGAAGACCTTCAGCTTCGGCCAGCGGTTGTGCAGTTGCTCGCCCAGGTGCTGAAGGGCGGCCCGGGCGGCGTCCTGATCGGGCTGCTGGAAGGCGTGGCGCAGGCCGGCAGCCACCATGGTCTGCTGGGTGCGCGGCACGTAAGCCAGCGCGTTCCGGGTCCAATGAACGCGGCAGCGTTGCCAGGTCGCCTTCAGCATCCGGCGGATGGCCGCCTTGAGCCCCTCGTGGGCATCCGAGATGACGAGCTGCACGCCCGAGAGCCCGCGCTTGACCAAGCTCCGCAGAAAGTCTGTCCAGAACACCTCGGCCTCGGAGGGACCGATGTGCAGGCCGACGATCTCGCGCCGGCCTTCGGTGTCCACCGCGACGGCGACTATGGCAGCGACAGAGACGATGCGACCGCCCTCGCGCACCTTCAGGTAGGTGGCATCGAGCCAGAGATAGGGCCACGCACCCGAGAGCGGACGCGTCAGGAAGGCTCCGACGCGCTCGTCGATCTCCTTGCACAGCTTCGACACCGAGGACTTGGAGATGCCCGACAGGCCCATGGCCTGCACCAAGTCGTCCACGCGCCGGGTCGAGACGCCGGCGATCCACGCCTCCTGGATCACGGCGACCAGCGCCTTCTCGACCGTGCGGCGCGGCTCCAGGAAGCCGGGGAAGTAGCTGCCGGTCCGCAGCTTGGGGATCTTCAGGTTGAGCGAGCCAAGCCGCGTGTCGAGGCTGCGTTCGCGATAGCCGTTGCGGTACGTGCTGCGCTCACCCGTGCGCTCGTAGCGACCGGCGCCGATCAGGCCCTCCACGTCGGCCTCCATCAGGATCTGCAGGACCGTCTCGGCCAACGAGCGCAGGAAGTTGCCGTCGTCAGCCTTCTGCAGCGCCTCGATCAGTGCCACTCTGTCGTCGGTCATCGGGTGCTCCCGGCTCAGGTTGAAGTCCGCAAACTCCACCTTAGCCGCCGGCCCCGATGGCCACCCCAATCCCCACCGAAACGGTCCCGGAAATTACACCTCGTCCGTGGACGCTACCGTCCGAGCAGGGCATGGGCGAGCTTGAACGGGTCGTTCGCCTACCCCGCAGAGATGCGAGCCGTATGACGCTCGGTGACGATGACATCCATCCGCATGTCTTGCGGTTGCGAATGGATGGTGTCCAGGCGCGACAGTTCAAAGCCGACGCCGATCGCCTGCGGCTTGGATGGCATCGCCGCGAGGGTCCGGTCATAGAAGCCGCCGCCGTATCCCAAACGAAAGCCTGCAGTGTCGAAGCCCACCAACGGCGCGAGCAGGATGTCGGGGAAAAGTGGCTCGCCCTCAGCTGGAATCGGGATGTTCCACACGCCACGGGTCATCCGCACACCTGGCCACCACTCACGAAACTGGATTGGCTGCGCCTTCGCGACCACCACGGGCAGCGCGAGGCGTACCCCATCCGTACGCAGGCCGGTGAGAAGCGCGCGCGTCGTACTCGCCCTTGAAGGGCCAGTAGAACCCGACGAGCTTGCCTGAGACCGAGGAGAGTACCTCCGCCAGTGCCTCGTCGATGCGGGCGCTCCAATCCGTGCGGTCTGCGGGTGTGATCTGAAGCCGACGCTCGATCAGCTGAGCACGCTTTTCCTTCCGCCATTGCTTGATCGCCGGCCAATCGAGGGGGCCGGCAGGTCACGGTGGGCTCGCCACCTGCTCTGAGCCGCCGGGGAGTCCGACGAAACTCGGATCGAGCTCGTGCATGAAACAAGGCGGCGAGCTGTAGGGGCCGAACGCCATCGAACCCTCGGCGGGGTGGGGAGGGTCGCTCTCTGGCATCTTTGACGAACTGCCCATGACACCACTCCGCCCGAACGGGCCACTCAATGGCAGTGACAGTCCAGACCAAATCCCAGAGGTCGCGCTGCCAGGCCCTTCTATCTGTCCGGGCTCGATCGCCGTCCATGAACCAATGGCATCATCGCCGGGCCTGCCGCAACATCGCGCGCGATCACCTCGACACCCGTCATCTGCTCAGCTTCGCCCGAGAAGGGCATGATCGTAGACGGCCCTTGAACGCAGGCGCATTCGCGATTGCTCTAAGCTCGGTCTTGTTAGCGCGGCATTGCGCGTCCGATATTGCCGCGGCCTGCGTGGCGAACAACGACATCAATTCAACGTTGCTTCATAGCCTCAAGCCAGACGTGCTTCCGCCAAGTTGGCGGTAACAAGAGATCACCCAATCCATAGCGCTCTTCTAGATTAATCAAGAAGTGCTGTGCCGCCGTCTTACGCTTGCGACTCTCATAGGTGACGTTTGCCGCGAACACGGCAACGGCTTTCAGCCCCAGCAGGTCGGGCAGCGCTTCGAACTCGTTCAGCGTATACTCCCGATGGTGGCCGAGAAACGGGTTGCCATCGTGAAAGAAGGGCACGAGCCGCTCGTGGACGGTGCGACCGGCAAGAAGGCGCAAGCGCATTTCGATGCGGGCGATATTCGGCGTGGACAGGCAAAGCCGGCCGCCGGGGTGCAGGCTTTTCACCATCGCCTCGAGCACCGGCTTCGGCGAATGCGCGAAGTGCTCAATCGTCTCAAACGCCACTGCCACGTCGAAATGATCCGCCGGCAAGCCTGTCTCGAACACGTCGGTCCGCCGAACCGCTAGCCCTAGCTTTTCAAAGAGCGTGAGGCGCCGCCGAACCTCGGCTTCAAATCCCGGAACCGCGCCGGGACCTCCGTCCACGTAAGGCATTGTGTCGACGATCGTAACGTGTGTGCCGAGCACGTGCGCTACCAGGAGGTAGGCGGAAGTGCTGCCACCGACATCGCACAGCTTGCCGCCCGGCACGGTCGCTAATGCAGCCGCGAGTTGCATTCTGGCGCTGATGCTCGGCTGATCTCCAAGCAGGCGCACCGCTTCCTGGCACGCCGCACGGAAGTCGGATGGAGATATGCCTCTCCGGCGAAGAATGTGTGCAACGGTCGGGTGCATGGAAGGGACGTTGGAGGGGGCATACGAGCCCCAGGGAGCAAACGCTGACGCCTAACCAAGGAAGCTAAGCAATTCAATGCTCGGCGGTCTACGGCTCACCTGAGCGGCTGGCCTTTGGACCGGGCTGCTTGCGAGGATCAGCCCGGACCGGAGGAGCTGGAGACGAGGCGAGGACAGAGGCCGAGTGTCGCGCAGGTAGTGCTGACGCTGCGCCAGATCGAGGTGCAGACAGCCCAGGGCTGAGCATCGGTTGCGTGCAAAGAAGCGGCCATCTGCGAGCAGCTGAAGGACGAGCGCCTACGCTACGAGATCTTCTACTCGCTCAAAGAGGCACAGGTTGTGATCGGACCTTGGCAAGCCACTTACAACCGCGTCCGGCCGCCCGCGCCCGTCAGCTTCCCGGATCTCGCCTTCCGCCTACCCATGGCCGCTACCATGCAGTAGTCTCGCAATTGGCTCGGTTCAAAATACTGGTCAGGTCACCTCGCGAGAGCGTTCTGACACGGGGACTAAGCGAAACTCTATACGCTAAGCCGTGCCTGGACGTATAGCGATGCGGAATCCACGGCCTTAGTCTGCCATGGGCGGGCTAGGCGCTCGCGAGAAAGGCCATCGGTCCGTTTCAAATGTAGCTCCATCTCGATGCGGAAGCCGTGCGCGCGCAAGCATTCGACCATGACGTCTGCGGGAACCCGATTGATAAGGTACGGTCGGCCGCCGAGCACTAACCGCCAAGCCCATTGCGGGTACTCCCAATGGCCGTTCCACTCTTTCGTGACGTCGTGAGAACTGAAATCAACTTGGTGTGATACCCAACCGTCAGGCTGAAGCCAAGCAGCACAAGCTCGCATCGTGTGGTCGACGTCGGCGACGTGCTCTAGCACCGAATGCGAGAGGATAAGACCTACACTCCCCTTATCTATTAGAGCTTCATCGTTCCACGGAGCTATATACCTGACGATTATGTCACTTGGCCGCCCACGCAAAGCGTCGCGTATGCTAGCGATGCGCGGACGGGTCATGGTGCGGCTCAGTAAATCGCGAGGTAAGGCGGACGGAAAACGATCAGCGTCTAGGTAATTCGAGAAATCAGGCCACCCTCCTATATTGATCGGAGCACGACTTATGAAAAGCTCAACCAACTCGTCCAAAAGCCTGAGATTCTCGTTAACCTCGCTGTATCGATCAACGTCGAGAGCGTAGTACGAGGATGCGCCGGAGAGTAACGCACAGATGCCTACCCCAAGCGTATTACCTGGCCCGAGTTCTGCAATCGACGCTGGCACATCTCTCATGCCATTTGCGCGCAGTAGGCTCAAATGTTTCGCCCAAATTCCGAAGCAGTAGCTCGCCGACGACGTGCCGCCGCCATTGCTGCCGGAAAGGAGCCGGTACAATCCCGGCACCATCGTTGCCACCCCCTTGGCGACTGGCTTCCAATACATCAGAGACAATTTCGATGACTCACAAGGTTCTATGGCATCTTAAGGCAGATGGTCGAGCGCGCAAGCTGTTATCATATTTTGCGCAGGATATCGGTATTTTACATCGCCCAGGCTATGTGGTGATTGTGCAAACGTTCTAAATCGTCACACGAGGCCGTGTGCTACGCTCAGGATGAGCGCCAGTCACCAAGGGTGTTTCTGTCCTGAAAGCCACGAGAGGCTATTGATGAAGAAGGCAGCGCTCCTGCTCGTCGTGCTCGCAGTTCCGGCGGAGGCCAGAACCATCCAGGGTGGCATCTGGGAGCGCCGCGTCAAAGGCAGAACTAGAATCTGAACGACAACTTCGGCTGGTGGTACGCCGAGGTGTGGGTCGGTCTTGCTGCGCCCGATCCGGACGAGCAGGCCGCGGCGGTGGCGCTCCAGTTCGGCGACGTCGAGAGCGACGAGCTCGGAGCGCCGCGCCGAAGCAGAGCAGGATCAGCGCGCGGTCGCGTACACTGGCGAGGTCCTTGCCGCGGATCCGCTTGACCACCTTCGCGACCAGGTCGGCCGTGAGGGCCTGCTTCTTCTCGGGCCGGCGGCCCAGCGTGTTGCGGATGCCGGTCAGGATCGACCGGACCTCTTCGAGCGCCGTCGGCGCCGTGTGGCCAGCGGCGCGGTGCACGGCGGCCCGGCGATCGATCGTCGAGACGGACCGGCCGAGGCCGGCGAGGTGGGTCAGGTAGCGCCCGACCGTGCGGCCTGTGGCGGAAAGAGTGTCGACACCCTCGTCGACACACCAGCCGGCGAAGTCGCCCGAGTCGGCGGCGTAGGCCCGGCGGGTGGCTGCCGACTTCGAGGCAGCCGCGAACCCAGCCGCAGCGGTGTCGAGCGCATCGGGCTGGGTCGCGACGCCCGCCTCCGGACACACGATATTGGTGCCTCCGGACATGCTCGGAAAACCTCGTTCGGGTGCACGAGAAGGGCGATTATCGTGCGCCCGGCTCATGATGGCCGGGCGCGGGTCAGGCCCTGAGTTTGAGGACCACTCTGAAGCCGGGTTGAGACTGGCTTTCGAGTGGTTCGGCCCAGATCGAAATTACTGCTACGGTTGCGCGTCGAACCGCTTTCACGCCGACGGTGGGGAGACCAGCGGGCCGGGGCCATCCGAACCACACCCGGCCTGCTGCCTTAAGATTTCGTTAACCCGCCAGCGGGACGCTCAGGAACCGCACCGGCGATTCCTCCTCTGAACCCTGCGCGGTGCAGCGGGCCGAGCCAACCCCGATCGCAACGCTCGGCCCGCTGCCTTAAGCGCCCGCTAACCCTTCCGCGCAATCGTGAGGCGTCGCGGCGCCTCCCCCAGAGCCACGGCACGGCGGACCGGGCTTCTCCGACAGCTAGTTCGGTCCGCCGCTCTACGCGCTCGCCGCGACCCGCCGGGACCGAGCGCGATGCTGCACGACGGCGCGCGTCTCGAACTTCTCCGCACCAGCGTGCTGACGTCCTCCGACCTCGATCGCCTCGTCGCAGAGCTCGCCAAGATCTTCGGAGAGGGCAGGGAGGTCTGGCAGCCGGCTGCACCAGAACTCGCCGAGACGCCGGAGGCCGCGGCGCGACGAGCGCAGGCGAACCGCGCCGCAATGCTCGCCAAATGGGACCGCGAGTGGGAGGCGGCCGCCCCCGCGTGAACCGATCGTCGGGCCGGCCTTGCCTGACCGCGCGGCAGGGATCGCAGGCCGATCCGGAAGCATGACGCCGCGCCTCGCCGAACAGATCCGGCCCGGCGTGAGATTCCGCACCGCTTCCTGCAGCGCCCTGCATCTAGACAGTAAGTGCTGAGGAGACGCATTCAGCCGAGCGGCGTGGAAGAGAATCAACCTTTGACAGACCAGCGCGACGCCGCCCTTCATGACATCTGGAACGCCAGCCGGATCGGCAGCGGGCCTGACCTGCGGGCCACGCTCATCTGGGCTCTGCCCGCCTTTGCGGCGGCGCTCGGGATCACTTGGGGCAACACCCTGACTACTGCGGTAGGGAAGTTGCTCGCTCTGTGATGCCGGTGTGGCTCTCGTCATATGGGGCCACCGCGTTTTTGCCGTCCACATCGATTGCGCAGTTCCACCCCAGAGCCGACCATTGACCTGATGGTTAAACATCACGGGCAAGGCTGCTGAGATCCACTGAGCCGGGCAGCCCGATGAAGCCCTCAGCGCGCCGCCAGTCGGCATGCTCGGCGGTGTCGCGCAGCTCCGGTGCCGTGTAGCTGCTAACGGTTCGATGCGGGGTTGAGCGCTACCAGCGGAAGTTGATCTATGTTGGCCGAGAAGCCGCCAGCCGTGCGCTTCCGAACTATCGCCTAAATCTGCAACAGACGCAGCAAAATCAACCACAGTGATGACATGATTTGCGCTGTTAACTACTCGTTAACCAGAGGCTCTGACGATGTAGTTCTCCATCGGAGGCAGCGATGACGCGGTCTCAGAAACTACGTGTGAAGCGCTGGCTCATGCGCGAGCTCGACCGGAGCTTAGCGAAGCAGCCAAGCGGACAAGAGCTCGCCTGCCACAGCGCAGTGCCCGACGGCTCAATCCTGAAGCCGAAATAGCACCCGCCGTTCGGCACATTGCCAAGCGGGTGTTGCCGTTTCGTTCTATCCAAGCTTGGCTGCTTGGGCGATAAGGCGGCATGCGGCTGATGCTCTCCCTTCTCGTCCTGCTCGTGGCTTGGTTGCCTTCAGCGGCAGACGAGAAGGCAACAGCTGGCCTGAGCAGTCTTGAGTCGCGCTGGCATGGCTGCGTCCGCGATGTCTACGATCGCGAGCGCTCCAGCCAAAGCAAAGCAGCCTCTCAGCTCAGCGCACTCGACGCGTGCAAAGAGCACGAGGACGCCTACGTAGCCGCCATCTTGGAAGCGCAGGCAGCCGAGGAGAAGGCGGCGCGGCGCGAGGGCCGAACCCTCACGGCGCGAGCGAAAGCGTGGGCCGCCTCCGTCCTCGGCTACGTTGTCGATCCGGTGTCGTCCTGGCTCGACGCCGTGACGCACTGAGGCGCGTCAGGCGGCCTTGCGACGCCCGCGGCCCTTCGGAGCTTCCGCAGCCTCTTCCTCGGTAGCGCGAGCGCCCGGGCGACCGAGGCCAATCGCCTTGGCGAGTTCGGAACGCTGCGCGGCGTAGCTGGCCGCGACAATCGGGTAGTCGCTCGGCAGGCCGTAGCGCTGGCGGTAGGTGTGCGGATCGAGCCCGTGCGTCGAGAGGTGGCGCTTGAGCGTCTTGTAAGGCTTGCCGTCGATGAACGAGATCAGCAAGTCCGGCGTGATCGACTTGCGAACCTGCGCCGGCGTCGCCTTCTCGACCACTTCCTCAGCGACCTGCGACGCGCCGCTCGTGAGGCCGTTCAGTGCCGTGTGCACGCCAGCGAGCAGAGCCGGCAGTTCGGCGATCGGCAGAGAGTTGTTGGACACGTAGGCCGAGACGATGTCGGCTGCGAGTTCAACGAAGTTGGGGCTCTGCCCCTGCGTTTCTTCTGTCACGTTTCAAGTCCATGGTTCGCGCACCCTCACGCAGCGTAGATCATCATTTTGGCAAGCAGATCAAGAGCGCTCAGTCAGAAAACATCGGGCAACCAGAAACAATCTGCAACGCAGCATATGCTTAGGTCTGTAGTCGAGCCTTCTCCAAGCTGAACGGAAGGCATCCTTGACCTTCAATGGCCGCCGCACACTGCGTTGAGACGGCCATGCCACCAAGCATGATGCGCCTTGAAATCACCAGCACCCTCTCGGTAGGTCGAGCCGACGTGCACACGAAGGGCCGCGCAGGTTTGCGGTGGCATGCTGTTGAAGTCGGTGAGCAGCGCCTGACTGACGGTGTCCAACGCGTGCAGCAGGCTCTTCGAACTTGCGCCTGAGACCTCCTCATCTGAGGGGTACGCGACGAGGGCGCGAAAGGCGCGCTCGATTTCGTTGAGGTCGCCACTGGCAACCATGTCGGAAACATCCTTGATGTGCACGGCCGTGCCTCCTGAGACGCCCGAGCATCGGCCGAGGGCTAATGGGCCGACTACACATCAACGCGGAACTTGTCGCCCAGATCACGTCCACTCAGAGACTGTCTGAGCGCTCGATCCCAGGCAGGATTGTTCAAGGCATCGCCATCTGGTCGGGGAAAATCCCAGGCAGCGGCGGTAGGTTGCCGGTCTGATCGTGCGTGATGCCGAAGGCGGGCCGGATCGCGTCTTGACTCTTGTTGAGGCCGTAGAGATTGCAGATGTGGACGTGACCTGACCGGCTGGCTTTGGACCGGGCTGCTTGCGAGCATCAGCCAGGACCGGAGGAGCTGGAAATGAGGAGAGGACAGAGGCCGAGTGCCGAGCAGGTGGTGCTGACGCTGCGCCAGATCGAGGTGCAGCCAGCTCAGGGCAAGACCATCGCCATTGCGTGCAAAGAGGCGGGCATCTCCGAGCAGAGCTACGAACGGCGAGTGCCTACGCCAGGAGATCTTCTCCTCGCTGAAGGAGGCACAGGCTGTGATTGGCATCTGGCAAAACACCTACATCGCGTCCGGCCGCACTCGTCCTTGGGCTACCGGTCACCCGCACCCGTCAGCTTCCCGGATCTGGCCTTCCGCCTACCCATGGCCGCTACCATGCAGTAGCCTCGCAAGTGGCTCGGCCCAAATTACCGGTCAGGTCACGCCCACGGGCGCCGCTTACCCGGCCTTCAGGTTCGCCGCGCTCTCCTTTCCCGACCGCCGGTCAGCCTCCACGTCATAGGAGACCGTCTGGCCCTCAGCGAGGGTGCGCAGACCCGCGCGCTCGACCGCCGAGATATGGACGAACACGTCCTTGCCGCCGTCATCTGGCTGGATGAAGCCGTAGCCCTTGGTCTCGTTGAACCACTTCACAGTGCCGGTACTCATAGTCGGTATCCTCGCCGTCTCGAGCGGCCATATCTGGATGCCTCGACCGCCCTGGCAAGCGAGAAACGCGTGCAGCCCCAGGCGCGAGATCTCCTGGCTGGGACGTGCGCGTCGGAGGTCCTTGAAGGTTTGCGCGCCTCCAGCTCGCCGGCGTGACGTTCATCACGGCAGCCCCGCGGCCGCTGAGCCATAAGCGGCCTAGAGGCTGCGGATGCCCGTGGCTCATGATCCTTGAGGCTCCTGTGAAGATCGCGTCTGCCAATCGCATCGTCGTCGCCTCCCTGGCTGAGGCGATGGCGGACGAGCTCACCGCAGCGGCTCACGCTCACCGGCAGGAAGGCTGGCCGGAGACCGCAGATGGGCTTCTCGACCAAGCCCGGCACCATCGTGTGCAGGCGATCCGGTTGCGTGCTCAGGCGGGAGCCGAGGACTACATGCGGGCCGCGAGACCGCGGTAAGGCGCGGCGCCACGTAAGCCCAGCACGATCGCATAATCTGCACCTCTCCCTTCGCGTAGGCACCGAAATCAATCCGCCCGGCTGACTGCCCGCTGCGCCGTCCGCCCGGCACTCCTCGATGTTCAACGGGCGGCAGCCTTAGCGACGGTCGAGCATGAATGGTCCAGCAGCATCTCAGCATTGGCGTTCGGGGCCCGATAGGCCAACAGGGAGAAGCCCCTCTCCGGGTCATCGGCAGGCGTGCTGATCGCCCCGAAGCTGGTTTGAAGCAGATTAGGCCGCCGGCCCGGCAGGCGCGCGAGTGCAGCAAATGGGTTGAAGCTCTCAACGTCAGCTGCCTTGAACCGCATCGCGAAGAAGCGGCTGCCTTGAAGAGCAATCGGCATCGGAGCCCAGCTCTCGTGTATGCTGGGCGCGTAAACTCGCAGCGCTGCCCGGACGCTTGATTTCACGCAGTCGAGGTGGATGTGCAGCTGATCTTGGCTGCGGCCGCCCTCCGAGTTCACTGCTAGGCCCACATCCTCGGATGGTATCGCACCTTTCAGGGCATCGGTGACGAAGTGCCGGGCCGCCAGCGCAGCGCGCCAGTAGGCAATGCCGCTCGCATGCTGCAACTCAGGCGCCTCAAGCCCCACGACGCGCTCGGTCGGCATCACGACGGTATGGGTCGGCTGCCCTGGTGCTCTCAGAACAGCCGTGCCTGACCGATCTGCGCTGCCGAGGTCGACTGCAAGGCAAGGAAATGTGCGGCCGGTGGCTTTCTTAGCAAGGATGCAGGTCTGCAGGGCGATCCAGAGCACCTGACGAGCCGGCTCGGCGGGGACAGGGACCGATACGATCGTGAGAAGGAATGCGATCACTAAAGCGAAGCGCATCGAGAATCCTTACAACGGAATGCGCAAGCGCCTGCAGTGTGATCGCCTTGGCGCTCAAGGATAGCCGGCATCCCAACCGGGACAACCGGCCTTCTGAACTACCAAGGTCGAGCTAAGGCGAGCAGGACATGCGCGAGGTCGCGCAATTCTCATCATCAGCACGCCTCTCTTCGCGTAAGCGCATGTATGGAGCGGGGGCACGGGCCGCGATGCGATCGGGATTGAATGCAGCCCGTGACTGCCGTCCAACCTTAAGGCCCGCGGTGAAATCGACCGCATGCTCAACGACGCGCTTGCAAGCCTCGCTCGCCGCTAAGCGACGTGATCGGCCGCTCGGGGCGGTGTTGCCGAGTCCTCTTTGTTTCTGAACGCCGCCTCCAACACCTTCACCGTTCCTCGCCACTTCGTCTCCGCTTGAGCCCACCGGATCTTCCGAGCCGGAGCGTTCGAGGCCTGATGGGAAGCGGCCGGCGTCGCGGCGTGAAACGGGCCAGCCAGGCCTTGTCACGGTCACACGCGCCAACGTGCCGAGGCCGTCGATGATGTGCCGATAATGCGTAGTAAGGCTGGACTGCCGCAGACATGGCCGGCGGTTGATCGGCCAGTTCAAACCGGCACGACTCCCACGCTGGCCTTCGTGAACTTGGCGATCGTATCAGCCGGCACGTTGAGATGGGCCGTAACCATCTGGGTGGGCGTGTGCGTGAGCCAGTCTGATAGCGCTACGTCCTGATATTCAGGCGCGCGGAACACTTCTAGGAAGACGAGGTCGTCGCTGCCGACGTTCTTGATGTAGTGGCCGAGATTGCGCTTGATATAACCGACGTCGCCCGGGTTGAAATTTGTAGTCACCGCGTTCGGGCCGGTCTGGAAAACGCCCATCTGCGCCGTGCCCTTGATGTAGTACTGCCATTCGTCGGCGTTCGGGTGCCAGTGCATCTCGCGCATGCCGCTGGGATGAACGGTCACGAGCGCAGCCGCTATCGTGGTCGCTACCTTGAAGTTGGTACTGTCGGCGATCTGGACCTTGCCGCCCTTGGTCTGCTTGGTCGCGGGGCCATCGGCGAGCGTGAAGACGAACGGGTTGGGCGGCGGCCCGAGCGGGTTCTCGACCTGCTTCTGGTCGGCCGCGAGCGACTGCGGCAGATCGCTTGGGAAGATGTAGAGGTCGTGCAATGGGATGTTCTTGAACGTTTCGGCCGGCACGCCGAAGTTGAGCGCGAGCACGTCAGGCGGCGTGTGGGCGAACCACTCGTTGACCAGCAGCGTGCTGTACTCGGACTGCTTACCGTCGTCGAAGCAGAGCAGGAACTGCGTGCCGTCCGGGCCGAGGCCCTGAAGGGAATGCGGGTAGCCGGCCGGGAAGTACCAGAGGTCACCTGCCTTCACGTCGGCTACGGACGCGCGGCCTTGCGGATCAAGGACGGTGATGCGGCAGGAGCCATAAGTCACGTAGGCCCATTCGGCAGCCTGATGCCAGTGCATCTCGCGGATCGCGCCAGCTCCGAGGCGCATGTCGACCCCAGAGATCGTCGTGGAGATCGGGAAGTTCTCCTGCGTGACCTGGCGCGCCCAGCCGCCGTTTTGGATGCGTCGCTGCGCGTTGTTGAACGAGGCCCAAAACTGCGGCAGCGAGCCGACGTCAGTAGCGGGCGGACTGAGAGAGGTCGGAAACTGCCCTGAAATCGCGTCGCTGTGCGGACCTGGGATGGTGAGGTCGGCGGGTCTGGTGATGTTGATCGTTCCCTGAGGCGGCTCATCAGGGTTGCCAAAGCTCGCGGCCCGGGCCGAGGTGGCCATGCCTGCAAATCCGAAGGCGGTGCCAGCTGTCAGGATGCCGCGTCGGGATAACCTGTCTGACATGGAGCATCTCGCCTTTAAGAGGGACGTAATAGATGTCAGGGACGCGACCCTTCGAACATAGAGTAGACTAAAGATCCGTGAGCGCCATCAAATTTGCGCCCCGCCCACCGAAGGTGCGTCAAGAAACATTACCGGAACGGCGAGAGTTTCCGGTGGAGCTGATTATGACACGTGGCGCGATGCTGCAGAAGATGAACCTGAATGCTCGGACCGCAGCCTGCGATGCGTTGTCAAGAATAGTCGCATTTCTGGCGACAGACGCCCGGGAGCTCTCGCTCATTTCGGCCCAATCACACCTCGAGTTTATTTGTGTGAAATGCAATATATACGTATCTGCTCCGCAGAAATTATGAAACATAGTCATGGAGATCTGGAAACCGGATAGAGATTCCGCGCCACAAAAACCAATCCTGTATCATTCAACCCAGCTCGGCGCGCAAGACAATCAGTCCCGGCTCTGCAATTCAAATGACTGAGGAGTAGGATCAACGCTGGAGAGTTTGAGGATAAGCCGTTTCAGCTTGCAGCAGCTTCAACGCCTCGCGAATGGGTCCGAACGGTCCGAACTTGTGCTGCTGCTCGGAGTATCCGTCGAGGTATGGGCCGTAAGGCGTGTCGACGGGCTTGGTCGCACGATCGGGAAAATCCAACGCCAAATCGGCCTTCTGCGGCCGTGGCTGCGCCACCACGAAGGCTGCAACGTCCCAGGCCTCCTCGACGGAGAGTTGCGGATGATCGTAGCTCGTCCCATCCGGCATGTTGGCGTGAATAAAATTCGCCGCAGTGATCAGCCGGTTCATGCCGGCCCCATCGTTGAAGCTCTGCGGTCCCCAAAGGGGCGGAAATGCGAAGCCCTCGGCCATCGAGGGTAGACCCTGGCGGATGCCACCGCCATCCAAGCCGTGACACAGGGCGCAAGTTGCCGCGTAGATCAGACGTCCCCGCGCGGGATCGGCGGCGCGATCAAGCTCAGGCATGTTGCCAGCACCCTTTCCGGTCAATGGCGCGCCCGCGGTCACGCCCGTCGACAGGAACCCGAGATAGGCCACGATGGCCTTCATCTCCGGCGCGTTCGTCGGCATCGCGCGCCCGTTCATGCTCCGCTTCATGCAGCCGTTCACGCGCTGCTCAATGGAGATGTCTTGTCCGACCTCGGCATCGTAACGCGGATATTCCTCGGACACGCCCCAGAGCGGCAGGCCGAAGCGCTTAATCCCGGCATCCAGGTGGCAGTTGCGGCACGCGAGATTGTTGCCAGCGTATCGCTTGGCCGGGTCCGAAACTTCCGGGCCGATATGGGCGTAGGTTGCTGTGACGAGATCCCGCCCGCGCCGGACAAGCCGGCCCTGTGCGTCGTCGGGCAGCGAGCCGAGATCGGGGACGGCGTAGTTGGTCTCGCTGCGCGTGTCGGCTTGTTGGGCGGTGACGTCACATATCGCGAGCGTCAACACCATCACGAGGGCCAAAGGCAAAGGCGCTGCCGGGCGAAGGGCACGCACGAGGTCGACGGCGGCCGATCGACGTTCCATCATCTGCAGGCGCTCGCTCAAGTGAAGGATCTACCTCCGCGTTATGGATCGTCGGCAGTGCGCCAAAGATCTGGCCGGACCGGCATCTTGGACCAGGCTAGATAGAAGGCTACTTCATGGTATCGGCCATGGGTAGGCAGAAGGCCGGATCTGGGAACTGGGAAGTACAAGAGGGCGGGCACCCACTGCCGCGCAAGGCCGATCAGGTTCAGGAACTGGTAGCGCGTGACATGAAGAAGGCCGCGATTGCCAAGGAGTTGGGCATCGGAGTGCGCAGCGTGTTTCGCGTCCCCAATGACGGCAAAGCTTGCGGCCAACAGCGCGCCTGCAGGCCGGCATCTGCCGGCTATGGAGCCGATGCGAAAGTGTGACCGGTAGCCGACCCTCGGAGCGTCTGCTTCCGAGCAGTTCGCATCAGTGCCTCGGATGACCGATGGTGGCCGATTGTGTTGAAAAACTCCGCGGCGCGATCAAAGTCCTCTATAGCTAGTATTTGTCGCTCGATACGAACCCAGGTGTTGTAGGTTGATGTCCTCGAAAGGGGGGCAAACGGAGTTTTTCAACACAATCGGCCGATTGCGGCCTGTCCGTTCCGGGGTGCAAGATGTCGATAACCGGACATTCTGCGGTGGCAAGGTGAAGGCCCCGGAGTGACACCGTGCAGACTTTGCGGTTGCAGCCACGGGCGTCCGCAACTCCGTCGGAAGCGGATGCCCAGAGGAGTTCAGGTCGCAGCAGCTTCTGACAACGCATCAAACCGGCGTGGTCTTGCCACCAAACATCTTGATGGTTCCCCGCGGCGCTGGCACTGCGGGTGCCCCGAGCCTGCGCACTGTTGTAGGCGTTCAGCCCTTCTTGTTCTGCTTGTAGCTCTTGATGGCACTCTGACATCCAGGCGACAGCTACGACATGTTTTTCTCGAAACAGGCCTGCGTCTCCGGACCGTCCTCGGGCGGGAGACCCGCGCAGAAGGTGGTGAAGTCGCCCATGCATTGCTGCTGCAGCACCGCCTTGTCATCGGCGGACATAGGGGCCGAGAGCGCGGCGTTCGCCGCCCCCGCGAGTAGCGCAACGGATGTCACAAGGCGTATCAGCATGGCTCGTTCCTGGGTCGTTCGAGAAAACCGGAAGGAAAGCCGCGACGGGGGCAGACCGTTGAAGGCGGCGCGGCCGTTTTCGAGCGGTGCGGCCCCGGAAAGGCCGGCGCCGCACCGCTGGAGTTGGGCGTGACTAAAGCATCATCGCGAGTGCTTCGCCGATTTGATTAACCCACTGCGTGTTGCGGCGCGTAGCTGATCGGGCAGATGTCACTGATTTCACCGTTCTGCGCCGAGAAGGCATTGCGCCTTGCTGCGTCCTATCGACTGGCTGATCTCAAGCCCTTGGCGCTTTCTGGTAGACAAGTATGATTCAGGCGAACGCCCTGCGTCGAGCCTCCCTAAGCACGCCGTGAATAAATGCTTCTCGCACTTGGTCTTTGCCTCAAATGGACCCGAGTGCGCAGGTTGACGATCCGTTCCGAGCGCCTGGCGAGAGAGACAGGCCGAGATGTGGCATGAGACGACAACAGGAGCCTTGTCAGCTCTGCTGCGGCTTCAACCAGGTGCTTGGCTTGGCGGCTCCGCTCGGTATGCTCAGGCACTCAGGAAGGCACCGACCTCGGAGCGTCGGAGGTTTCGCTGTGCGTGTCGTCAGCTTGCTTCATCTGGTTTTCGGCTGAGGTGCAGGCGTGAGATGGCGTCGACCTCCGGAGTCTGCGGCGTCCCCGGAGGACAGCCGAGCGAGCTTCGAACAGGTCGTGCTCCCCAATCTCGACGCGGCCTACAACCTCGCGCGTTGGATTGTGCGCGACACGCACCTGGCGGACGATGTTGTGCAGGACGCAGTGGTCCGAGGCCTGACCTACTTCGCTTCGTTCCGCGGGGGCGACGCGCGCGCTTGGCTCATGCGCATCGTGCGCAACACTGCCCATTCAGCGCTCGCAGACCGTCAGCGGGTGCTCCGGCACTTGGACACGCGGGACGGTGCAGACGAAGTGGTCCTGAGCATCCCCGACCCGGGAGCGAGCCCAGAGGCCGCGCTCTCCAGCGTGCAGGACGCGGAGCGCCTAGCGAAGGTCCTCGCTGCGCTGCCGCCGGAGCTGCGCGAGTGCCTCGTGCTCAAGGAACTGGAGGAGCTCTCCTACAAGGAGATCGCGCAGGTCACGGGTGTGCCGGTCGGTACGGTGATGTCCCGCTTGTGGCGTGCCCGGCAGATGCTGTTTGGTTCGGCCGTCCAGGAGGACGATCATGAGTCCTGAGCCTTGCGAGGTCATGCATCTCCTGATCCAGGCCGACGTCGACGGCGAACTGGAACCGGCCGAGGCCGCGCGGGTCGCCGCACACCTGGACGCCTGCCCAGCCTGCACGCGCATGCAGACGCGCCTTCTCGACTTGTCATCACGGGTGCGGGCGATGCCGCGTCACCCTGCGCCCGCACCGTTGCGGGCTGCGGTCCGAGCGAAGATTGCAGGTAGTTCTGCCCATTACGGCCTCGCGGCGAGGCATTGGCGCCCAACCTTGGGCGCCACGGGCCTAGCGCTTGCCGCAAGCTTGGCGGTGTTTGCCGTCCTGCCCCGAGGCGACACGATGCCGGATTGGATCGTGGCTGCGCACATCCGGGCGCTCCAGCCCAATCACCTGACGGACGTGGTCTCGAGCGAACAGCACACGGTCAAGCCGTGGTTCGGGGGACGTCTGCCCTTCGCTCCACCCGTCAAGGATCTCGCAGGTGACGGCTTTCCACTCGTGGGCGGACGTCTCGATTACTTGCCGGGCAACCCGGCGGCGGCCCTCGTCTACAAGCGCCGCCAGCACGTGATCGACCTCTTCATCTGGCCCGCAGGCGAGGAGGATTACGCCAGCGGAGCCGGCGCGCGCGATGGCTACAACTACGTGCGTTGGCAGGGGAACGGCATGGCGTTCTGGGCCGTGTCCGACCTAAACCCCAAGGAACTCGGTGAGTTCGCCACCCTGTGGCGCTGAGAACCGTCATGCTGACGGCAGCTCCGACCGCCCTCGTGGCGAAAAAAGTTGTCGGCCCGTGAATAAACGAGGGCTTCCGCAGGTCTCCTGAATACGACCGGCTGCCGCATTGCCGTGTTCGATGTGCCAGCCTGCCGATGGAGGCATCCATGCGAAAGACATCCATATTCGCAGCGGCATTCGCTCTAGCGGCCGCCGCTTTCACGATGACGATGCTCACAAAGCCACCAGTGAGCGAAGCACAGCCGGCTGCTCACATTGACACCTACGCTCTCACGATCAAAGCAGAGCCACTGGGGACTTCAGCCTTCGACGCGCACTGAAGAGGATCGACCACGCGCCGGGCGCTTGTCGGTCCAGGCAGACATGCGGCTGGGTGTGCTGCGCTCAATCTCCAGTTTGCGCGACACGCCCGCTGCTCGATCTCACCCCTGCCAGCGTAGCTGGGAACGAAACTCACGAGCCGATCTGTGGCGATCTGTGCGTGCTTGATCCAGACGAAGCTTGCGGGTCCCAGGAATTTGCCGCGGGGACTGGCGAAGTCAGTTGGCCAATCAGGCTCACCCGCGGATTGGCGGACCGAACGGCTGCGTAGCGCCCGATCAGCGAGCGGCGAGTCAATCCTGCTCAAGCCCAACTCCGCAGCGGAGAGGGGCGAGGTATGAGCAACGTCGTCTTCTTCGACACGGCCGCCAAGCGGCGAGTCGAGCCGGCGCGTTCGGTGACGATCCGCACGTTCAACGATGCTTTCCGGCGCAGCTTCATCGGCGGCATCGTGGTCGAGACAGCGGCTGTGCTTGCCCTCTCCGAACCAGATCGCATGGCCCTGATCCGGGCGGTGCGCCGCTTCGAGCGCTTCCACGCCGGCAACGATCCTCGGGGCGAGCGCGATTTCGGGGCTGTCGAGGCCGCAGGCGAGCGTTGGTTTTGGAAGATCGACGCCTACGACCGCACGATGCGCAGCTATTCACCAGACCCCACCGATCCAGGCGTCACAATACGTGTGCTCACCGTTATGCGAGCCGACGAGTACTGATTAGACCGCGCGGGACTCTGTCGTGCTAGTTATTACTGCTGTTGAGTGATTTAAACGTTGTCTCGGCAGTCGAGTGGCAGGCAGGGCAACCTCGATGTCGAGTTCGCTGACCCTGTGTGTGGCTCGAGGATATCCCTCCAAACGTCTGTTGCATGTTATCAGCGCTTACCGATCCAAATGACTGTTGTAGGGCCGAAATCCGCTGGTCTGCTTTCGGCACCAGAGCAGCGGAAGCGGACCTCCGCGTGACTCACGGGGGTGTCTCACAGCAGCCCGAAATGGTCCCCCGGCGCACGTGAGGAAGGTCATCTCCCCAGTGGGCACAGCTGCCAGAGGCAAGCTCGTCAACATCGCTTCAGCAATCTCGGCGGCGACGGCGCTGCTTTCAGTCAAAAGGAATCTCGCGGAGGCATTGAGATGACGAGCTACGGACATCCGCGGCCTCAGATGCGCCTTATGCTTCGAGGCCACGCGGTGATCGGTACGGGCGCCACATGACCGATGGTTCACATCGATGTCCGCTGGGCTGGTGCACGCAAATCGATGCGTCCGTTGAACTAAAGGTGCCCTAGCGGACGCGCTTTTGACCCGCTTTCAATGTGTCTGCTGGGGCATACCCCAACGAACAAGCCGAGACCTGCGCCAAGTGCATGATCGTTCCAGTAGGTTCTGAGATGCCGGGCAAGCTCACGCTCCAGACCGCTCGGTTGAAGCGTGCTCTCGGCTGATCTGGAACGTTCCGCTGGGGCAAGCCCTATTGGAACGACACTAGCCGGGAGTGACCCCTGCTCGCTGCTGTGAAAGCGAAAGGGCGCGCCGGGTTTCCCCGGCGAGCCAGTCCGAGATTGGGCCGAGCGGCGGGTCTCACACGAAGGCGATGTGCCCGGTCGGATCCGCGCCATCGACGTGGATGTCGTGGTACCCATCGGCCCCGTGGAAGGACACGGTCCACTCGGAGCCGCTTCCCGTCACGCTATACTGGCCCACCGCCGCGTTCCCGCCGGCGGCGTAGTCGTAGTGCCCTTCCATCTTGATCGTGTCGTTGGCCGAGAAGTCGTGGATCGTGTCGGCCTTGCTCTGGTGGGCGTCCCCAGTATCGGTCTTGCCGAAGTAGTAGGTGTCCGCGCCATCACCCCCGTAGAGATGGTCGACGCCTGCGCCGCCCTTGAGCGTATCGTTGCCGAGCCCGCCCTTGAGGGTGTCATTACCGGCTCCGCCGTCGAGGAGGTCATTGCCCTTGCCACCGTCGAGGAGGTCGATGCCCTTGTCGCCATACAGCTTGTCGTTACCGGCACCACCATAAAGCTTGTCGTTACCGGCCCCGCCGTGAAGGTAGTCGTTACCGCCATCGCCGTGGAGGTAGTCGTTACCCCCTCCACCGTCGAGGCGATCATTGCCGCTCCCACCGTGGAGGCGGTCATTGCCGATCCCACCGTCAAGGTGATCCCTGCCCGCCCCTCCGGAGAGGTAGTCGTTGCCCTTGCCGCCATCGAGGTGATCGTTACCCTTGCCGCCGTCGAGGTGATCGTTGCCGACGCCGCCATTGATCTTATCGTTTCCACCAAGACCACTGATCTTGTCGTTGAACCTAGTGCCGTTCAGGACCTCAGAAGAGCTTGTGCCGGTAATGGCTGGCATAGCGCATTTCTCCATGTGGGTTTTGATAGCAATTTCAGCACACCGGGAGAGCGTAACGAAGGGCGTTTCTGTAAACTTTCAGATTTTTAGCAGTCATATGCTTCAAATGACGACATAAAACATGCGCAAGCCTCGTGCTCATTCCAGTAGGGTCTGAGACGCTGGACAAGCCCGCGCTCCGGACGGCTCGGACATCACAGCACACTCCCACCGTAGTCGCCGCCGTGGAAGCGGAAGGCGGCCTCGGTGATGGTGGTGACGTCCGCCAGATGGATGATCGCGTCGGCCGCGCCGTTGACATCGACATCCACGTAGAGGTTGCTGTGCGACTTGTCGAAGACAGTGAAGGCGGTGTTCGAGTGCCCCAACTCGACATCAGCTCTCATGACCTCCAGAGCGGCCCCCTCACTCGACACGGCACGTAGCTGAATTGCGCTCGCCTTGCCGGTGAACAGCCCTGTGAAGTCGAGCACGTCGCCATTGTAGGCGGCCGTGAGCTGGCCGGCGCCCTGGTTGGCCGGCGCTCCCGGCGTGCCGATCGTGTTGGGGTGGAAGTCGGTAATCGTGTCCATGTGGGCCGCCGTCGACTGATTGAGCTCGCCGAACACGAACACATCGTTGCCCGCCCCGCCGGTGAACGTATCGGCTCCATAGCCGCCGGCGAACGCGTCATTACCCGCTCCACCCTTGATCGTCAGACTTTGCGCCACATCGTGATGCGCCGACCCATCGAAGCGGACGGCGCCGGCCGCCCCCGTACCGGTGACGCCGGACGCATCGAACGTGGTCACATTGGGCAGGCTGCTTTCGTCGAAATTCACGCCGTGGCTGCCTCTGACCGTGAGGGTCGTGGCGGCCGCAGCGTTCAGGGGCACAGCCAGGGCGGCACCTCCTGAGCTGACCGAGGTGTCGAGGTTGATCGTCTCCACCCCGGCGACGTTCACCAGCGCCCTGCTGCCGCTGCTGTGAACAATCAGGTTCAGGGTGTCGGAGCCGCCCTGGTCCTGGATCGCGTCGCCCGCGGTTAGGGTCGCGTCGAAGCCGGCGCTGACGACGGCGTTGTAGGTGTCGTTGCCGCCCGTGCCGGACAGCGTGTCTGCGCCGCCCGTGAGGGTGAAGAAGTGCTCGGAACCGCCGAGGAGCGGGTGGGCCCCGTACATGTCCTGTCCCTGCGCCGCCTTGAACAGAAAGTCGTTCACCGCGGCATCTGAGCGGGCGATGAACTCGACCGATTGCGCAAAGCCGTTGAGCACGTCGGCGCGCGACGCGACGCCGGAGCCCGGCGTGTTGGCTGCCTCGAGCCAGGAATGCAGCTCGACGGCCGAGGCGCTCCGGCCGAGCACGTTCGCGTAGAGCGATTGGAGGTAGTTCTCGGTGACGGTCTCGGCGGCGCCGTACAGGGCCGTGAATTCCGCCGCGTGCGTGAAGGTCTCGGCGATCGCCTTGAGGTTCTGCCCGGACGCCTCGAAGGCGCCGACGTTGAAGTGCAGCCCGCCCTTGTCCGGCACGCGGCCGAACGCGCCTTGGTAGAGGCGCACGATCGGATCGACGTTGCCGTTGGCCTCCGGCGAATTCACGATCGAGTCGTAGATCTGCGCGTCGGTGAAGAAGCCGGATTGCGAGGCGGCCGTGAACGCGTTCACGTCGTCGGCGCTCGCCGCGCGCTGGAGGACGTTCTCGAACGCCGTGGTGATCTGCGCAGCTGTCAGAGCCATGGACGCCTCCTCATCAGGGTGATGGGTCACCGAGCGATGAGGCGTTGTGGCAAGAGCGTGCCGGGCGGACTGTGACCGCGATCACGATTGGGTCAGCCTGGAGGCCAATTTGAAGCGGGGATCGGGCGGACGCTCCATAACGCCCAGCCGGCGAATTACGAGGTATCCCTAGCCGGGTAGAATCTCGGGCGCGTTTGCTCGTCCTGCCGAGAAGATGACCCCAGCCATGCCGGGCTGCTGCCACACGGTCTTGGCTCGGTGCGGGCCGCTCTGGCCGATGTAGAGGTCAAAGTAGGCCGGCACCCGCGTGGCAGCTGCGAACACCACGCGGGCGCCAGAGGGCGAGAGATCGCGGATGAGGCACGACACCGTAGCGGATGAGCTGCGCACGAACGCGGCGCGTCCTGGAATGCCGGTGTGAGCGCGTGGGGTGGTGCGATGTTCAAGCATGGGCAGGACCGTTCAAGTCAAGCCCGAGCGTTGCCTGGTGCCGGTTAAGGATCCACTGCGAAGGGACACCGCCCGCGAAGAGCGAAATGTTCGCTGAGGCATTCCCCAACGGACAAGCCGAGATATGCGCCTGCTGCATAATCCTGCTGATCGCACGCTCAGTTGCCCTAGCTCAACTGACGGTCAGGTTAGATCAAGCCTGACCATGAGGCACGATTTGTCGCTAGCAATGAACAAAATCGATACGCTTCAGCGCGCCCAATTTCCGATATATCACCCTATTTTGCGATTTTATTGCAGTTTCTGAAACATTGATTCTCTGCGCGATCTCCTTATTGCTTAGGCCGCCACGCAGAAGGGCAAATATTTCCTGTTGTTTCCGCGAAAGAAGCGCGTAGGGCTGTTCGGAGACTATGTTTACACTCTCTTCTTTGATGATCTCTGCATTGGCGATTGAAGCTGGTACGTATATTTGACCATTCCAGACCGCCAAAACCGCCCGATTAATTCGGCAGGATCGAGATGCGTTGGGATATACCCGTGCATGCCAGCTTGCACTGCTGCTAGAACATGTCGTTGGCGATCGCTATCTGCGATAATAACGAGACGTATGTGTCCGTACAGTGCTCTGATTGTCCTCAGATCATTCAATTGCCTTATTGTCGGTTCCGTCAAACGAAAGAAAATGACCGACAGATTGCTTCTGTCTCTCAATTTATTCATCGTGGAGAGAATAGACTGGTACTCAATTATCTCCAGACAGGCACAATCACCACAAAGTATTTCTCGAATCCTGTTTAGGTGTTGATCTGATGCATTTGCGACAACGGCAACGCTCGAATGAGTACGCATTGTCACATTCTCCAGCGGAGATAGTATAAGTACCAGATTTGATTGATGCGGTCGAGGACGAACTTAGGATAGTGTGACTCGAAAGGTAACATTTCCCTTTCGCGATGAAAGCAGGGAGTGACCAGCTCTCGCCGACCACTCCCTTCCTCAAGGTACCAATGATCCGAGGCTGTCAGATCAGGCGAGGTGCCAGCCCTCCTCGATCTGCGAGATCAGGCAGCTCTGAGCTTCCTGGCTGAGGGCGATACCCGTAGCCACCGCGGCGCGGGAGGCTCCGCTCTCGAGGGCCGCAGTCCAGCTTTCTAAGCCCTCGTCCTCAGCGTCGCGGCCGAGCGCGTTCTTGTAGAGCATCTCGACGTAATCGTTGTTCGAGAGGTCCGCGTACTTCGCCTTATACTCCATCGAGGCGAGGAAGCTCTGTGCCGCGGCGGTATCGGACAGACCCGACTTCATTGCGGATGTCCAAGCCGCAAGGCCCTCTGCATCGGGCGCTCGGTCGAGGAGGCCGTAGTAGAGCCGAGCTGCGTCGCTCGCATCCTTGTCGGCCGTGAACACGCCGAACTCGAAGTCCGCCCGAAGTTGTGCGAGGTTCTCCTCCGAGAAGGCGAAACCGAGAGCCACATCGGCGCGCGAAGTGCCGTGGTGGAGGGCCTCCGTCCAGCTGTCGACGCCTGCGTCCTCGCCTTCACGTCCAAGCGCGACCCGATAGAGCGACTCCACGAACGACCGGTCGTCCTCCATGCCGTGGTGCCCCTTGCCCTCGTCGGAGCCGAGGAAGCTCTCGGCCATGTCGTGCAGGGACATTCCGGCAGCCCGCGCTGCCGTCCAGTGCTGCTGCCCGTCGACGTCGGAGATGCGACCGAGCAGGGCGTCGTAGAGGGCGTAGACCTCGCCCCCGGCGCTGTGCCCGTCGTGGCTGACGCTGCCGAAGTGTTCGCGGTGGTGCGCCATCGATCCGTGACCCAGATCAGGGGTCCCGGGCTCCTCCGTACCCGGATCGGTGGTCCCAGGCTGCTCCGCACCCGGATTGTGGGTCACTGGGCCGGAGTTGTGACCACGCGAGTAGGTGACGCTGTGCCCGCCGCCAGACATCGTGGTGGTGCCATCCGCGTTCTCGACGATCGCGCACTCTTCGGGCGTCAGACCCGCCGGCAGTTCGATCACGTCCTGAGGGCGAAGCGCACCGAGGACAGTGTCGTGGCCGCCATTCGAGGTGAACACGATCCGGTGCGCCGACTGAAGCGATGAGATGTCGACCGTGTCGTCGCCGTCGGAGCCGTTGATCGTGATCGTGTTGAAGTTCAGGCTGGTCGGGTTGAAGTTACCGACCGCCAGCACCGTGTCGTTGCCCGCACCGGTGTTGATTGTGATCTCCTCGATATCGGTGAGTTCGGAGATGATGTTGTTCGCCGTCACCGCGCCGTTCACACCGTTGGTGTTGCGGGTCACGATGATCTCGGCCGTGCCCGCAGCCGCGTAGATGCCGGCGGCGACTGCGTCCGCCTTGGCATAGACCCGGAAGACCTCCGCGCCGATCGAGCCGTTGACGACGAACCTGTCGCCTCCCGCGCCTTCCGTTCCGCCGTTGACCACGTCGCGGCCGTCAGGCGTGAGCCCGAGGAGGCTCGCGTTCCAGGTGATCACGTCGTCACCGTCGCCGCCGTTGACGGTGTCGTTGCCGGTGCCTCCCGCGAGCGAGTCATTGCCGGCGTCGCCGTTCAGCGTGTCATTGCCTGTGCCGCCGGTGAGCGTGTCGTTGTCGGCCCCCGCGTTCAGCGTGTCGTTGCCGTCACCACCGTCGAGCGTGTCATTTCCGGCCCCGCCCAGGAGGGTGTCGTTGCCGCCGTTGCCGTCGAGGATATCGTTGCCGGCGTCGCCGCTGAGGGTGTCGCCAACAGCTGCATTGCCGCCTGTGAGCACGTTGTTCAGCGTGTTGCCGGTGCCGGAGAAGGCAGCGTTCCCGGTATAGGTCAGGTTCTCGACATTCGCTCCGAGCGTGTAACTCGCGAGAGCCGTCCGCACCGTGTCGGTGCCGGACGATCCGGCCGAGGTCTCGTCGACCACGTCGCCCGCTGCATCGACCACATAGGTGTCGTTGTCCGCTCCACCCCGCATGATGTCGGCGCCCGTGCCACCGTCGAGCGTGTCGTTTCCGGCGCCGCCCAGGAGCGTGTCGGCTTCGGTGCCGCCGTTCAGCGTGTCATTCCCGGCGCCGCCATCGAGCGTGTCCGCTCCGGCACCGCCTGTGAGCACGTTGGCCACCGCGTTGCCCGTGATCGTGTCGGCATTGTTCGTGCCCGTCACGTTCTCGATCCCGGCGATTGAGGCAAAGCCCGAGGCGGTACCGGTTGCGAGATTGACTGTCACAGCCGAGCTTGTGGCCGAGTAGACCAGGCCGTCGCCGGTCCCCGCCCCGAGATCGGCGCGAACCTGCTCGATATCGGCGTTGATCGTCCCGCCGGCCTCGATCTGGGTGATCCGGGTTCCGAAGACGATGTTCAGGTCCTCGTTTCCGGCGCCCGTGTCGACGATCAAGAGCGTGTCGAGATCCGCGCCGCCAGAGAGCGTGTCGGCCCCGTCACCCGTGCCGTCGATGTCGATGATGATCGTGTCGCCGCCGGCCCCGCCATTGACGATGTCGTTGCCGTCGCCGCCCGTAAGGGTGTCGTTGCCGAGATCGCCATTCAGCGTATCGTTGCCGGCCCCGCCGTTGATGATGTCGTTTCCATCCGACCCGTTCAGGGTGTCGTTGGCGCCCCGGCCGTTGATCAGGTTCGGGCCGGTCGAGCCGGTGATCGTATCACCGACCGTGTTGCTGCCGACCCGAGCCGTGATGTTCGAGGTCAGGCTTTCGGCAAAGCCGGATTGGTCGGTGTAGCGCGCGATCACCTGGAAGAAGCGAGGATCGCCGGCATTCCCGATCGTGAGATTCGGGTTGGCCGTCGGAGCGCCGAAATTCGTCCAGTTCGTGAGCCCGTCGGCCGAGACCTGCCACTGGAAGGAGAAGGTGCCGAGACCGTTCGGATCGGCGATGCTGGCCGTGTTGGCGGTGAGCACGTTCTCCGAGCCGGTGATGGTCAGCTGGCCCGTCGGCGGCCGGTTGACGATCAGGACGTCGCGGTCGGAGAACCGCAGCGTCTCGATGTTCCAGAGCTTGTCCGTGCCCTCGTCACCGTCCGTCGCGTCGGTGTCGGTCACCGTCCAGCTGCCGTCGGTGTTCCTGCCGAAGGTGTAGCCGGCCCGGACGCCAGCGTAGACCGCGACGTCGTTCGCGGCATCCGTCGGATCCCCGTCGAGGATCTCGCGCACCATCTCGAGCTGGCCAGGATTGAGCGTGCGATCGAGCATCAAGGCGGAGAGCGCCTTGCCGCCGAAAAGCACGTTGCCGGCAAGGTCGGTCACGACAGACGACATACCCTCGGCCGTCATGGTCGGCGTGCCGCTGCGGCTCTTGTCCGCATAGAGCGCGATCCGGACGTTCAGCCAGGAATCACCGTCGATGATGTCGTTGCCGGCCCGGCCACGGATTGTGTCGCTGCCGCCGCCGCCAAGCAGGATGTTCGCACCGGTGCTCGTGTTCAGGATGATGCCGGGATGCGTCACTCCGAACTCGTCGACGTCGCTGTCGTCGATGCCGTTGAGGAGCGCCGCGAGGCCGTGGATCCGGGCGACCCCCTCCACGGTGAGGGCGCTGTCGAAGATCGTGCCGCCGATGACCTCGGCACCGCCGGCACCGACCGCGCCGATCGGCGCATCCGATCCTTTCAGGTCGTCGTCGAACTTCCAGCCTGACAGCCCCTCGGTCGAGTCGAAGCGGTCACGCAGCGTCAGGTCCTGCTGCTGATCAAACCCGGCCGCGGCCGGGATGCCTGCCGCCACGATGCCGAGCGCGAGGTCGGAGCGAGCCGCGTTCGGGTCGAACTTATGGATGCCCCAGTCGAAGCCGAGCATGCCGTTGTTGCGCTGGATGCCGGCGCCCTCGAACATGATGTCGTCACCGGACTCGCCGTCATAGTCGGTGTCGTTGTTCTGGCCGTTCAGGATGTCGTGGCCGATGATGGTCGAGTTGAAGAAGAGTTGCGAGTTCTCGCCCGAGAGCGAGTCGAACCCATCGCCTCCCTCGATCCAGTCGTCACCCTCATTGCCCATGAGGTTCTCGTTGCCGTTTCCGCCCATGACGAAGTCGTTGTCGCGGCCGGCGAACACCTCCGAGCCATCGAGCCCGGCCATGATGAAGTCCTGGCCCTCGCCCCCGAAGATGACGTTGAGGCCGGCGCCGACGCTGATCACGTCGTTGCCCGCATCACCGCGCAGGAAGTTGTCACCGAACGGGTCGACGATGATGTCGTCACCGTCACCGCCGAAGACCTGGTCGGACTCGGTCTGGGCATTGAGGTAGTCGTCGCCGCCGTCGCCCCAGAGCGTGTCGATGCCGCGATCACCGATCAGCGTGTCGTTGCCCTCGGTGCCGCCGAGAACGACGTGCTCGCCGCCCGAGAACCGGATGTAACCGCCATCCGCGTGACCGTCGCCGTCGACGTCGGCACCGGGCGTATGCCGGGTGACCTTCGGGTCGATCGCCTGCAGGATCGCGTTGGCCTGGACCGGATCGATGTTGATCTGCTTCGTCTGGTCGATCTCAAGCGTGAGATCGGGTGTGTCGAAGAGGTTGCCCGCCACGTGCGACGAGGTCGTGTCGCCGAGATCGGAGTTGCGCATGGCGAGCGCCGAGAAGGTGTTCGCCTCAAGCTCGTTCAGGAGGTTCAGGCCCTGCAGGCGGCTGAGGTAGTAGAGCCGGTCGCCGTTCTGGAGGTTCTCCATCTGGCTCTCGAAGACGTAGTTGAACGTCGAGCCCAGCATGCCGCCGAATTCGGTCTTGCGCTCCGCAAGCCCGCCGATCCAGAGGTCGACGAGGTTGAGGCCGGATTCGTGACCAGCCCATGCACCGGTCGAGTTGAGGAAGTCGAGCCGATCACTGACCTCAGCACCATTGATCACGCGGTCATCGGCCGTGGTGGTCGGATCGCCCAGAACAGTCTCCTGGCTCCCGATGACGAGGGCGAGCGCCACCGCGCGCTTGCCCTCGATCGTGGTCTCGGCCTGGAGCAGCGGATGCGTGCCGTAAGCCGCAATGAAGTTCACAATCGAGAGCGGGTTCTTGAGGTTCTGGGCGAGCGCCAGCCAGTTGTCGTAGGGCTTCAGATCGATGTTGCCGGTATCCTCGAAGAACTGCGCCCTGGCGACATTGAAGGCCGGCACGCCGGTTTCGCGACCACGGGCGAGGTTGAGTGCCGCGAGGTCGAGCGGCAGGCCGAGGAGATTGTTGCGCAGCGAGCTCACCACGAACTCGTCGATCTCGTTGCCGGCCTGGCGCGACATGCCGCGCACGATCGCACCGGTCGCCTCGGCCGCGGTGAGGCCGCTCGCGGTGAACGCCTGCGGGTTGAGGAAGGCATCGAAGAGCTCGATGTCGCTCTTGCTCATGTTCAGGTCGAGCCGGTCGATCTTGTCGGTCAGCATGGAGTGGCCGAACCGGTAGACGACGTGCGCGAACTCGGCCGTGATCGCCGGATTGATGTCGGGCGTGTTCGTGAACACGAACGGGTTCACAGCCGGCTGAACCTTGCGGGCGAACTCCTCGAAGACGAGGTGCTGGTACTGCATCTCGGTCACGAACTTCGCGGCCTGGAACAGACGCTCGCCGTCCCAGACGAGCGTGGACGTGTCGGCCGGAACGGAGGTCACGTCGTTCACGAGCCACTCGTTCAGGAACGAGACGTCGCCGTTCGCCGCGGAGGCGAGGATTGTCTGCTTGTTCGCCTCGACGAGCCGGTTGTGCTCGGAATGGAAGATCGTGTGGACCGCGGTGAGGCCGATATTCTCGTTGCCGCGGCCATCACCGGTCACGAAATGCGAGTCCAGCATCTCGTTGTCGTAGGTGAGGGCGTTGTTGTCGTCGACGAGGTCGGAGTCGAGGTCGGCGGTCTGGCGGATCGCAGGGGTCGCCGGGTTGTGGTCGTGATCGACCATCACCGGCTCGGCGTGGTGCGCGATGTCGTTCAGGAAGGCGTGGCCAGTGCGAATGGCGTTCGCCGGCACGGAGAGGCCCTCAGCCGTGCCTTCGACGAAGCCGTCCGGCGTCGCGATCTGGGCATAGCCATGCGCACCGGGGATGAAGTTGCCATAGGCATCGGTCCGGAGCAGCGGCACGTCGAGGACATCATAGTCGTCGAGCTTGATGCCTAGCATCAGGAGCGCCTGGGCCTTGGTCTCGCCCCAGGTCGCGATACCGCCCTTGGCGCCGTCGAGGAGGCGACCGGTCGCGACAGCGTGCGAGTCGTTGATCCCGTCGCCGTCGGAGTCGACGGAGAACGCGTATTGCCGCAGAAACACCTGGTGCGACGCGTGCGAGGTGTAGGTCTGGTTCTGGTCGATCCACGGCGTCGTCGTGTTGATCGTCTCGTGGTTCGTGTCGTCCGCCGTGCCCATCACGCCATCGGCGCCGGGGCCGGCAACGGGGGTCGAGCGCGTCAGCGCCATGAAATTCGTGTGGCTGCCCTCAACGTAGAGCGGGTCGTCCTTCTGCAGCGGGATGTAGACCGTCCCATTGTTGCCCTTCGTGATGAGGTCGAGACCGTGGTCGAAGAACTGGCCGAAGAAGGTCATCCAGCCGTTGAACTGCGGCGAGAGGCCGATGTCCGGCGACTGGTTCGGGATCACCGACAGGTCTTCGTTGGTGAGCGCGATCTCGTTCGCCCCGAGCGTCTCACCGGGCTTCGGCGGGGCGACCGCCGTCTTGCCAGGATGCGCCTCTTCCCAGGCTGCAACCGCGAGCGGATTGCCGAACCAGGCAGCGATCGCGGCCGGGTTGTTCACCGACATGTCGACGATGAGGTTCGAGATGATGCGGGGATCCGCGTCCGCCACGTTGCCCGTGTGGCCACCGTTCACTGTCGGCGCTGACGGCGCGCCGACCGAACCATAATCGGTATTGTCGACAGCCATGCCGGGCCCGAACGGCATCGTGTCCCCATCCTGATCATTCAGGAAGTTGGGATCGAGCAGGCGCGGGAGGATCTGATCGGCGGCGCCGACGAACTGGCCGCCAGGCAGGAGGTTGTTGTTCGATCCGTCGACGTGGCGCAGGCCCCAGGGCAGGATTGCCGCATTCGGCCCGATGATCTGCTGCAAGGTTTCGCCGGCGGTTTCCCGCTCAGCGATCACGATTTGCTTCAGGATATAGGCCAGATCGTCCTGGTTGACCGTAAAGTTCGGGTTCTGGGTGGCCATGATTATTACCCCCGTCCAATTTTGGATTGGTCGCGAAGCGGGAGCTACTACCGCTCCTCACGCTAGGTCAGTAAACACTTTTTTAATCCCGCCGATAGAGAAAATATTTGCGTAGAACTACATGTCTACCTGTGATTAGCGACGGTACTAATCATAAGTTTTGAGCGTGTTAGCCGGTTAATTTTAGGTTTTATACGCAATTTCTACTTGACATTCATGATAGCAAGCAATGTGTTCGTTTTGATTGGTTATTACTCAAGTTTTATCTTGTAAATCGTTAGGTTCGGGCCAGCGTTGCTTGCCGGCCGAGAATTGCCTCTCGGTTCTGGGACTACGCAGGCACACGCTTGTGCTCGGCCTCATGCTGGACGTTGCCGCAGCTTGACAACGATCTCCACCCTGTAGCGCGTACAATGCAGCGTGCTAGCCGAAGCAACTAGCCGAGTGCGTCACTAAGGAGTACTCTAGCGAATACGGAATGTAGGAGGCAGAATACAAGTTGCCTCATTCGATTGCAGGGGCATATGGAGCTTTGCCGTGACGCTCGCGAGCGTGATGGTGCCCCTGGACCCGGGACCCTACACCATCAGCCGACTCAACTTGGCTCAAAGCTTAGCCAAACGCTTCAAAGCCCGGCTTTTGGGCATAGCCGCGCGGGAAGCCCTAACGATGCAGCTCTACGGCCGGGGTGCTTACATCAACGAGCGAGTTGCGATCACCGCCACCGACTCCTTGGTGGAGGAAATGGTGCAGGTGGAGACCGAGTTTCGCCGCGCAACCAGCGATTTCGGGCGCGCGCACTGGCGCTCGGCCCACGCAGATCCGTTCACGTTCCTCGTCAGCCAAGCCAGTTCTGCCGATCTCATCGTCGTCAACCGCTACCATGAAGAGAGTTTGCATGATTGGTGTTGCCGCATCGATCCCGGCGAATTGATCTTGCATCTCGGCCGCCCGGTGCTTGTAGCACCTCCCTTCGTCAACGAGATCGCTCTGCAACGGATCGTGATTGCCTGGAAGGACACACGCGAGGCCCGCCGCGCAGTCAGGGATGGCTTGCCCTTTCTCAAGGAGGCGGAGGAAGTCATCATCGCTACCGTTGGTGGCGAGGCGGGCTCCGACGGCCAACACCAGCTGAACGAGTACCTTGCAGAGCATGGCATAACTCGCATTAGGCAGGTGCGCCCGGCTCCGCGCGGGGGATCGCTTCCGAAATCATGACCGTAGCGAGACAAGAGGCAGCCGAGCTGATCATCGCCGGCGCCTACGGGCACTCCCGCATGCGCGAGGTGATCTTTGGGAGCGTCACACGCGATCTGCTAGAGGCAGCTCCGGTGTGTTGCATGATGAGCCACTAAGAGGCGCATTTCACGGAATCACTTGGGCCTCTCGAGCCTGTCTGTACGATGGGTCGCGCCTGTACCAGCGAGGACGAAGCCGAACGCCTTCGCGCTCTCGGCCGCTACCACCTGCTCGACACCCCGCGCGAGCAGGACTTCGACGAGATCGCGGAGGCTGCCGCCGAGCTGTGCGAGACCCCGATCGCCGTGGTCAACCTGGTCAGTGACGGGCGCCAATTCTTCAAGGCCGAGGTCGTGACCTGACCGGCTGGCTTTGGACCGGGCTGATTGCGAGGATCAGCCGGGACCGAAGGAGCTGGAGATGGGGCGAGGCAGCGCCTTGATCCGATCGGGCTGGGACCGCGCCGTCATCCGAGACCTCGCATCGACCTTTTCGTGAGTCGACACCTGTACGGTTGAGAAAATTTCGCGCATCTCGGCAGGCTTCCTCGGCTATGCACCTGCTTCCATGCTCGGGGAGCTGTGGATCTTTGCCTCAATTCGAAGTCCAAGCAATGGTTCGTTCGGTTGTTCGGCCGTCGTTAACCCTTAAGGTGGTGTGATGCCCGTGTCGTAGAGAGCGCCCTCCAGGAGTACAGGGTGGCATGATGACACGATTGGCGCTGATCCTAGTGCTCGCCTGTATACCCGCTTGCGCCCATGCCTTCTACCTAAGTGGCGTCAGGCTGCAGGAACTTTGCTCTCAAAAAAACATGTCGCTAGAGTTGGACAGTATGCTCAACGTTTACATGATGGGCATTGTTGACTCGACAGCACCCGCCGCCGAAGAACTGAGGCCGTTCTGCATTCCTGACGGAGTTTCCGCTAAGCAAGTGACAGAAGCTGTTTGCAAGCACCTCACTGATCATCCGGAGGGCCGGCGCCACCGAGCGGGCGATCTTGCTGCGACCGCGCTACTCAAGGCGTGGCCCTGTCGTTGATCGCATACAGGCGTGTCTGCCTCCGTCGGGGTGGCGCTACCCTGAGGAACCGGGCCCTCAGCGCGTTTTCGCAATCGGGATTAGACGTACGATAGCAGCGGCCCGCTCAATCAGTGCGGCTGAGAGGATCGCTCAGATCGAAGTGCCTCCTGCGGTCACGAGCCTCCACGGTGCGGCCGCCATGATCCTCATCCGACCCTGTGCGCGCTCTATGGATTATCGGACGGCCTCTAAGCTCAGGTGACTGGAGGCGACGAGGGCGGCCTGGACGCGGTTTCGGACGTTGAGCTTGTCGAGGATGATGGTCAGGTAATGCTTGACCGTCTTCTCGCTGATCTCGAGGCGCCCGCCGATCTCCTTGTTGCTCAGCCCCTCCGCCAGCAGCGTCAGGATCTGCTCCTCGCGGCCGGTCAGGCTCGAGAACAGGGTCTGCTCGGGCCTCGGGGCCGGGTTCCGCGGCTTGGCGAAGAGGCGGGCGGCCAGCGCCGGCGTGACGTAGCGCTCGCCACGGTGAATCACCCGCACGGATTGCACCAGCTCCGGGCCGCTGACGCCCTTGAGCACGTAGCCCCAGGCGCCGCCCTGCATCGCGGCGCAGACCTGCTGGTCGTCCACGATGCTCGTCAGCATCAGGATCTTCACGTCGGCGCAATGGGCGACGAGGGTCTCGACCGCCTCCGCGCCGCCGCCGAGTATCCCGATGTCGAGGACGATGACGCTCGGCTTCAGGTCGGCCGCGAGGCGGAACGCGTCGGACGCCGACGCGCCCTCTCCGACGACCGCGATGTCGGCCTCGCCGTTCAGGGTGTAGGCGACGCCGGTGCGGAACAGCGGATCGCTATCGATGACGACGGCACGGATCTCGTTCACCTTGGGCCCCCTCAGATAATTAGTTTTATTTCGATAAAGGATCCGGCACCCCGCCTTAGCTCTCCAAGCATCGCCACTAGCAAACACCCGTACCTCTCCCGATCAGACTACGTAAGTAGCTTATAAGCGCCGCAGGAGCAGCGTGATCAGGAAGCATCGATGGTGTACGTTTTCCTTTCACGTTCGGAGGGATGAAATAATCCAGCATGATTTGCAATAATTTTAAGGCGCTAGATACGGATTAGTACCACCTGTCCCGACCCGATGCTTCCGGTGCCGTAGCGTACTCATCCGATAGTGAAATGGACTGTGTGCAATTGGCTGAATATAGTGTTTGGTCTTCAAGCTCGGATTAGGTGGGTGCGCGTAAGATTAACGTCGCCGAAATTCTTATCTATCTGATCACGCTGCGCTCTCTCGTGAAAATTTAGGGTCCTCATGTGATGGCAGGCGATTTGTGCGACGGTGACACCCTGTTTAGCGAGGCGTTGCGCTTTCTTGCCGCCCGAGGCTTTTTCCTTCAGGTGCTCGAAGAAAATAACAAGATATGGTTCAGGTTCGAAGGCCGGCAAAGCTCAAAACCCCATCTGAGCCGTGCATACTCAGGCGGCTGACCGGAAACGTGAGCTGTTTTCGCAGATCAAGGAGCCCTGGATGGGCGGAACGTTCGTCATCTCGTTGGATTTTGAGCTGTTCTGGGGCGTTCGCGACAAGCGCATCCTCGCGCACGATCAGGCGAACCTTCTCGGAGGCCGCCGCGCAGTCGGCGAGATGCTCGACAGGTTTGCTGCCCAGGGTATTCGAGCAACTTGGGCGACCGTCGGCCTGCTGTTCTTCGACGCGAAGGACGAGATGATGGCAGCCGTGCCGGCTGCGAAGCCGCGCTACGAGAATGCGCATCTCTCGCCCTATCCCACGCTCGACGCGATCGGCTCGACGGAGCAGGACGATCCTTACCACTTCGCCGGATCGCTCGTGCGCCGGATCCAGGATTGCCCGGGACAGGAGATCGGAACCCACACGTTCTCCCACTACTACGCCCTGGAGGCTGGGCAGACCGCCGATGAGTTCCGGGACGATCTCAGGGCTGCCGTACAGGCCGCCTCGTCCTTCGACATCACCTTGACGTCCCTGGTCTTTCCGAGAAATCAGTACAACCCGGCCTACCTGTCGATCTGCCGCGAATTCGGGCTGACTGTTTATCGCAGCAATCAGCGCGGCTGGATGTATCGCGCCCGCCCGGATGGACGGCAGAGGATATGGATCCGCGCCGCCCGACTGGCCGACGCGTATCTCAACCTGTCCGGACACCAGAGCTACGTGATTTCGGCGGATGATGACGGCCGTCTCCCGGTCGCGGTGCCGGCGAGCATGTTCCTGCGGCCTTGGTCGCGGCGCCTGCGGCTCTTGGAGCCTCTGCGCCTTCGCCGGATCAGGCAGGCAATGACAAACGCCGCGCGCCGCGACGAAATCTTCCATCTTTGGTGGCATCCCGAGAATTTCGGCACGGACCTCGCGGAGAATCTGGCTGTGCTGGATCAAATCCTCTCGCATTTCGCGAGATTGCGGGACACTTACGGGATGGAAAGCCGCACCATGGCAGAGACCGCGTCGCTGGCGCGGTTGCCGGCGCCTCAGCCGGTGCAGCGTGTGGTCCGAAAAGGCGGAGAGGCGTTGGGCCACCAAGGTGAGTCGGCACCCCGCCCGCTGTCGTGATCCTGCGGTAAGAGCGGCGAAGGAAGGCTCCGTAAACGCGTTCACGCGACATTCGCGCACTCTTGCGGGCGCACAGGAGGTCCTGCACTTGTCCGGTGCCGGGTCCTAAAGTCCGCCCAGACCGGGTCCGGCTCGGCAGCGTACTGCTCTTCATGAGCAGGCGTTGCCGGTTATGGATCCACTCACTGGCTTCATCACGCCCAGTCGACGAATGCCCGCTTTCGAGAAGCCGTTCGGAGCGGCCAGATGGCGGCTTTGGGCGGATTGTGTTGAAAAACTCCGTTTGCCCCCTTTCGAGGACATCAACCTACAACACCTGGGTTCGTATCGAGCGACAAATACTAGCTATAGAGGACTTTGATCGCGCCGCGGAGTTTTTCAACACAATCGGCGCAATTCCGACGGTCCGCTTTCCCGCAGGGAACTGACCTCACCTGCAACCCCGAGCCGAACTTGCATGTGAAAAGGGAAGGGGCGGGCGAAGGCCGAGCGGTCTGACGGACCGCTAAGCACCCTTCCAGATTGAGAACTTCTCCGTCCTCAGAGCTCCGGGTTCACCCGCGCCGAGAAGCGGTCGCGGGCCGTGAACCGATCCGCAGGCAGGTGCACCACAGGGCGCCGGAAGATCGCCTCGCTCAGGAACGTGCGCTCGATCTCGATCTGCGCCTCGTCCAGATCGATGTACCAGCTACGTCGACGCTGGCTCCAGCGATAGCTGCGCGCCTTCAGGTCCTTGGTCTCGATCGGTGACCCTTCCGCCCACAGCCGCACCGTCGGCTTGCGCGCCGTCTCCAGCAGGCAGGAAAGGGCCAAGCGGCCGGATGTCTTCAGCGGTCGTGCCAGCAGCTGGAGCAAGGCGTGGCAGTCGTCGATCGCCCGATGGCCCTGGTGGAAGTAGCCGCAGTCGATCAGCAGGTAGCCGAGCTTCAGCCCCTCGTGACCTTCCTCGCGCCAGGGCACTTGGTTGAGGGAGCATGCCCAGTTCCGCTCGGCGAACACGGGCCAGCGCCGCTCGCACATCTGCCGGTCGAAGCTGGCGTTGTGGGCGATCACCACCGCCGCATCGGCCGCGAGCCTCTCCACCGCCGCATCGTCGATCCGCTGCCCGGCGACATCGCCATCGGTGATGCCGGTCAGCCGGGCGATCTCGGGCGGGATCGGCCGGCTGGGCTGATGGAGTTGGTTGAAGCTCTCCAGCACGCGGTAGATCCGACCGCTGGCACCGTACTCGAACTTGATGACGCCGAGCTCGATCACCTCGTCCTGCCCGAAATCGACGCCGGTGGTCTCGGTGTCGAGGATCAGGCCGAAGAAGGTCGGCTCGTCGGGCTGAACAGGACAGGGGACGAACGGCGGAACTCGGCGCAGCACCCGGTACTCGCCCGTCTCTTCGAGCACGCTGGCGATGCTGTCGAGGGGCTAGCTCACGGCGCCGCTTGGTCCAAATCCGCTACTTCCGACCGCCAGCACCTTTGCCGGCAGACAAGGACGGAAGCCTAACGGTGGCGCGGAGGGATCGAACAGCCGTGGCTCCGGCATTTCCACAGAAGGATCTGACCACGGTAGCGAGGAGCAGCTTGGAACCGCGCCTCGCGGATTGAGACCGTCTCCCGCACTGGCTCAGACCAAAACGTGGTTGATGACGACCTCACTGCCACCCTGAGGAGCCGGCTTGGCAATCGCATCCGAGGCGCGCGGAAATCCGCTGCCCGAAGTCCCATGTTCCTGAGAGCTTTTGCCGTCGCGCTCCGCCGCGTGCAGATCACGAAAGGTGAGCGCTTTTGCGGGACGGGTGCGCCGCCTCTTGATGAGCCGAGCGGAACGGCCGCCATCCTTGATCCGCCCCATCCAGCACTCCTCCCATCCGCGTTCCCGCTACTTAGGCGAAGCGCTCCCGGCCTACGGTCACCGGAGACGCGCTACCACCATCACGCCAGCTCGCTCGGCCACAGCGGAGGCGGATCATTTGGGTCGAGGGAAGAGACGTAGGCGCAGAACCGACGCACCCGCTCGCCGTCGAGCCGGCCATCCAGGAAGCAGGCGTCATAGCCGAGCTGCAAGGATGCGAGCGCCTCGACCGTTCGGAGGTTGGCGTGGGTGAAGTAGCCGGCCCGCACCAGCGCCAGCCAGGTCAGCCGCTCGTCGCCGTTCATCAGAATGGCCTCCAAGACCGATACCGAGAGCGCCGCCCCGATCGCACAAACCGCACCGTCCTCGTCGACGAAGAGGGGCTCGGTCGCGCCGCGCTGGATGCCGAGACGGTGCTCGGCGATCGCTGCCTGTGCGCTGCGGATGAGGTGCGCTTCGGTCAGGACGGGCAACGTCGCAGCAGGCAGGATGCACTCCATGGCAGGTCGGGTTGGTGAGCCTATCGGCCCGGGCGGGATGAGAGGGATCGTCCTCCTCGCCACCGTCTTACCGCCCCGATGACGCTTGAGGAGCCGCACAACCCCGCAGGCTGAACACGACGAATCCTCATGGTCTCATCCCCTCATGGAGGCGTTCATGGCTAAGCGTGAGGTGACTGACCTGCTCGAGCGCGATCCCGAGTAAGAGGAACGGGCGGGTGTCCGTCTCGGAGGACTGCTCGCTCTGCTTGATGAGACGGGGTACAGGGGCGAGCCGCGCCTCGAGGTCCTGGGAGAGATCGTGTCGAGCCGAGGTAATCGATTCGCGAGCGATGTCCGCATTCAGATCGTCGCCCTGAACGACAAGGGTCAGGTAATCGGCCTCGCGGGCACCTCGGTCTCGCAGAATGACTCAGGGTACGAGGCGTTCGCGGAGATGAGCGAGTTGCAGGGCTGGCCGAGCCGGATCAGGATCGTCGTCTCTTGCCGCTGAGTGTACCGGGTCGGCAGGTGTCCTGAAGCTGACTGCTGTCACTGCGCGCGACCTGCGCAATCGGCGCGGGCGGTCCTCGGGAGGAGAAGTGACGCCCCGGCGGCCACCAGAGCAGCATGACGTCACGGCTTCCCTCGCTCCGGCCGCTGATCGGATCGCTGCCTCGGGTTCAGGTCGGTACCGGCCCCGCTCTCCTCATTCGCGCAAAAGTTATTTTGTACTCTCGAATCGAAAACTGCGACCAACGCGCGGTGGAGATTCGTGTTTGGCGCGATGCAGAGCCCGCTGCTCAGCTCAACGATGGATAGCCGAGTGACACCGCTCCGGGATCTGCAATCATTGCGTGACTTCCTGCGCGAGATGGAGTGGCAAGCGGAGCGAGCCCGAGCGGAGCGGAGCGACGCACAGCAAGGGTCAGCTCGGCCGCTCAACTCGCGTACCGCGTCAGCGGCGGTCCGATCTATTGAGGTCACCGGGTCGGCCTCGCTGCGCTCGGCCGACGCTTCGCAGTCTCGATTTAGAGTCTCGATCCGGATCTCTGTTTGTGATCTCGACCGAGGATCTGCCGGGTGTTCGGAGGGTACAGTTCACCCTGCCGGGGCGAACTGTCGATCTGAGAACCTGCCTGGCGTCCCGGAGCGATACACTCGATCAGCACACCTTGCGGTCAGGACAGGCCGTACGTGTTGCCCTGTTACGTGCTCGTTCACTCGACCGATGAGGTCGATACGGCGGCGGTCACCCCCGGCTGATCGGGGAACGCGGGGGTGACGCGCTGGTCTGATGCCAGCATCTTGGTCCCGTGGGGACCTTCTTGTGATGATGAAGCCAGACACCCCGGCCTCTCTGTGCAGGCCGACGAGACGGTGGACTGAGTGGAGCCGCCACAAGCCCCGGGGATCGGACCCGGTTTGTATGGGCATGACGAGCCGGATCGAGTGATCCGTGCTTCTATTTATCCCGGTCCGCCGTTCACCTGCTCATGCGCAGTGATGGGATGGACAGGAATGTCCCTCTGCGATCCCATCCTTCCTGCAGGTTCTGGATACCCGCTCGCGCCCAAAGGCGAAGCTGGATCTGGCCTGGACGCTGTGGTTATGGGCGCTCTTCTGAAGGAGAGCCTTCGAGGGTTTCTTCGCCTGTGACTCCTAGAGTCCGCCTCGAAGGCGTTCTTTGTCCTCGAGCGTGTTTTTCTCAAAAACAGGCTTTCTATCCCTCACACGCTTCGTCAGATATGCAGTTTTTCGATATCCCTCTATTGCTGTTGCCGGCCACAATCCTGCAAAATCATTCATCTGTACTTGACACCCCTGCCGCTCCATGCCAACTCTCGCGCGTCCTCGCACGGCCCGCGCCATCAAGGCCGGGCGGCTGAGGGCATGCCCTGAATGCCCACCGCGCCGCCTCGACGGCGAGCGGCTACCTGAGGCGGTTCGGCTTGCGAGCTGACGCAGATCGGCAAGTCGGGATCCGCGCTCAACGGACCTGACGCGCCGCGTGTCCGTCCGACACAGGAACCCAAAGAGCCCTTCGCAGGGGAGGATGACGCATGTCCCTGTCACAGCGGAAGCTGAAGATCGCCCTCAACCCGAAGCTCGTCGACAAGAACACGACCAAGAAGAAATCGCTGTTCGCCGAAGGCTGGTACAACGCGGAGGTTAGTGTTGACGAATTCACGGCCGCGACGACCCAGCACGGTTGGGCATACTGCGCGCAGCTTCACGGCCGTCGGAAGGGTGAAAACTTCCAGGCGTGCAATATCGCCTCGGTGGATGTCGATCACGGACCCACGATCGAGGAGGCGCTCGCCAGCCCGCTGATCCAGCAGCACGCCCTGCTGATCTACACGACGGCGCGGCACAAGCCGGAAGCCCACCGCTTCCGCGTGGTCTACCTCCTGCCTGAGACGATCACCTGCCCGAAGCGGATGCGGAAGCTCAACCGTGGCCTTACCCGCAGCCTCGGAGGCGACATGGCGGCGACAGACGCTGCTCGTATCAGCTTCGGCAACAGCAAGGCACAGGTGCACCACATCGGCGGCGAGCTCAGCCCCGCGCTGCTGCGCGAGTTGATCGCCGATGCCGCTCTTCCGGACAACACCGACCTCACGATGAAGGAGATCGTCAGCCGCCGATCCGCGATCACGCTCGCCCGCAACCAGGTGCTGCGGGCGGCTGACGGACGGCAGTTGTTGCTGTGCGAGGTCCAACAAAAGACGGCGGTGCACTGCCCTGTCCACCCGGACGAGAACCCGAGCGCCGTCACGCTCCAGAGCGGCCGCGGCGTATGGGGCGTCTACTGCTCAACCTGCAGGAAGACCTACTGGCCGGCTGACCAGCGGCAGCCCGAGTGCGATCCGGAGGCCTTTGTCAGAGCGGCCCAGGAAGTCGCGAATGCCGGCAACGCCGCGCAGATTGAGCTGTGCGACTGGCCCTATCAGAGCGTGGTCGATCGCGAGGCCATCACGGGGTGCAGGGTGCACATCGTCTCCGGCCAGGCGGCTCCTCCCGAGCTGCTGCCCGGCATCACGCTCGTGAGGAGCGGCAAGGGCACCAGCAAGACCGAGGCCTTGAAGCGGCTGGGGGCGGGGGCAAATTCGGTCCTGCTCTTCGGCCATCGGCGTACGCTGATCCGGGGCAGCTGCCGGCGGCTGAACCTCACCTGCTACCTCGACCTGAACAAGAAGGCGGCCAAGGCGGGCTCGAAGCAGGCGGCCGATACGGCCTCCTTGGAAAGCTTTTTCTGGAGGGAGGAAGATGTCGGCTAAGCCGAAGACCCCCGCTAAGAGGAGGCCTAGCCGCAAGCCCCGGAAGTCGCCGAAGCGCCTCGGCGTCTGCCTCGACAGCCTGCCGCAGGTTCCGCTTCAGGATGGCTACGAACTCGTCATCATCGATGAATCCCAGCAAGTATTCGGTCACCTGTTCTCCGAGACGATCGTCTCACGCGGCAAGGAAGAGCGCATCTACAAGCTCCTTCGAGATCGGGTGCGACGGGCAAGGTACGTGATCGCACTCGACGCCGACCTCGACTTCCTCACCCACACCACGTTGGCTCGGATGGTGAGCGAGCCGGATGCGAATGGGATCCTGCAGCCGCAGAAGCCCGTGCATCTCTGGGTCAACCAGCAGCCTGCGGCCGGGGGGCGGACGATCGAGCTCTACGAGAACAAGAAGCACCTCACCGGCGACCTCATGAGGGCGATCGCGGAGGGCAAGCGCTGCTTCGTCACCGCCAACTCGAAGAAGCTGATCGGCAAGATCGAGGCGATCATCCGCCAACGGTTCGGCAAGACCCGGCGGCTCATCACGATCACGGCCGACACCGGCTCCCGGCCCGAGGTGCAGGACTTCGTGGCCAACGCCGCCGCCCGGGCGGCCACCTACGACGTCGTCCTGTGCTCGCCCTCGCTCGGCACGGGCGTGGACATCACCTTCCCCCACAACGCCAAGCTCTTGGATGTCGTGTTCGGCTTCTGCGAGCCGGGCATCAACACGCATCTCGACTTCGACCAGCAGCTCGCCCGCGTCCGTCATCCCGGCTCGGTCAAGGTCTGGATCACGCCGCGCCGCTTCACCTACGAGACCCATGTGGACGTGGTGCGCCAGGACATCCTGCGGGCCGGGCTGTACAAGGACATGCTCGACAGTTTCGACGATGACGGGAAGCCGCGCTTCCTCGAGGAGGACCCGCTGATCGAGATGGCGGTTCTCGTCAAATCGGCCGAGCGTGCCTCCAAGAACAACCTCCGGGGCAATTTTGTCCTCTACAAGCAAGCGCAGGGCTGCACAATCGTCCACGTCGGCAAGGACATCGAGCGGAGTGTCGACGGTCACATAGCCCTGAAGCGCGGAGAGGAGCTGGCGGGCGAGGAGCTCGTCGCCAGCATCATGGGCGCGTCAGTTCTGACACGGGCCGACTTCGAGAAGGTCCGAAGGGCTCTTGAGGCAGGCGACGTCGTCGACGAGGCAACGCGCGCATCCTACGAGCGCACGCGTTTGGAGCTGTTCTACCGCGCCGAGGCAACACCGGACCTGATCCGGCTCGATAACGGTGGTCGACGCCGGCGAGAGGTGAGCTTGTTCCGGGATGTGGTTCGCCTGCCGCCGGAGGCCGTCCCGGCTGATCGGCTTGCACCTCTGCACCGCGACCTGAGCTTTCTGGGCGACGCCCAGCAGGACCTCGCTCCCGCCCTCGCGCGGCTTCTCCGGCTGACGCCGTTGTGGCGAGAGCGACCGTACGATCCGCTCCCCGGTGCGGTGACCGAGGTCGAACGAGGCCGCGTTTTTCTGCCCGGCGATGCGTGGCGACTCGCGCAGGAGGGGCGCGTTGCGGGCTCGTTCAACGCTGAAGCGGTGTTCGAGACGCGTGACCTCGAGGCCTTCGCGCGCTTCATGATCGACAACAAGGCGCCGCTGGAGAACCTGCTCAGGCTCGAGATCCGCTCCGACGTCCTGAAGAAGCCGATCCAGCAGCTGGGGCAAGTGCTCAGCCTCCTCGGCCTCGCAATCACATTGGCCGTCACGCAGAAGATCTCAGGCCGGAAGATCCGCCGCTACAGCCTCGACGCGACCGTCCTGTCCACGTTGGAGGAGATCGCGGATCGCCGGGAGCGCAAGCAGGCCTGGGCGTTCCTCGTCGACCTCTACGGCCTGCATATGGACCCGTCGGACGACGATGACGGGAGCGAGACCGATGCGCAGATCGAGCGCGCTATCGAGTTTGTTCAGGGGACAACGAGGGACATTACAAGGTGAGGAAAAGATCATTTCTATAAGAAAGGCCCTGTTGTCACCTTCAGGACGCGGGAGGGGGGAAGGGGACAACGAGGGACACTACAAGGAGAGGAGAGAGAATCAGCTCTATAAGAACTGCCCTGTTGTTCCCGCCGACGGGGTTTGGGACGCGGTCAGGAGCGCGGAGGAGAGCGTTCCGCTCCTCGGGTCGCGCGATGAGCCTGGGGCGCAATCCAGCGGCCGAGGCTGCAAGGCGGCTAAGCCAGACGGCTCAAAAGCGGGCTGCCAAGATCAAGGTGCCTGAGCGTGACGGATAGCCTCGCGTCGGCCCCTCGATGGGCAGCCGGTCCTGTCCGACGGCCCGCGCATGCTTTCCGAAGTGGCATGACGTGACCGGTCGTTTGGATCAGGCCGATTGCGCGGCTTCTGTCTGGAACGGCGGTGGGTAGGCGGAAGGCCTGACGCCTTGATCGAGAAGGACCAGATCGTCGGCCGCACGGAGGTCGCCGCCTTGCCGGGCGATCCAGGATTTAGGCCTTCGAGGATGGCGCCGGGCTGCGGGAAGTGCCGAGTCGGATCGAGCTCGCGACCTCATCCGGTTGAGCGCCGGCGGGCGGACGGCCTACTATTCGGTCGGCGGAGGCTCCTCGTCCTCCTCGTCGACTGCGGCCTCGGCCTCCCGCGCCCACTTCTCGAAGAAGGGCAGGGTCGAGGCCTCCTTGAGCAGGCCCGTCTCGGGATCGTAGGCGTCCTCGTTATCGGCATCGGTGGCCGGCGGCTGCTGGGCCTCCCAGAGCAGGTGGGCGTAGACCTCCCGGATCTCCGCCTCGACCATCAGGCGCGTCTTCCCCTTCATCGGCATGAAGGTTGTCACGAGGTCTCTCGCCAACTGTAGCGTCATCTGGTCTTCATCGAGCATCGGTCATCCTCAGTATCATGGGATCAGGGGCAGGATCGTCTCGATCACAGCCAGAATGTGCGTCGACAGGGCGCCTTCGATGAGGGCGCCTCATAACGAAGAGCCGTATCCCCCGGGCACTGAACCACGAAGTCCAAGCCACATCGGGCGGTGGACGTCGGAGCAAGAGATCTCAAGGCTGATCCCATGAGATCTGCGGGGCCGGTTCTGGCATCATGAGCGATATACTCAGTTCGCACTGAGGATCGCTGCCGCTTCGATCGATCGGGTAACTTGATTCGAGCCGATTTCTCGAAGGCAACACTTAATTCGCCACGAAAGAATTATCATCACGGATGCCAGTGTTGATATAGTTTTTTATAAAGCAGGCCCGATGGAGCCCAACCGAACGTGACTTCCCCCAACTGCACTGGCACCCGCGGGAGGAGGCATTCTGCACGCTGCCTCACGTGCACACAGACGTGCAACGATAAACAGGGGCCCAAACATGAGGCCAAAAGCGACAAGGTTGTCGCTTTTGGCCGACACCGCCCTGTTTCCACCCGTTCCGTCACCGGTCTCATAACTCCGAGGCTGCCTCATATTCGCTTGCCGAGTACCACGGCGCCCAAGGCACCATGCGCTGTCTCCGCCTGCGGTCCGCTCATGTGTCGAGACTGATATGCCGAGCAATGGTCCTTATCAGGCGGCTCGCCCGCGTCTCACTGATCTTGTCGTCCGCGACCTCGAAGATTTTCTGCAGAAATTCGGTTCGGCGTGTTTTCTTTCCGGTTCTTACATCCGTGGACAGCAATGATCGCTTATGACGCAGGAGGATCCTCTGCAGGGTAGCGACAAACATCTGCTGATGCCGCCAGTCCGGCCCGGTTTGACCCCGCACGGCCGCCAACTCGCCGACGTATCCTTGCACCCTATCAGCTGCAGCAACGAGCATTTCTTTCAAGTGCTGCCAGGTATGCGGTTCGCGGGTAAAGTACGGACGGGCGGCATCGTTCATTATATGACCATCGATGTCACCGGCGGTCTGACGCAGTTTTTTGCTGAACTCGGCAAGATTCTTACGCGTGTCTGCCGGGCGTCGATTGCACCGTCGCTCCTCTACGATCGCACGGTGGATCGAAATCGCCGCTCCAACATCAGCCCAAATCTCGTCGGGCAGGTATTCGTCCGCTGCCGCATCGCCTAACCTGTAGGCCGCCTTGAGCTCTTGCTGCTTCTCTTCACTCACAGGATAAACCGCAGCCTCAGCTGCGGGATGCGGCCGAGCTCCGTCCCACCCGTCCACTAGGAACGACGGGAACTCATCCTCATCGGGCATGACGCAGCGCTCCTTGCTGTGGACCATGGGCGCCGGGGGCATTTACCGCGCCTGCCGCTGTTTTCAATCTGAATTGGGGCGATTTTTGAATAGCCAGAACAGACCTGCCCGTCCGTCTTTATAGGAATAAAAGTTAGGTGTTAGAAATAGGTACAAATATTTTGGGCTTGAATACTCTGATTGTGCGGAGCACCTACTCGTCGGCGCCGGCGCGTTCGCAATTCTCTTGAATTCACGGCGCCATAACGGCCCGCCAACCGCAGCGAAGCAGATTTTGTCGCTGGCTGGGCGGAGCTAACGCAGTTCTTTCGTGCCGGAGATTGCATTCATGGAACATCTGCAAGCGATATCTGAAGCCGATCCTCCGGCCGGAGGTGAGGCTCCGCCGCTCGCCCCCATGTCGGATGCCGACTCACAGCCAAATGCCGCGTCGGACGTCTTATACCGGTCGACGGTGATAGCGACTCACGAGGTTTCGTATCGGCGGCGGATCTGGTTCGATGAGGCAAACCGGGAGGGTTTGCCATGTCCGCTGCGGTTGCTCTGCGTGAGGATTTCAACGCCGACGATCTTCGACGTCTGGCCAAGGCCAGCCGAGACGCGGGCCAGAGCCGCCGGCTGCTGGCGCTGGCCGAGATCTACGAGGGCGGCAGCCGCACGGATGCGGCTCGGATCGGGGTGGTAGGGTTGCAGACGGTGCGCGATTGGGTGCTCGCCTTCAACGCAGCTGGCCCGGCCGGGCTGATCAACCGCAAGGCCCCGGGCAACCCAGCCAAGTTGAGCGATGCGCAGCGTCAAGCGCTGGCGCAGATCGTCGAGAGCGGGCCGGACCCGGATCGACACGGCGTGGTGCGCTGGCGGCTGAAGGATCTCGCCGCCTGGATCTACGCCAGCTTCGGCGTGAGCCTGGACGAGAGCACGGTGGGCCGCACGGTGAAACAACTCGGCTTCCGCAAGCTGTCGGCACGCCCGCGCCATCATGAGCAGGACCCGGCCGCACTGGCAGCCTTCAAAAAAACTTGCCAGCCGAGGTGAGGGCGATCCGAGCCCGGCTGCCGGCTGGCGCGGCCATCGAGGTGTGGTGGTCAGACGAGGCTCGGGTCGGCCAGAAGAACACGCTGCCCCGCCGCTGGGCGCGCCGCGGCAGCCGGCCCTCGGCGCCCAAGGACCAACGCACGGCCCACGCCTACATCTTCGGAGCGATCTGTCCCGAGAAGGGCAAGGGTGCCGGCCTCATCATGCCGAGATGCGATACCGCGGCGATGAACGAGCACCTCAGGGAGATCAGCTGCAGCGTCGAGGAAGGCGCCCACGCCGTGCTGATCCTCGATGGGGCGGGCTGGCACGTCGCCCACGACCTCGTCGTGCCCGCCAACATCACCCTGCTGCCGCTGCCAGCCTGCGCCCCGGAACTCAACCCGGTCGAGAATGTCTGGCAGTTCCTGCGCGACAACTGGCTCGGCGACCGCGTCTTCTCGTCCTACGAGGACATTGTCGAGCAGTGCTGTCAGGTCTGGAACCGGTTCATCGACCAGCCTTGGAAGATCATGTCCATCGGCCTGCGTGACTGGGCCTATCAGTTATGATCACCACCGATTGGTATTAGACACCGTTACCCTGCCGCCGGATGCCGAAATCCTCCTTGAGCGGCTTGAGTCGGTAGATGTGGCTGATCGTTGCCGCCGGAGTGGCCGTATCATCCTACAAACCGAGATGAAAACCTCAGCCGGTCGGATCGGCAGTGGGCGTGAACTCGTCGCGCGCAAAGCTGAGCTGCCGCACGGGACCTTCGAGCTGTATTGCGAATCTCTGGGAATCGAGAAGAGGTTCGCCGAGCGCTGCATGCTTGTCTTCGACAAGTTCGGGCGCGATCCAAATACGGCTTCCAAGCTGAGCTTCAGCCTCCTCTGCGACCTGTCGGCCCAGTCTGTGCCCCAGCGCGTCCGAGACGAGATCATCGTTAGGCTCAAGGGAGGCGAGCACCTCGCACCGAAAGTGGTTCGCCAGACGATCGAGGAAGCAACAAAGGCGGATGCCGGCGGGGGAGCCTCGAAGGTCGACAGAAAGCATTGCCAGAAAGCTGAAGAGGTCGCGCCGCCGGATGAGGGGAAGAACGCCCGGCAAGCCGTCGAGGACGCCTCGCAGGAGGATCGAAGTTACGCCGCTCAGACCAGCGAGGTTGCCACGCAGGTGGACGGAGACGGCGGCGAGGAGAACCGCGGAAACGCCGCGCAGAACGAGAACGTGGATGCTGGCGAGAGCGGCAGCGCCACCTCGCGCGGCACTGCGAAGGACACCACGGAAACCAGCGTGGGCGACTCGCAGGAGGCTGACGCGCAGGCGAGCGAATTGAGCCATGGTTCTCAATACGCCGCCGCCGATACGCGTGCGCTCGCCCGTAGTGCTGTACGCGACGATTCTTTAGGTCGCTCGAATGCGGAATGCGCGATCGCGATCATCGGCGAGCTGGGACACGAGAAGATGCTCGAGCTCGGGCAGGCGCTGAAGGGCGTGGATGACACCAAGTTCATGCGCCTCCTCCGGGAGCGCTGCACGCCCGCAGAATGAAATTGCGCACGACCGGCGAGGTCTCGACCTCGCCGGCATTCAACCTCGGTGCACATCAGAGCTCCCGAAAACCATGAGGCGCCTTCCCACTCGCGAGGAGGGGCTGTTCCCGTCCGAGGCCGAGATCGCGCGGCGGCTCAGCCAGACGCCACAAGAATGGGCCGCCAAGGCCAAGCTGCTGGAGCGTGACGGACTGCCACGCATCGACCCTCTGATGGGTGGCAGGTTCTGGCCGGCGGTCCGCGCGTACTTCCTAACGCGGTACGGTCTTGCCGGTGCCGAGGCGCTCGCGCCCGACGGCCCGGAGAACCTCGATGCCCTATGACCTCAAGGCGCCCGGCTGCAAGGTCCGGAAGAACCCGGGCGGCACCATCCGACTCGGCTGGTTCGCGACCCACCAGGCCGTGCAGGCGGGCTTCCGGCCGTCCGTGGTGCGGCTGCCGTACTCGCCCGACAATCCTGAGCACCGAAAGCTCATCGAGGCCACCTGCCTTCGGCTGCAGGCCGAGATGCTGGCGTTCCTAGCCAATGGCCGCCGTGAGCAGCCCCGCTTCGACGGCACCGTCCTGAGCCTGTCGCGCCGCTACCAGACCGATCCCGCAAGCCCCTTCCGCCGGCTGAAGCACAACAGCCAGCGGGCCGATACCTACACACTGAACCTGATCGAGGCCGCCTTCGGTAAGCGCTCGCTCCAAGCCCTGAAGCTCGCCGACTTCTACCGCTGGTACGACGAGGCCAAGAAGCCGCGCTCACCCGGCAAGCCGGAGCGGGTGCGCCGCGCCTGGGGCATCATCAAGAAGCTGCGCGAATTGTTCGCCTACGGCGTCATGGCGGAACTCCCCGAGTGCGAGCGGCTCTACGCGATCCTGCGGCACGCCCGCTTCGCGCAGCCGGCACGCCGCCGCGTCGCGATGGAGCTCGCCCATGTCGAGGCCTTCATCCCGCAGGCCATCGCTATGGGCCGCCTCTCGCTCGCGCTCGGCACCGCGCTGCAGTTCGAGACGGCCATGCGGCAGAGGGACGTCATCGGCGAGTGGGCGCCGATCCCAAACGGCGCGGCCGCGAAGCCGGGCGAGTTTGCCCTGAACGGCCGCCGCTGGGGGAGGGGGCTCACCTGGGAGGACCTCTCACGCGACCTCGTGATCCGGAAGGCCACGACCAAGACCGGCGCGTTTGCCGCGCACGACCTGAAGCTCTGCCCGCTGGTGCTCGACCTGCTGGAGCAGATCCCGCCCGAGCAGCGCACCGGCCCGCTGATCATCGACGAGGCAGCCAGTCGCCCCTACGCCGAATCCGCTTACGGCCGCGAGTGGCGGATCGTGGCGCGCGCGGCCGGCATCCCGAACCACGTCTGGAACATGGACGCGCGCGCCGGCGCGATCACGGAAGCCGAGGATGCCGGTGCTGATCTCGACCACATCCGCTCGGCCGCAGCTCATTCGCAGACTTCGACGACGCAGCGCTACTCGCGCGGTGCGGTCGGCAAGTCGCGGCGGGTGGCGGAGATGCGTCTGGCGTACCGGTGCCTCCGGAACGGCTCCTGAATGAGAAGGAACGAGGCGGGCAAATTTCGACGAAACTGGAAGTCGTAGCGACAGCCAGCGTATAAAAATTACATTTTGCATTGCAAAACAGATTATATTCCGAGGGCTGCTCATCTCCCATTTTTCCGATCCGCCGATTTATCGGTTTGTTAACCAGCTAAAGCTTCACTGATCACACGCCGCGTCTCAATGGGGGCGTCTTCGATCCCTTCGAGATTGCTTGCGGCCGTTCTGCCGAGGAGTGCACCGTGCATACGATCCTGATCGCAGCTCAGAAGGGTGGAGCCGGCAAGAGCACCCTGGCGGTGCACCTCGGAGCCTTGGCTCAACAGACCGGCAAGACCCTCCTCATCGATGCCGACCCGCAGGGCTCCTTGTCCTTCTGGCACCGTCGGCGCTCCGCTCCGACGCCGCACCTGGCAAAGGCGAGCGCCGCAGACGTGCCCGAGATCCTGAATCGGGCTGAGCAGCAGGGCGTGAACTGGGTCGTGATCGACAGCCCACCTCACAATGGCAGCCTGATCGGATCCCTGATGAGCCGGGCGACCCTGACGCTGATCCCGGTCCGGCCGGGGCCCTTTGACTTGGACGCGGTCGGTGCCACGCTGGCGATGGCGCGCAGCCTCAAGGCACCGCTGGCCTGCATCATCAACGCCGCGCCGCCCATCAAGCGCGGCGACACGCAGGTGAGCACGGTGGCCGAGACCCGGGCCGTCCTGATGAGCATGGGTGCGCCCGTGCTGCCGGGGCAGGTTTCGCAGCGCGTCAGCCTGTCATACGCCCTGATTGGCGGCCAGTCGGTCGATGAGTACGAGCCTGAGGGTCGCGCCTGTGCAGAGGTTGGCGCGATGTGGGCGACGATCAGCGATTTGGCGCACACCTTCCCGCGCCAGGCTCGCTCCTCCTGGCAGGCGAGTTCGGTCCCAGCATGGGGTGTGATGGGTCGGGCCTGAAGCGTTCGGGCTGGTACCAGCCGCTCTGGTCGTTGGCGTGCCGGCTCACGGCTGTGAGAACGCGCGATCGACGCTTCTCGGAGGTGGCGCAGCAGACGCTAAACAGTTCGGGCTGAACCGGTGGTCAGCGCAAGCCGGTCCGTACCTTCCGTACGTTTCGTTCAGCCCGTCTTGCGTTCTCGGCGTAACGCTTTACTCCGCCACGTCCACTCACGGCAGAGGATATGTTCCGTGTCAGACACGAAGGCGGACGAGAGAAGCGAAATCGACCTGACCGCCGAGATTGTCTCGGCGTTCGTCTCCAACAACTCAGTGCCTGCGGCAGAGCTGCCTGCTCTGCTGGCGAGCGTGCACGGCACGCTGAAAGGTCTTGCGAGGGGCACGTCTCAAGCCTCTGCGGACGAGGTGGAGAAGCCGACGCCAGCGCAGATCCGCAAGTCGGTCACGCCGGACGCGCTGATCAGCTTCATCGACGGCAAACCCTACAAGGCTCTCAAGCGCCACCTGACGCGGCACGGGCTCGACCCCTACAGCTACCGCCAGCGCTACGGCCTGCCTGCCGACTACCCGATGGTGGCAGCAAGCTACGCCGCGCAACGCTCCGAACTCGCCAGGGCCACAGGTCTGGGCCGCGGCGGAGCACGCGACGCAGACGAGGAGCAGGCCCACACGTCGGGCACCCGGCCCGAGGCCGCGGAGTAGCCGAACGACTCAGCGGCAACTCGCCGGGCATTATCGCGTTCGAGAGCGGATATGGATGTGGTGGTGCGACCGCTCGGATCGAGCGGCACCGAGTGGCTCCTGCAGGATCGGTTCAGCTACCCGCTTGGTCGGCTCCGCCAGACGACCGTACCGGTCGACCCGTTCACCATCCTGCCGGAGCGGGGAAGCCCGCTCGACGGCATCTACGTCTTTCATCCCACGCTCGATGCCGCCCTGACTGCGATCGAGAAGCGCCTGGGCGGGATCTGCGAGCTGATCGACCTCCCGGAGCCCTGACCTCTGCGTTCGCCTGAGCGAGCCGCCGAGGTCAGTGGCCCGATCCAGCAAGGCGCGGCTACCAGAAGCCCCGGCCGTACCCGAACCGAGGACCGAACCCGAAGCCGACCGGGCGGATCGGCCCATAGAAGCCAGGGCCGTAGGCAAAGCGGCGGCGGAAGGGCGGACCATAGGCGTAGGGCGGCGGAGCATAGCCGAAAGGCTCAACGACTACCTCCCGCACCACCGGTGGCGGTCGGTAGATCACAGGCCGCTCCACCACGACCTCGCGAACGATCTGACGCGTCCGGTAGACGGGCCGCTCGACGATGACCTCACGCACGAGGCGGCGAGGGCGACGGGCTGCACGGTATCGCAACACCGGCCGGCCCTGGTAGGCCCTGTGGCTGTAGCCAGCCGGTTCATCGGCGCTCGCCGGCGCAGTGCCGATGACCCATCCTGCGCTGAGGGTCAGAGCACCCGCGAGCATGTACGCAATCGGCTTCATCTTGGTCCCCTGTGAAGCGCAGGGTCATGCCGTCCGACGCCTGCGTATGGTTCAACGCTCAAGCTTACCCAGAAAGGTGGCAGAGGGTTCCCTCGTTCGGCAAAAGGTCCGCAACTCACTGCAAGGTGGGTTGATGTTCCGCTATCGCGCAGCTGCCGCTGCGGCTGCCAAGCGGCAATCTGGATTCGAAGCTCTGCGAGTAACATTGCCCGTCCAGAAGACCTTCAAGGGTGCGGCCTTCGTCCAGAAACCGGTAAACGGATGGGGCTCTTGGCGGCTGCCGTGCCTTGATGCGGTCAGACTGGATCAATGCGCCTGTGGGAAAGCAGACTTTTTCTGCCAGCGCCAATTGCCGGCAAGTACGATTTTTGCAGGTGTGCAGGCAAGAGAACGAAGAAGGAGATCTTTATGTCTGACACTGCCGAAGCATCAAGCAGCAACCACCTCGACCAGACGGTCGACATCGTCTCGTCGTACTTGTCCAACAATCATGCATCCATGGCCGATCTGCCTGGCCTAATCGCGAGCGTGCATGCAGCCGTGGCGGGCTTGAGCCTGAGCGCCCCTGCGAGCGAGCCGGAGATCAAGCTGACGCCGGGGCAGATCAAAAAGTCGGTCAGGCCGGACGCGCTGATCAGCTTCGAGGATGGCAAGTCCTACAAGACGCTGCGCCGCCACCTCGCGATCCGCGGGCTCACACCCGAAAGCTACCGGGAGAAATGGGGTCTGCCGCGCGACTACCCGATGGTGTCGGCCTCCTACTCGGAGGCGCGCTCCTCGCTCGCCAAGAGTCTCGGGCTTGGTCAGCAGCGCCGCAAACCCGCGACCAAGGCCACAGCAGCGGCCGAGAAGGTCACAGAACCGGCGCCGGCGATCAAGGCTCCAAAAGCCCAGAGCACGCGCAAGAAGGCGGCCGAGGTGCCGGCAAAGCCGCGCAGCCGGCGGAAGGCTGCGGAACCGGCTCTGGCGGAGTAGGATGCAGGCCGGCGCAGGCGAGGCCTGTGCAGGCATCTCCGACCCTTGAGGCCGAGCACGTGATGCGCTGGGAAGTTGCACCGGTCGACACCGGCCCTGATCCGCAAACTGGTCAGCTGGTCTACCTCATCGCGGCGCACTCCGAGCTGTTTGCCGAGTGGCTCTCGCTGACCGTCATGGTCGAGGATGCGGGCAGCGAGGCGGCCAACGATGCTGCCGCGCTCGCGAAAGCCGTCGAGTTCGCCGGTCAGTTCGCCGCGAACGCAAAGAACTCACAACAGCCGATCAGGCCGGGTTCGGTGCGAAGCGCGGACCACGCTGGAGAAGCTCCACGAGAGCCTGCTGGCGCAACCCATGCGCTCGAAAACCGTTCTACGGCCTCTACCACAGCTCAGGAGGCAGGCATGACGGACCGCGTGACACGCGCCGAAGCTGCGGCAGTCCTTGGCAATGTCGATGAGAAGGTGCTCGTCGATGTGATCGCAACGGGAGCGACCAAGGCGGAGGTCGCGGAAGCGTTTGCCTGGGTCGAGAACGACGAAGCCATGCTGAACGAGGGACGCCCGCTGCCCGGCGGCCGCGCAGCTCAGGTAATCGCCATCCTGCAGGCGCAGCTGGAGAGCGAGACGTCAGAACCGTAAGAGCAATGCTCACACCGTCGCGCTTCCGGTGACTTGCCGCAGAACCACGCGGAGCCCTCAGGCACGCCCGTGAATGGGCTCCGCGCGTCATGAAACCCCGGATTAGGCAGCGCCACGGGCGCGTCTAACGAACAGTTTCTACAGGCTTCGATAACATGCACTCAGCTCGTTCCCTCACCGGGGTGGACTCTTCTTTCTGACAACCATTGCCGAGGCGCGACGATCGCACCTTCAATCCGTGCCGAACCCGCCCGCGACAACCCGTTCGCCAAGCCTACGATCCACCGTCCGAACCGTCTGGTCGATCTCGGGGTTGGGCGTGCCGAGTTGCTGCGAGATCAGGTTGACCAGCACGTCGACGCGTTCGATGTACGGCGCCCCGCTCGCCACTGCCCGGGCGGCCGACGAGGGGTTGAGCAGGCTCTCGGCCGCCTTGGCGTACTTCGCGAACGGCACCTGATCCTTCAGGTCGGCTCCGAGCCGCTGGGCGATCGCGTCCACGTGCTCGTAGATGGCGCGGGAGCGCTCCAGGTCGCTGTGTACTGCGTCGCGGATCGACTGCGGCTCCTGCAGGGTGATGCAGCGATAGTTGCCCGTCAGCAGCATCGACCACTTGGCCAGCGGCACGAACAGCGAGTCGAACACCTTCAGCTTCACCGGCACGTCCTGGCCGTCGAGGCGCACCGCGTCGATGTCAGCCTCCAGCTCGCGCAGGAGTTGGTTGTGGGTCTCGTCCTCGAACGGCGCCGCCTTGAAGTTCGTCGGCAGCCCGACATGGAGAACGTTCGCGCCCTCGCCCGGCGGGCGGTAGGCCTGCGGATCGGGCGAGCAGAGCGAGACCAGCCCCGGCTCGAACCGGTCCCAGACGCCGGCATTGGTGTAGGCGTCCTCGAGGTCCATCTCCGCCAGCGCCGGGATCCGCTTGAGGTAGGGCAGGGGCGGCATGTTTATGAGCGAGAGGCAGGGCAGCCTCGCCTCGGCGATCTTGATCATCAGGACGCGGATCGTGTGGTCGTTGTACTGCGGCTCCTGCATAGCGAGGACGACGAGATCGTAGCGGGACACCTCGACGTCTTCGGGCGGCAACGCATCTAGGGTGCCCGGTAAATCGCGCGAGCGGATCGCGCGGTGCTCAGGCTCGTCGCGCAGCTTGATGCGGACCTCGGTGCCCTCGCGATTGATCAGGTCGGCGGTCTTCTGCCGGCAGACCAGGGTCACGTTGTGACCCGCCATCAGCAGCTTCGTGCCGAGCAGCGAGCCGTACGAGGCTCCCAGGATCAGGATGTTGCGTGGCACGCGTTCCTCCCTCAGGCTTTTCCTGCGAATTTCCTGAAGCTCCGAGGCCCGTCCAGTTTGTATTTTTTATGCAGACGTTCAGAAAAATTGATGGACCGTCGCTGGTGCCAAAGCGTGACTAGGACTTTCAGCGGCACTGTTCTTGAAATGCGCGAATGTGCCCATCGGAGCCAGCTGCTAGGCCTGGCGCTGATCTACAGCAGGTCGAGCACAACGCTTCCGCAGACCAATTCGTCGTGGGAGGGATAGATGGGCTTCTACGAGCGGCACATCGGACCGCGCCTCGTGCGCTGCGTCTGCGGCATGGCCGACATCAGCGCCGAGCGCAAGAAGGTCGTGCCGAAGGCGACCGGGACAGTCTTGGAGATCGGGTTTGGGCCTGGACTGAACCTGCCCTTCTACGACCCTGCGCGCGTCACCCGCGTCATCGGCGTCGATCCTAACGAGCCGTTCCTGAAGCTGGGCGAGGCACAGCAGCGCGCGGCCCGTGTGCCCCTCGAGATCAGGCAAGCGCCAGCGGAACAGCTGCCGCTCGACGCGACCTCTGTGGACACGGCTGTGGTCACGTTCACTCTGTGCTCTGTCCAGGATCCGATGCAGTCGCTCTCGGAGCTGCGACGCGTACTGCGGCCCGAAGGCCAGGTTCTGTTCCTGGAGCACGGCCTGTCCCACGAGGAATCCGTAGCGCGGTGGCAGCGCCGGCTGAACCCATTGTGGAGGCCGCTTGCAGTCGGCTGTAACCTCATCCGCCCTGTCCTGAGCTCGTTCCAGACAGCAGGGTTCAGGATCACCGAGTGCGAGGAGTACTACCTGCCGCGTACGCCCAGGCCGCTGGGCTTTCTTAGCCGGGGCAGAGCGCAGCCTGCTTAAGGGAGGCATCTTCACAGAGAGGCAGAGCTGTCCGCTGATTTCTCATTGCCATGCAGGCAGTGCCGGCCACGACGATGCGTACCTCATCACCAAGCAGTACACCGTGCGGCATCGCCCGGAGTCATCGTCAGACAGGATCGGCGAACATCCCACATGCCGGCACGGGCTGTGCAAAAGTCGACAGGCAGCGCGCATGAGCTAACATTACAGTTGCAGTTTCGTTCTGAGGTGCGCCTGTCGGGCGGCAGCTTGGTGGGCGCGCCGCCAGGCTGACCAAGCGAGCACGAGCGCGGGCTCAATGCGCCGCTGCGCCAGCCGCATCGCCACGCGCCGGATCTCCTGAATGGACCACGGCACCGGCGAGCTTGGCGATGAGCGGCGTTTTTGGGGGCGTTCCGTTGGCCAACCGGCGCACCCGCGCCAACATCGCAAAAGCCAGCATCACCAAGCTGACGTGCCGGTGCCAGCCGTGCCACGAACGGCTCTCGTTGTGGGCCAGCCCGAGCTCCGTCTTGGCGGTCTCGAACGCGTCCTCGATGGCCCAGCGTCGCCCCTCCACGGCCACCAGCGTCTGCACCGGCGTGCCGGCCGGGCACCAAGTGGTGAAGTAGGAGAAGCTCCCGTCCGACAGGCTGCGCCGCACGAGCAGGCCGCGCGTCCACACGCTCTGATCAAGAGCGGCGTCGAGCGCATCCGCCGGCAGCGTGGCCAGCGGCAGGTAGGCCCAGTCGAACAGGCGCGGTCCCTTCGTGCCAGATCCGGCCGAGAGCCGGATCCAGTCTGTCTTGGAGAGATCCTTGGCGATCTCCTCGGCGGTGCCCGCGACGTCGAGGTTTTGGTCCCAGGACCAGAACCGATGCTGACCCGTGACACCGAGCACGTAGCCCTTGTACGCACGGCGCAGCGCCAGCTCGATCTCGCCAACCCCGTAGATGCTGTCAGCCGCAACCCACGCAAACGGCACCTCTGCCTTTATCGCCCGCTCGATCATGGCCAGCGCCAGCTGCGGCTTGGTGGCAAAGGTGATGGCCTCCGGCACATGCGCCGTCCGCCTTCGAGCCGGGTCTCCGGCCCAGGCTTTGGGCAGGTACAGCTGACGATCGATGAAGGCGTGGCCCTGATCCGAGACGTAGGCGGCAAACACCCCGATCTGGCAGTTGGTGATCTTGCCAGCTGAGCCTGTGTACTGCCGGCCCACACCGCACGAGGCTCTGCCCTGCTTCAAGAAGCCGGTCTCGTCGATCACCACCACCGCGTCAGGTGAGCCGAGCGTCTCGAGGACGTAGTCACGCACCACGTCCCGCAGCGCCTCCGCGTCCCAGTGCGTGCGACCGAGGACAGCCTGCTGGCGCCAGGGGCCTGGATCACCAGCAGCTTCAGCCCGCATCCAGCCGGTCTTGCGCCGCTCACCCCCAAGCAAGCCCTCCAGGAAGGCGTTGGCGGAGGCGGCGACGCTCGGGGCGGCAAACAGCGGGCGGATGCGCTGCTTGGCCTGCCGCAGTGTCGTCGACCAGAGCTCCAGCGTGGATTCGAGCGAGGTTGAGGACATCGCGCTCTCCCATCCGAAACCACTCAGATAGGAGCCTCACCCTGCAACTGTAATGCTAAGCTGCTTCGTGCTGCTGCCCTGGCGTTTGCTGCGCGCAGTTCAGCCTTCGGCGCCCCATCTCGTAGAGCACTTTGAGCAAGAGCTCGGAAACGATGAGCGTCTTCTATCGCTCTGCTGCGCGTGGCCACAAGCAGATTTTTGTCACGGAACGAAATACTGGCTTGAGATGCGGCCATAGCCGTGGCTCCGAGGCGGCACATCGATGATTGTTCCACCTTGAGACAAGGAATGGCACCGATAACAAATCGTGGCAAGAAAGTGATCGCAGCTTTTCGGCGTTAGCACTGAGGATTTAGTACGCCGCCTGCGTGAATTACGCTCTCGCGCCGCCACACGCCCTGAGCAACTCGAAACCCCGAAAGAATTCCCGGCGTGCAGACGCCTAGCTACGTACAGAACTTTGGAATCAGAAGTTCCGATCAGCCCGTCTGTTGTTCAAGCTACCGCCCTCGTAGAGGATGCGGGGCTGGCGATCGGCGAAGCTGATGCCGAGGTCGAACTTGGCAGATCCATGCTTCGCGGTTCCATGACGCGGGTTGCTGACTTCAAAGTCAATGATGGAGCGAGCCGCACATTTCTGGGCAGGCACGTTGCAGCTGATCTGCATGGTGCCCGGCCGATGGACGTACCGCCGTGAAGGCCATTGCTGGATCGCTCTGCGCTTCTCAGCCATCAGCTGCTCTTGGCTATAACGCTGCCCGTAGAAGGTAACGGTTGGGCCGTACATATACGGCACCCCATCGACAGGGCTGACATTGCTCGACGACCAGATCTGAAGATACCGCTCCGCGATGAACGCAGTGCGCCGCTTCATCTCGGTGAGCCCAAGCGCCTGAGCCGAGCTTGCAACAGTCATGAGCGCGACCGGAAGCAGGAGGAAGGGCAGCTTCATTCAACGCGCTCCTCACGTACATCAGCAGGCCACCGGGCGAGCACAGGCCTGCCTTCAGCTCAGCCGGGCTATCTCGATCTCTAGTCGCGCCCTCAGGGCTCCATGAGCCATCGCATCACCCCACCGGCATCTGCCGATGTAATCCGCCGGCTGGGCTCTCGCGCTGCGCGTTCCGGAACACGGCGACGCAATCCAGCACTCGACTCAAGTGCCTCGTCATCAAGCTGAGCATCCGCATAAGCAGGAACCGGCGGGGTCACGATGCGACGCGCACGCTTGGAAGCTGCAATGCTCTCGCGTCGGCTCTCGGTTGCGCCGACGCCACGCACGCTCGACGCCGCTCGGTCGAAACCGCGCTCAACTGTGGCTGGCACCTGCGATCGGGCGATCGTGTCTCGTGCCACGTTGGTTCGCGAACCTCCGGCCACTCCACTGACCTCCGTCTTCCCTGCTTGCCCCAGCACCGCCCGGTCTGCCCGCTTCCGATCGGCCTTCAGCATCTCAGCCTGAGACTGGTCAGCCCGCGCTACATCCTTCTTTGACGGCTCGGACCGAGTCGCGACTGCCCCGTCTCGGTCAGGTCTAACCGCCTGCCGAGCTATGTCCGTCTTTCCTGCGCCAAGTCGATCCGGGCGTGCCTGAACCCCGTTCGATGCTGCGGCTTCAGCCTTCGTGGATTGTTCAGCCGTTCGCTGCTCCTGCGCTCCGTCCACGTGGAAGGTGAGCGGCGAACGCGTTCCCTGACGGCTCGGTGACGATGCGTCTTCTGTCTTCACCGGATCGGCCCAGGGCTGATTGGCAGGCGGTGACGAGGCAAGTCTCGACCCTGGTTGGGCTGGTGGTGCGCTGGGAGCACCGCCGGTGTTCAAGCTGACGAAGGCAACAGTCGCTAAAACACCGCCAGCGAACGCAGCCCCCACCGCAAAGAGAGTCGGAGCAGGGGAGCCCATCTGCGCTCTTTCACGACGTTTGGATTTGATCCCAAGAAACCTTGGGGCGCAGCATCGGTTCCGTAGATCACCGCCAACAGGCTCTTACCTTCATCGGCAAGCTGCTGCCTTCGGGCTGGTTGTCACCCGTGAGAGCGTCGAGGGCTGCGCGTAAGCTCGCTGCCTCGAATTCCTGTCTCTGGGCAGAGGCCTGTGGCCGCCAGCAACGGATGCTCAGGGAACAAGCCTAACACCACGCATCACGCGAACTGGCCGATCGGAGCGCCAGAATCAGGTCGCGCGGTCTCGCGTCAGATCCGGAGCAGGGTCATCCTTAGTGGCGATCCTTGAACCATAGATCGTGAGCTGGTGTCAGATGGCGGCGGGTCAAAGAAGGCCCTGCGCAGCTGGGTCATGCGACCGTGATCCGCAGAGTGGAGCCCGAACATCGAAGGGGAACGGCGAGGAACACCACGGGGAACATGGGGAACATCTCGGCCGGTCGCGACACGAGAACATTAGCAGGATCAGGGAGTTAGGTGGAGCGGGCGATCGGGATCGAACCGACGACATTCAGCTTGGGAAGCTGACGTTCTACCACTGAACTACGCCCGCACGCGCGAGTGCCGCATCGGCAGCGACCGCGCGGCCACCCCGAGGGCGGCGCGGGCTGGACCATAACAGAGCCGATCGCATTGTCCACGCCCGCCTCGCGCGTCGCGGATCAAGCCTTCGCGCCGCGTTCACATCGGTGGGGCTTTCCAGTAGTGGTCGCCGGGTCGGGCGCCGCGCGGCGCGATCTCGTTGGAAAGACATGGATACCAGCCCTGCGCTCGAGGCTTCCGCTGCGACCGCTGCCGCCGGAACGGCGAAGGCGGCCCGCCTGATCCTGGCCTCCGCCTCGCCGCGCCGCCTCGCGCTGCTCCAGCAGATCGGCATTGAGCCGGACGGGCTCCTGCCTGCCGACATCGACGAGGCGCCGCGCAAATCGGAATCGCCGCGCGAACTCGCCCGGCGCCTCGCGCGGGAGAAACTCGCCGCCGCTCAGGACGCGGCCCGCCGCCGCGACGACATGCGCCATGCCTGGATCCTGTCTGCGGACACGGTGGTCGCCGTGGGGCGCCGGATCCTTCCCAAGGCGGAGATCCCCGACGAGGCCGCCGATTGCCTGCGCCTCCTTTCGGGCCGGCAACACCGGGTCTACACCGCGATCGCGCTGCTCTCGCCGAAGGACGGGCGCCGGGAACGGATCGTCGAGAGCCGGGTCCGATTCAAGCGGCTCTCCGGCCGCGAGATCCAAGCCTACCTCGCCTCCGGCGAGTGGCGCGGCAAGGCGGGCGGCTACGCGATCCAGGGCCTCGCCGGTGCTTTCGTGGTGAAGCTCGTCGGCTCCCACAGCGCCGTCGTCGGCCTGCCCTTGTACGAGACCAGCAACCTTCTGGACGGCGAGGGATTTCCAGTCCGTGAGCGATGGGGAGGGATGGCGTGAACTCCCTGCCGAAGAAGCCTGCTCCCTGTCCGATCTGCGGCCGGCCGTCGGAGGCCGCGTTCACACCCTTCTGCTCGGCGCGCTGCGCCGACATCGACCTCGGCCGCTGGCTCAGCGACCGCTACGTCATCCCGGGCGAGGACGAGGAGGAAATCGATCCGCCGCGGCGGCGCGAGGAATAGGCCCGTCGCCGCCGTGTAAAAAACCCACGCTTTCGCCGCGCGACGAGGCTGGACAGGGGCGGCGGCACTCACTATACCCCCGCTCCAGCCGGCGCCGCTCAGCGGACCGGCGGTCGCCCAGGTAGCTCAGTTGGTAGAGCATGCGACTGAAAATCGCAGTGTCGGTGGTTCGATTCCGCCCCTGGGCACCATTTTCCTGACTTTCGTCTCCCCTCGGTGGACATCTCCCGATGCGGCGTTGCGCGCCGCACCGGATGTCCCTGCGTCTCTACCTTCCGGCGCCGCAACCCGCGTTCCGGATGGGACAGGGATGGCGGGGCCTAGCGGCGGGCCCCGGCGCCGATGAGTCCGCGCTGCCAGGCCAGATAGGCGATGCCGGCTGCCGCCGCGCCGACGGCCGCGGTCAGCATCCATTCGCTCGATCCGAACGTCCCGCGGCGCTGCGCGCGCAGAGCCTTCAGCTTCGCCTGCACGAAGGCTCGCGTCGCCATCTCGATCTCCTCAGAGGAGAGCAGGGCACGGGCCGGCGGAATCAGCTCGTGCAGGTGCCGATGCAGGTGCTGATCCACTAGGAAGGTCGTGTCCTCGAACCGGTCGAGCCAGCCGGCCCGCCGCACCTTCGCCAGGACCGCGAGCTGCTGCATGAAAGTGGCATGCGCGCGTCGCAGATCCTCGACGAGGGCTGCGGTCTTCTCGTGCCGGCTGAGAGGCGCGTAGAGCGCGGGCTCCAGGGCAGCCGCATGCATCTTGAGTTCGTCGCTGAGGTTTCCGAGAAGCCGCGCCCGGTTGCGGATGAGCCGCGGATCGGTCGAGGCATAGGGAATGTCCCGAATGAGCTGCGCGATCGTCTCGTGATCGCGTCCGATGAGTTGCCAGAGGTCCATACGCAAACTCCTGAAAGTAGCGTCTCCTAACTACTGCAGCCGAAAGCTGTTCCAGTGCTGCGAGAACGGGCATGCGGAGCCGGGCGGAGAGCCGACCGGGCAACGGCGACGCGTCCGCTTCGCGCGCCGCGAATGGGATCGCCTCAGATCTTCGCGAGCTTGGCCTTGATCATCGCGATGAAGCGAAGCCGTCGCTCTGGTGGGCAGGAATCCATGCCCGTCAGAGCGAGCCAGTCGAGCCGGCAGCGCGGGGCGCAGAGCGGCCGGATCCCCTGGCGGAACACGCGCCAATCCGGCCAGCCAATCAGCCAGAGGAGCCAGCGCGGCGAACCGTAGGTCGTGACGACGACGAGTCGGCGAATGTTGGTGAGCCGGGGCTGCAGGTCCCCGGGGCCCGCGAGGTGGAAGGCGATCCCGGGCAGCCAGACCCGGTCGATCCAGCCCTTGAGCATGGCTGGCAGGCCGAACCACCAGGTCGGATAGACGAGGACGAGGGCGTCGGTCGCCTGCAACGCGGCAATATGGTCGGCGACCGCGCCTCGATCCGAATCCTCCGCGTAATAGCGGCCGCGCTCGGTCTCGGAGAGAACCGGCTCGAACCCTTCGGCGTAGAGGTCGCGCAGCGTCACGGCGTGACCCGAGTTCGTGAGAGCCTCGATCGCCGCATCGCGCAGGGCCGCGCTGAAGCTGTCCGGCCGCGGATGGCAGTAGATCAGCAGGACCTTCATGCGACGCCTCTCCGCAGCCGCTCCGCCTCAAGGCTGCGCGACGAGGCGCGCGAGCAGCGCGGCGTCGGCAAACCCGTCCGGTGTCAGGTCAGCCGAGGCCTGGAACGAGCGGATCGCGGCGCGGGTCTTCGGGCCCATCTTGCCATCGATGCCGCCGGCATCGAAGCCGCGCTCCGTCAGCTTGCCTTGGAGATCCCGGATTTCGTCCGGCGTCAGCGGCCGCTTCTGACGCGGCCAGTCCCGGGCGTAGCCGCCCAGGCCCCGAAGCCGGTCCGACAAATGGGCGACCGTCAGCGCGTAGGAGAGCGCCGTGTTGTAGCGCAGGATCATCCGGAAGTTCGGCTGGAGCAGGAAGGCCGGCCCATCGGCGCCCGCCGGCACCGCCAGGGCAGCGCGCACCTGCGTGTCCGCGAGCGTGCGCCCGTCGCCGGCGCGCAGACCGAGCTCAAGCCATTCCGAGAGCGGCCGCTCCGTGCTCTCGTCCGCGAGCCGATAGTCGAACCCTGACGGCAGCAGGACCTCGAACCCCCAGCCCTCGCCCGCGCGCCAGCCGACGTTGCGGAGATAGCTCGCCGTCGAGGCGAGGGCGTCGGGGATGGAGGCCCAGATGTCGCGCCGGCCGTCGCCGTCGAAGTCGACCGCGTGATCGCGATAGGTCATCGGCATGAACTGAGTGTGGCTCATCGCTCCGGCCCACGACCCGGTCATGCGCTCGGGGTGATGTCGCCCTTGGCGAGGATCGCGAGGGCGGCCATCAACTCGTCACGCCAGTAAGCCGCGCGCTTCGTGTCGCCACAGGCCAGCGTCGCGAGGGAGCGGATGACGGGCTTCACGATCGCCGTATCGTCGAGAACGGCCCCGTAGGTCGATTCGACGCCCCAGATCGCCACGAGGATGTGACGGTCGACGCCGTAGGCCCGCTCGATCGCATCGAGACTCGGCGCCCATTCGGCGAGCTTCGCTTGGCCGGCGGCGATGCGGGCGTCGGTGACCGTGGCCTCGATGTACTCCCAGATCGGCCGGACGAATTCGGCCTGACGGTTCGCGGCCGCGAGCACGGCCGGATCCGGCTGGAGCTTGTCGAGCTGCGCGCCGGTGAGGCCGCGGTCGATGCCGCGTGTCGCGGCGAGTGCGGCGAGGTCATCGGAACAGGCCGCGAAAGCCTCCGGTCCGGGGACGCCCGGCGAGTTGTCGGGGGAGAGGGCCTGACCGAGCGCCGGCACGGTCAACGCGAGAGAAAGGAATAGTGTGAGGTGCGCGGCACCGATCCGGGCACCCGGGCGAGCGCGCCGCGGCGCCATCATCGAAATACGCTCAATGGACCGCGTGGGACCGACGAAACTCTCGATCGTCTCGGGCAAGGGTGCGGCCTCTTGATCGATTGCGGGATCAGATCCCGCCGACTTGGCCGCTTCCCGTTGCTTCGCGCAAGGGGACCGATCGCCGGACGCTCACTCGGTTCGGGTTTCCGGCGATCGGTCGCGCCGCGATCAGCGTGCGATCACTCGCAGACGCGGACGCGGCGGAAGAAGACGTCGCCGTAGCCGTCGACGTAGCGGCGGCGCTCGAAGTGGCAGACCGGACCCTCGTCCTCGACGTAGACCGGCGGCGGGGCGCGGTAGACGGGACGGCCGGGATAATAGCCGTTCTGCGACGAGGCGATGGCGCCGCCGACCGCGAGGCCGCCGAGCACGCCGAGCGCCGCGGCACCGCCGGGGCTGATTCCGTCGCGGGCCTGAGCGGCCGGCACCGCGGCGACGGCGAGGCCAGCGGCCACAAGCGCCGTGGTGAGAAGCCTGATCATGGTTCGATCTCTCCTGTGATGCGAACGCCGGTGAGGCCCGGCCGACCGCGAAGACTGAACAGAACAGCAATGCTATTGGGGCGATAGTTCGGCACCGGATGAACGCGACCGACAAAACGTACGGCGCCAGCACCATCAACCTTGGCTGGACGAGCCTACAACCGCCCGATGCGTGCGGACAGGCGCCAGCGCACATCGCGGCGGAGCTGTGGATCGCCCCATTCGGCCGAGAGCGCGTGCCGGAATGTCTCGACGGGTTTCGTCCCGAGCGCGCGCTCGGCCGCCCGCACGGCGGACCACGTGCTGACGTAACCGAGGAGGTCGGGAAGCGCCCAGGAGACCGCGATCCAGAGGTCCGGTGCGTGGCATTCCGGGAAGGGGAACGGCAGGTTCGCGTAGCCCTCCTCGACGTGCCGGCGCTCCGGCGGCCAGTATGGGTCGAGCACGGACGCGTAAAAATCCTGAACGACGGGATTCGCGGCTCCCTCGACCTCCAGCACGCCGTAGCTGATCAGGGCGAGGACGCCGCCGGGCCGCCCGACGCGACGCACCTCTGCGTAGAAGGCGTCCAGATCGAGCCAATGGGCGGCCTGGGCCACGGTGACGAGATCGACGCTTGCTCCGGGCAAGCCGCTGCGCTCGGCCGGCGCAACCGCGTACCGCACGCCGGGATGGGGCGCCGCGTTCGCGATCTGCGCCGCGCTCGCGTCGGTCGCGACGACCTCGCGGAACCGGCCAGCGAGCAGCGTCGAGAGTTGCCCAGTTCCGCAGGCGGTATCGAGGGCGCGCTCGAGCCGATGCGTCAGACCCGCCAGATGGTCTACGAGGGCCGCCGGGTAGGTCGGCCGGTGAGCCGCGTAATCGGCGGAGCCGACCGAGAAATGATCCTTGAAGCCGGGCTCCCGCATACTCGCCGCTCCTCCGCCACGGCGGCAGCATAGGGGAGGGGAGTCCGAATGCGAGCTTGACCTCGCACCCGGTTTGCGGCTCGAACCGAACGGCGCCGGCGGCGTTCGCGCAGAGGACGTGTTTCGGAGAGAGGCTCGAATGGCCACACGCGGCTTCACAGGGCGCAGGCCGCCCGACGCGACGCGAGACCGGCTGCCGCCGGGGCAGTACCTCACCGAGGATTTCCCCGTTCTCCAGCTCGGTCCGACGCCTCGCATCGACCTCGCCACCTGGCGATTCACCCTCCGCGAGGGTGCGAAGCCCCTGAAGAGCTGGGACTGGCCCGCGTTCGAGGCCTTGCCGCGGACCCGATGGACCGGCGACATCCACTGCGTCACCAAGTGGTCGAAGTTCGACACCCTCTGGGAGGGCGTCAGCGTCGATGACCTCCTCGCGGATGCCGGCATTGCCGCGCCGACGGAATTCCTGCTGGCCGAGGGCTACGACGACTACACCACGAACGTTCCCGTGGCCGACCTGACGGGCGGCAAGGCCATGGTGGCGACGCATTACGCCGGCGCACCGATCCCGCCGGACCATGGCGGTCCGGCCCGCCTCCTCGTGCCGCATCTCTACTTCTGGAAGAGCGCTAAGTGGTTGAACGGCCTACGCTTCACCAGGAAAGATGAAGCCGGGTTCTGGGAACTCCTCGGCTATCACATGTACGGCGATCCGTGGCTGGAGCAGCGCTTCACCGGTGACTGAGCGGGAGAAGCTGCGCTGGCAGGAGGCGGAGATCGTCGCTGTCGAGGCGATCACCGAGCGGGTGAAGAGCTTCCGCTTCCGGGTGGATTTCGCCGGCCGATTCCGCCCCGGCCAGCACGTGGACGTGCGGCTGACGGCGCCCGACGGCTATCAGGCCCAGCGCAGCTACTCGATCGCCTCGGCACCCGACGCCTCCGGGACCATCGAGCTGATGATCGAGCGACTGGACGAGGGGGAGGTCTCCGGCTTCTTCGCGAGCGTGGCCGAAATCGGCGACCGGATCGAATTGCGCGGGCCGATCGGCGGTTCTTTCGTCTGGGACGAGAGCGAGGGCGGCCCGCTCCTCCTCGTCGGCGGCGGGTCGGGGGTCGTGCCGCTTCTCGCGATGCTGCGGCACAGGTCGGTCGCGGCGCCGCAGATCCCGGCACTCCTCGTCTACTCGGCTCGCAACCGCGCGGAGGTGATCGTGCGCGACGAGCTCGAGGCCAGCGCCCGCGACGATTCCGGCTTCTCGCTGATGCTCGTCCTGACGCGGGAGGCGGCCGGACGCCGCATCGACCGCACCCGGATCGATGCGGCCCTGGGGCAGATCGGAACGCCGGCGCACGCCTTCGTCTGCGGCAGCAACCCGTTCGTGTCGGCGGCTTCGAACCTCCTGCTCGATGCCGGCGTCGCGCCCGCCTCGATCCGCACAGAGCGCTTCGGCGGGTAGGCGGTCGCGATCAGGGGTGCACCCTCACGGGCTGAAGATCAGCACGAGGTAGACGAAGAACACGATCAGGTGCACCGCACCCTCCAGCACCGTGGTGCGCAGGCCTGAGAAGGTCAGCGTGCTCAGGATCAGCGTGATGGTGAGGAGGGTCATCTCCGTCGGCTTCAGGCCCAGCACGACGGTCTGGCCTGTCAGCAGGCCGACCGCCAGGATCGCCGGTACCGTGAGCCCGATCGTCGAGGTCGCGGCGCCGAGGCAGAGGTTGATCGCGCGTTGAAGCTCGTTGCGGGCCACCGCCTTGAGGGCCGATATCGCCTCCGGCGTGAACACGATGGCGGCGATCAGCACGCCGCCGAGCGCGGAGGGCGCGCCGAGCGCGGCGATACCGTGATCGAGGATCGCGGCGAGGCTCTTCGAGAGCAGGACGATCGGCAGGATGTTGGCGAGGAGAAGGAACGTGTGGCGCAGGATCGGGCCGGCGCCCGGCCGCTCGGTCGCCTCCGTCTCCTTCCGCGCGGCCGCATCCATGAAGAAGTCGCGGTGCCGCCCGGTCTGGATCAGCAGGAAGACGGCGTAGAGGGCGACGGTGAAAACCGAGAAGGTGATCGCCTGGAAACGCGTCAGGGTGCCGTCCGTGGTCGAGGTCGTGAAGTTCGGGATGATGAGCGCGATCGTGCTGAGCGGAATCAGCACCGCGAGGAAAGCGGACGCCCCCTGGAGGTTGTAGGTTTGCTGGTGGTGGCGCAGGCCGCCGATGAGGAGGCCGAGCCCGACCACGCCGTTGAGCACGATCATCAGGACGGCGAACATGGTGTCGCGCCCGAGCGTCGGCGCATCCTTGGCCGACAGCATCACCGCCGAGACGAGGGCCACCTCGATGATCACGATCGAGAGCGTCAGGATCAGCGTGCCGAGCGGCTCGCCCAGCATCTCGGCGAGTTCCTCCGCCTCGTGCACCACGCCGAAGGCCGACCAGACGATGGCGCCGAGGAGCCACAGGAACAGCCCCGTGGCCCAGAGCGGCGAGCCGAGATCGCCGAGCCAGTCCTTGCCGAACCACGCGAAGGCGCCGACCGTCGCCCAGGCCACCGCCAACCGCAAGATTCCACCCATCAGCCCGTCCGTCTTCCAAGTTTTGAGTCCGTCCGTATCGTGACGGCCTGCGCCTTCTGCCATCGGGACGCCCGAGGCGACAGGTGCGGCCCTGAGAAAATCTGCGCCGGCGCAGACCGCTCACGAAAGCGTGCTTGTGCGTTGCAACCGGCCCATGCAGCACCGACTCTGGCGCGCGGGGCCCACTGCAGGTAGAAGCGCGGGTTCCGCAACCGATTCGAGACCGGCCCTCCGCCCCGCTCCGCGCTCTGCGCCGGACGGGCGCCGCCGATGCTGAAAGTTCGACCTTGCCTTTCCCGACCCTGCCCGCCCCGATCGCGCGGGCGCTCACCGAGCGCGCCTACGACGAGCCGACGCCTGTCCAGGCCGCCGTCCTGGAGGCCGAGGCGGGCGGCCGCGATCTCCTCGTCTCCGCGCAGACCGGCTCCGGCAAGACGGTGGCCTACGGGCTCGCGATCGCCGGCACGCTGCTCGGCGAGGCGGAGAGCCTTCCGCCGCCCGCGGCCCCGCTTGCCCTCGTGATCGCCCCGACGCGCGAACTGGCGCTCCAGGTCCACCGCGAATTGTCTTGGCTCTACGCTGCGGCCGGCGCGCGCGTCGTTGCCTGCGTCGGCGGCATGGATCCGCGCCGGGAGAGCCGCTTCCTGATGGAGGGCGCGCACATCGTGGTCGGGACGCCGGGCCGCCTGCGCGATCACATCGAGCGCCGCAACCTCGTCACCGACGCCCTGCGGGCGGTCGTCCTCGACGAGGCGGACGAGATGCTCGATCTCGGCTTTCGCGACGATCTTGAGTTCATCCTCTCGGCCACGCCCGGCGAGCGCCGCACGCTCCTGTTCTCCGCGACGATGCCGAAGGCCATCGCGACCCTGGCCGAGCGCTACCAGCGGGACGCCCTGCGGATCGCCGTGAAGGGCCAGGAGCAGGGCCACGCCGATATCACCTACCGCGCCATCCGCGTGGTGCCCCGCGAGATCGAGCACGTGGTGCTGAATGTCCTGCGCGAGGCCGACGCCCCGACCGCGATCGTGTTCTGCAACACCCGCAACGCCGTGCGCCATCTCCAGGCGGTGCTGACCGAACGCGGGTTCTCGGTCGTCGCCCTCTCCGGCGAACTCGGCCAGGGCGAGCGTAACGCTGCGCTCCAGGCGCTCCGCGACGGGCGGGCGCGGGTCTGCGTGGCGACCGACGTCGCCGCGCGCGGCATCGACCTGCCGACGCTGAGCCTCGTCATCCACGCCGATCTGCCCCACGACGCGGAGGTCCTGCAGCACCGGAGCGGCCGGACCGGGCGTGCCGGGCGCAAGGGCACCAGCGTGCTCCTCGTGCCGAATTCCCGCCGGCGCCGCGCCGAGCAGATGCTCGCCATCGCCAAGATCGCCCCCGAGTGGAGCGGACCGCCCACGGCGGACGAAGTCCGGCGCCTCGACGGCGAGCGGATGCTCTCGGACCCGCTGTTCACGGACGCGCCGATGGAAGAGGATTTGGCTTTGGCCGAGCAGCTTCTGGCGCAGATCGAGCCGAAGGACCTCGCCGCCGCGCTCGCCCGGGTCTACCGCTCGCGTCTGCCGGCACCCGAGGACGTCACGGATCCGGGCGAGGTTCCGGGCCGGCGCGGCTCGTCGAACCCGCGCTTCGACCCGATGGATGCCGAGCGCATCGCCGCGATGGGACCGGCCGTCTGGTTCCGGCTGAACCTCGGACGACGGGACAATGCCGATCCGCGCCGGCTGCTTCCGCTCCTGACCCGGCGCGGCGGTGTCGACCGCCAGGAGATCGGCGCGATCCGCATCTTCGAGCGCGAGACGAAGTTCGAGGTTCGTGGGGGCGCCGCCTCCCGCTTCGCGGCGACCTTCGCCCGCAACGGCTCGCCCGAAATTCAGGTGGTGGCGCTGGCGGGCGATGCCTCGCCCGTCGACAGGCCGGGTCCGAAGGGCTTCAAGAGCCCCCGTGCCGGAAAGCACGCGCGCGTCGTGGGAAAGAAGTCGCGGACGTCCTGACCGGCCCGTGGCTGCGACGATCTACCGGTCCGCCTTCTCGCCGGCGCTGGTGAGTGCGACGTAGCGGCGGGTCGTCGGCCCGACGAGATCCCGCACCTTGCGCGCCATCGCCTCTTCCTCTTGCAGCGATTGCTGGAACCCGGTGACGCTCCCGCGCTGGCCAGCCACCTCGCAGATCGTCAGCAAGGACTCGTAGGCCGCGATCTCGAAATTCTCGAAGGCGTGATTGGCGTAGGTGTTCTTCAAGATCTCGTCCTGGGCCGGCGTGTGGCCGAGCGCCATCATGTTTCCGACGAAGCCGAGGATGCCTTCCTTGATGGTGGACGGGCTGTCGCCGACAGCCTGAAGGGCCTCCTCAAGGCGCGCGCGCTGACCGTGCGTCTCCTCGATGTGGCGGCGTAGGGCCTCCTCCATCTCGGGATAGCGCTGCAGGCGCTCGACCTGCCGCTCCATGATCTGCAGAGCCTGCATCTCCAGAGCGTGGGTGTTCTTCAGTGCCGTGACGTAGATGTCGCGCGTATCCGAAGCCATGTGAGGTGTCCTCTCTGGTGATCGTCGATTTCCAAGTCGCAAAGCCTCGACTTCATCCGAAGTTCCGCCGTGCGTGTGCTCAAAAAATCGTGCCCATAGCTTGCCGCATCGGAATTGATCCAGGTTAATACAATTCTGTCGCACGGCTTACTCGGAACATCTTCACATATTCGGTTCTCAAGACGAGCCGCTGTGGCTGATCGGCGAGCCCGGGGATCTTCCACTCCGTCGGAAGCGCGTCAAAGCGCTCGGCCCCCCACGCGCATCGGACCGAAGACGACGTAGCGAGAGAGCGCCAGAACCGGGCCCGGAGGGCGCTTCGACGGCCTGCGATCCGGCGCGGTGGCCGCGCGGCGATGCGCGGGCAACCAAGCGGAGCGGCCGAACGTTGCTGACGTCCGAAAACGAATCCTCGAAAAGGACACCCGCCATGCTCACCCGTCTTGCCACCGCCGCCGGCCTCCTGGCGCTCACGACGAGCCTCGCCGTCGCGCAGGCGCCCGCGGCCACGAATCCGCCGGCCAATCAGGCCAGCAGCGACATGAAGGAGTTCCAGATCGCCAAGCTGGCGAAGGTCAGCCTCGCCGACGCGCTGACCAAGGCCGAGAGCCAGGGCGACAAGGGCCGCGCGATCGACGCCGATTTCGAGAAGGCCGACGGCAAGAACCCCGCGCATTATAGCATCAAGGTGGTGTATCCCGACGGCAAGCTCGTCGAGTACGGGATCAATGCCGACACGGGCGACGTCTACAAGAGCGAGAACCAGCCGATCGAGCGGTATTTCACCCGCCTCAAGACAGCTGACTTCCAGAACGCCAAGACCTCTCTGAAGGACGCGATCGCGATCGCCGAGCGCAAAGCCGGCGGCGGCAAGGCCTACGAGGCTGAGGTCGAGCGCGACGGCAACGCGGTGCAGTACGAAATCTCCGTCGCACTCGCGGATCGCTCGCAGGAGGTGAAGGTTGGGCCGGACGGAAAGGTCGTCGGCGACTGAGCCTCACCTGCGCCATCCCTTCCGCCTAGCATTACAGTTGCAGTTTCGTTCTGAGGTGCGCCTGTCGGGCGGCAGCTTGGTGGGCGCGCCGCCAGGCTGACCAAGCGAGCACGAGCGCGGGCTCAATGCGCCGCTGCGCCAGCCGCATCGCCACGCGCCGGATCTCCTGGATGGACCACGGTACCTGCGAGCTTGGCGATGAGCGGCGTTTTTGGGGGCGCTCCGTTGGCCAGCCGGCGCACCCGCGCCAACATCGCAAAAGCCAGCATCACCAAGCTGACGTGCCGGTGCCAGCCGTGCCACGAACGGCTCTCGTTGTGGGCCAGCCCGAGCTCCGTCTTGGCCGTCTCGAACGCGTCCTCGATCGCCCAGCGCCGCCCCTCCACAGCCACCAGCGTCTGCACCGGCGTGCCGGCCGGGCACCAAGTGGTGAAGTAGGAGAAGCTCCCGTCCGACAGGCTGCGCCGCACGAGCAGGCCGCGCGTCCACACGCTCTGATCAAGAGCGGCGTCGAGCGCATCCGCCGGCAGCGTGGCCAGCGGCAGGTAGGCCCAGTCGAACAGGCGCGGTCCCTTCGTGCCAGATCCGGCCGAGAGCCGGATCCAGTCTGTCTCGGAGAGATCCTTGGCGATCTCCTCGGCGGTGCCCGCAACGTCGAGGTTTTGGTCCCAGGACCAGAACCGATGCTGACCCGTGACACCGAGCACGTAGCCCTTGTACGCACGGCGCAGCGCCAGCTCGATCTCGCCAACCCCGTAGATGCTGTCAGCCGCAACCCAGGCAAACGGCACCTCTGCCTTTATTGCCCGCTCGATCATGGCCAGCGCCAGCTGCGGCTTGGTGGCAAAGGTGATGGCCTCGGGCACATGCGCCGCCCGCCTTCGAGCCGGGTCTCCGGCCCAGGCTTTGGGCAGGTACAGCTGACGATCGATGAAGGCGTGGCCCTGATCCGAGACGTAGGCGGCAAACACCCCGATCTGGCAGTTGGTGATCTTGCCAGCTGAGCCCGTGTACTGCCGGCCCACACCGCACGAGGCTCTGCCCTGCTTCAGGAAGCCGGTTTCGTCGATCACCACCACCGCGTCGGGAGAGCCGAGCGTCTCGAGGACGTAGTCGCGCACCACATCCCGCAGCGCCTCCGCGTCCCAGTGCGTGCGACCGAGGACAGCCTGCTGGCGCCAGGGGCCTGGATCACCAGCAGCTTCAGCGCGCATCCAGCCGGTCTTGCGCCGCTCACCCCCGAGTAGGCCATCGAGGAAGGCGTTGGCGGAGGCGGCGACGCTCGGGGCGGCAAACAGCGGGCGGATGCGCTGCTTGGCCTGCCGCAGTGTCGTCGACCAGAGCTCCAGCGTCGATTCGAGCGAGGTTGAGGACATCGCGCTCTCCCATCCGAAACCACTCAGATAGGAGCCTCACCCTGCAACTGTAATGCTAGAGCCGGTCTGGTCGGCGAGGAGGCTCGGGCGCACGAATTTCACAACCGACGATAGCGATGCCCGCAGGCCGGCATCGCTATCGGAGATCCTCGGCCGGGGTCCATTCGTCTGCCGGCGTCGATCCCGTTCCGAAACAATTGCCCAGGCGTACCACCTACGGTGGCGGGCCCGTTGATCACATCGCCGACGCTAAGCTATGCTGTTCGCCGAGGCAGCGTGCGGTCAGGTGTTGAGCAATCCCTTCATTCGGAAGCTGGAGCATGCGGGCCCTTTGTCGGAGGACGAACGGCAGGCCCTCTCGGCATTGACGCAGGACGCGCGGACTCTGGCGGCACGTCACGACATCGTCCCCGACCAGGATGCGGAGCGCATCTATCTTCTGATGAGCGGGGTCGCCTGCCGCTACAAGACCCTGGTGGATGGGACCCGCCGCATCGTGTCCTTCGTCCTTCCCGGCGACCTCTGCCGGATCCCGCCCACGAACCGTCACGGGCTCGAGTGGCGCATCGGCATTCTCACCCGCTGCTCCGTGGTCGAGGTTTCCCGCGCCGCGCTGCACGATCTGATCAACCGGCATCCCAGCCTCAACCGCGCCCTCTGGTGGCTCGCGCTGGCCGAATTGAATCGCTCGCGCGAGTGGCTGGTAAACGATAGCCGGCCGGGGATGCAGCGGCTTGCCCACCTCCTGTGCGAGGTGCTCGCCTGCCTGCAGGCGGTGGGCCTCGCCGACGAGAACAGCTGCGAACTCGCGCTGTCGCAGGTGGATCTGGCGGACGCGCTCGGGATCTCGCACGTCCACATCAACCGCATCCTTCAGGCGTTGCGCAAGCAGGACCTCATCGTCTGGCAGCGGCACCGCCTCGTCATCCCGGACGTGCCGCGGATACACGATTTCGCCGACTTCGATCCGACCTATCTCGACCTCGACGGCCTATCGACCTGCCCGGATCCGGTGCCTGCGGGAGACTGAGCGCGCCCGCGGGCGAAGTTCCTCAGGGCGCCGCCTCAGGCGGCGCGTGCCTTCAGCTTGTTGACGCCGAGCGCGACGAGTGTCGCGACGGCGCCGGACAGCAGGTAGAGTCCAACGCAGGCGAGCCCGTACCGGCTCGACAGGCTGAGCACCACGAGCGGCGCGAAGCCGGCACCGACCACCCAGGCGAGATCGGAGCTCAGCGCCGAGCCCGTGTAGCGGTAGCGGGCGCCGAAGTTCGAGGACACGGCGCCGGCCGTCTGCCCGTAGGACAGGCCGAGGAGCCCGAAGCCGACGACCACGTAGACGGTCTGCCCGGCCATGCTGTCGCCGAACAGGAGCGGCGCGAGGATCGAGCCGACCGCGAAGAGCGCGATCAGTCCGGCGCAGATGGCGAGCATGGTACGCCGCCCGATCTGATCCGCCATCAGGCCTGAGGCCAGGATCGCGCCGGCCGCCATGGTGGCGCCGGCGAACTGCACCATCAGAAACTCGCCCGCGGAGCGCTGCGTGAACAGCGTGATCCAGCTGATCGGGAAGATCGTGACGAGGTGGAAGAGCGCGAAGCTCGCCAGAGGCACGAAGGCGGCGATGAGAACGTGGCGCCAGTGCACCCGGAGAAGTTCGAGCACCGGCACGGGCTCCAGTTCACGGGTCTGGAGGAGATTGACGAACTCGTCCGTGGCGACGAGGCGCAGGCGCGCGAAGAGCGCGACGACGTTCACCGCGAAGGCGACGTAAAACGGGTAGCGCCAGCCCCAGTCGAGGAAGTCCTCGGGCGTCAGGTTGGCGAGGAAGAACGAGAACAGGGCGCTCGCGAGCATGAATCCGAGCGGCGCGCCGAGCTGCGGCATCGCCGCGTACCAGCCGCGGCGGCCCTCCGGCGCGTTCAGGGCGAGCAGGGAGGCGAGGCCGTCCCAGGCGCCGCCGAGGGCGAGGCCCTGGCCGATGCGGAAGGCCGCCAGCAGGACGATCGCCGTCACGCCCAAGTGGTCGTAGCCCGGCAGGAAGCTGATCGCCGCGGTCGAGAAGCCGAGCAGGAACAGCGCGATCGTCAGCTTCACGCCGCGACCGTGGCGCCGGTCGATCTCCATGAAGAGCACTGAGCCGATCGGGCGGGCGACGAAGGCGAGCGCGAAGATGCCGAAGGCGTAGAGCGTCGCCGTCAGCGGATCGGCGAAGGGGAAGAACACCTTCGGGAAGACCAGCACCGAGGCGATGCCGAACACGAAAAAATCGAAGAACTCCGAGGTTCGGCCGATGATGACGCCCATGGCGATCTCGCTCGGCTCGACCTTATGGTCGGTCGAGGCGAGGTGGGCGTCGCGCTCGAGCGCGTCGGAGGTGGGCGCAGCGGAATCTGAGCTCATCGTCGGAAGGTCGCTCTCTGAAGCGACGGAAACGGGCCGCCGTTTCCGGAAACGGGAATGATGGCGCGACCGCGCGCACCGGGTACGGCGGCGCAGCGACGCGCCTAGATGCACGCGGAACGCACCGGGTCCATATCCGGGCTGTTCAACCCTGCCATGCCCGCGGCGCCCGCAGGTGAGACATCCGGGCACTTGCCTTAGCCACATGCTGCAGCGCAGTAAAGCCGCGCGATTCCCGGGGCGTCTTCGCAGGCGCCGCATCCGGGTGCCTGCGCCGCTCCGGCCCCTCATCGACTCGATCTGATGCGTCCAAGATTGCTCCGCGCCCTCGCGCTGGTCCCCCTGCTCGGCCTGCTCGCCGGCTGCAACATGGTCGTGATGCAGCCCTCGGGCGACATCGCCGCCCGCCAGCGCGACCTCGTGATCGCCTCGACCGGGCTGATGCTCCTGATCATCCTGCCGGTGATCGCCCTGACGCTGTTCTTCGCGTGGCGCTACCGGGCCTCGAACACGCAGGCCAAATACGATCCGGACTGGCACCACTCGACGCAGCTCGAGGTGGTGATCTGGGCAGCGCCGCTCGTGATCATCATTGCCCTCGGTGCGCTCACCTGGATCAGCACCCACACCCTCGATCCGTTCCGGCCGCTCTCGCGCATCGACGCCTCGCGGCCGCTGCCGGCGGACGTGAAGCCCATGCCGGTCGAGGTCGTTTCCCTCGATTGGAAGTGGCTGTTCTTCTATCCCGAGCAGGGCATCGCCACCGTCAACGAACTCGCCGCGCCCGTCGACCGGCCGATCACGTTCAAGATCACCTCGGCCTCGATCATGAACTCCTTCTACATCCCGGCGCTCGCCGGCCAGATCTACTCGATGGCCGGCATGGAGACGAAGCTGCACGCCGTGATCAACAAGGTTGGGATCTATGACGGCTTTTCCGCGAACTACAGCGGCTCCGGCTTCTCGCGGATGAACTTCAAGTTCCACGGGCTCGATCAGGCCGGCTTCGACGCCTGGGTCGCCAAGGCGAAGCAGGAGGGCACGAAGCTGACCCGCGACGCCTACCTGAAGCTCGAGAAGCCGAGCGAGCAGGAGCCCGTCCGTTACTTCGGCTCCTACGAGGATGGCCTCTACAGCGCGATCCTCAACATGTGCGCCGTGCCGGGCAAGATGTGCATGAGCGAGATGATGCACATCGACGCGACGGGAGGCGCCGGCAAGGAGAGCCACCACAATCGCGAGCGCCTGGAATACGACAACCGCCACGCCGCGCAGGGCGAGGAAGGCGAATCCGCGACGTTTCCCGCCTCCGGCCGCCCCGCCAAGGGCGACGAGCAGCCGCAGGGCATAAAGCCGGACGCCCACGGCCCTGCCGTGAAGGGCCGCGGCGAGGCGCCCGATGGCCCGCACGACCATTCCGGGCCCGGCCACCAGCACGGCACGCCGGCCCCCGCGCAACTGAACCATTGAGCCGGCGCCTCAACGGCCGCCGCACCCCGCCAACGAGCGAAGAGCCATGTTCTCGAACCTGGACCTGCAGAAGCTGATCTTCGGGCGCCTGACGCTCGAAGCGATCCCCTACCATGAGCCGATCCTGCTCGTGACCTTCATCGGCGTCGTCCTCGGCGGCGTCGCGGTGCTCGGCGCGATCACCTACTTCCGGTTCTGGGGCACCCTCTGGCGCGACTGGATCACGAGCGTCGATCACAAGAAGATCGGCATCATGTACGTCATCCTGGCGCTCGTCATGCTGCTCCGGGGCTTTGCCGACGCGCTGATGATGCGCGCCCAGCAGGCGATCTCCTTCGGCGCCAACGAGGGCTACCTGCCGCCCCACCATTATGATCAGATCTTCACCGCCCACGGCGTGATCATGATCTTCTTTTTCGCCATGCCGCTGGTGACGGGGTTGATGAACTTCGTCGTGCCGCTGCAGATCGGCGCCCGCGACGTCGCTTTCCCATTCCTCAACAATTTCAGCTTCTGGATGACGGTGAGCGGCGCCCTCACCGTGATGGCCTCGCTGTTCGTCGGCGAGTTCGCCCGCACCGGCTGGCTCGCCTACCCGCCGCTCTCCGGCCCCGCCGCGAGTCCCGGCGTCGGCGTCGACTATTACATCTGGGCCCTCCAGATCGCCGGGATCGGGACGCTTCTATCCGGCATCAACCTCATCGCCACCATCGTGAAGATGCGGGCGCCCGGCATGACGATGATGAAGATGCCGGTCTTCACCTGGACGGCGCTCTGCACCAACGTGCTCATCGTCGCCGCCTTCCCGATCCTGACCGCCGTTCTCGCGCTGCTGTCGCTCGACCGCTACGTCGGCACGCACTTCTTCTCGAACGACCTCGGCGGCAATCCGATGATGTACATCAACCTCATCTGGATCTGGGGCCACCCGGAGGTCTACATCCTCATCCTGCCGGCGTTCGGCATCTTCTCGGAGGTCGTCTCGACCTATTCGGGCAAGCGGCTCTTCGGCTACGCCTCGATGGTCTACGCCACCGTCGTCATCACGATCCTGTCCTACCTCGTCTGGCTGCACCACTTCTTCACGATGGGGTCCGGCGCATCGGTGAACTCGTTCTTCGGGATCACGACGATGATCATCTCGATCCCGACAGGTGCGAAGATCTTCAACTGGCTGTTCACGATGTACCGCGGGCGCATCCGCTTCGAGGTGCCGATGCTGTGGACGGTCGGCTTCATGGTCACCTTCGTCATCGGCGGCATGACCGGGGTGCTTCTCGCCGTGCCGCCCGCCGACTTCGTGCTCCACAACTCGCTGTTCCTGATCGCGCATTTCCACAACGTGATCATTGGCGGCGTGGTGTTCGGCCTGCTGGCGGGCATCACCTACTGGTTCCCGAAGGCCTTCGGCTACAAGCTCGATCCGTTCTGGGGGAAGGTCTCGTTCTGGTTCTGGCTGAGCGGCTTCTGGTTCGCCTTCATGCCCCTCTACATCCTGGGCCTGATGGGCGTGACGCGCCGCCTCCAGCACTTCGACGACCCGTCCCTGCAGATCTGGTTCGTGATCGCGGCCTTCGGCGCCTTCCTGATCCTGCTCGGCATCCTCTCGTTCGGCGTCCAGCTCGTCGTCAGCTACGTCCGGCGTGAGGAGCTGCGCGACCTGACCGGCGACCCGTGGAACGGCCGGACCCTCGAATGGTCGACCTCGTCGCCGCCGCCCGAGTACAACTTCGCCTTCACGCCCGTGATCCATGAGCTCGACGCGTGGTCGGACATGAAGAAGCGCGGCTACGACCGTCCGCTGAAGGGTTTCCGCCCGATCCACATGCCGAAGAACACCGGCACGGGCTTCATTCTCGGCGTGCTCAGCATCGCCTTCTCCTTCGCGATGATCTGGTACATCTGGTGGCTCGCGGGGCTGACCTTCGTGGCGATGTTCCTCGTCACCGTGATCCACACGTTCAACTACAACCGCGACTTCTACATCCCGGCCGAGGCGGTCGTCCGGGCCGAGGATGCGCGCTCCGCGCTTCTCTCCGGACGGGCCTGAACCATGGCGACGCTAGCATCGAAGACGAAGGACCTCGTCGAGGCCCCGTCCTTCCACCTCGAGGAGGACCACCATCCGGAAGGCAGCACCATGCTGGGCTTCTGGATCTACCTGATGAGCGACTGTCTCATCTTCGCGGTCCTGTTCGCCACCTACGCCGTGCTCGGCCGCAATTACGCGGCCGGCCCGGCCCCGAAGGACCTGTTCGAGCTGCCGCTGGTGGCGCTCAACACCTCGATGCTGCTCCTCTCGTCGATCACCTACGGCTTCGCCATGCTGGAGATGCAGCGGGACCGGCAGGCGGCGACGCTCGGCTGGCTCGCGGTCACCGGCCTGTTCGGCCTCGCCTTCGTCGGGATCGAGCTCTACGAGTTCGCCCACCTGATCCACGAGGGGGCCACGCCCCAGCGCAGCGGCTTCCTGTCGGCCTTCTTCACCCTCGTCGGCACCCACGGCCTGCACGTGAGCCTCGGCATCGTCTGGCTCGTCGTCCTGATGGTGCAGGTCCGCCAACGCGGGCTGATCGCCGAGAACCAGCGCCGGCTCCTCTGCCTGTCGATGTTCTGGCACTTCCTCGACGTGGTCTGGATCGGCGTCTTCACCTTCGTCTACCTGATGGGAGTGCTGCAATGAGCGCCGCCACGGACACGCACCACGCCGCGCACGAGGCCGGCCACGGGCACGCCACGGGCGGCCATCACGCCACCTTCCGCGGCTACATGACCGGCTTTGTTCTCTCGGTCATTCTCACGGCGATCCCGTTCTGGCTGGTGATGGCCGACGTCCTCGGCGACAACCGGACGACCAGCCTCGTGATCATGGTCTTCGCGGTCGTGCAGATCGTCGTTCACATGATCTACTTCCTTCACATGGACACCAAGTCGGAGGGCGGCTGGAATTTCCTGGCGCTGATCTTCACCCTCACGCTCGTCGTGATCACGCTGATCGGCTCGCTCTGGGTGATGTACCATCTCAACACGAACATGATGCCGATGTCGGGCCACGACATGCAGCAGCACATGCCGGCCACCCCCTTGCGCTGATGGGGGACGGGCCGGTCGGCGGGGACGATCGGGGGCCTCCGGACGCTCCCGAAGCCTCTCCGCGCCATTCCCGCGGCGTCCTCGCCGCGATCCTCGTCGGCGCGACCCTCGCCTTCACGCTCCTCGCCGGGCTCGGAACCTGGCAGCTGCATCGGCGCGGCTGGAAGCTCGACCTCATCGCCCATGTCGATGCGCGCCTTCGCGCGCCGCCGACGCCGCCGCCGCCGCGCTCCGACTGGCCGCAGATCGGGACGGAGGACGCCTATCGGCGCCTGCGCGTGGCCGGCACCTTCCTGCACGATCGCGAAACGCTGGTTCAGGCCGTGACGGAGGCCGGCGCCGGCGCCTGGGTGATGACGCCCCTCCGGAAGGCCGACGGCGGCGTCGTCCTGATCAATCGCGGCTTCGTTCCGGACGCGCGCCGGGATCCGGCCCGCCGCCGGGAAGGCCAGGTCCCCGGCGAGACCATCGTGACGGGCCTCCTGCGTCTCAGCGAGCCCGGCGGCGCATTCCTGCGCTCGAACGATCCGGCTGCGGGCCGATGGTTCTCGCGGGACGTCCCCGCCATCGCGGCCGCAAGTGGGCTCACGGACGCGGCTCCCTACTTCATCGATGCGGATGCTGCTCCGAATCCCGGCGGACTGCCGGTGGGTGGCTTGACTGTCGTCGCCTTCCGCAACGACCACCTTGTCTACGCGATCACGTGGTACGCCCTCGCGCTCATGGTCGCGGGCGCGACCATCCATCTCCTCCGCTATGCGTCGCGACGACCGACCGACCCCTGATCGCACGTCGCCGAGGTTCAGGCCGGCCGGATCGGGCGCGATCCGGCGCGTCCGCTGCCCTGCGCGTCCGGGCGCCGCCCCTCGATGCTGGCACGCGCGGTCAGGCACCGGGCTCGAGACGGTGTCTTTGGCCGCCGGTCGGTCGTCCGGGCGCCGTGCGACAGGGCGGCCGGCGACCTGTCGGTCCGATCGCAGGGCAATGGGTCCGCCGGCGCAGCGAGAAATGCCGATCCGGCCAACGGCTCGGAGGCCCAGAGCCCTGCGAGGACGGAAGGTGACAGGATGTGACCACTCTGCGTGGTGATCCAGGGCGCACCGGAATCCGCGTGCAGGGCCGCGAAGGCCTCCCGGAGGGCTTCCTTAAGGCTCGCGACCTCGCGCGGCTCCACGGCCTTCACGTCCAGCGCGTGCGGCCACAGCGTGAGCAGAGCCGGTCGTTCGAGATCCTCGTCGCCCAAATAAAATCCAGACACCGGCACCTCCGGCAGCCTCATCCCGCACCTTGCGATGAGATCAGCATGCCGCATGCCATATCGGCCGGATCGTCGACGGGATGCGGATTTGGGATGCCGGGCCGCGCTCTTCGGATCGATCGTCGCCGCAAGAGCCCGTGGGCGGCTCGATCGCGGATCAAATTCGAAGAGATGGCGCGCCCGAAAGGATTCGAACCTCTGACCCCCAGATTCGTAGTCTGGTGCTCTATCCAGCTGAGCTACGGGCGCGCTGTCGGCGGGGTGGCTGTTTGGCTGCCCGGCCGGTGAGCGCGGTGTTTAAGGACTCGCCGGAGGCTTGGCAACCCCTTCCGAGATGGTTCTGGACGTTGCGAGCGACCTTCGATTCTCAAGAGCACAGGCGACCGTGGATCCGGTCCCAGATCGCGCCGCGACGAACGTCGGCTGGCCCATCTTCGCCGGCGCCCGTGGCAGCACGGAAGTCCGGTAGCTGAGGCGTGAACAAAATCTAGGCTTCCGGGAGCGGCCTGGGCACTGGAAATTTGAGACAGGGCCCGCATTATCTCACAAGCCCTGTGGAAGAATTCTGCAGATCCCTAGCCGTCACGGTCCGGGTATCATGCTATGCAGGGCGGCCCGGCCGGTGCGCCCGATCGCGCGACCCGACCGTGTCGGTTTGGGCGGATGGCATGGTGTGAAACGTGAACGTTCCGAAGGAAACCGCGGGCACGCCCTGGGACCCGCTCCTGCTCGACAACCAGCTCTGCTACGCCCTCTACGCGGCCGCGCACCGCATGACCAAGTCCTACCGGCCGCTCCTGGAGCGCCTTGGCCTTACCTATCCGCAATACCTCGTCCTGCTCGTCCTCTGGGAGACGGAGGGCGTCACGGTCTCCGAGATCGGACGCCGCCTGCGCCTCGATTCCGGAACCCTCACCCCCGTCCTCAAGCGGCTGGAGAGCGCGGGTCTGCTCGTGCGCAACCGGCGCCAGAGCGATGAGCGCGAGGTCGAGATCGGGCTGACGCCGCGGGGCCGCTCCCTCCGGTCGGAGGCGGTGCACGTGCGCCAATCCGTGATGTGCCAGCTGAATCTCACCGAGCCCGAGATCCAAGCCATGCGCGCCGACCTCAATCACCTCATCGAGAACTTGGCGGCCCACGGCTGAGCCGTTGATTTCCCCTTCCTCCGCGACCGGGCCAGACCGCGGGGCGTTGCCGCGCCAAGGGGCGCTGAAGAATTCGCTTTGCCGGTTAACTTTCTCCTTGAGGACGGCGGACGTTCGCGCATATGGCGGGAAGATCGCACCGCTTGCCGCGCGATCGCCCCGCTGACTTCGCCGCGGACGCTCGGTCGATCCGCAGCCCGCGATGGTGATGCCATCTCAGCCCCTGAGGGAGATCTGATCATTTGCACATCACCGTCCGCGCTTCGCACTCGGGTCGACGCGTCGCCACGTGACGGGGACGCCGGGCCGCGCCGTCGAGCATCGGCGCCGTGACGTCGGTTCCGGTCGATAGCGAGCGGGCGACGCAGCGGCAGGTCGGTGCGCTGCCTTTCCGCAAGAACCCGGACGGTGGCTTCGCCGTGCTTCTCGTCACATCCCGCGAGAGCCGGCGCTGGGTGATCCCGAAAGGCTGGCCCATGAAGGGCCGCAAGCCATACGAGGCTGCGGCGCGCGAGGCGTACGAGGAGGCCGGCGTCATCGGCCATATCGGGAAACGCCCCCTCGGATTCTTCCTCTACGAGAAACGCCTGAAGAGCCGTGACTCCGTGCTCTGCCAGGTGAAGGTCTTCCCGCTGGAGGTTCGCAAGCAGCTTAAGCGCTGGCCCGAGCAGAGCGAGCGCGAGCAGCGCTGGTTCGCGCCCTCGGAAGCTGCCGACCTCGTGGCCGAGCCGGGACTCGCCGCGATCATCCGCGCCGCGCTCAAGCGGGACGATCCGCACGTCGCCTGACCGCGTCGTGGGCAGCGCTCAGGAAGTCGCCGCCGGCCCCCATCCACCGATTGCCAAGCCGCGCGCGATCCGCTAATGCCCCTCCCGGTCGGACGGAGACGCGCCAGCGCAGCCCGCCGCACCGCATGCTGCGGTAGCTCAGTGGTAGAGCACCTCATTGGTAATGAGGAGGTCGAGAGTTCAATCCTCTCTCGCAGCACCAGATTTCCCAAGCTATTTCAGGAAGTTAGCCTGGCGTTAGTGCTTGCCCGCGCGTCGGTGTCTCGCTTGGGGGCGCATTAGGGGCGCAGATTGTCTCGGGTACCGCTGTGACCGAGCTTGATCATGCACACAGCCTGGCGCACCAAACCCTTGCTCGCCCAGCAGGAGCAACCCGGCTCTGTAACAAGCGTCGTTGCGACCGAAAGCCACCTCAGAGATGCGTGCTGAGATCGCGGCACGGGCAAGGCTGATGACACAGCCGATCGGCTGGTGAGCGCGCCCTGTAGACACTGAGCGGTCGCATTCCACCAAGGCACAGGCCCTGCAAGCAGAGGCGTGCCGCTCGCGTCGCGACTTCGCTGCTTGGCACGGGCGGACGTGATTGCAGCGCTCGAAGGCGGCGACGAGCGGCCTGCCAACCACGCTGATACGCGAGGGCACTAGACCGCTCGTCGTCGTCGCGAGGCCAATGGTGCATTGGACCGAGCGTAAGGGCTTACCGGTCGACTCTCGGCTCGGTCAGACGGCGGCACGCGTATCGCCGCATCCCGGATCAGACACATGGCAGCCGATCAGGCGCCGCGCCCATTCAGCGATTGCGCTCGCGCTCGACGGGGCGTCCACGGGTAACAACCCACCCGTGGTTATGAGGCCTCCGCTCGGCAAGACCTCGCGCATTGGGCAACCAAAGTGATTCGTCGGCCGAGATGCCTCCGGTGAGATCTCGCGCCGGTTCTCGACAAAGTTCTGCGACGTCAGGCGAAGGGCTCTGAGCCTCCTCGACGGCCCGCGGTGATCAGAGGCGATACGCGCAGACTGCCGGGACCGCCCATGCTGCGCGAGATCGTACTCGACACCGAGACAAGCAGGATCGAAGAGAGGCCAATATGATCAACCGCAGCGATCGCTTCGTGAGCATCAAAGAAGCTCGCGCCATGCTGGGGATCGGGGAGACCACGATCTACAAGCTGCTGAACCAGCGCAGGATCATCGCTCGTAAGCTTGGGGGCCGCACGTTCATCTCTGAGGCCGAAATCGCACGCTTTCAGGCGTCTTTGCCCGCCGCACAGTTCAATGGCAACGGGCGTGAAAGTGGAGCTACCTCGGAGGAGATCCGATGAGCGCCACCGTGCTGCCGTTCCCCCGTTCACGCGACCGCGGCTTCATTCTGCGCCACGCGAACCTCATGGCGCAGGCTGCGTCGTTGCTGAGAGCAGAGGCACATCTCCTGCGTCAGCTCGCGATTCAGCAAGACACGATGGCCCGGCGAGGAATTGCGCCGGAAGTGATGGCGCGCGAGATCGCATCCATCGAGGGGCACATCCGGGCCTGTGTCTACAAGCTTCTCTCTGCGTCGGGAGGAGCCGCATGACCGAGAACTCGCGAACCCGCCGCGGTGTCGATCTAACGGGCCGGTCAACCGGAACTTACAAAGACCCGCGCTTCCGCAAGTTGAACAGGCCCCCGAAAGGCGTCCCCTTTGCCTGGATTACACTGCCTATGCTTAAGAGCCCCGCATGGCGTGCCATGTCACGGAACGCGAAGCTCGTGGTCGAGCGTGTGCTGGTAGAGCACATGAACCACGGCGGCGCTAAGAATGGCGCACTCCCAGTCACTTACAATGACTTCGTGGAGTATGGCATTCGGCGCAACTCGGTCAGGAAAGCCATCGACGAAGCTGCTGAACTCGGTTTCATAGCCGTTGCTCAGAAGGGGACGCGTGCCTGGGGCGAATATGCTGGGCACGCCACAACCTTCCGCGTCGCTTGGTTGCCGACCATTCATGGGGACACACCCCAGTCGAAGTGGGCACGCTTCGCCGATCTCGAGTCGGCCGAAGCCGCATCGGCTCGGGTCCGATCGGCGGGAACTCAAGGGCGATCTGACCGGGCAAATCACAAGGAAGCGCCAGCCACCGGGCGGTCTCGCGCAGCCAAGTGAGATTTAGAAGCCAGTACCGCTAGCGGTATCAACGCCAGTAACGCTGGCGGCACTTTCGGGCACTGTCAGTGCCGCCAGTGGGCCGAATGGCCAGTGTCGCTTGCGTTACTACTATAAATATCTTCGGGGGGTTGTGAGCCGGGGGTGAGGAGCCATGTGGCACCGCCGCGCTAACATCGACAGTTCTCTGCTGAAGTCGGCAGGGCAGCCTCAGGGCAAGTGGCCGGCCAAAGCGGGCGCCAGAGCGCCGCCGTGCTGATAGCCATCGGACCTTTCACCTGTGAACTTAGGCTGCCCAGATCACGAAGTAGCCCCCTGGGCGGCCACAGACGCTAGATCTATTCCTTCCTGTGGAATGAGCTGGGCATGCTAAGCGTCCTCGCCGACCGCACCTACCGGCACCTGTTCGCTGCGCAGGTCATCGCCCTCGTCGGAACCGGCCTCCTCACTGTGGCGCTCGGACTCCTAGCCTACCGTCTAGCCGGGATGGAGGCGGGCGCGGTGCTCGGGACGGCCTTAGCGATCAAGATGGTCGCCTACGTGCTGGTTGCACCGGTGGCCCAGGCCTTCACTGCCTCTCTGCCCCGGCGCGTCTTCCTCGTCGTCAACGACCTCGTTCGGGCCGGCGTTGCACTAGCGCTGCCCTTCATCGACCAAGTCTGGGAGGTTTACGTCCTGATTGCGATCCTGCAATCGGCCTCAGCGGCCTTCACACCGACCTTCCAAGCCACCATCCCGGACATCCTGCCGGACGAGCAGGACTACACCCGGGCCCTGTCGCTCTCGCGCCTCGCCTATGACTTGGAGAACCTCCTCAGCCCCGTCCTGGCCGCCCTGCTCCTGACGGTCATCGACTTTCACTGGCTGTTCGCCGGGACCGTCGTCGGCTTCCTCTGCTCGGCGGCGCTGGTGGTGACCACGACGCTTCCCACGTCGAGCGCGCCGGCCCGCCAAGCCGGGATCTACGAGCGCACCACACGAGGCTTGCGCATCTACCTTGCCACACCGCGCCTGCGCGGGCTCCTAGCCCTCAACCTCGCGGTTGCGGCGGCCGGCGCCATGGTCATCGTCAACACCGTCGTGATCGTCCAAGCCCTCCTCAAGCGCCCGCAGGACGATGTCGCTGTGGCACTGGGCCTGTTCGGCGGCGGCTCGATGGTCGCGGCCCTCCTGCTGCCGCGACTCCTCGACCGCCTGTCAGACCGCACCGTGATGATCCCCTCGGCCGTCCTGCTCGGCGTCGTGCTGCTCGGGTTCGCGGAGGTGTCCTGGAGCCACAGCATCGGCTGGGTCGCCCTCCTGGAGACGTGGCTCGTGCTCGGCATCGGCTACTCCGCGGCCCAGACCCCGACGGGCCGCCTGCTCCGACGCTCGGCCTCGCCTCACGACCGGCCGGCGCTGTTCGCCGCGCAGTTCGCGCTCTCGCATGCCGCCTGGCTCATGACCTACCCGCTGGCCGGCTGGCTCGGGGCGACGATCGGGATGCCCTCCACGCTGGCCGTGCTCGGCGTCCTCACGCTCGCCGCGGCCGCGGCGGCCCTTCTGCTCTGGCCATCCGACGACCCGGAGACTGTCGAGCACGCCCACCCCGAACTCGACCCGACCCACCCGCACCTGGCGACGGCCGGCGGCCACCGCCATGCCCACGCCTACGTCATCGACGACCTTCACCACCACTGGCCGTCGCGTCGGCCGGGATGAGCGCCTGCCCTACCCTCCAGGCGAACGGTTCATGCCCTGGTCAGGCGACCGGTGGCACCCATTGTCCCATGGCCCTTGGTCGCGACGCCGCGCGAATGCTACGTGTCGCCTCTGGAGACCGCTTTGTGAGAGTGCTGCTGACCCTGCTGCGCCGAATCGCGACCAGCGTGATGCTGCTGGCGGTGGCGGCGCTCGCGGTCAACGTCGCGGCGGTGCCGGCGAGCGCCCTCGGTCGGTTCGAGCACCTGGAATACGCCGGGCCCGCGCACAGCCACATGCACGGGGACGGCACCGTGCACTCGCACGTCGTCGCAAAGATCGCCCCGGACGACGCCAGCGGCTGGCCGGACTTCCCGCCGCTCGACGACCCGCAGGACCACGAGCACAAGAAGGCGGATTGCTGCGGCCTGGCCCATCCGGTCGCGCTGCCGTCGGCCGAGCCGGCCGCTTCCGCGCCACGGTCGCCAGGCGCGACTCTCGTCTCGCGGGAAGCGATGCATCCGTTCGGGGTGGATCCGAACGGCCCGAGACGACCTCCCAGGTCCCTGCCGAACGCGTGAGCGCGGCGTCCTGACGGGCGCCGCACAGGCCGTGCCCGTTCGACAGGACTTCGACCGTGACCTTCTCCAAGACTGAGCCCCACGGGCGGCCGCGAGGCCGTGCCGCCGGGCTGGCCATGCTGATCATGGCCACCTGCCTCGCCGTGCCAGCGCTCGCCGGCGGCGGCGACCACACCCATGAGCCGGCACGGGCCGCCGCGGCCGCGCAGGGTACGCCCCGCATCGCCATGCAGTCCGACCTCTACCAGGTCGTCGGCACCCTCAAGGGCGACCGGCTGACCCTCTACATCGACCGGTCCGAGGACAACGAGCCGGTGGCCGGCGCGACCGTGTCCGTGACCGTCGAAGGCGAGGCCGTGTCGGCCGCGCCGAACGCCGACGGGACCTACGCCGTCTCCTCGCCGCACCTGGGTGAGCCCGGCGCGAACGACCTCGTCATCCAGGTCGCCAGCCCGGACGGCGACGACCTGCTAATCGGGTCGCTCGTGGTGGCCGAGCCAACTCGTCCGCCAACCCACATCGGGCATACACATGCGCATGCCGGCATGCCGCTGCTGACGCAACTGAAGGAACGGCTCGGCCAGTATGAGCCGGGCCAGGCCTGGGCGCTCGCCGTCTTCGCGGTCGGCCTGATGCTCGGGCTCGCCCTGCGCAGCCGCCGGATGCGGCCGGCCGCCTTCGTCGCCGGTGCCGTCCTCGTGGTCGCCCTGACGGGCACCGCCTTCGCCCATGGCGGCGAGGACCACGACCACGACACGCCCACCGCGATGCCGGGCTCGAACAACCCGCAGCGCCTGCCAGATGGGGCGGTCTTCGTGCCCAAGCCCTCGCAACGCATTCTAGAGGTGCGCACCACGACCGCGAGGCCGACCGAGGTCGAGGGCGCGATCCGCCTCATCGGCAAGGTCATCCCGGATCCAAACCGGGGCGGCCTCGTCCAGAGCATCGGCGGCGGCCGTGTCATCGCCCCCGACGCCGGTATGCCGAGTCTCGGGCAGGCCGTGCGCAAGGGCGAGGTGCTCGCCCGCATCGAGCGGCCCATCATCCAGGCCGACCAAGCGATCGTCGTGGAGAAGCTCGGCGAGATCGAGCAGCAGATCGGCTTGGCCGAGGCCAAGCTCGCACGCGCCAAGAAACTCGTTGCCACGGGCTCGGGCACCGCGATCTCCGTCTCGGATGTGGAGATCGAGCTCGAAGGCCTGCGCCGGCGCCGCGCCACCGTAAGCGACATCCGCACCACGCCCGAGATCCTGACGGCGCCCGCCGACGGCGTCATCGCCACGACCCGCGTCGTCGCGGGCCAAGTCGTGCAGCCGCAGGACGTCCTGTTCCAAGTGGTCGACCCCGGCTGCCTCTGGATCGAGGCACTCTCGTTCGACGAGGCCCCGGTGAGAGGCAAAGCGACGGCGCTCACCGCCGACGGCACCACCCTGACGCTCCAGGGGAAGGGCGTCAGCCGCGCCCTGCAGCAACAGGCGACCGTGCTCCAGTTCGCGGTGGTCGATCCGCCCGCCAGCCTCAAGGTCGGCCAGCCGGTGACGGTGCTGGCCGCGACGGGAGCCAGCGCTGGAGGCATCGTCCTTCCCCGCAACGCGATCGTCCGCGGGGCCGGCGGCGAGGCGATGGTCTGGCGCCACGCCGCGCCCGAGCGGTTCGAGCCGCGTCAGGTCCGGATCGAGCCGGTCGACGCGAGCCGCGTCGTCGTCCGTACCGGCTTGAGGGAGGGCGAGCGCATCGTGGTACGCGGCGCCGACCTCATCAGCCAGATCCGGTGAGGGCAACCATGTTCGGGATCCTCGTCCGCGCCAGCCTGCGCAACCGGCTCTTCGTCCTCGCCGCCGCTCTCGTCCTCGTCGCCTACGGCAGCTTCGTGCTGCCGCGGCTGCCGGTCGACGTGCTGCCCGACCTCAACCGGCCCATGGTCACCCTGATGACCGAGGCCGAGGGACTTGCTCCCCAGGAGGTCGAGCAGACGGTCACCTATCCCATCGAGGCCGCGATGAACGGCATGCCGGGCGTGACCCGCGTCCGCTCCGTCTCCGGCGTCGGCCTGTCCATCGTCTACGTCGAGTTCGACTGGTCGACCGACGTCTACCGCAGCCGGCAGCTGGTGGCGGAGAAGCTCGCGATTGTGCGCGAGAGCCTGCCGCGCGGCGTGGTCCCGCACATGGGGCCCGTCACCTCGATCATGGGCGAGATCCTGCTGGTGGCGGTCACCGCCGAGACCATGCCGCCGATGGAGGTGCGCGAACTCGCCGACTTCGTGATCCGACCGCAGCTCCTCAGCCTGTCCGGCGTCGCCCAGGTCATCCCCATCGGCGGCGAGGTCCGCCAGTACCGGGTCAGCCCGAACCCGGGCGCAATGCAAGCCCTCGACGTCAGGTCCGAGCAGGTTGAGGCCGCCGTCTCGCGCTTCGGCACCAACACCGGCGGCGGCTTCGTCGACCAGCACGGACGCGAGTACCTCATTCGCAACGTCGGCCTGACCAAGCGCCTCGACGACCTGCGCGGCACGGTCGTCACCTACCGTCAAGGGCAGCCGGTGCTCCTGCGACAGGTCGCCGATGTTGCCTTCGCCCCGGCGCACAAGCGCGGCGACGCCGGCTACAACGGGCGCTCGGCCGTCATCGTCTCGATCCAGAAGCAGCCCGGGGCCGACACCGTCGAGCTGACGCGGCGCATCGAGGCGACCCTCGCCTCAATCCAGAAGACCCTGCCGGCCGGCGTGAAGGTGGACAACATCCAGTTCCGGCAGGCGACCTTCATCGAGACCTCAATCGGCAACGTGAAGCGGGTGCTGCTGGAGGCGGCCGCTGTGGTTGCGGTCGTCCTGGTCCTGTTCCTGATGAACGTCCGGGCGACCCTGATCTCGCTGACTGCGATCCCCGTCTCGGTGCTGGTCACCGTTCTCGTCTTCCAGGCGCTCGGCCTGACCATCAACACCATGACGCTCGGCGGGTTGGCCATCGCGATCGGCGAGCTCGTCGACGACGCGGTGGTCGACGTCGAGAACATCATCCGGCGCCTGCGCGAGAACCGGGAGCAGCCCGAGCCGCGGCCGGTGCTGGAGGTCGTCGCCGCCGCGAGCCAGGAGGTGCGCTCGGGCATCGTCTACGCGACGCTCATCGTCGTCCTCGTCTTCGTCCCCCTGTTCGCGCTGTCCGGCATCGAGGGGCGGCTCTTCGCCCCGCTCGGGGTCGCCTACATCGCCTCGATCCTGGCGAGCCTCGTCGTCTCCGTCACCCTCACGCCCGTACTGGCCTCGTACCTGCTCGCCGGTAACGGCGCCCGGCATCGCGGCGACACCTGGCTGGTCCGGCTCCTCAAGCGCGGGAACGCCGCCCTTCTGGAATGGGCATTCCGGAACCGCTGGCTGGTCGTCGGGACCACCGGCGCGGCGGTCGTTGCCGCGGGCATCGCGGCCACCACGCTCCCGCGCGCGTTCCTGCCGCCCTTCAACGAGGGCAGCCTCGCGCTCGGGCTCGCCTACAATCCCGGCATCTCGCTTGCCGAGAGTCACCGGCTCGGCCTCGTCGCCGAGCGCCTCATCCGCGAGGTGCCGGAGGTGGCCTCGGTCGGGCGCCGCACCGGCCGTGCCGAGATGGACGAGCACGCCGAGGGCGTCCACTCGTCCGAGATCGACGTCGACCTCAAGCCCGGCCGACCCAAGGAGGTCATTCTCGCCGACATCCGCGAACGCCTCGGCGTGCTGCCGGCGGTGCTCAACGTCGGCCAGCCGATCTCGCACCGGCTCGACCACATGCTGTCGGGCATCCGGGCCGAAGTCGCGGTCAAGATCTACGGCGACGACCTCGACACCCTGCGAAGCCTCGCCGAGGGTGTGCGCGACCGCCTCGCGAAGATCCCGGGCATGGCGGACCTCCAGGTCGAGAAGCAGGTGCGCATTCCGCAACTGCGGGTCGACGTCGACCACGAGCGGGCGGCCCTCTACGGCCTGACGCCGGCGGCCGTGACCGAGGCGCTCGATACCCTGAGCAACGGGCGCACGGTCTCGCAGATCGTCGAGGGCAACCGCCGCTTCGACGTGGTCATCCGCCTCGGGGACGAGGACCGCTCGACCACGGGCCTCGCCGACCTCTTGATCGCCACCCCCGCCGGGCGCATCCCGCTGCGGCGGGTCGCCGAGGTCTCGGAGACCGATGGCCCGAACCAGATCATGCGCGAGAACGCCCAGCGCCGGATCGCGGTCTTCGGCAACACCGACAAGCGGCGCGACCTCGCCGCGGTGGTCGCCGACGTGCGCCGCGCCACCGACGAGACCCGCTGGCCGCCGGGCTATCGGGCCGGGCTGGAGGGTTCGTTCCAGGCGCAGGAGGAGGCCTCGGCCCGCATCGGCCTGCTCTCGCTGGTCGCGCTCGCGCTGATCCTCACCGTCCTCTACGGGCGCTACCGCTCGCTGGCGCTGGCCGGCATCATCATGGCCAGCATCCCGCTCGCCCTTGTCGGCAGCGTCGCGGCCCTGTGGCTCGCCGGGCAGCCGCTCTCGGTCGCCTCGATGGTCGGATTCGTGACGCTCGCCGGCATCACCGCGCGCAACGGCATCCTCAAGATCAGCCACTACCTGAACCTCGCCCTGCACGAGGGTGAGGCGTTCGGGCCCGCGCTCGTCGTGCGCGGGTCGCTGGAGCGGCTCGCGCCGGTGCTGATGACCGCGCTCTCGGCCGGGCTCGCCCTGCTGCCGTTGGTGCTCGGCGTCGGCGAGCCGGGCCGCGAGATCCTGCACCCCGTCGCGGTGACCATCCTGGGCGGCCTCGTCAGCGCCACGCTGCTCGACGCCGTCCTGACCCCGATCCTGTTCCTCGCCTTCGGTCGGCGCGCCCTTGAGCGGCTCCGGGCGGGACAGGTAGGCGGGCTCAAGCCCGCCGAGCTCTACTGACCACCGAAGGAGACACCATGAAGCCCAGCATCCTCGCGCTCGCTCTCGTCCTGGCGCTGCCGGCCGCGGCCCAGGCCCAGCGCCACTCGCACAAAGGCCCGAACGGCGGCGAGCTCGTCGACGTCGCCGGGGGGCACGCCGAGTTCGTGGATACCCCGACCGAGATCGCGCTCCACCTCAGCGACGAGGACGGCAAGCCGGTCTCGGCCAAGGGCGCGACGGGCAAAGCCACCATCCTGTCTGGTGGCAAAACCGAGACGGTAGACCTCGCGCCAGCCGGTGGGGCGAAGCTCGCTGGCCCTCTCGCGAAGCCGCTGACCTCTGGTGACAAAGTGGTCGTCTCGGCCCGCGCCGCCGACGGGCGCAAGATCCAGGTCCGCCACGTTGAGCGGTAAGCTGCGACTTGGCTCTATCTGCACTTGGAACGACCGGTGGCGTTCCTGAGCGGGGAGATCTCACGCACCCGGCTGCAGCGCTTGACAACCGCGGGTCGACGGCGATCAATAAGGCATCGGGGAGCGATCCCCCGACGAGGCTACGGCTGAAGAATCGCGTCCAACCTGCACTTGATGCAAGGACGCGCCATGCCTACGCCGAACTCCATCTCCGTCGAGAAGCTCGCTCGCTTGGTCGGCACCGCCGGCTGCCCCGTCGTGGTCGATGTCTGGCCAGACGACGCCTCCCGGGACGACCCGCGCCTGATCCCCAGCAGCCTCCGGCGCTCTGTCGCCGACATCGAGCACTGGTCCGCCGATCTGGTGGGCCGCAGCGCGGTCGTCGTCTGCCGGCATGGGCGCGACTTGAGCCACGGAGCCGCAGCGTACCTGCGTCAAGCTGGTGCCGCTGCCGAGACCCTGGATGGTGGCTTCGGCGCCTGGGCTGAGGCCGGTCTGCCGCTGGTGCCCGAGGCGAAGCTCCCGCCCCGCGACGCGCGCGGCCGCACCGTCTGGGTGACGCGGGCTCGGCCGAAGGTCGACCGCATCGCCTGCCCCTGGCTGATCCGCCGCTTCGTCGACCCGGAGGCGGTCTTCCTGTTCGTGCCGCCGCCCGAGGTGACCGCCGTGGCCGAGCGGTTCGGCGGCGCCGCCTTCGACATTGACGACCCGGGCGCCTTCTGGAGCCACCGGGGCGAACTCTGCACCTTCGACGTCATGGTCGAGGAACTCGGCCTCGCGACGCCGCCGCTCCTGCACCTTGCGACCTTGGTGCGCGGAGCCGACACTGCCCGACCCGATCTCGCACCGGAGGCGGCCGGCCTGCTCGCCGCCTCGCTCGGGCTCTCGCGGATCTACGCGGATGACCTCGAGCAGCTCGACGCCGGCATGCTCCTCTACGACGCCTTCTATCGCTGGTGCCGGGATGCGACAGAGGAGACCCACAACTGGCCAACCAACAAGCCCAAGGAGAGAGCCTGACCATGGCCAGTGCCACACTCAGCCAAACCGCGCCCGAGCCCGGCGCGGTCGCCCCGGAAGCGCCGCAGCCCGTCACCCTCGCCGAGGCGCTGCCGGTCTGGACACGCATCGCCGCGCTCTCCTTCGGTGGTCCGGCAGGGCAGATCGCCGTGATGCACCGCGTCCTCGTCGAGGAGAAGCGCTGGATCTCGGAGAACCGGTTCCTGCACGCGCTGAACTTCTGCACCCTCCTGCCCGGGCCGGAGGCGCAGCAGCTCGCCACCTATGTGGGCTGGCTCATGCACGGCACCCGAGGCGGCCTCGTGGGCGGCGGCCTGTTCGTGCTGCCGGGCGTCGTCGCGATCATGGCGCTCAGCTGGATCTACGCGCTCTACGGCAATGTCGGCCTCGTCGCCGGCCTGTTCTTTGGGCTCAAGGCGGCCGTGCTTGCCATCGTGCTCCAGGCCGTAATCCGCATCGGCAAGCGCGCGCTCAAGGGCCCCGTCATGGTCGGCCTCGCGGCGGCAGCCTTCGTGGCCATCTTCTTCCTCGACGTGCCCTTCCCGCTGATCGTGCTGACGGCTGGCGTCGTCGGCTGGCTCGGCGGCCGGGCCGGTCTGCCGCAGTTCAAGGCCGGCGGACACGGGACCGGCGGCAAGGTCGTTGAAGGCCCCTTCCTGCTCGACGACCACGAGCTCCCGCAGGAGCGGGCCGCCGCCGGGCACACGCTGCGGATGCTGCTGACCTGGGGCGCGATTTGGCTGGTGCCGGTCGCCGCCATCCTGCTCGCTCTTGGGCCCAACGACGTGTTCAGCCACGTCGCGGTGTTCTTCTCGAAGATGGCGATGGTGACCTTCGGGGGCGCCTACGCGGTGCTGGCCTACGTCGCCCAGCGGGCGGTGGAACATTACGGCTGGCTGAAGCCCGGCGAGATGCTGGATGGCCTCGGCATGGCCGAGACGACGCCCGGCCCCCTGATCATGGTCACCCAGTTCGTCGGCTTCCTGGCCGCCTACCGGGCGCCCGGCTCGCTCCCGCCGCTGGTCGCCGGCACGCTCGGCGGGCTGCTCACCACCTGGGTCACCTTCGCGCCCTGCTTCCTCTGGATCTTCGTGGGCGCGCCCTACGTCGAGCGCCTGCGCGGCAACCGGGCGCTCGCCGGCGCGCTCTCGGCGATCACGGCGGCGGTGGTCGGCGTCATCCTGAACCTTGCGGTCTGGTTCGCCCTGCACACCGTCTTCGCTGAGACGCGACCGTTCACGGCCGGGCCGATCCGCTTCGACGTGCCGGTTCTGGCGAGTCTAAACCCGTGGGCGCTCGCTCTCGCCGCGGCAGCGGTGCTGGCGGTGTTCCGGTTCGGGACTGGCATGGTCCGGACGCTCGCGGCCTGCGCTGCGGTCGGAGTTGCCCTGCATCTCGCGGGGCTGGTGTGATGGCCGCTCCGGCAGGAATCCAGGCCTTTAAGCCAGGCGCGAACGAATCTGGCGGTGTCGCCGGAGCTGCCCAAAGCCGGCTTTCGCCGTGAGCCAGCTGACGGGCGCTCAGATCTTCGCCGCTCGCCGGTTGCTGCGGTGGAGCCCGAGAACCCTAGCGAACGTCGCGCGGCTTCGAATCAGCGTGATCATGTACGCCGAGGCCGATCCTGGCGCTCCTAAGGTGTCGGCTGAACAGAGTGAGGCCAGTCGCTGCGCACTGGAGGCCGCCGGCATCGAGTTAGGGAGCAACGGGCCTCCGCAAGCCCCAGCAACGGCGTGGCTACGTGATAGCTGAGGGCTGAATAACGCCCATCGCCCATTGGCCGCTTCAGAGGAGCTGCCGAGGTTGGCTAATCGGCTGGATTGGGCGCCAAATTGGGTGTCTGCATCCGGGCGCCAAACAGGCCATGCCTCCCGTATGAGGGCAAGGCGTCTCTGATCGAGAGCGGAGGATAGGTTCGGCCGACTTAAGATGCCTATGCAACAAGCGCTGCATTCTTAGGTGAGCGGTCAACGCCGTGATTTCAGAATTGCAACTCGCTACCCACCCCCCTTTAGGGACCGTTCTACAAGGGCAATGCCTCGTGGGGGGCGCTGCGCCCGACAGCTCAGACGTTATTCAAAAAAATAGGGGGGGTCCGCGCCGCTCGGAAGCGGGCCATGACCGAGGATAAGAGGCACCACCCTCTACTCTAGGTCGCAAGGACGATCTAAAAGGCAGCGAAAAGCTTCTCGGCCCAGGTTTGGTGTAGCGAGGCGCTGAAATCTGGCACTCGGCTATTCGAGCAGCCGACTGCAACCTGCTGTGCGGCACGCAACCAACGGGAGTTCATCTTGGTAAAGAATGTGATGACTGGCCAAGTTGATGACGCACAGGAGAACGAAGGCACCGACGAGGGAGCAGAAGAGGTAAGTTACACTGCCGTTCTGCTTACTCAGGGCAATCACCGCTTCTATACACTGGCGATGCCTACTGATGTGTTGGCAGAAACCTGTGTTGTCGACCCGCGGGTTGAGAACCCGATCGACGGTTTCCAGCGTCTTCTAGATGAGAAGCGAGCTCACGAGATTGCAGATTATATTGACAATGGTTTCGGGACAATTCCTGGCTCAATCATACTATCTGCGCAACCCCAGGCTGAGCTGGAATACACGCGAAAGTCCCGAACGATTAAATTCCGTAAGACGCCGCGCTCGTTCCTAATCCTTGATGGACAACACCGAGTGTATGGCTTTAAACTTGCCAAGACACATCTCCGTGTGCCTGTCGTCATCTATAATAAGCTGACTAGAGCTGAGGAAACCCGGCTCTTCATGGACATCAACACGAAGCAGCGTCCTGTTCCGCCCGAGCTCATTCTCGACATCAAGCGTCTCGCTGAGATCGAGACCGACTCTGAGGCACTCCTTCGCGATGTCTTCGACACTTTCAACAAGGATCCCGCATCTCCCCTGTTTGGCCTTCTGAGTCCATCTGAGAGAAAGCCCGGGAAAATATCCCGCGTAACATTCAATCAATCTGTTAAGCCTATTTGGTCTTCGCTTTCGAATAGCGATTACGATGCTATTTATGCTGCACTTTGCGCATATTTGCATGCATGGACAGCTGCCCTGAAAGCGGTGAGCGCAGACAATAATCTTACCAATCCCACCCTATTTAAGGCCATAATGTTAGCTTTCCCGACGATTGCTCAGCGAGTAAGTGACCGCTTCGACGCAGATTACTCTCAGAAGAACTTCGGTAAAATCCTCAACTCATTGTTCGAGAACATCAAGAAGAATGATGTCTTAAAGCCAGGCACCAGTCACAAAGCGCTTCACGAAACCTTCCGAAAGGCACTTAGCGCCGGATTCTCGCTCGGTAAAACCAAGTAGTTATGTCTCACATGGCGGACGCCCTTCAGCCTTTCTTGGTGCAAGGACTGAATGCCATCTCGGGCCGAGTAGAGGCTCCGAGCCTCCCTGATCTCATCGGGAGGCCAGGGAAAATTGGCTTTGATCTCGACTTCGACGATGCACGAAAGTGTATATTGACGGACTTTCGAGACCGAGGCACCGTCGCAAATTCATTGGCCGTCGACATCGCTCGATTTGCTTCGGCTTCGTTCCAAAGCGTCCTGAGCGCTTCTCAAGCTTTGGTATCGAAGGACGAGATTCCTTGGGCATTCATTAGAATATACTATGCGGCTTACTACGCTGGTCACGCATTGACCCGGATGCTTGGTATCAGCTGCTCATATCTAGATCGCAATCACATCGCCCATATTCAGAAATTGGGCATAGCTGTCGGCCGAAGCCCCAACTTTACGATGAAGGCTAGCGCGTATCACTGCGTTCTCACGTCCAATTCGGCGCTTCTAGAGAGTACAAGCTTGCGGGAGGGTGGGGGCGGAGCGCATGAAGCTTTCTGGGATGTACTCGGGGAAAAGCTCAAAGAGGTAGCAGAACAGGTACTCCTTCAATCAGCAAACCAGTCGGACGCACAAGCTGTATTTGCGAAGATTGAGGCCTGGCGGGCCAAAGTTAAATCTCACGGGAGCCCATTGCACAGTTGGCTCAGCACAATTCGCAATGAAGTTCAGTACCGCCAAGCCCATGGACTGTGGCTGCCAATTGGAGTGCGCAAGCATGAGAGAGAACAACTCGCAAGAGCCTTCGAGCAATGGAAGCGCGATCCAATGGAGATTAGCGTCGACGGCCCGAATGGTGGTAAACTGGCAGATTTCTTAATCTGCTGTGCCTTCTTAATCGCATCTTGTCGAGTATTGCTTGAGAGGATATCCGAGCGGTCAGAGATCCCCTCCAAAAGCTTCGTAAAGGTCGGGCCGCTTTCTTTGATTGTTGGCATCAAGGCCTAGGGCTTAAGTGGCGAGCGGCCGCGGGCTTCGGCTTGAGCGTGGACAGCATGTTACTCGCCGTCACGTCATCGTCACCTGCCTCGGCCGAAGAGGGATGACCTGAGCTCCGGACTCCTCAGCAAGGATGCGCACCAACTCTCCTGCCCATAGGGTGAGGGCGCGACGCTTCTCCGGCAGCGCGTCGTGCCAATCATAGTGAATGCCGAGGACATCTCGGCGGCTGTGGCCAAGCACTGCCTGAACATCCGATACAGAGACACCCAGAGAGCGCATCTTGGTTGCCGCAGTTCGACGGAGATCGTGTGGCGTCGGCGGCCTGGCTTGCCAGGAGTGGTAAGCCCGCTCCCCCTCGTACCTGCTCTTGCGCTTTGCGAACCAGGGGAGGAGACGGCTCATCGCTCGGGCAAGTGCATTAGCATCGATCGGCTTTGCGCCTGGCATGCCTCGGGGCGAAGCAAAGATAAACCAGTCTGCAGAGGATGAAGGGCCCGACTCGGGATCTTCAGAGCGACGAGAATTGATGGCTTCGGTGATGCTCCGAGCGTCGTTGATTATTTCGATGGCTATGGGGGTGAGGGGCACGACGTGTGGCCGCTTGCCCTTCATACGAGAGGCGGGAATGCGCCACACGGCTTTCGCTTGATCGTGCAGGTCTGTTAGCTCTCCCTCTTGCATGCCAGCCACCTCGCCCGGCCGAGCCCCTGTTACAAGGATCAAGCGCAGGGCAAGCGCTACGGTAGGGGAGAAGGGGGCGTCTCCTGCTGTAGCATCCCACAGCAGGCGTATCTCTGCATCGGTCAGCACCCGGTCGCGGGCAACGTCTTCGGCGGCCTTCGGCAGAGCAAGTGCTGGTGAAGCGTCAATCATGTCGCGGTCGATCGCGAACTTGAAGATCTTCGACAGGAGCGGCCGCAAGCGATTTGCGAGCGCCAGCTTCCTCGTCTCAGCCACCCCTTCGATCAGAGCGATGCAATCGGGGCGCTTGATCGTTCGGAAGTCTCGCCCAGCCCACACCGGCGTGATGTGCAGCTTCAGCATGCGCTCGTCTTCGCCTACCGACCGCTTCTTGGGCCGAGCGTGCTTGGCTAGATACAGTTCGGCGAGCGTCTCCCAAGCATGAGCTTTCGCGTCGCTTTCTCGTTCCTCCGCAACCTGCTTTGCCGCTTTGCGGTCCCGGATGGGACTTCCGCCCTCACTGACCCGCCGACGAGCTTCATCAGCTCGTGCTCGCGCTGCCGCAAGGGAGAGGTCAGGATACTGGCCCAGGGTCAAGCGCTGAGCCTTTCCCGAGAGCTTGTCACGAAACCGGAAGCTCCACGTCTTCTCGCCGCCGACGGTCACGCGCACGACCAAGCCCTTACATCGGCTGTCTGCGAACTCGGCCCGGCCGTCGCACTGGCCTGTGAGGGCCCTGAGGAAGGCATCGGTTAGCGGCTGAGCGGGCATTCCTGGCACCCCCACCTAACGTCCACGTCCCATCCGTGGGGGCGCAACAGGGGCGCAAATCAGCCCGAATGCCGGCGAAGCCCCGCGAAGGCTCGCGAAGAGGTCTACGCCGGTTCAGGGATAACTATCAATGGGTTGTCCGGCGAGAGGCAAAGAACGGCGAAGAATGCCGACGAGCTTGCTACCTCATTGGTAATGAGGAGGTCGAGAGTTCAATCCTCTCTCGCAGCACCAGCTTCTTCTCAGATCATTGCCAGGATCGAGACGGCCCGACGCGCCGCGTTTCTGTGGCATGTGAGCCCGGCTTCGCCCGTTTCCAACTCGGTAGAGCAACCCGTTGCGGCCAATGGCCGACATGGATCATCGTCTTCCGGCGGGGTGCGGCTTGTGCGCCTCGCTCCGACCACTTCAGCCCGCCCGGCCCAGCCGAGCGGGCTTTTTGTCGCCCTGCCTCCGATCGTCGGGAGCGGCGGCCGCACGGCGAACGCGGGTGGACCTCGACGTGGATGTCCGACCCGCTGCGACGAGCGACGCCCGGATCGGTTACGGCCTGTGCTCCGTCAACGCCGTGCGGCAGGTCTCCGAGAGATTGCTGCCGTGCGTCTTGAGGCATTGGAGGATGCGCCCGCCGCCCGGCTGCACACCTGCACAGAACCGCTGGTAATCGCCCTCGCAGGCCTTCCGGAGCGCGGGGGTGATCTCGCCAGCGCCTGCCGCGTCCGGCGCTTGGGCGTTCGCCGCACTCGTGGCGAGGAGGGCGAGGACGGAAGCGAGCATGACGTGGCGCATGGTGACACCCCCTCGCTGATTGAGCCATGTGCGACATGGCAAAACTCAACTGCGATGCAGATGCAGTCCCGGCAAGCAGAGTGCGCGGCAACCGAGTAACGCCGGCCCGGACCGGGTCGTGCTAAACATGATTCTACAACAGCGTCACTTGCCCGCAAGTCGTCGAGGGGACAGCGTGCGGCTGCGCGCACTTTGCGGCCGTGGGCGCTTCGGGCTGCTCCTCGTCAAATTTCGATCCGGAGATCGATCAGCGTTCGCGTCAACCGTAGACGCGCGGCCTCGGCGCGTGCGGAGGAGGGCTCGACGGGAACGCCGCGCGGACCCCGTGCGGCAGCGGAGAAGGGAGGTGGCCGTCAGGACACCCACTTGAGGAGACGGATCACCCCCATATCGGCAGCTTGGCGATGAGCCGAGACGCCGCGCCGGGCCGCGATCTCGTCGCGGTTCGCGGCGAAGTAGCGATAGGCGCGGAACAGCATCTCACGGTTCGTCAGCGTCGGCCGCCAGCCGAGCTCGGCCTTGATCCGACCCGTGTCGAAGACGAAATCGGAGCCGATCATCCGAGCATGATAGGGACCGAGGGGCGAGAGCTTCAGCCTGTGCGCCACCGTCATCGCCACGGTGGTGGGCAGGCGCGGCAGCGAGGCGACCCGCGAGGCGCTGCCGGCGCGGTCGATGACGTAGGCGTAGCTGTCCCGCATCGTGCCGACATCGTCCGAGCCGATGCCGAAGGTACCGCCCTTGCCCTGTTGCCAGGCCAGCAGCATGGCCGCGATCAGGTCGCGCGCGTAGATGAACTGGTACCGGTTCGAGCCGTCGCCGACGACCCAGACGCGCCGTCCCTCGGCGATGAACTCGAACAGGATGCCGAGCAGGCCGAGGCGACCCTCGTCCATGATCGTGGGGGAGCGGATGATGGTGGTCGTGAAATCGGCGGCGTGCTCGGCGAGGATCTTCTCCCCCTCGCACTTGCTCGCCCCGTAGATCTCGCAGGGCTCCGGCGGGTCGTCCTCGCGCACTGGGCGGTCGAAGCCGCGGCCCCACAGGCAGTTGCTGGAGATGTAGACGAGGCTGGGAATGCCGGCCGATGCGACCGCGCGCGCCAGAATCCGCGTGCCCTCCACATTGGCCGACCACAGCTCCTTGGGTGAGAGCGAGCCGTGCGCCAACAGCGCGGCGCAGTGGAACACCACGTCGTGGCCGGCCCCGCGCATCAGGGCATCGAGACGCGGCCGATCACGGATGTCGCCGACGACCGAATCCAGGTTCGGGTGGGCGATCGCGGAGGGCAGCAGGTCGAGATTCGTGACGGCGTGGCCGTCCGCGAGGAGCTGCGCGAGGAGCAGGGAGCCGAGGAAGCCGGACCCACCCGTGACAAATACCCGTGCCATCGGCCCTCCCGCGGCACCGCCGCGCTCATCTCGTGGCGGGGATCGTGACACGGACCCGGTTACCAACCGGTGCGCGAGCCCCGCGCATCCCGGGCCAGGAACGCAGGGCCTGCTCGACCAGCGCGGCGGCCGTCGTCAGGGACAGGATGGGCAGGCCGAGGAGGTAGAGGAGCTTGGCGAGCGGCGCGAGGATCCACGCGGCGGCCGCGAGCGGCGCGGCGCCGCCGCTCCGCCCGCGCTCGAACACGACGAGGGTGAGGGCGGGCGCCACGATCGCGAGCTCGTAGTGGCTGGCATAGGGCAGCGCCACGATCGCCGCGAGCAGGATGACGAGCAGGGCGCGCGGCTCCTCGCACCGGCCGCGGAGCGTCAGGACCGCCGCGGCGAGGGCGAACAGGGTGACGACCCCTTGCGCCGCCCAGGCGAGGGCGGCGGGCGCGCCGAGGAAGCGCAGCGCGAAGTAGACGGAGATGCAGGTCGAGATCACGCTCGCCTTGAAGTCGGCGATGTAGGCGCTCTGCAGCGGCAGGGTGAAGAGGACGAAGCGCTCCCAGGGACCGGTCCCGAAGGCCGTGACGGAGAGCACGGCGAGAGCGAGCGTGGCGAGGATCGCCGAAGGTAGCCAGCGCCAGCGCCCGCCGCAGAGGAGGATGAAGCCGAGCACGGAGGCGAATTGCGGCTTCACGCTGAGGCAGGCGAGGCACAGGCCCGCGAGCCAGGGGCGGCGCTCGCTCTCGAGGATCGCGAGCGTGCCGGCGAGCGCGATCAGCCCGCCGAAATGGCCGTACATCACCATCGCGGCGGCGGGCGGCGAGGCGAGCGTCACGATGAGGAGCGTGCGGGCCCGCTCCTCGTCGGGCGGGACGATCAGCCGGAAGGTGGCAGCGAGCGCCGCGAGGTTGAGCCCCGCCCAGGCGATCGCCGCCGCCCAGAAGGGCAGGAGGGCGAAGGGGACGAGAAACAGCAGCGTGTGGGGCGGATAGACGAAGAGCAGGCCCGGATCGTGGGCGAGGCGGAACGTCTCCCGGATCACGGCGCCGTAGGCCGGAAGATCGGTGATCACATCCGCCCGGCCATCGAGGGCGAGGCGCGGGCTGATCCAGAAATTCACGAAGTCGCGGCCGAACGGCACGCCGATCATGAAGCCGGCCGTGTCCCAGGGCCGGAACAGGAGCCAGCAGCCGATCGTGACGGCAAGGCCAGCGACGACGATCCCGATCTCGGCGCGCCGCAGCCCCATCATCGTCCCGCCTGTCTCCAGCCTCGGGCGAAGCGTAGCGCCGCGGCGGTTAAGGCCGCGTCAGCGCGGGCGCCGGCCTCAGCGCGGCGGGTAGGTGTGCTCTTCGGCGGGGAAGCGGCCGCTGCGGACCTCCTCCGCGTAGGCCTCGACGGCCGCCTCGATATGGTCACGCAGGGAGCCGAACGCCTTCACGAATTTCGGCGCGCGGTCGCTGAGGCCCAGCATGTCCTCGAGGACGAGGATCTGCCCGTCGCACTGCGCCGAGGCACCGATCCCGATCGTTGCGGCGGTGACCGCGCCCGAGGCGGCGATCGCGCGGGCCACGGGCTCGACGATGCCCTCCATCACGATCGCGAAGGCTCCGGCCTCGCTGATCGCGCGGGCATCCTCGAGGAGGCGCGCCTCGTCACCGGCCTTGTGGCCCTGGACGCGGAAGCCGCCCATCGTGTTCACCGATTGGGGGGTGAGACCGATATGCCCCATCACGGGGATGCCGCGGCGGGTGAGGAAGGCGACCGTGTCGGCGAATTGCGCGCCGCCCTCCAGCTTGATCGCCCCGGCACCGGTCTCCTTCAGGACCCGGGCCGCACTGAGGAAGGCCTGCTCGCGGCTCGCCTCGTAGGACCCGAACGGCATGTCGACGACGACGAGAGCCTTCGCGGTCCCGCGCATTACCGCCTGCGCCTGCAGGATCATCATCTCCAGCGTCACCGGCAGGGTCGATTCGAGGCCGTGCATCACCATGCCGAGGGAATCGCCCACGAGGATCACGTCGCAATGGCGGTCGAGGATGCTCGCGGTATGGGCGTGGTAGGCGGTCAGGGCGATGATCTTGCGGCCTTCGGCCTTGAACTTGGCAAGGTCGACGGCGCGCACGCGCCGGGACTGCACGATCTGGGACATCGACTCGTACCCTCGTTCACACGCGGCGGAGGTGCCGGTCGCACCGGCTCCGCGTCGGCGGCCCAGCTTTCAGGCCGCCCGCTCCCCGAGGCACGCTTATACCGCGCGCGCATCCGGAAATCTCCGGGGCGGCCGCAGGAACGGTGCGGAGGGTGACAGACCGGGCGCCGGCTCAAGCCGTGGCATGATGGGAGGACGTGGAGGCAGCCCGGGAGGGCCTGCGGCATGCGTTGCGGAGACGGCTATTCGCCTGTCGATCCGCGGCCCTTTCCGGGCGTTTCCTCCCTAGACGTCGGGCCGCTCCCGGGCGCTGCCTTTTTTCCGCCACAACCGAGGCAGTGTCAAACACATCGCCACCCCCGCAGCCGATTAAGATGCTGATTTTTTGAGCGAAAGCGGGACAGTTCAGAATGGTTGCGAATTGCCTCAGAAGCGGGTCGTGAGGGCATTGAGCCAGTCCGGCGACGCCTCGACCAGAACGGCCTCGGCGCGCTTGTCGAGGCCCGTCAGAACGGCCGCACCGGTCAGGATCAGCAGAAGTCCGAGCGCGATCTTCAGCCCGGTGCCTGCCCGCATGAGGCGGGCACGCCAGGCGACGAGCACGTCCCGTGAAAGCCATCCCAGCGCCAGCAGGGGGAGGGCGGCGCCAAGTCCGAAGACGGCCATCGTAGCGGCCACCTGCGGCAGGTCGCGCCCCTGCGCCGCGAGCAGCGAGGCGGCGCCGAGCGTCGGCCCGACGCAGGGGCTCCAGACCGCCCCGAGCAGCAACCCGAGCCCGAACTGGCCGCCCGGTCCCGCGGTCGAGAAGCCGCCGAAGCGGGTCTCGGCCCAATCGCTGACGGGGCCCGCCGCCACGGCGATGCGGGTCTGGAGGGCGGGCAGGGTCAGGACGAGGCCGAGGGCGAGCATCAACCCGGCGGCGAGCTTGCGAATGACGTCGCCGTCGAGCCCGATCGTGAAGCCGATCGTCGCGACGAAGAGGCCGATGCCGACGAAGGACAGAGCGAGGCCCGCCGCCAGGGCCGCCGGCCCGAGGCGATGCTCTGATGAGGCCGCGCCGAGCACGATGGGCAGCAGGGGCAGCACGCAGGGCGACAGGATCGTGAGGAGCCCCGCGAGGAAGGCGAGAGCGAGGCTGCCGAGCATGGGTTGCAGGTCCGTCCGCGCCGAGCTCTAGAGGGTCTTCTCCAAGAGGCTCTCGATCCATTCGGGCTGGGTCTCGCCCACGGAGCGGCCGACCTCCGTCGATCCCTTGAAGGCGATCAGCGTGCTCTGCTGGCGGGCGTCGAAGCGCCGGAGCAGGTCCTTCTGCGTGTCGAAATCGATCTCGAAGACCGCGAGACGCGCGAAGCGCGGATCCTGGGCGAGCTTGGCCAGGATCGGCTTCTGGGTCCGGCAGATCGGGCACCACGGCGCGGCGACGGCGATCAGGACCGGGCGGCCCTCGTCCTGCGCCGCCTTGAACGCGTCCGCCGAGAAGGGCTGCCCGGCCTCGGCCGGGGACAGAGCGCCGGAGAAGGCGGTGGCGGCCGCGAGCTTCAGAAAGGTGCGTCGGGTCTGCATGGGCGCCTCGCGGGCCGGGATGTGGATCAGCGCTGCGGCTCGGGGGCACGCCCCGCCCAGGCCGCGTCCTGCCGGACCACGATCGTCTCGTGCCGGTCCTGCCAGCCCTCGACGCCTTCGGGGAACCAGTAGACGCGCGTGAAGCCCTTCGCGACGAGCCGCTTGCCGGCGTTCCAGCTACCCCAGCACTCGGGATGGCAGAAGGTGACGACGGGCTTGCTCCGGTCGCCGCCGGTCAGTTCCTCGACGCGCCGGAAGAACAGGGCCTCGTCGTCCGCCCTGAGCGGCGCCGCGCCGGCATTCGGCAGCCACACGGCGCCCGGGATCGATCGGTGCGCCGGCAGCCAGGGGCGGTTGGCGGGAAAGCCCTCGGGCTTGCGGTCCATCAGCCCGACATCGATAAGGAGGGGCTTCTCCGCCATCAGCGCGTCGAGGGCGCCGATGTCGAGCACGGTGGCGCCCGTCAGCGTCGTCGGCGTGTAGCCGTGCGGCGGGCCGGTCCAGAGCTCGGCGGGTTCGGGCACGTTGACCGGCGAGTCGGCGGGCGTCGCCGCGATCAGGACGACGGCGGAGAACAGAGCGGCGCCGAGGCGGAGCGCGCGGGCCGGCAGGCTGGCTCGGGCCATGCCGGACCTCAATTGCTCGGCGAGGGCGCGGTGAAGCTGTGCTGCCACTGGCCGCCCTGGTTGTCGCTCGCCGCCACCTTGATCGGCCCGCTGCCCTTCGGCACGAAGGCGAAGTTGATCACCGGGTTCGACGAGATCGAGATGTCACCCTCCATGGTAAAGACGTTGGCGTCGCCGTAGCTGACGCTCAGCTTGTTGATGTAGCGGGCCGGCGTGTAGTCGCGCGTGACCTGGTTCATCTGCATGCCGGAGAAGTTCGGGTGGCGGATCATCAGGGTCGCCTCGACCGGCTTGCCGCTCTGCGCATCGCCCGAGAACTTCATCTTCATCTCGCCCATGCCGCGCATGGCCTCCTCGTCGCTCATGCCCATCGGGGCCGAGCAGCCGCCGGACGCCTTCACGAACTTCGTCGCCTCGTAGAGCTTGCCGTCATTGGTCTCGGCGACCGCGTGCACGTTCGTGTAGTTGTTGATGCGCACGCGCAGCTTCAGCTCGCCCGGATCGGCGGCCGGCCCGAACGTGAAGTGGGCGGCGTAGGGCGACGGGTTGTCGTCGATGATGAAGTGGACGCTCCGGATCTTGTCCTTCTCGGGCATCGTCAGGGTGATCGGGACGAGGGCCGCATCGAGCGCGCGGGCCGGCGCCTCGACCTTGATCAGAGCGTCGGTCGGCTCGATCTTGCGGTCGCCGAAGATCGAGGTCGCGATCTCCGTCCAGCGGGCCTGGCGCTCGGTCTCGGAATCCGAGGCACCGGCGGCGAAGCTCTGCACAGGCGCGGCGAGGCCCGCGAGGCCGGTCGAGAGGGCCAGTCCGAGGGCGAGCGAGCGAAGATTCTTCATGGCGTTTCTCCTCGTCGGGGGATGTGGCCCCGAGCCTATTCCCACTCAAGTTCCTTGAAGGCCTGCGTGACGTTGCGGCCATTGTAGAGGTCGAACAGGGCCCAGTTGTCCCGCTCGGATTGCGCGACGGTCTGGACCGCCTTCTCGATCGGCCAATCCTCGGCGATGGCCCTGCGGGTCCCGTCGCGCAGCGCGCCGAGATAGCGGGTGAGATCGGCGAGCGCGGGCGCGAGCTCGACGCTCGCCGGGCCGTGGCCGGGGACAGCGCGGGCGGCGCCCGTCCCCTTCAGCCGCTCCGCCTCCTTCAGCCAGCCGAGCAGGCTTCCGTCGAGGGAGGGGATCCGGTTCACGAAGAGCAGGTCGGCCGGGAAGAGCAGGCCGCTGCCCGTATCGAGCATCGAGAGGTCGCAATTGGTGTGCGCGGTGGCGTGCGCGGTGAAGCGGAGGATCCGGTCGCCGAGGTCGATCTCCGTCGCGTCCTTCACGGCCTCGGTCGGGAAGACCACCCGGCCGGCCTTCTCCGCACCGAGGATGTCGGTCAGGCGCTGCCGGTAGTACTCGCCGCGCGCTTCGAGCGCCGCGCGCAGCGCGTGGTGCCCGATGAAGCTCGGCTCGTCCTCGGCAAAGGCCGCGGCGCCGAAGCAATGGTCCGGGTGGACGTGGGTGAGCACCACGTGCCGGATCGGCTTGTCGGAGCGCTTCCGGATCTCGGCGCGCAGCCACTGCCCGTCCGCGAGGCTGCCGCCCGACTCGGTGACCAGCACGCCGTCGCGCCCGATGATGAAGCCGATATTCGCGATCGCGTCGTCGTTCTCCGCGCTCGCCTCCTCGTGCGGACCGCAACGGACGAAGATCCCGGGGCCCACCTCGCGCATCGTGAAGCGCTCGGCCGCGGCGCGCCCGAGACTCGGCAGGCAGCACAGGCACAGGCCGCCGAACAGGGCCGCACGCCGCGAGAGGCTGCCCCTCATCGATCCGCTGTCCCGTGGCGTCCGGCGCGCAATTCGGCCGTCGACGGCGTCATGCATTCTCCTCCCGGTTCTCGTACCAACCAATTAGTAGGTAGATTTTTCCGGGCGTCAATGAAATAACCGCCACACAGGTCACCATCTCGGGTCACCATCTCGCGAGAACAACCGGAGCCGAGGGTCGTCGGGCATGAGGGATACGCGCGCGGAGCTTCTGGCCGAGGCCGAGACGCTGGTACGGGGGCGCGGCTATGCGGGTTTCAGCTACGCCGACCTCAGCGAGGCGGTGGGCATCCGCAAGGCGAGCATCCACCATCACTTCCGCACCAAGGAGGATCTCGGGTTCGCCCTGATGGGCGCCTACGAGACGCGCTACGACGCCGCCCTCGGCACGATCGTGGCCGATCACCCGGACGCGATTGGTCGCATCGAGGCCTATGGCCGCCTCTATCTCGGCGGGGTCGAGCAGGGTCTCGGCTGCCTCTGCGCCGCGCTGGCGACCGAGGGCGACGCGCTGCCTCCGCGCCTGCGCGAGGCGGTCGTCGGCTTCTTCGACCGGCACATCGCGTGGTTGGAGGGGGTGCTGCGCCAGGGACAGGCGGACGGCAGCGTGCGGGCCGATCTCGACACCGCCGCCCATGCCCGCGTCGTCATCTCCACCCTGGAGGGTGCGCTCCTGATGGAGCGGCTGCTCGGCGGTCCGCGGGCTTTCTCGGCGACGCTCCGAGCGCTCTGCGCGAGCCTGCGCTGAGGTTCAGCCCACCGCTTCCGCGGCGAAGCGGGCATAGCCCTTGGCCCGCAGATCGCAGGCCGGGCAGGTGCCGCAGCCGTAGCCCCAGGCATGGCGGCTGCCGCGCTCGCCGAGATAGCAGGTGTGGCTGTCCTCGATGATCAGGTCGACGAGCGGCCTGCCGCCGAGTTCGGCCGCGAGTTGCCACGTCCGGGCCTTGTCGATCCACATCAGGGGCGTCTCGAGGACGAAGCGGCGCTCCATGCCGAGATTCAGCGCGACCTGCAGCGCCTTGATCGTATCGTCCCGGCAATCCGGGTAGCCCGAGTAATCGGTCTCGCACATGCCGCCGACGATGTGGCGCAGGCCCCGCCGATAGGCGAGCGTCGCCGCGAAGGTGAGGAAGACGATGTTGCGGCCGGGCACGAAGGTGTTGGGCAGCCCGCCCGCCGCGTAGCCGATCTCGGCGTCGCGGGTCAGCGCCGTCTCCGAGACGGTGCCGAGCGCGTCGAGATTGAGCGTGTGGTCCGGCCCGAGGCGCCGCCGCCAGGAGGGTTCGATGCGCACGATGCCCTCGCGCAGGCGCCCCCGGCAGGCGAGCTCGACCCGGTGACGCTGGCCGTAATCGAATCCCAGCGTCTCGACGCGGGGGAAGCGGTCGAGTGCCCAGGCGAGGCAGGTTGTCGAGTCCTGGCCGCCCGAGAACAGCACCAGCGCCCCGTCGTCGACTGCCGCCTGTCCCATCGCTCAGTCGCCCTCGTACTCGGCCCAGGACATCGGCGTCTCGCAGACCTTGACCCGCGACAGGCAAGGCAGGCCGCCCTTCGTCCGATGCCAGATCCAGGACGCGATGTTCTCGGCAGTCGGGTTTTCCAGCCCCTCGATCTCGTTGAGGGTGTGGTGGTCGAGCCGGGCGAGGATCGGCGCGAAGACCCGCTCCATGTCGTAGAAGTCGACGATCCAGCCCGTCTGCGGATCGACCTCGCCCTCGACCGTCAGCTCGACCCGGTAGGAATGGCCGTGCATCCGGTGGCAGCGGTGGGTCGCGGGCACGTTCGGCAGGCGGTGCGCCGCCTCGAAGGTGAAGGCTTGGGTGATCTTCATCGGGTGTCTTCTGGTTCTTCCCGCCGCCGACGCGCGATCACGGGATGCCGATCATCTTGTGCGTCTGGAGCGACAGCCGCCAGCGGGCGTCCGACCGGCAATAGTCGATTGCGGCCCGCGTGTTGGCTGCGGCCTCCGGCCCGTCCATAGGCTGCAGCCAGCGGCGGGGGAAGTCGAGCCGCGCGAGATCGGCCGGGTCGAGGCCGGCTTGCGGGAAGACGAGCTTCAGCTCGTGGCCGCTCGTCTGGACGAGGGCGGTGCCGGCCTTGGGGCTGACGCAGATCCAGTCGAGGCCGGGCGGGGCGGGCAGCGTCCCGTTCGTCTCGACCGCGATCTCGAAGCCGCGGGCATGCACCGCAGCGATCAAGGGGGCGTCGAGCTGGAGCAGCGGCTCGCCGCCGGTGAAGACCACGTAACGCCCGTGGCTGCCGCCTTCCCAGGTGATCGCGATCAACGCGGCGAGGTCGTCCGGATGATCGTATCGGCCGCCACCGGGACCATCCATGCCGACGAAATCCGTGTCGCAGAAGGTGCAGGCGGCCCCCGCCCGATCCGCCTCACGCCCCGACCACAGGTTGCAGCCGGCGAAGCGGCAGAACACGGCCGCGCGGCCCGCCTGCGCGCCCTCGCCCTGCAACGTGTGGAAGAGTTCCTTGACCGCGTACGCCATGGTCTCGTGCTGCGCCGCGCCGTCGATGCCGGCCGGGAAAGAAAACGCCAATCGCGCCCTGCACATAGGCCGAAGGCGGCCGCGACGCCAGCGGCGAGCCATGCGTCGGCGCCGGACCAAACCTGTGGAAGGCGGCGCCCGCCATCCTCTCGCCACGGATCACGCGTTGAAGTCGCGTACAGGACGTCGCACGCTCGCCGTGCGGGAGGAGAGGACGGGGCGTCGCCGCCGATCGTCTCCGACTCGCCAGAGCTTGGCCGCCGTCCTAGCTTCCGTGCCGAACCGGCGCCGGGCCTTCCGCCTGCTCCGGGCCCCTCTCGAGACAGGCCTGATGCCAAATCGATTGCTGAGCCGTTTCGTCCGAGGTGTCATCGTAGCGGCGAGCCTCGTCGGGGCGGGTGCCGCCCAGGCCGTCACCGCGCCGATGCTCGTCGTGGACGCCGATTCCGGCAAGGTCATCTACGCGCAGGGCGCGACCGACCCCTGGTATCCGGCCTCGATCACCAAGCTGATGACCGCCTACGTCGCCCTCGACCTTGTGCGGCAGGGCAAGGTCTCCCTCGACACGCTGCTGACGATCTCGCCCGCAGCCGCGGCCGAGCCGCCCTCCAAGATGGGCTTCAAGCCGGGCACCCAGATCACCCTCGATAACGCCCTGAAGATCATCATGGTCAAGTCGGCCAACGACGTAGCCTGGGCGATCGGCGAAAATCTTGGCGGCTCGGTCGACGGCTTCGCCGACCTGATGAACGACGCCGCGCGCCGTCTCGGCATGCGCGAGAGCCGCTGGGCCAATCCGAACGGCCTGCCCGACCCGCGCCAATGGACCTCGGCCCGCGACATGGCGATCCTCGGCCGGGCGCTGATCCGCGACTTCCCGGATTCCCGTGCCCTGTTCTCGATCAGCGCGATCCAGTTCGGCCGGTCTGTCATGGCCAACCACAACGGTCTGCTCGGCCGCTACGCCGGCGCCGACGGCATGAAGACCGGATTCATCTGCTCGGGCGGCTTCAACGTCGTGGCGAGCGCCACCCGCAACGGCCGCCGGATCATCACCGTAGTGATGGGCCAACCCTCCGCCCGCGAGCGCGACCTCAAGGCGGCCGACCTGTTCGATTACGGCTTCGGCCAGACGACAGGCTGGACAAGCCAGAGCCTCGACGCACTGCCCTCGTCCTCGTCGTCCCAGCCACCCGACATGCGGCCCTACATCTGCGACAAGCGCAAGCCGATGCCGGTGGACGAGGGCCAGAGCGCGATCACGGCGAGCGCCGCCGCGGCGGGCGCCAGCGCAGACAACGCGAACGCGCAACTCATGGGTGCGGCAGCGCCTCCGTCCTCCGCGCTGGCCTTCGCGACGCTCAACAGCGCGGCCCTGCGCGCCCGGTCCCTGCCGCCGCGCGCGCCGCTGCAACCGGTGCTTGTCTGGATCGGCCGCGATCCGGCCGAGAGCCAGATCATGCTGAACGAGCAGGAGGAGGCGGACAAGGCGCAGAAACTCGCCGCCCGCGCGGCCAAGCTCGAAGCCGCCAAGGTCAAGCGTGAGGCCGCGCTGGCGGCCAAGGCCGCCGCCCGAGCCGAGGCGAAGGCCAAGCCCGAGCCGAAATCGGAGAAGGCCGAGACGAAGCACGCGGCGAAGAAGGACGTGCCGCAGCCGAAATCGGCCGGCCGCGGCGCCTCCGTGCCGAAGGCCGCGACGGCCTATACCTCTGTCGAGACGAAGCCCGCGATCTCCCAGGCGAAGGGCGGCTCGAAGCCCCACGCGGCGAAGCCCGCTCCGATCGCTCAGAAGACGGCCGCAAAGCCCGCTCCGAAGGCCAAGCCGAAGGAGTGATCGGCCGTCTGGCCGTCCGTCGAGGGCGGCTCGGCCGTCGCCGGGCCCGTGAGGCGCGATTTGCGGCGCTTGCGGGCCTCTCGCCCGGCCGCTAGGCCCGTGCGATGACCGACGATTCCCGGCGCCCGGCCCCGATCCCGCTCACGGTCCTCACCGGCTTTCTCGGAGCCGGCAAGACCACGCTGCTGAACCGCCTCCTGCGCGACCCCGCCTTCGCGGACACGCTCGTCATCGTCAACGAGTTCGGCGAGGTCGGCCTCGACCACCTCCTGATCGAGACCGTCGACGACGACATGATCCTGCTTGGCGCGGGCTGCCTGTGCTGCACGGTGCGCGGCGACCTGATCGGCGCGCTGGAAGACCTTCTGCGCAAGCGGGACAACGGGCGCATCCGCCCCTTCCGCCGCGTCGTCATCGAGACGACCGGCCTGGCCGACCCGGCCCCGATCCTTCACGCGCTGATCTATCACCCCTACCTCGTCCTCCGGTATCGATTGCAGGGGATCGTCACCGTCGTCGACGCGGTCAACGGTGACGCGACGCTCGACGCGCATCCCGAGGCCGTCCGGCAGGCAGCCGTGGCCGACCGCATCGTGCTGACCAAGGCGGATCTCGATCCCGGTGCGGCCGATAGGCTGCGGGCACGCCTGCAGGCTCTGAATCCGGGGGCAGCCATCGACGGTACCGATGTACCGGCAGCGGATCTCCTGGGCGGCCCGTTCGGTCTCGAGGGTGCGCGGGCGGACCTGCGCGCCTGGCTCGGCGAGGCGGTGCCGGATGTGCGGGCGGCTCCTCAACCACAGGACGTGAATCGTCACGATGCGTCGATCCGCGCTTTCTCGTTGACGAACGACGCCCCGGTGTCGCGCGCCGCGCTGGAGATGTTTCTCGATCTACTGCGCTCCAGCCAGGGCTCGAAGCTCCTGCGCCTCAAGGGCCTCGTCGCTGTCGCGGACGATCCTGAGCGCCCGCTCGTGCTGCACGGAGTCCAGCACGTCCTGCACGCGCCGATCAGCCTGCCCGCCTGGCCCGACCAGGATCGGCGCTCCCGCCTCGTGCTGATCGTGCGCGATCTCGACCCAGCCTTCGTGGGCAAGCTCTGGGATGCCTTCCTTGGCCGGCCCGCCATCGACGCACCCGACGCGGCGGCCCTCACGGACAACCCCCTCGCCATCCCGAATGGCTGATCCGGAAACGGGGCAGCGGCGCGCGGCACCATCCTTGTTGCCCGAGGTCCGACGGCGCGCCCCGCGCGCCGGATCGTCCCGGAACGGGACGATGGGCGAAGGCGGGACGTAACGATGGCGCAACGTTTCACGGTGATTGCGGGTGGCCTCACGGACGCGGAGACGCGATCGGGCGCGCCGCGCTGGCGCATCGATCTGCGCACGGTCGATGCCGTCGATGCGCCGACGATCGCGGCCTGGCGCGCTCTCCTGACCCGGACCGGCATGGCCCGGACCGCCTTCCTCGATCCCGACTACATCCTGCCGGCCGCCAAGCATCAGAGCGGAGGCCGCTCCCTCGTCCTCGCCCTCGCGTGGTGCCGGCGCGGCGAGGGGCCGGAATCGTTGAGAGGTGCCCTGCCTCTCGTCTTCGGCCATCCGCTGTGGAGGCGGGGGCGCGTCTCACCCTGGTCGCCGCCCGGACTCGGTCTGCGCCCCGGAGACTTCATCGAGGCAGGCTGTGGACAGGACATTCTGACGGCGCTCGACGCGAGCCTGCGACGCGGCGGACGGCGCCTCGATCTCGTCCTCGACCCGGAGCGGGCGGTTCCGGCGCGACGGTTCGAGATCGTTCAGGGGAAGGTCGGGCTGACAATCCGGCGCGCGATCCCGCAGCAGAGCCTGATCGGCGTGCGGGCGGCCGGTTTCCCGGCCGAGGATATCGAGAGCATCTCGGAGCCTCAGCGCATCCGCGACGCGGTCGAAATGTTCCTCGACCTCGACGCGCGCTCCGCCGCCCGGCCCATCATCGCCGACCCGTCCGAGGCGGCCATGGTTCGCGTGGTGACGCGCCTCTTCGCGCGGCGCAGGGCCGTCAGCGTCGATCTCGCCCGCCGATCGGGCGAGGTCGTCGCCGGCAGCCTGAGTCTCGGTGCCGGCAAGCGGATGGCCCTCTGGCGCAGCACGCCGGTTCCGGTCCGCCCGTCCGGTTGAGAGCGCCTACTCGTCCTCGCCGAACCTGTCCGCGAGCAATCCCTCGATCGCGTCGAGGCAGGCTTCGGCATCCGCGCCCACCGCCGTCACGCCAATCGACGTGCCCTGCGCGGCACCGAGCGTCAGCAGGCCCATGATGGAACGACCGCCGACCGTCTCGCCCGCGCGTGTCACGGCGACGGTCGCGTCGAAGCGCTCCACCATCTGGACGAATTTCGCTGAGGCCCGGGCATGCAGGCCGCGTCGGTTGATGATCGGCAGGATGCGCAGGAAACCGCCTTCGGGGATCGGCGGCCGCTCCTCGTCGTCGGCGGCGAAACTGTCGCTCATCGGATCCGCGCGTGTCCTCAGGTGCTGCCGGTTCGCCGGGCGTCTCCGCCCGAACAGGGCAATCTGGTCCGACGCTCGGCCTTGTCGAGTGCGTGCCTAATCAATTGAGAGCGAGAGTGGAAGGCTACTTCCCGGGCAGAAGGCTACTTCCCGGCCAGCACGCGGGAGGCGACGTTGATGTATTTGCGGCCAGCCTCCTGCGCGTGGAGGACGGCGTCGCCGAGCGATTCCTCGTCGCGGACGCTCGCGAGCTTGATCAGCATCGGAAGATTGATGCCGGCGACGACCTCGACCGCACCGCCGTTCATGCAGGAGAGGGCAAGATTCGACGGCGTACCGCCGAACATGTCCGTGAGAACCACGACCCCGTTGCCGGAGTTGACCCGACCGACAGCCGACATGATATCGCGCCGGCGCAGCTCCATATCGTCCTCGGGCCCGATCGTGATGGTCTCGATCTGCTTCTGGGGGCCGACCACGTGCTCCAGAGCGGCCTTGAACTCGGTCGCCAGCAACCCGTGGGTGACGAGCACCATTCCAATCATCGACGCGTTTTCCGACGCCTAGCCAGCGAAGCCGCCATTTTGTGCACCGCACGACGATGCGCAAGGCGGTCGCGGCGTTTTGCTCGAAACGACATCACGATCATGCCACGCCCGGCGTCGAGGCGCTACGGGGCCTCGACAGCGGGCTGGCCGACAATGCCGGAGTGCGACCGCGAAGCCACGGAGAGCGCGTGCATCACGTGGGCCGGACCGAGCCCGGTCTCGCGCAGGGTTCGACCGAGGACGAGGCACGGCAGTGTGACGCCGGACATCGTGACGGGCTCGGCGGGCTCGGGCATCCGCGGCACGTCACCTACGCAATCAACCACCATATGGAGGATGGCTGCGCCGATCGACGGCACCGCACGCAAGCCGAGGCCGCGCACCTCGACCAGGCCGGCAATCGCGGGGTGCGCACGGGCGACGAGGCGCCCGTGATGCGGCTCGACGCGGATCCGGTCGTCGCCGACGAGCCGCCCGTGCCCGCCGTCGCGTTCGGTCCGATCGAGGAGAGCCAGCGCGAGGGTGGACTTTCCGGAACCGGATTCGCCGCGAATCAGGATGCCGGCCTCGCCGATCACCACGCAGGCGGCGTGGAGGGACAATGCCCGCCGCTCCTTGCCGCGCGCTGCCCGGCTCACGCGGCGGTCGCTTGCCGCGACGCGAGCGGGAGGCGCACGACGAAGCGGGCGCCGCGAATGGTCGGCTGACCCTCTTCGTCCGCCGCCCCGGGCGGTTCTCGGCCCGGATGGTGCCCCGGTGTGCCTGCACGATCTGACGGGAGATCGACAGGCCGAGCCCGGAATTCTGGCCGAAGCCCTGCTCCGGGCGGTCCGTGTAGAAGCGCTCGAAGATGCGCTCGATCGCGTGTTCGGGGATGCCCGGCCCCTCGTCCTCGCAGATCATCTCGACCTCGTTGCGCACCCGCCGCAGGGCCACCCGGACCTTGGCGTCGGAGGGCGAGAACGAGCGGGCATTGTCGAGGAGATTATTGACCACCTGCCCGAGCCGGCTGTCATGGCCGATGATCGTGAACGGATTTTCGTGATCGGACGGCAGCGCCTCGACGTCGAGCTGAATCAGGGCGTCCCGGGGGCGCCGACGCTCATTCGCCACCGACACGACGGTGTTCAGGAGCTTGCGCATGTCGACGCGTTTCGCCTCGGCCCGGGCCAGCTCGGCATCGAGGCGCGAGGCGTCGGCGATGTCGCTGATGAGGCGGTCGAGCCGCTTCACGTCGTGCTGGATGATCTCCATCAGGCGCCCCCGCGACTCGTCGGTCTTGGCGAGGGGCAGCGTCTCGACGGCGCTGCGCAGCGAGGTCAGAGGGTTCTTCAGTTCGTGGCTCACGTCGGCCGCGAAGCTCTCGATCGCGTCGATGCGCCGGTAGAGCGCCTGGGTCATGTCCCGGAGCGCGCCGGACAGATGTCCGATCTCGTCCGTGCGGTAGGTGAAATCCGGGATCTCCTGGCGCGACTTGATGCCCATCCGGACCTTCTCGGCCGCGTCCGCGAGGCGGCGCACCGGCCCGGCAATGGCACCGGCCAGCAGGATCGACAGCACGACCATCACAACGGCTGCCACGAGGAAGACTTGCAGCAGGCCGAAGCGCTCGGAGGCGATGACCCGGTCGATCGCATCCCCTTGCGTCGACAGCATCAGGGCGCCGCGGACGGATCCGGTCCGCAGGATCGGAACGGCCACCGACACGATGGTCTCGCCGAGCTCGTTCCGGCGCACGATGTTGCCGCGGCCACCACCGAGCGCCGCCTGGACCTCGCGCAGGGAGCGGCCGTTCTGAGGACCGACCTCCTCCTGCACCCGGCTGCGATCGCCGACGAGCCCGAAGATCTTGCCCTGCACATAGTCGAACACCTGCTCGACGAGGCTGCGCTTGTGCGGGCGAATCGGAGCCGGTTCGGGACGGTTGATGTCGCCGCGGGCGTAGAGGGAGCGGGTATCGAACAGAAGGCCGCCCTCCTGATCGTAGACGCGGGCCCGATTCCCGGTGGGCGTCACGAGGCGGCGCAGGAGCGGAGCGACGCGCTCCGGATTCAGGGGAAACGCGAGCGGGGAGGGGTTGTCGTCGGTGGCGCCCGCCTCGCCGGCCTGCTGCTGGAGAAGCTTGTCCGGATCGATCCGGATCGTGTCCGTATCGACGGAGGCCGATGCCGCGATCGCGCCGGCGATGATCTCGCTCTGGATCAGCAGGCTCTGGACCCGGGCCTGGATCAGTCCCTGCCGGAACTGGTTCAGGTAGAGGAAGCCGAGCAGCAGGACGATCAGCCCGACGAGGTTGAGCACGACGATGCGCCGCGTCAGGCTTGAGGAGGCGCGCTGGCCGACGGCGTGCCAAATCGCGCTCGGCCACGTCAGCGGTCCGCGGCGCGCGCCTTCATCGTCCTGGTTGTGCACGGTATTCCCGAAGAGGGGCGAGAGCATTGCGAGCGGCGTATCCGGACAGGCGAAGCAGCCTGTCTCAGCTTTCCTTGAAGCGGTAGCCGACTCCGTACAGGGTCTCGATCATATCGAAGTTGGTATCGACCACCTTGAACTTCTTGCGCAGCCGCTTGATGTGGCTGTCGATGGTCCGATCGTCCACGTAGACCTGATCGTCGTAGGCCGCGTCCATCAGGGCATTGCGGCTCTTCACGACGCCGGGCCGCTGGGCGAGTGCCTGCAGGATCAGGAACTCCGTGACGGTGAGCGTCACCGGCTCGCCCTTCCAGGTGCAGGTGTGGCGCTCCGGGTCCATCATCAGCAGGCCGCGCTCCAGAGAGCGGGCGGCCGCGTCCGCCTCGCGCGCCGGGGCGCCGGGGCCGTCCTTGGGTGCGAAGCGACGGAGCACCGCCTTCACGCGCTCAACCAGCAGCCGCTGCGAGAACGGCTTATGGATGAAATCGTCGGCGCCCATCTTGAGGCCGAACAATTCGTCGATCTCCTCGTCCTTCGACGTCAAAAAGATCACGGGAAGATCGGATTTCTGCCGCAGGCGCCGGAGAAGCTCCATCCCGTCCATGCGCGGCATCTTGATATCGAAGATGGCGAGGTCCGGCGGGGAGTGGCGCAGGCCGTCGAGAGCCGAGGCGCCGTCGGTGTAGGTCTGGATGCGATAGCCTTCGGTCTCCAGCGCGATCGACACGGAGGTCAGAATGTTACGGTCGTCGTCGACGAGTGCGATGGTCGGCATGCGCGTTCCCTACTGAACGAAGGCGGCGCGGGATCGTCCCCCCGGTCGCTGGCTTCGGCCCCGACGGGGCAGGCAAAGACACGAACGCGAAAACGCGCAGGGCGCGGGATCCGTTTCGCGCGGAAAGGAAGGAGCTTTAACGGCATCGCTGGAAAAAAGCGAGCGGGGTGCGTAGCTTGGCCGTATCCGTTAACAGGTCGCGGGGGCCGGGGGCTCGTGCGGCAGGCCTCGCGCGCTATGATCCCGGCCTGAATGGCGGGGAGGACACGGCAGATGGCCGCTGATGACGGAATGGATCGGGACGAGCGGCGCGGACCGGCGCAGCCGCTTCCCGCGGCCGAGGCGCCCTTCGACGCGATCGGCCTCGCGCGCACCCTCCTGCGAAGCATTCGCTCGGGGGCCCTCGCCACGATCGATGCGGGCGACGGGACGCCGTTCGCTTCTCTCGTCACGATCGCGACCGACGTCGACGGCACGCCCCTGATGCTGCTCTCGCGTCTCTCCGCCCATACCCGCAACCTGATCGCCGATCCCCGCTGCTCACTCCTGTTCTCGCAGGGGGGCAAGGGCGATCCGCTCGCCCATCCACGGCTCACGGTGACGGGCCGCGCCGCGCAGACGAGCGAGGCCCGCGCCCGTGAGCGCTTCCTCGCCCGCCATCCGAAGGCGAAGCTCTACGCCGACTTTCCCGATTTCGGGTTCTTCGCATTGGAGCCCGCGGCCGGGCACCTCAACGGCGGATTCGCCAAGGCCGCGACGCTCGATCCCCGCGAACTTCTCATCGACCTCGCCGGCGCCGAGGCGGTGGTCGCGGGCGAGCGGGGCGCCGTCGAGCATATGAACGCCGACCATGCCGACGCCGTCGCGCTCTACGCGGGCGCGGCAGGGGAGGGGGACGGGCCCTGGCGGCTCAGCGGGCTCGATCCGGAGGGCATGGACCTGATGGCGGGGGATCGGACTGCCCGGATCACCTATCCCGAACCGGTCCGCGACATGGGGGCTTTGCGCCAATCTCTCGTCGCGATGGCCGCCACAGCCCGCGCCAAAGCCGGCTGAACACCGAGAGCGACCCCGGCCGCGCTTGGCGGCCCGGGGCCGCGCTGCTATCTGCGGCTCGCACGTTCTCCGTACATGAGACGGCACGCCCGCGCGATGTTTGCCCGCGGCCGCGCCGGAGATGGTTCCTCGATGACCGCGTCCCCGATTTCGAACATCCGCAACTTCTCGATCGTCGCGCATATCGACCACGGGAAGTCGACCCTGGCCGACCGTCTCATCGAGACGACCGGCACGGTGAGCCAGCGCGAAATGGGCGAGCAGATGCTCGACTCGATGGACATCGAGCGCGAGCGTGGCATCACCATCAAGGCGCAGACGGTGCGCCTCGAATACCGCGCCCAGGATGGCAAGGACTACGTCCTGAACCTGATGGACACGCCCGGCCACGTCGACTTCGCCTATGAGGTCTCGCGCTCGCTCGCGGCCTGCGAGGGCTCGCTCCTCGTGGTCGATGCCTCGCAGGGCGTCGAGGCGCAGACGCTCGCCAACGTCTACCAGGCGCTCGACGCCAACCACGAGATCGTCCCCGTCCTCAACAAGATCGACCTGCCCGCGGCCGAGCCCGACCGCGTCAAGCAGCAGATCGAGGAGGTGATCGGCCTCGATGCGTCCGACGCGGTGCCGATCTCGGCCAAGACCGGTCTCAACATTGAGGCGGTGCTGGAGGCGATCGTCACCCGCCTGCCGCCGCCGAAGGGCGACCGCGGGGCGCCCCTCAAGGCGCTGCTCGTCGATTCCTGGTACGATGTCTATCTCGGCGTCGTCGTGCTCGTGCGCGTGGTCGACGGCGTGCTGAAGAAGGGCATGACCATCCGCATGATGGGCGCGGATGCCGTGTACGGCGTCGACCGCATCGGAGTGTTCCGGCCCAAGATGGCCGATATCGGCGAGCTCGGACCCGGCGAGGTCGGCTTCCTCACGGCCTCTATCAAGGAGGTGGCCGACACCCGCGTCGGCGACACCATCACCGAGGACAAGCGCCAGACCACCGAGATGCTGTCCGGCTTCAAGGAGGTGCAGGCGGTCGTCTTCTGCGGGCTATTCCCGGTCGATGCCGCCGAGTTCGAGAACCTGCGCTCGGCGATGGGCAAGCTTCGGCTCAACGACGCGAGCTTCTCCTACGAGATGGAGACGAGCGCCGCCCTCGGCTTCGGCTTCCGGTGCGGCTTCCTCGGTCTCCTTCACCTCGAGATCATCCAGGAGCGGCTGGAGCGCGAGTTCAACCTGGACCTGATCTCGACGGCGCCGAGCGTGGTCTATCACCTGCACATGAGCGACGGGACGACGCGGGAGCTGCACAACCCGGCCGACATGCCCGACGTCATGAAGATCGATTCGATCGAGGAGCCCTGGATTCGCGCGACGATCCTGACCCCCGACGAGTATCTCGGCGGCGTCCTCAAGCTCTGCCAGGACCGTCGCGGCATCCAGGTGGACCTGAACTACGTCGGCAAGCGCGCGATGGTGGTCTACGACCTGCCGCTGAACGAGGTCGTGTTCGATTTCTACGATCGGCTGAAGTCGATCTCGAAGGGCTACGCCTCCTTCGACTATCACGTCTCGGACTACCGCGAGGGCGACCTCGTGAAGATGTCGCTCCTCGTCAATGCCGAGCCCGTCGACGCGCTCTCGATGCTGGTCCACCGCTCCCGTGCCGAATCGCGCGGGCGCGCCATGTGCGAGAAGCTGAAGGACCTGATCCCGCGCCACCTCTTCCAGATCCCGGTCCAGGCGGCGATTGGTGGCAAGATCATCGCCCGCGAGACGATCCGAGCGTTGTCGAAGGACGTGACCGCCAAGTGCTACGGCGGCGATATCTCCCGCAAGCGCAAGCTCCTCGACAAGCAGAAGGAGGGCAAGAAGCGCATGCGCCAGTTCGGCCGCGTGGAGATCCCGCAGGAAGCGTTCATCGCCGCCCTGAAGATGGACAGCTGAGCGGAACAACGAGCGCACCACCTCTCCCCTTCAGGAGGTCCGAGTCGGCGTGAGCCGACCGTGTGAAGGATGCGCCTTTCCCGAGAATGTCGCATCCCTCACCCTGTCCCTCTCCCGAACGGGAGAGGGGACTTGCGCGCAGATCGTTCGCGTCGAGGCAGGCGGATGCACCCACCTCTCCCGTCTGGGAGAGGTCGAGTCAGCGGAGCCGACCGGGTGAGGGATCAGGTCTTTCCGCGGAGGTCGCACCCCTCACTCCGACCATCCCCGGACGGGAGAGGGCCTCCGAATTCGAGGCTCGCGAGACGCAATCAGCACCCGATCGGCTCGATCGCATTGAGAGAGGCCTGAGACTGTCGCGTCCGCCTTCTTGACGACGCCCGCGCCCCCGGCATCTTCGGCGGGGGAAAAGGCCGGCGCGGGGCGGACCCGATGGAGGATTACAAGGCCGATCTCTACCGGCAGCTTCGCCTGATCGAGATCGCCACGGGCGAGGCGGCGGGGCCTGCCTGCCGGACCTCCTGGCCCGCCTCCAGCACCACCGTTCCCGCCCCGCCCGGAACCCGCTCCTCGCAATCTATCGCCGCTGGCGGATCCGGCGGCTCGCCCGCGCCGTCGATGAGGCGCGCTGGCATGTGGAGCAGGGCAGGCTCGCCCGGCTGGCCGGCCTAGCCGGCCGGAGGCCCCGGAGCGACACTTGACCGTTGCTTGATCTCGTCGCGCCACCCTTCGGACAGGCCGCCGCGAGACAAATCGTTTTCCCTATTGAGCGCTGGCCGAGGCGGATTAATAGTTTCGTGTCGACCGGCATGCGAGTTCTGACCGGTCCAAGAACAGAACCGGCGGCGGCGCGCGGCCGCACGCTCCGGAACAGGTCGGATTTTCGGGGGCACAGCATGAAGATTCAGACGATTTCCGCAGGTCTCGCGGGCGCGGCACTCCTCCTCGGCATGATTTCGCCCGGTGAGGCGGCGAACCGGAAACTGTTCGAGAAGGTCGGCAAGTGGGAGGTCGAGCGCGATCTCTCGGTGAGTGGGGCCCATGCCTGCCTCGCGGCCAAGATCTACAAAGACAAGGCCGACGACGACGCCGAGAACGCCGTCGTGTTGAAGCGCGACGAGGGCGTGGTCGTCATCTCGCTCGGCTACGAGAACTGGGGCTGGGACAAGAAGGAGGAGGTCGAGGTCGCGTTCCTTCTCGACAAGCGCATGATCCTCAAGGACTCGAAGTGGACCGGCGACGACACGACCCTATACACGAGCTTTCCCGAGCGCATCCTGCCGGACCTGATCGGCGCCAAGAAACTCGTCCTGCGCTTCAGCGACGGCGACGCCGACTTCGACCTCGCCGGCCTGCCCGACGCCTACGACGCGCTGAAACGCTGCGACGCGGCTGCCGCCGTTGCGGCCGACATCGCCAAGCCCGCAGCACCGCAAATCGCCGCTCCCGTCCCGCAGGCAGCGGCCGCCCCGCCGCCGGCCGCGCCCGTTCCGCAGGCCGCAGTGCCCGCCGTCGCCGCGGCGCCGGCCCTCCCGAGCAAGGAGCGGATGGCGGTCTACTTCGTCGCCGGGATGGTGCAGGAAGCTCTCAAGACCTGCGATATCCGCTCGACAGGCAAGCAGCGCGCCGACCTCGACGCCAAGGTCGCGGCGATGAAGGCCGAGATGGGCGCGGCCGAGGCCGAGCTGCGCAAGGGGATGAAGGAGGCGCTCGCCGAGAAGCCGTGCCCGAAGGGCGACGACCTCGCGAAGGTCGAACGCATGCTGCAGGACCTCATCGACAAGACGCCCGACGAGTTCGCCGCGCAGATGGATAAGGAGAGCGCCGCCAAGGAGGCGAAGGCCGACGACAAGCCCTGAGAGGCGACGGTTCCGCGCGGACGGGAGGGGGGTCGTCTCAGGTCGACCAGAGTAGGAGTAGCCCTCCCCCCCGCCTTGCCTATAATGCGCCGCAATTCGAGCCCCGCACGAGCGAGCGCATGACGTCCCGCATTCCCGATTTCACGACGATTCCTTACGAGCCGGCCGCCGTCGCCGCGCTGCCCGCATCCGGCGAGCCCTGGATGACGCCCGAAGGGATCCCCGTGAAGGGGCATTACGGGCCGCAGGACCGTGAGGGCATCGAGTTCCTGAACACCTATCCCGGCATCGCGCCCTACCTGCGCGGTCCCTATCCGACGATGTACGTGACCCAGCCCTGGACGATCCGGCAATATGCCGGCTTCTCGACGGCCGAGGATTCGAACGCCTTCTACCGGCGCAACCTCGCCGCCGGGCAGAAGGGGCTCTCCGTCGCCTTCGACCTCGCCACGCACCGCGGCTACGATTCCGACCATCCCCGCGTCTCGGGCGATGTCGGGATGGCCGGCGTCGCGATCGATTCGATCTACGACATGCGCACGCTCTTCTCCGGAATTCCCCTCGACGAGATGACCGTGTCGATGACGATGAACGGGGCGGTGCTGCCGATCCTCGCCCTCTACATCGTGGCCGCCGAGGAGCAGGGCGTTCCCCCGTCGAAGCTCGCGGGGACGATCCAGAACGACATCCTCAAGGAGTTCATGGTCCGCAACACCTACATTTACCCGCCCAAGGGCTCGATGCGGATCATCTCGGACATCTTCGCCTACACCTCGGCGAACATGCCGAAGTTCAACTCGATCTCGATTTCCGGCTACCACATGCAGGAGGCCGGCGCGACGAACGACCTGGAGCTCGCCTATACGCTCGCCGACGGCGTCGAGTACATCAAGGCCGGCCTCGCGGCGGGGCTCACCATCGACCAGTTCGCACCGCGCCTGTCCTTCTTCTGGGCGATCTCGACGAACTTCTTCATGGAGGTCGCCAAGATGCGGGCGGCGCGCCTGATCTGGGCGAAGCTCGTCAAGCGGTTCGAGCCGAAATCGGACAAGTCGCTGCCGCTGCGCACGCACTCCCAGACGTCGGGCTGGTCGCTGACTGCGCAGGACGTGTTCAACAACGTCACCCGCACCTGCATCGAGGCGATGGCGGCGACGCAAGGGGGCACGCAGTCCCTGCACACCAACGCGCTGGACGAGGCGCTGGCGCTGCCAACCGACTTCTCGGCCCGCATCGCCCGCAACACGCAGCTCTTCCTGCAGCAGGAGAGCGGCACCTGCCGGATCGTGGATCCCTGGGGCGGGTCCTACTACGTGGAGCGGCTCACGGCCGACATCGTCGCCCGGGCCTGGGAGCACATCCGCGAGGTGGACGACCTCGGCGGCATGGCCAAGGCGATCGAGGCTGGCATCCCGAAGCTACGCATCGAGGAGGCCGCGGCCCGCGCGCAGGCGCGGATCGATTCCGGCCGGCAGACCATCGTCGGGGTCAACAAGTACAAGCCGGACGACGAGCGCGCGATCGAGCTACTGCGCGTCGACAATGGCAACGTGCGCACCCTCCAGATCGACAAGCTCAAGCGCCTGCGTGCCGAGCGGGACGAGGCGGATGTGCAGGCGCGCCTCGCGGCGCTCACCCAGGCGACGGAGGGCACAGAGAATCTGCTGGCGCTCGCGGTCGACGCGGCGCGGGCCAAGGCCACGGTCGGCGAGATCTCGGAGGCGCTGGAGCGGGCCTGGGGCCGTCACCGGGCGGAGATCCGCTCGATCTCGGGCGTCTACAAGCGTGAGGTGGGTGGCATGTCGCCGGTGGTGGAAGAGGTTCGCAAGCTCGTCGAGGCGTTCGAGGAGAATGACGGGCGCCGCCCGCGCATCCTCGTCGCCAAGATGGGGCAGGACGGGCACGACCGCGGCCAGAAGGTGATCGCCTCGGCCTTCGCCGACCTCGGCTTCGACGTGGATATCGGGCCGCTCTTCGCGACCCCGGCCGAGGCCGCCCGCCAAGCGGTCGAGAACGACGTCCACATCGTCGGCGTCTCCTCCCTCGCCGCGGGCCACCTCACCCTGGTGCCGGAACTGCGTGCGGCGCTTGCCGAGGCCGGGCGCGACGACGTGATGATCGTGATCGGCGGCGTCATCCCGCCGGCCGATTATCCGGCGCTCTACGAGGCGGGGGCGTCCGCGATCTTCCCGCCCGGGACCGTGATCGCCGAGGCGGCGGTCAAGCTCATCGCGGAACTGAACGAGCGTCTCGGCTACGTCGCGCGTCAAGCGGCGGAGTAACGGAGCGCGGGCCCGAGCGATCACGAATCGACCCCGCGCACGTTGTTCGCGATCATCCGGTCGGAGCCGACGGAAAGCCGTTGTTCCGGCCCCAGACGATCACCTCGGAGCGCTTGTGCAGGCCGAGCTTGCGGTAGAGCGCGGCCGTGTGATTGCGCACGGTGTTGCGCGAGAGACCGAGGCGGCGGCTGATCGCCTCGTCGCCGAAGCCCGTGCAGATCAGTTCCAGCATCTGACGCTCGCGCAGCGTCAGGTTCAGCACCGCGCCATCGCCCCGGCGGCCGGGGTGGCGCAGGCCCGCGAGCTTCTCGATGAGCCCGCGGCTGAACCACGACGTGTCCGCCATCACGGCCTCGATCGCCGAGAACAGCTCGCGCTCGTTGCGCTTCCGGTCGGTGATGTCCTGCAGGACGACGAGCAGGAAGGCGTCGTCGCCGATCGCGATCCGCTCCGCGGCCACGAGGCTGTCGAGTTCCTCCCCGTCGCGGTGACGCAGGCAGGTCTCGAAGCCGCTCGCGACCTCCGTGCGCTCCACCATGCCCTCGAACAGCTCCCGGGCCGCATCCCGGGAAAACAGGCCGAAGCGGATCGGCGTCGCTCCGATCACGGCGTCCTCCCCGTAGCCGAACACGCGCGTGAAGGCCGCGTTGATGCCCGTGACCGCACGGTCCGAGACGCGCAGGAGCAGGGTCGGCACCGGCGTGAGCCGGAACGCCTTCTCTAACCGCTCCTCGCTCTGGCGCAGGGCTGTCTCCGCCTTCCGCCGCAATTCGAGATCGGCGAAGGTGAAGAGCATGCAGGGCTCGTCGCCCATCTCGATCGGCTGCCCGGCGACGATCACGAATCGCGAGCCGCCGTCCGGCAGCTCCAGCCGGGCCTCCATCTGCGGAATCGTCCGGCCCGCATGCAGGCGCTCGATGGCGAGCTCACGCTGCCGGGCGCCGGCCAGCACGTCGACTTCGTAGACGCTGCGTCCCACGACCGCGTCGCGCAGGTGGCCGGTCATCTCCAGGAAGCCGGCATTGACCTTGACGTGGCGCAGGTCCGAGAGGCGGCAGATCACGGCCGGGGCCGGATTGGCGCTGAAGGTCCGCTCGAAGCGCTCCTCCGCCTCGTACTGGGCCGTGACGTCCCGGAGGATCAGCGCCCGGCAGGAGGGATCGCCGCCGGCATCCGTGACGACGAGGCTGCGCAGGGAGTGGACGAAGGCGAGGTCCGGCTCGGCGACCGACGCGAGGTCGACGACCTCGTCCCGGAAGGTCTCGCCGGCCACGAGCCGCTCCAGCGGCCAGGCCGCCGGCGCGGCGCCGTCGCGGTAGCGCAGCCGAAACCGGGAGCGGTAGCCGCCGACGCTGTCGCCGAGGGCGCCGAGGTCTCCGGCCCCGTGCATCGCCAGCGCCGCGTCGTTGGCCCACGCGATCCGGCCGTCGTCCTCGACGAGGATGACGCCGTCCGTCAGCCCGGCCACGATCTGCCGGAGTTCCGATCGGTCGACGCCGTCCGTCACGTGCAACCCTCGAGCCTGTCCGCGGGGAGGCGCAAACGCGACGACAACCAGGCGCGGGCCCGCAGGTTCCGCCGAGCTTCGCATCTCCGGCGGATCGCGGATCATCAATGCCGGTCCGCGATCCGGCGACCGGAAGCGACGGCAGAGCTTGCCTGCACTTCGCGCGTATTCGGAGTCACCGCACTTCGTCAGCAACGAACAGAAACATTAAATCGCGTTCATGTCGAAACGAAATGAACAGCGCGCCGTTCCAAGCAAAACGAACGGAGGAATAGCTCATGAGACTGAAGCTTGCGGGAGCCGCGGCTCTCGCGCTCGGCACGATGATGATCAGCGGCGCCGCGGAAGCGCGCGGCGGTTGCGGGCCCGGCTTCCACCGCGGATTCTATGGGTATTGCCGCCCGAACGCGTTCTACAGGCCGATCGTCTATCGCCCCGCCTTCTACGGGTACCGGCGCGTCGGCTGGTACGGTCCGCGCTGGCACCGGTGGGGGTATCGCCGGGTCGGCTGGTACGGTCCGCGCTGGCATCGCTGGGGCGGCTACCGGCCGGTCGGCTGGCATCGCCCCTACGGATGGGGCTACCGGCACGCTGGCTGGGGCTGGCATCACCGCTGGTGACCGGCCGCGCCGTCGGGGCGCGGGGCGACAGGCGCGGGGGAACGGGCTGCGTGAGGCCCGTCACCCCAAATGCGCGCCCCGCGCGCCGATGATGTCAGAGCACCTGCCTCGTGCGCGGATGATGTCGCGCGGGACGTGCCGGCACGCGGCCGGGCCGGCGAGCGTCTCTCAGATGTAGTGCCGGAAGACGACGCTCGCGGCCGCCTGCTCGGTGGCGCCATCGACGCCGAGCTTGGCGTCGCGACAGCTTGCGGCGACGGCCGGGACCACAAGGGCGACCAGGGCGAGCAACCAGCGAAACGGGCGGGCAATCGACATGCGAGCCTCCTCGGTGCGAGCCGGACCGACGGGCCGAAGCGCGGCGCCCCAAGCGTTCCCTTGCAGCCATCTTCCTCGGTGGGAACGCCGTCCGGCTGTGCTTCGCCGCACATGGCGGACCGGGGCCGCCGCGTCCGATCCATGATTTAGGGTCCGTACGAACAGAACAATCGTCTCCATAAACTGATCCAAGTTACGATTTGAGACACCGCACTAATACTTTCGATCATCAAGACAAACCCCAGTCCCCTGCGCTAAGACATTTCGGGGCCACAGACGGCGAACGCCGCGTGAGGGGACCACATGAAAGTGGTGATCGGCATCGCGCTCGTGCTCGCATTGCTCGGCACGCTTCCATCCTTGTCGCAGGCGCGCCGGGCGCTCCTCTGCGAAGAAGAGGTGGCCATCGGTCTCGCTCAGGCCGATCCGGCACATGCCGTCAAGCCGGAACCGGTGCCGTCACGAACCTTTTCGCTGATCCTCAACCGCGAGATGCTAAATTTAATCTTCGCGGGGAGAACAGAATTCTACGAATGCCAGGAAGTATACTACCGCGGTGAGGGCCGCCGGCGAACCAACACGATCAAGTGCCAGAACGCCACGAACTTTTTCACCCTCGACCTCTCCCGCTTCAAGTTCGCGAAGTCCCAGTTGAACCCCGAGGATCCGACTGACATCAAGTTCAGCTACGGAACCTGCAAGGCGCTCTGAGAGTCCGTCCAAGAAGTCAGTCCGATCGGGCGAGGCGTCGGACGAGGATCATGAGGGCTGCGGCGTAGAGGACGGCTTTGGCCGAGGCGAGCGTGGCCTCCGTGTCTTTCCAGAGGCGTCGGTTGCGACGGATCCAGGCGAAGAACCGCTCAATCACTCATCTTTGTGCACGCACGGCAAAGCCGACCTGATCGTGCGGCTTGCGCACGATCTCGACGGCGATGATCGTGGCGGTGGCTGGCCTGTCACCGGCATAGCCCGCATGAGCGAAAGGCTTCGCGATGCAAGGGAAGGTCCGGCGCGAGAGGCGTAATACCGGCCAATCAGCCCCGCCTCGCACCCTTATCGGACGGGCTCTGAACTGATGGTACCATCAAAGATGAATCCCCGCTGCTATGCGTTCGCTTGATGTGCCACATCATCATGGCAACCACTTTCATAAAGACTGATATAGCTGGAAGCAGCAGTGGCGAGACTAAATTCTCTGATAATACGCAACCGCGCACTCGCCCCCCGCGCCGTAAGTTCGTCACCCTCGCCGAGAAGGTTATCCAGGGCGGAACACAGCTTATCCGGGTCATTAACTGGCACACAAATCCCTGTCGCGCCTACAACATGCGCCGAGTCGCCAGCGTCCGTTACGACCGCGGGCACACCGCAAGCCATAGCCTCCGCAACCGCGTTGGGGAAACCCTCGTCATGAGATGAGGAGACAAAAACATCAAGACCAGGAAGCACGAGCTCGAGATCAGACCTGACACCGAGCAGACGAATACGTGAGGCAAGATCGAATTCAGCGATCCACTCCCGAATTGTCGGGTTGGACTCCTCTACGCCAGGACCAGCGAGCACGAAAATCGTCTCGGGATGACGCTTCAGCAAAGCCGCAGCCATTTCAAGAAAACCACGGTAGTTCTTCTGTGGATTGAAACGTCCTACCATGCCAACGACCGGGGTTTGGTCCGTTGCACCAATCGTAGCGCGACATACGCGCCGTGCATTCGAATCCGGACGAAACCGTTCCGTGTCGATCCCATTAGGAATGACTAGCATCTTCCGAGCATCATACCCCATCTTGACATGTGAGTCCCGTGCTGCAGTCGCGCAACAGACGATCTTATCGGGAACTACTTTCGAAAGCAGAGCGCTGGCTCGCGCCACCTGAATCGTGCTGCGCTTGTTGTGTTCTGCTGCAAGTTTTGTCAATCGCACGTTCCAGAATACCGCAGGAACCCCGGCCAAGCGAGCCGCTACCCCGCCCAAGAGATCTGCATGGTACATCCACGTGTGAACTGCATCAGGTCGGCTTTTGCGCAAATATCGAACCAGTTCAATCAGCTTGACCGGCGCCGATGCTGCAGTCATCCCGAGTGCTCGAACAGGTGTGCCACTTGCTTCGATGCGTGAAGCAAAATGACCGCGTGTCGTTAGCGAGATCACTTCACAGCTATGGCGCGCTGACAATGGCACAAGCAATCGGGAAAGGAACGACTCTGCACCGCCGACCTCAAGTCCGGTTATTATATGCGCAATTCGCATCTTGAACCCACACACAAGCTCTTGATAATTTGTAATCCTGTTTTTCTGCAGAACCTCATCCCGCCTGTGCGGAGCCCAAGGGATTGTCCGCGGTGATTGAGCGGTTCATGCAACTGAGAAGGAACGTGATACGCCGACGAACTTCGCCTAGAGTGAAACGGTTCATCCCGTCCTCCGCAGAGCAAAATCTATCATATCGGAATGTCTTCACACAGCCTAGTCGTTTCGTCTCGCTTTGTAATGGCGCGCCTGGGGGCCTTTCCTATAACTGATGAAGCGCGTCGGAGGGTCAGTCGAGGGTCATCAGTGCCACGCCGTAGAGGATGATGACGACCATCACCAGCACGAGGAGCAGGATGAGGCGGGTGCCGGGCTCGCGCTCTCCAGAGATTTTCCGATCATCGTCCATGTCAGCGCCGACAGTGCATCCGCGGACGGACGAGCCGTGTTACTTCCTGACCTTGCCTGAACAAACGAACGTCGGACATCCGCAGGAATCATGGACGCCGGACCTGCGTGCGTCTGCGTACCGTGGTCACGCGACCTTCCCATGAGCGATCCGCGCCGATGCAACGCGGCGGTCGCAGCGCGGCGACAGTCCGGATCAGCATCCGATGCAGATGTCGCGCACGACGTGATCCCGCTTCGGGCCGGTTCTCTGGTCGGGAAGCCGGCCGGGAGGGGGTATCGGCTTCGCCGAATGGACGGGAGGTGTCAGGTTGGCATTGCGGAAGCCGCCGGCAGGCGGCCGTGCGCCGTCCGCGACCAGCGCCATACCCTGCCAGGGAATCGTGAGGGCCATGCCGGCCGGGGGCGCCGGCCGGGCCCGCTCCGCCGCGGATGCGGCGATCGCGGGCGTCGCGAGGACGAGCGCGACGGCGACCAGGGATCGAGAGGTCATCCAGCACCTCCATCGGGACGATAACGCCGCGTCGCCCCGTCCGGTTCAGCTCGCGCCGGAATGCCGCCCGATCAGATCCTCCGCGTCGACGCCGAGCGCCCAGGCGAGCCGCACGAGAGCGGCGAGATCGAGTTCCGCGCCGTCGCCGCCCTCGACGGCGAGAAGCCGCTCGGGATCGAGATCGGAGAGAAAGGCGAGATCGTCGATCGACAGGCCGAGCGACAGGCGCAGGCGGCGGACGTTGCGTCCCAGACGTCTCAGAAGATCGCTCGGGTCGCGCGCTCGGGCCGGCATGTCCGAGAGATGGGGTCGGGCCTCGACGGATGGTGGAGGGTGCGTCGCTCCGTTCCGCCGAGCGACCGCGCGGCCACGCATGCCGACAAACCCGGGCTCCTGCACTGGGTCAGGATGGTTCAGGATTGACAATCAAAAGTTGAGCCATGCATCCGTTCTGCAAGTGATCATCGAGGAGCGGCAGCTTGAACGTCGCGGCACGTCCCACGCCCGCGGGTTTTCCGACCGGCAGCGGAGAGCTCGGCAGGCTGGTGCTCGCCTTCGACTGGTCCTCGACACCGCTCGGACCGATCGACAGCTGGTCCGAATGCCTGCGCACGGCTGCGAGCATCGTGCTGCTGTCGCCGGTGCCAATCGTGATGCTGTGGGGCGAGGACGGCATCATGATCTACAACGATGCCTACTCGGTCTTCGCGGGCAGGCGGCACCCCGAGCTGCTCGGCAGCAAGGTGCGGGAGGGCTGGCCCGAGGTCGCCGAGTTCAACGACAACGTCATGAAGGTGGGGCTCTCGGGCGGGACGCTCGCCTACCGCGACCACGAGCTGACGCTGCACCGGCACGGCCGTCCGGAGCAGGTCTGGATGAACCTCGACTACTCGCCGGTGCTCGACGAGACCGGAACGCCGGCCGGCGTGGTCGCGATCGTGGTCGAGACCACGGAGCGGGTGCTGGCCGAGCGGCGCGAGCGCTTCCACGCGCGGCTCGCCGACGGCCTGCGCGAGCTCGCCGATCCTCTCGCGGTGAAATCCGTCGCGGCGAGCCTGGTCGGACGCTATCTCGCCGCGGGACGCGTCGGCTACGGCGAGGTCGAAGGGCAGGGCGAGGACACGCACCTTCTGATCGCGCGGGATTGGTGCGCGGACGGGATCGACTCGATCGCCGGCCGCTTCCACATGCCGAGCTACGCGGCGACCTTCATGGCGGATCTCGCGGCCGGGCGCGCGGTCGTGTTCGAGGACATGGAGAACGACCCGCGCCTCGCCGGCCTCGCGGCGTGGCCCGCCCACGAGGCCCTGCAGATCCGCGCGCAGATCATCGTCCCGCTCGTCAAGGCGGGTCGCCTGTCCGCGGTGTTCTTCGTCCACGCGCCGGACGCGCGGGGCTGGTCGGCGGAGGACGTCGCCCTCGTCGGCGACGTCGCCGAGCGGACCTGGGCGTCGGTCGAGCGGGCGCGCGCCGAGACGGCGCTCCGCGACGAGAGCCGGACCGCCGAAACCCTGAACCGGACGGGCGCGGCGCTCGCCGCCGAGCTCGATCTGACCCGCCTCGTGCAGATGGTCACGGATGCGGGCGTCGACCTGTCGGGCGCCGAGTTCGGGGCGTTCTTCTACAATCTGACGAACGAGGCGGGCGAGAGTTACATGCTCTACACCCTCTCCGGCGTCGAGCGCGCGGCCTTCGAGAAGTTCCCGATGCCGCGCAACACCGAGGTGTTCGCCCCGACCTTCTCCGGCTCGGGCGTGGTGCGCTCCGACGACATCCGCGCCGACCCGCGCTACGGTCGCAACGACCCCCACCGCGGCATGCCGCGCGGGCACCTCCCCGTGCGCAGCTACCTCGCCGTCCCCGTCACCTCTCGCTCCGGCGCGGTGATCGGCGGCCTGTTCTTCGGCCATCCGCGCACGGGACGCTTCAAGGAGCGCCACGAGCGCCTGCTGGTCGGTCTCGCGGGCCAGGCCGCGATCGCGATCGACAATGCGCAGCTGTTCCTGGCCGCGCAGCGCGAATTGGAGGAGCGTCGGCGCGCCGAGGAGAAGCTGCGCGACCTCAACGAGACCCTGGAGCGGCGCGTCGCCGACGAGGTCGCCGAGCGCGTGCGCACCGAGGACGCGCTGCGACAGGCGCAGAAGATGGAGGCGGTGGGCCAGCTCACGGGCGGCATCGCCCACGACTTCAACAACCTGCTGACCGGCATCTCGGGAAGTCTCGAATTGCTGCAATCGCGCATCCGGCAGGGCCGCCTCGGCGAGGTCGACCGCTATGTCGGCGCGGCGCAGGGCGCCTCGAAGCGGGCCGCCGCGCTGACCCAGCGCCTCCTCGCCTTCTCGCGCCGCCAGACCCTCGACCCGAAGCCGACCGACGTGGTCCGGCTGATCCACGGCATGGAGGAGCTGATCCGGCGCACGGTGGGACCGGCCCTGGAGATCGTGGTGTCCGCCGACGCGGCGGCCTGGCCGACCCTGGTGGACCCGAACCAGCTCGAGGGCGCGCTCCTGAATCTCTGCATCAACGCCCGCGACGCGATGCCGGAGAGCGGCCGCATCACGATCGCGGCCGCCAACCGGCAGCTCGACGACCGGGAGGCGCGGGCGCACGACCTGCCGCCGGGCGAGTACCTCTCCCTCTGCGTCACCGATACCGGCACCGGCATGACGCCGGAGGTGGTGGCGCGGGCCTTCGACCCGTTCTTCACCACGAAGCCCCTCGGCCAGGGCACAGGCCTCGGCCTGTCGATGATCTACGGCTTCGTCCGCCAGACGGGTGGTCAGGTCCGCATCGAGTCCGAGCCCGGCGCCGGGACCACCGTGTGCCTCTACCTGCCCCGCCATCACGGCACGGTCGCCGAGGACGCGGCGCTCACCGAGCGCCCCGACGCGCCGCGGGCGGTCGACGGCGAGACCGTGCTCGTCGTGGACGACGAGCCCAGCGTGCGCATGCTCGTGACGGACGTGCTCGAGGATCTCGGATACACCGCGATCGAGGCGGCGGACGGGGCGAGCGGCCTGAAGATCCTGCAGACGAACGTTCGGGTGGACCTCCTCGTCACGGATGTCGGCCTGCCCGGCAGCATGAACGGCCGGCAGGTGGCCGACGCCGCCCGGGTCACGCGGCCGGACCTGAAGGTTCTCTTCATCACCGGCTACGCCGAGAACGCGATGCTCCGCGACGGATCCCTGGACCCTGGCATGCAGGTGATGACGAAACCCTTCGTGATGGAGACCCTCGCCGACCGGATCCGCGAGATGATCGAGGCCTGAGGTCCGGTTCGGCGCGCTCCGATCCGCGAAGCGGGCCGCCGCGTCTCGTTCTGGTTGGATCGAACCGATCGTTACATCCGTCAGTTACAGCCGTTGAGCTTGGCGCTGGGGGATGGGCGGATGGCTGAGGCGTACAGGTTCGGGATCGAGGAGGAGATGTTCCTGGCCAGCGCCCGGACGCGGGCCGCCCCGCAGCGCTCGGTCTCGGCCTTCCACGACGAGGCGCAGAGGCGCCTGAAATCCGTCGAGCGGGAACTCCTCAAGAATCAGGTCGAGATCTGCACGCCGCCCGCTGCGCGCTTCGCGGAGGCCCGCGCCGGCCTCGCGGCTCTGCGTGCCGGCCTCGCGGAGATCGGTCGCCGGCACGGGCTCCTCGTCTTCGCCGCCGGCACGCACCCGACTGCATCCTGGCCGGACCAGAAGCAGACCCAGAAGGCGCGCTACGAGGCGATGATGGAGGATCTGCAGATCGTCGGGCGGCGCTCCGTCGTCTGCGGCCTGCACGTCCATGTCGAGGTGCCGCGCCCCGAGAGACGGGTCGACACGATGAAGCGCCTGATGCCGTTCCTGCCGGTGCTCCTCGCGCTCTCGACCTCCTCGCCGTTCTTCGAGAAGCGCCGGACCGGGCTGGCCGGCTACCGCCTGCGGGCCTACGCCGAGTTGCCGCGGACCGGCCTTCCCGAACTCTTCGACGACGCGGCGGATTTCGACCGCTACGTCGCGGGCATGACGAAGGCCGGCGCCGTCAAGGACCCGACCTATTTCTGGTGGCAGGTCCGCCCCTCGATCCGCTACCCCACCCTCGAGCTCCGCGTCGCCGACAGCTGCACGCGGCTGGAGGACACCCTCACGATCGCCGCGCTCTACCGCTGCCTCGTCCGGCTCCTCGACCGCCGGCCCGACCTGCACGCGCGGATGACCGGCGCCTCGCGCGGCTTCGTCATGGAGAACCTGTGGCGCGTCGAGCGCGACGGCGTGCACGCGACGCTGATCGACGAGGCGAGCCTCGGCGCCGTCCCGCTCCGCAAGGCGCTCGACGCGACGCTCGCCCTGACCGAGGAGGACGCGGAGGCCCTCGGCTGCCGGGCGGAATGCGAGCACGCCCGCCAGATCGTCCGCCGCGGCTCCAGCGCCGACATCCAGGTCGCGACCTACGAGGCCGCCCTCAAGGACGGCCGGAGCGAGCGGCAGGCCCTGAGCGCGGTGATCGACTGGCTCGCGGCCGAGACGGCGAACGTGGCGGCGTGAGCGGGCAACAGCCGGTACGATACCTAACCCATTCAGGCAAAGCCACTTTCTTGCCACGTGCGACCGCCTACCCTGAGACAGGTAGTGGCGTGGGCGTAGCGTAGGAGAGGCGTATGGCGGACCACACGCAGGAGGCGCTCGCCACCATGCTGGAGACCGCCTGGGCACAGACCCAGGCCATTCGCGAGAAGACCGGCATCGTCGTCGAGCTCCGCTTCACCACGATCGGCCTGACGATCGTGTCGAACGATTTCCTGTGCGGTCGCATGGCGACGGTATCCTGGAGCGACCTGAAGCACGCGGACACGCTGCCGACACTGCTCAGCCAAGCCCTCGCCCTGGTGGCGGACCAGCCGCGGCGGCAATTCACCCCGATCTCCGTGCAGGAGCGCAGCGCCGCGCCCGCTCCGCGCGAGCCGGCGCGGGGTCAGGAGGGGTTGAGGGGAAGGCGCGGCCAGAGCAGCCGGCCGCACACGAAGTCCGGCCGCGCCGAGCGCAAGCGCTCGCAGGCCTGAGGAACGCCCGCGCCGACCGTCACGCGGCGGTTTAACCTCCGGTTAACCCGCCTCGCGGATGGTCGGCCCGCGACCTGAGGCGCCCCCGACGATCCCGCACACCGACCCTGCGTCGAGCGATGCCGGACGATCCGCGGCCCGATGGAGAGGTCGTGAAACCTTTCGCCCCGCGGTGCCACGGCTCGCGGGGCTTTTCCGTCGTGCGGTGGCAGACGAACCGTTCGGGCCCGATTGACCCGCCCGCGCCCTGCGGCAGAGTACGCAGCGCGGCTTGCCGCACTCTGTGACAGCTCTTCGACCCGCCCGGCCGAGCCCCCTCTGCCGCGGCGGGTTCTTTTCGCGCGGATCCCGGCCCCCTCGATCGCGACGCCTGCGGTTTCGGCCCGCGAAACCTCCGTGATCCGGGTCACGGTGCGGCGCATGCCCCTCGGCCATTCAGGACAGGCGAGCCGAATCCATCGGCTCATCCACGAGGAGGCACGATCATGGGACGGCTCATCACACTCACCGCCGCGCTCGCGCTCGCCGCCGCGGCGCTCGGCGCCTCCGAGGCGTCCGCCCGCGGCTTCGGGCGTGGAGGCTTCGGGCATGGCGGCTTCGGCCACCATCACGGCTTCGGACGCGGCTTCGGCTGGGGCCCGCGCTACGTCGCGATCGTGCCCGCCTATGTCAGGACGTGCCGGGTCACGCGCTTCATCGACGCGGACGGAGACCTCGTGGTGCGCAAGATCTGCGACTGAGGGTGAGCGTCGCGCCGCGGGATGCGCGGTCCGCTCCGAGCGGGCGATGCGCGTCCCGTCGCTTGAAAACACGGTGTTGCGCCCGAAGCGCAACAGCAACCGGCACGCCGTTTGCTCGTTCATGTTCCAAGAATAGCGAACCGACAGAGGAAGCGCCCAGAACGCCAGAGGATGATGGCGCATGCTCTACGGCCTATACTTCCTGACCTGCCTGTCTGCGAACCCGACCCATTGCGTGACGCGCGTGCACTTCTTCAGCGAGGAGGTCACCACGCCGCAGCAATGCCTCACGGTCGCTCAGCCGCAGATGGCCCATTGGCAGCGGATGCACGATCGCTGGCGGGTCGAGAAGTTCCGCTGCGGCAAGCCGCCGAGGGATGACGGCGCGCGCATCTGATCCGAGGATCGCGCAGATCGAGATGATCGACGCGAGGCCGAACACGATCGACGCGCAGGCGAGCGCGTCGACGCGGCGATCCACAGATCCTCGTTCCCTGTCTGTGCCGAGCGGGTGTGCGTGCCGCCCTCTGAACGGTCACGCCGGGACGCCGATCGGGCGTCGAAGGCAATTCGGCCTCCGGACATCGCCGAGAGCGACGCGGCGGAACCCGCTGGCCGGAGACGCTCGACCTCCCGAGGCATGCCAGCTCTGGGGCGCAGCAGGACGAGCCCGCACGGGCGCCGGCCCCGAATGTTGCAGACGTGTGACGCTCGGACTTTAAGCGCGCGGTCAGCACTTATCCTCACACGGTGGTCAGATTTCGGGTGCTATCTGCGATCTCACATCCACTCGGTTCGCTGTCGCCATCCGATCATGTCCACTGCTCTCGACCACCTCCTGCTCGAACACCGCGAAGTCGTCGCCGTCGCCGTGAGTTCCGGGCTCTTTCTCGCCGCAGTTCTGTTCGGAGCCTGGGTGATCGGCTGAGCAGCACGGCCGTCAGCGCTTCACGAAGCCGATATCGTCGGCGACGGCCCCGAGACGCGCAGGCGCACGCTCCTTCCGCTCGCTGTAGCGGTCGACGAGATACTCGGCCCGCTCGCGGGTCAGGAGCGTGAACTTCACCAGCTCCTCGCACACGTCCACGACCCGGTCGTAGAGCGGTCCTTCGCGCATGCGCCCCGCCTCGTCGAACTCGCGATAGGCCATCGGAACGGACGACTGGTTCGGGATGGTGATCATCCGCATCCAGCGGCCGAGCACGCGCAGGCTGTTCACGGCGTTGAAGCTCTGCGACCCGCCCGAGACCTGCATGACGGCCAGGGTACGCCCCTGCGTCGGGCGGACCGAGCCCTCGCTCAGCGGCAGCCAGTCGATCTGGCTCTTCATCACGCCGGTCAGATTGCCGTGCCGCTCCGGTGAAACCCAGACCTGCCCCTCCGACCACAGGGACAGGGCGCGCAGTTCCTGAACCTTCGGATGGTCGGCCGTGGTGTCGTCCGGAAGCGGCAGCCCATGTGCGTGGAAGATCCGAACCTCGCCGCCCATCCGCTCCAGAAGACGTGCCGCCTCCTGGGCGAGGAAGCGGCTGAAGGAACGGTCCCGCAGAGAACCGTACAGGATGAGGAAGCGCGGCGGATGCGCGAAGCGTGACACGTCGCCGAGATCCGATGCGGTCGGCACCGCGAAATGGGCGTCTACGAGATGGGGAAGGCCATCGCTGAAGGGCTCGAGGGGCTTGTCCACGCCAACGCCTTTCTCTACGTTTCAATGATTCTTGAGTTATTGAGCCAACGATGGATGAACGGCAAGCCCTCTCGGCCTTCGCGGCCCTCGGCCAGGAGCACCGCCTGAAAGTCGTGCGCGCCCTCGTCACGGCCGGGCCCGACGGGCTGGCCGCCGGACTGCTGGCCGCCGAGCTCGGCCTGTCGACGTCGAACCTGTCGTTCCATCTCAAGGAGCTCGATCACGCGGGCCTGATCGGCTCGCGGCGGGAGGGCCGCTCGATGATCTACAGCGCGTCCTATCCGACCCTGTCCGGCCTCATCGCGTTCCTGATGCGCGATTGCTGCCGGGGCCGCCCGGAGGTGTGCGCGCCGGCCGTCGAGGCCCTGTCCGCCTGCTGCCCCGCGAACGGAGATTCCCCCGGTGACTGAGCCGTTCGACGTGGTGATCTATCACAACCCCGCCTGCGGAACGTCCCGCAACGCCCTCGCGATGATCCGGAACGCCGGAATCGAGCCGCACGTCGTCGAGTACTTGAGGACGCCGCCGACGCGGACGCTCGTGCAGCGCCTCGCGGCGCGTGCAGGTCTCAGCATCCGCGACCTGTTGCGCGAGAAGGGCACGCCCTACGCCGATCTCGGGCTCGGCGACCCGTCGCTCACCGACGCGCAGCTTCTCGACGCCCTCGCGGAGCACCCGATCCTCCTGAACCGCCCCCTCGTCGTGACGCCGAAGGGCGTCGCCCTGTGCCGGCCTTCCGAGACGGTGCTCGACCTGCTCCCGCCCCAGAGGCAGGCCTTCGCGAAGGAGGACGGTGAGCCTGTCGTCGACGAGCACGGCCGGCGCATCGCCACCGCCTGAGCAGTCCGATGTCCACCTTCGAACGCAATCTCACCGTCTGGGTCGCGCTCTGCATCCTGGCCGGCATCGGGCTCGGCCACGTGCTGCCGGGCTTCTTTCACGCCATCGGCTCCGCCGAGGTCGCGCGGGTGAACCTGCCCGTGGCGATCCTGATCTGGCTCATGATCGTGCCGATGCTGCTGCGCGTCGACTTCGGGTCGCTCGCCGAGGTCGGACGCCACTGGCGCGGCATCGGGGTGACGCTTTTCGTGAACTGGGCGGTGAAGCCCTTCTCGATGGCGGTGCTCGGCTGGCTCTTCGTGGGGCACCTGTTCCGACCTCTCCTCCCGGCGGACCAGATCGACAGCTACATCGCCGGGCTGATCCTGCTCGCGGCGGCGCCCTGCACCGCCATGGTGTTCGTCTGGTCGAACCTCATTCGCGGCGAGCCGAACTTCACGCTGAGCCAAGTGGCGCTCAACGACACGATCATGGTCGTGGCCTTCGCGCCCATCGTCGGGCTGCTGCTCGGAATCTCGGCGATCACCGTGCCGTGGGACACGCTCCTCCTCTCCGTCGCGCTCTACATCGTGATTCCCGTCGTCGCGGCGCAGATCCTGCGGCGCGCGCTGCTCGCATCCGGTGGCGAGGACGGGCTTCGGCGGCTTCTCGCCAAGCTCGGTCCGCTGTCGCTCGGCGCGCTTCTCGCCACGCTCGTCCTGCTGTTCGGCTTCCAGGGCGAGCAAATCCTGGCCCAGCCTCTGGTGATCGGGCTCCTCGCGGTGCCGATTCTCGTTCAAGTTTACCTCAACGCGGGGCTGGCCTACCTGTTGAACCGCTTCGCCGGCGAGCAGCATTGCGTGGCCGGTCCCTCGGCCCTGATCGGTGCCTCGAACTTCTTCGAACTCGCGGTCGCGGCGGCGATCAGCCTGTTCGGCTTCCACTCGGGCGCGGCGCTCGCAACCGTCGTCGGGGTCCTGATCGAGGTCCCGGTGATGCTCACGGTGGTGCGCATCGTGAACCGGACGAAGGGGTGGTACGAGCGCCGGCCGACGGGAGGGATCGCGCTCAGGTCTGAAACGCGGCGCCTCTGACGGCCGGGCGCCCAGGCCGCGCCCGTAAGACGATGCAAAGATGTGATCGGCCATGCTGGCGCCGCCCTCGCGGACAGGCTGCCGATGACCCGTTCCAGACCCTATCGCTCGCTCGCCCGGCGGCTCGGGCGCGCCGTCGCCAGCGCCGTGCTGATCGCGCTCGTCGTCGGGACCGGCCTGACCGTCCTCGGCGAGGTCGGCCGCTACGCCACGGACAAGCGCGACGCCCTGCGCGCCCTCGCCACCGTCTTCGCGAGCGCCACTGCCAAGGCCGTCGCCGCCGACGACGAGGCTGGCGCCTCGGCCGCCCTGCGGGCGATCGCCGCGCAGCGCAACATCAGCTACGTGGCCGTCGCGCGCGGAGATGGGACGCCGTTCGCCGAGCAGGGGATCGGCTTGCGGCTCGCCGACGACCTCGATCTCGACCGCCAGGACGGCGTGTCGGCCCTCGACCTCGCCCTGACCCGCACCGTGCGTCTCAGCGTTCCGGTGGTCGATGCCGGCCGTGAGATCGGCTCGGTGACCGTGGTCGCCGAGACCGGCGACCTTGCCGATCGCCTGCTCGCGGTGCTGCGCAACGCCGCGCTCGCGGCGGTGGCAGCCCTCGCGATCGGCCTCCTCGTCGCCTGGCGCCTGCAGAGGGCGCTGACGCAGCCGCTCCGCTCGCTCGCCGAGACCATGAACGCGGTTCGCGAGAACCACGACTACGCCACGCTCGCCTCCGTCACCACGAACGACGAGGTCGGCGCGCTCGCCACCACCTTCAACGGGCTTCTCGGCGCCGTGCGCGACCGCGACCGGGCGCTCGCCGACCACCGCGCCTCGCTGGAGCAGGAAGTCTCGGACCGGACGCTGGACCTGCGCGTGGCGAAGGACATGGCCGAGGCGGCCAATGCCGCGAAGTCGACCTTCCTGGCCACGATGAGCCACGAGATCCGCACGCCGATGAACGGCATGCTGGTGATGGCCGAGCTCCTCGCCGCCGCCGCCGACTTGCCGGCCCGCCAGCGCCGCTACGCCGAGGTGATCGCCCGGTCCGGCCAGAGCCTACTGGCGATCATCAACGACATCCTGGATTTCGCGAAGGTCGAGGCGGGCAAGCTGGAGCTGGAGCGCATCCCGGTCTCCCCGGCCGACCTCGTCGACACGGTGGTGACGCTGTTCGGGGAACGCGCCCGCGCCAAGGGGCTCGACATCGCCGCGCACGTGGCGCCCGGCGTGCCGGCGAGCTTCGCGGGCGATCCGGTGCGGCTGGGGCAGGTGCTCGGCAACTTCGTCAACAACGCGCTCAAGTTCACAGAAGCCGGCCACGTGCTGATCCGGATCGCGGCGATCGATGCGGGGCGCATCGAGATCAGCGTCAGCGACACGGGCATCGGCATCCCGGTCGACAAGCTGCCCACGATCTTCTCCGCCTTCTCGCAGGCCGACCAGACGACGACGCGCCGTTTCGGCGGGACCGGGCTCGGTCTCTCGATCGCGCAGTCGCTCGTCGCCGCGATGGGTGGCGAGATCGGCGTGTCGAGCGCGGTCGGCGCCGGCTCGACCTTCTGGATCCGCCTGCCCGTGGAGGTCCTCTCCGAACCGAAGCTGATCGGCCGCGTGGAACAGGTGTCGCCGTTCGTTCGCGTGGAGGGCCTCGGGGCGGCGACCGGGACCGTCGTCGGGACCTCGCTCGGCGAGGCCGGCTTCCTGCCCGGCGCGAGCGGCGCGGGAGCCCACGCCATCGTCGCCGCAAGCCTGCTGATGCAGGGCGGTCGCCGACCGATTGGAAGCGGACGGGTCCTCGCGATCGCGCCGATGGGCGATGCGAGCGGCGCGCAGGTGCTCAAGCTCGGCCTCGCCGACGACGTCCTGCGCTGGCCCCTCGTCCAGGCCGAGTGGCAGGCGGCCCTCGCGGCCCTCGCCGAGGATCGACCCGTCGCGAGCGCCGAGATCGTCGCCGGCCCGTCGGAAGCCCCGCCCCGATACGAGAGCCTGCGCGTCCTCGTGGCGGACGACAACGCGGTCAATCGCGAGGTCGCGGCCGAGGCCCTGCAGCGCTGCGGCGTCACCGACATCCGCATGGCCGAGAACGGTCGGGAGGCGCTGGATCAGGCCCGCCTCGGCGGCATCGACCTCATCCTGATGGACGGGAGCATGCCCGTCCTCGACGGCTTCGATGCGGCCCGCGCCATCCGCGCCGAGGAGCGGGCGGCCGGAGCGGGAGCGGTGCCGATCTACGCCCTCACCGCCCACGTGATCGGGACCAGTGCCGATGCGTGGCGGGACGCCGGCATGGACGGGGTTCTCGTCAAGCCCTTCACGCTGGCCGATCTCGCGCGCGTCCTCGCCGACGTCGGGACGCCGGTGGCCGACCGCGCCCACCCTGCCGAAACCGGTCCGCTCCCAGCGCCGAGCCGGGCGGACGACCCGGCCCCTTCACGCCTCCTGAATCCCGACACCCTGGCGAGCCTGTCGGACATCGCCGAGCAGAGCGGGTCCTCCTTCATCCAGCGGTTGCTGCGCCTGTTCCGCGAGCACGGTCCTACCGCTCTCGACGCCCTGCACGCGGCAGCGACGGCATCCGACGCACCCGCTTCGGCGAGCGCCGCCCACAGCCTCAAGTCGATGTGCGCGAATGTCGGGGCCGAGGCCCTCGCCGGGCGCCTCGCGGAGATCGAGCGCGCCGCGCGCGTCGACGGGATCTGCGCGGACGCGGCCTGCATCCCGGCCCTGAGAGCCCTGTTCGAGCGGACCGCGACGGAGTTGGAGGCGTTCTTCGGCCACAGGCTCGCCGCCTGAGGGCCCCGCGCGCAGCGGCCGTGCCCTCAGGCGCCGTCATTCGCCGCGCAGGGCCGGCCACCGGGCAGGACCACCTCGTCGCGCCCGTTGACGCTCTTGCCCTCGCGGACGGGCCAGAGCGTCGTGGTGGTGAATTCCCAGCCGTTGAGCACCGGGACCAGCCGGAAGACCGCCCGGTACTGCATCTTGACCTCGGCCATGACGTAGCGGGCGCCGTCGATCCGCATCCCGAGGGGCGCGGGTCCGATGGTCGAGCCGGGCTGGCGCGGCACGTCCTTCTGCGCCGCGCTGGAGCAGACCTTGGCGACGAACCCCTCCGGCGTCCGGTAGATCCCGGCCGCCGTGAGCACGATCCGCGCCGTGCCGACATCGTAGGGCTCCGCCACGGCCTGGGCCGCCGCGTAGACCTCGTCCAGGCTCTGGAAATCGTTGCGGGAGATCAGGTCCGCCATCGTGCCGGCGCCGCTCGCGAGGCGTCGATTGATCGAGAACGCGCGCGGAACGTCGATCGTCGCGGTGAAAAGCAGGATCAGGATCGGGGCGATCAACGCGAACTCGACCGCGCTGACGCCGTCGCGCCGTGCGGCGAAAAGGTGGAGATGTCGGGAGAGGCCCGTCACGGCGACGTTCGGCGCGAGCCGGCCCGGCACGGGACGGCGCCCGGAACTCGGACGATGCCGCGCCACCCGGCCTGTTGCCGACGAATGGACCGACCGACCGACCGTGTCATGCGGAATGCCCGACTCTGCTCCCCTGCAGATGCTGATGACGCGACAACTGACAACACATCGTGAAAAGTGTCGGGAAGCCCCAGCTTCCGGCCCGGCTTGCTTAACGCAATCCTGCCCGGCCGAACGTGAATTTGCCCGGACCAAGAATGGTCACGAGGTTTTCTCGGCCGCGCGCATCCCGAGCGATACCGTCTGGGCACCTCTAGCGATGCGGAGCTTCGGCTTAACACACGCTTAGGTTGAAGAATCACTGCGACTAATCCATCGAACGCTTTGGCAATGTTTGCGCTGTATCCCTGCCTAGGGTGGGAGCGACGGCTGCGGTGCGGGTGATTTTCGATGCGGGTGCTCGTCCTCGACGACGCTGAATTGAACAACCTCCTGATGATGGAGGCCCTGCGCCCGATCCCGGATTGCGCACCGCAGGACTTCACGCGGCCGGCCGAGGCTCTGGCCTTCGCCGAGGCGCACGCCCACGATCTCGGTGTCGTCCTCACCGATTACGACATGCCCGGCATGAACGGGATCGCCTTCATCGAGGCGATCCGGGCGCTGCCGAAGCTCGCGCACGTGCCGATCGTCATGGTGACCAGCATCGAGGAGCGCCGCCTGCGGCGGGAGGCGCTGGAGGCCGGCGCCACCGACTTCCTCAACAAGCCCTTCGACCCGGTCGAGGTACGGGCCCGCGTCGCCAACCTGCTCGCCCTCAGCCGGGCCTACCGGCAGCAGCAGGATCACGCGTCCATCCTCGAGCGCGAGGTCGCCGCCGCTGTCGCCACGGTGGAGGCGCGGGAGCGCGAGATCATCACGCTCCTCATGCGCGCGGCCGAGCACCGGGACACGGATACGGGCAACCACATCGCCCGCGTCGCCGCCTACGTGGCGCTGACTGCCGAGGCCCTCGGCTACGCGCCGGATGAGTGCCGCCAGATCAGCCTCGCATCGACGATGCACGATGTCGGCAAGATCGCGGTGCCGGACGCCATCCTGCTGAAGCCCGGTTCCCTCACCAGCGCCGAGCGCGACGTGATGGAGCGCCATGCGGAGCGCGGCCAGCGCATCTTGGAGAGCAGCACGTCGCCGATCGTGCGGCTCGCCGCCGAGATCGCGGGGACCCACCACGAGCGCTGGGACGGCACCGGCTACCCGCACGGCATCCGCGGCGAGGCGATCCCGCTTTCGGGCCGGATCGTCGCCGTGGCGGACGTGTTCGACGCGCTCACCACCGAGCGCCCCTACAAGTCGGCCTGGGCCCCGGAGGCGGCGCGGGCCTACCTTCTCGAAAAGTGCGGCACCCATTTCGATGCGCGGGTGGTCGAGGCGTTCTTGAGCCGCTGGGACCAGATCGTCCGGCAGGTCATGCCGCCGGCGAGCGCGGCGGCGTAGCGGGGGGACGCCGCGCGGCGCGACGGATCAGAGACATGGGGTGGTGGAGGCAGACAAGGTCCGGGATCGACGGGCAGGCCGGCAGAGCCCGGACGTTCGGCGCGGATCGGGCGGGGTCGGTCGGCGTGATGTTCGGCCTCGGCGCGGCGTTGCTGATCGGCATGGCCGGCGGCGCGAGCGACTCTGCGCGCATGATCCATCGGCGCGGTCAGCTGCAGGCCGCCGTCGATCCGGGGACGCTCGCCGGCGGCAACGCCCTGAAGCTCGCGGCCTCGAGCCGGGCTAGCGTTACCGGCGTGACCAACCCTCTGCGGACCAACCGCATCATCAGCGACAACGCCCGCATGATCCTGGGCACGATCTCCCTGCCGGCCGGCCGCCTCGTGATCGATTCGACGAGGCCCGTCGCCGATCAATCCGCCTACACCGTCGTGGTGACGCAGCAGGTCAACCTTTACGAGGGGCCGAACCTCTACCTCAACGCGAATGACGAGGGCACCGGCGTGCCCGCACCGAAGGGCGTCCGCCCGCTCTCCGGCAAGCTGATGCCCACCCGATGAGCGCGCCTCCGTCACGGACTTGCACGGCGGAGCGGCCAGCGGCCCGAATCCGCGACTTCGCCGGTGACGGCCGGGGCACGTCCTCTGTCGAGTTCGCGCTCGTCGCGCTGCCCTTCATCGCGGTGCTCTGCGTGATCTTCGAGGCGGCCTTCCTGTTCCTGTCCCAGCAGACGCTCGACGTCGCCGTCGACCGGGCCTCGCGCGCCCTGCGCACGGGGGAGTTCCAGGATCGCGCCGACGGGACCGACCCGGCCGACCGGCTCCGCCGGATCATGTGCGGGCGGCGGACCGTCTTCTTCCGCTGCGACGACCTGCGCCTCGACCTGACCCGGACCGGCAGCTTCGCGTCGAACCAGATCCCGCCGGCCTACGACGGCCAGAAGAAGGACTTCGTCGTCAGCTTCGGGACCCATTTCGAGTGCCCCGAGGGCAGCGACGTCGTGGCTCTGCGCGCGGCCGTGCCGGTCACCCGTCCGTTCAGCTTCCTCGACGTGAGCGGGAGCGCGATGGCGGGCGGGCGGCAATTGCTGACGACGACGGCGATCTTCCGCACGGAGCCCTACAGCGGCAAATCGTGCACATGACCGGCGCGAGCATTCGCAGCGCCACAAACGCGGCCTTTCCTCAGATCGCGCGGTCGAACCTGATTTCATCCGTCCGTCCCGTCGGATACACACCCTGTGCAACGCCGCGTACCGCTCCCGTCGACGCGTCGAAGGGGTGCGGCTCCAAGGATGTCATTCGTGGAACAATACCTGACCTCCGCGTTCCTCCTGTCGCTGCTTCAGATCGTCTGGATCGACATCATCCTGTCCGGCGACAACGCGGTGGTGATCGCGCTGGCCTGCCGCGGGCTGCCCGAGCGGCAGAGGCGCATCGGCGTGTTCCTCGGAGCGTTCGCGGCGGCGCTGCTGCGCATCCTCTTCGCCGTGATCATCTCCTACCTGCTGGCGGTCCCGCTTCTCAAGGTCGTCGGCGGCCTCATCCTCCTGCACATCGCCGTCAAGCTGGTGCGCGGCGAGGAGGAGGACGAGAGTGAGGTCCGGGAGCATGCGAGCCTGCCGAAGGCCATCTGGACCATCGTGGTGGCCGACGCGGTGATGAGCTTCGACAATGTCGTCGCCGTCGCGGGCGCCGCGAAGGGCCACGACGAGCTCTTCATCATCGGCCTCGCGCTCTCGGTGCCGCTCCTCGTGGTCGGTGCCAGCCTGATCACCCGCCTGATCGACCGGTTCCCGATCCTGATCTGGTTCGGCGGCGCGCTCCTCGGCTGGGTGGCGGGCGAGATGATCGCGTCCGACCGCCTCGTGCAGCAATACGCGATCGAATCCCTGCCCGCCGCGCTGCAGGGCGGCGTCCATTACGCGGCGGCGGCCCTCGGCGCGGCCCTCGTCGTCGGCATCGGCCACGTGCTCAAGAGCAAGAGCACGGAGGACGTCGCGCACGAGCAGGCGCAGGCGGTCGGCAAGGCCGAGGCCGACGTGCTCGGAGGCTGAGGCGGGGAGCCGGGCCGGCCCCGAGCGCATCGTCCCGACCGGCGGGAGGCGGCCCGCAACGCGGGTCCGACCCTCTCGGTGTCACGCGCGGCTGCGGATCCCAGTCCTCAGGGCGCCAGGGGCGCCGGCGGCGCGAGGCCGATCTTGCGGGCGACCCGCTTGCGGATGTCGCTGAGCGGCCCCCAGAACAGCAGCAGCAGGGCGAGGATCATCAGCGTCGAGACGAGGCCGTTCGAGAAGAAGACCGAGAGGTCGCCGCCGGAGCCGAGGAGCGCCTGACGGAATGCGTCCTCCGCGCGGTCGCCGAGGACGAGGGCGAGGACGAGGGGCGCGAGCGGGTAGTCGAGCTTCTTGAACACGTAGCCGACGACGCCGAAGACCAGCATCAGCCAGATGTCGAAGCGCGACGACTCGACCGTGTAGGCGCCGATGGCGCAGACGACGAGGATGATCGGCGCCACGAGCGCGAACGGGATGCGCATGATCGCGGCAAAGACCGGCACGGTGGCGAGCACGATCAGCAGGCCGGCCACGTTGCCGAGATACATCGAGGCGATCAGGCCCCAGACGAATTCCTTCTTCTCGACGAAGAGCAGCGGCCCGGGCTGGAGCCCCCAGATCATCAGGCCCCCGAGCAGCACCGCCGCCGTCGCCGAGCCGGGGATGCCGAGCGCCAGCATCGGCAGGAGCGCCGAGGTGCCGGCGGCGTGGGCCGCGGTCTCGGGCGCGAGCACGCCCTCGATCTCGCCACGGCCGAAGGCGTCCGGCCGGCGGGAGAAGCGCTTGGCGAGACCGTAGCCCATGAACGAGGCGGCGATCGCGCCCCCCGGCGTCACGCCCATCCACATGCCCACGACCGAGGACCGGATCAACGTCGCCCAGTAGCGGGGCAGCGCGGCCCAGGTGCGCAGGACCACGGCGAGGTCCATCGCGGCCCGCTTGCCCTTGAAGTGCAGGCCCTCCTCGATGGTGAGCAAGATCTCCGAGACGCCGAACAGGCCGATCACCACCACGAGGAAGTCGAAGCCCTTCATGAGTTCCGGCGAGCCGAAGGTGAGGCGCAGGTCGCCCGAGATCGTGTCGAGTCCGACCGCCGCGAGGAGGAAGCCGAGCGCCAGCGAGGCGACGATCTTGGCCTTGTTCTCTCGGCCCATTCCGATGAACGAGCAGAAGGTGAGGAAGAAGACGCCGAAGAATTCGGCCGGCCCGAACCGGAGGGCGAACTTGGCGACGAGGGGCGCCACGAAGGTGATCAGCACGACGCCCGAGAGCGCGCCGATGAACGAGGCCGTGAAGGCCGCCGTCAGCGCCTCGCCGGCACGGCCCTGCTGCGCCATCGGGTAGCCGTCGAACGTCGTGGCCACCGACCACGCCTCGCCCGGGATGTTGAACAGGATCGAGGTGATGGCGCCGCCGAACAGGGCCCCCCAGTAGATCGACGACAGCAGGATGATCGCCGAAGTCGGATCCATCCCGAAGGTCAGCGGCAGCAGGATCGCGACCCCGTTCGGGCCGCCGAGGCCCGGCAGCACGCCGACCACGATGCCGAGCAGCACGCCCACCACCATGAACAGCACGTTGTGCCACGTCAGTGCGACCTGGAAGCCCAGGAGGAGCTGGTTGAGGTCGTCCATCGCTGATCCTTCGTGGATGCCGCCGACGTGGCTGTCAGTAGCCGAGCATCGTCTCGATCGGCCCCTTCGGCAGCGGGACCCGGAACTGGAGCTCGAACACCCAGAAGATGACGAGCGGCGTGAGCACGACCGCGAGGAGCGTCTGCCACCACCGGAACGAGCCCAGCATGATCATGAACAGGGCCATGAACAGGGCCGAGGCGACGTAGATGCCGACGAAGGCGATTGCCAGGACGTAGAGGAACAGCGGCAGGAAGACCTGGGCCACCATGCGCAGCTGGCCGTAGGTGACGAACACGCTCTCCTCGCGGCGGAAGGCGCTCCACAGGGTCGCGAGCGCGGCGATCACGAGGAGCCAGGCGACGCGTGCGGGAAAGAAGCCGTTCTCCGGCCCGTTGTCCCAGCCCGCGCCGCGGCCGTAGGAATCCCAGAGAGCGAGCGCCGCGACGCCCATCAGCATCAGGGACACGATGATCTCGACGAGGCGCCGCGAGATGCCGCGCTCGGGAATCGGAGTTGACACGTCCGCCATGACAGGTCTTTCGCGCGAAGAGGGGACCGGCCGGGATATATCCCGGGCCGGCCGGTCGGGCACTCAGTTCGTCGCGATGAAGCCGGCCTTGGTCATGAGGTCCTTGTGCTTGCGCTCGTCCTCGGTGAGGAAGTCGACGAAGGCTTGGCCGGAGCGGAAATCGGGAACGAGGGCGTTGCGCTCGAGGTAGGCCTTCCAATCCGGCGTCTCGGCAACCTTGCGGAAGAGCTCGACGTAGTAGGCCTGCTGCTCCGGCGTGACCTTGCCCGGCATGAACATGCCGCGCAGCATCTGGTAGGTTACGTTCAGGCCCTGGGACGCGCAGGTCGGGATGTCCGACCACGCCATGTCGGCCGTCACCTTCTGGGTGTAGGCCATCGGCTTCGGCGAGAAGACGCAGAGCGGCTTCACGGCGCCGGAGCGCCAGTTGGCTACCTCCTCGGCGGGATTGTTGACGTTCGCGTCGATATGGCCGCCGGCGAGTTGCACCGAGGCCGGCCCGCCGCCCTGGTAGGGTACGTAGGTGATCTTGACCCCGGCGGTCTGCTCCATCGTCACGGAGATCAGGTGGTCCTCGCGCTTGGAGCCGTTGCCGCCCGTCTTGAGTGGCGGGGCCGCGGACTTGGCGGCGTCGATGAAGTCCTTGGCGGTCTTGTAGGGTTTCGTCGCGTTGACCCAGAGCACGAACTCGTCCTGCGCCATCATCGCGACGGGCGTGAAGTCCTTCCAGCTCACCGGGAGCTTGGTGGCAAGCGGGGTCATGTAGATGCCGCTGGAGGTCGTGATCAGCTTGTGGGGATCCCCGGCCGACTTCTGGATGTCGAGCATCGCCTCGCCGCCGGCAGCGGCAGGCTTGTTGACGATGATGATCGGCTGCTTGACGAGATTGTTCTTCTGGATGGCGCCCTGGATCGTGCGCGCCATCTGGTCGGACGAGCCGCCGGGCGGGAAGGGCACGATGATCTCGATCGGCTTGGTGGGTTCCCAAGCATGGGCCGAGGCGATGGGCAGCATCGCAACGGCAATCGCGGCCTTCACGGCAAATCTCATGGCGTTTCCTCTCGAAGTGCTCTTCTCGGCACTGCTTCCGTCTTGACCGGACGACGATCGTTCCGCCCTCGGCCGTCCGATCGACCGGATCGTCACCGCGCGCGGCCTGCCAAACGGCTCCCCGATCGAAGGAGCCGGCCGCCGGCAACCCGCGCCGGTATCCCCGAAGACGCTCGTCGGCCTAGGTTTGAACTTTGTATTATTAGGTGTGAGGGCGCAAGCGGCCCGCCTTCGACCCGCGCCGCCAGAAGATCGGGCGAGCGCCCTTGCGCACCGGCCGGCTCAGGTATGGCGCGGCGTCGACGAGCTCGAGCGAGGCGGCGGCTGAACGATCCCGAGGCGATCCGAAGCATCAATCCGGCCGCGGCGAGGCAGTCTTAAGCAAATTGGCAAGAAACATCTCTGGGTATTTGAGTGCCATAAGAATACAGTCTTAGATTGCCATGATTTGGCCGCAAACTCTGCCTTCCCCTAGTGCCTTCAGTCTGTCGGTGCTCGGGAGTTGTGTATGAGCAGGATGCGGACGATGGGCGGCTCGCTCGCCCGGCCGCAGGACCGGTCCGCCCGGGATTCCCAGGCAGGCGCCCTGCCGAGGCGGGACGTGATCGTGCCCGGTCCGCTGAGATCCGGCAGACGGCTCCGAGCGCGCCCGAAGTACCCCCCGGTCTTCGTCCCTCTGATGGCGGCCCTCGCCCTCACGGCCGCTGGAACGGCTCTTCTGCCTCGCGGCGCGAGCGAGCCTCCGCCGATTCCTGTGGACGCCGAGGCGGCCAGGCTCCCGGACCTCGTCGCGGGATCGGCGCGAGTGGCGAGCGTGGGCGGCACCGGCGAGCCCGCCGCCGGACGAATGCCGGTCCTTGCCGCGGCCGGACCGTTGCCGGCCTTGGTTCGGGCGGCAGACATTCCGGATACGGCGCAGCCCCCAACATCCGCCGCGCACGCCGTCGGCGGCGGGGAGGGGGTCGAAACGCCACCCGAGCCGCGAGCGGATCGGATTGCGGGCGGTGGGGGAGGATCGGAGCCCGAGCCGCATTCCGGTTCGAGCGCGGCTTCGGACGAGAGGGTCCCCAAAGCGGCCGCGGCGGAGGAGGCTGGCGCGCGGAGCGGGAACAGCATCAACACCCCAGACGCGGCGCGCCCGCGCGCCGCCAAAGCTTCTCCGCTCGATCCGCCGACTGCGGCCGCCGGCCAGTCGCCGCCCGCCTTCGTCCTGCCGCCTGTCCTGCGGGATGCCGCACCCTCCGAGGGAGGCGGCGAAGCGACGGTCAGCTTCGCGCTCGGCGCCGGCTTCGTGCGCGGCACGCAGGCGACGCTCGCCCGGATCGGTCAGAAGCTGGAAGCGCGGCCGGGTCGAAACCGCGTGACGGAGGCCTGCCGCCAGGCCGTGGCGAGCGAGGCCTATCGCGACGGCGCGCGCCAGGTTGAAGTCGCCTCCGCGGGGCCCGAGCGCCGGACGCCCGGCGGCGGCCTCGCCGCGGCCGTGCGCGTGCGCATCACCTACGACCGCTTCCTGGGCTCTGCTGTCCGCGAGGCCACCCTGACCTGCGTGCTCGATCGCGCCGGCCGGATCGTCGAAGCGCGCGTCTGAGGGGGGACGAAGACGCGCCGGCGCCTAGCCGGTCGAGCGCGGCCTGCCGTGTCGGTCTCGCGGACCCGGGATGCCACCGCCGGGAGCGGGCCTAACCGACACGTCCTTGCCGGATCAGGTGGCGGAGACGGAGGACCTCACATTGAGGGAGCAACCTCTTCGTCTTGCATGTTAATTCCGCCTGCAAAAAAATTATACCCCCAAAGGTACCCCCCGAACAATCGGCCCGCTGCTGCCGGAGCGGGCGGAAAGTTTGCGCTCAAGCTTACTGGGGCGGCTTCTCTCGAACGCTAAAGCTTTCCTAAAGCTTGCGAATGGAAGCGTCCTGCACCCGCTCAAGTCACTGAGAACCGAGCACCTTTGTGCTCTTCGGCAGAGCCTCCGGCAAAAACCGATGTTGTGCAGCGGCAGCGAGCAGCTGCTCACAAGCTCCTTGAGACCACACCGAGCGCCAGCACGACGTAGGCACCGATGAAGAACCACGTGCGGTATTTCACGACGGTAGGCCCGATCGTCGGGATCTTCAGATAGAGGCTCGCAACCGCCAGCCCGATCAGGATAACGGACAGCAGGAACGTCACGAGGCGCGGCGGCGAGAGGCTCAGCATGGGAGCAGTCTCGCCACACGTGGTTGAGGAGTGGTGAAGGCGGCGATCCATACCAGCCGCCCTTCTACCGGCCTGCTTCCTTCGCGATGGCGGCCAAGCCTCGCTCATAGACGCGGGCGATGAAGGTCACAGCCTCCGCGTCGCTCACCGCGTCGGCATCGAAAGTGGCTCGCCAGGTGACCAGCGATCCCTTGCCGCTCGGCGTCACAGCGATGGTCGAGCTGTAGTTCTTCACTGGCACAGGGCCACCGAGCAGCCGCGAGCTGTAGCTCATGCTGCCCTCATCACGATCGGTCTCGACTTCGACGATGATGCTCTCGCGTTCAGTCGTGAAGAGCCCCCGCACCGGCAGGGCAGCGGCACCATCCTCTTCATCCTCCGAGAGGAAGCAGCGCTTCACCTGCGGATGCCAGCGCTCGATGGCACAGAAGTCACCTATGATCGCCCACACCGCCGCAGGTGGCGCCGGGATGTCGAGGTCTCGGATGACCTCCAGCGCAGAGCTGCCGGTGCATTGAGCGAGGAGAAAGGCAGCCGAGCCGAGGATCTGCGCAACCGTGTTCATGCCGGCACCTTAGCGGTCGTCGGAGGCGCCATGCTCATCTCGCAGCGAGCAGCAGCGGGGCATCCAGTCTCAGTGTCTCGCCAGCGGCACCGTGCCATGAGCCCGCATGATCCGCATCATCAAGCACATCATCGTCGAACCCAAGCCTGATCGCTCCGCCTGTAGCGCCCGGATCGAGGCAGCGGTTAGGGCCACCTTCCCAGAAGCGACGACCGAGATTGTTCAGGGCCTGCTCGACGACGATCTCGTGGTGGAGGTGCGGCTTCCGCTGGCGCAGCTCGATGAATGGCGAGCGGCCAGAGCACGGTGGGCGGACTTCAGCTGCCCTGAAGGTGAGTAGGGTGACGGATCTTTTATCCTAGGAGGAGGTCAAACAACTTAGATGGCCCCGCCGTGGTCAAACAGACGAAGGCGATCAACTTACCTGTGGGAAAACCTGTATCCCATATGGCGCCGATTGCGTGCAACAAACTGAATCGTAGATGTATAGGCGGGAAGCAAAGAGGGTTCCGCCGTGTCCGACACCGCTGAAAATGCCAGCAACAATCACATCGATCTGACGGTCGACATTGTCTCAGCGTACCTGTCCAACAATCACGCATCCGTGGCGGATCTGCCGGGGCTGATCGCGAGCGTGCATGCCGCCGTGTCGGGCCTGAGCCAGAGCGCTGCACCCGGTGAGCCGGAGATCAAGTTGACTCCAGCGCAGATCAAGAAGTCGATCACGGCCGACGCGCTGATCAGCTTCGAAGATAGCAAGCCCTACAAGACGCTGCGCCGCCATCTGACCATCCGTGGGCTGACGCCTGAGAGCTACCGGGAAAAGTGGGGTCTGCCGCGCGACTATCCGATGGTGTCGGCCTCCTACTCGGAGCAGCGCTCCTCGCTCGCCAAGAGCCTCGGCCTCGGCCAGCAACGCAAAAAGGCGGCGACGAAGGCCTCTACGTGGGCCGAGACGGTGAGCGCGCCGGCACCTGCCGCCGAGGCGCCGAAGGGCCGCGGCTCCCGCAAGAAGGCAGCTGATGCGCCCGCCAAGCCGCGCAGCCGGCGCAAAGCAGTCGAGCCTGTCGCCGCTGAATAGGTTCTCCCCGCGACTGAATTGACCTTCAGCATACCAACTGCGGGGCTTCCGTAGTTTCAACCCTCCGATTTCAGCCCGCCCGGTTCGCCGTGGCGGGCTCTTTCGCGTGTGCGCAGCAGACGGAAGCCCGCCAGTGAGAACGTCGAGCGCCCGGCGCACGACGTGCAGCGAGAAGCAGCTCACTTCCGCTTGCGTGCCGCAGCCGCTCGCTCCTGCTCAAGTATCATCATTGCGATGTGGCTGTCGGGTGTGCTGGCCACGCGAAGTGCGACGCGCCAGGCCTCATCCCTCGACAGGCGCCCAGTGAATGCGAGTTGCTCTGGATCGTCGGTGAACTGCAGCTGAGCGATCATCAGCCCATTCGCATCCTCGACGCGGAAGGCGTCCGGAAGCTCGACCATCCGCCAGGGTGGTTCGAAGTGGTCAGGTTCGGTCATGGCGAGTGCCATAGAAGCATCATGCCGCCGAGAGCTAGTGCGGCCGGGATTACCGCGACCGTCAGCATGAGGCGGGCGACTCGCTCGGCTCGGTCCTCGATCATAGCGTCTCCGGCCGGGCCAGCATGAGCGCCGTCCTGACGGCGATGCGCTTCAGGAACTCTGAGGCATCGGGATCATGGGCGCGGTCACGCAACTGAGGGTGCGCCTGGACTGCTGCCGCCATGTTGACCCTGTAGATATCTGCGAACACGACGAACTCGTCCAACGCTCCGGCTACGTAGTCCGTGATGGCCGTGTCGATTTCTTCCTCGCTAATCTCTTTGGCTTTGAATAGCTCGCTGATCGTAGGTGTCTCAGCCACAATGCGCCTGCTCCGGTGCGGGAGCCTGAAATGCCGTGCGTCCCATCGGGGTTCCTATTGGTGGCGCTTACCAGCGCCTCACGGCCGCAGCGATTATCACAGCCATGTCGCTACGGCCGGCGAGCAGGATCTCGCTCCCGCCGTTGGCGTTGATGTCGGCAACGCAGGCACGGCCATCAGCCACGCCACGCTCGCGGTAGTCGCCGTCCTGATCCACTAGCTGCATCTGCACTGTCCCACGTTCCTAAAGGTGGCCCAGCCGTCTCGACAGAAGGCACTGCGCCTCCCGAGCTAACGAACCTCCGCATGTTCGGCGCAGCGCGTCCGGTATCGAGACCAAGCTCGCTCTGCCGACTGCTGGCCGCAGGTCTCGCATACCTGCAGAGAGCGCGACCAGGTTCGCTCCGTCACCTCGGCTGCGAGATCGAAGTCGGCCCCCAACCAATCGGCCTTGGGACCGATGATCAGGTGCAGACCGGCGCAGTGCTCGCGGGCCACCCGCACGACGACGGCGCTGTCCCTCACCGCATCGAACGCGTCGTTGAGGATCTCGGTCCAGCCGGCGCCAACCCAGACCTGCGCATCATCGGCGAGCAGATCCGGATAGCGCTCGCGGATCTCCGCTGCATCGATGCGAGGCATCTTCTGAGGTGCAAGCTTGCTGTCTACGGCTGCGCGACCCGCCGCGATGATCTGCCTGGCTGTGGTCTCGTCGAGATCCTTGCCGAGGTCGACCAGCCTGGAGATCTCCTGCGTGAGCCGTGCGCCTTCGGGTGTGTCTCGCCCCGTGGCCCGGCGCTGTTCGATGCGCTTGCCCATCTCGTTGCGGAGGATGTCACGGGCGAGGCCGAACAGGATGGCAGGCGGGATGGTGGGATCCATCCCCTCCCTCTCGCAGCCTGCGAGCAGCACGGTCAAGCCGAACAGCAGGTGCAGTTTGGACGCGCTGCGGGCACAGCAGTCCGCGTCCTTACACGCGTCGCGTGCGACGACCTTCATCATCTCATTCGGCAGCGGCCGTTGCAGCTGCAGAGCCCCTGTGATCGGCGCCTCAAGCCAAGTGCGCCACTCGTCCTCGGTGGTCAGCAGCACCGACGTCGCCCTGGGTGCACAGCTCCAGCGCAGTGGTGGGAGTGCTCAGCCCTCAGAGGCCCCGCGGAGAGCCAGCTCGTGAGGCTCGCCGATGATCTCGATCAGCCCGACTGGGCCGCCGGGCACAGCGTCGTCGAACACCCCGATCACGAGCCGGCCGGTGTACCAGGCGAAGGTGTCAAGGTTGGTCCGGCCAGCGTAGAGCTTGGGCCCGTCGGCGAACTGATGATGACCATGGACCACGTGCAGATCGCCGTGACCGCCCGCGAACCCGTCCGGGTAGAGCATCCAGAGGCACTTCCTCTCGCTTTGCAGGTCCAGGGCGATCATGGGGTCAACGCCGGCATGAACGAACAGGCGGCGACCATCCCGGAGCACGATCGGGAGGCGATCAAGCCAGTCGAGGTGCTCGCGGGGAACGACCGATAGATCGACGCCTCCGGCCATGGGATGGCCGTAGGAGAGCAGGGTCTGCGCCCCACCATTCTCCATCCACCACCCAACGGCCGCCTGCCCGCGGCAGACACTGACCATCATGTCTTCGTGGTTGCCCTTCAGGGCGATCCATTCCTGGCCCGCTGGCGGGCCTGCTATGAGCGCGTCGATGATCTGCCGGCTTTCAGGACCGCGATCGACGTAGTCGCCCGTGAGCACAACCGTGCCGCCGCCACGCTCCGTGATGGCAGCGATCGCCTTCGTGAAGAGGTCGAAGCGGCCATGTAGGTCTGCGATGGCGTAGGTTGGCATGACGACGATCCTCGCTGCGCGACGTGAGGCTCAGACAACGCACAGCACGGCAATGCTTTGCCGATGCGACTGCAGGCGGCGATCGGCGCGCCAGCCTGCAACCTCAAGACTGTAAGTAGACGAGGTTTTTGATGGCTGCCCTGTCGTGACTTGGTCAGACTAGATCAATGTGCCTTTGGAAAAGCAGACTTTTTCTGCCGGCACTAATTGCCGGCAAGTATGATTTTTGCAGGTGTATGAGACAAGAGATCGAGGAAGGAGTTCTTCATGTCTGACACCGCCGAAGCAGCAAGCAGCAACCACCTCGATCTGACGGTCGACATTGTCTCTGCATACCTGTCCAACAATCATGCATCCGCGAGCGACCTGCCGGGGCTGGTCGCGAGCGTGCATGCTGCCTTGGCGGGCTTGAGCCAGAGTGCTGCACCCGGTGAGCCGGAGGTCAAGCTCACGCCGGCGCAGATCAAGAAGTCGATCACGCCGGAGGCGCTGATCAGCTTCGAGGATGGCAAGCCCTACAAGACGCTGCGTCGTCACCTGACGATCCGCGGCCTCACGCCCGAGAGCTACCGGGAGAAGTGGGGCCTGCCGCGCGACTACCCAATGGTGTCGGCCTCCTACTCGGAGCAGCGCTCCTCGCTCGCCAAGAGCCTCGGCCTTGGCCAGCAGCGCAACAAAGCGGCGACCAAGGCTGCCGCGACCGCTGAGACGGTGAGCGCACTGGCACCTGCCGCCGAAGCGCCGAAGGGCCGGGGCACTCGCAAGAAGGCGGCAGAGGCTCCCGCGAAGCCGCGCACACGCCGCAAAGCTGCCGAACCTGCTCTCGCAGAGTAGGACCGCGGGGGCCGGCACAGGTCAGGCTTGTGCCCGCCCCTCACGATGATCAGTGGCCATACATCCGGTAAGCGCGGAACTCGCTGGCTGTGATTGGCCGGCCGCATCGGCGCATCTGATGGCGCAAAAGGCGGAGGCAACAGCCAAGCACTTAGAAGATCTTCCGCAGCATCAGGTCGGTGCCGGCCACGCGGAATGCGCCGTCGTCGAGGCGCTCGACGCGTGAGCCGTCTACAAGTGCGTAGCGCGTGAAGCCATGAGGCCGCATGAAGCCGCCGTAGTTCCGGTTTCGCAGGACGGCCTGATACTTCACGACCGTGTAGGCCTCACCATCGGAGCCCAACGCGTCGAACTGGTCGGTCTGCTCGTCCATCGTCGCCTCGCGGATCGCCGCAGAAGGGACGGATCGTCTACGATTCGCGCTCTCCGTGGAAGTCTGCCCTCCTTGGTGACGCGTCCGCGATGGTGAGTTTCTCTCTGGGGGATGGATGAAGAAGGAGATCGCGGTTCTCAACAGCCTGCGCGAGCGCGTCGCCGACGCTGAAGCGCCAGACCGCCAGCTGTTCATCGACGTCTGGTTTGCATGCACGGGCACGCAGTCGCCGGACACGAAGGTTCGCTTCGCCGTGCTTCTGGACGCACTGGCCTGGGCCGACGCTGCTCTCCTGCTTGCCACATGCGCTCTGCCAGGCCAGCGCCTCGAACTGTTCTGGTCGGCAGGTGGCGGCAGAGCGCTGAGCGTCGTTGGTGCAAGCGCGAGCGAAGACGGTGCAGCTGCGGCAGCCTATCACTCCGGCAGGGTCGGGCTCGCCATCCTGGCAGCCGTCCTCGATTGCCTGACGGAGCGGTGAGCTTGCTCTAGGTGGCATTCGGCGCAGACCGCTCAGCTAACGGGTCAAAGCGACCTGAGCGCCGCTGAGATGGCGTGACGGGCGCGAAGCTCGTCAGCGCGATCGGCCTCGAAGGCTGTCACGGCATCGATGTACCGCTCACCGCGGTCGAGTGCCTCGGTCAGAAGCTGCAGGTCAGCGGGGCTCGTGATCGCGGCCTTCAGGAAGTCTGGCGGTGTGTAGATCACCTGCCCAGTGGCAGCGGCCACGACGCAGAACCCGCTGCCGCGCTGCTCGATAAGATGATTGGCCAGCCTAGCATCAGCCCGAGTAGCCGGGGAAAACATGAAACTCATTGCACTCACGTGTGTCTCACGGTCAGCCGACGAAGATCGGCGCCGTGCTACCATCATATGGTGCACTGCACACCATTTCGCTTGGCTTGGCTGTCCGTGGGAGACGCGACAATCGGCCTTCGGCGCGAGCTGAGTGCTCGGGCACACGCGGGCATGTCGCGTCGGTGAGGCCTTGATCTGCGCACAGCCCTCGCCTCCACCACGAAAGGTTCTGTGCCGAACGCGCTGAGGAGCGTAATCGCCGCGGACCCGCTCTCACGCTTCCATCAGCGCCGAGACGTGCGCAGCCACGGACGTGGACAAGCCGATCAGATCGTAGCCGCCCTCAAGCACGGACACGATGCGTCCGCCGCAGACGCGGCCAGCGATTTCCATCAGCTGTCGCGTTGCCCAGCCGAAATCCCGCTCGGTCAGGTTCAGGTTGGCCAGCGGGTCACGCCAATGCGCGTCAAAGCCAGCCGAGATCAAGACGAGATCGGGCCGAAATGCCTCCAGCCGCGGCAGCACGGCGGCCTTGAGCGCCTCGCGAAACACCGCTCCGTCATCTTCGGCGGCGAGCGGCACGTTCAGGATCGTGCCGTGCGCACCCTGCTCTCCTGCGGCTCCGGTCCCGGGGTAGAGCGGCATCTCGTGGGTGGAGCAGTAGAGCACGCTGGCGTCGTTCCAGAAGATGTCCTGCGTGCCGTTGCCGTGATGAGCATCCCAGTCGAGGATCGCGACCCGCTCGGCTCCGTGGACGGCCTGGGCGTGGCGCGCCGCTATGGCGACCGTGTTGAAGAAACAGAAGCCGGTGGCTCTGGCTCGCTCGGCATGATGGCCGGGCGGCCGCATGGCCGAGAAGGCGTTCTGCACCTGTCCGGTCATGACCTCGTCCACGGCCTGCAGGGCGCCTCCGATGCTGCGAAGCACTGCCTCGAGGGTTCCCATCGACAGAGGGGTGTCGACGTCTGCGCGGAGTGGTCCGCCACGGCGCAGATCCTCAATCACCATCTGGACGTAGCGTTGCTCATGGGCCCGGAGGATGGGCTCGACAGGGGCTGAGGGCGCCTGCTCGCGGACGAGAGCGGTGAAGCGCTCCTGCTCAAGGCTGCGCTCGATCACCCGGATGCGGTCCGCCCGTTCCGGATGACCGGGCTCGGCCAGGTGGTTCAAGGCTGCGGCATGGTGGAGGTACAGAGTGGTCATGCCGGGCCAGCACCCTCCGTCTTTCGGCGCACTGTGGCAGTTCGACGAACACCCAGGCCCGCTTCTGGCGGCAAAGGCAGTTTCCTTCCCATGCTGAAGGTTACCACGCCAGATCGGGGCGCGAGGATGACCGCGGCTGTTTTCGACAGCAGAGTCCGCGCGGGCGGTGATCCGCGCCTGGCATCGAAAATTCGCAGCGTATTCTGCGGGTCTGACCATGAGCGTGGCGGTGCTCCTGCCGCCAGGATCGTTCATCCCCGATCAATGCAAGATCGCCCCGGCTGTCGGCCGGGGCGCTCCTCGTGCGGGGCGAAGCTCTCAGAAGAAGCCGAGCTTCTTCGGGGAGTAGCTCACCAGCATGTTCTTCGTCTGCTGGTAGTGGTCGAGCATCATCTTGTGCGTCTCACGGCCGATGCCGGACTGCTTGTAGCCGCCGAAGGCCGCGTGGGCCGGGTAGGCGTGGTAGCAGTTCGTCCAGACGCGACCGGCCTGGATCGCCCGGCCGAAGCGGTAGGCGCGGGTCCCGTCGCGGGTCCAGACGCCGGCGCCGAGGCCGTAGAGCGTGTCGTTGGCGATGGAGAGGGCCTCCTCGTCGTCCTTGAAGGTCGCCACCGAGAGCACGGGCCCGAAGATCTCCTCCTGGAAGATCCGCATCTTGTTGTGGCCCTTGAACACGGTCGGCTTCACGTAGAAGCCCTCGGCGAGATCGCCCTCCTGACGATTGCGCTCGCCGCCCGTGAGCACCTCGGCGCCCTCCTGCCGGCCGATGTCGATGTAGCTGAGGATCTTCTCCATCTGCTCGCCGGAAGCCTGCGCGCCGATCATCGTGGCGGGGTCGAGGGGCGAGCCCTGCTTGATCGCCTCGACGCGCTTGATCGCCTTCTCGATGAAGCGGTCGTAGATCGACTCGTGCACGAGCGCGCGGCTCGGGCAGGTGCAGACCTCGCCCTGGTTGAGGGCGAACATCGTGAAGCCCTCGAGCGCCTTGTCGAGGAAGTCGTCGTCCTCGTTCGCCACGTCGGCGAAGAAGATGTTCGGCGACTTGCCGCCGAGCTCCAGCGTCACCGGGATGAGGTTCTGCGACGCGTACTGCATGATCAGCCGGCCCGTCGTCGTCTCGCCGGTGAAGGCGATCTTGGCGATGCGCGGCGAGGAGGCCAGCGGCTTGCCGGCCTCGAGGCCGAACCCGTTGACCACGTTGAGAACGCCCGGCGGCAGCAGGTCGCCGATCAGTTCCAGCACGACGAGGATCGAGGCCGGGGTTTGCTCGGCGGGCTTCAGCACGACGCAGTTGCCGGCGGCGAGCGCCGGGGCGAGCTTCCAGACCGCCATCAGGATCGGGAAGTTCCACGGGATGATCTGGCCGACGACGCCGAGCGGCTCGTGGAAGTGGTAGGCGACCGTGTCGTGGTCGATCTCGGAGATCGAGCCTTCCTGCGCCCGCACGCAGCCGGCGAAGTAGCGGAAATGGTCGATGGCGAGGGGGATGTCGGCGTGGGTCGTCTCTCGGATCGGCTTGCCGTTGTCCCAGGTTTCGGCCAGGGCGATCAGATCGAGGTTCTCCTCCATCCGGTCGGCCATCTTGTTGAGGATGCGGGCGCGCTCGGCCGGGGACGTGCGGCCCCAGGATTCCTTGGTTCCGTGGGCGGCGTCGAGGGCCTTCTCGATGTCCTGCGCGTCCGAACGGGCGACCTCGCAGACGACGCGGCCGGTGATCGGGGAGGTATTCTCGAAGTAGCGGCCGTTGACCGGCGGGACCCACTGGCCGCCGATGAAGTTCTCGTAGCGGGCCGAGAAGGGAGATTTCGTGGTCGAGCCTAGAAATTCCGGCTTGTTCATGGGTGTCTCCTCCGTCGGGCGTCTTGTGCGCTGTGTTCTTTCTCGGCCGCAGCCAATGGCATGCGTTGTCACCAGCCTGGCAGCGAAATACCGCCGCTAATGGCGTTCACCCGCGTTGCCGGGTCGATGCGCCACTGATGAGGCCCTGCTGCCAGGCATGCGGAATTAGACTGCTGTCGAGTGCGACAGCTCCTATCGCAGCTGTGACGGTGTGTATTGATTCAAATCAAGTCGCTCAAAAATAACTCGCGCGGGGTGCTGACCGTGGAAGCGCGACCCTGCTTTCGCAGTTTGAGGCTCGGTACCCGAACGCCGCTACTGCCTCTTTGATGCGGAAGGACATCCGGGCAGCATCTCAACCAGGGCATTGCCCTACCTTCGGGACGGCGTGCCGGGGCAAAAGCGAGAGCGCTCAGATACCGCTCATTAGCTTTGATGTTGTAGACATCACTCCTACCCCGTTGTACATCTAGATGGCCGTGGGTAAGCTGCCATGATCACCGCCGCTCAGATGCGTGCCGCACGAGCTCTGCTGGGCATCGATCAACGCCAGCTCGCCGAGCTGTCCGGCGTCTCGTTGCCGACCATCCAGCGCATGGAAGCCAGCGACGGCAACGTTCGGGGCGTCGTCGACACGCTCACCAAGGTCGTCGAAGCCTTCAATCGTGCCGGCATTGAGTTGATCAGCGACAACATGATCAGCCGAGAAGGTGGCCGTGGCGTCCGCCTCATGCAGCCAAAGAGCCCGACCGGCGGTCCAGCCTGACCTCCCAGTCCTCGCGACAGGCGCGCCTGGCCTTCTCGGCCCGCGTCTCCGCCGCGATCAGGAGCCAACGCAGATGATGGTTCGGAGCCGTCAGCCAACCTTCCTCGAGCTGTTCACCCCGAAGCTCGTCACAACTCTGCAGGGGCACTATCGGCTGAGCGACTTCCGGGCCGACGCCGTTGCAGGCCTGACCGTCGCGATTGTTGCGCTGCCGCTCTCCATGGCCATCGCGATTGCGTCCGGCGTTACCCCAGATCGGGGCCTCTACGCAGCCATCGTCGGCGGCTTCATCGTGTCCGCGCTCGGCGGCAGCCGGTTTCAGATCGGCGGTCCCGCTGGTGCCTTCATCGTTCTGGTGGCTGCCACGGTGGAGCATCACGGCGTCGAGGGTCTGATCCTCGCAACCTTGCTCTCCGGGCTGATCTTGCTGGCTATCGGCCTCCTAAGGCTCGGCACCTTCATCAAGTACATTCCCTATCCTGTCACCATCGGCTTCACCGCAGGCATCGCGGTGATCATCTTCGTCAGCCAAATCAAGGAGCTGCTCGGGCTCACGCTTGCAGGCAAGGAGCCAGGACAGCTTGTCCCGAAGCTTCAGGCACTGGTTGAGGCAGTGCCAACGGCCAACTGGGCGGCTGTACTGACCGCGGTGATCGCTATTGGGCTGATCGTGTCCGTGCGACGATATCGTCCGCACTGGCCCGCGTTCCTGATCGCAGTCGGCTTAGCCTCGGGTCTGGCTTGGGCCGCAAATCTGCCGGTTGAGACGATCGGCAGCCGCTTCGGTGGCATTCCGCGTGCTCTCCCAGCCCCATATCTGCCTGCGCTCTCGCTTGAGAAACTCGCAGCGGTTCTGCCAGCTGCTCTCTCCTTCGCACTTCTCGGTGGGATCGAGAGCCTGCTCTCGGCCGTCGTAGCCGACAGCATGAGCGGGCGCCGGCATCGCTCCAACTGCGAGCTCGTCGCGCAGGGAGCAGCCAATGTCGCCTCGGCCCTGTTCGGTGGCCTCTGCGTCACCGGCACCATAGCTCGGACAGCCACCAACGTGCGCTCCGGTGCGCGCAGCCCCGTCGCGGGCATGCTGCACGCGCTCTTTCTGCTGCTGTTCATGCTGGTGGCCGCGCCGCTCGCGAGCTTCATCCCGCTTGCTGCCTTGGCGGCGGTTCTGGCTGTTGTCGCCTGGAACATGGCCGAGAAGCATGAGTTCGGGACGCTCATCCGCGCCTCGCGTGGTGACGCAGTGGTGGTGCTAGCGACGTTCCTGCTCGTCGTCTTTCGTGACCTCACCGAAGGCATTCTGGTCGGCTTTGGCCTTGGGACTCTTTTGTTCCTGCATCGCATGGCACAGGCGGTCGATGTCGAGCGCCCGCAGCCGATGATTGAGGAGGACAGGCCTGATACTGCCGCCGTGGGTCTGGATGCTTCTGGCCCTTGTTCGACTGCGAGCGACCCGGATGTCGTGGTCTGCCGGATCTCAGGGGCGTTCTTCTTCGGCGCTGCAGCCGCTGTGGGAGCTGCCCTCGACCGCATCGGTGAGCACCCCAGGGCTTACATCATCGATTTCTCGGGTGTGCCGTTCCTCGATTCGACGGCAGCCGCCACGATCGAGGGCTTTGCGCGCAAAGCGCGACGGCAGGGAGCGACGGTGTACATTGCAGGTGCTCAGCCAACTGTTCGGCGGGCCCTGTTGACCCACGGCGTCAAGCCACCTGGCGTGCGGTTCCGATCAAGTGTGGCAAGCGCGCTCACAGCAGCAGAGAGATAGGCGCTCACGGAGGGGGAGGTTTGTATGAAGCAAGGTCGCGGCGCTACCCTATCGACATCGGTGATGCTGGGGACGGCACTCCTTCTGCAGCAGAATCCGGCGCGGGCGCTGGAGCCGCATGCTCAGCGTGGCGCGGCCTTCGTCCAATCCAACTGCGCCCGCTGTCACGCTGTCGGGCGCGTGGGGAGCAGCCCCCTCGCAGAGGCGCCTCCGTTTCGCACCCTCCACGAGCGCTATCCGGTCGAGAACTTGGCCGAAGCTTTGGCTGAGGGCATCACGACTGGGCATCCGTCCATGCCGGAGTTCAGCTTAGATCCAGGCCAAGTGGACGACGTGATTGCCTACCTGAAGACGCTCGAGAAGTAAGCTGCTCAGGCCGGTGTGAAATCTTTCGGAGGCGCATCAATCCCGGCTCTGAAGCTTCGCGCGCGGATTGCCTTTTAGGGGTGGGTTACCTCACGCGGCTGTCTTGCCGCTTCTCCGCCGCGGGGGCCTGCTTGGCGAAGACCTCCCGCACATGCTGCCGAGGCTGCTCAGCATAAGGCCCCTGGCCCACTCGCGGCGGCCCTCGTCCACCCAAGCGCAATATGGCGTTGCAGGAGACTGCAGCTATGTGGCGGGACAGCCGCTGACGTGAGTGCTCTGCGCATGTAACGAGCTTCCCGCTGCGAGCCTTCCTCAGGCGGCCAGCAACTCGTCGGCAGGGCCGAAGAACTCGTAGTGGATGCGGTCCGAGCGAACGCCAGCAAGGGCCAGACCGCTCACGAACGTTCTCAGGAAGGGGCGCGGGCCACACAGGTAGAAGTCCGCCTCGCCAAGCGGCGTATTCGCCTGAAGCCACTCCACGCTGATCAAGCCGGCATGGTCGTAGTCCTGCCCCCGGCGGTCCTCCGGCCGCGGCTCGACGTAGAAGGTTGTGGCCGTGATGTTCCGGTGAGCTTGTGCCAGCGACCTCACCTGCTCCTTCATCGCGTGCGTCGCGCCGTTCAATGTGCCGTGCACGTACTGGACCTGCACGTTCGGGTGCTGGCTCGCGATGGTCTCCAGCATGCTCATCATAGGCGTCAGGCCGACACCCCCACTCAGGAGGACGACCGGCCGCGGCGATTCCTCGTTCAGGAAAAACTCGCCCGCCGGCGGCGCCACCTTCAGGATCTGTCCTTCCCGCACCTGGTCGTGCAGCCAGTTCGACACGATGCCGTGGGGCTCCCGCTTGACCGAGATCCGGTAGGCTTCCTCGCTGGGCGCGCTGGAGATGCTGTAGTTGCGCTTCAGCGGGTGCTGGCCCGGGATGTCGATCCAGAAGGTCAGATACTGCCCGGGCTGGTGCCGCAGGACGCGTCCACCGTCTTCCGGACGCAGAACGAAAGACGCGATGATCTCGCTCTCACGCGTCCGGCCGTCGATCCTGAAGGCGCGCCACCCCTTCCATCCGCCTGGAGCTGCGGCATGACTCCCGTAGATTGCGGTCTCACGCCCGATCAGCACGTGCGCGAGGAACCAATAGGCCTCTCCCCAGGCGGCGAGGATCTCGTCGGTCGCGGCCGCGCCCAGCACGTCCTTGATGGCGCCCAGCAGCGCCTCGGCCACGTGCGGGTAGTGCTCGGGTAAGATGTTGAGCCCGACATGCTTCTGCGCGATGCGCTCCACGGCTGGAGCAAGCGCACCGAGGTTGTCGATGTTCTGGGCGTAGGCCAGGACGGCCGCTGCAAGTGCTTTGGGCTGCGAGCCGGTCTCACCATGGTGCGACTGATTGAAGAGATCGCGGATGTCGGGGTTCTGGAACATGCGCTCGTACATGCGCCGCGTGACGGCGAGGCCGTGTTCCTGCAGAGCAGGAACCGTCGCCTTCACGAGGTGAATGGTTGTGTCGCTGAGTGAACCTGTCATGGGATTTCTCGCAGCTGAGTTGCTGGGTGTCGAACCGCCGAGATCGTGTCGACATGTGGCGGCTTGGGGCCGCTGCTCTCCCGAGAGGCGTTCGAGCCGCCCTCGACGACAGACCCTCTTTGTCCGCCCGCCGCGGCATCTTCAGGCCGCCATGTCCACGATCTCGGCGACGTCACAGGTGTCGGCGCGCAGCCTCCAGTCGATGATGCCCATGTGCCGGCAGAAGAGGGCCTTGGCCTCGTAGAGGGCCGATACGTCCGAATGCGCGCGAACCACCGCTCGCTGCTGCACCACCCTGTGATCGTGGCCGGTGTCGTCGCTGACAACCTTGTGGAAGGTGACGAGAAATTTTCGCATCGCGCCGGCTCCTCTTGCGTCGGACCGGGCGAGCATAGCTGAGGCACCCGGTGCGGCCTTGATCCAGCTCAAGAGCCGCCCTGTGCTGCCGGGTGCGTATGCGCTTGCGCAGGGCATCGTGACGACCCGACCGAACAATGCACCGCGTATCTCCATTCCGATCTACCGCCACGGCCTGCTCGCGAATGAGCCGCCGGCTTCGCCTGTCGCGGGGCAGCCCGCACCGCCGATGTCTCATGACGGCAACGTTCGCCCATCGGGGCGGCCCTCACCGGCGGAGGAGCCCATCCTCCGCCTGCCGGGGTTGCACCAGCATCGGGCCACCCGAGTCGGCGCCAAGCTCGTCGACGCCTTAGGGCAGGGCACCCATGAGGCGCTTGGCATCCGTCAGGATGTTCTCGCAAGCGCGCTGATTGCCCTCGCGGTCCTCGGCGGCGGCCTCTTGGATCAGCGTACGGGCAGCCAAAACGTTCTCGCGGGTCGGCTTGAGCCGGGGTTCACTCGGCTGCTCCGCAAGGGGCTGTGGAAGCGCCTTGATCGAGCCTGTCGTCAAGGTGTGGCCAGGCTCAAGACCGGCAACCCGCACGGCGCCGATGCTGTCGAGGCGGCGCTCCAGGGCGCCGATCTGCTGCGCGCAGGGCGTTGCGAGGGCCGACAATGCCGTACAGCCAAGAATGGCGGAGGCAAGGATGAGGGTCGTGATGCGCATGGTTGTATCCTTTGGAGGTCGGGTAGGTAGCGACCGTACCGGACGCGGCCTTGTGCGCCGCAGCAGCCACGCTGGCCTTGATTTGCATCAAGGCGGGGCGCGCCCCAGTATTAGGTAAGAGTAGGTGCCCTCATGGATGGAGGGGCCGCGCAACTCTGCCTTGCGACGCAGGGGTGGGCCAACTTGTTGGCCATCTTGCTTCCGGGACGGATTGATTGAGATCAACGCGCATTGCCCTGCGCTTCGGACAGGATGGCAGCGGATTAGAGCGGTCAGTGCCGCCTCTCGCACGCGGGCATCCGCTCTGAACTACCGCTTCGGATTACCGACGGGCAACCGCCAATGTCAGTAGGGAAGGTCAGGGGAATGCGCTCTGGTGTGAACACGGAAATGGCCGCCCTGACCCTGGTCGGACGCTGCCGGAACGCAACCGACTACGATGCCCTATTCCGCGCCGCGCTCGACCGGCTGCACGGCGAGCGCCGCTACCGCGTCTTCGCCGACATCGAGCGCATCGCCGGCCGCTTCCCAACCGCCAACTGGCGCAAGCCCGACGGATCGGTGCGGGAGATCACGGTCTGGTGCTCGAACGATTATCTCGGCATGGGCCAGCACCCGGAGGTGGTGGGCGCCATGACCCGCACGGCGGAGCGCTGCGGCGTCGGTGCGGGCGGCACCCGCAACATCGCGGGCAACAACTCGCCGCTCGTCGATCTCGAGCGCGAGCTCGCGGATCTGCACGGCAAGGAGGCGGGCCTCGTCTTCACCTCGGGCTACGTCTCGAACCAAGCCGGCATCTCGACGATCGCCAAGCTGATCCCGAACTGCCTGATCCTGTCGGATGCCTACAACCACAACTCGATGATCGAAGGCGTGCGCCACTCGGGCTGCGAGAAGCGTGTCTTCCGCCACAACGACCTCGTGCATCTTGAGGAGCTGCTGATCGAGGCCGGCGACCGGCCGAAGCTGATCGCGTTCGAGAGCGTCTACTCGATGGACGGAGACGTGGCGCCGATCGGCAGGATCTGCGACCTCGCCGACCGCTACGGCGCCATGACCTATCTCGATGAGGTGCACGCGGTCGGCCTCTACGGCGAGCGCGGCGCCGGCATCGCCGAGCGCGACGGGGTGATGCACCGGGTCGACGTGATCGAGGGCACGCTCGCCAAGGGCTTCGGCTGCGTCGGCGGCTACATCACGGGCTCGAGCCTGGTCTGCGACGCGGTGCGCAGCCACGCGGCGGGCTTCATCTTCACCACCGCCCTGCCGCCCGCCATCGCCGCGGCCGCCCGGGCCTCGGTGCGCTACCTGAAGCGCTCGCAAGCCGAGCGCGCGGCGCATCAGCGCCAGGCCGCCCGGACCAAGGCGGCCCTGGAGGCCGCGGGCCTGCCGGTGCTGCACACCGAGACCCACATCGTCCCGGTGATGGTGGGCGATGCCGAGCTGTGCAAGGCGGCCGCCGACCACCTGCTGGAGCGGCACGCCATCTACATCCAGCCGATCAACTACCCGACCGTGCCGCGCGGCACCGAGCGGCTGCGCATCACGCCCTCGCCCTTCCACGACGAGGCGAGCATCGCCCGGCTCACCGCGGCGCTGGCCGAGACCTGGGACACCCTCGGCATTCCCCGGACCGGCACCGCTCTCGACGTCGCTGCCGAGTAGGGCGGTGTGGCGCGGCAACGAGCAAAAGAAGGATGAGCGGATCGGCACGTCCCCGACACGACCATACGGTCGCTTCGGGAATTAAACCCTCCGCGAATCCTGACTTGCGGCTGCCGACCGCCGCCAACGCGGAGATGTCTTGCCTGGGTGCGGACCCGGTCCCGAGGGAAACGCGGAGCCGGGCCACCCATAATAGTTGTTCTGTCACAAAACCGGCAGGGAGCCGCTGGAGCCACTGGATCTGCACAGCGGCTTCCGGCGGCGCTGCCCTATCTCTTCCGGCTATTTATCGTATGGGTGGGCGAAGATAATCGTAATTGCACTCTAATCATCCGAGATCGCCAGGGCGGATTGACTCCGACGGAAATGTCAGAGCTTCCCGCCCTGAACCCCCCGCTAAGCTGAGGTCGCACTCGAATTGTCAGATATCCGGTTCTATTGGGCCAGGCCGAAGCAGCAAAAGAGACACTGGCGCACGGATGCAGACGAGCGCACCACGCATTCGCCCGCGAACTGGATGCGAGCGGAAGTGGAGTCGGGCTGAACGTTGTACGTTTTGTCCACGCCAATCCACTGGCAACGTTCCTATTGGGCCCGATCCGCCCAGGCCAGACAGCCGGTAACGGCACCGCCTGCGAGAGGAACCAGTGCCAGCGCAGCGACAATCATCATGAACACGTCGATGCTGATGATGCTGGATGCCGACATGGTAAGCGTGACAAGAACCGAGTAGGTTGTTATCAGGAATGCCCCCAGGGCGGCGACCACAGAAGTAAAGAGCGCAGCGAATACCTAGATGCTGGTTGGCACTGTGGCTACTGGGGTCGGGTTCGTCAATGCCTCCTTTTGGCGAGCGCCGCTCAATTTCCATAGGGGCGGCCGGAAGGCTTTGAGCTGGATCAAAGACCCTGGCGTGGTCACCCGCGTCTGTGACGGCGCCCCAGGAAAGCGCTCGCAACAATATGAATGGACAGAATTGGGCCGATTGTGTTGAAAAACTCCGTTTGACCCTCTTCTGAGGGCATGAACCCACAACACCTGGGACAGCGGCGAGCGGCAGCCACTAGCCGTAGAGACCTCGGTCCGTGCTGAGGAGTTTTTCAACACAATCGGCCGTATGCGGTCGAACGATGCGCATAATCTGATTGCAGCTGAGAGAGGAGCAGCAACACCCCAGCGCGGGAGCGAGCCGCCGCTTGCCGTATTGCGCCGTCCAACGAGTGCAGTGCGATCGCGCCGGGAATCGGCCTCAGGATGGTCAATGCGACCGGACTGCGGGAATGCACGCCAATTCGACCGCGGCCCGGCCGACCACTGCGCCTCGCGCCAACAGGCGCCCGCGGCTCTCGTACCCGGCCGCGTGCAGGATGCCCGCCTCGCCGTCCGACAGAGCGTCATCCGAGAACTCGATGACGACCCGAGAATAGCCTAGGTCGCGTGCGAGTTGCTCCGCGCAGGCTGCAACGGCAGTGGGTAGGGCGTCACCCGGCAGGCGCCCCATATGACTACGTCCGTCACGCGCAGGAGCACTCCTCCGACGAGCGGTTCTCCAATTCGATAGGAGAAGACGGCAACGACAGCTCCGCGAGCGTTCCGCACCACCATCAGGCCACCCCTGGCCCGTGAGCCGCGTGACAGGCGCCGAACGACGGCACGCCAGTTCCGGAGCGACAGCCCAGGATGCCGCAGGTTCAGCAAAGGGTACGCTTGATCGGCTGCGGCAGGATCCAGCGGGTGTGCGGAGTAGAGGCGCGTCATCGTTCCGGTCCGAGATTGGCTCACGCTGACGCGAGACTCGCTCCTTCCATCTCCGAAGTTCCTTGATCCAGCACAAAAGCGTCGGACGCGCCAACGGTCGGACCAGACGCATGCGCCGGTGCTCGCAAGTTGGTCCCAGTTCCAGACGACGCAGTGACCGCGGCCGTTTGATTCAAATCAAGGCTTGGGAGCGAGCCCGACCGTAGGGCGGGAACATCCAATCCTGCGCGAGGCGAATCGGAAGAGCCATGGCCGCGATACCCGCAACCAAATACATGACGGAAGGAGAGGCCGGCCTAGGTCTCACCCTTCTCGCCGGCGCTATCCTCTGTGCAATCGCGTCCACCCACGCGCTCGACGCAGCCTATGGCTTCCACATGGGACTCGCGGGCCTTGCGGCCATTGCAGGAATCGCCGCGATCTTCTGGCGCTACGAGAACCGCGGGCCCGATGCGCCTCTGCAGGAGATCGCAGGTAAGCCGAACTACAATCTCGGCCCGATCAAATTCACTGCCATCGCCGCCATGATTTGGGGCATTGCGGGTTTCCTAGTCGGCTGCATCATCGCCTTCCAGCTGTGGGCGCCATCCCTGAACTTGGGGCTGGAGTACACGAGCTTCGGACGCCTGCGGCCGCTTCACACCTCGGCGGTCATCTTCGCCTTCGGCGGCAACGTTCTGATCGGCACGTCCCTGTACGTCGTGCAGCGCACCTGCCGCGCGAGGCTCGCGGGCGACCTCGCACCCTGGTTCGTGGTGCTAGGCTACAACTTCTTCATCGTGATTGCCGGCACCGGCTATCTGCTGGGCGTGACCCAGTCGAAGGAGTACGCCGAGCCCGAGTGGTACGCCGATCTGTGGCTGACCATCGTGTGGGTCGTCTATCTCCTCGTGTTCCTCGCGACGCTCTGGAAGCGCAAGGAGCCGCACATCTTTGTCGCGAACTGGTTCTATCTCGCCTTCATTGTGACGATTGCGATGCTGCACATCGTCAACAACCTCGCGATGCCAGTCTCGATCTACGGTTCTAAATCTTACCCGATCTTCGCAGGCGTGCAGGATGCGCTGATTCAGTGGTGGTACGGCCACAATGCGGTCGGCTTCTTCCTCACTGCCGGCTTCCTGGCGATCATGTACTACTTCGTCCCAAAGCGGGCCGAACGGCCGATCTACTCGTATCGGCTATCGATTATCCACTTCTGGGCCCTGATTTTTATGTACATCTGGGCGGGTCCGCACCATCTGCACTACACCGCGCTGCCCGACTGGGCGCAGACGCTGGGCATGACTTTCTCGATCATGCTCTGGATGCCGTCCTGGGGTGGCATGATCAACGGCCTCATGACGTTGTCGGGCGCCTGGGACAAGCTCCGGACCGATCCCGTCCTGCGCTTCATGGTCGTGTCGCTAGCCTTCTACGGCATGGCGACCTTCGAGGGCCCGATGATGTCCATCAAGGCGGTCAACTCGCTCTCGCACTACACCGATTGGACCATCGGCCACGTGCATTCCGGGGCGCTAGGCTGGGTCGCCTACATCTCCTTCGGCGCCCTGTACTGTCTTGTACCTTGGCTGTGGAATCGGCGCGAGCTCTACTCGCTGAAGCTGGTCGAGTGGCACTTCTGGGTCTCGACCCTCGGCATCGTACTGTACATCTCCTCGATGTGGGTCGCCGGTATTATGCAGGGTCTGATGTGGCGCGCCTACAATGCACTCGGCTTCCTCGAATACTCGTTCGTTGAGACGGTGGAGGCAATGCAGCCTTACTACCTCGTGCGTGCGCTCGGCGGAGTGCTGTTCCTGATCGGCGCGCTGATCATGGCCTACAACCTCGCCATGACCATCGCGGGCAAGACGGCCATCGAGAACGAGCCCGAGGGGCTTGCCGAGGTCGAGCCGGCTCTCGTGCCCGCCGAGTGACCGAACGGGGGCCGCACCGCGGTCCCCGCATCCAGATCCCGCACATCAGAGATCATCATCATGGCCACCGCTCAGCCCGGCCTCTGGAAGAGGCACGCGATCTTCGAGAAGAACTCCATCATCCTGCTCATCGGCGCTCTCATTGTCGTCGCCATCGGCGGGCTCGTGGAGATCACACCGCTGTTCTACCTGAAGAGCACCGTCGAGAAGGTCGAGGGGATCCGTCCCTACACACCGCTCGAGCTTGCCGGCCGCAACATCTACATTCGCGAGGGTTGCTACCTCTGCCATAGCCAAATGGTCCGGCCCATGCGCGACGAGATCGAGCGCTACGGTCACTTCTCGCTGGCTGCCGAGAGCATGTACGACCACCCGTTCCAATGGGGCTCGAAGCGCACAGGTCCCGATCTCGCGCGTGTCGGCGGCAAGTACTCCGACCAGTGGCACCGCGAGCACCTGAAGGAGCCGCGCGCCGTGGTGCCGGCCTCGATCATGCCCGCCTACGCCTTCCTGGAGCGCCCCCTCGACGCCGACGCCATCGCGGAGGATCTCAAGGCGAACCGCGCGGTCGGCGTCCCCTACACCGATGAGATGATCGCCTCGGCCAAAGCCGATCTGAAGGCGCAGCTCGATCCGGACGGCGTCGGCGCAGCTGACCTGCAGCGCCGCTATCCCGGCGCCAACGTCCGGGACTTCGGCGGGGACAAGGCCAAGGCCGCGGAGATCGACGCGCTGATCGCCTACCTGCAGGTGCTCGGCACCATGGTCGACTTCAAGATCTACGAAGACAAGAAGAACCTAAGGTGAGGCCATGAGCTACGAAACTGCAGCGAGCTTCGCGCAGACGAGCGGACTCCTCTACTTCGTCGGCATCTTCGCCGCCGTCACTCTCTACGCCTTCTGGCCGCGCAACCGGACCCGGTTCGAAGCGGCCGCCCATCTTCCCTTGAATGAGGACTGAGCCGTGGCCAACGCCGCCCATCCCGACCGACAGCCGCCCTCCGCGCCCGAGACAACAGGGCACGAATGGGACGGCATCGCAGAGTACAACAACCCGCTTCCGCGCTGGTGGCTCTATGGCCTCTACGCCACCATAGTCTGGGCCGTTGGGTACTGGGTCGCCTACCCGGCGTGGCCGCTGGTGAGCGGCTACACCGCGGGTGTCCTCGGCTACTCGCAACGCGAGAGCGTACTCGCCGAAGTCGAAGCCGTCCGGCAGGAGCGGGATGCGCGCGGTCAGGCGCAACTCGCCAGCGCGTCGGTTAGCGAGATTCGCGCGGATCCTGCCCTCCTGCGGCTGGCGCTTGCGACCGGCAAGGCTGCCTTCGGCGACAACTGCGCCGCCTGCCACGGCACCTCCGCCACGGGAAGGACCGGATATCCGAACCTGCAGGACGACGACTGGCTGTGGGGCGGCACGCCCGAGGAGATCGAGCGTTCCATCCGCTTCGGTGCGCGCTCCGGCAACGGCGAGGCCCATGTGGGCGACATGCCAGCTTTCGGGCGTGACGGCGTCCTGACGCGGGCCGAGGTCGAGGCGGTGGCCAGCTATGTCCTCTCCTTGTCCGACCGACCTGGTGTTCCCGGGGCGAACCTGGAGAAGGGAAGCGAAGTGTTCGCCGGCAACTGCGCGGGCTGCCACGGTGATAACGCCAAGGGCAATCCCGAGTTGGGTGCGCCAAACCTCGCGGACCGGATCTGGCTCTATGGATCGTCGCCACAACAGGTTGCCGCGACGGTCTCGAACGGCCGCAAGGGCGTGATGCCTGCCTGGGAGGGGCGGCTTGATCAGGCCACCATCAAGTCCCTCGCCGTCTACGTGCACGGCCTCGGCGGCGGAAAGTAGGGGGAGGGGCGGCTGCCGAGGCTCATTTGAGCGAGATCAAAGCAGCCGTCCAAGCATAGCCCTAGACGACGTCGGCGCCGGCTCGTCAGCCGGCCGGAAGGACGACGATGTCGCTGGTTCAGCCCAACCGCCAGACTCCCGCCTCCACGCTCCCTGCCGCTTCCGCGACCCGAGCAGAGCGCACGAAGAAGTTCGGTGCGAATGCCACACGAGCGGTCATTCCGGATCCGAACGGAGCGCTCTACGCGGCCCGGAAGAAGATCCAGCCGCAGGCGGTGCGAGGCACGTTCCGGACGATCAAGTGGGTGCTGCTCGCCCTCACGCTCGGCGTCTACTACCTGGTGCCCTTCCTGCGATGGAACCGAGGACCGGGGGAGCCCTCTCAGGCGGTGCTCCTCGATCTCGATAAGGGCCGCTTCCACTTCTTCTCCATCGAGCTCTGGCCTCAGGACGTCACCTACGTGATGGGCCTCCTGATCCTTGCGGCTCTCGTCTTGTTTCTGATGAACGCCGTCGCTGGTCGGGTCTGGTGCGGCTATCTCTGCCCGCAGACGGTCTGGACCGATCTGTTCCTGGCGATTGAGCGGCTGATCGAGGGCGACCGGCGCGAGCGACTCAAGCTCGACGCGGCTCCATGGACGGTCGAGAAGCTCGCTCTGCGCACGATGAAGCACACGATCTGGCTTCTGATCGCCTGGTGGACCGGCGGCGCTTGGGTTCTCTACTTCGCGGACGCGCCGACCTTGGTCGCGCAGCTCGCCACCTTCCAAGCCCCGCCGGTCGCCTACGCAGCCATATTCACGCTGACGGCCACGACGTACCTCCTCGCCGGACACATGCGCGAGCAGGTCTGCACCTACATGTGCCCCTGGCCCCGCATTCAGGGTTCGTTGACCGACGAGCACTCGCTCAACATCCTGTACCGTGGCGATCGTGGCGAGCCGCGCACTTCGGCCAAGAAGACGGCGGCGCTGCGCGCGGCCGCTCAACCGGCAGGTGACTGCGTGGACTGTTTCGCCTGCGTCACCGCATGCCCGGCCGGTATCGACATCCGCGACGGCTTGCAGATGGACTGCATCCAGTGCGGCCTGTGCGTCGACGCCTGCGATACCGTGATGGGCAGGCTCGGGCGGCCTCACGGATTGATCGCCTACGACACCGAGGCCAACGTTCGCCGCAGAGCGCAGGGATTGCCGCCGGTATTGCGCATCGTCCGGCCGCGCACGGTGCTGTACGGCGTGCTCGTAGCGGCCATCAGCGGCTTCATGCTCTACAGTCTCGCGACCCGCAGCTTTACCGGGCTGAGCGTCCTGCATGACCGCAATCCGCTGTTCGTGACCCTCTCGGATGGTTCCGTGCGCAACGGGTACACGGTTCGCGTCGTGAACAAGCGACTGGCCCAACGTAGGCTGAGCCTCGCCGTCGACGGCCTGCCCGAGGTGCGGCTCGAAGTCGTGGGCGGCACGCCGGACGATCTCGTCGTCACCTCGGACTCGACTCAGGAATTCCGCGTCCTCCTGTTCGCTCCCGCAGGCGCGAAGCTCGCCGCCTCGGTTCCTGTCACCTTCCGTCTCGCCGACCCGGAGACGGGCGAGGGCGCGTCCGCGAACGATTACTTCAAAGGTCCTTAATCATGAACATTCCGGCCGTTCCTAGCAGATCAGCTTCTGGCTTCCGTCTGACGGGCGGCAAGGTGCTGGCGATCTTCATTGCCTTCTTTGGCACCATCGCGAGCGCCGACGCGCTCCTCGTCACCTCGGCCTTCCGGACATGGTCCGGCCTCGAGGTGGCGTCCCCCTACCAAGCGAGCCAGCGCTACAACGAGGAATTGCGGCTTGCCCGCCGGCAAGGCGAGAGGGGCTGGCACCTCGAGAGCCGGACGGAGCGTGAGGGTAGTGACGGTCTGGTGGTCGCTGTGACTCTGCGGGACCGGCACGGGCAGCCGCTCGGCGACAGGCGTCTGCGGGCTCGCCTCGAACGCCCGACCGACAAGCGGGGCGACCTGACGATCGCGCTCGCAGAGACCACCCCTGGCGACTACGTCGCGCATCTCGACGCGGTGTCCGCTGGGCAATGGGATCTCGTCGTCGACGTCCTGAGCGCCGACGGCGACGACTATCGGCGCAAGAGCCGCATCGTCCTGCGCTGATCGGGGAAGTTTGGGAGACACGGGCGATGTGCTGCACGGACATGGCGCTGGCCTACGTCGAGGCCCATGCTTCCTGGAGCGAGGCGAACACGAAGCCCTCGCTCGCCAGGGACTATAAGGCCTTCGTCGCGCGGGCGCGGGATGGGTCCGCCCGTGCCGAGTTCGCCGTCGAAGGCGTCCGCTGCGCAGCGTGCATGGCCACGATCGAGCACGGCCTTGCTGGAATGCCGGGCGTGGCTCGGGCCCGCCTCAACTTTTCGGATCGGCGCCTCGCGGTCGAGTGGACGCCGGATGCGGAGCCCGACGTCGGTGGTGTCATCGGAGCGCTCAGCGATCTAGGCTACAACGCACAGCCCTTCGATCCCGGACGGCCACCCGACGCGGAAGCTGCCGAGATGCGCCGTCTCGTCCGTGCGCTGGCGGTCGCCGGTTTCGCCTCGATGAACGTGATGCTGCTGGCGATCTCCGTCTGGGCCGGCAACGTCTCCGACATGGCCCCAGAGAACAGGGACCTTTTCCACTGGATCCAGGCCGTGATTGCTCTGCCGGCGGCGGCCTATGCCGGACGGCCGTTCTACGAGGGCGCGTTTCGGGGCCTGCGTGCCGGTCGGGTGACCATGGATTTCCCCATCACCCTCGGGGTGGTGCTGACCCTGATCATGTCAGTCGTCGAGACCCTGTCGGGGGCGGCACATGCGTACTTCGACGGCGCGATCATGCTGCTGTTCTTCCTGCTGATCGGTCGGGTTCTCGATCAGACCATGCGCCGTCGCACGCGGGCGTTCGCCGAGAACCTTGCGACGCTCCGCTGCGAGACCGCGGCGCGTGTGGAGGCGGACGGAAGCGTGCGCGAGGTGCCGGTAGGCGAACTTCTCGCTGGCTGCCGCATCCTGGTTCGTCCGGGGGAGCGCGTGCCAGCCGACGGCACCGTCGAGCGTGGAGCCTCCGATCTCGATCAGAGCCTTGTCACGGGCGAGACTGCGGCGGTGACGGTCCGTTGCGGTGATAGGGTCTATGCGGGCGCTCTCAATGGCAACGGTGCCATCACGGTTCAGGTCACGGCCGCGGCGGGCGCAACGCTGCTCGACGAGGTGGAAGGTCTGATGCGGAGAGCCCTCGAGGTCCGCTCGCGCGCCCTCGTGCTCGCCGACAAGGCCACCCGGCTCTACGTGCCGGTGGTCCACGCGGCCGCTGCCCTGACACTCGTCGGCTGGCTCGCCGTGGGTGCCGGTTGGCATGCGGCGCTGCTTGCTGCAGTCTCGGTGCTAATCATCACATGCCCCTGCGCGCTCGGCCTAGCGATCCCTGCGGTTCAGGTGGCAGCGGCCGGGGCCCTGTTCCGCGAGGGCGTTCTGCTCGGCGACGGCACGGCGCTCGAGAGGTTTGCCGAGATCGATACGGTCGTGTTCGACAAGACCGGCACGCTGACTCTTCCGGAGCCCGCCCTTGCCGATGCTGACGTAGACGTGGGTGCACTGGCGCAGGCGGCCCGTCTCGCCCGGTCGAGCCGCCACCCGATGGCGGCCGCCCTTGCGCAAGCCGCAAGTCCCGCTGAGCCCTATCCTGGAGCGCAGGAGGCGGCCGGGCTCGGCGTACGGGCCTTCGTCGACGGCGTGGAACTACGCCTCGGGTCGCCGCGCTTCTGCGATGCCGAACTTTGCGCCGCGGCAGCTCTCGACGCCATTCCGGACGCCTCCGTCATCTGCTTTCGCGCAGGGGACACGGCACCTGTGGCCTTCGCCGTGCGCCAGGAAGTCCGCCCTGACGCGGTCGACGTGATTGCGGCTCTTCGGGCGGCAGGGCGCCGAGTCGTGATCCTATCCGGAGACCGTGCATCCGCCGTCGCTTCCGTCGCTGGCCGCCTGGGCGTGGCCGAGTGGGAGAGCGGTCTTGCACCGCAGGATAAGATCTCCAGGCTCGAGGCGCTCGGTCGCGCGGGCCGGCGGGTGCTGATGGTGGGCGACGGGCTCAACGATGCACCGGCTCTTGCGGCTGCACATGCCTCGCTTTCCCCCGTGACCGCGGCCCATGTCAGCCAAGCGGCCGCCGACGCATTGTTTCTCGGCAGGAACCTCGCACCTGTCTTGGCCGTGCTCTCGACCGGCCGCAAGGCCAAGCGGCTCATGCTTCAGAACCTCTGGATGGCAGCCGCCTACAACGTCATCGCCATTCCGCTTGCAGCGTCAGGCCTCCTGACGCCCCTGATTGCCGCGCTCGCGATGTCGGGTTCCTCGCTTGTGGTCACATTGAACGCTCTGCGTGCGAGGGTCGGCGATGGGGCGGAGCGTGTCGATACCGCGGTCGATGCAAAGCCTGAAGCCCGCCTCGTGACTTCTGCCGCCTGAGCCATATCCATGAACGTGCTTCTTCTCGTCATTCCCATCGCCCTAGCGCTCGGCGGCCTTGGGCTCTGCGCCTTCCTCTGGGCCCTGAATTCGGGCCAGTACGAGGACATCGAGGGTGCCGAGTACCGCGTGCTGTCAGATGACTGACCTCGTCCTGGCACATCCGGCTGGCCGACCCGTGATCAAGCGAAGTCGTGTTCGGCCCTGGGCCGTCGCAGGAGCGGCGCTCCTTACGATGCTGGCGACAGCCGCTGCGATCGGTGCACCCGGCGTCCTGATCATTCCTCTGAGCCAAGAGTTCGGCTGGTCAACCGCGTCCATCTCGTCGGCTCTGGCGGTCCGGTCGGTCTTGTTCGGTCTGATGGGGCTTGCAGCTGCGCCGCTGATGAACGCGCTCGGCCTCCGCCGCGTGATGCTCGCGGCCCTTCTGCTCGTCGGGACCGGTCTCCTGGCTTCTTTGGCCATGACGAGAATCTGGCATCTCGTCCTCCTCTGGGGCGCGCTAATCGGCATCGGCAGCGGCGCAACGGCCCTCGTGCTAGGCGCGACGGTGGCCACGCGCTGCTTTCCGCGACGAAGCGGCTTCGTCATGGGTGTGCTGGGCGCCGGCGCGGCGGCCGGTCCGTTAGTCGTGCTACCGGCCATCTCCGCCCTGGCGGAGGCTGGTGGGTGGCGTGCGGCGGTCTTCGCACTCGTCGTACTCGCCGCGCTGGCGGCGGTCGCCGTTCTTGTGCTCGTGCCGGAGGAATCCGGAGGAGCCGATGACGGTCTCGGACGGATTGGGCGAAGCGGCGGGAACGAACCAGCCGCGATTGCGCTTCACGGCGCGGCTAGGTCGGGCATCTTCTGGGTTCTGCTCGGCACGTTCGCGATCTGCGGCGCGGCGACCAGCGGTCTCGTGCAGACCCACTTCGTGCCCTTCTGCGCCGACTATGGTCTCTCCTCCTTCAGAGCCGCAAACGTGCTCGCTCTGATGGGCCCGCTTGCCGTCCTCGGTTCGCTGGGCGCGGGCTGGTTGTCCGATCGCTTCGACGGCGGCTGGCTCTTGTTCTGGTTCTACGGTCTGCGCGGCCTCTCGCTGCTGTGTCTGCCGTTCACCGACTTCTCGCTCACGGCTCTAGCAGTGTTCGGCATGTTCTACGGCCTCGACTGGATTGCGACAGTGCCGCCGACCGTGAAACTGATCGTCCTCCGATTCGGGCGGGAGCGGGCGACCCTCATTCTCGGATGGATCTTCGCAGGGCACCAATTCGGAGCTGCAGCGGCTGTATTCGCGGCAGGTCACTTGCGGGACGCTTCGGCAGGCTACCTGCCGGCGTTCCTCGTGGCAGGTGTATTGTGCCTGTTCGCAGCTGCTGCCTTACCGGTCCTATCGGTGCCTGCCGGATCCGGCCTCGGCGGCCGGGACCGCACTTGATTCAGGTCAAGGCCGAGCTGTGCCGGAGCGATAGGACGGACACGCTAGACGTCATGGACCTCGCTTCGGGATGCGCTCCAAAGGACCGCCGGGAGCAGATTGACCGCTCGTAGACGTCTTCAGCACGTATCATCGCCGCGGAGTGCTCGCTTGACCCGCCGGAAAGCTCGCCGTCTCGTCCTGATCAGTGCCTGCGGCACCGTGCTGGCGCTCGCGGTGGGGCTGATCCTGTCCGCGATGAGCGGCTCGATCGTATTCTTCCGCTCGCCCACCGAGGTCGCCCAGCAGGGCGTGGCGCCGGGCACCCGCTTCCGCCTCGGCGGCCTCGTCAAGGAGGGCTCGCTCCGGCGCGGGCCCGATCAGACGGTCGATTTCGCCGTCACCGACACGAACTCCACCGTGCAGGTCAGCTACAAGGGCCTGCTGCCGGACCTGTTCCGCGAGGGCCAGGGCGTGGTGACCGAGGGGATGCTAGAGCCCAGCGGCCTCTTCCGCGCCGACACCGTGCTCGCCAAGCACGACGAATCCTACATGCCTCGCGAGGCGGCAGACGCGCTGAAGGCGCAGGGACATTGGCAGGGCAGCAGAAACACGTCCGACAGGGCTGCAACGCCTGGAACGCGCAGTTAGGGCCCTCGTCGCCGATGCAAGGCCAACAGACGTCGCGCGCCGAATCCTGTTCTCGCAGCGAAGTTGGAAGGGCTTCCGCGACTGTGGATCGCTGAAACCGCTCCGCAACCGCTGGCAGCGCACGATCTGCGCAATTCGAGGGTGCGCCCATCTACGCGAAGCGGTTGCTCAAGGCTTCTAGAGCCGTTCCCGCTCATGTCGGGACGGCCAAGTCGGTATCGTAGCCGGCTGCGGCGAGGCAGTTGCGGCACTCGTCGGCCGTGAAGCGAGCGAAGGCTTGCCGGATGGTGTGCCACAGGTCTGGGACAGTGCGGGCCGCCGCGGTTCGGAGCAGGCCCTTCAACTTGGCGAAGATTTGCTCGATCGGATTGAAGTCCGGGCTGTAGGGCGGGAGGTAGAGCAGCCTCGCCCCGGCGGCCTCGATGGCCTCGCGCACCCCCGTCACCTTGTGAGCCTGCAGGTTGTCGAGGATGACGGTGTCGCCGAGCCTGAGCACGGGCACGAGCGTGTCAGTGACGTAGGCCCGGAAGCGTGCGCCGTTCGTGGCTCCGTCGAACAGGGTGGTGGCACACAGGCCATCGCTGCGCAGGGCGGCGGTGACGGTGGTGGTTTTGTAGTGCCCCTGCGGGACGGCGAGGCGGCAGCGCTCGCCCCGCGGGGCTCGACCGTATCGGCGCGCCATGTTGGTGGCCGCGGCGGTCTCGTCGAGGAAGACCAGTCTGTCGGGATCGAGGGCGTCCTGGTTCTCGAACCACGCCTCGCGGGCGGCCCTTACGTCCTCGCGCGCCTGCTCGGCGGCGTGGATCGCCCCTTTTTACGGGTGATGCCGTGCCGGGCGAAGAAGCGGGACAGGCTGCTCGTGCTGGTCTGCACGCCGTGCTCGGCCAAGGCGTCACGCAACTCATGCAGGAAGATCGCGGGCCGCGCCTCGTAGGTCGTCAGGATCAGTTCGGCCTGCGCCTCGATCCGGTGCGAGGCATGATCGCCACCCGACGGCTTGGGCGCGAGCTGCCCCTCCTGGCGGAACTGTTCCGACCAGCGGCTGGCACTGGACACGCTGACCCCGAACCGGGCTGCCGCCTGATGACAGGACGTCCCCTCCGAAACGGCAGAGACGACACGCTCGCGTAGATCAACGGACAGGGGTGAAGGCATCGGCATCCTCCTTCACTCCTCAACGTCCCAACTCCCGAACCGTCCCAACACGCTCGGGCGCAACTCTAGGTCCGCGATCGTGATGATGCCGCGGCTGCTGACGCTCTCTGCATTCCTACGCTCCTGCAGCCTCGATAGATCCGCCTCCCGGAAGACGGTCGCGCGCTCCGCTGCCGTGAACGTATCGTAGACGCCCGGCCACCAGACGCCATCCTCCACGACCGCAAACGCACCGGTCTCCACCTTGAGAACCTTCGGCACCGTGGACCCGTAAGCTCCTGAACACGATCTCATCGGTCCGTGGACCGGCCCGCGACGATGTTCATGGCGCCAGCGTGCCCACCAGCGCATTGCGCTGCATCAAGGGCAGTGGACCCTAACGCCACGAGGTGGTGCCGGCCGGCCGCTTGATAGGACTACCGCCTCGCGAGGCTCGACCGCCAATCGAGGCTGCCGCAAAGGAGCCGAGGAGTTCCGCGCAGATCTTAGACCTTCGCAACAGGATCCGGTGTCCGTCCACGAGTCTTCGGCTGGCGCTCCGTGAGCCTGTCCGAGTTGATCATTCGATTTTCGGCCCCGTCAGCACGCGCCAGTAGGCAGCTGCGAAGCCGACGAAGGCTGCGGCCCAAAGAACCGCCGCCAGTGGCAGCAGTCCGGCGAACCAAGCCGGATGCAGCGAGGCGCAGATCCGCGCGACAACCGACAAGCCTGCCAAGCCGTACAGCGCCTGCAGCGTCGGCGTGGCGGCGAGCGGTCGTCCCGTGTGGCCGAGGCTTGCCCGAGACATGACCGCCAGCGTCATCATTCCGAGCGCACCGCCTGTCCAGGCATGGATGCCCGCGCCTGCCGGCACGAACCCGAGCGAAGCGGCCCCGATCAGGAGGAAGCCGAGCGGCACGAACGCGTAGGCCACGTGCAGGACGAGGACGAGGCGATCCCCCCAGGTGCGGTCTCCGGCCCAACGCGCCAACTGAACCGCTTGGATCGCTCCAGATGCAAGAAGAGCCGCCCCCGTGATCGACGATTGCGGCTTGCAGACCCAAAGCGCGAGAGTGGGCAGCGCGGACGCCATCGCTATCCGGTCGAAAGAGCCGTACGGCACCGGCATCCGTCCCGGCTTCGTCTTTGCTAGCCAATTGCGGGTAAAGCTCGGGACGATGCGCCCGCCGATGAGCATCACGAGCACGAGCGTTGCCGCGATGCCGACGCGCGTGCCGTACTCCGCCGTGCCCCACAGATGAGCCTCGAGATGGAACAGTGCATTGCCACCCAACAGGGCGACGAGCACCGCAAGCACCTTCAGATTGCGCCAGTTCCGCCCGGCGAATATCTCGCGGGCAGTGGCGGCGGTCAGCAGGAAGAGGAACGACAGGTCAACGACAGCAGCGGGCAGCCATCCGGTCCATGCAGAAACGCTCACTGCGACGCGGCCAGCCGCCCAGGCCGACACGAGGACCAGAAGCGGACCTCTCTGCAGCGGTAGGCGTCCTGTCCAGTTCGGGATGGCAGTCAGCAGAAACCCGGCCACGACGGCCGCCAGGAAGCCGAAGAGCATCTCGTGGACGTGCCAATCCCGACCGACGAACAGAGTGGGCAGCGCGAGCTCCCCGACGAAGATCGAAAGCCACAGAACGATTGCCACGCCCGCATAGATCGAGGCGAACAGGAAGAATGGCCGGAAGCCGTAGGAGAGGAACGAGGGGCCTGCGTAGGCGCGCAGCCGCGGAACAGGAGCCATCTTCGTCAACTCCGGCAGACTTCGAGTGAAGGGCGACGTGCGGCGTCCAGCCTCGGCAGCCATTCCGTACCACCTGCCCAATTCGGTCTACTTGACTCAGATCAAGGATCGACGCTCTCCGCATGGCCACAAGAATGCACGCAGCCGAAGATCCGGAGGTGTGAACCATGCTCTCTTGGTTGAGACACCGCGCGATGCGGCACGAGGATTTGCCGAGTGCACCGCATGCGCATCACAAGTCGGCGGGCGGTCTCGATCCCGAGGTGCTTGATTGTCTTGAAAAGGTCCAAGATCCGGAGGTCGGCATTAGCATCGTCCATCTCGGCCTCGTCTACCGTGCCGTACGGAAGGCTGGACGAATTGAGGTCGATCTGACTCTCACCGCGCGAACCTGCCCCCTCGGCGATCTGCTCGTCGAAGAAGCTCGCACCTGCCTCTTACGGCGGTTTGGCGGAAACTGTCCGATCCTGGTCTCACTTGTCTGGGATCCAGTCTGGACACCGGATCGGATCACACAGAGCGGACTTGAACTCCTCGGACGCCGTCCACAACACGTGAGCTGACCGAGCGCGAGTGTACGGCTCCGCTCTCAGGCATGCCGAGCCTGCCTCGGCGGTGCCGCCGAACGGTCGTTCGAGTTCGGCACGCCCCGTTCATACCGGTAGATCGTCTTCTTGAACCGCTTCGGATTGAGCGAACGAAGCGGCAACGCCAAACTCCAAGTCATACTCCGGCGAAGAACAGAAACATGTCCCGAAACCCGGCGCGCTCAGGAGCTCCTAAGTCGACCTCGTGGCGGCAGACCGCCGCTCAGGAGACGCAGACTTCCGAGCGGCGCAACGGACTCGCGATGTCGAAGGCTGCACTCTTCACATGCGCAGCGGCGACGCTGGCACTCGGGATCTGGACCGGGCTGTCGCGCGTGGGCTGGGACCTGCCGCGGGCGGAAGCCTTCTCCGACCTGCATGGACCCCTCATGATCTTGGGGGTGTTCGGTACCCTGATCGGGCTCGAGCGGGCCGTCGCGTCCGGAGCCCATTGGCCCTTCGTGGCACCCGCTCTCTCAAGCGCCGCGTCGCTCCTGCTGCTGATCGCGCCTTCTCGGGCGCCCGGAGCCTGGGCCTATGTCCTGGCGGCAGCCGTGACGACGCTGGTTGCGCTCGTCGCGATGCTTCGGCAGCCGGCCGTGTTCACACTGGCGTTGGAAGTCGGCGCCGTCTCGTTGCTGACTGGCAGCACGCTCTGGGCCACAGGGCAGCCTGTCCCCGATCTCGTCGGCTGGTGGCTCGCCTTCCTGGTGCTGACCATCGCCGGGGAGCGCCTCGAACTCAGTCGGCTCCTTCCAGGGCGGAGCGGGAGCAGCCCTCTCTTCCTCCTCGCGACAGGGATCTTTCTGGCCGGTGCCGCCAGTGGCCTCATGGACGCGACGGGATCGCGTCTCATGGGTGCAGGCCTTCTGGCGCTCGCGGCGTGGCTGGCGCGCCACGACATCGCGATGCGGACCATTCGGGGACACGGTCAGCCCCGCTTTATGGCCGCCTCCATGCTCGCAGGCTACGTTTGGCTCGGAACCGCTGGCCTGCTCCTCTTGATCTTCCCACCCGGCTCCACTGCGTACGGATACGACATGGCCGTTCATGCCGTTCTGCTCGGGTTCGTGCTGTCGATGGTCTTTGGGCACGCGCTCGTCATTCTACCCGCCGTAGGAGGGGTCCGAGTGCGCTATGCTCCGGTCCTCTACGGCCCGTTGACCGTCCTGCACGCGTCCGTCGTCTTCCGGCTCGGCGCCGATTTGTTCGGCTCCGAGGCAGGTCGTCGCTGGAGCAGCATCGCCACAGTCATCGCCATCCTAAGCTTCGCCGCTTCGGTCGCCGCGCTGACCTCCGGCGCCCGTCGGCTCCTTGGCCGAAGCGAATCCTGATGACCGAATTCACTCTGGCGCTTACCGTCTTCCTCACGGCTCACTCCGTGCCGGCGGCTCCGCGCATTCGCGACCGCATGGTGTCAGCCATGGGGCTACGCCTCTACCTGTTCACGTACTCGCTTCTTTCGATCGCGCTGCTCGCATAGCTCGTCGTAGCGACACGTCGGGCCGACACGATCGTGCTCTGGCACCCTGCTGAGTGGCAATGGTACGTCGCACTCGTTCTGATGCCGTTCGCCCTATTCTTCGGAGTAAGCGGCCTTCTAACCCCAAACCCGCTATCGATCTCGCTGAGGGGAGGGGAAGAGCCCGGTCCTGCGGTCGCCGTCACCCGTCACCCGCTGCTCTGGGGTTTCCTGCTGTGGGCGGCGGTTCATATACCGGCGAACGGCGATCTTGCCACTGTCCTCCTGTTCGGCAGCATGTCCGCCTTCGCTGGACTTGGTTTCCACCTGCTGGATGCGAAGGCACGCGGCCGCCTGGGTCAGGAACGCTGGCGGGAGCTGAGCCGAACCTACTCCAACATCCCGTTCGCCGCACTCTTGGCCGGACGGGTCCGCATCGGCACCTGGAAGCCGCTCGCGCTCGCCACGGCCGCGAGCCTCGCCCTCTATGCATGGATCCTCCTGCAGGGACATGCGCTGTTGGTAGGATCCGATCCGCTGGCCTCGCTCCGGGCATTGGGATGAGATCGGTCAGGCAGATCCTCAGCCGGCGATCTGGGCAAGCCTCTGCGGCTCGACGATGACGATGCGGGTCCGTCCGAGTTGCACGAGGCCCCGCTTGCGCCAAGCTGCGAGCACCCGGCTCACCGTGAAGTAGGTGACGCCCGTCATCTCGGCGATGTCCTTGCGTGTGACTGGAAACGACACCTCCACACCGGCTGGACAGGCGCGTCCGATCTGGTCGGCCAAGCGCAGGAGGATGCCGGCGATCCGCGCTTCGACGCACTTGTCCTTCATGTCCGACACCCGGTCGACCATTTCCCGGCCCGGTCACCGACAGTGCGCAGGGCGTTGTTCGCAACGGCGGGATAGCGGCTGAGGAGGTCGAAAATCTGCCCGGCTCCCCAGCAGAGTACACTGGTCGGTTTGAGAGCGGTCGCGGTCGCAGGAAAGGGGAATTGCTGGAAGACCGCCACGCAGCCGACGAGATCGCCTGGTCCCGTGAACCTGAGCGTGGTCTGTCCTCCTTCCGGATTGACCCGAGAGAGCTTGACGAGGCCGTAGTTGACTTGAAAGAGCTGGGCCGGAGCGTCTCCTTGGTGGAAGAGCGTCGCTCCTTCCGCGAACAGTCGGTGCGAGGCCGCGTCCAGCAGTGCGTCGGCCTGTTCGCGGTCGAGGCCAGCGAATAGCGCACCCGCCCCTGGCCTCATCCAATGCGTCACCTGATCCATCGTGCTCACTTGCTCAGGACCCGAAGCAGGCACTTCGGCCGAGCCGATCAGCCGTCGAAATCTTCTGAAGGGCCCCGGTGGGATCTGTTCCGAACGAGCTGCAGGCTCATTGATCTCGCTCAAACGGGGCGGATTTCCATAATGCAGGTTCGACAAGGCCGAGGAGTGAGCCTGTTTCGCCACTGCAGGACGGTTGTTTGCGCACGCGCAAAGATCATCTCGACCCTTCAGGTATGATCTCCCAAACCCGAGCACCTGCATGCAGGCAACGACAAGGAGATCGCGACGGTGAAGACAAGCGCACGGCTGCTTCCCGCCTCCCGGTTCATCCTACGTCGTTCCGCGACCTGCATGCTTTCAAACGCGACGGTCTCGCGGCATCCTGTGGGAGCACACCCGATCGCAGCCGGATGCGCTGCGGACATGAGGCGACGCGGAGGCTCCCGACCGGGCCGGGATCGCTTGGATTGCTTCATCCGGCTCGCCTGCGGCCGATCGCGCGAGGTGCCGCATCCTTCGTGCGCTTCTTCCGATGGTCCGGACCTGCATGGCCGCGCCTGCCGATACCGAGCATCGGCGACACGCCGTACCGGGGCATGACTGATGGCAGAGCAGCCGGCCGCTCGGATCGAACCCCTGGGGCGCAGCACCCCTGCGCAGCCAAGCCGGACGCGTGAAATCCTGACCTTTCTGGTCCTCGCCGTCCTGATCTGGCCGTTCATCGCGATCGGAGTGGTGGCCGGATGGGGCTTCCTGGTCTGGATATACTACGCGTTCACCGGTCCGCCGGGACCCGTCTAGGAGGCGAGGATGCGTGAACCGAGTTCGTGGTCCCGCCGGGATCTCCTGTCCGGCCGTCCGGCCGCGAGCGCCGCGCCCGCCGACGAACACCACGTCACCGGGCTGATCGTCCATGCACGGCCCGAGCATCTTTCAGAGGTCCTGGCCGTCCTCCGGGTCATCCCCGGCTTGGACGTCCACGGCGACAGCCCCACCGGGAAGATCGTCGTAACGTTGGAGACCCGGAGTCAGGACGACGTCGTGCAGCGGCTCGGCGAGATCGGGGAACTCCCCGGCGTTCTCTCGACCGCCCTTGTCTACCACCGATTCGGATAGGCGTGGTGCCGACCGGACGCACCTCTGCCCTTTGAGGAGACGACCATGGACGTGTCCCGCCGAACCCTGCTCAAGGCGCAGGCCGCAGCCGCGGCCGCGGCGGTCGCAGGCGTCGACCTGCCGGCGCGTGCACAGAATCTTCCGGCGGGTGAAGACATAACCCTCAAGTGGTCCAAGGCACCGTGCAGGTTCTGCGGCACCGGCTGCGGCGTGATGGTCGGGGTGAAGGACGGGCGCGTCGTGGCGACCCACGGCGACATGCAGGCCGAGGTCAACCGAGGCCTCAACTGCGTGAAAGGCTACTTTCTCTCGAAGATTATGTACGGCGCCGACCGCCTCACCCGCCCGCTAATGCGGGTGCGTGACGGGAAATTCGACAAGAGCGCGGAGCTGCAGCCCGTCTCCTGGGACCAAGCTTTTGATGAGATGGCGCGGCAGTGGAAGCGCGTCCTGCGCGAGAAGGGCCCCAAAGCCGTTGGCATGTTCGGCTCAGGCCAGTGGACCATCTTCGAGGGCTACGCCGCGACAAAACTCATGCGGGCTGGCTTCCGCTCGAACAATCTTGATCCGAATGCCCGCCACTGTATGGCGTCGGCCGCGGTTGGCTTCATCCGCACCTTCGGCATGGACGAGCCGATGGGCTGCTACGACGATTTTGAGCATGCCGACGCCTTCGTGCTCTGGGGCTCGAACATGGCGGAGATGCACCCGATCCTGTGGACGCGGGTCATCGACCGGCGGCTGAGCGCACCGCATGTTCGGATCGCGACCCTTTCGACCTACGAGCACCGCACCACCGACCTGTCGGATCAATCCCTGATCTTCAAGCCGGGCACCGATCTCGCCATCCTCAACTTCGTGGCGAACCACATCATCCAAACGGGCGCGGTGAACCAGGAATTCATCGACCAGCACGTCAACTTCCGGATCGCCAACACTGACATCGGCTACGGCCTGCGTCCCGAGCACGTGCTGGAACAGCGCGCGGCCCACGCCAATGAGGCAGCGGTCTCACAGCCGTCCGACTTCGGGGCCTATGCCCGAATGGTGAGCGACTACACGCTCGAGAAGACGGCCGACCTGACCGGAGTGTCCAAGGAGCGCCTGCTGACCTTAGCGAAGCTGTACGCGGATCCGAACATCAAAGTAATGTCCCTCTGGACGATGGGTTTCAATCAACACGTGCGCGGCGTCTGGGCGAACCACCTCGTCTACAACATCCACCTGCTGACCGGGAAGATCGCCGAGCCCGGCAACAGCCCGTTCTCACTGACGGGCCAACCTTCGGCCTGTGGCACCGCCCGCGAGGTCGGAACCTTCGCGCACCGGCTGCCGGCAGACATGCAAGTCAACAATCCCGAGCATCGCAAGCACGCCGAGGAGATCTGGAAGCTGCCGCCGGGTCTGTTGAACGGCGAGATCGGTTACCACGCCGTGCAGCAGGACCGCATGCTCCGGGACGGCAAACTCAATGCCTACTGGATCATGTGCAACAACAATCTGCAGACGGCGCCCAATACCAACAACGAAACTTATCCAGGTTACCGTAACCCGGCGAACTTCGTCGTCTGCTCCGACCCCTATCCGACGGTCACGGCGATGGCCGCCGACCTCGTTCTACCCACGGCCATGTGGGTCGAGAAGGAGGGGGCCTACGGCAACGCCGAGCGCCGTACCCACATGTGGCGTCAACTCGTCAACGCGCCTGGCGAGGCCCGCTCCGACCTGTGGCAGCTGATGGAGTTCTCCAAGCGCTTCACCACCGACGAGGTCTGGGCTCCGGAGACGCTGGCCGCCCATCCCGAGTACAAGGGTAGATCCCTGTTCGACGTGCTGTGGCGCAATGGCGAGGTCGACCGTTTCGGACTCGACAGTTTGGCGGCCGGCTACGACAACGCCGAGTCGAAGCATTTCGGCTTCCACGTCCAGAAGGGTCTGTTCGAGGAGTACGCCTCGTTTGGGCGCGGACATGGCCACGATCTCGCGCCGTTCGAGCGCTACCACGAGGTCCGCGGCCTACGTTGGCCTGTCGTCGAGGGCAAGGAGACGCGCTGGCGCTACCGGGAAGGCCACGACCCCTACGTGGAGAAGGGGACGGGCTGGCAGTTCTACGGGAATCCCGACAAGCGGGCCGTCGTCATGGCTGCGCCATACGAGCCGCCGGCCGAGGTGCCAGACCAGGAGTTCGACCTGTGGCTCGTCACCGGCCGGGTCCTGGAGCATTGGCATTCCGGCTCGATGACCATGCGAGTCCCCGAGCTCTACCGTGCCTTTACCGGCGCGGTGATGTTCATGCATCCAGACGACGCGCAGCAGCGCGGCCTGCGACGGGGCCAAGAGGTGCGGATTGTGTCCCGCCGGGGCGAAATCCGCTCCCGCATCGAGACGCGCGGGCGCAACAAGATGCCCCCGGGCGCATCTTCGTGCCCTTCTTCGATGCGAGCCAACTGATCAACAAGGCCACCCTGGACGCGACGGACCCCATCTCGAAGCAGACCGACTTCAAGAAATGTGCGGTCAAGGTGATTGGTATCGCCACGGCAGAACGAGGCGTGGAATGATGCGCCCCTATCTGCTCTCAGGACTTGCCTGTGCAGCGTGCCTCGCGGCGGGCGCGTTGCTCGCTCAGGAAGCTCCGCGGCTGACCGGGCCCGAACCCTTCACGCGGGAGACCCCGGCCCCTCCGATGCAGCGGCAGGTCACGGACGACGTTCGGCGCATGCGGAACTACCCGGACCAACCGCCGCTCATTCCGCACGCAATCGAGGGATATGCCCTCGACCTCAATGCCAACAAGTGCCTGTCCTGCCATGCCCGGAAGTTCACCGAGCAATCGCAGGCACCGATGATCAGCGTCACCCACTACCAGGACCGAGACGGCAACACGCTCGGAGGGGTGTCCCCGCGCCGCTATTCCTGCCTTGCCTGCCACGTGCCGCAGACGGGCGCCAAACCGCTCGTTCCCAACACCTTCGTCGACATGGACGCGCTCGTCGAGCGCGAGCCGCGGAGACGCTGACATGGCGGCGATCGCACGAGCGTGGTCATGGTTCTGGCTGAATCCCTGGGTGCGCACGGCCGTCCGTCCGCCTGTCACGCTCTCTCTTGCATTTCTGACGCTGGGAGGCTTCGTCGCCGGCGTTCTGTTCTGGGGCGGCTTCAACACCGTCCTGGAGGCCACCAACACGGAGAAATTCTGCACCTCGTGTCATGAAATGAAGGCGAACGTCTTCGAAGAGCTCAAGGGCACGGTGCATTATGCCAACCGATCGGGCGTGCGCGCCACTTGTCCCGATTGTCATGTCCCGCATCAGTGGACAGACAAGATCGCGCGCAAGATGCAGGCCTCGAAGGAGGTGTGGGGCCACATCTTCGGCTCGATCGACACCCGCGACAAGTTTCTGGACCTGCGTCGACATCTCGCCGAGCACGAATGGGCGCGCATGAAGGCCAATGACTCGCTGGAGTGCCGCAACTGCCACAGTGCGCAATCGATGGACGTGGCGAAGCAGAATCCCGGGCGGCGGCGGCGCACGAGAAGCATCTCTTCACGGGCGAGAAGACTTGCATCGATTGCCACAAAGGCATCGCCCACAAGCTGCCCAACATGCAGGGGGTCCCGGGATGGCAGTGATCGGGCGCCGTGCGTTCCTAGCTGTCCTTGTCTCCTGGGCCGCGCAACCGGGCAGAGCCCGTGCGGATGAAGCCGGAAGACGCTTTATCGAGGCGGCCTATGCGTCGGCTGTCTTCCAGGCCCGCATCTCCGAAATCGCGGCGGCCAAGGACCCGCGTCCTAATATCAAGGCGCTGGCGGAACGCGTCCGAGACTTTCGCGCCGCGCAACTGCCGGAACTTGCCCGACTGGCAAAGACATCCGGCATCGAGTTGCACGATACGCTGGATCTTGAGTTGCGAAGCATCGTCGAAAACATCGAGCCTTTGGACTATCTCGCGCTTTCTCGGCGCTATGCCGAGGTCGAGACCCAGGCGCTCGAAAAGGAGATCGCCGCCTACGAGGATGCCGTTCGATCCGGACCGCAACCGGTGCGGGACTACGCCTCAGCAACGGCGGAGAAGCTGCGCGAGCTCGGCAAGACGGCGAAGGAGGAACTCGCCGCGGTTGGTCCCTGATAGCGCGTCCATCCACCACTGACGCCTTGATCCAGGCCGCAGCAGAACTGCGCGCGGCTCGCGAGCTTCCAGAAGGAAGGTCTCCGGACTTGTTGCGACCGCGTCTGTGAGCGACCTCCCGCCCCGTCCCTTACAATCCTTCGACGCTCCAGACCGTATGCGGGCTTCGGACTACCTGGACGCGCTTGAGCTACATCAAGGCGCCACCTTCCTCCGAACCTTAGCGACGATCCGGCGCTCGGTGCGACATGGACCTGCGCTGCCGAAGAGGAAGCCGCATGAGAGACGAACTCAGGGCTCGCTATGGGGACGAGCGACTGCCGCGCTACACGAGCTACCCTGCGAGCCCGCATTTCAGCGGGGACGTGACGTCAGCCGTCTACGCCAGCTGGTTGTCCGCGCTCCCACAAAGGGCCGACGCTTCACTCTACCTGCACGTGCCGTTCTGCCGATCGATGTGCTGGTATTGCGGCTGCCACACTACGATCACGCAACATGACGCTCCCATCGACGCCTACTTGACGGCGTTGCGACGCGAGATCGACCTCGTCGCCACGCGCCTCGTCCACCCACTCCAAGTACGGCATGTCCATTTCGGGGGAGGCACTCCCACCATCATGGCGCCGGATGCCTTTGGTGACCTCGTCGCCCTGCTACGGTCTCGCTTTGTCGTAGCGTCGGATGCCGAAGTTGCCGTCGAGATTGATCCGCGCACACTTTCACCGGAGATGTCGAAGGCGATCGGCGAAGCTGGCGTGACCCGCGTCAGCCTCGGTGTCCAAAGCTTCGATCCGTCGGTCCAGCGGGCAATCCGCAGGGAGCAGAGCTTCGATCGGACTGCTCAGGCCGTGGACCACCTTCGAACTGCAGGCGTCGACGGCATCAACCTGGATCTCATCTACGGCCTTCCGCACCAGACGGTCGCCTCCTGCGTCGAGACCATCCGGCTCTGCCTCAAATTGCTTCCCGACCGCTTCGCAGTGTTCGGGTATGCCCACGTGCCCACGTTCAAGAAGCACCAGCGCCGGATCGACGAAGGCGCATTGCCGGACGGTGGGACACGGCAGGCTCAGGCGGACGCCATCGCCACGGTCCTCCTGGCCGCTGGCTATCGCCGGATCGGGCTCGACCACTACGCCCGTCCCGAGGATGCCATGGCGCGCGCCCAGAACGATGGAACGCTGCGCCGGAACTTCCAAGGCTACACGACGGATCCGAGCGACGTGCTCCTCGGGTTCGGAGCATCCGCGATCGGCAGGTTGCCTCAGGGCTACGTGCAGAACGAGACCGCAATCCGGTCATACGCGGAGCGCGTCGCACTGGGCGAGTTGGCGGCAGTCAAGGGCTACGCTCTGACCGGCGACGATCGCCTCCGCGCCGAACTGATCGAGCGGGTGATGTGCGACTTCGCGGTAGACGTCGGGCGGGTCTGCCGGGCGCACGGCCGGAGCCCGGGAGAGATCCTCCATGCGGCGCCCCGACTGACCAACCTCGAAGCGGACGGCCTCGTGCGCATCAAGGGCAATGTCGTTAGCGTTCCAAGGGAGGCGCGGCCGTTCGTCAGGAGTGTTGCAGCTGCGTTCGATGCCTATCTCGGCACCTCGGGACGTACCCACAGCCGCGCCGTCTAGGCGCCAGGTACTCTGCCGCGCTTCGGTCTTCGGTTGCCGGTCCTGCGCACTTCGGTCACTCGATTTTACGAGTTTGCCGCTAGGGGGTGGGTCGGCCTATTTTCTCGGCGACCCGGATTGTGGGGCGGAGGGACTTTTGGATCACGCAACGGCACCGGGAGCGGGAAGGGCCTCCGCTCCAGCCACAGGCAGCCATGTGCCGGAGGGTGCCTTGGAGATGGCGCTGGCCACCCTCGATCGCGAAGGGCGCATCACTGGCTGGTATCCCGGACGGTCGCACATCAGCCGCTGGAGCGAGTCCGAGCTTCTCGGACGGCACATCTCGGTCTTCTTCTCCTCAGACGATCTTGAGGCCGGCACGCCGGAACGGATCCTCGCCGAGGCGCGCGAAAGCGGCCGCTACGAAGAGGAGGGTCTCAGCAAGAGGGCTGATGGAAGGTCGTACCGCGCCAAGGTTCTCGTCGTTCCGGTGCGTGATGGGGCAGGGGCGATCGTCGGCTATACGCAAGCGATCTGGGGTTTGTCGGACCGGAACGCAGCCGAGGAAGCGTTGCGCACCAGCGAGGCGCATCTGCGCTCCATCCTGGAGACTGTGCCGGATGCGATGATCGTCATCGATGAGGAGGCGCGCATTCAGTCATTCAGTGCGACGGCGGTGCGCCAGTTCGGATATGAGCCAGACGAAGTCGTCGGCAGAAATGTCAGCATGCTTATGCCGGAGCCCTATAGGAGTCAGCACGACGGCTACATGGCGCGTTATCTCAAGACTGGAGAGCGTCGGATCATCGGCATCGGCCGCGTCGTGGTCGGGCTGCGCCGGGATGGTTCGACCTTCCCGATGGAATTGTCGGTGGGCGAGATGCGCTCAGGCGGCGTGCGCTACTTCACAGGATTCATCCGCGATCTGACGGAGCGGCAGAAGACGGAGACCCGCTTGCAGGAACTGCAGGCCGAACTGGTGCATATGTCGCGGTTCACTGCCCTCGGAGAGATGGCTTCGACGCTCGCACACGAGATCAACCAGCCGCTGACCGCGATCGCAAGCTACCTCAAGGGATGCCGGCGGCTGCTCGGCCGCATGAAGGGTGCCGAGGTTGCGATGCTGTCGGACGCAGTCAACCAAGCCGCGGAGCAGGCTCTGCGTGCAGGACAGGTGATCCGGCACCTGCGCGAGTTCGTCTCGAGGGGGAGGGCGAGCGCCACATCGAGAATCTACCCAAGCTGATCGAAGAGGCCAGCGCGTTGGCTCTCGTCGGCGCGAAGGAGAAGGGAGTGCGGGTGGGCTTCGCCTTCGATCCCGACGCGCCGCTCGTGGTTGCTGACCGCATTCAAGTGCAGCAGGTGCTTCTGAACCTCATCCGCAACGCGATCGAGGCGATGCACGAGGCGCCTCGACGCGAACTCCACATCGCCACGCATGCCCGTCCGGCGGATGCCCTCGTAGAGGTGTGCGTCTCGGACACTGGTACCGGGATCGCGCCGGAGATCGCGGCCCAGCTCTTCCAACCCTTCGTGACGACGAAGGCCCACGGAATGGGTGTGGGTCTTTCCATTTGTCGCACCATCGTAGAAGCGCATGGCGGCAAGATCTGGGTGGAGCGCGGCCCGGGAAGCGGAACGCTCTTCCATTTCACCTTGCGGACGGTCGACCGGAGGGAGATGACCGATGTCGAGTGAGCCCGTCGTTCATGTCGTGGACGACGACCTCGCGGTCCGGCAGTCGCTGGCCTTCCTGCTCGCTTCGGACGGGTTGCCAGTGCGGCTTCACGAGTCGGCTATCGCCTACCTGGAAGCCGTTACGGATGTGCCGGGCTGCATCGTGACGGACGTGCGGATGCCAGGCCTCGACGGCATTGCCTTCCTCCGCCAGCTTCGAGAACGAGGGTGTGGGACTCCCGTAATCGTGATGACCGGGCATGCGGACGTCCCTCTGGCCGTCGAGGCGATGAAGGAAGGCGCCGTCGACTTCATTGAGAAGCCGTTCGACGACGAAATCTTCCTGACTGCCGTCCGCTCGGCCATGCGCAGCGGCGAGCTGCGCACCGGCCAGGATGCGCAACTGTCCGCGATCCAGAACCGCCTTGCCGCGCTTTCCGAACGGGAGCGCCAGGTGCTGGATGGCCTTGTTGCCGGCAAGGCCAACAAGGCCATCGGCTTCGATCTCGGCATTAGCCCGCGGACGATCGAGATCTACCGCGCGAACGTCATGGCCAAGATGCATGCCGGCAGCCTCTCGGAACTCGTGCGGATGACCCTGACGGCCGGCAAAGTCTAGGGTCGGCCGCCGCAGCCGAGGATCCTACTCCGCTTGCAGCCCCTCGCCCGGGCGCCACGCGTCCGGCGGGATCATGCCCGGCGCCACGTAGGCAAAGTAGAGCGCGTCGAGCTGCGTCCAGAGGACGTTGCACTTGAAGGTCAGCGCCGCCATCGCCTGCCTCTGCAGGGCCGGGGTGGTGGCGTGCTGCTTCACGTAGTCGAGGGCGAAGTCCGCGTCGCGCGGCGCCTGGGTGAGGCGCTTGTCGAAATAGGCGAGCGTGTCCTTGGTGATGAAGTCGTAGTTCTTCAGCATCCCGGCGACGCGCTCGGAGATGATGGTCGGCGAGAACATCTCCGTGAGCGAGGAGGCGATCGCCTCGAGGAGCGAGCGCTCGGAGACGAAGTGCACGTAGGCGTCCACCGAGAAGCGGGTCGCCGAGAGGATGCCCCGCGTCGAGAGCACGTAGTCGCGGTCGAAGCCGACGCCCTCGGTGAGCTTCAGCCAGCGCTCGATGCCGCCGTCGCCCGGATGGTCGCCGTCGTGGTCGACGATACGCTGGCGCCAGACCCGGCGCAGGGAGGCGTCCGTCATCCGGGCGAGCACGGCGGCATCCTTCACCGGGATCATCGCCTGGTAATAGTAGCGGTTCAGCGCCCAGGCCCGGACCTGATCCTTGTTCAACTTGCCATCGTGAAGCAGACGATGGAACGGGTGCAAGTTGTGGTAGCGCCGGGCACCGATGTCGCGGAGGGCCGCCTCCAGTTCCTCGGGGCTGAGCAGCCGCTGGTTCTCGTCGGCAGCGGGGGTCGGGAAGGCTGCGGTCATGGCGAATTCCGGTTCGATCGGTGGGCAGAGCCAAGTGCATCCGGATGCAAACATGCCTTGATTCAGATCAAGGTGGTTGGCCTGCCGCAGTCTAGGAGAACCATAGTCCGAGGGATGGTCTTCCGCTCGCATCCTGCGTGATCGGGCGACGTGATGTCGAGGAACCGTCCCGGCCAAGCGTCTGCTCGGCCGCCAGCTCGGCAAGATGTCCGGAGCGCATGAACCGGAGGAACAGCATGTCCAGACGTTCCGTCGCCGATCTGCTCGCGGGCCGCCCGCTCCAACGCGTCAGCGGCACTCACACGGTCGCGGCGGCCTGCCACCGGATCCGCGAAAAGGGGGTCGGCGCCCTCGCCGTGTTCGACGGCACGAGGCTCGTCGGCATCCTCAACGAGCGCGACATCGCGCTCCGCGTCATCGCCGACCATCGCGATCCGATGCTTACCCTCGTCCGCGACGTGATGACCCGGAACCCGGCAACCATTCCTGCTACCGCCGATGCGCAGGATGCCTTCGCGCGGATGCTGCAGGGCCACTGCCGCCATCTGCCTGTGCCATCTGCCTGTGAAGGACGGCGAGGAAGTAGTCGGCATGCTCTCGATCCGCGACCTTCCGCTCGGTAGACGCGAGCCAGTCGATGATGCCCTGAACGAGCGCATCACTCCGGCTTTGGGGTGATACTCCTCGGCGGACGCGCTTCAGGCCACTTGAGGCAGATCAAGGTATCCTCCCCGGGTTCCGCGTAGACGAAGGGCAACCGAGGATCCATCGTTGCCATGACCACCTTCAAGGGACCGGTCCTCGTCGTCGACGACGACGAGGCGGTGCGCGACTCGCTGAGGTTCGTGTTAGAGCTAGAGGGGCTCGATGTACGTCTCTACGAGAACGGCGCGAAGTTGCTCGACGAGCCGGTGCTGCCAGGGAGTGGCTGTCTCGTCGTCGACTATCAGATGCCAGGCATGGACGGTGTCGAGCTGATCGACAGGTTGCGCAGTCGGCACGTGGAGCTTCCCGCCATCCTCATCACTGGCAAGGGCTCGCGGGCGCTTCGCGCGCGTGCGACCGATGCCGGCTTCCGCCTTGTCGTCGAAAAGCCTTTCGAGGACGGATCGCTTCTGGAAGGCATTCGGGATGCCTTGAGGTCCGGAAGTCGAATGGGCGGTCTCACGCCTACGTAGAATCCCTTAGGGGGATCATCTGAATTTCTTGGGTCCCAAGTAGGACGTATCGAAGAGCCCACGTCACCGACGCCGAGGCTCCCATGCAGACCGTCCTTGCCACCGCCGGCCTTCTTCCCGCTCTTGGAGGCGCTCTTCCGGACGCCGCGTTCTCTCCGCGGCAGACGCCGGAGCCGAAGGCGGGATCGCGGCGCGCGTTCACAGCGGACGAAGAGATCTTCGCCGAAGGCGACCGGATCGCCTTCTTCTACAAGGTCGCGTCGGGCGCGGTCCGGACCTACAAGCTTCTGAGCGACGGACGTCGGCAGATCGACGCCTTCCACCTGCCCGGGGATATCTTCGGGGTCGAAGCGGGGGAGGAGCACCGGTTCAGTGCCGAAGCCGTGACCGACACGAAACTGATCATCTACCGTGCGAGCGACCGGAGCACGTTAGCGGGTGACGGGGGTTGCCTCGCCCGTGAGGTTGTCGGCGCACTATTGCGCGGGCTCGAGCGCGCTCAGGACCACATGATGCTTCTTGGGCGGAAGTCGGCCAGGGAGAGGATCGCAAGCTTCCTGATCGGCCTGTCCGAACGGATGACGGGAGAGGAAAGCATCAACCTGCCGATGTCGCGGGCCGACATCGCCGACCATCTCGGCCTCACCATCGAGAGCGTGTCTCGCTCGCTGACGCAACTCGAGCGCGAGGGTGTCATCGCGTTGCCAACCAACCGCCGCTCGGTCATCCTACGCAACCCGGCTGCCCTCCGTCGCCTCGACGCCTGAAGTTCCAGCTGTGGCCTTCCGACACAGGACCGTCTGACGCCGTCGCGAGACGGGGAGGGTCCCCTGCACAGTCGCCAGCCGCCTCAAGGTGTGTTGTAGGGAGGCCTCGAGAGCGAGCGACGAGGAGCTTGCCCACCGCACTGCTGAAGTTGCCGAAATGGACGAGCGGATCCCGCATGCATCAGTCGGGATCGTGGTCGAGGACGGCTGGGTGTTTCTAACGGCAGCGTGCCCAGTGAACACCAGAAGGCAGTCCTGGATCGTGCAGTTATTCGATTACCTGGCGTACGTGGGATCGTAAATCTGCTCGGCATCCGGCCCCTGGCTTGCGAGGAGGTCAGATCGGCCATCCTCGGTGCTCTGAAGCGCTCCGTTGGCAATACAGGTAACGTCCGCGTCCGTGTGAGCGGTGATACGGTGACGCTCGACGGCTGCGTCGATCTTTGGAATGAACGCGAGGTCGTCGAACGTGCTGCGGGAGGCGTTCCGGGAGTGCGCACCGTAGAGGACCATCTCACGCTCGTCTGATCCAGGATAGCTTAGACGGGGCGGAAGCCGAGACTGCGAAGATGCAGGTCGCGGCCCGACCGAAGCGCAGCATGATGCTTGGCCCAGCGGTGCGGCGTGGCGGCCGCAGGATGTTTCAAGAAATTGATTGCTGGCGTTCTCACGTCGGCACGGGCCGGCGAGAAACGCGCGATATCCGAGCTTGGCTGAGAGTCGCGCCTGCCTTCTCACGCCGGCCGCCCTCAGGCGTTGCCTTCGGCGGCACGCCTGCTTGCGGCGAAGGCCCGGAAGTCTCTCAGTTCGCGGAAAGACTCTCAAGCTTCGCCAAATCGAGGAGCCGGACGCCACCGGGGACGAGGAGAACGGCATGCTGCCTGTCGAGACGCGTCAGCATGCGGCTGACCGTCTCGATGGTGAGACCGAGATGGTCCGCCATGTCCTGCCGGCCCATCGGCAGTTCCAAGGTGACCGACGTGCGCCCCGTGCGGGCGTAGCGCTCGCGCAGGGAAAGCAAGAAGCTCGCAACCTTCTCCTCGGCCGTACGGCGCCCGAGCAGCAGCATCTGATCCTGCGCCAGCGTAAGCTCGTATCCGGCCCGATCGTGCAGACTCCTGAGAAGATGTGGCTTCGCTTGGACGAGCCCCGTAAATGCTCTGCGCTCGAAACGGCAGGTCTTCAACGAAGTCAGTGCCTCGGCGGAAACCGAGAAGCGGTCCTGGAGGGCAAGCCCAAGAAAATCGCCGGGAAGCGCGAAGCCCATCACTTGCCGGCGCCCGTCCGGCAACAGCCGAGTGAGGCGCAAGGCGCCCTCGATCACGTTGTAGACATAGCCTGCTGGTTCGTCCTGTCCGAAGAGGGCGTGCCCCTTTTCGAGAACGAGGTGCTGACTGAGCGACTCGAGTTCCTCCAGCTCGGGTAGTGTCAGGACGCTGCAGACGCTGATCGGGCGGACCTTACAATCGGCGCAGCCGCCCTCGGATTGCCGGTGGTGACAGACGTGTCGGGGACTTTCCTGCAAACCTGTGTCGACCAGCATACCAAGCCTCCCGCGACGAGCCGGCAGCGTCTCGGAACCGCAGCCGGCATTTTGCGACAGTGGCCAAGATGGAGGTTGGCGACCCACATACATTGATCCAGCGCAATCGACGTGCGTCAGGGACGAACGCCAGCTCGCCACCGACCTTGACGATCCGCGCTGGACCAAGCTGTGTCCGACCAAGCTTGCGAAAAAACGGAACAGCGAAGAGCAGGCGGAAGCCCTTCAGCTTTGCCGCCGGCCGACCCTCGATCTGCGCCGGTCCCACGCCCGGGGACGCGAAGCTGACTCCTCACCCTTGTGCGTCGGACAGAGGATTCAGAACGTCCCCACTGTCCCGCCGATGCGTTGGAAACGGGCCACGGTGCGAAGGCCAGCCCAAAGCTCGACAATTTCGTCTTCGTCTTCGTCGGCTAGTCCGCGCGCCATCATCCAAGCCTCCTCCTCGGTCGCGGCCTCAAGTGGAATCATCCCAAGTATGCGCCCGTTTCGGGCAACGAAGAACGCACGGTAGGTCTCCGTTGTGGACGGGTGGAAGTGCAGAGGATCTACAGTTCGGTAAATCGGGATTTCGGTCATCATGGCATGCGATACCGATTCTGACGTGAAAACGCTCATCCCTGATTCAGCCGGCGGGAATGCTGAGTAGCCTTCGATTGGCGTCAGCATTCCCGGGTCACGCATGAGCGGCTTTGATCTAGGTCATGGGTCCTGGACCAGCAACGCAGGCCCGACCACCCGGTGGCCGATTGCCGGACGAGCGATCGGACATGCACCGCTAGGGTCCAACTTTTTCCACAAGGTGCATGAGACGTTGCGCGTTCGGGCAGAAGCGCTGGTAGGTCACCGCAGCAGTTCCGGCTGCGAGTTCATGGTCGCACCGGGTGCGCTGAGTACAACCAACACACGTAGTCTCAAGCTCGTGCATGGTCTCGGGCAACTCACGGCAAATGGCCGCTGGGTCGAGATCAAGCTGCTTGAGCAGCTGCACGAGGCTGCGAACCTTGGTGATCTCGTACGGGGAGAGTGCGCGAGGCCCGGAGGCGTACGCCTCCAGCATCGTATCCATGAACTCGCTGTCGATGCTCCTCAGCTCCTGAGCGACGTCCAGCAAATGGCCCCAATCACCCAGGGGGATGAAGAGCCCATCGAACAAGGTGCCAGGAACTGGTTTGCCGGAACGTGACGTCATAGCCGCCTCCTCGATGGATACGGCTTGGGTCACCTCAGCCCGAGTGTCGTTGATGCAGCTCAAGGACATCCTTGTGCGGAGCATCGGCATCGCTGGGCACCTCCGACTCCTGCCCAGCTTGCCTCGGTCCTACAGCAGCGAAGTGTTGTTGATCTGCTGACTGACGCCCCGGTCATTTGGGGGCCCAGCGGATGTTCCGCTTCCGGCGTGCAGCATCACGGTACGTGCGGCTTAAGCGTTGCGGGACTGCCGCTCTGGCGCCCGCAGCCAGCTCCAGGCTGCACACACGCGCAAACCCACCCGAGACGGGCAGGGCCGCGCAGGAGTAGATCGGATCTGAGTGAACTCAAGTAGCTCGTACACTCGCGAGGAAACAGGTCATTTCGGTGCTGAGGCTCTCGGACTGGCGCGATGGCGCGGAGGCAGAGGCCTGCACCTGAGAAGCCGCTGCCCTCGTCTCTCCAGCCGCTCCCGCCACCCCGCGATGTTGTGCGTCACCTCACCCGTACCCGCCGCAGCTTGGTTGACGTCGCGCACCGTCCCTCTCCACTGCCGCGCCCTTCGCCTTGGTGACCAGTGGTGACACGGCTGCAGCTCCCGGTCGGTACGGTAGACTGCGCACTCGCTGAATTTGTTGCAGCGCAAAAACTGGCGGCGTAATTTACTGCGATGCAACGGACCGAGTGCCTGCGGCTGCGTAGCAGTGCTGACCTCTGCGACTCTGCTGCGACGGAGCTGGCCGCCGCGGCGGCCCACCTCGAACTCCGAAGTGATGTCGCCGCCGTGCAAACCCTTCGTGAGCATGCCCGCTGGCATCGGGTCGAAGCCATTTGCCTGCGGGCGTGTGCTGCTGGGCTCGCACGCCCCGTCCGCGGACGAGCAGAACGGAGATAGATCAGTGCCCCGCTACTACCTGGACCTTCACGACGAGCAGTCCACCACGCGCGACACGGTTGGCATCGAGTGCGCTGATGGGGATGCGGTCGGCGTCATGGCCAACAGGCTGCTGGCAGAGGTCGCAGCCCACGAGCCGATCATCGCCGGCCAGAAGACGCTTCTTGCAAGCGTGCGGGACGAAGCTGGACACGTAGTCTACGCGTCCACGCTGAACCTGACCGGCACCCGAGTTCAGATTCCCGCCAAGGTCCCACCCACTCAGGTCATCCTGCAAGTCGCCTGATACTCAGCAAGCGGGCCGAGGAGAGCTCCCTGACCCGCTGCGCACCGTGTGGCGTGCGAAACTGCGCATCGAGGCGGAGGCACGCTGCTCTGCGGTGCCGCGGGCCGCAGTGAGGGTGATTCTGAGCGTCAGCGGAGCGGCATCGACGAGCCGCTCGAGGAGCCCGGTCACCTTCGTTAGCAGCCTTTGCAGATGCCGCCCATGCCCCGCCTCATCTGCGCGTCCCAGGCCCTGTCGCGCTCCGCAGCCTTCTTCTCGGTCTCGGCGATTCTCGCTCTGGCGGCCGCTTCTTCCTGAGCCTTCCGCTCAGCCTCGGCTTTGGCCTTCTTCTTCGCCGCAGCCTCGTCCTTCGCCTTCGCGATCTCGGCCTTGGTGATGTCGATTGGCTTCACGTCGTTGGCCTTGATCCGCTCGTTGAAGCGCCTCTCGGCTTCTACCGCGCGGGCTCTCGCCTCCGTCTTGGCATCCGCTTTCGCCTTGGCTTCGGTTGCTGGGTCAGGTTTCGGAGGCTGGAGATCATGGGGCACAACACCTTGAACGGGTGGGACGGCAATAGGCTTCTCGGGCTGCGCTGAGGCGGACAGACCCATCAGGCTGAGGCTGGCTGCAAGACTGAGTGAGACAGTACGAACCATGGGGTCCTATCCCTGGCCGGCCCGCTGCTCGAGCGCGTGAAGCCGCTCCTCAAGGTTCTTGATGGTCGCGACGTACAGGTCGAGCACGTTGCCGAGGGCCGTTGCCTCGGCGCTTGGCAGGCGGCCACCGATCGCCCGTTTGACCTCGTCGGCCAGCTTCTCGGCATCGGTGTGGGCGGTGCGCTCTGCCATGTTGGCCTCCCAACATCCCCAAGGAAATTGTCGAGGGTCTGTAGCTTGATCCTAATTCTCGAGAACGTAGGTTCCCGGTGCATCCACCAGCGGTGGGTGCTGCGCGCTGCCTAGAGGTGGCGGTTTGCCCTTCCTGCCGGAACGGGCGGACAGCCACGACACCCAATCCGGCCACCAGCTGCCCGCGTGGCGCGCGGCGCCCTGCAGCCACTCCTCGGGGCTGCTTGCGGCAGCACCGTCCTCACGCGTGCGGTAGGCGCCCTTGCCGCCCGGCGGGTTGATGATCCCGGCAACGTGCCCGCTGGAGGCGAGCACGTATCGGACCGACCCGCCGAACAACTGCGTGATGCGCCAAGCCGAGTCCCACGGCACGATGTGGTCCTTCTCGCACCCCACCGCGTAAGCATCCTGGTGGATGCGGCCGAGATCGATCGCTTCGCCCTTCAGCCGGATCTTGCCGGGCTTGATCAGGTTGTTCTCGACATAGGTGTTGCGCAGGTACCAGCTGTGCGCAGCTCGCGTCATGCGCGTGCCGTCGCTGTTCCAGTACAGAAGATCAAAGGCGGGCGGCTTGTTGCCGAGCAGGTAGTTGTTGACCACATTCGCCCAGATCAGGTCGTTCGACCGCAACAGGCTGAACATGTTGCTCATCTCGCGGCTGTCGAGGTAGCCCCGCTCCATCATCTGCTGCTCGATGAGATCGAGCGTCGGCTCGCCCATGAACACAGCCGTATCGCCGATGTGCGAGAAATCCTGCGGCGAGACCATGAAGCTTGCCGCGTTGAAGCGCTTGTCTCCCTTGGCCGCAAGAACGGCCAGGGTCAGCGTCAGGAGAACGCCACCGATGCAATAGCCCATGGCGTTGACACTCGGGCTGCCGGTGATCGCGCAGGCCACATCGCTGGCTTCCAGCGGCCCCAGGTCGATGTAGTCCTCGATGCCGATGGCATCCATCGACGCGTCAGGGTTCTTCCAAGAGACCACGAAGACTGTGAAGCCCTGCTCGACCAGGTAGCGGATCATGCTGTTCTTCGGCCGCATGTCGAGAATGTAGTACTTGTTGATCCATGGCGGCAGGATCAGCAGCGGCGTGCGGTGAACCTGCTCCGTCGTCGGCGTGTACTGGATTAGCTCCATCAGCTTGTTGCGGTGGACCACTTTGCCCGGCGTGAGAGCCAGGTTGCGTCCGGGTGCAAACGCGCTCGCGTCGACCATGCTGAGGCGACCCGCTGCAAGGTCGGCGAGGAGGTTTCGAGTGCCGTCCGCCAGGCTGGCGCCGCCCGTCTCGACCGCTTTGCGCAGAGCAACCGGATTGGACATCAGCATCAGGCTGGGGCTCATCGCGTCCACGAACTGACGCAGATGGAAGTTGACGCGCTGCCGCTCCCCTTCCTCCATGTCGGCTGCCTCGCTCTGCTCCAGCAGCCAATCGGAGGCGAGCAGATACAGCTCCTTCAGCGCCAGGTAGGCCGGGTTCGTGCGCCACTCGGGTGCGGCGAACCGCTTGTCGCCCGAGGACGCCCCCGGTTCCTCATCCTTCGCCAAGCCGAACAGGCCGAGCCAACTCTGTCCCGCCTCCTGCCAGACACTGAGGAGCGAGCCCCAGAGCGCTTGGTTGAAGTCGATGAGCGACAGGGTAGCGTTCGGCTTTCCGGCGGAGCGCAGCCAGACGATGCGCAAGGCTCGGGCGATCTCGGCCCAGTCCACGGGCACGACCTCGCGCAGCGGATTCGCGTTCCAGATCTGATCGATGGAGCGAAGCAGCGGACCGTCCGAAAGGCTCTTGCTCAGCTGTTCGGGGCTGCTTGGAAGGACCGGAAGGCCGAGCGTGGTGGGCGCGTCCTGCCATTGTGGCCAGGCGATACTCGGCGCGGCCTGAGGCGAAGCGGAGAGTTGCTCCATCCAAGCAGCCCAGAAGCCCAGCATTTGGTCTGGGCTCTGTAAGCCTTTGCTGGTGCCATCATCACCAGCTGCAGTCGTCTGCGTGTTTTTGCTCTGACCCGCCTGAGCTAGAGCAGATCCCGCGCCGCTTGAGACGGGTTGGCGGCTGGCACGTTGACGGGTGAAGGAGCTTGCCCATGCCTTCACCGTTGTCTGTGGACCTGCGCGAGCGTGTCGTGGCTGCCGTGGCGGCGGGTGCCTCCTGCCGTCGCGTCGCCGCTCGCTTCGGGGTCAGCGTGTCGAGCGCCAGCCGCTGGTCGGAGCGCTTCCGCAATGAGGGCCAACTCGCCTCCAAGCCGATGGGCGGCGATCACACCTCGAAGCGGATTGAGGCGCATGCCGCGCTCATCCTGGCGACCTCGAAGCAGGAGCCGCGCCTCTTCCTGCGTGAGCTGCGCGACCGACTGGCCGAGCAGGGCGTGCAGACCAGCACGAGCGGGTTGTCACGCTTCTTCCAGCGGCACGGGATCAGCTGGAAAAAGGGGCGACGCACGCAGCTGAGCAGGAGCGCGCGGACGTAAGAGCGGCCCGCGAGGCGTGGTTCGAGGCCCAGCCCGAGCTCGACCCGGACCGGCTGGTGTTCTTGGACGAGACCGCGGCTGCCACCAACATGGCGCGACGCTACGGTTGGGCCCCGCGCGGCGAGCGCTGCCGGCTCGCAGCGCCGTGGGGGCATTACAAAACCACCACCATCACCGCCGCCCTGCGCACGAGTGGGCTGTGCGCCACCGCGCTTCTTGACGGTCCCACCAACGGCAGGCGCTTTCGCAGCTACGTCACCGAGACCCTAATCCCGGTGCTGCAGCCGGGCGACATCGTCGTCATGGACAACCTGCCAGCCCACAAGGTCGCCGGCGTGCAGGCCGCGATCGAGGCCACAGGGGCCAGGCTCATGTACCTGCCGTCCTACAGCCCCGATCTCAACCCGATCGAGCAGGCCTTCGCCAAGCTCAAGGCCCTGTTGCGCAGCGCAGCAGCCCGCACCATCCCGGATCTCTGGGCAGCGATCCGGCAGGCCCTCTCGTGCTTCACCCCGCAGGAGTGCCGCAACTACCTCGCCGCAGCCGGCTACGAAGACGACTTGGCCGTCGCTACCTGACCGGGAACAGCTCTAGATTGGTCCGTCCTGCCGACCTGGCCGTATCCTGTGGCGGCCTCACGCCGACCACGAACAGAAGAGCGGCCCCCGCGATGTGGCATCAATGCCGGTCATTGACCGACCCGATTACAGAAGCTTGTTATCGTCCGTAGCTCGTCCGTTGCAACACGAGTCGGCCGCGACCCAGACACATGCTCGATCCAGCTGCCGGGCTGTCATCTTATCGGTGCACGAGCCTCGATGGGGCGGGATCCAGTTCGGCATGCCCGGCGTTAAAACGCGCCACGGGCTCAGGGGAGGACGTATCTACTCAGATCTGGAGCTCGCGCGGCAAGCCTGGGACCGCGCCAAGGACATGGTGCAGCAACTCGAGAGTCGACCTCCAGACAACCCTGAGGAGGAATCCCGCCACCAAGCCGAGCTGCATCTCGCTCGCCTACGTGCCTACATGGCTCAAGGCCGCGTCATTGCCCTGCAGAGGGGCTGCCCAGCGCACCGGGCGTGCGAGGAAGCTCCGCGGGAGCGGCTGAGGGCCTCGGAAGTTTTCGCGGCCGCCCTGGCCGAGCCCTAGGTGCATGGTCCCGAGGATGAGATCGATCGCCGCCCTGCCGCTGGCTGTGACGGTAGATCCCGCGCCACCCTCCAGTTGCGCGATCGTATCGGCGAGCAGCGCGCGGCTGGGATGCCGGCCCGCGTGTAGTCATAGGCACGGGCCTGCTCGTAGCCTGCGAAGGTGAAAGTGGTGGTCAGGTAGAGAGGCGGCGTGACAGCGCCGAAGTTCGTGTCCGTTCCGATGCCGTTCGCTGCGGCGATGGTTTGCAAGCTTCTGTCCAACGACATGGCCGCTCCTTCCTCGATGCTGGGCGGTCGTGGGGCAGGCTCTCAGAGTTGCCCGCAGCCTGAAAGCCGCGCCCGCCTACATTGCCCGCAGAAACTCATCAGCAGGTAGGTGACCGCCTCAGCCCTGCTATGCGGAACCTTCCTCTGCTTGGCGAAATCTACCTCGACGTGACGAGCAGGCCGTCCTTGAGCAGGTGGCGCAGGTGACGGACCTTGGAGCGGTGACGCGGGATGTTGCGGCATGCTCTGCTGGGACGAGCGTGCTTCTCCGGTAGTGGTCGAACTCAGAGGCGTGGAGTGGCCCGGCAGCCCAACCTGGGCGATGCCTGGGTTGTTGCTGCCGCTAGAGGACCTTGTTCGAGGGGAGTGGGGTCATGGGCACTCAGACGAGGAAACCTGAGAACGATCCTCACCAGCCTGTCGAGGATCCGGCGGCGTTCGGCACCTACAGCTCGACGCCCTGTTTCATGCACGAACTCGATCCGAGCTTCGTCGGCCTGACCAGCGGATCGGAGCGGGCAGGGAGCCCTCCGCTACCTGCCGGCAGCCTGGATTGGCCAGCGATCCGGCAGTGGCGGAAGGAGATGCGCACTCAGTTGATCGAGCGTCGGCTTCAGATCGGGTCCGCAGAGCGCGCGGACTGGAGCGGGCGGATCGACACGGCGCTGGCGGAGGCGCTCTCCTCGGCCTCGGGAAACCTCGTCGGCTTCTACTGGCCCTTCAGAGGGGAGTACGATGCACGCACGCTCCTCACCGGTCTGCGCACGCGCGGGGTGCGCCTCGCGCTTCCCGTGGTGGTGGCAAAGGCGCAGCCACTCCAGTTTCGTGAATGGTGGCCGGGTGTGGCGATGTCCCGGGGCGTCTGGAACATCCCGATCCCAGCCGAGGGCGAGCCGCTACTCCCTGATATCCTGCTCGCGCCACTCGTCGGCTTTGACGTCTCCGGCTTCCGGCTAGGCTACGGCGGGGGCTTCTATGACCGGACCATCGCGGCGATGCCATCGAAGCCACAGACGATCGGCGTCGGCTTTGAACTGTCGCGCCTGGACACCATTCATCCGCAGCCGCACGATATGCGGATGGACCTCATCATCACTGAACGAGCCTCAGCTCCGTAACGCTCCATCTGCGAACCTCCACTTCGGAGACGCGATCAGGATCGGCTGAACTCCGGCATTGCCCGCAATGACGAACGGCTAACCTCGCCCGGGTGCAGTCCGTCTGCTCGTGGGGTTCGAACTGTGGGTGAGCGGACATCTGGCGCGGTTTTGCTGAATGCCTCCGATTGACCCTGAGCGGACTCAAGGTGCGCGTGCCGAATATGTCCGCTTCAACGCGGGAAGCGGACGGCGTGCGGAGGCCACCACATCCGCACCAAGCGCACAGACGGGCTGAAGTCCGGCGGCCTTAACCGGCTTGGCCTGCTGCGGTTGATGCCAGCATCAACACATGCAGCCATCGGCAGTCGAAGGTCTTTCAGATTTGTATGGACTGGCCCTCTCCCGAAAGGCGGCCAGCAGCGACGGGTACTCCAGCGGGAGCCGGCCTACTCCGACTTCGGCTTGCGGAGAAGGTAGACCTGCCACGTCAGCATCATGCTCGACGCCATCAAGGCTGCGTGCAGCAGGTGAAGTAGAAATGGTCCATCTTGCATCGGCTTGATCCTGCGGGCGTGGCGGCGCCAGGAAAGCCAGAGCTCTGGCAACAACCGGGCCAACACCCACGGTGACGTGCCGCGCGAACCTCCCACATCCAGCGGTAACGCCGAGCGTCCGAGCCTTCGGGTCGGCTGACAAGATCGGGCCGTGGCGGTTGCCTACGCCGGGCCAGGCTCGGAAAGCGCGAAAGCCTTCGCCGAGAGCAGGCGCGTGACGGTCGCGAGGAGGTCGGTCTGGGTGATGATCCCCAAGATGCGCCGCTCCTCGTCCACGACGACCACCGCATGGGTGTGGCCGTCGGTCAGCGAGGACGCCAACGCGACCACCGGCTCATGAGGTCCGGCCGTTTGCGCCTCCGACATCACCTGCGCGATGCCCACCTCGCCATGCAGTGTCAGCTCTCGCAGGCCGAGCGTGCCCGCTAGCTGACCGGCCCCGTCCACCACGGGCAACGTCCGGATGTTATGCGCGATCAGGAGCTCTCGCGCCCGCTCAGCGCTGCCGTCCAGCCCGATGGTGACCACATCGCGCGACATGATCTCGCCGCAGGTGAGGTCGCCCTGCGAGCGCACGAGCGCGTGGTGTTCGACCTGCTGCAGGAGCCGGTCAAGGTCGGCCCGATCGATGTCCAGCGTCTCGTGCAACGCGACAAGGGCAGCATCGACGTCCTCCGGCTTGAAGCCGACGCGGAGCGGCGCGGGCAGGTCAGCGGTGCCATGGGTGTTGACCGGCACCGCAACTGGGACGTGCGGGTAGTTGCGCCGCGCGATTTTGTGGAAGGTGATACCAAGAGCGACCAGGATGACCGAGTTCACGCAGACCGGAAACAGCGGGAACAGGAAGCCGGCGGACGTGACGGCTGGGCCGCCGATCAATGCCGTCAAGGCGGCCGCACCACCGGGCGGGTGAAGGCACCGGGTGAACGACATCGCGGCGATTGCTAGCGAGACGCCGACGCCGATCGCCACCACCGGATCCGGGATGAAGCGGGCAGCCAGCACGCCCACGAAGGCCGAGATCGTGTTGCCGCCGATGATGGGCCAGGGCTGGGCGAGGGGACTTGCCGGCACGGCAAACAGCAGAACGGCCGAGGCGCCCATCGGGGCGACGATCAGCGGGATGTCGGGTCCCTGGCCGAAGACCAAGCCGCAGATCAGGCCGGTGAGCGTGATGCCCGCGAGCGCACCCAGGCAGGCGATGAGGCGCTCGCGCAGGGTTGCGCCTGCCAAGATCGGCCTGAACAGGCGAAACCCGGCTGACTTGCCGCTCTGCTGCTTTGGGCTGACGGAGTTGGACATCTTCGCGCGTCCCTCGCTTGCCCGAACCGCCGTCCGAGGTGCCCGATCAACAGGCAGATGCTCCGACGGCCGGCGCGGGACACTGGTATACCAAGCCTCCGTTTACGAGCCGCGGCCGAAATTGCAACGTGGCGAGGCACGCTGCCTGTCGGCGAGGCAACCTAGGCTCGGGCACTCAGCCGAAGACCATGAGGGACATCGTCGCCACCGCGCTGCTCACTGTCGCTGCGGTGCTCGGCTGCGTTCGCTTCGTGGAGATGTTCGCGGACAGGCGGAACGTGACCACCTGGGATCAGGTCAGCACCACCGTCGGGGTGACGGCATTCCTGACCGCGAGCGGGCTGACACTCGAACGCGGCGGGATCGCGGCCGCCGCGCTGCTGCTGCTGCTCGCATGGCTGGTTCATGACATGGTGCGACGTCACAGCCCATCCAAGCGGACCTTCGCGGCCTGCACATGGCTCAGCATGGCGTCGCTGCTCGTCTACATCGCCCTGGACTGAAACTGACAGCCCTGTCCCAGATGTCGCCAGTCGAGCAGCATCAGACCAGACATGAGGAGCATCCCAACGGTCTGGGGCAAGCGCCGGTTCAGGTCTTAGATAGCTTGCCGTCCGGACCCGCGGCGGCGTACCGGCACGGTCGGGCACCATCGCCGATTGGAGCCCTCGATGTTCACCTACACGACAAACGTGCTGCATGCCGCCTGAAGTTGCGCCTCGCTGACGCCTTCAAGCGCGATCGAGATACCCTTGACGGCGATCACGGCGTCTCCGCACCGATCCTCGCTCGTGACGGAAAGAACATCCGCAACGTCGAACAGTCCGAGCTCGCGTAGATCGAGGTGGTCCGCTTCCGGATCGAAGTCGGTGATCGTGTCTTGGCCTATGTCCTCGGGGTGGAACACAAACGTGTCCGCGCCTTTGCCGCCCCGGAGCGTGTCATCTCCCGAGCCACCACGCAGGACGTCTGCTCCGGTGCCACCGATCACCAGGTCGTCGCCGGCTGCACCATCGAGGTGATCGTCCCCACGACCGCCTGAGATCCGATTGTCGGCTTGGTCCCCGGTCAAGGTATCGGCCGCGCGTGAGCCGATGATGTTCTCGATCCCGCTGATCACGTCACCCTGCGCGTAGCCGCCGAGACCCACGATGGGCTGCAGCGCGATGCCGAGATCGACGGTCACGCCCTCCGAGGCGGCACTGAACACGATGGTGTCGTTGCCCTCTCCGCCATCGATCATGGTCGGATCGGCGCCCGGCATGATCCGATCGTCGCCGGAGCCGCCGGAAAGGAAGTCCTTGCCGGCGCCACCCTCGATGACATCGTCGCCCGCGCCGCCGATCAGGTTGTCGTCGCCGCTGTTGCCGCGGAGCTCGTCGTCGCCATCCTCGCCGTAGGCGAAGGCGCCGAGCGGGCCCGCTCCGGCCATCAGGACGTCGTCGCCGGTGCCGCCGTGCAGGGCATCAAGCCCCGAGCCGCCCTGCAGGGTGTCGTCTCCCGCCTCGCCGTAGAGCGTGTGGTCGCCAGCCGTTACCACGATCGTGTTGTCATGCGCGTTGCCGACGAGCACCAAGGCCGCACCGGGCGTGGTCGGAAGGCCATCTTGCTCGTAGGTTCGATCCTCTGGGCCAAGCTCGATCGTCTCCGCAACCTTGAAGGCCGCGAAGTGGAGATGCTCGAGCCCGGTGTTCCGCATGACGATGTCGGAGAAATGCTGGGAGCCGATATCGGCGAGAAGCAGCGGCGCATCCTTGAGCTGGTTGAAGTAGTAGAAGCGGTCCCCCTCCTGCAGCCGGTCGAGTTGCTCCTGGAAGATCCAGGTGAAGGTCGAGCCCATCTGGCTCGCACCGAACGGCTTCTCCGCGAGGCCGCCGACGAACAGGTCGACATCGCCGACATGGATATCCGCCTCGCCGTAGGCGGCCTTGAACAGCGCTAGGAGCTCGGCCTGCTCCTCCGGTGTGCCGCGCAGGTTGGCCCCGAACTCGGCCCAGGTCTCGTAGGGCATGAGGCCGGGGACCTTCTCGGGCTGGGTCGCCGTGTAGTTCGATGCCTGACCAGCCTGATCGATGAGGCTGGTGTTCTCGCTCACGTAGCGCCGGAAGGTATCGAGGGTCGGCACCCCGGCCTCGCGGCCCCGCTCGATATTGGCTGCGTAGAGGTCGAGCGGCAGCCCGAGCAGCTTGCTGCGGATCACCTCGACGATCTGCTCGTCGATCCGCTGGTGCGCGACCTGAACCTCGCCTGCAATGATGGAAGCCGCACCACCGACCCCGTCCGTGAGCGGATCCCGGCCATCGAACATGGCCGGGTTCAGGAAGGCCGAGAACAGCGGCACCTCCCGCATCGCGCCGTCGCTATCCACGTACGGAATGGTCTCGTTGATCATGGAGTGGCCGACGCGATACATGGCGCCCGCGAACTCCTCCGAGATGCCGGGATTGACGTTTGGGTTGTACCCGCCGAAGCCGTGCGATGGGCCGGGGATGCCGCCGGACATCCCGTCGGCGAATTCGGTGAAGACGGTGCGCTGGTACTCGGCCGAGGTGACGATCTTGGCGGCCTGGAACACCTGTTCGGCACTCCAGTCCGGATGCAGCGCCCGGATCTGCTCAGCTTCGAAATTGTGCTCGCGGTACCAGACCGTGTGGACCGCGGTCAGCGCGACGTTCTCGTCGGCACGGTGATCCCCGGCAATGTGGTAGGATAGAAGGCTCTGCAAATCGAATGTCGGGTTCGGCGTGACACCGTCCGGCCCGAACGGCGATGCGAGCGCATCATTCTTGTCGCCCAGCATGATCGTGTGCTTGGCGTCGCCGATGTCACTGAAGTTCACGAAGCCCGGAGCTGTCGTGAGGCGGGCCCAAGCGTCGATGTTCGTGATCGTCTTGTCCGCGACGTCGGCCAACAGCCGATCGATGACGTCTCGGGGCACGCCATTGTTGACCAAGACATCGGCATAGCTCGGCAGATTGCCCCGGGTGATCCCGTCCGGGCCCACTTCCTGGGCTCCGTCGAGCAGGCGATGGGTCTTCACCCAGCCGCCGTTGCCGTCCGGGATCAGGTCGCCGGCTGCGGTGCGCGCACTCTCGCGCAACAGGTCCGCCATCTTCGGCTCGGAGCCGTAGGTTTGGCTCTGGTCGACGAACGGTGCCGTCTTGTTGAGATGCGCCGTCCCGGTGCTGTTGTTCATCACGGGCGCGCCATCGGCACCAAGCACGACACGCCCGTTCACAAGGTCGAAGCGTCCGGCGCGGCTGCCGGTCAGGAATTCGAACCCTGGCGGAGGGTGATCCCCCAATTGCTTGAGGAGGTTGTCGGTCGCGTCGATCTGGACGGAGGGAAGTCCCTGCGCCGCGCGAATTGCGTCGAGGCGGAGCTGGGCGGTCGCCAGCCGATCGTCCACGTCGCTGATGGGGACGAGATCGGGGCCGCCGCCGCGGGCGTAGAAATCGAGGCCGTGATCGAAGAACTGCCCGAAGGACATCAGGAGAAGGTTGCCGCCGAAGCTGTTCGGCAGGCTGATCGTGTTGCCGCCGGCATCGAGAGGTTGCTGGCCGATCAGGTCACTGACCAGCCGAGGGTTCGGGAGGAGAGACGTCCCGTCGACGGAGGTGACGCGCGCTGCGTTCGGGCTGGTCTGAGTTTCTGTCTGCTCGAACTGAGCGGGCGACAGGCGCAGGAAGGGCTGACTGGCCGCTCCCCAGAGTTCACGACCGGGCGTGAGGTTGTTCTCGAACCCGCTGACGTTGCGGTGCAGGGCTGGGTCGCTCGCTTGGGTCAGAAGCAGATCCAGATCCTGCGGACGGAGCTCGATATGTTTCACGCCTGCCGGGGGCGGTTGCTGCGTCGAACGCCGGTCTGCTTGCGCTCCCATCCTCTCGCCTCCTTCGCAGTCCTGACCACGGACGAGCAGGAGGCAGCCCCTGGTGCTGCCACCCGGCTCTCACGAAATAGCTGGCGCCCGGTGTCTGGCCTCAAACCTCCAAGACGAGCCGGCGTCACGCCACCATGGCTTGCAGCCGCGATATTGTGACGACGTTGATCTCGGCAGCAGGGGCCCGTGCAATGCGGCGCCGAGTAGACAACAATCCTCTTGGCGCGCCTCTTCTGTTCGCCGATTTTGGCCAAGCCAAATCGACGCTGAACTCAAAGCCTAATTTAGGAAAACTATAATAGTCGATTTAGGGCCGGAGGGTATGGGCTAGTCGCCGCCACCGCGCCTGCATTTGTTAAGAAAGCTCACAATTTACTAGATTTAAACTGGGATAAGGCCGATACAGGAGGCAATAAACGTGCCGACAGCAAGTTGATAAAGCTGCATGCCTTCGCAGCGGAAAACCCATACTTGTGATTGCTGGATCCGCTGTATCATTATCTTTGTTTTAACTATCGCCTGTCCTGCTTGCTCGAGACCGCGTACAACCAATTTAGCCTCGTCTATACCAAAGCTCGCACCGCAAGGATCATCAGCGTTCGTGCCCCCTCTCGGCGCCCGCTTGATAATACAGCACCTACTACCTGGGTTCAGACGTAGAATTCACGGGAAGCAATGCAGGCGTGGGCAAGTCTAGCTCGGGCGTTAACGTGGCCGTTTGCCGCCACTGACCTGACCGGCTGGCTTTGGACCGGGCTGATTGCGAGGATCAGCCAGGACCGGAGGAGCTGGAGATGAGGCGAGGGCAGAGGCCGAGTGCCGAGCAGGTGGTGCTGACGTTGCGCCAGATCGAGGTACAGACAGCCCAGGGCAAGAGCATCGCGGTTGCCTGCAAAGAGGCGGGCATCTGCGAGCAGAGCTGAAGGACGAGTGCCTGCGCCAAGAGATCTTCTCCTCGCTGAAAGAAGCGCAGACTGTGATTGGACTCTGGCAAAACACCGACAATCGCGTCCGGCCGCACTCGTCCTTGGGGCTACCAGCCGCGCCCGTCAGCTTCCCGGATCTGGCCTTCCGCCTACCCATGGCAACGACCATGCAGTAGCCTCGCAATTGGCTCGGTCCAAAATGCCGGTCAGGTCACTCAGTAATCCTCGCCGGAATGTTCCAGCCAAGTTGCGCACGTGAGGCCGCGACCATTCACTCCTCTACTCGGTCACTGGAAGGCGCATTCCAGATCGCACTCTGAACGAAAGATCGCACCTTTTCCTCCGAGAGAGTGTTGGTTTGGCAGGGCAGCACCGGAGGCACCATGAGAGCGGACATTCGCGCGCCACTGCTCGCAACCGCGATCCTCACGAGCATCGCAGGGATCGCCCTCGCTGAAGGAGCGGCAAACAAGGGCACCGGAGCTGGGCAGGCCGGTGACCGCAGCGATGTCGGCACTCCCAGCGGAAGCATGGGGGCCGGCGGAATGACCGGCACCGGAGCCACGAAGGATGGTGCCCGCACGGGTACCGGCGTTGGCAATTCAACGACGGGTAGCGCCGGAGCCTCAGGCACATCTCATGGCAGCAGCCCGACCGCTCCTGCCCCTGGTACGACCCGCTAAGCGACGCGTGAACCTGCCGGCCTCGTCACCCAGTTCGCGGTTCGCTCAGGCGCCTCACCTCACTGCGAGCGACGGCTGAATGAGACCGCGTAGGCCTGGACGCGGGCATCGATCAGCGGATCGTCGGAGACCTCGATTCCGTCGGTCAGCGCGTTCGGCATGAACAGCAGTGCCTTCTCGGCGTTCGCGCTGTCGGCCACAGCCTTCGTCACCGTCAGGGTGCCGAGATCAACCGTGCGGCGGTCGTCCGGCCAGGGCTTGGTGGCATCGTTCGTCGGGTCGCCCGGCTCTGCAAGCTGTGCCAGCACTCGGAACCTCGCGGGCTCACGCGCGAGGCGCGGACCGATCTCGTCCATGAGATAGTTCGGTCCGCGCTTGGCCGCCTCCTCAGGCGTGAGGATCTCCTCGCCCTCTGCCGGTACAAAGCGGTAGCGGAACGGCTGACGCTTGCCATCCTTGTCCACGAAGATGAAGGCGTTGACGCCGTTGTAGGTCTGGCGGGCGAAGCTCGACGGGGTCTTGGCGGTCTTGCCGGCTGTGGCGGCAGCCGGGTGGCTGGCGGCGAAGCGCTCCAGCGCCGTCGGATGGGCAGCATCCGGACCGCTCTCAGCGGCCGCTCTCAGAAGGTCGCGGAACTCCTCGCCCGTGGCGACGGGGAAGAACTTCAGCGCGTTCACGACGACGTCCATCTCCGAGCCGTCGGCGAGCTTGCACTTCAGGGCCATGCCGTGCGGGTTCGCGTTGGCGGCCCCGTCCGCGATGGTGGGCACGCCCGTCGCATCCGAGAAGCGGATCGTCACGGGTACGGGCGGGCCCTGGAACAGAGATGCCTTGCTGATCTTGGCGGCCTCGGGCGAGGGCGTGAAGCTCCCTTCCGCCACGACGCCCTTGGCGTGGTTGGCCCGCAAGCCCGGATGCTTGCCGAACAGCTTGTTCATCGCGTCGATGGTCTGCTCGGCGGTCGAGGGCTCCTCGGCGAAGGCGGGGATGCCGGTCGTCAGAGCCAGGAGGCTCGCCACGAAGGCGAGCCCGATTTTTGTCTGCCGCATGAGGGTCCTCCCAGCGCCTTTGGTTCTCATTATGCCTAAGGTGGCGCAGTGATCGAGATGCTGCCGATCATGCCCGGATGATACCGACAATAGTACGCCACCGCGCCTGCTCGCGTGAGGGTGATGCGGCCCTTCCCTTCTGCTGGGATGGCTACATCCCACCTCCCGTCGCGTTCTGTGGCCGTATGCGCGACGAAGTCGCGGCTGACCCACTCGACAGTGTCACCCACGCGGGCAGAAACCTGCGCTGGAACAAACCCGAGATCCTTAACTCGGATCTGGATCGTCTCCGCCACCGCTGAGGAAATGGGGCAGGCCGCTAAACCGAGAAGCCAAGCCAGGCGAAGTGGCCGCCCCCTGCACAACCACCTCACCTCAGCGCCTGCACGACATGCTCGGCATGCTGCTCGTGCCCCTGGAATATCTTGAGCCCTGTGCGCAGCAGGTCCTTCAGCTCAGGATTGCTCGCCGATGGGATCAACGTGCTCTCAAGGGCTCCGTTGACGGTCTTGTGGAAGCCGACCTCGTTCTCGGCATAGGCCTTGTCGAAGGCGGCACCGTTGAGCTTTCTCAGCGACGCTTCCTTCTCGTCGGCTTGCTTCACCAGCCCCTTGCTGGTGTCATTGTCCTGCGGGGTAACGTTGAGCTTCTTGACCAACGCGAGAGCCTTGTCGTTCACAGCCTTGTGGTCGCGCACCATGTCCTCGGCGAAGGAGCGCACCTCCTTGTTCTGGGACTTCTGCAGCGCAAGTTCGGCAGCCTTGATGTCGATCTGCCCGGCCGTGTAGGCGATGTGGGCGATCTGCGCGTCGTTCGGCTTGGTGCCTTGTGCGCCAGCTGTGATGGTGCTCATCACCAACGCGGCTAAAGCGGCAGTTCCTCTCATGAGCATCGCGTCTCTCCATCACTGCGCTCAGAAGATGCCCTTCTGAGCGCACTTGGATGCGAGATGCGTAAAAAGGTTCCCGCCACTTACGCGAGGCCGAGCCGCTCCAACACCGCGTCGGTCAGGCGCCTGCAGCGAGAGCCAGCAAACGGGAAGGCGTCCGTCAGCACCGGACCGATCTGCTCCTCCAAGTCGCGCCTCAGCAGCTGCCGGGCCCGGTGGAGGCGGGTCTTGACGGTCTCCAGCCTGAGGCCGAGCAGCTCCGCGGTTTCCTCGGTGCTCAGGCCTTCGACCAGGCGCGCGATGAGCACCGAGCGGAACCCGTCTGGCAGCCGGTCGATGGCCTGCTCGAGCAGAGCGCGGATCTGGTGTTGTGCCATGAGAGCTTCCGGGTCGAGCGGAACGCTGGGGTGCGGAAACGGGATGATCTCGGCGCTGGTCCTGTGCGCCGGGCTGGAACTGAGACCTAAGCTTGAGCGCTGGTGCCGGAGGCGGCCGAGTGCTTCGTTGATGACGATGCGGGTCAGCCAGGTGCTGAAGCGCGCCTCGCCCCGGAAGGTATTCAGGCGGGTGAAGGCTCGCACGTAGGCCTCTTGCAGCACGTCCTCCGCCTCGCTGTCATTCCGGACGATGCTGCGCGCGATCCGGTACAGGCGGCGGTTATGTTGCTGGAGGATCAGCCGGATGGCCGAAGGATCGTGGCAGCGTGCTTGTTCGAGGAGTTCGATCTCGTCGGCCGGGGGCTGATGATGGGTGCGCTCGGTCATGGCGCGACTGCCTGCTGCTGCAAACAGGCGGTAGATGCAGCCGCTGCCGAAACGTTCCCGAGCCAGGAGCCGGCCCGGCGAAGTGAAGGCAGCCGACCAAAGAAGCTGATCCTGCTACTTCACTGGCTCCATAACGCCCAACCTGCGAAGCCCTCGCGGATTGGGCGCTATGGTGTCATGCAGCCAGCGACGTCATCGAGACCCGCTCGGCGATCCAATTCCGCGCAGCCTCAAGGCCGGGGAACTGAACCGACAGCACGCCAACATCGCAGGCGCCAAAGCCAGCCTCAACACACCACTGCCCGGCCAGCCCGTCTGCGGCGTGCAACTCGTCGCTGAGACGCACCAGCACAGCCACAAGCTTGCCGTCCGCATATGCGAGACGCCCCTCGGCATCCGGCGACTGCGTTCCGATCACCACCTGTTGCAGCGTGATGTTGACCATCCACTCCCCCGTGCGAGAGGCTTACCGCCAAGCTCGTACCTCGTAACCGCATTAGCCTGAAGCAAGTTTCATGACGCGCAGGCCAAAGGCCGTTGCGTGCTGGGCATGGGCATGTCCGCTCCGCAGCCCTCAAAGCAGAGGTAGCCCGGGTCGAACTCGCCGAACGCTTTCAGCCCCTGAACATCCAGGATCGTGATCCGCTGGTTGCTCCAAGTGGCGAGCCCGCTCGTACGCAGCGCCCGCAGGACGCGGTTCACGTGAACCGGCGAGATGCCGAGCGCATCGGCCACGTCGCTCTGGGACACAGGAAACTTGAAGCTGTTCTCATTGGCGAGATCGATCAGCTGTAGGCAGGTCAGCAACTCGCAGAGAAGGTGCGCCAGACGCTTCTCGGCCGGACGCGTGTCGTTGACGATCCACTCGCGAGCCCGGCTCAGCTCGCGCAGGGTGACCCACCAGAGTGCGCGGCTGATGCCCGGATAGGTGCTGATCAACTCCATCAGTCTGGAGCGGGGAATGTCAACGACCGAGCAGGACGTGAGCGCGCCAAGGCGCAGATCGCGTCCGAACGTGCCGGCGTCGTGCATCGAGCAGAGGTCCCCCGGCAGAGCGAAGGAGACGAGCCGGCGATTGCCGGCTTGGAGCACCTTGTAGCGGCAGGCAAAGCCGCTCAGGATGAGGGGGACGCGATCGACAGCGTCACCCGTGACGATATCCTGACGAGCCGACACCGGCCGGGGATTGAGCGTCAGGTTCTGCAGCTCAATCCGTTCCTCATCGGTCAGCGGACCCGCGCGTTCGAGCTTCCGCAGGAAGGCATACGCCACAACTATATTGCCTCTGATGCAACCTCATTGGGTTATATTCTCTTCGATCGCGGGCTGCTTTGTGCGTACTTTAACGCAACTCAGGGTTGCAAGATCGACATGCTTCGAAAAGCTTTTCTATTGGCGTGAAGTATTCCGGATGCCTCGCCTGCAGCTCACGAGGGGATGCTCGGCTACGCTGTGGTTTGTTGATCCGCCCCGAGGCGTTGCCGAGAAAACGCGATGGTGGCGTGTGGGTCAGATGTGAGGACGCAGCCGGCGCTCAATACCACGGCTGCGGGTCCAGCCCGGCGACTTAATCCAGCGGCCAAGCCAAGTAAATCTGCCAGCGAAGGCAGACACAACTGCCATGCGGCCTGTGCATCCCATCCTCGGAACACACGATTCAAGCATTCCGTTGACCCATGTCGGCCGCCTGAGCTTCGCTATGACGCGAATGCCTGTGCAGCTGGTTAGCCTCCTTTGATGACAAGGAAGGATCCTCCCATGGCTGACACCGTCGGTGATTTCTTCTGGAAGCGGCTGTCGGAATGGGGAGTACGGATCGTGTTCGGCTACCCGGGCGATGGCATCAACGGCCTCCTCGGAGCCCTTAATCGCACTGAAGAACCGATCGAGTTCGTCCAGGTGCGCCACGAGGAGATGGCCGCCTTCATGGCCTCCGCCTACGCCAAGTTTACAGGAGAACTCGGCGTCTGCATGGCCACCTCTGGCCCTGGAGCCAGCCACCTGATCACAGGCCTCTATGATGCGCGGCTCGATCACATGCCGGTGCTCGCAATCACGGGTCAGCAGGCACGCACTGCCGTCGGCGGGCATTACCAGCAGGAACTCGACCTGCAATCCATGTTCAAGGATGTGGCCGGCGCCTTCGTCCAGCAGGCCAGCGCACCTGCTCAGACACGCCATTTGGTGGATCGCGCCATCCGCATCGCCAAAGGCGAGCGGGCCGTGACCGCCCTCATTTTCCCAAACGACCTGCAGGACGTGCCCTACGAGGAGCCGCCGCGCAAACATGGAACCCTGCAGTCGGGTGTCGGCTACACCGATCCCAAGATGGTGCCCTTCGACGCTGACCTGCGGCGCGCCGCCGATGTACTTAATGCCGGCAGTAAGGTCGCGATCCTGGTCGGAGCCGGCGCGCTCCACGCTACGGACGAGGTCATCGCGGTCGCCAACAAGCTGCAGGCGGGTTGCGCCAAGGCGCTGCTCGGCAAGGCCGCCCTGCCGGATGATTTGCCCTGGGTCACCGGCTCGATCGGGCTACTCGGCACCAAGCCGAGCTGGGACCTCATGATGGAGTGCGACACGCTCCTGATGATCGGCTCAGGCTTCCCCTATTCCGAGTTCCTGCCAAAACCCGGCCAGGCACGGGGGGTGCAGATCGACATCAAGCCCGGGATGCTCTCGATCCGCTATCCCATGGAGGTGCCGCTCATGGGCGACGCCGCCGAGACGCTGCGGGCGCTCCTGCCGCTCTTGGAGCAGAAGTCCGACACCTCCTGGCGCAAGACCATTGAGCAGGGGGTCGCTGACTGGTGGAAGGATGCGGAGAACCGCGCCCTGGCCAAGGCCAATCCGGTGAACCCGCAGCGCGTCGCCTGGGAGCTCTCGCCGCGCCTGCCCGAGGGAGCGATCATCACCTCCGATTCCGGCTCGTGCGCCAACTGGTACGCCCGCGACCTGAAGATCCGGCGCGGCATGATGTGCTCGCTCTCGGGCGGGCTCGCCTCGATGGGGGCAGCCGTGCCCTACGCGATCGCCGCCAAGTTCGCCCATCCCGACCGGCCGGTGATCGCGCTCGTGGGCGACGGCGCCATGCAGATGAACAATATGGCCGAGCTGATTACGGTCAAGAAATACTGGCAGCGCTGGTCCAACAAGACCTGGATCTGCTGCGTGTTCAACAACGAGGATTTGAACCAAGTCACCTGGGAGCAGCGCGTACAGGAGGGCGACCCGAAGTTCGAGGCGACTCAAGTCATCCCCAACGTGCCCTACCACAAGTTCGCCGAGCTGATCGGCCTCCGGGGCATCTACGTGGACGATCCGGAGCGGATGGCGGCCGCCTGGGATGAGGCGCTGGCCAGCGACCGCCCGGTGGTGCTGGAGGTGAAGACCGATCCCGAGGTGCCGCCGCTGCCGCCGCACATCACCTTCGAGCAGGCCAAGGATTTCATGGCGATGCTCTGGAAGGGCGACCCGAAGGAGAGTCATCTCCTCGCCGACACGGCACGTCAGGTGCTCGCCTCCGTGCTGCCCGGGGGCCACAAGTGAGGGACGCCAGGTGATTGCGTGAGAGGCTTGGCGATGCCGCCAGACGCACAGATCGCGGCGATCAGGGCACGGGCCTATACGATCCCGACCGACGCCCCCGGGGCCGACGGCACCTTCTCGTGGCAGAACACCACCCTGGTGGTGGTCATAGTCGAGGCCGCGAACTGCTCAGGCCTCGGCTACACCTACTCTCACGTAAGTGACGCCAGTCTCATCAACGAGACGCTGGGGCCACTGCTCGAGGGCGGCAATGCCTTCGACATTCCAAGCCTCAACGCAAAGCTCTGGCGGCAGGTGCGCAACATCGGACGCGCCGGTCTGGCCGCGACCGCGATCTCCGCGCTCGATGTGGCGCTCTGGGATCTGAAGGCGCGGCTCCTCGATCTGCCGCTGGTGCGCCTTCTCGGCGCGACGCGGTCTGCCACTCCGATCTACGGCAGCGGGGGCTTCACGAGTTACTCTGACGCGCAGCTGCGGGAGCAACTCGGAGGCTGGGTCGACCGCGACGGCTGCACGGCCGTGAAGATGAAGGTCGGCAGCGATCCAGCCCGTGACCCAGCGCGCATGAAGGTAGCCCGCTCGGCCATTGGCGAGGCGGCCCTGTTCATCGACGCGAATGGCGCCCTGACCCCAAAACGCGCCCTGCAGTTTGCTAAGGCCGCAGCGGAGTTTGGGGTGCGCTGGTTTGAGGAGCCAGTGAGCAGCGACGACCTTGACGGCCTGCGTTTCGTGCGTCAGCGGGCGCCAGCCGGAATGGAGATCGCGGCGGGCGAGTACGCCTATAATCTCGATGACGTTCGCTGCATGCTGGCGTCCGGGGCCGTCGACGTGCAGCAGGCCGACATCACCCGCTGCGGCGGCGTCACCGGTTTCCTGGCTGTCGGCACACTCTGTGCCGCCCACCACATCGACCTTTCCGGCCACTGTGCGCCGGCGCTTCATCTTCATGCCGCCTGCTCGCTCCCACGCTTCCGGCACCTCGAGTGGTTCCACGACCATGTGCGCATCGAGCAGATGCTGTTCGAGGGCGCACCGGTCCCGTGTAACGGGCGGATAAAGCCCGACCTGAGCTGTCCTGGCCATGGCCTGACCTTCAAGCACAAGGATGCGGAGCGCTATGCTGCCTGAGGCGGGCCAGGATGAGCTGCAGGCAGGAGGCAATCGGGAGCGCGCCAAACTCCGAGTGAGAGAACGCGGGCTGACCTCGGTCAACGTCCACCCGCTTGCAACCCTCGCACTCGCTGCCGCGGGAGTCGGTTTGTTGACGTGGTTCGCTGCCGGCCGCCCTCAGCACAGCGGCTCGGGCCCGAGGCGCCACTTCCACCCGAGGTCGGACGTCGCCAACACGAACGCTGCGCAGCGGCTCAATCATGGCTCAACTCTGCTTGCCGCCTCAGTGCTGCTCGACAGCGGTCTGGAGCACTATCGGGGGCAGTACTTCAACCGAGCGATGTACACACCTGTCCTGGTGTCGAGCGCCGTGCTCGCCTCCTCGTTGCACGGGGCCGGCGATGCTGGAGCGAGGTCCTCGCGCGTACGTCATGCCGTGCAGGCGCTGGCTGGCCTGACCGGTGTCGTGGGGCTTGGCTTTCACGCCTACAACGTCGGCAAACGCGAAGGTGGCTACCGCTGGGAGAACCTGTTCTACGCAGCCCCCATCGGTGCGCCCTTCGCCCTGACGCTCGCCGGCGTGCTCGGAGGCGCGGCCGAGCGCGTGCGCGATGCCGATCCGAGGGATGCGCTTCTGCTTGGATTGCCGGCCGGACCGCTGCTCGCGGCTGGGACGGCCCTCGGCCTTGCCGGAACTGTCGGCGAGGCAGGGCTTCTGCACTTCCGAGGCGCCTACCACAATCCTGCGATGTTCCTTCCCGTGAGCGTTCCCCCTCTCGCGGGCGCGCTGCTGGCTTGGGCCGCAGTGAGAGGGAGCGGACGTCGGCCACTCACACGAGGTTGGCTCTGGGCAACGGCCGCGCTCGGTCTGGGCGGCGTCGGCTTTCACACCTACGGGATCAGCCGCAAAATGGGCGGTTGGCGCAACTGGAGCCAGAACCTGCTCAGCGGGCCTCCGCTCCCGGCGCCACCCGCCTTCACGGGCCTGGCGCTCGCCGGCCTGGCTGCCCTCGATCTTCTGGAGAGGCGCGAGCATGCCTGAGCACCGCATCCCAGCATCTGATCCGCTGAAGACAGCCCGGGAGAATGATCCGCGACGTGATCTCTACCCCGGCTACGATGTCCTCTCGAAGCGCGACGGCCCCTCCTGGAATGCGATGACCCGCGAGGTCATCGCGGAGCGGCTGAGCATCGGGCCAGAGACGCACCACTTCTTCACCGACGACGAATGGCCGACGCTGAAGGCGATCTGCGAGCGCATCGTGCCGCAACCGCCCGGCCGTCCCGGCTGGATCCCAGTGGCCGCCCTCGTCGACCACAAGCTGCACGCGGGCGAGAGGGACGGCTACCGCTATGCCGGTCTGCCCGAGCAGGGCGAAGCGTGGCGGCGCGGTCTGCAGGCCCTCGACGCGGAGGCACAGCGCGCCTTCGGCGCGCACTTCCACGAACTCGGCGATTGGGCGCAGGACAAGCTCTTGCGCGCCGCGGAGGCCGGTGCGCTGACGGATCCCGCCTGGGAGGACATGGCGAGCGACCTGTTCTTCAAGCAGCGGGTACTGCCCGACGTGGTGAAAGCCTACTACGCGCATCCCACCGCTTGGAACGAGATTGGCTGGGGCGGGCCCGCGAGCCCGCGCGGCTACGTGCGCATGGATTTCGGCCGCCGGGATCCTTGGGAGGCCGCCGAAGCCAAGCCTGGCCACGAGGAAGAGGCTCGTCGAGCCAACCTGCGGGTCAGCCGCTGGTGAGATCAGAGGCACGCGGATGAGACTACCGGGAACCGGCAACGCCGCCGACAATCCGCAGGAACGCACGCCGGGCGACGATCCGAGGCAGGTTCCGCGCGCCGGCAATGGTCGCGCTCCGAACGTGATGCGGATCGGCGCGTGGGTGCCGATGCGCCAGTACGTCGACGACGATGAGGTCGACTTCGTGATTGTCGGCACGGGTGCGGGCGGCGGCACCCTCGCGGCCAAGCTCGCCGAGCACGGTTTCACGGTGGCCGCGCTCGATGCTGGGCCGTACTGGCGCCCCCTGGAGGATTTTGCCTCCGACGAGATGCATCAGTCGAAGCTCTACTGGACGGACGAGCGCATCGTCGACGGCGAGAACCCGCTGCAGTTGGGCTCGAACAATTCCGGCAAGTCAGTGGGCGGCTCGACCGTGCATTTCGCCATGGTCTCGCTGCGCTTCAGGCCGGACTGGTTCAAGGCGCGCAGCCTCCTCGGCTACGGCGCCGACTGGCCGCTCGATTGGCGTGAGATGTGGGACTACTACGGGGAAGTCGAGCAGACCCTGAAGATTGCGGGCCCGGTGACCTACCCGTGGGGGCCAAAGCGCTCACGTTACCCTTACCGCGCTCATGAACTGAGCGCCTCCGCAAAGGTGCTGGCGCGCGGGGCTGAAGCGTTAGGGATTGCCTGGACGCCAACCCCGATTGCGACGCTCTCGGCGCCCCGGGGGGACGCGCCGCCCTGTGTCTACCGCGGCTTCTGTACGCTGGGCTGCTCCACGAATGCCAAGCAGAGCGTGCTCAACACCTGGCTGCCGCGTGCCCTGAAAGCCGGCGCGGAGATCCGCGACCTCGCTATGGTCGGGCGGATCGAGACGAAGCACGGCCGCGCCACCGGCGTGCACTACCACCGGGAGGGCCGCTGGCGCTTTCAGCGGGCGCGCAACGTCGTGGTGGCTGGCTACGCCATCGAGACGCCCCGCCTCCTGCTGATGTCGGCCAGCTCCGAATTTCCGGACGGTCTCGCCAATTCCTCGGGCCTCGTCGGCCGCTACCTCACGGTGCAGGGCAACCAGGCGGTCTGGGGCGTGTTCGACGAGGAGATCCGCTCCTACAAGGGCCCGCCTTCGCTCGCGATCACCGAGCACTGGAACTACGAGGATCGCGGCAAGGACTTCTCCGGCGGCTACTGCTACATGAGCCAGGGCCCGCTGCCGACCCTTTGGGGCAAGACGCAGGCGACTGCCCGTGGGCTGTGGGGCGAGGCGCTTGTCGCCGAGATGCAGCGCTACAATCACGTAGCAGGGCTGAAGGTCGTCTCCGAGTACATGCCGCAGGCACGCAACCGCGTCACGCTTGCCGAGGAGACGGACCAGTACCGGCTGCCGATTGCACGTGTGACGTACTCCTGGTGCGACAACGACCGAGCGATGAACCGGCACGCTTTGGCGTTCATGCGCCAAGCCCTGGAAGCGGCGGGCGGGCGCGAGATCTGGGACCAGGAGAACGACACCTGCCACCTCAACGGCACGGCGCGCATGGGCGACGACCCGCGGACCTCCGTCGTGAATGCCGATTGCCGCTCCTGGGATATCCCAAACCTCTGGATCTGCGACGGCTCGGTCTTCCCGACCGTGGGCGGGGTGAACCCGTCCCTGACGATCCAGGCGATCGCCTGCCGCACGGCTGACCGGATCAAGGCTTTGGCCGCGTGCGGAGACCTCTCCGGCGCGGCGTCGGCCTCGCCCAAGCGAGCCCTCGCATGGGCAAGCTGATCGAGGATTATGGCCTGATCGGCGACGGCGAGACCGCAGCACTGGTCGCCTATGACGGATCGGCTGCCTGGCACTCAGCAGGTCCAAACAAATCCGGGCGGACGATTGCTCATCCATCGCACAGTCGGTGAAGCTCTTGCAGAGGGTAGATGTAGTCCTGAGTTAATCGCGTGAAACTTGAGAAAACACTGCGGAGAGCGCGCCATGTTGGATCCGAATATTGAGCTTGTCGTGGATGCACAAGCTACCATTGGCGAGGCGCCGGTCTGGGCGGCGCGCGAAGGAGCTCTCTACTGGGTCGATGTAAAGGCTCCAGCCTTATATCGAACCGACACGGCTTCCGGTGAGACCGAGCACTGGAGGCTGCCCTCGGAGATCGGGGGTTTCGGACTGCAGGCAGACGGCTCGGGTGCGATCCTTGCTCTCCGCTCGGGCGTGTTCGCACTCGGCTTCGCCCGCGGGAACCTGACCCACTTGGCGGAGCCGCCATTCAATCCCAGGACGCATCGCTTCAACGAGAGTGACTGCGATCCCGCCGGTCGGCTCTGGCTTGGAACGATGTTCGAGCCGGAACCAGGCGTCGAGGCATCGCCTGAGGCTGGGCACATCTACTCGTTCACCGTCGCGGACGGTCTCGTCCGGCACGACGAGGTGGCGCTAACAGCAAACGGCTTCGCTTGGAGCCCGGACGGGCGCACCTTCTACATGGCGCATACGAAGGACGGCCGGATCGAGGCGATCGCCTTTGATGCTGAGCAGGGCCGGCTTGGCGCTCGGCGAAACCTTGTGACCATTCCTCATCAGGTCGGTGTTCCGGATGGTGGTGCGGTCGATCGGGACGGTTTCTACTGGAGTGCCATTCATCGTGGCGGCCGCCTGCACCGCTACGCCCCGGACGGCCGGTTGGACCGCGAGGTGCTGCTACCCGTTCAGAACCCAACCATGGTCGCGTTCGGCGGAGACGACCTTGAGACTCTTTATGTGACCAGCGCGACCCATGGGCAGCCCGGGCAGCCGCATGAGGGCGGTCTGTTTCGCTGCCGTCCAGGAGTGCCAGGCTTGGCGCGTCCACTGTTCGGAGAGGCTCCACTGCATTCGCCCATCTGACGAGATGCGAATGAGCGGCTCACCAGGGCGGTCTAGCGGTATGCCCCTCCAAGTTCATGTGCAGATTTTGTAAAATGCCAGTGCTCGGGAATGGCTATGCCGAACAACGCAAACCGCACAGTTGTAGTAACTGGGGGAACGGCCGGCGTTGGCCGAGCCGTGGCGGTCGAGTTTGCTCGCCACGGCTGGAGTGTTGGCGTCATCGCGCGCGGTCGCAAAGGCCTCGACAGTACGGTCACACAGATCAGGCGGATGGGAGGGCGAGCACTCGCTATTCAGGCCGATGTGGCGGATGCCGATGCGCTGATGCGGTCTGCCGACGAGATTACCGCCGCATTCGGTAGCCTCGACGTCTGGGTCAACAACGCCATGGTGACCATCTACGCGCCGGTGCAGGAAACGAGCCCCGAGGAGTTCCGGCAGGCGACCGCCGTCACCTATCTCGGCCAGGTTCACGGCACGCTGGCAGCCCTGAAGCACATGGTCCCAGCGGATCGCGGCACCATCGTGCATGTGGGATCGGCGCTGGTTTACCGGTCGATCCCGCTGCAGGCGAGCTACTGCGCGGCAAAGGCCGCGGTGCGGGGCTTCGTCGATTCTCTGAGGAGCGAGCTTCTCCACGACGGCAGTCGGGTGCGGCTCACCATGGTGCAGCTGCCCGCCGTCAACACGCCGCAGTTCGACTGGGCGCGCTCACGGCTGCCGCGCGAGCTTGAACCGGTGCCGCCGATCTACCAGCCGGAGGCAATTGCTCGACACGTTTACGCGGCAGCGCAAGACGCGCCGCGTGAGCTCTGGATCGGCGCTTCTGCCTGGAAGGCGATCCTAGGCAATGCAATAGTCCCAGGCTGGATCGACCGATACCTCGCACGGCAGGGGTACAGAGGCGAGATGACGAGTGTGCCGGCCGATCGCGATCGCCCGGACAACCTCTACGGGGCAGTCGATACCGATCCCGGCGCACATGGCCGCTTCGATGGGCGCTCACGCGACGCCGTTGCCGCCGCCAACCCGCGCTGGCTCAAGATCGGCCTCGCGCTCGTCCTCGGGGCAGTGGCGGGAGCAACTCTGCTCGCGGCAGAGGCAAGCGGAAGTGCTCATGCGCGCCGGCGGCTCAGCGACCGCTGACGGCTGAGCCTTGGGCTGTGCGTTTGGATCACGCCGGAAGCACGCAGCTGCACTCCGGTGTCACTGGGCATCGCGGAGAGGCGCGTGCATGGCCTACGAGATCGGCGTCGGTCCGGCTCAGCTCACTATCAACGTAGGCGAGAGCGTGCTCATCACTGAGGTTGATGGCCAGATCCATCAACCGAGCGAACGCGGCCTGTTTTTCCGGGACACCCGCCTCGTCAGCGCCTGGACCGTGACGGTCGATGATCGGCCTTGGCAGGTGCTCAATTCCGCCGCCACCGACCACTTCGCAGCCCAGATCGTGCTGGTGAACCCGGCCTTGCCCAAAGACGACGGCGAAGTGCCCGCCGGCAGCGTCAGCCTCGCCCTCTCGCGCCTGCTCGACCAGGGCGGCATGCGCGAGACACTCAAGCTGTGTAACCACAACCGTATCCGCGTGCGTCTCTCCCTCGCCGTGCACTTGTCCTGCGACTTCGCCGACATCTTCGACGTGAAGTCCCACCGCATCGTCGCGCGTGGCGAGACCTTCACCCATTGGTCTCCCGAGGAGCGCTGCCTCGCGTCGGTCCACACCAACGGCAGCTTTCGTCGCGGGCTCTCGGTCGGTCCGGCGGACGGCGCGCCCAGGCCGGTCCTGCGGGACGGCGCGCTACGCTTTCTGGTCGAACTCGATCCTCAGCAGTCCTGGAGCACCGACCTCGCCTATCGTTGGATCGACGGTGACGGCACGCTCGACGGGCCAAGCGTCACCTTCGCCGAGCGCGAGCAGTCCAGGCCGGCTGCTGCCCTGCGCGACTGGCGCGATGGGGCCACGCGCCTGCGCACGCCCCATGCCGGTTTACAGCAACTCTACGACCAGTCCTTCGACGACCTCTCCGCCCTGCGCCTTCCGTTCGAGAGCACGGACTTCAAGACCTTCGTGCCAGCCGCCGGCATCCCGTGGTTTGCCGCCCTGTTCGGACGCGACAGCCTGATCAGCGCGATCCAGACCGTGCCGATCTACCCGGACTTCGCTCGAGGCGCGCTGGAGATGTTAGCTCGCTACCAGGCCGGCGAGACCGACGACACACGCGACATGCAGCCGGGCAAGATCCCCCACGAGCTGCGTCACGGCGAGATGGCCACCCTGCACCTGAACCCGTACTGGCCCTACTACGGCACCGCCGACGCCACACCGCTCTACCTCATCCTGTTGCACCACGCCTGGCAGTTCACGGGCGACCGCGACTTGATCGAGCGCCACCTCACTGCGGCCGAGCGCTGCCTCGCCTGGATCGACGACTACGGCGACATGGACGGGGACGGCTTCCAGGAGTACCAGCGCCGCGCGCCGGACGGGGCCGAGAACCAGGGCTGGAAGGACGCAGGAAACGCTGTCCTTGACGAGAACGGCGACGATGTGCCCGCGCCGAAGGCGCTGTGCGAATTGCAGGGCTACGTCTACGACGCTTGGCGCCGTATGGCCGAAATCTACGACGCACTCGATCGGCCCGATCAGGCACGTGCGCTCAGGGACAAGGCGCGCGATCTCCACCGGCACTTCAACGCCGTGTTCTGGGATGAGAGCGCACAGTTCTATGCCTTGTGCCTCGACTCCAAGAAGCGGCGGGTGATGAGCGTCTGCTCGAACCCCGGTCACCTGCTGTGGTCGGGGATCGTGCCACCCGAGCGGGCCGAGGCCGTGGCGCGGCGGCTGATGGCCGAGGACATGTTCAGCGGCTGGGGCGTGCGCACGCTGTCGGCGGATCATCCAGCCTACAACCCGCACGACTACCAGCTCGGCGCAGTCTGGCCGCATGACAACGGCCTGATCGCGATTGGGCTGGCCCAGTACGGCTTCCGCACCGAGGCGGCCCGCATCGCGGCCGGCCTGATCGCGGCGGCCGATCGCTTCATGCTGCATCGTCTGCCGGAGGTGTTCGCCGGAACGAGCCGGTCCGACTCGCCTTTCCCAGTGCAGTATCTCGGAGCGAACGTCCCCCAGGCTTGGGCGGCGGGCTCGGTGTTCAGCCTACTGCATGCTCTTCTGGGCATCCGGGTCGACACTAGATGCTCGACGATCCTGGCTGACCCGCACCTGCCGGACTGGCTACCGGCGCTCACGTTGGTGGATTTCAGCGTCGGGAAGCAGATGGTTGATCTGCGGGTGTTTCGCGACGGCGGAGAGACCTGGATCGGGATCCTGCGCGGCGCGGGGGTGAATCTGGTGCGGCAGCGCTTCGGCACCGCGGTCGAGCACCTCTGAACGCGCCATCAGGCATTGTTGCGGAAGGCAGTGGGAGCGATTCCCAGCCTCGAAGCAAGCTGCTCCTGGACTTGCTTCGAGAAAGTGGAGAGCTCTTCCCGTGAAGGAGGAGGTCTCCGATGCCAGACCGCAAGCAGACGTTCACGCCGGAGTTTCGCGCCGAGGCGGTTCGCCTTGCGCAGACGAGCGGGCGCAGCCGACGCGCCGAGGCCGTCGAGGCTCTGGCCCGCTACATCGATGGGTTCTACAATCCCCGCCGGCGCCATTCAGCGCTCGGCTTCACCAGCCCCACCCGGTTTGAGAAGCGCACGGCCCACCAAACCGCTCTCCACTAAAGCGACGCAAGTCCAACCCTCCGTTGCCGCGGCGTATCGGAGGGCAGCAACGTTCTCACGGTCCAAGCGCTGCCGTCCGGCTTTCCGCGATCCTTGCCGCTTTGCCGGCGGCTCCGGCCGACAACCGGTGACGTAGCCCGATTGTCCGGCCGCCCTCATGCCCTGACAAGAGATTACGCCGGCGGGTGAGTTGGGCCTCGAGGAGACTGGAGCCGATTTGGTTAGAGGAGACCTGCGCCGCGTGCCCACCGATACTTCGCACCGAGCACCTCGACAGGCAGCTCCGTCGAGTAGGCATAGGCCGGGATGCCGTGGTCGTAGAGGTACTGTGAGGCCTCCTCGACTTCCACGTCGCCCGCGAGCGAGGCAACGATCGGCTTCTCGAAGCCCTTCGCGCGCATCTCGTCGCGAACTTCCACCACATTCCTCGCGAACACCATCGGGGGTGTGATGATGGTGTGCCAGTAGCCCAGGATGAGCGCGTGGATCCGCTCGTCCTCCAGCCCGAGCCGGATGGTGTTCTGGTAGGTGACAGGTGGCTCGCCGCCCGTGATGTCGACAGGATTGCCCGCCGCACCGAAGGGCGGGATGAACTTGCGGAAGGCCGCATCGAGATCGTCGGGCATGGCCATCAGCGAAAGGCCGTTGTCGACGACGGAATCGGAGAGCAGCACACCGGAGCCACCGGCGCCCGTGATAATGACCACGTTCTCGCCCTTCGGGGTCGGCAGGATTGGCACGCCGCGGGCGAACTCAAGAAGCTGGCGGAGCGAGCGCGCGCGGATCACCCCGCACTGCTTGAACACATCCTCGTAGATCCTGTCGTTGCCGGCGAGCGCGCCCGTGTGGGAGCTCGCCGCCTTCGCGCCCGCCGAGGTGCGGCCGGCCTTTAGCACGATGACAGGCTTCTTCTTCGAGACGCGCCGCGCGGCTTCAGCGAAGCTGCGCCCGTCCTTCAGGTCCTCGCAGTGTTGGGCGATGACCTTGGTCGAGTCGTCCTGCTCGAAGAACGCCAGCAGATCGTCCTCGTCGATATCGGACTTGTTGCCGAGGCCGACGATGGCCGAGACGCCCATCTTGGTCGAGCGCGAGAAGCCGATGATGGCCATGCCGATGCCGCCCGACTGAGAGGACAGGGCAGCCTGACCCTGCACGTCAAAGGGTGTGCAGAACGTCGCGCACAGGTTCTTGGCCATGTAGTAGAAGCCGTAGATGTTTGGCCCCATCAGGCGGATGTTGTAGCGCCGTCCGATCTCCTGCAGTTCCAGCTGACCCGCGTCGTTCCCAGTCTCGGCAAAGCCGGACGGGATCAGGACCGCTCCCGCCACACCCTTCTCGCCGCATTCCGTGAGCGCCGCTGCCACGAACTGGGCAGGGATCGCGAACACGGCGACGTCTACGGGACCCGGGACGTCTTTGACCGACCGATAGGTCTTCAGACCCAGGATGGTGTCGGCCTTCGGGTGGATCGGGTGGATCGTGCCCTTGTAGCCGCCGTTGATGAGGTTCTTCATCACGGAGTTGCCGATCTTGCCCTCTTCGGCCGAGGCGCCAATCACCGCCACCGTGTCGGGGCGCATGATGCGGTTCATGCCCGCGACGATCTCCTCCTGCGATCGCGTCTGCGAAGCAGGCTTCGCGTTGAAATCCACCACGATGCGCACGTCCGCAGCCGTTGCATCACGCGCCGTAGCGAAGACTGGGTTGAGGTCGAGCTCCGAGATCTCTGGGAAGTCGGTGACGAGCTGCGAGACCTTGGCGATGATGTCGGCCAGTGCCTCCCGATCGACCGGCTCCGATCCGCGCACGCCCTTCAGCATCTCGGCGGCCTGAATGCCGTCGAGCATTGAGAGCGCGTCCTCGCGATTGGCAGGAGCGAGCCGGAAGGTGATGTCCTTCAGCACCTCCACCAGCACGCCGCCAAGCCCGAATGCGACAAGCTTGCCGAAGGAGCCATCAGTAACCGCGCCGATGATGACCTCGGTGCCCCCCTTCAGCATCTGCTGGACCTGGACGCCGTCGATGCGGGCATCGGCCTTGTAGCTCTTGGCGTTGGCTAAGATCTGTTCGTAGCCGTCAGCTACAGCTTGGCCAGACGAGACACCTACGATGACGCCACCAGCTTCTGTCTTGTGCAGGATGTCTGGAGAGACGATCTTGAGGACGACCGGGAAGCCCATGCTCTCGGCCTTCTGCACGGCGTCTTGGGCCGATGTTGCAACGGCTTCTTTGGGCACCGGGACGCCATAGGCGTCACAGACCAGCCGCCCCTCAGGAGCGGTCAGCGAGTCGCGACCATCAGCCTTGACGCGATCGAGGACCTGCTGAACCTGCACCTTGCTATTCGCACGAGTCTGTTGAACTGAGTTCCGAGGGCCGAACGGGTCATCGTCGTTCCTCCTGATCTTCATCAGCGCCGGGTTGTCGACGCTCGGTCTGATTGCAGCTCAGATTAATACAATTTCTGCAAAGTCAGCCTGTTATGGCGTAACGTAGGGTTGCTTTCGGCACGGGAATTATTCGCGCCTCATTCTAAACGCTCTACTCGGCAGCAGCCCGAGTAGGCGCTTTGATGGCTCCGGAGCCGCCGATCTCCACGATCTCTTCGTCCGTGTACTTCAGGACGTCGCGCAGGATCTCGTCCGTGTGCTCTCCGAGCAGCGGCGCGCGGGTAACGTCGGCGGGGCTTGCCGACAGCTTGATGGGGTTGCCGACGGTCAGGTACTTGCCGCGGGTCGGGTGATCGACCTCGACGATGGTGCCCGTCTTGCGGAGCGCCTCGTCCTCGGCGATCTCCTTCATCGACAGGATGGGCCCGCAGGGGATATCGTACTTGTTGAGGATGTCCATCGCCTCGAACTTGGTCTTCGTCATCGTCCAGGCTTCGATGCGCGTGAAGATCTCGTTGAGGTGCGGCAGGCGGGCCTTCGGCGTGGCGTAGGCCGGATCCGTCTTCCAGCCGGGCTCGCCGATGATGTCGCAGATCGGCTCCCAGACCGCCGCCTGGGTGATGAAGTACAGGTAGGCGTTCGGGTCGTTCTCGTGGCCCTTGCACTTCAGGATACGGCCGGGCTGGCCACCGCCGGAATCGTTGCCCGCGCGCGGCACCGCGTCACCGAACGGGACGCCCTCGCCGAACTGGCTGTACTCCTTGAGGGGGCCGTGGCCGAGACGCTGCTGGTCGCGCAACTTCACGCGGCAAAGGTTGAGCACGCCGTCCTGCATGGCGCAGTCGACCCGCTGGCCGACGCCCGAATGCGTCCGGTGGTAGAGGGCGGTGACGATGCCGAGCGCGAGGTGCAGGCCGGTGCCCGAATCGCCGATCTGCGCGCCCGTCACCATCGGCAGCCCGTCGCGGAAGCCGGTGGTCGAGGCCGAGCCGCCGGCGCACTGGGCGACGTTCTCGTAGACCTTGCAATCCTCGTAGCGCCCGGGGCCGAACCCCTTCACCGAGGCGAGGATCATGCGCGGATTCACCTCCTGGATCTTTTCCCAGGTCAGGCCCATGCGGGCGAGCGCGCCGGGGGCGAAGTTCTCGACGAGGACGTCGCACTCCTTCACGAGGCGCCAGAGCACCTCCTTGCCCTTGGGGTTCTTCGAATCCAGGGTGATCGACCGCTTGTTGTGGTTCAGCATCGTGAAATAGAGGCTGTCCACGTCCGGGATATCCTGGAGCTGCTGGCGGGTCGCGTCGCCGGCGCCGGGCCGCTCGACCTTGATCACGTCAGCGCCGAACCATGCCAGGAGCTGCGTGCAGGTGGGGCCGGATTGCACGTGCGTGAAATCGAGGATCTTCACGCCTTCGAGAGCCTTGCTCATGGGATACTCCCTGGTTGCAATGATCAGAGAATGATACGCTCGAACACTCCACTGAAAATGCTATTCGGAATAATCTCAGAGATAAACACGCTCGCCATAGGGATGCTCGAAGAAGTTCCCCTTCTGCATGCCACCAAAGCAAGGCCCTTCATCGTGAAGGAACAGTGTGGAAAGGTCTTCGAATACGAAGAACGTTACGCCGGCACCATAGAATGACAGCCCGCCTTCGGTCCGAGCCAGGGTAATCGCCCACCGGCGCGAGCGCATTTCGGGAGCGAGCTTCTGGAACTGGGCGAGCACGCGATGTGCATGGGTCAGCGGCGGCGAACCCTCGTTGCGAATTACTCCGCCGAGCTCACCGTGAGCGCCGCCTTGTGTTGTGCGATCGATGGTGCCCATCTTTGGCTCCCTCGAAGCTTTCTACGTGCCTGAGCTCGTAGCGGTTGACCCCTTGCTCAGACCTCAGACCTGTGAGCGGCCAATCTCACGCCGCTATTTTCGTCGGAAGCCCGAAGGCCTTCGCCGAAGCAGAGCGGGCCAGCGTCGCCAAAAGATCCGTTTGCGTGATGATGCCGAGAACCGTCTGGTCCGCGGCCGTGACGACGATCGCGTGCGTGCGGCCGTCGGTCAGCGTCGGGACCAAGCCGACGGCCGGGTCCTCGAGCGCTGCCGTCCTGGCCTCTGACATTGCCTCAGCGAGGCCGCTGGCCTCTCGCAGCGCCAGTTCCCGCAAGCCCACCGTACCCACCAGCTGGCCAGCCACATCGACGACGGGCAGCGTCCGGATGTTGTGCGCTAGAAGAAGCTCGCGGGCCTGTGCAGCGCTGCTGTCCGACCCAATGGTCACCACATCGCGCGACATGACCTCGCCACAGGTGAGATCGCCCTGCGCACGGGCGAGGGCGTTCAACTCGACCTGCCGCAGGAGCCGGTCGAGGTCGGAGCGGTCGATGTCCAGCGTCTCGTCGAGCGCGACCAGAGCGGCGTCCACATCTTCCGGCTTGAATCCAACGCGGATCGATGCGGGCACGTCAGCCGTGCCATGCGTATTCGCTGGCGCCGCGACAGGAATGTGCGGGTATTTGCGGCGTGAGATCTTGTGGAACGCGATGCCGAGCGCGACCAAGATCACCGAGTTGAGGCAGACCGGGAACAGCGGGAACCAGTAGCCCGCCGAGGTCACGGCCGGTCCGCCGATGAGTGCCGTCAGTGCCGCCGCGCCCCGGGCGGATGGAGCGAGCGGGTGAACGACATCGCCGCGATCGCCAGCGAGACGCCGACACCGATGGCGATGATGGGATCCGAGATCATATGGGCGGCAAAGACGCCCATGAACGCCGAGATCGTGTTGCCGCCGATGATCGGCCAGGGCTGGGCGAGCGGACTTGCCGGTACGGCGAACAGCAGGACCGCCGAGGCACCCATGGGCGCGACAATCAGCGGGATGTGCGGGCCCTCGCCGAAGAACCAGCCGCAGATCAACCCCGTAAGCGTGATGCCGGCCAGGGCTCCCAGGCAGGCGATGAGTCGCTCTCGTAGGGTCGCACCCGCCAGGATCGGCCTAAAAAAACGGAACCCAGGAGCGGGTTCGCCGTGCCGTGAAGGGCCGGTGGACTCGGGCATACGAGAGCTCGCCTCAGTGCTGAAGAAGGACTTTATCGATTAACCGGATGGGCAATCCGGCTCGTAGCTAGGCGACCGATGCTTCGGACATGGCATGCCTGCCGCCGGGAACACTGAACTAAAGGTCGGTGTCAGGAACGCGCAAGGTTGGCATCAGCGGCCCACAAAGGTAGATTGCTGATAAACCTTGTACCGCTCAAACGCGGGTTTTGCAACTCTGGTATGCAATATGCCTAGAAGCGAGGCACCATGCGCCTGACCCTCTTCACCGACTATGCCCTGCGCACGTTGATCTACGTGGCCTCCCATGAGCCACGGCAGAGCTCGATTGCCGAGATCGCGCGTGCCTACGGCATTTCGGAGAGCCACCTCGTGAAGGTTGTGCATCAGCTCGGGCGCCTTGGGTTGATCCGAACAACGCGAGGACGGGGCGGTGGCATCCGGCTTGGACAACCGCCGTCGGAGATCACCGTGGGTGCTGTCGTTCGACAGACCGAGGAGGATCTGGCGTTGGTGGAGTGCTTCGCAGGTGGCGGCTGCGCCATCACAGCACCCTGCCGGCTCCGCCGCGTGTTCGGCGAGGCTCTCGCCGCATTCTTGGCCGTGCTCGACCGCTACACGCTGGCTGACCTGCTGGCCGACGATGCGGGCGCTGAGATCGCGGCGCTGCTCGGACTTACAGTTCCGATGCCGAGTGACCCGGCGGTGGAGCTTGGAAGGTAAACGGGGGCCGACTTCATCGTGCCTGCCTGAACATGCTCCAGGCACGCGTTAGATGAAAAACGGGTCGGAGTGCCGTTGTGGTCATACTCCTGATGGCGGCCTCCATTCTCGGTTTCTTCAGTTTCATGGCTGCGGTTGCTGGCGACCGGATAGCAGGCGTATGGGACAAGGTCAGCGTGACCGTAGGCATGACCGCGTTCTTGCCGGCTCTCACGCTTGCCTTTCAGCATAAAGGAATACTGATCAGCCTGTTGTTCCTGCTGCTGAGCTGACTCCTCTATGATCTAGCAAGGTGCATAAACAAATTACCGCTCTTCGATAGGTTCTCACCGTGGATTGGTATCCTCCTGGTGCTTACCTACCTTGGAGCAACCTCAAGCTAGCGCGTCGACGCTGACAAAACATTTATCGAGCAGCCTGTTTTCTCCCGCGTGCGCAACGTGGAGCCCTGCGCAGCGCGGAGCCGGTAGCGGGTCAGACACATGTCAACTCCGGAATAGCCCTTAAGGTACATTCCTGTTGCACCTTTTCCGGCCAAACCATAAAAGACGTGCGTTCGATGCACCTTTGAGAGCCGCCCATGCCGACCCCGTTGTCCGCCCCCACCATCGCCCTCGTCAAGGCGACCGTCCCCGCTCTGGAGGCGCACGGCCTCGACATCACCCGGCGCATGTACGAGCGCCTGTTCGAGAACGCCGAGATCCGCGACCTCTTCAACCAGTCGCATCACGGCGAGACCGGCTCGCAGCCGAAGGCGCTCGCCCAGGCCGTGCTGGCCTACGCCCGCAACATCGACAATCTCGGGGTGCTGGGCGGTGCCGTCGAGCGGATCGCGCAGAAGCACGTCGCGCTCAACATCCTGCCTGAGCACTACCCGCACGTGGCCGACGCGCTCCTCGGCGCGATCCAGGACGTGCTCGGGACGGCTGCCACGGCCGAGATCTGCGCCGCCTGGGGCGAGGCGTACTGGTTCCTGGCCGAGCTGCTGATCGGGCGCGAGGCCGCGATCTACCGCGACCTCGCCGCCAAGCCCGGCGGCTGGAACGGCTGGCGCGACTTCGTGGTGGAGAGCGTCCGGCAGGAGAGCGAGACGATCCGCTCCTTCGTCCTCATGCCCGAAGACGGCCGCCCGGTCCTGCGCCACGAGCCGGGCCAGTATCTCGGCTTCCTCTTGGACCTGCCGGGGCACGGCGTCCTCAAGCGAAACTACTCGATCTCCTGCGCGCCGAACGACCGCGCTTACCGCATCACCGTCAAGCGCGAGGGCAAGGCGGATGAGCCCGCCGGCATCGTCTCGAACTGGCTGCATGATCATGCCCAGCCCGGAACGGTGCTACGCGCGGCGCCACCGGCCGGCGACTTCTTCCTCGATCAGGAATCGCATGATCCCGTCGTGCTGGTCAGCGGCGGCGTCGGCCTGACGCCCATGATGAGCATGCTGGAGACGATTGCGGCAGCAGCGCCAGAGCGCCCGACATGGTACGTGCACGGTGCCCTGAACGGCCGTGTGCATGCAATGCGCGACCATGCCAAGGCTCTGACCGCTGGCAACGAAAACCTCCGTCTGCGCACCTTCTATGCCGAGCCGGAGGCGCAGGACCGGCCGGGTGAGCACTACGACGCAGCCGGCCTGATCAGCGCGGACTGGCTCGTGCGGCAGACGCCTCACGATGCAGCCACCTACTATCTCTGCGGGCCGAAGCCCTTCCTGCGTGCCCTGGTGAACGGGCTACAGCGCCAGGGTATTCCGGCAGTGCGCATCCGCTTCGAGTTCTTCGGTCCTGCCGACGACCTGCTAGAGGAGCAGCGGCAAGCCGCCTAGGTCCGACGGCGCCGCTCTCCTGCGGAGCGGCGCCCTTTCCGGAGGAGCCCTGGATGGAATTTGCTCACCTTGTCGCCGACGCCATTCTGGCCGCGTCCGCTGACGCGGTGATTGCTTCGGACAGCGAGGGCATTATTCGTATCTGGAACCCCGGTGCCGAGCGCATCTTCGGCTACCCAGCCAGCGAGGCCCTGGGGCAATCGCTCGACATCATCACACCCGAGCGGCTGCGCCGGCGTCACTGGGACGGCTACCGCAAGACCATGGCGACGGGCGAGAGCCGCTACGGCGAGGGCGCACTTCTGTCGGTTCCTGCCATCTGCAAGGATGGGCGACAGATCTCGGTCGAGTTCACGATCGTGCCGCTCAAGGATGAGCAGGGCTCCATGACCGGCATTGTCGCGGTCATGCGCGACGTGACGATACGTTTTGCCGAGATGAAAGTCCTGAGAGAGCGACTGGCCAAAACCTCTGAGGATCGTACGGCTGCGCAGTAGCTTGGGCGCTGCCCAGCTGCGGTCCGGCGTCAAATTCTGCGGCGAGGCGCTTCAGCAGCGCTGTCCGGTCTCTGCATCAAGGTGAACCTGCGTTTTGCGCAGGACGGTGCAGGGGTCGTGGCCGCTGGCCCGTGCCAGAAGCAGCAGGCCCATCATCAGGTCGACGATATCGCACTCGGCCACGTCACTGCCGGCAAGCGGATAGCGCCATCTTCGCTCGTCGCCGTGCTCCCGCAGGTAGAGGTCGAGAGCCCTCTGAGCGAGATCAATCCTCGCAGCTTCCGTGGGCATGGGCGTTCTCCTCGGCCACCCGGCCCTGTGGCTCGCTCGGCCCGGTTCGGCCCCGCGCGTGCTGCGCTTGAGCCAACGGTCGAGCAGGTGCTGCGGTTCGAGGATACGCCGCTGCCCTGCAGTCAGCCGCAGGATGGGCCGGGTCAGCATTTTGGATCAAGAGCAGATCCGACGCTCGCTCAGCACGTTGCCGTCGCTACCGATGATGCCCTGCCAAGCCGTCTTTCGCGTCCGAACCGCCACACGCCAACAGCCGCCGTCGATGCCCTGTCCAGCCTCGATGCGGCTGGTCACAAGGCCAAGGCGCATCTCATGCCGAAGGTGTCCGGGATTGATCCCCGGCCTGGCGGCAAGATGCTCGGGATCGACGACCCAGTCGCCCCGCGCGTCTCGCTCGAAGTGCATGCCATGGTCCTCCATGGAGCCAAGAGTCATTGCAGGCTGAGCTCACTCCCGCAGCGCAGTCTCGGCCAACACGTGCCTCTCGGCCTTGCGAACTATGGAGAGCGGATCGCGTCCTCGTTGATCAGCCAGCAGGAGCAGATCTGTAATCAGATCCACGATCGCGCAGGAGGGCACACCATCCTCCAAGCGCCGCTCTGCGCCCTCGGCAGAGAGGCAGGCATCGAGAGCGGTCTGCGCGAGCTTCGTGCGGCTGACTTCTACGATCATGGGCAAGCTCCTCGGAGGCTCAACTTACCGGATCACTTCATTGGGTGATTGGTCCGACAAAAGGCGACACTCGTTGATCAGGCGCCCTTGCGCGTCGAATACGCCCTGCCAAGCAGCTTCGCGGCATCGAACCGTCACGCGAGACCGTCCTTCGTTCCCATCATGCCCTGCCTCGACCCGCGTGTGGACGAGACCGAGATTTTTCTCGTCTTGCAGTAGCCGGAGTGTGATGCCGAGCTTGGCCGCAAGCTCGTTCGGATCAACGATCCACTCGCCGCGTGTATCGCGATCGAAGCGCATAGGGGCGCCCTCCATCAGCTCGGCAGGAGAAGCGGGCTGAGGCTGACGATAGCACGCGCAGATCGGCTGCCCCGGAAAATCGCCCTCCTAAAGTTGGATGCACCCCTGCACCGAGCGGTGTTTCGCAGCGCTTGAGGATGTGTGCCGGGCAGGCATGATGCTCCCTGTGTGTGCGCAAGGAAGCGCAGAGGCCGCGTAACCGCAGAGGCACAGAAGAAACCGCCCGCACGGGGCGCGTGCGAGTGGTTCTGTACTCGCGGGTGCTGTGAGGGGGAAAGGAGCCGCGCGTATGCCCCAGCGTGCGCCTGCAAGCCGAGCCTGTCCACGGTCGTCAGCGTACAGAAATGAGCAGACCTTAGAGATTGCAAATTTAAAATCCGCCCTTGGGCAAAGTTGCCTAGGCCAGCAAACCTAAATCAGCCTGGCAGAGGTGTGTTTACACAGCAGAAATCTAGGCTGTACTAAAATATAGGGCGCAACACGTCAATGACTAAATGCCCATGATGATCTTTTGTAAAAAACCTAAAAGCGACAAGCTTGAAATTTAGAATAATATTTCTCTCGAATCAGTATAGACTACGTACTCTTTTTCAAGAGAAGCGGCAGATGCGCGCGACGAGCTTGTTCGCGGCAGCCTTCGTGCTGGCGACCGGCGCCTTCTGGGCCACCATGCTGACCGACCCGCCGCAATCCACGGCGTCCGTTCAGCCCCGCATCGACATCCAAGAACTGACCCTCAAGGCGAACCCACAGGGCGATCACCACTACGACGCCTTCTAGCTCACGCCGCCTGTGAGCGGTCCGCCCGCACCAAGCCGGTGTTTCTGACGATCCGGAGGTAAGCCATGTCCAAGCTTGCCATGGCCGCAGCCGCGTTCGCGCTTGCGACGGTTGCGTTCTGGTCTGTCATTCTGACCAGCCCGCCAACGTCACGGGCTGCAATCGGACCGGCTCCCGCGCAGGCGGAAGCAGTGACAGACGACCAGTGCAGCGCCTTCCGCATCTGCCCGTAGTGGGCTGTTCCTCGAACTCGAGCTTCTCCGGGCGGACCAGCTCCGCGGAACGCTGAAACCGGTGCCGGGTTGATCCTGTGCGCAGCCTTTCTCCGTTGGGCTGCGCGTTTCCTCATGATCTACAAGGCCCCGTTTGCCTCGCCAGCAGACGGGGCTTTTCTCTGCCCACCGGACTTTTGGCCTGCTCGCTAGGGGATCACCGGGAAGCTCGTGACCATCCAGCCGCCGAAGCGTCGCTCTCCTGAGGTCTGACTGCCGGGAAGCGCACTTTGGGACGCTGACGTCCACGCTCCTTCGCTGGGGCAGGTGGATTGGAGCACCTCTTCGCGCATGCTGCCGAGGCTGCTGCGCATCACGCCCTTAGCCCACTCGCGCCAACACTGTGCCGCGGGGCTCTCGGCATCAGCTCGCACATCATGATCTCGGAACCTTGGCTGTTGGGTGTGATTGTCTTGATGCGGCCAAGCGGTGGTGTTGCAGCGGGAGGCGAAGGATGCATGTTGCCAAGCTCCTGATCGCATCGTGCATGCTCGCCACTGCCGGCGCCGGCATGGCCTCCGCCCAGTTCGTCGATCCCTTCAAGGTTCTCGAAGAGGCAAGACGCGATCGTCTCGCGCTCGATAAGCGCCTCGCACGCGAGGCTTTAGAGCGACGCCAGAAGGAGAAGGCGGATCAAGCGGCAAAAGCGGACGCGCAGCGGAAGCTTGACGAGCAAAGACCTGCGGCCGGGGGCGTTCTCCCTCCAGCTGCGTCAGCGGAACAGGCTGCGACCTCCCGAACTCATCAGCCCACCTCCGAAGCCCACAACTTGCCGGCGGTATCCGGCAGCGATGGAAGCAGAACATCCGAACCCAACGCGACAGAGGCACTGGCAGCTCGTGACCGTGCGGAAGCAGCTCTCCCGCCGGGCCCATCGGGCATCACTACTGATAGAACGCCCGCTTCTAACCAGATCGCCGCACTCCCGACCAAGGTTGCTCCTCCGGGGACCTCACTCCCAGCAACCCCAGCGCCCGGTGCTACGTCCGGCACCCCTGCTCCCGCTCAACCACAACCCACAGAGGCGCCAGCTCGTGACGTCATCGCGCCGGTCGTCGCGACTCCTCCGCGCGTTCTGATCACGATCGACAAGGCCGCACAGCGGATGCGGGTGACGGTCGACGGAAAGCTGCGCCACTCCTGGTCGGTCTCAACCGCACGGGCGCCTTACAAGACCCCGGCAGGGACGTTCCGCCCCTTGCGTCTCGTGAAGGAGCACTACTCCAGGGAGTGGGACGACGCTCCGATGCCCTACTCGATCTTCTTCACGGCTGCCGGCCACGCCATTCATGGCAGCACCGCGACACGCCAGCTCGGGCGACCAGCGTCGCACGGCTGCGTCCGACTTGCGCCGTCCCATGCGGCCGCGCTGTTCAAGCTGGTGCGGGCCGAGGGTGCAGACACAACCAAGGTCACCATCACGAGCGGAAGGTCGGCAGGGAGAACTGCGCGCAGCCGGGCGGCCGACGCGCGTACCCGCGATCGTGCTCTTCATGCCCGGCGTGTCTCGACCGACATGTGGCAGGTTGGGTCTGCGGATGCTTGGGCCGAGTAGGGCAGCTCCAGTCGCGCCAGCCGCGGAAACCGCACCGGTCAGGCTCCGTATCGCTAAATCGCTGGCCAGCTTGGGTCGGAGCGTCAGACCTGGATCCCTGGCAGCCAAGCGTGAGGCATGCTGACCCTGTGAGCTCGACAGGGATCTAGCGGGGCATGCTCCACGTTAATTCACTCCACTGACTTCAGGGGAGGGCGTATGCACTCGGATCTGGAGCACGCGCGGCGAGCCTGGGACCGCGCCAAGAGCGTCGTGCAGCAACTCGAAAGTCGACCTCCAGACAATGCCGGGGAGGCGTCCCGGCACCAAGCTGAGCTGCATCTCGCCCGCCTGCGCGCCTACATGGCCCAGGGGCGGGTCATCGCCCTGCAGAGGGGCTGCCTGGCGCACAAGGCCTGTGAGGATGCCCCGCGCGAGCGGCTGAGGGCACCTGAGGCCTTTGCGGCCGCCCTGGCCGAGCCTTAACAGGAAATCGAGCTTACCCAGGTGGTTTTGTCCCTCCGCCAAAGCTCTGCTGGAACAAGCGACTGAATGCATCCTGCATCTGCTCGGGGCCCTGAGGAGCAAGCGCCATCCAGCTCCTGAGCAGAGCCTCAGGCGAGAAGCGGTCCATCTCGGCCAGCATCCGCCGCTCCATCTCGGCCAGGATCTTCGCCTGCAGCGGCTGGACGTCGGGCAAACCGAAGAAGGTTCGCGCCTCCTCAGGCGTGCAGTCGATCTCAACCTTGACCTTCATCGTGCAGACCACCTGCGATCTGGGGAACCCAATCTGGACGGCATATAGGGGCCTTCAGCCATGGCATCGGGCTCAGTGCAGCCGGCGCGATGCTCCGGCTGCTCAGAAAGGCACTCTAGCCCGCGTCTTCCTGTACCGTGTACACCTATGAGGCAGGACACTCGGCTTGCCTGTCATCGACTGTCTGCGCTCGCAATCTGTTCAGTGACCCCGGAGCCGTCCGGCTCCAAGCGGCCTGATGCTCGCGCCGCGGCAAGCGCCCTCACTGCGCCCACCAACGTCTCTGCCTCGAACGGCTTGCGCAGGAAACGAGCGCCCTGCGGCATCGCCTCCTGCTCGGGCTCGATGATGCCCGACACCATCAGCATCGAGACGTCCGGCCAGCGTGCTGCGGCCGCCTTGGCAAGCGTCAGCCCGGTCAGCGGCTCGCCGACCAGATCAATGTCAGCGACCATCACGCGCAGATCAGGGTGGGCATCGAGCGCGGACGTAGCTGCCTCGACGGTTGCCGCCTCCAGCACGCGCATGCCGGCGTCCCCGCGCGCGCTCGCGGCTGCCATCCTCTGAACGGGATCGCCCTCCACGATGAGGACAACCAAACCGGCCGATCCGGCAACGCCTGCCACCGCTCACCTCCATCTCTGCCCCTGCCCACCTCACAACGTGGCACCCCCGCGCTCAGACTCACGGCTCGCGGGCTTTTCGTGCGTGTTACGGTGTAGCCAGCGCCACCCTCACCGAGGAATTGGCGAGGCTCCGGACCTGAGGCTCGGAGCACCACGAGGTAGCGTCCGCGGACGAGGTGTAATTTCTGGGCCGCTTCGGCGGGGATTGGGGTGGTCATCGGGGCCGGCGGCTAAGGTGGAGTTTGCGGACTTCAACCTGGGCCGGGAGCACCCGATGACCGACGACAGAGTGGCACTGATCGAGGCGCTGCAGAAGGCCGACGACGGCAACTTCCTGCGCTCGCTGGCCGAGACAGTCCTGCAGATCCTGATGGAGGCCGACGTGGAGGGCCTGATCGGCGCCGGTCGCTACGAGCGCACGGGTGAGCGCAGCACGTACCGCAACGGCTATCGCGAACGCAGCCTCGACACGCGGCTTGGCTCGCTCAACCTCAAGATCCCCAAGCTCAGGACCGGTAGCTACTTCCCCGGCTTCCTGGAGCCGCGTCGCACGGTCGAGAAGGCGCTGGTCGCCGTGATCCAAGAGGCGTGGATCGCCGGCGTCTCGACCCGGCGCGTCGACGACCTCGTGCAGGCCATGGGCCTGTCGGGCATCTCCAAGTCCTCGGTGTCGAAGCTGTGCAAGGAGATCGACGAGCGCGTCGGAGCCTTCCTGACGCGTCCGCTCTCGGGCGCGTGGCCCTATCTCTGGCTCGACGCCACCTACCTGAAGGTGCGCGAGGGCGGTCGCATCGTCTCTGTCGCTGCCATAGTCGCCGTAGCGGTCGACACAGAGGGCCGGCGCGAGATCGTCGGGCTGCACATCGGCCCGTCCGAGGCCGAGGTGTTCTGGACCGACTTCCTGCGGAGCTTGGTCAAGCGCGGGCTCTCGGGCGTGCAGCTCGTCATCTCGGATGCTCACGAGGGGCTCAAGGCGGCCATCCGCCGGGTGCTGAAGGCGACCTGGCAACGCTGCCGCGTTCACTGGACCCGGAACGCGCTGGCCTACGTGCCGCGCACCCAGCAGACCATGGTGGCTGCCGGCCTGCGCCACGCCTTCCAGCAGCCCGATCAGGACGCCGCCCGGGCCGCCCTGCAGCACTTGGGCGAGCAACTCCATAACCGCTGGCCGAAGCTGAAGGTCTTCATCGAGGCCACGTGCGAGGACGTGCTGGCCTACCTGACCTTCCCGCTCCAGCATCGAGCCAAGCTTCACAGCACGAACCCGCTCGAGCGTCTCAACAAGGAGATCAAGCGGCGCGCCGACGTGGTGGGCATCTTCCCCAACACGGACTCGATCCAGCGCCTGATCGGTGCGGTTCTGCTGGAGGCCAACGACGAGTGGCAGCTCCAGCACCGCTACATGCAGATCGAGGGCATGGCCGGTTTTGCTCCGGCGTTGATCGAGGAGAGCGTCACGACACTTCCACCACAGGCGGCCTGACCGATGGCCACTCCAATCCCACCCCGAAAGTCCACCCCATTGACGGACGTCACCCACCACGAGGCAAAACAGTGCCCACCGAGCACTTGAGGGTGAGGGGTTCCCTGACATGAACACAGCGGGCGCCAGCAGCACCGAACGCGTCAGCGAAGTTGTTCGCCTCACCACGGCCCTGGCCGATCAGGTGCTCATGGCGCGGCTTGAGGAGCGGGCGGTGTACACCGAGCAGGTTGGGGCCCTGGTGAAGGCCGCGAGGTTTTTAGAGCAGCAGGGCGAGCCTTGGCCGCCTCTGCTCACCCAGGCGCTGTACGAGCTCTCGGGCACGACGGCGGAAGGTGCCCTGGCGACAGGTGCATCCTCGGCAGGGCAGGAGCGGGTCGAGGGCGAAGATTCCGACGCCAAGCCGCAAGACGAGCGTGGTCTCTCGCGCTTTCTCAGGCTTCTGAGGAAGGACACGTCCGCCTAGTGAAGAGGTGACCGGACCTGTACCGCCAAGCTGCGGATGCCGCAGGTTCGGATCGCACGGCGAAGCCAGTCGTTGACGAAGGCAAACGAGAGAGGCCCACATGGCTGAACTCGCCGTACAGCCCGCCCATGGTGAGGCCTTCGCGCGCTCAGTGCGCAAGGTGATCGAGCGGAGCATCGGACGCCATGAGGCGGATGGCGCCGCATTCTGGCGCGCTATCGCTAAGATGTACCAGCACGAGCCCGGCCGCTCGCGGGCGCTGGTGAAGAGAAGTTATATTGCAGACAAGGTTGAGCTTGGTCGTCTGCAGCATCGACCCCTGACCACTCCAGGTACATTGTCAGTTGTCGCTCGCCGCGGGCAGCAGATCGAAACCATGCCTCGGACAGCACCGCTCGGCCGCTTGGGCTCAACGAGACACCCGTGGGACCGCGTCCGCTCCAGCCTGCCGACGAAGCGCGCCTATGCTCTGCATCGGCAGGCTGGCATTGCCCGCACCAACAGCACTCGAGTTCTCAAGATCTGCTCCGGCGATCCAAGCGCCGATCAGAACCATGGTTCCGACTAAGATCAGAACGTAGGGCATCATCCCCGTTCCCGCCGAGCATCATGCTGAGCAGCATAGGAGGCTCCTCAAGACCCGTACAGCAGGCCCGAGGCAATCCGCTGTGTTCATCAGAGACGCAGAAGGAGCGGTAGCGCACCAGCAACGATGATCAGCAGGAAACCCAAGGCCGTGAGCACATGGGCCGTGTAGTCACGCGGGTACCGCTCGGTGCGAGATTTGACGCGCATCGGTTGCCCAGGCTCCTCGCAGAGCAGTGTTGCATCGAAGCCCGGGCTTGGATCATTGCTGAACGTCGTTAACAAAATGCTAGGCAACTCTTCTCCACGTGACCGCCTATCCTTAGTCGCACGGATCAAGCGAGTTCAGTGCCCGCGCCACGTCGGCCGCAACGGCCCTTGTGAGCCCTACCTGCGGAACCTCGTTCAGGCGCACCGGCTGGCCCGTCCTGGCACAGTAAACCGTCCAGGCACCATCCTGCCGGCGCAGGCTGTACCGATGAGGCTCAGAGGCCGCCGGATCTCCCGTAGACGCTTGATCGCTGCTCATGAGCCGGCCAGCAGTTCAGCGTTGCCATCGCTCACGCGAGCGACTTCTGCCGCGACGAGTGACCTCTGCCTGCGCATCGGCTTGACGGCTACCGGCATCATAGCAGCCTCAGGCGAGAGCAGACGCCGGGCACGTTCGTTGAACTCTTGGACCGACACGGTGCGCGCAAAGCCTGGGCTGAAGCTGGCGGCCATTGATGCCTCCTGCGCAGGTGGAGAGGCAGAAATTTACATCGACCTCCAGCACCAAAATCAAGATCGAAACAATACTATCGCACTGCAATAACCTCGGCCGGCGACCAGGAGCAGCGCCGGCTGGGCGTCTTGAGGACGATCTTGCTCATGCCTCCGCACCAGCATCCACGGAAGGAGTGCTCAGCGGCTTGAACCAGATGCGGGTCTGGGCGACTTGCCCTTCGGCGGGCGCGCTGGACGAATCAGAGCCATCCGCCGGCAGGTTACCTGTCCGCGCGCCGTCCTTTGTAGCCCCAGAGCCGCTCAGCCCGCCGGCTCCCAAGCTCTGCCTTCCGCCTGTTTGACCCTCATCCGCCTTCGGGATCGAGATTTCGGACGACCGCTGGTCGACGCGCGTGCAGGCCTACGCGGTGTCATTCAGCCGCCGCTCACAATAGAGCTGCACACGGGCAACGAATGGAAGGTGCTGTGTGACCTCGGGCGGAGCATTCGCTCTACGGCGGCTGATCCTCACCGTGGTGGCGCAAGAAGCTCGGCTCTGACCTTCGTCGGGCGGAGATCCTGCTGTCGAGGAGTCTCGCCTAGTTTCAGGACGGAAGTTCACGCTGCAGTCCGCCACCACACAGATGTTATCGTCGGTGCTCAAGCCTCTGAGTATGAGTGATGCTGCTCGGTCGGTCCCCACGGCACGGCTGGGCACCTCCAACTCCTAACCCCGCTCGGCCCACCCCTGCGCCAGCGGGTTTTCTCTGCGCAGCCACACCTCGGAACCCCAGACGCTGCTTGTTTTGGCTGTCAGGAGCCGATGATGTGCCCGATCGGCTTGAGCGGCTCGACGCGGTCCGCCACGATCTTCAGCATGGCCAACAGCGGCACAGCCAGCAGGGCGCCAAGCACACCCCAGAGCATGTGCCAGAAAAACAGCGAGACAATCACGAGGACAGGATTGAGGGTGAAGCGTTTGGCCAGGAGCATGGGGTGATCGTCTCACCCTCGACGATGTGGATCAGCAGATACAGGCCCGCCGGCGTGAGCGCGTACCAGGGCCAGTCCAGGCTGAGCACGCCCACGACGAAGAAGATCCCGACACCGGCCAGAGGCCCGAGGATCGGGATGTAGTTCAGGAGGAACGCAGCCGCTCCCCAGAGGAGCGGCGTGCCGAGGCCGCAGGCCCACATGGCAAGAGCTGTCGCCACCCCCACCAGGGCATTCATCATCGTGATGGTGAGCAGGTAGCCCGAGATGTTGGTCCCGATTTCATGGGCGATCTCGACGGCCTGACGCTTGTTGGAGAAGCTCGGCAGCACCTCAACGAAGCCGCGCAACAAGCGATCCCCTGAGGCGAGGAAGAAGAACAACAGGATCATGGTCGTGAAGAAGCGCGACAGGATCACCGCAGTACTCGTGGCCAGATAAGCCGCCAGACCAGAGGCCGGCCGTGCCGCGATGGTCCGGCTCTGCCCCTCCTGCCCAGTAGTCGCGGTCAGGCTCTCGATGGCGTGCAGCCCCTGCTGCAGCAGGTCGAGCGGATGGTGCAGGACGGCAAGCTTCTCCTTCAGCAGCGCCAAGCTTTCGGGAGCGCGCTGGATCCACCCCGATGCCGGGATGGAGATCGTGAAGCCGATACCTGCGATCGCCCCGAACACCACCAAGATCAGCAGCGCCGCAGCGAGTGCGTGGGGCAAACGAAGCCGTTCATGCAGGATCCGCATGACAGGCCCGAGCAGAAGCTTCAGGACGAGGGCGACGACGATGGGGAGGATCAGCTCTCGACCCAGGTAGAGCGTGTAGATCGCCGCCAGCAGACTGAGCACCAGGATGCCGACTGAGCGGACCCCGTGTGGAACGGCCTCGCCGGCTGCGACGGCACCCCAGGCTTCGCGCTCGTCCCGCTCAGCGGCACGCTCGTTGGCTGACGAGGGCGTAACCGCATCTTGTTCCCGGGTGACCGCCATGCATCTTCCTGGACGCGTTGCGCAGCCATCAACGGGCTCGATTGAGGGAACGATCCCCGGCTACCCTGAGTGGAATGCCCCAATTGCCTGAGGCTGACCTGAGAGCGTGTCTTTCGACTTCAGACCTCCCGAGGGTTCATTGGCCAGGCTTGTGCTTGCTCGACCTCTGATCCCCCTCGCAGAAGGAGCTTTCAACCGACGTTCAATTCCGCAACGAGCCAAACACCGGAGCGGCTGCGGCGTAGACGTCTCCACCTTGGCGCCAATCGTCGGCCGTTCTACCAGTGATCCGCTCGACGTACTCGCGCGTCTCTTTGGGCAGAGCTGAGCGACCAGAGAGCCAATCCCTGACCCGCTGCGGGCCGGCATTGTAGGCTGCCGCCGCAAAGCCGAGATTGCCGAAGCGGCTCCGGTACTCCTTCAGGAGTTCGGCCGACTTCGGTATGGCCTCGAACGGGTTGAATGGATCCGTGAGCCCGCGCTCACTGGCCGTTCCGGGCATGAACTGGGCCACCCCTTGAGCGCCCGCGCGACTGACGGCCCGATGGTTGAGGCCGCTCTCCTGCCGCAGAAGGCGCATCAGGAACTCGACCGGGAGACCGTGGATCACGGCGGAGTGTTCGATGAACTCCGACATCCTCTGCCGGTCGCCGAAGAAGGCCGCAGACCAAGCATCCTCAATCGTCTGGAAGGCGGAACGTTCGAGGCGGACGCTGCTGCCTGCTGCGGACGGGGCGTGTTGCGCGTAGTCGTAGAGGGGCCCACCCGCCATCGTCGCGGTGAAAACCCGTGGAACGACCGCGGTCGGCGCTTCGAGAGAAGCTGAGGCAGACGCGCGTGACGAGCCAATCAGGGGCTCATCCAGCGGTGGACCTGCGGGGCAGAGCACGATCAGAGTGGCCGCTGCGGCGAGGAGGGCGACCGTCCGGTTGGCGACAGCGGCGCAGGCCGCTCTCCTCAGCACGAGTCTGCCGATGCCAGCTCGGTACTCGCTCACGCTCTTCTGCCGCAGGTGCTGCATCTTGAGGCCGCTGACGAGCCTTCTCGGCGTGGACTAACGGAGCCTGGAGCGCCACGGTGCAACACGCTTGCACGCGTTGATCAGGGTCTCAAGCGACACGACCTGCGATCCTAAAGGATCTCCGTATGGCGGCATTGAGGTGATCTCGTCCTTCACCGATCGTCCGTCGCTGCTCGCTTCCTACGGGAGGCGCATGCCAGAGCGGCCTACCGGACGGTGATCGCGGTCTTGATGACCTCGAAGTCCGACTTCTTGAGGACGCGCCTGTTCACGAGATCCTCCGGCGAGCTGTAGGGCCGGAACGCGACGATCCTGCGCCCGATCATGCCCGCGCCCAGGGCGTTCAGCTCCTCTACCGTGGCTGTGTTGAGGTCGACACCGGTTCCAGAGGCTGCTGGCTCAGCGCCTGCCGACGTCGGGGCCGTGTCCACACCTGCGCTGTCGGTCGGGCCAGTGACATCCGGCTTCTGAGATGGCGATAGGTCGGACGCAGCACGCTCAGCTGCTGTAACGGCTGAGCCTGCAGCAGCGGGTGCCGTTCCAGCCGACGGAAGCGCGGCGGCTGCCACTTCATTCTGGGCTGCGGGACTGATGTGCTGCACGGATCCGCCCAATGGGCCCGGGTACACCGTACGTACGGGATCTCTGCCCGGATCCATGGCAGATCGCTGCTGCGTGGAGAGCTGAGCGACCGTCGTCGGCGGCTTGTCCCGGTCTGGCCGAGGACGAGAACCGTGTGAGACCCAGAGGCCAGCTCCCATCGCCGAGACCGCAACGAGAGCGGCAGAGATGAACAGCGTGGATCGACGCATAGTCACGGCACTCCCCTCCGACGAGCCTGATCATCGCCGGTCATTTCCGGCGTCATCAAGGCGGAGAATGCCGCCAGCCGTACCAACCTCAAGTGTAAGACAGGCGTGACGAGGATGGCTTCGAAGCTTCTTGCGGAGAGCGAGCATCTATCGACTGCCAGCACAGCAAGGACGAGCATGATGGAATTCATTTTCGACCAAAAATCAGTTGCGTACTACAGGCGAGGCAGTCTGGACCGAGACCGAAGATCCGAGCATACGATTCACTCACATCTGGCCACGCTCCATCGTCATCAACCCAGTCTCGCTCCGCTCGACGCCTCACGACTACGTCGTTCGGCAGTTCTGTCACTCGTGCATTTACCTGGATGAACTTCATCCTGATGGATTGTTCGGGAGGCATAGTTCACCCGCCGAGGGAGAACCGTGCAACCTGGGTCCTGATGGCATTATCCCGGTCGTACACACTCGATCAGCAAACCTCCAAGAGGCAGGGCAGGCCGTTCGTGTTGCCCTCGAATTGCTCGTTCACTCAGCGGGTTAGGCTGAAACGGCGGCGGTCACCCGAGCTGATCGAGGAACTTCGGGGGACGTGCTGGTCGTCGCCAGCGTCTTGGTCCAGTGGGACCTTCCATAACGAAGGAAGCCTGACCTCCCCGGCCTCTATGGGAAGGCCGACGAAGACGGTGGACTGGGTAGAGCCGCCACCAGCCCCAGGGGTTGGACCTGGATTCTATGTTCATAACGAACGGACGGCGAGGTCCGTTACGCTATTTAGCGCACCGGGTTCGGTAAGCGGCGCTGCATCTGCACTACGACCAGCTCAGCTGAGTGTGCCGCAGACAGATGCATCGCGCATTCAAGTGGAAGCGCTCCGGCTCCGAAGCGAGATTTTCAGAAAGAAGCTACGTGACCGCTCGGATCTCCGTGGTTACGGACTGGAAGCCCGATCCGTGCGTCAACACCAGCGCGCAGAGCGCGAGCACGCAAGTTGGCTGCAGCACGGAGACCACCAGAGTCGTTGTCGGCCGCGATCCACATCCGCTGGACCGTTTGAGGCCATCGAAATGCCTGAAGGCCGGATGGACTTAGCGCCGAGACGGTCGGCAAGCTCGTGAACTGTCGAACGGACAGGGCTGCTTCAATACTCTCGGCGACTACAAGCTCCGACATTGCTTCGTAGACCGCGTGAAGCCAAACGCCACCCTCAAGAATCTGCCCGATGAAGGAGTTATGTCGCTTGATGCTAGCTTTTAGGACACGCCCTTGCGAATCCGGACCCGCTAGCGGTGTCAGATGTACTCCAAGGTGATGTAATTGCCTGCCCGCTGTGTCGGCGCATCCGCCTCCACGCTGCACCAGCGCGATCATAGCTGTATAAGTTCGCCCATCCGCCTCAGCTAAAAAATGCGGCAGGCACCGAATCGATGGCGGAATCGTCCCAGTGAAGCCCCGATAGCGGACATATTCCTCGACTAAGGTACCTTTAGCAGATACGGCTCGCTTCCACATGGCCTCGGCGAGCGTGACGTTCCAGGAATCGACTGCCCTCGGAACGATAAGGTCCGACGGCACGCCAGCAGCCTCTGCAGCAGTGACCCCATCTCCACAGGACCAACAAGAAACGGCGACCCCGTTCTCCTGCAGACGCATTGAATAGGTGTATCTGGAGTCATTGCAGGCAGTGCAACGCCCCTTCCACATGTTATACCTGACCTGTGACAACTCAAGACGAGAGGCAGCTTGCAGGGCGATAGATTGCAGATTGCTCACCTTACACTGCTCCTTTTTCCAGGAGCAAAACGATATCGCGACGCATCCACACAGTGATCTTCGGCCCAAGTTTTTTTGGCCTCGGATAACGACCAGATTTGACTCCGGCCCACCACGTAGAGCGGGAGACTGGAATAGGCCCTAAAGGCGCCAAGATAGATGCGAGCCTGACGAAGCCGGAATCTAGAAGGTCGCTTTCATTCATTTGAGAGATCCTTCGTTCAAGGAGCCCTTAATTTTGCTCAAAGCGCGTCAACTCGAAAGCAGGAGCTCGGGAAGTTCGTGGCAAGCCGGAGGCCTTAACTTTCCCGAGTCCGCAAGCGACGCGCTATCGCCTTGAGGATATCTCTTACGCAGTCGTCCATGCTCCTGTTTGGGAATCTCGGGTTTGAACGCCACGCCTCGGGATCAGCGACGCGAACGACTGCAATAATGAAATCCAGAGCGTTCCATTTTTTCTCAGAGCTATCGCATATTTTCTCAGGAGGAAGGCGCTCTGGATCAGGCCCCAGGCGTTTGTTCGAAACAGAGAGAGGAAGGCGGGTCCTACGGGTCCAAAGCAGGGCTGCCGAGCTGATCAGATCATGCAAACTCCTGTCAGCGGGACCACGACGTCCAGGATTGCATTGCCCGAAGGCTGTTCTCGCAACCTCGGCGAATCTCTCAAGCTCTTTCAGCAAAGAAAGGATCTCATCGGCGCGCTGAGCTAATTCTAGCGTAAAGAAAAGCACTGGGCGCGTGCCATTATTGAAGAATGCGCGCTCAATTCTAACATGAAGATTTTCGGCATCTCTCGCGAGCTTCTCGAGCTCCTTTCTCGCATCTGCCGGGGTCACGTTGGCCCTAATAAGCTTATTTGTTTTAGCCGACCTATATTTGATGATAGCCCTATCGATAAAATACCGGTCTACTTCTTTGAGCCTACTGAGCTGCGACAACCTCGTCCATTCAGAGTCGTTCAGAACTTTTTCAGCGCTGAGTTGAGCTAATTTATTCAATTCTCTATCAATCAACCTTTCACGCAACGTCTCCCCGTCAATAGAACCTGCCTCGCTTGTGCGATTGCCTAGAGGTCTATTGTATTTCACAAATCACCTCCGTCGGCTTTCTGATCAGTACAGCATCCAAATGTTACGGCAGCAGCGACTCAGGTATTTCTCAGACGCATCTCTCGAATAGATTTAAGACTTTCCTGTAAAAATCCTCGCCTATAGCTTTGCCCACGAGTAAGCTCAAGTATCCACACGCGTTCAGGCCGCGGCATCCCGAGCTCGCGGCGCCGCTCCGAGCCCATCGATGTAATCCGCCCATTTTTGCATCATGACACGTCGATCATCAATGTATTGAGCTCTGTGATAAGCGGCACGGACCTTGTTCCGTTCCTGGTGGGCAAGTTGCCGCTCGACCACGTCTGGGTCGAAGCCCATCTCATTGAGCAGCGTTGAGGCCGAAGAGCGGAAGCCGTGACCCGTGGCTCGGCCGTGGTAGCCGAGTCGATACAAGGCAAACAAAATGGTGTTCTCCGACATCGGCTTGGTGAACGTGCGCTCGTTCGGGAACACGAGATGCGAGTGGCCACTCAAAAGGTGCAACTCTGAAAGAACGGCCAGGACTTGCCGAGAGAGCGGCACGATGTGCTCCTCGCCCATCTTCATGCGCTCGGCCGGGATCCGCCAGACGGCCCCGTCCAGGTCGAACTCGGACCAGCAAGCCTCCCGAAGCTCGCTGGTCCGCACGAACGTGTAAGCGATCAACATCAGCGCCGATCGAGTTACGAAGCTACCGTCGTAGGTCCGCATACGGGCAATCAGTTCCCCGAACTCCTGCGCCTTCGTCACCGCCGCAAAGTTCTTGGGCTTGTGAGCCTTAAAGGTGCCTCGTAGCGGAGCGGCCGGATCATAATCGGCTCTGCCCGTAGCCACGGCGTAACGAAAAACCTGCGAGGCCCACATGCGAACCTTCCGCAGAGCCGATAGAGCCCCCCGCCGCTCCATCAGAAGTAAGCTCTCCCGCAGAATCGGCACAGTTATAGAGCGGATCGAGTAACTCCCGATTTGGGGGTACAGGTTTGCTGACAGGGCGGAATGAACCGTCTCCCGATAGCTCGGCGACCAATCACCCGCTCGAGCTGCGAGCCACTCCTGAGCAATGGCTTGGAAGGTGTCCGCCGAGGCAGTGATCTCGGTGCGCTGGCGCCTGCGTTCAGCGACCGGATCGCCGCCGTCCCGAAGTAGGCGGCGGGCCTGAGCCACTTTGTCACGTGCCTCGGCGAGGCTGACCTCCGGGTAGACCCCAACGGCGAAGAGCTTCTCCTTACCAGCCGTCCGGTACTTCAAGCGCCAGTAGCGGGCGCCGTTCGGATTGACGAGCAGGAAGAGCCCGGCGCCGTCCGACAGCTTGTACGGCTTGGGGCCAGGCTTGGCCTGGCGAACCTTTGTGTCGGTGAGTCGATCCCGTGCCATGGGGTAACTGCCAGTTCGATCCGGCTATTATACCCCCATTCGGGCGGTGAGTACCCCCGCGGCTACCCCCAGGATCGCTGGATGTCAGCGCATCATCCTGGACTGAGCTGGACGAAAATTAGAGCTATCTCACTGATTTCGCTTAGCAATCTGGACGACCTTGGACGGTGTCAGACTGCAATGTGGCGGAGACGGAGGGATTCGAACCCTCGATACCCATTTCTGGGTATGCTCATTTAGCAAACGAGTGCCTTCAGCCGCTCGGCCACGTCTCCACGGCTCTGGCTCTAGAATTTCGCGTCCGGCCGGTCAACCCGGTTCCCCCCGCGTCGCGGCCTCGGCAAGGCGCTTGCGCTGAACCTTTCCGTTGGCGGTCCGCGGCAGGGCTTCGAGGAAGCGGATCTCGCGCGGGCATTTGTAGGCGGCCAGACGCGCCCGGCACCAATCGAGCAGCGCCTCGGCGTCGGCCGCAGCCCCCGGGTTCAGGACGACGAAGGCGGCAATGACGCGGATGTCGGCGCGCACGGACAGCTCCGCGACGCCGACCTCCGCCACGTCCGGATGCTCGGCCAGCACGCCCTCGACCTCGTTCGGGGAGACGCGGTAGCCCATCGCATTCATCAGGTCGTCGTTGCGGCCCTCGAACCAGAGATAGCCGTCCGCGTCGAAGCGGGCGAGGTCGCCGCCCGCGAACCAAGCACCGCGCATGACCGCCGCTTCCTCGTCTGGCCGGTTCCAGTAGCCGAGCATGAGGCCGGGCTCCGTGCGGTGGACGGCGAGAAGGCCCGTCTCTCCGGGGGGCAGGGGCTCCGCCGCGCCGTCGACCGGGAGGATCGCGATGCGGCGGCCGGGCTGGGGCTTTCCGGGCGAGCCCGGAAGCACCGGCACGGTCGGGCCGCTCGAGACGTAGGTGGAGATCTCGCTCATCCCCAACGCCTCGTAGAGCGGCTTGCCGGTCGCCCGCGTCCAGGCTTCGAGGAGGTCGGGCGGAAGCGCCTCGCCCGCGGTGACCCCGTGGCGCAGGCTCGTCAGGTCGGTCGCCGCGAGGTCGGCGTATTTCAGGATCTGCCGGTAGAGGCTCGGCACGGCGGCGAACAGCGTCGCCCGGTGCCGCGCGATCAGGTCTGGCCAGACGGCCGGGTCGCGCGGGCCGTTGTAGAGCACGGTCGTGGCGCCCGCAGCCCAGGGGTCGGTGATGCCGACGCCGAGGGTGTAGGTCCAGTTCATGGTGCCGGCATGGAGCATGACATCGGCCTCGGTGAGGCCGAGCCAGTGTGCGTGCATCGGCCGGCGCCCGTAAATCGACCGGTGCGCGTGCAGCACGCCCTTCGGCCGGCTCGTCGTGCCCGAGGTGTAGACGAGCGTCGCGGGGTCGTCCGCCGCGGTGTCGGCGTAGTCCGCCAGCGGCGCACCGGCCTTCATCGCGGTGATCGCTTCGGCATCGAGGAGAATGCGCTCCCCGAGGCTCGCCCTGTCGACGGCACAGTCCGCGCTCGCCACGACGACGCGGGCGCCCGAATTGTCCATGAGGAACGCGGCCTCGGCCGGCGTCAGCTGCGGCGAGGAGGGCAGGGCGACGAGGCCCGCCGCGAGCGCCCCGAAATAGACCAGGACGTAATCCGCGTCGTTGCCCATGCGGATCATCACACGGTCGCCCGGCGCCAGCCCCAGCCGGAGGAGGCCCGCCGCGATCGCGCGCACCGCCCGGTCTGCCTCCCCGAAGGTGAGGCTCGCGGCCTCCGACGCCCCCGCCAGGACGAGGGCGGTCTTGTCCGGGCGCAGGCGCGCATTCTCGGCAAGGCAGTAGCGCGCCGCGTTGAAGCGGGCGGGCGGGCGGCGTTCGTCGGTCACGGGCTCACGTCCGGGCAGGTCGTCTCGGGCCCGTGATTCCCCGAGCGTCGTCCCCCGTCAATGCGGGGGGGCGTATCAGGTCCGGCGCTGCCGGTCGCCGGAATCGCGCTCCTCGAGGCCCCTCAGCACCTTGTCGAGGGTGAGGGGATAGTCGCGGATGCGGTGGCCGGTGGCGTTGTGGACGGCATTCGCCACCGCCGCGCCCGCGCCGCAGATCCCGAGCTCCCCGAGCCCCTTGCTCTTCAGCGGGTTCGCCTTGTCGTCGAGTTCGGGCAGGAAGATCGCGTCGATCGCCGGAATGTCGGCGTGGACCGGCACATGGTACTCGGCGAGGTCGTGATTGACAAAGGTGCCGAAGCGGCCGTCGATCACGACCTCCTCCGTGAGCGCTGCGCCGACGCCGAAGATCATGCCGCCGATCGCCTGCGAGCGCGCCGTCTTGGCGTTGAGGATGCGGCCGCCCGTGAACACGCCGAGCATCCGGCGCAGCCGCACCTCGCCCGTATCGACGTCGACGCCGACCTCCGCGAAATGGGCGCCGTAGGAATATTGCGAGTACTTCTTGTTGAGATCGCCCGGCTTGATCTCGCCGGTGACGTCGATGCCGTCTCCGGCGAGGTCTGCCAGCGTCAGCGAGCGCCCGCCGGCGGAGATCCGTCCCTCCGCGAAGCTGGCTGCGGCCGGGTCGAGCCCGGCCCTCTCGGCGAGCTGACGCCGCAGGGCATCGCAGGCGACGTAGAGGGCGGAGCCGGCGCTGCCCGCCCCCCAGGAGCCGCCAGAGCCTGCAGCCTTCGGGTAGAGCGTGTCGCCGAGCTCGATCCGGATGCGCTCCACCGGAAGGCCCAACATCTCGCCGGCGATCTGCGCCAGGATCGTGTAGGTGCCGGTGCCGATATCGGTCATCGCCATCCGCACGGTGAGCGTTCCGTCCCCCTCCAGGCGCAAGCTCGCGGAGGAGGGTTGCAACGGGTTGAGGCGCGCGGCCGCCGACATGCCGAGGCCGACGAGCCACGGCCCGTCCCGGGTCGCGCCCGGCGCGCCGCGCTTGTCCCAGCCGAACCGGCGGGCACCTTCCCGCATGCAGGGAACGAGTTGACGGGTGGAGAACGGCACCTTCTTCTCGGGATCCTCTTCCGGCTCATTGCGCACTCGCAGCTCGATCGGATCGAGCCCGAGCGTCTCGGCGAGCTCGTCCATTGCGCACTCGAAGGCGAGCTGGCCCACCGCCTCGCCGGGCGCGCGCATGGCCGAGGAGAGCGGCAGATTCAGGTGGGCGAGGCGGTGGCGCGTCAGGCGGTTCGGCGCCGCGTAGAGCGACCGGGTGACGTTGGCCGAAGTCTCGTAGAACTCGTCGCCCGTCGTCGTGTCAGACCAGGATTCGTGCGCGATCGCGCTCAGCCGGCCCGCGGCGTCGCTGCCGAGCCGGACGCGCTGGATCGTGTCGGTGCGGCGGGTCGAGCCGTGGAATTCCTGCTGGCGGGTCAGTGCCACCTTGACGGGCCGGCCGATGACGCGGGCGGCGAGGGCCGCGAAGACGGCATCCGCCTGCGGCTGCAATTTCGCGCCGAAGCCGCCGCCGATGTACTTGCTGACGAGGCGCACATTCTCCACCGGCAGGTCGAGCACCGAGGCGAGCGAGACCTGCCCGCGATTCAGCATCTGGTTGGCCGTGTATAGGGTGACCCGGTCGCCCTCCCAGCCGGCGATCGTCGCGTGCGGCTCCATCATCGCGTGGGTCTGCACCGGGGTCGTGTACTCGACGTCGAGCTTGACCGGCGCGGTCGCGAACGCGGCGTCGAAATCGCCGAGGCTCGAATCGGGCGGGCTGGCGACCTGCTTCGGAACGATCGCCGACGGCATCGCCGCGCGCAGGTCGAACGCGCCCTCCGCGCGCTCGTAATCGACCTTCACGAGGGCCGCTGCGGCCCGGGCCTGCTCGAATGTCTCGGCGACGACGAAGGCGATCGGCTGGCCGAAATGCAGGATCTCCGGACCTTTCAGGACCGGACCGACCTGCTCCTTCTTCTGGCCCTGGCGCGGCGCGTTCTCGTGCGTCATCACGTGGATGACGCCCGGCGCGCGCCGGGCCGCCGCGACGTCGATCGCGCGGATGCGGCCCTTGGCGATGCCGGCCTCGACGACCATGCCGTAGGCCGGGTTCCTCAGCTCGCGGGTCTCGTAGGCGTAAGGCGCAGCGCCCGTCACCTTGAGGCGGCCCTCGATCCGGTCGATCCCGCGGCCGACAAGGCCGTCCGGCTTGGCGTCGAGGGGCGTCGGCCCGATCGGCTGGCTCATATCCATGACGGCTTCCCCTGTCGGCTCAGGCGCGGATCGCTTCGGCGACGACGGCGCGCAGGGTCCGCCGCGCAAGCGGGATCTTGAAGTCGTTGCCGCCCTGGCCGCGTGCGCCCTGCAGCGCCGCGTCAGCCGCGTCGTCGGAACGGCCGGACGCGGTGAGCGCCGTCTCCGCGGCCTCGACCCGCCAGGGCTTGTGAGCGAGTCCGCCGAAGGCGAGCCGCGCGTGCCCAACCCAGTCGCCCTGCCTGTCGATGATCGCCGCCACCGAGACGACGGCGAAGGCGTAGGAGGCCCGGTCACGGACCTTCCGGTAGAGATGCACCCCCTTGACCGGCTTCGGCAGCGTCACCGCCGTGATCAGCTCGCCTGCGCGCAGGTCCGTCTCGACCTGCGGCGTCTCGCCGGGCAGGCGGTGGAAATCGGCGATCGGGATCTTTCGCGCGGCGCCGTCCGGCGCGACCGTCTCGACCACAGCGTCGAGGGCCCGCATCGCGACGTTCATGTCGGATGGGTTCGTGGCGATGCAGGCCTCGCTGGCGCCGAGCACGGCGTGGATGCGGTTGAAGCCGCCGATCGCCGCGCAGCCGGACCCCGGCTCTCGCTTGTTGCAGGGCTTCGTCGTGTCGTAAAAATAGTAGCAGCGGGTCCGCTGGAGCAGGTTGCCGGCGGTCGTCGCCTTGTTGCGCAGCTGGCCGGACGCGCCGGCGAGAAGCGCCTTTGCCAGCACCGCGTAGTCGCTGCGAACGCGCGGATGGGCGGCGAGATCGGCGTTGCGCACCAGCGCGCCGACGCGCAGGCCCCCGTCGGCCGTGTTCTCGACCCTGTCGAGGGGCAGCCGGTTCACGTCGATCAGCGTTGCCGGCGTCTCGACCTGCAGTTTCATCAGATCGAGCAGGTTCGTACCGCCGGCGATGAAACGGGCGTTCGGCCTCTCGGCTGCGAGGCGCGCGGCCTCCTCGACGCTCGCCGGGCGCTCGAAACGGAAGGCTTTCATCGCATGCCCCTCAGAGCTTGGTGCCGGCGGCGTCGCGGATCGCCGCGACGATGTTCGGGTAGGCGCTGCAGCGGCAGAGGTTGCCGCTCATCCGCTCCCGGATTTCCGCGTCCGTCAGCGAGACCGGCTCGGTCAGGTCATCCGTGACGTGGCTCGGCCAGCCCGCCTCGACCTCGGCGAGCATCCCGGCCGCCGAGCAGATCTGGCCCGGCGTGCAGTAGCCGCACTGGTAGCCGTCGTGGTGCAGGAAGGCGGCCTGAAGCGGGTGCAGCTCATCCCCGTTCGCCAGACCCTCGATCGTCGTGATGGCGTCGCCCTCGTGCATGGCGGCGAGCGTCAGGCAGGCGTTGATGCGCCGTCCGCCGACGAGCACCGTGCAGGCGCCGCACTGGCCGTGGTCGCAGCCCTTCTTCGTGCCGTTGAGATCGAGATGCTCGCGCAGGGCGTCGAGGAGCGTCGTCCGGGTGTCGAGGACGAGGTCGCGCGCCGTGCCGTTGATGGTCAGGCGCAGCGGCATCATTTCCGGCGGCGGGTCGCCCGGGCCGGGCGACGCTGCGGCCGGTCGGACAGGAAGGCCCGTCGCGCCGAGCGCGCCGCGGCGACGCAGCCTTCCATCATCGCCCGGCGGGTGAGATCAAACGTCCGGTCGGTCATGCTCGCGCCTGCGCCATCGTCGCTTCGAGGCTCGGACAACGCGGGCTCGCCGTTCATCGATCCGCCGGGTGGGGCCGGGCGGCTGCGCCGTTTGCGCGCGGGCGGGCCCCTCAGATCTCGGCGTTGGCGATCGGAGTGCCGAGGGCCGAGAGCGTGATCCGGTCGGCCCCGATCTCGTCGGCGGAATAGCCGAGGAGCAGCGCGAGCTGGTCCCGCGCCCGCCAGACCCGGCTCTTCACCGTGCCGACGCGGCAATTCATCACCACCGCCGCCTCCTCGTAGGTCAGATCCTCGATCGTCACGAGGACCAGCGCCTCGCGCATCGGGGCGGGCAGGCGGTCGAGGGCGGCGCGGGCGTCCTGCAGGTCGAGGTGACCGGTCTGGCTCGGCACCGTCGCGACCCGTGCGGCGAGGTCTCCCTCGCTGTCGGCGACCTCGCGCGCCTGCCGCCGGTGCTCGCTGTAGAAGGCGTTGCGCATGATCGTGAAGAGCCAGGCGCCGAGGTTCGTCCCCGGCTCGAACCGCTCCCGGCTGCGCCACGCCCGCATCACCGTGTCTTGGACGAGGTCGTCGGCGCGTGTCGGATTGCGGGTCAGGGAGACGGCGAAGCTCTGCAGGCTCGGCAGCGCCTCGACCAGCCCCGTCTTGAAGCTGTGCGCGTTCCGGTCGTCCGTCTCGGAGAGCGCCCGCTCCAGGCGGGCGACCAGTTCGGCGAGGCGATCGGGCGGCGCGGCGGCCGGCAGGTCCGCGTAGGTCTTCTTGAGGAGATGACCGAGATGCGAGCGGATCGCCTCGGTCAGAGAAGCCGGGAGGAGCGCGGTCGCACCCTGTTCCTTGAGGTCAGGCATCGCTCTCCGATCGGCCGTGAAAACAGGCTCGGACGACAATCCGTCGAGGTCGAAGACCGATCTTGCCGGGCCGAGAGTCGGCTGCCTCAACATAGGTTATCGCAGCAGACGGATTGGGTCGCGCATCGCGGGTTCTGGACGTTCGGAGAGCCGCGGAAATATTCGGGATCTTCTCGCGGCCCCCTCGGAACATCCTCCGAGGGGTCAACCGGTGACGCTTCGAACCGCGCAGCTCGCCAGAATGTTCTCGCGAAGGCTGAAACGCGCAGACACGCTCGGCGGTTGGCGATCCGATGCTTGCGAGCGCCGAATGCGCGCGAGCGCCGGAACGGCGTCCCGCAGCGCAGGCGCACGAATCCGCCGATGGAGCCGCCCATGTCCGTCCAAGTCCCGACACGCCGGCTGAACGACGGCCGCGCCATGCCGCAGATCGGCTTCGGCGTCTTTCAGCTCCCCGACGCTGAGGCGCCCGGCATCGTCGGGCGCGCCCTGCGCGCCGGCTACCGCTCGATCGACACCGCCGCGATCTACGGCAACGAGCGCGGGGTGGGCGAGGCGATCCGCGCCGCCGAGGTGGCGCGGGACGATCTCTTCGTGACGACGAAGCTCTGGAATGACAGCCAGGGCAGGGATGCGGCCCGGCGAGGCTTCGACGGGAGCCTCGCCCGCCTGGGACTCGACCGCGTGGATCTCTACCTCATCCACTGGCCCTGCCCGGACCGGAGCCTCTACGTCGAGACTTGGAAGGCGCTGATCGATCTGCGCGCGGAGGGCCGCGCTCGATCGATCGGCGTATCGAACTTCACGACGGCCCATCTGGAGCGGATCATCGGCGAGACCGGCGTCGTGCCGGCAGTCAACCAGATCGAGCTGCACCCGCATTTCCAGCAGGCGGCCCTCCGCACCTTCCACGACCGCCACGGGATCGTGACCGAATCCTGGAGCCCGCTCGGGCAGGGGAGAGAGCTCGCGGACCCGGCGCTGGCCCGCATCGCCGAGGCGCATGGCCGGACGCCGGCCCAGGTCGCGCTGCGCTGGCATGTCGAGAACGGCCTCGTCGCTATCCCGAAGACGGCGACGCCGTCCCGCATCGCGGAGAACATCGCCGTGTTCGACTTCGCCCTGGCGCCGGAGGAGAGCGCGGCGATCGCTCGGCTCGACCAAGCGGACGGGCGCATCGGGCCGGACCCCGAGAGCTTCTGCTGACGCTCCGGCCAGCCGGCCGGCTTTTGCGGTGCACACAAACAGTGCGTCGCAAAAGTGATATGCTCAGTCTCAGCATATCTGGACATCGGGATCTGCGCCGCCTAACTTAGGCTCCGGAATGCTCAAAGTGAGCATAAAGGAGGACGCCATGGCGGCGACCAGTCTCCCGCTCCCGCGCATCGTCGCGCCCGGAACGCTTCCCCTGCCGGACATCTACGCGCGGGTGAGCCGCACGCACGTTCCTGCCATCGAGTGGCCCGCCCGCGCCGGACGTGGAGGCGATCCTTCGCCTGAAGCGCGAGCGCAACGCCGTCATCCTCGCCCACAATTATCAGGCGCCCGAGATCTTCCACACGGTGGCGAACATCGTCGGCGACAGCCTCGCCCTGGCGCGCGAGGCGGCGAAGGTCGATGCCGACGTTATCGTGCTGGCCGGTGTCCACTTCATGGCGGAGACGGCCAAGCTCCTGAACCCGGCCAAGACCGTGCTGATCCCAGACCTGCGGGCCGGCTGCTCGCTGGCCGATTCGATCACGGCCGAGGACGTGCGGACCCTGCGCGCCCGCTATCCCGGCGTGCCGATCGTCACCTACGTGAACACCTCGGCCGCGGTTAAGGCGGAATCGGATCTCTGCTGCACCTCGGGCAACGCGGTCGACGTCATCCGGTCGCTGAACGCCCCCGCGTCCTGATGATTCCCGACGAGTTCCTGGCCCAGAACGTCCAGGCGATCCTGCCCGAGATCGAGATCCTGACCTGGGCCGGCCATTGTGAGGTGCACGAGCGCTTCACGCCTGCCGACATCCGCGAGGTGCGCGAGAGCTATCCCGGCGTGACCGTGATCGCGCATCCCGAATGCCCGCCGGAGGTGGTGGCCGAATCCGATTTCTCGGGCTCGACCGCGATGATGATGAACTTCGTCGAGCAGAAGCGGCCGCCCCAGGTGGTGCTGGTGACCGAGTGCTCGATGGCCGACAACATCGCTGCCGCCAACCCCGACATCGAGTTCATCAAGCCCTGCAACATGTGCCCGCACATGAAGCGGATGAGCCTGTCGAACATCCGGCGGTCGCTCGAGACGATGACCCACGAGGTCACCGTCGATCCGAGCCTCGCGGACCGCGCCCGGGCGGCGGTCGAGCGCATGCTGGCGGTCAAGGCGCGATGAACGCCCTCTCGCGCAATCCCGCCGACCGCGTCGTCGTGGTCGGGCGGGCGTGGCTGGCCTCGCGGTCGCCCTGCGCCTTGCCCCGCGACCGGTGACGCTCGTCACCGCCGCCCCCCTCGGCTCGGGCACCGCCACCGGCTGGGCCAGGGCGGCATCGCGGCGACCATCGGGCCGACGACGCGCCCCATCTCCACGCCGCTGACACGGAAGCGGCCGGCGCCGGCCTCACCGAGCCCGACGTCGCCCGCCGGGTCGCCGAGGCAGGCCCTGGCCTGATCGACTGGCTCGTCGAGATCGGGGTGCCGTTCGATCGGCGCGGGGACGGGTTGCTTGCTCTCGGCCTCGAAGCCGCGCACAGCCGCCGCCGCATCGTGCGGGCGGGCGGCGACGCGACCGGGCGCGCCGTCCTCGACGGGCTCGTCCGTGCGGCCTCCGTCACACCCTCGATCGAGGTGGTCGTGGCGAGCGCGCGCGATCTCCTGCGCGACGAGGCCGGCGCGGTGGCGGGCGTCGTCTGCGAGCGGGACGGCGCGCGCTTCCGCATCCCGGCCCGCGCCGTGGTGCTGGCGACGGGCGGCGTCGGGGGCCTCTACGCGTCGACCACGAACCCGCGCGGCGCCGTTGGCCGCGGCCTCGCCCTCGCGGCGCGGGCCGGCGCCACCCTACGCGACCTCGAATTCGTGCAGTTCCACCCGACCGCGATCGCGGCGGGCGGCGACCCGATGCCGCTCGCGACGGAAGCCCTGCGCGGGGAGGGGGCGAGCCTCGTCGACGGGCAGGGGAACCGGGTCATGGCCGGCATCGAGGGCAGCGATCTCGCGCCCCGCGACGTCGTCGCCCGCGGCATCTTCCAGGCCCTGTCCCGCGGGAGCGCGTGTACCTCGACGCGCGGGGCGATCTCGGCGACCGGATGGGAACCCGCTTCCCGACCGTCGCCTCCCTCTGCGCCGCGGCCGGGATCGACCCGGCGCGGGAGCCGATCCCCGTGCGGCCGGCGGCCCATTACCACATGGGCGGCGTCCTCGTGGACGCCGCTGGCCGCAGCACCGTTCCCGGTCTCTACGCGTGCGGCGAGGTCGCCTCGACGGGCCTTCACGGCGCGAACCGGCTCGCCAGCAACTCCCTCCTCGAGGCGCTGGCCTTCGCCGGCTGGATCGCGGACGGGCTCGACGCGCCACCGCCCGGTCCGGTCGTCACGGCGCGCGAGGCTGCGCCCGCGGTCAGTCGCCTGGCGGCCGTCCGCCGGATCATGGAGCGCCGCGTCGGCGTCGTGCGCGACGCGGAGGGCCTCAGCGAGGCCATCGCGCGCCTCGGGGGCCTCGCCGAGACGGGCTGCGAGGCGGCGCTGACCGGCCTCCTCATCGCCGAGAGCGCCTTGCGCCGCCAGGAGAGCCGCGGCGCCCACTGGCGCAGCGACCATCCCGGCATGATCCCGGCCCGCCACAGCGAGACCCGTCTCGCCGAGGTCGAGCGAGCCTTCGAGGGCGCGCGCCTCGCGGAGTTGCTGTCATGAACGATGCCATCCTGCCCCTGCCGCGGCTCCTCGTGGAGCCGATCGTGCGCGCCGCGCTCGTCGAGGATCTCGGCCGGGCCGGCGACATCACGACGGACGCGATCGTGCCGGCGGAGGCCCGCCTCGATGCCGTCATCGCCGCGCGGCAGGAGGGTGTCGTCGCCGGCACCGACGCGGCCGCGCTCGCCTTCGCGCTGATCGACCCGGCCGTCACGGTCCGCATCGAGCGGGGGGACGGGGCGCGCCTGCGGCCCGGCGACGTGGTAATCCGCCTCTCGGGCCCGGCCCGGGCGATCCTGACTGCCGAGCGCGTGGCGCTGAACCTCCTCTGCCGCCTCTCGGGCGTGGCGACCGCGACGGCCTCCCTGGTCGAGGCCGCCCGTCCGCACGGCAAGGCCCGCATCGTCTGCACCCGCAAGACGACGCCGGGCCTGCGGGCGCTGGAGAAGCACGCCGTTCGGGCGGGCGGCGGCTCGAACCACCGCTTCGGCCTCGACGACGCCGTGCTCATCAAGGACAACCACGTGGCGGTGGCGGGCGGCATCGTGCCCGCGATCGAGCGGGCCCGCGCCAATGCCGGTCATCTCGTGAAGATCGAGGTGGAGGTCGACACCCTCGCTCAGCTGGAGGAGGCCCTCTCGGTGGGCGCCGACGCGGTGCTCCTCGACAACATGAACCCGGACCAGCTGCGCCGGGCGGTGGCCCTCATCGACGGTCGGGCCCTGAGCGAGGCGTCGGGCCGGATCAACCGCGACACGGTCGGCCCGATCGCGGCCGCGGGCGTCGACCTGATCTCCTGCGGCTGGATCACCCACAGCGCGCCGATCATCGATCTCGGCCTCGACGCGGCCTGACGCCGGGCGCTCTCAAGGAAAAAGCGCGCCCTCGGCGATCGAGGGACGCGCTTCCAAGAGGTAGCCCGCGGTCTCGGAGACGGGCGGGCGGAAGACTGGACCAGGAAATGCGGGCGCGCGACCCCCTGCGCGCCGTGGCCGATTTCAAGTCGAGGCGGTTTGTCTCCTGCCGGCACCGGGCGATCCGCGCAAGCGGCGGGGCTTCGCGGGCGCTCGGTCACGATCGAACCACATTCGGGCCACGAAGCGCGGCACGCCCGCGATCGCGCAAAGTCGTCTGCGCTCAGCCGCTTAATCCCGGCGCGCCGCCCACTTACGGCAAAGCTGCCACAGTGTTGCCACCGAGTCACGGCGCCGGGGAAGCGATGCGCGGCGCCCGTTTTCAGCTTGGCTTTGCACCGGCAGCGTTTACCCCTTGGCGACGGATGGCACGCCATCGTGCCCCACTTCTCCCAACGCGTTCCGAAAACGATTCGCCTGCCGACGAGAGGCTTTGATGCGCCGTTTCGCCCCCGCCCTCATCGGGTTTGCCTGCGCGGCTGCCGCGTGGGCGTCGCCCGCGCTCGCCTACGAGATCGATCCGCTCACCCGCCAGCCGCTCAACGATGCGCTGACGGTGCGCGTGCGCCCGCAGGCGGTCGCGGTCCCGACCGCCAACGCCTCCCTCAACAGCGCCGACCCGCTGGCCGCCTCCGCCGTGCCGCAGATGTCGGCGATCCCGCGCGAGCAGGTCGCCTACTCGGGTCCCTACGGCGCCGGCACCATCGTCGTCTCGACGGCCGAGCGGCGCCTCTACTACGTTCTCGGCGGCGGTCAGGCTCTCCGCTACGGCGTCGGCGTCGGCCGGCCCGGCTTCACTTGGGGTGGCGTGCAGACGATCACGATGAAGCGCGAGTGGCCGGATTGGCGTCCGCCGTCCCAGATGCTCAAGCGCCGCCCCGACCTGCCGCGCTACATGAAGGGCGGGATCGAGAACCCGCTCGGCGCCCGCGCCATGTATCTCGGCGGCACGATTTACCGCATCCACGGCTCGAACGAGCCGGAATCGATCGGCACAGCGGTCTCCTCGGGCTGCATCCGCATGACGAACGACGACGTCACGGACCTATACACCCGCGCCAAGGTCGGCACGAAGGTGATCGTGCAGCGCTGAGCGCCGCCCGCTGGAACGGAGACAGGGCGATCGAGGGCCGGCTGCGACGCCGGCCCTTCATCGTTTGTGAGGCCGGGGCGCCATCACCGTCCGCCTCGCCCGGCCCGCCTCAATGGCAGCCGCAGCCGCTGCCGCAACTGCCGCCGGTCGGCGCCGCCGCCGAGCGGACAACCTCCCGGTCGAGGCCCCTGGCGCCCAGTTCGGACAGATAGGTCGCCCAGCGCGCATCCCGCTCCCGGCCGAGGGTGTAGAGGTAGTCCCAGCCGTAGATGCCGGTGTCGTGCATGTCGTCGAAGCGCAGCTTGACCGCGTAATTGCCGATCGGCTCTACCGCCAGGATCATCACGTTGCGCTTGCCGCCGATCACCTTGCGCTCGGCGGGCGAATGCCCCTGCACCTCGGCCGACGGGCTGCTCACGCGCAGATACTCGGCCGGCAGCGTGAATTGCGCGCCGTCGTCGAAGGCGATGTTCAAACCGCGCCGGTCGCCCGACAGGCGGATCTCGGTCGGCCAGCATTCCGTGCTCATCGCGAAGCTCCCTCGCCGGCGCGCATCGCCGGACCTCTGCATCCGACACCCGTGCGCTTGCCCGCAAACGCACGAGACCTCATATGCCGCGGCATGCTAGGTTCGCCACAGCACGACGCCGAAAACCAGTCCCAGCAGAGCCTTGAGTCCCGTATGTGGGGTCCCCGTACCGACGTGCCGTCGCCCGCCGTCGCACCGCTGATCGACCCGTTCCAGCGGGCCATCACCTACCTTCGCATCTCTGTCACGGATCGCTGCGACCTGCGCTGCGTCTATTGCATGGCGGAGGAGATGCAGTTCCTGCCAAAGCGGGACCTGCTGTCGCTGGAGGAGCTCGACCGGGTCTGCGGCGTCTTCATCGACCGCGGCGTGCGCAAGCTCCGCATCACGGGCGGCGAGCCGCTGGTGCGGCGGGACATCATGCACCTGTTCCGGCGCCTCTCGCGCCATCTCGGCACCGGCGCCCTCGACGAGCTGACGCTCACGACGAACGGGACGCAGCTCGGCCGCTTCGCCGGTGAGCTGGCGGATCTCGGCGTGCGCCGGGTCAACGTCTCCCTCGACACGCTCGATCCGGACAAATTCCGGGCGGTGACGCGGCGCGGCGACCTCGGCGTGGTGCTCGACGGCATCGCGGCGGCGCGCCGCGCCGGCATCAAGGTCAAGATCAACGCGGTGGCGCTGAAGGGCGTCAACGAGGACGAGATCGCCGACATGATCGCCTGGGCGCACGGCGACGGCATGGACATGACGCTGATCGAGGTCATGCCGCTCGGCGAGATCGAGGGTGACCGGACCGACCAGTTCCTGCCCCTGTCGGTGGCGCGCGCCCGTCTGGAGAGCCGCTACACCCTGACGCCGCTGCCGGACCGGACCGGCGGCCCCGCGCGCTACGTGCGCGTCGCCGAGACGGGCGGGCGGCTCGGCTTCATCACGCCCCTGACCCACAATTTCTGCGAGAGCTGCAACCGCGTGCGCCTGACCTGCACGGGCAAGCTCTACATGTGCCTCGGACAGGAGGATGCGGCGGACCTGCGGGCGGCGCTGCGCGCCTCGCCGGATGACGAACTCGTCACGCAGACCATCCTCGAAGCGATCACCCGCAAGCCCAAGGGGCATGATTTCGTGATCGAGCGGGCGAAACCCGCCGTGCCGCGCCACATGAGCGTGACGGGCGGCTGAGCGCTTCCAACTCTCCCGTCCGGGAGAGATCGAGTCGGTGGAAGTGGACCGGGTGAGGGGTTCGCCCCATCCGGAAGCCTCGCATCCTTCACCCCAGCCCTCTCCCGAACGGGAGAGGGGACGCGTCGCGTCACTCGCTCACGATGACGCGGTTCGGCAACTCGTCGACATCGTCCGAGCCGGGTGGACAGGTCGCGGCGAGGATCGCGCCGACCGCCTGCACGGCGGCGATCAGCCCGGCCTCGGGCTCGCCGCGCCGCAGGGCGGCGAGCAGGGCGGTGATGGCCGCGTTCCAGGCGTCCGGGCCGACCGCGTTGAGGATACCCTCGTCGGCGACGATCTCGGCGTGGTGCTCGGCGAGCGCGAGGTGGATCAGCACGCCGGTGCGTCCGCGCGTCCGGCTGAGGCCCCGCTCCCAGAAGGCACGCTGCGCCGCCTCGCGGGCCCGCGCTCGGGTCACCCGGCGCGGGACGAGGCGCAGGCGAACGGTTTTGTTCAGCGTCGCGACGAGGACGACGAGGACGACGAGCGCCTGGGCGAGGGCGATGCTGGCCGCGCTCCAGCCCGTGAGCAGGATCAGCGGCCAGGGCAGCACCAGCGCGGCGACGAGGGCCGCCAGCAGGATCGCGGAGCGGTAGTAGCCTGTCCGGGCGCTGACCATCACGACGATCTCGCCCGCCGTGGCGCGCTCCGCCGCACCGATCGCCTCCGCGATCCGGGCCCGCGCCGCGGGCGGGAGGCTCTGTGTCACCCTACCAGTCACCGGATGCCCCTCCGCCCCCGAGGAACCGCCGCCGCCCGAGAAACCGCCGCCGTCGCCGTAACCTCCGGAGACGCCGCCGCTCCAGCCGCCCCCGAACCCGCCGGGGCTCGGACCCGGCAGAATGACGAAGCCGCCCCGCCGCCCCCGCTGCCCGCGCCCCATGCGCCAGACCAGGAGAAGGATGACGAGCAGAATGAGCACGAAGACCACGATTTCGGTCGGATCGGTCTCGTCGGAGCGCACCTCGGCCCGGCGGTGCCACTCGTCCGCGTCCCCGGACAGGATCGACAGCACCGCGTCGATGCCGGCCTCGATCCCGCCCGCGTAGTCGCCGGCCTTGAAGCGCGGCGTGATCGCGGTGGTGATGATCACCTTGGAGAGCGCGTCGGTCAGCGCGCCTTCGAGGCCGTATCCGACCTCGATCCGGACCTTGCGCTCGGTCGGCGCGACGACGAGCAGGGTGCCGTTGTTCGCCTTCTTCTGTCCGAGCTCCCAGGCCCGGAACAGGCGGTTGGCAAAGTCCTCGATCGTGGTGCCCTGCAGGCTCGGAACGGTCGCGACCACCACCTGATCGGAGGTCTTGTCCTCGTAGGCGTTCAGCTTCGCCTCGAGTCGCGCGCGCTCCTCGGGTTTGAGGATGCCGGCCGCGTCAACCACCCGCCCCGTCAGCGGCGGAAAGCTGAGCTCGGCGGCGAGCGCGGCCCAGAGGAACCACGGCAGGCAGGCCAGCGCCAGGACCGTGAGGGCGAGCCCGCGCGCCGCCCGCGACATCGCGCTCTCCCTAGAACTTGACGTTCGGCGGGCGCTCGGAATTCGGCGTCGCCGTGAAGGTCTCCATCGGCTTCGCGTCCGGATAGAGCCAGGCCGCGATCCAGCGACCGGGGATCGTGCGGACTTCGGTGTTGTAGGCCTGCACGGCCTGGATGTAGTCGCGGCGCGCCACCGCGATCCGGTTCTCGGTGCCTTCGAGCTGCGATTGCAGGGCGAGGAAGTTCTGGTTCGACTTGAGATCCGGGTAGCGCTCGACCGTCACGAGGAGGCGGCCCAGCGCGCCCGAGAGCTGGTTCTGCGCGTCCTGGAATTCCTTGAATTTCTGCGGGTCGCTCACGGTCGAGGCGTCGACCTTGACGCTCGTCGCCTTGGCGCGCGCCTCGACCACGCCCGTCAGAACGTCCTTCTCCTGCTGGGCGTAGCCCTTCACCGTCTCGACAAGGTTCGGGATCAGGTCGGCGCGCCGCTGATACTGGTTCTGGACTTCGCTCCAGGCCGATTTCGCCTGCTCCTGCAGGGTCGGCACTTGGTTGATCGCGCCGCAGCCGGACAGGCAGGTCGCGAACAGGATCGCCGCGAGCGCGCCGAGGATGCGCGCCAGGACGGGGCTGCGGGGGATCGCCTCGCTCGGGCCTGACGACATCGTGATCCTCCTCGCGCGACGGTGGCGTCGGCCGAGCTTGGCCTTGCCCTGCGACAGATAGGCAGCGCCCGGCGGGAGGGAAGAGTCCGGCGTGTGCAGACGCCGCGACGGCGCCATATCGACCGGGATGCTGCCCGACACTCCTATCATCCGCGTCGTCGATCTGGAGACCACCGGCGCGCGCGCCGGCAGCGACGGCGTCGTCGAGATCGGCTGGCAGGACGTCGAGCGGATCGGCAGCGCGTGGCGGATCGGCGCGGAGCGCGGCGCCCGCTACGTCGATCCGGAGCGGCCGATCCCCGCCCGGACCCAGGCCGTCCACCACATCCTCGACGCGGACGTCGCCGGCGCGCCGAACTGGCTCTCGGTGGCCCCCGGCGTGCTCGACCCGCCGGGGCGTCCGCTGATGGCGCTCGCCGCCCACCGGGCCGCCTTCGAGCGGCGCTGGTGCCGGGACGCGCTGACCGGGCGGCGCCCCTGGATCTGCACCTACAAATGCGCGCTGCGCCTCTGGCCGGACGAACCGTCGCACGCGAACCAGGCGCTGCGCTACGCTCGCAATCCGGAGGGGCTCGACCGGAGAGCGGGGCTCCCCGCGCACCGCGCCGGCCCGGATGCCTACGTCACCGCGCACCTCCTGCGCGAGATGCTGCGCGAGGCGCCGGTCGAGGCGCTTCTCGCCTGGACGCGGGAGCCCGCCCTGCTGCCGCGTGTCACCTTCGGCGAGCATCGCGGCCGGCGCTGGGACACGATGAGCGACGCGTTTCTCGCCGAGGTCCTGCGGCGCGGCGGCTTCGACGCCGACATCCGCTACACCGCGCGCCACGAGCAGTCGGTCCGCGCGCTGCGGCAGGGTCCGGCCGGGCCGCCGGCGCTGCTGCTCTGACCATACCGGCCGGCGCGGACCACACGCGCGGGTTGGGTCCGGCGGTTGACAACGCCGCGGCGGCGGTGCGCCATGCGGCCCATGGACGGAACGCTCGAAGCCGTGCCCGCAAAGCCGCGGATCGCGATCACCTACTGCACGCAGTGCAACTGGCTGCTCCGGTCCGCCTGGATGGCGCAGGAGCTTCTCTCGACCTTCCGCGACGACCTCGGCGAGGTGGCCCTGATCCCCGGAACGGGCGGCGTGTTCGCGATCGCGGTCGGGCCGGACACGGTCTGGGAGCGGGCGCAGGACGGAGGGTTTCCGGACATCAAGACCCTGAAGCAGCGCGTGCGGGACCGCCTCGACCCCGCCCGCGATCTCGGCCATATCGACCGCCCATGATCGCTGTCCGACAGATTCCGGTTCCGGCATCCTGGCGGCCCCCGGGTCGCGACGACGGCGACCGGGTGCCCGCGTGAGGCCCGATCTCGATAGCGCGAGCCCGGTCCCGGGCGCAGTCGGCCCCGCCGCGCGGCGGCCTCCCGGCCTCGCCGCTTCCTCGACCGGCTGGTCGACCGCGGGTTCTCGACGCAGGTCTATCTCGTCGCCCTCGTCATCGCGCTGATCGGCCCGGGCCTGATCTTCACCGCGATCCTGCTGATGCGATACGCGGCGGCCGAGCGCGCCCGCTTCGAGCAGGACGCCCGCGAGAACGTGCGCGGGATCGCCCTCTCGATCGACCGCGACACGGCCGGCCTCGTCTCGGTGCTGCAGACGCTGGCGACCTCGCCGCGCCTCAAGGACGGGGAGTTCGAGGCCTTCGACGCGCAGGCACGCCTGGTGCGCGACGCGATCGAGCTCGACATCGTGCTCCGCAAGCCCGACGGGCAGCAGGTGGTCAATACCGGCCTGAAGCGCAGCGCGCCGCTCCCGGTCTCGACGCTGCCGTTCGACCGGGAGATCGCCTCCGGCTCGCAGAGGGCCATGGTCTCGGGCATGATTCCCGGCGCCGTCCCGGGGCAGGGAACCTACGCGGTCGCGGTCCCGGTCCTCGTCGAGGGCGAGGTGACCTACATCCTCAGCTTCTCCGCGCCGGTGAGCCGACTCCAGTCGATCCTGGCGCGCGAGATCGTCGAGGGCTGGACGACCGGCATCTCGGACCGCGATTCCACCATCCTTGCGCGGCTTCCCGACAACGAGGCGCTCGTCGGGCGTCCGCGCCTCAGCACCCTGCGCGAGACGCAGACCGACACGCCCGGCGTCTGGGAGGGCAAGGACCGCGAGCGGCGGCCGGTGATCGTCGTGGAGGCGCGCTCGCGGCTGACCGGCTGGACGGTGGCGGCCAGCATCCCGCAATCCCTGGTCGATGCGCGCCTGCGCCGCTGGATCTGGGCCTTCGGCGGGTTCGGCCTCCTCGTCCTTGCGACGTCGTCGGCGCTCGCGGTCAACCTGTGGTCGCGGGTGTCGCGCCCGCTCCGCCTGCTCGCCGCCTCCGGCCCGGCGCTCGCCCGCGGCGAGGCGATCCCGCGCGTGGCCTCGCCAGTCCACGAGATCCGGCTCCTCGCCGACGTTCTCGCGGACGCCTCCCTGCGCATCCGGACGCGGGAGGAGGAGCGCGACCGGGCGCTCGGCGAGACGCGGCGCGGCCTCTCGGACCTCCGCGAGAGCGAGGCCCGCTTCCGCCACATGGCCGATTCGGCGCCGGCCCTGATCTGGATGACGGACGATGCCGGCAACGTCACCTTCGCCAACATGCATTTCGACCACATGTTCGGGATGCCGGCGACGGAGCTGGAGCACGAGGGGTGGAAGCGGATCGTCTATCCCGACGACCTCGAGACCTTTTCGGGGATCTTCAACGCGGCGTTCGAGGCCCGCGCCCCGTTCCGGATCGAGGTGCGCGTGATCGACAGCGAGGGCGCGGTGCGCTGGCTGCGCTGCGAGGGCGTGCCCCGCCTCAACGATGCCGGCACCTTCCTGGGCTACACGGGCTGCAACGTCGACATCACCGACGCGAAGCTCGCGGAGGAGCACCTGATCCTCCTGATCCACGAGCTCAACCACCGGGTGAAGAACACGCTGGCGACGGTGCAGTCGATCGCCGGCCAGTCTCTGCGGCGGCTCGAAGGCGACGAGGCGAAGGCCGCCCGCGCCGCCTTCGAGGCCCGGCTCCTGGCGCTCGCGCGCGTGCACGACGTGTTGACCCGCGAGAGCTGGGAGGGGGCGGAACTCGGCACGGTCGTCGCGGACGCGATCCGGCCCCTCGACGTCGCAGAGGGGCAATCGCGCTTCACGGTCTCGGGTCCCGCGCTCCGCCTGCCCCCGCGGCTCGCTCTGTCGATCGCGATGGCGCTGCACGAACTCGGGACGAACGCGGTCAAATACGGGTCGCTCTCCCGGGAGGGCGGCACGGTCGGGATCACCTGGTCGGTGCAGCGGGAGAAGGGCGAGACTCGCCTGTTCCTGCGCTGGACCGAGACCGGCGGCCCGCCGGTGACGCAGCCGACGCGGACGGGATTCGGCTCGCGCCTGATCGAGCGGAGCCTCGCGCGCGAGCTCGCCGGCGAGGTGCAGCTCCTGTTCGCCCCCACCGGCGTCGTCTGCACGATCGAGGCGCCGGTGCCGCCGCCCGGCCTGCTCGAGCGCCGCGGCGGGACGTCCCAGGCGATCGACGTGGCGGCGGTGGGCTAGGAGACCGCGCATCCCGGCCGCTTCATGGCGCCTGTCTCGAACCGCGTGTGCGCGTCTCAGCCCGGCCGCCGCGACGGCGTCAGGCGCAGGCCCGGGGCCGGGCGCTCCAGCAGAACCTCGCGGCGGAATCGGACGAGGCGGGCCGGCCGTCCGGCGTTGCCGCTCGTGACCCCTTCCGTCTCCTCGACGAGACCCTGCTGGGCGACGAGACGGCGGAAATTCTGCTTGTGGAGCTGGGTCCCCGCCAATGCCTCGACGGTCCGCTGCAGCTGGAACAGCGTGAAGGTCGGCGGCATCAGCTCGAACACGACCGGGCGGTACTTGATCTTGCCGCGCATGCGCCCGATCGCCGTCGCGAGCACGCGGCGATGGTCGAAGGCCATCGGCATGCCGGTCGGATCGCCCGGGACGGCCGCCCCGGCATTGCCTCCGGCCTCCGGGATCAGCCCGGCCTCGAACAGCAATTCGTAGCGTTCCAGCACCCGCTCCTCGTTCCAGGAGCCGCCCCCGAGCCCGAAGGTGAGGCCGAGCCGGTCCTCCCGCAGGCGCCGGAGCTTCGCGTCGGGGGCCTCCGCCGCCCAGGCCAGGAGCTTCGGCTCGATGGCGTCGAGCGCCTGCGGCCGGCCGTTGCGGAAATCCTCGTAGGGCAGGTAGCGGTACCAGTTGCGCCATGAGGCTTCCGCGAGCCCGCCGGGCCGCACCTCGCGCACGAGGGCGAGGTAGGCGACCGAGAGGGAATGGACGCCCTCGGAGCCGCCGACCTGCCGGTCGCGGTCGCCGAACGTGTAGAGCTGCTCGACGTAGCCGAGCCGCTGGTGCGTCTGCCGCTCCACCCAGGCGCGAAGGCCGCGCTCCAGCGTCGCGTGCTCGGGCACGAGCGGCCCCGCCGGCAATCCGTCGCTGCGCCCCTCCGCCTGCCCCGGAACCTGCACCGTCAGCGCCCGCGGCTCGCCCTCGGTCGCCGCCACGATGACCGCGACGAGTCCGACCGAGGAGGGGCTAGCGCCCGGCCGAACGCCTGTCGGGCGCATATCCGCCGTCGTCATGGCAGCGGGTGAACTCCCCTGGAGGGTCGGATTCGAGCGAGGACCGCGCCCGCGGTGGCCCGGCCGCGCCGCCGCAAACCGTGCGGGAGGCCGCCCACCCCACGCGACGTCACGTTGCTTTAGCCGCAGATCGCACCCCGGCGTCAACGCGGTGCGGCAATCGCGCGGGGGATGATCCGTGCAGGTGCGTCCGACACCCGTGCCCGGGCGACGCCGCAAGGACTTGCCAAGGGGCGCAGGCACTTGCCAAGGGGCGCAGGCACTTGCCAACGGGCGCAGGCACTTGCCAACGGGCGCGCAGGGCGCCTAACCCGGTCCGGCGGGCCGAGCCCCGCGACAGGAGCCGAGAACCGGATGCCGGAGTGCCCGAACACGCCCGATCTCGCGGGGAGGCGCGCGTGACCGCGCCCACCGTCGATCTGCGGGTCTACGGCATCCTCGACGTCGATGTCTGCGGCAGCGACGCGGGGCGCCTCGCGGCGATGGCGGCGGAGGCGATCGCCGGCGGCTGCACCCTGCTGCAATATCGCGAGAAGACGATCGACGACGCCCGCGCGGCGCTGGCCCGCATCCGCGCCATCCGCGCAGCGGCGGGCGGCCGCGTCCCGCTCCTCGTCAACGACAGGGTCGATCTCGCCCTCGCGGCCGAGGCCGAGGGCGTCCATCTCGGTCAGTCGGACCTGCACCCGGCCGATGCGCGCCGTCTCCTCGGCTCTGAAAAGATCATCGGAATCACGCTCAAGACCGGCGCGCAGGCCGACGAGCTCTACCGGCTTCCCATCGACTACGCCTGCATCGGCGGCGTCTTCGCCACGAAGAGCAAGGATAACCCGGACCCGCCGGTCGGGCTCGACGGCTTCCAGCGCATCGCCTTCCGGGCGCGGCTGGCCCGCGGCAGCGGGCTTCCGGTCGGCGCCATCGCCGGCATCGATTCGAGCAACGCCGCCGCGGTCGTGGCGGCCGGCGCGGACGGGGTGGCGCTGATCTCGGCTCTGTTCGGCGCGGAATCCGTCGAGGCGCGGGCGCGCGACCTCCGTGACCGGGTCGATGCGGCCCTGCGCACCCGCGGAGCCGCCCCGTGAGGACGCCGCTCGCCGTGACCATCGCGGGCTCGGATTCCGGCGGCGGCGCCGGCATCCAGGCCGATCTCAAGACCTTCTCGGCGCTCGGCGTCTACGGCGCGAGCGTCGTGACGGCCCTGACTGCGCAGAACACCCGCGGGGTCCAGGCGATCCACGACGTGCCGTCGACCTTCATCGCGGCGCAGATGGAGAGCGTCTTCTGCGATCTCGCGGTGACCGCGGCCAAGATCGGCATGCTCTCGCAAGCCTCCGTCATCGAGACCGTGGCCGACGGCCTCACCCGGCTCGCGCCGTCGCTCCCGGTCGTGCTCGATCCGGTGATGGTGGCGACGAGCGGTGACCGGCTGATCTCGGACGCGGCGATCGACACGCTCCGCCGCCGGCTCCTGCCGCAGGTGGATCTCATCACGCCGAATCTGCCCGAGGCGGCGGCCCTCCTCGGCGAGGCCATCGCCGACCGGGAGAACGCGGCGGTGGCGCAGGGGCGCCGCCTCCTCGGCCTCGGCGCGCGGGCCGTGCTGATCAAGGGTGGCCACGCGGAGGGCAGCGAGAGCGTCGATCACCTCCTGATGCGGGACGGGACCCTGCGCCGCCTCGCGACCGCGCGCCTGCCGACCGCGAACACCCACGGGACAGGCTGCACCCTGTCCGCGGCCATCGCGGCGGGTCTGGCGAAGGGCCTGCCGATGCCGGAGGCGGTGGCTCAAGCGAAGACCTACGTCACGGCCGCCATCGCCGCCGCGGACACGCTGCAGGTCGGGCACGGGCACGGGCCGGTGCACCATTTCCACGCGCTCTGGTGTTGATTGCTCTGCCAGGCTCGGCGTCCGTCCCCATCGTCCGGCAAAGGATTCTCCCACGGTTCCGGCAGCGTCCTGCCTTGCATCCACCGATGGATTGCGTTTGAATTAGCGTACGATCGTTCGATGAATGGAACGATGCGGGTGGATTCGGGGCGATGCAGGATCAGGCGGAACGGCTGGAGCGGGTGCGGCAGAAGGATTTCCTGAGCGGGGCTCAGGTGCTGTCCGGCCAGCTCGGCAAGACGATCCAGCGCCTGCGCAAGGCCTACAACTTGTCTCTGTCGGAACTCGCCGAGCAATCAGGCGTCGCCAAGTCGATCATCAGCCAGATCGAGCGGAACGAGACCAACCCGACGCTCGCCACGATCTGGCGCCTGAGCCAAGCGCTCGACGTGTCGATCGAGCGGGTGCTGGCGACCGGCGACGAGGAGCCGTTCATCGAGCGCATCTCCCGCGCCGACACGCCGATTCTCGTCTCGGAGGACGGCAAGGTGCGGCTCGCGATCATCGGCTGGATCAAGACCGTCGAGTGGCTGCAATGGTACGACGTCTCGGCGGATGCCGGCGGCGTCCTCGATTCCGATCCGCACCAGCGGGGCTCCGTGGAATCGCTGTCGGTGATCGAGGGCGTGTTCGAGGTCGACGTGAGCGGCAGCGTGCAGCGGGCGCGGGCCGGCGAGACCCTGCGCTACCGCTGCGACCGGCCGCACTCGGTGCGCTGCGTCGGCGAGATGCCCGGCCGGGCGACCATGGTCGTGATCATGAAGGCCGCGGTGATGGAGTGATCCGCGAGGCGCGGCCTCTGCCGAACGAGCGGGGACCGACCCGCGGGCGGAATGCGGCCGGCTAGCGCCCCGAATTCACCCAGCGCACCATCTCGGCGAGCACCTGCGCGAGCGCGGCGTCGAGCGCCACCGCAGCGCTGCCGGCATCGACTTTCTGGACCGGCACCCGCGCCTGGAACACCCGGGCCGCAGCAACGCGCCCGCTGCCCTCCGCGATCAGCTTCGCCGAGAGATCGACCACGGCCTCGCCCGAGCCTGCCGCGATGTCGAAGGCGCGGATCTCGCTGATGAGCTGGTAATCCGCGACGATCTTGTCGCCGGGGCGGCTTACCGAGCGCAGGCGCCCGGAATTCTCCAGGCTCTGGATCAGGCGCGTTTGCACCAAGCGGGGCAGTCGGTCCGCCCACTGGCCGCCGCCGAGGAAGGAGAGGGCACCGCCCGGCTCCCGCACGATGATGCGGTCGGCCTCGAAGGGCTGGATGCCCACCGGCTCGGATACCACGATCGAGCGCGCCGACGCTGCCGTATGCCCCGACGCCGGCAGGGCCGCGAGGTCGAAGGTCAGGGGCGCGGAGCCGCCGCAGCCGCCGAGCGCGGCCGCGAGGAGCGTCGCGCCGAGCGCGAGGGCGGGGGATCGGACGGTCATCCGGTGGACCTGGGAATCTCCTGACGCCGCGCGGAGGCGGCGAGGGGAAACTACGGCAAAGCTGGAAACGTGCCGTGCGGGCGGGCACATCGGCGGGCAGGAATCAGGAATTACCGCCCACCGTTGTATTCGGGCAACGAGGGCTTACCACCGAAGATGACCTGCGAGGGGTCGCGCTCGAGGCTCTTCACGGTCCGGTTGAGCGTGTTGAGCGTGCGCTGACCGTCGGTTGAGAGAGCCTCGACCTCGCGGCGGCCGGTGCCGCTCAGGCGGTTGAAGCTCGTGGCGATGTTGGCGGTCCGCTTGTCGAGATTCTCGGAGAGCGTGCGAAAGGCGCGGCCCGCGTCGCGGACGGAGACGGCGGCCTCGCGCACCTCCGCGAAGGTGCTGGTGCCGGCCTCGCCTGAGGCCGAGCCGAGGAAGCTCTCGGCTCCCTTCAGCACGCCGTCGATCCGGTCGGCCGAGGCGTTGAGCTTGGCCGCGAGCGTACGCGCGTCGTGGAGGCCCGCCTCGATGTCGGGGCTCGCCGCGCTGAGGGCTGCGGAGAAGCGGTCGGCGTTGTCGACGACGCGGTTCACCTTCTGCCCGTCGATCGCCCGGACGAGGCCGCTGATCGAGGGGCCGGCATCGGCCAGGGTCTTCGAGAAGGCCTCGACGTTGGCGAGCGTCCGGTTGATCGCGCCCTCGTTGCCGGCGACCACCTTATCGAGGCGCTGCAGCACGTCGTCGGCCCGCTGCGCGATCTGCTTGGCGGCGGCCAGCATGTCCTGGATGTCGGAGGAATCGGCGAAGATGGTCGGCATCTGTTCGCCGGTGCCGGCCGGCAGGGGCGGCGCGTCCGCGTTGCCGCCACTCAGCGCGATCACGGAGACGCCGGTGAGCAGCGCGGAATCCAGCCGCGCGCGGGTGTCGGCGCGCAGGGGCGTCGAGGGGGCGACGTTGATCAGCGCGATCACGCGGCGCGGGTCCTGCGGAAGCAGCCGCACATCCGTCACCTCGCCGACCTTGATGCCGTTGAAGGTGACGCTGGAGCCCTTCGCGAGCCCGCCGACGCTGCCCGAGAAGACGATGCGCACGGCTTGCGACACCTGCCGTGCGGAACCGCCCTGCAGCCAGAACACGAAGCCGAAGCCGGCGACGATCACCGCCAGGGTGAAGGCGCCGATCAGCGCGAAGTTCGCACGCGTTTCCATCGGATCAGCGGTGTCCCGGATCGGCGAGGGCGGGGCGGTGCGTCAGCGCACGCCGCCCGCCGACGCGAGGGCGCGGCGTGCATTCAGACATGGGCATGCTCCCGCCGCGCGAGGGGCTCCCCGACGACGATGGAGCGGGCTCGCTTGCCGTGGAAGTAGGAGCGCAGCCACGGATGGTCGGAGGCGAGCATCGCATCGATCGGGCCCTCCGCGATGATCTGGCCGTCGCCGAGGGCGGCGATCCGGTCGCAGGCCGTGTAGAGACTGTCGAGATCGTGCGTCACCATGAAGACGGTGAGGCCCAGTGTCTGCTTCAGGGTGGCGACGAGCTCGTCGAACTCGCCCGCTCCGATCGGGTCGAGGCCGGAGGTCGGCTCGTCGAGGAACAGGATCTCGGGGTCGAGGGCGAGCGCCCGGGCGAGCGCCGCGCGCTTGATCATGCCGCCGGAGAGTTCCGAGGGCAGCTTGTCGGCGGCGTCGGGCTTCAGGCCCACCATCTCGATCTTGAGGCGCGCAAATTCGTCGAGCAGGCGCTCGGAAAGATTCAGATGCTCGCGCATCGGCATCTGGATGTTCTGCTTGACCGTGAGCGCCGAGAACAGGGCCCCCTGCTGGAACAGCACGCCCCAGCGCTGCTCGATCCGGCGGCGGCGGGCGAGGCTCATCCCGTCCACGTTCTCGCCGAAGACCTCGATGCTGCCCGAGCGCTTCGGCACGAGGCCGAGGATGGTGCGGGTCAGGACCGACTTGCCCTGGCCGGAGGGACCGACGAAGCCGAGGATCTCGCCCCGCCGGACGTCGAGGTTCAGCCCCTTCAGCACCGTGCGGTCGCGAAAACCCACGACGAGGTCGCGCACGCGGATGATCGCGTCGCCGGCGGGGCTGGTCGTGGTGCGCGCGAGGTCGGACACGTGGTTTAGAAATCGATAGCCGCGAAGAACACCGCGAAGAGTCCATCAAGCACGATGACCATGAAGATTGACTTGACGACTGAGGCGGTGACGTGGCGGCCGAGGGATTCGGCGGACCCCTCCACCTCGAAGCCCTCGATCGTCGCGATGATGCCGATGATGAGCGCCATGAAGGGCGCCTTGATGAGCCCGACCGCGACGTGGTGGAGGGAGATCGCCGCCTGAAGGCGCGAGAGGAAAGCCTCCACCGTCATGCCGCCGTAGAGCATCGCGGTGAGGCCGCCGCCCGCGAGCGCGGCCAGCGAGGCGATCAGCGCCAGCATGGGCAGGCCGACGACGAGGGCGAGGATGCGCGGCACGATCAGGATCTCGATCGGGTCGAGGCCCATCACCCGGAGCGCGTCCACCTCCTCGCGCATGCGCATCGAGCCGATTTCGGCCGTGAAGGCGGAACCCGAGCGGCCCGCCACCATGATCGAGGTCAGCAGCACGCCGAGTTCGCGCAGGATCAGGAGCCCGATCAGGTTGACGACGAAGGTCTGCGCCCCGAAGCGCTGGAGCTGGAAGATGCCCTGCTGCGCGACGATGCCGCCGACGAGGAACGAGATCAGCACGATGATCGGCACGCCGCGGAAGGCGACCTGATCGATCTGGTTGACGAAGGCGGTGCCGCGGAAGGTGCTCGGCCGCGACGCGACGCGCAGGCAGGCGAGCACGACCTCGCCGAGAAAGGCGAGGCCGGTCACGAAATCGGTCCTGGCCGCCACCACGCGGCGCCCGAGATCGTCGAGGAAGCCGTAGATCCGGCCGTGCCGCCGCTGCGGCGGGCTCTCCGGCTCGCGCAGGCCCATCTCGCCGAGGAGGATGCGGTGCTCGGGGCTCGCCCCCGCGTAGGCGAGGCGGCTGCCCGCCTCCTCGATCTCGCCCGGGTCCGTTCCAGCACCCAGGCGCCGAGGGTGTCGAGCCGCTCGATCCGGCCGAGATCGATCAGAACCGGGCCGGCGGCGGCCTGGGCGGCGATGCGGGCCGCCGCGGCCTCGACGGCGGGCGCCTGATCCGCGGTCCAGCGGCCGCCCAGCACGACGCGGCCGCTGCCCGGATCAGGGGTCGCGGAGGCCGCCTCGCTCAGCATCGTGCCGTCCTCGGTCCGCACGAACCGCGTCTCCCGTTCCCCGTCATCATGCTGAAGGAACGGTTACTATAACGTCTCCGGGCCCGCCGTGCCAAACGGCCCCGCTGGCGGCCTGCGCGCCGCGCGTGACGCGGCCAGGGTCAGCCCGAGCCCGGCGAGCGCGAGGGGCGCCATCAGCGCGAAGGCGAGCGCTCCGCCGTCGCGGTAGGCGAGCCCGCTCAGGAGCGTGGCGCTCGCCGCCGCCAGGGCGTTCACGGCGCTCAACGTCCCCTGGGCCCGCCCCCGCGCGCCCTCCGGAGCGAAGGCGGACACGGCCGCCATCGCGCCGAGCTGCGTCGCGCCGAAGGTGAGGCCGTGCAGGCACTGGAGCGCGATCACCATCGCCAGCTCGGTGCCGTAGAGCGTCATCCCGGCGGACCGCAGGAGGGCGGCGCCTCCCCCGAGGGCGAGAAGGCGGAAGGGCGTGCGCCAGCGCGCCGGCGCGAGGCCGATCAGGGCGAAGAGCACGATCTCGGCCCCGACGCCGATCGCCCAGAGCGTGCCGACCCAGGCCGTCGCGATCCCGTGCGCGGTCCAGTAGAGGCTGCCGAAGCCGTAGATCGCGGCGTGGCTCGCCTGGATGGACGCCGCCGCGAGGATGCAGAGCCAGAGACGGGCCGGCAGGCGCGGGCGTGCCTCGCCGGCAGGGGGCGTCGGAGACGCCGAGGCCACCGTGCGGCTGGCATAGGCGACGAGGCTCGCGATCAGGGCCAGCCCGGTCAGGAGGAGGGGGACGGCCAGCGCCTCGCCGAGCGCTCCGAGGAGGGCGCCGCCGAGCATGTTCGCGGCGAGGAAGGCCACTGATCCCGACAGGCGGATGCGCGCGTAGTCGAGACGCGGCTCGCGTCGCACCGCGGCCAGCGTCAGGTAGTCGATGCTCGGCACGAGCGGCGCGGCCGCGACCGCGTTCAGCACCGTCAGCGCGGCGAGGAGCAGCCAGCCGAGGCCGGCTCCGGCCGGCATCAGCCCGTAGGTGAGGGCGACGCCGAGGCTGCCGGCCATCAGCAGCGTCCGCGCCGAAACGCCCCGGTCGATCAGGCCGACGAGCGGCGCCGTGGCCACGATCCGCGTCGCGATCGGGAGGGCCAGCAGCAGGCCGATGATCGAGGCGTCGAGCCCGAGCGCGCCGAGCCAGAGCGGCATGAACGGCATCGCGATGCCGATCTCGACGAAGACGACGGCGTAGAGGAGGGACAGGCGAAGGGCGCCGGTGGGGCGGGCACGGATAGGGGCGGGGGCAAGGGCGGCGGATCGAGCCGGGATCGCATGCGTAAGCACGCGTTAAACACGGTCTGTCAAATTGAGCGGGCCTGAACGTGGGCCGGGACCGCTTGGTCTTCGAGACAACCCGAGGCTGTGTTCGATGTCAGGTTCCCAGTCGCTCAGCACGATCGAGGTGTCCGAGTACGATCGGATCGAGGCGACGATGAGCGAGAGCGCCCGCGGGCGCTGGTTCCTCGCCGAGTACGCGCGGCGCAACCGCAGCGCCGACACCGACATGCTGCTCGGCGCGATCGGCCGCCTGGAGAACGCGGTCAGCGGCGAGCGCGGCCTCGACGGAGTCGGGCGCCTGCGCGGCGACCTGATGGAGATGGCCAACGCCATCGCGCGGACCAAGGCCGAGATCGCTGCGATCAGCGCCCCGGACCAGGATCAGACCCGCCTCAGCGTCGCCTCGGAGGCCCTCGACGCGATCGTGCGGGCGACGGAGCGCGCCACCTCGGACATCCTCGGCGCGGCCGAGGAGGTGCAGGAATCCGCCTGGACGCTGCGCGAGAGCGGCGCGGACGCGGCGATCTGCGACGAGCTCGACCGGCGCGCCACTCAGATCTACACCGCCTGCTCGTTCCAGGATCTGACCGCCCAGCGCACGAGCCGGATCGTGCACACGCTGCGCTACCTGGAGGAGCGCCTGATCGCCATGATCGGCATCTGGGGCGACGACACCCTGGAGATCCCGCCCGCCCCCGGGGAGGGCGGCTCGCGCCCCGCCGTCGAATCCGCGGCGGTCGATCTCTGCCAGAGCGACGTCGACCGCTTCATCGACATGGAGGCCGCCGACGCGATGACCACGCTGCGGCCGCCGATCGCAGAGGTGATCCCCCTCCACGAAGACCTCGCCTTCGTCCCGGCCGAGCCGGAGGCCGCGACGGACGGCCTCGACGCGTCGGAGACGGATCTCGGGTTTGAGGAGACGGAGAATTTTGATGGCGAGACCGCCGCCGACGAAGCCGGGCATGCCGTCCTGACCTTCGAGATCGAGCCCCAGTTCGATCTCCGTCCGCCGACCGCCCTGGTTGCCCTCCCGGCGGAGCCGGCGGGTGTCCTCGCGCTCGACGAGGCCCTCGATTTCGCCGACATCGACGCGCTGAGCATCGAGGAGAAGCTCCGGCTGTTCTCCTGATCCGGCCGGCGCGGCCCCGGGTGCCGCGTCCCGCAATCGAGACTTGCGCGCGGGCGCCGCGCACTTAAGTCCGCCTGACCGGCGACGCGTTCGGCCCACGGGCCCGCCGACGCGGCCCTTCAGGACCCGCTTTTCTCGCTCCATGCCCCTCCACCTGATCAAGCTCTGCGTCGGTCCCGGCACGATCGAGGATCTCTCCGCCAGGCAGGAGCGCCACCGGAGCGAGGCTCTGCGGAGCGGCACGGATCCCGCGCCTTTTCACACCACGCGGATGATCCCGAAGCGTCACGCCGAGATCGTCGGCAGCGGCTCGATCTACTGGGTGATCAAGGGAACCCTGTCCTGCCGTCAGGCGATCACCGCGATCGAGCCCTTCACGGGCAGCGACGGAATCGCCCGCTGCCGGCTCGTCTTCGATGCCCGCCTCGTCCCCGTCAGCCCGCGCTCCTACCGGCCCTTCCAGGGCTGGCGGTATCTCTCTCCGAAGGACGCCCCGGGCGACCTCGACGCCGCGCGGAGCGGCGACCTCGCGGAGATGCCGGAAGCGCTGAGGCGCGAACTCGTGAGCCTCGGCCTGCTCTAAGAGGCTCGCGGCGGACCTCTCCCGGCCGTTCCGCACCGAACACGATGTGTCGGGCGCGACGAACTCCCGCTCCCGTTCGGGAGAGGGCCGGGGCGCTGGGGTGCGACCGATCCGGAGAGGGCGCCGCGCTCGTCTCGTTCAGGCTCCCTCGAAGCGCCCGCTCGCGTGGGCGAGCATCGTGTAGACCTTGCCGGTCTCCGAGGTGAGGTAGGCGTCGGCCCGCTTGGAGTCGCGATCGTTCTTGGAGACGTCTCCGAGGAGCCGCTCGAACTCGCTGACGTAGCGGTCGACGGTCCGTCGGAAGTCGGCGTCGCCACGGTAGCGCCGCTGCAGGTCCGCGAAGGTCTGGCGCCCCTGTTGGGTGTAGATCGCCAGATCGAACAGGTTCGGCTCACCGCGCCGATAGCGCTCCCAAAGATCGACGGCCGTGCGGTGATCGATCATCCGGGCGATGTCGGTCGAGATCGATTCCAGCGTCGTGCGGCTGCGCTCGCTGCCGCCCTTGGTCGCCTCGGCCTGGACGTTGCGGGCGGCCGGCAACTCCTCCTCATCGAGGGACGCGCGGGTCAGGAGGTCCGAGAGCCAGCCGCGCTTGTCGCCCGCGACCGGCGGCCGGGCCGGATTGGCCGGCCGGGGGCCGACGCCTCCGTCCGGGCGGGGGGCGTTGCCGGCCGGGACGGTGCCGGTTGTGGCGCGCTCGCCGCCGGGGCGGTCGGCTTCGGAGCGGACGCCGGGGCGGGCGCCGCCGAAGTCCGGACCGTCCCGGACGAAGCGCGGCCGGCCTCGGCGACCCGGCGCTGCTCGCCGGCCTGGGGCTGCGCCACGTCGACCGAGCGGTTCGAGCGCGAGACCAGGGCCGACAGCTCGTTGAGCGCCTTGATCTGATCGGAGACGACGCGGCGCATCTCGCCCGTCACATCCTGCGTCTCGCGCGGGATTTCCAAGACCCCGCGGCTCAGGTCAGCGCGCGTCGATTCGAGCTCCTGCCGGATGGCGGAGGCCATCTCGCGCATGCCCGCGACCGATTCGCCGAAGCGGGCTTGCGATTCCTCGAAGACCGTCCGCATCTGCCGCGAGGCGGTCTCGATCGCCGTCCGCACGGCCTCGGTCGTGCGCTCGCTCTCAGCACCTGCGCCCGTGCGCAGGCGCTCGAACTCGCCCGTGACGGCAGCGCCCGCCTGCTGGGCCGTCTTCGAGAGGTCGGCGCCGACGCTCCGCGCCCGCTCCTCGGCGGCACGCAGGGTCTCCTCGATCATCTGCCCGAAGCGGGCGGTCTGCGCCTCGAGGTCGGATGAGCGCGTCTCGATCGCGGCAAGGGCCGCGGTCACCGCGCCCTCGCGGCCGGAGAGCGTGTCTGCGAGGCGGCCTTCCACGTTCTCCAGGGTGCCCGCCGCTTCCGTCAGCGTGCGCACATGCGCGTTCGCCCGCTCGGCGAGCGTCTTCCCGTGCCGGTCGAGGGTTGCGGCGAGGGAAGAGGCCTCCTGCAGCGCACCTTCCGACACCTGCTTGAGGGTGGCGACCTGCGTCGAGACGCCCTCGCTGGCGCGGCTGGTCTCGGCGGCGATCTCGGCGAGCGCCGCCTCGATCTGCTGCACGCGGCCGGCGAGGCCGCCCTCGATCGCGCCGAGATTGTCGCCGGCAGCCGCGACGAGATCCTTGAGGGCGTCGTTGGCCTGCTCGATGCGGGCGAGGACGCCGTTGAGGTCCCGGCGCAGGCGATCGTTGGTTTCCGAGAGGCCGGCGACCGTGCGGGCGGCGCCGTCCTCGACCGCGGCGCGGAGCAGGCGGGCCGACTCGCCCGATTGCGCGACGAGTTCCTCGGTGCGCGCGCGGAGCGCCTCGACCAGCGGCGTGCCGGTCTCGGCGAGCGCCCGCTCGATCGCGTCGCTGCGCTCGGCGAGCGCGTCGGCGAGGTGGACGACGGGCCCGTCGATGACGGCGCGCAGGCGCTCGACGTTGCTGCCGAGGGTCTCGGCCACCGCTTGGCCGCGGCCGTCGACATTCGACACGAGCTCGCCGCCCCGCTCCTCGATCGCCCGGATGATCCGCTCGGCGCTCTCGGCGAGGCGACGGGACAGGGCCTCGCCGCGGGTATCGACGAGGCTGCCGAGGGCCAGAGCACGGCGCTCGAAGCCCTCCGACATCTGGCGGTTGCGCTCGTCGATGAGGGTTTCCACCGCGGCGTTGCGCTCGTCGAGGGCCGCGCCCAGCGCGTTCGTGTGGGCCTCAGCTAGCGCCGCGTGGCTGCGGGCGCGCTCGTCGAGGGCCTCCGCCATCGCGACGATCCGCTCCTCGACCAGGGCCGCGAAGGCGTCGTGACGGTCGTCGAAGGCCGTCGCGAGGGCGTCGCCGCGGGATGCGACGAGGGTCGCGAAGGTCTTCATCCGCGTGTCGATGCGGCTGGTGAAGGTCTCGCTGCGCGCGTCGACCGCCTGAGTGAGGGCGCTGCCCTGCGTCTCGATCGTGCGGGCGAGGGCCGCGGTGCGACTCTCCACCAGCCCATCGAGCTCGCGCAGCCGCTCCTCGAACAGGCCGGCCAGCGTCTGGCTGCGGGCATCGACCTGATCGGCGAAGGCGGCGGTGCGGCCCTCCACGATCCCGTCGAGCTCGCGCAGGCGCTCCTCGAACAGGCTCGCCAGCGCCTGGCTGCGGGCATCGACCTGCTCGCGGAAGGCGCCGGTGCGGCTCTCCACGACCTGGTCGAGGGCGTGCAGCACCTCGTCGAACAGGGCGCGGAGGCCCTGCGTGCGAGCGTCGACCGCCTCGGCGAGGTGCAGGCCGCGGCCCTCCACCATCGTGTCGAGGTCGCGCAGACGCGCGTCGAACAGGCCGCCGAGATGCTGGGTGCGGTCCTCCAGCGCCCCGGTCGCGTGGCCGAGCGTCGTCTCGATCGTCTCGACGAGGGCGCGGCCGCGCTCGTCGAGTGCGTCGTGCAGCGGGCCGAGGCGGCCGTCGAGGCTGTCGCTGAGGGTGCGGGCGTGGCTGTCGAGGAGAGTCCGCATCTCGCTGGTGCGCGCGTCGAGCAGGCCGTGGACCGTGCGGACACCCTCGTCGAGGAGCGCGCTGATGTCGGAGGTGCGGGTGTCGAGGGTGCGGCCGAGGCGGCCCTCGCCGTCGCCCAGCATCCGGTCGGCTTCCGCGATGGTCTCGCGCAGCTTGGCGAGGACGCTGTCGCCGCGGCTCTCGATGAGCTCGGCCAGCGAGGTGCCGCCGCGGTCGAACAGGCGGGCGAGCTCGGTGACGCGGCCGCCGATGGCGCCGAACACGATGCGGCCCTTCTCGTCGAGCTCGCTCGACATCGCGGCCGTGCGCTCATCGATGAGGCGGCCGAGGTCGTCCGCCCGCTCGGCGAAGGCGGCGCGGATCGCGACCGCCTGCGCGGCCAGAAGCGTGTCCGCCTCGCCGGCCCGGGCCTGGATCAGGTCGACGAGGTCGCGGGTCCGGCCGGCGAGGTCCTCGTCGACGGCGCGGGTGCGCGCCTCGATCAGGCGGATCGCCTCGAAGGCCTGCGAGCCGAAGGTCTCGTCGATGAGGCGGCTGCGCTCCTCCAGGGCGGCGCTGATCGCTTCGAGGCGCGCAACGACGCCCGTGTCGAAGCGGCCGGCACCCTCGTCGAGGCGTTGGGCGAGTTCGCGGGTCTGGTCGTCGAGGCGGCCGGTGATCTCGGCCGTGCGGGCGGAGAGGGCGTCGCCGAGGCTCGCCGAGCGGGCCGCGATGTCGAGCGCCATGGTGTCGGCGCGCTCGTCGAGCGTCTGCACGATGTCGCGGCCGCCCTCGGCCATGATCCGCGCCATCTCGCCGGTGCGCACGATCAGGGCCTCGTTGAGGGCGGTCGCCCGGGCGCCGAGATGCCCGTCGATGTGTGTGACGAGGTTGGCGAAGGTCTCGCCGATCTCGTGGGAGCGCTTGGCCGTGCGCTCCTCCAGGGCGCCGAGCTGGGTCTCGACGACCTCGCGCGCCTCGCGGGCGCGCTCGGCGATGCTCTCGGCCACCGCCTTGCCCTGCACGGTGATGACGCGGTCCATCTCCTCGAGGCGGCCGGTGACCACCTCGCTCAGCGAGTTCGTGTCGCGGGAGATCCGGTCGGCCAGGATGTCGCCGCGGGCGATCGTCTCCTGCAGCGCCGCGAGGCGGCTGCCGAGCACCTCGTCCATGGCGCGGGCGCGGTTCTCCGCGGTCTCGGCGAAGCTCGCGCCGGTCTGGTTGAGGGCGTCAGCCACGCGCGCGCCCTGGCTCGCCACGGCGAGCACGATGTCGCGGCCGGTCGTGGCGAGGCGGGTATGGGCCTCGTCGGCGTGCTGGGCGATGAGGTCGGTCATGCCGCGGCTGTGCGTGCCGAAGGCAGCCTCGACGTCGCCGATGCGGGTCGCGAGGTCGGTGCCGAGCGCGTCGGCGGCGCGGCTGATCGCGCCGGTCGCCTCCTCGGTGCGCGTGGCCAGCGCGGATTGCAGCTCGTCGAGCGTCCGGCGCAGGGTCTCCAGCGCGCCCTCGACGCGGCCGCCCATCTCCCCGTGCAGGCCCTCCGCCTGCGTGCGGAAATCGGCGAGCAGGGCGACGGTGCGGGCCTCCAGCTCGCTCGTGCCGGTGTCGGCGGCGGCGCGCAGGGCGTCGGTCGCCTCGGAGAAGCGGGCGACGAGGGCGGCCGCCCGCTCGGAGGCCGCCCCGGACGCCTCGTCGGAGACGCGGCGCAGGTGCGCGGCGGCCTCCTCGGTGCGGCTGGCGAGCGCCTCGGCCGTCGCGGTGAGCCGGCTCTCGAAGATCTGCACCGCCTCGACGGTGCGGGCTTCGAGCTCGCCCGTCGCGCCGGCGGCGGAGCGGCGCAGCGCCTGGGCAGCCTCGGCCGTGCTGGCGCCGAGGGCGACGGTGGTCTCCTCCGCGCTCCGCCGGATCGCGTCCGCGGCCTCGGCGGTGCGGCCGCCGAGATCGGCCGTCAGGCTGTCGACGGTGGCGCGCAGCGTCCCGAGCGCCGCGTCGGCGTTCGACTCGAAGGTCGAGCCGAGGGCGGTGAAGGCGCCCTCCAGAGCCTGCGTCGCGGCCTGGGTCCGCTCTGCGACGAGACCGCCGACGCGCTCGCCCGCGGCGTCGAGGTTCGTTTGGAGGCCGGCGCCGTGGACCGTGATGGTCTCGTGCAGGCGGTCCGCCACCGCCTCGATCCGGTCCGCGAGTTCGCCGCCGCGGCTGCCCATCGTGTCGGCGAGGCGCTCGACGGAGCCGACGAGGTCGTCGCGCAGGCTCGACGCCCGGCCGGTGAAGCTTTCCACGATGCCGCTCGCGGCCAGCGCGAGGCCGGCCTGGGTCTCCCGGCCGCGGGCCTCGATCATGTCCGAGACGTTGCCGCCGGCCGCCTCGATCTCGGCGCGCAGGCCCGCGCCGCGACTCGCGAGGTCGTCGGTGAGCGCGGTGCCGGTCGCGGCGAAATGCGCCCGCAGGCCCTCGCCGATCTCGGCGAAGCGCGCGGTGATCTCGCCGCCGGTGACCGAGAAGCGGTCCGTCAGCTCGCTGCCGCGCGACAGGAAGGCGTTCTCCAGACCCTGGGACGAGCGCTCGAAGCTCTCGCGGACCGCGCCGCCCTGGCGGTCGAGCGCCTCGATGACGCCGCTGCCGGTCTCGGCGAGGGTGCGCGCCACCTGGCCGGCATTGTCGGCGAGCGTCGACGTCAGCAGGCCGCCGGTCCGCTCGAAGGCGCGCGTCACCTCGTCGGCGCGGCTCTCCAGGGATTGCGTCAGGGCGTTGCCGACCTCGGTGAGGCTGGTGCGCACGCCCTCGCTCGTCGTGACGAGGCGCTGGATCAGGTCGTCGCCGCGGCCGGAGACCACCGCGACGACCCGGTCGCCGGCCTCGCCGAGCGCCGCGGTGATCGCGTCTCCCCGGCTGCCGAGGGCGCTGGTGATCGCCTCGCCGCGGGTGTCGAGGGCGCTTGTGACCCGCTCGCCCGCACCCGTCATCGCGGTGACGATGCGCTCGGCCGCGCCCTCCAGCTCCTGGCTCAGGCTCTGGTGCGTGCCTGTGATCGCGCCGCGCACGCGCTCGGCGTTGGCGACGATCGACTCGCGCTGGGCGACGAGTTCGTCGACCAGGGAGCGGATGCGGATCTCGTTGTCGGAATAGGCGCGCTCCAGCGTCGCGATCTCGCCGCGCACCAGGGTCTCGAGCTCGCCCGCGCGGGCAAGCGCCCGCTCCACGCCGTCGCCCACCGCGGCGACCTCGCGGCGGACGGTCTGCGACATGGTCAGCACCGCGTCCGTCGAGAAGCTCTCGGGCTCGGCCAGGCGCACCGCGACCTCGCCGACGGCGCGGGCGACGAGGCGCATCTCCTGGGCCCGCACCGCCAGCATGGCCGTGATCAGGAAGAGCAGGATCGGCCCGAGCACCGCGGCCGCGCCGACGGTCGCCTGCAGGGCGGTCAGGCCGAGCAGGAATCCCTTGAGATCGCCCCCGGACTGGCTCCAGGCCAGGAGGACGAGGCTGTTCAGCCAGAGGAAGGCGGCGGCGGCGGCGATCAGGTAGGGCTTGCGCGAGGGGCGCACCCGCAGGGTCTGCTGCAGGATGCCGATGTTGCGGCGGTCGTCGTTGGCGACGAGGGAGCGGTCCGGCGGCAGGAGGCCGCCCTCGCGGTGCGGGCGGTTGCGGTCGGGCGGCGGCACGTCGGAGGCCAGCGGCTCGTCGAGGCTGAGACGCGGAGGCGCCTGGCGGCCATGCGGCTCGTCGAGCGGGTCGTTGTCGCCGACATCGGGCAGGCGCGGCTCCGTGCGCTTCTCGGCGACCGGCGTCAGGAGGTCGAGGTTGAGGGCCTGCTCGATCGCAGACAGAGCCGCCTCGGCCGGGTCCTTCAGCTTCTTCTCGGTCGCCATGCAACGCCTCGTCACGCGCAGTCCCACACCGCCGGCCGCGTCCGGAAGCAGAGACAGAAATTCCCGTTTACCAAGGAAGTTTAGACCTCGGCGGCGGCCCCGGATACCCGAGCCGGCGGAGCGCTCGAAAAAACCTTAACGAAATGGTTACCAAGCGACAGGGCGCTCCGCGCCGACCGCTTTATCCCATGTCGCCCCAAGGCTTAAACGGTTGCCGACACCACGGGTGCGCCTGTGGATAGCAGGAGGCGTCGGTACGGTGCACGACCCAGCTGCCATCGATCGCGACCATCTCGCCGCGCAGACCTTCGGCGACCGGGCGCTCGCCGACGAGTTGCTCGGCCTGTTCGCCGGCCAGTGCCGGCGCCTCGCGGCCGGCCTCAACGATGCCGCCGAACCCGCCGGCGCGCGGGCGGACCGGGCGCACACCCTCAAGGGCTCGGCCCTCGGCGTCGGGGCAGGTGCCGTCGCGGCCGCGGCCGCGCGGATCGAGGACAGCCTGCGCCGCGGGGGTCAGCCGGACCCTGCCGATTTCGCGGCCCTCGACGCCGCGGTCGCGGCCGCGCTCGCCGAGATCGCCATCTTGGGGACTTGAGAGCCGCCCCCCTGCGGCAAAAGCGGGCCGGCCGCACCGGGCGGGAACGGGCGCGAGCCTCAGGCGTAAGGGGCATGATTTTCAGATCGCGTCCCCCGCGCGCTTGCATTCCGCCTCCGGCCCCGCCAAGCAGGCGCCGCCGCACGACCGATGCCGCGCGTCGCACGAGCCTGGAGCCAATGATGCCGAAGATCACCTACGTCGACCATGCCGGCACGGCCCGAACGGTCGAGGGCAGCGTCGGCGCGACCGTGATGGAGACGGCTCTGCGCAACAACGTGCCGGGAATCGACGCCGAGTGCGGGGGCGCCTGCGCCTGCGCGACCTGCCACGTCTACGTGAACGAGCCCTGGTCCGACATCGTCGGAACGGCCGAGGACATGGAGCGGGACATGCTCGATTTCGCCACCGACGTGCGCGACAATTCCCGCCTGTGCTGCCAGATCCGGATCACGCCCGAACTCGACGGGCTCAGCGTCACCACCCCGGCGCGTCAGGGCTGAGCCGCGCGAGGCCCAGGCCTCAGCGCACCAGCGCCCGCATCGCCTCGTCGAGGCCCTCCAGCGTCAGCGGGAACATCCGCTCCGAGACGATCCGCCTGATCATCGCGATCGATTGGGTATAGGCCCACTGCTCCTTCGGCACCGGGTTGAGCCAGACCGCCTTCGGGAAATGATCGAGCACGCGTTGCAGCCAGACGGCGCCGGCCTCCTCGTTCCAGTGCTCGACGGAGCCGCCCGGCATCACGATCTCGTAGGGGCTCATCGAGGCATCGCCGACGAACACCACCCGGTAATCCGACGGATAGGTCCGGATCACGTCGAGGAGGGACGTCCGCTCGTCGTGCCGGCGCGCGTTCTCGGTCCACACCGCCTCGTAGGGGCAGTTGTGGAAGTAGAAATGCGCGAAATGCTTGAACTCGGAGCGCGCCGCCGAGAACAGCTCCTCGGCAAGTTCGACGTGCCAGTCCATCGAGCCGCCGACGTCGAGAAAGAGCAGCACCTTCACGGCGTTGTGCCGCTCCGGCCGCAGCTTCACGTCGAGATAGCCCCGGCGCGCCGTCTCCCGGATGGTACCGTCGAGGTCGAGTTCGTCCGCCGCCCCCGTCCGGGCGAAGCGGCGCAGGCGCCGCAGCGCGAGGCGTAGATTGCGGGTGCCGAGTTCCACCCCGTCGTCGAGGTCGCGGAACTCGCGCTTGTCCCAGACCTTCACGGCGCGGAAGTTGCGGTTGCCCTCCTGCCCGATCCTGATGCCCTCCGGGTTGTAGCCGTAGGCGCCAAAGGGCGAAGTGCCGCCGGTGCCGATCCATTTCGAGCCGCCCTGGTGGCGCTCCTTCTGCTCGGCGAGGCGCTGCTTCAGCGTCTCGAACAGCTTGTCCCAGCCGAGCGCCTGCAACTCGGCCTTCTCCGCCTCGGTCAGGTATTTCTCGGCGAGCTTGCGCAGCCATTCCTCCGGGATGGCGGCGGGCTCGACCGCCTCGCCGACACTCTCCAGCCCCTTGAAAACCGTGCCGAACACGCGGTCGAATCGGTCGAGGTTGCGCTCGTCCTTCACGAGTGCCGTGCGGGCGAGGACGTAGAAATCCTCGACGCGCTTGGCGGCGAGGTCGTGCTCCAGGGCGCCGAGGAGCGTCAGGTACTCGCGCAGGGTGACCGGAACCTTGGCCGCGCGGAGCGCGGTGAAGAACTGGAGCAGCATGCGCGCGAGATCGGCCCAACGCGGTCGCGAGGTCAAGCCGGGAGCGTGTTCCCGCCGATGCGACGTGAGCGAGAACGATGGTCGCAGATTCAAGCAGAGGTGGTGTTTTGCTGGATCAGGAAATGTCGGATCGCGGACAAAGGGGAAGCTGAATCCTGGGTATAAGTCGGAATTCCTGTTGATAGGTAGTCCAGAGTCGAGGGTGTGCAGGGGTTCACTGTCATCGAAATCAAGATCGGCTCAGGCACAGTTCATGCACAGGATGGAACACTAACGTTCGGCTCTAGCAGGAGAAGCGTCATGGCCGTCGTCTTGCGCTCCCTGAGCGATTTCAAGCGCTTTCTGGAAATGCCCGGCGCGACGATTCAGATCGTGCAGAACACGTTCATGGACCGGCAACCCGAGTCCGCGCGCGAGGCCTATCGCGCCAAGGGCATGTTCGAGCCGCGCACCGTGCAGGCGCTGTCCCGGAAGGCGGCGGTCTTCGCGGTCAAGGGACACCCCACGACCGTGTGGCTCTACTGGGACAAGGGAGTGCGGCGCTGGCGCTTCTCAGGCGACACCGTGACCGTGCCGCTGGAGACCGCGATGGGGCCGCCGGACGCGATCGTCTATCGCTGCAGCTTCGCCCCGGGCTTCGAGCCGACGGAGCGGCGGAGCCGCGTGCGTCCCACCCGCGAGGACGGGGCGCAGGCGCATCCCTGACGGCAGGGCTCAGGCCCTCTTGCTGACGGTGCCCGGCTCCTCCTTCGGCGGTGCCTCGCGATGCTCCACCGCCTTGCCGACCGTGCGCCGGGCCCGGAAGCTCGGGCGCGCCTCGGATTCCTTTCGCTTGAGCATGACCCGGTACTCGTCGCGCCGCTCGTGGATCGAGGCGATGACGAGCCCCATCGGTACGCCGACATCGACGAGCACGGCCTCGGAGAGTTGAAGGGATGCCTCGATGGTCTCGGGCACCGCGTCGTCCACCCCGAGATCGTAGAGCGCCGTGGCGTGGCGCGCGTCGCGGGCCCGCGCGACGATGGTGAGGTCCGCCCGCTCGGCGCGCGCGGCCTCGACCACCGCCTCGACGGCGCGGGGGTTGTCGAGGGTGACGACGAGGGCGCGGGCCGTGGCGATGTCGCAGCGCCGCAGCAGCTCGGGATTCGCCGAATCCCCGAAATAGACCGGGTTTCCGAGGCGCCGCTGCTCGGCGACGCGGGCGGCGTCCGAATCGAGGGCGAGATAGGGGATCTTGTGACGGGCGAGCATCTCGCCGACCATGCGGCCGACGCGGCCATAGCCCGCGATGATCACCCGGTTCTGCTGCTTGTCCGGGGGCGGCTCCGCCCGGGCGCGGCCGAGATTGGCCCCCGCCATGCGCTTGCCCGCCCGGCGGCCGAGGGAGGCCAGCGCCGGGATCGCCACCATCGACACCGTGGTGACGATGAGCGCGGCGCCGCCGACCCCTTCCGGGACGAGGCCCGCGGCCACGGCGCCGCCGACGAGCACGAAGGCGAACTCGCCGCCCGGCGCGAGCAGCAGGGCCGTCTCCAGGGCGACCGGCCGGGTCACCTTCATCACGGGGGCGGCGAGCAGCACCATCGCGGCCTTGATGACGATCAGCGCGAGGGCGAGGCCGAGGATCGTGCCCGGATTCGTGACGAGCTGGGCCGGGTCGAGGTTCATGCCGACCGAGACGAAGAAGACGCCGAGCAGGAGGCCCTTGAACGGGTCGATCGTCGCCTCGATGGCGCGGCGGTACTCGGTCTCGGCCAGGAGCAACCCGGCGACGAGCGCGCCGAGCGACATCGAGAGCCCGCTCGCGGCCGCCGTCAGCGCCGTCGCCACGATGGTGAGGAGGCAGGCCGCCATGAAGAGCTCGGGCGAGCGGGTGCGCGCGACGAGCTGGAACAGCGGGCGCAGCGCCAAGCGGCCCGCCACCACGATCACCACGAGGGCGATCGCGGCCTGCCCGAGGGCCAGCGCGAGGGCGCCCCCGACATTCGCCGTCTCGCCGCGCCCGAGCACCGCGATCGCGAACAGGATCGGGGCGACGGCGAGATCCTGGAACAGCAGCACCGCGAAGCTCGCGCGGCCGGCCGGCGTGTTCAGGCGCTTGTTCTCGGCGAGCACCGGCAGCACCACGGCGGTGGAGGACAGGGCGAGGGCGAGCCCGACGATGACAGCCGCCGCGAGCGGCACGCGGAGCCCGTACAGGATCGTGCCGATGACGAGGGCGGAGGAGAGGACCTGGATCGACCCGAAGCCGAAGACGAGGCGGCGCAGCGTCCGCAGGCGCTCCCAGGAGAGCTCGATCCCGATCATGAACATCAGGAAGATGACGCCGAACTCGGCGAGGTGCGAGATCTCGGTGCGGTTGCCGATGGTGAAGTGGGAGAGCCAGCGGACCTCGTCGGCGAGCCGCCCGAGGCCGAAGGGGCCGAGCAGCGCGCCCGCGCCGATGAAGCCGAGCACCGGGCTGATCCGCAGCCGGTGGAACAGGGGCACGACGACGCCCGCGGTGACGAGGAAGAGGATCGCTTCCTTGTAGGAGCCGGCGTGGACCTCGGGCATCAGCCTTCCGCGTGGGCCTCTCGTGGGGCGGTTTCGCGGGCCGCCGTGCAGGAGCGATGCCGCGATCATGGGAGGGTGAGGGAATGCCGGCAACCGCAATCGCCGAAACGCCGTCCGAGCGCCTTCCCACGCCCGGTCCGGTCACGCAACACGCGGGCCGCTCGATGGTCCGGGACGTGCGGCTTTTCGGCAACCATCGTACGCTCGGCCGTGGATAGCCCTGATGCAACGCAAAATCGGCACAATGCCCGCATACGCGAGGCGATTAACGTAGTGTTAAGCTCAACTCCTCGTGGCGTAACGCGGAACCCGAGTGCCCATGTTCAGGCTATCGAAGTCGCCCCCGAGCCGGGACGCCCAGCGCGAGAGACGCGACTGGGTCATCGAATCCGACAAGTGGACGCAGGCGCGCCACGTCGAGAAGGGCTACCGCATCAAGTGGGGCTACGTGGCGATCGCCTACCTCGTCGAGGCGATGGTGATCGGCGCCTCGCTCGCGGGCGCGTGGCTGTTCGCGGGCGTCTACAGCGACGGCGACAGCCACAGCTTCTACTTCATGCTGCTCGCGCCCCTCGTCTACGCGGCGGTGGAGCTGTGCCGGGTACCGCTCGGCATCCTGGCGCGCACGCAGCGCTCGTATTTCGTCCGCAGCCTCGCCATCGTCGGCATCATCTTCGCCGCGGGCGTGACCACGAAGTCGGTCTCTCAGCTCGGCGAGATGATGTTCCACCCGCGCCTGATGGAGGCCGCGCGCACCAAGACCGCGCTCAAGGACGCGCAGGCGGACCGGGCCAGCCTCGACACGCGCATCGCGGCGGCCGATGCCCGCGTCGCGCAGTACACGACCGAGCTGGAGCAGATCGAGAAGCGCTCGACCGATAACGCCTCCCAGCTCGCCGGCCTGCCGGCCCAGCGCTGCGAGAAGGTGTTCGGCACGAACAGCAAGGGCGTGCGCTACCAGAACCTGAAATGCGTCACCGACCCCCGCGTCGCGACGCTCTCGGCGAGCGTCGCGAAGGCGGGCGCCGACCGCAGCGCGCTCACGAAGGATTTGGAGGAGGCGCGCAAGGCCCGCGCCCAGCTCGACCGCGGCTCGGCCGACCGGCGCGTCGCCGACACCGAACAGGCCTACCGGCAGGCGGTGAACCGCTCGCAGCTCCACTCGTTCACCGCCATGGTCTACGGCGTCGACCCGATCGAGGTGACGGACGCCCAGGTCCACGCCTTCCTGCGCATCTTCGTGTTCGTGCCCGCCCTCTGCGCCGCCTTCGCCTCGACGATCCTCGCGCTCTGCGCCGTCTCGGTGCGCAAGACCTTCATGGACGAGGACGATCTCGGCGCCTCCGTGAACCCGGAGGCCACGAACTACATGCTGGCGCCCTTCGCGGAGGGCATCGTGCGGGAGGTGAACGCCTCCCTGCAGAAATCGGTGAAGGACGCCGTCGCCTCCGGCGCGGCGATTCCCCTCGAGCGGCGTCCGGGTCCGGCGGTGAGCCCGGCCGCCGGCAGCGCAGGAGCCGGCGCATGAGCTACCTCGCCCCCGGATCGCCCGAGAACGTCGCGCTCGCGCAGCACGTGAACGGCCGCCTGCGGGCGGAATCGCGCATCATCGCGGCGCGCGCCTTCCTGTTCCGCGCGGCCGGCGCCGGCATCTTCGCGGCGCTTCTTGGCATCGGGGCGGGCGCGGCGGCCTACGGCTACGCCACGATGAACCAGTTCGACGCGGCCGCCGAGCGGATCGCCGCGGCGATGCAGGCCGCGCTCTCCGACGTGACCCTGAAGACGAAGGGCGAGGTGACGCTGACCGACAACACCCTGCGCGTCGAGGGCCTGCCGAAGGGCGGCGGCGGCGTGCCGACGCCGACCCAGGCCCAGCTCGGCCAGGACGCGGTGCCCGCCTCGAAGGCGCCGGTGAACACGACGTTCACGGTGTTCAAGCAGGTGCCCTACCTCGACGGGCAGATCGTGTCGGGCTGGAACTTCCGGGCGAACGAGGACAAGCCGTTCCAGCAATATTGCTACTTCTCCCGCCGCTCGAACGAGCCGAAGGGCCAGGTCGAGATCAAGATCGACCTCGCCATGGACGGCAAGGTGCTGCCGCAGCCGCAGAAATCGGACGTGAATCTCGGCATCCTCGCCACGAACTGCGTCTGGCACGACGGTAAGTCGCTGTAGCGCGCCGCACGGCACCCGGCTTGCGAGCGAGCCTCCCGCCGCGTAACCGGGCGGCTCCCGCCCGCAGCCGCGAGACGCCGATGCGCTTCACCGGAACCGAGTCCTACGTCGCGACCCCCGACCTGACGACCGCCGTCAACGCCGCGATCGTGCTGGAGCGGCCGCTTCTCGTGAAGGGCGAGCCCGGCACCGGCAAGACGGTGCTGGCGGAGGAGATAGCCAGGGGTCTCGGCGCGCCGCTCCTGACCTGGAACATCAAGTCGACCACCAAGGCGCAGCAGGGGCTCTACGAATACGACGCGGTCTCGCGGCTGCGCGACTCGCAGCTCGGCGACCCGCGCGTCTCCGACATCGGCAACTACATCCGCCGCGGCAAGCTCTGGGAGGCCTTCACGGCGCCCGAGCGCCCGGTGCTGCTGATCGACGAGATCGACAAGGCCGACATCGAGTTCCCGAACGACCTCCTGACCGAGCTCGACCGGATGGAGTTCCACGTCTACGAGACCGGCGAGACCGTGCGGGCGGCGCGCCGCCCGATCGTGATCATCACCTCGAACAACGAGAAGGAGCTGCCGGACGCCTTCCTGCGCCGCTGCTTCTTCCACTACATCAAGTTCCCGGACGCCGAGACCCTGACCCGGATTGTCGACGTGCACTATCCGGGCATCAAGCACCGGCTGGTCGAGGAAGCGTTGCGGGTGTTCCTGGAGATCCGCGAGGCGCCGGGCCTCAAGAAGAAGCCCTCGACCTCCGAACTCCTCGACTGGCTGAAGCTCCTCGTCTCGGAGGATATCGGCCCCGAGGAGCTGCGCGAGCGCGACCCGCGCAAGTTGGTCCCGCCGCTGCACGGCGCGCTCCTCAAGAACGAGCAGGACGTGAGCCTGTTCGAGAAGCTCGCCTTCATGATGCGCCGGGAGGGCAGGGGCGGCTGAGAGACCTCGCGAGAGCCCTGGCGATCCGGCATCCGCAGCCCAGATAGGGAGCTTGCCCCTCGGTCCCGACGGACAGCCCGCCATGCGCATGAAGAAGCTCGGCCGCACCGGCCTCGACGTCTCCGCGATCTGCCTCGGCTGCATGACCTACGGCGTGCCCGAGCGGGGGCCCCACCCCTGGACGATGGGGGAGGAGGAGAGCCGGCCGCTGATCAAGCGCGCCCTCGACCTTGGCATCAACTTCTTCGACACGGCGAATTTCTACTCGGACGGCACCAGCGAGGAGATCGTCGGGCGGGCGCTGCGCGACTACGCCGACCGCGACGCCATCGTGCTGGCGACGAAATGCTTCTTTCCGCTCAAGGACCAGCCGAACGCAGGGGGACTCTCCCGCAAGGCGATCTTCTCGGCGATCGATGCCAGCCTGAAGCGGCTCGGGACCGATTACGTCGACCTCTACCAGATCCATCGCTGGGACTACGACACGCCGATCGAGGTGACGCTGGAGGCGCTCCACGACGTCGTGAAGGCGGGCAAGGCCCGATCTATCGGCGCCTCCTCGATGTTCGCCTGGCAATTCGCCAAGGCCCTCTTCACCGCCGACATCAGGGGCGCCACGCGCTTCGCGACGATGCAGGACCATTACAACCTCCTCCACCGGGAGGAGGAGCGCGAGATGCACCCGCTCTGCGCCGACCAGGGGGTGGCGCTGCTGCCCTGGAGCCCGCTCGCCCGCGGGCGCCTGACCCGCGACTGGGACGAGACCAGCCGCCGCCAAGACTCCGACACGTTCGGCAGCACCCTCTACGGCGCCGCCGAGGAGGCCGACCGGGCGATCGTCCGGACGGTCGCCGAGATCGCGAAGGCGCGCGGGGTCAGCCGGGCGCAGGTCGCGCTCGCCTGGGTGATGGGCAAGCCGGGCGTCTGCGCCCCGATCATCGGCGCCTCGAAGCCCGCCCATCTCGACGACGCCGTCGCGGCCCTCGATCTCGCCCTCACCGAGGCGGAGGTGCGGGCGCTCGAAGAGCGGTACGTGCCCCACCCCGTCGTCGGCTTCGCCTGAGGATCCCGCCCTTGCGCCGCCTCATCCTCCTGCGCCACGCGAAATCCGACCGGCGCCGGGCCTGCGCGACCTCGACCGCCCCCTGAACCCGCGCGGGCGGCAGGCGGCACCCTTCATGGGCCGCTACCTCGCCGACCAGGGGCTCAGGCCCGATCTCGCGCTGGTCTCCCCGTCCCTGCGCACGCGGGAGACCTGGGAGGCGGCCGCGGCGGCACTCGGCGCGGTGCGGACCGAGACCATCCGGACGATCTACGAGGCGCCGGCCTCCGCGCTCCTCGCGGCCGTGCGCGGCGCTCCGGACGAGGCCGGCAGCCTGATCCTCGTCGGCCACAACCCGGGGATGCAGGATCTCGCGGTGAAGCTTGTCGGCCGAGGCGATGCGGCGGCCCGCGGCCGTCTGCGGACCCAGTTTCCGACCGCCGCGGTCGCGGTGATCGATTTCGAGGCCGGCGCGTGGTCGGAGATCGGCTGGGGCGCCGGCACGCTCGAACGCTTCGTGCGGCCGAGGGAACTCGCCGCCGATCTCGACGAGTGATCGCGTCGGGCCGCTTCAGGCGCTGATCGCCGCGGGTTCTCCGTCCTTCCCATCCTCCAGGGCCGGGCTTCCGGGCATGAAGGCGTCGAAGGCCGCCCAGAAATCGGCGCGGATCGCATCGCGCTCCGAGAGGATCTCGTGGCGGGCATCCGGCAGCACCAGGATATGCCCGGCCTTGAGGCGGGCCGCGAACCGCTCCGTCTGGGCCGTTCCGCAGACCGGATCGGCGCCCGCGGCGACGATCAGCGTCGGGACGGTGATGCGGGGCGGCACCCGCGGATCGCGCAGGCGCGCCATGGCGCGGAAGGCGCCGGCCAGCCACGCGACGGTCGGATCCCCGACCGCGCCGGCGCCGACCGCCGTCGCCGCGGCCGCGTTGCGGGCATAGCGCGCCGGATCGCGCGAGAGGCGGTTGCCGGAATAGGGCTTCGTGGCGATCGAGACCGCGCTCCCGAAGGGCACGAAGCGGCTGCCGAGCCCGACCTGATGCAGGGTACGGGCGAGGGCCGACACGCCCGCCGGCCAGCTCACCATCCGGATCGACAGCATCGGCGCGACGGTGACGAGCCGCGAGAACGGCAGCCAGCCCTCGAGCGAGCCGGTGAAGGCCACGCAACCGCCCATGGAGTGGGCGAGGCAGAGATGCGGGCGCGGCATCAGCGGCAGCAGCACGCTCTCCGCGATGGCGAGCAGATCGAGCCGGTAATCGTCGAAGCGGGCGACGTGGCCCTTGTGCGGGTTGTCGACCTCGCGCGCCGACTCGCCCTGTCCGCGCCAGTCGAAGGCGACGACGCAGAACCCGCGCCGCCTCAGGTCACTGACCGTCTCGTAATACTTCTCGATGAACTCGGCGCGGCCCTGAAGCAGGCAGACGGTCCCCTTCACCGTCCGCGTCGTCGGCCGCCAGGTGGCCGCACGCAATTCGCAGCCGTCGGCGGTGCGCACGGGCACGAGGGTGCCGCCGGGCGGGACGGGATTGCCGGGCGTGGAGCGCAGGGTCAGCATCGTTTCGGGGCCGGTCTCGGGGAGTGGAAGAAGACGCAAAAATTTCGCGGTTCGGCAGCATTCAAACCCTTGCAGCGGGGCAGGAGCGCTCCGATATCCAGTCTGCGCCGGCCATCAGGCGGCGCGATACCGGTCCGGCCACGGGCGGACCTTGCAGATAGCATGTTGCTTCTTGTGGAGAATATGTGATGCGTCAGTTCGATCTTGCTCCCCTCTATCGCTCGACTGTCGGCTTCGACCGTCTCTTCTCGGCCCTCGACCAGTTCGTGAGCGCCGATTCCGTACCGAGCTACCCGCCCTACAATATCGAGCGCACCGGCGAGAACGCCTACCGGATCACGGTCGCGGTCGCCGGCTTCACCGAGGCCGATCTCTCGATCGAGGTCAAGGAGAATGCGCTGACCCTGAAGGGCGAGCGCAAGGCCGACCCGGCCAAGCGCGTCGAGGTGCTGCATCAGGGCATCGCCGCCCGCGGCTTCGAGCGCCGGTTCCAGCTCGCCGACTACGTCCAGGTGACGGGTGCGGCGCTGGAGAACGGCCTTCTCCACGTCGATCTCGTCCGTGAGATTCCGGAGGCGAAGAAGGCGCGCCAGATCCAGATCGCCACCGGCCGTCCTGTCGAGGCGCCCGCGATCGAGGGTCAGGTTCAGCAGGCCGCCTGATCCCGGTTCCACCGGACAGGGAACGCCCCGGCCAGCGGCCGGGGCGTTCTCGTCTTGCGCGCCGATCTCAGTAATCGCCGAACCAGTCGCTGCGGCCCGGCTCGAAGCAGGTGTAGCCGATGAAGCAGCGCGGGTCGGTCCGGGTCGGCGCGTAGGCCGCCTTGGTGTACTCGGTCGGCGCGCAGAAATTGCGGTCCCGGACGAAGCGGTCGTAGGTCGGGCCGCCCGTGCCGAGCACGATGCCGCCGGCCGGGCGACGATGCTCTGGCCTGCGGGCAGGTGAGGTCGGTGGTGGATTGGCGCTGGGCGAGTGCCGCCGGGGTGCTGAGCGCGGCCACGAGGGTGAGAAGGGCGAGGCGGGTCATCGGCGATCCCTCGGGATGGACCGATGGCAACGCTCGGACGCGGGCTCCGGCTCCGGTGCGGTGCCTCACAGGTCGCCGAAGGCGAGCTGTCCCTGGTTCGCGCCCTTGCGCGGCGCGGCGGCCTCCTTATCCCTGCGGGCCTTCACGGGCCGGGCGGCCTTGCGCGGGCGCGGATCGCCCCGCATCCGCGCGATGGCCTTGTCGCGGGCGACCGCCTCGGGCGCGTGCGGATCGTCGCTCAGCCACTTGCCGCGCTTGATCACCTCGTTCACGCGGCCCTGGTTGACCCCGACTTTGAACGCGATCTCCTGCTGCGTCATGCCGGTGGAGGCGTGGAGGTCGAGGATCGCGCGGGCAAGGTCCGGCGTCATCTTCTGGCCCGTGAGGCGGCGGGCGGGTTTCACCGTGCGGGTGGCGCGGTCGCGCTCGCGCAGGCGCTCCAGCAGGGCGAGCGCCATGTGCATGCCGTGCTCGCGCAGGGCCTCCTCGAATTCCTTCAGCGTGGCCATGGGCCGCTTCCTCGCGAGGCGCGCCGGATGGAACGGCGCTCTCGGAATCGTGGGGCGCGGGGTCCGGCCTGACAACCCACGCCCCGATTCATCCACCGGAAATCGCGCGGCGCTGGCCTGCCTCGCGCCCCTCGGCTACACCGCGCGATCGAGCGGAGTGGCACGAGGAATTCTCCGAGCATGATCAGCCCCATCCTGACGGTCTCCGGCGCCGGCGCGGCGCCCGGCGCGCGTTCCCTCGCGCAGGCCCTGGAGGACGGGTCGGTGCTGATGTTCCCCGATCTCGACTTCCCCTTCAGCGACTTCGAGACCCGCTTCGTCGAGCGTCCCTTCGCCGACGGCAAGGCGAAGAACGTCAACATCCGGGGCGAGGCGGCGGCCCTGAAGGGCGCGGCCGGCACCCCGGAGGAGCAGGAGGCGCTCCGTCAGGTGCTGATCCGCTACCGCGCCTTCGCGCGAGGGCTGATCGACCGGTTCCTGCCGGAATACACGGGCCGGATCAGCCTCGCCGGCACCTCCTACCGCCCGTTCGACGTCGACCGGCGCAAGCTGAGCTGGCGGCGAGACGACACGCGCCTCCACGTCGACGCCTTCCCTCGAACCCGATTGGCGAGAAGCGCATCCTGCGCGTCTTCCGCAACATCAACCCGAGCGGCCAGCCCCGCCGCTGGCGGGTCGGCGAGGATTTCGGCTCGATGGCGGAGAAGTTCCTGCCGCGGCTGCCGGGCTACTCGCCGCTCTCCGCGCGCCTGCTCGCCACCTTGCGCATCACCAAGGCGAGGCGCTCGGAATACGATCACCTGATGCTCCACCTGCACGACGCCCTGAAGCAGGACATGGCCTATCAGGAGAAGGCTCCGCAGGCCGATGTGGAATTCCCCCGGCCAGACCTGGGTCACCTTCTCGGACCTCGTGATGCACGGCGCCATGGGCGGCCAGTACATGCTGGAGCAGACCGCCTACCTGCCCGTGGCGGCGCAGGCGCATCCCGAGAAGAGCCCGCAGCGCATCCTCGCGGCCAAGCTCGGCCGGCCGCTCCGCTGACGCAACCGGGAGAGTTCACCCCATGATCCTCGAAATCGCGCAGATCGACGTCAAGCCGGGCTCCGAGGCCGCGTTCGAGGCCGGCATCCGCGAGGCGTCGGCCATCTTCCGGGCGGCCGAGGGCTGCCGCTCCTTCGCGGTGCGCCGCTCCGTCGAGAAGCCGCAGCGCTACCGGCTCCTGATCGAGTGGGAGACCCTGGAGGCTCACACCCGGGACTTCACCGGCTCGCAGGCCTGGAAGGACTACCGCGCTCTGGTCTCGCCCCATTTCGAGAGCCCGCCGAGCGTCGAGCACACGGAGTTGACGCTGCAGGCGTTCTGAGGCTGGCGCGGGCGCGGTGACAGGGCGGCGCCGAACCGCTACGCCTGTGCCGAGACACGACACCGAGGCCATCGCCGCCCCATGATCCAGCGCCCCCTCCGCATCGGCACCCGCGGCTCCCCGATGGCGCTCGCCCAGACCGGGATGGTCCGCGACCGGATCGTGGCGGCCAATCCCGGCCTCGAGACCGAACTCGTCGTCATCACGACGGTCGCCGACAAGGTGCTCGACCGGCCGCTCGCCGAGATCGGGGGCAAGGGGCTCTTCACCAAGGAGCTGGAACAGGCCCTCTACGCGGACCAGATCGACGTCGCCGTCCACTCGATGAAGGACGTGGAGACGTGGCTGCCCGAAGGTCTCGTGATCGCCTGCATCCTGGAGCGGGACGATCCGCGCGACGCCTTCCTGTCCCCGCACGCGGCGGGTCTTGCCGATCTCCCGGCGGGCGCGCGCGTCGGCACCTCCTCCCTGCGGCGGGGCGCGCAGGTCCTGATGCGCCGGCCCGACCTCAAGATCGTGCCCCTGCGCGGCAACGCCAACACCCGCATGCGCAAGCTCGAATCGGGCGAGTGCGACGCGACGCTGCTCGCGCTCGCCGGCCTGCAGCGCCTCGGCCTGGAGGGCATGGCGCGCAGTGTCCTCTCCGTGGACGAGATGCTGCCCGCCGTGGCCCAGGGCGCCCTCGGTATCGAGGCCCGGGAGGCAGATGCGGAGATCCGCGCGCTGCTGGCGCCGATCGCCTGCGCCCGCACCACGATCGCGATCGCCGCCGAGCGCGCGCTGCTCGCCGAGCTCGACGGCTCCTGCCGCACGCCGATCGCGGCGCTCGCCGAGATCGAGGGCGAGCGCCTGCGCCTCGACGGCCTGCTGTTCTTGGCCGACGGAAGCGCCCACTGGGGCGTCTCGCGCTCCGGCGCCGTCTCCGACGCCGAGGCGATCGGCCGGGAGGCCGGCGCCGACCTCAAGGCGCAGGCTGGCGCGATCTACGCGCAGCGTCTTCAGTGATGATCGCGATCTACGCGCAGCGTCTCCGGTGATGATCGCTCGCGCGTCGCGTTCGTGATCGCTCAGGCGACGCTGCGCTCGATCTGCTCCTCGTCGCAGATCACCCCCGCGGTGCCCTCGAACTCGGCCGCCGAATCCGCGGCCGGGCGGCCCGCCGCGGGTCGCGCCTCGCCCGGCGCGAAGGTCGAGAGGAAGCAGCGCATGACGTGGCGTACCCCCGCATCCGTGACGCTGCGCTGATCCTCAGCATAGTAGCGCCCGGCATTCACGTTGGCGGTGATGAGGTCGAAGGACGGGAAGTACACGACGCGCGGATCCCCGCCCGAGCAGATTTCGCCGGCCGCGGCCCGCAGCACCGCCTTCGAGTAAGTGTTTGAAATCAGAACGTTTTGGGGCACGTAGGTCGCGACGAGCGGCACCGGCGAAACCGTCAGGATGACGCGGGCGGCCGGATTGACGCTCCAGAGCCGGTCGAGCAGGCCGCGCAGGTCCGCCGTCACCTCGGCGACGCCGACATTGACGAATTCGTACAGGTCCGGATCGAAGCTGCCGCCTGAGACGCCCGGCGCCAGCGGCAGCGCGGCCCCGTCAGCCCGGTAGCGGAACCCTCGGTGAGACCGAGGGTGACGACGAACACGTCGAGGGTCTCGAACATCTGCCGCACCGCCGCCAAGTGGGTCTCGCGCGCGGCCGCCACCGCCTCGGGACTCTCGAAGCCCGCGGGCTCGATCGTCGGCCGGAAAGGGTCGACGAAGCGACCGTCCGCGCGCTGCCACGCCGTCAATTCAGGCTCGAAACGGCCGAACGCGCGGTCGAAGAGCTGCGTGAACTGGCGCGTCAGGTAGAGGTTGCCGTAGCGCGCGGTGTAGGTGCCGAACTGCCTCGCCTCCGCCGCCGCCGGCGCAAGACCGGCGGGGGCCTGCTCGGTGACGGTATAGTTGAAGCCCGCAGAGCGCAGCGCCTGCGCGACGCGCTGCGCGAAGCAGGAGCCGGCGGTCGCCACGCGGTCGGTGCGGGCGATTGCGAAGGCTCCGTGCGGACGCGGATCCACGGCGAAGGGCGCGACGCTCGCCACCGCCTTGCGCCAAAATTGCTCCGCCGGTAGATCGCTGTAGGGTTCACTGGCATTCCCCGACCTTTCCAACTCACCTCGGACGGCCTCATCCCAACCGGCGGCGGCACTTCGATCAGCCGCATTTCCGGAGGACCATCCGCAAATTCCCGCGGATCCCGCTCAGAGCCCGGCGCCTCACGTGGACCTCTCGACCCTGCACCGGCGCGCGCTCAGAGCCATCGGCTTATCGACCCCATCCTGGGCGAACCCGTGGCAGGCGCGCCGCGCCGACGCGGCCGGCCGCGACGGGGCCAAGATCGCCGTCATCGGGAATTGTCAAGCGCGCGGCGCCGCGCAGGCGATGCGCCTCCTCGCGCCCGCGAGCCCCGTTCGCTTCATCCAGATGGCGTGGCTCAAGCGTGAGCATGGCCATCTCGACAACCTCGCCCGGACGCTCTCGGAATACGACCACGTCTTCGCCCAGCACTTCCCGGAGGGGCTGATTCCGGGCGGTGACGTCTACGCCCTTCGGGCGCGCGAGCCGAGGCTCGTCCTATTCCCGACGATCGTGTTCAACGCCTTCCATCCGGACACGGTCTACGCCGGCAACCTCGCCCATCTCTCGGCCCTGAAACTCGCGCCCTCGCCGATGGGTCATTATCACTCGGCGATCGCGCTCATGGGGCACCGGCTCGGCCTGTCTGCTTCTGAGACCCTGACGCTGTTCCGCGAGGACGTGTTCGACCGCCTCGGCTACCTGCAGGCGTGGGATTCCTCGGTCCGCGACCTCCTCGCGAGCGCGGCCCAGATCGGGTTCCCGCTCGACAGGGAGATTGGCCGCTGGGCACGTGGCGGCAACTTCATGCACGTCATCAACCACCCGAAAGGCGCGGTGATCGACGACATCGCGCGTCGCCTCCTGACCGAGCGCGGGCTCCGGCCGGAGCCTGTGTCGAGCGTGGATTATCTCGGCGACGAGCTCGCCCGCGACGTGGTGTGGCCGGTCTACCCGGAGATCGCCGAGACGTTCGGCTTCACGGGCTCGTACCTGTTCAAGCGCAAGCCCCGCGGGGCCGCGTTCCCGGCGCTCTACGATCTGGCGAACTTTCTTTCCGAGAGCTTCGCCCTCTACGACGCGCAGACGCCCGAGGATCTGCATTGCGTCCGGGTGGAGGCGTGGCTCGCGACCCCCGAGATCCGCTCCGTGTTCGAGGCAGCGAAGGGCTCCTGATCGGAATCGTGCTGTTGCGGGAGCGACACAAGGCCCCTCGAAAGGGAAGCCGCCGGCGCGCGTGCCCCAGCCACGCCGCATTCCGAGGGCGACACCCTCGCATCGGGCCAACCCGGACGTGCGCGGAGACACATCCGTGTCGCTCGACTGGTGTTCGATACGCACCGTCAAGGTTGACGGAACATTCGCTTAACCCGCTCGGCCTAGAACAGAGCCCATCACGCCCGCGGAGACCGCCTCGAAGACCGCAGCCGGCCTTCGGCCCCGCCCGAGGAGAACGATCATCATGCTCAAGACCGTGCGCACCCGCGTGCTCCCGCTCGCCGCGGTGCTCGCTGCCGCGCTCAGCGTCGCAGCCTGCAGCAACGACAAGGACCTCGCCGACGCCTCGGCCTTCGGGGCCGGCGCGGCGACGCCGGGCAGCGCGCAGGACTTCGTGGTGAATGTCGGCGACCGCGTGTTCTTCGAGTCGGACTCGACCGACCTGACGCCCACCGCCACCGCCACGCTCGACAAGCAGGCTGCGTGGCTGCAGCGCTACCCGCGCTACACGTTCCTGATCGAAGGCCACGCCGACGAGCGGGGCACCCGCGAGTACAATTACTCGCTCGGCGCCCGTCGCGCGCAGGCCGTGAACGACTACCTTGCCTCCCGCGGCATCGCGAGCGGGCGCATCCGCACCGTCTCCTACGGCAAGGAGCGGCCGGTCGCGGTCTGCAACGATATCTCCTGCTGGTCGCAGAACCGCCGCGCGGTCACCGTGCTGGACCGTGGCGCTGGGACGTAAGGGGCATTTCCGCGCCGTATTTTTGCCGCGGCGCGGCACATCTGATAGTGCGGGCGCGCCGCGCGGATGACGCGGCGCACCATCGTCGAAACGATCGGCTCACGCCATGCTCCGCCGCCTCCTTTTCGCGCTCAGCCTCAGCCTGTCACTCGGCCTTCCGGCGGTCGCACAGGACGCCTCGGAGTTCGTCGTTCGGCTGAACCGGCTGGAGAACCAGTCGAGGATGATGGCGGGGCAGATCGAGACCCTCCAGTACGAGAACCGCCAGCTCAAGGAGCAGCTGCGCAAGTTCCAGGAGGACGTCGAGTTCCGCCTGCAGGAAGGCAAGGGCGGCGGCACGAAGCCCGCGGGCGGCGGTGCCGTCAACGGCGGAAACCCCGGTGCGGGCAAGCCTCAGAAGCGCGGCGACGCCTTCGATCCCGGCCAGAATCCGGGCCAGCCCGGCGCGCCGATGCAGCTCGGCACGACGACGCCCTCGGCCCCTGTCGCCGTCCAGTCGCCACCGGCGACCGCTCCGGGTCGGCTGCCGGCCGCCGCGATCGACGAAGGCGAGGAGGGCGAGGTCGACCCGCAGGCCCCTGTCGACCTGACGCCGCCGTCCCGCATCGGCACCACCGGGGCACTTCCGCCGGCCGCACGGCCCAAGGCCAGCGTCGCGGCGACGGGATCGGGCGACGCGAAGGCCGATTACGAGATGGCGTACGCCTACATCCTTCAGCGCCAGTACGAGCAGGCGGAGATGAGCCTGCGCCAGTTCATCCAGTCGCATCCGCGCGATGGACTCGTCCCGGCCGCCACCTTCTGGCTCGGCGAGAGCTACCTTCAGCGCAGCCGCAATCGCGAGGCGGCCGAGCAGTTCCTGAAGGTCTCGACGGATTATGCCCGCTCTGCTCAGGCGCCGGAGGCGATGCTGAAGCTCGGAACCTCGCTTCACGCTCTCGGCGCTCGCGAGCAGGCCTGCGCGACGCTGGCCGAACTCGAGCGCAAGTTTCCGAGCGCCTCTGCCAGCGTTCGTCAGGGCGTGACCCGCGAGCAGAAGCGGGCACGCTGCGCGGCCTGAGGCCCCGTCGCGCGGAGGAACGGCGCGCGGGTCACGGGTTCGACATTTCGCGCTTTCACCGCTCGAATGACGCTAATGGGAGCCGGGGCGTCTTCCGCCCTCTTCGGCGGGCACGATCGGGCGGCGCATCGTGACGATGAGGCACGACACAGGCGATGAGCGCGACCAACGGATCGCGGCAACCCTCGAGGCCGTGCTGTCCGAGACGCGCTCGAGGGCGGTCCTGGGAGTCTCGGGCGGCCCCGATTCCACGGCCCTGATGCACGCCGCCGCTGCCTGCGCGACCGGGCGGCTGCATGTCGCCACGGTCGACCACGGCCTGAGGCCGGAATCGCAGGCGGAGGCGGCCGCGGTAGGACGGGCCGCGGACGGGCTCGGTCTTCCCCATCGAATCCTAGCCTGGGACACCGGGGCGCGGCCCGCATCCGGCATCCAGGCCGCGGCGCGCGCCGCCCGCTACCGGCTCCTCGCGGCCTTCGCCGCGGAGGTCGGAGCCAGCCTCCTGCTCACGGCGCACACGCTCGACGACCAGGCCGAGACAGTGCTGATGCGGCTGTTCGCTGGGAGCGGGCTCGCCGGGCTCGCCGGGATGCGACCGGAACGCACTCTCGGCCGCGGCCTGCGTCTCGTGCGTCCGTTTTTGGGGATCCCGAAGGCCGAGCTCGTCGCGTGGTGCGAGGACCGGCACATCGCCTACCTGCATGATCCCTCGAATGCCGATGAGCGCTTCACCCGCGCGCGCCTGCGCCGGTTGATGCCCGAGCTCGCCCGCGAGGGCCTGAATACCGGCCGCCTCGTGCGACTGGCGGAACGGGCCGCGCGGGATGAAGCCGCCCTGCAAGGTGCCGCCCGAGAACGCCTGGCCGCGCTCCGCCTGTCCTCGCCGGAGGGCGGATTTCGCCTGTCCGGCTCGGGTCTGATCGGGCACCCGGAAGCGGTGACGCTCCGGCTGATCGAGCGCGCGATGGATGCGGCGGGCGCCGAGGGGCCGCGGCGCCTGGAGCGTCTGGAGCGGCTGACTCTCGATACGCTGCTGCCGGCTGTGAAGGCCGGGCGGCCGGCGCGGCGCACGCTTCGGGGACTAATCGTCGATGTCGCGCGCAACGGCGACATCACCCTCTCGCCGGCGCCGGAGCGGCGGCGCGGGACCGCGACGACCGGAGCGCCCGAACCGCCTTGCGAGTTACTTGGCAAGGGGACCCCGCCACCTACATTGGCCCGGAGTGCGAGGATGATCCCGCCGCGTCGGGCAAGGGGTCCGGGGCAGGGGACCCGCACTCGCCAAGGATTGATCGATGAACCCGAACTTTCGGAATTTTGCCCTTTGGGTCGTCATCTTCCTCCTCGTCCTCGCGCTCGTGACCCTGTTCCAGAACCCGGGTCATCGCGGCGGCGGGAGCGAGATCGCGTATAGCCAGCTCCTGAACGACGCCGATGCCGGCAAGATCCAGTCCGTGGTCATTTCCGGGCAGGACGTCAGCGGTACCTACGTGGGCGGCGGCAACTTCACATCCTACGCGCCGAACGATCCGAGCCTGGTCTCGAAGCTCCAGGGCAAGGGCGTGCAGATCACGGCGCGTCCGCCCTCGGACAACACGCCTTGGTTCATCCAGCTTCTCGTGAGCTGGCTGCCGATCCTCGTCTTCATCGGCGCCTGGATCTTCCTCTCGCGCCAGATGCAGTCGGGCGCGGGCCGTGCCATGGGCTTCGGCAAGTCCAAGGCCAAGCTCCTCAACGAGGCGCACGGGCGCGTCTCCTTCGACGATGTCGCCGGCGTCGAGGAGGCCAAGGAGGATCTCCAGGAGATCGTCGAGTTCCTGCGCGACCCGCAGAAATTCCAGCGGCTCGGCGGCCGCATTCCGCGAGGCGTGCTGCTCGTCGGCCCGCCCGGCACGGGTAAGACACTGATCGCCCGCGCGGTCGCCGGCGAGGCGAACGTGCCCTTCTTCACGATTTCGGGCTCCGACTTCGTCGAGATGTTCGTCGGCGTCGGTGCCTCCCGCGTGCGCGACATGTTCGAGCAGGCGAAGAAGAACGCGCCCTGCATCATCTTCATCGACGAGATCGACGCGGTCGGCCGTCATCGCGGCGCCGGCCTTGGCGGCGGCAATGACGAGCGCGAGCAGACGCTGAACCAGCTCCTCGTGGAGATGGACGGCTTCGAGGCGAACGAGGGTGTGATCATCATCGCCGCCACGAACCGACCGGACGTGCTCGACCCGGCGCTCCTGCGTCCGGGCCGCTTCGACCGGCAGATCATGGTGCCGAACCCGGACGTGACCGGTCGCGAGCGCATCCTGCGCGTCCACGTCCGCAAGGTCCCGCTGGCCCCCGACGTCGACCTGAAGACCATCGCCCGCGGCACGCCCGGTTTCTCGGGCGCGGACCTCATGAACCTCGTCAATGAATCGGCGCTTCTGGCCGCGCGCCGCGGCAAGCGCATCGTGACGATGCATGAGTTCGAGGACGCCAAGGACAAGGTCATGATGGGCGCCGAGCGGCGTACCCTCGTCATGACCGAGGACGAGAAGCGGCTCACCGCCTACCACGAGGGCGGCCACGCCATCGTCGCACTCAACGTGCCGGCAACGGATCCGGTCCACAAGGCCACGATCATCCCTCGCGGCCGGGCGCTCGGCATGGTCATGCAGCTCCCCGAGCGCGACAAGCTCTCGATGAGCTACGAGCAGATGACGTCGCGGCTCGCGATCATGATGGGCGGCCGGATCGCCGAGGAGATGATCTTCGGCCCCGAGAAGGTCACGTCCGGCGCGCAGTCGGACATCGAGCAGGCGACGCGGCTTGCCAAGATGATGGTGACGCGCTGGGGCTTCTCGCCCGAGCTCGGCACCGTCGCCTACGGGGACAACAACGACGAGGTCTTCCTCGGCATGTCGATGGGGCGGCAGCAGACCGTCTCGGAATCGACCGCCCAGAAGATCGATGCGGAGGTTCGCCGCCTCGTCGAGCAGGGCCTTGAGGAGGCCCGGCGCATCCTGGCCGAACGCAAGGACGACCTCGAGGTGCTGGCGCAGGGGCTCCTCGAATACGAGACGCTGACCGGCGAGGAGATCCGCAATCTCATCAATGGTCGGCCGCCCGTGCGCGACGGCGGCGACGTTCCGCCGACGCCCGCCCGCGGTTCGCCGGTGCCGAGTGCAGGCCGGGGTCGTCCTCGCGAGAACGACGGCGGCCTGGAGCCTCAGCCGCAGGCTTGAGGCGGATCACCTGACCTCAAAGAGGGCGTCCCGTTCGGGGCGCCCTTTCTCGTTCCCCATATGGCTCGTTCCGCCATATTGCGACCGCCTTTCAAGCAGAGCGCTCACGCCGATAGCTACGATTCACTACCACCGAATCTCGGCGCCTCCCGCCCTGCGAAAGCTGCTAGGTTGGCGGCCACGATATCTGTGGGCGACGCGGAGGCGCAGGTGCGCAAGTACTTTGGGACGGACGGCATCCGGGGACGCGCCAACGGGGTCATCACGCCCGAACTGGCCCTCAAGGTGGGTCAGGCCGCCGGCCTCGTCTTCCAGCGGGGTGATTACCGGCACCGGGTCGTCATCGGCAAGGATACGCGCCTCTCGGGCTACATGATCGAGACGGCGCTCGTCGCAGGCTTCACCTCTGTAGGCATGGACGTACTGCTGCTCGGCCCGATGCCGACGCCGGCCGTCGCGATGCTGACGCGCTCGATGCGCGCCGATCTCGGCGTCATGATCTCCGCCTCGCACAACCCCTACGAGGATAACGGCATCAAGCTGTTCGGGCCCGACGGGTTCAAGCTCAACGACGAGGTGGAGCGCGCCATCGAGGCGCTCATCGACGGCGAGTTGCACAAGCGCCTCGCGGGCTCGCACGATCTCGGCCGCGCCAAGCGCATCGAGAGCGTGCACGCCCGCTACATCGAGTTCGCCAAGCGGACGCTCCCGCGCCACGTGACCCTCGACGGGTTGCGCGTCGTGGTCGATTGCGCGAACGGGGCGGGCTACCGCGTCGCGCCGGAGACCCTGTGGGAACTCGGGGCCGAGGTGATCTCGATCGGCGTCGATCCCGACGGCTTCAACATCAACCGGGACGTCGGCTCGACCGCGCCCGCCGCCCTCGTCAGCAAGGTCCGGGAATTGCGCGCCGACATCGGCATCGCGCTCGATGGCGATGCCGACCGCGTGATCATCGTCGACGAGAAGGGGCACATCGTCGACGGCGACCAGCTCATGGCCGTCGTCGCCCGCTCCTGGAAGGAGGACGACCGCCTCACCCAACCGGGGCTCGTCGCGACCATCATGTCGAATCTCGGTCTCGAGCGGTATCTCGGCGGCATCGGGCTGAGCCTCGCCCGCACGGCGGTGGGCGACCGCTACGTGCTCGAGCACATGCGCGAGCACGGCTACAATCTCGGGGGTGAGCAGTCGGGCCACATCATCATGTCTGACTACGCCACGACCGGGGATGGTCTGGTGGCGGCTCTCCAGCTCCTCAGCGTCGTGAAGCGTCAGGAGCGTCCGGTGAGCGAGGTCTGCCACTGCTTCGAGCCGCTGCCGCAGATCCTCAAGAACGTGCGCTACCGCTCGGGTGAGCCCCTGCGCCAGGAAGCGGTGGTGACCGCGATCGAGAATGCCCGCGAGCGGCTCGGCAATTCGGGCCGCCTCGTCATCCGGCCGTCCGGCACCGAGCCCGTCATCCGCGTGATGGCCGAGGGCGACGACCGCAGCCTCGTCACCGAGGTGGTGGACGAGGTCGTCGACGCCGTGACCCGGGTGGCGGCCTGAGGAGTCAGGCAGGCTCCTGGGCGGCGACGAGGTTGGGCGGCGCCGTCGCCTGCCACGCCGCGAGGAGCGCGCCGCGCAACGTCTCCTCGTCGGCCTCCGGCAGATCGAGATTCGTCCAGCCGCGGCGTCCCCAGGCGCCCGGCACCGGCGCGAACAGATCGGGCTCCGCCTCGATCAGCAGCGCCTGCTGTTCCGGGACCAGGCGAAGCACGATCCGCTCTTCCTCGACCCAGAGCGTCGCGTAGATCCGACCTCCGACGCGGAAATCCGGGTTGCCCATATGGGCGCCCGCGATCGTGCCGGGCAGCATGAGGCAGAGCGCGCGAACGTCCTCGGGCAGCACGCGAGGGCTCCGTCAGAGGCGCGGTTCCGCGGAAGCCGGCCACCAGACCCCCACCTGCTCGCGGATGTCGCCAGGGGCGGTGCCGGTATCGGCGTCCGACACCCACTCCTCGGGCTCGACCACCGCCTCGACCGCATCGTCGGGGTAATGTGCTTCCAGGAACAGGCGGGCCTCACCCTCCGCCGCGGCCCGAACCGTGACCAGCGGGCGCTCGCCCTGCGCCGATCGGATCCGGGCGATGAACAGGCGCGTCATGATCGGGTTCCGTGGCGTGCTCGCGGGGAGCGGATCGGTCTGCGGAGCCAACGCGCGAGACCGGCTTTCGTCCCTGGTGCGGATCGCATTCCTCACCGATGCAGGATTTCTCTCCGGCAAGACAACGGTCCGGCAAGGATAAGATTTAACGTTAAGCGCGGTTTAAGACCTTTCGGCCAGAGTCGCTCCGTCATCAGAGCCGGCACGACAAGCTTCCGGCACACGACCGAGTGAAGGAAAACTTATGGCCCGCTCCAAGCTTCAAGCCTTGGCGCGCTCCCTCACGCTCGTCGCGAGCGTCGGCGCGCCTTGCCTCGCACAGGCCGCAGACTTGCTCCCGCCTCCGCCCCCTCCGCCGGTCGCGCCTCCCATCGAGGTCGGGGGCGGCTGGTATCTGCGCGGCGACGTCGGCGCCAGCCTCTATCACAGCAAGGAATTCGTCGCGTACGGCGACAAGTACACCTACGACAACGAGCGCTACTACCAGAATGCCGGATACGGCAGCGGCGCCTTCGCGGGCGTCGGCGTCGGCTACCAGTTCAACGCCTTCCTGCGCGGTGACGTGACGGGCGAGTACCGGTTCTCGAACGGGTTCAGCGCCCGCCACCATTTCGAGTACGACACCGGCGTGGCCGATCCCTGCGGATGCGGCGCGGCAAACCTGCGGGGCAACGTCAACGAGACGGCGAAGGGCAACTTCGACTCAGCGGTCGTGCTCGCCAACGGCTACTTCGATCTGGGCACGTGGTACGGCGTGACGCCGTTCGTCGGCGGCGGCGTCGGCGTCGCCTTCAACACCATCTCGGGCACGCATGTTTCCGGCAACGTCAGCGAGCCGCTCTACGTCACGCTGGTGAATCCGGTGGCGAGCTACAACAAGACGATCGGCGCCTATTACAAGTCGGATACAACGACGAGCTTCGCCTGGGCGCTCCATGCCGGTCTCGGCTTCGACGTGACGCCGAACCTGAAGATGGAAATCGCCTACCGCTACCTGAATCTCGGCAGCGCCAAGAGCGGCGTCGGGGTCGAGGATTGCGAACTCACCAAGGCTTGCGGAGGCGGCTCGCTCGGCGTGTACAAGACCAAGAGCATCGAGGCGCACGACGTGAAGGTCGGCTTCCGCTACCTGCTCGGCGGCGTCGCCGCGGCCCCGCTGCCGCCGCTGATGGCCGATTACCAGCCGGCTCCGGGACCCCTGGTGCGGAAGTACTGAAAAACATCCCGTCCGAACTGGACGAGGACGGCGCGGACAGGATCCGCGCCGTTTTCTTTTTGCAATGATGCCGAATTGCTCCCAGTTACGCCGAGAGCTGCAAGCATCACGACCCGGCAATATTTGCCGAGCGGCGATTTTGCCAGCACAGACACCGGATCGCACCGCCGACCGAGATCGCGGCCTGGATCTAGCTGCCGTTCTGCCTCCCGATAATCTTATCAGGACATCGCGCAGTGGCTTAGCGCAACGGAGCATTAAGGTTACTAGGCTATCAATGCCTTGAGGGAGCGGCACGGTGAGTCGTTTTGCTGCCCTGGGGAAGAATCCGATGCGTACCGTCACCATTCCTGTGCTGGTGGCCCTCGGCCTGTTCGGCCTCAACGCCGCGAACGCCGCCGACTTGGATTACGGCGTCCTGCGCGGGCCGGAATATGAGCCCGCGGTGCCTCTCGTCGATTGGAGCGGCCTCTATTTCGGAGCGCATGCCGGCTACACCTCGGCGAGCCACTCCTACTCCAGCGTCTTCCAGCCGACCTTGGCCAATTATTTCCGGCGACGCGACATCGAGAGTGAGTTCAGCGTCTCGTCCCTTCTGACGACCGGATCGCAGAGGGTCGAAGGGACGAGTTTCGGCGCCTTCGCGGGCTACAATTTCCAGTTCGATGAGACGGTCCTCGGCCTTGAGGTCGATTACACACGCTTTGGGAAGCAGAGCAGCAGCTTCAACGAGATCGCGCGAGCCTTCTCGACCAGCGGCGGGATGCGGGAAGAGGTGTATCTCGCGGGCACGTCGACGACGAAAATCGAGGATTATGGGACGATCCGGGGCCGCGCCGGATACGCGATCGGCAATTTCATGCCGTTCGTGACCGGCGGATTCGCGATCGGTCGGGCGAATATCACCGACGCTGTCACGGTGCAGAACTACGGCTACAATCAGGGGACCTATCAGGCCAACCAGCAACTCACGTCGGGCAGCCCCGCCTACGTGACAAACCACGGCTATCGCAGCTTCAATCAGGCCTATCCCGGCATTCGGTCGACGCCGGCCGGCCAGGGTGTGCAGACCATCCCGGATGACCCGACCGCGCTCGCGGTGGTCGCGAAGACCAAAACCGTCGGCGGCATCACCCTCGGCGCCGGTCTCGAATACGCGCTGACGCAGAATCTCCTCCTGCGTGCCGAGTACCAGTATGTACTCTTCAACGACTTCGACGGCCACAAGGCGAATCTCAACACCGTCCGCGGCGGCGCGGCCGTGAAGTTCTGACCCATTCGAGATCGCGCGAGACGGGAGAAGCCGGTATGGCGCACCATTCGGTTTCGGGCGCGGCGTTGCGCCTTGGCGGCATGGTGGCGGCAGCCGCTATTCTCGCGCAGGTGATCTGCTTGCCGGTTGCCGCTGACGATAGGCCCGGCGGATACAGGCTGCGCGAGCGCCCGCCGGCACGTCTCGTCCACCGGCGTCACGCGCGACCGATCCTGCCTCCGAATATCGCCTACCGCGATCCGCGCTACCGCCCGCCGGCCGTGGTCGCGCCGCCCGTGATCGTGCGGGCATACCTGCCGCGCAAGGCCGCACTCCCGATGTACAACGAGCCGCCGGCACGCTTCCCGCAGCCCTGAGCCTCAGCTGTCCAGCTCGCTGTCCCAGTACAGGTAATCGAGCCAGGTGTGGTGATATTGCCGGTGGTCGAACTCGGGCTGCCGGTGGTGAAGCTCGTAGCGCGTGGGCCGGCGCGGCGCGTTCAGGAGCGGCATGTCTGCCTCGGCCGGGGTCCGGTTGGCCTTGCGCAGATTGCAGGGCGAGCAGGCGGCGACGACGTTCTCCCAGCTCGACAGGCCACCGCGGGAGCGCGGCACCACATGGTCGAAGGTGAGCCCACCGGATGGCAGGCGCAGTCCGCAATACTGGCAGGAAAATCCGTCGCGCAGGTAGATGTTGTAGCGCGTGAAGGCGGGGGTGCGGGCCAGCGTCACGTAATTCTTCAGCGCCACCACACTCGGAACCCGGAGCGAGCGGCTCGGCGAGCGCGCCTCGACGTCGTAGCTCGCCACCAGGGTGACGCGATCGAGGAAGAGGGCGGTGAAGGCATCCTTCCAGGACCAGAGCGAGAGCGGATTGTAGGAGAGCGGCCGGTAATCCGCGTTCAGGACGAGGGTTTGGAGGTCCATCATCGGCGCTACTCTCGGAACGGCTGATGCAGGGGACAACGCGCGGGGATCGGCCGGCGCGCTGTCCCGGGATGATGAAAGATGGCCGCCCTCCGTCTCGCGCGGGCGCTGGACCCGGCAGAGCGGGCGGCCGGGACCAGCCGTGGGCGACAGCCGAACCGGGCGCTCAGCGCCTCGGGCGGCAGGTCTCTACCAACGGGAGACGGGGCGGGGTTCGGCCGCTCACGGCGACCGCGCTGGGCGGAGACGCCCAGGTCCTGGCGGGGCTGAACGCGGATCCGGTTCAGCGCCACCTCCTCGCTACGAGACGAAAAGGCCCTGTCCATCGGGGCTTAGTGTAATATCAGCGTGACACCGTTGTGAAGGTTTGCCGCCCGGCCGCGAGGACGCACCCACAGGCAGCCGCGGCCTCGCTCAGCGCAATGCAGGCCACGGGTGGGCAGCGCCGCGCTTTCGCATTATGGATCGGCCGCAACGATCAGATCTGCTCCGCGACGTCGCTGCTCACGCGCGCCGCGCCGCTTCCCGCCTCATTCGGCCCGGGGCCGCGAGGCCGTGCCCGTGCTGGACCGAGAGGCCCTGGCGCCAGGCGCGAATCGAGAAAGGATGCTCATGAGCCGAAGCCCGCTGACCCGCGGTAGACCGCGCCTCGCGGCTCTCGCCGCCCTGCTGGCCGCCGCACTGCTCGCGCCGGTTGCTGCGCCGGCACAACAAGCCGTCCCGCCATCCGAGCAGGCCAAGCCACAGGCGGGGCCGAGAGAAGCCGCGAAGCCGGCCGAGGCCAAGCCCGGCGACAAGCCTGCCGAGCAGAAGCCCTCGGACGCCAAACCCGCGGATACCAAGCCAGCGCCGCCGAAGCCGGAGATGTCGGAGGCTTTGAAGGCCGTGCGGGCGAAGCTCGACGCGGCCAAGGCCGACCTCACGCAGCGCGAAAAGGATCTCGGCCGCCCGAATCTGACCGCGGTCGATCTATCCCGCATCCGCGAGGGCATCACCCCGGTCGCCGACGAGATCCGCACCATCGTCGACCGGCTCGACGCGCCGCTCGAGGCCTCGCGCGAGCGCCTGACCCAGCTCGGCCCAAAGCCGAAGGACGTCGAGGAGAGCGCCGAGGTCACCCAGGAGCGCGTCGAGCGCGAGGCAGCCGTCGCGCGCATCGACGAGACCCAGCGCCTGGCCCGCTCGCTCCTCGTCCAGAGCGACCAGATCGTCGACCGGATCTCCAATCGCCGTCGCGAGGCCTTCACCAAGGGTCTGTTCGAGCGGTCGCAGGGACTTCTCACGCCAACCCTGTGGACCCGCGTCACCGCGGACATGCCGCGTGACCTGCGGGCTCTCCAGAGTGCGCTGTCCGACATCCTGCTCCTTTTCGGGCGCAACGGCACGCTGCCGAATCTTCTCCTGCTCGGCGTCGCCTTCGGCGTCTCCGTGGCCCTGTATTTCGGGCGCCGCAATATCGCGCCGCGTTTCGGTCGCCGCGACGAGACGAAGAACGACCCGACCCGACGTCAGCGGCTCCTCGGCGCGTGGCGCGTCATCCTGCTCGGCACGGTGCCGGCGGTGGTGGGCAGCTACGCCGTGTACTACGCCCTCGACGCCACCGATCTGCTGCCGTCGCGCCTTCTGCCGGTGGCGGGCTCGATCCTCGGCGGCCTAGCCTTCATTGCCTTCGTGGAGGCGCTCTGCGACGGGCTTCTGTCGCCCGACAAGCCGTCGTGGCGCCCGGCCCCCGTCAGTGACGCGGCGGCCTTCCGGGTCCGGCGCCTCGCCGTCGGCATCGCGACCGTGATCACGGTCACGAAATCGATCGAGGCGCTGAATTCCGGCATCTCGGCGGCCCTTCCGATCTCGATCGCCACCCGCGGCATCGGCGCCCTCGCGATGGTTCTGATCCTCGCGATCGGCCTCCACCGCTTCGCCGACCGGGAGGAGGAGGAGGAAGCCTGCCTCGGCCCGTACGTGCCGACCCGCACGACGACGGGAATCGGCGGCCCGGCCCGCCTCATCGGCTGGGCCGCGGTCGTCGTGATCGGGATCGCGGACCTCGTCGGGTACGTCGCCTTCTCGGCCTTCCTGATCGATCAGTTCGTCTGGACGACCAGCCTCCTCGTGCTCCTCTACCTGCTGATCCAGAGCGCCGACACCTTCATCGGCGGTTCGCTCAGCGACGACACGAAACTCGCCACGACGCTGCAGGCCAATACCGGCCTGCGCAAGCGCTCCCTGCATCAGATCGCGGTTCTGGCGACCGGGACGGCCCGGGTGGTGCTGTTCCTCGTCGTCGCCCTGCTCGCGCTCGCGCCCTGGGGGCTGGATTCCACCGACGTGCTCACCTCGGTGCGCACCGCGTTCTTCGGGTTCAAGGTCGGCGACGTCACCATCTCGTTGTCGTCGATCACGCTCGGGATCGGCATCCTGATCCTCGGCGTCGTGATCACCCGCGCCGTGCAGCGATGGCTGGAACACACCTATCTGCCCGCCACCGACCTCGACGCCGGCCTGAGGAACTCGATCTCGACCGTCAGCGGCTATTTCGGCTTCCTGCTCGCGCTCGCGCTCGCCTTCTCGTATCTCGGCCTCAGCCTGGAGAAGCTGACCATCGTCGCCGGTGCCCTCTCGGTCGGTATCGGCTTCGGTCTGCAATCGATCGTCAACAACTTCGTCTCCGGCCTGCTGCTCCTGTGGGAGCGGCCGATCCGCGTCGGCGATCAGGTGCTGATCGGCGACAGCGAGGGCATCGTGAAGCGCATCTCCGTGCGCTCCACGGAGATCCAGACCTTCGACCGCTCGGCCGTAATCGTGCCGAACTCCAACCTGATCTCGGGCGTGGTTAAGAACCGGGTGCGCGGCGACCGAACCGGCCGCGTCACGCTCACCGTCAGCGTGCTCCGCAACCAGGATCCGGTCCGGGCGGCGGAGCTCATCATCGGCTGCGCCCGGGCGCATGTGGACGTGCTGAAGGAGCCCGAGCCCCGCGTGGTGTTCCGCAAGATCGGCGACCCGTTCCTCGAGTTCGAGCTGATCGCGATGATCTCCGATGTCAGCCTCGGCCTGAAGGTGCAGACGGACTTGAACTTTGCGGTCTTCAGAACCTTATCGGAGGCCGGCTTCATACCGCCGCTCGGTCCCGGTTCCAGCGTCGTCACGGTGCAGGGTCTCGACGGAATGCAGAACGCGCTGGGCGAGATCGCCGGCCGGTTCGGGCGTCTGCCGTCCGAGCCCGAGGCGGGCGCTGGAGCGGAGCGGGTGGCAGCACCGGCCGAGGAGGCCGAGCCGGTCCGGTCCGCGACGCCGCGCGACCTGAGCCGGAGGAGCGCGGGCGGCTAGGCCCGCCGACAGGGAGACAGGGTTCGTGGCACGGTGGCGTTTCATCGGTTCGGCGGCGGCCGTCATCGGCACGCTCGGCCTTGCGGGCTGTGCGGGCGAGCCACAGGCGACGTCCGCGCTGCCGAGCCTGTACTGGCCGCTCACCACGAACACCGCGCAGCTCGACACGAACGCCGCCCGTGAGATGATCTCGGCCTATCGACGGGGTCGCGGAGAGGCGCCCCTGACGCTCGACCCCGAATTGCAGCGGCTGGCCGAGACCGAGGCCGCCGCGATGGCCGCGGCGGACCGCCCCAGCAAGGCACAGACGGTCAAGGTGGCGGTCGAGCGGCTCGGCTATCAGAAGGCCAACGCCAACCTCTCGGCCGGCTATCACACGCTGGCCGAGGCGTTCTCCGGCTGGCGCGACAGCCCCTCCCACAATGCGGTGATGCTCGATGCGAGCGCGACCCGGATGGGCATCGCGACGGCCTACGCGCCGAACTCCAAGTACAAGGTCTACTGGGCGCTGCTCGTCGCCAAGTGAAGCCTCACGGCAGGCCGCGGCCGGCGGGCGTCGGCGGCGCTTCCTTGAGGAGCGTCACCGTCACGCGGCGGTTGGCCGTCAGGTAGGGATTGTCGGGGAACAGCGGCTCCGTGTCGGCCTTGCCGCTGACCGAGGCGAAGCGGTCATCGGGAATGCCGGCGCCCGCCAGGATCTCGCGCACGCTGATCGCGCGGTTGGCCGAGAGTTCCCACGGCGGGGCAGGGGCCGGTTACCCGGCCGGTCGCTCGCCGTGAAGCCGGTGACGGCGATCCGGTTCGGCAATTGCCGGAGCGCCGGGGCGAGCTTCTCGAGGAGGCGCCGCGTCCGGTCGTTCGGACGGCTCGATCCTTCCGGGAACATCGAGCGCCCGTCCTGGTCGACGATCGTCACGTCGAGCCCCTTGGCGGACGGCGCGATGATGATGTTCTTCGAGATCTCCGCGACCTCCGGCATGTCCTGCAGCGCCTGCCGAAGCGAGGCTGCGGCAAGCCCGAAATTCTCTGCCTCGCCGCGGTCGGAGAGGCCCGCCTCCACGGTCTGGTCGATCCGCGGCGGCGTGGTGCGGTCGCTGGCGCGCTCGGGTGGCACGTCTCGGAGGTAGCGGACCCGGTCCGCGGTCGGCAGCCCGGTCTGCTCGATGATGCCGGCGAACCGCGATTCCTTGTTCACGCCGAAGGCGTCGCGCATCGAGCCCGCCACCGCCTGCATCTTCTTCTGATCCTGCGTCGAGTACGCCGCGATCATCACGAAGAAGCTCATCAGGAGCGCCATCAGGTCGGCGAAGGTCACGAACCAGCCGTGGCCGCCATGCGCGCCGCCGCGCTTCTTCTTGGCCACCGGAGAGCCCTCCCGACCTCAGGCCGCGCTCACGCCGCCGCCTCGGAGAGTTCCTCGCGGTGGTTGTGTGGAAGGTAGGCGATCAGCATCTCGCGCACGAGCGACGAACTCTTCTGGTCGCGGATCAGCAGGATCCCGTCGATGATGAGGGAGCGCGAGACATCCTCTTCCTCGAGCTTGACGTGCAACTTGTCGGCGAGCGGCAGGGTGATCATGTTGGCGATCAGCGCGCCGTACAGGGTGGCGAGCAAGGCGGTTGCCATGGCGGGCCCGAGCTTCGAGGGGTCCGACATGTTGGCGAACATCGTCACCATGCCGAGGATGGTGCCGATCATGCCCCAGGCCGGCGCGCAATCGCCGAACGCCCGGTAGATCTTCGAGCCCTCATCGAGATGCATGAGGAAGTTGTCGCGGTCCCGCTCCATCGTATCACGTATGAATTCCCGGTCGTAGCCGTCGGCGATGTAGCGGGCGCCCTGCGCCAGGAACGGGTCCGAGATCTCCATGTTCTCGAGCGCCATCGGCCCGCTCTTGCGCACCACGTCGGCGATCTTGGTGATCTCGTCGATCAGCTCGCGCGGCTTGACCGAGCGCATGGTGAAGGCGAAGCGCAGGCCCATCGGCAGGCCGTGCATGATGGTCGAGAATGGGAAGCGCATCATCGTGGCGGCGGTGGCGCCACCGAAGATCACGATCACGGCGTGCTTGTCGAAATAGGCGGCGAAGTTGCCGCCGTCGATCATGATCAGCACGAACACGACGGCGAAGCCGCCGATCAGGCCGACACCGGTTGCGAGATCCATGACGACGAAGCCTGACGGTGAGCGTGCGCCGTCCCTCGGGGACGACACCGTCCCCATGAGTAGGGAAACGGGCTGAACGAACCGTAAAAGCGGGGCGGCGGGGCTTTACCTTGAGGCCGCTCTGGGAAAAATTTCGAGCGCGCCGCGTCATGCGGCGTTCAGGCAGGATCTGCCATAAGCCACTCTGCCCGGGGCGGTTTTGCGGCCTTCCTCAAGGCTGCGGGCTCGTCGGGCACGGACGCGAAGGACCGGGGTCACACCGGCCGCGCCGGGAGGTTTTCGGAGCTGGGCATGTCGATATTTCGTCTCTATGGACGGGTGATGGGGCTTCTCGGCCCGGACAGGAAGCTAGCGGTCGGCCTGGCCGTCGCGAACATCGCCCTCGCGGTCGCGGCCTTCGCCGAGCCGCTGCTGATGGGCCGCATCATCGACCAGCTCACCCACCTGAGCCGCAACGCCGACGCGTTCGGGACGCTGGTGCCGCTGATCGGCGCCTGGGTCGCCTTCGGCTTCTTCACGATCGTGGCGGGCGTCGCCATCGCCCTGCACTCGGACCGGCTCGCCCATCGCAGCCGGCTTTCCACGATGGCGAACTACTTCGAACACGTCCTCGACCTGCCGCTCGCCTTCCACTCGGCGAACCATTCCGGCCGCGTTCTCAAGGCGATGTTGGAGGGCACGAACGGGATGGCGTGGCTCTGGCTCGGCTTCTTCCGCGACCATTTCGCGGCCCTGGTATCGCTCGGCGTGCTGCTGCCGCTGACGCTGTTCGTGAACTGGCAGCTCGGCTCGATCCTCGTCGTGCTGGTCCTCGTCTTCACGGCGCTGACCACCTTCGTGATGCGCCGGACCGAGGCGTTGCAGGGCGAGGTCGAGCATTATCATTCGGGCCTCGCGGCGCACGCCTCAGACGCTCTCGGAAACGTCGCCGTCATCCAGTCCTTCACCCGCGCCAAGGCGGAGAAGGACGCGATGCATGGCATCATCCACAACCTGCTGAAGGCCCAGATTCCGGTCCTGTCTTGGTGGGCGCTGGCGGCGGTCGCGACCAAGGCGTCGGCCACCATCACCATGACGGCGATCTTCATCACCGGCATCGCGCTCTACCAGGCCGGCTCGACCACGGTCGGCGAGGTCGTGGCCTTCATGAGCCTCGCCACGATGCTGGTGTCGCGCCTCGACCACGTCGTCTCCTTCGTGAACGGCCTGTTCCAGCAGGCGCCGAAGATGGCCGAGTTCTTCGAGATCCTCGACACGGTACCGGCCGTGCGCGACCGGCCGAACGCGAGGCCGATCGCGCGCCTCGACGGCGAGGTCAGCTTCGAGGAGGTCGGCTTCTCCTACGACGGCCGCCGGACGGCCCTCGACGGCGTCTCCTTCACGGCACGGGCGGGCGAGACGGTGGCGCTCGTCGGCACAACGGGCTCGGGCAAGTCGACGACGCTGGGCCTCCTGCACCGGACCTTCGACCCGGACGAGGGCGCGATCCGCATCGACGGCACCGACATCCGCGACATCGGGCTGGCTTCCCTGCGCCACAACATCGGCGTCGTGTTCCAGGAGCCGATGCTGTTCGCCCGCTCGATCCGCGAGAACCTGCAGGTGGGCCGGCCCGACGCGACGGATGCCGAGATGCTCGACGCCCTGGCGCGGGCGCAGGCCAGCGAGTTCATGGCCCGGCAGCCCGACGGCCTCGACACCATCATCGGCGAGCGCGGCCGCTCCCTGTCGGGGGGCGAGCGCCAGCGCCTGTCGATCGCCCGGGCGCTCCTGAAGAACCCGCCGGTCCTCATCCTCGACGAGGCGACGAGCGCCCTCGACGCCGCCACGGAGCGCAAGCTCCAGACGGCGCTGGAGGCGGTGATGGAGGGACGCACCACCTTCGTCATCGCCCACCGGCTCGCCACGATCCGCAACGCGGACCGGATCCTCGTCTTCCACGAGGGCCGGATCGTCGAGACCGGCACCTTCGACGCGCTGGTGGCGGAGGGCGGCCGCTTCGCCGAACTCGCGCGGGCCCAGTTCATGGCGGCCGAGACAGAGGCGGAGGAGATGCCCCTGGCGGCGTGATCGCTGATCGCTGCGAGCGATCATGAAAGCGACGTGCCGGCGTAGATCGCGATCATCCCCGGGCCCGACACAAAACGGCCCGCCTCCCTTCGGGGAAGCAGGCCGGGCAAGGTGGAAACATCGCATGGAGCATGGGTCAAAGTCATCGAACCGTCATTCGGTTCCGGCCCGGGCGCCCGCCACCGTACGATGATGCCGCGCAGGGCCGGTCTCGACCCGCGGCTCGCCGTTTCAGCGCGGACGCGGCGGGCGCGCACTCAGAGGATCGCGGCGCGCTCGTGCTTGGCCTGCATCCGCGCCTGGAGGCGCCGGCGCTTGGCCGCGATGACGGTGCCGTTGATCTCGCCGCCGAACAGGAACATCGCGGCGAGCCAGTAGAGGAAGACAAGGAACACCATCGCGGTGGCGAGGCCCCCGTAGGTCGAGGCGTAGGCGGAGGAGAAGCGGTCGAGGTAGAAGCCGAAGCCGAGGCCCGCCAGGAACCAGAGCGCCAGCGTCACCGCCACCCCCGGCAGCACCGACCACAGGGAGCGCCGGCCGGCCGCCACGAATTTGTGGGCGATGACGAGGACCGTCATGATCAGGAAGGCGGTCACCCCGATCCGCCCGATCGCCACCGTGAGGCTCAGGGGCTCGAGCCGGGGGCGACGTTGAGGAGGTTGCGCCAGATCAGGGGGCCCAGCACCACGAGGAGCGCGAAGGCCAGCATCGCGAAGGCGCCGCAGATCACGTAGCCGATCGATTCGAGGCGGGTCAGCCACCAGGGCCGCATCTCGCGCAACCCATAGGCCCGGTTGAGCCCGACCCGCAGGCTCTCGACGCCGGACGACGAGAAGTAGAGGGCGAGCACCGCGCCGAGGGTGAGCACGCCGCCGCGCTGCTCGGTCAGGACACGGTGCATCTCGTTGACGATGGGCTTGGCCACCTCGCGGGGCCACGCGTCGAAGATCAGCACCCCCGCCTCGTCGGCGAGCGACTTGGTGCCGAACAGGCCGGCGACCGCCGCGAGCAGGATCAGGAACGGGAACAGGGAGGTCAGCATCGAGAGCGCGATGTGGCTCGCGATGGCCCAGCCGTCATGGGCGACGAAGCGCTGCGCGGCGATCCCGGCCACTTCGAAGCTGATGCGGAGGCGTCTCACGGCAGGAAGCGGTCTCGGGGCGCGGGGACGGGCCGACAGGGAGCGCCGGGCGGATACCAAGCGCGCGGACGCGGTTCGTCAACGCGTCAGGCGGCGCCGGGCGCCGATCGCGGGGCGGGTGACGGTTTCGGGCAACGCTGCCGCCGCACGGTCCCGGGCCCGGACGCGACTGAGGCTTTCCCGCATCGCGTCCAAGGATCGTCGACGGCCGAGGTGACAGGGCAGGCCGGACGTGCGTTGTCTGCCGGATGGATGCTGAGCCCGAAGCCGAATGGCCCTGCGGAGACGGCGAGATGGCCGCGCGCATCCGCGCGCACGATTGGTCGGCGACGCCGCTCGGCCCGAGCGGCGCTTGGCCGAGCCGCCTCAAGCTGATGGTCGAGCAGGTGCTGGCGAGCCCGCTCGTGGCAAGCCTCGTCTGCCGGCCCGGTCACATCCTCCTCTACAACGATACGGCGGCCCGCCTCTACGGCGTGCACCACCCGGGCGCCCTCGGGCGGTCCCTTCCCGAGACGTGGCCGGACGGCTACGCGGCGGTCGCGCACCATTACGAGTGGGTGTTCGGGGGCGAGAGCGTCCACGTACCGGCCCAGCCGCTCGCGGTGGGCGGGCCGGGGCAGGTGTTCGACGCCTATCTCAGCCCGGTGCGCGACGACGGGGGCCGCGTCTTCGCCGTGCAGATGATCGGTTTCGAGATCAGCGGCCGCCTCCGGGCGGAGGCCGCGCTCCGCGAGAGCGAGGAGCGGCAGGTGTTCCTGCTCAGATTGAGCAACACCCTGCGGCCGCTCGACGATGCGGTCGAGGTCCAGGATGCGGCCGCGCGCATCCTGGGCGAGCATCTCGGCGCCGATCGGACCTACTACGCGGTGGTCGTCGGCGACTACGAGTTCGCGATCATCGAGCGCGACTATGTTCTGGGCGATGCGCCGAGCGTCGTCGGACAGCACGCCTTCTCCAGCTTCGGCTCGACCTTCGAGGCCTATCGCACCGGGCGCGTCCTGGTGCTCGACGATGTCGAGGCGCCGGGTGCGGTCCCCATCTCCGACCTGCCGGCGTTCCGGGCGCTGTCGATCCGGTCCCTGGTCAGCATGCCCCTGTTCAAGAACGGCCGGACCGTCGCCAGCATGACCGTGCTGAAGGGCGTGCCGCATCGATGGACGGCGCGGGAGATCTCGCTCGTCGAGGATGTCGCCGAGCGGACCTGGGCGGCGGTCGAGCGGGCCCGTGCCGAGGCGGCGCAGCGCGAGAGCGAGGAGCGGTTCCAGCAATTCGCGGCCTCCTCGTCGGACGCCCTCTGGATCCGGGACGGCACGACCCTGGCGATGGAATATGTCAGTCCGGCCATCCGGACGATCTACGGCGTGCCGCCGGACGCCATCCTCGGCGATCCGAAGCGCTGGGCCGCCCTCATCGTGCCGGAGGACCGGGACGTCGCCCTGGCGCATCTGGAACAGGCCAGAGGGGGCGAGGCGGTCACGCATGAGTTCCGCATCCTGCGCCCGAGCGACGGCGCCTTCCGCTGGATCCGCAACACCGACTTCCCGCTCCTCGACGCGGGCGGCGCGGTGCAGCGCATCGCCGGCATCGCCGAGGACGTGACCGATTCCAAGCAGGCCGCCGAGCATCAGACCGTCCTGCTGCTCGAACTCCAGCACCGGGTGCGCAACATCCTGGCCATGATCCGATCCATCGCCGAACGCTCCGGCGAGACCGCGGGGAGCGTGGACGATTATCGCGACCGTCTCGTCGGCCGGCTGCGGGCCCTCGCCCGCACGCAGACGCTGCTCACCCGCGCCGTCAACGCCGGCGTGGACCTCGAATCGCTGATCCGGGTCGAGGTCGAGGCCCAAGCCGCGCATGAGGGGCAGTTCTCCCTCGGCGGCCCGAAGCTGCTCCTGTCGCCGAAAGCCGCCGAGGTGGTGACGCTGGCGGTCCACGAACTGGCGACCAACGCGTGCAAGTACGGAGCCTTCACGCATTCCGCCGGCCGCCTCAGCGTCACGTGGTGCATCACCCGCGAGGCGGCCGAGCCGCGGCTGCACCTCGACTGGATCGAGACCGGTGCGATCGAGCCGCTCACGCCGCCTCAGCGCAGAGGTTTCGGAACGACGCTGATCGAGCAGCGTATTCCCTACGAACTGCAGGGCAGCGGCAAACTCGGCTTCGAGCCGCAGGGGCTGCAATGCCGGCTGGAATTTCCACTGCGACGGGGCGACAGCATCCTGGAGACGGGCATGGGCACGTTGCGCGCGACGATCGCGGGAGGATCGCTCGAAATGGCAGGCGAGGTGGACCTCAGCGGTTGCAAGGTCCTGGTGGTGGAGGACGATTACTTCATCGCCACCGACACGGAGCGCGCGCTGCGCAGGGCCGGGGGCTCGGTGGTGGGGCCGGTCGGCCGGCCGGAGGAAGCGCTGGCGCTGATCGCGCAGGACGCGCCGCATTGCGCCGTCGTCGACATCAATCTCGGCGAGGGCGCCCGCTTCGAGGTGGCTGAAACGCTCCAGGAGCTGGGCGTGCCGTTCATCTTCGTCACGGGCTACGACGACGTGATGATCCCGCCCCGCTTCCAAGACGTGGAGCGCCTGCGCAAGCCGGTCGAGTTTCGTGAGGTCGTGCGGGCCGCGGCGCAGATGTGCGCGACCTGAGCGTTTCGTCGGCGGCGAAGGTCCAGATGCCGCGAAGTCCGACCGGGAACCGACGAAGGAAATGCCGGCGCGGAGACCCGCGCCGGCATCGATTCATTCAGGGCTGACCGAAGGGCTCAGTTGTTCGGCAGCGCGAAGACGGTGAGCTGACCGCCGAGGTTGGTGTAGTTCGACAGGGCGGCGTAGCCGCCGACCGCGCCGAGACCGGCATTCGGGTCGGTCAGGCCGGCCGCGAGGCCGATGCCGGCCCAGCCGCCGACGCCCGACAGGACGCCGATGTACTGCTTGCCCTTGTGCTGGTAGGTCATCACGTTGCCGATGATGCCCGACGGGGTCTTGAACTTGTACAGTTCCTTGCCCGACTTCGAGTCGACCGCCTTCAGGTAGCCTTCCAGCGTGCCGTAGAAGACCACGTCACCGGCGGTGGCGAGCGCGCCCGACCACACCGAGAACTGCTCGGGGTTCGACCACTTGATCTTACCCGCCACGCCGTCCCAGGCGATGAAGTTACCCATGCCGCCGTGCGAGTTCGGGGCGGGGTACATCGACAGGGTCGCGCCGACATAGGGCTGGCCCGGGGTGTAGGACACCTTGAAGGGCTCGTAATCCATGCAGACGTGGTTGGTGGGAACGTAGAAGAGCTGCGTCTTCGGCGAGTAGGCAGCGGGCTGCTGATCCTTCGAGCCGAGGGCGGCCGGGCAGATGCCCTTCGAGTTCACGTCCTCGCCGTTCTGCTCGGTCGAGTACTTCGACACGACCAGCGGACGGCCGTAGGTCTTCGAACCCTTCTCCATGTCGACCTTGGTGGCCCAGTTCACCACCGGATCGAATTTTTCCGCCACCAGCAATTCGCCGGTCGCGCGATCGAGGGTGTAGCCGAAGCCGTTGCGGTCGAAGTGGGTCAGCAGCGGACGCTCCTTGCCGTCGACCTTCTGATCCGTCAGCAGCATCTCGTTGACGCCGTCGAAATCCCACTCGTCGTGCGGGGTCATCTGGTAGACCCACTTGGCCATGCCGGTATCGACGTCGCGGCCCCAGATGGTCATGGACCACTTGTTGTCGCCCGGACGCTGCTTCGGGTTCCAGGTCGAGGGGTTGCCCGAGCCGTAATACATCAGGTTCAGCTTCGGGTCGTAGGAGAACCAGCCCCAGGTGCAGCCGCCGCCGGTCTTCCACTGATCGCCTTCCCAGGTCTTCAGCGAGGAATCCTTGCCGATCGGCTTGCCGAGCGAGGTGGTCTTCTCGGGATCGACCAGGAGTTGATCGTCCGGGCCGACCGAGTAGCCGCGCCACACCTTCTTGCCGGACTTGAGATCGTAGGCGGTGACGTGGCACTGCACGCCGAACTCGCCGCCCGAGATGCCGACGATGACCTTGTCCTTGACCGGCAGAACGGGCGCGGTGTTGGTCTCGCCCTTCTTCGGGTCGCCGTTGACGACCGACCAGTTGACCTTGCCGGCCTTGGCGTCGAGCGACACCAGCGTCGTGTCGGCCTGGTGCAGCAGGATGGCGCCGTCGGCGTGGGCCAGACCGCGGTTGACCGTGTCGCAGCACATGACCGGGATCACGGACGGATCCTGCTTGGGCTCGTATTTCCAGACGATCTTGGCCTCTTTGTCGAGGTCGAGGGCGTAGACGATGTTCGGGAACGGGGTGTGCACGTACATCATGTTGCCGACGACGAGCGGGGAGCCCTCGTGGCCGCGCAGCACGCCGGTCGAGAAGGTCCAGGCGACCTGGAGGTTCTTGACGTTGCCGGCGTTGATCTGGTCGAGCTTCGAGTAACGGGTGTTGGCGTAGTCAACCGTCTGAAGCACCTGCTGGGCCGGGTCCTGACTGCGCTTGAGCACGTCGTCATTGGCGAGCGCGGGCGTGGCGGCTGCCAGACCTGCGCCGAGGGCGAGACAATGGACCGCTCTCATGGTTCCTCCGTGGATTTCCTTCACCGGGGCCGGCCACAGGATTGCAGCCGCCTCTCTGTTTGTTGAGGCAGGCCCGAGCACGTTCTCCCGTCGTCAGTCTTCCCGTCGTCAAGACAGGTCTAACCGCGCGGCATGAACATAAGTAATCGACCGTGAGGGAATTGCAATAAGCAAAACATAAATATTTGCGGTCAATTATTCAATCACAATAGATTGCGCAAGCCGACAGCTAGCCGCATGTCAGTCTTGAAATCAATATCATCGACCGCTCTCTGAATAAGAACCTATGTTTTTTCTTGAAATCCGGTTGACTTGGGCACGACGTTGATTAGTTTCACTTCTGTTTGCGACTGGATCCAACGGCTCTTCAGCTTGGACCGCTCTGGAGCTTCTTGATCACGGCGGGGCCTGCGGACCTCGCCGTTTCTTTTCGTGCGCCGGCAGGCAGATCGGGCCTCGAAAAGCCCGCGTTCCGACCCGCAGCAAGCCCATTGGCGGACGCTCCGAGCGAGGATGAAATCTTTCTTATTCGGAGTCAAATGGCGGGATAATCTGGCAATTACTTCGGGCGAAAACAGGAACTTGCACGCGATCAATCGGCAGTTTCGAAAGATTGTATAGGATTATTAGCCTGCTTTACCGTCTCCCAGCTCGGTGGCGCGATCCTCCCCCGGCCGGGTCGCGGCCATCCCTCACCCGGTGCCGGCATGGGAGCCCTGCACGCGCGCGGTTGCCATGCGTGGCCCGCCGTGCTGCCTGCCGCTCGCCATGCCCGAGAATCCACCCGCGTCGTCCGAGGCCGGCCGCAGGCTCGCCCCGCTCGTGCCGAGCCTCTTCGTCGTCATCTGGGCGACCGGCTTCGTCGCGGCCCGCTTCGTGGCGCCCTACGCCGAGCCCCTGACCTTCGTGGCGATCCGCGTCACGGGCGTCGCCCTGGTTCTGGCGGCGCTCGCGCTCTTGATGCGGGCCCCTTGGCCGCAGGGACGGGCGGGCTGGCGCGACGCCCTGGTGGCGGGCGTGTTGATGCAGGGCTTCTACGTGGCCGGCGTGTTCTGGTCGGTCCACCGGGGCCTGCCGGCCGGCATCGCCGCCCTCGTCGGCAGCCTGCAGCCGCTGCTCACCGCGATGCTGGCGCGTCCCGTCCTCGGCGAGTTCGTCAGCCGCCGCCGCTGGCTCGGCATCGGCGCGGGCTTCGTCGGGGCGGGGCTCGTGCTCGCCCCGAAGGTCGGCGCCGCCGACGCCTCCGGCATCCCGGTGGTCGCGCTCGCCGCCTGCCTCGGCGCGATGGCCGCGATGACGCTCGGCACCCTCTGGCAGAAGCGGACGGCGGCCGGCGCCAACCTCGTCACCAACGCCTCCGTCCAGTTCGTCGGCGCCGCCCTCCTGACGATCCCGATGGCGCTCGCCTTCGAGGCGGGCGAGGTCCGCAACGTGCCCGCCTTCTGGCTCGGCCTGTCGTGGTCGATCCTCGTCAACTCGGTGGCCGGCATCCTGCTGCTGCTCTGGCTGATCCGGCGCGGGGCGGTGGCGGGGGTCGCCTCGCTCCTCTTCCTGGTGCCGCCGGTCTCGGCCGCGATGGCCTTCGCCCTGTTCGGCGAGACCCTGAGCCCGGTCCAGTTCGCCGGCATGGCGGTCGCGGCGGCCGGCGTCGCCATCGCCAGCCGGGCCTGAAGCGGGCCGGCCGAAAGTATAATGAATTCATGGGTTCTCAGGCGGGGAGAGCGACATAAAACCTCTATTGTCATGCTCGTCCTGCCTATAATGAGCCCAATACCTTCCAGTCCGAGAGATTGCCCATGTCAGCCTCACCCGCCCTCTCGCCCGCGCCGCAGGACCTCGTCTCGCTGAGCCGCGAAGCGGCCGAGGACGCCAAGAAACTCGTCGCCGAGGCGACGCGCCGCGTCCGCGCCCGGGTCCTGTCGCCCGAGGGCAAGCTCGATGCCGCCAAGCTCGAGACCGAGCAGCACGCCGCCCACGGCCTCGCCTGGCTCGCGACCTACGGCGAGGCGGTGCGCGAGCTCGCCCATTACGCCGCGAACCTCGAGGCGGCCGGCCGCCTCGGCGAGACCGAGACGCTCCTCGTGCGGATCGGCGTCGGCGAGTATCTCGACCAGATGTTCGGCGGCATCCCGATGAGCCAGGGCGAGATGGTGCGCCCGACCTCCTCGCTCGGCCTCTCGGCCCGCGAACTCGCCCAGTTCCGTACCGGCGCCATCGAGGCGATGATCGCGGAGGGCAACACGCCCGAGCACCGCGCCGCGCTCGTGGCGCGGATCCGCGACGGCGGCGGCTCGGCGACGGTGGGCGATTCCGGCCTCGACGAGGACATGGAGGCGATCCGTACCGAGATGCGCCGCTTCGGCAAGGCCGAGGTGGTGGAGAAGGCGCAGGAGTGGCACCGGGAGAACGCCTACATCCCGATGGAGATCATCGAGAAGATGGCCGAGCTCGGCGTCTTCGGCCTGACGATCCCCGAGGAATACGGCGGCATGGGCCTGCCGAAGATCTCGATGTGCGTGGTCTCGGAGGAGCTGTCGCGCGCCTATATCGGCGTCGGCTCGCTCGGCACCCGCACCGAGATCGCCGCCGAGCTGATCCTGTGCGGCGGCACCGAGGAGCAGAAGCAGCGCTTCCTCCCGAAGCTCGCCTCCGGCGAGATCCTGCCGACCGCGGTCTTCACCGAGCCGAACACGGGCTCCGACCTCGCCTCGCTCCGCACCAAGGCGGTGAAGGACGGCGAGACCTGGAAGATCTCGGGCAATAAGACCTGGATCACCCACCCCGTGCGGGCCGACATCATGACGGTGCTGGTGCGCACGAAGCCCGAGGAGAAGGGCCATCGCGGCCTCTCGATGCTGATCGCCGAGAAGCCCCGCGGCTCGGACGCGGATCCGTTCCCGGTCCAGGGCCTGTCGGGCGGCGAGATCGAGGTGCTCGGCTACCGCGGCATGAAGGAGTACGAGCTCGCCTTCGAGAATTTCGAGGTGCCGGCCGCGAACCTCCTCGGCGAGGTCGAGGGCAAGGGCTTCGCCCAGCTGATGCAGACCTTCGAATCGGCCCGCATCCAGACGGCGGCCCGCGCCATCGGCGTGGCGCAATCGGCCCTCGACGTCGGCCTGCGCTACGCCGAGGAGCGGGTGCAGTTCGGCAAGGCGCTGGTGAACTTCCCCCGCGTCGCCGACAAGCTCGCCATGATGGCGGTCGAGATCAACATCGCCCGCCAGCTCACCTACTTCTCTGCCCGGGAGAAGGACGAGGGCAAGCGCTGCGACCTTGAGGCGGGGATGGCGAAGCTGCTCGGCGCCCGCGTCGCCTGGGCGGCCGCCGACAACGCCCTGCAGATCCACGGCGGCAACGGCTTCGCGCTGGAATACACGGTGAGCCGCATCCTCTGCGACGCGCGCATCCTCTCGATCTTCGAGGGTGCGGCCGAGATCCAGGCCCAGGTCATCGCCCGGCGCCTGCTCGAGACCGCCTGAGCCTGCGTGAGAAAAAGGAAGGAGCCGGGGCCCTCGGGTCCCGGCTCCGTCATGTCGGCTGCTCGTCGGCAGGTCGCCGCTCGGGCGGCTACTTCGTGATCTTCACCGAGACCGGATCGCTTGAGGGGAAGGTCTCCTCCAGCGCCTCGTCCAGGCGCTCGTTCATGGCCTCCTGACGGTTCTCGGGATTCTGCTTGTCGCCGGGCTTCGCGCTGTCCTGCTGGAAGCCGGGTTTCGCCTGCCCGTCGGGTGGCTTCGGGTTGGTCTCGGCCATCGTGGCACTCCTCGGACGCGGAAGGCACCGGGCCGGTGCCGATCTCCGTCAACGCGAAGCGCGGGCGGGTGTTTCCGCATCCGCGGGCCGCCCGCCGCTCCCGTCCGGGAGGTCTTCCGTTCTTCGCGTCAGCGCACCGGGTGCGGGAACGCCATGCGGGAGGCCGGCGCCTGGGCGAGGCGGGCGGCGACCGCCTCCCGCATCACCGCGTCGTAGACGAGCGCCAGCCGGTCGAGATGCGCGTCGCGGGTGAGGGGGCCGCCCAGTAGCGGTCGTGCGCGGCGCGCCCCGTCCGGTCGGCGAGGTCGTCGTCGGCGAGGCGGCGCAGATGGGCCGCCAGCGCCTCCGGGTCGCCGGAGCGGAACCAGAAGCCGGTCTCCCCGTCCTCCACCGCCTCGCGGCCCGCGCAGGCGTCGCTGACGATCACGCCCGTGCCGCAGGCCAGCGCCTCGTAGACGGTGAGCGGCTGCCCCTCGTACCAGACGCTCGGGAAGACGAGGGCGCGGGCCGAGCGCATCAGGTCCTGGATCGCCGCCGGGCCCTGCCAGCCGAGCATCACGGCCTCCGGATAGCGCGCGGCGAGTTCCGCCGCCTGCTCGCCGTCGCCCGCGAAGACGGGGCGGATCCCGGCGCGGCGCGCGGCCTCGGCGAAGACCGGCGCGCCCTTCTCGGCGGAGATCCGGCCGACGAACAGGAAGTCGGCGCCGGCCTTCGGGCGGACGGGCGCGTCCGGCACCGAGATCGGGTTGGCGACCCGGTGGAAGACGGTCGTGCGCGGCAAATGCGGCACGATCGTCCGCTCCTGCAGGTCGCTGATCGTGATGACGTGGCGGAACAGCTCGGGCAGACGCGCGACGGAGGCGAGCCCGGCGTGGCGAACCACGCGCAGGAGCTTGCGCGGGTAGGAGCGGGCGTCGCAATGCGTCGTCAGACAATCCCGCGACAACGGCGTGCGGTGGCAGATGCGGGCCGCCGGATACTCGTAGAAGCCCCCGTTCGGGCAGACGAGGAAGAACTCGTGCATCGTGTAGACGAGGGGTAGGCCGCTCTCGCGCAGCGCCAGCCCTATCGAGGGCGAGAGCGCCTTGGCGAAGGCGTGGACGTGCACGATCGTGTCCCGCGGGTCGGCGAGCCGCAGCACCTCGGCGAGGCGGCGGGCGGCCGTGCGGTTCCAGATCGCCTGGAGCGCGAAGGCGAGCTTGCTGCGGGCGGTCGAGATGTCGTCCTGGTTCAGGCAGACGACGCGGATGCCGGACGCCGCGAGGCGGGGATCGGCCGGGCCCACCGCCGCGAAATAGGTCACCCGGTGGCCGCGGGCGGAGAGGCCGAGCGCCGAATCGATCGCGACCTTGGCCTGTCCGCCGTTGACGAAGGCGTGGTCGGCGACGAGTACGACGTGCAAGGCGAGACCATCCCGGCGCCGGAAGCTGTCCCCTTATTTACCGGACGGCAGTTGATTGCGGGTAAATCGTGAGCGGACGCCCGAGACGCTCTGCGGACGTCGTCGGACGAAGGGCTCGCCGTGCACGTCGTCATCCTGGCCGAGTTCGCCGTGCCGAGCGGGGGCGCCGAGAAGGTCGCCGTGGAATCGGCGCGGGGCCTCGCCGATGCGGGCCACGACGTCACTTTCATCCAGGGCGTGAAGGGGCCGGCAGACCCGCTCCTCGACCATCCGCGCCTCAGGCGGATCGCCCTCGACCTGCCCGACATCTGGAGCCGTCCGGCGCTGGCCGCGGCCTCCGCCGGCATCTGGCACGGCGCGGCGGCGCGGCGCCTCGCCGCCGCCCTCGACGGGCTGCCGGTGCCGCCCGACTGTCTCCATCTCCACCAATGGACGCGCTCCCTCTCGCCGAGCGTCTTCCCGATCCTCCTCGGTCGGGGCGTCCCCGTCTTCGTCACGCTGCACGATTACTTCCTGGCCTGCCCGAACGGCGTCTATTACCGATTCGACCGGAACGAGCCCTGCGGCCTGAGGCCGATGTCCGCCGCCTGCCTCGCGGCGCCGTGCGACGCGCGCAGCCGCGCCCACAAGCTCGTCCGAACCGGGCGCACGGCGGCACTCCGCAGGGTCGCGGGCGGCAGCCGCCTGCACCTCGTCCATGTCTGCGACGCCTCTCTCGCTCGGATGGGCCCGATGCTTGCAGGCCTCGCCGCCAGCCATCACCGTGTCGACAATCCCGTCGCGGTGGCCCAAGCGGCGCCGGCGCGGCCGGAGCGGGGTGATGCCGTCGCCTATGTCGGGCGAATGACGGAGGAGAAGGGCGCCGACCTCGTGGCGGCGGCGGCGCGGGAGGCGGGCCTGCCGGCCCTGTTCATCGGCTCCGGCCCGCTGGCGGAGCGCCTGCGTGGACAGGAGGGGATCGAACTCCTCGGCTGGCGCGGGCCTGCGGAGGTCCAGGCGATCCTGCGGGCGCGGGCACGGGCCGTCGCAGCCCCCTCCCGCTGGCTGGAGACGGGTCCGCTCACGGTCTACGAGGCGCTCGCCGCGGGCATCCCGGCCGTGGCCTCGGAGCGCTCGGGCGCGGCCGAGAAGGTCCGGCACGGCGAAACCGGCTACGTCGTGGCGCCCGAGACGGGCGCGCTCGCGGACGCGTTCCGGGCGCTTCGCGACGACGAAACGGTAGCGCGCCTCGGCCGCGCCGCGCATGCGCGCTACTGGTCGGCGCCCCTCTCGCTCGCCGCGCATTGCGTGGCGCTGGCCGCCCTCTACGGACGGGCCGTTCGCGGAGATTTGTGTGCGCCGCAGCAGGAGGGGGCACGATTCGCGGCGAGCGGAGCCGCTGCGCCCGCTCCGGCGCGGGAGCCGGATCTCGCCGTGAGGCTATAATCCTCGATCCGGGCCCGTGACCGCGAATGATCGTCCATTCTCCGTACCATCGGTGACAATCGCGTGAAATGAATGCAAGATACTGACAGGAGACGGCCGCAGGATTTGACGGCCGGCGCCGCGCCGTCATAGGCTGAATCTCCGCGCCTCGCTCAGCTTCTAGTGAAGTTGAGAGACGTCGACCGATGTCAGGTTTCGTTCCATCGGCGTGTTGACTTCTTTGCTGCAATGCAACATAAGTCCGGTCGTTGACGTCGGCCCCATGCGCCACGTCGGACGAACCATCCGCGAGGAGACGATATGACGACCCAGACCTTCGAGATTCCGAGCGAGCTGCGCGACTTCGCCGAGAAGTCCGTCGATCAGGCGCGCACTGCGGTCGGCACTCTGATCACCAACTCGATCAAGGCCGCCGATCAGGTCCAGTCCTCGTCGCAGACCTTCCAGACCACGCTCCAGGCCGCCGTCGCGAAGGGCTTCGACCACGCCCAGACGAACGCCAACGCGACCTTCGACTTCGCGCAGAAGCTCGTGCGCACCAAGGATTTCCGCGAGGCTTTCGAGCTGCAGTCGGAGTTCGTGCGCAGCCAGTTCGCCGCGCTCCAGGCCCAGGCCAAGGATCTCGGCGCCCTCGCGCAGAACGCGGCCCGCTGAGTCCGGGCTGACAGGCCCGGCCCCTCGCGGGCCGGGCCCCGACCCCGCCAGGCACGGCGGGACCATCTTGAATCGCCTCGACGAGGCCCCGTTTTCAGGTCGGCCGGAGGCTGACGTCGGCCCGCCGCTCGCCAGACCGGGCGGATTTGGGGACCGCGGGGAGTTGAGGAGAGGAGAGACATGGTGAACCGTCGTACACAGAAGAATTCCCGCCCGGCCCGGCCGAGCGCACCGCGCGCCGTGGCGAGCGCGGCGACCGACAAGGGGTCGGTGAAGTCCGCCCTGCCGAAGAACGAGCCGGCCAAGCCCGCGGCCGCGAAGTCCGCCGAGGCGCCGCAGGCCGTTGCCAAGCCGCCGCAGGCCGCTGCCAAGCCGCCGCAGGCCGCTGCCAAGCCGCCGCAGGCCGCTGCCAAGCCGCCGCAGGCTGAATCGAAGGCGGCGCCCGCGAAGCCCGCCGCTCCCCAGCCAGCGCCGAAGCAGGCCGAGAAGCCCGTAGCGGCCGCGAAGCCGACCCCGGTCGAGACGAAGCCCGCGGGCACGCTGCTCGACAGCGTCGCAGCGGCCCCGCTCTCGGCCGCCCTCGGGGGCAAGCCCGTCGCGGCGGCGCCCGTCGAGGTCGCCAAGAAGGCCGTCGACGCCGCCGTCGAGATCGCCGCCAAGTCGCCGCCGGTCGTGGCCGTGAAGGCGGCCGAGACGGTGCGCGAGGAGGTCCGCAAGGAGGTCAAGAAGGCGGCCGCGGCGGCGCCCGGCGCCCGCAAGCTCCCCTTCGAGTTCCTCAACATCAGCCTCTCGGCCCCGTCGATCGACGTGAGCGGCATGAACGCGACGGTGCTCGCCTTCATCCGCAACGAGAGCGCCGCCGCCCTGAGCCACCTCCAGGCTCTCGGCTCGGCGAAGTCGCCGGCCGACCTGATCCGGCTGCAGGTCGCCGAGATGCAGCGCGTCGCCGACGCCTCGCTGACCTGCTGGAGCGACCTTGCCCGCAAGGCGAGCAAGGTCGTCGAGCAGCCGAAGCGCTGACCCGGAACCGGGCCGCTCCACCCGTACCGCGTCCTCCGGGCCCGCCGCGCGGCGGGCCCGGAACGATGGCGCCACCGGCACGCGGACTCTCGCGCGCCGCATTTGTCGGCGCTAAATAGCCCGGACAGACGCTCCGCATCCTGCGCCCGGAAGCCGCCTCACGGCCGCCGGTCGAGCCCGGTGCGGGCCGTTCCATTCCGGGAGCCTTGCATGAACCGTTCGCCCGTCCCGCTCGCCCTTGCCGGCGCGGTCGCGCTCGTCCTCTCCGCCGCGCCCGCGCCCGCGCCCGCGCAGATGATGAAGACGCCGGACGCCTCGCCCTCGAAGGCGGCGCCGCAGGCGCGGGGCGACGTGCAGCTCTCCTTCGCACCGGTGGTGAAGAGGGCCGCGCCCTCGGTCGTGAACGTCTACGCCTCGCATGTCGACAAACGGCCCCAGGCGCGTGCCAGCGCCATGGACGAGTTCATGCGCCGCTTCTTCGGGGAGCCCGGCCGCGGGCGCGGGCCGAGCATGCCGGGCGACCGGGCGCAGCGCTCCCTCGGCTCGGGCGTGATCGTGGACGATTCCGGCCTCGTCATCACGAACAACCACGTCATCGACAACATGAACGAGGTGCGCATCGCGCTCGCCGACCGTCGCGAGTTCGAGGCGACGATCGTGCTGCGCGATCCGCGGACCGACCTCGCCGTCGTCCGGATCAAGAACCCCGGCAGCGGCCTCGTGCCGATGCCCTTCGGCGATTCGGAGACCCTCGAGGTCGGCGATTTCGTGATGGCGATCGGAAACCCGTTCGGCGTCGGCCAGACCGTGACGCAGGGCATCGTCTCGGCGCTCGCCCGCACCCAGGTTGGCTCCTCGGACTACCAGTTCTTCATCCAGACCGACGCGGCGATCAACCCGGGCAATTCGGGCGGGGCGCTCGTCGACCTGCAGGGACGCCTCGTCGGCATCAACACCGCGATCTACTCGCAATCCGGTGGCAGCCACGGCATCGGCTTCGCCATCCCCGCCGGCATGGTCAAGGCGGTGGTCGAGACCGCCAAGGGCGGCGCCAGCACCGTGCGCCGGCCCTGGCTCGGCGCCCGCGTCCAGAGCGTGACGCCCGACATCGCCGAGAGCATGGGCCTCGACCGGCCGACCGGCGTGCTGGTGGCGAGCCTCCAGGCCAAGAGCCCCGCCGAGGAGGCCGGCCTGAAGCGCGGCGACCTCATCCTGTCCGTCGACGGCCAGAACGTCGACGACCCGGAAGCCTTCGGCTACCGCTTCGCGCTCAAGGGGATCTCGGGCGAGACCAAGTTCGGCGTGCTGCGCGGCACCGGCCGCACGGCGGTGACCGTGAAGCTCGGGCCGGCCCCCGAGACGCGCCCGCGCGACGCCCTCAAGGTGCGGACCCGCTCGCCGTTCCTCGGCGCGACGCTGGTGAACACCTCGCCGGCGGTCGCCGAGGAGATGCAGGTCGATCTGCCCGGCGAGGGCGTGGCGGTGCAGACGGTCGAGGACGGCTCGGTCGCGAGCCGGGCCGGCCTCCAGAAGGGTGACCTGATCGTCGCGATCAACGGGGTCGCGATCGCGAGCACGAAGGACCTCGAGCGCGTGACCCGCAACACGCTGAATATGTGGGAGGTCTCGATCAACCGCGGCGGCGAGGTGCTGACCTCGGTGTTCGGGGGCTAGCCCCAGGGCCCGCCGCGGCCGGTCCACGGCGCGTCCCGGAACCCGCCCGGCCGGCTCGGGCTTGCGCCGCTCTCGCCCGCGAGCCGGTGCAGGGCCGCGACCCGGTTCGCGGTCGCCGGATGGGTCGAGAACAGGTTGTCGAGGCCGTGGCCGGACAGCGGGTTGACGATGAACAGCGGCGCGGTGGCCGGGTGGCTCTCGGCCGAGGGGCTCGGCACCCGCGCGACGCCGGCCTCGATCCGCTGGAGGGCCGAGGCCAGCCAGAGCGGGTTTCCGCAGATCAGCCCGCCCTCCCGGTCGGCGGCGTATTCCCGCGAGCGGCTGATCGCGAACTGGACGATCATGGCGGCGATTGGCGCCAGCAGCGTGGTGCCGATCAGGACGATCGGGTTCGGCCGCGCGTCGCCCCGCCCCCCGAACAGGAAGCCGAACTGCGCGAGCGTCGCGATGGCGCCCGCGAGCGTCGCCGAGACCGTCATGGTGAGCGTGTCGCGGTTCCGGATGTGGGAGAGTTCGTGCGCCATCACGCCGGCCACCTCCTCGCGGCTCAGCGTCGAGAGGAGGCCGGTCGTCGCGGCGACCGCGGCGTTCTGCGGGTTGCGGCCCGTGGCGAAGGCGTTCGGCTGCGGGCTGTCGATCAGGTAGACCCGCGGCATCGGCAGGCCGGCGCGGTGGGAGAGATCCCGCACCATCGCGAACAGGTCCGGCGCGGTGCGGGCGTCGACCTCGCGGGCGTCGTGCGCGGCGAGCGCGAGGCTGTCCGAGCGCCAGTAGGCGTAGAGGTTCGTCAGCGCGGCGATGCCGAGGGCCACGGCCATGCCGCGGCCGCCGCCGATGAGCAGGCCGACCGCCCCGAACAGGGCCGTCAGGCCGGCGAGCAGCAGCGCGGTCTTGAGGACGTTCATGGGTCGGGCACCTCCGGGACGAGACTCCTCAGGTGGGTTCGCCCCGGCTCGCCGGAAAGGCCCCGCTTCGCCCGGCGGGCGGCCCGCGAAGACGCGAGGCAAGACGCAAGGGGAGAGCGGCGCCGGCGGCCTTGCGGAGGAGGGCGCCGGGGGTGTTGATGGCGCGATGTCAGACCTCTTCGCCTCGGCCGGGATCGAGACCGACAGCCCCGGCCCCGACGCCCCGCGACCGCTCGCCGACCGCCTGCGCCCGAAGACGCTCGGGGAGGTCGTCGGGCAGGAGCACCTGACCGGGCCCGACGGGGCGCTGACGCGGCTCCTGCGCTCGAACAGCCTCGGCTCCCTGGTGTTCTGGGGCCCGCCCGGCACCGGCAAGACCACGGTGGCCCGGCTGCTCGCCCGCGAGACGAGCCTGCATTTCGAGCAGATCTCGGCGATCTTCTCCGGCCTGCCCGACCTCAGGAAGGTCTTCGACGCAGCCCGCAAGCGGCGGGCGACGGGGCAGGGGACGCTGCTCTTCGTCGACGAGATCCACCGCTTCAACCGGGCGCAGCTCGACGCCTTCCTCCCCGTGATGGAGGACGGCACGGTGACGCTCGTCGGCGCCACCACGGAGAACCCGTCCTTCGAGCTCAACGCCGCGCTCCTGTCCCGCGCGCGGGTCCTGCTGTTCCGGGCGCTCGACGAGGCGGCGATCGCCAAGCTCCTCGTGCGCGCCGAGACCCTGACGGCCAAGGCGCTCCCCCTCGACGAGGAGGCGCGCGGCGTCCTCGTCCGCATGGCGGACGGCGACGGGCGCGCGTCCCTGACGCTCGCCGAGGAGGTCTGGCGCTCGGCCGCCCCCGGCGAGACCATCGACGCCGAGACCCTGCAGGCCATCATCCAGCGCCGCGCCCCGATCTACGACAAGGCGCAGGAGGGCCATTACAACCTCATCAGCGCGCTGCATAAGACCGTGCGCGGCTCGGACCCGGACGCGGCCCTCTACTACCTCTGCCGGATGCTCGACGGCGGCGAGGACCGGCTCTTCATCGCGCGCCGCCTCGTGCGGATGGCGGTGGAGGATATCGGCCTCGCGGACCCGCAGGCGCTGGTCGTCGCCAACGCCGCCAAGGACGCGTTCGACTTCCTCGGCAGCCCGGAGGGCGAGCTGGCGCTGGCGCAGGCGACGATCTACCTCGCCTGCGCGCCGAAATCGAACGCGGTCTACAACGCCTACAAGGCGGCGACCCGCGTCGCCAAGGAGAACGGGTCGCTGGCGCCGCCGCGCACCATCCTCAACGCGCCGACGAATCTGATGCGCAAGCTCGGCTACGGCGAGGGCTACCGCTACGACCACGACGAGCCGGACGCGTTCTCGGGCCAGGATTACTGGCCGGACCGGCTCGGGCGCCAGCATTTCTACGCGCCGACCGACCGCGGCATGGAGAGCCGCTACGCCGACCGCCTCGCCCATTGGGAGCGCCTGCGCCGCGAGCGCCGGGGGGATGGGTGATCGAGGTTCTCTGGAAGGGGCTCGTCGGCGGCCTCGTGACGATGGCGATCGTGCTCGCCGCGCGGCGGGGCAACGTGCTTCCCGGCATCCTGCCGCTGGCGCCGACCTTCGCGATCATCGCGCTGCTCGCGGTCGGCGCGAAGGGCGACGCCGCCGGGTTCCGCGAAGCCTGTCTGGCGGGCGCGAAGACGATACCCGCCTACCTCGTGTTCCTCGCCGCCGCCTGGTGGCTCGGCGACCGGCTCGACTACCGCCTCGCCATCCTCGGGGCGCTCGCCGCGTGGCTCGCCGTCGCCGCCCTGATCTTCTGGCTGCCGCGCTGGCTCTGACGAGGCTCTGACGTTCGGGCGACACGATTCAAGCCGGCCAAGAACCAGAGCGCCCACCTCTCACGATCGACAGCCCGAGGCGATCGCTGACAGAAAAGAGCAAAATTCTATCAAATTTACCGATCATTTCGGGGTCTGATTTCAGAAAAGATATAAATTTGCTCAAATTCAGACTTTGGCGACGCGTTCGTTGCTATAAACATTGAAATTTCAAATTTGCGATAGATTCCACTATTCATTTCTCGGCGAGCCAGGGCCGCCCGTCAACGGCACGTTGTCCGGGCATCTGTGGCCGCGCGCGGTTTCTAGACTGGACTTGGTGTCATGGACGTCGGCTTCCCTTCGCTCATCCACAGCAGAGCAGGCCGCGGCATCCGCAACCCGATGCCCTGGACGCACGGGGGGTCGGCTCGGTGAACGCTGCAGGACTCGCCTTCTCGTCGTCCGGGCTCCTCCGGTTGCTCGAAGGCTTCGGTCTCACCGGGAACTGGAGTTGGAGCTTCGCCACCGGCAGCCAGACCTGGTCCCTCGGCCTGCACGGGATCCTCGGTCTTTCAGCCGGCACGGTGCGGCCGAGCTACGAACTGTTCCGAGATCTCGTTCACCCGGAGGATCAGGCCCAGATCGAGACCCCCTCGGAGATCGTGGAGGGCGGGCTACTGCGCGACCATACGGTGCGGGTGGTCCGCCCGGACGGCTCGATCCGCGTCCTGTCGACCCGGGGGAGATCTACGTCTCGCCGGAGGGACGGCCCCTCGGCGCTGCCTGCACGGTGCTCGATGTGACGGAAGGGAATCGGCTGGCGCTCGCACAGGCTGCCGAACGGCGCCGCCGCTGGACCGTCTTCGAGCAAACCCGCTGCTTCCAGTTCACCCGCTCCGTGACGGGCGCATTCCGATACCCGCCGGAACTGCTCGCGCTGACCGGGTATTCCCAGGAGATCGTGGATGACGGGTTCATGCGCGTCCTGCCCGAGGAGCGCGAACATTGGCGCAGCTTCGGCTTCGAGCGCTGGATGGCTGGGCAACCCTACCGGGCGACACCACTGGTCCCGTTCGCCGACGGCCGGCGCGAGCGGCTCGCGGCCGTGTTCGTTCCGGTGCGGGATGCCCAGGGTCGCGTCTTCGAATGGAGCAACATCACGACGCCCGCCTCTGCCGGCAGGGTCGAGATTTCGGGCGGGGCGCTCGCCGGCCTGGAGCAGGCCGTGCGGGGGAACCACCTTCGGGCTGCCCGCGCGCTCCTCGACTGGTCGATGCAGGATCTGGCCCGGGCGAGCGGCCTCTCCTTCTCCACCATTCGGCGCCTGGAGGACAACGCCGAGGGACCGGCCGCCCGCTCGCGTCACGGCGCGATCGCGGCGCTCCGAGCCGCCGGCATCCGCTTCGTGCTGATGGATGGTAGCCGAATCGCCGTCGCGCGGCGCTAGTCGCACTGTCGAGGCAAGGGGCGTCCGGCGCGCCATGCCGGCCAATGAGAGGCCGCACGATGCCCGCCGGTTCGCCGGCTGTGTCGGCGGCATCGTCGAGGAGACCGACGCGACATGGGCGAACGTGGCATCTGGCCGGCGGTAGACGCGCGGGCGCCGAACCGCTAGGTCAGCCGCCCCGTCCCGACCCCGATTCTCAAGCCGGAGATCCTTCTCTGATGGCGGCCTGCGGCCTCGATTTCGGCACCTCGAACACCACCCTCGGCCGCTGGCAGGACGGCGCACCGCGCCTCCTGAGGCTGGAGGGCGGACACGTCACGATCCCGAGCGCGATCTTCTTCGCGCCGGGCCGCGAGGCCGTGATCGGCCGCGCCGCCATGAGCGCCTACGTCGAGGGCGTGCCGGGCCGGCTGATGCGCAGCCTCAAATCCGTGCTCGGCTCCTCGCTCCTTGAGGAGACGACGCCGGTCGGGCGCGAGCGAGTGCGCTTCCGCGACGTCATCGGCCGCTATCTCGCGGGCGTGAAGGCGCGGGCGGAAGCCGAGGCCGGCAAGAGCTTCGACACGGTGGTGCACGGCCGGCCCGTCCACTTCATCGACGACGATCCCGAGGGCGACCGCAAGGCGGAGGACGCGCTCCGGGGAATCGCCGAATCGATCGGCTTCCGGCACGTCTCCTTCCAGTACGAGCCCATCGCCGCCGCGCTCGATTACGAGCAGGGGATCGCCCGCGAAGAACTCGCCCTCATCGCGGATATCGGCGGCGGCACGTCGGATTTCTCGATCGTGCGGCTCTCGCCCGAGCGCCATAGCCGCGCGGATCGCGCCGGCGATATCCTGGCCAATGACGGCGTGCGCATCGGCGGCACCGACTTCGACCGTATGCTCAGCCTCGGGACGGTGATGCCGCTGCTCGGCCTCGGCAGCCCGATGCGCCGGGGCGACCTCGCCGTTCCGAACGCCTATTTCCACGACCTCGCCACGTGGTCGAGCATCAACCGCCTCTACAATTCGAAGACCCTGCGGGAGATCGAGGAGACCCGGCGCGACGCCTCGCGCCCCGAACTCCTCGGCCGCCTGCACGCGGTGGTGGAGGGCGAGCGCGGCCACAGCCTCGCGATGGAGGTGGAAGGCGCCAAGATCGCGACCTCCGAGCGCGGCGGGGCGCGGCTCGACCTCGGCTGGATCGAGGGCGGGCTCGCGGCCGAGATCGACCGGGACGGGCTCGTGCGGCACACCGGCGATTTGGCCCGGCGCATCGCGGAGCGGATCGGGCGTTGCCTTGGCCAAGCGGGCGTGGGGGCGGACGCGATCGACGCCCTGTTCCTCACGGGCGGCTCGACGGGGCTCCCGCACGTGCGCGCCGCGCTGACGACCTGCCTGCCGCAGGCCCGCGTCGCGGAGGGCGACACGTTCGGCTCCGTCGGAACCGGGCTGACGCTGGAGGCGGCTCGGCGCGCGGCCTGAAGGCGCCGTTTGTCGGCGCGGCGGACGGGTGCTAGATCAGCCCGCCCCGCGACGGTCAGGCCGCGCGGGGAGACTCTGCGTCAGAGCAATGAGACGGGGCGAGGCCGGCGGATGCCGTCGCCCGAGCGGCAGGACCATGACAGGAAAGCCTCCCCATCGCGGCGGCCCGAAGGGCGGAGGCCGCGGCCGCGGCCCCGGCGGGCAGGCCAGGCCGCGCTCCGGCGCCCCGAAACGCGCCGAGCGCGCCGGAACCGGGCCGCGCGCCACTGCGCTCGACGCGGCACAGCGCGCCGCTCGGCTTCGCGGTGACGACACGCTCGACCGCGCCCCCTGGAACCCGGCGGAGGGAGCGTCGGAGGCCGCCGGCCGGCCCCGCGCGGCCCGACCCGGCGGCGCGCCCGCGACGCGGCCGGGCCAAGCCTCTCGCCAGGACTCATCCCGCCAGAAGGCGCACCGCGAAGGTCACCAAGATACGCGCCAAGATACGCGCCAAGACACGCACCAAGGTTCTCGCCACGAGCTTCGGCAGGATTCCGGCCAGGAGCCCCGCCGGGAGCGGGCGCCCCGCCGCCCGCCGTCCCGCGACGCGGCGCCCACCGAGGCACCGACCCGGCGCCAGCAGCGGGAGGCCGCGAGCGCGACGCTCGCGAGCGGCGTCCAGACCCTGACCGTCGAGGCGGACGAGGCGGGCATGCGCATCGACCGGTTCCTGACCGCGCGCTTTCCGCAGCTGCCCTTCACCCGTGTCCAGAGCGTCGTCCGCAAGGGCGAGCTCCGCGTCGACGGGAAGCGGGCGAAGCCCGGCGACCGGCTGGAGCCCGGCATGAGCGTGCGCGTGCCGCCGCTCAAGCTCGACCAGCCGGGCGAGCGCCCCCGCAGCCCCGTCCGCGACCGGGATGATGCGGCCTTCCTGCGCTCGCTGATCCTCTACGAGGACGCCGAGATGATGGTGCTCAACAAGCCGTTCGGCCTCGCCGTCCAGGGCGGCTCCGGCACCGTGCGGCACGTCGACGGCCTACTCGAGGCGCTGACGGAACCGGGCGGGCAGAAGCCGCGCCTCGTCCACCGCCTCGACAAGGACACGGCGGGCTGCCTCATCGTGGCCAAGACGCGGCTCGCGGCGGCGACGCTCGCCAAGAGCTTCCGGTCGCGCGCGGCGCGCAAGGTCTACTGGGCGCTGACCGCGGGCGTGCCGCGGGTGCGCCAGGGCCGCGTCTCGACCTACCTCGCCAAGGAGGAGCCGACGGATGCCGACGCGCGCATGCGCATCGCCAAGCACGGCGACGAGGGCGCGAGCCACGCGCTCACCTATTACGCGGTGATCGATCAGGCGGCGCAGAAGGTTTCGTGGATCTCGTTCAAGCCGGTAACCGGGCGCACGCACCAATTGCGCGCCCACGCGGCCCATATCGGGCACCCGATCGTCGGCGACCCGAAATACTTTTCCGTCGAGAACTGGGCGCTGCCGGGCGGCATCCAGAACCGGCTGCATCTCCTCGCGCGCCGGATCGTGATCCCGCACCCGCGCACGGGCCGGCCGATCGACGTCACGGCGCCGCTGCCCACCCACATGGCGCAGAGCTGGAACCTCCTCGGCTTCGACGCCGGCCGCTACGACCCGATCATCGAGGCGCCCGAGGACTGAGGTCCGCGACGACGAGGCCCGGTGCTCGCGGCCTCGGGGCGCCTTGGCAATCGAAGCAGGGACCTTATTGTCTGAGGCGGCGGGGGCGTGCCACGACTCGCCGGCCCCGGGGGAATCGGCCGGTCGGAGAGGCTGTGAGAATCATCGACATCAAGCGCGCGACGCTGGGCCGCCTCGCCGGTCTCGCTCTCATCGGGATGATGCTCGGGGCGGCGCCCGCCGTCGCGGCGCAGCCGACCGTGCAGCCGGCGGCGCAGCCACCCGCCCCGGCGCCGGCCCGCAACGCCGCGCCTGCACCGGCCGCCGCTCCGCCGGGCAGCGCCGGCGCGCGGGCGAACGAGCGGCGGCGGCGCAATTCCTACGCGGCCTGCAACCGCGTCTCGAACCAGCGCGGCCTGCGCGGCGGGCCGCGGCGGCGCTTCCTGATCCGCTGCCGCCTCGGCTACGAGCGCACCCGCCCGGCCCAGACGGCTCCGGCCCCGCAGCAGCAGCCGGCGCCAGCCGCCCCGCCGCCGGCCCGCAGGCCATGATGCGCGGGTCCGCCGAACCCGCGCCGAGCCGAGGGCGGCCCCGCCGCCGGCGCCCGTGAAACTCGTCGTCTTCGACGTCGACGGCACGCTCGTCGACAGCCAGCATCTCATCGTCGCCGCGCAGGGCGTGGCCTTCGCCGAGCACGGGCTGACCCCGCCGAGCCGGGCCGAGGCCCTGTCGGTCGTCGGCCTCTCGCTGCCGCAGGCGTTCCGGCGCCTCGTCGGCGAGGACGGGCCGATCGCGACGCTCTCGGAGAGCTACAAGCGGGCCTTCAACGCCCTGCGGCTCGACCCCGCGCACGAGGAGCCTCTGTTCCCGGGCATGGCGGACCTGCTCGCGCGGCTGCGCAGCCGCGACGACATCCGGCTCGCCCTCGCCACCGGCAAGTCGCGCCGGGGCGTCGCGCACCTGATCGATTCCCACGGCTGGGAGGGGTGGTTCGTCACCACGCAGACCGCCGACGACGCACCCTCGAAGCCAGACCCGACCATGCTGCGGCAGGCGATGGCGGCGGCCGGCGTGCCGCCCGAGCGGACCGTGATGATCGGCGACACCAGCTTCGACATGGCGATGGCGGTGGCGGCGGGCGCGGCCGCGATCGGCGTCGCCTGGGGCTACCACCCGGCGGGCGCCCTCTACGGCGCCGGGGCGGTGACGGTGGTCGAGACCGCGACCGCGCTCGGCGAACTCTTCTCCGGGCCTCTCGCGGAGCCAGAGCAGGGCACGATCGCCGAGGAGATCACGCGCGGCGGCTAGGCCGGCCTCGCGCGGGCCTGCCGGATGCACTATCTCGGCTGCCATGAGCGACCCGAACAACGACGACGTCACCCGCGACTGGCTCGGCGAGCCCTCGGACGCAGCCGCGCCCGATCCGATGCGCGCGGCCCGTGGGCCCGCCAAGCCCCTGCCGAAGCGGTTCTATCGCGAGGCCGGGATCGCGCCGGGGGAGGGCGGCTTCCGCCTGACCCTCGACGGGCGCCCCGCCAACACCCCGGCCCGCAATCCGCTCGCCGTGCCCGGCCGGGACCTCGCCGAGGCCATCGCGGCCGAGTGGCAGGCGCAAGACGAGATCATCGACCCGGCCCGGATGCCGGTGACGCGGCTCGTCAACACCGCGATCGACGGGGTGGCGCCCCGCCGCGACGCGGTGATCGACGATCTCGCGGCCTATGCGGGCACCGATCTCCTCGCCTACCGGGCGGAATCTCCCGAGCGACTCGTGGCGGCGCAGGCCGAGGCCTGGGACCCCGTGCTCGACTGGGCGCGGGACGCGCTGGGTGCCCGCCTGATCCTCAGCGAGGGCGTCATGCATGTGACCCAGCCCGAGGAATCGGTCGCGGCGCTCCGCCGGGCGATCGCGGCGGCCGAGGGGCCGTTCCGGCTCGCGGCGCTCCACACCATGACGACGCTCACCGGCTCCCTCCTTCTCGCCCTCGCGGTGCTGAACGGCCACCTCTCGCCGGACGAAGCCTGGGCGGCCGCCCATGTCGACGAGACCTTTCAGGCGGGCGTCTGGGGACGCGATGCGGAAGCCGAGGCGCGGCTGGCGCTCCGGCGCGCCGAGTTCGACGCGTCGGCGAAGGTCGCGGCGCTGGCCCAATAGGGGCGTTTTCGCCGACGAAACTCTCGTGCTAAGGGGCCTGATCCCACGAACCGCCAAGCCTGCGCGGTTCAATGGAATTCTGTATTCAGTTCAGCCCGGGGCCGTGACGACATGAAGGATATTCTCGAAAAGCTCGAGGAGCGGCGCGCGCAGGCCCGCCTCGGCGGCGGCGAGAACCGCGTCGTCGCCCAGCACAAGCGCGGCAAGCTGACGGCGCGCGAGCGCATCGAGCTTCTCCTCGACCACGGGTCGTTCGAGGAGTTCGACATGTTCGTGCAGCACCGCTCGAGCGATTTCGGGATGGAGAAGCAGAAGATCCCGGGCGACGGCGTAGTGACGGGCTGGGGCACCATCAACGGGCGCACGGTCTTCCTGTTCTCGAAGGACTTCACGGTCTTCGGCGGCTCGCTCTCGGAGGCGCACGCCCAGAAGATCGTCAAGGTGCAGGACATGGCGCTGAAGATGCGCGCCCCGATCATCGGCATCTTCGATGCCGGCGGCGCGCGCATCCAGGAGGGCGTCGCCGCGCTCGGCGGCTACGGCGAGGTGTTCCGCCGCAACGTGATGGCCTCCGGCGTGATTCCGCAGATCTCGGTGATCATGGGGCCTTGCGCGGGCGGCGACGTCTACTCGCCGGCCATGACCGACTTCATCTTCATGGTGCGTGACACGAGCTACATGTTCGTGACGGGGCCGGACGTCGTGAAGACGGTGACCAACGAGGTCGTGACGGCCGAGGAGCTCGGCGGCGCCAAGGTACACACCACGAAATCCTCGATCGCCGACGGCTCGTTCGAGAACGACGTCGAGGCGATCCTGCAGATCCGCCGCCTGCTCGACTTCCTGCCCGCCAACAACATCGACGGCGTGCCGCAGATCGAGAGCTTCGACGACGTCGACCGGCTCGACAAGTCCCTCGACACGCTGATCCCGGACAACCCGAACAAGCCCTACGACATGGGCGAGCTGATCCGCCGCGTCACCGACGAGGGCGACTTCTTCGAGATCCAGGCGACCTACGCGCGCAACATCATCACGGGTTTCGGCCGCATCGAGGGCCGCACCGTCGGCTTCGTGGCGAACCAGCCGCTGGTGCTCGCGGGCGTGCTCGATTCGGACGCCTCGCGGAAGGCCGCCCGCTTCGTGCGCTACTGCGACGCCTTCTCGATCCCGATCGTCACCTTCGTGGACGTGCCGGGCTTCCTGCCGGGCACCGCGCAGGAATATGGCGGCCTGATCAAGCACGGCGCCAAGCTGCTCTTCGCCTACAGCCAGGCGACGGTGCCGCTCGTCACCATCATCACCCGCAAGGCCTTCGGCGGCGCCTACGACGTCATGGCCTCGAAGCATGTCGGCGCCGACCTGAACTACGCGTGGCCGACGGCGCAGATCGCCGTGATGGGCGCCAAGGGCGCGGTCGAGATCATCTTCCGCAGCGAACTCGGGGACCCGGACAAGATCGCGGCGCGCACGGGCGAGTACGAGGACCGCTTCCTCTCGCCCTTCGTAGCGGCGGAGCGCGGCTACATCGACGAGGTGATCATGCCGCACTCGACGCGAAAGCGCATCGCCCGAGCGCTCGGCATGCTGCGCACCAAGAAGATGGAGCAGCCCTGGAAGAAGCACGACAACATCCCGCTCTGAGACGGCGGGATGGGCGAGCCGCGGCGCGGCTCGCCCGGGACCGGTCAGTTGATCATGTCGGTGTCGGCGGTCGCCGCCGGCGCGCCGGACATCCGGTCGATGCCGACGACCGCCATCATGTGCCCGTTCTTGAGCTTCACGACGTTGAAGGACTTGCCGGTGCCGCGCTCGGTGGCGGTGGCGACCTGCATCTCGGTCGCGTGGAAGGGCGACAGGTCGAAATCGTGGCCCCAGGCCATGAAGGTCGTCTGCGCGAGCGCGCCGCCGATCCCGGCCGTGATCAGCGCCGCGGTGAGAGCGAGGGTCTTCAGCATTCCAGTTCTCCTGCCTCGATGGGCATTGACGGAAAGAGGATGCATCCGAGCCCCTGTTCGCGGCGAAGGATTGCCGGTTACTGTCAACATCGCATCTCGGCCATATCGGACGGGCTCAGCGCGGCGCGAAGATCGTGATGTTGGAGTTGATCTGGTAGGCGGCCGTCGGCTCCGTGTTGACGAAGCGCAGCCGGATCGGGCTCTCGCCGAGCGCCGCACCGAAACTCGGCGTGACGCGGATCGGGAAGCAGCGGTCGAGGGCCGCGAAGGCAGCCTTCTCGTAGGCCTCCTTCGCGTCCCGGTCGCCGACGAGGCGGCGCGCCGTCACCAGGGGCGTCCCCCGGATCGCGCCGTTCTTGTCGAGGCCGAAGCGAAAGGCGATGGCCGAGCCCTCGGTCGCGTCCGGCACCTGCCAGCATTGCGCCAGCGCCGCGCGCAGCATCGACCAGTTGTTGACGGGGTCGCGCGTCTCGCGCGCCTCGCCGGGCGTCTCGCCCGCCGGCGGCGCCTGCGCCCCGGCGCGGCCCGGGGCCGCGAAAAGGGCGAGGAGGGCCGCAGCAATCAGCTGCGATCGGTCGATTCGATCACGGCGCATAGGGTCAGCGGGCCCTTCTCCCCGGTGCTGACGGAACAGGTAACGCGCACGCCCCCCGCGTCGACGTTGCTGTGGCGCAGCCGGCTCGCGGCGTCCCGGGCGCGATGGGCCGCCGCCTCGATGATGCCGGCCTCGATGCCGGTCACCGCGTGGCCGGCGCGCCCGAACAGGGCGTAGTAGGTATCGGGCGGCGTCTCGCCCCGGAATTGTGCGCCGACGGACGACGGGTAGGAGCCGCCGCAGGCGAGGGTGAGCGTGGTGTCGGGGGCCACCGTGAAGGTCGCGTAGTCGAGGCTGCGGTTGCCGATCTCGGCCTGCGTCGCCGCCGTGACGCGGCCGATCAGGTCGCCGCAGGAATCGGCGAGGACCGGGCCGGAGGCGAGGAGGAGGATGAGTGTGAGGAGCGCGCGCATGGCCTCATGCTAGCGCATTTCGAAGGTCGGGATGCGCAAGCCCGGATGAGGCGTGTCGCCGCCTCGGGCGGCGCGCCTCAGGCGGCCCGCGACGGGGCCCCCGCCACGGCGGGCGCCGCGCCGAGTTCGAGGAGCACGATCTCGGGTGGAACGCCGAGCCGCACGGGCACTCGGCTCACGCCGAATCCGCCCGAGACGATCATCTGGCGGCCGCCGAGCGTCACGTGGCCGTAGGCGAAGTCGTTGCCGCGTACGGACGGGATCACCGGAGAGAAGCCGAACAGGCGGATCTGGCCGCCATGCGTGTGGCCGGCCAGGGTGAGGGAGACGCGCTCCGGCACGTCGAGGAAGATGTCCGGCTCGTGCACCATCAGGAGCACGGGCGCGTCGTCGGTGACCTTGGCGAGAGTTGCCGGCAGGTCGTCGCGCCCGCGCCAGTCGCCCCAGAGCACGTAGGGCTCCTGGTCGCCGAGGCCCGCGATCCAGAACGGATGCCCGTCCTTCGTCAGGCGCAGCGCCTCGTTCTCCATGACCGGGATGCCGACGGCCTCGAGCTCCCGCCACGCCTCGCAGGTGGGTCCGCGGCTCATCTGCGCCTCGTCGTCGTCCCACCAATCGTGGTTGCCGAGGATGGCGTGGACGCCGAGGGGAGCCTTGAGGCCCGCGACCACGCGGGCGAATTCCGACAGCGGCACCTTGCGGCGCGCGACGCGTCCGGCCGGATAGTCGCCGAGCATCAGGACGAGGTCGGGCGCGAGCGCGTTCGTCGTGTCGACGATCTCGGCGATGCGATCGAGCGGCATGTAGGGCTCGCCGACGTGGAAATCGGCGAGCACCGCGACGCGCAGCGAGAGGCCCGGCGTCCAGCGCGGCAGCACCGGCGCGTAGCGGGTCACGACGAGGCGATAGAGCGGTTCGATCCCGAAGGCGTAGACGCCGGTCGACCCGACCAGCGCGGTCGCGCCCCCGAGACCGGCGAGGAACTGCCGGCGGCTCGGCAGGATCAGCATGCGACATTCCTCGTGCGACGACCGGGTCCCGTGCGGCCTCCCGCGGGGCGGGCCGGGCAAGACAGCAAAGCCTGTGCCGATCGAATTCGACGGTTTGACGGCGAGGGCGCGCCTCGCCGGGCCTGTCGCGACGCCGGAAGGTCCTCAGGCGAGCGGAGCGTCCTCGTGGAGGAGCGCGAGGATGCCGCGGCGCTGCGGGCGCTGGGCGGCCTTCTCGGCGACGGGCGCCCGCATGCGGACGGCGGCGGCAAGCGCGGGCAGAGCGAGGGGGCGGAAACTCTCGGCGTCCTGACCCTGGTCCGTCTTGCGGCGGCCGGACTCGGTCGCTGCACTCGGGGTCTCGCTGAACGGGAACATGGTTGGGCGTCCTGTCTGAGCACTCGTGGTGGCGGTGGCGTCACCGTTCTGCGCGGCGATCGCGACGGCGCCTGGGCACCTTTGCGGCGGCTGCGGGACGATCCCTTGGCAGCCACCGCCTCATACAGGGCCAGTCAAACTGAACGAGACCTTAAGGAAAACCCAATCTTCGTCATCGCTCGCGCGGAGAACAACTGACTGCTACGTGAATACAAAACACAGTCTGCCACGACAGGCTGCGGCCCTCCCGAAGCCTCAGGCCGGCATCGCCTCCAGCCCCTCGGCAGCGATCCAGGCCAGCGTCCGGTCCAGCGCGCGGGTCAGGCGGTCGAACAGGGCGTCGATCTCCTCGCTCGTGATCACGAGGGGCGGGCAGATCGCGATGCGGTCGCCCGCGAGGAAGCGCACGATCAGCCCCTCGGCCTGCGCGAAGGCGACGCAGCGGGCCGCCACCCCGGCCTTCGGGTCGTACTGGCGCTTCGAGCCCTTGTCGGCGACGATCTCCAGGCCGCCGATGAGGCCGATGCCGCGCGCCTCGCCGACGAGCGGATGGTCCGCCAACCCGGACAGGCGGGCCTGGAAATGGGGCGCCTTCGCGCCCACGCCCTCGACGATGCGGTCGCGCCGGAAGATCTCGATGGTCTTGAGGGCCACCGCGCAGGCGACGGGATGGCCCGAATAGGTGGTGCCGTGGCCGAAGGTGCCGATCTTGGCGCTCTCGGCCAGCATGGCGCGGTAGAGCGGTTCGTCGATTGAGACGCCGCCGAGCGGCAGGTAACCCGATGTCACCGCCTTGGCGAAGGAGAGGGTGTGGGGCCGGATGCCCAGGCTCTCGGAGCCGAACCACGTGCCGAGCCGCCCGAAGCCGCAGATTACCTCGTCGGCGACCAGGCGGACGTCGTGCCGCTCCAGCACCGGCTGGATCGCCTCGAAATAGCCTGCCGGCGGCACGATGGCGCCGCCCGCGCCCATGACCGGCTCCACGAAGAAGGCGGCCACCGTCTCCGGCCCCTCGCGCAGGATGAGCGCGTCGAGCTCGCCCGCGAGGCGCGCGGAGAACGCCGCCTCGCTCTCGCCGGGCTCCGCGCCCCGGTAATGGTGCGGGCAGGGGGCGTGCAGGAAGCCCGGCAGCGGCAGGTCCCAGTCGGCGTGGTTGGCGGGCAGCCCCGTCATCGAGGCGGTGGCGACGGTGACGCCGTGGTAGCCCTTCACGTGCGAGATGATCTTCTTCTTGGCGGCCCGCCCGAGGGCGTTGTTCATGTACCAGAGCAGCTTGACCTGGGTGTCGTTGGCTTCCGAGCCCGACGAGGTGAAGAACACCTTCGAGGTCGGCACCGGCATCAGCTCCTTGAGCGTCTCGGCGAGCTCGATCGCCGGATCGTGGCTGCGGCCGGAGAAGAGATGCGTGAAGGGCAGGCGCGACAGTTGTTCGCTCGCGGCCTCCACCAGCTCCTCGTTCGAGTAGCCGAGCGCCGTGCACCACAGGCCCGCCATGCCCTCGATGTAGGGCCGGCCGTCCGTATCGTAGACGTAGACGCCGTGGCCGCGCTCCAGGACCAGCGGGCCGGTCTCGCGGAAGGCGGCGAGGTTCGTGTAGGGGTGGACGAGGGTTTCGACGTCGCGGGCCGCGAGGTTCGAGCGCATGGAGCCTTCCGGAAACGGTCGGGAATCTTTGCCACACTACCGGCCCGTTGCCCCATCATAAACCCGAGACCGGCGCGACGCCCCGACGCCCCACGGACCCAGCGCGATGCTCGATCCCGCCTCCTTCGTCGCTGCTCCGGCCCCCGGCCGCGCCTGCGGAACCTGCACCCTTTGCTGCAAGGTCTACGACGTGCCGGCCGTCGAGAGCCTCGCGGGCCAGTGGTGCCGCCATACGCGGCAGGGGCGGGGCTGCGCGATCCACGAGACCCGTCCCGACCATTGCCGCGCCTTCCACTGCCTCTGGATGACCGAGGGCTGGCTCGGCCCCGAATGGAAGCCGGAGCGGGCAAAGATGGTGCTGAGCCTCGACCCGGTCTCGCGCCACATGAACGTGCAGGTCGATCCCGGCCAGCCGAACGCGTGGCGCCGCGAGCCCTATTACGGGCAGCTGAAGCGCTGGGCCGCCGCGTCGCTCCCGCGCAAGCGCCACGTCCTCGTTCACCTCAACAAGGCGACGACCGTGGTGCTGCCGGACCGGGACGTGCCGCTCGGGGAGTTCGGGCCGGACGACCGCCTGGTGATCCGCGAGCGGCCGGGGCCGAACGGGGCCGCCTTCGAGGTCGAGAAGGTCCGCGCCGCCTGAGCGTAGGTGGCAGAAAGCCGCGCCAGGTCAACGAGGACGTGCCGAACCGCACCCCTTAACGCTCGGGCAATTATACCGGGCGATAAATGGGCTCCGGCCATCCTGCGCCCGAAAAGGGTCGCGACGATCGCCGGGCATGGCTTTCCGGTACGGGTCGGTTCGGCGTGGCAACGAGACGAGTTCGACGCAGATCGAGCCTGCACTGGCTCGGGACGGCGGTGACGCCCTGGCTGGCCGGTCTCGGCCTGCTGGTGTCCTTCACGGCGACGGCCGGCACCGAGAGTACGATCGGCTCCAGCATCCTGCCGGAGCGCGACGCCCGGTTCGCGCCGGCGCTGCCGGGCGGCGCGCTCCTCATCGGCGGCACCGGCCTGCACGATGCGACCGGCAACCTTCTCTCGATCGCCCGCGCCGACGCTGCGCTCGCGCCGATGCGCGTCGCCGACGAGCCGTTGCGCGCGGACATGAAGGCGCAGGCCCGCGTCTTCCCCGTCGTCCAGCGCGGGGGCAAGGGCGACGCCGCCCTCTCACCCGGCGCGAGCTTCGAGCGCAGCGCCGCCGCCTTGCGCGACACCGGGACCTCGCTCGTTTTCGCGAATCTCACGAGTTCGGTCGCCGGCGTGCTGAGCCCCGGCTCCGCCACCTGGAATCCCGATCTCGAGCCGGATCTCGGCTTCGTGCCGGTGCCCGATCTCGGCCTGACCACGGGCGCCGGCAGCGCACCCTCGACCGGAGAGGCGGTCGCCGACGCGACGCCGCCAGAGCGGCACGACGGCTCGACCCCGGCGATCCCGCGCGCCGTCGCGCTGTCCTCGACGACCCCGGCACCGGCCGACGCGACGCCGATCGAGGTCGCCGCCGCGAGCCTCGCGCTGCCCGGCTTCAGCTTCCGCGCGGACCGGGCGGAGCCCGGCAAGCCGGAGACGGCGCCCGAGACCGCGCCCGATTCCGCCCGCCACCGCTACGCCGACCTCATCGTCCCGGAGGCGATGGACAAGGAGCAGCGCTGCCTCGCCGAGGCGGTCTATTTCGAGGCGCGCAGCGAGCCGGAGGAGGGCCAGGCCGCCGTGGCACAGGTGGTGCTCAACCGCGTCAAGAGCGGCCTCTACCCGGGCAACGTCTGCGGCGTCGTCTACCAGAACCGGCACCGCTACATGGGCTGCCAGTTCTCGTTTGCCTGCGAGGGCAAGTCGCTGCGCATCACCGATGCCGCCTCCTGGCAGAACGCGACCCGCATCGCCCGCTCGGTGATCGACGGCCGGACCTACCTGAGCGAGGTTGGGAACGCCACGCATTACCACGCCGATTACGTGAAGCCGGGCTGGTCGCGCCGCCTCAAGAAGATGGACGTCATCGGCCGGCACATCTTCTACCAGCTCAAGCGCGGGCAGACATGACACGGCCCTGTTCTGCATTGGCGCCGTTAAGCATAACGAGCGCGGAATCGGAGGCGCCGTTTTACTTACGTAGATTGGCTCCTGCGTAGTCCTAAGCGAGGGTTAATTTTACCCTGTCAACCAATAGACCTTGCTTGTCCTCGAACTTGACGGCCTCCTGCACGTCGAGAGGTGCGCACGCCAGCGTACCGTCCCGCCGTACAGCGTATCTTCGAGGAAGCCGTCATGACCGCGCCGGTCACCCGTCTCACGATCCTGCTCGCTGCCCTTGCCGGCGCCGCCATCGCCGGCGCCACCCTCGCCGCGCCGGCCCAGGCCGGCGGCTGCTACGGCAGCGAATGCTACCGCCACGTCACGACCCCGCCGGTCTTCGACACGGTCTCCGAGCAGGTGCTGGTGCGGCCGCCGCGCACGATCTACCGGACCACGCCGCCCGTCTTCGACACGGTCTCCGAGCGCGTCCTCGTGGCGCCGGGCGGGCGCGTCTGGCAGACCCGGCGAGGCCCCTACGGCGAGCTGATCGGCTGCTGGGTCACGACGCCGCCGCAATTCGCGGTCCGCAGCCGGCGGGTGATGGTGCAGCCCCCGCAGACGATCCCCGAGACGATCCCGCCCGAATACGCGAGCGTCTCGCGCCGCGTCCTCGTGCAGCCCGCCCGCGCGGGCTGGGTGCCGGTCGGCGGCGGCTACGGGCCGGGCCCCGGCTACGGACCCGGGCCCGGCGGCCCCCTCGTCGGCTCGATTCCCGACGCGTTCGGCATCACCGGCGCGAGCTCGGCCGATATCGGCGTCGGCCTCGGCTTCTCCCGCGGCAGCATCTACGACGGCTACTGAGCGCCGGGCTTGAATCGGGACCGCGCCGCCACAGGTCAGGCACCGGGTGGAGGCGCGGGCGCGATGGCGACGTTCAGGGCATGGGTGGTCGAGAAGGGCGAGGGCGGGCAGAGCCTGACCTTCCGGGACTTCGACGAGGCCGACCTGATGGAGGGCGACGTCACAGTCCGCGTGACGCACTCGACCCTCAACTACAAGGACGGTCTCGCCATGACCGGCAAATCGCCGGTGGTGCGCCGCTTCCCGATGATCCCCGGCATCGACTTCTCCGGGATCGTCGAGACCTCCGAGCATCCCGCCTATAAGCCGGGCGACGCGGTGGTGCTGACGGGCTGGGGCGTCGGCGAGACCCATCTCGGCGCCTATGCCGAACGCGCGCGGGTCAAGGGCGACTGGCTGGTGCCGTTGCCCGAGGGCCTCAGCGCCGCCCAGGCGATGGCGATCGGCACGGCCGGCTACACCGCCATGCTCTGCCTGATGGCCCTCGACCATCACGGGCTGAAGCCCGAGCACGGGCCCGCCCTCGTCACGGGCGCCTCCGGCGGCGTCGGCTCGGTCGCGGTGGCGCTGCTGGCGCGCGCGGGCTGGCACGTCATCGCCTCGACCGGGCGCGACAGCGAGGCGGAATACCTGCGCGGCCTCGGCGCCGCCGAGATCCTCGACCGGGCGGAGCTTTCCGGCACGCCGAAGCCGCTCGCGAAGGAGCGCTGGGCCGCCGCGATCGACGCCGTCGGCTCGACGACGCTCGCGAACGTGCTCGCGATGACGCGGGCCGACGGCGCGGTCGCCGCCTGCGGCCTCGCGCAGGGCATGGACCTGCCGACTTCGGTGGCCCCCTTCATCCTGCGCGGCGTCTCGCTGCTCGGCATCAACAGCGTCACGACCCCGCAGCCGAAGCGGCGGGAGGCGTGGGGCCGGCTCGCACGCGAGCTCGATCTCGACAAGCTCGCCGCCATGACGACGACGGTCGGCCTGTCCGACGTGGCGGATCTCGCCGAGGAAATTCTCGCCGGCCGGACCCGCGGGCGCACGGTGGTCGAGGTCGCCTAGAGGCATGCCCTGCGAGCGGGGGCGCCGGGACGGAACCTGTACCGTTGCCGGCGCATTGCTTTTTTCATGAGCATCGCATTCGTTCGTGAGCGTGAGGGCGGCGAGGCCTTCGAGGATCTGCCCGACCGGCCGATCTCGCCCCACCCCAATTTCGTGACGCCCCAGGGCCTCGCCCAGATCGAGGCCGAGGTGAAACGCCTGCAAGCGGAGGCGGGGAAGCTCAACCCCGAGGACAAGGCCGACAGCGCCCGCGTCTCGCGCGACCTGCGGTACTGGACCGCGCGGCTGAACTCGGCCCAACTCGTCGAGAAGGTTGCGGGCGACACGGTGCATTTCGGCTCCACCGTCTCGATCGAGCGCGAGGACGGGACGAAGCAGACCTTCCACATCGTCGGCGAAGACGAGGCGGACCCGAACAAGGGCTCGCTCTCCTACGTGGCCCCGCTCGCTCGCGCGCTGACGGGCAAGAGCGTCGGCGACGTTGTCGAGGTGAACGGCCACGAGGCGGAGATCCTCGAGATCAGGTGAGTGGCCGGGCCCCGCGAAGAGCGGGCGCATCGGCGCGGTCTCCTCGGCCATGAAATCCATGAAGGCCCGCACGCGCGGGGCGTGGCGCAGGTCCGGATGCGTCAGGAGCCACAGGGTGCTGGCGAGGTCGGGCTCCGGTGGGCCGAGGCGGCGAAGCCCTGGCGACGCGTCGCCCTGCATGCAGGGCAGCGGGCCGATGCCGATCCCGGCCTCCACTGCCTCGGCGAGACCGAGCACCGTGTTCAGCCGGAGCCGGACCCGGCTCTTCTCGGCGCGTGCCTGCACGAAGCGGGCGTGGCGGCCGCCGCCCACGCCCTCGCTCGGCGAAACCCAGTCCCGCCCCGCGATCTCGCGCGGGCCGTCAGCCGGCCCGTAGATCGCCCAGGCGATGTCGGCGAGCCGCCGCCCGACGAGGGTCGGCGGCGGCCCGTCGCTCGCGCGCAGCGCCACGTCCGCGTCCCGCCGCGACAGGTTCAGCGCCTCTTCGGACACGACCAGATCGAGGCGGATCTCCGGGTAGCGGGTACAGAACTGGCCGAGCAACGGCATCATCACGGTCGCCACGAAGCTCGCCGCCGCGGTGACGCGGAGTTCCCCTGCCGGCGCCTGCGCCTTGCCCGCCATCTCGCGGGAGAACGTGACGACGTCGGTCTCCATGCGGGCGGCGGCGCGCACCATCGCCTCGCCTGCCGCGGTCGGGACGTAGCCGGAGCGGTGGCGCTCGAAGAGCCGCGCGTCGAGGCTCGCCTCGATCGCCGCGAGGCGGCGGAAGGCCGTCGAGTGATTGATCGCCAGGGCCTCGGCGGCGTGGGTCAGCCCGCCGCGCTCGGCGATCGCCTTCACGAGGCGGAAATCGTCCCAGTCGAGGCCCATGCACGTCCGATCAGTCAAGCTTGCAGAATTGCAAAGACGATCTTGCAGCGTGGGGCATTTCGGCAAGGAGCGGAAGCACGATATCGGTGGCGATCGAGGCCGGCGCCGGCCATCCTGGCCGCGCGACCGGGTCCGTTCCGAACAAACCGTGGAGAGTGCCGCGATGGCGAAGGTTCTGGTGCTGTACTACTCGTCCTGGGGCCACGTGGAGCAGCTCGCGCAGGCGGCTGCCGAGGGCGCGCGCGAGGCGGGTGCCGAAGTCAGCGTGAAGCGCGTGCCCGAGCTGGTACCCGAGGAGGTCGCCAAGCAGTTCCATTACAAGCTCGATCAGGCGGCCCCGATCGCGGATCCGAACGAACTCGGCGACTACGACGCGATCATCTTCGGCACGCCGACCCGCTACGGCAACATGGCGGCGCAGATGAAGCAGTTCATCGACCAGACCGGCGGTCTGTGGGCCGCGGGCAAGCTCGTCGGCAAGGTCGGATCGGTCTTCACCTCGACGGCGTCCCAGCATGGCGGCCAGGAGACCACCCTGACGAGCTTCCACACCGTGCTCCTGCATCACGGCATGGTGATCGTCGGCCTGCCCTACGCCTTCCCGGGTCTCAACGGCGTCGAGGCGGTGAAGGGCGGCACGCCCTACGGCGCGACGACGATCGCGGACGGCGACGGCAGCCGTCAGCCGAGCCAGGTCGAGCTCGACGGCGCCCGCTTCCAGGGCCGCCACGTGGCGCAGATCGCCGCGAAGCTCGCGGGCTGATGGGGCGCGGCGGCCAGCTCAAGAAAAAAGGCTCGGATTGCTCCGAGCCTTGGAAGGAAAAAGGCCATTGGGGGCTGAACTGGCCTTCGTGACCCATTAACGGGCGGCCCAGCGCGTTGGTTCCGCGCCTCACAGAAATATTTCTACCGAGGCGCGGCAGCCCTTCTGAGGCGATCGTTGATGGCCTCGCCGAGGTCCGCCATCGGCACCCGCGCCACCGCGATCACCGCCGCGCCCGAGGCGTCGAGATCGCGCAGGGCCGCGAACAGGCGGGCGGCTGCCTCGGCCGGATCGCCCTGCTGGCTGAGATTGATGACGGCGCGCGCGTCGACGAGGCCCGGCAGCGAGTCCGGCCCGAACAGGAGCGCGGCCTCACCCGGCTCGATTCGCTCGGCATCGAGGCGCACCCGCGCCCGCGGCGCGTAGTGGGAGGCGAGCAGCCCTGGGCCGACCGGGCGCTCGACCGAGTCGGCCTCGGCGTCGAGCAGTTCCGTGCCCAGAACCGCGCGGATCGCCTCTCGCGGCACGCCGCCCGGCCGGAGCAGGCGCGGCTTCCCGCCGAGGCAGGCGATCACCGTCGACTCGAGGCCGACCGGCGTCGCGCCGCCGTCGAGCACCGCGGCCGCCCGGCCGTCGAGATCACCCAGCACGTGCGCGGCGCTGGTCGGGCTGACGCGGCCTGAACGGTTGGCCGACGGCGCGGCGATCGGCCGCCCGACCCGGGCGAGAAGATCCTGCGCGAGCGCGCTCGCCGGCACCCGCAGCGCGAGGCTCGCCAAGCCCGCGCGGGCGAGATCGCAGACCGAAGTTTGCTCGTGCGCCGGCACGACGAGCGTCAGGGGCCCGGGCCAGAACGCCTCGGCGAGGCGCGAAGCGGCCGCGTCGAAATCCCCCTCGGCGCGGGCAGTCGCCGTGTCCGGCAGATGCGCGATCAGCGGGTTGAAGCGCGGGCGCTCCTTGGCCGCGAAGATCCGGGCCACGGCAACCGCGTCGGTCGCGTCGGCACCGAGGCCGTAGACCGTCTCGGTCGGGAAGGCGACGAGATCGCCGCGGGCGAGGAGCCGCGCGGCCTCGGCGATGCCGGCCGCGTCGCCGCGCAGGCGGCGCGTCGTCCCGGACGAGCATTCAGCGGGCATTGACCCGAGATCGTTCATATATAAACTATCTCCGACCGTGACGGGGTGCGCCGTTCGGGCGTATGTCGGCGGTGCGACGCGTGCGGGCCTATTCCCGGCCGGGCACCGACGTCAAACGCCGAGACCGTCAGGGACAGCGCCGCCGAAGACGGCGCGGGAGGGGATGACCATGAGCTACCGCGCACCCGTGGCCGAGCTGGCCTTCACCCTGCGCCACGTGGCGGGGCTCGAGGCGGCGCTCGCCGGATCCGGGCAGGGCGACCTCACGCTGGAGGATGCGCAGGCCGTGCTGGAGGAGGCGGGCCGCCTCGCCGGCGCCGTGCTCGCCCCCCTCAACCGCGTCGGCGACCGCCACGGCACTCCGCTCAACGACGGCGGCATCACCACGCCGCCGGGCTGGCGGGAGGCCTATCGCACCTTCGTCGAGGGCGGCTGGAACGGGCTCAGCGCGCCGGAGAGCCACGGCGGACAGGGGCTCCCCCACCTCCTCAACGCCGCCTGCACCGAGATGTGGAACGGCGCCAACCTCGCCTTCAGCCTCTGCCCCCTGCTGACCGCCGGCGGCATCGAGGCGGTGGAGAAGCACGGCTCGGAGGCGCTGAAGGCCGCCTATCTCGAGAAGCTCGTCTCGGGCGAGTGGACGGCGACCATGAACCTGACCGAGCCGCAGGCGGGCTCCGACCTCGCCCTGCTGCGGACCCGCGCCGAGGCGAACGGCGACGGCAGCTATCGGATCACCGGCGCCAAGATCTACATCACCTACGGCGAGCACGACCTCACCGACAACATCCTGCACCTCGTGCTGGCTCGCCTGAAGGACGCGCCGGCCGGCACGCGCGGCATCTCGCTGTTCCTCGTGCCGAAGGTGCTGCCGGACGGGAGCCGCAACGACCTGCGCTGCTCCGGCATCGAGCACAAGCTCGGCATCCACGCCTCGCCCACCTGCTCGATGGCCTTCGGAGACGGCGGCGGCGCCACGGGCTGGCTGATCGGCGAGGAGAACCGGGGCCTCGCCTGCATGTTCACGATGATGAACAGCGCCCGGCTCGGCGTCGGCCTGCAGGGCGTGGCCGTGGCCGAGGCGGCCACCCAGAAGGCGCTCGCCTACGCGCAGGAGCGCCGCCAGGGCAGGGCGCCGGGCGCGGGCGAGGGCGGCGCGAGCCCGATCATCGCGCATGCCGACGTGCAGCGCATGCTCCTGACCATGAAGGCCCAGACCGCGGCCGCGCGCGGCATCTGCTACCTGACCGCGGCGGCGCTCGACGCGGCGCGGGGGTCCGAGGGGCAGGATGCCTACGACCGGGCTTCGCTCCTGACCCCGGTCGCCAAGGCCTTCTCGACGGACATCGCCAACGAGGTGACCTCTCTCGGCGTTCAGGTTCATGGCGGCATGGGCTTCGTCGAGGAGACCGGTGCCGCCCAGCTCATGCGCGATGCCCGCATCCTCGCGATCTACGAGGGCACCAACGGCATCCAGGCGCTCGACCTCGTCGGCCGCAAGCTGCCATTGAACGGCGGCGCCACGGTGCGGGCCCAGATCGCTGCGATGCGCGAGATCGCCGAGGGCGTGCTCCGGGACAACAGCCCCGCCTTCGGCCACACGGCGGCGCGGCTGCGGGCTGCGATCGAGAGCCTCGATCGGGCGACGAGCTTCGCCCTGAGGGCGCTCGGCTCCAACCGGCCGGAGGAGGCGCTGGCGGTCGCGACCCCGTATCTGCGCCTGTTCGGGCTGGCGCAGGGCGGCGCCTGCCTCGCCAAGGCGGCGCTCGCCGCGAGCGCGGCGATCCGGGCTGGCGAGACGGATCCGGCCCATCGCGCCCGGATCGCGCTGGCGCGGTTCTTCGCGGAGAACCTCGCCACCGCGTCGGGTGGGCTGGAACAGAGCGTCGTCGACGGCGGCGGCTTCGTTCAGGACGCCAAGATTGCGCTGGCGAGCTGATATCAACGCAAGCGGGAAATCCCAGATGAGCGAGCCGATCGGAATCGAGGATCACGGACCCGTCCGAGCGATCACGATTCGGCGCCCCGAAAAGAAGAACGCGATCATCGGCACGATGTACGAGGCCATGCGCGAGGCGCTGGTCTCGGCCGACGCGGAGGGGTCGGGCATCGGCGCCGTGCTGTTCTCGGGAAGTGCGGGCGTGTTCACGGCGGGCAATGACCTCGCCGACTTCGTCGCCATGGCCGAGGGGCCCTTCGCCGAATCGCCCCCCTTGCGCTTCATCCGGCAGCTCGCCCGCACCCGGACGCCGATGGTGGCGGCCGTCGACGGGATCGCGGTCGGCATCGGCACCACGCTGACCCTCCACTGCGACCTCGTCTACGCGAGCCCGTCCGCGCGCTTCCGGATGCCGTTCGTCGAGCTCGGCCTCGTGCCGGAGGCGGCCTCCAGCTACCTGCTGCCGCGCCGGGTCGGGACCCTGCGCGCCACCGAGATGCTGATGCTGTCGGAGGCCTACGACGCCGACACCGCGGTCGGGCTCGGCCTCGCCAACGCGGTGATCCCGGCCGACATGCTGGCCGAGCACGCGATGGCCCAGGCACAGCGCCTCGCCGCCCTGCCGCGCGGGGCCGTCGCGGCGACCCGCCGGCTGATCCGCGGCGACCAGGCGGCGGTCGAGGCGGCGCTGGAGGCCGAGGCCGTGGCCTTCGACGCGCAGCTCCGCTCCGAGGAGGCGCAGAGCGCCTTCCGGGCCTTCTTCGCGCGCGGGGCCGGGAAGCCCAAAGCGGACGCCGCCGCGTGAGCGTGCCCGACCTCGGCGGCCGCGTCTGCCTCGTGGCGGGGGCCTCGCGGGGCGTCGGGCGCGGCATCGCGCGGGGGCTCGGCGAAGCGGGCGCGACCGTCATCGTGACCGCCCGGTCGAGCGAGACCGGAGCGCGCACCGAGATGCGCCCCGAGGCGATCGAGGACACCGCCCGCGAGGTCGACGCCGCCGGCGGCCGCGGCCACCATTACCTCTGCGACCACCTGAGCGAGCGCGCCGTCGACGAGCTGATCCGCTGGGTGCTGCGCCGCTTCGGCCGGATCGACGTCGCGGTGTCGAGCGTGTGGGGCGGCAACGAGGGCTTCGACGGCACCCGCTACCCGGACGGGACGGGCTGGGGCACGCCGTTCTGGCGCCGCTCCGCCGAGCCGTTCGGCCGCTTCCTCGAAGGCGGCCCCTATGCCGGGCTCCTGCTGGCGCGGGCGGTGGCGCCCGCGATGGTCTCGGCGAAGGGCGGGCTGATCGCCCTCGTCTCCGTCGATACGCAGCACGGCTATCTCGGCGACCTCTTCTACGACGTCGCCAAGGCGGCGACGAACCGGCTGGCGCTCGCCTTCGCCGAGGAGCTGCGGCCGCACGGCGTCACCGCGCTCGGCCTGTCGCCCGGTCACGTGCGCACCGAGCGGGTGCGCGACCTCGGCCAGGGTGACGAGGCCACGGAGAGCCCGCTCTACGCGGGCCGCGCGCTCGCCGCGCTCGCGGCCGACCCGAACGTCGCCGAGCGGGCCGGGCAGATCCTGCACGCCGCCGACCTCGCCGATGCCTACGGCTTCACCGACGCGGACGGAACGCGCCCGCCGCGCCTCCGGATCGACCGATAGTCACGAGCGCGGGGAGGGACCGATGCACGGATCACTGAAGGGCAAGACCCTGTTCATCACCGGCGCCTCGCGGGGCATCGGCCTCGCGATCGGCCTGCGCGCGGCCCGGGACGGCGCGAACGTGGCAATCGCGGCGAAGACCGAGACGCCGCATCCGAAGCTCGCGGGCACCATCCACACCGCCGCGGCCGAGATCGAGGCGGCGGGCGGCCGGGCGCTGCCCCTCGTCGTCGACGTGCGCGAGGAGGAGAGCGTCGCGAATGCCATCGCCCGGACGGCGGAGACTTTCGGCGGCATCGACATCGTGGTGAACAACGCGAGCGCGATCTCGCTGACGCGCACGCCGCAGACCGAGATGAAGCGCTTCGACCTGATGCATCAGATCAACACGCGCGGCACCTACATGGTCTCGAAATACGCGATCCCGCATCTGGAGAAGGCCGAGAACCCGCACATCCTGATGTTGTCGCCGCCCCTCGACATGCAGGAGAAGTGGTTTGCGCCCCATCTCGCCTACACGATGGCGAAGTTCGGCATGTCGCTCTGCGTGCTCGGCCTCTCGGGCGAGCTTCGCCGCGCCGGCATCGCCGTCAACGCGCTCTGGCCCGCACCACGATCGCGACGGCGGCCGTCAACAATCTGCTCGGCGGCGAGGCGCTGATGCAGGCGAGCCGCACGCCCGAGATCATGGCGGACGCGGCCCACACCCTGTTCCTGATGCCGTCCCGCGAGGTCACGGGCCGTTTCCTGATCGACGACAGCTTCCTCGCCGAGAGCGGCGTCACGGACTTTTCAAAATACCGCGTCACACCCGGCATTCCCCTTGCGCCGGACTTCTTCGTGCCGGATGCGAGCGTACCGCCACCGAACGCTTTCGCCTGAGAGACCTCGTGATCTTCATCCACCAGCCGGCCGCCGGCGCCGGTCAGATCCTGCTCGAACGGCGCCCCCTCGACCTTCAGGACCCGATTCCCGACGACACGGTCTGGCTCGACATGATCCGACCGACCCGGGAGGAGGACCTCAAGGTCGAGGCCTTCATGGGCATCCAGGTGCCGACCCGCGAGGAGATGAAGGACATCGAGCCCTCCGAACTCCTCTACGTCGAGGAGGGCGCCCGCTACATGACGGGCCGGGTGCTGAGCAAGGTGAGCGATTCCGAGGATCCGGGGCTTGCCGGCATCACCTTCATCCTGCGCGAGAACCGCCTCGTCACCGTCCGCTACGAGGAGCCGCAGGCGTTCCGGATGTACACGCAGCGCGCGGGCCGCACGACGGGCAACGGACCGGCCGGGATCACCTCCGGCGAGTCCATCCTCGCCGGGCTGATCGAGGCGGTGATCGACCGGGCGGCGGACGTGCTCCAGCTCCAGGGCGAGCGGATCGACCGGCTCTCGGGCAAGATCTTCGAGGTCCAGGACGACCCGAGCGTGCGCAACACCGCGCTGCAGGACACGCTCCGCGCGCTCGGTCGCCACGGCGACCTGATCTCGAAGCAGCGCGAGAGCCTCGTCTCGATGGAGCGCATCTTGCTCTCGCTCTCGGCGACCTACCGGACAAACAAGGCGCCCCGCGAATTGCGCGAGGACGTGCGCTCGACCTTGCGCGACCTGCAGTCGCTGGAGGAGCACGCGACCTTCCTCTCGACCAAGATCCAGTTCCTCCTCGACGCAACGCTCGGGCTCGTGAACCTCGAGCAGAACAACATCATCAAGTTGTTCTCCGTCATGGCGGTCGTGTTCATGCCGCCGACCCTGATCGCCTCGATCTACGGCATGAACTTCAAAGCAATGCCGGAGCTCGAATGGCCTTTCGGCTACCCGATGGCAGTGCTGATGATGGTTGTCGCGGCCGTGCTCCCCTATGTCTTCTTCCGCTGGAAGAAATGGCTCTGAGGCGGTGCGGACGCACGCGCCCGGGTTGTCAACCGGGCTCGCTTGGTACATCCCGGAGGTGCGTTTAGAGAGGAGCGGCGCCGCCGGCGCGCCCGTGTTTCGCGGGCCCCGCTTCCGTATACTGAGTCCGGGCTTCATGAGTGCGACGGCCGGTATGTCCGACAAGGCGAGGACCGGTATCGCCGGCCTCGACGACGTTCTCTCCGGCGGCCTCGTGCGGGACCGGCTCTACCTGCTGGAGGGCAGCCCCGGCACCGGCAAGACCACGATCGCGCTGCAATTCCTGCGCGACGGCGCTGCCCTAGGCGAGAAGACCCTCTACATCACCCTCTCGGAGACCGAGGAGGAGCTGCGCGAGACGGCCACCTCGCACGGCTGGGAGCTCGACCCGAGCATCACGGTCTTCGAGCTGATCCCGCCGGAGAGCCTGCTCGACGCCAACCAGCAGCAGAGCCTGCTCTATTCCTCCGATCTCGAACTCGGCGAGACGACCCGGCAGATCTTCGACGCGGTCGATCGCGTGGCACCGTCGCGGATCGTCCTCGACAGCCTGTCGGAGATCCGCCTGCTCGCGGGCTCGTCGCTCCGCTACCGCCGCCAGATCCTGGCGCTGAAGCACTATTTCGCCCGCCACGCGATCACCGTCCTGATGCTCGACGACCTGACGGCGGACAACCTCGACAAGACCGTCCACAGCGTCGCCCACGGCGTCGTCCGGCTGGAGGAGCTGGCGCCCGATTACGGGGCGCAGCGCCGCCGGATGCGGGTCATCAAGTACCGCGGCCAGAACTTCCGCGGCGGATTCCACGATTTCAACATCGCCACCGGCGGCGTGCTGGTCTTCCCGCGGCTCGTCTCACTGGAGCACAAGACGGGCTTTGCCCGCGAGCGCCTCTTCAGCGGCATCCCGCAGCTCGACGCGCTTCTCGGCGGCGGCATCGAGAAGGGTTCGAGCGCCCTGATCCTCGGCCCGGCCGGGACCGGCAAGTCGCTCTTCGCCGTGCAATACGTGCTGGCGGCGATCGCCCGCGGCGAGCGGGCGGTCATGTACGTCTTCGACGAGGAACTGGGGCTCCTGTTCGAACGCACCCGGGAGTTGGGCTACGACCTGAAAGGCCTGTGCGACGCGGGCAAGCTCCTCATCGAGCAGGTCGATGCCGCCGAATTGTCGCCCGGCGAGTTCGCCCACAAGGTGCGCGCCCTGGTCGACGAGCACGCGGTCAAGACCGTGGTGATCGACAGCCTGAACGGCTACCAGGCCGCGATGCCGCAGGAGAACGCCCTCGTCCTGCACGTCCACGAGCTGCTGCAATACCTCAACCGGCAGGGCGCCACGACCTTCCTCACGGTGGCCCAGCACGGCCTCGTCGGCGACATGAAGGCGCCGGTCGACGTCACCTATCTGGCCGACACCGTGATCCTGCTGCGCTATTTCGAGGCGTTCGGCCGGGTCCGGCGGGCGATCTCCGTCGTCAAGAAACGAGCGGGCGCGCACGAGGACACGATTCGCGAATACAGCATCGGCGCGCGCGGTCTCGCGATCGGCGACCCGCTCGACGGCTTCCAGGGCGTGCTGCGTGGGATTCCGACCTTCGTCGGAGCGGAACGCGATCTTGCTCGGTCGGGACACGGGACGGGGCACGAGGACGGAGCGTGACGCGGCCCAACAACCCGCTCTCGGAGCGCGTGCTGATCCTTGCCCCGCTCGGCCGCGACGCGCCGATCGCGGCCTCGCTGCTCGGCGAGGCCCAGATCCCGACGGTGATCTGCGCCGACCTGAGCGAGCTTCACCGCGGCCTCGAGGAGGGCGCCGGCATGGCCCTTCTCACCGAGGAGGCGGTGCGCACCGCCGATCTCGGCGCGATCAGCCGCTGGATCGAGGCGCAGCCGCCGTGGTCGGACATGCCCTTCGTGCTGCTGACCGGGCGGGGTGGGGGCCCCGAGCAGAACCCGGCGGCGGCGCGCCTCTCCGGGATCCTCGGCAACGTCACCTTCCTGGAGCGTCCGTTCCATCCGATGACGCTGGTCAGCGTCGTTCGGACGGCCCTGCGCGGGCGCCGCCGCCAGTACGAGGCGCGCACGCGCCTGGAGGAGCTGCGCGAGGGTGAGAGCCGGCTGAAGACCGCCCTGACGGCCGAGAAGCGGGGTGCGGAGCACCAGCGGCTTCTCATCGACGAGTTGAACCACCGGGTGAAGAACACGCTGGCGACCGTGCAGTCGATCGCAACGCAGACGCTGCGCAACGCCGACACCAACGACGAGGCCTACGCCTCCCTGGAGACCCGGCTTTTGGCCCTGTCGCGCGCCCACGACGTGCTGACCCGCGAGAACTGGGAGGGGGCCGATCTCGTCGAGGTCGTGACCCAGGCGATCGCGCCCTACCGGGGCCGCAACGGCGAGCGATTCCTGATATCGGGGCCCAAGGTGCGCCTGTGCCCGCGCATGTCGCTGGCCATCGCCATGGCGATCCAGGAACTGGCCACCAACGCGGTGAAGTACGGCGCGCTCTCGAAGGAGGGCGGCGCGGTGGAGATCGACTGGGCCGTGCGCAACGGGTCCGAGCCGCCGCGCCTCGCCTTCCGCTGGACCGAGGTCGGCGGCCCCTCCGTGAAGCCGCCGAAGCGCCGCGGCTTCGGCTCGCGCCTGATCGAGCGCAACCTCGCCCGCGACCTCGACGGGGCGGTCGAGATCGATTTCGCGCCGACCGGCGTGGTCTGCACCGTGGACGCGCCGATCACGTGAGGCTCCGGCAGGAGGGCTGAAGCGATGTGCGGACGGTTCTTCATCGCGCGGGCGCCGGAGATCTTCCGGGACTTCTACGGCTATCCGGAGCGGCCGAACTTCCCGGCCCGCTACAACGTGGCGCCGACGCAGCCCGTGGCGATCGTCCACGCCGAGGGCGGCGAGCGGCACTTCCGGCTGGTGCGCTGGGGCTTCTGGCCGGGCTGGCTGAAGGACCCGAAAGGTTTTCCCCTCGTCATCAACGCCCGCGTCGAGACGCTCACCGAGAAGCCGACGTTCCGCGGCGCGCTGCGCCACCGGCGCTGCGTGTTCCTGGCCGACGGGTTCTACGAGTGGCGGCGGGAGGGCACGGGCCGCAGCGCGGTGAAGACCCCGTTCATGATCCGGCGGGCGGACGGCGCGCCGATGGCGCTGGCGGGCCTGTGGGAGACCTGGGCGGGCGCCGACGGGTCGGAGATCGACACGGCGGCGATCGTCACGACGGGCGCCAACGGCACGATGGCAGCGGTGCACGACCGCATGCCGGCGATCCTGGCGCCCGAGACGATCGCGCCCTGGCTCGACACGGGCGGCGTCGAGCCGGGCCCGGCCGCTTCGCTCTGCCGGCCCTGTCCCGACGCGTGGCTGCGCCTCGACCCGGTCGGAACCCGCGTGAACGACGCGCGCAACGACGATCCGAGCCTGATCGAGCCCGTGGGCCAGCCCCGGCCGGCCCCGCCGGAACCCGACGCGCCGCCCCGACGCTCCAGCGACGAGGACGCACAGGGCGCGCTGTTCTAGGGTTCGGCGCTCCCTGAGATGGAGCACCCCACCTCGCCCGTCCGGGAGAGGCCGAGTTCGCAGAATGCGGACCGGATGAGGGGTGCGACTTCTCCGGATACGGCGAACCCCGCACCCTGTCCCTCTCCCGAACGGGAGAGGGGACCCGCATCTGGATCGTCCGACTCGAGGCTGTAGAAACGCTCAGCCCGACCTCTCCCAAACGGGACGGCGATGCGGTTCAGTTGCAGCCCTGGCAGATGCTGCGCTCGATGCGGTCGTCGGCCGAGCGCTCGCGGCGCTGCTCGGCCGCGCTCGGAACCTCGCCCGGGCCGAGGGAGCCGGGCGGCTTCGTGACGCCCTCGGAGTTCGTGTAGGGCGCCGTGATCGTGGTGTTCGGGCCGCCGCCCGTGCCGGTGCGGTCGGGCGCGGCGCGCTCCTGCGCGCAGAGCCCGACGGGCATCGCGAGGACGAGGCAGAGCCCGGCGGCTCCGCGGGCGAGGGCTGAGGCAAGCATGGCCGTCTCCTGTGCCCGCTGAACGCCGTGCCGCGCCGAAGGTTCAGTGTCTCGAAGCGTACGATTCAGCGGCGGCGCCGCTCGGGCGGGCGCCGGAAGGCGCCGACAAGCTCGATATGGGACGAGAAGGCGAACTGGTCGACCGGCGTGACCCGCTCCAGCCGGTAACCACCGGCGACCAGGGTCGCGGCGTCGCGGGCGAAGGTCCCGGGATCACAGGACACCATGATCACCTGAGGCACGCGCGAGCGGGCGAGCTGAGCCACCTGCGCCTGGGCGCCCGCCCGCGGCGGGTCGAGCACCACCGCGTCGAAGGCGTCCGCCTCGGGGGCGAGGAGCGGGCGCCGGAAGAGATCGCGCCGTTCGGTGCTCACGCGGCGCAGGCCGGAGGCCGCCCGCGCCGCCCGGTCCAGGCTCGCGAGCGCACCCGCCTCGCCCTCGACGGCGTGCACCTCGGCCCGGCGGGCCATCGCCAGGGAGAAGGGGCCGCTGCCCGAGAACAGGTCCGCGACCCGCCGCGGGCGGCCTTGCAATCCGTCGAGCACGCATTCGGAGAGGATCGCCTCGCCGGTCTCCGTCGCCTGCAGGAAGCCTCCCGGCGGCGGCACCCGCGCCAGCCCGCCGGAGGCCACCGCCGGCGGGCGGCGCTCGACCACGATGTCGCCGTGAAGCGCGAGCCGGGCGAGGTCGAGTTCCTCCGCGAGGCGGACGAGCGCGGCGCGCACGCCCTCGCTGACCGGGCCGTGCCCGCGGATGTCCACGTCGAGGCCCGCGAGCGTCGCCGTCACCGCCACGTCGAGGGGCTTGCGGCCGTGACCGAGGGGCGCGGAGAGCCTGCGTGCGATCTCCGGCGCCCCGTGCAGGGCCGGGACCGTGATCGGGCAATGCGCGATCGCCACGAGCGCGTGGCTTCGGGCCGCCATCAGGCCGGCCTCGGCCCGACCCTCGACGTTGCGCACGTGCAGCGTCAGGCGCCGCCGCCGGGCGCCGAGGCGTCGCGCAGGGGCTCGGGCTCGACGTCGAGACCGGCCTGGGCGAGCGCGCCGGCCACGAGCCCGCGCTTCCATTCGGCGTAGGGCGCCGGCGCGAGGTGCTGCACCGTGCAGCCGCCGCAGCGCTCGAAGTACGGGCAGAACGGCGCGATCCGGTCGGGCGAGGGCGATTCCACCGCGACGAGTTCGCCGCGCGGGCCCGCGCGCCGGATCGCGACGCGCTCGCCGGGCAGCGCCCCCGGTACGGGCGTGCCGTCCTCGGCGATGCCGTCGCCGCGGGCGCCGAGATGGCGGATCGTGACCGTCTCGACCTCGCTCAACGCCGATCTCCCGTACGGCCGCCGATCAGGAACTCCCGGTTGCCGTCGCCGCCCGCCACGGGGGAGGGGACGAGCCCGAGGATCGCCACGCCGAGCCCTTCGAGGCAGGCGCGGATCTCCGCGCAGACGGCCGCGTGCACCGCCGCGTCGCGCACGAGGCCGCCGCGGCCGATCCGCTCGCGGCCGGCCTCGAATTGCGGCTTGACCAGCGCGGCGAGGCCCGCGCCCGCCGAGAGCAGCGGCACCAGGGCCGGCAGGACGAGGCGGAGCGAGATGAAGCTGACGTCGATCGCCATCAGGGCGGGGGCAAGCGGAATGGCGGCCCGGTCGAGTGCGCGGGCGTCGGTCCCCTCCAGGCTCGTGACGCGCGGATCCTGGCGTAGGGAGGCGTGGAGCTGATCGCGGCCCACATCGACGGCGTAGACATGGGCCGCGCCGCGCTGGAGCAGGAGGTCGGTGAAGCCGCCGGTCGAGGCCCCGACATCGAGGCAGACGCGGCCCTCCGGATCGAGGCCGAACGCATCGAGGGCGGCCGCCAGCTTCAACCCGCCGCGGGACACGAAGGGATGCGCCGCCCGTGCCTCGATGCGCGCCTCGGGGGCGATCCGGTCGGAGGCTCGGGCGACGATGCGTCCGTCCGCGCGGACGAGGCCGGCCTCGATGGCAGCCTGCGCCCGGGCGCGGCTCTCGAAATGGCCACGCTCCACCAGAAACCGATCGGCCCTCTGCCGCTCCCGCGTCATCTCGCCCGGAAATCCCCGCCCGAATCCGTGATCAAAGCGCCACCTCAACCCTTGGTTCGGAATTGAACCCTGTCGAAGGGCAAGCTCGGCGCCTAACTAGCCCAGCGTGGAGAGGAGAGCCATCACATGAAACGCCACCTGCCCTTGCTCGCTGCCCTCGCGGGCGCGACCCTGACCGCCCCCGCTCTCGCCCAGACGGCCGAGACGCCGGCCAAGCCCGCAGCACCGCAGACCTTCCAGAGCGAGATCAAGAACAACAAGGGCGAGTCGATCGGGACCATCTCGCTCCGCGACGGGTCGAACTCCCTCGTGATGCGCCTCGCCATCAAGGCCGGCGGCCTGCCGCCCGGCTGGCACGGCATCCACTTCCACGCGGTGGGCGATTGCTCGGACACCGAGAAGTTCGAGAAGTCGAAGGCCCACGTGAACCACGACCAGAGCAAGCACGGCCTGCTCAACCCGGACGGGCCGGACGAGGGCGACCTGCCGAACGTCTACGCCAACGCCGACGGCTCGGTGAACGCCGAGGTGTCGAGCGAGACCCCGCTGACCGGCGAGGGCGGCCTCAAGGACGGCGACGGCTCGGCCCTCGTCATCCACGCGAACGAGGACGACCATTCGACCCAGCCGATCGGCGGCGCGGGCCCGCGCATCGCCTGCTCGGTCATCAAGTAGGAGCCCCGTTCCGGACCGCGCGTCCCCTCCCTCGGATCCCGGGCTCCCCGGGATCCGAGGGAGGCGGATCGTGCGCTCAAGCGTGGGCGAGCCTCGGCTTGGCACCGAGCGCCTCCTCGACGGTACCGTCGCCGTCGAGATAGCCGTGGCGCTTCGGGTTCGGCATGATGACCGAGCCCACGAAGGCGACGGCGAGCATCACCGTCACGTACCAGAAGAAGCTCGACTCGATGCTGTGCTCCTTGAACCACAGGGCCACGTACTCGGCGGTGCCGCCGAAGGTGGCGTTGGCCAGCGCGTAGGAAAGGCCAACGCCGAGCGCCCGCACGTTCGTCGGGAACAGCTCCGCTTTCACGATGCCGCTGATGCCCGTGTAGAAGCTGATGACGACGAGCCCCAGCGTGATCAGCGCGAAGGCGAGGTAGGGATCCTTGTTGCTCCCGAGTGCCGTCATCAGCGGCACCACCATGATGGTGCCCAGCCCGCTGTAGAGCAGCATGTTCGCCTTGCGGCCGATCCGGTCCGACAAGGCGCCGAAGATCGGCTGGATCAGCATGTAGACGAGAAGCACCAGCGTCATCACCTGCGAGGCGGTGGTCTTCTCCATGTGCGCCGTGTTGACGAGATATTTCTGCATGTAAGTGGTGAAGGTGTAGAAGCTGAGCGAGCCGCCGGCGGTGTAGGCCAGCACGACGCAGAAGGCGCGCCAGTGCTTCGACAGCTCCTTGAAGGTGCCGGCCTGCTCCCGGTCGCCACCCTTCTCCATCGTCTCGGCCAGCGAGCGCCGCAGGTAGAGCGCCACCACGGCCGCGAGCGCGCCGATGAAGAACGGGATGCGCCAGCCCCAGGCCTTGAGCTCGTCGGCCGTCAGGATCGCCTGCAGCGACACGAGGACGAGGGAGGCGATGAGCTGGCCGCCGATCAGCGTCACGTACTGGAACGAGGCGTAGAAGCCGCGCTTCCCCTTCACCGCCACCTCGCTCATGTAGGTGGCGCTGGTGCCGTACTCGCCGCCCACCGAGATGCCCTGAACCATCCGGGCGATGAGGAGCAGGATCGGGGCCGCCGCGCCGACCATGGCGTAGGTCGGCAGCAAGCCGATGGCGAGCGAGCCACCGCACATCATCAGCACCGAGATGATCATCGAGGTGCGCCGCCCGAGCCGGTCCGCGATGCGGCCGAACAGCCAGCCGCCGATCGGGCGCATGAAGAATCCGACCGCGAAGATGCCCGCCGTCTGCAGCAGCTGGCTCGTCGGATCGCCCTGCGGGAAGAAGGCCGGCGCGAAGTAGAGGGCGAAGAAGGCGTAGCAGTAGAAATCGTACCACTCGACCAGATTGCCCGAGGAGGAGCCGACGATCGCCATGATGCGGCGGCGGCGGTCGGCCGCGTCGTCCTGGGCGGACGGCGCGATCCCGATGGCATCGGGGCTGGACGTGTCCATGGGCGGTTCCTCTCCGGCACGCGGCGACGGTGATCGTTCTTCTGGCCGCCTACCGCACGTTTAGACCCTGCCGTACCATCCGAACAGGCGTGCGAGCATGCTAACGGACTGAGATACCTCGAACTGTCACGCCGGGGTCGCGCAGCGCGCGATGGTGCGGGCGCCCGGCAACGCATTTCTGCGGAACGATTTCCTGCACCTTCTCGTTGCGGGCCGGAGTCGACGCCAGGGCGGCGTCGAAGACGGGAACGGATAACGCCATGAGCAAGCTCTTTCGGAGCACGGTGACGGCCGCCGTGCTGGTTCTGGGCGCCGCGACGGCCCTCGCGCAGGGCGGGGGCGCCGGAGGCGGTGCGGGCGGCGGCGGCGGCGGGGCCGCGGGAGGTGCCGGAGGCGGCGCGGGCGCGGGCGCGGCAGGCGGCGCGGGCGCGGGAGGTGGTGCGGGCGTCGGCGGCGGAGCCGGTGGCGCGGGCGGCGGTGCCGGCATGCGCGGCGGCGGTGAGGCCGGTGGGGCTGGCGGCGCGGGTCCCCGTGGCGGCGAAGGCGGTGCCGGCGGCGCGGGTCCGCGCGGCGGGGCGGCCGAGCGCGGCGGCGGCGGCCGCGAACCCGGCGAGGCCGGGCAGCGCGGCGGACGCGAGGAGGGCGGTGCGGCCCAGCGCGGCACGGAGCCCGGCGGCCGCAATGCCGGCGAGCGCGGAGGTCGCGAGGGCGGTGCCGAGCGCGGCGAGCGTGACGGCCGGGGCGGCGCTGCGGATCGTGATGGACGCGGCGGGCGCGACGGCGCGGCGGATCGCGAGGGTCGGGGCGGGCGCGACGGCGCGGCCGAGCGCGGCGGTCGCACCGAGGCGCGGGGCGCGGTCAACCGCCTCGACACACGCCAGCGCACCGAGTTCCGCCAGTCGATCACGCGGGTCGGCGTGTCGCCAGTGCGCAGCGTGAATTTCAGCCTCAACGTCGGCACGGCGATCCCGCGCTCGGTGACGCTGCACACGCTGCCGCCCGCCATCCTGACGCTGGTGCCGGCCTATCGGGGCTTCCGGTTCATCCTGGTCGAGGACGACATCGTCATCATCGATCCGGACACCTACGAGATCGTGGACGTAATCCCGGCCTGATCCGGCAAAAGGGCGGCGCTCCGGCGCCGCCTGAACCCTCTCACCGCCCGCCGTCGAGAAGCTTCGAGACGACGCGGGCAGTGTAGTCGACCATCGGGACGATCCGGGCGTAGTTGAGCCGCGTCGGGCCGATCACGCCGACCACGCCAACGATCTTCTGCGAGCCGTCGCGGAAAGGCGCGGCGATCATCGACGAGCCGGAGAGCGAGAACAGCTTGTTCTCCGAGCCGATAAAGATGCGCACGCCCTCGCCGCCCTCGGCCCGGGCGAGAAGATCGATCACGTCCTTCTGCGTCTCGAGATCGTTGAAGAGCAGGCGGATCCGCTCGAGATCCTCCACCGCCCGGAGGTCGTCGAGGAGGTTCGCCTGGCCGCGCACGATGAGTTGGCGCGCGTCGGACGGCCCCACAGTGGTGGCCAGGCCCGCATCGACGAGGCGCTCGGTGATGGCGTCGAGCTCGCGCTTCATCACCTGACGCCCGGCCTCGATCTCGGCGCGCAGAGCCCCGAGGGTGCGGCCCTGCAGGCGGGCATTCAGGTAGTTCGAAGCCTCCTGGAGCGCCCCGGTCGGCAGGCCCGTCGGCAGATCGAGGAGGCGGTTCTCGACCGAGCCGTCGTCCGAGACGAGGACGACGAGGGCCCGGTCGCGGTCGAGCCGCACGAACTCAATGTGCTTCAGATGCACGTTCTGCTTCGTGGTCACGACGACACCCGCGCCACGCGAGATGCCCGAGAGCAGGGTGGAGGCCTCGGCAAGCGCGGAATCGAACGTGTGGCGCGAGGCGGCGGCGCGCATCTGCGCCTCGATCAGTTCCTGCTCCTCGCGGCCCACATCGCCCAGTTCGAGCATCGCGTCGACGAAGAAGCGCAAGCCCTGCTCCGTCGGCAGGCGGCCGGCCGAGGTGTGGGGCGCGAAGATCAGGCCCGCATGCTCCAGATCCGCCATCACGTTGCGGATCGAGGCGGGCGAGAGCGCCATCGGCAGGATGCGCGCGAGGTTGCGCGAGCCCACCGGCTCGCCCGTCGAGAGATAGCTCTCCACGATCTGCCGGAAAATCTCGCGGGCCCGCTCGTTCATCGCGGCGAGCGCCTGGAATTGCTGCGGGGAGGAGAGGGAGCGCGGAGGTTCGGTCACCGAAATTCGTCCTGACGGCCGATTGTGTCGCTCGCGGGCTGCCGGATCAACCGTTGCGTCCTGCGCCCGATCCTCGCGGCGGGGTTGCGCAGGCCGGTCGGGTTGCCGCCTCCGCCCGACGGGCCTATGAGCGCAGCCCTGACATCCGACAGGACAGGGAGAGAGGCGATGCGGCCCTCGAAGCGCGCGGCCGACGAGTTGCGCAAGGTCACGCTCGAGCGCGCGGTGGCGCGCTACGCCGAGGGGTCCTGCCTCGTGAGCTTCGGCGAGACGAAGGTTCTGTGCACTGCCTCCCTGGAGGAGCGCGGGCCGCCGTGGCTGCGCGGCTCCGGCAAGGGCTGGGTGACCGCCGAGTACGCCATGCTGCCCCGCGCCACCCACGAGCGGACCCGGCGCGAGGTGAATTCGGGCAAGCCCTCGGGACGCACGCAGGAGATCCAGCGGCTGATCGGCCGGTCGCTCCGCGCCGTGACGAACCTGCCGGCGATCGGCGAGCGCCAGATCACGATCGATTGCGACGTCATCCAAGCCGATGGCGGCACCCGCACCGCGGCCATCACCGGTGCCTGGGTGGCGCTCAACGATTGCTTCGCCTGGATGCAGAAGCGCTCGATCATCTCGGTGAACCCGCTGAGGGACCACGTGGCGGCCGTCTCCTGCGGCATCCACCAGGGCGTGCCCGTCCTCGATCTCGAATACGCCGAGGATTCGACGGCCGAGACCGACGCCAATTTCGTGATCACCGGCTCGGGCGGCCTCGTCGAGGTGCAGGGCACGGCCGAGGGCAAGCCGTTCTCGGAAGCGGAGTTCCTCGAATTGCTGCGGCTCGCCAAGACGGGCGTCGGGTCGCTCGTCGCGCTCCAGAAGCAGGTTCTGGCGGGGAGCGCCGCGTGAGCCACCGCATCCTCACGGGCCGCGTCGTCATCGCCACCCACAACGCCGGCAAGCTCGTCGAGATGCGCGAATTGCTGGCGCCGTTCGGCGTCGAGGCGGTCTCGGCGGGCGAGCTGAGCCTGCCCGAGCCCGAGGAGACCGGCACGATGTTCTCCGAGAACGCCGCCATCAAGGCGCTCGCGGCCGCGGAAGCCTCGGGCCTGCCGGCCTTCGCCGACGATTCGGGGCTCTGCGTCGACGCCCTCGACGGGGCGCCGGGCCTGTTCTCGGCCCGCTGGGCGGGCGCGTCGAAGGATTTCTCCGGGGCGATGGCGCGCATCCTGTCGGAGCTCGATCGCCGCGGCGCGACGAACCGCCGGGCGCATTTCGTCTCGGCCCTCGTCCTCGCCTGGCCGGACGGGCATACCGAGCTCTTCGAGGGCCGGGTCTTCGGCGACCTCGTGGAGCCGCGGGGCACGGCCGGCTTCGGCTACGACCCGATGTTCCGCCCGGACGGGTTCGACCGGACCTTCGGCGAGATCTCCTCAGAGGAGAAGCACGGCGTCGACTGGCAGAGCGGCCAAGCCCTCTCGCACCGGGCCCGTGCCTTCGTGACCCTTGCGGAAGCCTGTCTGCGCCGGCCGTGAGGCGGCATCGACATCCCGGCCGCAGTGGGGCCACCGGCGACACCATGCTGATCGATCACCCCACCCGCGACGTCGGATTCGGCGTCTACCTGCACTGGCCCTTCTGCGCCTCGAAGTGCCCGTATTGCGACTTCAACAGCCATGTCCGGCAGGCGCCGGTCGACGAGCCGCGCTTCCTCGCGGCCTTCCGCGCCGAGATCGCGCATGTCGCGTCCCGCACGCCGGGGCGGCGCGTGTCGAGCGTCTTCCTCGGGGCGGCACGCCCTCGCTGATGCAGCCCGCGACGGTCGCGGGCCTGCTGGAGGCGATCGAGACGGCGTGGGGCACGACGGCGGATGTCGAGATCACGCTGGAGGCCAACCCGACGAGCGTCGAGGCGGGCCGCTTCCGCGGCTACCGGGCGGCCGGGGTGAACCGCGTCTCCCTCGGCGTGCAGGCCCTCGACGACGCCTCCCTGAAGGGGCTCGGGCGCCTGCACAATGCGGAGGAGGCGCTCAACGCGGTGCGCACCGCGCAGGCGCATTTCGAGCGGACCTCGTTCGACCTGATCTACGCCCGGCCCGCCCAGACGCCGCAGGCTTGGCGGGCGGAGCTGACGGAGGCGATCGCCCGTGCAGCCGAGCACCTGTCGCTCTACCAGCTCACCATCGAGCCCGGCACGCCCTTCCACGGCCTCGCCCGGGCCGGCCGCCTCGTCCCGCCGGACGAGGAGAGCGCGCGCGCCCTCTACGACGTGACGCAGGAAGTCTGCGACCGGGCGGGCCTGCCGGCCTACGAGATCTCGAACCACGCTCGGCCCGGCGCGCAGTCGCGCCACAACCTGCTCTACTGGCGCTACGGCGAGTATGCGGGCATCGGCCCCGGCGCGCACGGACGCCTCGTCACCGGGGCCGGGCGCATCGGCACCGTGACGGAGCGCGCACCGGAGGCGTGGCTCGCCCGCGTCGAGGCGGAGGGCCACGGCATCGTCGAGACGGAAGCCCTCGCGCCTGCCGACGAGGGCGACGAGTTCCTGATGATGGGCCTGCGCCTGACCGAGGGTATCGATCCGGCCCGCTACGCGGCGCTGAAGGGCCGCCCGCTCGATGCCGGCCGCCTCGCCACCCTCGTCGCGGACGGGCTCGTCGCCCGGCTGCCGGGGGCCGCATCGCGGCGACGCCGAAGGGGGCGCCGGTGCTGAACGCCCTCGTCGCCGAACTCGCGGCCTGAGGGCCAACGATGGCAGCGGGCACCCTCGGCCTCGTGCTCTTCGCCGCCTTCCTGCATGCCGCCTGGAACACGCTGCTCCGCGGCGGCACCGACCGGCTCTGGTCGATGGCGGTGATGAACCTCGCCATGGGCCTGCTCGGCCTCGCCGGCCTCGCCCTCTACGGCCTGCCCGTCTTGGCGGCGCTGCCCTATGCGGCCGCCTCCGGCGCCATCCACCTTGCCTACAACCTCCTGCTCGTCGCGACCTATCGCACCGGCGATCTCGGCCAGACCTACCCGATCGCCCGCGGCTCCTCTCCCACCATCGTCGCGCTCGGTGCGGCGGTCGCGGCGGGCGAGCAGCCCGCTCCCGGCACCCTCGCCGGCATCGCGCTCGTCAGCGCCGGCATCCTCGCCCTGGCCTTCGCGCGCGGCAGCCTCGGGCGCAGGGGCCTCGGGCGCGGCGGCCTCGCCGCGGCGCTGGCGACCGGCACCGCGATCGCCGCCTACACCCTCGTCGACGGGCTCGGCGTCCGGGCCTCGGGCGATTGGCGCGCCTACTCGGCGGCGATGTTCACGTTCCACCTGATCCTGCCGGCCTGGCTCGTCCTGCGGCGCGGCGCCGGCGTCCTCGACGTCTCGGCCCGGGAGGCGCTTAAGGCCGTGGGCGGCGGGCTGATCTCGTTCGCGGCCTACGCGGCGGTGATCTGGGCGATGCAGCGGGGCGCGATGGGGGCCGTTTCGGCCCTGCGCGAGACGAGCGTCGTCTTCGCCGCCTTCCTCGGACGGATCGTCCTCGGCGAGCGCCTCACCGCGGAACGCCTCATCGCCTGCATCGTGATCGCGGCGGGCGCCGTGCTCATCGGGGGTGGCTGAGGCGAGGCCTTCAGGTCCCCGATTTCCCCAGCGTCCGCGGCGCCGGGCTCACCACTGTCGCGGCGTTGTTGCGGATCTCGTAGACCGCGAGCGCCCGGTCGCTCGTGCCCTCCGGCCGGAAGCGGAAGGTGCCGTCGACGCCGGAGAAGCCCGCGCCGTTCGTCAGCGTCGATTCGGCGAAGCGCTGAGATCCGTACTGGCGGCTGAGCGCCGCCGTCAGCGAGACGGAATCGTAGGCCAGCGAGGCGACGCGCGGCGGGCTCGACCCGAAGCGCGCCTGATAGCGCCCGGCAAAGCCCCCGAAACCCGCCCGGTCGGCCGAAGCGAACCATGCCCCCTGCAGCGCCGGCAGGGCGAAGACCCGGGGCTCGTTCCAGACGGCCGTGCCGAGCGGCCGCACCCGGCCGGCGAGAAGCCGGCCTTCGTGAGCGCCGGGGCCAGGGCGGCGAGGCCGTCCGGTGTCTCCGGCAGGAACAGCGCGTCGGCCTGCGCGGCCGGGCCGGTGATGACGCCGTTCAGGCGCTGAATCGCGGCCTCGGGCGCGCCCGGCGCGTAGCGCTCGATTCCCGCGAGACGCGCGCCCTTGCGCGCCACCGCCTCCCGGAACTGCGCCTCGACGGCGTTGCCGTAGCTGTTCTCGGGGATCAGGGCCGCGAAGGAGCGCTTGCCCCCCGCCACCGCCTCCTCGACCACCCGGTCGACCTCGGATTGCGGCAGGAAGCTGAGGAGGTAGACGCCCTTGGTGGCGACCGTCGCGTCGGTCGAGAAGGCGATGACGGGCTTGCCGGCCGCGCGCGCCGGACCGGCCGCCGCCTGGACGTTCGCCGCGAAGAGCGGACCGAGCACCACCTCGGCGCCCTCGCCGATCGCACCCTGGGCGGCCTCGCGGGCGCCGTCCGGCGTGCCGCGGTCGTCGCGCACCAGGATCTGCAGATCGGGCTGCTGGAACTCCTCCATGGCGAGTTCGGCCGCATTGCGCATGGCGGCGCCGAGGGCCGCGCCCTGGCCGGTCAGGGGCACGACGAGGGCGACCTTCACCGTCCCGTTGCCGATCCGCCCCGGCGTCGCTGCGGTTGGGCTGCCGGCGGTCTCGGGCGGCGGCGCGTTCCGGGCGGTGCGCGGTCCGTCGGGCCCGCCGATGCAGGCGGAGAGGGCGAGCGGCAGCAGGAATGCCGCGCCGAGTCGGGCGGTGCGCGTATGCTGCAGGCGGGATCGCGCCATCCGTGCTGTCCTCAAGCGGTGGCCGGTCTGCAAGGGATAGGACGCATGCGGGCAAAGCAATAGTGCGCGCAAGCCACGGCCCATTCCGCCGAACCTCCGCGCCGTGCCAATGTCCACAGCGATGACCCAGCGAATCGACAAGTCCGGCCGCCGCCCCGAGCCCGGGGCGCCGCGGCCGCCCGCCACCTTCACGGCCTTCGGACTCGCGGCGGAGGCCGAGCCGATCGGGCCGGGGCTGCACGTCGTCGCGACGCCGATCGGCAACCTGCGCGACGTCTCTTTCCGGGCGCTGGCGACGCTCGCCGCAGCCGACGCGGTGCTGGCCGAGGACACCCGCGTCACCCGCACGCTCCTGATGCATTACGGGATCACGACGCCCCTCGTCGCCTATCACGACCACTCGAACGAAGCGGTGCGCGAGCGGATGGTGGCGCGGATGAAGGCGGGCGAGGCCCTGGCGCTGGTCTCGGATGCGGGCACGCCACTCGTCTCCGACCCCGGCTTCAAGCTCGTACAGGCGGCGATCGAGGCCGGCTTGCCGGTGACGCCGATTCCCGGCCCCTCGGCGGTGATGACGGCGATCGTCGCGGCCGGCCTGCCCACCGACCGGTTCTTCTTCGAGGGGTTCCTGCCGCAGAAGGCGGGGGCACGGCGCAATCGCCTCGCCGCGCTCGGCTCCGTTCCCGGCACGCTGGTTCTGTTCGAGTCGCCCCACCGGTTGCCCGAGATGCTGGCCGATGCCGCCGAGACCCTGGGCGCTACGCGCCCCGCCGCCGTCGCGCGCGAGCTGACCAAGCTCTACGAGACGGTCCGCCGCGGCACCCTCGGCAGCCTCGGTGCGCTTTTCGCGGAGGAGGGCCCGCCGAAAGGCGAGGTCGTGGTGGTGATCGGCGCGGCCCCCGAGGAGGCGCCCTCCCAGGATTCCGACGCCGCTCTCGACGCGGCGATCCAGGCGGCGCTCGAGCGTCACTCGATCAAGGATGCGGCAAGCCTCGTCGCCGACGAGACCGGCCAGCCGCGCCGCCTCGTCTACGCCCGCGCCCTCGTACTCGCCCGGCGCGGTCCCGATGCGTCCTGACGACGCGGACACGCGGCGGCGCGCCACCTACCTGCGCGGGCGCCGCGGGGAGACCCTCGCCCTGATCGCCCTGGCGCTGAAGGGATACCGGCCACTCGCCCGGCGATTCTCGGCCGCGGGCGGCGAGATCGACCTCGTCATGCGGCGCGGAGGCACCATCGCCTTCGTCGAGGTCAAGGCGCGCGCGCGCCTCGCGGCGGCGCAGGAGGCGATCCATGCGGAGAAGCGTCGACGGTTCTCGCGGGCGGTGCGGGCCTGGATCGGCCGCAACCCGCATTTCGCCGGGCTGACCTTCCGGGCGGACGCGGTCTTCCTGGAGCACGGAGCGTGGCCCGTGCACCTCGTCGACGCCTTCCCGATCGAGGGGCTGTGAGGTCCGGCGGGCTAGCGCCGCGCCGCGCTCATCGCAGAGATCAGGGTGCGCTTGAGATCCGCTTGGCTGAAGGGCTTCTGCACCACCGGCCGGTCGCGGAACGGCTCGCGGATGCCGGCGCCGCCGTAGCCCGTCGAGAAGACCAGCGGCAGGTCGCGCTTCACGATCGCCTCCGCCACCGGATAGATCGGTTCGCCGGCGACGTTGACGTCGAGGATGGCGACCTCGAAGGTCTCTGCCTCTGCCATCTCCAGGGCGGTGGCGAGGCGTGCCGCAGGACCGACCACCGTGCAGCCGAAGTCGAGCAGCATGTCCTCGAGCAGCATCGAGATGGCCGCCTCATCCTCGACGACGAGCACCCGGGCGCCGTTGAGCAGATCGTCGTTAGCTTCCGCACTCACGCCGGATGGTCTTCCCTTGGATTCGTCCCGTCTGTGGGACGTTGCCTGCGAAGGTCGTGGTTGTATCGCGGAACGCAGCGCCTCCCGTCGCGTCCGCGCCAGTCGGCCTCCGGGGCGATGCCCGAAACCGTCCGAGCCGTCGCCCGGAACGCCGGGCGTGTCAAGCGCCCGGAGAGCCGCAACGGCGAGGCTTCGCGACGCGATGTTACGCGGTGATACATTTTCTCCGCTCAGTGCTGCAACCCTGCATCGGGGCAGGGGAGCACAACCATCGGTTTCCGTCGCGGCGGGCATTCGTCGACGCGGCCTCCTCGCCGCCGTCCTGTCGCTCCCGGTCCTGCGCGGCGCCGGGGCGGCGGAGGGGCGGCCGGTGGTGGTGGCCTCGAAGAGCGACACGGAGGGCGCGCTCACCGGCAGCATGATCGCCCTCTGCCTGGAGGATCTCGGCATCCCGGTCGCGCGTCGGCTCGGCCTGGGGCCGACGCTGATCGTGCGCACCGCCCTTCTCTCGGGCGAGGTCGATATCTATCCCGAGTACACGGGAAACGGCGCCTTCTTCACGGGCACGGAATCCGACCCTCTCTGGAAGGATGCCGGGAAGGCCTTCGAGGCGATCCGCGCGGCGGATGCGGGGCGCGGCCTCGTCTGGCTCTGCCGGGCGCCGGCCGACAACACCTGGCTCATCGCCGTGCGCGGGGACCTCGCGCGCCGGGAAGGACTCGTCAGCATGACGGATTTCGCGGGCGCCGTGCGCCGCGGGCTGATCACGCTCGCCGCCTCCACCGAGTTCGTGGAGAGCCCCGCGGCCCTGCCGTCCTTCGAGGCCGCCTACGGGTTCACGATGCCATTCGCGCGGATCATCAGCCTGCCGGGGGGCGACACCGCGGTGACCGCCCGCGCGGCGGCGCAGGGCATCAGCGGGGTCAATGCCGGCATGGTCTACGGCACGGACGGCGCGCTCGACGCCCTCGACCTCGCCGTGATGACCGACACGAAGGGCGCGCAGATCGTCTACGAGGTGGCGCCCGTCGCCCGGGCCGCCATCCTCGGCCGGTACCCGGAGATTCCGGGCAAGCTCGGGCCCCTGTTCGCCGCCCTCGACGCACCGACGCTGCGCCGGCTCAACGCCCGCATCACCGTCGAGGGGGAGGTGGCCGAGGCGGTGGCGGGACGCTTCCTGCGCGAGCGCGGCTTCATCGGATGAGCGTGCCCCTACCGGAGGGCGAGGGGAGACCGGAGCCCCGTGCCCGCGTCGCCGGCCCGCGTGCCCTGAGCCGGGCCGCCCGGATCGGGGCACCGATCGGCGCCGCCCTCTTCCTCGCCGCGCTCTACGGGCTGCCGCTCCTCTCGGTGGCGAAGAACCGGCTCGCCCTCGGCGATCCGGTCTACGCGGCGCGGTCCCTCGGCCCGGAGGCCCACAGCGCCGCCATCCTCGTCGTCGCGGCGGCGCTGATGATCCGGGCCCTGCCGTCCCGCCGCGTCGCGCTCGCCGCGGCGGGGCTCCTCGCGACCGCGCTTGTCGTTCTCGTGCTCGGGCTCGGCGGCGCCGCCGCGGACCTCGTCGCAGGGCGGCCGCCGGCCGCGCGGGCGAGCCTCGCGGCGGGCGCCTGGATCACGCTGGCGCTCCTCGTCGGCGGGATCGTCCTGTCGAGCCGCCGCGCGGCGCTGCCGGGCCTCGGTGCGGGGATCGCGGCCGTCGTCGCCCTCGTCCTATCCGTCGCCTGGCGGCAGGGCGTCCTCGACGGGCTCTCCCTCGCCGTCGAGTTCCGCGCGCGGCGGGGCCTCGTCGTGGCCGCGATCGGCGAGCATCTCGAAATCGCCGCCGGCGCCCTGCTGCTCGCCGGCCTCGGCGCCGTCCTGCTCGCCCTCTGGCGACGGGGGCAGAGTCTCGTCGAGGCTCTGGTCAGCGGCGTGCAGGTCGTGCCGGCGGTCGCCCTCTTCGGCGCGCTGGTTGCGCTGCTCGCGGGGCTCCTGCGGGCAGCGCCCCCCTTGCGCGACCTCGGGCTCGGAGCGCTCGGCGCGACGCCGGCGATCCTCGGCGTGGCGGCCTACCTGCTGCTGCCGCTGTGGCGCGGCCTGAACCGTGCCCTGCAGGCTCCCGATCCGGCGATGCTCGACGCGGCCGCGGGCCTCGGCCTCACCCGCACCCAGACGCTGCTGCGGGTGCGGCTGCCGATCGGGGTGCCAATCCTGATCGGCGCCGTCCGGGTCGCCTGCGTCCAGAGCATCGGGCTCGCCACGCTGGGCGCGCTGATCGGGGCGGGCGGCCTCGGCCGCATCGTGTTCGACGGCATGGCGCAGTTCGCGCCCGATCTCATCCTCCTTGGCGCCATCCCGATCGTCGCGCTAGCGCTGGCCGTGGAACGCGTCCTCGGCCGGGCCGAGGCGGCCGCGCGGAGGCGGCGGGCATGAGCGGGCCGGCCGCATTCCTCGGACGCCTGCGTCCGGCCCTCGGCCTCGCCGCGGCGGGTTTGCTCATCGGCGCGCTCAGCCACCCGACGCTCGCCTCCCTCCTCGCCGCCGCGATCGGCGAGACGCCCCGGCGCGCCCTCAGCCTCACGCACCTGTGGGCGCTGGCTCTCAACCATCTCGCGCTCGCCGCGGGCGGGCTCGCCCTCACCGCCGGCCTCGGCGTCGCCCTCGGCATCTTCGCGACGCGGGAAGCGGCGGCATCGCTCCGGGGCGGCATCGACGCCCTCGCCGCGGCGGCGCAGGCCGTGCCCCGGTCGTCGTCGTGGCCCTGGCGCTGCCGGTGCTGGGCTTCGGGGGCCTCCGACGCTGCTCGCCCTCGTCTTCTACGGCGTGATGCCGGTCCTGCGCGGGACGACCTCCGCCATCGAGGCGGTCTCCCCGGAGACGCGCGAGGCCGCGCAGGCGATCGGCCTGACGCGGGCGCAGATCCTGGCGCGCGTCGAGATCCCGCTCGCCGCCCCCGGGATCATCGAGGCGCTCCGGACAGCCCTGGTGCTCGCCGTCGCGACGGTGGCGGTCGGGGCGCTCGCGGGCGCGCCGACCCTCGGGACCCCCGTCGTCGCGGGCCTTCAGAACCAGAACATGGTGCCGATGCTGCAGGGCACCGCCGCCACCGCCGCGCTCGCCTTCCTGTGCGACGCGCTGATGCTGGCGCTCGCCGCCCTCGTCAGGCGATGAGCGCCGCGGCGCCGACGCGCTCCGTCTCCATCCGCATGGTCGTGCGGAAAAGGGCGCCGCGCTCGTACGAGCGCACGGTGGCGACGAAGGTCTGGGGCTTCCCGTCCGGCAGGGTGGCAAGCGCCACGTCGTGCAGGACGCCGGCGACCGCCATGCGGGCCGCCTCGTCGTTCTCCAGCACGACACCCTCGGCATCGACGACGGCATTGCCGCAGATGACGATGTCGAAGAAATATCGCGGCATAGCCCGACCCCGAACCCCGGCGCCCGGACCCGACCGCCAGGCCGGAGCTTCGCCGTTGGATGCGTGCGCGCAATAACCCAGATCATTCCGGAAGCGGTCGAGCCCCTCCTTTGTTCGTGCGAGGCTGGGGACGGCGCCCGACATGGGCCGCGTCGCCTCACTCCTCCTTGAAGCTCACCGTCGCGCCGCGCTCGACGTGGAGGGCGAGGTCGCGCGCGTCCCAGTTCGTCAGCCGGATGCAGCCGTGCGATTCCGTCTTGCCGACCTTCTCGGGATCCGGCGTGCCGTGGATGCCGTAGGAGGGGATCGACAGGTCGATCCAGACGACTCCGACCGGGTTGTTCGGCCCCGGATGGATCGAGAATTTCTCTTTCGATTTCACGCCTGCGAACTGATATTTCGGGTTGTAGGTGTAGGCGGGCTCGAAGGCGACGCCCTTCACCTTGGCCTCTCCGCTCGGCGCCGGCTTCTCCTCGCTCCCGATCGAGGCCGGGTAATAGGCCAGGAGCTTGCCGTCCTTGTCGAAGGCGCGCAGATCCCGGCTCGCCTTGTCGATCTCGATGCGGCTGACCTTCGGGGCTTGCGGGAGGTCCTTCGCCTTCACCTTGCCGCGCCCGAGCGGCGGCACCGCCGCCACCGCGATGACCGTCCCGGCCTTGTCGAAGGCCGCGTCCGGGTTGAGGGCGCTCAGGAGGTCGCGGCTCATGTGAAACCGCTCGGCCAGCATCTCGCGGGGATTGGTGTAGCTCATCGCGTCGAGTTCCGCCTGCTCCTCCATCTTGGCCGGGATCTTCTCGACGAAGGGGCCGCGCACGTCGTCCTCGGTGATCGTGTACTCGGTGATGACAGGGTCGCTGCCCGCCGCCTGCAGCTTCTCGAACAGCTCGGGCGTCAGGCTCTTCGTCTCGGACAGGCCCTGGGCCTTGGCGAAGGCGTCGAGCGCGCCCTGGTAATTGTCGCCGTCGCGCCCGTCGATGGCACCCGGCGAGAAGCGCGCGCGGTCAAGCAGCACCTGCGCCTTCACGGTGAGCGGATCCGGGTCGTCGTCCTTCCGGCTCTCCTTCCGGGCCACCTTCTTCTGCGGCTTCGCGTCCTTGTCCTTCGCCTCGGGCGCGGCCGCATTGACGGCGTCGCGGTTGAGGGTGGGCGGCTCGCGCTTCGGCGCGGCGAGGCCGGGCGCCGAGAGACAGAGGGTCCCGACCAGGGCGACACAGGCCCGCAACGCAAACCGACCCGACATGACCCGACATCGCTCCGGGAGCGGCAGCGCTCCGGGCGATAAATCCTCAAGCCGCTCAGAGCGTTCCGCCGCTCATTGGCACAGACGGTGGCCGAGCTGCGCTCGCGCTCGTCGAGGTGCAGGTGGTTGGCGTGCGCCGCATCGGAGCCCGCCCGAGCACGGTGCGGAAGAAGCCGCAGGCGCGGGCGCGGACGGTTGCGAGGAAGCGCGCCTCGGGCGTGCCGTCCGGCGCGGCCACGACGGAGATCGGGGCCCGGCCGTCCACCGAGAAGCTCATCACGTCGATGCCGTTCGCGTAGGCGTGCTCGCTCAGCTTCGCGTCCGGATCATGGTTCTGGCCGCGGCACTCGTAGGAGGTGCCGATGGCGATCGCCTTCAGGGGCGCGCCGAGCTCGGACTCGGACGCTGCCTGCGCCTCGGTCGCCCAGCGGGCCAGCGCCTCGGCCGCGCCGCAGACCAGGGTGGCCGATTGGGGCAGCGCCACCCCTCCAGAGCCGTGAGCTTCACGGGGCTCGCCGCGCCGCATTGACCGTTCTCGATCCGCGGCAGGGCCTCGAAGATCGCGCCGAGGCGCTTGAGGCGGATTCTGCAGGCCCCGTCATCGGCGCGGCGACCTTGAGCGCGAGGGCCGCCTCACCGGACAATTCCGGCGGCCGGGTCGGCGGCAGCGGCGGCGGGGAGGGCGCCTCCGCGGCCGGAGCGGTGCCGGGGCGGCCGGCTTCAGCTCGGGCGGGCGCTCGGGCGGCAGCGGCGTCTCCGGCGCGGCCGGGACGATCGCGGGCTTGAGTTCCTGCGGGCGCTCCGGCGGCAACGGCGCCGCACTGGCCGGGCCCGACTCGCGGGTGGGCTCCGCCCTCGCGCCGAGGGGCGAAACCGTGGCAAGGAGGAGCGCGACGGCGAGCGCCGCAGGGCCGGCAGGCTGACGCGACACCGGAATCCGGACGGGGTAACGACGCGCGCGCATGCCAGACTTGTCCCCTCCCGCCGGCACCCGCGAGACGCGGATCTGTGCCGGGCATCCCCTCACGATCGAGGTGTTCGCTCCCCCGACAAGGACGGCGATACAACGCGCACGATCATTCTGCTCCACGATGCGGCGGGCGCCGGACCGGATCGGCCCGTCCGCCGCGAGGCCGCTACGCTCGCGCGGGCCGGGTTCGCGGTGTTGCTGCCGCACTATCTCGGCCGGACCGGGCAGGAGCGGGCAGGCTTTTCCGAGATTGCCCGGCATTTCGGCGCCTGGCGGGACAGCCTTGCGGACCTGCTCCGGCAGGCCGGGCTCGGGCCGCGGGCGGGATCGGGCTTTGCGGGCGCTCGCTCGGGGGTGCCCTCGCCCTCGCGATCGCGCTGGAGGCCGGGGACGTGGCGGCGCTCGCCCTGCGCTCGGCCTTCCTCCCGCCGGAGATCGCCGGCCGCGCCCTCGTCCTGCCGCCGATCCTCGCGCAGCACGGGAGCCGCGACGTGCTGGTTCCGGCAAGCCACGCGGCGCGCATCGCCGAAGGCGTCGCCACGGCGGGCGGAAGCTGCCGGCTCGCCCTCTATCCGGATCAGGCCCACGCCTTCGATGCCCGCACCGACGCGGCGGCGACGGCGCAGGCGGTGGCGTTCCTGCGGGAGCACCTGCGGGGCTGAGGGGCCTCGCGCGCCTTTGCAGGGGCCGCCGTGGGCCCCTATCTTGCGACGGATCGCGGGCCGCGTCGCCCGCGCGCACGATCGAGGACCGGCATGAGCGCAGGACTGGATGCAGCGGGCTGCAAGGGCTCGCGCCCGCCAACCCGTTCTCGGAACCCACCTGGGACACGCCCCACGGCCTGCCGCCCTTCGAGCGGATCCGGCCCGAGCATTTCCTGCCGGCCTTTGAGGAGGCGCTGCGCGCGCACGAGGCCGAGATCGCGGACATCGCCGGGAACGCCGCGCCGCCGACCTTCGCCAACACGATCGGCGCGATGGAGCGGGCGGGCCTTCCCCTCGACCGGGTGGCCTCCGTCTTCTTCAACCTGACCGGCAGCCACACGAACCCGGAGCTGCAGGCGGCCGAGCGGACCATCGCGCCGCGCCTCGCCCGGCACGGCAGCGCCATCTACCTGAACCCGGAGCTTTGGGCGCGCATCTCCGCGATCGACCCGGCCTCCGAGACGCTGACGGAGGAGGAACACCGGGTTCTCGACCGCTACCGCACCCGTTTCCGCCGCTCGGGCGCCGATCTCGGCCCCGAGGCGAAGGCGCGGGTCGCCGAGATCGCGGCGCGCATGGCCGAACTCGGCACCCAGTTCAGCCAGAACCTGCTCGCCGACGAGAGCGGCTTCGAGCTGCCGCTCGCCGAAGAGGCGGATCTCGCCGGGCTGCCGCCCTTCCTGCGCGCGGCCGCCGCGAGCGCGGCCGCCGAGCGCGGCGGTCGGCATGCGCACGTCATCACCCTGTCGCGCTCGCTGATCGAGCCCTTTCTCGTCTTCTCGACCCGCCGCGACCTGCGCGAGCGCGCATACGAGGCCTGGATCCGCCGCGGCGAGTTGGGCGGCCGGACCGACAACCGGGCGATCATCGCCGAGATCGTGGCGCTCCGCGCCGAGCGCGCACGCCTTCTCGGCTTCGAGAGCTTCGCCCATTTCAAGCTCGACGACACCATGGCAGGCTCGCCGGACGCAGCGATGGAACTCCTGCGCGATGTGTGGGCACCGGCCCGGCAGCGGGCTGGGGCGGAGCGCGATCGGCTGCAGGGGCTGATTCAGGCGGAGAGGCGGGAATTTCGCCCTCCAGGCCCATGATTGGCGCCACTACGCCGAGAAGCTGCGCCGGGCCGAGCACGATCTCGACGAGAGCGCGGTGAAACCGTACCTGCCGCTCGAGGGCATGATCGCGGCGGCCTTCGACACGGCGAGCCGCCTGTTCGGCCTGCGCTTCGCGGAAGTGCCGAACGTTCCGCGCTACCACCCGGACCTGCGGGCCTGGCGCGTCTCGAACGCCGACGGCTCGGAGGTGGGGCTGTTCCTCGGCGATTACTTCGCCCGTCCCTCGAAGCGCAGCGGCGCCTGGATGAGCGCCTTCCGCTCGCAGGAACGCCTCAACGGCACGGTGACGCCGATCATCGTCAACGTCATGAACTTCGCCCGCGCGCCCGAGGGCGAGGCGACGCTCCTCTCGTTCGACGACGCCCGCACCCTATTCCACGAATTCGGCCACGCCCTGCACGGCCTCCTGTCGGACGTGACGTACCCGCTTCTCTCCGGCACCGCCGTCTCGGGCGATTTCGTGGAATTGCCCTCGCAGCTCTACGAGCACTGGCTGGAGCAGCCGGAGGTTCTGCGGGAGCATGCTCGCCACCACCTTACCGGCGAGCCGATGCCGGAGGCGCTGCTCGAACGTCTCCTCGCGGCCCGGACCTTCAACCAGGGCTTCGCGACGGTGGAATACGCCGCCTCGGCGATCGTCGACATGACGCTCCACCTCTCGGCCGCCGGCGAGGACGGCCTCGACGTGCCGGCCTTCGAGGCGGACGCCCTGCGCCGCATCGCCATGCCGGCCGAGATCGGCATGCGCCATCGCTCGCCGCACTTCGCGCACATCTTCTCGGGCGACGGCTACGCGGCCGGCTACTACAGCTATCTCTGGTCGGAAGTGCTGGATGCCGACGCCTTCGACGCGTTCCGCGAGGCGGGCGACATTTTCCACCCCGAAACCGCTGAGCGCCTGCGCCGCTTCGTCTACGGGGCCGGCAATCTCCGCGACGCCCGCGCGGCCTACACCGCCTTCCGCGGCCGCCTGCCGAGCATCGATCCGCTGCTGAGGAAGCGGGCCTCGCGGCCTGACCGAACCCGCGCCGCCGCGTGCCCCCTCCGCGCCCCGTCCCCTGAGCGTCAGCGAAACGCGAGCGGCGATCCGTCGAGAGAGGCGGGCGAGCGCCGCTGCGCGACGGCGTGTGCCGACGCTTGATGCGTCATGCCTCTGCCCGCGCCGATTCCTGCGAGCGCGGGGCACAAACACGCACCGCATCCACCGTTCGTTAACTCTGTCCACGAATCTGTTCTGTTGCGGCGATCCCCACGCGAGTGTAGCTTAACAAAAGCTAACGCAACTCCAGACACTTCTCAGCTTGTGCGTCGCTTGTCCGAATCATCCGCAAGATCAGGCACGTGGCTCGACTCTGCGTCCGCTCACTCCGCGAATTTCGATGCCGGTTTTGCCTTTCCCCGCAAGTCCCACTGTTAGGAGAACCGTAGCGAATTGTTGATAGGCTACCTCAGTCGGCAAAAGGCTGCCGTCTAGGGCTTGACTCTGCTGATGATCTGCGTCTCGCCGTTCAGAGCGGGACGTCAAGCGTGGTGTTGCGTACGTTCCGAACGGCGGTCCTCCGCCCTCGGCGCGAGGAGAGCGAGAATGCGTGTGGACGGCAGCTTGGCGGACGGCGGCAACGGCGATAACGGCTCGGGTGGGCAGGAAATCGCCGCCGCTTGGTCGCGCGTGAAGCGGCGCCTGCGCGCCGAACTCGGTGAGGACGTCTTCGCGAGCTGGTTCGCGCGGCTCGAACTGGAGGCTGTCTCGGCCGGCACGGCCCGCCTCACGGTGCCGACCCGCTTCCTCAAGAGCTGGATCGAATCCCACTATCTCGACCGGGTGCTGAACACCTTCCGCAGCGAGGCCGACGAGGTCGCGCGCATCGAGGTCTCGGTCCGCGGACCTGCCGCCCCCGTCCGTGCGGTCGCCCCCGGCGCGGCCAAGCCCAACCCGACGAGCGGCCCGCTCGCGCGCCTGCACGCCGCCGGAACGCCCGCTCCGGCCCCCGTCGCCGTCGCGGAGCCCGATTCCGCCCTGCGCGGCGAGCCGGGCGATCTCAACGGCGCCCCCCTCGACGGGCGCCTCACCTTCACGAGCTTCGTCGTCGGCCGCTCGAACGCGCTGGCGCACGCGGCGGCCGAGCGCGTCGCCCGCCACGAGGGCGAGGGCGCCCTCTACAACCCGCTCTACTTCCACGCAGGCGTCGGCCTCGGCAAGACGCACCTGCTGCACGGGATCGGCCACGCCGCCCGCGACGCGGGCCGCCGGGTGATCTACCTGACGGCCGACCGCTTCATGTACGGCTTCGTCAACGCCCTGAAGACCCAGAACGCGCTCGCCTTCAAGGAGCGCCTGCGGGCGATCGACCTCCTCATCCTCGACGACGTCCAGTTCATCCAGGGCAAGTCGATCCAGGCCGAGTTCGGCCACACCATCAACGCGCTGATCGATGCGGGCCGCCAGGTCGTCGTCGCCTCCGACCGGCCCCCGACCGAGCTCGAAGCTCTCGACGAGCGCGTGCGCTCGCGCCTCGCCGGCGGCCTTGTGGTCGAGATCGGCAATCTCGACGAGCAGCTGCGCACCTCGATCCTCGCCGCGCGGCTCGCCGCCGTGCGGGCGAGCCACCCGAACTTCGAGGTCTCGCCGACGGTCGCCGCCTACGTCGCCAAGGCGATCACGGCGAACGGCCGCGATCTCGAGGGCGCCGTGAACCGCCTCCTCGCCCACGCGACGCTCACCGGCACCGCCGTGACGCTGGAGACCGCGGAGACCGCGATCCGCGACCTCGTCAAGAACCGCGAGCCGAAGCGCATCAAGATCGAGGACATCCAGAAGCTCGTCGCCTCCCGCTACAACGTCTCGCGCTCCGACATCCTGTCCGAGCGGCGCACCGCGGCCGTCGTGAAGCCCCGCCAGATCGCCATGTACCTCTCGAAGGTGCTGACTCTGCGCTCGCTGCCCGAGATCGGCCGCCGCTTCGGCGGGCGCGACCACACCACCGTTCTGCACGCCGTGCGCAAGATCGAGAAGCAGATCGGCGAGGACGCAGTGCTGGGCGACGAGGTCGAGCTCCTGAAGCGGATGCTGCAGGACTGACGCCCCGCGCCGACCGGGCATCTCAACGTGCGAACGGGAGAGGGGCCTGCGCCTCCGACCTCTCCCGTCCGGGAGAGGTCGAGCGCGCGTCAGCGCACTGGCTGAGGGGTGCGACCTCTCCGGTGAAGCCCGAACTTCTCACGCCGACCTGCTCCCGAACGGGAGAGGGGGCGTGGCGGTGCTGACGGGAGGATGGCCCGGCGATAGCCCGGGACGGGGCGAATCGGCGTCTTGCCTTCGCAGCGCCCCTTCGCCAAGCTGACCGGCCAGGGTCCCGGAGCACCCGGGCTGCCGGCCGCGGCAGGGCTTCTTCGAACACCAGAGTTTTTTGCGATGAGAGTGACAGTCGAGCGCGCGGCCCTCCTTCGGTCGCTCGGCCACGTGCACCGCGTCGTCGAGCGGCGGAACACGATCCCGATCCTCTCGAACGTCCTCCTGCGCGCGGACGAGGCCGGCCTGCAGCTGAAGGCGACCGACCTCGACATCGAGGTCACCGAGACGGTGCCGGCCGATGTGGTGGATGCCGGCGCCACGACCGTGCCGGCGCACGTCATCTACGACATCGTCCGCAAGCTGCCCGACGGCGCCCAGGTTTCGCTGGAGACGGGTTCGGATGCCGGGCAGATGACGATCCGCTCTGGCCGCTCGCGCTTCTCCCTCGGCGCGCTGCCGGAGGGTGACTTCCCCGATCTCGCCGCGGGCGAGCTTCCGCACCGCTTCACCCTTCTCGCAGCCGACCTGAAGCGCCTGATCGACAAGACGCAATTCGCGATCTCGACCGAGGAGACGCGCTACTACCTCAACGGCATCTACCTGCACACGCTGGAGGTCGAGGGCGGCCTCAAGATGCGGGCGGTCGCCACCGACGGGCATCGCCTCGCCCGGGTCGAGATGGAGGCGCCCGAGGGCAGCCGCGGCATGCCCGGCATCATCGTGCCCCGCAAGGCGGTGGCCGAGATCCAGAAGCTCGTCGACGACGGCGGCGAGAGCGTCGAGATCGAGCTGTCGCCGGCCAAGATCCGCCTTCAATTCGCGAGCGGCGTGACCCTGATCTCGAAGCTCATCGACGGCACCTTCCCCGATTACCAGCGCGTGATCCCGACCGGGAACGACAAGCGCTTGACGGTGGAGCGCGAGTCCTTCGCCAAGGCGGTCGACCGCGTCTCGACGATCTCCTCCGAGCGCGGCCGCGCGGTGAAGCTCGGCCTGCAGGAGGGCCGCCTCGCGCTGTCCGTGAACAATCCCGATTCCGGCAGCGCGACGGAAGAGCTCGACGTCGACTACGACGCGGCGAGCCTCGATATCGGTTTCAACGCCCGCTATCTCCTCGACATCACGGGCCAGCTCGAAGGCGACACCGCACTGTTCAAGCTCGCCGATCCGGGCTCGCCGACGGTGATCCAGGACCGCGACGGCGCGGCGGCGCTCTACGTGCTCATGCCGATGCGGGTGTGAGCGCGCCGGCAGGATCCCCGATCGCCTCCGGAGACGACGCCTCGCGCGACGTGGCGAATGGCGGCCAGCGCCTCACCCGCCTGATCGCCCGCGACTTCCGCAACCACGCCGACCTCGATCTCCGGCTCGATCGGCGCTTCGTCGCTCTCGTCGGCGAGAACGGCGCGGGCAAGACCAACCTGCTGGAGGCGATCTCCCTGTTCTCGCCGGGCCGGGGCCTGCGCCGGGCGGATTTCGCCACGATGGCGCGGGTCTCCGGACCGGGCGGCTTCGCCGTCTCGCTGACACTCGCGCGCGACGAATCCGAGCATCGGCTGGGCACCGGCTACGAGCCGCCGGCCCACGAGGCGCGGGCGAGCCGCATCTGCCGGATCGACGGGGCGGGTGTCCACTCGCCGGTCGCCTTCGCCGAGTTCCTGCGCATCGTCTGGCTGACGCCGGACCTCGACGGCCTGTTCCGCGGGCCGGCGGGCGACCGCCGCCGCTTCCTCGACCGCCTCGTCCTCGCGGTCGATGCCGGCCACGGCGCGCGGGTGAGCGCGATGGAGCGGGCGCTGCGCTCGCGCAACCGCCTGCTGGAGGAGCGGCCCGGCGACGGCCAGTGGCTCGACGCGATCGAGCGCGAGGTCGCCGAACTCGGCGTCGCCGTGGCGCTCGCCCGCCGCGAGACCGTCGAGCGCCTCGACCGCCTGATCGCCGAGACCCGCGACGACGCGCAGCCCTTCCCCTGGGCGAGCGTGCGCCTCGAGGGCGATCTCGACGACCTCGTCGCCGTCTGGCCCGCCATCGAGGCCGAGGATCGTTTCCGCCTCGCCCTGCGACAGGGGCGCCACCGCGACCGGGCGGCCGGGCGCACCCTGACGGGGCCGCAGACCACCGACCTCACCGTGCGCCACGGGCCGAAGGACGTGCCGGCCGCGACCGCCTCGACCGGCGAGCAGAAGGCCCTGCTAATCGGCCTCGTCCTGGCGCATGCCCGCCTCGTCCAGGCGATGAGCGGGCTCGCGCCGATCATCCTCCTCGACGAGGTCGCCGCCCATCTCGACCCGCGCCGGCGGGCCGGCCTGTTCGACGCGCTCGAGGCGCTGCCCGGTCAGGTCTGGATGACGGGCGCCGACGAGGCCCTGTTCGCGGAGCTCGGCGGGCGGGCGGACATGGTGCGCGTCGCGGACGGGCACATCGTGCCGCCAGGCGCTGGTTGAGCGGCCTCACCGGGCGAGGGCGGCCGACCAAGTTCCTGACGGCGCAGCGACGCTTCGCGCCGTTGCGGTCCGTCAGCGAGCGCCGTAGGCACCGCCGCACCCTTGCCGAGGCGGGCGACCAGGGCCAGCTTCCGGGAAGCCGGGCGACGCCCGCGATCGTGCGGGACGTGGCTGCACGCCTCGATCCGCTACGATAGGGTACCCGCCGTGTCGGCGCGGCGTAGGGCGCCGCGCCGATCATTCTCCGTTTTGAGCCCCGACGATTCCCATGACCCAACGCCTCGACGAGGCCCGCGCCGCGCTTCGAGCCACCTTCGGCTACGACGATTTCCGGCCCGGGCAGGCCGAGGTGATCGGGGCCGTGCTCGACGGGTCGGACGTGTTCGCCGTGATGCCGACGGGTTCCGGCAAGTCGATGACCTACCAGCTGCCGGCACTCGTCGCGAACGATCTTACCGTGGTCGTCTCGCCGTTGATCGCGCTCATGCACGATCAGGTGCAGCAGATGCTCGCCTTCGGTGTGGAGGCCGCGACGCTCAACTCCACCGTACCGGAGGCGCAGTCCCGCGAGACTTGGCGCAAGATCCGCTCCGGCGACCTGCGCCTCCTGTTCGTCTCGCCCGAGCGGCTCCTCATGGACGGCTGCATGGAGGCGCTGCGGGGGGCGGGCGTGCGGCGGCTCGCGGTCGACGAGGCGCATTGCGTCTCGCAATGGGGGCACGATTTCCGGCCCGAGTACCGCGACATCGCCCGTGCCCGCGAGGCGCTCGGCAACGTGCAGGTGCTGGCGCTCACCGCCACGGCCGACGCGGCGACGCGCACCGACATCGCCGAGCGGCTGTTCCCCGCGGGCCGCGAGGCGAAGACCTTCGTCCATTCCTTCGACCGGCCGAACATCCGGCTCACCTTTGCGCCGAAGGACAACCCGACCCGCCAGATCGAGCGCTTCCTGCGCCACCGGCGCCAGGAGAGCGGGATCATCTACTGCTCGTCCCGCAAGCGCACGGAGCAGCTCGCGGAGTCGCTGGCCAGGGACGGCTTCACCGCGCTGCCCTACCACGCGGGCCTCGACCAAGGCACGCGCATGCGCAACCAGGACCGGTTCCTGCAGGAGGACGGCGTCGTCATGACGGCGACCGTCGCCTTCGGCATGGGCATCAACAAGCCGGACGTGCGCTTCGTCTGCCACGCCGACATGCCCTCGAACGTCGAGGGCTACTATCAGGAGATCGGCCGCGCCGGGCGCGACGGGCTGCCGGCCGACACGCTGACCATCTACGGCCTCGACGACATGGCGCTCCGCCGCCGCCAGATCGACGAGAAGGAGATCCCGGACGAGCGCCGCCGGGTCGAGCGCCGCAAGCTCGAGGCGATGATCGCGCTGTGCGAGGGCGCCACCTGCCGGCGGCAATCGCTGCTCGCCTATTTCGGCGAGACGAGCGGCGCTTGCGGCCGCTGCGACCTCTGCCGCGGCGGCGTCACCCTCGTCGACGGCACGGTCTCGGCCCAGAAGGTGCTCTCGGCCATCGTGCGCACCGGCCAGCGCTTCGGGGCCGCCTATATCTGCGACGTGGTGGGCGGCAAGGAATCCGAGCCGATCCGCCGCAACGGCCACACGCAGCTCAAGACCTTCGGGGTCGGCTCCGACAAGCCGGTCGCGGCCTGGCGCGCCATCCTGCGCCAACTCTTCGCCGCCGGCGCGGTCGCCGAGAACGGCGACGGCTTCGGCGGACTCTCGATGACCGAGAAGGGCGAGGCGATCCTGTTCGGGCGCGAGCCGATCCAGCTCCGGCCGGACCCGGAGCCGAAGGCGGCCGAGCCCCGCGAGCGCCGCCGCACGGCTGCCCGCGACGACGAGGCCCTGGCGCTCAGCGAGGCGGACGAGGCCCTGTTCCAGCACCTGCGCGGCCTGCGCGCGACGATCGCGCGCGGGGAGGGCATTGCCGCCTTCATGGTCTTTCCTGACCGGACGCTGATCGAGATGGCACGCCAGAAACCCGTGGACCTCTGGGCGCTCCGCTCGGTGCACGGCGTCGGCGAGCGCAAGCGCGAGGCGTACGGCGAGCGCTTCGTCGCCGCGATCGCGGACTTCCTCGCGCAGCCGCAGGCGGAGCGGGCCTGACGCCGCCTGTAGCCAGTGCATCCGCTTCGGCGTATCCCAGCGCCCTCGCGCCACCCCTCAGACCGGATCATCCAGCCATCTCGCGCCCCGATTCCCCCGCTCGGCCCCTCCGGCAGATCTTCTACATGCCGGGCTTCGATCCGCGGCCGCCCGAGACCTACTGGGGCCTGTTCCGGCGCGAGAGCCGCCTGACCGCCGCCCGGCGGGCGCACGCGATCGCGGTCGGGGACCCGGTGCGCGCCGCCGACGGAATGAGCCTCGACTGGACGGTCGCGTTCGACGGGCAGACCACCCGCTACAGTCTGCTGCGCTGGGACGACATCGTCGTGGCCCGCTTCCCCCGGCGGAATTGGCAGCGGCTGCGCGACGTGCCGGTCCAGTGGTGGCGGCTCTGGCGCAGCGGCTACGTGAAGCGCTTCCGGCGGGAAGCGCGCCGATTCTCGACCATCATCCTCGGCGTGCACCAGATCTACCTGGCGTTCGTGCTGCTGAGCCTCGCCCTTGCGGCCGGATTGGTCGCGATGGCGCCGGACGCGGCTCGGCCGTGGTCGCTCCTCGCCGTTCCCGTCCTCGCCTACGGCATCCTCGGGGCGCTCACCCGCCTGACCCGCGGCAAGCCGCTCTACGTCGCCCACCTCGTCGACGACACCTCGTTCACGCACGACCATGCGAGCGGCGCGGAAGGCCGCATGCACGACCGGCTCGACGCGATGGCCGAGCGCATCCGCGCCGCCGAGGGGACGGCGCCGGAGATCGTCGTCATCGGCCATTCTTCATCCAGCTTCCTCGCCATCGAGGCCCTCGACCGGATCCTCGCCCGCGATCCCGGTTTCGGCCGGCGCGGCACCCCGGTCTCCCTGGTCACGATCGGCAGCGTGATTCCCTGGATCGCCCTCGATCCGCGCGCGGTGCAGGTGCGCGGATCGCTCGCCCGGGTCGCCGCGGCCGACGCGATCGGCTGGCTCGACGTCCGGGCCGATTGGGACTGGCTCTCGGTCCACCTGCGCGATCCGCTGATCGCCTCGGGGCTCTCGTCGCCGGGCCCGGGCCGTCCGGCTGTGATTCGCGTGCGCCAGCAGGACCTTGTCGCACCGGATCTGCTCAGGCTGAAGAGCCGCCAGTACAATCTCTTCCAGACGCATTTCCAGCTGCTGATGTCGGCGCACGATCCGGCCGCGTTCGACTACATCGAGTTCGTAGCCGGACCGGAGCCGGTTCACGCCGTCGTGGCGCGGGCGCGCGAGGGAAGGGCGGATGGCGCGGGGGCCGCCGGCGATGCGGCGTCGAGGGCGCCCGAGACAACCTTGGGCTGAGCGCCCGGACCCCAGCCGAAACGCGATGCCCTGCGATCGATTGTTGCCAGCCCGGCCGCTTCCGCTCTAGAGCCGTCGCCAGAGCGGCCGCCCGCGCGGGGACGACGGAGAGACCCGTCGGCCCGGAGCGGGCCGGCCCGATATCCGCCGAGATCCGCCATGTTCCGAAACGACGTTCCCATCACGCCGGACCTCGTCCGCCAGCACGGCCTGACCCCGGACGAGTACGAGCGCTTCCGCGGGCTGATCGGCCGTGACCCGACCCTGACCGAGCTCGGCATCGTCTCGGCCATGTGGAACGAGCACTGCTCCTACAAGTCCTCGCGCAAGCACCTGCGGGGCCTTCCGACGAGCGCGCCCTGGGTGATCCAGGGTCCCGGCGAGAACGCGGGCGTGATCGACATCGGCGACGGGCTCGCCTGCGTCTTCAAGATGGAGAGCCACAACCACCCGAGCTTCATCGAGCCCTACCAGGGCGCGGCGACCGGTGTCGGCGGCATCCTGCGCGACGTCTTCACCATGGGCGCGAGGCCCATCGCGGCGCTGAACGCCCTCCGCTTCGGCTCGCCGGACCACCCGCGCACGCGCCATCTCGTCTCGGGCGTCGTGGCCGGCATCGGCGGCTACGGCAATTCCTTCGGTGTGCCCACGGTCGGCGGCGCCGTCGGCTTCCACCCGCGCTACGACGGCAACATTCTCGTCAACGCCATGGCGGTGGGCTTGGCGAAGACGGATTCGATCTTCTACGCGGCGGCGACCGGCGTCGGGAACCCGATCGTCTATCTCGGCTCGAAGACCGGCCGGGACGGCATCCACGGCGCCACCATGGCCTCGGCCGAGTTCGACGAAGAATCCGAATCGAAGCGCCCGACCGTGCAGGTCGGCGACCCCTTCGCCGAGAAGCTGCTGCTCGAAGCCTGCCTGGAGCTGATGGCCTCCGGCGCCGTCATCGCGATCCAGGACATGGGCGCGGCGGGACTCACCTGCTCGGCCGTCGAGATGGGCGCCAAGGGCGATCTCGGCGTCGAGCTCGACATCGACAAGGTGCCGGCCCGCGAAGAGGGCATGACGCCCTACGAGATGATGCTCTCCGAGAGCCAGGAGCGCATGCTCATGGTGCTCAAGCCGGGCATGGAAGCGGAGGCGGAGGCCATCTTCGTGAAATGGGGCCTCGATTTCGCGGTGATCGGGCGCACCACCGACACGCTCCGCTTCGTCATCAAGTGGCACGGCGAGACGGTGGCCGATCTGCCGATCAAGGAGCTCGGCGACGAGGCGCCGCTCTACGACCGGCCGCACCGCTCGAACGTCCACCTGCCGATCCTCAACGCGTCCGAAGTCGCCGAGCCGGCCTCCCTGACCGACGCGCTGAAGCGCCTCGTCGGCTCGCCCGACCTCGCCTCGAAGCGCTGGGTCTACGAGCAGTACGACCACTTCATCCTCGGCAACACCGTCGAGACGCCGGGCGGCGACGCGGCGATCGTGCGCGTCGAGGACGGGCCGAAGGGACTCGCGCTCACCACGGACGTGACGCCCCGCTACTGCGAGGCGGACCCGGTCGAGGGCGGCCGTCAGGCGGTGGCCGAGGCGTGGCGCAACATCACCGCGGTGGGCGGGCGCCCGCTCGCCATCACCGACAACCTGAATTTCGGCAATCCCGAGAAGCCCGAGGTGATGGGCCAGCTCGTCGGCTGCCTCCAGGGCATCGGCGAGGCCTGCCGGGCCCTCGACTTCCCCGTCGTGTCGGGCAACGTCTCGCTCTACAACGAGACGAACGGCGTCGGCATCCTGCCGACCCCGACCATCGGCGGCGTCGGCGTGATCGACGACGTCGAGCGCCGCGCCGGCATCGCCCTGAAGCGGGAGGGCGACGCCCTCATCCTCGTCGGCGCGACGGACGGCTGGCTCGGCCAATCGACCTACCTCGCGGTGATCGAGGGCCGGGAGGAGGGCGCGCCGCCGCCCGTGGATCTCGGGATCGAGCGCCGCAACGGCGACTTCGTGCGCGGCCTCATCACTTCGGGGCTCGTCGACACCGTGCACGACCTCTCGGACGGCGGACTCGCCGTGGCGCTCGCCGAGATGGCGATGGCCGGCGACATCGGCGCGGCGCTCCCCGAGGTGCCGATGGACCTGCCCGCCCACGCCTACCTGTTCGGCGAGGACCAGGGCCGCTACCTGATCGCGGTCGACCCCGAGACGGCGACCGAGATCCTCTACAGCGCCGCGGCGCAGGGGATCGACGCGGGCGTCGTCGGCGTGACGGGGACCGAGCATTTGACCCTGCCCGGCGGGCAGACCATATCGGTCGCGGAGCTGCGCGAGGCGCACCAGGGCTGGTTTCCGGCCTATATGGCGAGCCAGCCCGCGGGGGCGGCGGCCTGATCCCTCCCTCCGAGACCCGAGGAGCCAGACGATGCCGATGGACGCGCGCGAGATCGAGGCGATGATCCGCGAGGCCCTGCCCGACGCACAGATCGAGATCAAGGATCTCGCCGGCGACGGCGACCATTACGCCGCCACCGTCATCTCCTCGGCTTTCCGGGGCAAGACCCGCGTCGCCCAGCATCAGATGGTCTACGGCGCGCTCCAGGGGCGGATGGGGGGCGTGCTCCACGCCCTTGCGCTGACGACGGGCGTCCCTCAGGATTGAAGGATTGACGCGGGACCGAGGGCCCGATGGATCACCCGAGCCTCTACGACGACGACATCGTGACCCGGTCCGAGCAGCAGGGCGCGGCCCTGCGCGCGCTCGGCAACCGCGCGGACCGGTCGAACGCACTCGACCGGGAGAACGTCGCCGAGGAGATCGAGAGCGTGGGCCGGTCCCAGGCCCAGGGCGCGGAGAGCGCTCACGCTCGTCCTCGTGCTGAAGTACCTCTGGGGGCCGGCCGCGCCATCCTGCCGGTCATGGCGCGGCGAGGTGCTGGCCTACCAGACCGCGGCGCGGCGGAACTATCGGCGTGCCATGCGTCAGAGGATCGACTGGGAGGATCTCTGGATCACCGCCAGGAAGTGCGCGGACGCGGAGCTCCGCCTGTTCGGAGACAGGCTGGTGGATGGGCTACCCGACCGGTTGCCGTTCGATCCCGACGGGTTGGTGTCCCGCGATTTCGACAGGGACCGGGCCCTCGAACGCCTCGCCGCGGCAATGGAAATTCCCAGCGACCATCATTAGATCACCCGCATCGAGCAAGGACGAACCCATGACCGACGTCAACGCCACCATCGAGACCGAGATCAAGTCGCAGGACGTGGTCGTGTTCATGAAGGGCACGCCGCAATTTCCGATGTGCGGCTTCTCGGGGCAGGTGGTGCAGATCCTCAATTACCTCGGCGTGCCGTTCAAGGGCGTGAATGTCCTCGACGACATGGCGATCCGCGAGGGCATCAAGGCCTTCTCGAACTGGCCGACCATCCCGCAGATCTACGTGAAGGGCGAGTTCGTCGGCGGCTGCGACATCACCCGCGAGATGTTCCAGTCGGGCGAACTGCAGCAATTCCTGTCCGAGAAGGGCATCCCGGTGAAGACCGCCGCAGCCTGATCCGGGCCGTCACGCGATTTCCGGATCGACGGAAGGGGCGCCGCGGGCGCCCTTTTTCGTGCCGGCCCGGAAACGATCGCGGTGTCTCGGCGCTTGCCTCGTTCGGGAGCCGCATGCGCGGTCCTGATCTGGGGGAGCGATCCCATGCGCGACGTCATCATCGTGGGCGGGGCCCGGCCGGCCTCAACTCGGCCCTGATCCTCGGGCGCTGCCGGCGCAACGTGCTGCTCTGCGACAAGGGCGAGCCGCGCAACGCCGTCACGCCCCGGACCTGGGGCCTCTTCACCCGCGACGGGACGCCGCCCTTTGATCTGAGGGCGGCTGGGCAGGCCGACCTCGACCGCTACCCCACGGTCGAGCGCCGCGACATCGAGGTGGTGGGCGCGCGTCGCGACGGTGAGGGGTTCGAGGTGCGCCTCGCGGACGGGAGCCTCGAACGCGCCCGCCGCCTGATCCTGGCCACCGGCCTCCACCAGAACCTGCCCGAGATCGAGGGCTTGGCCGAGCACTGGGGCACGGGCGTCCATTCCTGCCCCTATTGCGACGGCTACGAGGCCCGCGACGAGCCGATCGTCGCCTACGCGCACGGGGCCGTCGCCAAAGGCTTCGCCCTGGAGCTGACCGCCTGGAGCCGCGACGTCACGCTCTGCACGGACGGGCGCCCGACCGAGCTGTCCGACGAGGACCGCGCCCGCCTCGCCCGCAACGGCGTGCGCCTCGTCACCGACCGGGTGCGGCGTCTTCACGGCGACGGCGACCGCCTCACCCATATCGAGCTCGCCGATGGCGGCACGCTGCCCTGCCGCGCCGTCTTCCTGATGCCCGCCGAGTGCCTGCCCTCCGACCTCGTGCGCGAGCTCGGCTGCGACCTGACCGGGAAGGGCACCGTGCCGACCCGCGACTACGAGAAGACCAACGTGCCCGGCCTGTTTGTCGCCGGCGATGCCTCGCGCCGCGTCCAGTTCGCGGTCGTGGCCGCCGCGGAGGGGGCGATGGCCGCCTTCGCAGTCAACATGGAGCTCCTGAGCGAGGACACCCGCTGAGCCTCAGCTGCTCCGGCGCCCGGCGCCGACCCGGCGCGTGGCGAGGAAGGCCAGCGCGACGCCGGCCGCGTAGGAGAGGAGGTTCCAGGCCGAGAAGATCCGGCCGAGGAGCAACTGCCCGGCAAGCGTCAGACGGAATGCGTCGAGGCCGGGCGCGCGGTAGAGGCGGAACAGCTCGATCGCGGTGGCCGCCAGGAAGGCCGCGGCGAGGGCCGCCCTTTCGCCCCACCCGCGGGGGCGCAGGGCCGCCGCCAGCAGGAACAGCATGGCGCCCCACAGGATGCCGCCGCCGACATGGTGGACCCGGAGCGGCAGGCCCCAGGGCACGAGCCGCAGGGCGAGCCCGGCGAGGATCACCAGGGCCGCCGCAGCGAGGTACGCGCCGCGGCTCACGGCCTCGGAACGCGCGCCCGGACCGCGACGGCCGTCGCGATGCCGTTCACCCAGGCCACGAGCGTGTAGGAGACGATCATCAGGAGGAACCACGAGCTCAGCTTTGAGAGCGGGACAAGGGACCAGCGCAGCCTCTGGCTGGGATAGAGCCACGTCCCGGTCGCCGTGCCGATGTTCTCCGCGAACCAGATGAACAGGGCGACGAGCGTCAGGCCCAGGAGAAGCGGCATGCGGCGGTGGACGACCCACACCTTGAAGTAGATGGTCGTCCTGGCGAAGAGCACGGCCACCGCGAGGATCAGCCCGAACCGGAGGTCGGGCAGCCGGGTGTTCGTCAAAAAGTTTACGTAGATCGCCGCCGAGAGCACGGCGAGCGCCGCGAGCGAGGGGTGGCGCGTGAAGCGGAAGTCGAAGAGGCGCCAGACCCGCGCGAGATAGCTCCCGACGGCAGCGTACATGAAACCCGTGAAGAGCGGCACGCCCCCGATGCGGAACAGGCTCGCCTCCGGGTAGGCCCAGCTTCCGATCGCCGTCTTGTGGACCTCCATGATCGTCCCGATGACGTGGAAGATCAGGATGACCTTGGCCTCGTCCAGGGTTTCGAGCCGCAGGCGGAGCATGATGATCTGGATGGAGACCGCCGCGACGAAGAGGAGGTCGTAGCGCGCCAGCGGAGCCGCGGCTGGGTAGGCCCAGTGGGTGACGATCAGCATCCCGAGGAGGAGACCGCCGAACAGGCAGGCCCAGGCTTGCTTCAGCCCGAACCGCAGGAACTCGTAGGTGGCCACGGCGAGCGGGCCGCGCGCCGCCGCGGCGGCTCCGAGGCGCCCGTCCGCCTCCACGAACCGGGCGAGCGGCGGCCACGCCGCCGCGGCGCTACCGGCCGCGCCAGGCGGGTCTCTTCTCGCAGCCGCCCCCGCGAGACGCTCGTCGGTCTCGATCACGCCCCCGATCCTCCGCCGCACGCCATTGCACAGAACCTGCGGGATCGCCAGCCACAGGTCTCCGCTCCGGCGCCATCCTGTGCAGCCCGCCCGATCCCGCGGCATCGTCCAGGGACGCCCGCGCAGGTCGCGCGTTGTACCCGCGCACCCTCCGGACGAACTCCAGCCTCAAGGACGCCCGCACGCATGGCCCCACTCGTCCACCCCCACACGCCCCGCGTCGCCGTGGCCTGCGGCTGCGAACTCGGCGAGGAGATCCTGTGGGATGCGCGGTCAGGGATTCTGGTCTGGGTCGACATCGAGAATCCCGCGATCTGGCGCCACAGGCCGGAGACCGACCAAACGCACCGCCTTCCCCTGGACGAGAAGATCAGCTTCGCCCTGCTCACCCCTGATCCCACGCGGGTGCTCGCCGGCTTCAAGTCGGGCGTGGCCTGCCTCGACCTAGAGACCGGTGCCCGCACGCCGCTGGTGCGGCCCGACCCGCATCCGCCGGGCAACCGGCTCAACAGCGGCAATGTCGGCCCGGATGGCGCCCTCTGGTTCGGCAGCATGGACGACGGCGAGACGGAACCCTCCGGCGGCTTCCACCGCTGGGACGGGGAGACCCTGCTCGATTTCGGAGGCTCGGCCGCGGTGACGAACGGGCCGGTCGTCAGCCCCGACGGGACGCGGATCTACACGATCGACACCGCCGACGGCGTCGTCCGGGTGCACGACCTCGACGGCACGCGGGTCGGCGAGCCGCGCCCGCTCATCACCTTCGAGCCGGGCTGGGGCAAGCCGGACGGGCTCACCCTCGATACGGAGGGGCACCTCTGGATCTGCCACTACGCCGGCTCGCGCATCACGCGATTCGCGCCGGACGGCACGGTGGAGCGGATCCTGCCGGTGCCGACCGCGCTCGTCACGAAATGCGCCTTCGGCGGCCCCGATCTCTCGACTCTCTTCATCACCACCTGCCGGCGCGGCCGCGACCCGGCGCTCGACCCAATGGCGGGACACGTCTTCCGGGTGGACACCGAGTTCCGCGGCTTCGCGGCCAACCTCTATCGGAGTGCGGAACGCTGAGCGCCGGGCGATTGGTGCGCCCGCGAACATTTGGCACCACTTCGGCCGAGACGCACGAAGCCTTGCGAATGCCGACCTGCCCAACACAGAGTGCGGTTTCGCACCGCGGCCGGGCCGCGGGAATGCGAGGGTTAATTATTGGTTGACGGGCGACGACTTTCGGAACTTTTACCGACTGTCCCGTTATTCACACGGCCGAGCTTACCACGGCCGCCCGCAGCCCTCTCGTCACCGCAGGTGCGAGGACGTCATGCCCGTTTTCGACGCGAAGAACCTGGACAGCAGCTTCGAGGGTCAGGCCCTTCTCACCGCTCTGCTGCATCCGACGCGGGCCGAGCAGGCGCGGGCGCGCATCAACGGCCGCCGTCGCGCGGTGCGCGCGGCGACGATGACGGACCCGATGGCGATCGAGCCGCGCTTCCCTGTGCGCTCCGACGATCTCGCGGCAACACCCGTCCCGACGACCTGATCCGTCCGCCTCGACGCGGTGAGGCTCGCTCTCACCACGATTGCGGGGTGATCAGCCCCTGACGCGTGACCACGACCCAGTCGCGGCCGCGACGCTCGACCGCCTCGACGCGGCCGATCCCGGGCACGGTGTCGCCGGGTGCGACCTCCACAAGGCGCCGCTTCTTGTCCTCCAGCATCGCCGCTCCGTCGTAGACGTCGCGAACGGCCCAGCCCTCGATCACGGCGGGCTTCGGCTTCTCGGGGATCGCACCGGTCTGGGCGGGCTCGGCTTTCGCCGAGGCGGCCGGTGCGGGCGCCGGTGCGACGACCGACGCCGCGACGGGACGCTTCTCGATCGATGTCGCGAGGGCGGCCATCCGGGTCGCGTGCTCGCGGTCCGATTGCTCGATCCGCTCGCCCAGCGCGGTCAGGCGTGCCGAGACCGTCTGCTCCATCTTGGTCAGCCGCTCGGTGACGCCGCTCGCGCGCGTCTTGGCGTCGCCACGCGAGACTTCATTCGCGTCCTTGAGGGCGGCGAGGGTGCGGCCGATCCGCTCGATCTCAGTGTTGAGGCGAGCGGCCTCCACGCGACTGGCCTCCAGGCCCGACTGCACCTCCGTGAGGGCGCCGGCTGCCCGGTCGATCCGCGGCGCCGAAAGGGTACTGGCGCCGGCGCCGACGAGGGTGCCGACGGCGAGCGCGGCGCAGGCCACGCCCGCAACGCGCCCGTCGAGCCTGAATGTCGGCCGGGCGCGAACCGCCGCAGAGGCGGCCTTCCGGCCCGGAGCCACGGGTTCGACGACGGGCTGAGACTTGGCGGCCTCAGGCTCCGAGGCATGAGGCTCGGCTTTCGCAGCCTCGGTCCTGGCCGCGCCCGAGACGATGGCCTTCAGCTGCTCCTGCGGCGACGGCGTGCTCTGAGCGGCGGGCTTCTCGGCGCCCGCCTCGATGCCGGATGTGCTCATGGCTCTCGTCCTGGCCGATGCATCTTCGGATGATCCCGAAAGCATTGGTTAAGGACGTTTGTTTACCGAAAGGTTACCGGGCGCCCGGATCGGCGCTCCCGCCCGGCACCCGAGCACGAAAAAGCCCGGCGCAAGGGCCGGGCTCGTTCATCGACGTTCCAGGACGTGGAGCGTCAGGCGGCCGGAGCGGCGCTGAGCGACTTCACCCGCGCGGCGAGGCGCGAGACCTTCCGGGACGCGTTGTTCTTGTGCACGATGCCGTGCTGAGCGGCCCGCATGATCTCGGGCTCGGCGCTGCGGAGGGCGGTCAGGGCCGTCTCAGGGTTGCCGGCGGCGATCGCCTCCTCGACCTTGCGGACGAAGGTGCGCATGCGCGAGCGGCGCGAGCGGTTGATCGCCGTGCGCTTGGCGATCTTGCGGGTCATCTTCTTGGCCGACACGGTGTTGGCCATGGGCATCCTCGTCTCGTCGGGCGATACCGACGGGCCGGACTCGGCCGTGTGTCGGTCAACGCGTGCTGTTGTCAGGCAATGGCGAAGCAGAGGGTTCGCGAAAAGCGCGAGCCCTCGGCGGAGGGGGTCCTATACGCGTACGTCCCTGAGTCGTCAACGCGAGGGCCGGCCCGGACGGCTTGATCCCGCGAGCCCCGTCATCCGATGATCGAACCCGTGCAGCCGACCGGAGGTGCCAGGGTGGGGCAGGGGTTGAGCGAGACGGGCGAGGAGCCGGCGGAGCGGATCGCCCGGTACCATCCGGCCTCCGGCATGGAAACGCCGCGCTACGCGGGTGTCGCGAGCTTCCTGCGCCTGACCCATCTCGAACCGGCCGCCGCGGCCGGCGAGATCGACATCGGCCTCGTCGGCATCCCCTTCGACGGGGCGACGACGAACCGGCCCGGCGCGCGGCTCGGCCCCCGCGCCGTGCGGGAGACCTCGACGGGCACGCGGCTCTTCAACCCGGCGACCGGCATCGCGCCCTACGCGCTGGCGGCCTGCGCCGATCTCGGCGACGTGCCCGTGAACCCCCTCGATGCCGCCGACACCTGCCGGCGCATCGAGGCTTTCCACGCGGGCCTCAGGGCGGGGGGTGTGGTGCCCCTCTCGGTCGGCGGCGACCACCTCGTCACCTATCCGATCCTGCGCGCGCTCGGCAGCGGCCGCCCCCTCGGCCTCGTGCATATCGACGCGCACAGCGACACCGACGACGGCCAGTACGGCGGCATGCCGCTCACTCACGGCACGCCCTTCCGGCGGGCGGTGGAGGACGGCGTGCTCGATCCCCGGCGCACGGTGCAGATCGGCATACGCGGCAGCCTCGACGCGGCCGACGAGCGGGACTGGGCCTGTGCCCAGGGCATCCGCATCCTCACGATGGAGGAGACGCTGGCCCGCGGGCTGCCGGAGATCGTGGCCGAGGCCCGCGCCATCGTAGGCGAGGGGCCGGCCTATCTGAGCTTCGACATCGATTCCCTCGATCCCGCCTACGCGCCGGGCACCGGCACGCCCGAGATGGGCGGTTTCACCGCCCGCGAGGCCCTGTATCTCGTGCGGGGGATGCGCGGCCTCGATCTCGTGGGCGCCGATCTCGTCGAGGTCGCGCCGTCGCTCGACCCGACGGGCGTGACGGCGCTCGCGGGCGGGACGCTCGTCTTCGAGATCCTGTGCCTGTTGGCGGACGCGGTGGCCTGTCGGCGCTTCGCGGCCTGACCGCCCCGAACCTCAATCCGGGGCGGCCCAGGCGCCGGTCCGCGCGAGGAAGGGCGAGGCGTCGAGGAGGAGCCAGCGCAGCGGCACCGCGCCGGGGCGCCGCCACCCGTGCAGGGCGCGGAACCTCCAGGATCGGCGCGCGCCCTCGAACCCGTCCGCCTCCGACCCGTCCCAGTCTATGGCAACCTCGCCCTGCAGCGTGAGGACGTCGCCGCTGTCGAAGTCGAGGAAAAGCAGCGAGGCCCGCTTCTCGCCGAGAAGGTTCCCGAGCGTATTGAAGTAACGGTTGCCGGCAAAATCCGGGATCGTGAGCACGTCTCCGGCAACGCGCACGAAACCCGGGCGGCCGCCGCGGTGAGAGATGTCTGCACCGGCCGCGGGGCCGACGCCGGAGCGGGCGCGGCTCGCCACGAAGAACGTGTCGGCGCCCGCGATCAGCGCGCGTGCCGCCTCGTCGAGCCGAGTGAGGGTCTCCGTGGGGCCGGCCACACGCGGCGCCGGCTCGACGGCACGGCGCTGGATGTATCTCGGGCAGTTCCCGAAACTCTGCTCGACCGAGACCGTGAACCCGGCAGGATCGATCGCGGCGACGCGCCCGTTCGCGCGGTTGCGCCGCCGCGTCGACAAATCGAGTCCCAGCAGCCCGATCTCGGCGGCGGGGCGGAGCACGGCCGCGGCGGGATCGTCGCCGGCCGGCAGGGCCGAAACACGGAGGGTGACCGGATCCTCCGCAGCGACGAAGCCGGGCCGACCCGTGAGAATCGTGGCGATCGGCGCGCCCGCCGCGTCGACGAGTCCGGCGAACAGGTAGGGCAGGCCCGCGAAGAAGTCGCGGTGCTGCTCGGGCATGAAGGAGCGGATGGCCGGCGTGTCGCCGATCACGCCGTCGCCGAGCGCCTGGGCGGCGATCTCGTCCGCGTGGAAGCTGGGGGCAGCCATGGCATCCTCAGGCGGCCTCCGGGACAGGAGACGCGGGCATCGGCACGAAGCCTGGCAGAGCCTCGATCCGTCGGAGCCAGGCCCGAATCGCGGGGTAGGGCTCCAGCGAGACCCCGCCCTCCGGCGCGTGGGCGACGTAGGCGTAGCAGGCGACGTCCGCGATCGTCGGATGCGCCGCGGCGAGGTAGGCGCGCTCGCCGAGATGCCCCTCCATGAAGCCCAGGATCCGCGCCGCGGTCTCCTCGACGGCGGCGCGGTCGGCCTGCGCGCCGAACAGCGCCATCAGCCGGGCGAGGGCCGGCCCGTAGCGGACCTCACCCGCGGCGACCGAGAGCCAGCGCTGCACCTGCGCAGCCAGATCCGGCGCATCCGGCAGCCACTCGCCAGCAGGGGCGTAGCGCCGGGCGAGGTAGACCAAGATGGCGTTGCTGTCGGCAACGACGACGTCGCCATCGACGAGCACGGGGATCTGCCCGAGCGGGTTCAGCTGGCGGAAGGGCGCGCTTGCGCGCACGTCGGCGCCGCTCTCGACGAAGCGGTAGGGCAGGCCGAGCAGCGACAGGAACAGCTCGGCCCGGTGCGAGTGGCCCGACAGGCGCAGGCCGTGGAGGGTGAGGGTCGGTTCGGTCATGGCGGGTCTCCGGTTGGACGGGCCCAAGTTATTCTTGCGCGTATGAAGCGAAATCCGTCAGGGTCGACCGACAGACTTTCAGTTTCCGGAAAGATCGCGTGGACCGGCTCGATGAACTGGCGATCTTCGTCGCGATCGTCGAACAGGGCAGCCTCGCCGCCGCGGCGCGCCGGCTTCGGCGCTCGGCGCCGGCCGTGACCCGCGCGCTCGCGGGGCTGGAGGAGAGGGCCGGCATCCGGCTCCTTGAGCGGACGACGCGCCGCCTCGCGCCGACCGAGGCCGGGCGGGCCTTGGCCGAGCAGGCCCGCGCGGTGCTCACCGCGTACGAGACCGCGATGGGAGGCCTGTCCGACGCACCCGTCCGGGGCCTGCTGCGGGTCACGGCGCCGATCCAGTTCGGGCGGCTGCACATGGCGCCGGTGGTCGCGAGCTTCCTCGACGCGCATCCCGAGACGCAGGTCGAGCTGGTCCTCGCCGACCGCAATCTCGACCTGATCGAGGACGGGCTCGATCTCGCTCTACGGATCGACCACCTCGCCGATTCGAGCCTTCTCGTGCGGCGGGTCGGCACTGTCCGCCGGGTGCTCGTGGCGAGCCCGGCCTATCTCGCGGCGCGCGGCATCCCGGAATCCCCCGCCGATCTCGCCGCGCACGACACGATCTTCGGCTCCCCTCGCACGGATGTCCGGGAATGGCGCTTCGGCTCGGACCGGCGGGGCACCGTGGTCCGGCTCGCGCCGCGGCTCCTCGTCAACGAGATCGAGGCGCAGCTCATCGCCGTCAGGGCCGGACGGGGCATCGCGCGGGTCCTGTCCTATCAGGTCGCCGAGGAGGTGGCGGCGGGCCGTCTCGTCCGCCTGCTGCGCTCCCACGAGCCGCCGCCGATCCCGGTCCAGCTCGTAGCGCGGGGCGGGCCCCACCGGCCGCCCAAGGTCGCGGCCTTCCTCGACCACGCGGCCGAGCGCCTGCGGCGCCTGCCCGTGATCCGCGAGGAGGAATAGGGCGCCGGCCGCCCCGCTCAGGGGCGGTGAGCATCCGGGCGAAGACCTGGACCAGGCGGCGCGCCACCTCGTCCTTGTCGAGCGTCGGCCAGCTCTCGACCGAGCCGTCGCGGGCGACGAGGTGGACGGTGTTGCGCTCTCCGCCCATCACCCCGCCGGCGGGCGAGACGTCGTTCGCCACGATCAGGTCGCAGCCCTTCCGGCCGATCTTGGCGCGGGCGTAGTCGATGACCGTGTCGGTCTCGGCCGCGAAGCCGACGACGAGCCCGGGGCGGCCCTCCTGCCGGCGCGCGATCGTCGCGAGGATGTCCGGGTTCTCGACGAGCCCGAGGGGGGCCGGCGCGGCGCCGTCCTTCTTGATCTTCGCGTTGTGGGCCTCGGCGGGCCGGAAATCGGCGACCGCCGCCGTGAAGATCGCGAGATCGGCGGGCAGCGCCGCCTCGGCCGCCGCCAGCATCTCGCGGGCCGTCTCGACCCGGACAACGCGCACGCCTTCCGGGTCGGGGATCGCGACCGGCCCCGAGACCAGGGTCACGGCGGCGCCCGCGGAGGCGGCGGCCGCCGCTATGGCGTGGCCCTGACGCCCGGAGGAGCGGTTGGCGATGTAGCGCACGGGGTCGATCGGCTCGTGGGTCGGGCCCGAGGTCACGAGGACGCGCCGGCCCGCGAGCGGCCCGGCCGGCCGGCGCCCGGCGAGGAAGCCGAGCCCACCCGTTTCCCCGGCCCTCTCCGCCAGAATGGCCTCGACCGCCTCCACGATCTCCGACGGTTCGGCCATGCGGCCGGGCCCGTGCTCGGCCTCGGCCATCGGACCCTCGTTCGGTCCGACGACCCGCACCCCGTCGCCGGTCAGCGTCGCGAGGTTGCGGCGGGTCGCCGGGTGCTGCCACATCCGCACGTTCATGGCGGGCGCGATCAGGATCGGCAGCGTCGTCGCCAGCAGCACCGTCGAGGCGAGGTCGGGCGCGAAGCCGCCGGCCATGCGGCCCATCAGGTTGGCGGTGGCGGGCGCCACCACGACGACGTCGGCGTCGCGGGCGAGCTTGATGTGGCCGATATCCGCCTCGTCCGCCCGGTCGAACAGGTCGGTATGCGCCCGGTCGCCCGCGAGCGCGGCCGCGGCGAGGGGCGTCACGAATTCCTGCGCTCCCTTGGTGAGGACCGGGCGCACCGCCGCGCCGCGCTCGCGCAGGCGCCGGATCAGGTCGAGGGACTTGTAGGCCGCGATCCCCCCGCCGATGACGAGGAGGATGCGGCGGTTCTGCAGGGGCCGGTCGGACGGCTGTTCCGAGGAGCGTTCCATGCGCTGAGCTTACCGGAAGGCCATGACCAGCGCACCGATGGCGATGCCCCAGAGCGCCAGCGTCGACCAGAACGCCCGCCGCTTCTCCTGGCGGGCAAAGGCCTCGAGGCGCTGGGCGTCGCCGGTGCCGGCCTCGTCGAGGCGGATCAGGATGCGCTTGAGGCGCTGCGACAGGTCGGGTACGTCGGCGACCACGTCGGCAATCGTGAGCGCGGCACGCCCCGCGCCCTCGAGGCGGCCGACCGGCCCGAGATTGCGGGCGATCCAAGTCCGCACGACGGGCTCGGCCCCGGTCCACATGTCGAGCTGCGGATCGAGGGAGCGGGCGACGCCCTCGACCACCACCATGGTCTTCTGCAGCATCACGAGTTCGGTGCGCGTGCTCATGTCGAAGAGGGCGGTCACGTCGAAGAGCAGCGTCAGCACCTTCGCCATCGAGATCTCGTCGGCCCGGCGCTGGTGGATCGGCTCCCCGATGGCGCGGATCGCCTGCGCGAAATCATCCACGGAGTGGTGGGACGGCACGTAGCCGGCCTCGAAATGCACCTGCGCCACGCGCTTGTAATCGCGCAGGATGAAGCCGAGCAGGATCTCGGCGAGGAAGCGCCGCTCCTTCAGCCCGAGCCGGCCCATGATGCCGAAATCGACCGCGGTGAGGCGACCCTCGGCGTCCACGAACAGGTTTCCGGGATGCATGTCGGCGTGGAAGAAGCCGTCGCGGATCGCCTGGCGCAGGAAGGACTGGATCACGGTGCGGCCGAGCGCCCGCAGATCGTGCCCGGCCGCGGCAAGGGCCGCGTGATCGTGGAGGCGTGCGCCCTCGATCCACTCGCTCGTCAGCACGTCCCGCGCGGTGAACTCCCATTCCGGCCGCGGCACCCGGAAATCCAGATCCTTCGCCGTGTTCTGGGCGAGCTCGGACATGGCGGCCGCTTCGAGCCGGAAATCCATCTCCATCATCACCGAGCGGGCGAGGATCTCGACCACCTCGCGCGGGCGCAGGCGCTCGGCCTGGGGCGAGAGGGCGTGGACCACGCGGGCCATGAAGCGCATCGCCTGGAGATCGCGCTGGAAGCGCTCGCGCACGCCCGGCCGCATCACCTTGACGGCGAGCGTCCGCTGCGTGCCGTCGGCGTCGATGACGGTGGCCTTGTGCACCTGCGCGATCGAGGCCGCCGCAATCGGCTCGCTGAACGAGGCGAAGAGCTGGCGGAGCGGCCGCCCGAACGAGGTCTCGACGACGCGGATCGCCTGTCCCTGCGGGAAGGCCGGGACGCGGTCCTGCAGCTTCTCCAGGTCGATCGCCGCGGCCATGCCGACGATGTCGGGCCGCGTCGCCAGGAACTGCCCGAACTTGACGTAGGAGGGCCCGAGCCGGGTCAGCGCGACGGAGAGCCGCGCCGCGCCGTCGCCGAGGCCCGGCCGCTCCAGCATGCGGCCGACCTTCAGGGCGAGGCGCAGGTGCGGCGGCAGTTGTGACGGGTCCATGAAGGCGAGGCCGCCTTCGCGCGCCAGGACGAAGCCCACATGCGCGCCGCGCACGAGATGGAAGATCGCGCCGATCACGGGAGGTGGTACCCCCGGACGTGTCGCCGCGCCGGTGTCTCGGCCAGCGCCATCAGGAGACTTTCCAGCCCGAATGGATCGCCACGATGCCGCCCGAGAGCGAGCGGTGCGTGACGTGGCGCAGGCCGGCCGCCTCGATCATGCCGGCGAAGGCGCCGGGGGAGGGGAATCGGCGGATCGACTCGACGAGGTAGCGATAGGATTCGGCATCCCCTGCCACGCGCGCGCCGATCCGCGGGATCACGTGGAAGGAATAGGCGTCGTAGATCCGGTCGAGGACGGGCATGTCCACCTTCGAGAATTCGAGGCAGAGGAAGCGTCCGCCCGGCTTCAGCACCCGGCGCGCCTCGGCGAGCGCCGCCTCGATTCGCGGCACGTTCCGGATGCCGAAGGCGATCGTGTAGGCGTCGAAGGCGGCGTCGGGCAGCGGCAGGCTCTCGGCATTGCCGGTGACGAAATCGATGCGCCCCGCGTAGCGCTCGCCCGCCCGCTCGGCGCCGACGCGCAGCATCGCCTCGTTGATGTCGAGGACGGTGACCTCGGTCTGCGGGCCGCCGGCCTCCAGCGACCGGAATGCGATGTCGCCAGTGCCGCCCGCCACGTCGAGATGGCGGAAGGACCGGCCCTTCGGCGGCCGCAGCATCGCGATGAGCTGCGCCTTCCAGGCCCGGTGCAGACCCGCGGACATCAGGTCGTTCATCAGGTCGTAGCGCTTCGCCACCGAGCGGAACACGTCGTCGACGCGCCCCTGCTTCTCGCCGAGCGCCACCCGCTCGAACCCGAAATCCGTCGTCCCGTCGCTGGACGGCCGCTCGTCGTCACGCATGGCACCTAACCCTTCGCCCGCCTCCATAGCGAAGCGAGGGGGAAACCGCCATGCGTCGAAACCCGCGCGGAACGCCGACCCGAGCCTAATCAAAAAGGGGTCGCCGCTCCGCCAAAATCCGCGAACACGGCAACAAATTGAACATATAAAGATCTTTCCGCATGGAACATGCGATCTTGCAAGATTTTGAGGGACGTCACACAATAGCGAGACTCAATATTCGCGATCTCGGCGCGAACGGCATCGATCATGTCCCTCGCCTTCCGGACGCGCGCGCCGACATTCCTCCTCGCGTCGATCGAGGGGCGATCTCGGACGGCCTGATCCCGGACTGGATACGGGAGGCGGACGGGTTCACGCACGGCACCCATCGCTGGCAGAACCGCGCCTTCCTGGTGCCGCGCATGCGGCCCGAGGAACTGGTCTTCCACATCGTGCGCATGGAGCGCGGGCCCGTCTCCAGCGGTGTCTACGCGTTCTACCCTGCGAGCTTCCTGGAAAGCCTCCTCGCCCATTGCGACGGCGTCTTCGCCGAGGCCTGCGCCTCCGCCCATCCGACGCCGGGCGACAGGATTTCCTGACGCGCGGGGTCGCAGCGGGATTGCCGGGCGGGAGCGCCGGGCCGATATCCGGGCTCCCTCACGCCAAAGCACGCTTCCCGAGACGATGCCCGAGCTTCCCGAGGTCGAAACCGTCCGCCGCGGACTCACACCCGCCTTGGTCGGCGCGCGCTTCGCCCGCGTCACCCTTCGGCGGCCGAACCTGCGCTTTCCCTTTCCCGAGCGCTTCGCCGCGAGGCTCGAGGGACGGCTCGTGACCGACCTCGCGCGCCGGGCGAAGTACCTGACCGCGAATCTCGATTCCGGCGAGACCCTGATCATGCATCTCGGCATGAGCGGCCGCTTCGACGTCGCTCTGCCCGATGGGCGCAACGTCTCGCCCGGCGACTTCTACCTGGAAGGGGCGCTCGGCACGCCGAAGCACGACCACGTCGTGATGGCGATGGAGACCGGCGCCACCGTGACCTACAACGACGTGCGCCGCTTCGGCTTCATGGACCTCGTACCGACCGGGACGCTCGCCGCTTGCCGGCACTTCGCCGGGATGGGCATCGAGCCCCTGAGCGAGGCGCTGACGGGCGAGGCGGTGGCCCGCCTGTTCCGCCACCGGATCACGCCCCTGAAGAGCGCGCTCCTCGACCAGCGCCTGATCGCGGGGCTCGGCAACATCTACGTCTGCGAGGCGCTCCACCGCGCCGGGCTCCATCCGGAGACGCCCGCCGGCAGCCTCTCCGGGACGGATGGCAAGCCGACGCCCAAGGCGCGGCTCCTCGCGCGGGTGATCCGGGATGTCCTCAAGGAGGCGGTCGCGGCCGGCGGCTCGACGCTGCGCGACTACGTCCACACGGACGGAAGCGCCGGCGCCTTCCAGCACGCGTTCCGGGTCTACGACCGGGTCGGCGAGCCCTGTACGGCGCCGGGCTGTCGCGGCACCGTCGCGCGGATGGTGCAGTCGGGCCGCTCGACCTTCTACTGCGCCGAGTGCCAGCAGGCCCCCGGCCCGGCCCGCGCGCCGGCGGTTCGCCGGCCGACCACGCGGATATGAACAGCGGCACGGCATTTTTGCCATAAAGCGGGCTAGGGTCACCCCTCCGCGGTCTCCTGACACGCGCGCCCAACCGTGCCATCCTGCCCGCGCCGCCTCAATGCGGCGCCGCGATCCGGCCGGAGACCGGGCGAGGGGTCAGGAAGCGCGAGCCCGAGCAGGAATTCGATGTTCTTCCGCAGACGCCAGACGCCCGCGCCGACGCCGACACTCTCCGACGAGCCGGCCCTGCCGAACCGCCTCTCGCCGCGCTCGCCCGGTGAGGCCATCAAGCCCACCGCGGCACCGCAGCCGCCCGAGGAGCCGGAGCGCGAGCGCGGCGGGTTGCTCGCCACGATCAGTGGCCTGCTGACCTTCGCGGTGGTCCTCGCCATCGGCGCGATGATCGGGCTGACGCTGGTCCAGCGGCAGATCACCGAGCCGGGCCCGCTCACCAGCGACAAGGTCGTCGTGATCCCCTCCCGCAGCGGCACCGGCGAGATTGCCGAGATCCTGCAGCGGGAAGGCGTGATCGCCCATACCGGCCTGTTCGAACTCGCCGCGCGCTTCGGCGGCCGGCCGCCGCTCAAGGCCGGCGAGTACAGCTTCAAGGCGCATGCCACGATCAGCGACACCCTCGACGTCGTAACCTCCGGCCGGCAGGTGCAGCACGCGGTCACCTTCCCCGAAGGTCTGACCAGCGAGCAGATCGTCGCGCGGCTGAACGAGAACGACATCCTCGCGGGCGAGATCGGCGAGATCCCGGCCGAGGGCTCGCTCCTGCCCGACACCTACAAGTTCGAGCGCGGCGCCACCCGCCAGCAGATCGTCAACCTGATGAAGCAGAAGCAGAAAGAGGTGCTGAACCAGATCTGGCAGCGCCGGAACACCGAGGTTCCCGTGCGCACGCCCGCCGAGATGGTGACCCTCGCCTCGATCGTCGAGAAGGAGACGGGCCGGGCGGACGAGCGCCCCCGTGTCGCCGGCGTCTTCGTCAACCGCTTGAACAAGCGCATGAAGCTGCAATCCGACCCGACCATCGTCTACGGCCTCGTCGGCGGGCGCGGCACGCTCGGGCGCGGCATCCAGCGCTCCGAGATCGACCGCGCGACCCCCTACAACACGTACGTGATCGAAGGGCTGCCGCCGGGGCCGATCGCCAATCCGGGGCGCGCCGCGCTCGAGGCGGTGGCCAACCCCTCCCGCACCAAGGATCTCTTCTTCGTGGCGGACGGAACGGGCGGCCACGCCTTCGCCGACAGCCTGGAAGGCCACCAGAAGAACGTCGCTCGCTGGCGCGCGGTGGAGAAGAGCCGCCAGACCCCGACACCCGACGCGAGCGGCGTCGACAAGGCGGAGCCGCCGGCCGATCCGGGTGCAGTGCCGGCCGCGCCTCGGCCTTCGCGCCGTCCACGAATTCGGCGCTCGCCCTCGACGGCAACCGGTCGCGCGCCTTCGACGCGTCGGAGGGCACGAAGCTCGATCCGCTGAAGAACAAGACGTTCGACCTGAATTCGGCGAAGTCCGTACCGGTGCTCAAGCAGCCGCGCTGACCGACGCGGTCCGCGACGGCGCCCTATCGAAGCCGGGGGAGTGTCAGGCCCATGATTGCGAGCATGACCGGCTTCGCCCGGGCCGCCGGCACGACGGGCCCGGTGCAATGGGCCTGGGAGGTCCGAAGCGTCAACGGACGCGGGCTCGACGTGCGGGTGCGCGTGCCGAACGGCGCCGAGGCCGCTGGCGAGGTCGCCCGCACGGCCCTGCAGAAAACCCTGACCCGCGGCCAGTGCCAGCTCTCCCTCGCGCTGACGAAACCCGAGGCGACGGCGCGGGTTCGCGTGAACGAGGCGCTCCTCGCCTCGCTCGCCGCGGCAATCGCCCGCGTGCCGGTGCCCGAGGGGATCGCCCCGCGACCCTGGACGGCCTGCTCGGGGTGCGGGGCGTCATCGAGAGCGAGGAGCCGGAGAACGCCGAGACCGAATCCATCGCCCGTGACCTCGCCGAGGGCGTGGTGCGCCTCGTGGCCGACCTCGTCGAGGCGCGCCGAGCCGAGGGGCGCGCCCTCCAAGAGATCATCAACGGACACCTCGGAACGATGATCGCGCTCACGCAGGCCGCCGAGGATTGTCCGGCGCGCACGCCCGAGGCGGTGCGCGCGAAGCTCGCGGCGAGCCTCGCGACCCTGACCGCGGGCGCCAGCGGCCTCGATCCGGACCGGCTCCACCAAGAGGCGGTGGTGCTCGCGGCCAAAGCCGACGTGCGCGAGGAGCTCGACCGGCTCCGGGCGCACCTGAACGCGGCCGGAGAGCTGATCACGGGCGGCGGCGCCATCGGCCGGCGCCTCGATTTCCTGGCGCAGGAACTCGGGCGCGAGGCGAACACCCTCTGCGCCAAGGCCAACGACATCGCTCTGTCGCGGATCGGACTCGACTTGAAGGCCGTGGTGGAGCAATTCCGGGAGCAGGTTCAGAACGTCGAGTAGGAAGCGTCGAGGCATGGTGCGGTCACGAGCCGGCGGGCAGGTCCGAGTGGAGAGCACCTGCCGAGTGGGGAGCAGCCGCCGATGACCGGGGCGACGCCAGGGCACACCTCCCCTCAGCCCGGGCAGGGCGCGGGTTCGATCGGCCGGCGCGGGCTCATCCTGATCCTGTCCTCGCCCTCGGGGGCGGGCAAGACGACGCTGACGCGCGCCATCGCGCAGGACGGCGGCTGGGGGCTCGAACTGTCGATCTCCGTGACAACCCGTCCGCGCCGCCCCTCTGAGATCGAGGGCAAGCACTACCGCTTCATCGACCGGGAGGCGTTCGACGACCTGCGCGCCCGCGACGACCTCCTGGAATGGGCGGAGGTACACGGAAATTTCTACGGAACGCCGCGGCGGCCCGTGGAGCGGGTCCTGGCCGAAGGCCGGGACATGATCTTCGACATCGACTACCAGGGCACGCGGCAGGTCCGCTCGAAGCTCTCGGACGATGTCGTCACCGTGTTCATCCTGCCGCCCAGCATGGCGGAACTCCGCCAGCGGCTGGAACGGCGGGCCGAGGACTCGCCGGCGACGATCGAGAAGCGCCTCGCCAACGCCCGCGTCGAGATCCAGCGCTGGACCGAGTACGACTACGTCATCGTCAACGACGACCTCCAGAATGCCTTCACCTCGCTCCAGGGCATCCTGACGGCCGAGCGCCTCAAGCGCACCCGCCGCACGGGGCTCGGCGCCTTCGTGGACGGGCTGCTCAGCGAGAGCGAGCGGGAGGCGGGCGCCGTCCGTTGATCGATCAGGCCGCTTCGTCGGCCGCCAGCCGGCACAGCCAAAGGCGCATCGCCTCGAAGGTGGCGTTGGCGGCGAGCGAGGCCGCCTCCGCCTCACGCTCGCCGGTCAAGCCGTCGAGGCGCGCGCGGAAGCTCGCCCACATCGCGCCTGTGCGGACCCCTCGACCCGGTAATAGGCGCAGCCGGTGCGCTCATCGAGCCCGTGCAGCGCCGCGACGCGGCGGCCGATCACCTGACCGCCGAGCGTGGACCCCTCCAGCACGTAGAGGGTGCCGAGCGCCGCGGCCGGCCCGGCGATGCGCGGCGTCGCGACCCGGGGCAGGCGGCCGATCGCCGCCGCGTCGAGCCCGAGATGGCGCAGATCCGCCGAGAGCCAGTCGATCCGCCGCCGCTCCTCGAAGAAGCCGGGCTCCCGGAGCGCCTCGGCGATGGCCGGCTCGTAGGCCGCGTGGAAGCCGTGGAAGCGGGCCAGAAGGTCACGGTAGCCCGAGAGCGTCGCGACGCGCGCGTCCCAGCCGAGATCGCGCTCCAGGGCGGCGTGCGTCGCGGCCGTCTCCGCCCGCAGGCGCGCATGCAGACCGCTCACGGGCGTCACGCGGTGATCGTGAAGCAGGCGCCCGGCGCGTTCGCCACTTCGAGGCGGGCGTTGATCTGGTCGAGCATCGCCCGGATCAACTTCATGCCGAGCCCGGTGCCCAGCGGCTTCGCCTCCGACCAGCCCTCCGGCATGCCTTCGCCGTCGTCGCAGATCCGGAGCCGCACGCCGCCGCCCCCGGAAGACGACACGCTGACCTCGATGCGGCCGCCCCCGGCGGGGTTCGCCGCGTACTTGAAGGCATTGGTGACGAGTTCGGTCGCGATCAGCGAGAGTGCCACCGCCTTGCGGTAGGGTACCATCACGCCCGGCTCTGCCACGAGGTCGACGGCGTGCCCGTCGCCCGCCATGCCGGCGAGGTCGCTGCACAGGTTCTCGATGGTCTGGCCGAGGTCGACCTCCTCGACGCTCTCCGCTTGGTAGAGGCTGTCGTGGACCCGCGCCACGCTCATCACCCGCGCGGAGGTCTCGGCGAAGGCTTGGCGCGCGTCCGGGTCGGAGATCTGCCGCCGTTGCATCTGCAGGAAGGCGGAGACAATCTGCAGCGAGTTCTTCACCCGATGGTCGATCTCCCGGGTCAGCAGATCCTTCTGCGCGAGCAGCCTCTCCTTGTCGGCGAGGAGCCCGGTCAGCTCGTCGATCTTGCGGCGCTGGCGCAGCACCACGCCCTCGACGGCCTGCGCGAGCGACTGTGCCAGCGAGACCTGCCAATCGGCGAAGGGGTTTGCGAAGCCGGTCCGCTCCTCGACCCAGCGCTCGAAGGAGCGGCGCGGCAACACCGCCACGCTGCCGCTCCCGGCGAGAACCGGCTTGCGCGGGTCGCCGCCCCAGGTCACCGTGCTCGACACCTCGGGTCGGAACCAGAGCACCAGGTGATCCCGGGACGCGTCGACGAAGGCGGCGAGGAGCCCGCTCGCGATCTCGCGATAGGCCGCGGCCGCGGGGAAGGCGGACGACAGCGCGTCGGTGGCGAAGACCGGATTCTCCGCGGGCAGGCTGTCCTTGAGCCAGGTGGCGAGGGCGCGGATCTGATCCTCGTCCGGCGTCTTGCCGATCAGCGTCACCGTCCCGCCCGAGACGACGCCGGCGCCCGTGGCCGAAAACAGGTCGAGCAGGGTGACCGAGCCCGCCGTGAGGGCCGCGACGAAATCCTCGGACCGCGTCAGCCCCCGCACGAGGCGGCCTTCCGTGTCGAGATGCGCCTGCTGCTCCGCCCAGAGGCGGCGGCCCTCGATCTCCTGCACGCGCATCGCGAACGCGTCGGTCAGCACGGTGGCCGCCGCGCGCGTCTCCGGCGCCACGTAGTGCGGCTGCCGATGATGCCCGATCATCAGGCCCCAGAGCCTGCCCTCGACCATGATCGAGATCGACATCGACCCGTTCACGCCGAGGTTGCGCTGATACTCGAGATGGATGGGCGAGAGGGTCCGATGCTGGGCGAAGGTGAGGTCGATCGGCGCGTTGCCGGCACTGGGCGCAGCGACGAGGGGCACCGGCACGCTGTCGCGGTCGATCACGAAGCGGCTCTTCGCCTTGGTGTAGAGGGCGCGCGCCTGCGCCGGGATGTCGGAAGCGGGGAAGCGCAGGCCGAGCAGGCTTCGGGCCCAGTCCTGCACCTTGTCCTCCGCGATGGCCTCGCCGTTCCACTCCGCATCGAACCGGTAGACGAGCACGCACTCGAAGCCGGTCAGGGCGCGGATCTCCAGCGCGGCGATGCTGGCCACGCCGCCGAGGGTATCGGCCGTGCGCAGGCGCGCCATCGCGAGTTCGGTGTCGGTCTGGCTCGCCGCGGAAAAATCCTCGGGGTGTTCGGGCGCGATCTCCAGCTCGATGATCACGCGCCCGAGATGGGCATGGGCCACCGCGTAGTAAGCGCCGAGGGCCTGTCCCCGGCCGGGCAGGCGGATGGTGCGGCGGATGGTGCGGCCGTCGTCGAGTGTGCCGGCCGCGAGCCGCGCCCGGATGACGTCCACGAAGGAGCGCGGCAGCACCGCGTCGAGGCGTCTGCCGGGGAGTTCGCGGCCGTCTTCGGGCAGCGCCTCGCGCACGTTCACGCTGTGGGCGATGATCTCGAGGCTGGCCGCGTCGGCCGCGATCATCACGGCATTCGGCTGGATCGAGCCCGGGATGTGGATGGGCTCGCGCTCGCACAGGCTCGGGTCGACCGGCTCGGCGCGGGCCCGGCTCCCGACCGCCGCGAGGACGGCGTCGCGGGCGCCCGACCCGTGCAGGGTCTGCAGCGGCGCGATGGTCAGCCAGTAACAGCTCCGCCCCTGCCTCATCCGGACCAGGGCGCGCAGCGGCTGCGGCACGCGGCCGAACACGAACTCGAAGCTCTCGTCGAGCTGTCCCCGGCGCGTGCCCGCGAGGAAGCGGCCGTAGAAGCCCGGCAGGTTCGTGGCGGGCGCCACGTCGCGGAAGAAATGGTGCCCCATCACGGCCGAGGCCGACAGGCCGCTGAGCGCGCTCGCCGCATCGTTGTAGGCGACGACATTCCCGGTCTGATCGAGTCCGATCACCCCGAGGTCGAGGCGATCGAGCTCGTCCGGCCCAGAGCGTCGAGGTCGATATCGCCGCTGGTTGCGTCGGTCAGCGGCATCGGGACTGCGCAGATGTCATGCACCGACCGGTATGAACGGGGATGCAGCCGAGCGCAATGTCCGGTTGGACGCGGTGCAGCTCGATTCGGTGACGGCGCGGGGAAGCCGCGTCGCGGGCCGTCCGCCGCTCAGGCGCGCAACTGCCGGACGATGTCCCCGAGCGCGGTCTCCAGCCCTTCCTCGAGGGTCGGGTGGTAGTAGGGGCGGTCGCGGAGCGCGGCGGCACTCAGCCCCTCCTGCACCGCGAGGGCGAGGAGATGCGAGAGGTGCTCCACGGCCGGGCCCAGAAACTCCCCGCCAAGGAGGCGCCCGCCGCGATCGGCCCAGATCCGCGCGCCGCCCCGGTCCTCCCCTTCGATGCGCGCGCGGCCCTGATCGCAGAAGCTCACCGCTCCGGTCACGCGGCGGCTCGCCGCGTCCGGATCGAAAGGGGCGCCGACGACGGCAACCTGCGGCTGCGTGAACACCATCGCGAGGCTCACCCACGGCTCCGGCGCGGCGAGGGACCGCCCGGCTGCGAGCTCCGCGGCGTTCTCGCCCGCGATCCGACCCTGGCGTGCGGCCTCGTGCAGGATCGGGCGCTCGGCATTGGCATCCCCCGCGATCAGGACAGGACCGCCCTCGCAGAGAAGGGTACGGGGATCGAAATGCGGCAGGCCCTTCTCGCCGAGGCGCAGATCCGCGGCGTCGAGGCCGAGATCCGCGACGTTCGGGGGACGCCCGGCCGCGGCGAGCACCCGCGCGAAACGTTGCTCGCGCCGCGTGCCGTCCTTCGCCTTCCATGTCAGCCGCACGCCGTCGCCGTCGATCTCGCTGGCCTCGACCGCGCAGCCGAGATGAAGGCCGATCTCGCTTGCGAAGATCGCGTTGCCGGCCGCGACGAGATCGGGATGCGTCAGCCCGGCAAGGCTGTCGCCGACGTCGAACAGGCAGGTCTCGACGCCGAGCCGCGCCATCGCCTGCGCGATCTCGATGCCGACGGGGCCGCCGCCGAGGATTGCGAGCGACCGCGGCAGATCCGCGATCTCGAAGAGCGTGTCGGTCGTCAGCACGCGCTCGCCGAGGCCCTGCAACGGCTTCGGCACGCTGGGGCTCGACCCCGTCGCGACGACGGCCGCCCGGAAGCGGACGCGGGCTCCGTCTCCGACGCGCAGCGTCTGCCCGTCCTCGAACCGGGCCCGGCCGGACAGGCGCTCGTCGTCGGGCAAGTCGTCGAGCCCGTCGCGGACCGAGGCGACGAAGCGGTCGCGCTCCCTCCGCAGGCGATCGAGGACGGCGCGCCCGTTCACCCGGACCTCCGGCACGTCGAGGCCGAACAGGCCCGCCGCGCGGGCGCCGTGCGCCGCCGTGGCGGCGGCGATCAGGAGCTTCGAGGGCATGCAGCCGACGCGGGCGCAGGTGGTCCCGCCCGGACCGGCCTCGATGAGCACGGCGTGGGCCCCAGCCTTGCGCGCCGCGGCATGGGCGGCGATCCCCGCAGTGCCCGCCCCGATCACCGCCACGTCGCACGCGATCTCGCGCATCTCTCCGACCATCCTCGCTGCGTTCGCCCGAGCGGCGGTCAACTGCCCATCGTGAGCACGGCGCCGCCGTCGATACGCAGGTTCTCGCCGGTGATGAAGCTCGCCTGTTCCGAGCACAGGAAGGCGACGGCAGAGGCCACCTCCTCGGGACGGCCGCGGCGCTTGGCGACGATGCCGGGACGCTTCTCGTCGAGGAAGGAGGCGATCGCCTCGTCGAAGGAGACGCCGAGTTCCTTGGCGCGCTTCTCCATCATGGCGTCCGTCATCGGCGTCGCGACGAAGGCGGGCGCCACGGAGTTCACGAGGACGCCGTCCGGCCCGTAGGCCTTCGAAAGGCCCTTGGTCAGGTTCATCAGCCCGGCCTTCGCCGCGCAATAAGGCAGCTCCTCAACGTAGGGCTGCACCGCATCCTCCGAGGTGAAGAGGACGACGCGGCCCCAGCCCGCCTCGCGCATGCCGGGAATGAAGGCCCGCGCCACGCGCACCGCCACCATCAGATCCGCCTGGATCGTCTCCAGCCAGTCGTCGTCGCTGAGTTCGAGGAAATCGCCCGTGGCGCCAGTGATGCCCGCGGCGTTGACGAGGATCGTCGGCTTCTGCCCGAATGCCCTGTCGGCGAAGGCCTTCAGCGTCTCGACGCCCGCCATGCCGCTGAGATCCGCGGCGACGGCCCGAACGTCGCCGAGGCTCGCGAGCTCCTTGGCTGCTGCCTGGACCTTCTCCTCGTCGACGTCGGTGAGGACGATCTTCACGTCCTCCCGTAGGAGGTATTCCGCGCTGGACTTGCCCATGCCCGAATCACCGCCCGTGACGACGGCGACGCGCCCGCTGATCCCGAGGTCCATCGCGATGCTCCTGATTGCCGGACATGGCCGTCGGCTCGTCTCCGGACAGACATCGCGGCCGCCATCGGCACCCCTACGCCTTGTCCCGGACACCCCGCCGATCGGACGAACGCGGGCCAACCCGGGGGGCCCACGATCGTTCCGCCCGTATCATCCGCTGCGGCATCGTTGCCCGAAGGAGCGCTCTCAGTTCCGGCCCGGCGTACTGCCTGTCGGCACCTGCGTACCCGCGTGCTTCTCGGGGCTCTTGAGCTGGCTGTAGACGACGTTGCCGAAGCTGCCGATCACAGCGTGCCAGGGCGCGTCGGCATAGAAATTCGTCTCCCTGGCGACCTTGCAGAAGGTGGCGGTGAGGCCGTTGACGATCTCGTCGTCGCTGGCGCCGCCGGCCTCGGATTTCAGCTTCGGCAGCAGGGCGGACAGCCGCGGGATGAACGCGTCCTGCTTCAGGTTCTTCAACGCGTCGGCCGTGCCCGTCGCCTCGATCGCCTTGGCCACGTCAGAATTGCCGACCGTGGAGCACGGCGCGTTGCCCGCCAGCATCGTCTGGATCTTGCCACGCGCCTCCGAGACCTGGCCCTTGTCGCTGATGACGGGCGCGTTGTTGCCCCAGGAATTGCGGATGTAGTCGGTCACGTCGGCGATCTGCTGGTCGGTCATGCCCTGGCCGACGGCGGGCATCGAAGCGTAGCCGTTCCGGGCCGCGAGGCCGCCGAGAACCACGTTGATCACCGTCTGCGGGCCGGCGGATTGCACCGAGGTGTTGCCGGCGAGCGCGGGAATCGCGCCCTCGACGCCCCTGCCGTCCGGCTTGTGGCAGGACGAGCAGTAGCTCAGGTAGACCGCAGCGCCCGGTGCGTTCGGCTGGTTGAACGCCTGCACGTCCTTGACCCTGTAGGTCTCTTTCGCCTTCTGCGTGCGCAGATACGCGACCATCGCCTTGAGGTCGGCATCGGTGAGCCTGCTCAGGGATTCCTCGATGGTCTGCCGCATGGGGCCGGCCGCCACGCCCGGCTTGTTGCCGGGGGCGGAGCCCGTCTTGAGGTAGCTGACGACCTGTTCGTCGGTCCACGAGCCGATGCCCTGGTGGTCGTCGGGCGTGATGTTCGGGGCATACCAGCCGTCGATGACGCCGCCGCCGAGCTTGCCCGCGAGACCGCTGTTGCCGACGATCTTATTCTCGTTGTGGCACATCCCGCAGTGGCCGAGCCCCTCGACGAGGTAGCCGCCACGGTTGACCTCGGCGCTGGCATTCGGGTCCGGCTTGAACTCGCCGGCCGTGAAGAAGGCCGTGCGCCACGTGATCAGCGCGGTGCGCACGTTGAACGGGAAAGGAATCTGGCTGTCCTTCCGCGGGTTGTTCACGGGCTCCAGCGACCGCAGATAGGCGTAGATCGCTTTCGCGTCGTCGCGCGTCACCTTCGTGTACCAAGCGAAGGGAAAGGCCGGGTAGAGATAGGACCCGTCCTTGCCGATCCCGTCGTGGAAGGCGCGGTAGAACTCCTCCTCCGTCCAGTTGCCGAGCCCCGTCTCCCGATCGGGCGTGAGGTTCGGGGTCATGATCGTCCCGATCGGGGTGTTCAGCGCATAATTGCCGGCGAACTTCTTGCCCTCCGGCCCCGTGTGGCAGGCGACGCAATCGCCCGCGGTGACGAGATACTCGCCGCGCTTGATCAGATCCTGATCCGCACCCTGGGCGAGACCGGTGGCCGGTGCGAGGACAGTGCCGGCAAGCAGACCGGAGGTTGCAGCAAGAGCGAGAAGGCTGCGCATGATGCCAAGTCTCCGGCCCGCGAGACGGGAACTAGAATAGTTCAGCTAGGGATTTTCGCCTTGAACGCGGGTTGATTGGTCGAAGTTCCTGGCTCACGGAATCGTGGACTGCGACCAAAGGACAGATCTTGGTGATTCGGGGAGCGGAGGCGGGTGACGAGGTCGCCGAGATGTGCGGCGAAGGAGAGGGCGAGGCAGGCCGCGATCTGCCACCAGGGCGCGCCCGTCAGCCCGGCCCGAAGGGCGAGCATCAGGCAGGCGCCTGAGCCGAGGTTGCAGAGGAGGGGGAAGGGCGCCGGGCCGCGCCCGGTCCGCGCCCGGTAGGCGAGCAGGGCCAACGCCTCCAGGGCCACCAGGGCGAGGATGAGATCGATGATCCGTCCGCTCAGGATGACGTCGGCCATCTCAGGCCCGCCCGAAGGGCCGGTTGAGGCGCACGATCGCGAGGTTGAGGCAGGCCGCGACCCCGACCCAGCCGAGATAGGGCAGGAGGAGGATCGCCGCTGTCGGCGAGTGCGGCAGGCTCGCGAGGATGAGACCGACGATCGAGAGCCACAGGAGGACGATGTCGACGAGCGCCCAGTCCGGCCGCTCGGCCCGGAAGAACAAGCCGCTCCAGGCGATGTTGAGCACGCCGTTCACCGCGTAGGCCGCGACGAGCATCGCGCGGCCCGCCGCATCGGCGACGGCGCTCCAGGCGAGGGCGGCGGAGACGGTGATCATCGCGAAGATCACGGCCCAGATCGGCCCGAACGCCCAGTCCGGCGGCCTCCAGGCGGGACGCCGCAGGGCGCGGCTGCGCGGCCCCGCAACGGTGAGAAGACCGCCCGCCAGGGCTACTAGGATGGCGGCCGCTGCCGCGACGAGGAGGGCCGGCCATTCCAGGCCCGCCCGCGTCACGGCGAGACCCACCGGAACAGGTGGGCGAGATCCTTGAAGAAGATCCGCGCGTGGGCGGCGGGCTTGGCGCGCACCAGCTCCTTGTTCATGTAGGCGTCCCAGGTGAGTTGCTGGACGTCCTTGTCGCGGCAGATCGAGACGAAGCGCTCCCGCAATCCGTCGTTGCGGTACCAGACCCATTGCATCATCCGCAGGATCAGGAAGACGCGCCCGTGCAGCTTCATGAAGCGGCGGCGCGCCTGGGCCAGCGCCCGTGCGTCCCCGGTCCGCAGAAAGGCGTCGGCCGCCTCTGCCGCGAGGCGTCCGCCGAGCATGGCGTAGTAGATGCCCTCGCCGGAGGCCGGGGCGACGATGCCGGCGGCGTCGCCTGTCAGCAGCACGTCGCGCCCATTGTCCCAGCGCTTCAGGGGTTTCAGGGGGAGCGGTGCGCCTTCCCGGCGCACGGTGACGCCCGCGTCGAGCCCGGTCGACGCGCGCAGGGCCCGAATGGCGCTGCGCAGGGAGAAGCCCTTGTGCGCCGAGCCCGTGCCGACGCTGATCGTGTCGCCGTGCGGGAAGATCCAGGCGTAGAAATCCGGCGAGAGCTTGCCCTGGTAGAATACGTCGCAGCGGCTGCCCTCGTAGTCGCCGCCGCTCTCCGGACGCCGAACGATCTCGTGATAGGCGAAGACCTGCCGCATTCCGGCATGCCCCGGGATCTCCGCGCGGCCGACCGGCGAGGAGGCGCCGTCCGCCCCCATCACGAGGCGGGCGCGCACCCGGTGCTCGGCGCCGTCCGCCCGGTAATGTACGCGCGTCGTCCCCGCTTCGCGGCTCACCCGCTCGAAGGTGCCGTTGCGCTGCTCCGCGCCCGCGAGGCTCGCGCGCCGCCGCAGCCAGGGGTCGAAATGCTCGCGGTCGACCATGCCGACGAACCCGTCGCCGACCGGCATGTCGACCCGCTTCTCGGCCGGCGAGATCATCCGGGCCGAGCGGATCCGGGCGACGATCAACTCGTCGGGGATCGCGAAGTCGCGGATCAGGCGGGGCGGCACCGCGCCGCCGCAGGGCTTGATGCGGCCATTCCGGTCAAGGAGGAGCACGCGGCGGCCCATCCGGGCGAGATCGGTCGCCGCCGTCGCCCCGGCCGGCCCACCGCCGACCACCACCACGTCGAAGGTCTCTGGCTCGGCCGGCTCGGTCATGGTGGGCGTCCTCTCGGCGGGTTTCCCTAGAAGCGGGGCTCGAATTGCAGGAACGCGGCGCCGCGCCGGGCTCGCGGGATGCGCGTCTCGGCCGCGTGCTCGACTCGGGTCGCGATGATTGTCGCCGCGACGAACAGGAGCGCCTCGGCCGTGAACACGGCGGCGTAGGCGTGGACGGGCTCCGGCATGACGAGCCGGGCGAGATCGACCGCGACGGTGCCGAGGAAGCCGCCGGTGCCGAAGGCGACGCCCTGCGCCGCACCCCAGACGCCCATGCGGGTGCCGCGCTCGGCCTCGCCGCCCGCCCGGCAAGCCCCATCATCGAGCCGATCGCCGCGACCGCGAAGATGCCGTTGAAGAGTCCGAGGGCGAAGACGAGGAAGCGCAGGGGAAAGTCCGGCCCGACGAGGCCGCCGCCCGCGATGCCGAGAAGCGCGGCGCCGGACCCCGCACAGCCGATCGCGGTCCAGAGCTTCAACGAGCCGAGGACAGGGCCGCCGATTCCCATCGTGACGCCGGCCACGAACAGCATGCCGACCAGCACGCCCCCGTGCTGGAGCCCGGCGAGCTTCGTGGTGACGCCGGGACTCATGGCGAAGACGAGGCCGGCGAAGGGCTCGAGGATCAATTCCTGCGCGCTGTAGGCGAGCATCGCAACGAAGATGAAGATCGTGAAGCGGCGCGATTGCGGCTCGGCCCAGACGCGGGCCAGGACCTGCAGGAAGGGCGGCCTCCGCCCCGGCGCCGCACCGTTCGATTCCGGCCGGCGCGGCTCGATGCCGAGCACGGCAAGGCACGCGACCGCGAAGGCGATCGCCGAGACGGTGCCCGACACCGCCACGAGGCGCGCGCCCGAGAACGGATCGAGGAAATGCCCGGCGAGCGGGGCGGTGATCGCGAAGCCCGCGATCATCATCACCCAGACGATGGTGGCCGCCGCCCCGCGCCGGCGCGCCTCGACGCCGGTCGCGAGCAGTACGAGGAGCGAGGTGCCGGCGGCCCCGGCGCCCATGCCGACGGTCAGGAAGGACAGGATTGCGAGCGCGAGACCCGCAGTGCGGTCCACCTCGCAGAGCGCGGTCGCGACGGCCGCGCCGAAGCCGCCGAGCGTCAGCGCCGCCATGCCGCCGACGATCCAGGGCGTGCGCCGTCCGCCGACATCGGACCCGTAGCCCCAGCGCGGACGCAGCACCTGCACCGCGTAGTGGAGGGCGACGAGGCCACCCGGGACGATCGCGGGAAGCGCGAGTTCGACGACCATCACGCGATTGATCGTCGATGTCATCAGAACGACCACGGCGCCGAGCGCCGTCTGGACCAGGCCGAGGCGGACGATCTGCGCCCAGGTGAAGCCGGGGACGGCCATCACACGCCTCCCTGGACGAGCGGACGCAGGGCGAAGGCGGCGACCAGCATGCCAATGACGTAGAGCGTGGTGCCGGTGCCGTTGTACCAGGCCGCGCGCTCGCGCGGCCTCTGAAGGAAGTAGGCCATCAGCGCGAGTTGCCCCGCGAGCAGGGCCGCGACGATGCCGGCATGCCAGGTACGGCCCCAGATCGCGAGCAGCGAGACGACGAGCGTCTGCGGCAGCGCCATGACGAGGCAGGCGAAGCGTGCCGCGTAGGCCGAGCCCATCTGCACGGGGATCGAGCGCAGGCCGAGCACCCGGTCGCCCTCGATCGACTTGAAGTCGTTGAGCGTCATGATGCCGTGCGCGCCGATCGCGTAGAGGAGGGCTATGACGAGGACGCGCCGGTCCGGCACGGCTGCGGCCATCACGGCGGCCCCGGTGAACCAGGGCAGGCCCTCGTAGCAGAGCCCGACCGCAGCGTTGCCCCACCAGCCGTTCTGCTTCAACCGGACCGGCGGGGCCGAGTACAGCCACGCGAGGACGAGGCCGAAGATCGCGGCGCCGAGCACCCAGGGACCGAGCGCCGCGGCGACGGCGAGGGAGAGCAGCGTCCAGGCCGCGGCCAGATAGAAGCCCCAGCGCCCCGGCATGCGGCCGGAAGGAATCGGCCGGTTTGGCTCGTTGATCGCGTCGACGTGGCGGTCGTACCAATCGTTGACCGCCTGGCTCGTGGCGCAGACGAGCGGCCCGGCGAGCAGGACGCCCGCGCCGATCATCAGCCATTGTCCGTTCGGGGATTGGCCGGACGAAACCACGCCGCAAGCGAAGGCCCACATCGGCGCGAACCACGTGATCGGCTTCAGGAGTTCGAGAACAGCGCTGGGAGCCGGCGTCGCCATGACGCGACGCTATTTTTGAGGCCGACGCGTGTCAAGTTTCATTTACAGAAGCTGATGTCCTTGAAAGTTGACAGCGCCGAAGCCGCAAACCCGAGCGATCACGATTCGGGCTCGGTCCCCTCGAGGGCGTCGAGGTCGCCGATGCCGTAGCGACGCAACTTAGCGTAGAGTCCCTGCCGGCTGAGGCCGAGCATCTCGGCCGCGGAGGCTCGGTTGTCGCGGGTGATGCGGAGCGCCGCCTCGATGCAGAGGCGCTCGATCATGTCCGTGGTCTCGCGCACCAAATTCTTCATCGAGATGCGTCCGACGAGTTCCGTCATCTGCTCGACGGAGCGCGGCAGTTCGTGGCCGCCCGCGATCGAAGTCAGCGCGCGCCGGGGCGCGCCGCGGATGCTGAAGCCGAAGCAGGGCTGCTCCCCGCCCGGCACCGAGACGGCGGCGACCTCCACGTCCTCGACCGAGCCGAGTTGCCCTCGCACGCCCGTGCCGAAATTGCGCACCGAGCCGTGCTCGGCGAGCGTGGCGAAGAGAGCGGCGGCTTCCGTCTCCTCGCGGCCCAGCCATCGGTCGAGCGGTTCGCCGCGCACCTGCTCCTCCGTGGCGAGCTGGGCGAGGTCGAGGAAGGCGTTGTTCGCCGTGAGAATGCGATGGGACGTGTCCGTGACCACAAACCCCTCGGGAAGACCCTCGATGACGTCGAAGACGGAGGTGCCGCCGCGGTGGGCGGTCGCCGCGGCCTCGCTCGGCACGCTAAGGCGAAGGAGGGCGCTCGCTGCGTTCTCCTGGCGGAAGAGCGAGGCGGCGACCCGGGTCGAGCCGCGCCCGTTGGGCAGTCGCACCACGATCTCGTCGGCCTGACCGGTGATCCGCAGGCCGGCGAACAGCGATTCGAGGCTTCGCGTCGCGCTCGCGTCGAAGAGCTCCACGACGTCCTGGCCGAGGATCCGCTTCTCCGGCCGGCCGATCAGCCGTCCCGCGGCCGGGTTCGCCTCGCTGACGCGCCGAGTGCTCGCATCGACCACCAGCACCGGCTCGCTCGCGAGCTGGAACAGCATGCGGTAGCGCGTCTCGGCGCCGCGCAGGCGCAGGTAATCGCGTTCCAGCGCCTGCTGGGTCTCGGCGAGCCGCCGCTGCAGGGCAGCCGTCGCCTGAAGATTGCGGCCGATCGCGATGATCGGTCCGTCCGGAGCGAGCCGCATCGAGGCGTAGCGTACGGGAAGGTCGATGCCGCGGCTCGACGGGTGGTTCACCTGGCGCCAGCGGGTGACGATATTCGGGGCCGCGTCGCGCAGGAGCGCGTTGATCTTCGGACGGCTCTCGACGGTGACCGTCTCGATCCAGGGCCGGCCGACCCAGCTCTCGCAGCCCTCGGCCACGAGATCGGCCTCCCCGAAGGCGGCCTCGCGGATGATTCCCTGCGCGTCGATGACGAGCGACAGGTCCATCGCGGCCGCAACGAGGAGGCCCGCAGCCCCTCCACCGAGGGCGCCGAGAGTTTCAGGTAGGGCCGCGACGGATGCGTGCGCGGCAGTGCTCGCCAGACTGGTCAATGATCACCAGGTCGTGATGTCGTTGAACGGGTCTTTCAGCAGGCTCTGGCCTGTAGATCAAGCAAGCTTTCGGCGACGAGGACGGCGGCGCGGGCATCGACCGCCGTGGCGTCGGCATCAACGAGGCTCGCCAAGCCGGGATTGTCCACAAAGATCGAACCGCCCACGAGGATGCGCACGTCGCAATTGTGGGAACGTCGGCGGATCTCGCGGACGGCTTCAGTCAGCTTGGGCAGGTGTACCTCGCAGTGAAGGGAGAGGCCGATCACGTCGAACCATTCGGTGCTCGCGCGGGCCAGGGGATTCTCGGTGGCGTCGAGCGCCGTGCCGACGACGTCCCAACCAGCGTCGCGAAAGAACCGTTCCAGCATTGAGAGGCCGAAGATGTGCGTCTCGCCCGGGCAGGGGCTGAGCAGGATGCTGCGCCCGCGCAGGGGGTCGAAGCTCTCCTCCGCGTAGCGAAGGGACAGGTCGTGCATGATGCGCTGCAGGCGGCCCATCGCGACGGTCAGATCGGCGAAATCACAGACGTCCTCCTCCCACAGGGCGCCGAGATGGCGGGCGGTGGGAGCGAGGAGGTCGAGGAGCAGGCTCTCCAAACTCAGACCGTCGGCGATCAGCGATTCGATTCGCGCCTCCACCTCGACGCCGGGTGGCGCCAAGATCAGATCCGAGAAGGTCGCGATCTCCGCTTCGCTCGGTTTGCGGCCCGGCCGGGCGTAGCCACGCCCGCTCGACAGTCGCGGCGCGTGGGCGAGCATCAGGCGGGGAATGATCTCGGCCTCGACGACGCGGGCGAGGTGGCCGTTCGCCCGCAGCACCGGCTCCCGGCGACCGCTCTGGGCGAGCCCCTCGCCCTCGCAGGCCGCAGCGATCTCGCGAGCGAGCCGCACTTCGGCGACGCGCCCGCCGAAACGCCTGACGTCATCCATTGGTCCCTCCCAATGTCGCCGACGGCTTCGTGCTGTCTTTTGTCTACTGTCGCTGAGACCGGCGATCGATTTCCCGTCGCCCTCGTGGCGGAGCGACTTGAGGTATCACGATACGCCGATCTTCCGGCTTGGCAATGCTCGTTCGCGACGAAATCGTTGAACACTGTCATCCGTTCTTGACGTAAAGCGGAGTTGACACTGGTCGGACCTGTTCCTAGGCTTCCTTCGAGCCGGTCCAATCAGAGGCCGGCCCTGGGCAGGAATGGGGGCGTTAGCATGGGTCCGATGGGCCAGCCGACACGACCGCCGCTCTACACCCCGGCCGAGCGGGCCCGCCGCGATGCCACGCCTTGGACGCTGGTGCAGGGCATCCTCGCGCCCATCCAGTTCCTCGTCTTCCTCGTGAGTCTCGGGTTGGTCCTGCGCACCCTGGCGACAGGGGAGGGGGAGGCCGCCGCCAACCTCTCGGTCGTGGCCAAGACCCTCGTCCTCTACGCGATCATGGTGACGGGCTCGATCTGGGAGAAGGCGGTGTTCGGCCGCTACCTCTTCGCACCGGCCTTCTACTGGGAGGACGTGGTCAGCATGCTCGTGCTGGCCCTGCACACGGCCTACCTCGTGGCCCTGGCCTTCGGCCTCCTCGGGACGAACGGGCTGATGTGCCTCGCGCTCGCAGCCTACGCGGCCTACGCCGTGAACGCGACGCAGTTTCTCCTGAAGCTCCGGGCGGCGCGCCTGCAATCGGCGCCGTCATTCCGGCTCGCGGCGGGGGCGGCCCGGTGAACGCGCACGCGCCGCTCCCCCCGCATCCTCCGAAGGCTGCGGCGTCTCGCTCCGCCAGGAGCGGGGGCAGCGCGCCGTGTTCTGCGGGCTGACGGGCATCGTCTGGCTGCATCGCAAGATCGAGGACGCGTTCTTTCTCGTGGTCGGCTCGCGCACCTGCGCGCACCTGATCCAGTCGGCGGCGGGCGTGATGATCTTCGCGGAGCCGCGCTTCGCGACCGCGATCATCGACGAGCGCGACCTCGCGGGCCTCGCTGACATGAACGAGGAACTCGACCGGGTCGTCTCCCGCCTGATCGAGCGGCGGCCGGACATCCGGCTCCTGTTCCTCGTCGGCTCCTGCCCGTCCGAGGTGATCAAGCTCGATCTCAGCCGCGCGGCCCTGCGGCTGTCGCAGCGCCTCGCGCCGGCCGTGCGGGTGCTGAACTACTCGGGCAGCGGCATCGAGACGACCTTCACGCAGGGAGAGGATGCCTGCCTCGCCGCCCTCGTGCCGGAGATGCCGCGCGAGGCCGCGAACGCGGCGCCCGCGCTGCTCCTCGTCGGGGCGCTCGCCGACGTGGTCGAGGATCAGTTCCTGCGCCTCTTCACGGAACTCGGCGTCGGGCCGGTCCACGTCCTGCCGGCGCGGCGCGCCGACGCGCTGCCGCCGGTCGGGCCGAGCACCTCCTACCTCTTGGCGCAGCCCTTCCTTGCGGACACGGCGCGGGCGCTCGAAGCGCGCGGCGCGACCCGGATCGCCGCGCCCTTCCCCCTCGGCGTCGAGGGCACGACGGGCTGGCTGAGAGCCGCGGCCGACGCCTTCCGAGTGCCAGAGGCGCGCTTCTCCGCGGCGACGGCCCCCGGCATCGCCCGGGGGAGCGGGCGCTCGCCCCCATCGCGAGCGGCTCGCGGGCAAGCGGGCCTTCTTCTTCCCCGATTCGCAGCTCGAAGTGCCCCTGGCGCGGTTCCTCGCCCGCGAGATGAGGATGGACTTGGCCGAGGTGGGCACGCCCTACCTGCACCGGGCACACCTCGCCGAGGAACTCGCTCTACTGCCGCCGGGCACCCGGATCGTCGAGGGTCAGAGCCTCGACGCTCAGATGGACCGGGCGCGTGCGGCGCGGCCCGACCTCACGATCTGCGGCCTCGGCCTCGCGAACCCGTTCGAGGCGGAAGGGCTCGCGACGAAGTGGTCGATCGAGCTCCTGTTCACGCCGATCCAGGGCTACGAACAGGCCGGCGACCTCGCCGAGCTGTTCGCCCGTCCCCTCCTGCGCCGCGCCCGGCTGGAGGTCTAGCGATGCAGCTCACCGTCTGGACCTACGAGGGACCGCCCCATATCGGCGCCATGCGGGTCGCCACCGCGATGCGCGGCCTGCACTACGTGCTGCACGCGCCGCAGGGCGACACCTACGCCGACCTGCTCTTCACGATGATCGAGCGGCGCGATGCCCGCCCGCCCGTCACCTACACGACCTTCCAGGCCCGCGATCTCGGCGCCGACACCGCCGAGATCTTCAAGACTGCCTGCGCCGAGGCCTACGAGCGCTACCGGCCCGAGGCGATGATCGTCGGTGCCTCGTGCACGGCGGAACTCATCCAAGACGATCCGGGCGGTCTCGCGAAGGCCCTGAACCTGCCGATCCCGGTGATCCCGCTCGAATTGCCGGCCTACCAGAAGAAGGAGAACTGGGGCGCCTCGGAGACCTTCTACCGGCTGGTGCGCGCGCTGTCTGGACCAGCGCCCGCGCCGGGTGCCCCGCGCCCGGGCGCCGAGGGCCGGCGCCCCCTTTGTAACATCCTGGGGCCGACCGCCCTCGGCTTCCGCCACCGGGACGACGTCGCCGAGATCCGCGGCCTCCTCGCCCGGCTCGGCATCGGCGTGAACGTGGTGGCGCCCCTCGGCGCGAGCCCCGCCGATCTCGGGCGCCTCGGCGAGGCCGACTTCAACGTCGTGCTCTATCCCGAGGTCGCCCGCGCGGCGGCTCAGTTCCTGCAGAAGGCCTTCGGCCAGCCGATGGTCGAGACGGTGCCGATCGGCTTTGCCGCCACGACGTGCTTCGTCGAGGAGGTGGCGGCGCTGGCGGGCATCGATCCCGCGCCGATTCTCGCCGAGCACGGCTCGCGGCTGCCCTGGTACGCCCGCTCCGTCGACTCGACCTACCTGACGGGCAAACGCGCCTTCATCTTCGGCGACGCGACACACGCCCTCGCCGCCGCCCGCGTCGCGCGCTCCGAACTCGGCTTCGCGGTGGTCGGCCTCGGCACCTACATACGGGAATTCGCCCGGGAGGTGCGGGCGGAGGCCGCGCATCACGGCATCGAGGCCCTGATCACGGACGATTACCTCGACGTCGAGGCGGCGATTCAGGCGGCGGCACCCGAGATCGTCCTCGGCACGCAGATGGAGCGCCACGTCGCCAAGCGCCTGGGTCTGCCCTGCGCGGTGATCTCGGCCCCGTCCACGTGCAGGACTTCCCGGCGCGCACCTCGCCGCAGATGGGCTTCGAGGGAGCGAACGTCCTGTTCGACACCCTCGTCCATCCCCTGATGATGGGCCTGGAGGAGCACCTCCTCGGCATGTTCCGCGAGGATCGCGAGTTTCACGACGGCGCGGCGCCCTCGCATCTCGGCGGCAAGGCCCGCGCGGCCCTCCCCGAACCCGTCACCACCGTCACCGTCGCCGTGCCCACCGCGATCACCTGGGCGGCCGAGGCCGAGAAGGAGCTCAGGAAAATCCCGTTCTTCGTGCGCGGGAAGGCCCGCACCAACACCGAGCGCTTCGCCCGCGAGCGCGCCCTCGCGCTCATCACCATCGAGACCTTGTACGATGCCAAAGCGCATTTCGGCCGCTGAGCGGCCCGACATCCGCGTCGTCATCGTGACGCTCGACAACCACCTGGCGAGCGCCGTCGAGCGCGCGCGCCAGACGCTGGCAGCGGAGATGCCCGGCCTCGTCCTCGGGTTCCACGCCGCCGCGGATTGGGAGGCCGACCCCGCCGCCATCGAGACATGCCGCCGGGACATCGCGCGGGCCGACATCGTGCTGAGCGCCATGCTGTTCATGGACGAGCACGTGCGCGCCATCCTGCCGGACCTGCTGGCGCGGCGTCCCCATTGCGACGCCATGGTCGGCTGCCTCTCGGCCGCCGAGATCGTGCGCACGACGCTGCTCAACCGCTTCAACATGGACGGGTCGCAGCGCAGCGCCCTCGACTTCCTGAAGCGCCTGCGGGGCAAGGGCGCGGCCCAGGGCAATGCGGGCCGGCAGATGGCCCTGATCCGCAACCTGCCGAAGATACTCCGCTTCATCCCGGGCTCGGCGCAGGACGTGCGGGCCTATTTCCTCACGCTTCAATATTGGCTGTCCGGCTCCGACGAGAACGTGTCGAGCCTGGTCCGCTTCCTCGTCGGCCGCTACGCGGCGGGCGAGCGGGCCGTGTGGCGGGAGATCGCGGCGGCGCCCGCGCCGCTGAGCTATCCCGAGACCGGCCTCTATCATCCCCGCATGGCGGGCCGCGTCGGCGCGGACCTCGCGGCCCTGCCGCGCCCCGCCGGGCCGGCGAAGGGCCGTGTCGGGCTCCTGCTGATGCGCTCCTACGTGCTCGCCGGAAACACCGCCCATTACGACGGCGTGATCGCGGGCCTCGAGGCGCGGGGCCTCAGCGTGGTGCCGGCCTTCGCGAGCGGGCTCGACAACCGGCCGGCGGTGGACGCCTATTTCCGGCGCAACGGGCGCCCGACCATCGACGCCCTGGTCTCGCTGACCGGCTTCTCCCTCGTCGGCGGCCCCGCCTACAACGACGCGGCGGCGGCCGAGGCGATGCTGCGCGACCTCGACGTGCCCTATCTCGCCGCCCACGCGCTCGAGTTCCAGACGGTCGAGCAATGGGCCGACTCGGACCGGGGCCTCTCGCCGGTCGAGGCGACCATGATGGTCGCGATCCCCGAGCTCGACGGGGCGACGGCGCCGACCGTCTTCGGCGGCCGCTCCCTGCGGTCCGGACCGGAGAACAGCCGCGACATGAGCCCGGATCCGGAGCGGGTCGGGTGCCTCGCCGAGCGGGTCTCGCGCCTCGTGGCCCTGCGGAAGCGGCCGGCCGAGGAGCGCCGCGTCGCGATCGTGCTGTTCAACTTTCCGCCGAATGCGGGCGCTACCGGCACCGCCGCCTTCCTCTCGGTCTACGCCTCGCTGCACAACGTCCTGAAGGGCATGGCGGCGCAGGGCTACGCGGTCGAGGTGCCCGAGACAGTCGAGGATCTGCGCGAGCGCATCCTCGCGGGCAACGCACCGCGCTTCGGCACGGCGGCGAACGTGCACACCCGCATCGCCGTGGACGACCATGTCCGGCGCGAACCGCACCTTGCGGAGATCGAGGCGCAGTGGGGACCGGCGCCAGGTCGCCAGAACAGCGACGGCGCGAGCCTTCTCGTCCTCGGCGCGCAGTTCGGGAACGTCTTCGTCGGGGTGCAGCCGGCCTTCGGCTACGAGGGCGACCCGATGCGGCTCCTGTTCGAGAAGGGTTTCGCGCCGACGCACGCCTTCTCGGCCTTCTACCGCTACCTGCGCGAGGATTTCGCCGCCGATGCGGTGCTGCATTTCGGCACGCACGGGGCACTCGAATTCATGCCGGGCAAGCAGACCGGCCTCTCGGGCGCCTGCTGGCCCGAGCGGCTGATCGGTCCACTCCCCAACGTCTATCTCTACGCCGCCAACAACCCGTCCGAGGGGACGCTCGCCAAGCGCCGCTCGGCCGCGACCCTCGTCAGCTACCTCACGCCGAGCCTCGCCCAGGCCGGGCTCTACCGCGGACTGATCGACCTGAAGGCCTCCATCGAGCGCTGGCGCGCCCTGGAGCCGCAGGTGGAAGCCGAACGTCGCGATCTCGCGGCCCTGATCCGCACGCAGGCCGCCGCCCTCGACCTGCTCGGCAGCGATCCGGCCTGGGAGAGCGGCGCCGCCGAGCAGATCGCGGCGCTTGGCCGGGCGGTGAGCGAGCTGGAGCACACGCTGATCCCGCACGGGCTGCATGTCGTCGGAGCGGGCACGCCGCCCGAGGAGCGGGTCGATCTCCTCGCCGCGCTCGCGGAAGCCTCGCACAGTCTCGTCCCGGCGCGCGCGGCGATCGAGACGCTGGTCGCGGGAGGCGATGTCGACGCCGCGCTGACCCAGGCCGGGCTCCCCCTCGACGAGACCCACCGGTCCGCCTTCGGCGCGCTCGTGGAGGCCGACAGGCTGCTGGCACAGGACCACGAGGTGCCGGCGCTGCTCCGTGCCCTCGACGGCCGCTTCATCCCGCCGGTCCCCGGCGGCGACCTCCTGCGCAATCCCGCCATCCTGCCGACGGCCGCAACCTGCACGGTTTCGATCCCTATCGCCTCCCCTCCGCCTTCGCGGTGGCCGACGGGGCGCGGCAGGTGGAGCGCCTGCTCGCCCGCTACGCCCAGGAGGGCCGCGCACTCCCCGAGAGCGTCGCCATCGTCCTGTGGGGCACCGACAACCTGAAGAGCGAGGGCGGTCCGATCGCCCAGGCGCTGGCGCTGATCGGCGCCGAGCCCCGCTTCGACGGCTACGGCCGGCTCTGCGGGGCGAGCCTGATCCCGCTCGACCGGCTCGGCCGCCCGCGGATCGACGTCGTCGCGACGCTCTCCGGCATCTTCCGGGATCTTCTGCCGCTGCAGACGAAGCTCCTCGCGGAGGCCGCCTATCTGGCGGCGACGGCCGACGAGCCGGCGGAGCGGAACTTCGTGCGCAAGCACGCCGTCGCGATCCAGGTAGCGCAGGGCGTCGACCTCGAGACGGCGGCGCTGCGCGTGTTCTCGAACGCGGAAGGGGCCTACGGCGCCAACGTCAACCACCTCGTCGAGACCGGCCGCTGGGACGACGACGCGGACCTGTGCGAGACGTTCTCCCGCCGCAAGTCCTTCGCCTATGGCCGGAGCGGCAAGCCGGCGCCGCAGCGCGCGCTGATGCAGAGCGTGCTCGCCTCCGTCGACCTCGCCTACCAGAACCTCGATTCGGTCGAGGTCGGCGTCACCTCGGTCGACCATTATTTCGACGGGCTCGGCGGCGTCGGCCGGGCGGTGGCCCGCGCCAAGGGCGCGAGCGTGCCGATCTTCATCAGCGACCAGACCCGCGGGGAGGGGCGCGTGCGCACCCTCTCCGAGCAGGTGGCGCTGGAGACTCGCACCCGCATGCTCAACCCCAAATGGGTCGAGGGCATGCTCGGCCACGGCTACGAGGGCGTCCGCCAGATCGAGGCGCATCTCACCAACACGGTCGGGTGGTCGGCGACGACCGACGCGGTCGCGCCCTGGATCTACGAGCGCATCACCGAGACCTACGTGCTCGACCCCGCCATGCGCGAGCGCATGGCCGCGCTCAACCCCACCGCCTCCGCCAAGGTCGCCCACCGCCTGATCGAGGCGCACGAGCGCGGCTTCTGGTCCCCCGACGCGGCGACGCGCGAAGCGCTCGACCGGGCCGAGGAGGAGCTGGAGGACCGTCTCGAAGGCATCACCGCGGGAGTTGCCGCATGAACATCGCCATCCGAAACCCCGTCGCCGCGCGCAAGCAGCCGGAAGGCAGCGTCCAGGTCGAGCTCGATCCGAGCGTCAAGATCGGCACCGCCAAGGTGTTCGCGATCTACGGCAAGGGCGGCATCGGGAAATCCACGACCTCCTCGAACCTCTCGGTCGCCTTCTCGAAGCTCGGCAAGCGCGTGCTGCAGATCGGCTGCGATCCGAAGCACGATTCGACCTTCACGCTGACGAAACGCCTCGCACCGACCGTGATCGATGCGCTCGAGGCGGTGCAGTTCCACTCGGAGGAGTTGCGGATCGAGGATTTCGTGGCCGAGGGCTACAACGGCGTGATGTGCGTCGAGGCGGGGGGACCGCCCGCCGGCACCGGCTGCGGCGGCTACGTCGTCGGGCAGACCGTGAAGCTCCTCAAGGAGCATCACCTTCTCGAGGACACCGACGTCGTCATCTTCGACGTGCTGGGCGACGTCGTCTGCGGCGGCTTCGCCTCGCCGCTCCAGCACGCCGAGCAGGCGCTCGTCGTCACGGCGAACGATTTCGACTCGATCTTCGCGATGAACCGGATCGTGGCCGCGATCCACGCCAAGGCGAAGAACTACAACGTGCGCCTCGGCGGCGTCATCGCCAACCGCTCGGCCAAGACCGACGAGATCGACCGCTTCAACGCGGCGGTCGGGCTGGAGCGGGTCGCCCACTTCCCCGACCTCGACGTGGTGCGCCGCTCGCGCCTCAAGAAGTCGACGCTCTTCGAGATGGAGCCGACGCCGGAACTGGAGGCCGTTCAGAACGAGTACCTGCGGCTCGCGGCCTATCTCTGGGCCGGCGGCAAGCCGCTCGACGCGATCCCGATGAAGGACCGCGACCTGTTCGAATTCCTCGGATTCGACTGAGGAGCGGCCTCGATGACGAGTTCCACCTACACCGCCCGCCGCGGCCAGCTCGAGACCTACTTCGACCGCACCGCCGTCGATGCCTGGGCGCGGCTGACTTCGGACGCGCCGGTAAGCCGCATCCGCGCCACGGTGCGGGCCGGGCGCGACGCGATGCGCGCGACGCTGCTCGGGTGGCTGCCGGAGGATCTGACCGGGCTGCGCATCCTCGACGCCGGCTGCGGCACCGGCGCGCTCAGCCTCGAAGCGGCCCGCCGCGGGGCCGAAGTCATCGCCATAGACGTCTCGCCGACGCTGATCGGGCTCGCCCGCGATCGGATCGGGCCCGTGGCTGGCGCGGGGGCGATCGAGTTCCGCGTCGGCGACATGCTCGATCCCGGCCTCGGCCGCTTCGACCACGTCGTCGCGATGGATTCGCTGATCCATTACGCGGGCCGCGACATAGCCCGAGCGCTCGCCGAACTCGGCAGCCGCACCGACGGCTCGATCGTCTTCACGGTTGCGCCGCGTACCGCCCTGCTGACCCTGATGCACGCGGCCGGGAAGCTCTTCCCGAAATCCGACCGGGCGCCGGCGATCGTGCCGATCACGACGCGGGGCCTCGCGAGGCGGATCGACCGCGAGCCGGCCCTCGCGGACTTCGCGCTCGCCCGCACGCATCGGATCAACAGCGGCTTCTACCTGTCGAACGCCGTCGAGCTGACGCGGGGGCGCGCATGACGGCCTCCCGCCGCATCACGCAGGCGCTGATGCGCCTCACGCCCGCGATCCTGCCCTTCGCGGACGCGGCCACCGCCGAGCTTCCCCTCGGCCGGCTGATGCGGCTCGCCCTGTTCCAGGTCACGGTCGGCATGGCCGCCGTCCTGCTGATCGGCACCCTCAACCGGGTCATGATCGTCGAGCTCGCGGTGCCCGCCTGGATCGTGGCCTTGATGCTGTCGCTGCCGCTGATCTTCGCGCCGCTGCGGGCGCTGGTCGGCTTCCGCTCGGACACGCACCGCTCGGTGCTGGGCTGGCGGCGCGTTCCCTACATCTGGTTCGGCACGCTGTTGCAGTTCGGTGGGCTGGCCATCATGCCCTTCGCCCTGCTGCTCCTGTCCGGCGACACGACGGGGCCGCTCTGGGCCGGGCAGATCGCCGCCGCGCTCGCCTTCGTCCTCGTCGGCGCCGGCCTCCACACCGTGCAGACGGTCGGCCTCGCGCTCGCCACCGACCTCGCACCCGCGCAGGCCCGCCCGAAGGTGGTGGCGCTCCTCTGCGTCATGCTCCTCGTCGGCATGATGGTGAGCGCACTGGCCTTCGGCTGGCTGCTCTCCGACTTCTCCGCGGTGCGGCTGATCCAGGTGATCCAGGGCGCCGCCCTCGTCACCATCGTGGTCAACGGGGTCGCCCTCTGGAAGCAGGAGCCGCGCGATCCCAGCCGCACACGCCGCGACGCGGCCCGGCCCGGCTTCGCGGAGAGCTGGGCACTCTACGCGGGCAGCGGGCTCGCCCGCCGCCGCCTCGTCGCAACCGGTCTCGGCACCGCGGCCTTCTCGATGCAGGACATCCTACTGGAGCCCTACGGCGGCCAGATCCTCCACCTCTCCGTCGCGGCGACGACCGCGCTCACCGCGATGCTCGCCGCCGGCGGCGGGCTCGGCCTCCTGATCGCCGCGCGCTGGCTCAACCGGGGCGGCGACCCGTTCCGGGTGGCGGCGGCCGGGCGGTTGTCGGCATCATGGCCTTCTCGGCAGTGGTCTTCGCGGCGCCCCTCGGGTCTCCCCAGCTCTTCGCGACCGGCGTCACGCTGATCGGTCTCGGCGGCGGCCTGTTCGCCCACGGCACGCTCACGGCCTCGATGGCCAAGGCCGGCCCGGAGGATACGGGCCTCGCCCTCGGTGCCTGGGGCGCGGTGCAGGCGAGCGCGGCGGGGCTCGCCATCGCGGCGAGCGGGATTCTGCGCGACGTCGGCTCGGACCTCGCCACCTCGGGGGCGCTGGGCGAGGCGCTCAGCGATCCTTCGATCGGCTACCTCGTCGTCTACCACATCGAGATCGCGCTCCTGTTCGCGACCCTCGTCGCCATCGGCCCCCTCGTGCGCGAGGGTCGCCGCGCCCACCCCAGACCCGAGCGCGGCCTCGCTCCGTCCGCCCTCGTCCAACCGTCCAGCTGAGCGTCGGGAGGTTCGCCATGCCAAGAGGTGAGATCACGGGCTACGTCGATGTGGCGCAGGTGGTTCTGTACGCGTTCTGGATCTTCTTCGCCGGGCTGGTCTTCTGGATCCGCCGCGAGGACCGGCGCGAGGGCTACCCCCTCGAGGCCGAGGTCACCGGCACGCTCAAGAGCCCCGACCCGATCCTGATCCCGACGCCGAAGCTGTTCCATCTCTCGGACGGCAAGGTGAAGGCCGCGCCGCAGATGGACACGAAGCCCGACCGCAACTTCGTCGGCCACAAGCGCGAGCCCTGGCCAGGCGCACCGCTGGAGCCCGGCGGCAACCCGATGCAGGACCATATCGGCCCCGGCTCCTGGGTGCACCGGGACGACGAGCACGACCACACCTTCGACGGCCAGAAGCGCATCGTGCCCCTACGGGTGGCGACCCACTTCACGGTGCACGAGGACGGCCCGAACCCGATCGGCATGACGGTGTTCGGCGCCGACCGGCAAGTGGCCGGCACGGTCACGGACCTCTGGATCGACCGCGGCGAGTGCATGGTTCGCTACTACGAGGTCGAACTCGGCGCGGGCGGGCGGCGGGTGCTGATGCCCCACACCTTCTGCCGGACGGGCCGGTTCTCGCGCACGGTGAAGAGCGAGGCGCTGCTCGCGAGCCAGTTCGCCGACATCCCCGGCACCAAGGACCCGGATTCCGTGACGCTCCTCGAGGAGGAGAAGATCATGGCCTATTTCGGCGCCGGCACCCTCTATGCCACGCCGAACCGTCAGGAGGCCCTGCTGTGAGCGCCCCCGCGAACGCGTTCGACGTGCCGAAGGGCCTGCCGGAGCCGCTGCCGCCGGGCGAGCGCATCCTCTGGCAGGGCCGCCCGACGGCCTCGGGGATCGCTCTGCGCGCCCTGCACCTGCGCCTCGTCGCCCTGTGGTTCACGGCGCTCGCCCTCTGGCAGGCCCTGCCGGCGGCGAGCCTCGCCGACGCGGCCGCCGTGACGGCGCCGACGCTCGCCGCCTTCGGCGTCAGCCTCGCCCTCGTCGCGCTCCTCGGCTGGCTGTCGGCGCGCACCACGACCTACACGATCACCAACCGGCGGATCGTGATGCGTGTCGGGATCGCGCTGCCGGTCACGCTCAACCTGCCCTTCGCGGCGATCGCGGATGCGGGCCTGCACACCTTCTCGGACGGAACGGGCGACCTGCCCGTTCGCCTGAAGCCCGGCACCCGCATCGCCTACCTGCATCTCTGGCCCCATGCCCGGCCGTGGCGCGTCGCCGAGCCCCAGCCGATGCTTCGCTCGGTACCGGAGGCGCGCGCGGTCGCCCATCGGCTCGCGCAGGCGATCGAGGCCGCGCGGATGCCCGAGGAGAGCGCCGCGCCGATCCTCGCCGAGCGGCCGCAGGGGGGAACCATCCCGTCGCGGCCGCCGCGGCTCGCCGTGGCCGGCTGACAGGAGAGAGGAGACGCCCATGTCGAACGATGTGGAGAGCGTGCCCGTCGCGGCTCCGGCCCTCATCGGCGCCGGCGCGCTCATCGGCTTCACGCTGCTCGCGGTCGCCATCGGCCGCAGCGGCGGCGTGGGCATCACCGAGAAGCCCGAGGCGAACCCGGTCGCAAGCCTCGCGCTGACCGTCGAGGATCGCAGCGACGGCGCGATCACGCTCCACGAGGCCGGTAGCGACCGGCTCGTGGCAACCGTCGCGCCGGGCCAGGACGGGTTCCTCCGCGCGACCCTGCGCGGCTTCGGTCAGGCCCGCCTTCGGGCGGGCCACGGCCGCGCCGAGCCCTTCCGCCTCACCCGCTTCGACGATGGCAGCCTGACCCTGTCCGACGAGGCGACGGGGCGGCGCGTCAACCTCGAAGCCTTCGGCCCCACCAATGCCGGCGCCTTCGCGAGACTTCTGCCCGAGACGCTTCTGCCCGAAGGGAGCACGATCCGATGATCCTCGACTGGCTCAACGGTCGCCGGACCGTCGAGGTGCCCTGCACGATCGAGATCGAGCAGACACCCGAGACCCTGCACGCCCATGTCAGCCTGCACGCGCCCTTCGACATCGAGCCCGGCGACGAGGTGCAGGTGCACGACGCACCGACCTCGGTGCCCTACGGCGAGCGCCTCGTCGTCGAGCGCACCGCCACCGTCACCCGCGCGGGCCGCGTCGAACGCCTCTGGACCAAGCTCGCCGGCCATCTCGAACTGACCGAACTCTACGAAGTCAGCTTCACCGAGAGGAGGAGACTGTGAACGCTCCGATCAAGCCCCCGCTCTCGCAGCACCCCGTCCCCAAGGTGCCGGTCAACGACTCGACCAAGGCCGCGCAGGAGACGACGTTCCTCAGCCCGCGCTTCTACACCACGGATTTCGAGGAGCTCGACCGCACCAACGTCGAGCCGGTCCGGGCCGAGTGGACCGTGCTGATCGACGAGCTGCGCGCCGATCCGAACAAGCGCCATTTCGTGCGCACGTCCGAGTTCGACGTCGACCTATCAAAGCTCGATCCGGAACTGCGCAAGGAGTTCCTCGACTTCCTCGTCTCCTCGATCACCGCGGAGTTCTCCGGCTGCGTGCTCTACGCGGAGATGCGCAAGCGCGCCAAGAACCCCGACATCAAGGAGCTGTTCGGCTTCATGAGCCGGGACGAGGCGCGGCACGCGGGCTTCATCAACGACGTGCTGAAAGATTTCGGCATCGGCGTCGATCTTGGCTTCCTGACCAAGGCTAAGAAATACACCTTCTTCCGGCCGAAGTTCATCTTCTACGCCACCTACCTCTCCGAGAAGATCGGCTACGCCCGCTACATCACGATCTTCCGGGAGCTCGAGAAGAACCCCGACCGGCGCTTCCACCCGATCTTCAAGTGGTTCGAGAAGTGGTGCAACGACGAGTTCCGCCACGGCGAGGCCTTCGCCTTGCTGATGCGCGCGAATCCGAAGCTGACGACCGGGCTCAACCGCTACTGGATCAAGTTCTTCCTGCTCGCGGTCTTCGCCACGATGTACGTGCGCGACCATTGCCGGCCGGCCTTCCACAAGGCCCTCGGCGTCGACCCGACCGACTACGACTTCAAGGTCTTCCGCATCACCTCCGACATCTCGCGCCAGACCTTCCCGCTGACGCTCGATCTCGACAACCCGCGTTTCAAGGCGCTCCTCGACACACTCCTCGACTGCTCCGACAGGATCGCCGAGGCGAAGGCGCAGGGCGGCCTCGCGGGCCGCTTGGCGCACGGGTATCAGGCTGCGCGCGCCGCGCTGACATTCGGCCGGCTGATGCTGCTGCCGGCGGTCGACAACCCGATGCCGGCGGAGATCCGCCTGCAGCCCGTCTGGTAGCGGGGGGCCGATGTCGTCCTACGCCGTGCCGGCCCTCTACGCGGTGGCGGTCTGGTGGTTCTCCACCGGGCTGATCATCCTGCTCGACCATCTGCCGCGCCGCACCTTCCCCTGGAGCATGGCGGGGGCGAGCCTCGTCCTCGCCGCCGCGCTCTGGGCGGTCCGGGCGAGCGCGGGGGATGCGAGCGAGGCCGGGGCCTACACGGCGTTCACGGCGGCCCTCCTCGTCTGGGGCTGGCAGGAGATCAGCTACTACATGGGCTTCGTCTCCGGGCCGGCGCCCCGCGCCTGCCCGCCCGGCACGCGCGGGTTCGACCGGTTCCGGGCGGCGGCCGCCGCTAGCCTCTGGCACGAACTCGCGATCGTCGCGGGTGCCGTAGCGATCCTCCTCCTCACGTGGGACGCGCCGAACCGCTTCGCCCTCTGGACCTACCTTATCCTCTGGGGGATGAACCTCTCGGCGCGGCTGAATATGTTCCTCGGCGTGCGCAACCTGAACGCCGAGTTCCTGCCGGACCATCTGAGCTATCTCGGCTGCTACCTCACCAAGAAGCCGATGAATTTGCTGTTCCCGGTTTCGGTGAGCCTCGCCACGATCGTCGTGGCGCTCGTCGGCCGCATCGCCCTCGCCGACGACCTTCCGGCCTTCGAACTCGTCGGCTTCACGATCCTCACGACGCTGACGGCGCTCGCCACGCTGGAGCACTGGTTCCTGATGCTGCCGCTGCCCTCGGCCGCCCTCTGGAACTGGAGCCTGCCGGCGCGGCCGAAGCCGACGTCCCTCGTCATCACCGCACCCGAGCCGGCCGAGATAGGCCATCGGGACGCCGCCTGAACCGAGCGCGAGTGAACGCGCGACGAAGACCACCAGGGAAGGGGAGCCCCGCGATGGATTATGACGCCTTCTTCGCCACCGAGCTGAACGGCCTCCACCGCGAGGGACGCTACCGGGTCTTCACCGACCTCGAGCGGGAGGCCGGGCGCTTTCCCCACGCTGTCCACCATCACCCGGCCGGTACGCGTCCCGTCACCGTCTGGTGCTCGAACGATTATCTGGGCATGGGCCAGCATCCGAAGGTGCTCGCCGCCATGCATGAGGCCCTCGACCGCTGCGGAGCGGGGGCGGGCGGCACCCGCAACATCTCGGGCACCAACCATTACCACGTGCTTCTGGAGCAGGAGCTCGCCGACCTCCACGACAAGGAAGCGGCACTCCTGTTCACTTCGGGCTACGTCTCGAACTGGGCGGCTTTGGGCACGCTCGCCGGCAAGTTGCCCGGCTGCGTCGTGTTCTCCGACGAGGGCAACCACGCCTCGATGATCGAGGGCATCCGCGCGAGCCGGGCCGAACGCCAGATCTTCCGCCACAACGACCCCGCCGATCTCGACCGCAAGCTCCGGCTCGTCGACCCCGGCCGGCCGAAGCTCGTCGCCTTCGAATCGGTCTACTCGATGGACGGTGACATCGCTCCGATCGCCGAGATCTGCGACGTGGCCGAGGCGCACGGCGCGCTGACCTACCTCGACGAGGTGCACGCGGTGGGCCTCTACGGCGCACGGGGCGGCGGCATCTCGGAGCGGCAGGGCCTCGCCCACCGGCTCGACGTGATCGAGGGCACGCTCGGCAAGGCCTTCGCCGTCCATGGCGGCTACATCACCGGCTCGGCCAAGCTCTGCGACTTCGTGCGCAGCTTCGCCTCGGGCTTCATCTTCACCACCTCGCTGCCGCCGGCTGTGGCGGCGGGCGCGGCGGCGAGCATCCGCCACCTTAAGCAGAGCAGCGCCGAGCGGGCGCGGCACCAGGACCGGGTCCGGCGGGTGCGCACCTGCCTCGACGAGGCCGGCATTCCCTACCTGTCGAACGGGAGCCATATCGTGCCGGTGATGGTCTGCGACCCCGTGCTCTGCAAGGCGATCAGCGACGCGCTGCTCGACGAGTTCGGCATCTACGTGCAGCCCATCAATTACCCGACCGTGCCGCGCGGCACCGAGCGTCTGCGCATCACGCCCTCGCCGCTCCACACCGACGCGGACATCGACCATCTGGTCGGCGCCCTCGCGACGATCTGGCGGCGCATCGGCCTCGAGAAGGTGGCAGCGGAGTAGGGCGCATGACCCTCGACGAGCGATCCGCGGCGATGACCTCCAACGAGCCCGAGCCAGGGGAAGGCGCCGACGCGCCCTCTCACGCCGAGCCGGCGGCCCGCAGAGCGGCATCGCGTCCTCAGGCCTCGATCCCGGAGGCGGCGCCCGTCTTTCCCTTCTCGGCGATCGTCGGGCAGGACGAGATGAAGCGCGCCCTGCTCATCGCGGCGGTGGACCCGAGCGTCGGCGGGGTGTTGGCGCTGGGCGACCGGGGTACCGGCAAATCGACCGCGATCCGGGCGCTCGCCGCGCTGCTGCCGCCGATGAAGGCTGTGGCGGGCTGCCCCTATTCCTGCGATCCGGCCTCCGCGGCCTCCGCCTGCCCCCATTGCGCCGGTGGTGGCCTCCGCCAGGCGAGGCCGGTGCCGGTACCCGTCGTCGATCTGCCGCTCGGCGCCACCGAGGACCGGGTCGTCGGCGCCCTCGATCTGGAGCGGGCGCTGGCGGCCGGCATCAAGGCGTTCGAGCCGGGACTGCTCGCCCGGGCGAATCGCGGCTTCCTCTACATCGACGAGGTGAACCTCCTTGAGGATCACCTCGTGGACCTGCTCCTCGACGTGGCGGCCTCGGGCGTCAACACGGTGGAGCGCGAGGGTTTGAGCCTGCGACACCCGGCCCGTTTCGTGCTCGTTGGCAGCGGCAACCCCGAGGAGGGCGAGTTGCGGCCCCAGCTCCTCGACCGCTTCGGCCTCGCCGTCGAGGTGACGACGCCGACCGACATCCCGACGCGGATCGAGGTGGTGCGTCGCCGCGACGCCTTCGAGCGCGACCCCGGCGGCTTCGCCGCGGCGCACGCCGGGGCCGAGAAGGCTCTGCGACGGCGGCTCAATGCGGCCCGCAACCGGCTCGCGGACGTCACGGTCCCGGACGCAATGCTTGAGACCGCGGCCCGCCTCTGCCTCGCCCTCGGCACGGATGGCCTGCGCGGCGAGCTGACCCTGATGCGCGCCGCCCGGGCCTTGGCCGCCTTCGACGGGATGGACCAAGTCGGGCTCGACCAGATCCGCAGCGTCGCGCCCTCCGCCCTGCGCCACCGGCTGCGCCGCAATCCCCTCGACGAGGCGGGCTCGACGGCCCGCGTCGCCCGCGCCGTCGCCGAGGTGTTGGCGTGAGCGCGCCGCCCGAGCCGGAGCCTGGCCGGGCGGCCTGGGAGACCGCCCTGCGGGTCGCGAGGCTGCTCGCCGCCGATCCGCATGGCTGCGGCGGCGTTCGGCTGCGGGCGCGGCCGGGCCCCGTGCGCGACGCCTGGCTCGCTGCCCTGTCCGCCGCGCTCGCGCCCGGGCGTCCGGTCCGCCGGATGCCGGCCGGCATCGCCGACGATCGCCTCCTCGGCGGGCTCGATCTGCCGGCGACGCTCGCCACGGGCCGGCCGGTGCTTCAGCGGGGGCTGCTGGCCGAGGCGGATGGCGGCCTGCTCATCGTGCCGATGGCCGAGCGCCTCGACGCGGGCATTGCCGCGCGCCTCGCATCCTGCCTCGATACCGGCATCGTCGCGGTGACGCGGGACGGTCTCGCTGCGCGGCTGCCCGCCCGCATCGCCCTCGTCCTGCTCGACGAGGGGGACGACGAGGAGACGCCGCCCGCCGCTCTTCTCGAACGCCTCGCCTTCCGGCTCGATCTCGACGGTGTCAGCCTGCGCGACGTCGCGGCGGGCCCGAGGACTCGGGATGCGGTTCCGATGTCCGAAGCCCGCCCCCACTCCCGTTCCGGCGCGGAGAAGGGCGTTCGATCCGGCGACGGCGCGAATCTGATCGAGAGCCTCTGCTTCACCGCCTGCACCTTCGGCGTTGCCTCGCTCCGGGGACCGATCCTGGCCCTGCGCGTCGCCCGCATCGCGGCCGCGCTGGACGGTGCGGGCGAGCCGGGGGAGGCTCACGCGGTCGAGGCCGCCGCACTCGTGCTGGCTCCGCGCGCGACGCGCCTGCCCGAGCCGCAGGCCGAGGCGGCCGATCGACCGGAGCCGGGTTCGACCGACGCGCCCACGGACCGCGACGGCGCCGCCGACCGGCCGCTCGACGACGTCGTCCTCGCGGCGATCCGCGCCGCGATCCCGCCCGGCCTCCTCGCGCTCCTCGCATGCGAACGCGTGCGGAGCGCCAAGGCCGGCAAGGCCGGCGCTCCCGCAGCCTCGGCGCGTTCGGGCCGGCCCGTGAGCAGCCGGCCCGGCGATCCGCGCCGCGCGCGGCTCGACCTCGTGGCGACGCTTCGCGCGGCCGCACCCTGGCAGCGGCTGCGGGCATCCTCCGCGGCAGGGCGGATCATGATCCGCACCGACGATCTGCGCATCACCCGCTACCGCCAGCGCAGCGAGACCACGACGATCTTCGCCGTCGACGCCTCGGGCTCCTCCGCCATCGAGCGCCTCGCGGAGGCGAAGGGCGCCGTCGAGGGCCTGCTCGCCGAATCCTACGCCCGGCGCGACCGGGTCGCCCTCGTCGCCTTCCGCGGCGCGGGCGCCGACATTATCCTGCCGCCGACGCGCTCCCTCGTGCGTGCGAAGCGCGGGCTCGCGGGGCTTCCCGGGGCGGGGGGACGCCGCTGGCGGCCGGGCTCGACGCTGCGCTCGCCCTGGCACTCGCCGTTCGCCGGGCGGGTGGCACGCCCCTCGTCGTCTTGCTGACCGATGGTCGCGCGAACATCGCCCGTTCGGGCGTGTCGGGTCGGGCGCAGGCGGCGGAAGATGCGCTCGCGGCCGCCCGCGCGTTCCGCGGGGAAGGCCTGCCGGCTCTTCTCATCGACACCGCGTTCCGCCCTCAGGACCCGGCCCGGCGCCTCGCGGAGGCAATGGCGGCGCGCTACCTGCCCCTGCCACAGGCCGACGCCACCCGCCTCGGGGCCGCGGTGCGGGCGGCGGCGCCCGCCCGATGAACAGCGTGAGCCTCGCCATGGTCTCCTACCGGGAGGACCGTCCGCGCTGGGAAGAGGAGGGCCGCGACTGGCCGCACCGGGGCGCGAGCCGCTTCGTGACGGCCTCCGGCCTCTCCTGGCACCTCCAGGAAATGGGGCCGGCGGGGGCGCCCCAACTTCTCCTCGTTCACGGAACCGGGGCCGCGACTCATTCCTGGCGCGGGCTGATGCCGCGCCTCGCGGAGCGCTTTCGCGTGATCGCGCCAGACCTCCCCGGCCACGGCTTCACGGATCCACTGCCGGACCGACGCCTGTCGCTGCCCGGCATGGCTGGGGCGCTCACCGACCTCGTTCGGGCGCTAGGCAGTGACCCCGCTGTGGTCGTCGGCCACTCGGCCGGAGCCGCGATCCTCGCCCGGGCCTGCCTCGACGGCGGGTTCGCGCCCCGGCTCCTGGTGGCGCTGAACGGTGCGCTCAAGCCGTTCCCGGGCATGGCGGGCCTCGTCTTTCCCGGCATGGCGCGGATGCTGTTCCTCAACCCGGTCACGTCCCGCATCTTCGCGTGGTCGGTCGATCGCGCCGCGGTCGAGCGGCTGATCCGCGGCACCGGCTCCCGCCTCGATGGACAGGGCCTCGATCTCTACCGCCGCCTGTTCCGCAAGCCCGCGCACATCGCCGGCGCCCTCGGCATGATGGCGAACTGGAACCTCGACGCCCTCGATCGCGATCTCGCCGGCCTCGGGCTCCGCACGCTGCTCGTCGTCGGCGGCGAAGATCGCGCCATCCTGCCCGAGACGGCCTTTGCCGTGCGTGATCGCCTGCCCGATGCGCGGGTGGAGCTGCTGCGCGGCCTCGGCCACCTCGCACACGAGGAGGCGCCGGAGCGCGTCGCCGACACGATCCTGCGCGAGGCCGCGGTTGTCGGCATCCTGCCGCCGGAACATCCGCGGAATCGACGTCGAACCGCGACAGGACCCGCCTTGCCAGGGAAACACGACTGACCGTACTGTCCAATGATGTTGACGATTGATCAGTCAATGGAGATCGACAGTCTCGGCGAGGGGCCGAGACCCCGCGCCGTCGTCATCGGCAGCGGATTCGGCGGGCTCGCGGCCGCCATCCGGCTCGGAGCGCGAGGCTACCGGGTGACCGTCCTGGAGCGGCTAGACCAGCTCGGCGGTCGGGCCCGCGTCCACTGGCAGGACGGCTTCACCTTCGATGCGGGGCCGACCATCGTCACCGCGCCCTTCCTGTTCGAAGAACTCTGGGCGCTCTGCGGGCGGCGGATGTCGGACGATGTCCACCTCGTGCCGATGCTGCCCTTCTACCGGATCCGGTTCGAGGATGGCGCCACTTTCGAATACAGCGGCGACGAGGCCGCGATGCGGGCCGAGGTCGCACGCTTCTCGCGAGCCGACGTGCCGGGCTACGAGCGCTTCATGGCGCGCAGCCGCGAGATCTGCCGGATTGGCTTCGAGGAACTCGGCCATGTCCCCTTCGGCAGCATCCGGGACATGCTGCGCATCGCCCCGGACCTGTTGCGCCTCGGCGGCCATCGCAGCGTCTACCGGGAGGTCTCGCGGCATATCAGCGACGAGCGGCTGCGGACGATCTTCAGCTTCCACCCGCTGCTGATCGGCGGAAGCCCGTTCCGCGCGAGCGCGATCTACTGCCTGATCGCGCATCTCGAGCGGCGCTGGGGCGTCCATTTCGCGATGGGGGGCACGGGCCGCCTCGTCGACGGCCTCGCCGGCCTGATCCGGGGGCAAGGCGGGGCCCTGCGTACCGGTGCGGACGTGGCGGATATCCGCGTCGACGAGGGGCGGGCCGTCGGCGTCACGCTCACCACAGGCGAGCGGATCCCGGCCGACATCGTGGTCTCGAACGCCGACTCGGCCTTCACCTACCGACGCCTGCTGCCGCGCAAGGCGCGCCGGCGCTGGAGCGACGCCCGCATCGACGCGACGCATTCGTCGATGGGCCTGTTCGTCTGGTATTTCGGGACAAAGCGAAAATATCCCGACCTCGCCCATCACACGATCCTGATGGGGCCGCGCTACCGCGAGCTCATCGCCGACATCTTCGGGCGGAAGCGCCTCGCCGACGATTTCAGCCTCTACCTGCATCGGCCAACCGCGACGGATCCGATGCTGGCGCCACCCGGTCACGACGCCTTCTACGTCCTCTCGCCGGTGCCGAACCTCGCCGGCGGGCAGGATTGGGGGATTTGCGCCGAAGCTTACCGGCGGCGCATCGCCGCCTATCTCGAGGCGAGCCTGATGCCCGGCCTGTCAGAGGCAATCGTGACCTCAAAGGTGACGACGCCGCAGGATTTCGCCGACGATTTCCTCAGCTTCCGCGGCTCCGGCTTCGGCCTGGAGCCGGTGCTGAAGCAATCGGCGTGGTTCCGTCCGCACAACGCGTCCGAGGACGTGCGCAACCTTTTCCTCGTCGGGGCAGGCACCCATCCGGGCGCCGGGCTTCCCGGCGTGTTGTCCTCGGCCAGAATTCTCGATCGGGTGGTGCCGGATGCGCGCGTCTTCGCCTGACTTCGCCGAGCGGCCGCCCGCGCCCTTCGCCAGTGGGCGCGATCACGCGGCCTGCCGGGCTGCGATCCGCCAGGGCTCCCGCAGCTTTCACGCCGCCTCGCTCCTGCTGCCGCCGGGCACCCGTCGGGCGGCCTACGGACTCTACGCCTTCTGCCGCCACTCGGACGATGCGGTGGACGAAGCGCGGGCCGGCACCTCGGCCGCCGCGGTCGTCCGGCTCCAGGCTCGCCTCGCGCGGGCCTACGCGGGCGATCCGGCCGACAGCCCGGCCGACCGGGCGCTCGCCGACATCCTCGCCGCCTACGCCATCCCGCGGACGCTGCCCGAGGCGCTCCTCGACGGCTTGGCCTGGGATGCGCGGGGACGCCGCTACGAGACCCTGTCGGACCTCTGCGCCTACGCGGCGCGCGTCGCGGGCTCGGTCGGCGCGATGATGACCCTGATCATGGGCGTCCGCGATCCCGAGATCCTGGCGCGGGCCTGCGACCTGGGTGTGGCGATGCAGCTCACCAACATCGCCCGCGACGTCGGCGAGGATGCGCGGGCGGGCCGGCTCTACCTGCCCCTGCGCTGGCTCGCCGAGGAGGGCATCGAGCCGGACGCCTTCCTGGCGAAGCCCGAGGCGAGCCCGGCCATCGGCCGGCTCGTCGCGCGCCTCCTCGACGCGGCGGAGCTTCTCTACGCGCGCTCGGAGTCGGGGATCCGCGGCCTGCCGCCCGGTTGCCGCCCCGCGATCCGCGCAGCGCGGCTGATCTACGCGGAGATCGGCCGGGAGATCGAGCGGGCGGGACACGATTCGGTCAGCCGCCGCGCCCGCGTTCCCGGGCGCCGCAAGGCCGCGCTCCTCGCGCGCGCCGCCCTGCCGCGTGCGACCGTCCCCGCGCCGGCGCCCTGCCTGCCCGAGACCGCCTTCCTGGTCGCCGCCGTGTCGGCGGTCCCGGCGCCCACGGCGGTGCCCGGCTGGTGGGATCTCGGTGGGAAGGTCGTGCGCGTGCTCGACATGATCGAGATCCTGCGCGAGCGGGAGGCGCTGGCGCGCGAGAGCGCTCCGTGAGCGATCCGCTCTTCGCGGTCTTCGACATCGGCCTCGTCTTCGCGCTCGCCATCGGTGCGGCGATTTGGCAGCTCGCACGCCTCAAGCGCAGCATACGCCGGGACCGCGAAGCCGCGGCGCGGCAGCGCGCCGAATCCGGGCAGGAGGGCGCGCCATGATCGCGGCGACCGCCCTGGAACTCCTGCTGATCGCCCTGGCGGTGTGGCAGCTCGTCGTCGTCCGCCGCGGCATCCGGGCCGACCGGGCGCAGGCGAAGGCGGAGAAGCCGGACGACATCGCGGCCGGCTAAGGGAGGGCGCCGCGCCTATCGCCCGCCGACGCCGCCGAGGTGAAACACCCGATGCGGCACCAGTTCGCCTCGCTCGACGTCGCCGACCGCAACGAGGATGCCGCCGCAGGTGGCGAAGATCTTGCCCTCCGTGGGTGCGTCCCGCCCGCGCAGGATCACCGGCTGACCGCGCATCAGCCGCAGAGCCATGTCGCGCGAGATCGTCACCGAGGGGATCGCGTCGAGGGCGGTCTCGACCGGGCGCAGATGCGGCGCGTTGCCTTCCGGGCCGCCCGCCTCCAGGGCGGCGACGTTGCACGATTCGCCCTCGGAGAAAGGTCCGACGCGCGTGCGGCGAAGCGCGGCGACGTGGCCGTAGCAGCCGAGCATGCGGCCGAGGTCGCGGGCGAGCGCCCGCACATAGGTGCCCTTGCCGCACTCGGCCGCGATCACCGTGTGCCCATCCGCGTGCTCGACCACCGACAGATGATCGATCTGGACTGGCCGAGCGACGAGCTCGACCACCTCGCCGTCGCGGGCGAGATCGTAGGCGCGCTCGCCCGCGATCTTGATGGCTGAGAAGCGCGGCGGAACCTGCTCGATCGCCCCGATGAAGTTGGGCAGCGCCGCCTCGACGGCCTCGCGGGTCGGACGTTCCTCGCTGGTCGCGACGGGGCGTCCCTCCGCGTCGTCCGTGTCGGTCTCCACGCCCCAGGCCACGGTGAAGCGGTAAGCTTTGCGCCCGTCCATGACGAAGGGAACCGTCTTCGTCGCCTCGCCGAGGGCGATCGGCAGGATGCCCGAGGCCAGGGGGTCGAGCGTGCCGGCATGGCCCGCCTTCTTGGCGTTGAAGGCGCGCTTCACCACCGCGACGGCGTGCGTCGAGGTCATGCCGACGCCCTTGTCGAGGATCACCCATCCGCTGACGTCGCGCTTCTTCGGGCGGTCGGGCCTCGGCCCGCTGCGGGGCGGACGGCGCCCGTCGAGGGGACGGCGCTCGCTCGGGCGCATCGTCTCGGGCGCGGGGTTCTGGCGCTCGATGGGCGGAACGTCGGTCATGAGATCCTCGGTCGATGACGGTTCGGCCGCTCGGGCTCCGGAGTTGAACCGGGCCTCGCCGCGCCGTCCAGCGTTTCGGGTCGGATAAGTTCGGTCGGGCGCGCCGGGATCAATGCCCGGGATCAGGCTCGGGTTCGCCGTCGGACCCTTCTTGTGGTCCCGTGTCGAGGTCCCGCTGCACCTTATCGCTGCGCAGAAGCGCGTCGATTCGGGCGGCCTCGTCGAAGGTTTCGTCGCGGCGGAACCGGAGTTCGGGCGCGTATTTGAGGTTCACCCGCCGGGCGACTTCCTGGCGCAGGATCTTCCGGTTGCGCTCCAGCGCCGCAATGACCGGCGCCTCGTCCTGGCCGCCGAGCGGCATGACGTAGGCGGTGGCGAGCTTGAGGTCCGGCGACATGCGGACCTCCGGCACGGTAACCACGTGCGTGCCGAGCACAGGATCCTGGATGTCGCCGCGCTGAAGCACCTCGGCAAGGGCGTGCCGCACCAGTTCCGCCACGCGCTGCTGGCGCTGAGAGGGACCGGCGCTCTGCTGTTTCTGGGCCATCGAGACGTCTAACGCAGTTCGGGCGGCAAACGCTGCAACGGGCGAAAGAACCCTCTTCCCGCCGCGCGCTCCCCTGGGGAGCCGCGCGGCCGGGACAGGCCCCACCACCTGCCGAGCATCGCCGGAGCATGGATCGCGAACGCCCGCGACGGCGGCCCGAACGATCGGGGCGCAGTCAGCGAAGCGGGTGCCGCGTGAAGGCGCTTCCTTTAGCGCAAATACTCGTTCGGGATATAGGCCTGTGTCGCCCGTTTCGCCGTCGCCGGGGTGCGGGAGGGGTGATCGTGGATATGCGCCGCGAACATGCGATCGATCCAGCCTGCATTCTTGAAGACCCGCTTCGAGCGCAGGACGTTGAACGGGGCGATCTTGCGAAGGGGGCGGGCCTCGTTGAACTCCGCGACCGCGAGAAGCTCGCCGTTCCAGGGATTCGCCCCGTCCATGCTCACGTCGTCGAGGTAGACGGGGACGAGCGGCAGATATTGCTCGGGCCGGCCGTCGAGGACAGTCAGCACCTTCACGGCCGACGAATAGTAATCGACGTCGACCGAGACGAAGCCGACCGGCGCCTCGGGCGAGACCGAGGCCAGGAAGTCGGGGATCGTGGTCTCGGCGTCGCCGATGACGAGGCGGCACCGGCCGGGAAGCGCCCGGCGCAGGGCCTCGAAATCCATCGGGAAGTCGCCCTCCTGGAAATATTCCGGCATGTCGCGATAATCGATCGCGGGCGGCATGCCGCGGCCCGTGTCGAAACCCACGACATCGATGGCGACTCCGGTCGCGGCCTCGGTGCGCCGGGCGAGCTCGCACATGTTGAGGAGGCCCGCCCCCGCCGCCACGCCGAACTCCAGCACCGTGATGCGCGGGAGGCCGCGCCTCCTCGCCTGCTCGGCGGCGAACAGGATCGGAAACGCATATTGCTGGCGCACCATCAGGTCGAATGCGACCTTGGCCCGGAACGAGCCGAACAGCGCGACGCCCAGCGAGATCGCGTTCAGGTGCAGCGGCTCGGTCAGGCGCTCCACGAATATCTTGCGGTACTTGCCGTCCGAGAGTGCACGACGGATCACGTAGGAATTCAGCATCGCCCCGCGCCCTCGCAGCCCGTCGGCCGCCTCATCTTGGGTGTATCAATCTAGACAGACGCTATTCGGTGCCCCTGCACCTGAACAGGCCGGAGCCCGGCCCTGAACGGACGAATCGAGCGTCAACCTTAAGGATCGGTCCGGCGCCGTACGCAGACGGTCTCGACATGAAAAAGGGGCGCGGCCTACGAAGGCCACGCCCCTGTCACTCCGCCGAGAAAGCGCCGCATCAGAGCGTGCGGCGGATCTCCTCGACGCGATAGCACTCGATCATGTCGCCCGCCCGCATGTTCTCGAAATTCTCGAAGGCCATGCCGCATTCCTGGCCCGACGTGACTTCCTTCGCGTCGTCCTTGAAGCGCTTCAGGGTCTTCAGCTTGCCCTCGTGGATCACGACATTGTCGCGGATCAGGCGAACATGGGCGCCGCGCTCCACGACACCATCCTGGACGCGGCAGCCGGCGACCTTGCCGACCTTCGAGACCTCGAAGACCTCTTGGATCAGCGCCTCGCCTAGGCGCTCCTCGCGGAGCGTCGGCGGGAGCATGCCGGACATCGTGGCTTTGATGTCGTCCACGAGGTCATAGATGATGTTGTAGTAGCGGATCTCAGTGCCCGCCCGCTCGGCCGCCTCGCGTGCTTCCTTGTGGGCGCGCACGTTGAAGCCGATGACGACGGCCTTCGAGGCCTGCGACAGGGTGATGTCGGACTCGGTGATGCCGCCAACACCGGCAAGCAGGATCCGCGCCGAGACCTCATCGTTGCCGAGCTTCTCCAGCGCGCCGGAGATGGCCTCGACCGAGCCCTGAACGTCGCCCTTGATGATGATCGGCAGCTCCTTGCGGCCGGCACCTTCCTTGAGGTCGCGCATCATGTCGACGAGCGAGCGGTTGGCGCCGCCGGTACGGGCCGCGAGCCGCTCACGCTTGATGCGGGCGCGGTACTCGGTGACCTCTCGGGCGCGGGCCTCGTTTGCCACGACGATGACGCGGTCGCCTGCGTCGGGCGTGCCGTTGAAGCCGAGAACCTCGACCGGCACCGAAGGGCCGGCATACTGGATGTTCTCGCCCTTGTCGTCGATGAGCGCCCGCACTCGGCCCCATTCCGCTCCGGCGACGACGATGTCGCCGGTGAACAGGGTTCCGCGCTGCACCAGCACGGTGGCGACGGGGCCGCGCCCGCGATCAAGCTGGGCCTCGATGACCGTGCCCTCGCCGTCGCGCTTCTCGTTGGCGCGCAGGTTCATGATCTCGGCCTGAAGCTGCAGACCTTCGAGGAGATCGGGCAGGCCGTCGCCGGTCTTGGCCGAAACCTCGAATTCCAGCGTCTCGCCGCCCATCGACTCGACTTGGATGTCGTGCTGCAGAAGCTCGGTGCGGACCCGCTGCGGGTTCGCGTCGGCCTTGTCGATCTTGTTGATCGCGATGATCATAGGAACAGCCGCCGCCTTGGCGTGCTGGATCGCCTCGACGGTCTGGGGCATCACGCCGTCATCGGCCGCCACCACGATCACGACGATGTCCGTCACCTTGGCGCCTCGGGCGCGCATGGAGGTGAAGGCCGCGTGGCCGGGGGTGTCGATGAAGGTGATGAGGTCGCCGGACGGCGCCGCCACCTGGTAGGCACCGATGTGCTGGGTGATGCCGCCGGCCTCGCCCGAGACGACGTTCGCCTTGCGGATCGCGTCGAGGAGCGAGGTCTTGCCGTGGTCGACGTGGCCCATGATGGTCACGACCGGGGGACGCGGATCGAGATCCTCCTCGAAATCCGGCTCGTCGGAGGTGAGACCCTCCTCGACGTCCGACTCGGCAACGCGGCGCACCGTGTGGCCGAGTTCCTCGGCGATCAGCTGGGCGGTGTCCGAATCGATCACGTCAGTGATCTTGTGGATCTGGCCCTGCTTCATCAGCAAGCGGATCACGTCCACCGCCCGCTCCGACATGCGGTTGGCGAGTTCTTGGATCGTGATCGTCTCCGGGATCGTCACCTCGCGGGCGATCTTCTCCTTCTGCTCCACGTGCCGGTGGCCGCTCATGCGCTGCTGACGGCGGCGGAACGAGGCGACGGAGCGCGTGCGCTCCTCCTCGCCAGCGGTGGCGTTGGCGATCGTCAGGCGGCCGCGGTTGCGGTCGCCACCCGGCGAGCGGGGCGTCTTCGGCGGGGTGATGATCTTGAGCGGCATGCCGGGCCGCCGGATCACGCGCTTGGTGTCTCCCTCCTCCTCGGCCGCGACAGCGGGCCGGCCGGCCGGGCGAGCGGCCGCGGCCGCACCCGCGGGACGGGCGGCGGTGGTGGGCGTTGCGGATTTCTCCGGCTCCGGCGCCGGGGCCGGCTTCGCCATGAAGCTGAGATCGCGCGGCTTGCGCACGTCGGCCGTGATCGTCCGGCGCGGCTCGCCGGCCGGCGGACGCGGGGTGATCGGCGCTCGAACGGGCGTCGCCGTGGCCGGGCGCGCCGATGGCACCGGCCGAGCCGACGGGGCGGCCGGTCGTGCGGCGGGAGCGGGCGCGGCGGGGCGCTGGGTCGCGGGGCAGCGCTCTGCGCGGCGGTCGGTGCCGGCTGAGCGGGCGCGGCCTGAACCGGAGCGACCGGAGCGGGCGTGGGAGCAGGCGCGCGCGCCGTCTCGGTGTCGGTTCGGCGCAGGGCCTCTTCCGTTGCGCGACGGCGGAGTTCCTCCTCCTGGCGGCGGCGGCTCTCCTCGTCGCGCTTGCGCTGCTCGGCGGCTTCGCGCTCGCGCTGCTCGGCCTCCTCGCGCTCGCGGCGATGGCGTGCCTCGTCCTCGGCCTGGCGGCGCACATCCTGCTCGCGGCGCTGCGCATCGGCCAGCGCGGCGGCGCGGGCGTCGCGCTCCTGCTCGCTCAGCGTCCGCAGGACCACGCCGGACGACGAGCGCTGCGCAGCGGCAGGACGCGCGGGTGCGGCCGGTGCCGGCGCGGCGGGTCGGCTGGCGGGTGCGGCCTCGCGTGGGGCTGCCGTGCCGGGTGCCGCGCCGATCACCCGGCGCTTCACCGTCTCGACCACGACCTGCTTCGAGCGGCCGTGGGAGAAGCTCTGACGGACGGTGCCCTGCTCGATCGGACGCTTCAAGGACAGCGGCTTCGAGGGTGCTTTCGTCAGAGTCTTGTCTCCCGGATTGTTCGTATCGCTCATTCAGCCCAAACCCTGAGGGTTTCCATCGTCCCGTCCACCGGCAACCGTCCCGGTACCGGCCAGATCCGTCACATCGTCGTCAGGCAGATCGGAGCCGATCTCGCCGTCGCAGGCGGGACCGGTCCCCTCAGTCGTCGTGGCAACACCCGCGAAGGAGCGGTACCGACGCCAACGCGCCAGGCAGCCGGAAGCACCGACTCCTGCGACGAGCGCAGCGTGTATCACATGATCCCGACCCAAGGCCATGTCCAATTCGACGCCGGACAGGTCATCGATGATCGGTACACGGGATATGGCATCGCCATGCCGCCGGTGCAATGCCGCGGCGATCTTTCGGCGTCCGTCGGCGCTCGCGTCGGAGGCATGGATGACCGCCGCCACACCGGCCCGGTCGCCGATCGCGGCTTCGACCTTGGCGAATCCGGCAACCACGCAGCCCGCCTTATTGGCAAGGGCAAGCCCCTGCCGCAGATCCTCGCGGAGCCCCGCCGCGACCCGGCCGGCGAGATCCTCGCCCGCATCGGCGCCCTTGGCCTTAAAGGCGCGCTGGAACAGGCGGCGGCGCGCCGCCTCGGCAACCACCTCGCTCCGCGCGCTCACCCAGGCGCCGCGGCCGGGCAGGCGCGCACGCAGATCCGGCACCACCGTGCCGTCCGGCCCTAGCACGAAGCGGATCATCTCCGCGGGCTCTTGCGTCGCGCGCGTGACGATGCACGTCCGCTCCGCCCCGCGCCGGCCCGTCAGGGGACCGGCGTCGAGATCGGTGACGGAGGGTTCATCGGCCTCGCGCGCGGTCGTCATTCGGAGCCTGCCTTTCTCGGCTCGCCTCAGGCCTCGGCCTCGGCGGGCTCCTCGCCCTCGGCAGGCTCCTCAGGCTCGGGCAACGCCTCGATCCAGCCGGCCTTGAGACGGGCCGCCATGATCATGGCCTCGGCCTCGGCGCGGGACACGTCGAACCCGTCGAGGTAGCCGGCGTGGCGAACTGCATCCGGGCCGCGCCCCTCGGTGTAGCCGACGAGGTCGTCGGTGGCGCAGCCCGCCAGATCCTCGACCGTCTTCACCTCGTTCTCGCCGAGCGCAACGAGCATCGGCGTGGTGATGCCCTCGATCTCCCGAACCTCATCCTCGACGCCGAGTTCCTGGCGGCGCGCATCGTACTCGGACTCGACCCGGGCGAGGTAATCCTGGGCGCGAGCCTGGATCTCGGTGCCCGTCTCCTCGTCGAGGCCCTGGATGTTGGCGAGTTCCTGCGGCTCGACGTAGGCGACTTCCTCGACGTTGCGGAAGCCTTCCGCCGCGAGAAGCTGGCCCACCGTCTCGTCGACGTCGAGCGCCTCCATGAAGACCTGGGTCCGCTCGGCGAACTCCTTCTGGCGGCGCTCCGATTCCTCGGCCTCGGTGAGGATGTCGATGTCCCAGCCCGTGAGCTGCGAGGCGAGGCGCACGTTCTGGCCGCGGCGGCCGATGGCGAGCGAGAGCTGGTCGTCCGGCACCACGACCTCGATGCGGTCGGCCTCCTCGTCGAGAACGACCTTGACGACTTCCGCCGGCTGCAATGCGTTGACGATGAAGGTCGCTTGGTCCTCGGACCACGGGATGATGTCGATCTTCTCGCCCTGAAGCTCGCCGACCACCGCCTGCACGCGGGAGCCCCGCATGCCGACGCAGGCGCCGACCGGGTCGATCGAGCCGTCCCGCGAGATGACGGCGATCTTGGCCCGCGAACCGGGATCGCGCGCCACCGCCTTCACCTCGACGATGCCGTCATAGATCTCGGGCACCTCCTGGCCGAACAGCTTGGCCATGAATTGCGGGTGCGAGCGCGAGAGGAAGATCTGCGGCCCGCGCACCTCGCGGCGCACGTCGAACAGGTAGGAGCGGATGCGGTCGCCGGGCCGGAACGTCTCGCGCGGGATCATCTCGTCGCGGCGCACGATGCCCTCGCCGCGGCCGAGATCGACGATCACGTTGCCGTACTCGACGCGCTTGACGAGGCCGTTCACGACCTCGCCGATGCGGTCCTTGTACTCCTCGTACTGGCGGTCGCGCTCGGCGTCGCGGACCTTCTGGACGATGACCTGCTTGGCCGACTGGGCGGCGACCCGCCCGAAATCGAAGGGCGGCAGCGTGTCGGATATCACGTCACCCACCTGAGCCGCCGGGTTGTAGCGGCGGGCTTGGTCGAGGGTGATCTCGCGGGCGTCGTTCTCGACGAGCTCCACCACGAGAAGGTGGCGGGAGAGGCGAAGCGCCCCCGTCTTCGCGTCGATCTCGGCATGGACGTCGGTCTCGGCGCCGTAGCGGGAACGGGCGGCCTTGGCGATGGCCTCCTCCATCGCCTCGATGACGATCTGGCGGTCGATCACCTTCTCGCGGGCGACCGCATCGGCGATCTGCAGGAGTTCGAGCCTGTTGGCGCTGACGACGGCCATCGGAATCGTTCCTTCTCTCACAATCTTTTCACGGCCCCACCGGCTGCGGCAGGGCAGGGGCTTCTTCAGTGGAGCTTGCCGGAATCCTTCAGACGCACGGCCTTGGTGACGGCGGATTTCGCCTTCTCCTTCTGCTCCGGCGTCTTGGGCTGCGGAGCCTTCTTCGCCTTGCCGGGCTTCGCTTCCTTCAGCTTCGGCCGTTGCGGTGCGGGCACGAGGCGCACCGCATGCGGCGCGTCCGCCTCGACCTGATCCGGCTCCAGATCCTCGTCCTCGTCGTCCTGCGGCGGAGCGGAGCCGCGGCGGAGAGACTCGCGGATCAGATCGTCGGTGAGAACGAGATGGGCCTCGGCGAGGTCACGCAGGGGCACATCGATCCGGCTCGGCAGGCCCTCCTTCACGTCCGGCAGGTCGACCGGCACGGTCCGCCCGTCCGGGCTCGGGGTGTCGATGATGCCGCGGAAGCGCTTGCGGCCGTCGAGCGGCACGGCGAGCTCGATCTTGGCCTCGTAGCCCACCCAGCGGACGAAGTCGGAGACGCGCACCAGCGGCCGGTCGATGCCGGGCGAGGAGATCTCCAGATGGTAGGGCCGTCCGACCGGATCGTCGAGATCGAGGATCGGCGAGAGGGCCCGGCTCACCGCCTCGCAATCCTCCACGGTCATCGACCCGTCCGGCCGCTCGGCCATGATCTGGACCGTGCATCCGTTCGTGCCCGAGACCTTCACCCGCACGAGCTGGTAGCCGAGCCCTTCGATCGGGCCCTCGACCACCTGGGCGACGCGCAGGGCGACGCCGTTCTCGCTGACCAGACGCTTCTCGGGGGCTTCCGCCATGCGCTCAAGGCTCCGACGTGACCGGCCGGGTCGCGCGTTGCGGCAATAAAAAAGAGCGGGCCCGGTGGGGCCCACTCCCGAACCGCAGCCTCACGACTGCAACCAGAACTGATGCGACTGAGATAGCGCCGGGAGCGCCGGGATTCAAGCCAATTTCTCGCGACCTGAACGCTCGCTTCGAACAGGGAGGGAGCGAGGCGAGCGGATCGTCACCCGATTTCGAGGTGGGAAGGGCGCCGTGTACAATTCGGCTCGATCGCGGTGCCGCGCACGGTTTCCGGCTCTCGGCTATGGAGGAGCAGCCCGATGGCCGCCCGCTGGCCGACGGGCAGGCGCGCGCTTGATCAAGTCTGTCCATGCAGGGCTAGGCCAGGTGCGAAGCGGACGACTCCGCCTCGACAGGCAGCCTCGCCGGCACCTGCCGGATCCAGCTGTGTTCGCATCACGGACGTCAGGTGTCGCAATCAGGCCTCATCAGCCCAGATCTTGCGCGGCGTGATCCTGATCATCGACTCGAGCCGCGCCACCATATCCTCGGAGACGGGCGACATGGCTTCGCCGCCCCGTTCCAAGGGAAACGGTGTCGGCTCCCAGATCTGCTCGATGCCCAAGCGCGTAATGTTCTCGGATTCCCAGGCGAAAAGCGTCTTGGCGAGACCGGTGCGATTCTCGGAAAGCAAATCATCCCGCAGCAATGCGAGCATGCTTAATTCCTTATTGAAGCCTCGGATTGCAGCTTTTCTCTCTCTGTAAATATAATTCAAGTAATTTTGACATTGACCCCACACAACATTGAATTGTCTTGTTGCCTCCGACAAATTTCCAACAGCGATATCGAGAATCAGATCGTTGATCGGCGTATGGTTTGGCCCCCACATGTGGTACCGCCTCTGAAGCGCGACATAGTTTTCAAGCGTTGCGACCTTTCGAAAGAACCGCAGAACCTCCAACTCGATCATCGCTCTCAGCGGCTTCTCCATGTCGAAATCTGACCAGCACCACCCCTTCCCAACCTGACGACGATAGAGTCTTTCCTTAACTCGTCCGAAATCGGGGAATGCGTGATGCGGTTCGATCAGATCCGTGATGTGCCAGGAGGGGACCGGCACGTCCGGATGCGAGCATCGATCGACCGTCATGCGGCAGGCCCAGTGCCGAATCGGTGTGAGCCAGATCGTGATCCGGTCGAGTTGCACGACGTCGCGGTTTCTCTTCAAGATCGGGAGAAAGAGCTGTCGGACTTGCTTCTTGGTCGTCATGCATTCTGGTCCAACCGGGACATGGCGGGCTCGCGGGACGTGCCGGTCAGAATTCACGCTCAAGGGGGAAGGGCGTCGGCGCCCAGTACGGCTCGATCGCGGTGCCCCGCACGTTCTCCGCTTCCCACCGGTGGAGGATTCGCGCCAGAGAGGCCCAGTCGTCAGCCATGAGAGGCTCGCCGATCTCGCAATAGCGATCGTACAGGACCTGATCCCGTGGGTCGTGCATGACCTCCCCTTTGCAATACAGGTGGCCGCGTTCCCGCCAGAGGTCGCGCGCGGCATCAAGCTCCCCGAGTGCCACGGCGGTAACGAGGTGCCACCGCCAGCCACGGGTCAGGTCCGTCGGCTGGTGGCCGCGCAGGAAGGCGAGCGCCTTCTCCCAACTGTCGAGCGGACGGAGCATCGGCAACACGCTCTCCTCCACAGCCTGCCGGAAGCCGCCCGGCATGGCCGGATCGTCCCAATCCCATGCAACGAAATCCTCGCCTTTCGGACCGGTTCGCCGCAAGAATCTCTGGCCGCAGCACCCGTAGGATCGGGCCGGCCTCGCTTCGGGTGCGTAAAGTTCGGTCAGTTTTCAGCTCAGATAGAACCGTCGTGCGCATGAGGATCGATCAAACCGGATGGTGCGCCCGACATGGTCGATCGGCTCCAGCCAAATCACGCGACCCTTGATCAGGATCAAATCAGAGCTTCGATCGAGCAAATCCTTCGAAAGGCACTTGATCTGTTTTATTTTCGTCATGTCCGAGGTCTCACCTGCACGATGATGATCTGCTGAACGTGGGGATAGCGTTTCTTCACAATGGCTGCGATCCAGAGGGCGCGTGAAGCGGAGAGCCCGCGCGATCCCGTCTTATGGTCATAGACGCACACCGTATTGTTCTTAGTATTTTCAAGTACATCCAAGCTTATATATCGGCGATCACCGTAATCAGCCTCTTTCCGATTATCTTCTAACGAAATTTCTGCAACGGAATCAGGATCATTTCGCAAATTTATTGCGCCAGCTATTTCGAAGTACAGGGCATTTCCAAAATTCTGCGGCGTGAGTTACGGCTTCGACTGCCTCAGTTGAGCAGCGACCTGGTCGGCAAGAGCCGAGACTTCGCCTGCTCGCGGACAGGCGACCTCAAGCTCCGATCGCGTCAACGGCCTCACCCACACCAACGGAGCGTTCTCAAGGCTTCCGTCTTGCGCGTACCTTTTGGCGGATAGACCGAGGGCCGGCCCGAAGCGGCCTCTACGCGCTGAAAGAACAGTCGCGAGGAGTGCTGCCAACTCGACCGTCGTCGTGACGACCAGCGGCAACGCAGGCAGGAAAGCGGGCTGAACGCTCGCGAGGGGCTCCACGCCCGTTCCGGTGAAGCGCGAACGGGACAGGATCTCGCCGGTCGCCCCATCCCGGATGGTTTGCGTGTCGCCGGACGTCTCGAAGACCCGGCTCTCGCCGTCCGGCGCGGTGACCGTGTGCTCCTCGTCACCCGCGCGCGGACCCGCGTAAATCCGGATCGTGAGAACCTCGGACCCGTCCTCGAGCACCGTGCGCTCGCGGCTACGGCCGTCCTCGCCTGCCTCATCCTGCAATGCGAGGGAGGTCCAGCGGCCCGGCCCCACGAGCGCGGGATCGACATCACCCTCGCCCGCGCCGCCGCCCTCCGAGACCCACCGGCCGCCATCCGGCTGACCGGGCGGCGCGCGCGGCTGATCGGGACTGTATTTGCGGGCGAGGCTCCGCGAGAGACGGATGAGCTTCGTCTCGACCAACAGTCCCGCCAACACCTGGCGGATACGGCTGAGTTCGCTGTCGCGCGGCGTCAATCCCGACATCTCGACGACCTAAGTTCGTGTTTTGTTCTTAAATCGGTACAGATTCCTAGGTCTGTTGTCACATCACGTGCATATGACAGCGCGAACGGAAAGCGCCGCCCCGCTCATGCGGGACGGCGCTTTCCGAACCGAGGACGGGCGCGTCGGCAGCTCAGGCTGCGTGCTTCGCCTTGTTCAGGAGCTTGCGGTTGATCAGCACCTCGGCGATCTGCACGGCGTTCAGCGCCGCGCCTTTCCGCAGGTTGTCCGAGACGCACCAGAAGGCGAGCCCGTTCTCCACCGTCGCGTCCTCGCGGATGCGGGAGACGTAGGTGGCATCCTCGCCGGCCGCTTCGTGGGGCGTGATGTAGCCGCCGGGCTCGCGCTTATCGACCACGAGGACGCCCGGCGCCGCGCGCAGGATCTCGGTGGCCTGCTCGGGCGACAGGGGACGCTCGAACTCGACGTTCACCGATTCCGCGTGCCCGATGAAGACCGGCACGCGCACGGCGGTGGCCGTGAGCTTGATCTTCGGGTCGAGCATCTTCTTGGTCTCGGCGACCATCTTCCACTCTTCCTTCGTGTAGCCATCCTCCATGAACACGTCGATGTGGGGGATGACGTTGAAGGCGATGCGCTTGGTGAACTTCTCGACCTTGACCTCGCCCGCCGTGAAGACCGAGCGGGTCTGGTTGAAGAGCTCGTCCATGGCGTCCTTGCCAGCGCCGGAGACCGACTGATAGGTCGAGACGACGACGCGCTTGATCGTTGCCGCGTCGTGCAGCGGCTTGAGCGCCACCACGAGTTGCGCTGTCGAGCAGTTCGGGTTGGCGATGATGTTCTTCTTGGTGAAGCCCACGACCGCGTCGGCGTTCACCTCGGGCACGATCAGCGGCACGTCGGAATCGTAGCGGAAGGCCGAGGAATTATCGATCACGACGCAGCCCTGCTGACCGATGCGGGGCGACCACTCCTTGGAGGCCTCGCCGCCGGCCGACATCAGGCAGATGTCCGTGTCCGAGAAATCGTAGGTGTCGAGGGCTTTGACCTTGAGAATCTTGTCGCCGAACGAGACGTCCTGCCCCTGGCTCCGGCGCGAGGCCAGTGCCACGACCTCGTCGGCCGGGAAGGCGCGCTCGGCCAGGATGTCGAGCATCTCGCGGCCCACGTTCCCCGTGGCACCGACGACGGCGACCTTGTAACCCATCACTCCCACTCCGCTTGAAACCCTCGACCCGCGACCGCGCGGCTCGTCCTGCCGCGGTCCGGTTGCCCCGCCCGATCCGGGGCCCTCGCGCCGCCGTCCGGCGGCCCTCAAGGCATGTCCGCGGCGCATCTTTCGTCCGCGAGCGGCCGTCCGTCCCCCGCCGCGCCTCTCGTGCGAGGTGGGGCCTCCGGCCGGCGAGAGCAAGACTCCGCGCTCGCGCACCTGTCAAGGGAGGTCGGGCCATAACGTGGCCCGGCCATGAACGAAAACGTTCGATTCACCGAGACCGCAGAAAGGCGTCCGCCGGTCCGGCGCGGAAACCCGGTGGCGAGCGGCCGCGGCGATGCTGGCGCTCGAACAAACGCCCGGAGCCCGTGCAATCCGATCCGAGACCCCTGATGACAAGAGAACGCCGCGAACCCCGATTTGATGCGCCCGCAGGGCCCGATCCGGAACCGGAGGAGGAAATTCAGCCGGCGGTGCCGCGCCGCTTCGGGCTCGCCCGGTTCACGACACGCGCGGTCGCTGCGGCAGGGGTGATCGCAGTCCTCAGCCTCTATGCCCGCCAGACGATCCGCACGAACCCACCGGTCCGCGAGCCCGAGCAGCCGGTCGCCATCGCCTTCGTGCCCGCATCCGCCTTGCCCGTGCGGCCGGCGGTGCCGGTCGCGGAGGCCGGGCCGCGGCTTCGCCTCGATGACATGGAGGGGATCGAGACCATGCGTGCCGAGCCGGCACGGATCAATGCGGCCACGGGTTCGCGGGAGGCGAGCCTCTCCCGCGGCGATTTCGCCGCGATCGAGGAGACGCATCTGCGGATCATCGTGACGCAAGGGGTGACGGCGGAGCCCGCGCCCAGCCTGTTCGTCGCGTTGGCGCGCCGCGCCGCGGACGGGCCCAATCTGTCCGTGACGCGCACCGGCGAGCGCGGCCGTGTCGATTCGAAGTTCGGCGCCGTCGAGACGATGGAGACGGGGCTCGCCGGAAGTCTGAACCGAACCTGCCTGGGCTTCGTCAGCCTGGAGGCGGCGCCCGTGCGGTTGGAGGGGTGGCTCTGCGCGCCGCTTGGACAGGCGCCGGAGGCACGAGCGCTCGTCTGCGCCCTCGATCGGCTGTCACTCGACGGCCACGCCAATCCCGCCGTCGAGGCGGTGTTCCGCGAGGCGGACACGCGGCGCGACGAGGGCTGCCGCGCCGCGAAACCCGTCACGGCGGCCGGTGAGCCGGCCGGTCAGACCGGCTCGATCGCGGTGGCGCGTCGGGGGCAATCGAAAAAATAAGGCGAAAGCTGGGCAAAAATGTGCAAGCTGAGCCATGAGCCGGGAACAACGGCTCCGCTCGCACGTCATCTCGAAAGACAAGCCGGGGATCGAGGGCACTTCGCGCAAGACCCACAGCGCACGCGGCGACAGCCGCGCGCTAGGCCAACGTGAGAGGCTCTTAACCCTTCGGTGCCAGGATCCGCCCGAATTTAAGCAAGGTGCGTCATGCGCTCATTCAAGATCGCTCTCATGGGGGCTCTCGCCGTCACCGGAATCGGCCTCAGCACGGCCGCAGATGCCCAGGGGCGCTACGCGCCGGCGGGCTACCGGGTGAGCCAACCCCTTCCGATCCGCATCCGTCCGCGCAGCTGGCTCGACGCCGGCAACGTGGTGGAGCCGGGCAGCACCGTGGCGGGCCTCGGCAATCCTGCGACCAATCCGCAGCTGATCGCCGCTTCGAACCAGCTCACTCCGGTCTACGGCCGCAACGACCGCTTCGGCGGCGGCATCCTGCCGGACCCGATCACCAACGGCCCGTTCATCGGCGCCCGCTCGAGCGCGATCCGCAACGTCGACTTCTCGGCCGTCGACGCGATCGACCCGACCTCCTACGTCTCGCGCTACGGCAACCCGTACTGAGCCCACGCGCCGGATCTCAGACGCGAAAGGGCGCCCCTCGGGGCGCCCTTTTCATGTTCGTGTCTGCAGGATCGAGAAACGCGGGAGAGCGGGACCTCGTCCGGACGTGGCGCCCGGAGATCGGCGTCAGCGTGCGCGGGCCTTCAGCGCGGTGATTACCGCCTCGCCCATGCCGGCGGTGCCGACGACCTTTGCGCCGGGCCCGACGATGTCCCTCGTGCGCGCGCCGCCTGCCAGCGCATCGGTGATGGCGCCGTCGAGGAGGTCCGCCGCCTCGCCGAGGCCGAACGAGTAGCGCAGGCACATGGCGAGCGATCCGATCATGGCGAGCGGGTTCGCGAGATCCTGGCCCGCGATGTCGGGCGCCGAGCCGTGCACCGGCTCGTAGAGCGCCTTGCGCGTCCCCCGGGCATCGACCGCGCCGAGCGAGGCCGAGGGCAGCATGCCCAGCGAGCCCGTGAGCATGGCGGCCGCGTCGGACAGAATGTCGCCGAACAGGTTGTCGGTCACCAGCACGTCGAACTGCTTCGGCCGCCGCACGAGCTGCATGGCGCAATTGTCGGCGAGCACGTGCTCTAGCTCAACGTCGGTGTAGTGCTCGGCATGAACCTTGGTGACGACCTCCTTCCAGAGGACACCGGACTTCATCACGTTGTGCTTCTCGGCGGAGGCGACGCGGCCGGAGCGCTTGCGGGCGAGGTCGAAGGCGACGTGCGCGATCCGCTCGATCTCGCCGGTCGTGTAGACCTGGGTGTCGATGGCGCGCTTCGAGCCGTCCTCCAGCACCGTGATTTCCTTCGGCTCCCCGAAATAGACCCCGCCCGTCAGCTCGCGAACGATCATGATATCGAGGCCCTCGACGAGATCGCGCTTCAGCGCCGAGGCATCGGCCAGAGCCGGATAGCAGATCGCGGGGCGCAGATTTGCGAAGAGTCCGAGATCCTTGCGCAGGCGCAGGAGGCCGGCCTCGGGGCGGATCTCGTAGGCGACGCCGTTCCATTTTGGGCCGCCCACCGCGCCGAGCAGGATGGCATCGGCCGCGTCCGCACGCGCCAGGGTCTCGTCCGCGAGGGGCTTGCCGTGCACATCGATCGCGGCGCCGCCGACGAGGTCGGTCTCGGTCTCGAAGGAGGCGATGCCGAGTTCGCGCAGCGCGCCGACTACCCGCTCCACCTGCGCCATCACCTCGGGGCCGATGCCGTCGCCGGGCAGGAGGAGGAGCTTGTAGGTCGTCATGGCGGAACTCGTCAGATGAAACGGAACGTGCCGCGCGGCTCTATCGGCGCGGCCCGTCCTTTGGCAAGCGGGCAGGGGGCCGATCAGGCCTTGCGCGCCACTGTGAACCGGGCCGCCTCGCGCAGGATGTCGGCCTTCCCGCCCCAGCGCGAGACAGCCTCCTCGCACACGCCGACGAGGCGGTCGCACTCGGCACGGGCCCCGTCGAGGCCGAGGCGGTCGACGAGGGTCGCCTTGCCGGCCTCCTTGTCCTTGCCGGTCGCCTTGCCCATCGCCTCGGGCGAGGCCTCGCGATCGAGAATGTCGTCGGCGATCTGGAAGGCTTGGCCCAGCGCGAGGCCGTAGCGCAGGAGCGCGGCCCGCTCGTCTGCATTCGCGCCGCCGACGATCGCTCCCGCCTCGACCGAGAAGGCAAGGATCGCGCCGGTTTTCATCGCCTGGAGCCTGAGGGTGTCGTCGACGTCGACCGCGATCGGCCCGAAACGCCCCTCCGCGCCGAGGTCGAGGAGTTGGCCGCCCACCATGCCGCCGAGGCCCGACGCACGGGCGAGCCCGAGGACGAGGTCCGAGCGCGCGGCCGCATCGGCCTGCCAGCGCGAATCGGCCAGGATCTCGAAGGCCAGTGTCTGCAGGGCGTCGCCGACGAGGATCGCGGTCGCCTCGTCGTAGGCGCGATGCACGGTCGGCTTGCCGCGACGCAGGTCGTCATTGTCCATCGCCGGCAGGTCGTCGTGGACGAGCGAGTAGCAGTGCACGAGCTCGATCGCCGAGCCCGCCGCCAGGGCCCCGGCCTCGGCGCCGCCCAGCATCCGCGCCGTCTCGACGGCGAGGAACGGGCGCAGCCGCTTGCCGCCGCCGAGCACGGCGTGGCGCATCGCTTCCATCAGGCGGGGCGGACGCGCGATCTCGCACGTCTGCACCTCCGGTCCGAGACGTTCTGCGAGGAACGCCTCGACGGCGTCTGCAACGGTGCCGAGCCTGTGGGTAAAGGCGTCGTCCGACGTCCCCACCTGGACCGAAGCGTGGGAAGCTTGCGTTGAGGGCTTCGAGGTGGTCATCGGGGTCGTCATCTAGACTCAGGCCTTGATCGGGAATGAAAGCGTCGCGGTGCGGAGGATCGATCGAAGCGGCGACCCGGACGGCGCCGGGACCGGCCCGGGCAGACGGGACCTGCCGCGGGTGCAAGGTGCTCGCCGCAAGGGTGGCGGGCTGGCGCGGCGCGTCGCCGGCCTGATCCTGCTCCTCACCATCGTCGGCCTCGCCCTCGTCCTTCTGCTCGCGCTCGTCTATAGCGCGCTGACGCCGCCCTCAACCCTGATGCTCGGGCGATGGTTGACAGGGCAGGCCGTGCAGCGGACGTCGGTTCCTCTTGAAGCGATCTCGCCGCACCTCGTGCAGGCCGTGATCGCTTCGGAAGACCAGCGCTTCTGCGCCCATCGCGGCGTCGACTGGGCAGCGTTGCGCAACGTCGTCGACGACGAGGAAGGCCCCAGCCGGGGCGCTTCGACGATCACTATGCAGACGGTGAAGAACGTCTTCCTCTGGCCGGGCCGCTCCTACCTCCGGAAGGGGCTGGAAATTCCGCTCGCGATGCTCGCCGACACGCTATGGGGCAAGCGCCGTGTGATGGAGGTCTACCTGAACGTCGCGGAGTGGGGGGAGGGGATCTTCGGCGCGCAGGCCGCCTCCCGCCACTGGTTCGGCAAGGATGCGCGCAACCTGACCCGGGGCGAAGCGGCGCTGCTCGCAGCCACCCTGCCAAACCCGATCGCGCGCAGCGCGGGCAAGCCCTCCCGGGGCGTGCGCGCGGCCGCGGCCCGAATCCAGGGACGTCTCGGGCAGGTCGAGGGTTTGATGGGGTGTCTGCGCGGCTGAACCATGCTGAGCTGACCGCCGGCGACACGTCGATATGCTCCGGCGGCTCAGTCGAAGCGCACACCGACCTCTCCGCCTGAGTGCCAAAGAACCTGGCATGCCATGCGGATTTGCTGCGGGTCGATCACCAACGTGAACGCGTTTGGGACCTGTATCGCGTCGCTCAAGCTGATCCGGGCGCCCACTTCGGAGAGCGCTACAATCGATACGAGAACATCTTCGCGATTTTCAATCAGAATTCGACCTTTGCGACGAATTCGATTCCCGGAGAGGGTCATGCTCAGCATCGAAGAGGCTCACGTGCGATCTATACAGATCACTATGATCCCCACGCTATTACCGAACATTTACATCGGACCTGAGGCGGCGCGGAACTAGCCTCGACCGCACAAAATTACCGATCTTTGATTGAATTAAATGAATAATACAATCTTAGATACATGTAATGGCATCTGATTTTGCTCTGACCAGACATCTCATGACCCGGATCGAGAAGACGAGACACATGCATGCCTGCATGTCCGGTCGAAGCATTGCAGATAACTGAACGAATTAAATTCATCGCTTCGTGCAGCGCTGAGCATTTTACGCTGCAATTCGGGGCTAATGACGAATGTCTGGTGGAATGCCTTAACCATACGAAGAGCTGCTTCGCGGATATTTGGCTGGCAGGTGGAGCGGTTCCGGCTTGCAGATACGCCTGCAGCCGAGCTACCCCGTGCGACTTCACCTTGCCGCAACGATTACTGCAATTGCAGCCTGTATTTCCGGCCCGGCCGCGGCCGAGGAGAGCTTCGACAAGCTCAAGGCGGCGTATCGCCGTCCGAACGCTATACCCTTCCCGACAGACGCGCCCTACTCGCCGCATATGGCTACGCTGGGCAAGATGCTGTTCTTCGATCCGCGCCTCAGCGGCGAGCAGACCATCAGCTGCGCGAGCTGCCACAACCCGTCTTTCGGCTTCGAGGTCCCGCTCCCCGGCGCGATCGGAGCGGCGAACACGCCGCTGCCGCGCAAGGCGCCGACGGTTCTCAACGCTGCTTGGACGCCGGTCTTTTTCTGGGACGGGCGGGCGCCGAGCCTCGAGATCCAAGCCCAGGGTCCGATCACCGCCGAGATCGAGATGGACGGCAAATTCCCGGAGATCGTAGCCCGGCTGGATGAGATTCCGGAGTACAAAGCCCGCTTCGCGCAGCTCTTCCCGGGCAGGGGAGTCAGCCAGGACAATCTGCTCACCGCCATCGCGACCTACGAGCGGACGATCGTCTCCGGCTGGGCGCCCTTCGACCGATGGGTCGAGGGCGATGAGCGGGCGATCTCGGAGGAAGCGAGACGCGGGTTTGCCCTTTTCAACGGCAACGCGGCCTGCGCGACCTGCCACTCGGGCTGGAACTTCACCGACAACCGGTTCCACGACATCGGCGTCCCGACGACCGATATCGGGCGAGCCAAATTCGACAACGACGATCCCAAGGCGCGCTACGCCTTCAAGACGCCAGGTCTCCGCAACCTGACCTATCGAGCTCCGTTCGGACACGGCGGTCAGTTCCCCGACCTCGACGCGATCCTCACCTTCTACGAGACCGGCGGCGTCGAGCGTCCCTCGAAATCGCCTCTGATCCGCAAGCTCAACCTGACGGCGACCGAGCGGCGAGATCTCCTCGCCTTTCTCCGCTCGTTGACGGCTGAGAAGACCGAGACGGCACTGCCGAACCTTCCGAACTGAGCCGGCGCGCCCTGAACCGGGCGCGCACCCGCAGCAGCGCCACGCCGGACCATCCACCATGTCGATCGCGAACCTCTCCATCCGAGCCAAGATCCTCGTGCCCCTGCTGATCGTCCTCCTCGTTGCGACGGCATTGAGCGGCCTCATCGACTTGCAGAGCCTCTCGGCCATCTCCGAGCTGAGGGCACTGTCGCGCAAGACCGTCGAGGCCGAAGATTCGAGTCGCGAGGCGCGCGAAGCCTTCGAGAAGGGCGAGCAGATTCTCGCCCGTGTCCTCGCGATGACGGACTTTCAAGATACCCGCGGTGTCGAAGCCGATTTCCGGAATGCCACCAGGAAGCTTGCCGCCGGCCTCGATCTCCTGCGCGTGGCGACCCTATCGGAGCGGATGAGCGGGCTGGGGGCCGAGGCTAAAGGCGCTGCCGAACGCTGGCAGACGGACGCGGAGATTCTCCTCGGCATCCGTGCGGCACAAGCGATCCCCACGCTGGAGGCGATGAGCCGCCACAGCGCCGGCCTGCGACGTCAGCTTGACGAGGCGGTTGCCCTCGCAGGCCAGGAAGCGCAGATCCGCAGCGCCGAGGCCGAATCCGGGTTGCGCAGGCAGATCTGACTCATCCTCGCGGCCGGTTTCGGGCTGGGTCTCGGCGGGAGCGCCTGCGCGATCTGGCTAGCCGGGAACATCTCGCAGCCGCTGGTGCGCCTCGTGGCCGACGCGAACCGGCTCGCCGCCGGCGACGTCTCAGTACGTGTCGCCGACCTCGAACGGCGGGACGAGATCGGCGCCGCAGCTCGGGCGGTCGCCGGCTTCCGCGACGGCGTGGTCGAGCGGGCACGGCTCGACGCCTTGTCGGGGAGCGAGCAGAGCGCACGGCTCGATCGCGGCCAACGTATCGAGTCGTCCATCCGAGCGTTCCAGGACGAGGTGCGTGCAGTCCTCGCAGTCGTCGACCGGACCACCGCGGGCATGGCGGCATCCGCTGACAATTTGGTTGTCGTCGTCGGCGCGATGCAGCGGGAGGCCGGCGCGGCGACCCAGGCTTCCGGGCAGACCCGCGCCAATGTCGAAGGCGTAGCCGACGCGGCGAGCGAGCTCACGCGCTCGGTCCGGGCCGTTGCCGAGCGGATTTCCGAGACCTCCCGCATGGTCGCAAGGGCCACGGCCGACGCGCAGGCCGCGAACGGTGCGGTGTCGGATCTCGACCAAGCCGCTCAGCGCATCGGGGATGTTGTCGCGCTGATCCATAAGATCGCCGGCCAGACGAATCTCCTCGCGCTCAATGCCACGATCGAGGCGGCACGGGCCGGCGAGGCCGGGCGCGGCTTCGCGGTGGTCGCCAACGAGGTCAAGGAACTCGCCGGCCAGACGGCGAAGGCCACCGAGGAGATCGCCCGTCGGGTCGCCGGGGCCCAATCGGCCACGGGCGGCACCGTCGCCGCGATCCGCGGGATCGCGGGCGCCATGGACGGGATCAACGTGATCGCCGCCGAGATCGCTGGCGCGGTCGCCGAGCAGCGGCGTGCAAGCGAGGAGATCGGCCGCAGTGCCGAGGTCGCGAGCGCGCTCACCGTCGAGGCGAGCACAGGCATCGGCGCGACGGAGGCCGGCATCCGGCAGACCGCGCAGGCGATCAGCGGCGTGCGCCAAGCGGCCGGAGAGGTCGATCCGGGCACCGCGCGCCTGCGCCACGCAGTCCAGAGCTTCGTGGCGCAGGTCTCGGCGGCCTGAAGTCTCAGTCGCCGAGCTTCTTCTTCCGCTGGGCCAGCGTGCGCAGCCGCAGGGCGTTGAGCTTGATGAAGCCCGCCGCGTCGCGGTGGTCGTAGGCCACCGCGCCCTCCTCGAAGGTCACGAGATCCTGGTCGTAGAGCGAGTTCGGGCTCTCGCGGCCGATGACGTGGACGCCGCCCTTGTAGAGCTTGAGCCGCACCGTGCCCGTGACCTGCTCCTGGCTCTTGTCGATCAGCGCCTGCAGCATCTCGCGCTCCGGCGAGAACCAGAATCCGTTGTAGACGAGCTCCGCGTAGCGCGGCATCAGCTCGTCCTTGAGGTGCGCAGCCCCGCGGTCGAGGGTGATCGACTCGATGGCGCGATGCGCGGGCAACAGGATCGTACCGCCGGGCGTCTCGTACATGCCGCGGCTCTTCATGCCGACGAAACGGTTCTCGACGAGGTCCAGACGGCCGATGCCGTTGGCGCGGCCAAGTTCATTGAGCCTGGCCAGCAGCGTGGCCGGCGACAGCGCCTCGCCGTCGATCGAGACCGCGTCGCCCCGCTGGAAGCCGATCGTGATCACGGTCGGCGTGTCGGGCGCCTCCTCGGGCGAGAGCGTGCGCGAATAGACGTAATCCGGCACCTCGTCGGCGGGATCCTCCAGCACCTTGCCCTCGGAGGAGGCGTGCAGGAGATTCGCGTCGACCGAGAACGGGCTCTCGCCGCGCTTGTCCTTGGCGATCGGGATCTGGTGCTGCTCGGCGAAGGCGATGAGCGCCTCGCGGGAGCGGAAATCCCACTCCCGCCAGGGCGCGATCACCGTGACGTCGGGCTTGAGCGCGTAGTAGCCGAGCTCGAACCGGACCTGATCGTTGCCCTTGCCGGTGGCGCCGTGACAGACCGCGTCGGCCCCGACCTTCTCGGCAATCTCGATCTGCTTCTTGGCGATGAGCGGCCGGGCGATCGACGTGCCGAGCAGGTAGACGCCCTCGTACTGCGCGTTGGCGCGGAACATCGGGAACACGTAGTCCCGGACGAATTCCTCGCGCAGATCCTCGATGAAGATGTTCTCGGGTCTGATGCCGAGAAGCTCGGCCTTGCGGCGGGCCGGCTCCAGCTCCTCACCCTGGCCGAGATCGGCCGTGAAGGTCACGACCTCGCATCCGTAGGTCGTCTGCAGCCACTTCAGGATGATGGATGTGTCGAGGCCGCCTGAATAGGCGAGGACCACCTTGCTGACGGGCTTCTGCGGCGATTGGGACATGGGCTCGGACTTCGGTTCGTCGGGCGTCGCGGCGGCTTATCGTGGCGCGGCCGGGCCTGCAACCGCCGGGCCGCGTCGATCGTTCGCACAAGCCCGGTCGCCTTATCGCGGACACGGCGGCGGGGGAGGACTAGCCTGCACTCACGCTCCGGAGATTCCCCGATATGGCGCGGCGGCCGACCCTCGAGTTCTGGTACGAGTTCGCCTCCACTTATTCCTACCTCGCGGCGATGCGCGTCGAGGCTCTGGCGGGGGCCGCGGGCGTGGCGGTCCGCTGGCGCCCCTTCCTGCTCGGGCCCATCTTCGCAGCCCAGGGTTGGACATCCTCGCCCTTCAACCTCTTCCCGGCCAAGGGCCGCAACATGTGGCGCGACCTCGAGCGCGAGGCCGCGCGCCTCGGGCTGCCGCCGATCACGCGACCGGATCCCTTCCCGCAGAACAGCCTCAGCGCCACCCGCGTCGCCGTTCACGGCGCGGAACAGGACTGGCTCGTCCCCTTCAGCAAGGCGGTCTACGCGTCGGAATTCGCCGAGGGCCGCTCCATTGCGGAACCCGCTGCCGTCGTCGCGATCCTCGACCGGCTCGGCCTCGACGGAACCCAGACCGTGAAGAGCGCCTCGGCGGAGGCGAACAAGACCCGCCTGCGAGTCGCCGGCGAGGAGGCGCGCTCGCGCGGCATCTACGGCGCGCCGACCTTCCTCACCGACGACGGCGAGTTGTTCTGGGGTAACGACCGGCTGGAGCAGGCCCTCGCCTGGGCGGCGGGGGAGCGTCCGGGGGCCTGCGCTGAGGGCGCCGGCGGATGGCCCGGCGCCGCTGCCTCAAGGTTTCGGCGCAGCCTCCGAGGCAGGTGCCGCGGTGTCGGCGGCCGGTGCGGCGCCCGTCTTCTCCGCCTCCTGACGCTTGCGGGCCTCCTCGGCCCGGCGCGCCACCTCGGCCTGATACTTCTTCTGCTCCTCGACGGTCATCGCCGGCCCTTCGAGGGCGGCTCCGAGCCCTTCGAGGGGCACCACGAAATTCACCTCGCGCTGCGTCTGGCTCATCACCGCGAGCTTGAGGCTCGCACCCTTCTTCATCGCGGCGAGCACGTCCGTCCCGATCGTGGCCTCCGAGAAGCAGCCGATCGACAGGCAAGCGTTGAACTTGCCCGTCGTCGCCTGCCGTCCGTCGATCGTGAAGCGGATGCCGGACTGGATCATGAAGCCGAGCGGCACGAGGAAGCGGACGACGCGGGCCTCCTCCTTCGTCTGGCCGCTCCGCATCTCATAGAGCGCGACCGCCATGAGCGGCTTGCCGCTCTCCGACACGAAGTCGCGCGTGGTGCTGCAGAGATCGTTGCCGCCCTGGTCCTTGTTGCAGATCTTGAGCCAGCCGGGCTGTCCCGGTTCGGGCTTGGTCGCCAGAACCTGCGGCGGCTGGGCCTGCGCCTGTTGCTGCGTCGGAAGGGTCATCGGCGCCGTGATCGGCGGTGCGACGTTGCCCTTGTCGCTCTGCTCGGCGAAAGCCGGCCCGGCAGCGAGCGCGCCCGCGAGCGCGAGCAACGCGGCGGCGCGCGGGTGGCGGGGCTGGATCTCGGCAAGGAACATCGGAACGGACCCCTTGGGTAGACCGGATAACGGATCGCGGATCGAGCGACACCCGGACACGTTGCGCCCGCTCGATCCGGAAGGGCGGCCTGCATTCCCGTGGAATGCGGCGAAGACATGATGCGGGCACATTCTTGATGTGAGCGCTCTCGAAGGGGCGCCCCCGGCGCGGCCCGTCCCGGCGGATGCACCGGGGCCGGAAACGCTCTATGAGCCCGCTCCGACCCGCCGGCGCAGATTCAGCGCCAGCCGTTTCCCGCCGGCCGCCCGGACCGGGCGACCGTGCCGCCAGGATGCAGCGCCCCATGCCGATCGACCGCCGCCGTTTCCTCGCCGCCGCCGCAGGCCTCGCCTCTGGGACAGGATGGGCCGGCATCGCGTCGGCGCAAGGCTATGGCCAGACCGACAGCGTGACGAACGACGAGGGACGTCCGGTGGCCAACATGCGGCTGCCGGGCGAGATCACCGGCGAGATCACGGCGCTGCGCGGGGTCACATATGTCGGTGCCCGCGAGGCCGAGACGACCCTGTACGAGTTCTTCGACTTCAACTGCCCGTATTGTCGGAAAGCCGCGAGCGACCTTGCCTCGCTCTCGGCGAGCGACGGCGCGCTGCGCGTCGGCCTCGTGCACAACCCGATCCTGTCCGTGCAATCGGCGCAGGCCGCAAGGGTCGCGCTCGCGGTCCAGCGCAAGCTCGGCTCGGCCGCGGCCTGGAGCCTGTACACGCAACTCCTCGGCAGACCCGGCCGGATCGACGGGCCAGGCGCCCTGCAGGCCGCCACCGCCTTGGGGCTGCCGTCAGCCGAGGCCGAGAGCATCGCCGACAGCGAGGAGATCCGCCTCGCCCTGAAGAGCCACATGCGGATGGCGGCAGATCTGGGACTCTACGCGACCCCCTCCTACGTGCTCGGCAATTCCGGGATTCTCGGTCACCCGGGCGTACGCGCGCTGGCCAGAATGATCGCCTCGCTGCGCCGCTGCGACCGCATCGCCTGTTGAGAACCGGACGGTTGGCGGCTCTCTCGGCGCCTCACCTTCGCCACCGTTCACCATCACGGAAAGCGGCCCGTGGGGACGCCCCAGCGCCGGTTCGCGGCGTCGGTCGCCTCGCCTTGCGCGCACCCATCTCCCATGCTAGGCGGTCGCCGCGTCGGCGGAGGGGCATCCACGCGCCCCGAGCGGCCGGCACATTCCCAATACCCAGGGGTCCAGCGCCGAGCGCCTCGTGTGGGGCGCGATCCGGCCGGACCCCGGGCAAGGACAAAAGAGAGAGCGGCGGGTGGCGCAGAACGGTACCGAAGCGGGTCCCCTGGTTGCAGGCGTGGCGGGCCGCTACGCCTCCGCCCTGTTCGAACTGGCCCGAGATGAGCGCCAGGTCGACACGGTGGCCGAGAATCTCGACCGGTTCGACGCCCTCCTGAAGGAGAGCGCGGACCTGAGCCGCCTCGTGAAGAGCCCGGTCTTCTCCGGCGAGCAGCAGGCCGCCGCGATCGGCGCCGTCCTCGACAAAGCCGGGATCAACGGGCTCGCGGGCAACTTTATCCGGCTCGCCGCCGCCAACCGACGCCTCTTCGCCCTGCCGGACATGATCCGCGCCTTCCGCGCGCTGGTGCGCGCCTCGAAGGGCATCGTCCGCGCCGAGGTGCGCGTGGCCGAGAAGCCCTCCGACGCAGTGCTGGAGGAGATCAAGTCCAGCCTGCGCGACGTCGCCAAGTCCGAGATCGACATCGAGCTGCACGTCGATCCGAGCCTGATCGGCGGCCTCGTGGTGAAGCTCGGCAGCCGCATGGTCGACGCCAGCCTGCGCACCAAGCTCAACGGAATTCGCCTTGCGATGCGGGAAGCCCGGTAGGCGCCGGACGCCGACCCCGCTCCCGTCCCTGACAACACACGATTGAAGTAAGAGGCCCGACGATGGACATCCGCGCCGCCGAGATCTCCGCGATCCTGAAAGAGCAGATCAAGAACTTCGGCGAAGAGGCCGAGGTCACCGAGGTTGGCCAGGTCCTGTCCGTCGGCGACGGCATCGCCCGCGCCTACGGCCTCGACAACGTCCAGGCCGGCGAGATGGTCGAGTTCGAGTCGGGCGTGCGCGGCATGGCGCTCAACCTCGAGCAGGACAACGTCGGCATCGTGATCTTCGGCTCCGACCGCGAGATCAAGGAAGGCCAGACCGTCAAGCGCACCGGCGCCATCGTGGACGTGCCGGTCGGCAAGGGCCTGCTCGGCCGCGTCGTGGACGGCCTCGGCAACCCGATCGACGGCAAGGGCCCGATCGTGGCCGAGGAGCGGCGCCGCGTTGACGTGAAGGCCCCGGGCATCATTCCGCGCAAGTCCGTGCACGAGCCGATGGCGACCGGCCTCAAGGCGATCGACGCGCTCATCCCGGTTGGCCGCGGCCAGCGCGAGCTGATCATCGGCGACCGCCAGACCGGCAAGACCGCAATCGCCCTCGACACGATCCTCAACCAGAAGCCCGCTCACCAGGGCACGGACGAGAAGGCCAAGCTCTACTGCGTCTACGTCGCGGTGGGCCAGAAGCGCTCCACCGTCGCCCAGTTCGTGAAGGTGCTGGAGGATCAGGGCGCGCTCGAGTACTCGATCATCATCGCGGCGACCGCCTCGGACGCTGCGCCGATGCAGTTCATCGCGCCCTTCGCCGGTTGCGCCATGGGCGAGTATTTCCGCGACAACGGCATGCACGCCGTGATCGTGTACGACGATCTCTCCAAGCAGGCCGTCGCCTACCGCCAGATGTCGCTGCTGCTGCGCCGCCCGCCGGGCCGCGAGGCCTACCCGGGCGACGTGTTCTACCTCCACAGCCGCCTGCTGGAGCGCGCCGCCAAGATGGGCGACGCCGCCGGTGCCGGCTCGCTCACCGCGCTGCCGGTCATCGAGACCCAGGCCAACGACGTGTCGGCCTACATCCCGACGAACGTCATCTCGATCACTGACGGCCAGATCTTCCTCGAGACCGACCTGTTCTACCAGGGTGTGCGCCCGGCGGTGAACGTGGGCCTCTCGGTGTCGCGCGTCGGCTCGGCCGCGCAGACCAAGGCGATGAAGAAGGTCGCCGGCAAGATCAAGGGCGAGCTGGCGCAGTACCGCGAGATGGCCGCCTTCGCGCAGTTCGGTTCGGACCTCGACGCCTCAACGCAGCAGCTCCTGAACCGCGGCTCGCGGCTGACCGAGCTCCTGAAGCAGCCGCAATTCTCGCCGCTGAAGATGGAAGAGCAGGTTGCGGTGATCTACGCCGGTGTGAACGGCTACCTTGACAAGCTTCCCGTCAGCAAGGTGCGGGCCTTCGAGGACCAGCTCCTCTCGACGCTCCGCTCGAAGCACCAGGATCTGCTCACCGGCATCCGCGACTCGAAGGACCTCTCCGACGAGAACGCCGGCAAGCTGAAGGGCGTGGTCGAGGGCATCTCCAAGTCGTTCAACTGAGACGACGGATCGCCGAAGCCGGGCGCGCCCTCCGCGCCCGGCCCTGAGCCGCCCGCGACACACCTGGAAACCTCCCGATGCCGAGTTTGAAGGATCTGCGTAACCGCATCACGTCGGTGAAGGCGACGCAGAAGATCACCAAGGCGATGCAGATGGTCGCCGCCGCGAAGCTGCGGCGCGCCCAGAACGCCGCCGAGAGCGCGCGGCCCTACGCCGAGAAGATGTCTCAGGTGCTCGGCAACCTCGCCGGGAACCTCGTCGGCGGCGTCGGCGCGCCGAGGCTCCTGTCCGGCACCGGCGAGGACCGCACCCACCTCCTCGTGGTCTGCACCGCCGATCGCGGTCTGTGCGGCGCCTTCAATTCGTCGATCGCCCGCCTCGCCCGCGACCACGCCAACCGCCTGCTGGCGGAGGGCAAGACGGTGAAGATCATCACCGTCGGCAAGAAGGGCTACGACATCCTGCGCCGCCAGTTCCGGCAGCAGATCATCGAGAACATGGATCTGCGCGGCAACAAGCCCGTCGATTACGACTTCGCCTCGGAGATCGCGGAGAAGATCCTCACGCGGTTCGACGCGGGCGAGTTTGATGTGGCGACGCTGTTCTACTCCGAGTTCCGCTCGGTGATCTCCCAGATTCCGACCGCGCAGCAGCTGATCCCGGCGGAGCTGCCGGAAGGCGGCGAGAGCACCACCGGCGCGCCGGCCGATTCCGCCATGGAATTCGAGCCGAGCGAAGAGGCGATCCTCGCGACGCTTCTGCCACGCAACCTCACCGTCCAGGTCTTCCGGGCGCTCCTTGAGAACGCGGCCTCCGAGCAGGGCTCGCGCATGAGCGCCATGGATTCCGCAACCCGCAACGCGGGCGAGATGATCAAGAAGCAGACGCTGATCTACAATCGCACGCGTCAGGCCATGATCACCAAGGAACTGATCGAGATCATCTCTGGCGCCGAGGCTCTCTAAGAGCCGCCCGGACGCCCCGCCCGCACAGATTCGAAGGACACGCACATCATGGCGAACACCGCTTCCCCCGTCGCCGGCTCCAACAAGGTCGGGCAGATCACCCAGGTCATCGGCCCCGTCGTCGACGTGCAGTTCGACGGCCACCTGCCGGAGATCCTGAACGCCCTCGAGACCAAGAACAACGGCGCCCGCCTCGTCCTCGAGGTCGCCCAGCAGCTCGGCGAGAACACCGTGCGCTGCGTCGCCATGGACACCTCCGAGGGTCTCGTCCGCGGCCAGGAGGTCACGGACACGGGCGAGCCGATCAAGGTGCCGGTCGGCGCCAACACGCTGGGCCGCATCATGAACGTGATCGGCGAGCCGATCGACGAGGCCGGCCCGATCGAGACCACCACCTTCCGGGCGATCCACCAGCCGGCCCCGGCCTACGACGAGCAGTCGACCGAGGCGCAGATCCTCGTCACCGGCATCAAGGTCGTCGACCTGCTGGCCCCCTACGCCAAGGGCGGCAAGATCGGCCTGTTCGGCGGCGCCGGCGTCGGAAAGACCGTGCTGATCATGGAGCTGATCAACAACATCGCGAAGGCCCACTCGGGCTACTCGGTGTTCGCGGGCGTCGGCGAGCGGACCCGCGAGGGCAACGACCTCTACCACGAGATGATCGAGTCCAAGGTGAACATGGACCCGAAGGAGCACAACGGCTCGGCCGAGGGCTCCAAGTGCGCGCTCGTGTACGGCCAGATGAACGAGTCGCCCGGCGCCCGTTCCCGCGTGGCGCTGACCGGCCTCACCGTCGCCGAGCAGTTCCGCGACGAAGGCCAGGACGTGCTGTTCTTCGTGGACAACATCTTCCGCTTCACGCAGGCGGGCTCCGAGGTGTCGGCGCTCCTCGGCCGCATCCCCTCGGCGGTGGGCTACCAGCCGACGCTCGCCACCGACATGGGCGCCCTGCAGGAGCGCATCACCACGACCACCAAGGGCTCGATCACCTCGGTGCAGGCCATCTACGTGCCGGCCGACGACCTGACCGACCCGGCGCCCGCCGCCTCGTTCGCCCACCTCGATGCTACGACCGTGCTCTCGCGCTCGATCGCCGAGAAGGGCATCTACCCGGCGGTGGACCCGCTCGACTCGACCTCGCGCATGCTCTCGCCGGCCATCCTCGGCGAGGAGCACTACGACATCGCCCGTCGCGTGCAGCAGACCCTGCAGCGCTACAAGGCGCTCCAGGACATCATCGCGATCCTGGGCATGGACGAGCTCTCGGAAGAGGACAAGCTGACGGTGGCCCGCGCCCGCAAGATCGAGCGCTTCCTCAGCCAGCCCTTCCACGTGGCCGAGGTCTTCACGGGCTCGCCCGGCAAGCTCGTGGCGCTCGAGGATACGATCAAGGGCTTCAAGGGCCTCGTCAGCGGCGAGTACGACGACCTGCCGGAAGCGGCCTTCTACATGGTCGGCACCATCGAGGAGGCCAAGGAGAAGGCCAAGAAGCTCGCGGCCGCCGCCTGAGGCGCCGTCTCCCTTCCCGCGAGCGGGGAGGGGCCAGGGGTGGGGCGGCAACCCGCACCACTCCGCTCCCAGCTTCTCCCCGCTCGGAGGAGAGCTTCTGAAGAGACCCTGATCCGATGGCCACATTCCAGTTCGATTTCGTCGGTCCCGAGCGGACGCTCTATTCCGGCCAGGTCGAGGCCGTGCAGCTGCCGGGCACCGAGGGCGAGATGACCGTCCTGCCCGGCCATGCGCCGGTGCTCACCTCGCTCAAGGTCGGCGTCATCGTCGTCACCGAACGCCAGAATAGCGGCAAGCGCATCCTCGTGCGCGGCGGCTTCGCCGATATCGGCCCGACCGGCGTGACCGTCATCGCCGAGCGCGCGGCCCCGATCGAGGAGGTCACCCCGGCCTCGATCGACCGCGATATCGAGGCGGTCGAGCTGCAGCGCGACGCCAGCGAGGATCTGCAGCGCCGCGAGGAGCTGAACGGGCAGATCGTGCAGCTTCAGGAGACCAAAGTCGCGCTGGGTCTCTGAACCGACCCAGATCCGATCTCAGGACGGAAACGCCCGCCGCTCCCGGCTCAGCCGGGGCCGGCGGGCTTTTTCTTTTCCGACCACGGACGCAGACGTCTTGGAGGGCGCTCCGATCCCTTGTCGAGAGCGGAGACCGGCCGTGATCGGAAGGGGTGGCGCTCGCAAGTCTCCGCGCCTGTCCGACAGCCCAATCAGCGATCTCGGCTGACAGCCAACGCTTCCTCGAGCAACGCCTCGCGCGCGGCCGCGTCGACCGGGCATCCGCGCGCGAGCCAGATCTTGCGGGCGGCCGCGAGGGCGCGCCCGATCGCCGGGCCCGGTGCGAGGCCACGGGCGACGAGGTCGGCGCCCGTCAGCGGCATCAATGGCCGCACCGCAGCGGGATCGAGGAGGGCGGGGAGGAGCGCGCGCGCGTCCGTGGAGAGGTGAGGCCGCGGTTCGCCCTCGGTTGCAGCGAGCACGCGGCGGAGGGTCGAAGCGCCGTGCTCCGCCGCGAAGGCGCGGAGCGCCGTCGCATCGACGTCCTCCGGGGTGATGAGGGCAGCGAGGGCCCGCGCGTAGGCGAGAAGGACAGCCTGCTCCGCATTCGAAAGGCGCAGCCGCACCCGCAGGCGCTCCACGTCCGTGACGCTGAGAACGAAGGCCGCGGCGAGCCGGCCGTTGACGCACAATCCGGCGCGTGCGGCGCGTTCCAGCCGGCCAAGATTGGCGATGCCCGCGATCAGGCGCGGCAGCAGGCCCGTCTCGCTTAGGGTCTGAATCGCTGCCACGCCACCCGGCGATATCAAGGCCTTCAAGAATTCGGCCCGCACCCGCTCGCGGGACAGGCCGTCGAGGCTGTCTCGGGCCCGGATGCAGGCGGCGAGGCCGGCAGTGTCCGGCTCGGCCGCTCCGAAGCGTGCGTGGAAGCGGAAGAAGCGGAGGATGCGCAGGGCATCTTCGCGAATCCGCGTCTCCGGATCGCCGATGAAGCGGACACGGCCCTCGGCGAGATCGGCTAGGCCGTCAGTGAGGTCGTGGAGCACGCCGTCCGCCCCGAGCGAGAGCGCATTCATGGTGAAGTCGCGCCGTTCCGCGTCGCGGGCGAAGTCGCGCCCGAAACGGACGACGGCGTGACGCCCGTCCGTCTCGATGTCTTCGCGCAGGGTCGTCACCTCGAACGGGTCGCCGTCCGCGATCACCGTGACCGTGCCGTGTTCGATGCCCGTCGGGACGGTCTTGAGCCCGGCGGCCTTGCCCCGCACCATCGTCTCGGCAGGCAGCAGGGTCGTGGCCAGATCGATGTCGGCGACGTCGCGGCCGAGGAGCGCGTCGCGGACGCAGCCGCCGACGAGGCGCGTCTCCTCGCCGGGCGCGGCGAGGGCGGCGAGCACGGCGGCAACGCCCGGCCGGGCGAGCAGGCGGCTGAGTCCGGGCGCGTCGAGGCTGTCGGGGATTGCCGCCCGCGTCACCGGAACTGCCCCGGAACGAGGCGGCCGTTCTCCATGTGCGCCGGAACGTAGCCGTCGGCGTGTCGCTCGGAGAACAGGCCGGTGACGAGGAGGGAGGCGATCACGACGCCGAACCCCGCGAGCACCAGCCGAAAGACCTGCGCCTCCCAGTGAACCCGGTGGAACGGGTTGCGGCCAACGAGCAGCAGGTAGCCGAAGAAGAGCAGGAACGGGATGAGGAAGAGGCCGACCTCTTCGAGGACGCGACGGAGCATGGCACCCGGACAGGCGATGGATCGGGCGGGCGACGGGGCCCACGCCTTACAAACATAAGTGCTGATGGAGATTGTGCAGGATCCCGGCCGTGAGGCCCCAGATCATGCGTTCGCCGAAAGGGATGGCGTAATAGTGCCGAAGCTGCCCCTTCCAGACGAGCGCGTTCAATTCGTAGCGCGACGGATCCATCAGGAAGGCGAGAGGCACCTCGAAGATCTCTGCGACCTCCGAAGGGTTCGGCGCCAGCGGCGCGGCGGGATCGACGAGGCCGACGACGGGCGAGACGAGGAAGCCGGTCGCCGAGAGGTAGGGATCGAGGTAGCCGAGCGGCCGAACCCGCTCGCGGGCAAGGCCGATCTCCTCCTCGGCCTCCCGGAGCGCCGCGTGAAGAGGCGTCTCATCGTGGGGGTCGATCTTGCCGCCCGGAAAGGCGATCTGGCCGGAATGATCGCGCAGGTGCGGCGAGCGCTTCGTCAGCAGAACGAACAGGCTGTCGTAGCGGGGCACGACCGGCACGAGCACGGCGGCCCGCCGATGCGGCCGGGCGGCGCAACGGCCTTGCCCTCGGGATCGAGGGAGTGGTCGCCGCGCGGGTTCGAGGTCGGGTCGCAGGGTCCCGGCGGCTCCCGCGAGAGCCGTGCCTCGGCACGGGCCAGGAACTTGGCCAGCCCCACCTCGCCGGGCGGCCTCACGGCCTCTGAGGCCGCCGCGGCGCGAGACGCCTGGCTCATGCCGCCTCGACGGGCGCAATGCGGTGGAACTCGCCCGCGGCGGCGAGCCCGAACCAACGGGCCCCGTCGATCTCGCACTCCTCTCCCATGTCCACGAGATCGTAGGTGAGGGCGCGTGTCAGCAGCGCCCAGAGGCCGCGCCGGACGTGGATGTAGGGGCGCAGGCCGCCGCCCTCGTCCTGCTCGAATCGAAGCGTGTGCTCGGCATCGAGGGGGACGAGGTCGTCGACATTGGTGCGGAAGGCGATGCGGCGAGCCTCGCCCGCGCCCTCGACGGCCATCTCCACGGCGACGAAAGGTGCGTCGTCCACCACGATCCCGACGCTCTCGACCGGCGTGACGAGGACGATGCGCCCGTCTGCCTCCTTGCGGAGGATCGAGGCGAAGAGCTTGACCAGGGCCGGACGCCGGATCGGCGAACCGTTGTGAAACCACGTCCCGTCGGAGGCGATGCGCATGTCGATCTCGCCGCAATAGGGCGGGTTCCACGATTCGACGGGCGGTGCTCCGCGCGCCGCCAGGCCACCGAGAGCCTCGCTGAGGCGGCTGAGGGTCGAGTCGGCGGGCACGTCGTTCGTGGCAATCGCTGTCATGCGCGCATCAGATAGGGCGCGGAGGGCACTGGCAATCGGCTGGCCGACCCAGGGTTCGCCGGCCTCGCCATCATGCAGCAGGCTTGCGGCGCAGGATCTTCCAGACGCCCGTCGCACTGGCGACGACATCCGCGCCGCAGGTGAGGTCCGTGCGCAGGAAGACGAGGGAACTCGTGCGTTTCACGATCTCGGGACGGGCCTCGATCCAGTCGCCGATGCGGCCGGCCCCGATGAACTGCATGTCCAGCTGGATCGTGACGCAGTTCGCCCCATCGGCCGCCGCCATCGCGGCGACGCCGAGCGCCCGGTCGGCGAACGTCATCAGCATGCCGCCCTGCACAATGCCGATGAGGTTGGCGTGCTTCTTCTCCGCGCGAAAGCCGTATGAACCGTCCGGCCGATGCCAGACCGGACCGACATGGGCGACGAAACCGGGATCGTCGAAGGCCTCCCAGCCGGCGGAAGGCTCGGGCAGGAGAGCAGGGTCGGAAGCCATGGCAGTCTTTCGAAGCGGGGCGGTAAGATCGAGGACCCAATTCGGCTCGGCGCCGGTTGATCCGGGAAGCGCCGTGAGCGAATCCGGCTGCGGCGACACTGACCTTGCCAGCCCGCCCCAAAGGACGCCACACTCCGGCCCTTCGACAGGTCTCCCAGGTATCGTGCGAGAGGCACGGTCCCTGCACACCGACCGCGACGCTCGACCGCCGGGCCGCGAGAGACGGGAAACGACGCGCATGACGCACGGCTCTTCGCCGGCCACCAGCCTCGACGACGGCATCGTCGCCACCGCCGAATCCTGCCTCGCCGCAGTCGGCAACGCCCGGGAGGCGATCCACGGGGTCATCTTCGGCCAGGAGCAGGTCGTCGACCTTGCCCTCGTGACCATCCTCGCGGGTGGGCACGGCCTCCTCGTCGGGTTGCCGGGGCTCGCGAAGACCAAGCTCGTGGAGACGCTCGGCACCGTCCTCGGCCTCGACGCTCGGCGGGTGCAGTTCACGCCCGACCTGATGCCCTCCGACATCCTCGGCACCGAGATCCTCGACGAGGACGCCGACCGGCGCCGCTCCTTCCGCTTCGTGAAGGGCCCGGTCTTCACGCAGCTCCTCATGGCCGACGAGATCAACCGCGCGAGCCCGCGCACGCAATCGGCCCTGCTGCAGGCGATGCAGGAGCATTTCGTCTCGGTCGCGGGCGAGCGGCACGACCTGCCGCGCCCCTTCCACGTGCTGGCGACCCAGAACCCGATCGAGCAGGAGGGGACCTATCCTCTGCCGGAGGCGCAGCTCGACCGCTTCCTCCTCGAGATCGATGTCGGCTATCCCGACCGGGCGGCGGAACGGCGCATCCTCATCGAGACGACTGGCGTCGAGGAGACACGGGCGCGCGCCGTCATGACGACGGACGACCTGCTCAGCGCGCAGCGCCTCGTCCGTCGGCTGCCGGTCGGCGAGGCCGTGGTCGACGCGATCCTCGATCTCGTCCGCTCGGCCCGCCCGGAGAGCGGCGAGGCGATCGTGAAGGGCAAGCTTCTGTGGGGGCCGGGCCCCCGTGCGAGCCAGGCCCTGACGCTCGCCGTCCGCGCCCGCGCACTGATCGAGGGCCGCGTCGCTCCGTCCGTCGCCGACGTGAAGGCACTGGCCGAGCCCGTGCTGAAGCACAGGATGGCGCTGAGCTTCGCGGCGCGGGCCGACGGCGAGACCGTGCCGGGGCTGATCCGGCAGCTCGCGGACAAGCTCTAGCGGATGGTCGCGACCCGGGTCTCGGGCCCCGCCGAGCGCGCCCCCGGACGGCGCGAGACCGAGAGCGCGCTCTCGCTGGCCGAGCGGATGCCGCGCCTCGTGCTGGAGGCGCGCCGCGTCTCGTCGACGCTGGCGCACGGGCTGCACGGCAGGCGGCGGGCCGGGCCCGGCGAGAGCTTCTGGCAATTCCGGCCCTTCGTGACCGGGGAGGCAGCGGCCCGCATCGACTGGCGCCGCTCGGCGCGGGACGACCGGCTCTACGTGCGCGAGCGCGAGTGGGAGGCCGCCCACAACGTCTGGCTCTGGATCGACCGCTCCGCCTCGATGGGCTTCGTCTCCGACCTCTCCGACACACCGAAGGTCGAGCGAGCCCTGGTCATCGGCATGGCGCTCGCCGAGACGCTGGTCGAGGGCGGCGAGCGGGTCGGCCTCCTCGGGCTGACGCGGCCGAACGCCTCCCGCCGCATCGTCGAGACGATGGCGCAGGCGATCGTCGGCGACGAGACCGGCCTCGCGCAGGATCTGCCGCCGCGCGCCGCCCTCGGGCGGTTCGACGAGGCGATCCTGGTCAGCGACTTCCTGACGCCGCTGCGCGAGATCGAGCCTGCCCTCCGCACCATCGCCGGGCACGGCACCCGCGGCCACCTCGTCCTGATCGCCGATCCCGTCGAGGAGACGTTCCCGTTCGCGGGGCAGGCCGTGCTGCAGGATCTGGAAGCGGGGATCAGCCTCGACGTCGGGGATGCCGCCGCCTGGGGCGAGGCCTATCGCGAGCGCATCGCCGCCCATCGCGCGGGGCTGCTCGGCCTCGCCCGGGACCTCGGCTGGACGCTGACGCTCCACCGCACCGACCGCCCGGCGAGCGAGGCGGCGCTCCGTCTCGTCACCCTGGTCGCCGCCCGCGGCGCCGGCTGAGGAGGGCGTGATGCTCGGACCGCTGACCTTCGCCGCGCCCTTCGCGCTCGCCGCCCTCGTCGCCTTGCCGGCCCTCTGGTTCCTGCTCAGGGTAACGCCGCCGCGCGCCCGCCGGATCGATTTTCCGCCGCTCCGGATCGCCGCCGACCTCGCGCCGCGGCGGGAGACCCCGGCCCGGACGCCGCCCTGGCTGCTGATCCTGCGGATGCTGGCCGCCGCTGCCCTCATCCTCGCCGTTGCGGGCCCCGTCTGGAACCCGGCCGGGATCGGCGCGGGTGGCGGGCGGGCTCCGCTCATCCTTTTGATCGACAACGGATTCTCGGCCTCCCACGATTGGCGCGAGCGCCAGCGCGTCGCCACCGACACGGTCGAGGGCGCGGCCCGCGACGGCCGCCCCGTCGCGATCCTCAGCCTCGCCGACCCGGTTGCGGGCATCGAGGCGCGAACCCCGGCCGCCGCGCTGGAGCGGCTGCGCGCCGTCGCGCCGCGGCCCCACCTCGCGGACCGGACGGCCCATCTGCCGGCGATCGGCAGCTTCCTGGAAAGGACGCCCGGATCCGGCATCATCTGGATCAGCGACGGCGTCGCGGGAGCGGGCGAGGGACGGTTCGCGCCGGATCTGGAGGCGCTCGCGACGAAGCACGGCGCTGATCTCGCGATCCTCAAAGCGGACCAGCCGCCGTTGATCGCGATCACCGGCTCGGAGGGAGGCGGACGTCTCACCGCGCGGGTCCTGCGGGCCGCGCCGAACGGGCGCGACAGCGGCCTCGTCCGAGCGCTCGACCAGAAGGGCCTGCCGCTCGCCGAGCACGATTTCGCATTTGCCCCGAACGCCACCGAGGCCGAAATCGTGTTCGACCTGCCGGTCGAGTTGCGCAACGCCATCGCGCGCCTCGAGATCGCGGGCGAGCGCTCGGCCGGCGCCGTGACCCTGATGGACGAGCGCGGCAAGCGCCGCCGCGTCGGTCTCGTCTTCGGCGGCACCGCCGATCAGGCCCAGCCGCTGCTGGCGCCGACCTACTACCTCGCCAGGGCGCTCGGCCCCTTCGCCGACGTGCAGGAACCTCGCGGCGCCAAGGGCACGGCCGAGTCGATCGGACAGATGCTCGACAGCCAGGTCTCGGTGCTGGTCCTCGCCGATGTCGGCGCGCTCGATGAGCAGACGCTCGCCCGCGTCGCCAAGTTCGTCGACGGGGCGGCCTCCTGCTCCGCTTCGCCGGGCCGCGGCTCGCCGCCGGCAACGACCCGCTGGTCCCCGTGCGCCTGCGCCGCGGCGGGCGGACCCTCGGCGGAACGTTGTCCTGGGACAGCCCGAAGACGTTGGCACCCTTCGCCCCCGAGAGCCCCTTCGCCGGGCTCGCGCCGCCGGCCGATATCGGCGTGCGCCGCCAGATCCTGGCCGAACCCGACGGCGAGTTGCCGAGCCGGACCTGGGCCTCCCTCCAGGACGGCACGCCGATCGTCACCGCCGAGAAGCGGGGGCAGGGGCTCGTCGTGCTGTTCCACGTGACCGCCGACACGACCTGGTCGAACCTGCCTCTGTCGGGTCTGTTCATCGACATGCTGCGGCGGGTGGTGGGGCTTGCCGGCAGCAGCGCCGCCCCGGTGGCCGACGGGGGCCCGCGGCCGGCGGCCGCCGTGCTGGCGCCCCGCCTCACCCTCGACGGGTTCGGGGCGCTCGGCAGCCCGCCCGCTTCCGCCAAGGCCGTCTCGGCCGATTACGGGGACCGGGCGACCGGCGAGCATCCGCCCGGCTTCTACGGACCGGTGGATGGCGGCATCGCCGTCAACGCGCTCCGGCCGGACGACCGGCTGATGCCCCTCGACCTCGCGAGCCTCTCGGGCGCCCGACTCGGCTCGCTCGCGGGCGCCGAGACCCTTGACCTGCGCGCCCACCTCTTCACCCTTGCGCTGATGCTCCTCGTCCTCGACACGCTCGCCGGCCTCTGGCTCGGCGGCTTCCTCAGCCGGTCCACCGGCGGCCTGATGGGCCGGGTCGGCCGCCGGCCGGCCGCCCTGCTGCTCGCCGGCCTCGCCGCCCTGGCGCTCGCTGCCCCGCTGCCCGCGCGCGCCGAGGAGCCGGCAGCGAATCGCCCGAACGGCTTCGAATCCGCCCTCGTGACCCGGCTCGCCTACGTGATCACCGGCGACGCGGCGGTCGACGAGGCGAGCCGGGCCGGCCTCTCGGGGCTGACCCAGATGCTCGCCTCGCGCACGGCGCTCGAACCGGGCGAGCCGGCCGGCCTCGACCCGGCCAAGGACGAACTCGCCTTCTACCCGCTGATCTACTGGCCGATCGCCCCGGGGCGCCCGCAGCCGGGCGAGACCGCGATCCGCCGGATCGACGCCTTCATGCGCAACGGCGGCACTGTCCTGTTCGACACCCGCGACGCCCTGACGAGCCGCCCGGGCGACGGGCCGACACCGGAGGCGGCCTACCTCCGCAAGATGCTGGCGACGCTGGAGGTGCCGGAACTGGAGCCCGTGCCGATCGACCACGTGCTGACGAAGGCTTTCTACCTCGTCGAGACCTTCCCCGGCCGCTACGCCACCGGCCAGACCTGGGTCGAGGCGCTGCCGCCCGCGGGCGAGGGCGCCGAGCGCCGCCCGGCGAGGGCCGGCGACGGGGTCAGCCCCATCATCATCACCGGCAACGACCTCGCCGCCGCCTGGGCGGTGGGGCGCCGGGGCGAGGCGCTCTATCCCGTGGTCGGCGGTGACCAGCGCCAGCGCGAGATGGCCTTCCGCGGCGGCGTCAACATCGTGATGTACACGCTGACCGGCAACTACAAGGCGGATCAGGTCCACGTGCCGGCCCTGCTGGAGCGGCTCGGACAGTGAGATATTCGCTCTTCACGATGAAACGTCCGAAGGTTCGCACCCTGTCTTTATCAGGCGCGCCTCACCTCTCCCGTTCGGGAGAGGTCGAGTCCGCGTCAACGGACCGGGTGAGGGTTACAGGTCTTTCCGAAACGGTCGCACCCCTCACCCCAACCCTCTCCCGAACGGGAGAGGGGGCCCGGCATAGCTTCCCTTTCCGGGGCCGCATTCCATGCTGAGCCTCAGCTTCACGCCCCTGGTGCCCTGGCCGGTCCTGATCGGCTTCGGCATGCTCGCGCTGCTGTTCTGCGTCCTCGCCCTCGTCGCGCGGGGGCGCACGGCGGCCCTGCGCGCCCTCGTCTTGCTCCTCGTCCTCGGTGCCATCGCCAACCCGTCCCTGGTGCGGGAGGACCGGGAGCCGGTGAAGGATGTCGCGGCCGTGATCGTCGACCGCTCGGGCTCGCAATCGCTGGGTGACCGGCCGGCCGTGACCGATCAGGTCCGGGCGGAGCTGCAGCGCCGCTTCGGCGCGCTCACCAACATCGAGCCGCGCTTCATCGACGTGCCGGATTCCCGCGAGGGCGACGGCGGCACGCAGCTCTTCGCGGCGCTCTCGCAATCGCTCGCCGACGTGCCGCCGGAGCGGCTGGCCGGCGTAGTGATGCTGACGGACGGCGTCATCCACGACATCCCGGCCTCCGCCGCGGCGCTCGGCCTCAAGGCGCCGCTGCACGTCCTCGTCACCGGGCATCCGGACGAGCGCGACCGCCAGATCAAGCTCCTCGAAGCGCCCCGCTTCGGCATCGTCGGCAAGGAGCTGACGATCCGGGCCGAGGTGATGGAGCGTGGCGGCACCGGCAACGCCGTGGTGACCGTGCGCCGCGACGGCGAGCAGATCGGCCGGCGCAGCGTGCCGACGGGCAAACCCTTCGCCCTGACCACGAAGATCGAGCATGGCGGCCCGAACGTGGTCGAGATCGAGGTCGAGCCGCTGCCGGGCGAGCTGACGACCGTGAACAACCGGGCGGTGCTGCCGATCGAGGGCATCCGCGAGAAGCTGCGCGTGCTCCTCGTCTCCGGCGAGCCCCACCAGGGCGAGCGGACCTGGCGCAACCTCCTCAAGTCCGACGCCAACGTCGATCTCGTCCACTTCACCATCCTGCGGCCGCCCGAGAAGCAGGACGGCACGCCGATCTCGGAACTGTCCCTGATCGCCTTCCCGACGCGCGAGCTGTTCGTCCAGAAGATCAAGGATTTCGACCTGATCATCTTCGACCGCTACGCGAACCAGAGCGTGCTGCCCGCAGCCTATTTCGACAACATCGTCCGCTACGTGCAGGAGGGGGGCGCGCTCCTCATCGCGGCGGGGCCGGAATTCGCCTCCTCGGCGAGCCTCGCCCGCACGCGGCTCTCCTCGATCCTGCCGGGCGACCCGAACGGCCGCGTGGTCGAGCAGCCCTTCAAGGCGGCTCTGACGCAGACCGGCGCGCGCCACCCGGTCACGCGGGCGCTACCCGGCTCCGAGGCGAGCCCCCCGGCCTGGGGAGAGTGGCTGCGGATCGTCGCCGCGCAGACGCGACCCGGCGTGCAGCCGATCATGGCCGGCGCCAACAATCTGCCGCTGCTCGCGCTCTCCCGCGAGGACAAGGGCCGCGTCGCGCTCCTGCTCTCGGACCATGCCTGGCTCTGGGCGCGGGGCTACCAGGAGGGCGGGCCGCATCTCGACCTGCTCCGTCGCCTCGGCCATTGGCTGATGAAGGAGCCGGCGCTGGAGGAGGAGGCTCTGCGCGCTCAGACCACGGGCCGCGGCCGCGAGGTTCGCGTCGAGCGCCAGACCATGGCGGATACGGCCGAGCCCGTCACCGTCACCGGCCCGACCGGGCAGGAGCGGACCCTGACCCTCACGGAGACGCAACCCGGCCTGTTCTCGGCGACCTTCGAGGCGAGCGAGCTCGGCCTGCACACGCTTCGCTCCGGCTCCCTCGTCGCCTTCGTCAGCGTCGGCCCGGCCAATCCCCGCGAGCTGACGGACGTGTTCAGCGACACCGAGCGGACCCGGGCGCTGGCCGAGGCGACGGGCGGCTCGATCCGCCGGGTGGCGGATGCGGGCGGCATCAGCGTGCCGCGCCTGCAGAGCGTTCGCAGCGGTCGCCTCAGCGGCGGCGACTGGATCGGCTTCCGCCCGAGCGACAGCGCCATCATCCGCGGCGTCGAGGTCTACCCGCTCGCCCTCGGCCTCTGGGCGCTCGCCGCGATCGGCGCGGCCCTGCTGGCGATGTGGCTCGTGGAAGGGCGCCGCGGCCGGGCCGCGTGAGGAAACGGGGCGTGAGCCCCGCCCCACCTCTCCCGTTCGGGAGAGGGGACCCGCGCACGGTCCTCCGGCGTCGAGGCGTCCTCAGATCGTCGTGCAAAACACGGCCTCAGCCGCCGGAAACCGCGCCTTCCGCCGCCGCGAAGGCGCCCGCAGCGAGTTCGAGCCAGAGGAAGCGGGCCGGATCGACCGGGCCGGGCAGCACGATGCGGCCCGGGGGCACGGGCACGAAGCCGAAGCGGCGGTAATAGGGCGCGTCGCCGACGAGGATGACGAGACCGTGGCCGGCCTCCCGCGCCGCGGAGAGGCTGGCCTCCATCAGGGCGGCCCCGACGCCGCGATTGCCGAAGCTCGGGTCGACCGTCAGCGGCCCCAGCACGAGGATCGGCTGCTCGCCCGCGCGGGCTGGGCCGACCCGCACGGACCCGACGAGGAAGGTGCCGACGAGGGCCGTGAAGCTCAGTTCGGCCCGATGCCCCACGCCCTCGCGCAGGCGGTAGGCGGTGCGGGCGAAGCGGCCCGGCCCGAAGGCGCGGGCATGCAGGCGCTCGATGGCCGGCCCATCGTCGGGATGCTCGGGCCGGATGACGAGGGAGAGGGGGGACACGCGCGCTTCCGGGATAGGGCGTCGCCGGATAGCAGGGCCGGTGCGGGGCTGCAATTGGGCCGGGACGCGCTCAGCTCACGTGGCCCGCGCGGCGAAGTCGATGCGCGGGTCGATCCAGACGTAGATCAGGTCGGAGAGGAGATTCACCGCGAGCCCCATCAGGGAGAAGATATAGAGCGTGGCGAAGACCACCGGATAGTCGCGCCCGACGATCGACTGGAACGAGAGCAGCCCGAGCCCGTCCAGGCTGAAGATCGTCTCGATCAGGAGCGAGCCCGTGAAGAAGGCCGAGATGAAGGCGCCCGGGAAGCCCGCCACCACGATCAGCATCGCGTTGCGGAAGACGTGTCCGTAGAGGATGCGGCGCTCGCTGAGGCCCTTCATGCGGGCGGTCAGCACGTATTGCTTGCGGATCTCGTCGAGGAACGAGTTCTTGGTGAGCAGCGTCGAGGTCGCGAAGGCGCCGATCACCAGGGCGGTCAGGGGCAGCACCATGTGCCAGGCGTAATCCGCGATCTTCTGGCCCCAGGTGAAGCTCTCCCAGCCCTCGCTGGTCAGGCCCCGCAGGGGGAAGATCTGCAGGAACGAGCCGCCCGCGAACAGGATGATCAGCATCAGCCCGAACAGGAAGCCGGGGATCGCGTAGCCGATGATGACCACGAAGGACGTCCAGAGGTCGAAGCGGGAGCCGTCCTTGACCGCCTTGCGGATGCCGAGCGGGATCGAGATCGCGTAGGACAGCAGCGTCATCCAGAGGCCCAGCGAGATCGAGACCGGAAGGCGCTCGCGGATCAGCTGCAGCACGCTGACATCGCGGAAGTAGCTTCTCCCGAAATCGAACCGGACGTAGTCCCAGAGCATCTTGGCGAAGCGCTCGGGCGCCGGACGGTCGAAGCCGAATTGCTGCTCGAGCTTGGCAATGAATTCGGGGCTCAAGCCTTGCGCCCCGCGATACTTCGAGCTCGATTCGGAGCCGCGGTTGGCGGACATCCCGCCGCCGAGATCGCCCGCCCCGCCGGTCACCCGCGAGAGCGCGCCGTCGCCCTGGCCCTGCAGCTGCGCGATGACCCGCTCCACCGGTCCGCCGGGAGCGAATTGCACGATGGCGAAGGTGATCAGCATGATCCCGAACAGGGTCGGGATCATCAGGGCGATGCGGCGCAGGATGTAGGCGAGCACGAAGGTCCCCTTCCGCGGTCAGTTGCGGCCGATCCGGCGCGCCTTCTCGGCGTCGAACCACCAGATCGCGGGCGCGCCGAGCCCGTATTTCGGGCCCGCGGCCGGGCGGCCGTAGACGTCCCAGACCGCGAGGCGGTGGCTGCCCGAATACCACATCGGCACCCAGTAGCGGCCGGCCCGCAGGACCCGGTCGAGGGCGCGGCAGGCGGTGGTCAGATCCTGGCGGGAGGCCGCGTCCGCCACCCGGTCGAGGAGGGCGTCGATCGCCGGGCTCGCGATGCCCGCGAGGTTGTTGGAGCCCGGCGTGCCGGCCGCGCGCGAGCCGTAGGCTTGGCGGAGCTCGGCCCCAGGCGTCACGCCGTTCGAGAAGCGGCGGGAGGTGACGTCGAATTCGAAGTCGTTGAGGCGCGCCTGATATTGCGAGGGATCGACCTGCCGGATCGTGCCCTTGATGCCGATCAGCCCGAGATTGCGGATGAAGGGGTGGGTGTGGGGCTCGAGCGCCGGGTCGGCGTCGAGGAACTCGATCTCGATCGGCTTGCCGTTGGGGAGCCGGATCGTGCCGCCCTCGCGGGTGCAGCCCGCCTCCCGCAGGAGCGCCACCGCGCGGCTGAGGAGCGCGCGGTCCTGGCCGGACCCGTCGGAGACCGGCGGCCTCCAGGCCTCGCCGAAGACCTCGGCCGGCAGCCCGTCGCGGAGCGGATCGAGGAGGGCGAGCTCCTCCGTGGAGGGCTTGCCCGTCGCCTTCAGGTCCGAGTTCTCGAAGAACGACGCCGTGCGGGTGTAGGCGTCGTACATCAGGTTGCGGTTCGTCCACTCGAAATCGAAGCAGAGACCGATCGCCTCGCGCACCCGCGGGTCGCGGAACTGCTCGCGGCGCCCGTTGATCCACCAGCCCTGCGTGCCGGACGGCGTGGCGTCGGCGACGGTGGTGCGCAGGACGCGCCCCTCCTTCACGGAGGGGAAGTCGTAGCCCGTCGCCCAGATGCGGGCGGTGAATTCCTCCCGGTAGGTGAAGGCGCCGCTCTTGAACGCCTCGAAGGCCACCTGCCGGTCGCGGAAATACTCGTAGCGGATCGAATCGAAATTGTTCTGGCCGACATTCACCGGCAGGTCCGCCGCCCAGTAGTCGCGAACCCGCTCCAGCTCGATGAAGCGGCCGACATCGAGGCGCCCGACCTGATACGGGCCGGAGCCCAGCGGCGGCTCCAGGCTCGACGCCTCGAAATCCTTGGTCTCGTAATAGGTCGCCGAGAAGATCGGCAATTGCGCCACGAAGAGCGGCAGGTCGCGGCTGCGCCCGGGCGCGAAGGTGACGACGACGGTGCCCTCGTCCGGGGCGACCGCGTCGGCCATGTCGCGGATCACCTGCGAGATCTCGGGGTGGCCCTTGTCCCTCAGGAGCTTCAGCGAGACGGCGACGTCCCGGGCGGTCAGCCGCGAGCCGTCGTGAAAGCGGGCCTGCGGGCGCAGGCGGAACGTGTAGGTGAGCCCGTCCTCGCTCACCTCTACGGCGCGGGCGACGAGGCCGTAGAGCGCGTCCGGCTCGTCGAGAGCGCGCACCATCAGGCTGTCGAAGGTGAGGTTCATACCCGCCGCGCCGTCGCCGCGCAGGACGTAGACGTTGAGCGTGTTGAAGGTGTTGCCGTTCTGGTTGCCGAAGGTCGAGGAGATCTGCGCCGAGAAGCGCCCGCCATGGGGGGCGGCCGGGTTCACGTAATCGAAGTTCTGGAAATCGGCCGGGTATTTCAGGTCGCCGAAGCTCGACAGTCCGTGGACGGCGCGGAGCGCCTGCGCGCGGCCCGCGCCGGGCAGGCAGGCCGCGCCGGCGAGCGCCCCGGCGCCGAGGACGAGGCAGCGTCGCGTGGGGGCGGGGCTCAACGGGGCGCCCCCGTCTTGGCGGCGAGCGTCTCGTCGTACCACCACGTCGTCGGGAAGCCCGAGCCGCCGTAGCGGGGCAGCAGCGCCGGGTGGGCGAAGCGATTCCAGCGCAGCGTCCGGGAGACGCCCGAGGCCCATTGCGGCACCACGAAATTGTGGGCGAGCAGGGTCCGGTCGAGGGCCGGGTCGCGGCGACGACACCGGGGCGGTCCTTGGCGAAGATCACCTTCTCGACCAGCGCGTCGATACCCGGATCCTTGATCCCAGCGATGTTGCGGGCCCCCGGCTTGTCGGCCGCGGCCGAGCCCCAGTACTCGCGCTGCTCGTTGCCGGGGGAGAGCGATTCCGGCCACGAGCTCGTGGTGATGTCGAACTCGAAGGCGCGCATCCGGTTCTGATACTGCGCCTGGTCGATGACGCGCAGCGTCGAATCGATGCCGATCAGCCGCAATTGCGCGGCGAAGGGCAGGATCACCCGCTCGAAGACGTTCTGGAACTCCAGGAACTCGACGGTCAGCGGCTCGCCGGTCTTGGCGTTCACCATCTTGCCGCCGCGCAGCTCGTAGCCCGCCTCGCGCAGCAGCTTGACCGCCTCGCGCAGGTTTGCCCGCACCGCGTCCGGGCCGTCATTGACTGGGTTCTTGTAAGGCGTCGTGAAGACGGAGGCCGGGACTTTGTCCTTGACGCTCTCGAGGATCGCCCGCTCCTCGCCCTCGGGCAGCCCGGAGGCGGCGAGCTCGGAACCGAAATAGTAGGAGTCGATCCGCTTGTAGAGGCCGAAGAACAGGGCCCGGTTCATCTCCTCGAAGTTCATGGCGAGGTTGAAGGCGCGCCGCACCCGCTCGTCCTTGAACTTGTCCCGGCGCAGGTTGAACACGAAGGCCTGCATGATGCCGTTGCCGCGGTCCGGGAATTCCTCCTTGATCAGGCGGCCGTCCTTCACGGCGGGGAACTCGTCGTAGGCGGTGGCCCAGTTGCGGGCGACGTTCTCGCTGCGGAAATCGTAGAGATCGCCCTTCAGCGCCTCCACCAGCACGGTCGAATCCCGGAAGTACTCGTTGCGCATCGTGCCGAGGTTGTTGCGGCCGGCATTCACGGGCAGGTCCTTGCCCCAGTAATCGGCCACCCGCTCGTAGGTCGCGCTGCGGCCGGGATCGAACTTGGCGAGCCGGTAGGGGCCGGAGCCGAGGGGGATCTCCAGCGTGGTCTCGGTCGGGTTGCGCACCTTCCCCTCGGCGGTCTTACCCGTCCACCAGTGCTTGGGCAGCACGCGGAGCTGGCCGATCACCTGCGGCAGCTCGCGGTTGCCGGTCTCGCTGAAGGTGAAGGTCACCTCGCGCTCGCCCGTCCGCTCCGCCTTCGCCACGTTCTGGTAATAGGCGGCGTAGAAGGGGCTGCTGTCCTTCAGGATCCCGAAGGACCAGACCACGTCCTCGACCGTGATCGGCTCGCCGTCGTGCCAGCGGGCGCCTTCGCGCAGGCGGTAGGAAACCGAGGAGAGATCGGGCGCGACGCGCACGGCCTCGGCGAGCAGGCCATAGGAGGTGAAGGGCTCGTCGAGCGATTCCGTCATCAACGTGTCGTAGATGAGCAGGGTCCCGCCCTCGAGGTCGCCCTTCAGGCCCGACACGATCGTGTTGAAATTGTCGAAGCCGCCGAGCGCCCCGAGGCGCACGAGGCCGCCCTTCGGCGCGTCCGGCTTGGCGTAATCGAAATGCTTGAAGTCCGGCCCGTATTTCGGCTCGCCCATCAGCGTGATCGCGTGGGCCCACTGGCCGGACGGCGCGGTGACCGAGGCGGCGGGCGCCGTCTCGGGTGCCGCTCCTGCCGGAAGCCCTGGCAGGGCGACGCAAAGCGTCGCGGCGAAGAGGCGTCCGATCAGGGCGTGCGCTGTCACGGTGGGGCGATCTCCCGGTGGGGCGCCCGGACAATGTCCGGACGCTAGGGCCGGGCGCCGTTCTAGGACGGACGGGCGCCGCGCGCCAAGCCGGCGCGACGGCGCAGGTCGCCGGCTCGCCTCATTCGTCGCGCTGGGGTTCCGTCTTCACGGGAAGCTGGGGCCGCAGCAGACGCATCGATTCCTCGATTCGGGCCCGGCCCGACGCGATGGCGAGGCGCGTGAGGGCGAGGCACCGGTCGGTGCGGCCCTGGAAGGAGAAGTCGATCCGCGCGGGGCGCTGCGGCTTGTGCATCGGGCCCTTCTGGGATGGGCCTTCCACCCGCGCAATCACCTGGATCAAGAACCTGGATCAAGCTCGGCGGTGGGGCCTCGACCGGGAACCGTCCCGCCTACAAGCACGAAAGGCCGGGCACGGGGCCCGGCCTTCGATGATCCGCGGCGAAGGCGCCTCACTGCCCGGCGGGCTTGTCCCCGCTGGCATCGACATCCTTGGCCTTCTGCTCGGCGGCAGGATCGGCCTTGGCGGGGGCCTCCGTGGCGTCCGGCGCCTTGGGGGCAGCCGGGGCGGGGGCATCCTTGGCGGTCGGTGCCGGGCCGCCTGCCTCGGGCGCCTGCTGCGGAGCGACCTCGTTGTGGCCCTCGACGCTGCCGGCAGGCTTCGGCCCGACGGGCTTGGCCTCCTGCGTGTCGGCGGGCTTGGCCGGGCTGTCCTTGCCCTCGGACGGCTTGTTGGCGGCCGGTGCCGCGGCCGACGGCTTCTCGCCGGCAGGCTTGGCCTCGGTGGGCTTGGTATCTGCGGGCTTGGCGCCCTCGGCAGCCTTGGCCTCCGCCGGCTTGGTCTCCGCCGGCTTGGCCTCGGCCTTCTCTGCGGCCGGCAGCGCCTTCGGGCTGTCGGACAGGGTGCGCAGGTAAGCGATCACGTTGGCGCGCTCCTGCGGCGACGAGATGCCCGCGAAGGCCATCTTGGTGCCCTTGGCGTAGCCCTTCGGGCTCTCCAGGAAGTGATCGAGATCCTCGTAGGTCCAGGCGCCGCCCTTCTCCTTCAGGCTGGCCGAGTAGTCGAAGCCGGGCTCATGGGCCTTCTGACGCTCGACCACGTCCCAGAGGTGGGGACCGACCTTGTTCGGGCCGCCCTTCTCGAAGCTGTGGCAGGACTGGCAGGCCTTGGTGCCGCCCTGGCCCTTCTCGACATTCGCGCTGGCGAGCCGCACGGCGACGGGCTCGGCCTTGGCGGCGGGCGCGCCGGCGGTCTCCGCCTTCGGCTCCGGCAGCTCGTAGCCGGCATTGCCCGCGGGCTTCGGATGGTAGATCAGCTCGGCGACGAACCCCGATCCCATTGCGAACAGCAAGGCACCGAGCACCGCGCCGGCAACCTTGTTCACCTCGAATGAGTCCATTCTCGACAACTCCGGCGCGCCGCCGGGATGCGCCCCCGCGGCACAAGATTGCGACCGGCAGGGGAGGCGCCGGACCTTGGAAAAGTTCGAGGGTGCCTTAGCCGCTCTGCCCCGATCTTGACAATGGCGTATTCGGCGTCGGCAAGGTCGCAGACCCGGCAGGCCGGGCCGGCCTTTCCCTCATTCCCCTTCCATGACAACACGCTTTGCGCCTGTTAAGCACCCGGCCCGCGACGGAAGCCTGCCGCAAACGCCGTTGCAAAGGTTGTTGACAGCATGTCCGACCCCCTCGTCCTGATCCCCGCGCGGCTCGCCGCGACGCGGCTGCCGAACAAGCCGCTCGCCGATATCGCCGGCGAGCCGATGATCGTGCATGTCTGGCGCCGCGCGACGGAGGCGGGCATCGGTCCGGTGGTGGTGGCGACCGACGCACCCGAGATCGCGGCGGCGGTGGAGGCGGTCGGCGGGGTCGCCGTGATGACGCGGGCCGACCATCCGTCCGGGTCCGACCGGCTCGCCGAGGCGCTTGAGATCGTCGATCCCGAGGGGCACCACGACGTCGTCGTGAACGTGCAGGGCGACCTGCCGACGATCGATCCCCGCGCCATCGGCGCAGCCGTGACGCCGCTCGCCGACCGGGCGGTCGACATCGCCACGCTCTGCGCCGTGATCACCCGGGACGAGGAGGCGACCGACCCGAACGTGGTCAAGCTCGTCGGGGTCCCGGCCGGGCCCGAGCGGCTGCGCGCCCTCTACTTCACGCGGGCCCGCGCCCCCTGGGGAGATGGGGCCCTCTACCACCATATCGGCCTCTACGCGTATCGCCGCACGGCGCTCGTCCGCTTCATGGCCCTGCCGCCCGGTCACCTGGAGACCGGGAGAAGCTGGAGCAGCTGCGGCCCTGGAGGCCGGGATGCGCATCGACGCGATCATCATCGACGACCTGCCGCTCGGCGTCGACACGCCCCACGATCTCGAACGCGCCCGCGCCCTGATGGGCGCCCGGCGCCTGAACTGACGGACGATGACGAACCGCACCATCTCCTACCAGGGCGAGCCCGGCGCCAACTCGCACATCCTCTGTGCGCAGGCCTATCCGGACTGGATCCCGCTGCCCTGCCAGACTTTCGAGGACGCCTTCGCGGCGGTGACGGAGGGGCGCGCCGCCCTCGCCATGATCCCGATCGAGAACTCGATCGCGGGTCGGGTGGCCGACATCCACCACCTGATCCCGACCTCGTCGCTCCACATCGTGGCCGAGCACTTCCTGCCCATCCACTTCCAGTTGATGGCGCTGCCCGGCGCCCCGGCGGAGGGGCTGAAGAGCGTGCACAGCCACGTCCACGCCCTCGGCCAGTGCCGGCGCATCATCCGGCGCCTCGGCCTGAAGGCTGTGGTGGCGGGCGACACCGCAGGCGCCGCCCGCGAGGTGGCGGAGGCAGGCGATCCGACGCGGGGCGCACTCGCCCCGGCGCTGGCGGCCGAGGTCTACGGCCTGGAGATCCTGGCACGCAACGTCGAGGACGAAGCCCACAACACCACCCGCTTCGTGGTGTTCTCGCCCGATCCCGAGCCGACGCAGCCGGGGGAGGGGCCGATGGTGACGAGCTTCATCTTCCGGGTCCGCAACATCCCGGCCGCGCTCTACAAGGCGCTCGGCGGCTTCGCGACGAACGGCGTGAACATGTCGAAGCTCGAGAGCTACATGATCGACGGCCAGTTCACGGCGACGCAATTCTACGCCGAGGTCGACGGGCACCCGGAGGATCCGGGCCTCGCCCGCGCCCTCGACGAGCTCCGCTACTTCTCCCGCGAGTGCAAGATCATCGGGACCTATCCGGCCCACCCGTTCCGGGAGACGACGCGGCTCGCAGCGGAGTAGCGTCTATTCCCGCCGGATCACCCCGTCGACCAGCACGTCCGACCAGAAGCCCGGCCGGAAGTCGCGCTTGAGCGCGGCCGGGTCGTACGCGGTCTCGACCCAGGTCAGGAAATCGAGCCCCTTCGGCTCGCCCTCGCGGAGGTAGAGCGCGAAGAAGGCGTCGAGGATGCCGGTCTTGGCGAAGCGGAAATGGCCGAAACGGGCCGAGAGCTGCCGGGCCGCCTCGGCGACCGGCCGGTTCTCGTGCAGAATCAGGTAGAGGGCTGCGGCGAGCCCCGCCCGGTCTGCCCCCGACTTGCAATGCATCACCGCCGGATACTCGATGCCGGCGAAGAAGTCCCGGGCGGCGAGGATGGTCTCGCGGGACGGCGCTTCGCGCGAGCGCAGCGTGAATTCGACGAGCTTGAGCCCGTGCCGCTCGCAGGCCTCGCGCTGCAGCGGCCACGATCCGTGCTCGCGCCCGCCCCGCAGCGAGATGATCGTGCGCACGCCCTGGCGGTGGAAGCGCGCGAGGTCGCGCGGGCTCGGCTGGGCCGAGCGCCAGATCTCGCCCGCCCCGACCCGGTGGTGGTTGAGATAGGCGAGGCGGAACACCCCGTGATCGACGAGGAGCATGTTCGCCCAGGCCATCAGGCGCGCCCCCGGCCCGGCGATCGGCCGCTCGAAGCGGGCGATGCGGGCGAGGCGCCGGGCGTTGCGGACCTCGGTGGTGCGAAATCGGTTGAACACGGGCGGCGCGGATCGCTGCGTTGGACGGCGGCCGGCTCTAACAGCCTGGCCGGGGCCGGCAAATCGGGGGTACGGTCGCGGCATCAGCCTTGCCTTCTCTTTGCCGGCATCCGGGCAGAACCTGAGGCAGGGCATTCGGGTTTCCCACCGGCGACGACGCGGGACGAGAGAGAAGGGATCCGGGGCATGAGCACGCGCAGCACGACGAGCATCCGCCGGGCCCGCGAGAGCGACGCGACCTCCCTCTCCGGGGTGTTCGATGCGGCCTGGCGCGAGGCCTATCGCGGCATCATCCCGGGCGTCGCCCTGGAGCGCCTGATCTCCCAGCGGGACGGACGCTGGTGGCGGGGGGCGCTCCGCCGCGGCCGCCCCATCGCCGTCGTCGAGACGCCGGAGGGCGTCGTCGGCTACGCCGCCTACGGGCGGGCCCGCAGCGGTGCCCTGAAGGCCGACGGCGAGATCGATGAGCTCTACCTCACCCCCGAGTACCAGGGCGTCGGTCTCGGGCGGCGTCTGTTCCGGGCCGTGCGCAACGATCTCGGCGATCACGGGCTGGCCCGCGTCGGCGTCTGGTCCCTGGAGGAGAACGAGCGGGCCGGCGCCTTCTACGAAGGTCTCGACGGCATCGTCGGCCCGCGCAGCCTCGAGCGGATCGCCGGACTGCGCCTCGCCAAGGTCGGATACCTGTTCCGCTGAGACCGGAACCGGGAACGTTTCGGCGGAAACGTCGCCGGGGCAGGCCGCGGCAGATTTCCTTCGTCGGGCAACGGCTCTAAGAGACCGGCAGACGGGCCCTCGCGTGCCCCGACCTCCGGGAGACGAGAGACCATGCGTATCGACGCCATCTCGATCGGCAAGCAGCCGCCGCACGACGTCAACGTGATCATCGAGGTTCCGCTCGGCGGCGAGCCGATCAAGTACGAGATGGACAAGGATGCGGGCGCCCTCGTCGTCGACCGCTTCCTCTACACCTCGATGGTGTATCCGGGGAACTACGGCTTCATCCCGCACACGCTCTCGGGCGACGGCGACCCGTGCGACGTCCTCGTCGCCAACACCCGCGCCATCGCGCCGGGCGCGATCATGAGCGTGCGGCCGGTTGGCGTCCTCGTGATGGAGGACAATGCGGGCGAGGACGAGAAGATCGTGGCCGTCCCCTCGCGCCACCTGACGATGCGCTACGACCGCATCGAGAACTACACCGATTTGCCCGACATCACCCTGAGCCAGATCCAGCACTTCTTCGAGCACTACAAGGACCTGGAGCCCGGCAAATGGGTCAAGATCGTGCGCTGGGGCGACAAGGCCGAGGCGCATCGCCTGATCCTGGAGGGCATCGAGCGCGCCAAGGGTGAGAAGAAGGGCTGAACCGTCCCGGGCGGGGCGCTACAGCGCCTCGCCCCTCAGGAGCCGCGGCTGCCCGCCCCGGAGGCCCGCGGCCTCGCCGATGAAGAAGCGCTTGAGCGCCGGCATCCGGTCGACGAGGCCGAGGCCGAGGTCGCGGACCAGGCGCACCGGCAGCACGTCGTTCGAGAACAGTCGGTTGAGCCCATCGGTCGCCGCCGCCATCGCCAGCGTGTCGAAGCGGCGGCTGCGCTCGTAGGCGCGCAGCACGTCCTCCCCGCCCGGATCCATGCCGAGGCGCAGGGCGTCGCTCACGGCCTCGGCGAGAGACGCCGCGTCAGCGAGGCCGAGATTGAGCCCTTGGCCGGCGATCGGATGGATGACGTGGGCGGCATCGCCGAGCAGCGCGAGGCGCTCGGCCCGGAAGCCGCGGGCGAGGCCGAAGGCGAGCGGGTGCGCGCTCGGGCCGTCCTCCAGGCTCAGTTCGCCGAGTTCGAGGGTGAAGCGCCGCTCGATCTCGGCCAGCACCTCGTCCGGATCGCCGCCGAGCAGGGCCGGCACGTCGGCCGTACGCTCCGTCCAGACGATCGAGGAGCGGTGGCCGAGGCGCCCGCCATCCGTGAGCGGCAGGATCGCGAAGGGGCCGCCCGGCAGGAAATGCTCGTAGGCCCGGCCCTCGTGGTCGCGGGCGTGCCCGATCGTCGCGACGATGCCGGATTGCGGGTAGGACCAGCCGACCCAGCCGATGCCGGCCGCCTCGCGCACACGCGAGCGCGCCCCGTCCGCGGCGACGACCAGGCTCGCCGTGAGAATGCGCCCGTCCGCGAGCGCGACGCGCATCGCGCCGCGCTCCGGCCGCGCGCGGGCCACGCCCGACGGGTCGAGATCGACGCCGGCCTCGCGGGCGCCCGCGAGCAGCGCCTCGACGAGGGGCTCGGCCTCGACCATGTGGGCGAAAGGATCCGCGCCCTCGCGGTCCTGCGCGAAGGTCAGGAAGACGGGACGCACGGGGTCGCTCAGCCGGCTGTCGCTGATCGCCATGTCGTGGATCGGCTGCGCCGCGCCGTCGAGGCGGGCCCAGGCTCCGAGCCGCTCCAGCATGCGCCGCGCGCCCGCCGCCACCGCGTAGGCGCGGCCGCGCTGGCGGGCGCCGCCGGCCGGCAGGCCCGGATCGCAGACGGTGACCGCGAGCGCCGGCCCGTGCGCCTGCTTGAGGGCGAGCGCCAGGGCGAGGCCCGGGATGCCGCCGCCGGCGACGAGGAGGGAGCGGGCGCCGGGCCGGGCTGTTGGATTCGTCATCGCTCCTCGCCTCCCGTGGATCGGCCCTGCGCAAGCCTGCTATGGACCTCAAGCCTGCTATGACCTGCCGCCCGAGGCCACAAGGCCCGCTTCAGCCGAACGTGATGCCATGACCGGAATCGTCGCCGAACTTCTCGAGATCCTCGACCTCGAACGCCTGGAGGTCGACCTGTTCCGGGGGATCAGCCCGCAGATCGGCTGGCCACGCGTCTTCGGCGGCCAAGTGGTGGCGCAGGCGCTCGTCGCGGCGACCCGGACGGTGCCGAGCACGCGCCCGCCGCACTCGCTCCACGCCTATTTCCTGCTCGGCGGCGACCCGAAGGTGCCGATCATCTACGAGGTCGAGCGCATCCGCGACGGGCGCAGCTTCACCACGCGGCGGGTCAAGGCGATCCAGCACGGGCGCGCGATCTTCGCGATGTCGGTCTCCTACCACGATGCGGAGGAGGGCTATGCGCATCAGGCCCGGATGCCGGAGGCACCCGATCCCGAGACGCTGCCGGACACGCGGGCGCTTTTGGCGGCCGGCGGCGCGGGCATTCCGTTCCCGGTCGCCGCCTATTTCGCCCGCGAGCGGCCGATCGAGCTGAAGCCGGTCTCGGTCAAGCGCTACCTCGTGCGCGAGCCGCGCGAGCCACGCTGCCAAGTCTGGCTGCGGGCAGCCTCGCCCCTGCCGGACGACCCCGCAATCCATCAGGCGGTGCTCGCCTACGCGACCGACATGACGCTCCTCGACGCGACCCTGATCGCGCACGGGCGCACGGTGTTCGACACCGACATGCAGTCGGCGAGCCTCGACCACGCGCTCTGGTTTCACCGGCCGTTCCGGGCGGACGACTGGCTCCTCTACGCCCAGGACAGCCCCTCCGCAGAGGGCGCCCGCGGCTTCGCCCGGGGGCAGATCTTCACCCGCGCCGGCGAACTCGTTGCCTCCGTGGCGCAGGAGGGCATGATCCGTCCGCGCAAGCCGCAAACCTAGCTGCGACAAAAGTACCGACGCGCGACTAGGTCGTGCGAATCGGGCCGGTTCTGCATAGATGGCGCGCGATCTGCACAATCGCGCGCCATTTTCGCGCGCCGAGCCGCCCAAACGGGCGCCGCGACCGGTCCATTTCCTGTGCAGTGGGCGGAGACCGCAAAAGGTTCCATCGGTCGGTGCCGCTGGCATAGTCCTTGAATGAAGGCCGGCGAGCGCAGGGTCATCCCGATCCCCGCGCAACCCGGACCGAGACGTCGCGACAAGGCGGCTCCGGCTTCCGGTCCCAGTCGGACAAGGGGGCGCCGCCCATGAAAATCGTGATGGCCATCATCAAGCCGTTCAAGCTGGAAGAGGTGCGCGACGCCTTGACCGGCATCGGCGTGCACGGCCTGACAGTGACCGAGGTCAAGGGCTACGGCCGCCAGAAGGGCCACACGGAGATCTACCGCGGCGCCGAGTACGCCGTGAGCTTCCTGCCGAAGCTCAAGATCGAGGTCGCGGTCGCGGCCGATCTCGTCTCCAGCGTGATCGACACGATCGCGGGTGCCGCCCGCACCGGCCAGATCGGCGACGGCAAGATCTTCGTGATGCCGCTCGAGAAGGCCGTCCGCATCCGGACCGGCGAGACCGACGCCGACGCCCTCTGACCCGGCCGCCCCGCGCGGCGCGGCCGCCCGGTACTGCCTCAACACATCGCTTCACAACAGAATCGCATCGCGATCGGGAGTCTCGAGTCCATGAAACTTCGCAACATCCTCGCGCTCGGCCTGGGAGGGGCGGTGCTCGCCGCCCTCCTCGTCGAGCCGTCCCTGGCGCAGTCGCCTGCGCCGGAGGCAGCTGCGGTCCCGGCCGCCTCGCCGGTTCCGGCCAAGGGTGACACCGCCTGGATGCTGATCTCCAGCGCCCTCGTCCTCCTGATGACCGTGCCGGGTCTCGCCCTGTTCTACGGCGGCCTCGTCCGCACCAAGAACATGCTCTCGGTCCTCACGCAGGTCTTCGCCATCGCCTGCATCGTCTGCCTGATCTGGGTCTTCTACGGCTACAGCCTCGCCTTCACCAACGGCGGCGGCCTCAACGACTTCATCGGCGGCTTCTCGAAGGCTTTCCTGAAGGGCGTCGACCCGACCACCACGGCCGCCACCTTCTCGAACGGCGTCGTCATCCCCGAATACGTCTACATCTGCTTCCAGATGACGTTCGCGATGATCACCCCGGCCTCATCGTCGGCGCTTTCGCCGAACGCATGAAGTTCTCGGCGCTGATCGTGTTCTGCATCCTGTGGGTCACGCTGATCTACTTCCCGATGGCCCACATGGTCTGGTACTGGGGCGGCCCCGATGCGGTCGGCAACGCCGCCAAGGCTCTCGCCGCCGCGACCGACGACGCCGCCAAGAAAGCGGCCCAGGATGCGCTCGACGCCGTGAACGCGGACGCCGGCATGCTCTTCAAGTGGGGCGCCCTCGACTTCGCCGGCGGCACCGTCGTGCACATCAACGCCGGCATCGCGGGCTTCGTCGGCTGCCTCATGCTCGGCAAGCGCATCGGCTACGGCCGCGACCTGCTCGCCCCGCACTCGCTGACCATGACCACGATCGGCGCCTCGCTCCTTTGGGTCGGCTGGTTCGGCTTCAACGCCGGCTCCAACCTCGAGGCCAACGGCACCACCGCGCTCGCCATGATCAACACCTTCGTGGCCACCGCCGCGGCGGCCGTCGCGTGGCTGTTCGTCGAGTGGGCCGTGAAGGGCAAGCCGTCGCTGCTCGGCATGCTGTCGGGCGCCATCGCCGGCCTCGTCGCCGTCACCCCGGCCGCGGGCTTCGCCGGCCCGATGGGCTCGATCGTCCTCGGCCTCGTCGCCGGCGCGGTCTGCTTCGTGATGTGCTCGACCGTGAAGAACGCCATCGGCTACGACGACTCGCTCGACGTGTTCGGCGTCCATTGCATCGGCGGCATCCTGGGCGCGCTCGCCACCGGCATCCTAGTCAGCCCGGATCTCGGCGGCGCCGGCATCCCGGACTACACCACGAAGCCCGGCGAGCTCGTCGTCGGCGCCTACGACATGACCGCCCAGCTCATCACCCAGGCGAAGGCCGTCGGCCTCACCCTGCTGTGGTCGGGCATCGGCTCGGCGATCCTCTACAAGCTCGTGGACGTCACGATCGGCCTGCGCGTCACGCAGGAGGAGGAGCGCGAGGGTCTCGACATCGCCGACCACGGCGAGCGCGCTTACAACTACTGATCGAGTCTACCCAAGCTTCGATCTGACATCCGGGGTCCCGGCTCGAGAGAGCCGGGACCCTTTTTCATGGCCGCGATCCGGATCGACGGATCTCGCTCCGATCGGGCGGGCACGATGCTCAATTCAAGGGCATCGTCGCAGCGTTCTGCTCGCGCGCGACCGGCCCAGGCGAGGAGTCCGATCGGTTTTCTTCAGAGTCCCGACGGTACCCAGCAAGCAAACGTTGCCATTCGGCAACATGGGATAGCCGACAAAGACTCCAACCATGGATTGCCTCGAAACTGAGCAGTTGCCTCATCTTTGATTTTGCACTGCATCGTCTGTTTCGGCAGCTTGGCTATAGAGATCTAACGGGGTTCTCGACCATGATGCTGAGACTGTTCCTGAAGGGCGGCACGGCCGCGACTGCGCTGCTCGTCTGCCTGGGGCAGGCTCAAGCGGCGGACATGCCGGCCGCGCCACCGCCGGTGCCGGTCGTGGAATCCTGCAAGGCGGCGATCACCTTCCCGGCCTATGGCGGGATCATCAAGCAGAACCCGAACCCGGCCTGCTTCACCACCGGCCTCGGCGACATCTACGTGGGCGGCGCGGTCACCGGCTACGCCTACACCTATTCGAGTCCGTTCGGGGCGTTCTACACGCCGCCGCTGGAGCGTGACGATCGCTACGGTCGGGTCGACTTCAGCAACGTGCAGGCCTTCATCCAGAAGGCGGACGGCCCGTTCCAGTTCTACATCCAGACCGGTCTCTACTCGATCCCGGCGCTCGGCTTCCCGACCTTCAGTGCGCTCAGCCAGACCGACCTGCTGTTCGGCCCACTGCCCGTTGTCTTCGGCAAGATCGCGATCAACGACGAATGGTCGATCCAGGGCGGCCGGATGCCGACGAATATCGGCTCGGAACTGGCCTTCACGTTCCAGAACCTCAATATCTCGCGCGGCCTGCTGTTCAACCAGGAGAACATCGTCAACCAGGGCGTGCAGGTCAATTATGCGAGCGGACCCTGGTCCGCCTCGCTCGCCGCGACGGACGGCTTCTTCTCAGGCGAGATCAACTGGATCACGGGCGCGATCACCTACAAGCTCGACGACGCCAACACGATCGGCATCAACGGCGGCACCCACTTCACGAACTTCAATTCCGGGCTGCGGAGCCTGAGGTTCCAGTACGCGACACCGCTTGCGCTGCAGAACAGCAGCATCGTCAGCGCGAACTACACCTACTCGGCGGGCCCTTGGATCGTGACGCCCTATATCCAGTACACGAACGTCGAGAGCAACGCCGGGCTCGGCCTCGCCGGCGCTGAGACCTTCGGCGGCGCGCTGCTCGCGAGCTACGCCTTCACCGACAACTTCGCGCTCGCCGGACGTTTCGAGTACATCAGCCAGAGTGGCGATCGCTTCAACCCGCTCGGCAGGACCTCGGTGCTCTACGGCGCCGGCAGCTCGGCCTATTCCTTCACGATCACGCCGACCTTCACCTTCGACCGGTTCTTCATCCGCGGCGAGTACTCGCACGTCGAACTTGTCGACTACCAGCGCGGAGACCTCTTCGCCGGGGGCGTGACGCCTGGCCTCGGCTTCGGGCGGCTCGGCAATCGCGGCGGACAGGACCGCTACATGATCGAGACCGGGTTCACCTTCTGATTGAAAACTGATTCGACACCGGCGCGCGCTGCCCGGCAGCGCGCTCGCTTCTGCCCGGTCGCCTGGGATCCACCCGAGAGCACCGCGGCAACAATGTGGCGCCGATACCACAACCACAGAGCAAGCGCAGCGGGACGGGGGTGGATGCCTACGAAATAGGCAAGTGCCTGAAATCTCATTTTGCCGAGTTGAACCGTTTTCGGCACTTTTCCATCATCAAGAAAAAGGGGCTGGTCTTGCTATGACGTCGAACATGTTCTTGAAGGGTGCCGCTGCCGCGCTGGCCGCCTGCCTCTGCTTCGGACAGGCCGAGGCCGCCGACATGGCGGCGCCGAAGATGATGCCGCCGGAGGCCAAGGCGCCCGATCCGATCATCGGCTTCGCGTTCTACTCGCAGATCGCCTCCGACTATAACTTCCGCGGCGTCTCGCAATCCGACCGCCAGTACAGCTACCAGAGCTTCTTCGAGACGCAGTTCTTCAATAACCTCGCCTACGCGGGCTTCTACACCTGGCAGACCCGCCTGCCGACCCGGCCCGACTTCGAGTTCGACCTCGTCGCCGGCATCCGGCCGGTCTTCGACAAGCTCTCGTTCGACCTCGGCGTGATCTACTACTACTACCCGGGCGAGACGCCGCTGATCATCAACGGCACGACCTTCACCACCCGGAACACCGACTTCATCGAGTACGCCGGCAAGGCGCTCTACCAGGCGACGCCCGAACTCGCGATCGGCGCCAACGTGTTCTTCGCCCCGAACTACCTCGGCCAGCACACCAACGGCACCTACGCGTCGGGCACCATCGCCTATACGCTACCTGCCACTTGGTTCTCGTTCCTGCCGGAGGCCTATGCCGGCGGCTTCTCGATCTCGGGCGAGGGCGGCCACTACTTCCTCGGCGCGGCCAAGACCTCGGCCACCGGCTTCATCCCCTTCGACCTGCCGAGCTACAATTACGGCAACGTCGGCATCTCCTGGGCCTACAAGAACCTCCTGGTCGATCTGCGCTTCCACACGACCGACCTGAACCCGACCCAGTGCTTCAACCTGACCACAGACCCGAAGGGCATCCTGCGCGGTACCGGCCGGTCCGACTGGTGCGGCGACGCGGTGATCGGCTCGATCCGCTGGCAGGCCTCGACGGCCAACCCCGGCGTCTACGCCGAGCCCGGCGGCTTCCTCAACATCTTCAAGTAATCCGTCTGCCTCAGGAAGGACGGAGACAGGGAAAGGCCCCGGAGCGATCCGGGGCCTTTCTCCGTTCAGGCGATCGCGTCAGAAGCTGACGGCGCGCACCCGCTTCACCTGCGGGATCGCGGCGATTTTCTCCAGCACGTCCGGCCCGACGGGGCCGTCCACCGCCACGAAGGCGATGGCATTGCCGCCCTCGGTCTCGCGGCCGAGGTTGAACGTCGCGATGTTGACACCGGCCTCGCCCAGCACGCTGCCGAAGCGACCGATGAAGCCCGGCTTGTCGTGGTTGCGCACATAGAGCATGTGCGGCGCGAAGGCCGCGTCGATGTCGATGCTGCGGATCTCGATCACCCGGGGCTTGCCATCGTGGAAGACGGTGCCGGCGGCGTCTCGCGGCATGTCCTCCGCCTCGACGGTGATGCGCACGACCGACTCGTAATCTCCGTCGCCGCCCTCGCGCTTCACCTCGTCGATGACGATGCCGCGCTCACGGGCGATGGCGGGCGCCGAGACCATGTTGATGTCGGAGAGGAACGGCCGCAGCACGCCGGTCACGGCCGCGGAGGTGAGCGCGCGGGTGTTCATCTCGGCCACGGCGCCCTCGTAGGTGATGCGAATGCCCTTGATCGGCGCGTCGGTCAGCTGGCCGAGGAACGAGCCGAGCTTGTCGGCGAGCGACACGTACGGCCTCAGGCGCGGCGCCTCCTCGGCCGATATCGACGGGAAGTTGATGGCGTTGGTGATGGCGCCGCTGAGGAGGTAATCCGACATCTGTTCGGCGACCTGGAGCGCCACGTTCTCCTGCGCCTCGTTGGTCGAGGCGCCGAGATGGGGCGTGCAGATCACGTTCGGGTGGCCGAACAACGGGTTCTCACGCGCCGGCTCCTCCACGAACACGTCGAAGGCCGCGCCGGCCACGTGGCCCGAATCGAGCGCCGCGCGCAGCGCCGCCTCGTCGACGAGTCCGCCGCGGGCGCAGTTGACGATGCGCACGCCCGGCTTCGTCTTCGCCAGCGCCTCGGCCGAAAGGACGTTGCGGGTCTTGTCCGTCATCGGGACGTGCAGGGTGATGATGTCGGCCCGCGCCAGAAGCGCGTCGAGCTCGACCTTCTCCACGCCGATCTCGCGGGCCCGCTCAGGCGACAGGAACGGGTCGTAGGCGACGACCTTGAGCTTCAGGCCGATGGCGCGGTCGGCGACGATCGCGCCGATATTCCCGCAGCCGATCACGCCGAGGGTCTTGGCCGTGAGTTCGACGCCCATGAAGCGGTTCTTCTCCCACCGGCCCGCCTGGGTCGAGGCGTCGGCTTGCGGGATCTGGCGAGCGAGCGCGAACATCATGGCGATGGCATGCTCGGCGGTGGTGATGGAATTGCCGAAGGGCGTGTTCATCACGATCACGCCTTTGGCGGTGGCGGCGGGCACGTCGACGTTGTCGACGCCGATGCCGGCCCGGCCGACGACGCGCAGGCGCGCGGCCTGATCGAAGATCTTCGGCGTGACCTTGGTGGCGGACCGGATGGCGAGTCCGTCATACGCGCCGATGATGGCGGCGAGCGCGTCCTTGTCCTTGCCGAGTTCGGGACGGAAATCGACGTCGATGCCGCGGTCGCGGAAGATCTGGATCGCGGCTTCCGACAACGCGTCGGAGATGAGCACCTTGGGAGCGGGCATGCGTGCCTCCTGCTCTGGAATGGTGGAGAAGCGGCCGGATCGACCGGCCGTGGGATCGCAAAGGGCGCGGACAGCGCGACGCACGCCCTCTCCCGCTCGGGAGAGGGGACCCCGCGCCGTCAGCGGGTGCGGGCGCTACGCGGCCTTGGCGAGCTTCGCCTTGGCCTCGCCGAAGGCCCAGTCGAGCCAGGGCGTCAGCGCCTCGAGATCGGCGCGCTCGACGGTGGCGCCGCACCAGATGCGCAGGCCCGCGGGCGCGTCCCGGTAGGCGCCGATGTCGTAGGCGACGCCCTCGCGCTCCAGGATCTCGACGATGTCCTTGGCGACCGAGGCCACCGCCGCGTCACCCTTGGCGAGCACGTCCGGATCGGCGATCACGAGGCAGACGCCCGTGTTGGAGCGGGTCGCCGGATCGGCCGCGAGGTTGGCGATCCAGGGGGTGCGCGCCACCCAGTCGAGGATGATCGTCGCGTTGGCGTCGGCGCGCGCGTGCAGCGCGTCGAGGCCGCCAACGCTCTCCGCCCAGCGCAGGGTGTCGAGATAATCCTCGACCGCGAGCATCGAGGGCGTGTTGATGGTGTCGCCCTTGAAGATGCCCTCGATCAGCTTGCCGCCCTTGGCGAGGCGGAACACCTTTGGCACCGGCCACGCGGGATTGTGGCTCTCGATGCGGGCCACCGCCCGGGGCGACAGGATCAGGATGCCGTGCGCGGCCTCGCCGCCCATCACCTTCTGCCACGAGAAGGTGACGACATCGAGCTTGTCCCACGCGAGCGGCTGCGCGAAGGCGGCCGAGGTGGCGTCGCAGATCGTCAGCCCCTCGCGATCGGCCGCGATCCAATCGCCGTTCGGCACCTTCACGCCGGCAGCCGTGCCGTTCCAGGTGAAGATGACGTCATTGCGCTTGGTGTCGATCTTCGCGAGATCCGGCAGCACGCCGTAGGGCGTCTGGTGCACGACGGGGCTGATCTTCAGCTCCTTCAGCGCGTCGGTGACCCACTCGGCCCCGAAGGCTTCCCAGGCCGCGACCTCGACGGTCTTCGGGCCCAGCATCGTCCACATGGCCATCTCGACGGCGCCGGTGTCGGAGCCCGGCACGATGCCGATGCGGTAATCGGCCGGCACGCGCAGGATCTTGCGCGTCAGGTCGATGGCTTCCTTGAGCTTGCCCTTGCCGAGGGGGGAACGGTGCGAGCGTCCGAGCGCCGCGTCCGAGAGGGCATCGAGGGTCCAGCCGGGGCGCTTGGTGCAGGGGCCGGACGAGAAATAGGGCACGCGGGGGCGCGTGTCGGGGCGGTTCGTCATGTGATCCATCCTTGCAGATGGGCGCTCCTCGTTGGGGAGGAGTGTCCCGCCGATCCGCATGATGGAACTTCGTTGCGAGCGCAAGGTGCGAAACGATCAAAGCGCGGTAATCGTCCGGCTCTGTCACTTTTCCGCAGTCATTCCGTGAAGGGCATCACGCTCCGATCGAGAAGATCCGGCCGCCGCTCGGCAGTCAGGCGCAGCGCCTCTGCCCCCCGCCAGCGGGCGATCGCCGCATGGTTTCCGCCGGTGAGCACGTCGGGAATCACGCGGCCCTCCCATTCCCGCGGCCGCGTGTAGTGCGGATATTCGAGCCGCCCGTTCTCGAAGCTCTCCTCGACGCCCGAGGCCTCCTTGCCCATCACGCCGGGGAGAAGGCGCACGCAGGCGTCGATCAGCACCATGGCGGCGATCTCGCCGCCGGAGAGCACATAGTCGCCGATCGAGACCTCCTCGAGCCCGCGGCCCGCGATGACCCGTTCGTCGACGCCCTCGAAGCGGCCGCAGATGACGACGAGGCCGGGGCCGGCGGCGAGTGCCCGCACCCGCGCCTGCGTCAGCGGGCGGCCGCGGGGCGACATCAGGAGGCGCGGACGCGGATCATCCGGTCCGGAGGCCGCGTCGATCGCGGCGGCGAGCACGTCGCAGCGCAGCACCATGCCGGCGCCGCCGCCCGCGGGCGTATCGTCGACGCTGCGATGGCGGCCGAGCCCGTGCGCGCGGATGTTCTGCGCGGACAGGTCCCACGCGCCGCGGCCGAGCGCGTCGCCGGAGAGGGAGACGCCGAGGGGCCCCGGGAACATCTCGGGGTAGAGGGTCAGCACGGTGGCCCGCCACGGGGCGGACAGGGCGGTCGCGTCACTCATTCGGGCGTCTTGGCGCGGAGCCCGTCCGGGGGTCAATGGCTGGGACGCAAGGTCGTCTTTGCGAACCCGCCAGGGCTTCTATTCTCCGCACCGCGCGAAGCCGCCTCATCGTTGAGAGGGGGCATGCGCGCTACCGGCGTTCCCCAGAGAAAGCCCGCATGCTGCGTGCAAGTCCCTTCGCTTCCCTCATCGTTCTCGCCCTGGCCGGCCACGCAGGCGCGGCCGAGCCGCTTGGGCCGCCGGGCGCCCCGGCCTCGGCCTTCCCGAAGCCCGACCGGCCCGTCGCCGAGATCGTCGCGGCCCAGTGGGCGTTGGAGAAGGAGCGCGAAAAGGCGGACGAGGTCGGGCAGGTGGCCCGCCTGATGGGCATCGCGCCGGGGCAGGTCGTCGCCGACATCGGCGCCGGCAGCGGCTACTACACGCTCCGTCTGTCTCCGCGCGTCGGGCCACAGGGCCGGGTCCTCGCCGAGGACGTCACGCCGCGCTACCTCGCCGATCTCCAGAAGCGCGTTCGCAAGGCGGGCCTTCATAACGTGACCGTGGTGCGGGGCGAGCCGCACGACCCGCGCCTCAAGCCGGCTTCCGTCGACGCGGCCGTGCTCGTGCACATGTATCACGAGATCAGCCAGCCCTACGGGCTGCTGCACAACCTCGCCGCCGCGATGAGGCCGGGCGGGCGGGTCGGCATCGTGGACGCCGACGACATCCCCTCGCGCCACGGCACGCCCCCTGCGCTGCTGCGCTGCGAGCTCGCCGCCGCGGGCTACCGCGAGACTGGCTTCACGGTGCTGGAGGGCGGTGTCGGCTACCTGGCGATCTTCGAGGCGCCGGCCCCGGAGAAGCGGCCGGACCCGCGCGCGATCCGGCCCTGTCGGGACGAGGCGAGCCGCGGGGCCAAGTAACGAAGGACCAAGTGACGAAGGACCAAGTGACGAAGGACCAAGTGACGAAGGGCCGAGTGACGGCGGATCAGGTCGCAAGCCGAAGCTGGTAGATCCGACGACCTGAGATCCGGGCTGCGCCCCGGTCCCGTCGCCGCGTGGAGGCCGAATGTCCGTTCCGCGCCTCAGACCGGTTCGTCCGGCGGCTTCGGGCCGGGCGGAGCAAAGAGATCGTCCGGCGGATCGACGGTGATCCGGCCGCCGGGCAGGTCGAGGCCCGGCACGAAAGCCTTGGTGAAGGGCAGGAGCGCGGTCGGGCCGCCGGCTTCGGGACGGATCTCGAGGAGATCGCCGCCGCCGTAATTCGGCACCGAGACCACGTTGCCCAGCTTCTTTCCGTCCGTATCGACGACTGACAGGCCGACGAGATCGGCCGTGAAGAACTCGTCCTCGTCCTCGGCCTGTCCGAGCGTCCGGCGCGGGACGTAGAGCCCGACCCGGTTCAGCGCCTCCGCACCGCTCCGGTCGGACACGCCCCTCACGCGCGCGACGAGGAGGTCCGGCGCTGGGCCGGGCGCGGGGCGGGCGCTCACGATCTCGATGCTGCGGCCGTCGGTCGTGCGGAGCGGACCGTAGCTCGCGATCGCCACCGGATCGGCCGTGTAAGATTTCAGGCGGATCTCGCCGTTTAGCCCGTGCGCCCGCCCGAACTCGCCCAGGAGAACGAGGTCGGGATCGGGCGAGGCGGGCGCCGGCCTCGTCTCGGCGGCCTTGTGCCGGGGCGAGGTCTCGGACGCGGGCGCGAGGCGCGGCGGCCTCGCGCGGCGGGAGCCGTCCCCTCGGGGTGATTGTCCGCCGGGACGGCGCGCCATGTCCCGCGCCTCAGGCCGCGGCGTCCTCGGCCGGGGCGGCAGCCGCCTCCGCGCGCTTGGCCGCGCGCTCCTTGGCCTTCTCGCCGGGCTCGGCCTTCTGCGGGTTGTTGCGGGCGGGGCGCTTGGCGAGGCCGGCCGCGTCGAGGAAGCGCAGGACGCGGTCGGTCGGCTGCGCACCCTTGGCAAGCCAGGACTGGATCTTGTCGGTCTCGAGCTGCACGCGAGCCGGATCGTCCTTGGCCTTCATGGGATCGTAGACACCGACCTTCTCGATGAAGCGGCCGTCGCGCGGGGAGCGGGCATCGGCGACGACGATACGGTAGTACGGGCGCTTCTTGGCGCCGCCGCGGGTGAGACGGATCTTGAGGGACATTTATTCAACTCCTGACTGTGCTTCTTGCAAGTGACCAGCGAGCGGTGAGGCGCGAAGGGGGCTTTCCTGCCCCTCGCAGCTCGCCACTCCCTACTTCTTCTTCCCGAACGGGAATCCGCCGAGGCCGGGCAATCCCGGCATCTTCGGCCCGCCGAGCCCCGGAAGGCCCGGCATCTTTCCGCCGCCCATCCCGGACGGCATCGGCGGCAGCTTGCCGCCGAACTGCTTCTCGATCTGCGCGATCTGCTCCGGGGTCGGCTCGGGCATGCCCGGGGGCAGGGCAGGCATGCCGCCCGGCATCCCGCCACCGCCGAGGCCGAACATGTTGCCCAGCGCCTGGCCGATTCCACGCTTGCCCGACCCCATCGCCCTCATCATGTCGGCCATGGTCCGGTGCATCTTGAGGAGCTTGTTGATCTCCTCGACCTTCACACCGGCGCCCGCCGCGATGCGCTTCTTGCGGGAATTCTTGAGAAGGTCGGGGTTCTTGCGCTCCTGCGGTGTCATCGACGAGATGATCGCTCGCTGGCGCCTGAACATCTTCTCGTCGAGATTCGCGCCCTCGACCTGCTTCTTGATCTGGCCCATGCCGGGCAGCATGCCCATCAGGCCGCCGATACCGCCCATCTTCTCCATCTGGCCGAGCTGCATCGACAAGTCCTCGAGGTCGAACTTGCCCTTGCGCATCTTCTCGGCGGTGCGCATCGCCTGCTCGGCGTCGATCGTCTCCGCCGCCTTCTCGACGAGGGAGACGATGTCGCCCATGCCCAGGATGCGGTTGGCGACGCGCGCCGGATGGAACTCTTCCAGCGCGTCGACCTTCTCGCCGGTGCCGACGAGCTTGATCGGCTTGCCGGTGACCGCGCGCATCGAGAGCGCGGCGCCGCCACGGGAATCGCCGTCCATGCGGGTCAGCACGATGCCGGTGACGCCGAGGCGGCCGTCGAAGGCGCGGGCGGTGTTGACCGCGTCCTGGCCGGTGAGCGCGTCGGCGACGAGCAGCACCTCGTGAGGCTTTGTCGCCGCCTTCACCTCGGCGGCCTCGGCCATCAGGGCCTCGTCGACCGTGGTGCGGCCGGCCGTGTCGAGCATAACCACGTCGAAACCGCCGAGGCGGGCGGCGTCCATGGCGCGCTTGGCGATCTGCACCGCCGATTGGCCAGCGATGATCGGCAGGCTCTCGACGCCAACCTGACCCGCCAGGACCGCGAGCTGCTCCATGGCGGCCGGGCGGCGGGTGTCGAGGGAGGCGAGCAGGACGCGGCGGCGCTCGCGCTCGGTCAGGCGGCGAGCGATCTTGGCGGTAGTGGTCGTCTTGCCCGAGCCCTGCAGGCCCACCATCAGGATGGCGACGGGAGCGGGCGCGTTGAGGTCGATCACCTCGGCCTGATCGCCCAGCATCGCCACGAGCTCGTCGTTGACGATCTTGACGACCATCTGGCCGGGGGTGATCGACTTGAGGACGACGGCGCCCACCGCCTTCTCGCGCACGCGCTCGGTGAAGCCGCGCACCACTTCGAGCGCCACGTCGGCCTCGAGGAGCGCCCGGCGCACCTCGCGCAGGGCGGCCGTGACGTCGGCCTCGGTCAGCGCGCCGCGGCGCGTCAGCCCCGAGAGAATGCCGGAGAGTCGGTCGGACAGGCCTTCGAACATGGTCAGGCGATTCCGTGGGTCACTGGTGGAGGCCCGCCTTCTCGACGCGGCGCGCCTGGAGGGCGGCCTCGAAGCTCTGCAGCGCGCGGGCGAATTTGTCCCGGCACTCGGGATTGCAGAACCCAACGACCGCGCCGTTGTAGAGCGTCAACGAATCCGCCGCGACCGGCTTGCCGGACCACGGGCAGGTCTCGTTGATCGCATCCTCGATGCGAAGGGGGGTCTCGCGTGCTGGCGTCATGGCTTGGGCACACCGGGGCAGGACGCGCTTTCTGCCAACGCAGAACACGCCCGAGGGCGCGGACGCGCTGTCGGGCGTTGACCTCCGGCCTCGTGGACCGGTCGGCGTTCAGGTTGACGTCGATGCGTCGGATTGGAACGCGGGCCTTAGGCGGGCATGCCCGAAAAGTCAAATTCCCGGATCGGATCGGGAAGGCTACGTTAAGCTTTACGCTTCCTTAAGCATGATCTGGTCGGATGGGCACGAGATCGCAAGGACGCCCGCCGATGTCGGAACCCGCCCGTCAGTACCCGTCGCATGAGAGCGGTCGCCCGGCTCCCGGCCCCTTGCGCGACTGGCTCGCCGCGATGAAGGCCCACACGCCGCCCGCCCAGGAGAAGTCGGCCGAGCGGGCCGCACGCCCCGAGGCGCCCCGCGCCGCCGAGGCCCAGCCGAACTGGGCGCCGCGCCTCGTACCGCCGAAGCCGGCCCAGGCCGAGCGCGCACCCGCAGAGCCCGTCCGCAACGCGGTCGAGGGCGAGGACATCTCGGAGCTGATGGCCGAGAACCTGATTCTCAAGGCGAAATTGCGGGTCGAGGCGGATCGCTATGCCGAGTTGCAGGCGATCCTCGCGCAGGAGATCCGGGATCTCCGCAAGCACGTCCAAGAGGAGATGAGCGCGCTCGACGCCGTGCGCGAGGAGCGTGATCTCTGGCGGGCGCGGGCCGAGGCGCTGGCGCAGCCGCTCTTCCAGAAGCGCTGAGCCTCCGACCCAAATTCGAAAAGCCGAAGGGCCGCCCGAGAGGGCGGCCCTTCCATTGCCGAACCGCGGTCCGGCCGAAACTGTCTCGCGTCTCGGAACGCTTTACGCGAAAGCGCCGGAGGCGACGGTCCAGGTCCGGAGAGCCGACGACCGCGGCTGATGACAATGAGACACTGGATCACCTCCTTTCGTTAGTTGTGGGAGCCCCAAGGTAGGAAACCGCACGGGCGATGTGAAGGCCCCCGCCTGCGCCCTCTCGCCGCTGCCGGACCGGCGCTGGCCAGCACTGGCGGGGACGATTAAAGAGGGCGGCCCCTTTCGGGCCGCTTCGACGGCCGGAAGCCCGAAGCTCGCGGTCCCTCGTGTCGAACGCTCCCCTCCAGACCCTGCGCCAAGCAGCACCTGCCGACGAGGCCGCCCTCGATCCGGACGCCATGCGCCAGCCGCTGCCGGACGCGTGGTACTGCGTCGGCCGCGCGGAAGCGCTGAAAGCCGGGACGCTCCGCTCGGTGCAACTGAACGGCGAGCTGATCGTGATGGGCCGCGACGGGGAGGGCGCGCCCTTCGCCCTGCGCGACCGCTGCCCCCACCGGGGCATGGCGCTCTCGAAGGGCCGCTTCGACGGCGATGCGCTGACCTGCCCGTTCCACGGCTGGCGCTTCGGCACGGACGGGCGCTGCCGCGACGTGCCGACGCTCTCCGCCTCGGACGCTGCCGACCTCTCGCGCATCGCCGTGCAGCGCTTTCCCGTCCGGGAGAGCGCGGGCTTCGTCTGGGTCAACCCGCATCTCGGGGCTTCAGGGAGCGACGTGCCAGCCGTGCCCGAGCTCGACTTCGAGCCCGCGGGCTGCGTCGTGGTGGCGCTGGAGGTCGAGGCTTCGTTCGACCTCACGACGCTCAGCCTCGTCGATCCGGGCCACGTCGCCTTCGTGCACGATTCCTGGTGGTTCCGCCCCTCGAAGGAACTGCGCGAGAAGGTGAAATCCTTCCGACCGACGCCGCACGGCTTCACCATGACGAGCCACGCCACCAGCAAGAGCTCGCCGGTCTACCGGCTGCTCGGCGGCGTGCCCGACGTTGAGATCGAGTTCCGGCTCCCCGGGGTCCGCCTGGAACGGATCAGGGCCGGCTCGAAGCGGGTGGCGAACTACACGTTCGCGACGCCGATGACCCAGAACCGGACCCTGCTGACGAACGCCCTCTATTTCAGCGTGCCGGCCCTCAAGCCCTTGCAGCCCGTCGCCAAGCTGCTGATGCGCCAGTTCCTCACCCAGGACCAGCAGGTTCTGCAGCACGCGCAGGCGGGCCTCGACCGCAAGCCCACCATGGTGCTGTTCGGGCAGGGCGATCTGCCCTCGCAATGGTATTTCCGCCTCAAGCGCGAGGCGCTGCAGGCGGCGCGCGAGAGCCGCGCTTTCGCGAATCCGCTCCAGTCGCAGGAGCTGCGCTGGCGCTCCTGAGGCGCGGTGCGTGCGGCACGGAGACATGACGCCTTGACGGGATCACGGGCCAAGCCATCTCCCCGTCGATGAAACGGCGAAGCCTCCTCGCGGCCGCCAGCGCCGCCACCGTGATGACGCTGGGCGGCGTCGGGTATGCCGCGCACCGGCGCAGCCGCAATCCCTATTACCAGGGTCCGAAGAGCGACCATTTCGACGGGGTGCGCTTCCACAGCCCGGATCAGGCCGCCGACAAGGATCTCGCCGAGGTGATCCGCTGGCAGCTCGCGCGCCAGGGCGAGCCCTGGCCCGCAAGCTTCCCGAGTCCGTTTCCGGCCGACAGGCCGCCCGAACGCTCCGAGACGCTCCGTGTCGTGCTCATCGGCCACGCGAGCTACCTGTTCCAGGTCGCCGGCCGCAACATCCTGGTCGATCCGGTCTACGCCAAGCGCGCGAGCCCGGTTCGGTTCGCGGGGCCGAAGCGCGTCAATCCACCGGGGGTCGCGTTTGCTGATCTGCCGCCGATCGATGCGGTGCTGATCACCCACAACCACTACGACCATCTCGACGGGCCAACCGTCGCACGCCTCTGGCAGGCGCATCAGCCCTTGATCGTGGCGCCCCTCGGCAACGACGCGATTCTGCGCTCCTACGACGAGACCATGCATGTCGAGCCGCGGGACTGGGGCGAGAGCGTCGATCTCGGCGCCGGGCTCGCGGTCCACCTCGTGCCGGCCAACCATTGGTCCGCCCGGGGCTTGAACGACCGGCGTATGGCGCTCTGGTGCGCCTTCGTGATCACGGGACCGCACGGCGTCCACGTCCATGTTGGCGACAGCGGGCTCGGCGACGGCAACGTCTTTCGCTCGCTGCGCGACCGCTTCGGTGCGCCCCGCCTCGCGACGCTGCCGATCGGGGCCTACGAGCCGCGCTGGTTCATGCAGCCGCAGCACATGAACCCCGAGGACGCGGTCGAGGCGGTGCGGCTGCTCGGCGCCGAGCAGGCGCTCGGCCATCACTGGGGCACCTTCCGCCTCACCGACGAGGGCGTCGAGCGGCCGCTCGAGGCCCTGGAACGCGCGCTCGAGGCGGCCGGGCGCCCGGCCGACAGCTTTCTCCCCTCCGTCCCGGGCAGGTCTGGGCAGCCTGAGCGATCAGGATCGATCGCGCGGAACCGTACCGATTGAAACGAGACGCTAAGACACCCGTGCCAAGATGTTCGCTCCAAGCAGAGCAGATGCCGATCGAGCGAACGATTTCCATGCATAGGTTTAGCAGCCTCACGACCAAGATCATCCTCCTAGCCGGTGCGGCGATCGTCTTGACGGTCGGTATCCTCCTCGCTGCTGCGAGCCATCAGATCTGGTCGCAGATCGAAGACAAGCAGCGTGAAGAGGCTGAAACCCATCTGAGGACGCTCTCGCTCGTCTTCGCCGGCAAGGTCGCAGGCGCCTCAGTCGGCCTCGACGGCTCACGGGTCGAGCGCGTCGTGGCGCCCGATCTCGGGAGCCTGAGCGATCTCACGATCGTCGACGACGTCACCGCCTTCATCGGCGGCAACGCCACGGTCTTCGCCAGCGAGGCTGGCAGCGACCGCTACCTGCGCCGCATCACCAACGTGAAGAAGGAGAACGGCGAGCGCGCCGTCGGCACCGCTCTGGCGGCCGACCACCCGGCCCAGGGCGCGATCCGGGCCGGCCGGGCCTATTCGGGCACCGTCACATTGTTCGGGCGCCCCTTCTACACTCTTTACCATCCGACCTTCGACAGGGCGGGCACCGTCAACGGCATCCTCTACATTGGCATCCCCCTGGAGCGGTACCACGCGGATTACGCGGCCACGATGTGGACGATGGCGCTGCTCAGCCTCGCCGTGGCCGTCCTCGCCTGCCTCGTCATGATCCCCATCGCAGTCAGGATGTTCCGTCCTCTCAACGAGATCGCCGCGCGCACGACGCGCCTTGCCGAGGGCGACCTCGACAGGCCGATCCCCTCGCAGGCGCGCCGGGACGAGATCGGCGCCGTGGCGCGCGCGCTCGGCACCCTGCGCGACACGAGCCGTCGCGCCCGCAGCCTCGAGTCGGATCAGCGCATGGCAGGCGAGGGCGAGCGGCAGCGCCGGGAGCTTCTCGACGGCGAGGTCGAGCGGTTCCGCGTACGCGTGCAGCAATCGATCGCGACCTTCAACGCGCGCACCGGCGAGATGCGCGAGCGCGCGGCGGCGATGAGCGCCGTCTCGGCCGAGGCCAACGCGGCGATCGACGGCGCCTCTGCCGGCTCGCGGGAGACATCCGCCAACGTCCAGACCGTGGCGAGCGCAGCCGAACAGCTCGCGGCCTCGATCGCCGAGATCCAGGCCCGGATCGAGCGGGCGAAGGGCGAGGTCGATGGCGCTCTCGGCGAGGCGGAATCGATGAACGCGCAGGTCGGCGACCTCGCAGCCTCGGCCCAGCGCATCGGCGACGTGGTCGGCCTGATCCGGGCCGTGGCCGAGCAGACGAATCTTCTGGCGCTCAACGCCACGATCGAGGCGGCGCGGGCCGGAGAGGCGGGCCGCGGCTTCGCGGTGGTCGCCGCCGAGGTCAAGGAGCTCGCCGGACAGACGGCGCGGGCCACCGACGAGATCGCGGCCCAGGTCGCGCGGGTTCAGGGTGCGACCGGCGTCGCCGTCGACGCGATCGGCCGGATGACGAGCCGGATGGGCTGCATCAGCGCCACCACGGCCGACATCTCGGGCGCGGTCGCCGCGCAGGGCGCCGCCACCGACGAGATCTCCCGCAACGTCGGCGAGACCGCCCAGACCAGCGTCGCCATCGCCCGCGACCTCGGCACCGTCTCGAACGCAGCACAGCGCACGTCCGAGATGGCCTCGACGGTGGAATCGGCCGCCTCGTCGGTAGAGGACGTGGCTACGGGGCTCGAGGCCGAGATCGGCCGCTTCCTCAAGGCGGTGGCGGCCTGAACGGAACGCGCCTCTCCTTCCTCATGCGGAGAGGAGAGGCGCCCTCGCGCCCCTGAAGGGCCGCGACGCGAATTCAGAGGATGAACCGGCTGAGATCCGCGTTCGCCGCCAGGCTCTCGACGCGGTCGCGCACGTAGGCTGCATCGATCGTGATCGTCTCGCCCGCGCGATCAGTCGCCGTGAAGGAGATGTCGTCGATCACGCGCTCCAGCACGGTTTGCAGCCGACGGGCGCCGATGTTCTCGACCGAGGAATTCACCTCGACCGCGACGCGGGCCAGAGCGTCGACCGCGTCCTCCGTGAAGGCGAGGGTGACACCCTCCGTCTCCATAAGCGCGACCGTCTGCTTGATCAGGCTCGCCTCGGTCGCGGTGAGGATCTGCCGGAAATCGTCCACCGTCAGCGGGTTCAGCTCCACGCGGATCGGCAAGCGCCCCTGCAGCTCGGGCAGGAGGTCGGCGGGCTTCGAAACGTGGAAGGCGCCGGACGCGATGAACAGGACGTGGTCGGTCTTCACCGGCCCGTGCTTGGTGGCCACCGTCGTGCCCTCGATGAGCGGCAGCAGGTCGCGCTGCACGCCCTCGCGGGAGACGTCGGCGCCCGACCGGCTCTCGCGGGCACAGATCTTGTCGATCTCGTCGAGGAAGACGATGCCGTTGTCCTCGACCTCGCGAACCGCCTCCTGGATCAGGGCATCGTTGTCGACGAGCTTGTCGGATTCCTCGGCGAGCAACGGCGCGTAGGCGTCGCGCACGGTGATGCGGCGCGGCTTCCCCTTCGCGCCGCCGAGCGCCTTGCCCAGCATGTCCCCGAGGTTGATCGCCCCCATCGAGGCGCCGGGCACGCCCGGGATCTCGAACATCGGCAATCCGGCCGGCGCACCGGAGGCGAGCTCAAGCTCGACCTCCTTGTCGTCGAGGTCGCTGTTGCGGAGCTTCTTGCGGAAGCTGTCGCGGGTCGCCTGGCTGGCGGTCGGTCCGACGAGAGCGTCGAGGATGCGGTTCTCGGCCGCCGCCTCCGCCTTGGCCTTCACCTCGCGGCGCTTCTCCTCGCGCCGCAGCCCGATGCCGACTTCGACGAGGTCGCGCACGATCTGCTCGACGTCCCGCCCGACATAGCCGACTTCCGTGAACTTCGTGGCCTCCACCTTGAGGAAGGGGGCGCCCGCGAGCCGGGCGAGGCGGCGGGCGATCTCGGTCTTGCCGCAGCCGGTCGGTCCGATCATCAGGATGTTCTTGGGCGCGACCTCCTCGCGCAGCGGGCCCTTCAGTTGCTGGCGCCGCCAGCGGTTGCGCAGGGCGATGGCGACCGCGCGCTTGGCGTCATGCTGGCCGACGATGAAGCGGTCGAGTTCGGAGACGATCTCGCGGGGAGAGAAGGTGGTCATCGGGCTCCAATCGGATGCGGCAGCCGGAGTCCGAAACGTCCGCCCGGCAAACCCCTGCGCCGCGTCGCACCCGAAGCCGGTCGGAGGGGCGAAGCAGCGCTCATGCCGGGGATTTAGGCGTGCGAGGCCGCGCCCGGAAGGCGCAGCCTCGCTTTTCGCCCGGGATCGACGTCCGTCAGGCGGCGCGCACGCCGCTTACGAAGCCGTCCACCTCGCGGCCGAGGCTCTCGGATTGCCGGGTCAGGTCGCCCGCGGCGGTGAGAACCTGCGTCGCGCCCGTGCCCGCCTGGAGCGCGGCGCGCTGCACCTGCGCCATCGTCTCGGTGACTTCCTGGGTGCCGCGGGCGGCGTCGTTGACGCTGCGGGCGATCTCCTGGGTGGCGACCTGCTGCTCCTCCACCGCGGCCGCGACGCCGAGGGCGATCTGGTGGACGGTGCCGATCGTGTCGCTGATCTCACCGATGGCGCCGACCGTATCGCGGGTGGCGTCCTGGATGGTGGCGATCTGTGCTGTGATCTCGTCGGTGGCGCGCGCGGTCTGGGAGGCCAGTTGCTTCACCTCCGCGGCGACGACGGCGAAGCCGCGTCCCGCCTCGCCGGCGCGGGCCGCCTCGATCGTTGCGTTCAGCGCCAGCAAGTTCGTCTGGCCGGCGATGTTCGAGATCAGGGCCACCACCTCGCCGATGCTCGAGGCGCTGCGGGCGAGCATCTGCACCCGCTCATTGGTCCGGCGGGCGCTCTCGACGGCACCGGCGGCGGCCTGCGAGGTCTGGGTGACCTGCATGCCGATCTCGTTCGCCGTGGCGGCCAATTCCTCGGTGGCGGTGGCGACCGCCTGCACGTTCATCGAGGTCTCGTTCGCTGCAGCCATCACGGCGCTCGACTGGCGATTCGTCTGCTCCGCATTGGCTGCCATGGTGCGGGCGGTATGCTCCAACTCCGCGGCGGCGCCCGCGAGATTTCGGACGAGGCCGCCGACGCTGCCCTGGAACCGGTCAGCGAGGCCGTTCATCTCGGAGCGCTTGCGCGTGCCGGCCTCGACGCTGGCGAGATCCTGATTGTGCCGCAGCTCTGCACTCTCCTGCATCGAGGCGGCGAAGACCTGCATGCTGCGCCAGATCGCGCCGATCTCGTCGCGGCTCGGATGGACGGCCGGCAGGTTGTGATCGCCCTCGGCAAGCCGGCGGATGGCGGCCGAGACCGCCCCGAGGGGCCGCGAGATCTGGCGGTATCCGACGAAGCCGCCGAGCGCCGCGCAGGCGAGAGCTCCGCCGATGGCGATGAGGAGGAGGAGCCGCAGGCGCTCCGCGTAGAGGTCGTCCGTCGCCTTGTCGATCGCCTCGACCTGGGCGCGGCTTCTCTGGACGAGGGAATCGACCCCGGCCTGGAAAGCCTTGCGGTTCGCACGATTGTCGTCGTTGAAGCCGAGTTCCGTGGCCGCCTTCGGCGAGACCTCGACGCCTCGTTTGGCGAGTTCGGTGCGCAGGCTCGTGAAGGCGGCGGCGTCCTTCAGCATCTGCTCGAAGACGGGACGGTCCGCGGCGGAGACGTGGGGCGCCCAGTCCTTCAGGAGCGCGTTCATCGCGCCGAGGCTCTTCAGGAGACCCTCCGCGTACTTCCTCGCCTCGGCCGTGTCGGCGGAGGCGTAGATGCCGCGGGATTCCACTACCACCTCGGTGACGAGCCGGTTGAGGTTCGCCCCGTTGAGCGCGTGCGTCGAGGCGCGCTTCACGTCCGAGATTGCGTCATTGAACGTGTGCAATGTGGTGACGCTGACGGCAGCGCCCGCCAGGGTGACGAGCGTGCAGGCTCCGACGAAGCCGAGGATCTTGGTCTTGATCTGCATTTTACAACCTGGGGGCGCATTTCCGCTCCCAAACGTTGCAAGAAACTGCTCAAGACACCGTTAACGTGACCATTCTTTAGTCAGCGCCAGCCTCCAGAGCCTCGATCACGAGATTTCCGTTCGTGTAGACGCAGATCTCGGCCGCAATACCGAGGGCTCTGCGCACGATCGTCTCGGCGTCGTGCTCGCTGTCTTCCAGAGCTCGCGCCGCGGCGAGCGCGAAATTGCCGCCCGAGCCGATCGCCATGACGCCACCCTCCGGCTCCAGGACATCGCCGCTGCCGGACAGAAGCAGGCCGACATCCTTGTCGGCCACCAGCATCATCGCCTCGAGGCGGCGGAGATAGCGGTCGGTGCGCCAATCCTTGGTCAGTTCCACGCAGGCGCGGGTGAGTTGACCCGGATATTGCTCGAGCTTGGCCTCCAGCCGCTCGAACAGCGTGAAGGCATCGGCGGTCGCACCCGCGAACCCGCCGATCACCGCGCCCTTGGCCAGCCGCCGGACCTTGCGGGCATTGCCCTTCACGATGGTCTGCCCGAGGCTCACCTGACCGTCGCCGCCGATCACGACACGCCCGTTCTTTCGCACCATCAGGATGGTTGTGGCATGCATCTGCGGCGGATGGCCGGTTTCGGAATGGGGCAAGGGACGCTCCGGTCGGGGGATCGATACCGCGCTCAGGTAGGCGCTGCGGTGCGGCGCTCCAAGCCTATCCGGGGAAGCGCGGGAAGCGGGGCAGCGCGTCGAAACGCTCGAACCAGTTGGGCGCTTCCGCGGTCTGGATGCGCGCCTTCGGAGGCAGGGCGTCCGGATCGTCGAGGGTCGCGGTCTGAATGTCGACCTGACCGGGAAAGATGGATTCGTTCCGGTAGAAAAGCCCCGTGCCGCAGGTTCCGCAGAATTCCCGCAGGGTGCCCGGGGAGGATTCGTAGCGCGCGGGGTGGCCGGTGATTGCGAGGCGCTCCTGCGGGAACAGCGCCCAGGCCACCATGGGCGCCCCGGCCGACCGGCGGCAATCGGCGCAGTGGCACACGGACGCGTGGCCCGGCTCACCCTCGGCGGAATAGCGGATCGCGCCGCAGCGGCAACCTCCCGTCAGAACCATCACCGATCCTCCGTTCCCGGCCTGTGTCGCATGCCCGTCCGCGGCCCGACAACCCGGCTCAGGTCACGACGGTGATCGCCTGGGCCGCCCGCGTCAGCCCTGTGTAGAGCCAGCGGGCGCGGTGCTCGCGGAACGCGAAGGACTCGTCGAAGAGCACCACCTTGTCCCACTGGGACCCCTGCGCCTTGTGCACGGTCAGCGCGTAGCCGTAGGTGAACTCGTCGGTCTCCCGGCGCAGGAAAGCCGGGATCTCCTCCTCCGAGCCCTCCATCACGGCGCGCAGGACCTTGATGTCGGTGGGCCGGCGGCGCAGGGCCGGGTCGTCCTCCGGCACCACGTCGAGGCGGATCGTGTCGGGACGCGGCGGGGCGCGGAGCGCGTGCACCGTCCAGGTCGAGCCGTTGAGAAGGCCCTTCGTCCGGTCGTTCCTCAGGCAGACCAGTTTCTCGCCCACCGCCGGCATCGGATCGGTCTGTCCGCCGAGTTCGCGGATCCGGTTGTTGTAGAGGCGGCGCGTCCTGTTCATGCCGACCAGGACCTGATCGGATTCAAGCACCATCATCGGGTCGAGGTCGCGCCGCGAGATCACGCGGCTCAGACCGTAATCGCCGCGCTCGAGGCGGCCGCCCTCGCGCACGGTCATCGCCATCCGGACGATCGGGTCGTCGGCGGCCTGCCGGTGGACGTCGGTCAGCATCACGTCGGGCTCGGCCTCCGTGAAGTAGCCGCCGCCGCGCACCGGCGGCAACTGGGCCGGGTCGCCGAGCACCAGCACCGGCTTGTCGAAGGAGAGCAGGTCGTTGCCGAGGTCGACATCGACCATCGAGCACTCGTCGATGACGATGAGTTCGGCCTTCGCGGCCGGGCCCGACCGGTTGAGGGTGAAGGTCGGGCCGCCCTCGTCCGTCTCCTTGGTGCGGTAGATCAGGCTGTGGATGGTCTGGGCGTCGTGGCAGCCCTTCTGGCGCATCACCGAGGCCGCCTTGCCGGTGAAGGCGCCGAACACGACCGTGCCGTCGACGTCGTCGGCGATGCGGCGGGCGAGCGTCGTCTTGCCGGTGCCGGCATAGCCGAACAGCCGAAAGACCTGGGCCCCACCCCCTTTGCGCCACGCGTCGATGGCTTTCAGCGCCGCATCCTGCTGCGGCGCGAAGCGCGTCGGCAGGTCGCTCACGGCCAGCGGACGGTGGGCGGCAACGAGGACAGGATCGAGGCGACGTTGCCGCCGGTCTTCAGGCCGAAGATGGTGCCGCGATCGTAGAGCAGGTTGAACTCCACGTAGCGCCCGCGCCGCACCTGCTGCTCCAGCCGGTCGGCCTCGGTCCAGGGCGTCGCGAGATTCGCCCGCACGATCTCGGGATAGACCGACAGGAAAGCCTGGCCGACGTCGCGGGTGTAGGCGAGGTCCGCCTGCGTGTCGCCGGTCCAGTGGTAATCGTAGAAGATGCCGCCGATGCCGCGGGGCTCGTCCCGGTGCTTCAAGTGGAAATACTCGTCGCACCACGCCTTGTAGCGGGCGTAATCCGCGGCCGGAGCGTGCGCCTCGCAGGCCGTCCGCAGGGCCGCGTGGAAGGCTTGCGTATCCGGATCCTCCTGCGTCCGCCGCCGGTCGAGCACCGGCGTCAGGTCCGCGCCGCCGCCGAACCACGCCCTGGTCGTCACCACGAAGCGGGTGTTCATGTGGACCGTGGGCGCGTTCGGGTTCCACGGATGGGCGATCAGCGAGATGCCGGTGGCGAAGAAGCGCGGGTCTTCCGCCGCGCCCGGCATCTGCGCCCGGAACTCGGGGGCGAACTCGCCGTGCACCGTCGAGATGTGCACGCCGGCCTTCTCGAAGACCCGGCCCTTGAGCATCGCCATCACGCCGCCGCCGCCGGGCGCGCCGCTGTGGTCGGTGCGCTGCCAGGGCGTCTTCACGAAGCGGCCGGGCTCGGGGGGAGCATCCGGATGGAAGGGCCCCGTCGCCTCGTCCTCGATCGCTTCGAGGGCGACGACGATCCGGTCGCGGAGCGTGGCGAACCACTGGCCCGCCTCGCTCTTCAGGGCGGTGAGGTCGTCCGCGGAGGGCAGGGGGGCCGGCGGGGTCGTGGTCGTCGGATCCGTCATGGGATCAGGCTTTCCCATCCGCCGGGCGACGCGTCAATTCGGCGAGGTTCACGTCCGCTCCGGTCTGCCGGATCGCCTCGCCAGCGATCATCCCGGCGCACACCGCGACGTTGATCGCGCGCATGCCCGGCCGCATCGGCACGACGATGCGGGCATCGGCCGCCGCGTGGACCTGCTCCGGCACGCCGGCCGATTCGCGGCCCATCAGCAGGCAATCGTCGGGGGCGAAGGCGAAGTCCGTGTAGGGCAGGGCGCCGCGCGTGGTGGCGAGAACGAGGCGGATACCGGCCTCGTGCCGCCACGCCTCGAAGGCGGACCACGAGCGGTGGCGGGTGATCGCGACGTGATCGAGGTAGTCGAGGCCGGACCGGCGCAAGTGCCGGTCCGAGACGTCGAAGCCCGCGGGCTCGATGATCTCGACGGGAAGACCGAGGCAGGCCGCCATCCGCAGCATCGTGCCGGCGTTCTGGGGTATGTCGGGCTGGTAGAGGGCGAGGCGCAGCATCGGTTCGTCACGGGACTTCGGTCCGTGCGGCATCGCCGCCCGGTTGGCAGAGCGTCAAGAGCGCATACATCGGGGGGCTCATCCGGAATCCGGTTCAGCCCCATGTTCCTCGACTGGCTCGAGCGCCGCATCGACCCGTTCGCGCCCTTCGACGAGGGGCGCATGCCCCCGAAGACCGTGCTCGGTTTCGCGGCCTTCTACCTGCGGCCGATCCGAGCGGCGCTCCTCGTCCTGCTCGTCATCTCGCTCGTGGCGGGCACGATCGAGGCCTCGCTCTACCTGCTGATGCGCTGGTTCATCGACCTGATGAGCACCGCCGACCGGGCCAGCGTGCTCCATGAGCACGGGCTTGCCATCGCGGGGGCCGTCGCGCTCGTGGCCGTGGTGCGGCCGATCTCGATCTGGCTGCACGAGGCCTTCTCGAATCAACTTGTCGTGCCCCAGGCCACGAATCAGGTCCGCTGGCGCGCCCACCTCTACACGCTCGGCCACTCGCTCTCTTACTTCCAGGCGGATTTCGCCGGGCGTCTCGCCAACCGGGTGGTGCAGGTGGGGCCGGCCGTGCGCGAGCTCGCCGTCGTCTTCATCGACACGCTGCTCTACGTGGCGATCTACGCCGTCACGGCGGTCGGCCTGTTCGGCTCGATCTCGCCCTGGCTGGCGCTGCCGGTCGTCGTCTGGGTCGTGGCCTACACCGCGCTCACCGCGTGGTTCGTGCCCCGGGCGCGCAAGCGCTCGCACGCCACCGCCGACACCCGCTCCACCCTCGTCGGGCGCGTGGTCGACAGCTACACGAACATCCTCACCGTCAAGCTGTTCGCTCGCACACAGGAGGAGCGCGCCGCGGTGCGCGAGGCGGTGGACGTCCACACCAAGGCCTACCTGCACCAGTTCCGCCTGGTCACGACGACGACGGGGCTGCTCGGCATCCTGAACAGCCTGCTCATCCTGGCGACGGGCAGCGTCTGCCTCCTGCTCTGGCAGCGCAACGGCCTGACGACCGGCGAGGCCGCGGCGGGCCTCGCCCTGGTGCTGCGCCTCATCGCGATGTCGGGCTGGGTGATGCAGACGGTGCGCGGCATTTTCGAGAATGTCGGCGTGATCCAGGAGAGCATGCAGACGGTCTCGCGCCCGCACGCCGTCGTCGACGCGCCCGATGCCGGGACGCTCGCCGTGGCCGGCGGCGAGATCCGCTTCGAAGGCGTCGACTTCCATTACGGCCGCGGCGACGCCAACGTCATCGAGGACCTGAACCTCACGATCCGGGCCGGCGAGAAGGTCGGCCTCGTCGGCGTCAGCGGCGCCGGCAAGACCACGATCACCTCGCTCCTTCTGCGCCTCCACGACCTGGAGGGCGGCCGCATCCTCGTCGACGGGCAGGACATCGCCCGCGTGAGCCAGGATTCCCTGCGCTCGGCCATCGCGGTCGTGACGCAGGACACCTCGCTCCTCCATCGTTCGATCCGCGACAACATCGCCTACGGGCGCCCCGAGGCGACCGAGGCCGAGATCGAGCGCGCGGCGCGCCTCGCCCACGCGGACGCCTTCATCCGCGAACTCGCCGACCACAAGGGCCGGCGCGGCTACGAGGCGCAGGTGGGCGAGCGCGGCGTGAAGCTCTCCGGCGGCCAGCGCCAGCGCATCGCCATCGCCCGGGTGATCCTGAAGGATGCCCCGATCCTGATCCTCGACGAGGCGACGTCGGCCCTCGACAGCCAGGTCGAGGCGGCGATCCAGGAATCCCTCGACACGCTGATGGCGGGCAAGACCGTGCTCGCCATCGCCCACCGCCTCTCGACCATCGCCGCCCTCGACCGGCTCATCGTCATCGACGAGGGCCGCATCGTGGAGGAGGGGACGCACGCGGACCTAGTCCGTCGCGGCGGCCTCTACGCCCGGTTGTGGGAGCGGCAATCGGGCGGTTTCCTCGCCGACCGCAAGGGGGAGGGAGCGCAAGACGACAACGGCAAGAGCCAGGGCGACGGCAGGGAGCGTCGAATTCCTGACGCGGTCCGGCGCTAGGCCCGTCGACGCGCACGCCCTCGCATCGGCGGCCGGCTCGCCTTCCGCCTGCCCAACACCTCGGGACCTCTCGACCATGTCGGCACTCGGTCTCGCGGCGCCAGTCGCGCGGGAGCGGGAGATCCGTCGCCCGTACGGCACGGAACTTCGCGCCACCCTCGCGCTCGCCGCGCCCCTCGTCGTCACGAACCTCGCCCAGCACGGCCTCGTGACGAGCGACGTCGTGATCCTCGGCCGCCTCGGCGCGGGGCCGGTCGCGGCCGGAGCGCTGGCGACGAGCCTGTACTTCGTCCTGTTCATCTGCGGCATCGGCCTGACGATGGCGGTGGCGCCCCTGATCGCCGAGGCGCGGGGCCGGGACCGGGCGCGGGCGGGCGCGGCCACCGATCCGGACGCGCTCCGCCGGATCGTGCGGGCCGGGTTCTGGGCGGCGACGCTCGCGTCCGCGCCGCTGATGCTGCTCCTCTGGCACACCGGCGCATTCCTGCATGCGCTCGGCGAGCCCGCCGACCTCGCGGACGCGGCCGGCACCTACATGCGGGCTCTGCAATGGGCGATGTGGCCGGCCCTGCTGTTCCTCGTCCTGCGCTCGACCCTGACCGCGCTGCAGCGGCCCGGCTGGCCGCTCGCGGTGAGCCTAATGGCTCTGCCCGTGAACGTGCTCCTCGCGGTCTGGTTCTCCTACGCGGGCGGGCTCGGTCTCGGGCCCGTCGGGGTCGCGCTCGGGACCACGCTCACCGCCTTCCTCAGCCTCGCCGCCCTCTGCGCCGTGGTGCTGCTCGATCCGGGCTTCCGGCGCCACCGGATGCTTCACCGGCTCTGGCGCTTCGATCCGGCGCGGCTGCGGTCGCTTGCCGGCCTCGGCGTGCCGATGGCGGCGACGGGGCTCGCCGAGGCCGGCCTGTTCGAGGCGGCGGTGCTCGGCATGGGTCTGTTCGGCACGGCGCAGCTCGCCGCGCACGCGGTCGTGATTCAGATCGCGGCCTTCTGCTTCATGGTGCCGAACGGGATCGCCCAAGCCGCCACGGTCCGGGTCGGCCTCGCCTACGGCGCGCGGGACGCCGCCGGCATCCGCCGCGCGGGCCTCGTGGCGCTCGGCCTCGCCTTCGGCTTCATGCTCCTCTGCGCGCTGATCCAGGTCGCCCTGCCGGAGACGTTGATCGGGCTGTTCCTCGACCGCTCGGCGCCCGCCAATGCCGGGGTGCTGCCTTACGCCACGGCCTTCCTGATGCTCGCGGCGCTGTTCGCGGTTTCGGACGGCGTGCAATCGGCCGCGCTCGGCATGCTGCGCGGGCTGCAGGACACGCGGGTGCCGATGCTGATCGCGCTCGTGGGCTACTGGGGGATCGGCGTGCCGGTCGGCGCCGGTCTCGCCTGGATCGCGGGTCTCGAAGGCACCGGCATCTGGCTCGGCTTCTGCGCGGGCCTCCTCGTGGTGGCCGGCCTCCGCGTCGCCCGCTGGTTCCGCCTGACGGGGCTCCGCCGGCCGCGCCGAGCAGCCGCCGCGGCGCGGTAGGAGCCCCGGACACAATCCTCTCGTTTGTGCACCGCTGCGGCGCGGGTCAGCTTGACTTCGGGCGACGCGCGGTCGCATTGCACACTTTAGAACGATAATGCTTCGGTCCCCCACGGGCTGGCGTTCCTCGAGAGCCTCATAGGTCCCGGTCGCTCGGACGCGGCCGGACCCGTCGTTTGCATGCTTGGAGTTTCCGACCTTGGCAGACACCGTGGCCACAGGCGTTGCCGCCCCACACGGGGCTGAAGGAACGCGACGCGACTTCCTCTTTCTCGCCACCGGAGCGGGCCTCGCCGTGGGCGTCGGCGCCGTGGCGTGGCCGTTCGTCTCCTCGATGGCCCCCGACGCCGCGACCGTCGCAGCCGGCGCGCCGATCGAGGTCGATCTCGCCCCGATCCAGGAGGGCCAGATCATCAACGTGTTCTGGCGCGGCAAGCTGATCTTCGTCCGGAACCGGAGCGAGAAGGAGATCCAGGATCTCCGCGCGGTGCCGATGTCGGATCTCATCGACCCGCAGACGGACGCCGCCCGCACCAAGGAGGGCCACGAGAAGTGGCTCGTGGTCTACGGAAACTGCACGCATCTCGGCTGCGTGCCGGCGGGCCATTCGGGCCCGTACGACGGCTGGGCCTGCCCCTGCCACGGCTCACTCTTCGACGCCTCCGGCCGCGTGCGCCGCGGCCCCGCCCCGAGCAACCTGCCCGTCCCGCCCTACGCCTTCCAGACCGACACCAAGATCCGGATCGGCGAAGAAAGCGGCGGCAAGGCCGCGGCCTGACCTGAGGGAGATGCGGGTAGCATCATGAGCGCACACGCCACCACCTACGTCCCGAAGAGCCGCTTCGCGAAGTGGTTCGAGTCTCGCCTGCCGATCGCGGGCCTGATCCACTCCTCGTTCATCGCCTTCCCGGTGCCGCGGAACCTGAACTATTTCTGGACCTTCGGCGCGATCCTGATCGCGATGCTCGGCGTCCAGATCGTCACCGGCGTCTGGCTGGCGATGCACTACCAAGCCTCCGCGACCGAGGCGTTCAACTCCGTCGAGCACATCATGCGCGACGTGAACTACGGCTGGCTGCTGCGCTACGCGCACGCCAACGGCGCCTCGATGTTCTTCGTGGCAGTCTACATCCACATTTTCCGCAGCCTCTATTACGGCTCGTACAAGGCCCCCGCGAGGTGCTCTACATCCTCGGCGTCATCATCTACCTGCTGATGATGGCCACCGCCTTCCTCGGCTACACCCTGCCGTGGGGCCAGATGAGCTTCTGGGGGGCGACCGTCATCACCAACATCCTGGCGGCGATCCCCGTGGTCGGCGACACGATCCAGAGCCTGCTCTGGGGCGGCTACTCGGTCGGCAACCCGACCATCAACCGCTTCTTCTCGCTGCACTACCTGCTGCCCTGGATGATCGCCGGCGTTGTCGTGCTCCACGTATGGGCGCTGCACGTCACGGGCCAGAACAATCCGACCGGCATCCCGATCAAGACCGGCAAGGATGCGGTGCCCTTCACCCCCTACGCGACGATCAAGGACGTGTTCGCCACGGTGGTGTTCATGATCCTGTTCGCGTGGTTCATCTTCTACCAGCCGAACTACCTCGGCCACGCCGACAATTACGTGCCGGCCAACCCCGCGGTGACCCCGGCCCATATCGTGCCCGAATGGTACTTCCTGCCGTTCTACGCGATCCTGCGCGCGGTGCCGGACAAGCTCGGCGGCGTCGTCCTGATGTTCGGCGCGGTGCTGATCCTCGCCTTCGCCCCCTGGCTCGACACGTCCCGCGTCCGCTCGACCAACTACCGGCCGATCTACCGGCAGTTCTTCTGGCTGTTCGTGATCGTCTGCATCGTGCTCGGCTGGCTCGGCGCGAAGCCCCCGGAGGGCGGATACGTCCTCGCGGCGCGCATCTGCACCGCCTACTACTTCGCCCACTTCCTCCTAGTGATGCCGCTGGTGGGCCTGTTCGAGACGCCGAAGGCGCTGCCGGGCTCGATCCTGGAGAGCGTCACCGGACCGGGCAAGCAGGTGAGCGGCTCTGGGCTCCCGGCGGGTGCCGCCGCGTCGCCGACGACCAAGGGTTGAGGACAGGGGACACGAGAGAGACATGAAGACGACACGCGTCCTCGCCGCCTCCCTGTTCGCGGCCCTTCTCGGCGCCTCCGCCCTGCCGGCGCTCGGCGCCGAGGCGCCGCAGCCTCCGCGCGAGAAGTGGAGCTATGCCGGAGTGTTCGGCCGGTTCGACCAGGCTCAGCTCCAGCGCGGCTTCCAAGTCTACAAGGAGGTCTGCGCCGCCTGCCACAGCATGAAGCTCGTGGCCTTCCGCAACCTCTCGCAGGAGGGAGGGCCGGGCTACAGCGCCGCCCAGGTCAAGGCGCTTGCCGCGACCTACCAAGTCAAGGACGGGCCGAACGACTCGGGCGAGATGTTCGAGCGCCCGGGCCGCCCGGCCGACACCTTCCCGCCGCCCTTCCCGAACGACCAGGCGGCAGCCGCGGCGAACGGCGGCAAGGCGCCGCCGGACTTCTCGGTTCTCGCAAAGGCCCGCACCTACGAGCGCGGCTTCCCCTGGTTCATCTCCGACGCTCTGCCGTTCTTCGGCTACAGCGAGCAGGGCGTGGACTACATCCACGCGCTCCTCAACGGCTACGAGGATCCGCCCGAGGGCAAGGAGGTGCCGGCGGGCACCTACTACAACGAGTATTACCCGGGCCACCTGATCGCTATGCCCAAGCCCATCAGCGACGGGCAGGTGACCTATCCGAAGAACGACGCCGGCGAGCCGGTCGTGCCGGAGACGGTCGACCAGTATTCGAAGGACGTCGCGGCCTTCATGGCCTGGGCGGCCGAGCCGCACATGATGGCCCGCAAGGCTCTCGGCTTCCGGGTGATCCTGTTCCTGATCCTGCTCTCGGGCCTGCTCTACTACGTGAAGAAGCGGGTCTGGGCGGATGTCGGCGGGGAAGTCCACGGCCTTCAGCCCGAGTTGCACAAGACCTACTGAGACGGCGAAGCCGCACCGTCCCGGACGGGCCCCTCGCGGGGCCCGTTCTCGTTTCGGGGCGCCGCCCAGGGAGGCGCCCTTGCGGCGCGGCGCGCCCGCGTGCAGGGTTCCGGCAGCTTCCGCCTCCCCCTTGGAGGGGAGGGGACGACGCCGGACACGGCCGTCGGCGCCCGGGCGCCCCTCCAACAGCGGAAACGACAGCATGAACGCAGCGGTGCTCGGGGTGATCGGCGGTTCCGGCGTCTACGACCTGCCGGGCCTGGAGGATGTGCGCGAGGAGCGGATCGCCTCGCCCTGGGGCGAGCCCTCGGATGCGCTGCGGATCGGGCGGATCGGCGAGACCAGGGTCGTGTTCCTGCCCCGGCACGGGCGGGGGCACCGGCTCTCGCCTTCCGGCATCGACTACCGCGCCAACATCGACGTGCTGAAGCGGGCCGGCGTGACCGACCTCGTGTCGCTCTCCGCCTGCGGCTCGTTCCGCAACGAGCTGCATCCGGGCCTGTTCGTCCTCGTCGACCAGTTCGTCGACCGCACGCACGGGCGCGACGCATCCTTCTTCGGCAACGGCTGCGTCGCCCACGTCTCCCTCGCCCACCCGGTCGGGCCGGGGCTGCAGCGGCGGATCATGGCGGCCGCCGAGGCCGAGGAGATCCTGGTCCATCGCGGCGGCACCTACGTCTGCATGGAGGGGCCGCAATTCTCCTCGCTGGCGGAATCGAAGTTCTACAAGGCGCAGGGGTTCGACGTGATCGGCATGACCAACATGCCGGAGGCCAAGCTCGCTCGCGAGGCCGAGATCACCTATGCCACCATCGCCATGGTGACCGACTTCGATTGCTGGCACCCCGGCCACGACGCCGTCGACGTCGCCTCCGTGATCGCGGTGGCCCGCGCCAACGCCGACCGGGCGGCCCGGCTCGTGGCCCGGCTCGCCCGCGACTTCCCGGCCGAGCGCGAGGACTGTCCCGTCGGCTCGCACCGGGCCCTCGACGGCGCCATCATGACGGGGGCGGAGCACCGCGATCCGGCGCTGCTCGCCAAGCTCGACGCGGTGGCGGGCCGCGTCCTGCGCGCCTGAGCGATCCGGCGTCCCCGCTTTTCGCCGGCCGCCAATGTGACACGCGGCGCTTTGATGCGTAGAAGGCGCGAGCCGGCCCTCTCGCCGGCGCCGCGAACCCATTGAAAGTACGATGCGCTCTGCCAGCATCAGCCGCCGGACGGCGGAGACCGACGTCACCGTCTCGATCGATCTCGACGGGACCGGAAAGGCCGACATCGCCACCGGCGTCGGCTTCCTCGACCACATGCTGGAGCTGTTCGCCCGGCACGCCCTGTTCGACGTCACCGTGAAGGTCCAGGGCGACCTCCATGTCGATCAGCACCACACCACCGAGGATGCGGGCATCGCGCTCGGCCAGGCCTTCGCCAAGGCGCTCGGCGACAAGCGCGGCATCGCGCGCTACGCCGACATCCACCTGCCGATGGACGAGGCCCTGACCCGGGTCGCTCTCGACATCTCGGGCCGCCCGTTCCTCGTCTTCCGGACGCAGTTCCGGGTCGAGAAGATCGGCCGGTTCGACACCGAGCTGGTGCGCGAGTGGTTCCAGGCGTTCGCCGGCAATGCGGGACTGACCCTTCACGTCGAGACGCTCTACGGCGACAATGCGCACCACATCGCCGAGAGCTGCTTCAAGGGGCTGGCGCGGGCGCTGCGGGGCGCCGTCGCCGTCGATCCGCGCGAGGAGGGCCGCGTGCCCTCCACCAAGGGCTCGCTCTGAGGCGTGCCGCCGCCCTGCGGGGCAGGAGGACCGGACATGCGAAGCTACACGCTGCACCTGCCGCGGGATTCACGGGCGGGCGAGTCGCTCGGGCTCGACCGAGCGCAGATCGTGCCGGACGGCTTCTCCTGGGGTGCCTTCGCCTTCTCCGTCCTGTGGTTCTTCTTACACCGGCTCTGGCTCGCGGGCCTCGGGGTGCTCGCCGGGCTGATCGCCATCGCGGTGCTGGGGCGCGTCCTCGGCCTGTCGCCGTTCACCGGCTTCCTGGTCACGCTCCTCGTCTCGGTCCTGATCGGCCTCGAAGCGTCGAGCCTGCGCCGCTGGACGCTCGCGCGCCGCGGCCGGCCGGTTCGGGACGCGGTCGTCGCGGGCTCGGTCTCGGAGGCCGAGAGCCGCCTGATGGCGCGCTGGCTCGATCCCGCCGTGTGCCCCACCCGGTCGCCCCGTCCTTCCAGGCTTCCCCGAGCCGCGGAGCCCAGCCGGTGATCGGGATGTTCCCCTTCCAGGAGGGCCGCCGGTGAGCGGCCGCGCGAGCATGAGGACGCGTCAGGCGTGAGCGAGGAGACCGTCGCGATCATCGATTACGGCTCGGGCAACCTGCACTCGGCGGCCAAGGCCTTCGAGCGCGCCGCCCGCGAGGCCGGGCTCGACCGCACCCGCATCGTCCTGACGAGCGACCCCGACCTCGTGGCGGCGGCCGAGCGGGTGGTGCTGCCGGGCGTCGGCGCCTACGCCGATTGCCGGCGCGGCCTCGACGCGGTGCCCGGCATGGTCGAGGCGATGACGGGCGCCGTGCACGGGCGCGGCCGGCCCTTCCTCGGCATCTGCGTCGGCATGCAGCTGATGGCGACCCGCGGGCTCGAATACGAGACCACCGCCGGGCTCGACTGGATCCCCGGCGATGTCGGCCCGATCCGCCCCGCCGATCCGGCCCTGAAGGTTCCTCATATGGGCTGGAACACGCTCCACCCGGACCGTTCGCACCCGCTCCTCGACGGCATCCCGACGGGCGAGGGCGGCCTGCACGCCTATTTCGTGCACAGCTACGCCCTCAAGGCCGACCGGCCGGAGGAGGTCGTCGCCCACACCGAGTACGGCGGCCCGGTCACGGCGATCGTCGGGCGCGACAACCTCGCGGGCACCCAGTTCCACCCCGAGAAGAGCCAGCGCCTCGGCCTTGCGCTGATCGCGAACTTCCTCCGCTGGCGGCCCTGAGCTGCCCGCGATCACCCCCGAGACGAGTTCCACGACCGTGATCCTGTTCCCCGCCATCGATCTCAAGGAAGGGCGTTGCGTGCGCCTCGTGCAGGGCGACATGGCCCAGGCCGTCGTGTTCAACGACGACCCGGCGGCGCAGGGAGCGTCCTTCGAGGCGCAGGGCTTCTCTTGGCTTCACGTGGTCGATCTCGACGGCGCCTTCGCGGGCGCGCCGATGAACGCGGCGGCCGTGGAGGCGATCCTCGCCCGGGTGAGCCTGCCGGTGCAGCTCGGCGGCGGCATCCGGGACATGAAGACCCTGGAGGCGTGGCTCGAAAAGGGCGTCAGCCGGGTCATCATCGGCACGGCCGCCGTGCGCGACCCGGCCTTCGTGCGGGAGGCCGCCCGCCGCCACCCGGGCAAGATCGCCGTCGGCATCGACGCCAAGGACGGCAAGGTCGCGGTCGAGGGATGGGCGCAGACCTCCAGCATGAACGCGGAGGAGCTCGGGCGCCGCTTCGAGGATGCGGGCGTCGCCGCGATCATCTACACCGACATCGCCCGCGACGGCATCCTGAAGGGGCTCAACATCCCGATGACGCTGGCGCTGGCGCAGGCCGTGCGGATCCCCGTCATCGCCTCGGGGGGGCTCGCCTCGATCGAGGACGTGCACCGCCTGCTCCAGCCGGATTGCGCGCTGCTCGCCGGCGCCATCACCGGCCGCGCCCTCTACGACGGCCGCATCGACCCGGCTGCGGCGCTCGCCGCGATCCGCACGGCGGAGCGGGGGGCCTCAGCCTCCTCTTCGTGATATCGTGGCCGCTCGGGAGTCACGCGATGTCGGTTGCGGCAAAGACGAAGGCCCGGACGCCGCCCCGCGGGGCGTCCTACGAGGCCGATTTCTACAGCTGGACGCAGGAGCAGGCCGCGCGCCTGCGCGCCGGTGCGCACGCGGCCCTCGACGCGGAGAACCTCGCCGAGGAGATCGAGAGCTTGGGCCGCAGCGAGTTCAACAGTCTCGTCGGCGCTTGGCGCGTCGTCCTACTGCACATGCTCAAGGTCGACCATCAGCCCGAGCGCCGGAGTCGAAGCTGGGCCATCTCGATCGCGGCCCAGCGCGCCAACGCGGGCTACGTGCTTCAGGACAATCCGGGCCTCAAGCGACGCCTCGACGAGGCATTCGCGCGCGCCTACCACGGCGCGCGCCTTGAGGCGGCGCGGGAGACCGGCCTGCCGCTCTCCGCCTTTCCGGAGACCTGCCCCTATACGCGCGAGGCGATGCTGACGCGCCCCTTCGACATCGACCCCGACAGCGTCACCCCGTAAGGCCCCCGTGCTCAAGACCCGCATCATCCCCTGCCTTGACGTGAAGGACGGGCGCGTCGTGAAGGGCGTGCAGTTCCTCGAGCTGCGCGACGCCGGCGACCCCGTCGAATCCGCCAAGGCCTACGACGCGGCGGGTGCGGACGAACTCTGCTTCCTCGACATCACGGCGAGCCACGAGGCCCGTGGCACGCTGCTCGACGTGGTGAGCCGCACGGCGGAGGCCTGCTTCATGCCGCTCACCGTCGGGGGCGGCGTGCGCACGGTCGAGGACATCCGCACCCTGCTGCTGGCCGGCGCCGACAAGGTCTCGATCAACACCGCCGCTGTGAAGGACCCCGACTTCGTGGCCCGCGCCGCGGAGAAGTTCGGCAACCAGTGCATCGTCGTGGCGATCGATGCCAAGCGCACCTCGGCGCCGGGCGAGCCGGACGCCTGGCAGATCTTCACCCATGGCGGGCGCACGCCCACGGGCATCGACGCGATCGAATTCGCCCGCACGGTCACGGCCAAGGGCGCGGGCGAACTCCTCGTGACCTCGATGGACAGGGACGGGACGCGTTCGGGCTACGATCTCGGCCTGACCCGGGCGATCGCGGACGCGGTCAGCGTGCCGGTCATCGCCTCGGGCGGCGTCGGCGGCCTCGATGACCTCGTGGCCGGCGTTCGCGACGGCGGCGCCAGCGCCGTGCTGGCCGCCTCGATCTTCCATTTCGGCGAGGCGAGCGTCGCCGAGGCCAAGGCCCACATGTCCGCCGCCGGGCTCGCGATGCGCCTCGGTGTGTAAACGCCGCCGAGTGTCAGCGACCGCGCTTGCCGCGCGTCCGGCATTGACGCAGTTTCGCGACACATCAGCGGACGACGATGCGCCCCGCAGCCCAGACGACATGACCGCGACATGAGCGATTTCACCCTCGACGACCTCGCCGCCCTGGTGGCCGACCGCGCGGAGGCGCCGGTCGATCAGTCCTACACGGCGAAGCTCCTCAGCGGCGGGCCGGCCAAGCCCGCTAAGAAGCTCGGCGAGGAGGCGGTCGAGGCGGCCATCGCGGCGGTCCAGGGCGACCGGGCGGGCCTCGTCTCGGAAGCCGCCGACGTGCTCTACCACCTCGTCGTGCTGCTGCGGGCAGGGGGAGTCGAGCTCGACGAGGTCATGGCGGAGCTGGCCCGGCGCACGGCGCAGGGCGGCCTCGCCGAGAAGGCCGCGAGGCGCCACACGTGAACGCCGTCTTCGGGTCGCAGAATCCGCTGCCGGAGCCCGATCCCGGTCCCGGGCAGGACCCGGTGACGGGGGAGGGGCCGCAGAGCCTCTCACCCTATCGGCTGTTCAAGCGTGAGGAGTGGGCGCAGCTTCGCGCCGACACGCCGCTGACCCTGAAGGCCGAGGATATCGAGCGGCTGCAATCGATCAACGACCCGATCTCGGTCGAGGAGGTCGTCGCGATCTACCTGCCGCTGTCGCGCCTGCTCTCCCTCTACGTCGCGGCGACCCAGGGGCTGTTCAAGGCGACGCAGCGCTTCCTGATGGCCGAGCGCGAGACCAAGGTGCCCTACATCATCGGGCTCGCGGGCTCGGTGGCGGTGGGCAAGTCGACGACGGCCCGCATCCTCGCCGCGCTGCTGGCGCGCTGGCCCAATACCCCGAAGGTCGACCTCGTCACCACGGACGGCTTCCTCCTGCCGAACGCGGAACTCGCCAGCCACGGGGCGATGGACCGCAAGGGCTTCCCGGAGAGCTACGACACGGCGGCGCTCCTGCAGTTCCTCCACGACGTGAAGGCGGGCCACAAGCGGGTCACGGCCCCGCTCTACTCGCACCTCGTCTACGACCGGGTGCCGGGCGAGGAGCGGGTGGTGGAGAGCCCTGACATCCTGATCGTCGAGGGCCTCAACGTCCTCCAGCCGGCGCGCCTGCCGCGGGACGGGACCGCTATCCCCTTCGTGTCGGACTTCTTCGACTTCTCGATCTACCTCGACGGGCACGAGGACGACCTGCACCGCTGGTACGTGACCCGCTTCATGAAGCTGCGCCAGACGGCCTTCCGCGACCCGCGCTCCTACTTCGCGAAATACGCAGAGGTGCCGGAGGACGAGGCCCTGCGCATCGCCGACAATCTCTGGACCTCGATCAACCTGCCGAATCTGCGCGAGAACATCCTGCCGACCCGGCAGCGGGCGAGCCTGATCCTCGCCAAGGGCGCGAGCCACCGCATCGAGAGCGTGGCGCTGCGCCGGCTGTGAAGCCCGCCCGTCACGCGAACGGAAACACCGCCTCCGTCACGTAGGGACCGCCCCCGGTCGATTCGCGCGCGGAGAACAGGGCAACCCGGGACGCGGTGAAGCGCAGGGGCTCGAAGAGCGGGGCCTGGGAGAGATACATCGCGACCGCCTCCGGGCTCGCCTCCCGGCGCAGTCGCGCCAGCGTCACGTGCGGCGTGAACTTGCGACGCTCCGGCTCGGCGCCGGCGCGGCGGGTGATGCGCTCCTGCTCGGCCTGCAGGTCGACGAGGTCCGGCACGGCCGCCACGGCAGCGAAAAGGGCGCGGGGCTTGTCGCCGCCGAAGCTCGACAGTCCCTCCAGCGTGACCGGGATCGGCCCGCGCGGGCGCGCTTCCGCGAGACCTTCGCAGAGATCGTCCGCCACAGTGCCGTCGACGTCGCCGAGGAAGCGCAGGGTGATGTGGTAATCCTCGGGCTCGATCCAGCGGGCGCCCGGCAGACCGCCGCGGCAGCGCGCGAGCGCCTCGCCGATCTCGGGCGGGATCTCGAGCCCGGTGAACAGACGCGGCATGGACGCCTCACTGCGAGGAGGGTTTCAGCTTTCCGAGGAAGCGCTCGACGGCGGGCAGGATGCCGGCGACGACGGCCTCCACGCCCTTGGCGTTCGGGTGCATCCCGTCATCGAGGTTGAGGCCGCGCTCGCCCGCCACGCCTTGCAGGAAGAACGGATAGAGCGCGACCCCGTATTTCTGCGCGAGATCGGGAAAGATCGCGTCGAACCGGGCGACGTAGTCCGGCCCGAGATTGGCCGAGGCGCGCATCCCGGCGAGCAGGACCGGGATGTTGCGCTCCTGCAGCCGCGCCAGGATCGTGTCGAGGGCCTTGCGCGTCACCGCCGGATCGGTGCCGCGCAGCATGTCGTTGCCGCCGAGTTCGAGAATCACGCCGTCCGTCCCGTCCGGCACCGACCACTCGAGCCGGTCCAGCCCTGCTGTGGTCGTGTCGCCCGAGACGCCGGCATTGGCGACCGTGACCGCGTGTCCCCTGGCGCGCAGCGCCCGCTCCAGGGCCGCCGGAAAGGCGGCGTCCGCCGGCAGGCGATAGCCCGCGGTGAGGCTGTCGCCGAAGGCGACGAGGTTCAACGAGCGCCCGGCCGGCGCGGCAGCGAGGGACCCGTTGAGCGATCCGAGTGCGGCAAAGAGCACCAGGAGCGCCGCGACGCGCCGCCCGCCTTGGCGTTCGGGCCGCGGGCGGCCCATATCGTCCCGGCGTTGCCGCGTCGCCGCGAGACGTGCCAAAGCGCACCGAATCATCCGCACCGAACCCCGACCTTCGTTTCATGCCCGCTCCCGCGCACAGATCGGACTCCCGCTGATGTCCGGCAAGGCCATCGCCCTCTCGCAGGTGGATCTCAGCCTCGGCCGCGGGGCGGCGCGGGTGCACGTCCTGCGCGGGATCTCTCTCGACGTCGCTGGCGGCGAGGCGGTGGGCCTCGTCGGCCCCTCGGGCTCCGGCAAGTCGACGCTCCTCATGGTGATGGCCGGTCTGGAGCGGCCGGATTCCGGCGCCGTCGCGATCGAGGGGACCGATCTCGGGCGCCTCGACGAGGATGCGCTCGCCCACTTCCGGGGCCGGCGCATCGGCATCGTGTTCCAGGCCTTTCACCTCGTGCCGACCATGACGGCCCTCGAGAACGTGGCCCTGCCCCTCGAACTCGCCGACAAGCCGGACGCGCACGAACGGGCGCGGATGGAGATGGAGGCGGTCGGCCTTGGCCACCGGCTGCACCATTACCCGGCTCAGCTGTCCGGCGGCGAGCAGCAGCGCGTCGCCATCGCCCGTGCGGTGGCGCCGGATCCGGCGATCCTGGTGGCCGACGAGCCAACCGGCAATCTCGACGAGGCGACCGGCCGCCAGATCATCGACCTGCTCTTCGCCCTCAAGCGCGACCGCGGCGCGACGCTGGTGCTCGTCACGCACGATCCGGGGCTCGCTCGGCTCTGCGACCGGACCGTGCGCCTGCGCTCGGGCCGCATCGAGGAGCCCGTGGCGGCGTGAGCCAACCCAGCACATCCGCGACGTTCCCCCTCTCCCGAACGGAAGAGGCGAATCGGCTTACCCTTCGCGGAGCCGCCTGAATGCACGGCACCCTTCCGCGGGCGGCGCCCGAGCGGCGCTCTCCCCCCTCGCAGCCCGCCTGCCGCTGACGCTACGCCTGGCGTTCCGCGAACTGCGCGGCGGACTGAAGGGCTTTTCCGTCTTCCTCGCCTGCATCGCCCTCGGCGTCGCGGCGATCGCGGGCGTCGCCTCCATCTCACGTTCGCTCAGCGACGGGCTCGGGCGCGAGGGGCGGCGCATCCTCGGCGGCGATCTCAGCTACAACCTGATCAACCGCGAGGCGACGGGGCCCGAGCGCGCGGCGCTCGCGGCTGAGGGCCCGGTCAGCGTCGTGGCCTCGCTCCGCGCCATGGCGGTGGCGCCGGGCGACAGAGGGGCGGCCCTCGTCGAGTTGAAGGCGGTCGACGGCCGGTATCCGGCGGCGGGCGAAGTCGTGACCGATCCGCCGGCGCCGCTGCCCGATCTCCTCGCGCTCCGCGACGGCGCCGACGGCGCGGTCGCCGATCCGGCCCTGCTGACGCGCCTCGACCTGAAGGTCGGCGACCGCATCACCCTGGCGGGCCGGCCCGTCGCGATCCGGGCAGCCCTCGTCTCCGAGCCCGACAAAATCGCCAACGGCGTCGGGTTCGGTCCGCGCCTGATCGTCTCCGAGGCGGCCCTGCGCGGCACCGGCCTCGTCCAGCCGGGCAGCCTCAATCGCTGGAGCTACCGGCTGCAGATGCCGGGCGCCAGCGATGCCGACCTCGCCGCCGCCCTGGAGCGGGTGGCGAGGGCCGCGCCCGAGGCCGGCTGGGAGGTGCGCTCGCGCAGCAACGCCGATCCGCGCTTTTCCAAGAGCATCGAGCGGTTCACGCAATTCCTCACCCTCGTCGGGCTGACCGCTCTCATCGTCGGCGGCGTCGGCGTGGCGAACGCCGTGCACGCCTTCGTCGAGCGCAAGCGCGGCTCGATCGCGACGCTCAAGAGCGTCGGCATGCCGGGCACCGGGGTCGTCGGCCTCTACCTGACGCAGGTGATGCTGATCGCGGGCCTCGGCACCGCCATCGGGCTCGTCGTCGGCGCCCTCCTGCCGTTCGGGCTCGACGCGCTGTTTCGCGCCGACCTGCCGCTGCCCCTCGACCCGACGGTGGCCCCGGCCGAGCTGGCGCTCGCGGCCGCCTACGGGCTCCTCACCGCGCTCGCCTTCGCGATCACCCCGCTCGGGCGCGCCCACGACATCCCCGTCTCCGGCCTGTTCCGCAACGCGGTCGACCCGGCCCGCAGCGGCGTGCGCTGGCGTTACCGGATCATCCTCGTCGCGGCGCTCGCCGCCCTCGTCGGGCTCGCCCTCGCCACCGCCTTCGACCGGCGGGTCGCTCTCATCTTCATCGCGGCGGCGGGCCTCGCCTTCGGGTTGCTGCGCCTCGTGGCGCTCGGCCTGATGGCGGGCGCCGCGCGCCTGCCGCGCCCGAAGCGGGCGGCGCCCCGGATGGCGCTCGCCAACCTCCACCGTCCCGGCGCCCTGACCTCGGCGATCGTGCTGTCCCTCGGCCTCGGCGTGACGCTCCTCGTCACGCTGAGCCTGATCGACGCCAACGTCCGGCGCACGCTGACGAGCACACTGCCCGCGCGCGCGCCGAACCTGTTCTTCCTCGACATCCCGGCCGCGGACGCGGACGCCTTCCACGGCTTCCTCGGCACGGCTGCGCCGGGTGGCAAGATCGAGCGGGTTCCGATGATGCGCGGGCGCATCGTCTCCCTCGACGGACGACCCGCCGCGAGCATCCGCCCGCCGGACGACGCCGCCTGGGTTCTCGACGGCGACCGGGGCATCACCTACGCCGAGGATCTCCCGGAAGGCTCCGGGCTCGTCGAGGGCCGCTGGTGGAACGCCGAGGAGGCGAAGGGCCGCCTCGTCTCCTTCGACGCGGAGCTCGGCCGGGCTCTCGGCCTGAAGATCGGCTCAAGCGTCACCGTCAACGTGCTCGGCCGCAACGTCACGGCGACGATCGCCAATTTCCGCAAGGTCGAGTGGCGCTCGCTCGGGATCAACTTCGTGATGGTGTTCTCTCCCGGCACGTTCCGGGGTGCGCCGCACTCGGACCTCGCCACCCTCACGCTGCCCGGCGGCACCGACGCGCGCATCGAGAACGCGATCCTCCGCGACGTGGCGCGCGCCTACCCGTCCGTCACCAGCGTGCGGGTGAAGGACGCGCTGGAGGCGGTCAACGATCTCGTCGGAAAGCTCGTCCTGGCGATCCGCGGCGCCAGCGGCATCGCGGTCGCGGCGAGCCTGTTCGTGCTCGCGGGCGCCGTCGCCGCCGGCCACCGCGCCCGCCTCTACGACGCCGTCGTGCTCAAGGTGCTGGGCGCGACCCGGGGCGCCTCCTCTCGGCCTACAGCCTGGAATACGGTGCGCTCGGGCTCGCCACGGCGCTGTTCGGGCTGCTCGCGGGCTCCCTCGCGGGCTGGGTCATCGTCTCGAAGGTGATGCGGCTCGAATTCGTCCTCGACCTCTCGGGCGCACTGGTCGCGGCGGGCCTCGCCGTCGCCTTCGCGATCGTGATCGGACTCGCCGGCACGTGGCGGATCCTGGGCCAGAAGCCCGCGCCCTATCTCCGCCAGTTCTAGGGTCCGTGGCGGCCGCATTCGGCGGCCGGACCGTACAGTCCTGGGACCGGACGAGCCGAGGTTACGCAGTTTTAATCCCTGATTTAACAAAGAAAAACAGCCGTCTCGGGGCGGAAAAACCGGCTCCTGAAGCTCGGCCGGCCTCTTGTGTGCGGGAGCGCGACGCAACATATTCAGGCCCGAGGCGTCCGTGGGGCGCCAGAGGTTTTGCGTGAGCCTCGTCCTCAACCCCACGCTGAGAGAGCTTCCAAAGGAAACTCCCATGGCTTTCGACAACTCTCCCTTCCGGTACGGCGCGCAGGCCCCCGGGTACGCCGGCACCCAGGTCGAGGTCGACCAGGGGCTGCGTGCCTTCATGCTCGGCGTCTACAACAACATGGTCATCGGGCTCGGCATCTCGGGCCTCGTGGCGCTCGGCCTCAACATGGCCGCCACCGCCCAGACCGCGACCGGCCAGCTCGCGCTGACGCCGTTCGGCCAGATGCTCTATCAGAGCCCGCTCAAGTGGGTGCTGATGCTCGCCCCGCTCGCCTTCATCTTCATCTTCTCGATGCGGATGGACCGGATGTCGGCGGCCTCGGCGCGCATGACCTTCTTCGCCTTCGCGGCGGTGATGGGCGCCTCGATGTCGACGCTGCTGCTCGTGTTCACGGGCGCCAGCGTGGTTCGGGTGTTCTTCATCACGGCGGCGACCTTCGGTGGCCTCAGCCTCTATGGCTACACCACGAAGCGCAGCCTGTCGGGCATGGGCTCGTTCCTGATCATGGGCCTGATCGGCCTGATCATCGCCTCGCTGGTGAACATCTTTCTGGCTTCCAGCGCCCTGCAGTTCGCCATCTCTGTGATCGGCGTGCTGATCTTCGCGGGCCTCACCGCCTACGACACGCAGAAGCTGAAGGAGATGTTCCTCTACAGCGGCCTCGACGCGGAGGGCGCGGCCAAGATGTCGGTCAACGGCGCCCTGACGCTGTATCTCGACTTCATCAACATGTTCCAGTTCCTGCTCTCGCTGATGGGCGACCGTCGCTGAGCGACGCAGGGTTGGACGAACGAGTGACCTCGGCGCGCGAGCGCCGGGGTTTTTTCATGGCTGGATCGCGCCTGGAGGGTCAGCGGCTGACCGCGCCGACCAACGGCCCGAGCGGGCGGCTGAGGTCCGAGCGGTTGAGGGCGGGCGCGTAGAGGCTCGACACGCTGCCGTCGAGGAACAGCGCGTTGCGGCAACCGAGATCGTCCCGGAACAGACGCGCGAAGGAGCCGAAGCTGACCGGCCGCTCCGAGATCGCGAAGATCGCCGTGCGCCCGTCGTCGCGCACGCCGACGCCGTTGCGGATCTTCTGGGAGGGGCCATCCGTCGAGATCTTCGGATGGATCTGCCCCTCGATCACCAGCATCGGCCCCGATTGGGTCGCGAAATCCGGCTTGATCCGCGCCTTCAGATAGCGCCCCGTCTCCGCGACGCCGGCCCGGTCGCCCTTCACGTAGAAGATGCCGTTGGGCTTGAGGTGAAAATTGCCGGGCCCGTTCGCGGTCGAGACGCCTTTCATCTCGCGGCCCTCCTCGACGTAGAGCCCGACCGGTGCCTGCCCCTTGTCGTACATGCCCGCATTCATCGCGAAGCTGAGGCGACCGCCCTGCTTCTCGGCAAGGTTCGAGAGCGAGGAATAGGGCAGCCCGTCCGGGCCGAGCCAGAAAAGGCGCAGCCGCTGCCGCTTCAGATCGACCACGCAGATTGTGTACGCCTCGCCCTCCGCCTGAACCGAGCGGCAGGGCCCCGCGGCCGGGCCGGGCTCGGCGCGGGCGGCGGTCGCGGCGCAGATCAGGCCCGCGAGCAGGGTCGCTCGCGCGAGACTTAACATCATCGTGAGATCCCGAGGTGAAGCGGCGGTCCGAACGGGCCGGGCGCGCTTCCTCGCCCGAAAACCGGGCAATTTTCAAGCGGGGCCGGGCACCGCTGGCGGGGAGGCCGCGGCAACGCGGCCCGGGACCGTTTTCTCAACCCGGGCGTTTCTGCCAAGCGGGGGTATGGGTTGTGGGAGATCCTGAGATGATGCGCGTTGCATTGGCATCCGTCGCCCTGGCCGGGGCGCTGGCCCTCGTGCCGCTCGCGGCCGAGGCGAGGCCCGGCGGCTTCGGGGGCGGCGGCTTCCGCGGCGGCGGTTTCGGCGGTGGTGGCTTCCGCGGCGGAGGATTCGGTGGGGGTGGCTTCCGCGGCGGCGGCTTCGGCGGTGGGTTCCGGGGCGGCGGCTTCGCCGGCGGGCCTCGCTTCGGAGGCGCCGGCTTCGGGGGATACCGCGGCGGCTTCTACCGCGGTGCGGGCTTCTACCGCGGCGGCTTCGGGGGTGGCGGCTGGCGGGGCGGCTACTGGCGCCGCGGCTACGGCTACGGACTCGGCGGGTTGGGCCTCGGCGTCGGCCTGGGCCTTGCCGCGGGCGGCCTCTACGGCGGCTATTACGGCTGGCCGGGCTACGGATACGGCTACGCGCCGGTCGGCTATTACGGAGATTACGGCTACGGTGGCGGCTGCTACACGGTCCCGCGTGTGCGCTGGACGCCTTGGGGCTACCGCCGTGTCTTCGTGCAGCGCTGCTACTGAGCGGCTGCGCGGCCGGGGAGGGGCGGCGCGAGCCGCCTCTCCCGGTCTCAGCGCCGCCTCTCCCGCGCCTCGTCCCGCCGCATCGGCATCGCGTCGATCGTCGCGAACAGGCGCTCCGGCGGGATCGGCTCGGCCGATTGGAGTTTCGCGCCGCCATCCTTGCCGACGAGGACCGCCCGGAAGGCATCCGCCGGCAGGTTCAGCCGCCGCCGCAGGGCTTCGGCCTCGGCCCCGCCGCCGACCGCCTCCAGCGTGACGAGGTCGCGCTCGCCCGAACCCGCTTGCGCCGAAGCCAGGGCCTCGCGCTGCGCGCGCAGGCGCGCATCCTCCGGGACCGGCGCCGAGACCACGAGGATCCGCGACTTCCAGAGATGACCCGCCAGCGGGTCCTCGCCGGCCTTCGCGCCCTCCGCGCCCCCGGCCATCGCGAGGGCGAGCATCGTCATCCGGAAGGCGTGTCGCATCAGCGGTCTCCTGCTGCCTCCGTCTCAACGCACTGGACCCCCGCTTCGATCGCGCGGACAATCGCGGCATCGGCGCCGCATTCCGCTCTCGCCCGGCGTGGCGTCCTTGAGCGTCCGCCGAACCGGAGCCCGCCATGGCCACCGTGAACCGCCGCATCGTCCTCGCGTCCCGCCCTCACGGCGAGCCGACGCCAGCGCATTTCCGGATGGAGGAGGGGCGGATGCCGAGCCCGCGGGACGGCGAGATCCTGCTGAGGACCCGCTGGCTCTCCCTCGATCCATACATGCGCGGCCGGATGAGCGCCGCGAAATCCTACGCGGAGCCTGTCGCGATCGGCGCCGTGATGGTCGGCGAGGTGGTGGCCGAGGTCGCGTCCTCAAACAATCCGGACTTCGCGGTCGGCGACCTCGTCACGGCCTTCTCGGGCTGGCAGGATTACGCGCTCTCCTCCGGCCGTGGCCTGCGCAGGGTCGATCCCCATCTCGCGCCCCCGACGACGGCGCTCGGCATCCTCGGCATGCCGGGCATGACCGCCTATACGGGCCTTCTCACCATCGGCGATCCGAAGCCCGGCGAGACGGTGGTGGTCGCCGCTGCCGCCGGTCCCGTTGGCTCCCTCGTCGGCCAGATCGCCAAGCTCAAGGGTGCCCGCGCGGTCGGCGTCGCCGGCGGTCCGGAGAAGTGCGCCTTTCTTCGGCAGGCGCTCGGCTTCGACGCCGCGATCGACCATCGCAGCGACGACTTGGCGGACGCGCTCGCCGCCGCCTGTCCGGACGGTATCGACGTCTATTTCGAGAATGTCGGCGGCGCCGTCTTCGACGCGGTGCTGCCGCTCCTCAACAACTTCGCTCGGGTGCCGGTCTGCGGTCTCGTGTCCGGCTACAATGCTACCGAGCTCCCGCCCGGGCCCGACCGTTCACCGATGCTGATGCGGGCGATCCTGACGAGGCGGCTTCGGCTCAAGGGCTTCATCGTCTCGGATTTCGCCGACCAGGCGAGGGACTTCGCCCGGGACGTCGGCGGCTGGCTGCGGGAGGGTCGGGTGCGCTACCGCGAGGACATCGTCGAGGGTTTGGAGCAGGCGCCGGAGGCCTTCATCGGCCTGCTGAAGGGGCACAATTTCGGCAAGCTCATCATCCACGTCGCGTGAACGCGAGTGCGATCGCGGCCTTGCGCGAGGTCAGGAACAAAGATAGAACGAATGACGGATCGACGCGTGTGTTTTTCCATTGTGTTTTCCGGGGACCGGTGTCCCGCCCGCATTGCGGGTGGCCTCGCCCGGCCCCAGAACCTGACGATGGGCATGCGCCGGTCCGCGACGGCCCAGTGAGATCGACAGCAAGGAGAGAGCGATGGCGGGCAGCGTGAACAAGGTCATTCTCGTCGGCAATCTCGGGCGCGACCCGGAGACCCGGCGCCTCGCCTCGGGAGATCCGGTGGTGAACCTGCGGCTGGCGACCTCCGAGTCCTGGAAGGACAAGGCATCGGGCGAGCGCAAGGAGAAGACCGAGTGGCACTCGGTCGTGATCTACAATGAGAACCTGGCCCGCGTGGCCGAGCAGTACCTGCGCAAGGGCTCAAAGGTCTACGTCGAGGGTCAGCTCCAGACGCGCAAGTGGACGGACAATTCCGGTGCCGAGAAGTACACGACCGAGGTGGTGCTGCAGCGCTTCCGCGGCGAGCTGACGATCCTCGACGGGCGCGGCGGCGGGGCCGAGATGGGTTCCGACGAGGAGGGCGGTGGCCAGATCAGCCGCGGCGGCGATTTCGGCGGCGGCCGCTCGTCCGGCTCCGAGCGGCGCCCGGCCTCGACGGGCGGCAACGGGAACAGTGGCGGCGGCAACCGGGGCAATTACGACCTCGACGACGACATCCCGTTCTAGGATCGGATCGCCCCGCTTCAACACCGAGCCCATTCCCTCACCCGCACAGGCTTGCCGCGGCGCTGGCCTGTCGAGCGCGCCTTCTTTTCCGTTCGGGAGAGGGGGCGCGTCGTGTCTCCCGTGCCGACATGAACAGGTCGGAGCCGGCGCGGTTCGAATGAAGGCATCCGTCCGGAAGAGATGGCCCGTACCCGATCCCTTGCGCCCACCCGGACAGGCGCCCCATATCGTAACCAGAACATAAAGTGAACGTAGCCGCCATGCGGACCGCCGACAAGCAGATCGCCGACATCCTCGTGCGCTACGGCGAGCCCTTCGCGGGCAACGTCTGGCGCGTGCAGGGCACGGCTGTGATCTATCACAAGACCCTGGAGCGCATCGCCGCGCAGGCCGGCATCGCGTTCGACCCGCCGACCATCATCCGGGCCGAGCGGGACGAGGCCGTGATCCTCGTGACGGGGCGTCTGGCCGGGACGAAGCCCGGCACGGAGCGGGTCGAGTGGTCCCTCGGCGAGGCCCTGGTCAACGTGAACTACCGGGTCTCCGGCAAGCAGGCGGCCTACGTCTACGCGATGGCCGAGAAGCGAGGGAAGGACCGCGTCATCCTCAAGCTGATCGAGCTGCACGGCCTCGTCTACAGCGAGGAGGAGGCGGACGAGTTCCGGCAGACCCACGGGGTGCCGATCCGCGCGGTCGACGAGGATTTCGAGGCGGCCGACCCCTTCGACGAGGTCACGGAAGCGGAGGGCGACCTGAAGCGGCGCATCGACGAGGCGGACAGCATCAATGCGGTGACCGACCTGATGCTCGACGCCGAGACGCAGCGGATCCTCAACGGCTTCCCGGCCGGCACCCGCGACGAGGTGCGCGACTACGCCAAGGCCCGCCTCGTGGCGCTCGGCTGGCCGGGCAGGAAGGGCCGCGGCCGCGCCGCGTGAGGCGTAATGAGGATGCAGGCTGAGGTGGTATCGTGAACCGCATGGTGCGGCCTCAGGATCTCAACAGCGAACGCGGCACGGGCGCGCCCGCCGAGATCCTGGCCGGCACCGTGGAGCGGGTGACGTTCCACAATGCCGAGACCGGGTTCTGCGTCCTCAAGGTCGGCGTGCGGGGCAAGCGCGATCTCGTCCCCCTCGTCGGCCACGCGCCCGCGATCGGCGCGGGCGAGTGGATCACCGCCACCGGCCACTGGGTCTCGGACCGCGCGCACGGCCTCCAGTTCAAGGCGATCTCGCTGAAGGCGACGCCGCCGACCGGCGTCGAGGGCATCGAGCGCTACCTCGCGAGCGGCCAGATGCGCGGCATCGGTCCCGCCATGGCCAAGGCGATCGTGACGCTGTTCGGCGCGGATACGTTCGAGATCATCGAGGCCGAGCCGGGGCGCCTCACCGAGGTGCCCGGCATCGGGAAGAAGCGCGCCGAGCGGATCGTGCGGGGCTGGGCCGAGCAGAAGGCCGTGCGCGAGATCATGATCTTCCTGCACGCCCACGGCGTCGGCACGGCGCGCGCCGTGCGGATCTTCCGGACCTATGGCCACGAGTCGATCGCCGTGATGACGGAGGATCCCTACCGGCTCGCCCGGGACATCCGCGGGATCGGCTTCCGGACGGCGGACGCCATCGCGATGCGGCTGGGGCTGGAGAAGCACGCGCCCCAGCGCCTGTCGGCCGGGATCAGCTTCGCCCTGCAGACGGCGATGGACGAGGGCCATTGCGGCCTGCCCGCCGAGCAGCTGACCGCGCTCGCGGTCAAGCTCCTGGAGGTCGACGCGCAGGCGGTGCGCCTCGCGGTGGCCGGCGCGATCCGAACGGGGGAGGAGGTGATCGCAGACGACCTCGACGGGCAGCCTTGCCTCTTCCTGAAAGGTCTGCACGGGGCCGAGCGTGTCATCGCCGAGCGCCTCCTCGTGCGCGCGGCCGGCGCGCCGCCCTGGGGCGAGATCGACTTCGCGAAGGCGCTGCCCTGGGTCGAGGCCCGCACGGGCAAGACCCTCTCGCCCTCGCAGGGAGAGGCAGTGCGGCTGGTGCTGGGCGCGAAGCTCGCGGTCGTGACGGGCGGCCCCGGCGTCGGCAAGACCTCGACCCTCGACTCGATCCTGCGCATCCTCACAGCCAAGGGCGTGCGGGTGCTGCTCGCGGCCCCGACCGGCCGCGCCGCCAAGCGCATGAGCGAGCAGACGGGGCTGGAGGCGAAGACGATCCACCGCCTCCTCGAGATCGACCCGCGCAACGGCGGCTTCACCCGCAACGCGGAGAACCCGCTCGCCTGCGACCTCCTCGTCATCGACGAGACCTCGATGGTCGACGTGCCGCTGATGAACGCGCTCCTCAAGGCGGTGCCGGAAGAGGCGGCGCTCCTCCTCGTCGGCGACGTCGACCAGCTGCCTTCGGTCGGGCCCGGACAGGTGCTCGCCGACATCATCGATTCGGGTCGGGTGCCGGTCGCGCGCCTCACCGAGGTGTTCCGGCAGGCCGCCGAGAGCCGGATCGTCGTCAACGCCCACCGCATCAACCGGGGCGAGATGCCGGAATGGCCCCGCCGGGGCGATGCGAGCGACTTCTACTGCGTCGAGATCGAGGATCCGGACGAGGGCGTCGACAGGCTCGTGGAGGTGGTGACGCGGCGCATCCCGAAGCGGTTCGGCCTCGACCCGGCCCGCGACGTGCAGGTGCTGACGCCGATGATCCGCGGCTCGCTCGGATCGCGCAACCTGAACCACGCCCTGCAGCGCGTCCTCAACCCGGATCCGCCAGCCGAAGTCGAGCGCTTCGGCTGGCGCTTCGCCCCCGGCGACCGGGTGATGGAGACGCAGAACGACTACGACCGGGAGGTCTTCAACGGCGATCTCGGGCGTGTCTGCGGCATCGACGCGGAGGAAGGCGTCCTCAGGGTCGATTTCGAAGGCCGGGTCGTGGAATACCCCTTCGCCGAACTCGACACGCTGGTGCCGGCCTTCGCCACCACGATCCACAAGAGCCAGGGCTCCGAGTACCCCGCCGTCGTGATCCCCGTGACGACGCAGCACTGGACCATGCTCGCCCGCAACCTGCTCTATACGGGCGTCACCCGCGGCCGCAGCCTCGTGGTGCTGATCGGCCAGCGCAAGGCCATCGCGATGGCGGTGCGCGGAACCCGGGCGCGGGCACGTTTCACCAAGCTGCGCGCATGGCTCGAGGCGGGTGCGGGAGACCTGCGGCTCGGTTGACGACAGGGGCAGAAGTCCTTGCTTATCGGCCCCGTGATGATTAATTAACCACCTGATATCATTCGTATTCCCGATGGCCGCGATGCGCCGGAGCGTCAGCTCCGCCGCGAGGCGCCGCGGCCCTGGCTGGGGGCCCCGATCCGGGACCCGCGAGACGGAACAAGATCTTGGCAGACAACACCGATCAGGGTGCCGGCGCGCCCCCGCCCGCCACGGACATCAAGCCCGTTTCCATCACCGACGAGATGCGCCGCTCCTACCTCGATTACGCGATGAGCGTGATCGTGAGCCGCGCGCTGCCCGATGCGCGCGACGGCCTGAAGCCGGTGCACCGGCGCATCCTCTACTCGGCCTTCGAGTCGGGGCACCTGCCCGAACGGAAATACGTGAAGTCCGCCCGCATCGTCGGCGACGTGATCGGTCTCTACCATCCGCACGGGGACCAATCGATCTACGACGCCTTGGTGCGCATGGCGCAGGATTTTTCCATGCGCCTGATGCTCATCGACGGGCAGGGCAATTTCGGCTCCGTCGACGGCGACCCGCCGGCGGCCATGCGCTACACGGAGTCGCGCCTCGCCAAGCCCGCCACCGCGCTCCTGACCGACATCGACAAGAATACCGTCGATTTCGGACCGAACTACGACGAGTCGCGCGAGGAGCCCACTGTCCTCCCGGCCCGCTTTCCGAACCTGCTGGCCAACGGCGCCGGCGGCATCGCCGTGGGCATGGCGACGAACATCCCGCCCCACAATCTCGGCGAGTTGATCGACGCGTGCGTCGCGCTCCTCGACGATCCGGCGATCACCATCGAGGGCTTGAACGAGATCGTGCCCGGCCCCGACTTCCCGACGGGCGGCCTCATCATCGGGCGGGCCGGCACGCGCCAAGCCTACGCCACGGGCCGCGGCTCCATCATCATGCGGGCGAAGTCGCACGTCGAGGAGCTGCGCAAGGAGCGCGAGGCCCTGATCTTCACCGAGATCCCGTATCAGGTGAACAAGGCGACGCTGATCGAGAAGATCGCCGAGCTTGTGAAGGAAAAGCGCGTCGAGGGCATCTCGGACCTGCGCGACGAATCCGACCGCGACGGCATGCGGATCGTGATCGAGCTGAAGCGCGACGCCATGGCCGACGTGGTGCTGAACCAACTCTACCGCTACACGCCGCTGCAGACCTCGTTCGGCGCCAACATGGTGGCGCTGAACGGTGGGCGGCCGCAGCTCCTCAACCTCAAGGACCTGCTGCAGGCCTTCGTCGACTTCCGCGAGGAGGTCGTCTCCCGCCGCACCAAGTTCCTGCTCGGCAAGGCTCGCGAGCGCGCCCACGTCCTGTGCGGCCTCGCCATCGCGGTCGCCAACATCGACGAGGTGATCCGCCTGATCCGCACCTCGCCCGACCCGAACACGGCGCGCGAGGCGCTGATGGCCCGCGACTGGCCGGCCCACGACATCGCGCCGCTGATCGCCCTCGTCGACGATCCGCGCCACCGCGTGGCCGATGACGGCACCTACCGCCTCTCCGAGGTGCAGGCGCGCGCGATCCTCGACCTCCGACTGCAGCGCCTGACCGCCCTCGGCCGCGACGAGATCGGCGACGAGCTGAAGACGCTCGCCGACGAGATCGCGGACTATCTCGACATCCTGCGCTCGCGCGCCCGCATCCAGGGGATCGTCAAGACCGAGCTCGCCGACGTGCGCGCGCAATTCGCCACGCCCCGCAAGACCGAGATCGTCGATTACGATTCGAGCGTCGAAGACGAGGATCTGATCCAGCGCGAGGACATGGTCGTCACCGTGTCCCATGCCGGCTACGTCAAGCGCGTGCCGCTCTCGACCTACCGGGCCCAGCGCCGCGGCGGCAAGGGCCGCTCCGGGATGAGCACGCGCGACGAGGATTTCGTGACGCGGCTGTTCGTGGCCAACACCCACACGCCGGTGCTGTTCTTCTCCGATCAGGGCCAGGTCTACAAGGAGAAGGTCTGGCGCCTGCCGGTGGCCGCCCCGAACGCCCGCGGCAAGGCGCTCGTCAACATCCTGCAATTGCAGGCGCAGGGCGAGCGCATCACCACGATCATGCCGCTACCGGAGGACGAGGCGTCCTGGGAGGCGCTCGACGTCATGTTCGCGACCGCGAGCGGAAGCGTGCGCCGCAACAAGCTGTCTGACTTCGTGCAAGTGAACCGCAACGGCAAGATCGCCATGAAGCTCGATCCGGGCGACCACATCGTCCACGTCGAGATCTGCCGGCCCGACCAGAACGTCCTCCTCACCACGGCGGAGGGCCAGTGCATCCGCTTCCCCGTCGAGGACGTGCGCGTCTTCAAGGGCCGCGATTCTACGGGCGTGCGCGGCATCAACCTCGGCCAGGACGACCGGGTCATCTCGATGACCATCCTGAACCATTTCGAAGCGTCGCCCGAGGAGCGGGCCGGCTATCTCAAGATGCGCCGGGCGATCATCGGCGACGGCGCCGAGGCCGAGGAGAGCGGGGTGGAGGACGAGGGCGTCGCGGAGGCGTCCGCTATCTCGCCGGAGCGCTACAGCGAGATGAGCGCTCACGAGCAGTTCGTGCTGACCCTGTCCGAGCGCGGCTTCGGCAAGCGAAGCTCCTCCTTCGAGTACCGGGTCTCCGGACGCGGCGGCAAGGGCATCACGGCGATGCGGGTGAACGCCCGCAACGGCAGCCTCGTCGCCTCCTTCCCGGTCGAGGCATCAGACCAGATCATGCTCGTCACGAACGGCGGCCAGCTCATCCGCGTGCCGGTGGACGACATCCGCATCGTCGGCCGGGCCTCGCAGGGCGTGACCGTGTTCAACACGGCCAAGGACGAGCGCGTCGTCTCGGTGGAGCACATCGAGGGCGAGGACGAGTCGGACGACGAGGCGGCCGCAATCTGAGGACGGGAATCGGTACCCCCGCCGCTTCGAGCCTGCGAAGCGGCGGGGGCACAAACCGGAGGCGTGCCGAAAATTGAGGCAGCCGTCCGGTCCCACCCCCGGTTTCGTCAAAGGATTCTCTACGAATTGCCTCTATTGCACGGTGTTGTGAAGGGGCGCGGAAGCGACCGCGCTCATCTGTCCTCACACCGCGCAAGGGGTCGGTTCACGTGTATTTTCAGGTCAGCGCCATCGATCGGTCCCGCTCCGTCACCTTCCAGCGGGCCTCGATGACGGACGCCCTTGAGAAGGCCCTCGGCCTCCTGGGCAGCGGCCTCACCGAGGTCACGATCACCCACCCGGACGGGGCACGCCACACGCCGACCGAGTTCCTCGCCGCGTATCGCTCCGCGCAGGAGCGGCGCCCGGCCCAGGCCGGCCTGCGCGCCCGGGCCGCCTGAACCGCCCGCCGGCCGGAACCGGCGGCGCCTCGTGCCCTTTCCTGCACGCCTCCTGCATGGAGGCGGGGACACGGCGAGACGAGGCCCCTCCATGAAGCTGTTCCGATGCCAGTCCTGCGGCAACATCCTGTACTTCGAGAACCAGACCTGCGAGCGCTGCAGGCACAGGCTCGCTTATCTCCCCGAGACGGGCACGCTCTCGGCGCTCGAGCCCGCGGGCGGCAATGCCTGGACCCCACTCGCAATTCCTGACCGGCCGAGTCTGTTCTGCACGAACGCGGAGCACGATGCCTGCAACTGGCTGGTCCCGCCGGGCTCGAACGACGCGTTCTGCCTGGCCTGCCGCCACAACGGCACCATCCCCGACGTCGCCGATCCCGCCAATTTGCTGGCGTGGCAGCAGATGGAATTCGCCAAGCACCGGCTGTTCTACACGCTGCTGCGCTGGAACCTGCCCCTGAAGACGCGCGCCGAGGATCCGGAGCACGGCCTCGTCTTCCATTTCCTCGCCGACCCGCCGGCAGAGGGCCCGAAGGTGATGACGGGGCACGACAACGGCGTCATCACGATCGCCCTCGTCGAGGCGAACGACGCCGAGCGCGAGACGCGCCGCCACGCAATGGGCGAGCCCTACCGTACCCTGATCGGGCATTTCCGCCACGAGGTGGGCCACCATTACTGGGACATCCTCGTGCGGGACCAAGCTAAGCTCGACGCCTGCCGCGCGGTCTTCGGAGATGATTCCGAGGATTACGAGGCGGCGCTGAAACGCCACTACGCGGACGGCACGCCGCCCGACTGGCAGGAGCGCTACGTTTCGGCCTACGCGACGACGCATCCGTGGGAGGATTTCGCCGAGACCTGGGCGCATTACCTCCACATCGTCGACACCCTGGAGATGGCGAGCGCCTTCGGCCTCGAGGTCAACCCAGCCGTCGACACGAACCGCGAGATCTCGGCCAAGATCGATTTCGACCCCTACGCCGCCGTGAGCGTCCAGCAGATCGTCGATGCGTGGCTGCCCTTCGTCTTCGCGATCAACAGCGTGAACCGCGCGATGGGCATCAGCGACCTCTACCCCTTCGTCCTGGCGCCCGCCGTGGTGAGGAAGCTCGGGTTCGTCCACGACCTCGTGCACGGCCACGTCTGACGGCCCGAGGCACCGGGCAGGCGTCGGCGACGGTGTGGCAGCGGTTCCGTTCGCGGACAAAATGCTCTACGCCCACGGGCGATGATCCGAACCGCCCTCTACGCCGGCTCCTTCGACCCGGTCACGAACGGCCACCTCGACGTGGTCCGGCAGGCCTGCCGGCTGGTGCCGAACCTCGTGATCGCGATCGGGGTGCATCCGGGCAAGGCGCCGCTCTTCACGGCGGAGGAGCGCGCCGAGCTCCTGCAGGAGACCTGCGCGCCGCTCGCCGCCGAGGCGGGGACGGCGCTTGAGATCGCGACCTTCGCCGATCTCGCGGTGAGCGCTGCCCGCCGCTTCGGAGCGAACCTGTTCATTCGCGGCCTGCGCGACGGCACCGATCTCGACTACGAGATGCAGCTCGCCGGCATGAACGCCGCGATGGCACCCGAGGTGCAGACCGTGTTCCTGCCGGCCTCGATCCAGGTCCGGCCGATCACCGCGACCCTCGTCCGGCAGATCGCCGCGATGGGAGGCGACGTCGCGCCCTTCGTGCCGCCGAGCGTGGCCGAGCGTCTGAAGGCGCGCTTTTCCGGGGCTTGAGCCCCCACGACACCGACACGACACCGACGATCCTTGGGAGAGACCTCGCCGATGAACCGCCGCCACGCCGTCCTCGCGCTCGCGCTGAGCGCCTTCCTCGGCGCCACCCCCGCGGCCCGCGCCGCCGACGACAACACCGTCTTCCTCGACACCAAGGACGGGCGCGTCACGATCCAGCTGCGCCCCGACCTCGCGCCGAAGCACGTGCAGCAGATCAAGACGCTGGTCGGCCAGGGCTTCTACAACGGGCTGAAGTTCCACCGCGTCATGGAAAGCTTCATGGCCCAGACCGGCGACCCGAACGGCAACGGCACCGGCGGCTCCAGCCTGCCGAACATCCCGGCGGAATTCTCCTCCGCCTCGTTCACCCGCGGAACCGTCGGCATGGCCCGTTCGAGCGACCCGAACTCGGCGAACTCGCAATTCTTCATCTGCCTCGCCGACGCGCCGTTCCTCAACGGCAAGTACACGGTGGTCGGCACCGTCACGGGCGGCATGGAGGCAGTCGACAAGATCAAGAAGGCGGAGCGCAACGCGCCGGGCGGCGCCGTGCAGAACCCCGACAAGATCGTGACCATGCAGCTCGCCGGGCCGGCGCGCTAAGGCGAGCGGGTGCGGACGGCGCTCGCGCTCCTCGTGATCGGCACCGGCTTGCCCGGTGCGGCAAGCGGGCAGAGCGCGGAGATCTTGCAGCCGCCGCTCGCACTGCCGGAGACGCTCCAGGGCACCGTCCGGGTGCCGCTCGGGCAGGCGCCGTCCGGGCCCGCCGACACCCTGGCGTCCCTGTTTCCGGCTCTCGCCGCCTGCTGGACCTTGCCACCGGGGCTCGACGGGCTGAAGGACCTGCAGATCACGGCGCGCTTCGCGCTGCGCCTTGACGGAACGCTCATCGGGACGCCCCGCATCACCTTCACGGCGGGCACGCCCGACGCCGCCGCCAGGCTCGGCCTGGAGCGGGCGACGCTGACATCGATCCGGCATTGCACGCCGGCTCGCATAACTCCCGCCCTGGGGCGGGCCATCGCGGGGCGCCCCCTGGCGCTCCGCCTGATCGATCGGGGACCAGAGAGGTAGAGGAGTACCCATCATGGCCGACAACGAGACCATCGTCCTGGAGACCACCAAAGGCCGCGTCGTGATCGCGCTGCGTCCCGACCTCGCGCCGAACCACGTCGAGCGCATCAAGACGCTCGCCACACAGGGCTTCTACGACGGCGTGCCCTTCCACCGCGTGATCGACGGCTTCATGGCCCAGACCGGCGACCCGACCGGCACCGGGTCGGGCGGCTCCGAACTCCCCGACCTCAACGCCGAGTTCAACAGCGAGCCGCACGTGCGCGGGACCTGCTCGATGGCGCGGACCAACTTCCCGCATTCGGCGAACTCGCAATTCTTCATCTGCTTCGGCGATGCCCGCTTCCTCGACAAGCAGTACACCGTCTGGGGCAAGGTCATCGAGGGCATGGAGGTGATCGACACGATCAAGCGCGGCGAGCCCGTGCGCGATCCCGACCGCATCGTGAAGGCGACCGTTGCCGCGGCCTGAGGCCGAACGGGCACATCTCGAAACCCCGCCGTCCCGGGACCCGCACGAGGCGGTTCCGGGATGGCGCGCCGCGCCGCCACCGAAAGGGGCGTTCGGCTACCCTTGCGCGATCCGCGCGAGCACGGCCGTGGCGAGGTCGAGATCCTCCGGCGTGTTGATGTTGAGGAACGGGTCGACCGGCTCGATCGGCCAGTCCACCGGCACCGCTCCGTGGCGGGCCAGATAGGCGCCGACGCGGCGCTCGTCGCGCTCGACGAGCGCCGCGCGCAAATCCTCCCCGAGCGAGACCGCCCAGAGCGCCACCGTGAAGTGCTGGCGGCCGCCCGAGGCCGCCACCGCGATCGGAGCGCCACTCGCGCGCCGGGCGGCGGCGAGGCGCGCCACGAGATCGTCCGGGAGGAAGGGCGCGTCACCGGTGACGCTCGCGACCTCGGCCACCGCCGGGTGATGCGCCCGCGCGTGATCGAGCGCGGCGAGGATGCCGGCGAGCGGCCCCGGATGGCCCGAAACTCCGTCCGGCACGATCACGCCCGGAAAATCCCCGAACCGGGCCGGATCGCCGTTGGCGTTGAGGATCAGCCCGGCCGGACATTGCGGGCCGAACCGGCGCACCACCCGGTCGAGCAGCGTGCGCCCGGCCAGCACCCGCAGCGGCTTGTCGCCCCGCCCATGCGCCGGGAGAGGCCGCCTGCCAGGATGACGCCCAGCGTCGTCACCGGCTCACTCGATGACGATCTTCGGCGCAGCCCGTCCCGCCGGTGCGCCCGCCAGGTTACCCCAGAGCCGCTCCGCGATCCCGCGGTAGACCGTCGCCTGCGGTCCGTCCGGATCTGTCGCCACGACGGGGCGGCCGGAATCCGAGGTCTCGCGGATTGTCATGTTGAGCGGCACCTCGCCGAGGAAGGGCACGCCGAGGCGCTCGGCCTCCTCGCGGGCGCCGCCGTGGCCGAAGATGTGCGAGGCCTCCCCGCAATGGGGGCAGATGAAGGTCGCCATGTTCTCGATCACGCCGAGGATCGGCACAGCAACCTTCTTGAACATCGTGACGCCGCGGCGGGCGTCGATGAGCGCCAGGTCCTGCGGCGTCGAGACGATGACGGCGCCCGACAGCGGGGTCGCCTGCGCCATGGTGAGCTGTGCGTCGCCGGTGCCCGGCGGCATATCCACGAGGAGCACGTCGAGCTCGCCCCAGGCGACCTCGCGCAGCATCTGCGTGATGGCCGACTGCACCATCGGGCCGCGCCAGATCATCGCGGATTCGGGCTCGATCAGGAAGCCGATCGACATCACCTTGAGCCCGTAGCCCTGCATCGGCTCGAGCGTCCGCCCCTCGATCACCCGCGGCTTGCCGGACAGGCCGAAGAGCTTGGGCACGGAGGGGCCGTAGATGTCGGCGTCGAGGAGGCCGACCTTGAGGCCCTGCGCCTGCAGGGCGAGCGCGAGATTGCAGGCGGTGGTGGACTTGCCAACGCCGCCCTTGCCGGAGGCCACCGCCACGATGTGGCGCACGCCGGGCAGCGCCGGTCCGGGACCGGGGGCCGCGCCCCGCGGCGGGGGCGTCGCCGGCCGCTGGGGCGGCCCGCCGGGGGCCGGCGCATTCGGGCCGCGCTCCGAGGTCAGGCTCGCGAAGACGCCCGCCACGCCGGGAATGGCGAGAACGGCCCCCTCGGCCTTGCGGCGCAGCGGCTCGAAACGCTCCGCCTCGCTCGGGTCGACGAGAATCGAGAACATGACCCTCTGGCTCGGGTCGACCACCACCTGCGAGAGGCGGCCGGAGCCGGGCAGGGTGGTGCCTCCGGCATCGACCGTCACGGTCGCGAGCGCCTTCAGCACGTCGTCGCGGGTAATCGCCAAGGGCAGGGCTCCTCAATGCGCGCCGATGACGGGGCCGCCTCGCCCCGCCGCCGTCCCTGTCCATGTACGCGCCCGCGCCGGAAACACCAGCCCGCGCAGCGGCCGGAGCCCTCCGAAACCATCGCGGGCCTTGTCCGTTGTCGACACGATCTCGGGACGCCCCGGACGGCGTCCCGCCACGTTGGAGACATCCCCCCATGCATCAGGGCAACCATCGCGACCACGAGGGCGCGCAGAAGCTGTTCGACCTCATCAAGGACATCAAGGTGGCGATGATGACCACCGCCGACCCGGACGGGAAGCTCTACAGCCGCCCGATGTGGTGCCAGGACGCGGACGAGGTCGGCGACCTGTGGTTCTTCAGCAAGCTTCACTCGCCCAAGACCGCCGAGATCTCGAAGGACAACCAAGTCAACCTGGCCTATTCCGATCCGAGCGCGCAGACCTACGTCTCGGTGGCCGGCAAGGCGGAGATCGTCACCGATCAAGCGGTGATCGACGCCAAGTGGAATGAGAGCCTGAAGACCTGGTTCCCCAACGGCAAGGACGACCCGGAGGTAGCCCTCATCCGCGTGCACCCGGAGAAGGGCGAGTACTGGGACAGCCCGAACGCCACGATGCTGCACCTCTACGGCTACGTGAAGGCCGCCGTGACCGGCGAGAGCCCGAAGACGGAGAGCGCGAAGGTCGATCTGCGCTGAGCCTAGCGTCCCGCAAGTTCGAACCGGGCGGCGCCTCTTCAGCGGAGGCGCCGCCCGCTTCGCGACGGGACGCGCGATTGACTTTGCGGGCGCCCTCGCGGCCATTCGGAGGCAGCCTCGGCAACGGACTGGCCCCGGACGGACATGATCGACCTCGCCGCGCGGGTCTACAATCACACCTGGAAGATCGACCCGATCGTCCGGTCGCTGCTCGATACCGACTTCTACAAGCTCCTGATGGCGCAGACGATCCTGCGCCGCCATCGCGACACCCACGTCACCTTCGGCATCCAGAACCGCTCGCGCAACGTGCGCATCGCCGACATCGTCGATGCGGGCGCGTTGCGCGAGCAGCTCGACCACGCCCGCTCGCTCCGCCTGACTCGGGGGGAATCGACCTGGCTCCGGGGTAACGCCTTCTACGGGCGCCGCCGGATGTTCTCCGCGGAGTTCATCGAGTGGATGGAAGGCTTCCGTTTGCCCGAATACGAGCTCGAGGCGCGCGACGGGCAATATGTGCTGACCTTCCACGGGCCCTGGCTCGAGACCACGATGTGGGAGGTGCCGGCGCTCGCGATCCTGAACGAGCTGCGCTCCCGCGCGGTCCTGCGGGGCATGGCCAAGTTCGAGCTGCAGGTGCTGTATGCCCGCGCCATGACGCGGGTGTGGGAGAAGATCGAGCGCCTGCGCAAGCTCCCCGACCTATCGATCGCCGATTTCGGCACGCGGCGGCGCCACGGCTTCCTCTGGCAGGATTGGTGCGTCGAGGCGATGAGCGCCGGGCTCGGGCCGCGCTTCCTCGGCACCTCGAATTGCCTCATCGCGCTGCGCCGGGAGGTCGAGGCGGTGGGCACCAACGCCCACGAATTGCCGATGGTCTACGCGGCGTTGGCCGACGACGACGAGGCCCTGGCCCGCGCGCCCTACGAGGTCCTGCGGGACTGGCAGCAAGATTACGCGGGCAATCTTCTGGTCGTGTTGCCGGACACCTACGGCACGACGGGTTTCCTCGCGAAGGCGCCCGATTGGGTGGCGGGCTGGACCGGGATGCGGATCGACTCGAAGGAGCCGATCGCGGGCGGCGAGGAGGCGATCGCGTGGTGGCGCGATCATAACAGCGACCCGGCGACGAAGCTCGCGATCTTCTCCGACGGGCTCGACATCGCGGAGATCGAGCGCATCCACGCCCATTTTCACGGCCGGATTCGCATCGGCTACGGCTGGGGCACGCTGCTGACCAATGATTTCCGCGGCCTCGTGCCGGGCGGCGGTCTCGATCCGATCTCGATCGTCTGCAAGGTCATCGCGGCGAACGGGCGCCCGGCCGTGAAGATCTCGGACAATCCGACCAAGGCGATCGGCCCCGCCGAGGAGATCGCGCGCTACGAGCGGGTGTTCGGGACCGGCGGGCAGGTGGCCGCGCCGGTGGTGGTCTAGGATCACGCGATGCGCATCGACCTCAACAGCGATCTCGGCGAGGGCTTCGGGCCCTGGCGCATGGGCGACGACGCGGCGATGCTCGACATCGTCACCTCGGCCAACGTCGCCTGCGGCTTCCATGCGGGCGACCCCGGCATCATGGTCGAGACGGCGCGCGCCGCGAAGGCGCGCGGCGTGGCGCTCGGCGCGCATCCGGGCTTCCACGACCGTGAAGGCTTCGGGCGCCGGGTGATCCCGCAGGATCCGGCCGAGATCGAGCAGGCGGTGGCCTACCAGATCGGAGCGCTTCAGGGCTGCGCGGCACTCGCCGGCCACCGGGTCAGCTACGTGAAGGCGCACGGTGCGCTCGCCAACCTCGCCAATGTCGAGGATTCGGTCGCGGCCGCGATCGCCCGCGGTGTCCACGCGGTCGATCCCGGCCTCATCCTGATGGTGATGCCCGGCCTGCCCGCCGAGCGGGCGGCGCTCGCCCTCGGCCTGCCCGTGGTGCGCGAGATCTACGCCGACCGCGCCTACGCGGAGGACGGCCGCCTCGTACCGCGTTCCGAGCCGGGCGCCGTGATCCACGAGGCGCGAGCCGCGGCCGCGCGCGTTCTGCGGATGCTAGAGGCGGGCGCCGTCGAGACACGCACGGGCGGATGGATTCCGGTCGCCATCGACACGGTCTGCGTCCACGGCGACAACCCGGCCGCCGTCGCGATGGCGAGGGCCGTCCGCGCGCAGCTCGAGGCGGCCGGCCACACGCTCGCGTCCTTCGCCGCCTGAACCCGTCCGGCCCAGACCTCACAGGCGGGGCGCTTGCTCACGAATCCGTGACAACTGGGCCTCCGACCAGGGATCGTTTGCGGCCTCCCGCCGTTCCTCACGCTGCGATGCCCGCCCCCGCGGTGCAGCGCACGCGTCGCGTTCGAGGCGGGAACGGAATGGCCAGGAATTCGAGTCCCGAGGCACCCCTCATCCCGCCACGCCCGACCCGGATCGCCGCCGCCGAGACGCCGAAGGCCGCGCTCGCTTCGCCCATCGTGATCGCGGGCGTGATCGTCGCAGCCCTCTATTTCGGGCGCGAGATCTTCATCCCGATCGCCATCGCGGTGCTGTTCTCCTTCGTGCTGGGGCCGCTCGTCGATCTGCTGCGCCGCCTGCGCCTCGGCCGGATCATGGCGGTGGCGATCGCGGTGGCCACAGCGCTCGGGATCGTGGCGGCGTTGAGCACGCTGATCGGCGTCCAGGTCGCCGACCTCGCGGGCGACGTGCCGCGCTACCGCGAGACGATCGAGCGCAAGGTCGAGGGGCTGAAGGGCAGCGCTGTCGGGCGGGCGACGGACTACGTCGCCAATATCGGCCGTGCGATCCATCAGGCCGGCAGCGAGGGGGACGCGGCAGGGAACAAACCGGCCCCCTCCGCCTCCGGCCCCGAGAAGCCGGACGAGAAGGCCGTCCTCGTCGAGATGCGCGAGCGTCCGCCGGGCCCTATCGAGACGGCCGGCACGCTCCTGGCGCCGGTGATAAAGCCCCTCGCCACCACCGGCATCGTCTTCGTGGTGCTCCTCTTCATCCTGATGCAGAAGGAGGACCTGCGCGACCGCATGATCCGGCTCGCCGGCTCCAGCGACCTGCACCGGACCACCGTTGCGATGGACGACGCCGCGCGGCGCCTCAGCCGCTACTTCGTGGTGCAGCTCGCGCTGAACGCCGGATTCGGCGTCGTAATCGGCGCCGGCCTCTACCTGATCGGGGTACCCAACCCGGTCCTGTGGGGCATCTTCTCGGCGCTGATGCGGTTCGTGCCCTATGTCGGCGCCTTCCTCTCGGCGCTGTTCCCGCTGGCGCTCGCCGCCGCGGTGGATCCCGGCTGGAACATGGCGGTCGCCACCGCGATCCTGTTCGTGGTCCTGGAGCCCATCGTCGGTCACATCATCGAGCCGATGCTCTACGGGCAATCGACCGGGCTGTCGCCCTTCGCGGTGCTGGTCTCGGCCCTGTTCTGGACTTGGCTTTGGGGGCCGGTCGGGCTCCTGCTCTCGACCCCGCTCACCGTCTGCCTCGTCGTGCTCGGCCGCCACGTCGACCGGCTCGAATTCCTCGACGTGCTGTTCGGCGACCGGCCGGCGCTGACGCCCGTCGAGAATTTCTACCAGCGCATCCTCGCCGACGACCCGGAGGAGGTGCAGGAGCACGCCGACCTGATCCTGCAGGAATGCTCGCTCTCCGCCTATTACGACGAGGTCGTGATGCGCGGCCTGGAACTGGCCGCCCGCGACGCCGCCCGCGGGGTGTTGACGCCTGAGCAGAAGACCGCGATCCGCGCCTCCGTGACCGAGCTCGTCGCGGAGCTGTCCGCCCGCTCCGACGAGACGCCGGAGGCGCCGGCAGCCGCGGCCCACCGCCTCGTGACGGGCGGCGAGCGCAACGCTCCGGCCTGCGGCCGCGAGCCGATCACCCCCGCGCCGGGCTCGCTCGGCGAGGCGTGGCGGCGCGAAGGGGCGGTCCTCTGCGTCGCCGGGCGCGGCTTCGTCGACGGGGCGGCCGCCACGATCCTCGCCCAGCTCCTGGAGAAGCGCGGCATCGGCACGAGGATCGTGCCGTTCTCCGACGTGGCGCGCGCCCGCATCGATGCCTTCGATCCCGGCCCCGCACGGATCGCCTGCATCATCTCCCTGGCGATCAGCGGCGAGCCGACCCACCTGCGCCGCCTCGTCGAGCGGCTGCGCCGACGGATGCCGCAGGTGCGGATCGTCGCCGGCCTCTGGCAGGCCGACGACGAGATCCTTGAAGACGCGGCGCGCCTCGCCGCCCTCGGCGCCGACGAGAACGTCATCTCGCTGCGTACGACGGTGGAGGCGGTCCTCGCCGCAATCGAGGCCGAGCCGCGCGCCCTGTCGTCCGGCCGTGTGGCGGCTCTCTCGGCAAACGGGCGCTCCGAGCCCGATCGGGCACCCTCCGACCTCGCGGGGGCTTGACGCCGCCGCTCCGAGCCCGCTTCCGTCTCCGGGAACACAGGGCCCGCGCGCCACCGACAGAGGGTGACTTGCCGATGAGCGTCGTCGATCTCGCGCGGTTCATGGACGATCTCGCCACGCAGTCGGGGCAGGCGATCCTGCCGTTTTTCCGGGCGCATTTCGGCCTCGACGACAAGGCGCGAGGCGGCGCCGCCTTCGACCCGGTCACCGAGGCCGACCGGGCGGCGGAGGTCGTGCTGCGCAACATGATTCGCCAGACCTTTCCGACACACGGCGTCCTCGGGGAGGAGTTCGGAGCGGAGCGGCTCGACGCCGAGTGCGTCTGGGTGCTCGATCCGATCGACGGGACCCGCGCCTTCATCGCCGGCCTGCCGACCTGGGGCACCCTGATCGGCCTGACCCGGGGCGGCATGGCGGTGCGTGGCCTGATGCACCAGCCCTTCCTCAACGAGCGCTTCTTCGGCGACGGGGCCAGCGCCAAGCTGCGCCACGCCCGCGGCGAGCGTACGCTCCGCACCCGCCGCTGCGAGAGCCTGAACGAGGCGATCCTCGCCACCACCGATCCGCGGCTCTTCGCCGAGGGCGAGGAAGCGGAGCGCTACCGGGCGATCGAGGGCAGCGTTCGGATGGCGCGCTACGGGGCCGATTGCTACGCCTATTGCATGCTGGCGGCCGGGCAGATCGACCTCGTGGTCGAGGCGGGCCTGAAGCCCTACGACATCGTCGCCCTGATCCCGATCGTGGAGGGCGCGGGCGGGGTCGTCACGACCTGGGACGGCGGACCGGCGACGCAGGGCGGCCGCGTCGTCGCGGCCGGGGACCGGCGCCTGCACGCGGCGGCGCTCGCCGCGCTCAATCCCTGACGCATGCGCTGACACGCGAAACCACCGGTTGAACCGAACACGGCGCTACGCCGTTGCCTGAGAGTGGCCAAGCTTCGCCGCGCCTCGAACCCTCGGCCTTCCAGCCTTGCTCCTCGCCGCGCTTCTCGTCCTGACGACCCTGACGCCCCGGATCGAGGCGGGGCTCGAGGCCGCGCGCGCCAGGGTTCGTGCCGCCGAGGCGTCCCTTCCGGTCCCGGCCACCGCGCCCGCGCCGCCGCGCTTCGCGGCCGAGGCGCGGGCCGTCACGAACTGGCGGCACGAGGCCGGAGCGGCGCTCCGCCCCGCCTCGCTGGCCCTGGTCGCGCGCTACGCAGCGACCGATCCGGCCTTCGTGGCGCGCTGCGTCAAGCTCAACAATTACTGGTGCATCAAGCAGGCCCGCTGGTCGGGCGAGCTCGGCGGCGATGCGGAGGGCCATACGGGCTTCGCCACGGCCGCGGACGGGGCGGACGCAGCCGCGCAGCTCCTGCGCCGGTACTATCGCGAATACGGGCGGCGCACGGCGCTCGCCATCGTGCGCCGCTGGGCTCCCGCCTCCTGCGGCCTGCTGGGGCCACGATCGCGCGGGGCCCCGTCCCGCGCACGCAAGCCGTCTCGGCGGCGCTCGCGCCCCAGGGCATCGGCCGGACGCTCCGCGCCCGCTTCCTCGCCCGGCACACCCGAGGCGGCGCGCCCCGCCGCGCGGTCGCGGCGACCCGGAAGCCCTCGTCCGCCGCGCCGCGGACAGCCCTGCGCGTCCAGCCCTGGTCGCCGTTGGCGCGGATGGCGGGCCACCCGGCCCGGCGCCCCGGGCGGGCGCCGCCTCTGCTGCGGCCGGTCCCCGATATCGCCGCCGGCGTCGCGACGGCTCCGGAGCGGGTGTCCGCCCGCACGGCACCCCAGCGCGGGGCCGACGACCCCGGCGCGCTGCTCGCCCGCCCCAGCCTGTCACCCGATCGGCTCGTCGCGGAATCGGCAGCTCTCCCGGCGATCGCCGCGGGCCTGCCGCTCCTCGATCTCCGCCTGCCTCCGCCGCTCTGCGCGACCGATGAGGTGCGTATCGCGAACTACGCGGCCCGCATCGCCGGAAGCGTCGGGCTGAAACCCGGCGACGACCTCAAGCTCTTCGACGAGGGGGGCGAGCCTCTGGCAAACCTCGCGCCGGTCATGCTCGCCATGTCGGGCGTCGAACTCGGCACCCTGCGGGCCGGTCCGGACCTCGTCGCGGCCGCGATCGCCCGCCTCGCGGCGGCGAGCGCGCGGACGGCTCCCGCGGCGGAGGCCGGCCGATAGGCTTTCAAGCCTTGCGGGCAGCGCACCCGCGCGCCACCTCAGCGGCCGGAAACGCAATCCACTGGACCCTGCCTTGCCCCTGACCAGCTTCGCCGCGCGCGCCGGATCGGCCGTGAAGGCCTTCGCCGAGGCCTCCAGCGACTTCCTGATCCAGCCGACCCTGCGGCTCGGCGTCACCGGGCTCGCGCGCTCCGGCAAGACGGTGTTCACGACGGCGCTGATCCACCACCTCGTCGAGACGCACGCGCTGCCCGCCTTCGCACCTGCGCAGGAGGGGCGGCTGCGCCGCGCCCGCCTCGTGCCGCAGCCGGACGACGACGTGCCGCGCTTCCCCTTCGAGGAGCATTTCGCGGCGCTCACCGAGGAACGGCGCTGGCCGCGCTCCACCGACCGGATCAGCCAGTTCCGCCTCGCGATCGAGTACGAGCGGGCCGGCGGCTGGCGTTCGGGGCCGGGCAGCCTGATGCTCGACGTGGTGGATTACCCGGGCGAGTGGCTCCTCGACCTCGCGCTGATCGAGCAGAGCTACACGACGTGGTCGCGCGCCACGATCGCGGGGACGCGGCGGGCGGGCCGCACCGCGATGGCAGCGCCCTGGCTCGCCATGCTCTCCGGACTCGACCCGAACGGCCCCCTCGACGAGCCGCTCGCCGAACGCGCGAGCGGCGCCTTCAAGAGCTATCTCGCCGCGCTCCGCGCCGGCCCCGAGGCGGTGGCGACGACGCCGCCCGGCCGCTTCCTGATGCCCGGCGACCTCGCGGGCTCGCCGGCGCTCACCTTCGCGCCCCTCGACCGGCTGCCCGAGACGCTGGCGCCGGACAGCCTCGCCGGCCTGATGGAGCGCCGCTTCGAAGCCTACAAGGCGAAGGTGGTCGAGCCCTTCTTCCGCGACCATTTCCAGCGGGTCGACCGGCAAATCGTCCTCGTTGACGTGCTGGCGGCGGTCGATGCGGGGCCGGCGGCCCTGGCCGAACTTGAGGAGGCGCTCGATTCCGTGCTGCTCAGCCTCAATATCGGGCGCAACTCGCTGCTCTCCCGCCTGTTCGCGCCCCGCGCCGACCGGGTGCTCTTCGCCGCCACCAAGGCCGACCATCTCCACCAGACGAGCCACGACCGGCTCGACGCGCTCCTGCGCCTTCTCGTCTCGCGGGCGATGCGCCGGACGGAGGCCGCGGGCGCCCGCGTCGGGACGGTGGCGCTCGCCTCGGTGCGTGCCACCCGCGAGACCATCGTGCACGAGGGCGACGCCACCTTCCGCGCCGTCACCGGAACGCCCGAGGCCGGCGAGGTGGTGGGCGACGAGACCTTCGACGGGCTCAGTGAGGCCGCGATCTTCCCCGGCGAGCTGCCCGCCCGGCCCGAAGCGGTGCTGGAGGGCGCGGTCGAGCCCGGCTCGCTGCGCTTTCCGCGCTTTCGCCCGCCGCTGGTACGCCCCGACGGACTCGGCCGCCCCGGCCACCTGCCGCAGATCCGGCTCGACCGGGCGATGCAGTTCCTAATCGGGGACCGGCTCGCGTGAGGGCCGCGTCCGCCTCGCCCCTTGTGGCCGGTCCGCATTCCGGCCGCCTTGCTCTCTCGGGATTCCTCGCATGAGTTCTTCCCAGCGCCCGCGCGCCTTCCGCATTCCGACGCCGGACAGCGCCCCCGAGGCCGGCGTCGCGCCGCCCCCAGCCCAGCCCTCCCAGGTCCGGATGGTCGAGGAGCCCTTCGAGATCGTCGACGCGGCGGACGGCACGCCGGTGCCGGTGGCGGGACGAGCCCGAACGCCTTGGGCCGCGCTGCTCCTGTCCGCCCTCGGCGGCCTCGTCGCCCTCGGCGTCGGGCTCTCGGTCGAGCGGCTGATCGCGGACCTGTTCCAGGCCGCGCCCTGGCTCGGCGGCGTGGCGCTGGCGCTCCTCGGGCTGGCGGCCGTGGCATTCCTCGCGATCGTCGGCCGCGAGATCGGCGGGCTCTGGCGGGAGCGGCGGATCGAGAAGCTGCGCGAGGCCGCGATCCAGGCGATCGCGACCCGCGACCACACCGGTGCGCAGGCGGTGGTGTGCGACCTTGCGGCCTTCTACGGCGACCGGGCGTCGCTTGCAGAGGGGCGCAAGCGCCTCGACGCCCTCGGCGACGCCATTCTCGACGTGGAGGACCGGATCGGCATCGCCGAGCGCGAACTCCTCGCGCCGCTCGACGCGCAGGCGCGCGGCGCCATCGCCACGGCCGCAAAGCAGGTCTCGGCGGTGACGGCGCTGAGCCCGCGGGCGATCGTCGACGTCGCGTTCGTGGTGTTCTCCGCCGTGCGGCTGCTGCGCCGGATCGCGGCGATCTACGGCGGGCGGCCCGGCTTCCTCGGCTTCCTGCGGCTCGCGCGCGCGGCGTTCGCCCATCTCACCGTCACCGGCGGCATGGCGGTCGGCGACAGCATGGTGCAGCAGGTGCTCGGGCTCGGCATCGCCGCCCGCGTCTCGGCAAAGCTCGGCGAGGGCGTGCTCAACGGCCTGATGACGGCCCGCTTCGGGCTCGCCGCGATCGCGGTCTGTCGTCCGCTGCCCTTCACCCGCGAGGCGCCCCCGCGGCTGGCGGACGTCGCGGGCGAACTCCTGCGCCCCGTCCAGGAGGAGCGCGGCTGACGCCTATTGTCCCGTGGCCAGCTTCTGGGCGGGGGCGGCCGGCGCGGCGGCGCGGCGGTTCTGGATGCGGCTGAACATGTTGCCGGTGTACTCGGCCGGCTTCGGCTTGTCGGCGGTGGCGACCTGAGCCTCGAAAGCCTCGATGCGCTTCAGGAGCGCCGCGTCGTTGAAGATCGAGCTGTTGAAGCTCGTGCTCGCGCGGGGCCCGAGGGCCGCCTGCACGGCGTCGAGGCGGGCCAGAAGCTCTTTTCTCGTCATGATCCCTCGCTCTGTGGGGCCGATCGGCCCGCCCCATCGAGCGCGAGGACGGTAAACGAAAGGTTAAGGCCACCCCCGGAAACGAGGGAGGCCCCCGCATTCCCGCGAGGGTCTTCCTCGATGGACGTCGACGACTCACCGGTAGCTCTGGCTCAACCCCCCGGCGTCCTTGGCCTCGGCGAGCTTGCCCTTGCAGGAATCGTCGCCCTTGGCGTCGAGGGCGCGGGCCTCGGCGAGCAGGTTCTTGGCCCGGCTCGCGCCGCTGTCGGCGTTGCCGGCCTCGGCCGGGTTCGCTGCGGCGGTCGGCTTGCCCTCCTGCTGACGGCGAACGTCCGCCGCCGAGGTGGCGCGGTTCGCCGCAGCGGCGTTCACCTCGTCATTGCCGCCGACGCCACCGGTCTTGCCGTCCTTGTTGAGGCTCGGCGCGCTCTCGGTGGCGGCGGTCTTGTCGCGCGAGGTCTTGGCGTCGGCCTTCGTGTCGGCGACGCTGCCGGAGACGGTGCCGGTGACGGCCGCGCCTGCAGCCGGGCTGCTCTCCAGCTGCTTGGCCACGGCTGCGATCTGGTCGGTGCAGGGCCCGGCGAGAACCGGGGTCGTCAGGCACGCGATCGCGAGGCCGGCGAGGATCCGTCCAGTCGTCATCTCAATCTCCGCGAATTCAGCAAGGCTATCGAGGCTACCGGCGCACAGCCGCAGCCGTCGTTCGCGGATGAAACCGGTTTGATCTGGATCAGTTCCCGATTTTTCCCGGGCCGACATTATCTTCGGGCCCGCATCGGCTTGCCAAACCGGCAAATCGAAGCGTGGCAACGTCCGCTGATCAGAGATTCTTCAGGAAGCCGGCGAGCCGCATCAGCCCCTCGGGCCAGGGGCCGTGCCCGCTCGCCACGTTGATGTGTCCCGACTCGCCCGCATCGACAATCACCGCGCCCCAGGCATAGGCGAAGTCCTCGGCCCGCTCGAAAGTGCAGTAGGGGTCGGTTCGGCTCGCCACGACGAGGGCGGGAAAGGGCAGGGGCTCCCGCGGGATCGGCGCGAAGGCGCGCACGCTCTCGGGCAGGTTCGGCGTCCGCTCGATGTCGGGCGGCGCGACGAGGACGGCACCCCGCACGATGCCGGCGGGCAGGCTCGGCGCGACCACGACGCTCGCGATGACGCCGAGGCTGTGCGCGATCAGGATAACGGGACGGGTCGCCGCGTCCACAGCCTCGCGGATCCGACCGCACCACGCCTCCGGCTCCGGCCGGTGCCAATCCGCCTGCTCGACGATGCGGGCCGTGGGAAGGCGGCTCGCCCAGCGCGCCTGCCAGTGCTCCTCCTCGGAGCCGGCGAGCCCCGGGATGACGAGGATGTCGCAATCGGCTGTCTTCATGGGGCATCGCGATAGCGGCTCGGCGCAGCGCCGTCGAGCCGCCCGTCACTCTGCCGCGACGGCGAGCGGTGCGATGCCGCCCGAGATCTGCGCCGCGATGCCGACGGAGGCGAGGTTCTTCGACTTCGCCTCGATCTCGAAATCCGTCCAGGCGAGATGGCGCGCGACGAGGGCGTTGAGCGCCCGGTTCCACATCAGGTCCGAATGGGCGGCGAGGTCCCGCCAGGAATGGCCGCCCGCGCGCAGGGCGGCGAAATCGGGTAGGCGGTCGGGATCGTGGTCGGGCAGGAGCGTCTCGCGGGAGACACTGATGTGGGAGACGGGGCGCACGTCGCGCCAGGATTCACGGATCCGGGCGATGCGGGGATCGTCGGGCTCGATATACGCGCCCCCGCTCTCGACCCAGTGATGATGGATGTCGAGGACGACAGGCACGAGGTCGGAGAGGCCGAGCACCGCGTCGAGTCCGAAGGAGGATTCGTCGTTCTCCACGGTGACGAGATCGCGGCCGACGCGGCTGACCTTCGGCAGGTTCGCCCGCCAGCCCTCGGTGCCAGGGTCGCGGGCGCCGACATGGATGTTGATATGGGCGCCGTGCGGGTGCCAGCCGGTGCCGTAACCCATCATGTCCATGATCTCGGCGTGATAGTCGAGCTCCTCGATGCCGTTCTGCAGGGCCGCCTCGTTGCGTGACGCGAGGATGCAGAATGGGCCGGGATGCAGGCTGAGGCGCACGCCGAGGCCGCGCGCCCGCGCGCCGATCTCGGCGAGGCCGGTCTCGACCACCCCACGCAATTCGGGCTCCGCGTAGAACGGCTTGACGGACGGGTGGGTGTAGCCGGGCAGGATCGAGCTCGCCATCCGCAGGAGCCGCTCCAGGGGCGGACGCGCGCCCACCCACTCCACCTGCCGCGCGAGGGCGACGAGATTGTGCCCCACGATCTCGCCGAGCTTCGCCCGCGCCGCGATCGGCGACTGGCGCTGGAGATAGGCCATCGTCACGCTGGTGACGTTCATGGCAAGCGCCGCCTCCTTGGCGGCCTTGACGGTCTTGTGGGTACCCGGCGGCTCGTCGGGGATGAACTTGCAGCAGAAGCCGAGGCGGGGGGTGTCGCGGGTCTCGTCGCTCATGGGGCGACAACGCGGATCGGGCGATTTCGACGCAACCGCGCCCGCGGATACCGTCAGGGTGCCAGCGCGTCGACGGCGTTCCCAGCGAGGTTTGCCGCCATCAGCCGCTCGTCACGGGAGACGACCGACCGCAACCGTCCGGGCAGGCTGGCCTCCAGCGCCGCCGCCTCGCGGGCGAGGGCGACGGCATGGTCCACGGAGACCGGCGCGAAGCCGAGGCGCTCGCCGGGCCGGCGCTGCGCGACGCGGCGCAGGTCGGCCGAGATCACGGTCGCGATCTTCGGGTAGCCGCCGGTGGTCTGGCGGTCCGCCAACAGGATGATCGGCAGGCCGCTGCCGGGCACCTGGATCGAGCCCGCGACGGTGGCGTCGGAGACGATGTTGAAGCCGCGCTCTCCGTGGCGAATGGGCGGTCCGTCGAGCTGGTAGCCCATCCGGTCGGCCCGGTTCGACACCGTGTAGGCAGCGGCGAGAAAGGATGCGACGGCGTCATCCGGAAAATGATCGGCTTGAGGACCCAGCACGACGCGCACCGGCTCGTCCGCGTCGAGGGGCAGCGGGCCGAGCACCCGATCCGCCATCGCGCCCGCGCAGGCGGCGACAGGCAGGCGGTCACCCGCACGCAAGGCACGGCCGTCGATGCCGCCGAGGCCCGCCCGCAGGTGGAGGGCGCGGCTCCCGAGGCTGTCTGGCACGCCTATCCCGCCGGCCACGGCGAGATAGGCGAACAGGCCCTGCCGCGGCGGCGTGAGCGCCAGTGTCGCGCCTTCCGGCAGACGAAGGGAGTGATGGTCGCCCACGGTCTCGTCGTCGATCGAGAGGCCGAAGGGGCGCCAGCGAGCGCGAAACGCACCGCGCCGCCGACCGCGCGTAGCCGCGCGCCGGACAGGGCGAGTTCGACGGCCGCCAGCGCCGGCGCGTTCCCGACGAGGGCGTTGGCCGCCGCCAGCGCGAGGCGGTCCATCGGCCCCGAGCCCGAGAGGCCCTGGCGCTGGTAGCCGCGCCGTCCGCCATCCTGCAGGCCGGTCGCCGGCCCGCATTCGAGCACGAGGAGATGGGCGTGGCTCACGCGGCCGCCTCGGCGAGCTCCGCCACCACCTCGCCCGCAGCCGCCGCTCGATCGAGGGCTTCCCAGCGTCCGGGATCGGTCGGCACGAAGCGGATCGCGTCGCCGGGCTCGAACAGGAAGACCGGCTCGCGCGACGGCGCGAAGCTGCGCACGGGGGTGCGGCCGAGCAGATGCCAGCCGCTCGGCGCCGCGATGCTGGCGACGAGCGCCTGCGCGCCGCCGATCGAGATCGTGCCGGCCGGCGTCACCGGTCGCGGATTCGGCCGTCGGGACAGGGCGAGGCCGGGATCGAGGCCAGCGAGGTAGGCGTAGCCCGGCAGGAAGCCGAGCATCACGACCCGATATTCGGGGGCGGCATGCCGCTCCACGACCAGCCGCGGCGGGATGCCGTGGCGTTCGGCGACCGCGTCGAGATCGATGCCGTGCTCGCCCCCGTAGACGACGGGCACGCGCCAGAGCCGCCGCCGTGCCGGGACGGGAAGGGGGCCACGCGCGAGGTCCCGCACCGCCGCCTCGACGGCGGCAGGATCGGTTTCGAGCGGGTCGATGTGGAGGGTGAGGGAGCGGTAGGTCGGCACCGTCTCGACGAGGCCGGAAGGCCCGCGGCGAGCACCCGGGCTTCGAGCGCGAGGACGGCCGCGTTGAGGGCAGGGTCGATCGTATCCCCGACCTCTACGGTGAGCGCGGTGTCCCCGCAGGGCAGGATGCGCAGGGCGTGTTCGCTTGCGGGTTCCGGGGAGGACATGGATGCGGGGCGGCCTGGCACCGCGGGAGCGGGGCGATCGGTCTCAGCCTAACACGATCCGCGACAGGGCGAGGCAGGCGAACCGCGCGGCCGACAGCGATGAATGCCACGGCTCCGATCCACGCCGCCGGAAGCATCAAGGCCTCGGATACGGAACTCAGGAAAATGGGCGACGCGATGCGCCGCCCCGTCTCCCTTCCATCGCTGTCGGCTCAGAGCCGGTGCGCCGCCCGCTCCTCACCCTGATAGGCCGGCCCCGGCTCCGCGCCCGCGCGCTGGGCGGAGGCGTTCAGGTTGTCCGGGTCGAGGGCGTTCTCGACGAACTCGCGGCCGCGGTCGGCGAAGTCGCGGGCATAGCGCAGCCCGTGGCCGCGGAGCTCGTCCGCGTAGGGACCGAGGTTGCGGTCCTCGCCGCGTGTCCGCGGCAGCAGCGCGCCGAGGAGGAGACCGGCCGCCAGGCCCACGACACCGACGAGAAGGGGGTTCTCCTGCACGAACTGCTCGGCATTGGTGCGGTGGCCTCGCAGGCGCTCCTGGCCGCGGGCCGCGAGATCCTCGACCCGGCGGCGCTGATCGCGCTGCATGTCCGAGATCCAGTCGCGGGCGTCGCCGTAGGCGTCCGAGGCGCGCGCGCGCACGTCATCGGCCGCGCCGAGCACGCGGTCCCGCGCCTGCCCCGCGAGATCCGACGCCTTGTCGGCCACCTGGCCGGCCACGCCCTCGGCGCGCCCCGTCGTGCCGCTTCCGGCGCCGCGGACCTCATGGCGCGGCATCGCGGACGTCCCGCCCGGATCGCGGCTGCCGGTGGGATCCGGGCGGAAGCTGAAATCCTGCGGCTTCGCGTGAGGGTCCGTCCGCCCGGCACCGAGGGGATCGTGGCTGCCGGTCGGGTCGGGCCGCAGGCTGAAATCCTGCTCCTTCGCGTGCGGGTCGAGACTGCCCGCCGGGATCGGGGTGACCCCTGCGGCGATGTCCTCGGGACGGGGCGGCCGTTCTGCTGCGGCTTGCCGGTGTCACTCATGGCGTACTCCTGTCATCTCGATGCGGGCGCTCGCGTCGACAAGGACGCGTCGGCTGCGCCGTCAGATCTGGGTTTCCTCGGCGAGTTCCCGGGCCGGGCGGCCCGCGAGCAGGTCGGGGTCGTAGACGCGGGCCGCCCCCGTATTGAGGACCGGCACCCGTTCGGCGGAACGGCGCGCCCGCCGCAGCCGGCCGGAGCGGGCCGCATCGTCCTGCATCCGAAACAGCAACCAACCGAGCCCGGCTGCGATCAGCATCACGGGTACGGGGTTGCGGCGGACCGCGTCGAGCGCGCCCTCGTAGACGCCGTTGAGCGGCGTCTTGCGGGCACTGCCCAGCATCTCGTCGACGAGACTCGACGGGGAGAGGCGGTTCTGGATGCGGTCGATCGTGGTGTCGAGGCGGGCCCGGCTCTCCTCGATCTCCCGCTCCAACTCGTTCATCGAACTCATCCGGAGACCCTCTCTGACAGGGCGCGGGCGTCCTGGCGGACCTGGCGCGTGGTGCGGGTTGGCGCGAGCGTCGAGAGCGACATGGCGCTACGACCCCAGAGCGCCATGCCGATCGCGATCACCAGCAGCACGCCGCCGACGATGAGCGCCGACAGCCACTCGGAGCCGACGATCGTCGCGAGCCATTTCACGAAGGCGCCGATCAGCACGAGGAGCGACACGACCGCGAAGACGGCCGCTCCCACGAGGCAGGCGAGGCCAATGAAGAGGGAGCGCACGTTGCTCGCCATCTCGGCGCGGAACAGCGCGATCTCCTTGCGCGCGAGTTCGTTCGTCTCGCGCAGGGCATCGCCGACGAGGCTCTGGATGCTCGTGGGCGAACCGGGTGGGGGAGGTCCGTTCGACATCGCGAATCCCTCAGGCGTTCCGGTCGTCGAAGCGGTCGCGATCATAGCGGGCGTCCGGCGGCAGGCTCGACGACTTGATGAAACGGGCGGCGATGAAGCCCGCCACGAAGGTGCCGACCGCCACCGCGACCGGCGCACGGCGCGCGAACGCCTCCGCATCCTCGTAGAAATCCGCGAAGCTGCGCGCCTCGATCGAGCCGCCGAGCGTCTCCAGCCCTTCCGCCGCGCTGTCGAAGAACGCCTTGATGTTGGGGCGATCGTCGAAGGTCCTGCTCGAGTCGCGGAGCGTCTTGGCGAGGTCGTTGACCGACTGGGCAGCGTCGGTCTTGCGCCGGTCCACATAATCCTGCGCCTGTGCGCGGGCGGCGTCGAGCAGGCCGCGCCCGCGCTCCACCGCGGTGTCCCGGATGTCCTCGACATCGTGCTTCAGCTCGCGCCAATTGGCCGGGTCGCCCGTGCCCGCGGCACCCGGATCGGAACCCGCGGAAGGGTTGGGAGACGCGTTCGCGGCCATGGGCTTACTCCTTGCACTCGGGAAGCGAGGGGTCGTGTCGGCTGAGTAACCGCCCCGGTCGTTCGCGGTTCCGCAGAGCAGCGCGCCCTGGCCTCTCCGCGAGCCCGGCGGCGCGCGCGGCTCAGCGTTCGTTCAGACAAGGCCGGGCATGATCGGCCAAGCTTGCACGTTCAGCGGGAATTCGGAGCTTGACCTTGCGCGTGTGGGGCGCCGATCCGCGGAGGATGCCGCGAGACGACCGGCATTTTTCTTCGTGCGGCCCGGGAAACTGCATCTTGACCCGCAGGGTCCGATCGCGCTTGGCTAGGGTCAACGGATCGCGCTCGGCTTCCGCGCGTTCACCCGAGGAAACGTTATGGTCGAGCGCGGGCCTCCTCGCGCTCGCGCTCTGAGGACCGGAGCCGGCTTCGTGGCACGCCTTGTCATCGTATCGAACCGCGTTGCAGTCCCCGAGGAGGGCGGCAAGGCGGTCGCAGCCGGCGGCCTCGCGGTCGCGGTGAAGGAGGCCTTCACCGCCTACGAGGGGCTCTGGTTCGGCTGGAGCGGCAACATCGTCGAGGAGCCCTCCGAGGAGCCCACGCTGATCGATCGAGGCCGCGTCCAGTACGCCGTCGTCGACCTCTCCCCGCAGGATCACCGGGAATATTACGCCGGCTTCGCCAACCGGGCGCTCTGGCCGATCATGCATTACAGGCTCGGGCTCGGCGCCTTCTCGCGCTCGGATTATGCCGGGTATTGCCGGGTCAACCGCATCTTCGCGCGCCAGCTCGCCAAGCTGATCGAGCCCGACGACATCATCTGGGTGCACGATTACCACCTGCTGCCCCTCGCCTCGGAGCTGCGCGCCCGGCATCGCCAACCCGATCGGCTATTTCCACCACATCCCCTGGCCGGCGGCCGACGTGTTCAACTCGCTGCCCGCGAGCGGTGACCTCCTGCGCGCCATCGCCGATTACGACCTGATCGGCCTCCAGACCGATCCGGACGTGCAGAACCTGCACCGCAATCTCTGCGACACGCTGGGCAATCCCGCTCGGCGGCGGCTCGCTGATGGTGGACGGGCGCCGCACCCGCATCCGCTCCTCCCGATCGGCATCGACGTCGCCGGCTTCAAGGAGGCGGCCGACAAAGCCGGCTCCAACAAGACCGTGCGAGACACGATCGCCGGGCTGCGCACCCGCAAGCTCCTGATCGGCGTCGATCGGCTCGACTATTCGAAGGGCGTGCCCGAACGCATGGAGGCGGTGAACCGCTTCTTCGCCTCCAACCCCGACCAGCGCGGCAACGTCGTCTATATCCAGATCACCCCGAAATCGCGCAGCGAGGTGCCGGAATACGAGCAGCTGTCCCGCGAGGTGAACGAGACGGTCGGAGAGATCAACGGCTCGCTCGGCGAGCCGGCCTGGACGCCGATCCAGTACGTCACCAAGGCCTATCCCCCGCGCCGTGCTCGCCGGACTCTACCGGGCGGCCCGGGTTGGCCTCGTGACACCGATGCGCGACGGCATGAACCTCGTCGCCAAGGAATACGTCGTCGCCCAGAGCGACGAGGATCCGGGCGTGCTGGTTCTCTCGAAGTTCGCAGGCGCGGCACGCCAATTGCCAGAGGCGATCCTCGTCAACCCGTACGACCATTTCGAGGTCGCCGAGGCGATCCGGACCGCCCTCTACATGCCGCGGGGCGAGCGGCTGGAGCGCTGGCGGCCGATGGCCGAGCGGATGAAGCGCGAGGACGTGGATTGGTGGGCGCGCAACTTCCTCTCGGAACTCGAGAACTTCCGCACCGTCGAGCGCGAGCCGCCGACGGCCGCCGCAGCGGCGGAATAACCTCGCGCACGCCGCCGGCTGCCTGAGCACGCCCGATGATCGGCCTCGACGACGGCGTGCCGGCTCCCCTCGGAGCGCATTTCGACGGCCGCGGCGTCAATTTCGCGCTGTTCTCCGAGCACGCCACCGCCGTCGACCTCTGCCTGTTCGAGCCGCATGAGCGGCACGAGACGCGCACGATCCGGCTGCCCTGCCGCACGGACGACGTCTGGCACGGGTACCTGCGCGGCATCCTGCCGGGCCAGCTTTACGGCTACCGCGTCCACGGCCCTGGGATCCGGCGAACGGACACCGCTTCAACGCGGCCAAGCTCGTCCTCGACCCCTACGCGCGGGAGATCGCGGGCCGCATCCACTGGCATGATTCCCTCTACGGGCATCGCCGCGGCCTGCAGCGGCCCGACCAGATCGACCGTCGCGACAGCGCACTCCACATGCCGAAGGGCGTGGTGACGGCTCCCGAGGTGCCGGACCTCGCGCTTCAGCCGGTGCGCCGGCCCCTCTCCGAGACGGTGATCTACGAGGCGCACGTCAAGGCGCTGACGATGACCCATCCGGATGTGCCGGAGACCGAGCGGGGCACCTACGCGGCGCTCGCGCACCCCGCCATCATCGAGCACCTGTGGAAGCTCGGCGTCACCGCGCTCGAATTGCTGCCGATCCAGGCCTTCGCCGACGACCGCTTCCTGGTCGAGCGCGGCCTCGTCAATTTCTGGGGCTACTCGCCGCTCAACTATTTCGCGCCCGACCCGCGCTACCTCGGCGAGCCCGGCATTCCAGGGCTGAAGGCCGCCATCCGGGAGCTGAACGCGGCCGGCATCGAGACCATCCTCGACGTTGTCTACAACCACACGGCGGAGGCAGACCACACCGGCCCGACGCTGTCATTCCGGGGCATCGACAACGCGAGCTATTACAAGTTGAATCCGGAGGATCCGCGCCGGGAGATCGACTGCACCGGCTGCGGCAACACCTTCGACGTGGCGCATCCCCGCGTGATGCAACTCGTGCTGGATTCGCTGCGCCACTGGGTGACCGCCTACGGCGTCGCGGGCTTCCGCTTCGACCTCGCCTCGTCGCTCGGCCGCGCGCCGCACGATTTCTCCCCCCGCGCCGCCTTCTTCCAGGCCGCCGCGCAGGACCCGGTGCTGGCCGCGTCAAGCTCATTGCCGAGCCCTGGGACATCGGCATGGGCGGCTACCAGCTCGGCGGCTATCCCCGGGCTGGAGCGAGTGGAACGACCAGTTCCGCGACAGCGTGCGCGGCTTCTGGCGGGGCGACCGCGGCGAGTTGCCGAAGCTCACGCAGGGGCTCGCGGGCTCGCGGGAGATCTTCGCGCCCTCCGGCCGCTCGCCGCTGGCCAGCATCAACTTCGCGGCGAGCCACGACGGCTACACGCTCGCCGACGTCGTGGCCTACGAGGAGAAGCACAACGAGGGCAACGGCGAGGAGAACCGCGACGGCCACGGCCACAACGTCTCGCGCAATTACGGCGTCGAGGGACAGACGGAGGATCCCGAGATCCTGGCCCTGCGCGCCCGGCAGGTGCGCAACATGCTGGCGACGATCTTCCTCGCGCAGGGCGTGCCGATGCTGCTGATGGGCGACGAGCGCGGACGCACGCAGGCCGGCAACAACAACGCCTATTGCCAGGACAACCCGGTGAGCTGGATGGACTGGACGCGGGATCCCGATCCGGATCTCGCCGCCTTCGTCGCGAACCTGACGCGGCTGCGGCGCGGGCAGCCGGCCCTGCGCCGCCGCAGCTTCCTCGACGGTGCCCGCCTCGTCCCGGACGAGCCCCTGCGCGACGTCCACTGGCTGGCCCCGGACGGCGAGGAGATGGGCGCCGAGGATTGGGGCGACGCGGACCGTCAAGCCTTCGGCATGCAGATCGGCAACGACCACGCGCACGGCGACCGCCTGCTCGTCCTCGTCAACGGGTCCGAAGCCTCGTGCGCGTTTCGCCTCGGCCCGGCGATCGGCGGGCCCTGGACGCCCGTCTTCGACACGGCATCGCCGACGGGCGCGATCCCGCGAAGATCCGACGCCTACCGCGAGGAGGCCCGGGTCAACCTGCCCGCCCGCTCCCTCCTCGTCCTCACCGCACCGAACCTCCGGGCGCCGGCCGCCCGTGAGATTTTAGGGCCGCGTCCCGGCGGGCGCCGGTTGTCGGGCGCTGCCGTCGCCTTAGTTGCGGTGCGGGGAACCAGACCGACGGGGGCAAGCTTCTCAGGGAGGCGGAGCCCGACACGCCAGCTCAATTGCGACAGACGAGGATGGTGGCCTGATGCGGCGCGCCCACACGATGGCCTTTGGCAGCGAGATCGTTCCGGACGGCGTGCGCTTCCGCCTCTGGGCGCCCACCGCGCAGGACGTCGTCCTCGTGGCCGACGGGGCCGAACACGCCTTCCCCGCCTCGGAGGATGGCTGGCACGAGGCGACCGCCCAGGGCGCCAAGGCCGGGACCCGCTACGGCTTCCGCATAGACAACGACCTCGTCGTGCCGGACCCGGCCTCGCGCTTCCAGCCCGACGACGTCTCCGGCCTCAGCGAGGTGATCGACCCGAACAGCTTCTCCTGGACGGACAGCGCCTGGACCGGCCGCCCCTTCGAGGAGGCCGTGATCTACGAGCTGCATGTCGGGACCGCGACGCCGGAGGGCACCTATGCGGGCCTGGAGAAGCGCCTGGAGGATCTGCGGGATCTCGGCGTCACCGCGATCGAGCTTCTGCCGGTCGCCGACTTCAAGGGCAGCCGCAACTGGGGCTACGATGGGGTGCTCCCCTACGCGCCTGACGCCGCCTACGGCCGGCCCGAGGATCTGAAGCGCCTGATCGACCGGGCGCACGCCCTCGGGCTGATGGTCTTCCTCGACGCCGTCTACAATCATTTCGGCCCGGCCGGGAACTACCTGCACGCCTACGCAAAGACCTTCTTCACGGAACGGCACCAGACGCCCTGGGGAGCGGGCATCAACTTCGACGGCGCCGAGAGCGGCCACGTCGTGCGCCAGTACTTCCTCCAGAACGCCCTCTACTGGCTGGAGGAGTATCATTTCGACGGCCTGCGTTTCGACGCGGTCCACGCGATCCTCGACGATTCCGAGCGCCATTTCCTGGCCGAACTCGGAGAAACCGTGCGCGAGCGGCTGCCGAACCGCAACGTCCACCTCATCCTCGAGAACGAGGCGAACCAGGCGCGCTGGCTGGAACGCGACGACGCCGGCACGCCTCGCCAGCACAGTGCGCAATGGGCGGACGATCTCCACCATTGCTGGCACGTGCTGCTGACGGGCGAGGACGCGGGCTACTACGCGAGCTTCAGCGACCGGCCCGTCGAGCACCTCGCCCGCTGCCTGTCCGAGGGCTTCGCCTATCAGGGAGAGCCCTTCAGGACCCTCGACAACCACCCGCGCGGCGAGCCCTCGGGACACCTGCCGCCCTCGGCCTTCGTCACCTTCCTGCAAAACCACGATCAGGTCGGCAACCGCGCCCTCGGCGAGCGCCTGAGCGAGCTCGCCGACCAGGGCAGGCTCGCCCTCGCCCGCGCCGGGTTCCTGCTGGCGCCGCAGATCCCAATGCTCTGGATGGGCGAGGAATGGTCGGCCTCGACGCCGTTCCTGTTCTTCGTCGATTTCGCGCCGGACGAAGACCTGAACCGGGCCGTTCGCGAGGGCAGGCGGCGCGAGTTCAAGAGCTTCGCGGCCTTCGCCGACGACACCTCCGTGATCCCGGACCCGACCGAGGCGAAGACCTTCACGGATTCGAAGCTCGACTGGTCCGAGCGCGAGCGCTCGCCCCACCGCGAGGTTCTGGCCGACACGACGCGCCTCCTCGCCCTGCGCCGCGAGATCGTGGTGCCGCTGACGAAGACCCGCTACCGCGGCGCGACCGCGACCCTGCCGCGACCCGATGTGGTGGACTGCACCTGGCGCTTCGCCGGCGGCAGCTACCGCTTCGTCGCCAATGTCGGCTCGGAGCCCTTCGCGTCCGAGCTCGCGGGCGGGCGCGTATTCTGGACGAACGCCCCGGACCGGAGCGGACAGCTGCCCGGCTGGACCGGCCTCTTTCTGAGCGAGAGTGCCGCGTGAGGGGGCGGAGCATCTTCGCCGCTGAGGACCGCACGGTTGCCCTCTCCCGTTCGGGGGAGGCGGTTCCCGCACTCGACGCCACGTCCGACCTTCCGTTTCTCGACATGGACCTGACCCCGTGACCGGCAATCTCGAACGGCTCGCAGACCTCGTCGGCGTCGCGGCGGGCTATACGGATGCTTTCGGGCAGCGGGTCGCGACGCCGCTCGAGGCCCGTGCCGGTCTGCTCGACGCCCTCGGCTTCGCCGTCGGTGACCAGGCGGAGGTCGCCGAAAGCCTGCGCCGCGTCGAAGCCCTGCGCCGGGGCCTGATCCCGCCGCTCCTGCCCGTCGAGGCGCGTCGCGGCCACCGGGTTCCCGTGCATGCGGGGGAGGGGACGCCCGTCGAAGGGACGCTCGTCTGGCGCCTCGTCGACGAGCGGGGGCAGGCGCGCGAGGGTCGCGTGACGCTCGGCGGGACCGATCCCGCCCTGGAATTGCCGCCCCTGACGCCCGGCTATCACCACCTTGCCGTGACGCTCGGGGAGCGGAGCGCCGAATCCTGGGTCATCGCGGCGCCCCAGCGCTGCTGGCGCCCGCGCGCCTACGCCGACGAGGGCGCCCGCGACTGGGGCCTCGCCGCACAGCTCTACGGCCTGCGCTCGGTCGGCAATCTCGGCATCGGCACCTACACCGACGCGGGCCGCGCCGCGAGCGATGCGGGCCTGCGGGGTGCCTCGTTCCTGGGCCTGAGCCCGGTCCACGCCCTGTTCGAGAGCGACCGGACCAAGATCTCGCCCTACTCGCCCTCCTCGCGCCTGTTCCTGGAGACGCTGTTTATCGAGCCCGGCGCGCTGCCGGGCTTCAAGGGCTCGCGCGCCGAGACTCTCCTCGCCGAGCAGGGCAAGCGCGTCGAGGCCCTGCGGGACGCCGCCCTCGTGGACCATGCGGGGGTCTGGGAGGTGCTGTCGCCCGTGCTCCGCGCGGTGTGGGCGGATTCGCCGGCCCGCGCCGGGACCGATCCGGCCTACGACGCCTTCCGGGAGGAGGGGGGCGAGGATCTGCGCTCGCACGCCCTATTCGAGGCCCTGTCCGAGCATTTCCGGGAGCAGGGCGCCCACTGGCTCGGCGACTGGCCGGAAGCGTATCGCCGGGCCGGGACCGATGCCGTGCGCGCCTTCGCGGAGACGCAGGCCGACGCGGTCGCCTACCATGCCTGGCTGCAGTACCTCGCCGACCGGCAATTGGAGGAGGCGTCCGACGCGGCCCTCAAGGCCGGCATGCGCATCGGCCTCTACCGTGACCTCGCGGTCGGCGCCGACCGTGGCGGTTCGGAGGTCTGGTCGCATCCCGAGCGGTTCGCCAACCGCGTCTCGATCGGTGCGCCGCCGGACCTTCTCGCGCCGAAGGGCCAGGATTGGGGCCTGCCGGCCTTCGACCCGCTGGAGATGGAGCGCGATGGGCTCGCGGCCTTCCGGGCGCTGGTGCGGGCGAACATGCGCCACGCCGGCGCGATCCGCATTGACCACGCCTTCCAGCTCGCCCGGCTCTACCTGATCCCTCTGACTGGGAGCGCGCGCGAGGGCGCCTACGTCGCGATGCCGTTCGAGCCGATGCTCGCGGTCCTGCGGCTTGAGAGCCATCGCAACAAGTGCCTCGTCATCGCCGAGGATCTCGGCACGGCGCCGGAAGGGTTCTCCGACGCGCTGATGCAGGCGGGTATCCTGAGCTACCGCATCCTCGCCTTCGAGCGCGAGCACGGGGGCGGCTTCAAGGCGCCGGACGCCTACCCGCGCGACGCGCTTACCGCGATCACCACCCACGATCTGCCGACCTTCGTCGGCTGGTGGCGCGGCGTCGACACCGACACCCGTCAGTCGCTCGGCCTCTACGATTCCGACCGGGCCGATGCCGAGCGCGGTGAGCGGGTGAGCGAGCGCGCCCGCCTCACCGAGGCGCTGGCCGGCGAGCAGCTCCTGCCCTCCTACGATCCGCCGGAGGCCGCGCCCTTCGAGGCTGCCGCCCGCTACCTCGCCCGCGCGCCCGCCATGCTGACGGCCGTGCAGTACGAGGACGTGGTCTCAGAATTGAGCCAGGCGAACGTGCCCGGATCGACAGAGGGCTACCCGAATTGGCGGCGCAAGCTCGACCGCGACCTCGATTCGATCGCTGCCCCCGGTGGCCCTCTGGCCAAGCTCGCAGCCGCCCTCTCGGCGGAGGATCGCGGGCCGCGCTCCGGCGCCGCGCGTCTCGCTTCCGAGCCGCCGCGGGCGACCTACCGCCTGCAGTTCCACAAAGACTTCACCTTCGCGGAGGCCGAGGCAATCGTCCCCTACCTGGCTCGGCTCGGCATCAGCCACGTCTACGCCTCGCCGCTTCAGAAGGCCCGGCCCGGCTCGACCCACGGCTACGACATCGTCGATCACGGTGCGATCAACCCGGAACTCGGCGGCGAGACGGGCTTCGTGCGCCTGTCCGACGTGCTCCGTGCCAACGGGTTGAAGCTCCTCATCGACATCGTGCCGAACCACATGGGCGTCGGCGGCGCGGACAATCCGTGGTGGCTCTCGGTGCTCGAATGGGGCCCGCTCTCGCCCTTCGCGCACGCCTTCGACATCGATTGGGAGCGGCAGGGTGCGAACCGCAACCTCGTCATTCCCTTCCTCGGCGACCGCTACGGCGAGGCCCTGGAGCAAGGGACGCTGGAGCTGAAGTTCGACGCGACGGCCGGCGCCTTCAGCGTCTGGCACTACGAGCACCAGTTCCCGATCCGCCCGCTCAACTACCCGACGATACTCAACCGGGTGCTCGCGGCGCTCGGCGAGGTCGGCGACGACGCCTCGGGCGAATTGCTCACCATCTCCGAGCGGCTGCGCACGATGGGGGAGGAGACCGCGCGCGAGCGCCGCCTCGCCTTCCCGGAGGAGGCGGAGGGGCTGAAGCAGAGCCTCGCGATGCTGGTCCAGGGCTCCCCGCCATCCGCGACGCGGTGGAGCGCACCCTCAAGCTCCTCAACGGCTTCAAGGGCCATCCGGAGAGCTTCGGGCCGCTGCACCGGCTTCTGGAGAGCCAAGCGTACCGCCTCGCTCATTGGCGAGTGGCATCCAGCGACATCAACTACCGGCGCTTCTTCGACGTGAACTCGCTCGCGGGCCTCCGCGTCGAGAAGACGGACATCTTCCACCGCTCGCACGAGACCATCTTCCGCCACGTCCGCGAGGGCCGGATCGACGGCCTGCGCATCGACCATATCGACGGGCTCGCGGATCCGCTCGGCTACGCAAGGGCGTTACAGGCGGCCGTCGGCCCCGGATTCTATGTGGTGGTGGAGAAGATCCTGGAGCCTGGAGAGCGGCTGCGGCCGTGGCCGGTCGCCGGAACCACCGGCTACGACGTGCTGAACCAGCTCGACGGTATCCTCGTCGACAGGGAGAAGCGCACGAAGATCAAGCGCCTCTACGAATGGGCGACGGGCTTCGACGAGCCCTACGGTTTCCAGCTCCGCGCCGCCAAGTCCGAGATCCTGGAGATCAGCTTCGCGAGCGAGCTGGAGGTGCTGACCGCCGACCTCAAGGAGATCGCCGATTCCGACCGGCGCACCCGCGACTTCTCCCTCAACGCGATCCGCCGGGCGCTCATCGAGATCATCGCGCGCTTTCCCACCTACCGCAGCTATCTGCCGCCCGACCTCGACGAGAGCGACGTGGAGCCGGAGGATATTCGTCTGATCGAAGGGGCGGTCGCCAAGGCCAAGCGCTGGAGCGCGTTGCCCGACCGATCGGTGCACGATTTCGCCGCCACCGCCCTGCTCGGGCGAGTCGACACGGCGGGACCGGGCCGGCCGGACCCGCGGGTCGTGCTGCGCTTCCGCCGCCGCTTCCAGCAGCTCACCGGGCGGTGATGGCCAAGAGCCTGGAGGACACGCTCTTCTACCGCTACGCCATGCTGCTGGGACTGAATGAGGTCGGTGGCGATCCGGGCGAGTACGGGATCGCCACGGAGCATTTCCACGCGCTCCAGGCGGCGCGGGCCCGCGACTGGCCGAATGCCATGATCACCACGGCGACCCACGACACGAAGCGCGGCGAGGATGCCCGCACGCGACTCCTCGCGCTGTCGGAGATGCCGGAGGATTGGGCGCGCGCCTGGGACATCTGGCGCGAGACCGCCGGTCCCCATCTCGGCAGCCTCGATGACGAGCCTGCACCCGACGCGAACGACCAGTGGATGTTCCTGCAGGCGATCCTCGGCGCCTGGCCCCTCGAACTTCTGGAGGGCGACGACGCTGGCGGGATCGAGGATTTCCGCAAGCGCCTGATTGCCTATTCCGAGAAGGCGATGCGGGAGGGCAAGCGCCGGTCGAGCTGGGTCAACGTCGACGAGGCCTACGAGGGGGCGGTGCGCGCCCTGTTCGAGGCGATCGTCGCGCCGGGCTCGGCCTTCCTCGCGAAGCTGCGCCCCTTCGCCCGGCGCCTCGCCCATCTCGGCATGATCGCGAGCCTCGGTCGCACCGTCCTCAAGGCGACCCTGCCGGGCCTGCCCGACACCTACCAGGGTACGGAATTCTGGGACTTCTCCTTCGTCGATCCCGACAACCGCCGGCCCGTCGACTATGCGGGTCTGGCCCGGGCGCTGGAGGGGGACGGCCCGCCGCCGAGCTCCTGCCGCACTGGCAGGACGGGCAGGTGAAGCAGACCGTCCTGGCCGGCCTCCTGCGCGACAGGGCCGAGCGGGCGGGCTTCTACGCCGAGGCCGGCTACGAGCCCGTCGCAGTGAGCGGAGCCCGCGCGGATCATGTCGTCGCCTTCGCACGTTCCGATGGCACGACGGGTCCGGGCGACCTCCTCGTGGCTGTGCCCCGCCTCGTCTCGCGCCTGATCGGCGAGGGAGCGTGGACCGCCGAGGCGTTCGCCGGCACCGGACTCGACGCGCCGGGCAGCGGCGGCTGGCAGGATCTGCTGACGGGCGAGCGCCACGAGGGCGGCCGGCTGGATCTCGGGCGCCTGTTCGCGCACCTGCCCTGCGCCGTGCTGCGGCGCGTGGCTTAGACGAGGCACGATGCCGTGCCGCATCGGGCACGGGCATCGCGACAGGACCTTCTCCCGTTCGGGAGTGGGTCGGGGTGAGGGACCGGACCCGTCCGGGACGCTCGCACCCCGCACCGGGTCCGCGCAGGCGGACGATGCCCCCGATCGGGGTGGTCGCCGACACCGGACGCAACGAGACAGACGAGCAGGCCGAGGGCAGCATGAACGCACCGACCACAGCCACGGGGACCCACAAGGCGACCGGCGCGAAGGCCGTCGCGCTGCCGGCCGGGCTCGCGCCGCGGGCGGAGGGGCCGCGGATCTACAACCTGTTCCCGCTCCTCGTCGGCCGGGTCTCGGACTGGACCCGCGAGCTGCCGCGGATCGCCGGCCTCGGGTTCGACTGGATCTACCTGAACCCCTTCCACCAGACCGGCGGCTCACGCAGCCTCTACGCGGTCGCCGACACCGATGCCCTCGACGAGCGCCTGCGCGACCTCGACGGGACGCCGGACGACGAGCAGATCCGCCGCTTCTGCGAGGCCGCCCGCGCCGCGGGTCTGCGGGTGATGACGGACCTCGTCGTCAATCACACGGCCAATGACGGACGCCTCGCCCGCGAGCGGCCGGACCTCTTCGTGAAGGACGAGACCGGTGGGATCGCGAGCCCCTATGCAGTCGACCCCGACGACCCGACGAAGCGGACGGTCTGGGGGGATCTCGCGGAGCTCGACTACCATTCCGAGCACGCGCGGGGTGAGCTGACGGCGATCTGGGACGGCTACGTCGCCCGCCTGCAGGGTCTCGGCGTCGCGGGTTTCCGGTGCGATGCCGCCTACAAGGTGCCGCCCGACGTCTGGCGCGGGCTGATCGGCGGGGCGAAGGCGCGCGACCGCGCCTGCCTGTTCGCGGCCGAGACCCTCGGCTGCACCTTCGAGGAGGCACGGGCAACCGCGGGCGCCGGCTTCGACTACCTGTTCAATTCCTTCGCGTGGTGGGATCTCAAGGCATCCTGGGCACTGGAGCAGTACGAGCGGCTGCGCACCATCGCGCCCTCGATCGCCTTCCCCGAGAACCACGACATGGCCCGGCTCGCCGCCGACCTGCCGGGCGAGCCGGACGCCGTCGCGCGGGAGCTCCTCAACCGCTACGCCCTGGCGGCCTTCTTCTCCGCCGGCGTGCTGATGCCGATCGGCTACGAGTGGGGCTACCGGCGGGCGCTGCACGTGGTCGATAGCCACCCGGGCGACAGGGAGACTGAGACCGGGCTCGACATCTCCGCCGGCATCGCCGCGATCAACGCCCTGCGGGCGGAGCTGCCCGCCGCCAACGTCGAGGGCGCGCAGGCTCGGATCTCGGCGCCGGATGCCGGCTTCGTGGCCCTCGTCCGCTTCGACACGGGCCATCCGGCCTCGGCGCGCCATGCGATCATCGTCCTGTATAATTCTGGACGGCGGCCGGTTCCGGTCGACGCCGGTGCGCTCATCGCCCGCACCGGCGGGCAGCTCGGCACCTTCGTCGACCGCACGCCGCAGGCCGAGCCGATCGCCTTCCATCCGGGCTCGGCCATCGACCTCGCGCCCGGCGAGCTTCGCATCCTCGCCGCCGACCGGGCCGTCGTCGCCGCGTTGCCGAGCCGGGGCATCCCGCGGGGCGAGGGACGCGTCGTGATCGAGGCGGTGAGCCCCGAGATCGACGGCGGCCGCTCGGCCGTGAAGCGGATCGTCGGCGAGAACCTGCAGGTCGAGGCCGACATCTTCTCGGACGGGCACGAGATCATCAACGCGGCGATCCTGTCGCGGCCCGTCGGCGAGAGCGCATGGCGGCGGGATCCGATGGTCTTCATCGACAACGATCGCTGGGGCGGCCATTTCCCGCTGGAGCAGAACGGCCGCTACGAGTTCACCATCGAGGCGTGGCGGGACGGGTTCTCGTCCTGGGTGCGCGACACGCTGAAGAAGCGCGACGCCGGCATCGACGTGACGCTTGAGACGATCGAGGGCATCGCCATCGTCGAGACCGCCGCGAGCCTCGCCACGGGCCGCGACCGGGAGCGGCTCGGCGCCGTGATCTCGGCGCTCGGCGCCGAGGAGACCGGCTCGGCCGCCCAGCTCCGCCTGATCCTCGAACCCGAGACCACGAAGCTCATCCGCCGCAATGCCGAGCGGGTGAACGCCTCGCGCTACCCCGTGACGATGCCGGTGATCGCGGACCGGCTCGCGGCCCGGTTCTCGGCTTGGTACGAGATCTTCCCCCGCTCGCAATCGGGCGATCCGAACCGCCACGGCACCTTCGACGACGTGATCAGGCGACTGCCCGAGATCCGCGAACTCGGCTTCGACGTGCTCTATTTCACCCCGATCCACCCGGTCGGGCGCACCAACCGCAAGGGCAAGAACAACACCCTGAAGGCGCTCGACGGCGATGTCGGCTCCGTCTACGCGGTGGGCTCGGAGGAGGGCGGCCACGAGGCCGTGCATCCCGATCTCGGCACCTTCGCGGATTTCGAGAGGCTCGTGGCGGCGAGCCACGCCTACGGCATGGAGATCGCCCTCGATTTCGCGATTCAGTGCTCGCCCGACCATCCCTGGATCAAGGACCACCCGGAATGGTTCGAGTGGCGCCCGGACGGGACGCTCAAGTTCGCCGAGAACCCGCCGAAGAAGTACGAGGACATCTCGAACGTGCACTTCTACGGCGGCGCGCTGCCCTCCCTCTGGATCGAGCTTCGCGACATCGTGATGGGCTGGGCCGAGCGCGGCGTGCGCATCTTCCGCGTCGACAACCCGCACACCAAGCCGATCCCGTTCTGGGAGTGGATGATCGGCGAGGTGAACGGGCGCTATCCCGATGTGATCTTCCTGGCCGAGGCCTTCACGCGGCCGAAGATGATGAAGAAGCTCGCCAAGGCCGGCTATCAGCAGAGCTACACCTACTTCACGTGGCGGAACACGAAGCAGGAGCTGATCGACTACGCCCTCGAGCTCGCGGGCGAGATGGGCGAGTATTACCGGCCGAACTTCTTCGCCAACACGCCGGACATCAACCCGTATTATCTCCAGACGAGCGGCCGGCCGGGCTTCATCGTGCGGGCGACGCTGGCAGCGACCCTCTCGTCGGTCTACGGCATCTACAACGGCTTCGAACTGTGCGAAGCTGCGCCCTATCCGGGCAAGGAGGAATATCTCAACTCCGAGAAGTACGAGCTGAAGGCTTGGGACTACGACCGGCCCGGCAACATCCGTGAGCACATCGTCAAGCTCAACCGCATCCGCCGCGACAACCCCGCCCTGTGGGACTTCCGGAACGTCGTCTTTACCGGCGCCTTCAACGATCAGATCATCGCCTACGCCAAGATGTCGCCGGAGGGCGACAATTGCATCTTCGTGATGGTCAACCTCGACCCGAAGAACCGCCAGGAATGCACCTACGAGGTGCCGCTCTGGCTGTTCGGCCAGGGCGACCACGGGGCGGTGGCGGTGGAGGATCTGCTGCAGGGCTACACGTTCGAGCTCTACGGCAAGTCCCACCGGATCGCCCTCGATCCGGCCGAGCGTTCCTGCCTCATCTGGCGCCTGAGCCTGCCGCGGCGGGTTGCGGAATGAGAGCGTCGGTGTAACGAGATCGCGGCCGCGCGGCGCCCGCCGTCGCGCTGTCGCCAAGATGATGGGGTCGAACACCCCACCGAACGTTCACGGACCGACCGACCCCGTCGTGCGGCAGCCAGCGAACGCCCCCGTATCGTTTCATGAGGCAGCGACGCGATGATCGATCGCAGCGATCCGCAGTGGTACCGTGACGCCATCATCTACCAGATCCACGTCAAGTCGTTCTTCGACTCGAACAACGATGGAATCGGCGATTTCGAGGGGCTGACCGAGAAGCTCGACTACGTGCGCGACCTCGGCGTCACCGCGATCTGGCTGATGCCGTTCTACCCGTCCCCCCTGCGTGACGACGGCTACGACATCGCCGATTACCGCGACATCAACGCCTCCTACGGCGACATGGACGCGTTCCGGCGCTTCGTGGAGGCCGCCCACGAGCGGGGCCTTCGCGTCATCACCGAGCTCGTCATCAACCACACCTCGGACCAGCATCCCTGGTTCCAGCGCGCCCGCGAGGCGCCTCCTGGGAGCCCGGAGCGCGACTTCTACGTCTGGTCGGACACCGACGAGCCCTACGCCGACACGCGCATCATCTTCCTCGACACGGAAGCCTCGAACTGGACCTGGGACCCGGTCGCCAAACAGTATTTCTGGCACCGCTTCTACTCGCACCAGCCGGACCTCAACTTCGACAACCCGAAGGTGCTGGAGGCCGTCATCGAGGTGATGCGCTACTGGCTCGACATGGGCGTCGACGGGCTTCGCCTCGACGCGATTCCCTACCTGATCGAGCGTGACGGCACGAATTGCGAGAACCTCGCCGAGACGCACACGGTCATCAAGAAGATCCGCGCGGCGCTGGACGCGAGCTACCCTGACCGGATGCTGCTCGCCGAGGCCAACCAGTGGCCCGAGGAGACGGCGCAGTATTTCGGCGACGGGGACGAATGCCACATGGCGTTCCACTTCCCGCTGATGCCGCGCATGTACATGGCCATCGCCCGCGAGGACCGGCACCCGATCACCGACATCATGCGCCAGACTCCGGAGATCCCGGAGGGCTGCCAGTGGGCGATCTTCCTGCGCAACCACGACGAGCTGACGCTGGAGATGGTCACCGCCGAGGAGCGCGACTATCTCTGGTCGTTCTACGCCGCCGAGCGCCGCGCCCGCATCAATCTCGGCATCCGCCGCCGCCTCGCGCCGCTGCTCGAGAACGACCGGCGCAAGATCGAGCTGATGAAGTCCCTCGTCTTGTCGATGCCGGGCACGCCCGTGCTCTATTACGGCGACGAGATCGGGATGGGCGACAACATCTACCTCGGCGACCGCGACGGTGTGCGCACGCCGATGCAGTGGGGACCGGACCGCAACGGCGGCTTCTCGCGGGCGAACCCGCAGAAGCTGTTCCTGCCCGCCATCCAGGACCCGATCTACGGGTTCGACGCGATCAACGTCGAGGCGCAGACCCAGGCGCAGACGAGCCTGCTGAACTGGACGCGGCGCATGATCGCGATCCGCAACAACAGCGTCGCGCTCGGCCGCGGCACCATGCAGTTCCTCTATCCCTCGAACCGCAAGGTGCTGGCCTGGATCCGCGAGTTCGAGGGCGAGCGCGTGCTGTGCGTCGCCAACCTCTCTCGCGCGCCCCAGGCCGTGCAGCTCGACCTCTCGGAGCTGCGCAGCGCCGTGCCGATCGAGCTGACCGGCGGCACAGAGTTCCCGCCCATCGGCGAGCTTCCCTACCTGCTGACCCTGCCGTCCTACGGCTTCTACTGGTTCACCCTGAGCGCGGCGAATACCGGCGCGGTCGGGCCCCAGCCCGAGGCGCCGGAATTGTTCACCCTCGTGCTCACCGGCGGCATCGAGACCCTGATGGCGGGGCGCGAGCGCACCGCCTTCGAGCGCACGGTGGTGCCACCCTTCCTGGCGAGCCGCCGCTGGTTCGGCGCCAAGGGCTCGCGCATCAAGGCCGTGCAGGTCACGGATTCCGCGGCCCTCAAGGACGGGGCGGGCGATGCCAGATTCCTGCTGCCGCGGGTCGCCGTGCAGCTCTCAAGCGGCGAGCGGCACGAGTACTTCGTGCCCGTCGGCGTCGACGAGGGTCGCGAGGACGAGGCGCTGATGCCGCACGCGGTCGCGCGCGTCCGCCGCGGCCCGCGCCTCGGCCTCCTCTACGGCGCGGCCGCCTCGCCGGCCTTCGCGATCAGCCTCATCGAGAGCATGCGGGCCGGCCGCGAGATCGCGACGGAGACGGGGAGCCTCGTCTTCGCGGCGACCTCCGCCTTCGACCGCGAGCTGCCTTTCGAGGAGGGGGAGGTGCGCCGCCTCTCGGCGGAGCAGAGCAACACCTCGATCGCCATCGGCGCTAAGATGATGCTGAAGCTGTTGCGCCGCCTCCAGCCCGGCACCCACCCGGAGATTGAGGTCGGGCGCTTCCTAACCGAGAAGGCGCATTTCGCCAACACCCCGGCGCTGCTCGGCACCCTGGAGCACGTGGCGGCGGACGGAACCCGTACGGCGCTGGCGCTCCTGCAGCGCTACGTGCTCAACCAGGGCGATGCCTGGACCTTGATGCTGGAGGGCCTGCGCCGCGACTTCGACACCGTGGTGCTCGCGCCCGAGAGCGAGGCGCCGACGCCGGACGAGGCCTTCAACGCCCATCTGCGCTGGGCCGACCTCCTCGGTCGCCGCACGGCCGAGATGCACAATGCCTTCGCGATGGAGACGGACGATGTGGCGTTCGCGGCGGAGCCCTTCACGAGCGAGGATCTCGACGTTCTCGGCCGCGACGCCCGCCATCAGGCCGAGCGCGCCTTCCGCGGGCTCTCTGCGATGGCCGAGCGCGGCCTCGATTCCGGCCGTCCCGCGAGCGCGGCGCTCGCCGCGCGCCGCGGCGAGGTCGAGGGGCTGATCGAGCGGCTGACGGCCGAGGCGCCGAGGGGTGCCTGGAAGACCCGCATCCACGGCGACTACCATCTCGGTCAGGTGCTCGCCTCCGAGGGAGACCTCGTGATCGTGGATTTCGAGGGCGAGCCCTCGCGTCCGGCGGACGAGCGCCGCGCCAAGTCGACGCCCTTGCGGGACGTCGCCGGCATGCTGCGCTCCTTCGCCTACGGCGCCGAGACCGTCACCCGCGAGATCGCGAGCCGCTTCGCCGATTCGGAGGAGCGCGCCCGCAACGCCTCGATCGCATGGCGCGGCATGATCGATGCAGCCTTCCTGGAGGGCTACGAGACCGCCGTGCGCGCGAGCCGTGCCGCCGTGACCGACCCCGAGACCCACGCGCGGCTGCTGCGGCTCTGCGTCCTCACCAAGGCGCTCTACGAGGTCGACTACGAGGCGAACAACCGGCCGGACTGGATCGAAATCCCGGCCCGTGGGGTTCTCAACATTCTGGACGAAGCCAAGAGAGGCATGTGAATGACGGGCATCGACGAGACCTTCGCAACCAAGGCCGCTCAATCATCGGGCACGCCTCGTCCGGCCGAGGTCCCGCCGTCCGCCCCGAAATCCGCGCCGCAGGCCGATGAGGGCCGGACGGTCCACAAGGACGCCATCGCCGCCGTGATGGCGGCCAACCACGGCGACGCCTTCGCCGTGCTCGGTCCGCATCAGGTCGGCCCCAAGGCCTGGGAGGTGCGCGCCGTGCTGCCCGAGGCGAAGGGCGCGACGCTCCTCGTCGGCGACGCGCGCATCGCCTTCGAGCGCCGCCACCCGGACGGGTTCTTCGTCGCCAAGGTCCCGAGCGAGGGTCGCCCCCTCTACGAGATCGAGGTGGAGACCTGGGACGGGGCCAAGCAGCGCCGCCATGATCCCTTCAGCTTCGGCTCCTCGCTGGAGCAGCACGACGTCAATGCGCTCCGCGAGGTCGGCACCAACGTGGTCTACCGGGTGCTCGGCGCGCAGGCCGGCAAGCTCGACGGCGTCGACGGCTTCCGCTTCGCGGTCTGGGCTCCGAACGCGAAGCGCGTCAGCGTCGTCGGCGAGTTCAACGATTGGGACGGGCGCCGCCACCCGATGCGCCTGTGGCGCGACGGCGGCATCTGGGAACTGTTCGTCCCGGGCCTCAAGGCCGGCGCGACCTACAAATACGAGGTACGCGGGCCGGACGGGGGCCTCCTGCCGCTGAAGGCCGACCCCGTCGCGTTCGCGGCCCAGCAGCCGCCGGAGACCGCCTCCGTGCTGCACGGCCTCGGCGAGCCCGCCTGGCGCGACGCGGCGTGGATGGAGGGTCGCGGCCGGAAGGACCCGCGCCACGCGGCGATCTCGATCTATGAGGTCCATCTCGGCTCGTGGGCGCGGGTACCCGACGAGGGCAACCGCTACCTCACCTACAAGGAATTCGCGGCCCGCCTCGTCCCCTACGTCAAGGAGATGGGCTTCACTCATATCGAGCTCCTGCCGATCACCGAGCACCCGTTCGACGGGTCCTGGGGCTATCAGCCCGTCTCGCTCTTCGCGCCGACGAGCCGCTTCGGCCCACCGGACGATTTCGTCCATTTCGTCAACGCGGCGCACGAGGCCGGAATCGGCGTCATGCTCGACTGGGTGCCGGGCCACTTTCCCCTGGACGCGCACGGGCTCGGGCAATTCGACGGCACGCATCTCTATGAGCACGCTGACCCGCGCCAGGGCTTTCATCAGGATTGGGGCACCTACATTTACAATTTTGGGCGCACCGAAGTCTCGACCTTCCTGGCCGCCAACGCCCGCTTCTGGCTGGAGCACTACCACCTCGACGGCTTGCGCGTGGATGCGGTCGCCTCGATGCTCTACCTCGACTACTCGCGCCGGGCGGGCGAGTGGATCCCGAACCAGTACGGCGGCAACGAGAATCTCGACGCCATCCATTTCCTGCGCAAGACCAACGAGGCGACCTACTCCCACGCCCCCGGCACGATCACGGTTGCGGAAGAATCGACCTCCTGGCCCGGCGTCTCGCACCCGACCTACACGGGCGGCCTCGGCTTCGGTTTCAAGTGGAACATGGGGTGGATGCACGACACCCTGCAATTCATCTCGAAGGAGCCGATCCACCGGCGCTACCACCATCACGACCTGACCTTCGGCCTGCTCTACGCCTTCTCCGAGAACTTCATCCTGCCGCTCTCCCACGACGAGGTGGTGCACGGGAAGGGCTCGATGCTCGGCAAGATGCCGGGCGACCGCTGGCAGAAATTCGCGAACCTTCGCGCCTATTACGGCTTCATGTGGGGCCATCCGGGCAAGAAGCTGCTCTTCATGGGCGGCGAGTTCGGCCAGGAGCGCGAGTGGAACCACAACCAGTCCCTCGACTGGCACCTGCTCGATGACCCCCAGCACAGGGGCGTCAAGGACGTGATCCGCGACCTGAACCACCTCTACGCGTCGACGCCGGCCCTCCACAGCCGCGACGTCGAGGCCGGTGGCTTCCAGTGGCTGGTGGCGGACGACCAGGACAACAGCGTGATCGCCTGGGCGCGCAAGGGCAAGCAGCCGAACGAGATCGCGATCGTCGTCTCGAACTTCACCCCCGTGCCGCGCGAAGGCTACCGCATCGGCGTGCCGGCGCCCGGCTTCTACCGGGAGGCGTTCAACTCCGACGCCGAAGGCTACGGCGGCACGAACGTCGGCAACATGGGCGGCCTCCACGCCGAGGCGAACGAGAGCCACGGACAGGCCCAATCGCTCTGCCTGAGGCTGCCGCCCCTCGCGACGATGATCTTCGTGCTGGACGCTGCGTAGGTCGGACCGGTCGTGCCGGGCGGTCACAGGGCGCCCGGACGCTCTTCAGAAATCGCGCTACCTCGGTGCTGAGATGCATGCGTTGGCGCGACAGGTTCGAGGTCGAGGTGAGGGCCCGCCCCATCGACGGACGATCGATCCCAGCGCGGCGCTGCCTCGGCGATCCGCCGCGAGAGCCGTGTCGATTGTCGCGTCCCGGTCGCGGACCCGCCAGCGGTTCGAGGCGCGGCCGATCCCTCTCTAGGCCGCGCGCCAGCGCACGGCCGCGTTGTTCCCAAAGGCCCGCGTGTAGAGCGAGGTATAGCTCGCGGCCGCTTCGTCCCAGCCGAACGTCTTCGCCATCGCGTTGCGGCGCATGGCGTTGAGGCGCTTCTTCTCGCCGAACGTGTCGAGGGCACGCCGGACGGCGCCGAGGAAGCCCTTCGGCGACGAGTCGGCGAAGGTGAATCCCGTCACCCCGTCCTCGACGGTGTCGGCGAGGCCGCCCGTGCGCCGGACGATCGGCAGGGAACCGAAGCGCTGGGCGTACATCTGCGCCAGACCGCAGGGTTCGAAGCGCGAGGGCATCAGCAGGAAGTCGCTGCCGGCGAACATGCGGCGGGCATCTGTCTCCGCGAAGCCGACATGGACGCCGACCGCGTCAGGGTGGCGGCGGGCGAGGCCGCGCAGGGCTTCCTCGAAGCGGCTCTCGCCCTGGCCGATCACCACGAGTTGGCCGCCCTCGGCGACGATGGTCTCGGCGGCCTGGATCGAGAGGTCGATGCCCTTCTGGTGCACGAGGCGCGAGACGATGGCGAAGAGGGGGCCCCGCGAGAGGGCGAGCCCGAACTGGCTCCGGACGGATTCCGCGTTGGCGCGCTTGCCCTTCCAGTCGTCGGCCTCGAAGCGGGTGGCGAGGTGCGGGTCGGTGCGCGGGTCCCAGCTCTCGTCGATGCCGTTGAGGATGCCGGTGAGGCGGCCCTGGCCGGCGCGGGTGCGCAGGAGCCCGTCGAGTCCGCAGCCGGATTCGGGGTCATGATCTCGCGGGCATAGGTCTCGCTCACGGTGGTCACGTGCGAGGCGTAGTAGAGGCCGGCCTTGAGGAAGGAGAGCTGCCCGTAGAACTCGACGCCGTCAATCTGGAAGGCGTGCTCCGGCACGCCAAGGCGGGCGAGATTGTCCCGCGGAAACAGGCCTTGATAGGCGAGGTTGTGGATCGTCAGGACGCTCGGCACCCGGACGTGGCGCCACGCGAGATAGGCCGGGGCGAGCGCCGCCTGCCAGTCGTTCAGGTGGAGGAGGTCAGCCGCCCAGGCGGGGTCAGCACCGAGCGCGATCTCGGCCGCCGCGAGGCTGAGCCGGGCGAAGCGCAGATCGTTGTCGGGAAAGTCGCCGGCCACGTTGCCGTAGGGGGTGCCGTCGCGGTCGTAGAGGTCGGGGGCGAGCAGGACGTAGATGCGCATCCCGTCGCCGGTCTCGACGAGGCCGAGGTCGCAGGGCGGTACCCCGGCTTGGGCCTCAAGGCGGGCCACGACCGGGATCTCCGCGAAGGCATCGACCACCGGCCGGTAGCCGGGAATGAGCACGCGGACATCGAAATGGCTGCGCAACGCCCGCGGCAACGCGCCCGCCACTTCGCCGAGGCCGCCGGTCTTCACGAAATCTGCCATCTCGGGCGTGGCGTAGAGGATGCGTGGCTGGAGCGAGGTCCGAAGCTCCGGCATCGCGCTGCGAAGATGGACTGGCGGAACCGGCGCTCCGAGCCTTGGGGCGTCCATCGAACCGGCATAGGCCATCACCGCGTCCCCACCACGTCGAGCGATGTGCTCGTGACGGGCACTGGTGCCCATAACCGCAATCGTCATCGTGAACGTTCCGTGCCGCGCTGGTTCCGCTGCGATGCACAAGTCAGGCCACGCATAAGGTTAACATTTCCCTGCGGGCAAGGGGCGTTGACGCCGCATTGCAGCAACAGGATCACGCGCTGAGCAGAAGGAGCAGCCCTTCGGCCGGGCCGAGCGCCGCGCTGCCAAGGACATGCGCACCCGCACGGCCCGTGCGGCTCGACAGGAGTACCGTCCAGGCAGTGCCCTCCGGCAAGGCCACATCACATGCCTGCGCGCCGAAATTGAGGATCACGCGGATCGTGGTCGATCCCTCGAAGCGCTCGTAGGCGAAGACATCTGCGCTCCCGGCCGGGACCGTCCGGTACCCGCCCACTGAGAGGGCTGTGTACTCTCGGCGCAGGCCGAGAAGGCGGCGGTAGAGCGTCAGGATCGAGTCGCCGGCGTCGCGCATCTCCTCGACGTTGCGGGCAGCGGCGTCCGCCGAAAGCGGCAGCCAGGGCTCGACGGTCGAGAAGCCGGCCTGGGGGCCGTCGTCCCACTGCATCGGCGTCCGCTCCGGGTCGCGCCCGTGCCCCGGCTCGTTGATCTCCCAGGGATCCTGCACGCGCTCGGGCGGGATCGAAACGTGGTCGAGGCCGATCTCGTCACCGTAGTAGAGCGTCGGCGTGCCGCGCAGCGTCAGCAGCAGCATCGCGGCGATCCGCGCCTGCGGCAGGCCGATGCGGGCGGCGATGCGGGGTTGGTCGTGGTTGCCGAGCACCCAGTTCGGCCAGCCGCCGGGAGGAAGCGCCGCCTCGTAATTCTCCACGAGATCGGCCACCGCGTCGGCGCGCCAGGGCGTCTGGATCAGCTGGAAATTGAAGGGCAGGTCGGCACAGTCGAGGTCCGGGCCGTAATAGGCCACGAGCCGCTCCATCGGCAGGTAGATCTCGCCGATCAGCACCCGATCGCCGTAGGGCGCCAGCACGCGCCGCATCTCGGCGATCACGTCGAACACCTCCGGCCGGTCGGCGGAATAGACTTGGTCGAAGCGGTTGATCTCGGGCTGATGAGGGAGAAAGTCCGGGTTCTCTGGATTGTCGCGGAAGCCGGCGTCCTTGATCAGGTGCCAGATCACGTCGACGCGGAAGCCGTCGACACCCCGCTCCAGCCAGAAGCGCAGCACGTCGTGCATCGCCGCCCGCACCGCGGGGTTGCGCCAGTTCAGGTCCGGCTGCTCGCGCAAGAAGGCGTGGTAATAGTACTGGCCGGTCGCCTCGTCCAAGGTCCAGGCCGGGCCACCGAAATTGCTGAGCCAGTTGTTGGGCGGTCCACCGTCCGGGGCGGGATCGCGCCAGATGTACCAGTCGCGTCGGGGATTGTGGCGGGAGGCCCGCGCCTCGGCGAACCAGGGATGCGCGATCGAGGTGTGGTTCGGGACGAAGTCGAGGATCACCTTGAGGCGGCGCCGGTGGGCTTCGGCCACGAGTTCGTCGAAATCCGCGAGCGTCCCGAAGATCGGATCGATCCCGCAGTAATCGGCCACGTCGTAGCCGAAATCCGCCATCGGCGAGGGGTAGATCGGCGAGATCCAGAGCGCATCGACCCCGAGCCAGGCGATGTAGTCGAGTCGACTGGTGATGCCGCGCAGGTCGCCGATCCCGTCGCCGTTCGAATCCTGGAACGAGCGCGGATAGACCTGATAGACGGTGCCGCTCTTCCACCAGACCGCAGGGCTGCAGACGGTGCCGCTCATGCGTCGTCTCTCCTCAAAGCCGCTGCGCGCCCGCCGGAGTTTGCCTCATTCAGCTTCTCTTCAAGACCGGCGCGCCAAATTGATGACGGGTTTTGCGGGCAGACTGCGATCTGTGTCCGCGCGGTCACAGGCGCGGGGCAGGCCGCGTACCGCCGCGGGCGGATGCCGCTCCGGCACTCGACAGAAATGCCGCGCGGACTCACGATGACTGGTTCCACATCCCGGGCCGAACACCGCCGGAAGAAGCGGACGAAGCCCGGACTGGATGCTCGAAGAGCATCCGCCAAATGGGGGTTTCCCGTGCTGAACGACCTTCTGACCGCTCCCGACAAGGCCGAGGACAAGACCGCCATGTCCTCCAGCCCCGGGAAGCGCCGGCGTGGAGCGCACCTGCCCGGACCGCCTCCGGCGACGCGGTGGCGGACATGCGCGAGGCGATCCTCGCCAAGCTCGCCTACGTGATCGGCAAGAGCCCGACGACCGCCCGCGAGCGCGACTGGTTCGCGGCGACCGCCCTGGCGCTGCGCGACCGGGTCGTCGACGCCTGCATGGGCGCGGGCCGGACGGTCCCGAACAAGCGCGTCTACTACCTCTCTCTCGAGTTCCTGATCGGGCGTCTGCTGTCCGACGCCATGAACAATCTCGGCCTCGTCGAGACCACGCGGGCGGCGCTCGCCGAGCTCGGCATCGATCTCGGCACCGTCGAGGGCGCGGAGCCCGACGCCGCGCTCGGGAATGGCGGCCTCGGCCGGCTGGCCGCCTGCTTCATGGAGAGCATGGCGAGCATTGGGATTCCGGCGATCGGCTACGGCATCCGCTACGATCACGGCCTGTTCCGGCAATCGCTGGAGGATGGCTGGCAGCGCGAGACGCCGGAGACCTGGCTCGCCGAGGGCAACCCGTGGGAGTTCGTTCGCCCGGAGGCCACCTATACCGTGGGCTTCGGAGGCCACGTCACCATGTCGGCGGTGTCCGAGGGCGTGATCCGGCGCCAGTGGCACCCGGCCGAGACGGTGCGGGCGGTCGCCCACGATGTTCCGGTCGTCGGCTGGCGGGGTGCGCATGTCAACACCCTGCGCCTGTGGAAGGCGGAGGCTGAGGCGCCGGTCGATCTCGGCCAGTTCAACGGCGGCGACCATGTCGGCGCTGTGTCAAGCCGCTCGCGGGCGGAGGCGATCTCGCGGGTGCTCTATCCGAGCGACTCGTCGATGGCCGGCCAGGAGCTCCGCCTGCGCCAGGAATACTTCTTCACCTCGGCCTCGCTCCAGGACCTCCTCCGCCGCCACGTGGCGGAGCGCGGCGACGTGCGCAGCCTGCACGACCACGCCGCGATCCAGCTCAACGATACCCATCCGGCGATCGCCGTTCCCGAGCTGATGCGGCTCCTCCTGGAGGATCACCAGCTCAGCTGGGAAGATGCCTGGCACGTCACCAGCAACACCCTCCACTACACGAACCACACCCTTCTTCCCGAGGCTCTGGAGACCTGGCCGGTGGAGCTGATGGAGCGGCTGCTGCCGCGCCACATGCAGATCATCTACCTCATCAACTGGATGCACCTGGAGGAGCAGGGCAAGGTCGGGCGCCACGATGCGGCGCACCTCGCCGCCGTCTCCCTCATCGACGAGAGCCACGGGCGACGCGTGCGCATGGGCCATCTCGCCTTCCACGGGGCGCGCCGGGTCAACGGCGTCTCCGCGCTGCACACGGAGCTGATGCGCTCCACCGTGTTCCGGGACCTGCACGCGCTCGAGCCCGAGAAGATCGTCAACAAGACGAACGGCATCACCTTCCGGCGCTGGTTCCACAACGCAAATCCGGGCCTGACGACGCTCGCCGTCGAGGCGGTGGGCGCGCGCGTCCTCGATGATCCGGAGGCGCTGCGCGGCCTCGAGGCCTTCGCGACCGACGCGAGCTTCGTGGCGCGCTACGCCGCCATGCGCGGGGCGCGCAAGGAGGCGCTCGCCCAAATCGTGGCCGACCGCACGGGCATCGACATCGACCCGTCAGCGCTGTTCGACGTGCAGGTCAAGCGCATCCACGAGTACAAGCGCCAGCTCCTCAACGTCATCGAGACGGTGGCGCTCTATCAGGCGATCAAGGCGGAGCCGCACCGGGACTGGACGCCGCGCGTCAAGATCTTCGGGGGCAAGGCGGCGCCGAGCTACACCCAGGCAAAGCTCATCATCAAGCTCGCCTGCGACGTGGCGAAGGCCGTCAACGACGATCCGGAGGTGGCCGGCCGCCTCAAGGTCGTGTTCATGCCAAACTACTCGGTGAGCCTTGCCGAGGCGATCATCCCGGCGGCCGACCTCTCCGAGCAGATCTCGACGGCCGGCATGGAGGCGTCAGGCACCGGCAACATGAAGTTCGCCCTCAACGGCGCGCTGACGGTCGGCACCCTCGACGGCGCCAACATCGAGATTCGCCAGCATGTCGGCCCGGAGAACATCTTCATCTTCGGCCTCGACGCGGCCGGCGTGCAGGCGCGCATGGCGACTCCGAACTACGCCCGCGACGCGATCTGGGCGTCCCCACGCCTCGCCGCCGCCCTCGACATGATCGCCTCGGGCCGGTTCTCGCCCGAGGAGCCGAACCGGTTCCGGCCGCTCGTCGACGACCTGCGCCACCGCGACCAGTACCTGCTGACCGTCGATTTCGACGATTACTGGCGGGTGCAACGCGAGATCGACGCCGCCTGGAACGATCCGGCTGGCTGGTGGCGCATGGCGATCCTCAACACGGCCCGGATGGCCTGGTTCTCCTCCGACCGCTCAATGCGGGAATACGCCGAGGAGATCTGGCGGGTGAAGCTCGGCTGAGCCGGCGGCCCATCGCGGCGCATCTGCGCCTCGCCGGTCAGGCGCGTCGCCTCGTCCCGAGGTTGCCGGCCGGTATGCTCAGTGAAGGGTGAGCCCCTCGGACGGGGCCCCCTCGATCGCGGCGACCCTACGGCCGACCAGGTACAGGGCAGTCCGGATCAGGGTGTCGACGGCCGGGTCACCGTAGGCGGCGCTGTGCTCGCAGGCGTAGGCCAGCCCGTCGATGACGCCCTCGACCGGTTCGACGGGTTGCGTGATGAGCAGGCTCTCCAGCGCCAGCCTGCCCGCCGCGTTCCGCGCCTCGGCCCGCGTGGCAAGTTCGCGCGACGTCTGCACGGTCGCGCGAAGCGTCTCGGCGAGCGCCCGCAGATCCGCTACGAGCAACCGTGTCCGTCGGGCTTCCGAGTGATCGAACGGCATGCGGAGCCTACCCGTCGCCGGGTCCGAATGGTGCCCCGGCTTGGCCGTAGGGTCAATCGCACGCAATCGATCGTGACGGCGTCACGTCTCCGGCACGAGGAGCGGGTAGCAGCGCGCGCCGGCGGCGGCGGCCAGCACCTCGACCGCGCCGACGGTCGAGGCCGAGCCCGCCACGTGCACCACGTCGGTGGTTCGCAGCGGCGGCACATGGGCGGTGAGGGGGCCCGGCCGAACGTCGGGCGGGCGCTGGCGGCTTCGGTCGGCCACGAGGGTGATCCGGCCGATGCCGGTGGCGCGCAGCCAGTCGAGGGCGGGGCGCATGTAGAGGTCGAGCGGGTCGCGGGCGCCGACAAGGACCGCCATGTCCCGCGCCGGTTCGACGTAGCGGGCAGCCCGCGCCACCGACCAGACCGGCGCGAAGCCGGTGCCGTCCGAGACGAGGATCAGGCGCCCGCCGCCGGGCCGGTACTGGGCGCGGCCGACGGGGCCCCGAACCTTGGCGGCGGTTCCGACAGCGAGGGAGGCCGCGAGGCCGGGCGCGGCGGGATCCTGCGGCAGGTGGAAGACGAGTTCGTTCAGCTCCGCGGAGCCGTCCACGCGCAGCGTCGGGCAGAGCGTCAGCGGCTCCAGGCCCTCGAGGGCGAGGACGACCTGATGGCCGGGCTCGAGGGGAAGGCGTCGGGTTACCGTGACGACGACCTCGATCGCGTGGGGCGAGAGGGCGCGCACGTCGGTGATCGAACCCGTCCGCTTGACCGGCGCGGCGGCCCGGGTCTCCGGCAGGACGATCGCGGGCTGCGGTCGCGGCAGCGGCAGCTTCGCCATGTCGGGCCGATGGCCGCGACCGGGCAGGCGCCGAGCGGCCGGCGCGGCTGCCTGGCCGGGCGCGCCGGCCCCATGCACCCCTTGGGCGGGTGCGATCATCCCCTCGGCGAGCGCGGCCTCCAGCGGCGTGTCGCCGGTGGAGACACGCACGGACTTGCCGTTGACGACGAGTGAGCAGCGGGCGCTCATGGTCGTCTCCTGAATCTTGAGCGTGGGGTGCGGGTCAGCGCGGCGCGTTGAGGAGCCCGTCGACGAGGGTCGCCCAGCGGTCGCGGACCGCCCGGGCCTCGGCGCCGACCGGCTCGGCGCCGACGACGCCGTCGACCGTCGCGCGGAGCTTGGCGGTCTCGCGCCGCTCGGCCTCCAGCACCGCCTTCATCACGGTCATCTCGGCCCGCAAGCGGGTGAGGTCGCTGGCTTCGTCCGGGCCCTCGTCCGCTTCCTGCACCGGCGGCGGTACGGGCGCCGACGCGTTCCGCGCGACGTCGAGGCGGATCGGCCGGGCGATCAGCCGCCGCACGAGGTCGGACCCGCCGCCATCACGTACCCGCCGCGCCGCATCGGCCATCACGCATCTCCCAACGGGCCGGGCTCCGCGCGAGGGTGCCACGACCGAACCTGCGAGGCAGTCTTGGTCGATCATGGTTAAGGGAGGCTTAAATGCTTCCCCGAAGACGCCTTTCGGCGATGCGGGAAGGTTCCCGCGAGCCAGCAAAAATAAATCCTTCGGCTGGCCGCGTCGGAGGCTTCGGAGCGCGTTGACGCGCCCCTGCCACGGTCGCATCCTGGCAGCGGAGCGCGGCAGTGTGAGCGACACGGCACTGGAGGCCGAAGCTGCCCCGTCCCGGACATTTCGCACGACACGGAACGAGCGTCAGCTCGCTCAGGCGCAGGCTTGGGGGCGATCGATGTTGACTGGCCGGCGGGTGCTCATCGTGGAGGACGAGATCCTGATCGCGATGGAACTCATGGACATCGTCGAGGACGTGAACGGGCGCGTCGTCGGCCCGGTGCGCACGAACCGCGACGCGATCCGACTGATCGAGCACGAGCACCTCGATGCCGCCATCCTCGACCTCAACCTCGCCGACGGCGAAGCGACCCCGGCCGCCCATCGTCTCATCGCGGCGCGGGTGCCGGTCCTCGTCTGCACGGCGGGCGTGCTGCCGCGGGAGATGCGCCTCGCTTGGCCGGACCTGCCGATTCAGCGCAAGCCCGTGGAGCCCCGGCGCCTCGTCGCGGCGCTGGCATCCCTCTGCGAGCGCGCCCCGGCCTGACAACCCTCAGGCCGCTTCCGGCGCCGCGCCGACGAGCTGGCGGGCTTGGTGCATCGTCATCGGCTCACCGAAGGCGTAGCCCTGCGCGTACTCGCAGCCGAGTTCGGCGAGCGCCTGCGCGTCGGCCTCCGACTCGGCGCCCTCCGCCACGATGGCGAGGCCGAGTTCCGTCGCCATCTTCACGATCGAGCGCAGGATCACGGTCTTGCCGGACGCCATCTGGCGCACGAAGGACTGGTCGATCTTGATCGTGTCGAAGGGGAAGCGCTGCAGGTAGGACAGGGATGAGTAGCCGGTGCCGAAATCGTCGAGGGAGAGGCCGGCGCCGAGGTCGTGGATGCGGGCGAGCATCTGGGCGGCGTATTCCGGATTCTCCATCACGAGGCTCTCGGTGAGCTCGAGCTTCAGGGAGCCCGGCAGCACGCCGGAGCGGGCCAGCACCGTCTTCACGTCGTGCAGGAGGTCGTGGCGGAGAAGCTGGCGCGACGAGACGTTCACACTCGCAAAGATCGGCGGCTCGACGTCGAGCGAGCGCTGCCAAGCGGCGAGTTCCAGCGCCGTGCGCTCCATCGCGAAGATGCCGAGATTGACGATGAAGCCGCTCTCCTCGGCGATCGGGATGAACGTCGAGGGTGGGATGCGGCCGAGCTTCGGGTGGTCCCAGCGCAGGAGCGCCTCGAAGCCCGCCACCGTGCGGTCCTCCAGCCGGACGATCGGCTGGAACAGCACCTTGATCTCGTTGCGCTCGATCGCCCGGCGCAGGTCGCTCTCCAACATCAGCCGGTCCGAGCGCTCGTTGCGCATGTGGGCGCGGAACACCTCGATGCGATCGCCGCCGCCGCGCTTGGCCTGGACCATGGCAATCTCGGCGTTCTTGAAGACCTCGTCGCGCTTGAGTGCCGCGCCGGTCTCGTGCAGCGCGATGCCGACCGAGACGGTGAGGAAGATCTCGCGGTCCGCGTAGGTGATCGGTGTGGCGATGGCCCGGCGGATCATCTCGGCGAAGGCCAGGATCCGGTCGGGCTCGCGCTCGGAGAGGAGGATCACGGCGAATTCGTCGCCCGCGACCCGGGCCAACGTGTCCTGCGGGCGCAGCAGGCGGCCGAGGCGGCGGGACAGGGTGAGAAGGATCGAATCGCCGGCCGACAACCCGATCGCGTCGTTGATCGCCTTGAACCGGTCGATGTCGAGAACGATCACCGTGGGCTTGAGGCGCGGATCCTGGCTCGCGAAGGCGAGCGCCGCGTCGAGGCGGTCGCCGAACAGCTCGCGGTTCGGCAGGCCGGTGAGGCTGTCGTGCACAGCATCGTGCAGCAGGCGCTCCTCGGCGGTCTTGATCTCGGTCACGTCGGCGATGGTGCCGACGATGCGGATCACCTCGCCGTCCGAGCCGATCACGGGGCGCGCCTTCAGCCGGTACCAGAAATAGGCGCCGGAGGCCGCGCGCAGCCGAAAATCGTGGACGATGCGGCCGCGCCGCTCCTCGATCACCGTGTCGAGGGCCGCCGAGTAACGCTCGATGTCGAAAGGGTGGAGGAGGTTGAGCCAGTTGGCGGCCGGCCCTTCCAGGGCCCCGCGCTTGAGGCCGAGCTGGCCCTCGATCTCCTGGCCGGCGAAGACGCGGTCGCCCGGCACGTCCCAGTCGAACACCACGTCGCCGGCGCCCGTGAGCGCGAGCGCGCGCCGCTCGGTGTCGGAGACGAGGGCGTGAGTGAGGCCGCCACCCGCGAAGGCGTGCTGCATCACCGTGAAGCCGATCAGCATGACGACGAGGACGAGGCCGCCGATCAGCGCCGGCTGCACGAGGTCCGAGCCGATCTGGCCCGTGATGGCGAAGCCCGCCGCCACCACCCAGACGAGGAGCAGGGCCCAGGTCGGCACGAGGAGGATGGCGCGGTCGTAGCCGTTATGCGCGGCGAGGTAGACGATCAGCAGCAGGCCGACGCCGGCCACCGCCGCGATCGAGATGCGCGCGACGCCCGCCGCCACCGGCGGATCGAACACCGCGAGGCCGACGAGTCCGGCGAGGAAGGCGAGCCAGAAGAAGGCGACGTGGCTGTAGCGCACGTGCCAGCGGGCGAGGTTCAGGTACGCGAACAGAAAGACGAGGAGGGTCGCGCCGAGTATCGCCTCGGCAGAGGCCCGGTAGACCCGCTCGGCCACCTCGGTGACGGGAAAGACCCGCTGCAGGAAGCCGAAATCGATGCAGGCGTAGGCGAGCACCGCCCAGGCGAGCGCGGCGGCCGCGGGAAAGATGATCGCGCCCTTCACCACGAAGATGATCGTCAGGAATAGGGCGAGCAGGCCCGCGATGCCGATGATGATGCCCTTGTAGAGCGTCAGGCCGGTCGACTTCTTGCGGTAGGCCTCCTGATCCCAGAGGTAGACCTGCGGGATGTTCGGCCCCCTGAGCTCAGCCACGAAGGTGACGGTCGTGCCGGGATCGAGGGTGATGACGAACTGGTCGGCCTCGGGGTTCTCGTCCCGCTCCGGACGGATGCCCTGGCTCGCCGTGATGGCCGCGATGCGCGAACCGCCGAGATCGGGCCAGACCACGCCCGAGCCGACGAGGCGGAAATGCGGCGCGACGAGGAGGCGGTCGATCTGCTCGTCGGTGTCGTTGGTGAGCGCGAACACCATCCAGTCCGGGCGAGCGCCGGTGTCGCGCGCCTTGACCACGATGCGGCGCACGATCCCGTCCTTGCCCGGCGCCGTCGAGATCTGGATCAGGTCACCGTCCGAGCGGTAGCGCTCGATCATCGGCGTCAGGTCGATCACCGGCGCGTCGAGGGTGACCCGCACCGCCTCGACCGCGCGCGCAGGGATGCTGAGGACCAGCGATCCGACGAGGGCCGTGACGAGGGCGGCGAGGACGGTGGCGAGAATGCGCAACGGGCGTGAGTTCCGGCCGGGCGGCGGCGACGAGGCTCAGGTTTCGGGCAGTGGTAGAGGGGGCCCATCCGCGGGCAAGGCGGGCGGGCCCTGCCGGAAGAGGGCGCCCACCGCTTCCTGCCGCGACACCGGGGGAGTCGATCGCGCGCCTTTGCGGCCAAAACAAGTTGGGGACGGGCGCGGTTTCCGCTTCCCCGACGTCGCTCAGGCCGCCTTCAGCTGCGCGGCGACCTGGTCGAGGCGCGGCAGCTTGCCGATCGGGCCGATCGCGGCGAGCGTCGGCGCGCCGCCGAGGAGGGTGCGGCCGGCCGCGCGCACGTCGTCGACCGTGACCGCATCGACCTTGGCGATGACCTCGTCCGATGGAATCACCCGGCCCCAGGCGAGGAGCTGGCGGGCATTGCGCTCGATGCGCCCGCCCGGTGTCTCCAGCGCCGTGAGCAGGGCGACCTTGAGCTGCGCCTTGGCCCGCGCGAGCTCGGCCGCGTCGAGGTCGCGGGTCGCCCGCACGGTGGCCTCCAGGGTCACCTCGACGAGCTGCGGCAGGTCGCGGGCGGAGGTGCCGGCGCCGATACCGAACAGGCCGCAATCGGAGAAGGGCCAGTGGAAGGCCTGGATCTCGTAGGCGAGGCCGCGGGTCTCGCGGACCTCGTGCCAGAGCCGGGAGGTCAGGCCGCCGCCGAGCACCTGCGCGAAGATGTGCAGCGCGTAGTAGCCTTCGTCCCGGAAGGAGAGACCAGGCAAGCCGAGGACGAGATTCGCCTGCTCCAGGCGCCGCTGCAGGCGCCGCTCGCCGCCGCCGTACACGCCCGGCACCGCTTCCGGGGCGGGAGGGGCGGCAAGGCCCCCGAAATGCCGCTCGGCCGCCGCCACGATCTCATCGTGCTCGACGGCGCCGGCCGCGGCCAGCACCATGCGGTCGGGGTGTATTCGCGGGCGAGATAGCTCTCGATCGCGCCGCGATCGAAGCTCCGGATCGTCTCCGGCCGGCCGAGGATAGGGCGGCCGATCGGCTGGTCGGGGAAGGCGGCCTCGGTGAAGGCGTCGTAGACGACGTCGTCCGGGGTGTCCTCGACGGCGGCGTATTCCTGCAGGATCACGCCTTTCTCGCGGGCAAGCTCGTCCGCGTCGAAGACCGAGTTCGTGAGGATGTCGCCGATCACGTCGAGGGCGACGCCGGCATCCTCGCCGAGCACGCGGGCGGTGTAGCTCGTGCTCTCGGCACTGGTCGCCGCGTTGATCTCGCCGCCGACATTCTCGATGTCCTCGGCGATCACCCGGGCCGAGCGGCTGCGGGTGCCCTTGAACGCCATGTGCTCGAGGAGATGGCTGAGCCCATGCTCGTCCGCCTGCTCGTGGCGGGAGCCGGCACCGACCCAGACACCGAGAGTCGCCGTGGCGACGCCGGGCATCGCCTCGGTGGTCACGGTCAGGCCGTTGTCGAGGCGGCTCACCTTCAGGCCGGGCGAGGCCCCGTGCGTCGCGAAATGCCGGTTCATGGCTCAGGCGCCCTTCGTGATGCGGGCGCGCTCGCGAATGAACGACTCGACCGCGGCCTGGTCGTTGGCGACCCGGGAGACGCGCTCGGGACGGTCCATCAGGTCGGCGAGGTGGGGCGGCAGCACCGGGCGGCCGGCGCCGGTCGCCTTCACGACGGCGTCGGGAAACTTCGCCGCGTGGGCGGTCGCCAGCGCCACGACCGGGGTCGCGCGATCCGTCTCGAGGAGGCGGCGGCCGGCCCGCACGCCGATGGCGCTGTGCGGATCGAGCACCACGCCCGTCGCCGCGTAGGTCCTGGCGATCTCCTCGGTGACATCCGGCTCGGGGACGGCGACGGCGTCGAACTCGGAGCGGATCGTGGCGAGCAGCCCCTCGTCGAGGGTGAAGCCGCCCGATTGCCGGAGCCCCGCCATCAGGCGGGTCAAGGTCGCGGCGTTGCGGTCGAGCGCCTCGAAGAGCAGACGCTCGAAATTCGAGGAGATCTGGATGTCCATCGAGGGCGAGGTGGTCGGCTCGACGCCGCGGACCTCGTAGGCGCCGTGCTCCAGGGTACGGGCCAGGATATCGTTCGCGTTGGTGCCGATCATCAGGCGTTCGATCGGCAGGCCCATGCGCTTGGCGACCCAGCCGGCGAGGATGTCGCCGAAATTGCCGGTCGGCACCGCGAAGGAGATGGGCCGATGCGGCGCGCCGAGGGCCACCGCGCTGGTGAAATAGTAGACCGCCTGCGCCGCGACGCGGGCCCAGTTGATCGAGTTGACGCCCGACAGCCGCACCGAATCCGCGAAATCCGCGTGCTGGAACATCGCCTTCACGATGTTCTGGCAATCGTCGAAGGTGCCGTCGATGGCGATGGCGTGGACGTTGGCGTCCGGCACCGAGGTCATCTGCCGACGCTGCACCTCCGAGACCCGACCGTGCGGGAACAGCACGAAGACGTCGACCTGATCGAGCCCGCGAAAGGCTTCGACCGCGGCCGACCCGGTGTCGCCGGACGTCGCGCCGACGATGGTGGCCCGGGCGCCGCGGGACCGCAGCACGTGGTCCATCAGCCGCCCGAGCAGCTGCATCGCCACGTCCTTGAAGGCGAGCGTCGGGCCGTGGAAGAGCTCCAGCAGGAACAGGTTGTCGTCGAGCTGCGTCAGGGGGCAGACCGCCGGGTGGCGGAAGGTCGCATAGGACGCCTCGATCATGGAATCGAGATCCGCATCGCCGATCTCGCCGTCGATGAGCGGGCGCAGGACGCGCTTGGCCGCGTCCGCATAGCGCATGCCCGCGAGCCCCGCGATCTCGGCCTTTCCGATCTGCGGCCAGCTCTCGGGCACGTAGAGGCCGCCGTCGCGGGCGAGGCCGGCGAGGAGGGCATCGGAGAACGAGAGCGGCGCGGCTGCGCCGCGGGTCGAGACGTGAAGCAAAGGGGCCTCCGGAGAAGGCGCCCCCTCTACACGAAGCGGGCGCCCGTGTCGAAGCCGGTTCCGGCGGATCTGCCGCTCACAGCGACGTGCCCGGCTCCTTGGTCAGCCGGCAGCCGGTGATCCGCCATTCTCCGTCCGCCTGACGCTGCAGGCTGTAGGAGGCCGTCCAGTCGATGCCGTAGGAATCCTGGATCGCGACATCCTGGGAGAGCCCGTCCGCGCCGTCCTCCCGCGCCGCGCCGAAGACGAAGCTGCGATGGCGGTAGATCGCGCCGTAATTGGTACGCACCATGCCGATGAACACGTCGGGCGTCGGGAACAGGGCCTGGATCGAGGGCGCGGCGAGCGCGTAGGCCGCGGGCGCGTCGTCGCGCCCGAGGGCCTCGACCTGACGGGTGATCGCGCGCGCGCGGCCTCCCGTGCGCCGTCATCGGCTGCGAAGGCCGGCAGCGCGAGGAGGGCGAGGACGAGACAGAGGATCGCGCGCATCAGGACACTCCGCTCCGGAGGAAGGAAGTGTAAGGCGCCGTCTCATCGCGGCAAGCGGGCCCGCTCAGGCCGAGCCCGGGCCGTCCCTCAGGCGCCGCCACGCGTAGACGGAGAAGACGCCGACGAGGCAGGCCGCGATGCCGAACCACGTGAAAGCATATTGCAGGTGGTTGTTCGGCAGGTCGACGCGCAGCTGGCCGCCCCGCGGCCAGCTCGTCTGGCCCGGCGCCGCGTCGGCCTCGACGAGGAAGGGCGCCGCATCGGCAATGCCGCGGGAGGCCGCGATGCCGGCGACATCCCGGTTGAACCACTCGCCGCGGCCGGATCGGGCGCGGGCACGAACATCCCCCGCGCCTCGCTCGCCCGCAGGATGCCGGTCACCGTGGTCTCGCCCTCCACGATCCCGTCCTTGCGGTCCTCCGGGCGCTTCAGTTCGGTTGGCACAAAGCCGCGGTTGACGAGGATTGTGCCGCCCTCCGCGCGCACCAGCGGCGTGATCACGTAGTAGCCCTGCAGCGCCCGGCCCGGCGTGCCGCCCGCGGCGAGGCCGTGGACCAGGGTCTCGCGGTCGTTGAGGAAGCGCCCCGCGACGCGCACGTGCCGGAACTCGTCGCGGGCGGCATCCCACTCGGCCGGGGCGGGGAGGGGGCCTGGCTCCGCCTTCGAGCGGGCGACGATCCGGGCGATCAGCGCCTCCTTCTCGGTCTTGCGCGCGACCTGCCACGTACCGAGGCCGACGAGGATCGCGAGAGCGACGAGGGAGGCGAGCCCGGGCGCGAGAAGGTCGCGCCAGGCGGCACGGGGCGCGGCGGCGGCGTGCGTCACGGGCGGAAGCGGCCCTCCTCGGCCTTGTTGGCGTATTGCAGGGCGATCAGCATGCCCTTGAGCGGCCGCACGAGGAGCAGGCTCAGGATAAGCGTCAGCGAGACCGCCACGAGGGCGTGGACCCAGATCGGCGGCTCGTAGGTGATCTCGAGGAAGAGCGCGAGGCCGACCACGACGAGGCCGACGATCGACATCACGAAGAAGGCCGGGCCGTCGGCGGAATCGAAGCCGGAATAGTCGAGGCCGCAGGCCTCGCAGGTGGGGCGCAGCGTCAGGAACCCCTTGAAGAGGTGGCCCTTGCCGCAGCGGGGGCAGCGGCCGCGCAGGCCGGTCGGGATCGGGGCGGCAGGCCGTGGGTCGGATGCACGATCGCTCCTCGATACTGTCTCGGTCCGCGGCGATGGCCGGCTCCCCGCTTCGGGAGTGCGCGGGGCAGAGCGCGACCTCCCCGGACGGAGCCGGCCGCACCGGCCGTGGACCAACCGCCGATATGGGGATTTGGGATCCGACGCGCATGAAAAAGGGCGGCTCGCGCCGCCCTTGCCGTTGCATGCCCCGCAGGCGGTCCCGGATCAGTGGGCGGCGTGGCCGACGCCCGAGCCCCAGACGTAGATGGCGGCGAACAGGAAGAGCCAGACCACGTCGACGAAGTGCCAGTACCAGGCCGCGAACTCGAAGCCGAGGTGCTGCTGGGGGTGAACTGGCCCGCATAGGCGCGGAACAGGCAGACCGCCAGGAAGATCGTGCCGATGATGACGTGCGCGCCGTGGAAGCCCGTCGCCATGAAGAAGGTTGACGAGTAGATGCTGCCCGAGAAGCCGAAATGGGCGTGGCTGTACTCGTAGGCTTGGCAGGCGGTGAAGAGCACACCGAGGATGATCGTCAGCCACAGCCCGTATTTCAGGCCCTTGCGGTCGCCGTGCAGAAGGGCGTGGTGCGCCCAAGTCACGGTGGTGCCGGAGGTGAGCAGGATCAGCGTGTTCAGGAGCGGCAGGTGCCAGGGGTCGAACGCCTCGATGCCCTTCGGCGGCCAGACGCCGCCTGTGAAATCGACGCGGGTCGCCTGGATCGGGTCGGCGGTGTAGAGGGCCGCCTCAAAATAGGCCCAGAACCACGCGACGAAGAACATCACCTCGGAGGCGATGAACATCATCATGCCGTAGCGGTGATGGAGCTGGACGACCCGGGTGTGATCGCCGGAATTGGCCTCGTGGACGACGTCCTTCCACCAGGAGAACATGGTGTAGAGCACGCCGATCGTGCCAGCGCCGAAGATGTAGGGGCCGACGGCGAGGTTGCCGATCGAGAGGCTCTTCATCCAGAAGACGGCGCCGAACGCCATCAGGAAGCCGGACGTGGCGCCGATCAGCGGCCAGGGGCTCGGATTGAGAATGTGATAGTCGTGATTCTTGGCGTGCGCCTCGGCCATCTGTCGTTCTCTCCTACCCCGGCCCTTCGCCGTTCCCGGCCTAGGCCCTTGTTGTCGCGACCCGGAGGGCGGAACTCTCCGAACCCTCAAGCTTGGAACCCATTAGGTGCGCGGCGTGCCCTTGTCACGCGCGCGCGATCAGAAATTCGACTTCTTGCCCGCCTCTCCGCCCGTCGCAAGCGCGGCGGTCGCCGGCGCGCCGTTCTTCGAGGGGAAGTAGGTGTAGGAGAGCGTCATCTCGCTGAGATGGCTCGTGTTGGAGTCCTGACGCATGGCGGGATCGATGTAGAACACGACCGGGAAGTCGATGGTCTCGCCCGGCTGCAGCGTCTGCTCCTTGAAGCAGAAGCATTCGACCTTGACGAAGTAGCCGCCCATCAGGCTGGGTTGAACGTTGAAGGTCGCGATGCCGGTCGAGGGCGCCGGCCCCGTATTCGTCGCGCGGAAGAACACCGTCGTCGTCTCGCCGAGGCGCGCCTCGACCTTGCGGGTCTCGGCCTTGAACGACCAGGGCAGGCCGCCGCCGACATTCGTGTCGAAGCGCACGACTAAGCTGTCGTCGACGGGCGCGGCCGCGGCGCTCCGGCGGGCCCCTGGATCGGCGTGCCGTCGAACCCGGTCGCCTTGCAGAAGGCGTCGTAGAGCGGCACCGACGCGAAGGCGAGGCCGGTCATGCCCGCGACGAGGCCGGCACAAGCGAGCGCCGTGCGGTTGGCCTTCCGGTTCGGGTTGCTGCGCAGATCGGACATGGGTTTCGGGATCGGGCTAGAGCGGTCGGTTCAGGACCTGCGGCCCGAGCTTGGCGATGGTCAGGACGAAGAAGATCAGGACCATGGCGCCGAGCGCGAGGGCGATGGCGATGGAGCGCTTGCGACGGCGGCGCTCCTCCTCGGGGGTCAGCGGCCGGTAGCCGGGTAGGGGATCCTGCATCGCGGACTCGGACACTTAGACGAACGCCACCGGCCGGAACAGGCCGAGGCCCTGCTCGGCGAGCAGCGCCGAGAAGAGCAGGAACAGGTAGAGGATCGAGAAGGCGAACATGCCCATCGCCGAGCGCTTCTCGGCCTCGCCCTCGCGATGGCGGAAGACCTGGACGCTGAAGGCCAGCATGCCGAGGCCGCCGAGGGCGCCCACGATCGCGTAGAGCAGGCCGCCGAAGCCGAGGGCGACGGGGGCGAGCCCGAGGGGGGCGAGGAGCAGGGTGTAGTAGATGATCTGGCGGCGGGTCGATTGCGGGCCCGCCACGTTCGGCATCATCGGGATGCCAGCCTTGGCGTACTCGCCGGCCTTGACGAGGGCCAGCGCCCAGAAATGGGGCGGCGTCCAGATGAAGATGATCAGGAACAGCACGATCGACTCGATGCCGACCGTGCCGGAGACCACCGCCTGGCCGATCACCGGAGGGAGGCCCCGGCCGCGCCGCCGATGACGATGTTCTGCGGCGTCGCCCGCTTCAGCCACATCGAGTAGATCACGGCGTAGAAGACGATCGTGAAGGCGAGGAGGCCGGCGGCGAGCCAGTTCGCGGCGAGCCCCAGCATCAGAACAGAGCCCACCGACAGGGTCAGGCCGAAGGCGAGGGCCTCGCCGGGCTGGATGCGGCCATCCGGGATCGGACGCTTGGCGGTCCGGGTCATCACCGCGTCGATGTCGGCATCCCACCACATGTTGAGGCAGCCCGAGGCGCCCGCGCCCACCGCGATCATCAGGAGCGAGATCGCGGCGATCGCCAGGTTCACGTGGCCCTGCGAGACCACCATGCCGACGAGGGCGGTGAAGATCACGAGGACCATCACGCGGGGCTTGAGGAGGGCGAAGTAGTCCGGCACGTCGCCGCCGACGATCGACGGGGCGGGGGCGAATCCCTGTGCCTCGGCACCGATCGGCAGGCTGTTCGTCAGGCTCGTCATGATGCTCGCGGGATCTCGGGTCTCGGGTTCGGGTGGCTCGCACCGCGCCGCTTCGGCGCCGCCCCTTGCCGGATAGCCCCGAAGCGGGGCCGTGAGGCTATCCGGGAAAGAGCGAGGACCGCCGGGGCGGTCCTCGCGAGGGTCTCGACGGGTCGGAGATCCCGACCGTCAGTGGTGGCCCGGCTCGTCGACGATGCGGGGCAGCGTCTCGAACTGGTGGAAGGGCGGCGGCGAGGACAGGGTCCATTCCAGCGTCGTCGCACCCTCACCCCACGGGTTGTCCGCGGCGCGGGTCTTCGAGCGGAAGGCGAGGACGACGCCGATCACGAAGACGATCATGCCGAGCGCGAAGATGTGCCCGCCCCAGGTCGCGACCTTGTGCCAGCCGGCGAAGGCCTCCGGATAGTCGGCGTAGCGGCGCGGCATGCCGGCAAGCCCGAGGAAGTGCATCGGGAAGAACAGGACATTCGCGCCGATGAAGGCCAGCCAGAAGTGCAGCTTGCCGGCCCATTCCGGGATGACGTGGCCAGTCATCTTCGGGAACCAGTAGTAGACGCCGGCGAAGATGATGAACACGGCGCCGAGCGAGAGCACGTAGTGGAAGTGAGCCACGACGTAGTAGGTGTCGTGCAGGTACTTATCGACCGCCGAGTTCGCCAGAACGACGCCGGTGACGCCGCCGACCGTGAACAGGAAGATGAAGCCGACCGCCCAGTGCATGGCGGCGGTGAAGCGGATCGAGCCACCCCACATCGTCGCGATCCACGAGAAGATCTTCACGCCGGTGGGCACCGCGATGACCATCGTGGCGAAGACGAAGTACGATTGCGTCTGCAGGCTGAGGCCGACCGTGTACATGTGGTGGGCCCACACGACGAAGCCGACGACGCCAATCGCGACCATCGCGTAGGCCATCGCGAGGTAGCCGAAGACCGGCTTCTTCGAGAAGGTGGCGATGATGTGCGAGACGATGCCGAAGGCCGGCAGGATCATGATGTACACTTCGGGGTGGCCGAAGAACCAGAACAGGTGCTGGTAGAGAATCGGATCGCCGCCGCCGGCCGGATCGAAGAACGTCGTGCCGAAGTTGCGGTCGGTCAGCAGCATCGTGATCGCGCCGGCGAGAACCGGGAGCGACAGGAGCAGCAGGAAGGCGGTGACGAGCTCGGCCCAGGCGAAGAGCGGCATCTTATGCAGCGTCATGCCGGGGGCGCGCATGTTGAGGATCGTCGTGATGAAGTTGATCGCGCCGAGGATCGAGCCCGCGCCCGAAAGGTGCAGGGCGAAGATGGCGAAGTCGACGGCGGGCCCGGGATGGCCAGCGGTCGAGAGCGGCGGGTAGACGGTCCAGCCCGTGCCGGCGCCGGACGCGCCCGGCGCGCCCTCGACGAAGAGCGAGCAGAGCAGGCTGCAGAAGCCCGCCACGGTCAGCCAGAACGAGATGTTGTTCATGCGCGGGAACGCCATGTCCGGCGCGCCGATCATGAGCGGCACGAACCAGTTGCCGAAGCCGCCGATGAGTGCCGGCATCACCATGAAGAACACCATGATGAGGCCGTGGCCGGTCACGAACACGTTGTAGGTGGCCGGGTTCGAGAAGTACTGCAGGCCGGGCTCCTCCATCTCCATGCGGATGCCGAAGGAGAGGAACGCGCCGATGATGCCGGCGCTGAAGGCGAACAGCAGGTAGAGCGTGCCGATGTCCTTGTGGTTCGTGGAGAGGAACCAGCGCGCGAAGAAGGAGGGTTTGTGATCGGCGTGGGCGTCATGCCCCGCATGTGCTGCGGCGGTAGCCATCGATGCTGACCTTGCTCGTTTTCTCGTAATCTCTCGAATGGGTGCGATCGGAGCCGGCTCAGCCGGCCCCGATGGGGCCGCGCCGCTAGCGGGCGTCGGCGAGCTTGGAGCCGTCGTCGAGGCGGGCGTACTTGGTCTTCGCCTCGGTGAGCCACTGGGCGTAGGCCTCGTCGCTCACGACGCGAACGGTGATCGGCATGTAGGCGTGGCGCTGGCCGCAGAGCTCGGAGCACTGGCCGTGATAGGTGCCCTCGCGGTCGGCCTTGAACCAGAACTGGTTGAGGCGGCCGGGCACGGCGTCAATCTTGAAGCCGAAGGACGGGACAGCCCAGGAATGGAGCACGTCGGCGGCGGTGACCTGGACCTTCACGATCTTGTTCACCGGCACGACCATGTCGTTGTCGGTTCCGAGAAGCTTGGGCTGCTTGTCCTCGTCGAGGTTGGCGTCGAAGGCGAAGCCGCCGCCTTGGTCGGCCGGGTACTCGTAGGACCAGTACCAGGCGTGGCCGATGACCTTCACGATCACGTCGGCCTTCGGGTCGGAGAGCTGGGTGCGCAGGAGGCGGAAGGAGGGAATCGCCACCGCGACGAGGATGAGGACGGGGACGATCGTCCAGGCGACCTCAATCAGGGTGTTGTGCGTGGTCTTCGAGGGGACCGGGTTCGCCTTCTCGCTGAAGCGGTAGATGCAGTAGACGATCAGCGCCAGCACGAAGAGGGAGATGCCGAGCGAGAGCCAGTGCAGGGCGACCTCGAAATGCAGGATGTGCCGGGCGTTCTCGGTGACGGGCACCTGGCGGTCCATCTGCCAGGGCTCCGGCTGGCCGATTCCGGCCGCGAGAGCCGGGGTGGACGAGGCCAGGATGGCGCCGAGGGCGGCGAGCCCCCATGTTGAGCGAGTGTGCGTCTTCGCCGTCCGCATGTGCCTTCTCGTGGCTCCCCTGGCTTGACCTTATCGGCCGACCGCCCGCGCCCCGATTGTCCCGGGGTCGCCGCGTTGCTGTGGTGACGTGGCAGGACGTCGGCGGGCGTGAGCACCCGGCCGGCTTCCGATCGCGGTGTCAGACCACAAGGAACGTCAAGGTGCAACCGCAACAGCGTCGCATCGGGTGTTTTCTTAGGCTGGTTCCAAGGTTTCGGCCGCATTCCCATCCGCGGCGCGAAGCGGCTCCGCGGCGGGCGGGACACGGCGTCGCACGTGGCGGCGGATCGACGGCGGCGCCCGCGGGGGACCGTTGCTATATGTCCCTCATCGCCCCCGATCGCTGACGGATTCGCATGCACACCACCGAACAGAGCGACGCCGAGACAATCTTGCCCGACACGGCGATGCGCGTGCCGACCCAGGTCATCGCCTACGAGGATCCCGCACCGCGTGACGACATGCGTCCCCTCGCCGTCGAGACGCCGGTCAACCTCGTCTACGGCAGCATGCCCTACGCGGTGATGATGACGAGCCCCTCGGATCTCGAGGATTTCGCCTACGGCTTCAGCCTGACGGAGGGCATCGTCGCCTCCGCGGACGAGATCCGCTCCGCCCGGGTCGAGGCCGGGGAGGGGGGCCTGCGGCTGCTGGTCGATCTCGTGCCCGGCCGGTTGCGCGAGCATCTGGCCCGCAAACGCGCCATCAGCGGTCGCACGGGCTGTGGGGTCTGCGGTATCGACGACCTCGCAGCGCTTCCCGTGGCCGAGCCGCGGGAGGCTCCGCGCACCCGCGTCTCCATGCGGGCGATCAGCGCGGCGCTCACCACGCTCGGACCTGCCCAGATCCTCAACCGGGAGACGCGGGCCGTCCACGCCGCCGCCTGGGTCCGCCTCGACGGGAGCCTCGTCGCGGTGCGCGAGGATGTCGGTCGCCACAACGCCCTCGACAAGCTGATCGGGGCGATGATCCGCGCCGGCACCGACCCGGCCGCGGGCTTCCTCGTCATCACGAGCCGCTGCTCGTTCGAGATGGTCGAGAAGGCGGCCCATTTCGGGGCGGCCGTGCTCGTGGCGATCTCGGCGCCGACCTCTCTCGCCCTCGACCGGGCGAAGCTGCACGGCATGACGATGTGCGCCATCGCCCGATCGGACACGCTTACCGTCTTCACGGGCCGCGAGCGCCTGATCCTCGAGGGCGCGTGACGGTCGCCGGCGATCGGGCGTGGGCCCTTTTCCCGTTCGGGAAAGGGTGGCGGCAGATCCGGAGAGGTCGCATCCCCGACCCGGTCGGCTTTGCCGACTCGACCTCTCCCGAACGGGAGAGGTGGGGCGCATGCCTCACCCGGCCGCCTCAGTCCGTGCTGCCGCCCTCGGCCGACGGACGTGTCACGACGGTGGCGCCACCGATCACCCGGACGTTGCGCTTGCCCTCCGGGGGCGGATCCTGCCAGCCGGAGGTGCCAGGCTTCTGTTCGGCCTCCGCGGCCTTGCCATCGGCCGCCTTCGGCTCCACGGCCTCCTTCGGCGGCGGCTGCACGGCGGCGGGTGTATGGGCGGCGGGGGCGGCCTTCGGCGGCTCGACCGCGGCGACCGGCGTCTCGCGGCCCTCGGGTGCCTTCACCTCCGACGGCTTCGCCGGATCCTGAGGCTTGGCCGGATCCTGAGGCTTCGCGGCCTCCTTCGCAGTCTCTCGGGGCCCGTCCCGCTGCGCCTCTGCCGGCTTCAGGCTCGGCTGCGGCGCCTCGGGGGCGGTCCTTACCATCGGACGAGCCTCGCCCGGCCTCTGCGCGCCGGCCGGAGGCGAAGCGAGCCGGGCCGAGCGGCGCTGCGGCTCCGAGCGGATCTTCGCGTCGGCGTTCACGCCCAGAGGGTTCGCGCCGAGCGCGTGCGCGTCGGGCTGCTCGCGGCGCGGCAAGGGCGCCGCCTCCGCGCGGCCGTAGAGCTCGGGCCGCGGGGGACGATGCGGCCGCCGGGCTGGGGAATGTCGGCCGGGGCACGAGACGCGCGTCGGCCTCGGTCCAGCCGTAGCCCGGCGCGGGCCGCACAAGCCGTGCGACCGGCGCCGGATCGAGCCGCTGGCGCCCGACGACGGCGCCGTCGCGGGCATCGACGAAGAGGCGCACCCGCACCCCGTTGGGCGCGAAGGCCTCGACGACGTAGTCCCGTCCGTCGAAGCGGGGCCGCGAGAACCCGCTGAAGCCGCGGTCGCTGAGGCGCCACGTCACGGCGCGCGGCGAGAGGATCTCGTCCTCGTAGACGTATTGCGCCTGTGCCGCGCCCGCGTTCAGCAGCAGGATCCCACCCGCCAGTGCGGCCCGGACATGCCGGCCGATTCCGTTCACGTTGCCTTGGGCTCGTGCCGCCATGTCGCCTCGTCCCGTTCTCACTCGGGGAAACCTCTCGGCCGGGCGAAGATCCTGTGGCTCGGGCGTCGCGCCCGGCGCGTGCCGAAAGCCCGCTTGTCCCGCGGGTCCTTCGGCGTCCCGGCGAGGTCGTTGCCCCGCATGCCGCTTGTGCTCGGCAAGACTTTGTTAACGCAAGGATTGGGGCGACATTGCGGGCCAATCCGGGCGGGAGCCGGGTCGGCCGGCCGCGCGCGGGACGCCCGCCCTGCGGCGATTGATCCACCGTGCGCAGATGCGTCATGCATCGGTTTCGGACGCTCGCGCTCGCGCGGCCCCTTGCTGGAACGGTTGAAATCTGTCACGTTCCGGCGTTAGGACAGTATGACTGTCCCATTTTTCGGTTGGGCGCGACTCCCGGGACGGATCCCGGCGAGCTGGGGATTTCGGCACGTGACGATCGTGACGTCGAAACGAGATCTGAAGCCGGTCGCCATCGCGGCGATCCGGGCCCACGCCGGCTGAGCGGAGCCGGCGTCGAGCCCGCGGGTTGGCGGGCGCTTCCTCACCGAAGACCCAGCTGAACCCGACGAAAATGTCACCTGGACCCCGGCATCGGTTGATGGCCGGGCACGAAACATGCTCGCATGCGGGCAGGGTCGGCAGACGAGGAATGAAGAGCGTGGCTGCATCTGAAGGCTTCAGGACCGTTCCGGCATCCATCCCGGCCACCCGTGACGCCGGCAAGCCGCTCGTGGTGCGGGACCCCGCCCTGCCGAAGGCGCAGGGGGCCTACGACCCGGGCCAGGAGCGCGATGCCTGCGGCGTCGGCTTCATCGCCGACATGCACAACCGCCAGACCCACGCGATCGTCGAGCAGGGCCTGAAGATCTTGGAGAACCTCGACCATCGCGGCGCGGTCGGCGCCGACCCGACGATGGGCGACGGTTGCGGCATCCTCGTCCAGATCCCGCACGCCTTCTTCGCGGAGGAATGCTCGCGCCTCGGCTTCGAGCTGCCGCCCGCCGGCGCGTACGCGATCGGCCAGTTCTTCATGCCGCGAGACGAGGATGCACGCCGGACCATTGAGGAGATCGTCGAGAAGGCGCTCGCCGACGAGGGCCTACCGCTGCTCGGCTGGCGCGACGTGCCGGTCGATTCGGAGGATCTCGGCGCCGCCGTGCGCAAGACCGAGCCGCACCACCGCCAGGTCTTCATCGGCATGCCCGGCTCCGTGACGGATGCCGACGCCTTCGAGCGGCGCGTCTACGTCGCTCGCAAGGTCATCTCGGGCAAGGTCTACGGCGCGCAGGACGAGCGCCTGATGGAGTTCTACCCCGTCTCGGTGTCGAGCCGGACCATCGTCTACAAGGGCATGGTGCTGGTCCACCAGCTCGGCCGCTACTTCGTCGATCTCAAGGACGAGCGCTTCGTCTCGGCGCTCGCCCTCGTGCACCAGCGCTTCGCCACCAATACTTTCCCGACCTGGCGCCTGTCGCACCCCTACCGCATGGTCGCGCATAACGGCGAGATCAACACGCTGCGCGGCAACGTGAACTGGATGGCCGCCCGGCAGGCGAGCGTCGATTCGGAGCTGTTCGGCAACGACATCTCGAAGCTCTGGCCGATCTCCTACGAGGGCCAGTCCGACACTGCCTGCTTCGACAACGCCCTCGAGTTCCTCGTGCAGGGCGGCTACCCGCTCGCCCACGCGATGATGATGCTGATCCCCGAGGCCTGGGCCGGCAACCCGCTGATGAGCGAGGAGCGGCGCGCCTTCTACGAGTACCACGCCGCCCTGATGGAACCGTGGGACGGCCCGGCCGCCGTCTGCTTCACCGACGGCCGCCAGATCGGCGCCACGCTCGACCGCAACGGCCTCCGGCCCGCCCGCTACATCGTCACCGAGGACGGCCTCGTCGTGCTCGCCTCCGAGATGGGCGTGCTGCCCATCCCCGACGAGACGATCGTCCAGTCCTGGCGCCTGCAGCCGGGCCGGATGCTGCTGATCGACCTGGAGAAGGGGCGCATCGTCTCGGACGAGGAGATCAAGGGTGAGCTCGCCGCGGCGCATCCTTATGCCGAGTGGCTGAAGAACACCCAGATCGTGCTGGAGGACCTCAAGCCCGTGGTGCCCCGCGCCTCGCGCTCGGACGTGTCGCTCCTCGATCGGCAGCAATCCTTCGGCTACAGCCAGGAAGACCTGAAGCTCCTGATGCAGCCCATGGCCGTGACCGGCCAGGAGGCCGTGGGCTCGATGGGCTCCGACACGCCGCTCTCGGCGCTCTCGGACAAGCCGAAGCTCCTCTACACCTACTTCAAGCAGAACTTCGCGCAGGTGACGAACCCGCCGATCGACCCGATCCGCGAGGAGGCCGTGATGAGCCTCGTCTCGTTCATCGGGCCGCGGCCGAACCTGCTCGACATGGAGGGCGCCTCCCGCAAGAAGCGCCTGGAGGTCCGCCAGCCGATCCTGACGAACGGCGATCTCGAGAAGATCCGCTCGATCGGCCATTTCGAGGATCGCTTCGACACGAAGACCCTCGACGTGACCTACCCGGCCGAGACGGGAGCGGCCGCCATGGAGGGGGCGCTCGACCGCCTCTGCGACCGGGCCGAGGTCGCGGTGCGCGGCGGCTACAACATCATCATCCTGTCCGACCGCGCGGTCGGCCCGGACCGCATCCCGATCCCGGCGCTGCTCGCCACCGCCGCCGTGCACAATTACCTGATCCGCAAGGGGCTTCGCACCTCGGTCGGCCTCGTGGTCGAGTCGGGCGAGCCGCGCGAGGTGCACCATTTCGCGTGCCTGGCCGGCTACGGCGCCGAGGCCGTGAACCCCTATCTCGCCTTCGAGACGCTGGTGGCGATGAAGGACGAGTTCCCGCCGGACCTCACCGACGACGAGATCGTAACCCGCTACATCAAGTCGATCGACAAGGGTCTCCTCAAGGTGATGTCCAAGATGGGCATCTCGACCTACCAATCCTATTGCGGCGCCCAGATCTTCGACGCGGTCGGCCTCAACTCCGACTTCGTGGCGCGCGACTTCTTCGGCACGGCCACCACCATCGAGGGCGTCGGCATGGCCGAGGTCGCCGAGGAGACGGCCCAGCGCCACCGCGACGCCTTCGGCGACGCGCCGGTCTATCGCAACGCCCTCGACGTCGGCGGCGAGTACGCCTACCGGCTGCGCGGCGAGACCCACACCTGGACGCCCGACACCGTGGCGACGCTCCAGCACGCGGTGCGCCTCGGCGTGCCCGAGCGCTACCGCGAGTACGCGCGCCTCGTGAACGAGCAGGAGAATCACCTCAAGACCCTGCGCGGCCTGTTCCGGATCAAGGGCGCCGACGAGATCGGCCGCCAGCCGATCGACCTCGCCGAGGTGGAGCCCGCCTCCGAGATCGTGCGCCGCTTCGCCACCGGTGCCATGTCCTACGGCTCGATCTCGAAGGAGGCGCACGAGACGCTGGCGATTGCCGTCAATTCCTTCGGCGGCCGCTCGAACTCGGGCGAGGGCGGCGAGGAGGTGGAGCGCTTCAAGCCGCTGCCCGACGGGCGCTCGCGCCGCTCGGCCATCAAGCAGGTGGCGTCCGGCCGCTTCGGCGTGACGACGGAGTATCTCGTCAACGCCGACATGATGCAGATCAAGGTGGCGCAGGGCGCGAAGCCCGGCGAGGGCGGCCAGCTGCCCGGCCACAAGGTCGACGCCAAGATCGCCAAGGTCCGCTATGCGACCCCGGGCGTCGGCCTGATCTCGCCGCCGCCCCACCACGACATCTACTCGATCGAGGATCTGGCCCAGCTCATCTTCGACCTGAAGAACGTGAACCCGGCGGCCGACGTCTCGGTCAAGCTCGTCTCCGAGGTCGGCGTCGGCACGGTCGCGGCGGGCGTCGCCAAGGCGCGCGCCGACCACATCACGATCTCAGGCTTCGACGGGGGCACCGGCGCGGCGCCGCTCACCTCGATCAAGCACGCGGGCGGCCCGTGGGAGACGGGTCTGGCCGAGACGCAGCAGACGCTCGTCCTCAACAACCTGCGCGGCCGCGTGGCGCTCCAGGCGGATGGCGGGCTACGCACGGGGCGCGACGTGATGATCGCGGCGCTGCTCGGGGCCGACCAGTTCGGCTTCTCGACCGCGCCGCTCATCGCGGCGGGCTGCATCATGATGCGCAAGTGCCACCTCAACACCTGTCCGGTCGGCGTCGCGACCCAGGACCCGGTGCTGCGCAAGCGCTTCAAGGGTACGCCCGAGCACGTGGTGAACTACTTCTTCTACGTGGCCGAGGAGGTCCGCGAGCTGATGGCCGCGATGGGCTTTGCCAAGCTCGAGGATCTGGTCGGGCGCTCCGACCTCCTCGACAAGGTCGAGGCCATCGCCCACTGGAAGGCCCGCGGCCTCGACTTCTCGAAGCTGTTCCACCGGCCTGACGTCGGGCCGGAGATCGCGATCCGACACGTCGAGACGCAGCATCACCCGATCGAGCACGTGCTCGATCGGCGCCTGATCGCGGGCGCGCAGCACGCCGTCGAGACCGGCGAGGCGGTCACGCTCCACGACACGATCCGCAACTCGGACCGGGCCGCGGGCGCCATGCTCTCCGGCCTCGTCGCCAAGGCGCACGGTCACGAGGGCCTGCCCGACGACACCATCGTGGTGAAGCTCTCCGGCACTGCCGGCCAGAGCTTCGGCGCCTGGGTCGCGGCCGGCGTCACGATCGAGCTGACCGGCCACGGCAACGACTACGTCGGCAAGGGCCTGTCCGGCGGCAAGCTGATCATCCGGCCGAGCGAGGCGCTGCGGTCGTCTCCCGCCCGCACGATCATGGTCGGCAACACGGTGCTCTACGGGGCGATCGCGGGCGAGTGCTACATCCGCGGCTCCGCGGGCGAGCGCTTCGCCGTGCGCAACTCGGGGGCCATCGCGGTGGTCGAGGGCATGGGCGACCACGGCTGCGAGTACATGACCGGCGGCGTCGTCGTCTCGATCGGCGAGACGGGGCGCAACTTCGCGGCCGGCATGTCCGGCGGCATCGCCTACGTGCTCGACGAGGACGGCTCGTTCTCGGCCCGCTGCAACCTCTCGATGGTCGATCTGGAGCCCGTGGAGGAGGAGGACGACCTCATGCGCCGCTTCCACCAGGACGGCGACCTGGAGACCAAGGGCCGCGTCGACATCCTGGCCGACATGTCGGGCCACGACGAGGAGCGTCTCTCGCAGCTCATCACCAACCACCTGAAGTACACGGGCAGTCCCCGCGCTCAGGAGATCCTCGACAACTGGTCCACCTTCCGGACCAAGTTCGTGAAGGTGATGCCGGTGGAGTATCGCCGGGCGCTGCGCGAGATGGAGATGGCCCGCATGCCGGTGGCAGCGGAATAAGCAAGAGAGAGGCGGCCGGCGCGGAAGCCGGCCGCTCCGATCAGGGCGACGATGCAAAGGGGCCGGATCCGGTGATCCGCCGCCCCAGGGACGGATCGATGGGCAAGGTCACAGGCTTCCTGGAATACGACCGGCAGGAGCAGAAGTATCAGCTCGCCGCCGACCGCGTGCGGCACTTCCGCGAGTTCACGCTGCCGCTCGACGAGCACGACTTGAAGAAGCAGGCGGCCCGCTGCATGGATTGCGGCATCCCCTTCTGCCACGGTCCGACCGGCTGCCCGGTCCACAACCAGATCCCGGACTGGAACGACCTTGTCTTCCAGTCGGACTGGGAGGAGGCGATCCGCAATCTCCACTCGACGAACAACTTCCCCGAGTTCACCGGCCGCATCTGCCCCGCACCCTGCGAGGAGGCCTGCACGCTGAACCTCGAGAACCAGCCGGTCGCCATCAAGACGATCGAGCAGGCCATCGCCGACCGCGCCTGGAACATGGGCTGGGTGAAGCCCGAGCCCGCCGAGACCCGCACCGGCAAGCGCGTGGCCGTCGTCGGCTCCGGCCCCGCCGGTCTCGCGGCGGCCCAGCAGCTCGCCCGCGTCGGCCACGACGTCCACGTCTTCGAGCGCGAGCCGAAGGCCGGCGGCCTTCTCCGCTACGGCATCCCCGACTTCAAGATGGAGAAGCGCCACATCGACCGGCGCGTGAAGCAGATGGAGGCCGAGGGAGTCGTCTTCCACTACAATCAGAACATCGGCGTCAACCGGACGGTCGAGGAGCTGACCGCCGAGTTCGACGCCGTGCTGTTCGCGGGCGGCGCCGAGGATCCGCGCAACCCGCAATTGCCCGGCCAGGACATGGATGGCGTGCACTACGCCATGCCCTACCTCGTCCAGTCGAACCGGCGCGTTGGCGCCGAGCCGATGCCGGGCAACGGCGAATTGCCGATCCTGGCCTCCGGCAAGAACGTCGTGGTGATCGGCGGCGGCGACACCGCCTCGGATTGCGTCGGCACCGCCTTCCGCCAGGGCGCGCTCTCGGTGACCCAGCTCGACATCCGCCAGCGCCCGCCGGAGCGCGAGGACAAGCTGACCGTGTGGCCCTACTGGCCGACCAAGATGCGCACCTCGTCGAGCCAGGCCGAGGGCGCCGAGCGCGAGTTCCAGGCGGCGACGCTGCGGCTCGAGGGCAAGAAGGGTAAGGTCACGGGCGTCGTCTGCGCCCGGGTCGACGCCAAGCGCCAGCCGGTCGAGGGCACCGAGTTCGTGCTCCCCGCCGATCTCGTCTTCATGGCGATCGGCTTCGCGGGCTCCGTGCGTAAGGGCCTGCTGGAGCAATCCGGCGTCGCGATGGACAAGCGCGGCAACGTGACGGCGAACGAGGACGATTACCGGACCTCGCACGAGAAGATCTACGCGGCGGGCGACATGCGCCGGGGCCAGTCCCTGGTCGTCTGGGCGATCCGAGAGGGCCGGCAGGCCGCCCGCTCGATCGACGAGACGCTGATGGGATCGAGCGTTCTGCCGCGCTGAGCGGGCGCCCCCTCTCCCGAACGGGAGAGGGAGTTCGTGCCTCGTCGCCTCAGCCGACCGAGCCGGCCCCGAATGTGCCGTCGCCGAAGGCGGAGCGGCCCTCGTAGAACCCGAATTGCAGGTAATGCGTCATCGGGTTCACGCCCGCGGCCGCCACGTCCCCGTAGGCCGCGAGGTAGGCGCTCGTATCGAAGCCGGCCGATGGGTCACGACCCTCGCGGAAGCCGAAGGCGTTGTAGTGCGTCAGCGGGTTGACGCCCGCCGCCGCCACGTCGCCGTAGGCCGCCAGGTAGGCGCTCGTGTCGAACACCGCGTTCGGGTCTCGTCCCTCGCGGAAGCCGAAGCTCTCGTAGTGCTGGGCGGCGAAGGCGAAGGTGTTGCCACCCGACGCGCGGGCCGCGTCGGCCACGTCCCCGTTGGCGAGCAGGTAGTACTCCGCGTCAAACCCGGCCGGGTTCAGGTCGTTGGCCCGGCCGATCGCGGGCGAGGCCTTGCGCCCCTCTTCCTGGCCGAACGTGAGGAAGTGCACCAGCGGGTTGAAGCCCGCCGCCGCCACGTCCGGATTGGCCCTCAGATAGGCCTCGTTGTCGAAATTCGCGGCGGGGTCCCGGCCTTCCCGCCCGCCGAATAGCGCGTAATGGTCGAGGGGGTTCTGCCCGGCGCGGGCCACGTCCGGGTTGGCGGCGAGGTAGCCGTCCGTGGAGAGGAAGGCGTTGGGGTCGCGCCCCTCCCGCCAGCCGAACTGCGCGTAGTGAGCGTCCGGGTCGATGCCGGATGCGGCGACGTCTGGGTTCCGGATCAGGTAGAAGAGGTCGTCCACCAGCGGCGAGCCGTCGTTCACCGCGACGGTGCGGTCGCTGAACTGGAATTCCTCGATGCCCCGGAAGGTGTCGGTTCCCTCCGACCCGGTGATCGTTACAGCGCCGTCCGCGGTCGCGCCGATGCGCGCCGCGCTCAGCGCGAAGGTGAAGATCGCGCGGTCGGTGCCGCTGCCGCCGGAGATGACGTCATCGCCCGCTCCGCCGATGAAGCTGTCGTTGCCGGCTCCCCCGGACAGGGTGTCGTTGCCGGCGCCGCCCACGAGGAAGTCGTTGGCCGTGCCGCCCGTGACGATGTCGTTGCCCTGGCCCGCATTGAAGTAGTAGGCGCGGGACGGCTGGAGCGCGGTCAGCGTGTCGGCGCCTTGCGTGCCGAGGCTGACGACCTCGAAGGCATCTCCCCGCTGCACGCCGGAGACGAGGTCGCGCACGTCGAACGTGATCCCGGCCGCGGCCACGAAGGTGACGCCCTCGTCGTCGAAGCGGCTGACCGCCCCGGTCAGGATGCCGGCCGGATCCTCCGCCTGGAGACGCACGGCGAGGCCGCCATCCTGGTTGGCCAGCGTGCCGCCGTCGTTCGGGTTGCCGTTGCCGACCTCGGCCGACGTGAAGCTCAGGCGAACCTGGCCCGCGGCCGCCGCCGAGACATTGACGACGTCGTCGCCCGCACCGAGATTCGTGGTGTCGCTGCCGTCCGTCGACACGTTGAAGATCGCGGTGTCGTTGCCGGCCCCGCCCTGGATGATGTCGTTGCCCGCGCCGCCGATGAAGCTGTCGTTGCCGGCTCCCCCACGAGGGTGTCCTCGCCCGAGCCGCCCACCAGGAAGTCGTCCGCCGTGCCGCCGATGACGGTGTCGTTGCCCTGGCCGGCGTTGAAATAGGTGGCGCGGGACAGCTCTATCGTGGTCAAGGTGTCGGCGCCCTGCGTGCCGAGGCTGACCACCGCGAAGCGGTCTCCGCGCTGCACGCCCGAGACGAGGTCGCGCACGTCGAAGGTCAAACCCGGCGTCGCCGACACGAAGGTGATGCCCTCGTCGTCGAAGCGGCTGACCGCCCCGGTCAGGGCGCCGGCCGGATCCTCGGCCTGGAGACGCACGGCGAGGCCGCCATCCTGGTTGGCCAGCGTACCGCCGTCGTTCGGGTTGCCGTTGCCGACCTCGGCCGACGTGAAGCTCAGGCGAACCTGGCCCGCGGCCGCCGCCGAGACGTTGATGGTGTCGTCTCCGGTGCCGTAATTCGTGTTGATCGGAGCATCCGTGGAGACGTTGAATGTCTCGGTGTCGTTACCTGGCGTGGCTGGCATCTCGCTATCCCTCGTGACAGATGTTCTCTACGGGAAGTGCCAGTCCTTCAAGTCGATCCCTTTCTGGGTCGATATTCCTGATCGATTTTTCCTTGTTTTCACAATGATAGTGCGGACTTCGCATCCGACCAGAGTAGAATCTTTAGATTCTCGTTCGATCTTCAGACGCTGCTCGCGCAAGTTCGCGCGCGGCACTCTTTGCCTCGACCCTTTTCGCCGGATTTCGCCGCGCGGGACATCGTCCCGCCGTCGGGAGAGCCGGCGATATGCTTGTGGATTGGCGTCATCGCGAACCGGTCTCCTTCAGGCCGGTCCTCCGGCAGGAGCGAGGTTCGGCCTATACGCAGGTGGGCGCGGGAAGGTTTCGTGCGGATGCGTACCGTCCTCGCCGCCCCTCCCGCCCGCAGGCCGCTCGCGCGATGCGATGACGGGAGGTGTTCGCGCCGGCCGGCGTCGCCGGTGAAGGCGAGCGCTAGCCCGGCGGCCAGCGGAAATCGTCAGCCCGGCCCGGCTGCGGCGTCGCGGGGGCGCCGCGCTGAAGCACGCGCTCCACGGTTCCGGAGGCGTCGCCGTCGCGCGGGCGCGCATTCATCAGCGCGCCGCCCGGGGAGGTCTCGGGGCGGCCAAGCGGCACGACCGGGCCGGCGAGCGGCTTCACGGGTAGTGCCGGGATGCCCGGCGGCTCGGGCAGGCTCGGCAGCATCGCGGTGATCTGGCGGTCGATCGCGGCCGCATCGTCGAGGCGCGCCGTCCCGTCGAGGCCGGGGCCGGGCGTCGCGGAGATCGCCGCGACCGGCTGGTCGGTGGCGGCCGGGCCGGCCGTGCCCATCATGCGCTTCAGTTCCACGTCGGCGAAGTGGGCGAGCTTGCGGGCGCCGGCATGCGTGAAGTGCACGCCGTCCGAGGTGCGCAGCTTCGCGTTCTGTCCCTCGAGATCGGGCCCGGACGGGGTGTAGCGGTTGCGGTCGTCGACGAAGCCTGGCCAGACGTCGACATAGGTCGCGCCGGCGCGGGTGACGCGCTCGCGCACGAGGTCGTTGATCGCGGCGAGATCGGTGGTGAGGGCTTCGCTCCGCATCGGCGGCGCGCCGACCCAGATCAGGGGCAGCTTCCGGTCCGTGAACACCTTGACGAGGGCATCGACCCGGTCGCGGTAGATCTCGCGCCAGCGGTCGGTCAGCGCGTCGTAGCTCTGGTCGCCGTCGCGGATCGGTTGACGGTCGTTGGCGCCGAGCAGCACAAGGGCGTAGCGCACCTTCGGGTTGGTGGCGAGATAGTCCTCGGCAGCCTTCGGCCAGTCGACGACGTCCTTGCGCACGAGGCCGCTGTCGCCCTTCGCCCGGTCGATGACCGCGACGTCGGCATTGTCCTCGAACACGTCGTCGAGGCCCTTGCTCAGGTGGTCGGCCAGCGAATCGCCGAAGACGGCGATCTGCGTCGTCGGCTCCGTCTTCGCCACGGCGGGCTTCGGCGGGACTACCACCGGAGCCGGCCGGGCCACCCGGCGCTTCGGCACGCGGGGCGCGTCGGCGACGGCGGGCGCCCGCGGCCGCGAGGGGCGGTAGGTCGGATCCGGCTGGGGTTGGGCCTGCTGCGGGCGCTCCTCCCAGGGCCAGTAGAACTGGCGCGGCGCCTCCTGCTGTTGGGGCTGGTAGCGGCGGGTCGGGCGCGCGGAGGCCCCGTCGTCCCGGTAGTAATTGTCCCGGTAGCGGCGCCGGGGCGTCGCGTAGCCGCCCTGGCCCTGGTCGTAGGTGTCGCCCCATTGCGCGCGGGCAGGCGGCGCCTCGAACAGGGCGAGGCCCGCGACGAGGGCAGCGCAGCCGAGGCGCAGGAGGTGCCGTGCCTGTCCCGCCACCATCGCCATGCAAAGCCTCCGAAACGCCACGCCGGCCGGGACCATACAGGAGGATGCGGCGGGCGTCTTCTCCCGGGCCCGCCTCAGGGCCGCCCCGTCAGCCGCGCCAGGAGGGCGGGCGTCGCGTAGCCGTCCGCGGCCAGCCCCTCGCGGATCTGGTAGCGGCGGACGGCCTCGCGCAGCTTCGGGCCGGCCCGCCCATCGGCATCGCCGGCGTAGAGGCCCTGGCCCGCGAGCCCCCGCTGCAACGCCTCGAGCCCGGCCTTGTCGAGGCGGCCCGCCTCGGCCGGCCAGGGCGCGGCCAGTGCGGGCCCGCCCGACAGGCGGTCGGCGAGGTGGCCGACGGCGAGCGCGTAGGAATCGGAGGTGTTGTAGCCGCGGATCACCTCGAAATTGTCGGTGATCAGGAAGGACGGCGCCCCGAGCCCGCCCGGCAGGAACAGGCTCGCGTTGCCGGCCTGCGGCAGGCGCCCCCATCTTTGCGGCGCACGCCGCGGCGATCGAACTCCCCGAGATCGCCCGCGTAGCGCGCCAGGTCGAACCCGTCCGGCAGGGCGACCTCGTAACCCCAGGAGACGGCCGGGTTCCAGCCGAGCGCCTTCAGATACGCCGCGATCGAGGCGAGGCTGTCGGCGTCGGAGCCCCAGATGTCCCGATGGCCGTCGCCGTCGAAATCGACCGCGTGGGCGAGGAAGGTCGAGGGCAGGAACTGCACCTGTCCCATTGCCCCGGCCCAGGAGCCCTTCATCCGATCGGGCGCGATGTCGCCGCGCTCGAGGATGGTCAGCGCCGCCAGCAATTCATCCCGGAACAGGGTTCCGCGGTGGCCCGCCGCGGCGAGCGTCGCCAGCGCCCGGATCGTCGGCACGGAGCCGCCGCTCGCCCCGAAATCCGATTCGATCCCCCAGAAGGCGAGGAGCACGCCCCGCGGGACGCCGTAGCGGGTCTCGATCCGGTCGAGGGTGCCGGAGAGCGCCGCCGCCCGGGCGCGCCCGCGGGCGATCCGGCCGGCGGAGACGGCGCCGACGAGGTAGTCCCAGACGGGCCGGGCGAACTCGCCCTGGCGGCGGGTCCGCGCCAGGATCTCGGGATCGGGCTGCGTGACCCCGCGGAAGGCCGCCGCGAAGGTCGCGTCCGAGATGCCGCGAGCCCGGGCGTCCGGCCGAAGCGCCTCGATGAAGGCCGCGAAGGCGGCAGGCCGAGCGGGGGACGGCTTCGCCGGCTCGGGGGCGGGCGGCTTCGCCGCCTGGGCGGAGGCCGGCGCGACCGGCGCGAGCCAGCCCGCCGCGGCACCCGCGGCGAGCGCCAGGAACGACCGCACGCTCAGACCCGGTTGCGGCGGGACAGCGAATCCTCCCAGGCGAGCGCCTGCCCGACGATGGCGTCGAGGTCGTCGTGCTTCGGCACCCAGCCGAGGCGCTGCCGGATGCGGTCGGCGCCCGCGATGATCTGGGCCGGATCGCCGGCCCGGCGCGGGCAGAGCCGCACCTCGAAGTCGCGGCCGGAGATCCGCTTGACCACCTCGATCACCTCCAGCACCGAGTAGCCCCGCCCGTAGCCGCAATTCAGCGTCAGGCTCTCGCCGCCCGAACGCAGGTGCGTCAGCGCCACGCGGTGGGCCTCGGCGAGGTCGGAGACCTGGATGTAGTCGCGCAGGCACGACCCGTCCGGGGTCGGGTAGTCGGTGCCGAACACGTCGATGTGGCTGCGCTGGCCCAGCGCGGTCTGGGTCGCCACCTTGATCAGGTGGGTGGCGTTCGGGGTCGATTGGCCGGTGCGCCCGCGCGGGTCGGCGCCCGCCACGTTGAAGTAGCGCAGGATGACGTAGCTGAAGCCGTGGGCCTTGGCTGCATCCTGGATCATCCACTCGCTCATCAGCTTTGAGCGGCCGTAGGGGTTGATCGGGCTGGTGGTCAGGTCCTCCGGCACCGGCACGGTCTCGGGCTCGCCGTAGACGGCGGCGGTGGAGGAGAAGATCACGTGCTTGACGCCCGTGCGCACGGCCGTCTCGATCAGCGAGCGCGTCTTGGCGGTGTTCGCGAGGTAGTATCCGAGCGGGTCCGCGACCGAGTCCGGCACCACGATCTTGGCCGCGAAATGCGCGAGCGCGTCGATGCGGTGCTGCAGGATCGTCTCGGTGACGAGGGCTTGGTCGGCGATGTCGCCGACGACGAGCTTCACCTCGGGCGGCAGCGCCCAGTCGAAGCCGGTGGAGAGGTCGTCGAGGACGACGATCTCCTCGTGCCCCGCGTCGAGGAGCGCCAGAACCATGTGGCTGCCGATATAGCCGGCACCGCCCGTCACCAGAACCGCCATCTGAATCCTCTCGCTGACGTGACCTTCGCCGCATCCTAACGCAAAGCTCGCGCCCTGTTGACGGAGCAAAGGGGTTGTTCGCCGTTCAGCGGGTTTGCAGCTTCGCCGTGCGAACTATCTCTCCGATACGACATTCCACCGCGCCACCCGCATTCGCCCCATCTCTCCAGGTCCCGCTCCGATGAAACCGATCCGCAAGGCCGTCCTCCCCGTCGCCGGTCTCGGCACCCGCTTCCTGCCCGCCACCAAGGCGGTCCCGAAGGAGATGCTCACGGTCGTGGACCGACCGGTCGTGCAGCACGTGGTCGACGAGGCGCGGGAGGCCGGCATCGAGCACTTCATCTTCGTCACGGGCCGCGGCAAGGCGGTCATCGAGGACCATTTCGATATCGCCTACGAGCTCGACCGGACCCTGCAGGAGCGCGGCAAGCAGGCGGCCTACGAGGCGCTGAAGCAGGATTTGCCGATGGCAGGCCAGACGAGCTTCACGCGCCAGCAGGCGCCGCTCGGCCTCGGCCACGCGGTCTGGTGCGCCCGCGAGATCGTCGGCGACGAGCCCTTCGCCGTGCTCCTGCCCGATATGCTGAGCCGCGGCTGCATGGGCCAGATGCTCCGGGCCTACGAGCAGCACGGCGGCAACATCATCGCGGTGGAGGAGGTGAAGCCCGAGGAGACTCACCAGTACGGCATCGTCAGCGTCGGCGAGACCTTCGGGCAGACCTTCGAGATCACCGGCATGGTCGAGAAGCCGAAGCAGGGCACCGCGCCCTCGAACTACATCATCTCGGGCCGCTACATTCTGCAGCCGGAGGTCTTCGCGATCCTGGAGAAGGGCGAGACGGGGGCGGGCGGCGAGATTCAGCTCACCGACGCGATGATCCGCCTCGCCGAGACGCAGAAGTTCTTCGGGCTGCGCTACGAGGGCCGCACCTACGATACGGGCTCGAAGCTCGGCTTCCTCACCGCCAACCTCGCCTACGCACTGGAACGGGAGGATCTCGCCGGTCCGCTCAAGGCTGAGATCGCGCGGCTCCTGGAAGGCTGATCGCGACGCCCCCAACTCGATTGCGCCCGACGCGGTTGTGCCATGCGCAGGGAGCACGCGACTTAGCCATTTCGGCGCTTGCGTTTTGTGCGGCGCACTTTACATTGTGCATTGCGAGATCGCGATGGCGTCGCGGTCCCGCAGCCCTTCTTGGGCGTTTCCTCCCTAGACTTCGGGCCGCTCCTTCGGGAGTGGCCTTTTTTCTTGCGCGCAGGTGGACGGTAGCCCCGAGAGAAGGGCCTGTCTCGCAGGCGCCGGAGACCTCCGCGGACAGACCTGCACGCCTCACCCTGTCCTTCTCGAAACGCGAGGGGACCCGCGCCTCGTCGTCGGCGTCGGGGCTGATGGGGTCCGGCGCCCCCACCTCTCCCGTTCGGGAGAGGTCGAGTCGGCGTCAGCCGACCGGGTGAGGGATGCACGTCATTCGGATCTGTCGCACCCCTCACCCTGTCCCGCTCCCGGACGGGAGAGAGGACCTGCGCTTGACGGGCGGAGGTCGCGGGATGCCGGGGCCGATCGACGGGGCGCCTATTCCGCCGCGATGCGCCGGGGCTCCAGGTCGGCGGTCTGCCCCGCCACCGCGACGACGACGTCCCGCAGGGCCGCGAGCAGGCTGTCGAAGCCCGACGTCACGGCGAGCGTCGCCTCGTTCATGTAGAGCGCGCGGTTGATCTCGATCTGGAGCGCGTGGCGGCCGACATTCGGTTCCCCGTAATGCTCGGTGATGAAGCCGCCTGCGTAGGGCTTGTTGCGGACCACCCGCAAGCCGCGGCCGCGCAGCTCCGTCTCGAACGCCTCGACGAGGAACGGGGCGCAGGCGGTGCCGAAGCGGTCGCCCAGCACGATGTCGGCTTTGGCCTCGGGTTCGCGCCCGAGGCTCGACGAGGGCATCGAGTGGCAATCGATCAGGATCGCGCAGCCGAACTGGCGGGCCGTGCGCTGGATCAGGCCGCGCAGCACCCGGTGATAGGGCTTGTAGAGCCCCTCGATCCGGGCCACCGCCTCCTCGACCGGCAGGCGCCCGGCATAGATCTCCTGCCCGTCGGCGACGACGCGCGGCACCGTGCCGAGCCCGCCCGCCACCCGCATCGAGCGGGTGTTGGCAAACGGCGGCAGGCGCCCCTCGAACATGCGGGGGTCGAGTTCGTAGGGCTCGCGGTTCACGTCGAGATAGGCGCGGGGGAAATTCGCCCGCATCAGGGGCGCGCCGAGGGTCACCACCGAGGCGAACAGGCGCTCCACATGGGCGTCCTCGGAGCGGCGGAGCGCCAGCGCGTCGAGGCGGGAGGCCGCGAGGAAGCGCGCCGGGTAGACCGAGCCGGAATGGCCCGTGTTGAACACGAACGGGATCCCGTGCGCCGCCGGCTCGTCCACGGCGAAGGCGGGCGCGAAGCCGAAGGCGTCGGTCTGGTCCGGTTGGGGCGCTGTCATCGCGGCGGGGCGCCTCGTCTCGATGGCGGGAGGGACGGCCTCCACATTGGGGCGCAGGGGCGTCCCTGTCCACTGCGACGAGCGGTGTCGCGAGCCTGCACCAGTGCGCGGCGGCACCCCGTCCGCAGGCCCGATCCTAACGCTCTGTTTACCAAACTGTCCCTTTATGGAATGAACACAGCGACTCAAGGGCTCGGAACCGTCCGATGAAGATCCTCCTGGCGGAAGACGACAACGACATGCGCCGCTTCCTCGCGAAGGCGCTGCAGAACGCCGGTTACGACGTCCTCTCCTTCGACAACGGTCTCTCCGCCTACAACCGCCTGCGCGAGGAGCCGTTCGAGCTCCTCCTCACCGACATCGTGATGCCCGAGATGGACGGAATCGAGCTGGCGCGCCGCGCCACCGAGCTCGACCCCGACATCAAGGTGATGTTCATCACGGGCTTCGCCGCCGTGGCCCTGAACCCGGATTCGAAGGCCCCCAAGGACGCCAAGGTCCTCTCGAAACCCTTCCACCTGCGCGACCTCGTCAACGAGGTAGAAAAGCTGCTCGCCGCCTGAGCAGCGCCTGCACAAGCAATCCCCCGAGACCCGTGGCGGCCCGGCAATAGGAAGCGGCGTGCCGTTTGCCTATATGCAGGCTCTCACCCACGGGGCTCGTCGACACGCATGCAACCGGTCACGATCTACACGACTGCCTGGTGTCCCTACTGCTCGGCGGCGAAAAGCCTGCTGAAGGAGAAGGGCGTCGCCTACCAGGAGATCGACGTCGAGAAGACGCAAGGGGCCCGGGCCGCGATGGTGCAGCGGGCGGGCGGACGCACCAGCGTGCCGCAGATCTTCGTCGGCGAACAGCACGTCGGCGGCTGCGACGACCTCTACGCCCTCGACCGCGCCGGCAAGCTCGACCCGCTCCTGAAGGGTGCCGAAGTCGGGGTCGCCGGTGCCTGAGGGCCGCTTCATCGCCGCCTGCGTGCAGATGCGCTCGGGCCGCGAGCCCCTGGCCAACCGCGACGCGGCGGTGGCGGGCGTCCGCGAGGCGGTGGCGGCCGGCGCACACTACGTTCAGACGCCGGAAATGACCTCGCTGGTCGAGCGCAGCCGCACGGCGATGTTCGAGAGGGTGCGTGCGCAGGAGGACGATCCGACGCTCGCCGCGCTCCGCGACGTTGCCCGCGAGACCGGCGCCGTGGTGCAGATCGGCTCGCTGGCGATCCGCAACGGCGAGAAGATCGCCAACCGCGCCTTCCTGATCGACGGGCAGGGCGAGATCGTCGCGGCCTACGACAAGCTCCACCTCTATGACGTCGATCTGCCGAACGGCGAGCGCTGGCGTGAATCGGCCACCTATACGGGCGGCGCCTGCGCGATCGTCGCCGACACGGCTCTGGCTCCGATCGGGCTCGGCATCTGCTACGACATCCGCTTCCCCGCCCTGTTCCGGGCGCTCGCGGAGGCCGGCGCCAGCATCCTGACGGCGCCCGCCTGCTTCACCCAGCAGACCGGCGAGGCCCACTGGCACGTGCTGCACCGGGCCCGCGCCATCGAGACCGGCTCGTTCATGATCTCGGCCGCGCAGGGCGGGCGCCACGAGGACGGACGCGACACCTACGGCCACTCGATCATCGTCGATCCCTGGGGTCGGGTGATCGCCGAGGCCGACGGGGCGGAGCCCGGCGTGATCCTCGCCGAGATCGACCTTGCGCGCGTCGCCGAGGCGCGGGGCCGCATCCCGGCGCTCCAGCACGCGCGGCCCTTCACCGTCGAGCGGGTGGGGCGTTGTTCATGAGTCGCGCGTTATCCTGACGTCATGATCCGCTACACCCTCGTCTGCGAGGCCAGCCACACGTTCGAGAGCTGGTTTCCCTCAAGCGCCTCCTTCGACGAGCAGGCCGCGCGCGGCCTCGTGAGCTGCCCGCTCTGCGGATCGGGCAAGGTGGAGAAGGGCCTGATGGCCCCCCGCATCGCCCGCACGGACCGGGGCGAGCGGTCGGCGCCCGTGCCGGCTCCCCTCCCGGAGGCACCCGGGCCCAGCCCCATGCCGATGATTGCGGAGCCGGAGCAGAAGCTCAGGGCGCTCTTGCGCGCCGTGCGCGAGCACGTGCAGAGCACCGCCGAGCATGTCGGCCCGCGCTTTCCCGAGGAGGCCCGCAAGATCCATTACGGCGAGGTCGCGGAGCGGCCGATCTACGGCGAGGCGAGCCCCGAGGAGGCCCGCGCCCTCATCGAGGAGGGCATCGACGTGGCGCCGCTGCCGCCGATGCCGGACGACCGGAACTAGGGCGGGTTCGGGCCGGGCCGGCTCCCGGATGAGGCGCGGATCCCCTCTCCCGTTCGGGAGAGGTCGAGTCCGCGGCACGCGGACTGGGTGAAGGGTGCGCCATACCCGGACAGGCCGCACCCCTCACCCCCGCCCTCTCCCGAACGGGAGAGGGGGCGCGTCGCGCCGGATGGCGGCCCCGCCGGCAACCGAGGCGAGGGCGGCCGCGATCAGCGCGTTCCAGCCGGCGAGCGAGAGCCCGAGGAAGCGCCAGGCGGCCGTCGAGCAATCGACCACCCGCGTCGTCTTGAGCCGGTCGAGGAAATCGCTCATCGCCTCGGGATTGGCGCCGGCGCCGCCGCCGCAATCGCTCGGGCCGGGCCAGAACCCCCATTCCGCGCCCGCGTGGTAGATCCCGAGGCCCGCTCCGTAGAGGAGGCCGAGGGCCGCGAGCCCGAGGGCGAGGCGGGCGAGGCGCGCCGGCAGGACGAGGGCGGCGAGCGCGAGCGGCACCGCGGCGTAGTAGGGGATGCGCTCGGTGAGGCAGAGCTTGCAGGGCACGTAGCCGAGCCCGTGCTCGAACACGAGGGCGCCCCCGACGGTCAGCGCCGCGCCGAGCGCCACGAGGAGGGCGGCGACGCGGAGGCTCGACAGACCGGCCGCACGCATCACAGCACCAGCTTGAACAGCACAAAGCCGAGCACGATCACCGCCACCGAGATCGCCGCGACCGCGTTCAGGTGCCGGTCGAGCACGCCGCGGATCTGCACGCCGTAGCGCCCGAGAAGCCCCGCCAGCAGGAAGAAGCGCGCGCCGCGGGTGACGATCGACAGCACCGTGAACCAGAACAGGCTGTAATGCGCGAAGCCCGAGGTGATGGTGACGAGCTTGTAGGGGATCGGCGTCAGGCCCTTCAGCAGGATCACCCAGTGGCCGTACTCGGCGTAGGATTCCTGAAAGGTATGGGCCGAGTTCTGCAGCCCGTAGAGCCGGATCAGCCACTGGCCGAGGGAATCGAACAGCAGGGCCCCGATCGCGTAGCCGACGAGGCCGCCCGCCACCGAGGCCACCGTCGCCACGAGGGCGTAGAACCAGACCCGGTCGGGCCGGCTCACCGCCATCGGCACCATCATGGCGTCGGGCGGGACGGGAAAGAACGAGCTCTCCGCGAAAGCCACGGCGCCGAGCGCCCAGGGCGCCGAGGGCTTGCCGGCGAGCGCGAGTATCCACTCGTAGAGGCCGCGGATCATCGGGTCCTTGTCCGGTCGGGGAGAGGCGCCGACCTTTGAGCACAGGCGGGCGGCCCTGGCCAGTGAAGGCGCGCCGCACCGTCTCCGCAAAAGTCCTTGGCCGCCGGGGCGAACTTGTGCGATGAGGCGCGGGTCGCGGGTATGGCGGAATTGGTAGACGCGGGCGACTCAAAATCGCCAGCCGCAAGGCGTGGGGGTTCGATTCCCTCTACCCGCACCACGCAGCCTCAATCCTCATCGAGAAAGCGCCGGATCCAGGAGCCGACGCGGCCGGAATCGTGGGGCGCGTCCAGGGAGGCGAGCGCCGCCGCGACGAGCGCCGGATCCGTCTCCCCCGCCCGGTGCCCGTCCGTGAGCGCGCGGGCGAAGTCGGGATTGAATTCCGGATGGCACTGGAAGGAGAGGGCGGCACGGTCCCGGTAGGCGAGCACCGCGTGCGGGGTGAAGGCGCTGGCCGCGAGCACCCGCGCGCCGGGCGGCCGAGCCACGACCTGGTCCTGATGGCTCACGGGCACGCGGATCGCGTCGTCGCCGCCATCCATGAAGGGCGCTCGCTCCACGATCGCGTAGCGGTGCAGCCCGAGGCCCCAGCCCCTCTCCGACTTTACGACCTGCCCGCCCCAGGCCTGCGCCATCACCTGATGGCCGAAGCAGAGCCCGACCACCTTCCGGTCGGGCGCGAGCGCCCGCAGGAAGGCGATCAGCGCCGCGATCCACGGATCGGGATCGTAGACGCCGGCCGGCGAGCCGGTGATCAGGTAGGCCGCGTGCGCGTCCGGCGCGGGAAGCGCCCCGGCATCGGCGCGGACGATCTCGTAATCGTGGCCGGGCCCGACGAGGCTGCGCACCATCGCGCCGTAGCCGGGATAGCGCCCGCCGAGGCGCGCCGGCGGCCGGCCGGTCTCGAGGACGGCAATTCTCATGGGCGGGTCGTTTCGCGTGTCCGAAGCGTGTCACTCGACCCGCGGTGTAGATCAGGCGGCGACCGCCCGGAAGGACGGCCTCACGCGGCCCTGACCCGTGGGCGCAAGGCCCCCGCCGCCTTCGGGCGGATGTCCATGGCGTTGCCGCGCCAGACGATCGCGCTCCGCATCCAGGCGGCGGCCCAGAGGGCCGGCAGCATCGCGTCCCGCACCAGGAAGGCGAGGACGAGGCGCGGCGAGCGGTGCCAGCCGGCGCGCGCGGCGAGCCGGAATTCGGCGCCGTACCAGAGCGCCGCCATCGCGAGGAGGGCGAGGTGCGCGGGCGCGCCCTCGACCGCGGCGGCGCCGAGCCCGAGGGGAAGGAGGGCGCCGGTGCCGATCTCGGGGGCGAAGAACAGCGGGAAGGTGACGCGCCGCAGCCGGGCCCAGCGGATCTGGCGCGCCCACACCTCCCGCAGGCTCCGCCGCCCGAGGGGCTGCTCGAAGGGCGCCGCGACGAGGTGGACGCGGCGTCCCGCCACCCGCACGAGCTTCGTGGCCGCGGCGTCCTCCGCGATCTCGGCGGCGAGCGCCCGGATGCCGCCGCGAGCCTCCAGGAAGGGCCGGTGCCACAGCATGCTCTTGCCCTGCGCGAAGCCGAGCCCGAGGGCCTCGCCGGCATATTGCCAGCGCGCCTGCAGGGTGTTGAGGAAGGCGCACTCGACCTCGGCCGGGAAGCTGTCCGGCCGGGCGCCGACCGGCGTCGAGCAGACGAGGCCGGTGTCGGGCCGCCACGCCGCCTGCAGCCGCTGCAGGTAGTCCGGCGGCATCAGCACGTTCGAATCGGCGAGCACCACCCATTCGTGGCGGGCCGCCTCCCAGCCGCGCACGCAATTGTTGAGCTTCGGGTTGTCGCTCACCCGCTCGTCGCCGACGATGATCCGCGCCGGCACGGACGGATGGGCCGCGATGAGCCGGTGCAGGAGCGGCAGGATCGGGTCTCCCGCATCCGCCACGCAGAAGATCAGCTCGTAGGCGGGATAGTCGAGGCGGAAGCCGCGGGTCAGCATCTCCTCGCTGAAGGTCTCGAGCCCGCAGACCGGCCGCACCAGGGAGACGGGAGCGCCGGCCGGGATGGTCGAGCCTGTCCGGACCGCGCCGATGCGGTGCGCGGCGACGATCAGGCTCGCGAGATTGACGAGGGTCACGAGGGCGCAGAGCGCCAGGACGGCCAGGGTGGCGATCGGGATGCCGCTCGCGAAGGCGCCGTCCATGAATCCCGCCATGAATTCGCTCCTCGGCTCCGGGCTCGCGACGGGACGGCACGCGCCGATCCCTGCCGGTCCCAATCCGAACAGGGCCCCTAACAGCCGGGCCGTATCAGGCGTATGACAGGCCGCGAACCAGGGAGCGCCCGCGGGCGCCGGAGGAGGGGCCGGGCGTGACGCCGATCGTCTATCACCCGGCCTATCAGGCGAGCCTGCCCGCGGGGCACCGCTTCCCCATGGGCAAGTACGGCCGGCTCGCCGAGATCCTGTCCGCCCGCGGCCTCGCGCCGGCGGGCTTCGTGACGCCGGAGCCGGCGGGGGCGGAGACCCTCTGCCTCGTCCACGACCGCGCCTATGTCGAGGCCGTGCTCGCCTCGGCCGTGCCCCGCGAGATCGAGAAGGCGATCGGCCTGCCGATCGATCCGGGCGTGACGCGCCGCGCCCGCGCCTCGGCGGGCGGCACGCTGGCGGCGGCGCGGCTCGCCCTGGCCCACGGCCTCGCGGGGAGCGCGGCGGGCGGCAGCCACCACGCGCGGCGGGCGCAAGGGGCGGGCTTCTGCGTGTTCAACGACGTGGCGGTGGCGGCCCGCGCCCTGCAGAGGGAGGGCGCGATCGGCCGGGCCCTCGTGGTCGATTGCGACGTCCACCAGGGCGACGGCACCGCCGACTGCCTCTACGCCTGCCCGGACCTCTTCACCCTCTCGATCCACGCCGAGAAGAACTACCCCGCCCGCAAGATCGCAGGCGACCTCGACATCGGCCTTGCCGACGGCCAGAGCGACGCCGAGTACCTCGCCATCCTCGCGGGCCGGCTGCCGCCGCTCCTCGACGCCCTGCGGCCGGACCTCGTCTTCTACAATGCCGGCGTCGATCCGCACCGGGACGACCGGCTCGGGCGCCTCGCCCTGACGGACGAGGGCCTCGCGGCCCGCGACTGGCTCGTCGTGCGGGAGGCGCGGGCGCGGGGCATCCCGCTGGTGGCGGTCATCGGCGGCGGCTACGGCCACGACGTCGACGCGATCGCGGCCCGCCACGCCCTCGTCTTCGAGGCGATGGCGGCCGAGGCCGGGGGATAGCATCCGATCTCCGTCCCGGGTCGCCCTCCGCTGACGCTCCGGGCAGGTGCTCCGCGTCAGGAGACCGACGGTTCCCCTAGCATTACAGTTGCAGGGTGAGGCTCCTATCTGAGTGGTTTCGGATGGGAGAGCGCGATGTCCTCAACCTCGCTCGAATCCACGCTGGAGCTCTGGTCGACGACACTGCGGCAGGCCAAGCAGCGCATCCGCCCGCTGTTTGCCGCCCCGAGCGTCGCCGCCTCCGCCAACGCCTTCCTGGAGGGCTTGCTTGGGGGTGAGCGGCGCAAGACCGGCTGGATGCGGGCTGAAGCTGCTGGTGATCCAGGCCCCTGGCGCCAGCAGGCTGTCCTCGGTCGCACGCACTGGGACGCGGAGGCGCTGCGGGACGTGGTGCGTGACTACGTCCTCGAGACGCTCGGCTCACCTGACGCGGTGGTGGTGATCGACGAGACCGGCTTCTTGAAGCAGGGCAGAGCCTCGTGCGGTGTGGGCCGGCAGTACACAGGCTCAGCTGGCAAGATCACCAACTGCCAGATCGGGGTGTTTGCCGCCTACGTCTCGGATCAGGGCCACGCCTTCATCGATCGTCAGCTGTACCTGCCCAAAGCCTGGGCCGGAGACCCGGCTCGAAGGCGGACGGCGCATGTGCCGGAGGCCATCACCTTTGCCACCAAGCCGCAGCTGGCGCTGGCCATGATCGAGCGGGCGATAAAGGCAGAGGTGCCGTTTGCGTGGGTTGCGGCTGACAGCATCTACGGGGTTGGCGAGATCGAGCTGGCGCTGCGCCGTGCGTACAAGGGCTACGTGCTCGGTGTCACGGGTCAGCATCGGTTCTGGTCCTGGGACCAAAACCTCGACGTCGCGGGCACCGCCGAGGAGATCGCCAAGGATCTCTCCAAGACAGACTGGATCCGGCTCTCGGCCGGATCTGGCACGAAGGGACCGCGCCTGTTCGACTGGGCCTACCTGCCGCTGGCCACGCTGCCGGCGGATGCGCTCGACGCCGCTCTTGATCAGAGCGTGTGGACGCGCGGCCTGCTCGTGCGGCGCAGCCTGTCGGACGGGAGCTTCTCCTACTTCACCACTTGGTGCCCGGCCGGCACGCCGGTGCAGACGCTGGTGGCCGTGGAGGGGCGACGCTGGGCCATCGAGGACGCGTTCGAGACCGCCAAGACGGAGCTCGGGCTGGCCCACAACGAGAGCCGTTCGTGGCACGGCTGGCACCGGCACGTCAGCTTGGTGATGCTGGCTTTTGCGATGTTGGCGCGGGTGCGCCGGTTGGCCAACGGAACGCCCCCAAAAACGCCGCTCATCGCCAAGCTCGCCGGTGCCGTGGTCCATTCAGGAGATCCGGCGCGTGGCGATGCGGCTGGCGCAGCGGCGCATTGAGCCCGCGCTCGTGCTCGCTTGGTCAGCCTGGCGGCGCGCCCACCAAGCTGCCGCCCGACAGGCGCACCTCAGAACGAAACTGCAACTGTAATGCTAGCCCTCCGGCAGGGCCCGCGCCTGCGCCTCCAGCGCCCCGAACAGCCGGTCGAGCTCCGCACCGTCGAGTTCGTGGAAGCCGAGCGACCGGCTCATCATCAGCCCGAGGATCGCGAACAGGAAGGCGGCCCCGGCGCCCGGGCGCGCCTCGATCTCGGCGAGATCCCGCAGGCGCTCGGCGAGGAAGCTCCGGAAGCCGGCGACGGCCTCCGCGTTCTCCGCGGTCGCGATCAGCAGGGAATCGGGGAAACCACATTCCTCGGCGTAGACCTCGCGGGCGTGCCCGATCATCGCGAGCGGCATGCGGGCCCGCGACGCCGCCAGCGCGGCGGCGTGCTCGCCGATGCCGGCGCGCAGCCGCTCCACCTTGCGGGCGGCGAGCGCCGTGACCAGCGCGTCCTTCGAGGCGTAATGGTGCAGCACCCCGCCCTTGCTGAGGCCCGCCTCCGCCGCCACCGCGTCGATCGTCAGCGTGCGGCTGCCGGAGCGGCGCAGCAGCGCCTCGGCCGCGTCGAGGATGATCTCGGGCCGGTCCTCCCGCCGGGTGCGCGCCTTCGCCATACCCTCGACCTGTTAAAAACCGTCTGGACGGTCGGTAATGTAGTGGATATGGCTGCGCGGCGATAGGCCGAATCGCGGCCTTGGCCCGAGGTGCCGCCCGAGATGTTGCCATGACGGGACGTCGATCAACGCCGCTCGCCATCTGCGCCGTCCTGCTGGCCGGCGCGGTCGCCGCACCCGCCCTCTCTGCCCAGACGGAGCCCGGGAAGCCGCTCGCGGCGCAGACATTCGTGCGCGTCGTCGCGGCCGAGCGCTCGATGATCGCCACCGACATCGTCATCACCGGGGACGTGCAGGCGCAGGCGCAGACCAACGTCTCGTTCCGGACGAACGGCAAGGTCGGCGCGCGCCTCGTCGAGGTGGGGGACCATGTCGAGGCCGATCAGGTCCTCGCCCGCCTCGACCCGCAGGAGCAGCGGGCGAACCTCGACAACGCCCGCGCGGCGCTCACCTCGGCGGAGGCGCAGCTCACGCAGGCGAAGCTCAGCTTCAAGCGCCAGGAGACGCTGCTGGCGAGCGGCTACACGACCCGGCCCGCCTTCGACAATGCCGAGCAGCAGCTCCGGACGACCCAGGCGGCGGTCGACTCGGCCAAGGCCGCGCTCGGCACCGCGCAGGAGCAGTTCTCCTACACGGAGCTGCGCGCGGGCGTCGCCGGCATCGTGCTCAGCCGCTCGCTGGAGACCGGCCAGGTCGTGCGGGCGGGCCAGTCCGTGCTCATTCTCGCGCAGGACGGGCCGCGCGATGCGGTGTTCAACGTCTACGAGGCGCTGCTGGCGACGCCGCCCGACTCGAAGACCGTCGAGGTCGTGCTCCAGGCCGACCCCGGCGTCGTCGCGGTGGGCAGCGTCCGCGAGATCGCGCCGAGCGTCGATCCGTCCTCCGGCACGGTGCGGGTCAAGGTCGGGCTCGACCGGACGCCGCCGCAGATGGGGCTCGGAGCGGTCGTGGTCGGGCGGGGCAAGTTCCGGCCGCAACCGGCCATCGTGCTGCCCTGGTCGGCGCTCTACCGCTGGAAGGGCCGGCCCGCGATCTGGGTGCTCGACCCGGCGACGGGCACGGTGTCCCCGCGCAACGTCACGGTCGAGCGCTACGGCGCCGACACGATCGCGCTCGCCGCCGGCGTGGAGCCGGGCGAGCAGGTCGTCACGGCGGGCATCCAGTTCCTGCGTCCGGGCCAGACCGTGACGGTGGCGGCGAGCGGGGAGGGCGGCCGATGAGCGCGACGGGGATGCGATCCGCCCACCTCTCCCGTTCGGGAAGGCCTGAGTCCGCGGCACGCGGACCGGGTGAGGGATCGGCCGTATCCGGAGAGGTCGCACCCCTCACCCCAACCCTCTCCCGAACGGGAGAGGGGGCAGGGCGCGCCTGTCTCCTCGCCATGCCCCTCCTCCTCGCCGCCTGCCAGCCGGCACAGGAGAAGGCCGAGGCGCCGCCGGTACGGCCGGTGCTCTACACCCTCGCCAAGCCCGTCGACCGGGTCGTCTTCGGCCCCTTCGCCGGCACGGTGGAGCCGCGCTACCAGTCGCAGCTCGGCTTCCAGATCGGCGGCCGGGTGGTCGCCCGCGACGTCACGGTCGGCGACATCGTGACGAAGGGCCAGCGCTTGGCCGCCCTCGATCCCGTGGTGCCGCGCTTCGCCCTGGTGCGGGCCGAGGCCGATGTCGCCGATGCCAGGGCGCAGGCCGAGAATGCCGCGGCCACCGAGGCGCGCACCCGCCGCCTGATGGAGGGCGCCAACGTCACCCAGGCCCAGCTCGACGGCGCCGTGGCCAACCGCGACACCGCCCAGGCCCGCCTCGCCCAGGCCCAGTCGAGCCTGCAGAAGGCGCAGGACCAGATCGGCTACACCGAGCTGAAGGCGGATTTCGACGGGGTGGTGACGCAGCGCAGCGCCGAGGTCGGGCAGGTCCTGAGCGCCGGCCAGGCGGTCGTGACCGTGGCCCGCCCCGAGGAGCGCGAGGCCGTCGTCGACATCCCCGAGGATCTGGCCGGCGCGATGCCCAAGGACGGGCGCTTCACGGTCTCGCTCCAGAGCGCGCCCGAAGTCACGGCGGCGGGCCGGGTCCGCGAGGTCTCGCCCTTCGCCGACCAGTCGACCCGCACCCGGCGCATCCGTATGAGCCTGGAGAACCCGCCTTCCGCCTTCCGCCTCGGCGCGACCATCACGGTCTCCCTGTCGCGGCCGGTCGCGCCCCGCTTCCCGCTGCCCGCCACCGCCATCCTGACGGAGAACGGGCGCGACTCGGTCTGGATCGTGAACGCCGCCGGCAATGCCGTGGCCCGCCGCGACGTCGCCCTGGCCGAGCGCGGCCCCGAGCGCGTCACGGTGAGCGGCGGCCTGAACCCGAACGAGCGCGTCGTCGTCGCCGGCGTCCATTCCCTGCAGGAGGGCCAGACGATCCGGCTCTCGGAAGAGCCCCTGTGATGCACGCACCGAACGACACAAGCGGCGAGGTGCGCACTGGGGGCTTCAACCTCTCGGACTGGGCGCTCGGGCACCGCTCCTTCGTCTGGTTCCTGATGGCCGTGTGCCTGGTCGCCGGCACCATCGCCTACCGGGGCCTCGGCCGCGAGGAGGACCCGCCCTTCGCCATCAAGACCATGGTCGTCCAGGCGAACTGGCCGGGCGCCACCATCAAGGACACGCTGGAGCAGGTCACCGACCGGATCGAGAAGGAGCTCCAGCAGATCAACGCCCTCGACTACGTGCGGAGCTACACGACGCCGGGCCAGGCGACCGTGTTCGTCAACCTGCGCGATACGACAAAGCCGGGGGAGATCCAGCCCGCCTTCTACCAGGTGCGTAAGCGCCTCGGGGACATCCAGAACACCTTCCCGCAAGGGGTGCAGGGCCCGTTCTTCAACGACGAGTTCGGCGACGTCTACGGCAACGTCTACGGCTTCACCGCCGACGGGCTGACCCACCGGCAGCTGCGCGACTACGTCGAGGGCGTGCGCACCGAGATCCTGAAGGTCCCGAACATCGGCAAGACGCTGCTGCTCGGCAGCCAGAAGGAGACGATTTACCTCGACTTCTCGACCCGCAAGCTCGCCGGCTACGGCATCGACATCCAGTCGCTGATCAAGACCCTGCAGAGCCAGAACGCGATCTCGCCGTCCGGCGTCGTCCAGGCCGGTCCGGAGCGGGTCTCGGTGCGGGTGAGCGGCCAGTTCGCCTCCGAGGATTCGCTGCGCGACATCAACCTGCGCTTCAACGACCGCTTCTTCCGCCTCTCGGACGTCGCCGAGATCAGCCGCGGCTACGAGGACCCGCCGGCCGCCCTGTTCCGGGTCGACGGCAAGCCGGCGATCGGGCTCGCCATCGCCATGCGGCCGAACGCCAACCTCCTGCATTTCGGCGAGGATCTGAGCGCGCGCATGCGTCAGATCGAGGCCAAGCTCCCGATCGGGGTCGGCATCCACCTCGTCTCGGACCAGCCCAGAATCGTGGAGGAGGCGGTCGGCGGCTTCACCCAGGCGCTGGTCGAGGCCGTCGTCATCGTCCTCGTCGTCAGCTTCATCAGCCTCGGGCTGCGGGCGGGGCTCGTCGTCGCGATCTCGATCCCGCTGGTCCTCGCCATCGTCTTCGTGATCATGCAGATCATGGGGGTGACGCTGCAGCGCATCTCCCTCGGCGCCCTGATCATCGCGCTGGGACTTCTCGTCGATGACGCGATGATCACCGTGGAGATGATGGTCGCCCGCCTCGAACTCGGCGACTCGCTGAAGAAGGCTGCGACCTACGCCTACACCTCGACCGCCTTCCCGATGCTCACCGGCACCCTGGTGACGGTGGCGGGCTTCCTGCCGATCGGCTTCAACGGCTCGGCGGCCGGCGAGTACACCTACTCGCTCTTCGTGGTGATCGCGGCCTCGCTCCTCGTCTCCTGGGTGGTGGCGGTGCTGTTCGCGCCCCTCATCGGCGTGGCGCTGCTGCCCAAGACGATGAAGGCGCATTCCCACGAGGGCGGCCGGCTGACCCGCCTGTTCCTCCGCGTGCTCCGGGTCGCGATGCGCTTCCGCTGGACCACGGTGCTCGCCTGCGTCGCGATGATGGGGCTCGCGATCGCCGGCATGACGAAGGTGCAGCAGCAATTCTTCCCCGCCTCCGACCGGGCCGAGCTCCTCGTCGACATGACGCTGCCGCAGAACGCGACCATCACCGAGACGAAGGCCCAGATGGACCGCTTCGAGGCGGCGCTGAAGGGCGACCCCGACATCGAGCGCTGGTCGTCCTATGTCGGCCAGGGCGCCGTGCGCTTCTACCTGCCCCTCGACCAGCAGCTCGCCAACGCCTTCTTCGGGCAGATCGTGATCGTCACGAAGTCGCTCGAGGCCCGCGACCGGGTGATCGCCCGCCTGGACGCGTTCGGGAAGCGCGACTTCGTCGGCACCGACGTCTTCGTGAACCCGCTCTCCCTCGGCCCCCCGGTCGGCCGGCCGATCCAGTACCGGCTCAGCGGGCCGGACCTGCAGGTGGTGCGCGAGAACGCCCTGAAGCTCGCCGACATCGTCGCGCGAAACCCCCATGTCGGCGTGCCGACCTTCGACTGGAACGAGCCCGGCAAGGTGCTGCGCGTCGAGATCCTGCAGGACAAGGCCCGCCAGCTCGGCGTGACCAGCCAGGACATCGCCTCGATCCTCAACAGCGTCGTCGGCGGCTCCGCGATCACGCAGGTGCGCGACTCGATCTACCTCGTGAACGTCGTGGGCCGCGCCCGCACCATCGAGCGCACCTCCCTCGATACGCTCCAGAGCCTGCAGGTCACGCTCTCGAACGGCGCCGTGGTGCCGCTCCTCGCCTTCGCGAAGATCGACTACGACCTCGAACAGCCGATCGTCTGGCGCCGCGACCGGGTGCCGACGCTCACCGTCAAGGCGCCGATCATCGACGCGACGCAGCCGCCGACCATCGTGGCGGATCTCCAGGCCGAGATCGATGCCTACGCGCGCGCGCTGCCCGAGGGCTACACGCTGGCGACCGGCGGCGCCGTCGAGGAGGCCGCCAAGGGCCAGGGGCCGATCGCGGCGGTGGTGCCGGTCATGCTGCTGACGATGGCGGTCTTCCTGATGATCCAGCTCCAGAGCGTGCAGAAGCTGTTCCTCGTCTCCAGCGTCGCGCCGCTGGGGATCATCGGCGTCGTCGCGGCGCTCCTCAGCTCGGGTAAGCCCATGGGATTCGTGGCGATTCTCGGGATTCTGGCCTTGATCGGGATCATCATCCGCAATGCCGTGATCCTGATCGCTCAGATCGAGGAATGCGAGGCGGAGGGGCTCGGGCCCTGGGACGCCGTGGTCGAGGCGACCCGCCACCGCATGAGGCCGATCCTGCTCACCGCGGCGGCCGCCAGCCTCGGCATGATCCCGATCGCCCGCGAGGTGTTCTGGGGCCCGATGGCCTACGCCATGATCGGCGGCATCATCGCCGCCACCTTCCTGACCCTGTTCTTCCTGCCGGCCCTCTATGTCGGCTGGTACCGGATCAAGGCGCCGCCGCGCGGGCGCGCGGCCTGACCGCGGCGGCGAGGACCTCGCCCGCCGCCTCGACCGTCGTAGCGGCGGGGACGTCCCGGGGCGGCGGGATCGCCACCGGCTTCTGGAAGGCCCGCAGGTTTCCGATCAGCTTGCGCAGGAGGTGGATGGCAGCGTCGGTCTCCTCGGTCGTCAGCGTCGCGAGGAAATTGCGCTCGCGCTCCAGCGCCACCACCGTGATCCGGTCGTGCAGGTCGTGGCCCGCGGGCGACAGGGCGACGAGGCGGCGGCGCGCGTCGGTCTCGTCGCCGCGCACCAGCACCAGCCCGCGCTTCTCCATCCAGGCGAGGCTCCGGCTCACCACGCCCTTGTCGAGCTGGGCCGCGTTGCAGATGTGGTGCGCCGTCACCCAGGGCTCGGAGGCGAGCCGGTACATGATCCGCCAGTCGGTGATGCCGACCCCGAAATGCCGCCGGTAGAAGGTCGAGGCGCTCCGCGTCAGGTTGTTCGAGAGGGTCGTCAGCAGGGCCGGCACGTAGATATCCGGATCGATCGTCTCGTGCCGGACCGCGGCGCTCCCGGCCTCGCGCAATGCCTTCGTCGTTCGACCCATCGATGCCCCTCGCGGCCGCACGCCGCAGCGTCGGATTCATCCTGATCAGAACATATTAGAGCACATTTTGTTCATAGCGCTGCGACATTCCGGGCACAGCGGGGGCATCCCGCAAAAAGTGTCAATTTGGGTGGCCTCGGCGGGCGGAGATTGCCGGGCCGGACGTGCTCAGCGTCCCGACCGCTCCACCGTGGCCTCGGGCCGCGAATCGGTGCTGGCGTAGTAGGGCTTGATGTCGAGGAGCGGCGTCCCGTCGAGACAGTCGAGGCCCTGCACCACAAGCGTATCCCCGTCGCGCCGGATGAGCTCGACGACAGAGAGGGCGACCGGGTTCGGCCGGGCGGGCGAGCGCAGCGAGAAAGTGCCCCGGCTTCCGTCGGCGTGGCGCGGCCGCTGCCGCACGAGGTTCCGCGCGGCCCTGTCCATCCAGTAGAGCAGGATCAGGTGGCTCGCGCCCTCGACGTTCTGGAGGGCCGGCACGAAGGCCGGGTCGACCCGCACGGTGCAGACTGCGTTCGTCTGGCGTCCGTTCTTCGGGCACTCGGAGCGGCGGGTCCAGGGCGTCGAGATCCGGCCGATGAAGTACAGGCCGGCATCGAACTCGGTCGGAAGCGCGGTCCACTCCTCGCCGGGCCGGCGCTCGAACCCGTCCTCCGCCGATGCGCCGTCCACCTCGCTCATGCCGACCGTCCCCGTTCGTGCCGATCCCCCGCTTTCGGGCAGCCCGACCTCCGGTGCAAGCGTCGACCACGGCGGGGCGTCGCGCCGGGACGCCCGGCGGTGTAGAGCCGGAGGCGGGATTCCCATCGTGTACGGAGGCCGCCGCGTGATCGACGACGAGTTGCGACCGATGGAATCGGTGCCCGACCCTTCTGCGGCGATCGACCGGCTCGTCGCGCTCCATGCCGGAGCGACCGGCGCCCTGCGGGCAGCGCTCGACCGCTTCCTCGACGGCGGAACGCCGCCGGATGCCGCCGAGCGGCTCCGCTTCCGCTACCCGGAACTGCGCGTCACCTACCGGCCGTCCGGGCCCGTGCCGCGGATCAGCCGGGCGACGGCGAAGCTCCAGGTGCCGGGTACCTACGCCACAACCGTGACCCAGCCCGACCACTTCCGCACTTACCTGATGGCGCAGCTCCAGCCGCTCGTCGAGGATTACGGCGTCAGCCTGGAGGTCGGGCTCAGCGGTCAGGAGATCCCGTACCCCTACGTCTTGGAGCCCGGAGCCGACCTGACGCGCGGCGGGATCGGGCCGGCCGAACTCGCGACCTACTTCCCCGTCCCGCTCCTCTCCGTCGTCGGCGACGAGATCGCGGACGGGACATGGCAGCAGCTCCCGGACGCGCCGCGCCCGCTCGCCCTCTTCGACGCGATCCGCGTCGACTACTCCCTGCGCCGGCTCGTGCACTACACGGGCTGCGACTGGCGCCACGTGCAGCCCTGGATCCTGCTGACAAACTACCACCGCTACGTCGACCGCTTCGTGCGCCACGGCCTGGACCGCTTGGCCGCGGGCGAGGACGGCTTGGAGCAGATGATCCTGCCGGGCGGCATCACGGTGAGCCGTGCCGAGGCGGCCGGCGCCGACCCGGCCGCGATCGTCGCCGCCTCACCCTGGCACCGCTTCCAGATGCCGGCCTACCACCTCGTCGCCCGGCGACCGGACGGGTCGATGGAGGGCACCACGCTCGTCAACATCGGGGTCGGCCCCTCGAACGCCAAGACGATCACCGACCATCTCGCGGTGCTGCGGCCCCATTGCTGGCTGATGGTTGGGCATTGCGGGGGACTGCGCCAGTCGCAACGCATCGGCGACTACGTCCTTGCCCACGGCTACCTGCGCCGCGACCGCATCCTCGATGAGCTGGTGCCCCCGGACGTGCCGGTTCCGGCGCTCGCCGAGGTGCAGCTGGCGCTTCAGGCCGCCGCCGGAAAGGTGACCGGCGAGCAGGCCGAGACGCTGAAGAGCCGCCTGCGCACCGGCACCGTCGTCACCTACGACGACCGCAATTGGGAGTTGCGCTTTTCGCAGGAGCGGCGGCGCATCAACCTGTCCCGCGCGATTGGCGTCGACATGGAGAGCGGCACCATAGCCGCCCAGGGATATCGCCTGCGCGTCCCCTACGGCACGCTGCTCTGCGTCTCCGACAAGCCGCTTCACGGCGAGATCAAGCTGCCGGGCGCCGCCAACGCCTTCTACGAGCGGGCAGTGGCCGAGCACCTGCTGATCGGCCTCGCCGCCCTCGACGCCCTCCGCGCCGACCGCGCGGGCCTGCACTCGCGAAAGCTGCGCAGCTTCGATGAGCCGCCCTTCCGCTGATCGGCTCGGGGGATTGCGCGGGACCTGGCAGGTGCTTTCCCGCGCTGTCGAGGTGTAGGTCGGCAGCAAAAATTGACCAAAACCAGCCATTTGAAAGTATAAAAGAACGAAATTTGCTCAAATATGGCGATTAAATCATCATTATTATTTTCACCTCAGTATCCCGAAGCTTTCACGCGGGGACGTTGACCAGCGACATCCCCGACAACTTTTGCGGGATCTCGATGTCGTCGCGCCTTGCCAACCTGTCCATCGCCGCCAAGATCGGAGCGACGCTTGCCGTCCTTCTCGTCGTGGGGCTGTGCATCTCCTTCGTGTCGCTGCGCAACCTCGGCACGATCGAGAACACCAACCATTGGACCGCCCACACCCATGCGGTGATCAGCCAGGTCGACGACGCGGTCGGCGCGATGATCAACCAGGAGACGGGCTTGCGCGGCTATCTCATCTCCGCCGACGAGACGTTCCTGGCTCCGTACCGCGAGGGCGTGAGCAGCTTCACGGAGGCCGCAGCGACGGCACGGCGGATGACGGCGGACAATCCCGCTCAGCAGAAGCGCCTCTCGAACCTCGAGGCTCAGGCGCAGCGCTGGCGGGAGGTCGCCGAGCGTGAGATCGCCCTGATGCGCAATTCCGAGACCCGGGACGAGGCGCGGCGGATCGAGGCGTCCGGCGCGGGCAAGTCCGCGATGGACGCTCTGCGCGCCATTGCGGGCGAGCTGATGGCGGCCGAGCGTTCCCTCCTCGGCGAGCGCAGCGCGGCGGCGCTGGCGGCCGCATCGTCCTCGCGCTTCGCGACCGGCTTCGGTCTGGCCGTGATGATCGCCGCCGCCCTGGGATCGCTCATTCTGCTGCACCTTGGGATCAGCCGGCCGATCCGCGGCATGAACGGGGCGATGGGCCGGCTCGCGGGCGGCGACCTCGCCGCCGCCGTGCCCGGCCTCGGGCGCAAGGACGAGATCGGCGCGATGGCCGACGCCGTGCAGGTGTTCAAGGACGGCCTCATCCGCGCCAGGGCCCTGGAGGATGAGGCCGCGCTCGCCCGCGCCGGTGCCGAGGCGCAGCGGCAGGCGGCGATGCGCGACCTCGCGGACGGGTTCGAGCGGGCGGTCGGCGGCATCGTGCAGGCGGTCTCGACGGCCGCGAACGATCTTCCGGGGACCGCCCACGCGATGAGCGCGAACGCGGCCTGCACCGCCGACCAGTCGACCGGTGCCGCCGCCGCCGCCGAGGAGGCCGCCGCCAACGTCTCGATGGTCGCCGCCGCGGCGGAGGAACTCGGCAGCTCCGTCCACGAGATCGGCCGTCAGGTCCAGGGCTCCGCGAGCCTGGCCGCTGCGGCCGCTGCGGAAGCGGGAACGACCGCCGGGCTGGTCGAGGCCCTGAGTGCGGGCGCAACCCGGATCGGCGACGTCGTCAACCTCATCTCCAGCATCGCGGGTCAGACCAACCTCCTGGCGCTGAACGCGACGATCGAGGCGGCTCGCGCCGGCGAGGCGGGGCGGGGCTTCGCCGTCGTGGCCGCCGAGGTGAAGGAACTTGCCTCGCAGACCGCGCGCGCCACCGACGAGATCTCGCGCCAGATCGGCGAGATCCAGGGCGCCACGGATCAGGCGGTGACGGCGATCCGCTCGATCGCCGGGCGGGTCGGCGAGATGAACGCCATGACCGGCGCCATCGCGGCGGCCGTGGAGGAGCAGAGCTCGGCGACGCAGGAGATCGTGCGCAATGTCGGGCAGGCGGCCGCCGGCACCGACGAGGTCACCCGCACCGTCACCCGCGTCGCGGGGGCGGCGAGACCGGCGAGGCGGCGGGCCGCGTGCTCGCCTCCGCCTCGGGCCTCACCGTGCAGGCCGACCATCTTGGCGCCGAGGTCCGGCGCTTCCTCAACGAGGTGCGGGCGGCCTGACCGGTTCGCTCAGCGCTCGCGCCGCCACAGGCCGACCCGCTCGGAGCGGGCCTGCTCCTCGGCGGAAAGGAGGTCGGAGGGCGCGTCGTCGCTGGCGCGAGCGCCCCCGGCCGCCAGGATCAGGGCGGCGAGGTCGTCTCCGTCGATCCGGCAGCGAAGCGCGGCGCTGCTTGGTTGTGCCTCGGCACCGGGTCCGCAGGTGACCTCGCGGCGGCGAAGATAACGGGCGAGCTGTCGGGCGAGCGCGCCGCCCTCGCCCTCGACGCCGAGAAGCCGTACCACCCGGCCCGGAAGGCGAGGGTGCCGGTATCGATCACCTCGGGCACGCCGCGCAGCTCCGCCGCCGGAGATGCTGCGACCGGCGCCGCCGGGGCGGGCTCGGCCCGCGCCGCGGAGGGGCGCTTGGCGCGGCCCTTCGCCATCTGGGCGGCGGCGCGCTGAACGAAGTCCCGGAAGATCGCGGCCGGCATATCGCCGCCGCTGACCCGGTTCATGGCGCTGTTGTCGTCGTTGCCGACCCAGATTCCGACCACGAGATCGGGCGTCACCCCGACGAACCACGCGTCACGATATTCCTGCGTCGTGCCAGTCTTGCCGCCGACCGGGATTCCGGAGACCCGCGCCGCCTTGCCGGTGCCGCCGTCGACCACCGCCTGGAGCGAGTCGAGCATCATCGCCCGGGTGTCGCCGGGCAGCGCCGCTCCCGCCTTGGGGTCGGGATGGACGTAGAGCGGCTGGGGCGCTCCGCCCCGGATCGCGTGGACGCCGTAGGCCTCGAGCGGCATGCGGTTGGCGAGCACCCCCGCATAGGCGCGGGTCATCTCGAGGAGCGTCACCTCGGCCGAGCCGAGCGCCAGGCTCGGCACGTTCGGCAGCTCCGACGTGACCCCGAGGCTGCGGGCCGTCTCGATCACCGCCGGCACGCCGACCTCGTCGGCGAGTTGCGCCGCGATGGTGTTGATCGAGAGGGCGAAGGCCGTCGAAAGGGGCACCGCGCCGCGGAAGCGGTTGTTCGAGTTCTGCGGTTCCCAATCGCCGATCTGGACGGGGCGATCGACGAGAACGCTCTCCGGCGTGTAGCCCTTCTGGTAGGCCGTAAGGTAGACGAACAGCTTGAACAGCGAGCCCGCTTGGCGCTTGGCCTGCGTCGCGCGGTTGAACTGGCTGTCCTCGTAGTCGCGCCCGCCAACCAGAGCGAGGATCGCGCCGTCCTTCGAGAGCGCCACGAGAGCGGCCTGACCGGCCTTCTTCTTCGTGCCCTCCGCATCAAGGCGTCGGGCGACGACGCCCTCGGCGAGGCTCTGCAGGTCGAGGTTGAGCGTCGTGCGCACGGTCACGTCGCCTTGCGTGTCGGCGAGCCGCTTGGCGTCGCCCGCCACCATGTCGAGGAAGTAGTTGGTGCCGGGCGGTGTCTCGGGCGGCGTGCGAAGCGTGATCGTCTGGGCGCGGGCCTTGTCGGCGGCCTCCGCCGTGATCGCGCCGGTCTCGACCATCGTCTGCAGGACGACGTCCGCACGCTCCTTGGCGCCGCCGAAATTGCGGGTCGGGGCAAGCTGCGAGGGCGCGCGCACGAGGCCCGCCAGCATCGCCGCCTCGGGCAGCGTCAGGGCCTTGGCGGGCTTGCCGAAGTAGCGCCGGGCCGCCGCATCGACCCCATAGGCGCCGGCCCCGAAATAGGCGGTGTTGAGATAGCCGAGCAGGATCTGGTCCTTCGACATCTCGCTCTCGACGCGCAGAGCGAGGAACGCCTCCTGGACCTTGCGGCGCAGGGTCTTCTCCTGGGTCAGCGAGGTCAGTCGGACATATTGCTGGGTGATGGTCGAGCCGCCCTCGCGCACGCCGCCGCCGACGGCGTTGCGCCAGGCCGCGCGGAAGAGTCCGCGCAGGTCGACGCCCCAATGGCTGTAGAAGCGGCGGTCCTCGATGGCGATGATCGCCTGGGCGAGGTGCGGCGGCAGGTCGGGCGCGGTCAGGAGCTGCCCGCGGAAGGCGCCGCGGGTCGCGAAGACGCGCCCGTCGTCGGCCTCGACGGTGAGCGCCCGCTGCCCCGGGTCGAGGGCCGCGCCGCCGAGGGGCGGCAGGGTGAGAAAACTCGTGACGACGAGGCCCGTCAGGGCGAGGACCGGTGGCGCCACGAGAGCGAGGAGCGCCACCAGGAGGGGACTGCCGGCGATGCGCCCGCGCCAGCCGCGGCGTGGGACGCGCGTCGCCTCGCCCGCTTCGCTCGCGCCCGTCGCCAAGCGGCTGGGCCGGGCCGGCGCAGGCGCTCCGACAGACCGCGCAGGAGCGGGCCGGTACCGGACGCGGCGGCGCGCGTCCGCGCCCCGGCGCCCCGGGCGGCGCCGGCCGCCAGGATGCCGAGTTGGCGGCCGAGGACGCGCGCCGCCGCCGCGGCCTCGCGGGCGGCGGCGCGGGTGTCCGGGGCGGGGCCGTCCTGCGGGCGGTCCGGTTCGTGAGGCGGCATCGGCTGATCGTTCACCCGGCGCGGGACGCCGGCCAGAATGTGCGGGGCCGCCCTTTTAGACCGGATGAGGCGGGCGGCGCTACGCGGCGGGGGCGGGCGGCGTCGCGCCCCCGGGCGCGCTCGGCATCGGCCGTCCGGCCTCCTCGTGCCGTCCGCGCAGGCGGAAGGCGAGGATCAGCAGCATGATGCCGAAGGCGACGGCGTAGCCGCCCATCCACCACGTCAGCACCACAGCCGACATGCCCGGATTGATGAGCAGCGCGATCCCGAACAGGATCGAGATCACGCCGCCGAGCGCCAGCCACCAGCGGCCGTAATTCAGGTGCAGCCGGAAGGAGGCGGCGAGCATCAGGCCGCCGGTGACGAGCGCCCACAGCGCCACGAGGTAGACGAAGGCCCAGACCGCGGCCGCCGGCATCAGGAAGGCGACGACGCCGACGACGATGTCGAGCAGGCCCTCGAACAGGAGCAGCCCCCAGCGTTCCTGGCGCTGCGCCGCCCGCACCGCGGCGACGATGCCGACCACGCCGTCGACCAGCATGTAGGCTGCGAAAAAGATCACGAGTGTGAGGATCGTGGCGAGCGGCGCCACGAGGCTGATCACACCGAACAGGATGGCGCAGAGTCCGCGAAGTGCCACCAGCCACCAGTTGCGCGCGAGCACCATGCTCATCGCGTCGAGGCGGGCGGCGCCGACGAGGGGCGGCACGGCCGGAGTCGCGCCCGCAATGTGGGGAGGGTTGATGGGGTTGCCGGTCGTCATGGCAGAAGCTCCTCCGAGGGGGCGGAAAGGGACCGCGAAGCCGGATCTCGGCCGCTGACCGCATCGCACGCGGCGGCGTTTCCAGCAGTCCAGCCCTGTCGAGGCCGAGCGGAACCTTGCGCGCCCGTCAGTCTTTGCAGGGACGAGGCGGGTTATCGAGGGTTTCGGGTCGTTCGCGCGGCTTCGGAACGTTTGCGGACGATGGACCGATGCTTGATGACCGGCAGGGCGCGCCGCAGGACGGCGCTCGACCCCACGATGCTGCGCGCGCAAGCGCCCGCGACGTCCTGAACCTCGACGGGGCCGGGGTGGCCCGCGAGGGATCCGACGGCGGGCAGGCCTCCGATTCCGAGGGCGACCAAGCCGGAAAACGTCACGACGATGACGAACGGGCGAAGGGGAAGCGCCCGAGCGTGATCCGCCGTCACCCGATCTGGTTCGGCCTCGGCGCGCTTGCCGTGATCGCCCTCGGCGTCGCGGGCTACCTCTACTGGCTCGTCTCCCTGCACCCCTACGAATCGACCGACGACGCCTTCGTGGATGCGCGCCAGTTCACGATCGCTCCGAAGGTCTCGGGGTACGTCGTCGACGTGCCGGTCACCGACAATCAGCACGTCGAGGCCGGCACCACGCTCTTCCAGATCGACCGGCGCGATTACGACGTGGCCGTCCGGCAGGCGCAGGCGCAGATCGCCTCGGCAGAGGCCTCGATCCAGAACGTGGACGCGCAGATCGAGGCGCAGAAGGCGCAGATCGACGTCGCGAGCGTGCAGGTGACCCAGACGCAGGCCGCCCTCGACTTCGCCAAGGCGGATGCCGCCCGCTACAAGGACCTCGCTACGCGCGGCGCCGGCACGGTTCAGCAATCGCAGCAATCGACCTCGAACTTGGAGCAGCAGGAAGCCTCGCTGCAGAGGGCGCGGGCGAGCGTCATCTCGGCGCAGAAGCAGATCGGTTCGCTGGAGGCGCAGCGGGCGAGCGCGGAGGCTAGCCTCGCCACCGCCCGCGCCCAGGCCGCACAGGCCGAACTCAACCTCGGCTACACGACGGTGATGGCCGCTCAGCCCGGCCGCATCGTCCAGCTCTCCGGCGCCAAGGGCCAGTTTGCGCAGGCCGGTCAATCGCTCTCGACCTTCGTTCCCGACGAGAAATGGGTGACGGCGAACTACAAGGAGACGCAGATCACCGACATGCGGCCGGGTCAGAGCGCCGAGATCGAGATCGACGCCTACCCGAACCGCAAGATCCACGGCCGGGTCGACTCGGTGCAGCCTGGCTCGGGGACCGCCTTCAGCCTGCTGCCGGCCCAGAACGCCACCGGCAATTACGTCAAGGTCGTCCAGCGCATCCCGGTGAAGATCGTCGTCGACGACTGGCCCCGCGACGTCTCGATCGGACCCGGCATGTCGATCGTTCCTACGGTGCGGGTGCGATGAGCGTGGGCGCCGCCGCGGCGGGGGGGTCGGTCGGGATCAAGATCCGGGGCGTTGCCGAAGGCGGCGGGCGGGCACAGCCCGTGGGCCATCGCCCTCGTCGTGTCGCTCGCGACCTTCATGGAGGTGCTCGACACGACGATCGCGAACGTCGCGCTCCGCTACATTTCCGGCGGCCTCGCGGTCGGCCCCGACGAGGCGGCCTGGGTGGTGACAAGCTACCTCGTGGCCAACGCCATCGTCCTCACCGCCTCGAGCTTCCTTGCCAAGCGCTACGGCCGCAAGGCGTTCTTCATGTGGAGCGTGGCGCTCTTCACCGTCGCTTCGGTTCTGTGCGGCTTCGCCTGGAACCTGCGATCACTCCTCGTCTTCCGGGTGCTGCAGGGGCTGGGCGGCGGCGGCATGGCGCCGCTGGCGCAGTCGATCCTGGCGGATTCCTTCCCGCCCCGGAAGCGGGGGCAGGCCTTCGCCCTCTACGGGCTCGCGGTGGTGGTGGCGCCCGTGGTCGGGCCGACGCTCGGCGGCTGGCTCTCGGACAACGTGTCCTGGCACTGGTGCTTCCTGATCAACGGGCCGATCGGCCTGCTCGCCCTCGGCCTGATGTACGTCCTGCTGGAGGATCCGGATTCGGCGAAGCGGGAGCGTCGCCGGCTGCGGCGCGAGGGCGTGCGCTTCGACCTGATCGGCTTCCTGCTGGTGGCGACCTTCCTCGGCTCGCTTGAGGTCGTCCTCGACGAGGGGCAGCGCAAGGACTGGTTCGGCTCGAACCTGATCGTCACCTTCGCGATCCTGAGCGTCCTCGCCTTCGTCCTGATGATTCCCTGGGAGCTGACCCGCAAGAACCCGGTCGTCGACCTGCGGCTTCTCGGCAAGCGCCAGTTCGGCGCCTGCTTCCTCGTGATGCTCGCCACCGGCGCGATCCTGATCGCGACGACGCAGTTCATCCCGCAGATCGTGCAGGATTACTTCGGCTACACGGCGACGCTCGCCGGCCTCGCGCTGGCGCCGGGCGGCCTCGTCACGGTGTTCATGATGCTCGTGATCGGGCGCGTCTCGGGCACGATACAGCCGAAATACCTGATCGCCGCGGGCGCCACGATCGTCGCCTTCGCGATGTACGACCTCACGCGCCTCTACGGCGACAGCACGTTCTGGTTCTTCGCGTGGTCGCGCATCTATATCGGCATCGGCCTGCCGATGATCTTCATCTCGATCACGGCCGCCTCGTACGAGGGCATCGACCCCTCGCAGACGGATCAGGCCTCGGCGCTGATCAACGTCGCCCGCAACGTCGGCGGCTCGATGGGCGTCTCGCTGGCGCAGAACATCCTCGCCTACCGCCAGCAATTCCACCAGAGCCGGCTCGTGGAGCACATCACGCCGACCGAGCCCGCCTACCAGGAGACGCTCGCGCGGGCCACGCGCTACTTCGCGCAGCACGGGGCGGCCGGCGTCGACGCGCAGGGGCAGGCCACCGCCTGGATCGGCCAGCAGCTCGCCCAGCAGGTCGCGTTCTTAGCCTATATCGACGTGTTCTGGGCGCTGGCCCTCGTCTCGGCGTCGGCCGTGCCCCTCGCGATGATCCTGAGCCGGGTCAAGCGCGAGGGCGAGGCGCCGGCCGGCCACTGACGGCCAGCTGGAACGAGCCTCAGCGGATCTCGGGCAGCGAGGCGTCGGTGATCTTCACGCGGCCGTCCTCACGCACATCTCTCACCAAGGTCTCGGCGAGGGCCGCGACGCCCTCGTACTGGTTGAGGCGGCGGTCGATCATGTCGTCGATCTTCTCGTAGACCTCGGCGACCGTCAGGCCGCGGCGGCCCTTGCCGGCCTTCTCCGTGAACAGGGAGCGGTTCGCCCGGGCCGCGCTGCGGAACTCCTTCGAGGCGACGATGCCCGGCTGCTCGGCGCTCAGCGCCAGGAAGCGGCCGGCGCTCGACGTGCCGAAGAAATGGGCGAGGTAGAGTTCCGATGTCTTCAGGTCGCGCCCGATCCGGGCCTCGATCCGGGCGCGATCGCGCTTGATCAGCTCGGCCGCCATCAGGCAGGCGACGTAGGGGTCGCGGCGCAGGCGCAGCACCCGCTCGCGCATGCCCTCGCCCGAGACGGTGATCGCGCCGCCCCGGCCGGTGACGGCGGCGGCCTCATCCTCGTAGCCGTAGCGGGCACCGAAGTCGCGGATCATCTCCAGCCAGGTCGCGGCGACGAACTGGAACAGGCCCTCGGCGGACGAGGTCGCGGCCTTGGCCCGGGTCGAGAAGCTCGACTCCTTGTCGGCGAGCGCCATCATGTAGACGGGGTCGACCCCGGCCTCGGCGGAGGCGCGCAGGATCGTCTCGACGATCGAGCGCGGCACGCTCATCTCGCCGAAGCGAAGGATCTCGTCCCCGGTTCCGGTGCGGGGCTGGGGCAGGGCGGCGAGATCGCTCGCGATGAGGGCCGTGGTGGCCGGCTCCTGGTCGAGCAGTGGCACGCCGCCCCAGTCGGACGGCCTCTCCGGGCCCGTCCGGCTCGCGAGATCGCGGGCCGCGAAGGCGCGCTCGTCGATGCGGTCGTGGGCGGAGGCCGGGGCCAGCGCGCTCTGCGGCAAACTGAAGCCGACGAGACCGGCTAGCATAGTCGTCAGCAGACGACGGCGAATATTGGCACGGCGTCGGCCCTGTCTTTTCGGCTCGGCCCGCAGCAGCCACGCTACGGTCTGATCTTGATCCACAGTCTCGCCAGGCACGAGACGGCTCGCGTCGTCGGCGCAATGCGCCGGCTCCGGAAAACCCCCATCATTCTTCCTTTGTCGTGCCGCGGCTTGCTTGGGCGCGGCTTCGATCAAGTGGCGGCTATGTCGCCGCCCGCTGTGTCCACAATGGGACGACCGGGTGATCCAACCGTGGCACCCTTAAGAGTCGGTTAACTCTGCGCTTTCACGAATTTTTAACGGCTCGTTCGGGCGCGGTTCAGGGGAACGGAGGCAGAAATTTGTCCGAGCGGGGCTTGGAACGAAGCCTGGCGGAGCCAGTTACCTAGTCCCACGCGGGGCTGGCTCTCCTGGCCCGTCCGACGCCCCCGCGTCTTCACAGCAAGGAAGTTCGGTTCCGATGAGCATGCAGACCGGTCGCCGCGTCGGCGTTGCGTTCGTTGGCATGGGTGGCGCCGTCGCCACCACAGCGATCGCCGGCATCGAGATGATCAAATCGGGATCGAACAGGCTCGACGGCCTGCCGCTCGCGAACGTCCCCGTCGCCGGCATGGCCGACTACAAGGATCTCGTCTTCGGCGGCTGGGACCTCAACAGCGACGACCTCGCCTCCGCCGCGGCGGGCCACGGCGTGCTCACCAAGCAGGACATCGAGAACGGCGCCCAGGTCCTGAAGGGCATCACGCCCTGGCCGGCGGTCGGCAGCGCCAAGTTCTGCAAGAACATCGACGGTGGCAACCGCATCGTCGCCAAGGATCACCGCGAAACGGTCTCGATCATCGCCAACGACCTGCGTCGGTTCCGCCAGGAGAGCAACCTCGACGAGGTGGTCGTCGTCAACCTCGCCTCGACCGAGCGCTGGCCCGATCTCAGCGAGCCGGTGCTGAACTCCTCGGCCGCCTTCGAGAAGGGTCTCGATGCGAGCGACGAGTCGATCAGCCCGGCGATGCTCTACGCCTACGCGGCGATCAAGAGCGGCGTGCCGTACGCGAATTTCACCCCGAGCGTCGCGGCCGACGTCCCCGCTCTCCTGGAACTCGCGCGCGAGCTCAACGTCCCGGTCGCCGGCAAGGACGGCAAGACGGGCCAGACCATGATGAAGACGGTGCTGGCGCCGGCGCTGAAGGCCCGCGCCCTCCATGTCGACGGCTGGTTCTCGACGAACATCCTGGGCAACCGCGACGGCCTCGCCCTCAACGATCCGAGCTCGCTGCAATCGAAGCTCAACACCAAGGGCACGGTGCTCGACTCGATCCTCGGCTACCCGGTCGAGGACCACCTCGTGCACATCCACTATTACCGTCCCCGCGGCGACGACAAGGAAGCCTGGGACAACATCGACGTCACCGGCTTCCTTGGCCAGCGGATGCAGATCAAGGTGAACTTCCTCTGCAAGGACTCGATCCTGGCCGCGCCGCTCGTCATCGAGATCGCCCGCGTGCTGGACCTCGCCAAGAAGCGCGGCGACGGCGGCGTGCAGGAACAGCTCTCGACCTTCTTCAAGGCGCCGATGGTGAAGAACGGCCACGGGCCGGAGCACGCCTTCGGCAAGCAGGAGCAGATGCTGCTCGACTGGCTCGGCGTGCACTGATGCCGGGCCCGTTCGAGGGCGCCGCAGCACCCGTCGCGCTCCGCGAGCTTCTCGTCGAGCTGAACGACCTCAAGCGCGTCCGCTCGGCCGGACGGACGGGCTCGGTCGCGGAGCGTCTCTTCGCGCAGGGCTGGAGCGCTCTGACAGGCGGGGCCGATCCCGAGGCCGTGGCCCTGGAGATCACCGCCAAGACGCTCGCCGCCTGCCGACTCTGCGACCTCGACGACGCCTTCCTGGCGGCAGCGGGCCTCTCCGAGGCCGCGATCGGCGACGTGCTGGTCGCGGGCTTCGAAGCGGTGACGCCCGAGGTCGAGGCCGATCTGCGCGGACGGCTGCGTGAACGGCTCCGAGAGCGGGACAACTTGGTGGCCGGTCCGCTGCCGGGTTTCGTCGCGGCGCTGGCGCAGCAGCCGCGGGCGGGCGTGACCTGCCCGGGCAAGCCCCGCATCCTGTTGGAGCCGCCGGAGAATCACGCTGAGCACTGCCTGATGGTCGCGGTCTACGGCGTGGTGCTGAGCCCGTTCTACCGGGCCGACCCCACCACCGTGTTCCTGGCGGCGATGGCGCACCATTTCCACAACGCGGCGATGCCGGATGCGGGCTTCACCGGCGAGATGCTGCTCGGCGACCATCTCGGGCCGATCATGGCGCGGACCACGCAATGGGCGCTCGACGCGCTCGAGCCGCCCCTGCGCGCGACGATCGAGCGGGCGCGGGCGGTTCTGCCCGACGACGCCACCGCGGAGGGCCGCGCCTTCCACGCGGCGGATGCGATCGACCGGGTCCTCCAGATCGCCCAGCACCTGCGCGCCGCCTCGCTCACCATGGAGACCGTGCTCGGCGAGATGGAACTCGTCCATGCCGGGCCGGTGAAGGGGTTCCATGATCGGGTGCTGAAGGATATGCGCATCCCGTGATCGCAAACGCGACGGGGGCGGGTAGAGAGAGCATGATCCCCTTCACCCTGACCTCGCCCGAGACCGGCAACGCGCTCCGCTCCGACACGCCGCACTCGCTGCGCGACGCCGAGACCGGCGCGCGCTGGCCGGTGATCGACGGCATACCGTACCTGCGCATCGGCCGGGACGGCCTCATCGCCGAGGTCCTGGCGCATCTCGACGATGCGGGTGCGGAGAACGGCCGCGAGAAGGCGCTCGTGGCGCTGCTCGCCGACCAGGACGATTGGTGGAACGGCCCGCCGGCGGACCCGGCCGATCTCGCGGCCCTCGTGCACGGTCGCGAGGAGGCCAGCCTGCGGGACGCGGTCCGCCTCCTCGGCTGGGGCCGCGTCGGCGACTACTTCCTGCACCGCTGGAGCGACCCGACCTTCCTGGCCGGCCTCGCCCTGCTGGAGGCGCACTGGAACGGCCCGGCCTGCGTCTTCGAGTTCGCCTGCGGCATCGGGCATTACCTGCGCGAATTGAGGCGCCACGGCGCCAAGGTCGCGGGTGCGGACGTGGTCTTCGCCAAGCTCTGGGTCGCCCGCCACTGGGTGGTGGGGAGGGCGCGCAGCTCGTCTGCTTCGACGCGGCCTCGCCCCACTGGCCCGTCAGCGGCGCGCCGGTCGATCTCGTCGTCTGCAACGACGCCTTCTATTTCCTCGACGACAAGGCGGGTCTGCTCGAATGCCTGCGCCAGAACGCGGGCGATGACGGCTGGCTGGCCTTGAGCCACATCCACAACAGCGACCGCCCGGGCTTCTCGGCGGGCCGGGCCGTCTCGGCGGAGGAGATCGAGGAGCTGTTCCCGGACGCCCTCGTCTACGACGACGCCGAGCTGACCCAGGCCCTCGTGGAGACCCGCGCCCCCGCGCCCCGCCTGCCGGCCGAGATCCGGGGCTGCGAGGCCTTCTCGGTGGTGGCGGGTCCGGGATGCGCCCGGCGCCGCGCGCGATCGTCGACGGCCTGACCCTGCCGCGGGAGGGCACGCATCTGCGCCTGAACCCGCTCTACGCGCCGGACGGGGCCGGCGCGTACGAGATCCGATGGCCGTCGGAGCGCTACGAGCAGGAATACGCCGCCATCGTCACCTACCCGATGCGCTCGGAGGGACCGGACGCGCTCGATTGGGTCGGGCCTCCGACCGCGCCCGAGGCCGAGCGCGTGAGGCGGCGAGAATTCGTCGACCTGCCGGAGCGCTGGTGATGGGCGACAACGTCGGCTGGGGCATCGTCGGCTACGGCTGGGTCGCCCGGGACTACATGGCGCCGGGCATCCGGGCTGCCGGGCATCGGCTCGTCGCCGTCTGCGACCCGGGCGAGGGTTCCCGCCAGGCGGCGGACGCGGAGGGCGCGCGGGCTTACGCGACACTTCCAGAGCTTCTGGCCGACCCCGAGATCGAGGCCGTCTACGTCGCCACCCCGAACCATCTGCATCGCGAGGCGGTGGTGGCGCTGTCCCGGGCCGGCAAGGCCGTGCTCTGCGAGAAGCCGATGGCGGCGCGGCTCGGCGATGCCGAGGCGATGGCCGAAGCCGTGCGCGGCAGCGGCATCTTCTACGGCACCGCCTTCGACCAGCGCCACCATCCCGGCCACCGCGCCATGCGGGCCCTGATCGAGGCAGGCCGCCTCGGCACCGTGACCGCGGTGCGCATCGTCTATGCCTGCTGGCTGGATCGGGCCTGGACCTCCGTCGAGGGCCTCGACAACTGGCGCATCGACCCCGTCCAAGCGGGAGGCGGCGCGCTGATGGACCTCGCCCCCCACGGGATCGACCTCGTCGACTTCCTCACCGGCGAATCGATCGCCGAGATCGTCGCCCTGACCCAGGCCCGGGCGCAGGATTACGCGGTCGACGACGGTGCCCTGCTGATCGGGCGCACGGGTGCGGGCGTGCTCGCCAACCTCCACGTCGCCTACAATTGCCCCGACGCGCTGCCCCGGCGCCGGCTGGAGGTGGTGGGCACCAGGGGCATGCTCACCGCGATCGATACGATGGGGCAGGTGGCCGGCGGCACGGTGACGTTCACGGACGGCGCTGGCGGCCGCTCGGAGGAGATCGCGTTCGACACGCAGGCCTCGCCCTTCCTGGAGCAGGTGCGCGCCTTCGGCTCGGCCCTGCGCCGCCCGGAGGAACGCGGCGCCTACTCGGTCGAGCGCGACCTGCACACGATGCGGCTCGTGGTGGACGCCTACGAGAGCGAGCGCCACCGGGGAGGGCCGCTGGCGGGCCGCTGAGGGCACGGCAACGGCCGTACGGCGATGCGGAACGGGGTTTATCGAGGACCATGACCGAGCTTGATCAGGACGACCGCGCCCGCCACGCCCGCCTGAAGGCGCCGCGCGCCTATCGGTTCGGGCAGAAGCGCCGGATCGACGGGCTGCCGCAATCCCTTCCGGAGCCCGTGCGGGCCTATCTCGACGTGCTGCCGGAAGGGCGCATCGTCGGCTTTCCCCTGGCGCCCCTCGACCGGACCGGGATCCCGGTCTGGTTCGTCTCGCTCTTCCTCGACGATCCCTACTTCGTCGGCGCCATGCCGAGCGGCATCGGCTACGGGGCGACCGACGACGAGGCGATTATCGGCGCGGTGGCCGAGATCGCCGAGAACCTGATGCCCTCGCTGGCGCTGATCCCGCGCAGGAAGGAGCGGGGGTCCTACAACGACCTCGTGCGGGTCCACGGCGCCCGCTCCGTCGCCGACCCGCTCACCCTCGGCCTGCCCGCGGGCTCGCCCGTGGGCCGCGACACCGTGCTCGAATGGACGGCCGCCACCCGCCACCCGACCGGCGAGACGGTGCTGATGCCCCTCGACGTGGCGGCGACGGATTATTTCGAGCTGTCCGAGGGTTACAAGCCCTTCACGAACCTGATCACGAACGGGCTCGGCGCCGGGCCGGACGTGCCCTTCGCCCTCGGCCACGGGGTGCTGGAACTGCTGCAGCGGGACGGCAACGGCCTCCTGTTCCGCGCCCTCGACCAGGGCGTGATGCTCGATCTCTCGCAAGGGCTTGGGCCCGAGACCTCAGGCATGTTGGCAAGGCTGGAATCGCTCGGCATCCGGGCCCTGCCGAAATTCGCCACCGACCAGTTCGGCCTGACGAACCTCTACGTCGTCGGCTACGACCGGAATCCCGCCGACGCGCCGACGCCGATCGCGCTCTCGGCCTGCGGCGAGGCCTGCGACCCGGACCGGGAGCGGGCCCTGCGCAAGGCGCTCCTCGAATTCCAGGCGGCGCGGGTGCGCAAGGCCTTCGGCCATGGGCCCCTCGCCTTCGCCGAGCGGGTCACGCCGCCGGGCTACGTCCACGCCTTCATCGAGAAGGCCCTGCCGAGCCTAGACCTGGAGGAGAGCCGGGCGCTGAAGGCCATGCTCGAATGGATCGTGCTGCCGCCGGAGGATCTGCACGCGGTGCTCGCCGACACCGTCTATTCCGAGCGCGCGACGAAAGCCTTCGCGGAGCTGCCGACGACGCCCGCCGCCGACGGGCACGCCCGCGGCGCGATCGCCTGCGAGCGGCTTCTGGAGGCCGGGTTCGACGTTCTCTACGTCGATTGCTCGCCGCCGCGCGGCGGGGTGGGCGTCGTCAAGGCGATCGTGCCGGGGCTCGAGGTCGAGACCATGAGCTATTACCGGATCGGCGAGCGCAACGCCCGGAAGCTCATCGAGCGCGATCACCCCCTCGTCCGCTTCGGCACGCAGAGCGAGACCCTGCGCCCGATCCGCCTGACGCCCGAGGCGATCGAGCGCTTCGGCGGTCAGCCGCTCTTCGACGTGGCGCTGGCCGAGGAGATCGTCGGCAGCCATTATCCCCTCTACCGCGAGCCGGAATCGCACCACGCGCCGTTCCGGCTGGAGCAGAGGGGACGGGCCGCATGAGTCTCCGCTTCGCCTACAACACCAACGGGGCGGCCAATCACCGCCTCGACGACGCGATCGACCTCATCGCCGGGGCCGGTTACGACGGCGTCGCGCTCACCCTCGACATCCACCACCTCGACCCCTTCGCCGAGACCTGGGCGCGGGAGGCGGAGCGGGTCGCGAGCCGCCTGGAGCGCCTTGGGCTCGGCTCGGTGATCGAGACCGGGCCCGCTTCCTCCTCGATCCGCGGGCCAAGCACGAGCCGACCCTGGTGACGGCCGACGCGACGGGCCGCGCCCGCCGGATCGGCTTCCTGAAGCGGGCGATCGAGATCGGCGCGATCCTGAAATCCGAGGCCGTGTCCTTCTGGGCCGGTGTGCCGAAGCCCGGAATCGACCCTGCGGAGGCGCGGCACTGGCTGGTGGACGGGCTGCAGGAGGTGGTGGCCTACGCCCGAGAACGGCGTCGTGCCCTGCCTGGAGCCCGAGCCCGGCATGCTGGTCGAGACCCTGGACGACTTCGCCGCGCTTCAGGTGGAGGGTCTCTGCCTCGCCCTCGACACCGGCCACTGCCTCGTCACCGGCGAGCGCGAGCCCGCCGCGGCGGTCGCCGAATTCGCGCCCCGCATCGGCACCGTGGCGATCGAGGACATGGCGCGCGGCATCCACGTGCATCTGCCCTTCGGCGAGGGTGACATGGACGTGCCGGGCGTGCTCGACGCCCTCGATGCGATCCATTTCGGCAAGCTCATCTGCGTCGAGCTGTCCCGCGAGAGCCACCGGGCGGACGCGATGATTCCGGCCGCCATCGAATACCTGAAGCAATGCCGACGCCCGGGCCCGGACTTGCCGCCGCCCGACATGACCGTACGGGAAACCCCTGTCCGATGAGGATCTGCTTCGTCAGCCGGCGCTACTTCCCGGCGATATCCGGCATGAGCGTCTACGCGCAGAACCTCCTGCGCGAGCTCGTCGGCGCCGGGCATGACGTGACGATGATCAGCCAGTACCGGGGCGACGCCTTCGGCACCCGCGTCTACGGCGGCGGCCCGCCCCCGCCCGCCGGGCGTTCGGGTGATCGGCCTCGAGCAGCTCGGCGAGCAGGAGGGCGGCGACTTCGAGCGCGACGTCGAGGCGATGGTCGAGACGATCGCGGCCGAGCACGCGCGCGCGCCCTTCGACGTCCTGCACGCGCAGTACGGCTACCCGACCGGCTGGGCGGTCCTGCTGGCCTCCCGCCGGCTCGGCGTGCCGAACGTGGTCTCGATCCAGGGCGGAGACGGCCACTGGGTCGGCTCCTGCTGCGAGACGCACCGGCGCGCCATGTGCGCGGTTCTCGACCACGCCAACGCGCTCCTCATCGGCGGCCGCTCCTTCGTGGCTGAGGTCTGCGAGCGCCTCGGCACCGACCCGGGCCGCTTCACCATCGTGCCCGGCGCGGTCGACACGGCGCGCTTCACGCAGCCCCATGCGGACGGGCTTCCCGAGCTGCATGCCGGCCCGGTTCGTCTCCTCTATCACGGTCGCGTCGACCGGCGGAAAGGCGTGCTCGATTTCGTCGACGCGCTCGGGCGCCTGCGCGATCGCGGCATGCCGTTCGCCGCGACGATCTCGGGCATCGGCCCCGACGTCGAGGCCGCGCAGGCGCGGGCCGCCGAGCGCGACCTGCCCGAGGAGCGGCTTCGCTTCACGGGCTACGCCGACTACGCCACCGTGCCGGACCTCTACCGGCAGGCCGATGTCTTCGTCTCGCCGACCTACGCCGAGGGCTTCTCGAACACGATCCTGGAGGCGATGGCGGCCGGGCTCGCCGTGGTCTCGACCCACTCGGTCGGCGTCTCCGATTGCCTGCGCGACGGGGAGAACGGGCTCCTGACCGAGCCCGGCGACGTCGCCGCCCTCACGGACGCGCTCGCCCGCGTGATCGAAGACGCGGCGCTGCGCCGCCGCATCGCCGGTGGGGGGCTGGAGGAGTGCCGCCGGGTCTATTCCTGGGAGACGGTCGGCCGCCAGATCATGGGGATCTACGCCGAGATCGCGGGTGCACATCCGGACACGCGCTTCTCGCCGGACCTGCCCGTCGATCCGTCCTGTCGGTTCCGGGCGGAGCCGCACCTCCTCTAGGCCGGCACCATGCCCATTGCGCTCGCCCTCTCGCCCCATCTCGACGATGCCGCCTTCTCCTGCGGCGGCACGCTGGCGATGCTGGCTGAAGGCGGCTGGCAGGTCGTCATGGCGACCCTGTTCACGGGCAGCGTGCCCGAGCCGCAGGGCTTCGCGCTCGCCTGCCAGCTCGACAAGGGTCTGCCGGCGGAGGTCGATTACATGGCGCTTCGCCGCGACGAGGACCGGGCGGCGGCGGCGGCCCTCGGCATCGCCGCGCCGACCCACCTGCCGTTCCGGGAGGCGCCGCACCGCGGCTACGGCTCGGCACCCGAGCTGTTCGAGGAGACGCGGGACGACGATGCCATCGTCCCGGATCTCGCTCGGGCCCTGGCCGATCTCGTCGCGGCCGTGCGGCCCGATCTTCTCCTGAGCCCTCAGGCGATCGGTGGCCATGTCGATCACGTCCAGATGGTCCGGGCGCTCGACGCCGTCGGATCGAGGCTGCCGGTCCTGTGGTGGCGCGACTTCCCCTACACGGTGCGCAAAGCCGCCCCGAAGGAGCCGCTGCGCGCCCGCTTCACGGATCTCGGGGAGCGGGAGATCCGGCTGACGCCGGCGGCCGAGGTCCGCAAGGCGGCCGCCTGCGCGGCCTACGGGACGCAGATCGGCTTCCAGTTCGGCGGGCGCGAGGGCCTGTCCCGCCGGCTCTCCGAGGAGGGTGGGGTCGAGCGCTTCCGCGTCTCCGGCACCCTGCCGGCGGGCGTCCCGGGGCACGATGGCGACTGAACCCGACGCGCCGAAGAGCCTCGCCGATCCGGCGATCCTCGCCGCGCGGCGCGCCTCGTCGGATCGCCCCATCTCGCGCCCCTGCGGGATCTGGCCCGCACCATCGCGGCGGAGCGGCAGGCGCCGGTGCCCGATCCCGACCCACTCGACGGCGGCATCGGCGCGCGGCTGCTGCTGCTCCTCGAGACGCCGGGCCCGGCGATCTTCCGAACCGGCTTCGTCTCCCGCGACAACGCGACGGGGACCTCCGCCAACCTGTTCCGCTTCCTCCGTGAGGCCGGCATCGCGCGCCGGGACACCCTGATCTGGAACGCGGTGCCCTGGGTGATCCACGCGGAGGGCGCCCTGAACCGGGCACCGCGCCGGGTGGAAGCGAAGGCGGCGGCCGCCTATCTGGCGCCGCTCCTCGACCTGTTGCCGCACCTCGCCGTGGCGGTCCTGGCCGGGCGCTTCGCCGGCGAGGCGCGGCCGGCGATCGCGGCGCTCCGGCCGGATCTGCCCGTCGCCATCCCGCATCCGAGCCCGACCTACGTCTGCACATCGCCGAGCGTGGCCGAACGCATCCGCACGGGCCTGTCCGAAGCCGCGGCTCACCTCGCGGGCCTGCGCTTCATGCAACGGTGATCCGCGCCGCACCGCCGAATCACCGGGTCCGGCCGGGACGAGACCGCCGGATCGGAGCCGCCTCGCTGGCCTTTGCCCGCCATTGCCCCTAAATGCCTCGCCAACGGACCGCGGTCCGGCACAGGCTCGGGGAATGATCCACCGCCCGCTTTTCCGGGCGGCGCACCCGGCGGAGGCGAACGCCGAATTCATGAATTTTGTCGGACAGCATCAGAAGGCGCTCGACGACGCCGAGGCGATCGAGGCCGATCGGACGGCGGAAGCCGCCGGCGTGCCGCAGGTCGCCCGGTCCTCGGGGATGCGGAGCCGCTACGCCTGGATCGGCACCGCCGCGAGCGTGATCCTGTTCGCGGTGTCGATCGGCGTCCTGTGGAAGCTCGTCCAGACCGTCACGTGGTCGGAGCTGCACGCGGCCTTCACGGCGGCGACTTCGAAGCAGCTCGGCCTCGCCTTCCTGTTCGTCTGCGTGAGCTACCTGTTCCTCACCGGCTACGACGCGCTGGCGCTGCGCCAGCTCAAGGTGAAGGTCCGTTACCGCATCACGGCGCTCGCCTCGTTCACGAGCTACGCGGTGAGCTTCACCCTAGGCTTCCCGCTCTTCACGGCGGGAACGATCCGCTACTGGATCTACTCCCGGGAAGGGCTGTCAGCCCCGAAGATCGCCGCGCTCACAGTGATCGCGGGCTTCACCTTCTGGCTCGGCATGGGCGTCGTGCTGGGCCTCAGCCTCATCGTCGAGGCGGGCCAGCTCGCGGGACTGACCTTCACGTCGATCCGGCTGAACCAGGGGGTCGGTCGCCGCCCTCGTCGCGGTGCTCGGCTATCTCGCCTGGGTCTCGCTCAAGCGGCGCAGCGTGAAGGTGAAGGGCTGGCGGCTGGAACTGCCCGGCGCCTCGGTCTCCTTCAGCCAGATGCTCGTCGGCATCGGCGACGTCTGCGCCGCCGCGGCCGTGCTCTACGTGCTGCTGCCGCCGGGCCTGACGATCGGCACCACATTCCTCGCCGTCTACGTGCTCGCCGCCATGCTCGGCATCGCGAGCCACGCGCCGGGCGGCCTCGGGGTGTTCGAGGCGACGATCCTTCTCGCCCTGTCCAGCCTGCCGCGGGACCAGGTGCTCGGCTCGCTGCTGCTGTTCCGGGTCTGCTACTACCTCGTGCCCTTCATCCTCGCCCTCGCGATGCTCGGGGCCTACGAGATCTTCAAGCGGGCGCAGCAGGTGCGCCGCGGCGCCGATCCGGACGGGCGGCCGTGACGCCTCCTGCCCGTCGCTGAGGGCGCCTCTCTCGATGGTCGCGATCCGCTGATGGAAGAGGGGCACGCCGGGCCGCCTGGACGGGGGCGAGCGTGGCGGCAGCCTTCCTGCTCGCCGTCGCCTGGCTCGACGGAAGCCTCGATCTCGCCTCGTTGCCGCTTCCCTCGCCGCCGCCGGCCTCGGAGGGGCGATCGGCGGACGCCAACGTGTCCCCGTCGCCGCGCCGCTGGAGGCCGCGAGCCCGGCCGCCACGCCATCGCCGAGGCGCTGCTCGCCAACATCCCGATCCCGTCATCCTGATCGATCGCCGCTCCGTCGTCATCGAGGCAAACCCCGCCGCCCGAGCACTCTTCCCGAACCTGAAGCTGCGCCACCCGCTCTCCTTCGCCCTGCGGGCGCCGGAGATCCTCGACGGCATCGAGGCGGTCCTGCGGACCGGCCAGCCCCTGAAGACCGGCTACGCCACACGCGTGCCGACCGAGCGAAGCTTCGAGGTGCAGATCGGCGCCTGCCGATGCCGCAGGCGGGGGTCAGCCGAACGTGGTGCTGTTCCTGCGCGACCTCACCTCGGCCCAGCGGCTTGAGGCGATGCGGGTCGATTTCGTGGCCAATGCCAGCCACGAGCTGCGGACACCGCTCGCCTCGCTCCTCGGCTTCATCGAGACGCTGCAGGGCCCCGCCCGCAACGACGTCGCTGCGCGCGAGCGCTTCCTCGCCATCATGCGCACGCAGGCGCAGCGGATGACGCGGCTCATCGACGATCTGCTCTCCCTGTCGCGGATCGAGTTGCGCGAGCACGTCGCGCCGACCGAGACGGTCGATCTCGGGCAGATCGCCCGCCAGATGGTGGACGCGCAGGGCCCGCTCGCGGCGGAGCGCGGCGTTTCCGTGACGCTGCGGGCGGAGGAGGGGATTATCCCGTCCTCGGCAGCCGCGACGAGCTTCTGCGCGTGGAGAACCTGATCGAGAACGCGGAAGTATGGCGGCGCCCACGTGACGGTCTCGCTTGCCCGCGACCCGCTCGGGCGGCTCGGCGAGCCCGAGATCGAACTCGCCGTCACGAATGATGGCCGGCATCGCGCCCGAGCACATCCCCCGCCTCACCGAGCGGTTCTACCGGGTCGACGTGACGTCGAGCCGCAGCAGGGCGGGACGGGCCTCGGCCTCGCGATCGTCAAGCACACCCTGAACCGCCACCGCGGGCGGTTGACGATCGAGAGCGAGATCGTCGCGGAACCGTCGTTCGCGTCCGGTTGCCCGAGCGGGAGCCGGGCAGGACAGGGCCGCCTCCTGAGCCGTCTCGCCCGGGCGTCCCAGGAGCCCGAACGATCGGGCGGTGAAGGCCTGCCGCGACGGGGCCCCGCCAGGCGCCCTGCCGACGGCGGCCGCAGCTTGGCGGGCGGCCGCAGCTTGGCGGGCGGCGCAGCTTGGCGGCGCATGTCCGGGCATGCGACCGAGCGGCCCTTGACCTTCCCATCATGGAAGCCCCACATGGGGTGCATGGATGAACAGGCCGATCCGCTCCCATTCCGATGCCCCCGTTTCGCACCCTGAGCTTTCCTGTCTC